>NZ_KB905472.1:2216927-2218591 GCF_000382445.1 Phocaeicola massiliensis B84634 = Timone 84634 = DSM 17679 = JCM 13223 | reverse complement strand
GTAACCAAGAAATTTCTTGTACGTGGGCTTTGCATCGTACTTCTCCGTCTCAATGAACTGGTGGTCAAAGTCAACGTCATACTCCCCGCCCTCTTTCAACTGCCCTGTGGCCAACAGGCAATTCAGGAGCAATGTGTTGAGTGTGTCTGCCGTATTGAAGTCATAGGACTTTCCGGCATCAGATGTGTATGAGATGTTTTCCCGGGCCAGTTCGTTTATTGCCCTGAGGATGGTGTCGGCGCTACAGGTGCGGAGTGTGGGGTGAAGGGAAAGATGACTCATTAAGTGGGCGGTGACATCCTCAACGCAAGAACCGCCGCAGAAGTAAACGCATAGGAGGGAGCGGATGATTTCGCTGTATTGATAACCATAGAGTTTGCATCTCAACCCAAGTGTTGAGTCAATTGTAGAGGAGAGAAGGGAGGTAAATTGCTCCATGATTGGAAATATGCCTCCAAAAGGAGTGAGTCTTTCGGATTTTATTGCTACATTTGCCATGCTTGTTACGGTTTTCTTTGTCTTTGGATTCGCAACACTAAGGTAAGTGAAAACGCTGACATGGCAAAAACCTGGGCAACAAAATGTTGCTCAGGAACTTATAAAAATAATTATCAATTATGTTGCGGAATTAAGGGTAGAAAAACAAAACAATCGTTTCAGACTTATTTATGGTAATTATGATTGTGTGGAACAAAAAGATATCAAAGCCCTGCAAGTAGCATTAAACTTAAGTCAAAACAAGCCCTGTAATATATCCGACGATAGAGAGGATATAAAGCATTGGCTCAACTTATCAAGAAACGGCTTTGCCGATAAGCTACATAAGACCTACCCTATGTTAGATAAAACGTTTCTAGATATTTGCTATTTGGCTGCTTTAGGTCTGTCTATTGATGAAATAGCTCAATACGCAGGTAACATAAAAAGACGTTCAGTGGAACGGTATATGAGCCTAATTTGCCAAGAAGTACAGTACCCCATGAGCGGGAAAAAAGGGTTTGAGAGCTTTATTAACCACATACTTACTATTTAAACAGAACAAAAAGAGGGTCGGAAAATCTCAAAAAGCATCCTTGTATATACTTAATGCATTAATAATCAGTTATATATTGAATCTCATTTCTTCTTAAAGAGTACTTGGATATGTCAAAAAAGACATTTAGCTTTGTAGAAACAAAAATTAAAAACTTATGGAAAAACACACGCTATTTAAAATGCTGATGATTGCTTTATGTATCACATTTAGCATTTCAACGGTTTATGGTTCCAGCCTGCAAGGAGAACCTACAACAAAAGAAGAACCTACGATATAGGTATTTAGAAATGCCCTAATTAAGAAAGAAGAAGATGGCTGATGATGATGTTCTATTAGAAAAAATAGCCAATCATTACCTGTTCTATGGTTCTTTTCACTCTGATTTAGGACTATACAACGGCAAGATGGGAATGGTCATTTTCTTCTTTCATTATGCACGATATACCGGAAATAGTTTATACGAAGATTTTGCTGAAGAGTTTTTAAATGAAATATTGGAGAGTCTGCACACCGAAACCCCCATCTCTTTCAAAAGAGGGCTGGCAGGCATAGGATGGGGCATGCTCTATCTCATTAAACAAGGATTTATGGAAACAGACATCCAAGAAACATTTAAAGACATGGACGA
>NZ_KB905472.1:2209645-2210647 GCF_000382445.1 Phocaeicola massiliensis B84634 = Timone 84634 = DSM 17679 = JCM 13223 | reverse complement strand
TTTATGGTAGACCATGCTTTATTGTTCGACCGTGCTACGGGCAAGTTTATCAGGACAATAGGAAAAGTAGGACAAGGACCGGGAGAACTGCTCTCGCCATGCAATGTAGGAATACAAAATGACAGTATAGTCTATATCTCATCCACCTATACTTATGCACTTTTTGCACATAAGATTACAGGGGAATTTATCAAGAAGATTCCTTTAGAACCTAATATAGCGTATCCTAACATGAATTTTATCGATGATTATATCATTCATTATCCCGGTTCTGCAACAGGAGACGGAACATACGCCAATGCTTATGTACAAGACTGGGATGGTAATGTCATACAGGAAAGTGTGCACCGATTTCCCGGAAAGTTTACTAAAAGTCTAAGACTTGAGGCTCCATCCACATGGACTTATAAAGGTATACACAATGTATTTTCTTGTGCTACTGATACAGTATATGCTGTTACAAAAGATTCTATCTACCCACGGTATTACATACCGGAAGGAAAATATAAGAGAGAGATTCTCGATTGTGCGACAAATGTAACTAAAGACTTTTACGAGAACGCGATTAGAATGGGGACTTTTATTGAAACAAAAGAACATCTGTTGTTCAGCTTTTGTTTAGGTCCCAATATATGGGATTGTCATTATAATAAAAGTGATTCAAACATAAGTCTTTGGAAATATACAAGAGATGATTTTAAAGCAAAGAAAGGACAA
Source organism: Phocaeicola massiliensis B84634 = Timone 84634 = DSM 17679 = JCM 13223 (assembly GCF_000382445.1). Lineage (GTDB taxonomy): Bacteria > Bacteroidota > Bacteroidia > Bacteroidales > Bacteroidaceae > Phocaeicola > Phocaeicola massiliensis. Next base: position 2,209,930 of record NZ_KB905472.1, on the reverse strand, counting down.
TTTTCCGGTCTTATAAATGATATTGACGGGTGCAGTTATTCTAAGCCGTTCCTCAGTTATATTGATGATAGAGATATAGTAATTTATATCACCCCGGATAACGCCGATGAGATTAAGAAGATAGTAACAGGGTCCACTAACGTGAAATTCCCCGAAAAGCGTCAGCAACTCTTGGAACTGATTGACTCGCTGGGGCCGGATGATAATCCGATTCTGGCTATTTATAAATTAAAAGACTGATATAAAGATGGACAGCATTTTAAGTTGCATGACTGCAGGTCATAA
>NZ_KB905472.1:2007696-2206809 GCF_000382445.1 Phocaeicola massiliensis B84634 = Timone 84634 = DSM 17679 = JCM 13223 | reverse complement strand
GAAGGTTCTGTTTCATGCCACAAAGATAGTGTTTTTAACTAATTCCCCCAAGTTTTCAAACTGAGCCGGATGGAGTATTGGAATATAAGAGGGATGAACTTCATCCCCCCCCTCTGATAAACTAAAACGAGCAATCATTTTTTTTGATTGCTCGTTTTATTTGGTAGCCCCTGGGGGAATCGAACCCCCCTTTCAAGAATGAAAATCTTGCGTCCTAACCGATAGACGAAGGGGCCATCCTTGGCATCGATGATTTCTCTCTCGATTGCGAGTGCAAAGGTAGTGACTTTTTTTGAATTACCAAATATTTCCCAAACTTTTTTTCTAACTTTTTGTTCATACTCCATTGAATTGACTATTTACCTAAACTCATTTTTTATGAAAACAATCTTAAAATCAATGACTTGTATTGCTATTGGTGCAATGATGGCTGAACCGGCTGCTGCGCAACAAAAAGACAACTATCCTGAACTTGAAGGGCCCGGTCCGGTAATTATTATCTCGAAGGATAAAAATGGAAAGCAAGAATTAATCGATGTATTTAACGAAACACAACGTCCGCATTTTCATGACCCTCGTGCTCCGCGTTTCTTGCTCACTGACCGGCAGGGTAAATTTGCTCTCGGTATTGGCGGTTATTTGAAGACTACCATGGAGTATGATTTTGACGGAACGGTGGATGATATCGATTTTATTCCTGCTCTAATTCCGCAACCGGGGAGTACCCAAGTGCGCAATCAGTTCCAGATGGACGCCGGCACGTCTACCATCTTCCTTAAATTGGTGGGGCGCACCAAGCATTTGGGCAATTTCATTGTCTATACGGCGGGTAACTTCCGGGGCAGTGGCAAGACCTTCGAGCTTCAGAACGCTTATCTTTCTTTCCTCGGCTTCACGATGGGCTATGACACGGGGCTGTTCATGGACCTTGCGGCTTGTCCTCCGACCATCGACTTCCAGGGACCGGATGGCATGACTTTCTATCGTGCCACCCAGTTGCGTTACGAGGCCAATCTGATGAAGGGGCTGAAAGTGGGCGTGGGTGTGGAAATGCCTTCCGTAGACGGTACGCCTGCCAAGGATGTAAGAATCAATAAACAGCGCATGCCGGATATTCCTGCTTATGTGCAATATTCTTGGACAAAGGGCAGCCATGTGCGTGTGGGCGGAATTTTGCGTAGCATGACTTACGAAGACGAGGTCAGCAACAAGGCGAAATCCATTACCGGATGGGGCATTCAGGCATCGGCAACGGCCGGGCTGGGTAATTTCCGTGCATACGGACAGTTTACATACGGTAAGGGCATTGCCCAATATCTGAATGACATGAGTAACTTGAACGTGGACATTGTGCCGGTGGCTGATGAGGCCGGACGAATGCAGGTGCTTCCCATGCGTGGATGGTTTGCGGGGTTGCAATATAACTTCTCGAAGCGTGTTTTTGCTTCCACCTCTTATAGCCAGTCACGTTTGTTTACCAAGGATTGCTATGCTCACTTCAACGAGACCCAGTATAAAAAAGGACAATATCTGGTGGCAAACGTATTTTGGAATGTGACTCACAATTTTCAAGTGGGGGTGGAGTATTTGCATGGATGGCGTGAGGATTTCAATGACCTGAGCCGCGAAGCGAACCGAATCAACCTGAGTGCACAATATAATTTCTAGGGCTTTACCTGTTTTCGAGCGGACACATGGGATCGCCCGAAAACAGGTAAAACGATAATAATTACATATTCTTTATCTCGTCCAGATTCTTTTGGATATCTTCGTCTTTCAATTCGTAATTCATCAGATTACCTGCCAGATATTGGTCGTATGAAGCCATATCAATCAGACCGTGACCTGAAAGATTGAACAGAATGACTTTTTCCTCGCCTGTTTCTTTGCATTTTTCGGCTTCGCGCACTGCGGCGGCAATCGCGTGGCAAGACTCCGGTGCCGGAATAATACCTTCGGCTTGTGCGAATAAACAGCCTGCTCGGAAGGACTCCAATTGCTGGATATCTACGGCTTCCATTAAGTTATCTTTTAATAACTGCGATACAATGACACCTGCACCGTGATAACGAAGACCACCGGCATGAATGTTGGCCGGAGCAAAGTTATGACCCAGTGTAAACATCGGCAACAAAGGAGTATATCCGGCTTCATCACCATAATCATATTGGAATTTACCGCGGGTCAGCTTCGGGCATGAAGCCGGTTCTGCAGCAATGTATCGGGTTTTCTTTCCTTCGAGGATGGTGTGGCGCATGAATGGGAAACAGATACCGCCAAAATTGGAACCGCCGCCAAAACATCCGATAATCATATCGGGATATTCGCCTGCCATTTCCATTTGCTTTTCAGCTTCCAGACCGATGACGGTTTGATGCAGCGTCACGTGGCTCAGCACGGAGCCGAGTGTATATTTACAGTTGGGAGTGGTCATGGCCAGCTCGATGGCTTCGGAAATGGCTGTGCCCAGTGAACCCTGATAGTTGGGGTTGCGGGTAATGATATCTTTACCGGCGCGGGTAGACATAGAAGGTGAAGCGGTGACCGTGGCACCGAATGTTTGCATGATGCTGCGGCGGTATGGCTTTTGATTATAGCTGATTTTTACCTGATAGACAGCAGCTTCCAATCCGAATACTTTGGCGGCATAAGAGAGGGCGGCTCCCCATTGGCCTGCACCGGTTTCGGTGGTGACATTGGTGATACCCTCTTCCTTGCAATAATAGGCTTGTGCAAGTGCCGAGTTCAGTTTGTGCGAACCGATGGGACTCACACTTTCATTCTTGAAATAGATATGTGCGGGAGTACCCAATGCCTGTTCCAATCCGTAAGCACGTACCAAGGGTGTACTGCGATAATATTTATACATTTCGCGTACAGCTTCGGGAATTTCAATCCATGCATCGGTTTGGTTCAGTTCCTGTCGGCAAAGTTCTTTGGCAAAGATAGGAAAGAGGTCTTCGGGTTTCAGGGCTTCTTTGGTTTTGGGATTCAGAGGTGGCATGGGCTTAGTCTTCATGTCAGCCTGTATGTTGTACCAGTATTTAGGAATTTCGTCCTCCGGCAAGATAAAACGTTTCTGTTTTGTACTCATAGCATTTCAAATTAATAGTTTTGGGGTCAAAATTACGTAAAAAAAGAATTGCCTACTAATAAAACGGCTTCTTTTTTTTATTTGTAGCCAAAAGAAAAACAAGAAGTTATTTGTTGTTATAGTTAAAAGAGATATTGAATTTTTGATTAAGTTTGCTTTCGAGATTAAAACGGGAGTGAATTATTTGTAGATACAAAATAAATCGACATGGAGCGTTTACATAAACTTTTCATTTATCGTAAGAAACTGGTAAGGCCATATATCGAACAATTATTGAAATGGATGGATATCATTACTTATGTGATGTCTGCTCTTCTTATCATGACATTGGTATATGAACACGGTTTTCTTATTTCGTTTCAGGAGATAGGAGTAATCAATCGCTTGTATCATATTGTATGGGTTGTTTTTCTGGTAGATACCACTTTACATTTGTTGTTGAATTACTCCGACACTCGGCGTAAATATCGGGGGCTGGCGTGGCTGTTGAGTGTTATGCTTTACCTCACTCTTATCCCGGTGGTGTTTCATGAACCGGAGATACAGGGTGGTATTCATACTTTTTGGGCTTTTTTCAACAGCAGGCTTTACCATGTGATATTGCTCACTCTGCTCTCTTTGTTGCAGCTCTCCAATGGAATTGTCAGATTGTTGGGCAGGCGCACCAATCCTTCACTTATTTTTGCGTCCAGTTTCCTGATATTTATACTCATAGGAGCGGCTCTACTGATGCTTCCGCGTGCTACTTATCACGGTATATCCTTTATTGATGCATTGTTCACAGCCACAAGTGCCACTTGTGTCACGGGATTGGTTTCGGTAGACGTCTCTTCCACTTTTACTCCCGAAGGGTTGTTTATCATCATCATGCTTATTCAGATAGGTGGATTGGGAGTGATGACACTGACTAGCTTTTTTGCCATGTTTTTTATGGGGAATACATCGCTTTACAATCAGTTGGTGGTGCGCGACATGGTTAGTTCGCAATCCCTCAGCTCCCTGCTCTCCACCTTATTATATATATTAGGTTTTACGTTGGCGATAGAAGCTGCCGGGATGGGTATTATTTTTCTTGGTATACATGGTACGATGGATATGACTGTCAGAGAGGAACTGGCTTTTTCTGCTTTTCATTCCATTTCCGCTTTTTGCAATGCGGGGTTCTCTACGTTACCGGGTAATTTAGGCAATGAAATGGTAATGCATGGGCACAATACGATTTATATAACTATTTCGTTTCTCATCATTCTTGGCGGCATCGGCTTTCCTATATTAGTGAACTTGTATGAAACAGTTACATACGAAGTGAAGCGCATTTGGCACCATTACATCAAAGGGAACAAACGCATGCGACGCAAGATACATCTTTATAATCTGAATACTCGTATCGTGCTTATCATGACTGCAATTTTGCTGATAGTGGGGACGGTGGTCATCGTTGTGCTCGAATGGAACAATGCTTTTGCAGGCATGTCGCCCACGGATAAGTGGGTACAGGCATTTTTCAATGCCACATGCCCCCGCACCGCGGGCTTTTCGAGTGTAGGGATGACCACATTCAGCATGCAGACCTTGTTGCTGATGGTGATACTAATGATGATTGGCGGTGGCACACAGTCTACGGCAGGTGGTGTGAAAGTAAATGTTTTTGCCGTGGTAATGCTCAATTTGCGTGCCATCCTGATAGGGGCGGACAAAGTTACGATATTCAATCGCGAGTTGTCTCACGATTCTATCCGTCGTTCCAATGCTACGCTCATTCTCTATCTGCTCGTTGTTTTTGCGGGTATATTCAGTCTGAGTCTGTTGGAACCGCAAGCTTCTATCATGGCATTGGTGTTTGAATGTACATCGGCATTGAGTACGGTTGGTTCGAGCCTCGATCTGACTCCCACATTGGGAAGTGACAGTAAATTGATAATCATTATTCTGATGTTTGTGGGGCGAGTGGGTGTGCTCACCTTGATGTCGAGCATCATCAAACAGAAGAAAATAACCAAATATAGATATCCGAGTGATAACATTATAATCAACTAACGACATGAAATACATTATCATAGGTTTAGGAAATTACGGCAGCGTATTGGCAGAAGAACTTTCTGCATTGGGACATGAAGTGATAGGCGTGGATACAAACGAGCGCCGGGTGGATGTTTTGAAAGATAAGATAGCCACTTCTTTCATTATTGATGCCACGGACGAACAGTCACTTTCGGTATTACCGCTGAAAGATGTGGATGTGGTGATTGTCGCCATTGGCGAGAACTTTGGCGCTTCCATTCGTGTGGTGGCATTATTGAAAAAAAACGGAGTGAAACATATTTATGCGCGTGCGGTGGATGAGGTGCACAAAACGGTACTGGAAGCTTTTAATCTTGATAGTATTCTTACGCCCGAAGAGGAAGCAGCGCGCAGTTTGGTGCAATTATTAGATTTGCATGTTAATGTGGAATCTTTTGAGATAGATGAAGAACATTATGTGATGAAGTTTAAATTGCCCGGTTCTTTTGTGGGATATAAGGTGAGTGATTTGTCATTGGAGAAAGAATTTAATATCAAGATTATCGCACTGGTAAAAGGAAAACAGGTATTCAACAGTTTGGGCATTTCTATTATGGAGCACGCAGTGGAAAATAAATTTGAAGAAGATTATCTGCTGGAAGAAGAAGACCGGCTGGTATGTTACGGAAAATATAAAGACTTTATGGATTTCTGGAAAGCATTGTAATGCAAGGATTTTTTTTGATTTTTTATTCTCTTCATTAAACCTTTTCCTTTTTCCGAAGTCTTATCAATATAATAATTTAGTTTAGTTTTTAGTTTTCTCTGAAAGCCGGCCAATGTGACATTGCCCGGTTTTCGCTTTTTATGGGTGTTTATTTGTTTGTGTCCGTTCCTTTTTGTTACTTTGTCATCATAAAAGTGAGAGTTAAATGAAACAGCTATATTTCATATTTGTTGTTGTGCTATGCATGGCAACCGGTTGTGGAAGCAAGAAAGATGCTTCGGGCGATTCAGACCAACATATTTTTCAAATAGACAGCGTAGACCGTGTGACAGGTGTGCAGCGCATGCAGGTTTCGCGCACCAATCAGGATATTGTTTGCAATGGAAAGAAATATCGGCTGTTTATTGACCGTTCGCCCAGTGATTCTCTGAAAAAGGTGAAGAGTGATGCCGGTATTTTTACCGACAATCGCATTGTGCTCAAGATTGCCCGCGAGAATGGGACAACTCTTTTTTCAAAGACTTTTACCAAACAAAATTTTGCTTCCCTTATTCCTGACCGTTATCTGACACATTCCATCCTCGAAGGAATGGTATTTGATGATGAAAAAACTTCAAATTCCAAGAATATCATTTTGGCTGCCAGTGTCAGTATTCCAATGACCGATTTATATATTCCTTTCTCTATCATTATTACTCCCGATGGAAAAATGACCATGGAGAGAGATGAAGACATGGGAGATTTGCCGCCATTGCAAGGTAACGGCATTAATTAATTCTAAAATAAGAAAATAAAAAGAAGGCATTTAATCTTTTCATGCATTAGGTTGTTGTGTGAGTTACATTACAAACTAAAAATAAGTAAGATTATGAAAAAGATTTTTGCCTTATTTGCCCTGCTGTTATGTTTTGTGCAGTTCAGTCAGGCCGGTGACAAAGTGACCCGTGACGTGAATAAACTTCCCGTTGCTGCCCGTGAGATGATTAACAAGCATTTTCCGCAAGCTAAAGTGGAGTATATCAAGATTGAGAAAGATTTATTTCTTTCCACTTCTTATGATGTAAAGATGTCCGACGGTATTGAGCTGGAGTTCAACTCAAAGGGAGAGTGGGTTGAAATAGATTGTAAGAACAAGGCTGTACCTGCCATATTCATTCCTAATACGATAGTCAAATATATGCAGAAAAATTATGGCGGTCATAAGATTATCAAGATAGAACGTGACCGTAAAGGCTACGAGCTCACTTTGGAGAATGGACTGGAAGTGGACTTCGATCAGTTTGGAGGATTTTTGAAGTTAAGTGACTGATTATTTTTGTCTTGTTATTCGTAAAGTATAATATGCCATATTAACGTGTGCGTAATTCCAATTAGATATAGTAAATTCTATCTTTTAATAATAAAGAAACTATGAATAAAATGGGAATTTTCGTAAGAGAACAAGCCGAAAAAGTACGTTTGGTGAGACAGCATTATGCACTGACTTTTTGTGTAGCCCGTCATTCATGGATTACAATAGTTAAAAAGGAGAACTGAGTATATTGTATATCAATCACATTTATTCCAAGCGATTATTGATGTGGTTAGGAAATTTTATATAACTTTGCTTCGATTATAACAGATAAATAAAATGAGATTATGATATGGCTATATATAATATTGTTTCTTATCCTGATAGGAGGATGTATTGCGTGGGCGGTATGGAAAGCGCCAAGTGATGTAGACTTGTGGGGAGAAGAACAGGAATAATACTAATAATGGGCGGATAATTTATCCGCCCATTATTAGTATTATTCCATCTGTTGATAGTCTTTTGCCAAACCGCCTTCGCTGGTTTCTTTGTAAAGAGAAGGAAGGTCGTGTCCTGTTTGTTTCATCACTTCTACCACTTTATCGAATGAGACACGGTGGTTACCATCGGTAAACGCCGAATAAATATTGGCATCCAATGCACGTGCGGCAGCATAAGCATTGCGTTCGATACACGGAATCTGTACCAATCCGCATACAGGGTCACAAGTCATGCCAAGGTGATGCTCCAATCCCATCTCGGCAGCATATTCTATTTGTGCAGGACTTCCGCCAAACAATTGGCTGGCAGCAGCAGATGCCATGGAGCATGCAACTCCTACTTCTGCCTGACAACCTGCTTCGGCTCCTGAAATAGATGCGTTGTGCTTTACGATATTTCCTATTAATCCTGCTGTGGCAAGTGCTCTCAGAATGCGGGTATCGCTAAAGTCACGGCTTTTCTGTAAGTGATAAAGTACTGCCGGAACCACTCCGCAGGAACCACAAGTGGGAGCGGTTACAATCTTTCCGCCCGAAGCGTTTTCTTCGCTCACAGCCAGTGCATAAGAAAAAACCAGTCCGCGTGAGCGCAAATTATCTTTGTAGCCTTTAGCTTTAATATAATAGGTAGAAGCCTTTCTGCGTAAGTTCAGCGGACCGGGTAATACTCCTTCCTGGTCCAAGCCGCGTTCGATGGATTCTTTCATGGTTTTCCATACTTCAGCCAGATAGTCCCAAATATCTTCGTCTTCACATTGCTGAACATATTCCCAGTAATTGCGACCGGTACGTTCGCACCAATACAGAATTTCACTCATTCTGCTCATGTTGTATATGTCGGGGGTAGCACCTTTGTCATGTCCTTCTTCTGCCAGTGCACCGCCTCCCACACTGAACACAGTCCATTCGTCTGTGACTTTTCCATTTTCATTCAATGATTTGAATGTCATTCCATTGGGATGAAAGGGAAAGAAGATATGTGCTTTCCATATTAATTCGACGGGGGCATGCGGTTGCAGTGTATCGAGGATGGCTACATCGGTCATGTGACCTTTGCCGGTGGCTGCAAGACTTCCATATAATGTTACTTGAAAGGCTTTTGCTTCAGGATGTTTTTCCAGAAATATTTCAGCAGCCTTGCGCGGTCCCATTGTGTGACTACTGGAAGGACCGGTACCTATGCGATAGAGTTCTCGGATTGATTTCATTTTGTTTTATAAAGGTTAATATTTTCGGAAACAAAGATATAAAATTAAAGGAGAAAAAAGGTAAGAAGAAGATAAAAACAATCGAAACGGTTAATGGAAGTTGTTTCGATTGTTTGTGAAATATATTCTTACCGGTATAATGATGGCCGTAAAATATTACTCTAAATCGACAACTGTAATACCTGCACCGCCAAACTGGACATGTTCATCCTGATAGTGGGCTATGCCCGAAACTGTTGACAAATAGTTACGAATCAAGGTACGAAGAATACCGGTTCCTGTTCCATGTAATATGCGCACACGACTCATTCCTAATAGGATAGCATCGTCTATGAAATAAGTAACTGCCTGAATTGCTTCATCTCCGCGCATGCCTCGTACATCGATATCTTGTTTAAAGTTTAGTTTCTTTTCATATACGCGGTCTTGTGTCTCACTACTTACAAAAGTGCTTTTGGCAGTCGATTTTTGTGCAGCGGATGGAGAGATATTGCTTCGTTCCAACCTGTCAATTTTGACTGTTGTTTTTATCATGCCAAACATGACTGTTGCATTTTTGCCGTTTATCTCCAATACTTCACCGATACTCGATTGTCCTTTCAGTTTAACTGACGTACCTACCTCTATCGGTTGTACTTTGGGCATGTTCGGCTGGGTGGTAGTTGCAGCTTGAGAGTATTCTTTGTTTTTCTTGTCTTTCTTTCTTTCCTGTTTTTCACGCAGTTTCTCCATTTTACGGGCTATTTTGTCTTCTTTGTCTGCTTTTTCGATATCTTCTATTGTTTCTTTAAAGTCAGACAATTCTTGTCGTGCCAGTCGTGTTTTTTCTTTTTCAGCCTGAGCCTCTTTGATAGTACGAATTGTATTTTCTATACGTGCATTCGACTCTTGAAGCAGGCGCTCGGCGTCTTCTTTGGCTTTTCTCAAGATTTCTTTCCTGCTTTTTTCCAGTTCTTGAATTTCTGTCTCATATTTACTGATAGTTTCCTCCATTTGTTTTTCGCGTTTGCGAATGTTCTGGCGTTTAGTTTCCCAGTAGCGCTTGTCGCGTACGATATCTTGCAAATATTTGTCTGCATTAATATATTCACTGCCTACTATTTCTGATGCTTCCTCTATCACCTCTTCGGGTAATCCGATTTTACGTGCAATTTCTACAGCAAATGAACTTCCCGGATTTCCTATTTGCAGTTGGAAGAGTGCTTGCATCAGATGTCGGTCATAAAGCATGGCCCCATTCACTACTCCTTCATGATCTTCGGCAAAATGTTTCAGGTTTTGATAGTGAGTGGTAATAACGCCAAATGTACCTTTCTCGTTGAAACGCTTCAATACAGCTTCGGCTATGGCACCACCAATCTGAGGCTCTGTTCCGCCACCGAATTCATCGATAAGGATAAGGCTTCGTTCGTTGCAGCTTTTCATCATTATCTTCATATTGGTGAGATGAGAAGAGTAAGTACTCAGATCGTCTTCAATGGATTGCTCGTCACCTATGTCTATAAAGATATTGCTGAAGATTCCGATGTGACTGCGTTCATGCATGGGAACCGGCATTCCGCATTGCACCATATATTGTAGCAAGCCCACCGTTTTCAGACAGACAGATTTGCCTCCAGCATTAGGTCCGGAGATAATAAGAATTCGCTGTTTATAGTTCAGTTCAATATCGAGCGGTACTACTTTCTTGTTATGTTTTGCCAGTGAGAGTTGAAGCAAAGGATGTATGGCTGTTCTCCAATCTAAAACCTGCTTGTTTTCCAATGAAGGTTTTATGGCGTTGGTCTGTATGGCAAATTGTGCCTTGGCACGAATAAAGTCGATTTCGGCTAAAAACTCGTATGACTGTAAAATGGCAGGAACTTGAGGGCGTACTGTAATTGAAAAATCTGTCAGGATGCGGATAATCTCGCGGCGTTCTTCACCTTCCAGCTCGCGGATGCGGTTATTGGCTTCCACCACTTCTGCCGGTTCGATAAATACGGTTTTTCCGGTAGACGATTCATCATGTACAATACCTTTTATTTTTCTTTTCAGACCGGGAGCAACAGGAATAACCAATCGGCCGTCACGCATGGTGGGTGTAACGTCTTTATCTACATATCCTTCAGATTGGGCATTTCGTAAAATGGCATTCAAGCTGCGTGAGATGCTTCCTGTGGTAGATGTCAGTTCGCGGCGAATGCGCAACAATTCACTGGAGGCATTGTCTTTTATCTTTCCGAATTTATCAAGAATATTATTGATGCGTGTGATAAGTTGTGGAAACACGATAATGTCTCCTGCCAATCTTTTTAAAGCGGGATAGGGGGATGTACTTTCTTCCATCTCTTCATCCTCAGTAGTCCGGGTCAAAAAACGTACGATATCTCGTATTGTTTCCAATGAACGGCGCAAATCGAATAATTCCTGTTCATCCAGATACATACCCTCTATACGGATACGTTTCAGAGACGGACGTACATCAAAGAAATATTGGTCAGGAAATTCATCTTCTTCTTGAATAATGCGAATAAATTCCATTACCTGTTCCAGTCGTTCGTTTATCTCTTCATATTTTTCAGAAAAAGCCATTTCGTCCACGCGTTCTTCTCCTAAGGTGCTGAGGCATTTTCCTTTTAATAAATGGCGGATAGAATCGAATCCTATTTTTTGCTCAAAGTTCTGAGGATATATCATGTTTAAGTTCCTTCTTGCTTACGTTAGTTATTTGAATGCAAAAATACGATTTGAAATTTTTCTGGCAAAAAAAGTACCTAACTATTTGCAGTTTTAAAATAAAAGCGTACCTTTGCACCGCTTTCAGGAAGAAAGTACTTCTTAAAGGAGTTTTGGAGAGGTGGCAGAGTGGTCGATTGCGGCGGTCTTGAAAACCGTTGTACTGCGAGGTACCCGGGGTTCGAATCCCTGTCTCTCCGCAATAAACGCTGAAAATCAGCAAATTGCAAAACAAACACCCAGTTTTACACCCAATAATGTAAAGTTGGGTGTTTTTGTGTTATTTAAGAAATGATTTTTTGCTGGGGTTTATTAAACAAGATACTATTTTTTCTTAAAATAAAAAGATACATCAAAGGTTGCCTATGTACATGCGAATGCATTAGATAGGCAACCTTTAGTTATTTAAGTGGCATTGCATTACTTAGGAAATGTGGCTTCAATTTGTTTGGCAACACGTTTTATAGCACCTCTAATGTCTGCAGATACGCTCAATCCTAATGTACTGTATGCACCACGACATGAAGCTATCGGGCGACCCGTGAGGAAATCTATGAAATTCACAGTTACAATGGATTCTTCTTCTAAAATATCTACCCCATATTTTACCATAAGCAGTTTTGACTGTTGTGTTGCAGTCAGCTCATTTATACGCATATCACTGACCAACGTAAGACGAGAGCCTTCTACTGCATCAAACAACTGTATTTCGTATTCCATCAGTTGGGCAGGAATGTGATAGGTGTCATTGTTGATGATTGAGGCATATTCATATTTAGACAAATCTGCATTTTGCGACACAACGCTTTTAGAGGTTGTGCAAGATGATACGGCTATTCCGATAAAAAATAGGAATGTGATAATTACTCTATTCATAAATACTTATTTAGGTTCGATATGCAAATAATAGCTTTCTTCTGCCAATCCCTCCTCATCAGGAAGCCGATGCAACATCAGCATGCGGGTGGTTTCGTTTTCCCAATACTTTTCAGCCACTACACCTTTTTCAGGCAGACATTTGAATAGACTTTCTTTGCCGTTGGCATTTTCTCCAGTACCAAGACTGTTTTCCATCAGTATCATGACTGCCTTTTTAGTTGTCGGCAGAAAGTCTGCATCCGGCAGCAATTTATGGTTTACTGGGACAAATCGAGAATAAGGATTATAGCCCTTGGCAACAATGTCATACAACTTGTACTCATAATTTCGATCCAACAGACAATAGGCCGTCAGATTCGTAGGCTTCTGTAGATTAATTGCGCCCCATTCAAGTCCCAAAAAATCGCGGTCATAAAGCGTGATGCGATGCGAAGTTTCATATTCCACTTTTCCATTGCGGTAGCCTTTCAGATGGCTCTTTACCGTACCGCTCTTGAAGAAGTGCGAACTCCATTGTGTAGTGATATGTGTTTCAGCGCTTTCTGCAGAAACTTTGTTTTCAGCCACTTTGAATGTGTGAGGAAAATCATCTGCGCTCCACACAATAGAATCATAATAGTGTGTGAACTCAGGGATGTCTATGGGTGAATATTCACCGTTTATATCCGTGATTCGGAAGGTAATCAAATCGAGAGGTGCCGGCAACGGACTTTCAATTCTCATAAAGGGAGTATATTCTGCCATAATCATTTTGAACTTCACTTCTTCGGGCAACTCCTCCGGTTGGGGGTCTGTTGGTCCATCATTGTTAATAGCTCTGGATAAACAGATAAGCGTATAAGCTTTTCTTTCCCCATCATTGGCTGAAATCTGAATCTCTTCGTGTGCAACCTCGTCAGAAGTCGATGGAGGAAAATGAATTTTCACCTGATTGCCTTCTACCTTGAGGGTGGCCCATCCACAATCGTATGCGTAAGAATCAGCTGATATGGGGTTAAGTACGTCAAAATTCTCGCAAGTCATTACCATATCACCTCCCTTGCCATTCGTCTCAAAAAAATAGGCAGGGGAAACCTCTGCAGTGGATTTTAAAAATTTGACGTTTGCGGGCGTAAGGATTTCATACGACCACTTCATGGAATTGGCTGGCGAAACTTCATCCTTGTCGCAAGCCGTCAGGAGCAGGCAGATAATCGCCATAAAAGGCATGAACAATTTATTCATATTCGTATCATATACTCTATTGGCCCCATTTGAGTGGCTAAATGGATGATGAGAAACGTGAGCCAATTATGCTTCATCCTAAGCAACCAGATGAACATACCGTTTCTTTGATTTCTATTCTTGGGTAGATGATTCTACACAAATGTAAAATTAGTCATTTAATCGAGATTTTGCTTTATGTTGAACGAATTTATAATTTGAATCCTCTGTTTTTTTGTTCTCTCTGCACCGAGTTACGCAGATTCTGCTGTAACTTTTCCCATTGTTCCTTAAACCATTGTACTATGGGCTGTCGGTTTATGGTCAGCACCAACTTGTGTTCCTCAGTCAAATCGTCCTCAATCTTGCAGACCGCATCCTTTATTTGAAATGACTGCCTTCTTCATCTTCATGTTCAGCTCCTGTCGGTGTATCTCCTGCTGGCAGTGTTTCTCTGTGCTATGACGCTCTTCCTGCATCCTCATGTGCTCGTTCAGCAGACGGATTTGATTGTCACGTTTGTCTATCTTACCCTGTAGTTTTCCGTTGGCTTGTTCCAGCTCCTTCAGCTTACCGCTGCCGAAAAGAGAACCGACCCCGCTGGCAATGGCTGTCATGGCATCCGTAGCCTTGTTTTTCAGTTGCTCGGTTCTGGCTTCACTTTTGATTTTAGCCAGCTCGCTTTCCGCCCGTTCCTTTTCGGCAAGCAGCAGACCGATATTTTCCTGTATATCCTCTGTCTGGTTCAGCAGGTCACGGTAGTATTGGGCGGTGGTGGTATGCCGGGCTTCCGAGCCGACAATGCCACGTTTCAATCCGTATTTTGCCATAGCCAGTGCATACCCGTCCTGATAGGCTTTCAGCTTATGCTGGGTCATGATGTCATTGGCTGACAGCCGTGCTGCACCGCTCGGCTTCTTGCGGTAGTTCTTCTTCACCAGTTTTTCCGACTTCTTCTTTCTGCGTTCGGTCTGGACGATAAGCACATCCGGAAGGATGGCACGAAGGAGTCGTTCGGGTTTCATAAAACAAAGGTAAGCAAAGATACTAATTTTAAAACTTACCAACCAGATATTTCCGCTGAGCCACTTCTTTCGTATCTCTATAGAATCTATCTATAAATAAGATATTTAGGTTCCAGTTGGAATGTTACGGGGTACCGGATGCAATATCTGTGTGGTTGATTGTGAAGTTTGGGGTATTTCTTCTTTTATTTTTATTAAGTTTAAAAGTAACTGGAACTGTATATTTCACCTTTACGGCTTTCCCTTTCAGTATGCCGGGCTTCCATTGAGGAAGCATTTTTATGATACGTAGTGCCTCTTTGTCTAAAGAAGGCTCAATACTTCTCACTATGTTAGGTTCTATTATGTAACCGTTTTCATCTACAATAAACTGAACTACAACCCTTCCTTGTATTCCTTCCGTTTGTGCTTTGGTTGGATATTTCATATTATCATTGATGAATTGTAATAATTTATCCATGCCACCGGGAAATTCGGGCATTTGGTCGATTACATTATAGATTGGTGGGTAAACGGCTTCTTCCTCCGGGAGCAATAAAGTGTCATTCAATTGACTATAGGGATGTCTTTTGAATAGTTCAACCACATTATTTTGTAATTGAAATTCAGCCATTAAAGTGTATTCTTTGCTATATCTTCTTACTGTAAGAAAAAAACGATAACGACCGGGAGTATGCCTGAACAATTCTGCATTATAATAATATTTATTGCCTTGCCAAAATATAATCTCTTCATCAAATACAACAAGTTGCATAGGAACATCTCTCCATATTCCTTTTTCATCCTCATAAGTATAGCTGTAATATCCCCCAAAACCAATATCAGTACCACTATTGTTGTGCAATACGAAAGTGACTTGTTTCTGTTTTGTGGAATAGACTGGGAATTCAGGATGTAAAGAAAGCCCCAGTGTATCATTTATTCCGACTGTATTGTTTATAGGAGCTTGTGGAGCCTCTTTTTGTTTAGGCTTATTTGTACAGCCAACAACAAATGTGCAAAATGTTAATATACATAACAAAATATTCATTTTCATACGATACGTCTTTATTGGGTTACATTTATTAAACATTTAATCAGTTGGCAAAGTAAATCTTACTGGAAATGTAAATTTCACTTTTACGGGAATTTCATGTTGGCTTCCCGGTTTCCATTTAGGCATTATTGAAACTATGCGTAATGCTTCTTCACAAAAAGCATTATCAATGCTTAGAACCGGATTAATGCTACGCAGAATTTTGGGTTGTATAACGCTGCCGTCTTTATCTATGACAACTTGTACAATAACTCTGCCCTCTAATCTGCTCTGCAGTGCCGATTGAGGGTATCTAACATTCTGTTGTATGAATTCCATTAATTTAGGTAAACCTCCTCCGGGAAATTCTGGCATTTCCTCTACTACCTCATAAACCGTATTCTCTTTTATCGATTCTTCTTGCACGGGAATATACCGGATACCATACCCTTCCGGCTCCTTAGAAATTTTCATTTTGATTGCCCGTTCCACTTCTTGTTTATTATCAGTCAAACGAAATTCGCTCATCATCAGGATGTCACGGCGTGATGCTGTACCGGCATTTAGCATTACTTCGTAAAAGAAGCGGTAACGCCCCGGTTTGTTGGGGTGGACTTTAGGATAAAGATTTGCCGTAAATAATTTATGTCTACCGGGGGACACCATATAACCTATATCTATGGCAGCATCATTGATGGGTAGCTCACGCCAAGTGCCATTCTCGTCTTCATAAGTAATGAAATAATGCTCGCCACACATTATGTTCTTGTTTCCTTGATTTAGCAAAACAAAAGAAGCTGTGGATGCCTCAGTGGAGTAAACGGAATATTCAGGATGCAATGAAATGCCGAGCGTATCGGTTGTACCAATGCGTTCATCGATTATCGGCTGTTCCGGTCCTTCAAAACGAATGGCGGGAGAATTCAGGAGCTTTTCCCGGAAAGCTTGCCGGGCTTCGGGGGTATTGAGAATGAACCTGACCGTAATATACCGTAGTCCCATACCCCAACCACACATATTGGTTTTTAGGTTTGTATCTGTCAGACTATCATATTTCCGTCTTAATTCGTCTAAGATACTTTTGAGTTGTTGTTGCGAATAATTTCCTTCAGAGACTTGTTCCAGTCGAAAAGCTTTGCTACTGGCAGTAGATTCCAAAATTCGCCTTGCATGCGCTGTGTCACCTCTTACCTGAAAAACCAACGTGGAACCGTCAAAGAACATACCTTCCAAGAAAGAAGGGCAACGCGGACTACCGATGAAACCTCCTATAGAATTCGGATCATTTCCATAGACCCTGCTTAAGGCTTCAATGACTTGCAAGCCTGCAGATTGGTCAACAACAGTATCTTCTACAAAATAGACAGCTTCATCTGTAGGGTCTGATTTGCTTGTAACATTTGATTTTGGTGCTTTATTCGCACATCCCATAAAAGAGCAAAATAGAACTCCTACCAATATTTTCGTTTTCATAACATTGAATTTTTAGTAAAACAATGTATTTACAAAAATAATAAAAGTGCAACTCATTAACAATCAGAATTGTACTTTTATTTTCTACCAAAGAATTATATTCTCAATCCCCTTTTGGGTGTGTTTTCCTCTTTTTTGGGTGTGGCTTACACCTAACTTTTCTTTGAATTCCTGAAACTTCATTTTGAACCATTCGTGTATGGGCATACCGTCAATGCATAGCCGGAATTTTCCCTTCTCCTGCGGGTTCCTCTCCAAGGTTGCCGTTGAGTGCTCTGTCCTGAACTTCTCCTTGTGCTCCTTTGAGTAGAGCCCTCCTTTGAACTCCACGGGTTGCAGGCTGACAATCCGCCTTGTCAGTTCTTCGGTGAACCCAACTTCCCGGCATTGTTCGGCTATGGGCAGCAGTTCCTTCACGATAGGGAAATAAGTGTCTATCTGTTCCAGTCTGTTGTCGTATTCCCTGATTTTTGCTGGTAGTTCCAGTCTATCTTGTTTATCTCGCTGTTGTGGCGGTTCTCCATTTTTGTCTGCTCCCTCTGTTCGGCTTGCACCTGCTTTTGCAGATTGGCTATGTCCTGTCTCAAATTTTCGTTCTCCGCTTCCAACCTCTTGACCTTGCTGCCGCCCAAAAGAGAACTCACCCCGTCTGCTATGGCTGTGGTGGCGTTTACCGCCGCATTCTTCATCTTCTGCGTGTTGATTTCTCCCTAGACTTGCTTCAACCTCTTTTGCGATTCCTCTTCCAGTCCCAGCAGGGTTTCTATGTTCTCCTGCAGACTGTCTTGTTGCTCTATCAGCTCCTTGTAGTATTGCATGGTGGAGATGTGTTTTGCCAGTGAACCGTCTATTCCTCTTTGTAAGCCATATTTGCCCATGGCTTGTGCGTAGGTGTCCTGATAGTGTTTCAGTTTGTGCCTTGCCATGACATCGTCAGCACACAGCCGCACGTCCTGTGTGTTCTTCTTGCGGTATTTCTTTTTCTCGTTCTGTTCTTCTTTTTGGGCTTTCCTGCGCTCTCCAGTCACTATCGGTACGATAGTGGCGTGTATGTGCGGTGTCTTTTCGTCCATGTGCAGAATTCCATCATTATTCATCAGGAATATATGGAAAATATCACTGATTGATACGATATATAGGCTAATTTGTCTCAGAACAATTTTTTTAATCCTAAAAAAGCATAGCTTTGCAACATGAAAAACAACCTTTAATTAGAAAATACTTATTTAACATTTGGTTTTATTATGCAAAAAATCTCTTCTTCTGCGTCATTTGCAGATTCGAAGCCTCATTATGACTTATTGGATGGGTTGCGAGGCGTTGCGGCTTTATTAGTAGTATGGTATCATGTGTTCGAAGGTTATGCTTTTGCCGGAGGAACCTCTATAGAGACAATCAATCACGGTTATCTGGCTGTGGATTTTTTCTTTATTCTATCGGGGTTTGTCATTGGCTATGCGTATGATGACCGTTGGGGAAAGACACTCACGGTGAAGAATTTCTTCAAGCGCCGTCTGGTGCGTCTGCATCCTATGGTAGTATTGGGAGCAGTGTTGGGGGCAATTACTTTTTTCATTCAGGGCAGTGTGCAGTGGGACGGAAGTCATGTAGCCACTTCTTTAGTAATGGTGGCTCTTTTGTGTGCCATGTTTTTTATTCCTGCTGTGCCCGGTGCAGGATATGAGGTGCGTGGAAATGGCGAGATGTTCCCGCTTAACGGTCCGGCATGGTCTTTGTTTTTCGAGTATATCGGGAATATCTTCTACGCATTGTTTATT
Source organism: Phocaeicola massiliensis B84634 = Timone 84634 = DSM 17679 = JCM 13223 (assembly GCF_000382445.1). GTDB lineage: Bacteria > Bacteroidota > Bacteroidia > Bacteroidales > Bacteroidaceae > Phocaeicola > Phocaeicola massiliensis. The sequence continues at coordinate 2,187,897 of NZ_KB905472.1, read as the reverse complement.
CATAAGTTTTCTACCAAGGCATTGACGGTAATGGTCGTGATATTGGGTATCGCATTGACAATGTTTGCTTGTTCTGATGCCGCCGGTTATGGAAGTATCGGTGTAGGCTGGACATTGGATGGAGTCAATTTCGTGGGCGGATTGCTGCGTATGTTGTTTCCTTTTTCTATGGGTATGTTGTTGTCGCGTTGTTTTAAACCGGTGAAAATTAGAGGAGCTTTCTGGATATGTTCGATTGTGTTGCTGATTTTGTTTCATATTCCTTTCGTGGAAGGTTCGGAGCCGATACTTATGAACGGTGTGTTCGAGATGTTCTGCATTATCTTCGTTTTTCCGGCGTTGGTATGGTTGGGAGCATCGGGCAGCACTACAGATAAAACATCCACCCGTATCTGCAAGTTCCTTGGTGATATTTCTTTCCCACTTTATATCATCCATTATCCGTTTATGTATCTGTTTTATGCTTGGCTCATCAAGAATGAATATTTCACATTGGGTGAAACTTGGGAGGTAGCTGTGTGTGTATGTGCATGGAATGTGTTGCTGGCTTACGCTTGTCTTAAACTGTATGACGAACCGGTAAGAAAATGGTTGAGCAAGAAATACCTGACTAAGAAATAAAAAATAAATGTGTCAAAAGTAAAGTCGGTTTTTTCGGAACTCACTTTTGACACATTTTTCTATTCTTTATATTGTTGCCTTTTTATTTTTTATGAGCGTCAGGTTTATTGGGCTGATGCATAATCTTCAGCAAGTCACGATGAAACTTGATCTCCGCTCGTTGCAGTTTGAATAGTTTCTTGGGAGAGAGAATCTTTTTGAAACGATTTAAATATTCGATGTCCAGTTTGTCAGACTCCAAACGGGCATGAGCGATTTCATCCACAATTTCTTCGTATTCAGCATCGGTGGTATTGGGGTTTTTTCCTTTACGTGCTTTTTGCCAGGCTTTGTCATTGATAGCTTTTTTACGATCTTGCAATTCAAAATAAATAGGGAAGAACTTACCGGCTTCTTCTGCTGTCAGTTCTGCCTTTTGAGTGAGGTATGCCTCTTGTTTGGCTCTAAATTCTTCTTTAGAAAATCCCGGTTTCTTTTGTGCCTGCACAGATAGGGTGAGGCATAAAATAAATAGTAGAGTAGTCAGTTTTTGTATCATTTCGACTAAAGTTTTAATTGTATGTTTCAGTATCGGCCTCTGTCAGATATTGATAAAGTGTGTAGTCATCCATCATAGAATGCTCCATGATAGTTTCTATATATTCGTCAGAAAACTCGGCCGCTTCCGCTGCTGTAAATATAGGTGTATCTTGTTTAGGTCGTCCGACAAAAACTCTGACGCTCAACATGAGTCCGCAGAACATGGCTGTCATATATATCCATGGTTTCACACGTTGCCATGTAGTGATGACAGGTTCGGAAAGGGAGATTTCCTTTTCCGGCAGTTTTTCCATTAGTTCTTTAGAGAAGTTTTCGAAATAACCTTCGGGTACTGTAAACGGATTCTTGGTCCCGCACTTCCTCAGCAATTCATCTTCTTCTTTCATAATTCACTCTCCTTTCTGTCTTTTAGATGCTTTTAATTTGAAAAGGTTTAAAAGCATTCTTTTAAAAAACTCTCTATTTTTTTCACTGCATGGTGATAGGAAGCTTTCAGAGCTCCTACACTTGTACCCAATATCTCGGAAATTTCTTCATACTTCATTTCCTGAAAGTATTTCAGGTTGAAGACTATTCGTTGTTTGTCGGGTAGTGTATGTAATGCTTTTTGGAATAGTCTTTGGGTTTCGTCTCCACTGAAATAACTGTCTCCTTCCAGTTTATTCACCATTTCGGCATCGGCTTCATCGATGGATAACTGGTTATTTGCACGTTGTTTGTTCAGGAAGGTAAGGCATTCATTTAAGGCGATGCGATAGAGCCACGTAGACATTTTAGCTTCGGCACGGAAGTAGTCAATATTTATCCAGGCTTTGATAAATGTATTCTGTAACAGGTCATTGGCATCATCGTGCGAAAGCACCATGCGGCGAATCTGCCAGTATAGCTGCTCGCTATACTGTTTCACGATGCATTCGAATGCTTCCCTTTGTCGTTTGGGATCTTGCAATAATGCTATTATTTCTTTTTCATTATAGGTATCCATGAACCGGTTTTGTGTTTTCTTTATAGTGTAACCTTCAGGTTCTCTTTAGCAAGAAGTGTATTGGGAAATACACTCCTTGCTTCCTGCAATAGAATGTTTTCATCTTCATAACGGGCGGAAAAATGTCCGATGAGTAACTGTTTTACATCTGCGTCGCGAGCTATTTCACCGGCTTGCATGGCAGTAGTGTGAAATGTCTCTTTGGCGCGTTGGGCATCACATTGTGCAAAGGTTGCTTCGTGAAAAAGTAAATTCACCCCTTTTATTTGCTCTATGATAGGGCGATGGAAAATAGTATCCGAACAATAGGCATAGCTGCGGGGCGGAGCAGGCGGAGTAGTCAGACGGTTGTTAGGGATAACAGTACCGTCCGGCAACACATAATCTTCTCCGTTTTTGATACGGTTAAGTTCGAATACGGGAACTTTATAAAAATCAATCATATCCCTGATGATATGGTTGGGTGTCGGTTTTTCCGCAAAAAGGAATCCGCAGGTAGGAATGCGATGACGCAGCGGGATACTGCTGACTGTTACGGAACGGTCTTCATAAACGACTTCGGCTTTTGTGGGGTTAATCAGATGGAATTCCACGTTGTATGCCATTCCTTTGCAGAAATATTCCAGTTGAGGCGTGAGTATCCGTTCGAGGTCGGCATGGCAATGTATATGCAGTGTAGCCGTGCGCCCCACCAGTCCGAACGTAGAGATAAGTCCCATCAGTCCGAAGCAATGGTCACCGTGCAGATGAGATATAAATATATGGTTGAGACGCGTAAACTTCAATTTAGAGCGACGTAATTGTAACTGTGCTCCTTCTCCGCAATCTATCATAAATAACTTTTCACGGATATTCACGACTTGCGAAGAAGCAAAGTGTCTTGTTGTTGGTAATGCCGAACCACAGCCTAATATATGTACTTCAAATTTTTCCATCACTGCAAAGATACTATCTTTTTGGATGAAAAATATAAAAAGGTTGTAAAAACATATACAGCTGTCGGGGTTATTTCTTGTGTTTGATTTCTACGGCATTCATTCCTCGTGGTCCGCGTTCCAGTTTGAAAGTCACTAAATTTCCGTCTGTTACCTCGTCTTGCAGACCGCTTACATGGAAAAAGTACTTCTCTGCATTTTTCAGGTTTTTGATGAAGCCATATCCTTTGGAAGTATTGAAGAATTCTACTCTTCCTTCATATTCGGTTATCACAGGTTCATCTGTTTTACGTGGAGTGGAAACTTCGATAGTGCTGATATCTATTTCCTGAGGCTTTTCATTTGTAGTAGGAGGAGTGTCGGTTATTACACCGTTTTCGTCTACGTATGCTATCATATCTTCGAAAGATGATGTGCCGCTATTCTTCCTTTCTTCTTTCTTTTGTTGTTTTGCTAAACGTTTTTCTTGTTTTTTCTTTTCTAAATCTCTTTTGGTAAATGAAATTGGTTTCGCCATTTGATTCTTTTTAAATTAGTATATACGCGGTATTATATATGAATACTGCATTGAATTAATAAATAGGTAATAAGAAGACGGAGAGAAGTCGTTGTGAAATGCTAGCTCGAAATTTTATTACTTCATAAAGATACGGTTTTTTATCGGATATTCCATAAAAGAGTTTACTTTTTAAGGAATAATGGCATAAAAAAAAGGATGCACCGATTGAGGTACATCCTTTTCTGTGTTATTTTAAAGTAATCTGATTACTTCTTTTTGTTTTCCAACTGTTCTTTCAAAGCAGCCAAAGCATCGATATCGCCCAAAGTTGTAGAAGCAGCCTGGTTCTGGATAGCAGGAGTTTCTTCTCTCTTAGTAGCTTTCTTTGCGTTAGAAGCTGCTTTCTTTTCAGCTCTTTCTTCTGCTTTTGCAGCATCTTCGAAAATACGGCTGTGAGAAAGGATAATTCTCTTAGCATCCTTATTGAATTCAATTACTTTGAATGACAGTTTTTCGTCCAACTGAGCCTGAGAACCGTCTTCTTTTACTAAGTGTTTCGGAGTTGCAAAACCTTCTACACCGTAAGGAAGAGCTACTACAGCACCCTTGTCCAACATTTCGATGATAGTACCTTCGTGTACAGAACCTACAGTGAATACTGTTTCGAATACATCCCAAGGATTTTCTTCGAGTTGTTTGTGACCAAGGCTCAAACGACGGTTTTCTTTGTCGATTTCCAATACCTGAACTTCGATGTCTGCACCGATCTGAGTGAATTCAGAAGGATGTTTCACTTTCTTAGTCCAAGACAAGTCAGAGATGTGGATCAATCCGTCTACACCTTCTTCGATTTCTACGAATACACCGAAGTTAGTGAAGTTACGAACTTTTGCTGTGTGCTTAGAACCTACAGGATACTTTTCTTCGATAGTTTCCCATGGATCTTGTTTCAACTGTTTGATACCCAAAGACATCTTACGTTCGTCACGGTCAAGAGTCAGGATAACAGCTTCTACTTCGTCACCTACCTTCATGAAGTCTTGAGCAGAACGCAAGTGCTGTGACCAAGACATTTCAGATACGTGAATCAAACCTTCTACGCCCGGAGCGATTTCGATGAATGCACCGTAGTCAGCCATAACGACTACTTTACCTTTCACCTTGTCACCTACCTGCAGGTTAGCATCCAAAGCATCCCATGGGTGCGGAGTCAGTTGTTTCAAACCAAGAGCGATACGTTTCTTTTCGTCATCGAAGTCAAGGATAACAACGTTCAACTTCTGGTCGAGTTCTACAACTTCCTTCGGATCGCTTACACGGCCCCAAGACAAGTCAGTGATGTGAATCAAACCGTCTACGCCGCCAAGGTCGATGAATACACCGTAAGAAGTGATATTTTTAACAGTACCTTCGAGTACTTGTCCTTTTTCAAGTTTACCGATGATTTCTTTCTTCTGCTGTTCAAGTTCAGCTTCGATAAGAGCTTTGTGAGAAACAACAACGTTTTTGAATTCCTGGTTGATTTTAACCACTTTGAATTCCATTGTTTTGCCTACAAATACATCGTAGTCGCGGATAGGCTTAACATCAATTTGAGAACCCGGCAAGAATGCTTCGATACCGAATACGTCAACAATCATACCACCCTTAGTGCGGCACTTGATAAAGCCTTTAATGATTTCTTCGTTTTCAAGAGCAGCGTTCACACGATCCCAAGAGCGAGTTGCACGTGCTTTCTTGTGTGACAGGATCAACTGTCCTTTTTTGTCTTCCTGATTTTCAATGTATACTTCTACAGTATCACCTACTTTCAGTTCAGGATTGTAACGGAACTCACTCAAAGGAATGATACCGTCTGATTTGTAGCCGATATTAACAACTACTTCGCGTTTGTTCATTGCGATAACAGTACCGTCCACAACCTCGCGGTCATTTACTTTGTTCAGTGTACTGTCATAAGCTTGTTCAAGAGCTTCGTGGCTCATGCCTGTAACGGCTTCACCGTTTTCATAAGCTTCCCAGTTGAAGTCTTCAACAGGAGCGATGTTTTTTAAATTTTCCATTAATAAAATTGTTAAAATTCTCAGTTAATTACGTTAGACATTATATTGATTATCTAATTTCGGGCGCAAAGATACAATAATTTACTGAATCACAAATAGATTTGAGGCTTTTTCTTTAAATTTGAATATTTAATTGTCTAATTATAAACCGATATTGAATTATGTTCATATCTTTGCGATAATATAAATCTATTTAGCAAATGCTACCATCCATACTATTAGCGGTTGTTGCTTTATTTTTTATGATAAAGTGGTGGCTCGAAACAAAGAAAACAAAAAGTCTGAATAAGGAAGTTCTTGCCCAAAAGAACGAACTTGGTTTAAACAAAGATTTTTCGGATGCCATCTTACGCAATATCGATGCGTACATTGTATTGGCCAATCGTAATTTTCTGGTAGAGAAAACCAATTATTATAGTTTGAACAGTGAAAAGGATGACTGTGTCCTTCACAGGGTGGGGGAATTGCTTCGGTGCAAAAATGCGTTGGATTCCGGTGCATGCGGCACTCACGAGAATTGTAAATCCTGTCCGGTGCGTGCTTCCATCGAAAGGTGTTTTCGCGAAAAAAACAGCTTTTCCCGGTTGGAAGCTCCGATGAGGCTTTATTTGTCGGATGACACTGATAACTACGTGGATTGTGTGGTGAGTGTTTCGGGGGCATATATGGTGCAGAACAGAGATGAAAAGGTGTTGCTGACCGTGAGAGATATTACGCGTTTGAAGAAGGTACAGGAAGAACTGGAGGCGGCCAGGCGGGTGGCGGAAGTGGCAGGTGAACAGAAGACAGCTTTCCTGGCTAATATGAGCCATGAAATTCGGACTCCGCTGAATGCGATAGTTGGTTTCGCGGGATTGTTGTCCAATGCTTCCGAATCCGAACGTAATTCTTATGTTGAGATAATCAAAGGTAATACGAATATGTTGTTGCAGTTGGTTAATGATATTCTGGATATGTCAAAGATAGAGGCGGGGACATTGGAGTTTATTTATTCCGATACGGATGTTAATCAGATAATGCGTGAACTGGAAGGAATTTTCCGGCTGCGTCTGGAAGAGGCTGACAGTCCGGTGCGTATTGTGTTTGAGCCTTGTCTGCCGGTCTGCTTTATTCATACCGAAAAGAACCGGGTGTCACAGGTACTTTCCAATTTTCTGTCGAATGCATTCAAGTATACCAAAGAAGGCAGCATCACTTTAGGATATAAGGTGCGGGAGGATGATATCTACTTCTATGTGCAGGACACGGGAGCCGGCATTCCGGCCGGGAAGGTGGATAAAGTCTTTGAACGTTTCATGAAACTGGATGCCAAAAAGCAGGGCACGGGTTTGGGGTTGTCTATCAGCCGGACCATTATCAAGAAACTGGGCGGTGAGATAGGGGTATTCTCGGAATACGGCAAAGGTTCTACTTTCTGGTTTACCCTGCCGGTGAAACCTTTTGATTTTTTACCTTTGCAGCAACGGACGGAAGACGTTTCGGAAACCGTTGAATTCAATGAAACCGAATACGATGCGGGGGCTGTTCGCCGAACCATTCTGATAGCCGAGGACATGGACGACAATTATCTGCTCTATAAGATTTATCTGGAAAAACACTATGATTTGATCCGTGCCACAAATGGTGAAGAAGCCGTTTCCAAATACCTGGAATGCAATCCGGATATTATTTTGATGGATATAGGCATGCCCGTGGTGGACGGTTATCAGGCAACGGATGCCATTCGCCAACTGTCTTCCGATATCCCCATTGTGGCGGTAACGGCTTTTGCATACGATGAAGACAGAAGAAAAGTAATGTCCAGAGGCTTCAACGGTTATTTATCAAAGCCTCTGAACAAAGATGAACTATTGAAAATGCTTCATAAGATGGGGATCTGATATTTTAATCTTCCAGTGAATAGTCAATGGTAGTCACCACGCGTATTCGTTTGATATAAGGAGTATTGGCATCGCGGTCTTCGATGCTGAATTGTCCTTGATAAGCTCTTTTTATCTTTCCCAGTTCACTGTCCGAGTCTTTGGCAAACTTGATGGCGGCGGCGCGGGCGTTCTTTGTTGCTTCTTCTATCATCTGAGGTTTCACGGCATTGAGCCCTGTAAAGTCATACTGCACATTGTAGCGGTAATCTCCTCCGGTAATGGCGATGCCCTGCTTCAGAAGCTCACTCTGTTCTTTTATCAGATTACGGACAAGTTCCACTTTGTCGGATGTAACAGTGATGACAGTTGTAATATTATAACGGAATTGAATCGGATTACTATTATAACGGTCGGCCTGCAAGTCGATAAGTTCGGGAGCATTGATACTGATTTCCTGCTCCGTGATACCTTTTTGTTTGAGGAAAGTGACGATAGTCTGATTCGTATTATTAATCTTATTATATAAGGCAGGCAAGTCATTTCCCACTTCCTTGTACATCAGAGGCCAAGTAACCTTGTTGGCAGGCACTTCCATTTCAGCCAATCCTTTGACGGTTACTACCCGGTCTTTACCGGCGAAAGTATCCAGTCCGTTTTTGATAAAATACCCCATAATCAGCATACCTATTGCTAAGATAATGGCTTCCGGTTTCCAACTTTTCATGTCTTAATTGTTTTTAGTTATACAATTTATTTCTTATTATAAATGTCCAAGACCTTTTTTACTGAACCATATTTCTGCAACAATTGTTTAGCCTTTTTTTCGTCTAGCTGCAGCTCCTCCATAATCATTCTCATTCCCCGGTCTACCAGTTTTTGGTTGCTTAGTTGCATATTGACCATTCGGTTTCCCTTCACCCTTCCCAGTTTTATCATCACGGAAGTGCTGATCATGTTGAGAATCATTTTTTGCCCTGTGCCGCTTTTCATGCGCGAACTGCCGGTCACAAACTCCGGGCCCACAATCATTTCGATGGGAATATCCACTGCGTGTGAGAGGGGAGAATCAGGATTGCTGCTGATTCCTGCTGTCAGTATGCCTCTTTTCCGTGCCTGTTGCAATGCGCCGATGACATAAGGCGTTGTTCCCGAAGCGGCAATGCCTATCACGGTATCTTTGTCGCTGATGTGGAAAGCCTGCAATTCTTCCCATCCCTTCAACGTATCGTCTTCCGCATTTTCCACCGGATGCCGCAGAGCCGTTTCGCCTCCGGCTATTATACCTATTATATAAGTATCGGGCATACCGAAAGTCGGTGGAATCTCCGAAGCATCCAATACCCCCAGGCGTCCGCTGGTTCCGGCTCCGATATAAAATACCCGTCCGCCTTGCTGCATCCGTTCCACGATGCCTGTTACCAGTCTTTCTATGTGGGGAATACAGGAGCGCACGGCCAAGGCTACTTTTTGGTCTTCCTCATTGATACCTTCCAATAAGCTTCGCACGGACAACTGTTCCAGGTCTTCGTGCAAAGACGGCTGCTCGGTTATTTTAATAAAACTCATATTCTGAAATGATAATTTATCAACCCTTCCATCGGACTCTTTATTATCTTGCCGACTTGAATGCCCAATGCATCGGCTGCTTCTTTCACCTCCGCCCGGAAATGCCATGCGATGGAACCGATAAAATGAACCGGGCAACCGGCATATTCGTACAGCATCACATTTCTTTTGAAGAAATCGGTGAAGCAGGAAAGCAGCAACGCATGAATCTCCGCTCTTTGCCGGTGTGCGGATAAGAAAGGAGTGAGGCTTGCCAGAAAACGGTTGGCAAGCGGCTGCCGATATACTTTGTCCAAGATAAAGGCAGGCGTCAACTCATATTCTTTCAGCAGCAGTTCGCACAAGTCGGGGGGAAGCTGTTTTTTGAGGCAGTCACCCACCAGGCGTTTACCCAGCACGGCTCCGCTTCCTTCGTCCCCCAATATGTACCCCAGTGGAGAAACATTGGAAACAATTTTTTCACCGTCGTACTCGCAGGAATTCGATCCTGTTCCCAATATACAGGCAATGCCTTTCGTGTGTCCGCACAAGGCGCGGGCGGCTCCCGACAAGTCACTTTCCACCGCAACATGGGCGTGTGGGAAACATTCGGTGAGGGCATCTGCTACGATGCATGCCTTTTCGGGCGTGCAGCCGGCGCCATAGAAATAAAGTTCGGTGACGGTGTCTTTTTCCGTCAACTGCGGGAAAAGGTTTTCTGTTATTTGCCGGCTTATTTCTTTGGTGGAAAGATAAAACGGATTGATGCCGGGAGTTTGGACTATCCGGTAATCCGTTTGGCTGTTGCCGATGCACCAATCGGTTTTGGTGGAACCACTGTCTGCTATTACAATCATGGTTACTGGTTAATGGTTATAGTGTACGCAAAGATATGAATAATAATTGAAAGTGAGTGCCGAATCAACAAAACGTGATACAATATGCATTAGATATGAATCAATTATTGAGCGTTTTCCTAGGAATTATTCTATTTTATATTTTTGTCGGTTAGACTTAACCGATTGAGAAATAAACTTTTAGCGAACTATTTGAAAAGTAGCGGTAACGAGTTAGCAACCGTGTGAATTTCAGCGTTTTGCATTACTATGCTGTCAAATAACTCTTTCAAGTGCAAATATAGGGATTTTTTTCGAAAGTACGAACTATCGGTGGCAGTTTTATAAAATCGACTGGCGAAAAAACAAATAGAATTTTCCAAAATAGCTTTGGATAAGCCATTAACGAAATACTTTCTTTTAAGAGCACAGTGGTTTACCCAATAAAATTATATACCTTTGTGACAAGTTAAAGAAGATGTCGCATCGGATAAAAGAAGCATTGATTGAGGTGGGTATTAGTCAAACTGAATTGGCTAAACGACTTGGCAAAGGTTTTAATATGGTCAATCTATACGCCACGAACAGAGTGCAACCGCCTATACCCGTACTATACAGGATAGCGGAAATACTGAATGTGGATGTGCGTACACTTCTTGTACCTAATGAAATAAAAAAATAGACATATGGCAAATACTAATCTAAAAGAAGCTAAGGCGGCTAAGAATGATGAGTTCTATACGCAATTTCATGACATAGAGATTGAAATGAATGCCTATCTTGAATATGACCCGGACGTGTTTAGGGGAAAGACTGTATTGCTTCCTTGTGATGACCCCGAATGGAGCAACTTTACCCGATACTTTGCTGCCAAGTTTGATGAGTTAGGCTTGAAAAAACTGATTTCTACGAGTTATGCGCCGGATAGCAAAAAATACAAAACACCTTATCAGCCCTCTTTGTTTGAGAAAGAAGCGCCTCAATTCGACCCGTCCAAGGCACAGGTGAAAGGTAAGATATTCATCTTGGAACGAGACAAAAGCGGGGACGGACGTATCAATATTGATGACCTCGAATGGAAGTATATGGATGGTGACGGGGATTTCCGAAGCAAAGAAGTTACCGAACTTCGTAATGAAGCGGATTTTATCATCACCAATCCGCCGTTCTCCCTCTTTCGTGAGTTCTTGGCTTGGATTGTGGAAGCTGGGAAGAAGTTTGCTGTAATAGGTAACATGAACGCAATCACTTATAAAGAGGTCTTTCCCTTGATAAAAGATAACAAAGTTTGGTTAGGTGCTACAGGAAATGGAAATGATATGGTTTTTGGCGTTCCTGACGGAGCTAAAGTAGATGAGAAAGACAAGGCTAAAGCTGCAAGATTGGGATATGTCGGTAATTATACCCGATTAGGCAATTCATGTTGGTTTACCAGCATAGAGCATGGTCGTCGTCATGAGCCATTGCCACTGATGAGCATGGCAGACAACCTCCGCTTTTCCAAACATAAGGAACTGAAAGGCAAAGCTGCCTATGACCGCTACGATAATTATGATGCCATTGAAGTACCTTTTACGGATGCCATTCCGTCAGATTATGAAGGAGTGATGGGAGTTCCTATATCCTTTTTGATTAAGTATTGTCCGGAGCAATTTGAAATCTTAGGGATAACCGATAGGCAAAACACATCTTGTTTACGAACGAAAAAGTACACGGATATGGATAGCCCCAAATATAACGACTTAAATGCCCGAAGCGTTATTAAGGTTGGCGAAAAATATATTCCCATGTACGCCCGATTACTCATTCGCAAATTATAATCTGATATGCTTAATAAGAACACGTGCATAGACTTGGGTGTAATATTTCCTGTCAACCATATAATAAGTTTCATTCTGAGGCACTTCGGAATGAAGCAATACTGCCCCGTCATTGAGTTTCGTCACTTTGGATTCTTTTCCATGACGGTCAACCTGGATTTGCTCGGGATAGATTTTAGAGGCACTTCCGAACCACGTCTTTGTTATCCCTAAGATTTCAACTTCCTATATTGAATAAATAATCTTTTAAACACTTCAACATTATGAATATAAGCACTTCTTCCATATACTCCATTAGGGTCTTGGTCTATACCACGATTACAACCTAAGATTTCAACTTAAAAATAAAGACAAAAATATAATATTATGACTCAGCATAATGCCATCAAGCTTTTTGAAACCAAGAAAGTTCGTACTATTTGGGATGACAAAGAAGAAAAATGGTACTTTTCCATAGTGGATGTGGTGGCTGTCCTAACCGATAGCCCTAATCCTCGTAAGTATTGGAGTGTCTTGAAAACACGTTTAAAAAAAGAAGGGAGTGAGTTGACTACAAATTGTAGTCAACTGAAAATGAAATCGGCTGATGGAAAGATGTATTTAACCGATGTCGCAGATACTCAGCAGCTTCTTCGTTTGATTCAGTCTATTCCATCGCCTAAAGCAGAACCGTTCAAGCAATGGATGGCACAAGTGGCGACTGAACGTCTTAACCAAATGCAAGACCCCGAACTCTCTATCAATCAAGCACTGGTGGACTATAAGCGGTTGGGGTATTCGGATAATTGGATTAATCAGCGTCTCAAATCTATAGAGATTCGTAAAGACCTCACGGATGAATGGAAGCGGCACGGATTGCAAGAGGGGGTGCAGTTTGCTACGCTGACCGATATTATTTATCAGACCTGGAGTGACATGACCGCCAAGGAATATAAGCAGTTCAAAGGTCTGAAAAAAGAGAACTTACGTGACAATATGACCAATAAGGAATTGGTGCTAAATATGTTGGCGGAACTTTCCACCAAAGAAATATCTGAAAGTAAAAATCCGGAGACATTTCGGGAACACATGGATGTGGCGGAAGCCGGTGGTGAGATTGCCCGCAATGCCCGTATGGAGTTGGAAGCCAAGACGGGCAAGGCGGTCATCAGTCCGTTGAACGCCAAGACAGGCATTGCGCTCAATTCATCACCGGAAGAAGAAGACACAAAAGAATAATCCTATAAAGTGAATCAATATTATGGAGACAACATTACATACAGAATGGACTGTCGAAGACATCTGTAAAGGGTTTACCTACAACGAATTGGAAGGTAAAGGTCTATTTGGATTGGACGGGCGGCTCACTATCCAACCCGAGTATCAACGCCATTATATCTACAACGATGGGAAACGTGATGTAGCGGTAATAGAATCCCTGCTGAAAGGCTATCCCATCGGACTAATCTATTTCAATCGGACTGTGAACGGACGATTTGAAGTACTTGACGGGCAGCAACGCATCACTTCTATCGGTCGGTTTGTTACAGGTAAATTCGCCATCAAGGATGAAGCGGATAACGTGCAGTATTTCTCGGGATTGCCCGAAGAGCAGCAACAAAAGATTATGCAATCCTCTCTGCTGGTATATGAATGCGAGGGTGAAGAAAAGGAAATAAAAGAGTGGTTTAAGACCATCAATATTGTGGGCATTCCGCTCAAGGAGCAGGAATTGCTCAATGCCATCTATTCGGGCGAGTTCGTAAATGCAGCCAAGCGGGTGTTCAGTAATTCCCAAAATGCGGAAATACAGAAATGGAGTCATTATATCAAGGGAGATGTGAAACGGCAGGATTATCTGGCGGAAGCCCTCCGGTGGATTTGCGACAGTAAGGGGATGAGCATTGATGCCTATATGAGCATACACCGTCACGAGCCTTCCACGGGAGAATTGGAAAGTTATTTCCGTTCTGTGATTGACTGGGTATCGGCTACCTTTACTATGGTAGAGCGTGACATGTGCGGCTTGGAATGGGGACGGCTGTATGAAACGTACCATACCACCCCTTATAGTACCGTCCATGTTACAGAACGGGTAAAAGCCTTGCAAGCGGATGAAAGCGTGCGGTGTCCCCGAAATATTTACGAATATGTACTGGGTGGAGAAGAGGATAGGAAATTACTTGACATCCGTATCTTTGAAGAATCAACCAAGCGGGCTGCTTACAAGCGTCAGACCGAAGCGGCTGAGAAACAGGGAATTTCCAATTGTCCGCTCTGTGCGTTGGGGAATAATGCCAACAAGACCCGTATTTACAAACTTTCGGAAATGGATGCCGACCATGTGACTGCATGGAGCAAGGGAGGGTCAACCAGCATGGAAAATTGTGAGATGCTTTGTAAAACCCATAACCGTTCAAAGGGAAATCGGTAAAAGTGTGTTATTTTGAGAGAGTTAAATCAATTAATTCTCTCAAAATATGAACAATAAAAAAACATTTCACGAAGTTTCCGAGATTTGGTGTGATGCAAAACGTCCGATAGTGAAGCATTCCACCCTATGTGCATATCAGCTTACGTTACAGACACACCTATTGCCACGATTTGGCGCTGCGGAAAATATAACAGAGAAGGATGTCCAGCAGTTTGTGATAGACAAATGTACTTCCGGATTAGCAAGAAAAACAGTCCGGGATATAGTGGCAGTGCTCAAATCTGTTATCAAATATGGGAATAAGCATGGGATTTTCCATTTTGAAGAATGGGAAATCGAATATCCTACCCAAACAGAAAACAAACTGCCGCCAACATTGTCATTAAATCATCAACATATATTGATGCGTCACTTGCTGGAACAGCCCACTCCACAAAATATAGGTGTACTGTTGGCTCTCTGTACCGGAATGAGAATCGGTGAGGTTTGTGCTTTGAAATGGGAAGATGTGGATTTTGCACAAAAGACAGTCATCGTGAAACATACTGTAGGCAGAATATATAACTGTGAGTTGAAATCTACAGAAAGGGTTCACTCTTCCCCCAAAACCAAGAATTCTTGTCGTGAGATTCCTATATCCAAACAACTTTTCCAAGCGTTGAAAATGGTAAGGAAACAATCTCAATCCCCATACGTGGTAGGCACTTCTACACAATCTAAAGAGCCTCGTTCTTATCGTGATTATTTTGGCAGGTTGCTAAAACGATTGGATATTCCCCACTTGGTCTTTCATGGACTTAGGCACACATTTGCGACCCGATGTATTGAAAGCCAGTGTGATTATAAAACTGTCAGCGTCATACTCGGTCACTCAAACGTAGCAACGACACTTAATCTGTACGTTCATCCTAATCTCAATCAAAAGAAACGGTGTATTGATCGTATGAGTAATTTCTTGGGAATAACATGAGTTAGTCTTGGACTCTATATATACATGGGGGACAAAAAATGTCCTCCATGTATGTGATGCGCATGATTGACTATAGCTTGAAGCCTTTATTCTTTTTCTGAATAGGCTTCCAGTCGACATTCTGTTGTAATCGTTCAAATTGTTTCTTGAACCATTCCCCGATATGTAGTCCGTCAATGGCAAGTATCAGCTTTCCATTGTTTGTACCAACTTTGGCAGTAACATCATTCGTCCTGAACTTACGCCTATGCTCATCGGAATAGAGTTCTCCGTTATATGGCAATGGCTTGCCTGTCATTAAATGGGCAGTCTGTTCATGGGTAAAGCCGACAGCAAGGCACAATTTCTCAATACGGAGCATAACACGAAACCAAGGAAACCATTCTGTGGCTTTTATCAACAAGGCGTTAAGCCTTGAGACTTCCGTTTGATGTTTTGTTACCATCTCGTCCTTTTCCAGCAAGTACCGTTGCTGCATTTCCAGCACTTGACGGCTGTAGTCTGCCCGTATGGTCTGTATCTCGGTTTGCAGTGCTTCGATGGTTTCTTCGTGTGTGGCTACCTCCCTATGCAGGGCGGTGTTCTCCCTCTCCAGAGTCTTGACCTTGTTGCTCCCGAAAAGAGAACCGACACTCTCGGCGATGTTGGCGGCTGCGGTCGTGGCTGCCCCTTTCAGCCGTTCGGTCTGTATCTCTTTTTTCGCCCGTTCAAGCTCTTCCCGTGCCGTTTCTTTCCGTTCCTGCAATTCCATCACTTCCGTTTTCAGCTCCTCTGTCTGTCGCTTTATGTCACGGTAGTATTCACGTCCCACAGTCGTGGGGGAACGTCCATCTTGCAACTGAACTGTTTAATCTCGCCGTCCACCGTGATACGGCACATCAGAGGCAGATTGCCGTTGGGCTTCTCGCTGCCTTTCTTCACGTAAAATAAGACCTTGAATGTACTTCGCATACTCACTCCTTTTTTGGTCACAAAATTAGTTATTAGTGAGTTACCGATAACTATGCAAATCGACGCAAAATGCAGAAACAGAACCTTTTAGCAAGAAATCTGCACCTGTTACGGGAGTAATGAAGTGCTAACTGAACTCTTGCACAGTTTGGCTTCATGTTGGCTTTTCGTTGGCTTTGCTCAATAGAAAAACAAAGCGTAACGAACGCTGTATCAGCCAATTCGCTACGCTTTGCTCAAATTTACTTTTTCGCTATGTGTTTATTGTATTCTTCCGAAAAACAAAATATTGTTCCCTTCTTCATCAAAAGAAGAGCGTAATTCTTCCAGTGCTTTGCGCTCTTTATCAGTGCAATTCTCATCGGACAATTTTTCTTCAATCAGTTCTACCAGTTGTAGCGGTTCAAACAGTTCACAATACCAACCATCTTGTGGAATTCCTAATTTATTGACCGGTAAATTTCCCATAAAGTCATTGACTACTTCCGCAAAATAGGCTCTTGTTTCCTCTTTATCTATTAAGACAGTATTGGTTTCAGGCTTCCAGCCGTTTACTTCTTCCATTCCGCTTGGATAGAAATAAATGAGGAAAGAGGAGGGGGTTTCCGTGAGGTCGATGTACCGACCATGGAAATTATTCAGTGCAAAACGAGGATACGTTTTATGGGTTTGAGGATTAAAACGATAAAGAGTATCCGTTTCAAATATATGATAGGTAAATTCCGATGTATTGTTTCCAGCCCAGATTTCATTGTTGAACCCTATAAAGTTACCTTCTTCATCTATGCTGGAAATTAATTTCGAATCATCGTTAATATAAGTCTTTATTCCAGTCGTATCTACGTGTAAATATTGAAAAGTAGGTGAATTAGCAAATTGTAAATGGGTCAAAAGTAATGAACCATCAGGCTGATAGCGTACCTGTCCTTTCACTATGACGGAAACATCTATTGACTGAAGAAATTCTCCTCTGAAATTATATTCCAAGAGTGATTTCCCATAAAACGGTGCAAGGCAAATTTTGTCGAACTTTTCATTGAGTGTAGCACCATATAGCACTTTGTATTCTCCTGGTCCTTGCCCTGTACGTCCAATATTGCAGAGGAATTTTCCTTGATGATTAAACAATTTGAAAGCCTGTTCGTCCAATACGCCAATATAATTGTCAGTGATATATACTCTCCATCCTTTCACTAACGCAGTGTCTGAATTTTCCAATTGAATACACTTAAAGTCTGTGACCCAATTGCTTAACTTTATTTGTCTACTATTTCCCCATTGTTCGGCATCGCAAATAAACAAAGTATCGTTTTCTGTTACTTGATAACTGAGGGCATTGTATCCCTCTTTCTTCCCACACGCACAGCAAAGTAGACAAACGAGGAGAATCACACAGTATAATTTCTTTTTTGACATATATACTTATTTCTTTAGTTTGACAAACATCAGCATTGTATGCTCTTTTTCATTGAAATCTTTAAAGAATTCATTAAGCTGGTCCCTATGTCTTTCATCATGATATACATCACTTCTCATTTGTCTTTGTCTGGATACAGGCTTTTTATTGACTAATTCTGGTATTATTCTACCTTCTTGGTAAAGTGTTTTAGGTAGGGTCTTATGCCTATCTCCCTGCTGGTCGCTGGCGTTTACCATTATTAAGTAATCTCCTGATTGTGCGGATGGAGCAAAAGCAAGACCACCGTCATAATCATTGAATATGCCGAAATGGAAAAGTGCATGCTTGTTTTCATAGTCAAATTTATTCGTCACTTGATATAATTTAGTTGTCTTTTTGTCATAGAACAAATAGTTGGAAAGCCCCCTTGAATGCCCTCCGGCTTTATATTCCGCTATATAATAGAGGGAAGTTTCATAATAGCGGACTACATTCAACTTTTCGGCTAGTGTAGTCGTTATATAATCACTCATGGGTTTTCCCGAATATTCTGTTCTCTGTTCTAAAGGCACTTTCTTAATTTTATTTTCTACTAACAGTGCTTGCAAAGTCATATCATCGTGTACTTTCCAAAGGGTGTCACTATAATCACGGTGGTAATAACATCCATTCTGTCCTCTGAATAAGGATCGGCGCCAATCCATGTTGTTGAAATATGATTTTTCACTTGCTTGGAATTGATTTATATTCGCCTTACGCTCAATTATACTTCCTTTTCCATTGATAAAAAATAATTCGTTCGGATTATTTCCTTCATTGTTTTGACTCATGACAAATAAACTGTCGTTAAGACAAAGGAAAGAATATCTATATCCATCCACTTTTTCTTTTAAATGGATAGTCTGAAGTATATTTCCCTTTAAATCATATTTCCTGATGCATTCATCCATAAATGTATATAGATAGAAATACGATTTATCCGGCAAAAAGTCCATACTTCCTCCTCGTGCCTCTATTTTGTATAATAATTTTCCATAATGATTGAACGTATATAGGTTGAAAAAATCATAAACCAAAATTAGACTGTTAAGATATTCTATACGTGCATTGTTGCTGATACCTTGTTGTTGTAGTTTTACATAAAAAACAGTGTCGGCTATTTCGCTTAATGTAAGCGTATCTTTTTCTATTGGATAATCTGCGGTTAAAGTGATTATTCCGTTTTCTGTCTCTTGTGGATTATTTACTTGTTTTTGTGGAGATTGGCAAGAACACAAATAGAAAATACAGAATAGTATTCCTATTGATGCTTTGTAATGATACTTTCATGTGGTTATTCTTCATTAATATATATGTTCTGCAAAGCTAAGATTTTTTTGTATATTCAAATGGCTTTATGGAAAAAATATTTATTCTTTTAGACCTTTAATTGATTATGAGGTTGTGTATAAACGTTGATGATGCTGTCATTTTGCTAGTAGGGGAGAGGTCGCTCGCCCGAAAACAGCTTACTTTGTGTATTATTTCCAAGGTCGTGACCGTCAATTGTAGTTTTGGCACACCTTCTTTATTATAGCTTGGAGAGAAATACGCACGAGGCTGAATGCTTACGAACATCGTCCCGAATCCTGACATCTATCAATGATTGCATCGTTTCTTCCTTCCTCCTTTCATCTACTGCTGAAACTCCCTGCTGATAGGGGTTCCGGTTGTGAAGGAACATCGTGTCATCCCCCTTTCAGCCTCCTTTTATTTGTAAAACTTCTTCTGGCTTTTGAACTGTTTCGATAACGCTTTCATTTACGGTAGTCTAAAAAGAGGTGTAGAAAGTACACAAGGGAATTACTGAAGGCTGCTTGTGAAAGGACTCGGGAAGCACGGCTGAAAGGAGGATAAGGGGATGTGCTGTCATTCTTAATATACTGATTATCCGTATGTTTCGGGTAAAATGTAAGGATGAACGGAAAAGGAGAAATGACCGACTTGGTGAGGGTGGTTCCATCTTCCCTTACATAAAAAACACCAAGGTCTTTTTGGAAAACCTCCCGATCTTTTCAGAAAACACCAAAGTCTTTTTAAAAAACACCAAAGTCTTTTTAAAAAACACCAAAGTCTTTTTGCAACAGGAGAGTGTATCAAAACGAAACCGGCCTATCCCATCGTCAGCTGTAGGGGCAGGGTTCGCCTGCCCGAAGACACAAAGCAAACTGTTTTCGGGCGAGCAAACCTCGCCCCTACGCACGAAACGACAGCATTATCCACATTTTGAATTCAATTATAAAGTGTGTACGTACGCATCGGGCTACACATACGGTGGCATCAGCCTACACGTATATACGCATCGGGCTACACATATATACGTATAAGCCCACACGTATATATGTCATTGTGTCAGGCTCTGTCATATCCTGTACCGGGGTTTGATTTATTTGTCTTCCCCTCTTGACAAACGCTTTTTCATGTTGTATATTTGTAGTTCGTCAAACCTAAAAAAGTGCCTTATGAATGTATTCGCCACTCTCAAAACAGTCTTCTTCGGAAGCAAATTCCTGTCAACCCCTGTTCCCTCCGACGGAACACCGCGCCGTGACCTCGTATCCGCCCTCAACGGACTGATGCCGCTTTGTCGGACCATTCCCGGTGTGCACCTGGCTGTGGATATCCGCGAGGGCCGGGTGGCGTTGGTGGTGGACTGGACTCCGCGCACCGATGGGAATGCGCTGGCGGGCACTTACCATTATATTGTGTCCGATGAAGACGGAGTGAAGGAAGTAGTCGAATCACAGGTTCTTCCGGCTGAAAACGGCAAGGGCAATTTGTCGGAAAGCAGGAACGAAGCTCCCGGATGCCCGGCAGTCTTAATTGAAAAAACGGAGGAGGAATCCGCACCATCGGGAAGTGCTCGAAAAGAAGCAGGATTAGAATTCTCGAAAGATATTGAAAAGAAAATCGGAGTGATCTCTTCGGAAGGCAATCGAAAAGAAGCCGCGCCGGTATCCTCGAAAGAGGAAGTGAAGAAAGCGAAATCATGTTCCCTGATGCAGGAAGTGACCGCTTTCCTCACCTCCCGCTACCGCTTCCGCTTCAATGTACTTACCGAGGAAACCGAGGTGGCAAACAACATCCCCGACACCCATCTGCGCTACACCAAGGTGGACGAACGGTGGATGAACACGCTCAGCATGGAGGCCATTGAAACAGGCATAGACTGCTGGGACAGAGACATCCAACGCTTTGTGCGCTCGCGCCGCATCAGCGAATACCATCCCTTTACCGCTTACTTTGAGCAGCTCCCCGAATGGGACGGCACCGACCGGGTATCCGCACTCGCCCGCCGGGTGTCCGACAACCCGGTATGGGTAAACGGTTTCCACCGCTGGATGCTGGGGCTCTCCGCCCAATGGATGCAGTTCCGACCGGATACCAACTGCGCCAACCGCGCCAACAATGCCAACAGTGCTAACAATACCAGCAGTATCAACCGCGCCAACAGCGTAGCTCCCCTGCTGGTGAGCAGCCGACAAGGACTGGGGAAAAGTACGTTCTGCCGCCTGCTGATGCCCGATGCACTGAAAGCCTACTATACAGAAAGTTACGACCTCAGCTCTCCGGCATCCGCCGAAGCCAAGTTAGCTGCCTACGGCCTGATTAATCTGGATGAATTCGACAAACTCAGCGCATCCAAAATGCCTCTGCTGAAGAACCTGATGCAAGCCTCCGCACTGAACATCCGCAAGGCCTACAAACGCAGTGCGTCGGCACTGCCCCGCATCGCCTCGTTCATTGGCACCAGCAACCGGGAGGACCTGCTGGTAGACCGCACCGGCTCACGCCGCTTCCTCTGTGTCAGTCTGGAACACGCCATAGACTGCACCACGCCCGTAGAGCATGAGCAGTTGTATGCCCAGCTCAAAGCGGAACTCCTGTCCGGCGAACGAAGCTGGTTCAACAAGGAAGAAGAGCAGGCTATCCAGCAGCACAACGCCCTGTTCTACAAACACATACCCGAAGAGGAGGTGTTCCGCCTCTGTTTCCGCTTTGCCACCCAAGAGGACCATCCGCAGGAGGTGCTGACCCTTTCCGCCACCCAATTATTCGAGCGGATGAAGTCTGCCCACCCTTCGGTCATGAGGGGCATGACCGCCTACAGCCTGAGCCGCATCCTGCCCCAGTTGGGCGAGCGGGTGCATACCGCCAAGGGGAATGTGTACCGGGTGGTGGCATGTGACAATAGCATGGCATTGGTAACCATTGAATAATCGATAAAATGCTGTCCGTCTTTATGTTAATCTTTCAGTTTATAAATAGCTAGAATCGGATTATCATCCGGTCCCATTGAGTCAATCAGTTCCAAGAGTTGCTGACGCTTTTCGGGGAATTTCACGTTCGTGGATTCGGATACTATCTTTCTGATTTCATCCATATTGTCTTGGGTGATACAGATTGCAAACTGGTTTTCACTGATGAAATCCATTGCACGGAGGTGGTTGGAACAACCGTCAATGTCGTTGGTGATGCCGGCAGCAGACACAATACACCAGTCATAAGCATCAGTTGGAATGGCAATATTTACTATTTCAGCATCCTGCTTCCATGTTTTTATCTCTTTGCTTTTTTTGTCGTATCTGAAAAACCATGCCTCTTGTTCCAAGCCGAAACTGCCCAACAGATAGTTCTTTGTTTCCCAAAAGCTATAGAATATAATATAATGTTTCCATTCGACGCTGACCTTTAGTTGAAGCGGACGTTTGTATTTTCCTAAAGATAAGAAATATCTGGGACGGATGGTGTCATTGATGGCTGCATAGATGGTGTCCGTGAAAAAAGAATAGACATTGGGATGATTCTTATAGGTCCATGCTACAGCCCAATTTGCATTCGGTTTGTTTCTGTGGTCAAATCCGGTATAGTCCACATCCGGTGTTTGCTCTTGGATGATATTTCCATCAAAATCCTGAATGGTCATATCACACATTAAATATTTACCATCCCAATTACTATAAAAAGGAAAGTGGATTACTCTATTGTCGCCAATGTAATAATCCCTTGCAGCGGTATGTGGTTTGTTCAAGGGAATACATTTCACAAACTTTCCGTCTTTGATTTTATGAACGAAAAGCTCATTCCGATAAGTAGAAGATATATAGACTAAGCTGTCTCTAGCTACAACACCAATGGGCCAATGCATTTCTCCGGGTCCTTGCCCTGATTTACCGATTGTACGGATAAACTTACCCGTAAAACGGTCGAACATAAAAATATGAGGAGGAGGTGTCGTATTGCCAGAACTGCTATAAAAGATGGCACTGTCGGACACATAGCCTCTATTCATTGCTCCAACCAGACCATTGTCTGCCGTCTCCAGTTTTACATATTCCACATCCTCCACAATATCACTCAGAAGTAAGGAGTCACTGCATGGCTTCAGGTTGTTTGCCAAATCGATTACTCTGAAGAGCGTATCTTCGTTCACTTCCGGTTCGTCTGTTGCTATTGCGGCAGATTGAGAGGGTTTATTGTTGCAAGAGAGCAACATGAAAAATCCTATGCACAGGGTTAACAGGTGTTTCATAGTGTATAGTTGTATAAGTGTGTTTTTTCATTTGTAGATACTTATTGTAGTATTAAAATGATAAGCAAGTATAGGACTTATTTGGGGCATTTCCAAATTTTCTTAGAATTATTTGATAACGGTGAAAGAACTGCTACTGCCACCACTTGGATAAGTCGTTTATTGATAGGATGTTGTATGTGATAAGCATCCTATGGTGGCAGCAGTGACAGTAGAAATGAAAAACTCGGTTGAGGCTGAATTTAGGAAAAATCTGTCAATAAGACCTTCCTTTGAATACGCTTGATTTATCCAATGGCAACAGAGTGCCTGATAAGGTAAGTCTGTTGGAATGAAAATTAGGAAGAATATCCACTGTTGCATTGTTGCCGCCATTGGCCAGTGAAATATTGACTTGGGCAGAAATACCTACACCTGTGATATTCATTGCCAGACGGATGTTGCCTTTTTTGTCTGTGGTCACTTTGTAGCCGGACACATTGCCGTCTACAGTTACTCCACCCAAGCCATTGGGACCGCTTACAGGTATATTGAAAGCTACCTGTACGGAGCCTTTATTACCATTGACTGTCACAAAATTTGTGTTTGAAGAGACAAATGCAGTTCTGCCCCGTTTAAAGATAACCTGATCCGCTTCCAGGGTAAAGCTTTTGTTTTCTATGGCTTGTTTGGCTTCTTCAAACAATGCCTGCTCCATGGCTCTTTTAGCTTCCTTTCGTTCTTGACGACTCAGCTTTTTTTCAGATGTTTGTGCTTGTGCGTATCCTACGCAGCCAAACAATACAACTGATACCAATAAAATAATTTTTTTCATATATCTTCTGTTTTATATGTTATCGTCTGAAAAGGAAACAATGCAATGGCTTGTATTGTTGAATTTAACATTAACTTTTTAAGGTTTTCTTTCCAAATTCGGGATGAATCTTCAGCAAAGCCGTGACTCCGAATGTGGCGATGCAACATATCATAATCCAAATAAAAAAGTGGTTGTATCCCAAGTGCTCTTGCAGCCATCCGGCAGCCATTCCCGGAATCATCATGCCAAGTGCCATAAAAGCGGTACAGATGGCATAGTGTGCCGTCTTGTGCTCGCCGTCGGCAAAGTAAATGAGGTAGAGCATGTAGGCTGTGAATCCGAAACCGTATCCGAACTGTTCGATGAAGATGCAAATGTTGACAAACAACAAGGAATCCGGTTGTGCATAGCTGAGGTATACATAAACAAAATCAGGTAACGAGATAGCCCATACCATGGGCCAAAGCCAGCGTTTAAGACCTCCCCGGGCTACGGCAATGCCTCCCAAAATGCCTCCTAACGTAAGTCCTATGATACCGACTGTTCCTTGCACGAATCCTACTTCTTCGGTAGTAAGTCCCAAGCCTCCTTTTTCTATCGGGTCGAGAAAGAAGGGGATTCCCATTTTGGCTAATTGGGCTTCGGGAAGTCGGTATAGCAGCATGAATGCAATGGCAACGGTGGCGTGTTTTTTTTGGAAGAAGGTGGTAAAGGTGGTAAAGAATTCTTTCATCAACCCGGAAGCGGATACTTCTTTTGCCGGATGGTCGGCAGCCGGATGGGGGAGGATGAAACGATGGTAAAGCCACACGGCAAGAAAGATGCCGGCAAGCACAAAGAAGGTGATGGACCACGCGTATGGAATGTTGCCTGTCACCGTTTCCAGCCTGCCTGCCAGCATGATGAGCAGCCCTTGTCCGGCAATGGTGGCAATACGGTAGAAGGTGCTGCGGATACCTACAAACAGTGCTTGCTCGTGAGAATCGAGCGCCAGCATGTAAAATCCGTCGGCAGCAATGTCGTGTGTGGCAGAACTGAAGGCGAGCAGCCAGAACAGGGCGAGCGTCAGTTGAAAGAAATATTCTGTGGGGATGGTAAAGGCAATACCTGCCAGTCCTGCACCGATGAGCATCTGCATGGTGACAATCCACCGGCGTTTGGTCTTGATGAGGTCGATGAACGGACTCCACAGTGGTTTGATGACCCAGGGCAGGTTGAGCCAGCCGGTATAGAAGGCCAGCTCGGTATTGCTGATGCCCAGCCTTTTATACATGACAAGCGAGATGATGGTCACTGCCACGTATGGCAATCCTTGCGCAAAGTAGAGGGTGGGAATCCATGCCCACGGTGATGTCTTTTTCATGATTACCTGTAAGATTGGATTAATAGAAACGGCGGATGTCTGCTCCTTTATAGTAGTGTAGCAGAATCTTGTCGTATGTATAGCCTTGCTCACCCATGACAGCGGCACCGATTTGGCATAAGCCTACTCCGTGACCCCAGCCGGCGCCTGTCAGCAGGAACCATTCCGGCACACCGTCTTTCAGTTCTCCTTTGTCGATGACAAAAGCCGAACTGAACAGATGGGAAGAGGAGAGGGTGCGACGAATTTCCAGTTCCTTTCCGATAATGAGGGTCTTCAGGGTGCCTACGATTTTTAGTTTGCAGATACGTCCCGACTTTCCTCGCCGGACAGGAATTAAATCGAGGATGCTTCCGTAATCGGTTTTGGTGTTCAGTCGGATGAGCTCTGCCAGTTCCTCTTGTGTGTAACGCACTTTCCAACGATAGAAGTCTGTCGTTTCGCGGTCGTAGTTGTTCAGTATCTGTGAAATGATTTTCTTGTCGTCGGTGTTGCAGAACGCCGGGGGAGAGGTGCGTATCCAGCGTTCGGCTTCCGCTTCCTGAGTCAGGTCGGGGAGTGGTTGCGAGGCTTCTTTTCCGTCATCTCGTATGGCGGACAGATAGGGATAGTCCTTATCTTCCCAACAGTAACCGAATTCTTCGGTTACTCCTCCGCAACATTTGGAGAAACGGGCATCGCAAATGCCTTGACCGTACATGAGCAGTTGGCCGCGTGTGGCGCGGACAGCTTCGGCGACTGTTGCGTTCGATGCTTTGGTGATTCCCTGATAACGCTGGCAGTGGTCGTCGGCACACACGTCGAAGATGGTGTGGTCTTCGCGGTCATACCAGCGGATGTATTCGTTTTCGGTCTTCACAAAGGAGAAGAATCCTTCATTCTTGTTGCATAGAGCCTTACGCTTTTCCATTTGGGCAAAAAGCCAGCTTCGCGAAACGACTGCATGTGCTTTCAAAAACTCCAGTGAAGAGGTGGCGTTCATTTCCGAGGAGATGACACTTATCAGATAGTCTTCTACCGGAAGGATGTTGATGGCTGTTATTTTGCCTTCATCCACCACCAGTTTCAGCGTTCCCATAAAGCTTTGGGTTTCCTGACGCTCCCAATGAAAATTGATGCCGATGGTCACATCATAGAGGGAGAAGGAAGTGCGTTCGTCTTGTGGGGTGAATGTCAGCTCACGATACAGATTGCCGTTCCACAAAATGCCTCCTTCACTGAAAGAGACGCTTTGTTCGCCACATACGGTTTCTCCTTTGGCAAAAAAACGGCCGTTCAACGAAAAATGGATTTCTTGTGCATTTACTATTCCTACATTTATTTCGGGCTCTTTCATCATAGTCTGTCTCTTTTTCGGTACTTCTTAATTATTTCCTGTGCATCTTCGCGTGGCAGTCCGACTTCTTGCAGAATTTGTCGGATGTCTTCGGTTGATATCTTTTCAAAATCTTCTTTGCGCGGTGTGACAATGATGCCTGCCATATCAAGGGTACCCGGACTGACAAGCATTTGTTTGCCGGCTTCGGCACTGTAACATTCGGGACGGTGCTTACAGCGCGGAATGATAAGGATGATTTGTTTTTCATCTTCTTGCCATGCCAGTATGTTTACTTTCGGTTCCGGTTCGTTATTGCTGCACGGCAATTCTTTCATTATATTGGTGAACAAGGACTCGTCTGTTTTTCCGTCACGGCACTGTTCGATGCTGAACAGGGGGCAGACGTAACTGTCGATGTAGTGCAGGACGGATGAATGGCTGATTGATGCGAGCCTTTCTTTTCCGCTGTCCGTCCGGCGATAGAAAGCAATCAGTGGAACGTGCTCCGTCGGAACTCCCTGAAAATGCAGATGGTCGGGGGCAGAGGCTCCGCAAAGTGCTCCGTTGTAGAATAAGGCGTATTCGTCGGGCAATTCATTGAGGAGAGTGCTGACGGTGTTGCAAAAATCAGCAGGCAGGATCTGTTCCCGGTGTTCGGCAGATGGGATGGTGATATGATAGGGGAGTATCGGATAAGGATTGACACACAGATTGTATCCGTCTCCGATGGGACAGACGCGCTGGTCTTCGGGTTGATTTTTTCTGCAAAGAAAACAGGGACGGGAGAGAATGCTTTCTTTGTCGGTTTTGGCTCCGGTGGAAACCATGCGTGCCGGGTTGTGCTGCACAGTAAACGGGATGCCGCAAATCACTTCTTGCTTGACAAGCGCTTTTCTTAAAGCGGCAAGGTTGTCGCTTGCCGTCTGCCATTCGGCAAATTGTTTTTCTATAAAATGCTTGTTTTGTGCTTTGCTTTTATTTCCGTCGTTTTGGCTGCGCTGTTCGTTATAGCACCGGCGGAGATTGATTTCGTGTGTGCGGAGGCTGTCTTTGTAATGATTGTTGGTGTTGACTTGCTCAATGCCGAGTGCGGCATCCGAGTTGCCCTCCCAACGCCGGCAAAGGTATAGTTCATCGTAAATCCGTCCTATCTTATAGGTGCGCGAGAAGGCGAGGCCCAATGCATAGTCTTCTCCGTAGCTGACGTTGGGCACTCCGATTTCTCTTAAAAGGGGAGTGAAGAAGGCGCGGGGAGCACCCAGCCCGTTGATGCGCAGGGCATTGTTGTGCCCGTTGTCCGGTGTCCATTCTTTGTGGTCTATGATGCCCGGAGCAATGGTGTTCAGGTGGAAATCCGTCATTCGGTACGTGCCTATCACCATGGCGCATTGTTCTTTATAGAAAGTGTTTACGATGGTTTGCAACGTCTGCGGACTGCTATAGAGGTCGTCGCTGTCCAGTTGTATGGCGAAGCGGCCGCATAAGGGATGATGGACTGCGAGGTTCCAGCAGCCGCCTATGCCCAAATCGGTGCGTTCGGGTTGCAGGTGTATGACTTGCGGATGGTCTTTATAACGGGCAATCACTTCGGATGTGCCGTCTGTGGAGTGATTGTCAACGATGATGATATTGAAAGGAAAGTCCGTTTGCTGTTCGAGGGCGGAACGGATGGCGTCGTCGATGGTGCGGACTCTGTTTCTTACGGGGATGATGACGGAAGCTTCATAGGTAAATGTTTCTGTTCGGAAGTTTACCTTTTTGAAATTAGACGGCAAATAGACACCTGTTCTTTTCAGGTATCCGGTGAAGGCCTGTTCCATTTCAATCTGTACTTCGCGGTTGCGTGGGTTGACGTAATCGAACTGCTTTTCGCCCGACAAGCGGTTGTCTTCTTCTATTTCAGTGTATAGGTATTCATTGATGTGGACAATTCGGCCTGTTTCGGCAATGAACAAGCGAGTGGCATAAAGTCCGGCGTACCGATAGTCTTCGCGCTCGTTCTCCATCATTCCGGCTGCCCCGATCAGGTATTCGCTTCTGAATGCCAGCAGAGCCCCGAAGTCAAAGTCATCGCGTACACTTCCCGGTTGGTAATCAATGGCGGGATGCTTTTTCTTTTCTCCCTCTTTCCACTCGTAATGGTCGGCATAGACCATGCCGGTCTTCCGGTCTTGCAGGAAGTCGGCTATGCGTTCCAAAGCCATGTAGCCTAATTCAAACGGGGATGCTTTGGTATATAATAAAGTGAAAGGGGTGTCTGCTTTCTGAGCAATCTTCTTTATCGTATCACTGCTGTTCAAGGAGTCAATGGTGAATGGTTCACATCCTGCAGGAACGGATGGCATTGAGCCATGAGCGGTTGTCAATAAATAGATTTTGTTTACAACAATGCTGTCTTTCAATGCTGTAACAACTTTGTCTATTGCTGTGTTTTCTTCGTATGGAATAAAACAATTAATTGTTTTTCTCATCTTTAAATGTATTTCTCAGCGCAAAGATAGGCAATATATATTATTTTTTCTCTACCTTTGTACGCTAATTGTCTTTTTAAATAGAATGGAAACTCCAAAAACGGTATTACTTGGCAAGACATTGAATGAGATTCAGCACATAACGCAGAATCTGGGAATGCCTAAATTTGCTGCAAAGCAGATTGTATCTTGGTTGTATGAGAAGAAAGTCGTTTCGATAGATGAAATGACTAACCTGTCACTGAAGCATCGTGAGATGTTGAAAGGCAGCTATGAAATCGGAGCATCTGCACCGGTGGAAGCTATGCGCTCGGTGGACGGGACGGTGAAGTATCTGTTTCGTACGCCGACCGGGAATTTTGTAGAGGCTGTATATATACCGGATGAAGACCGGGCTACCTTGTGCGTTTCTTCACAAGTGGGGTGCAAGATGAATTGTAAGTTCTGCATGACAGGAAAGCAAGGTTTTACGGCCAACCTGACTGCCAATCAGATTCTGAACCAGATATATTCTATACCGGAACGCGATACGCTGACCAATCTTGTGTTTATGGGGATGGGAGAGCCTTTTGACAACTTGGATGAAGTGCTGAAGGTGCTCGAAATACTGACCTCTGATTATGGCTATCATTGGAGTCCGAAAAGAATAACTGTATCTTCCGTTGGATTGAAAAAAGGATTGGAACGTTTTTTGAATGAGAGTGACTGCCATCTGGCTATCAGTATGCATACTCCTTTCCCATCGCAGAGAAAAGAACTGATGCCTGCCGAAAGAGCTTTCTCTATTACCGAAATTGTAGATATATTGCGTAATTATGATTTCAGTAAGCAAAGGCGGTTGTCTTTTGAATATATTGTGTTTAAAGATGTGAATGATTCTTTGGTGTATGCCAAAGAAATTGTTAAATTGCTGCGTGGCATCGACTGCCGCATCAATTTAATCCGTTTCCATGCCATCCCGAATGTTAATTTGGAAGGAACGGACATGGAAACAATGGTGGCATTTCGTGATTATTTGACACAACACGGAGTTTTTGCTACTATTCGTGCATCAAGAGGGGAGGATATATTTGCGGCGTGCGGAATGTTGTCGACAGCCAAACAACAGAAAGAAAAAGGTGTTACACTATAGATTATTAAATATAATACCATAAGAATTATGAAACGAATAGCATTCTATTTGAGTTTGGTACTGGTAGTGCTGGTGCTGGCTTCTTGTAAGAAAGGACAGAAAAACTTGTTTACTCCGACTTCCAGCGGAAGACCTTACGAAGTGTTGGTGGTGGTAAATAAGGCAGTGTGGGATCGCCCCGCAGGACGTGCATTATTTGATGTGCTGGATACGAATGTTCCCGGATTACCTCAGGCAGAACGCTCTTTCCGTATTTCAAATATCGCTCCCGAACACTTTGACCGTGTCATGAGGATTTTCCGTAATATCATTGTTGTTGATATTCAGGATATCTATACACAGCCTAAAATAAAATTTTCGCGTGATGTTTATGCTGCACCGCAAATGATTATGACTATTCAGGCACCTGATGAAAAAGAGTTTGCAGACTTTGTGGAAAAGAACAAGCAGGTGATTATCGATTTCTTTGTGAAATCTGAAATCAATCGCCAGATAAACTTGCTGAAAGAAAAACATAATGATGCCATTTCAGCCAAAGTGGGCAGTATGTTTGACTGTGATGTCTGGATTCCTCAGGAGTTATCGAATTATAAGGTCGGTAAAGATTTCTTGTGGGCTTCTACCAACCGTGCCTCTGCCGATATGAATTTCGTAATATATTCTTATCCTTATACAGACAGGAATACCTTTACTAAAGAGTTCTTTGTACATAAACGTGATTCGGTGATGAAAGCCAATATTCCGGGTGAACGTGAAGGTATGTACATGGCTACCGACTCCATGTTTGTCGATGTCAAGAATATTATGGTAAAAGGCGAATATGCTCAGGAAGCGCGCGGATTATGGGAAATGGAAGGCGACATGATGGGTGGCCCGTTTGTTTCTCATGCCCGGGTAGACCGTGCCAACGGACGCGTGATTGTTGCTGAAGCGTTTATCTATTCTCCCGATAAAATGAAACGTAACCTGATGCGCCAGATGGAGGCTTCACTTTATACGTTGAGATTGCCGAATGAAACGCTGCTGGACGAAGTGGTGGTCAATGCTGACATCCCTGAAGAAAAGGTGGATTCAACTGCAAAAGCAGAATAAAATAGAACAGATTAATAATAACTAAATGGAAGATAATAACAAGATAAGAGTTGGTATTACTCACGGGGATATCAACGGGGTGGGATATGAAGTCATTCTGAAGACTTTCGCAGACCCTACTATGCTGGAACTTTGTACACCTATTATTTACGGATCACCGAAGGTGGCGGCTTATCATCGTAAAGCAATGGATATTCAGGCAAATTTTAGCATCATCAACTCGGCTGATGATGCTATGCCGGATAGACTGAGTATTCTGAACTGTACGGAAGATGAACTGAAAGTGGAGCTTTCAAAACCTACAACAGAGGCGGGAAAGGCTGCTTTGGATGCTTTGGAAAGAGCTTTGCAGGATTATAAAGATGGCTTGATAGACGTATTGGTTACAGCTCCTATCAATAAAAATACCATTCAGTCGGAAGCATTCCATTTTCCCGGACACACCGAATATATCGAGGAACGTGTGGGCGAAGGACAGAAGGCTTTGATGATTTTACTGAAGAATGATTTTCGTGTGGCATTGGTGACAGGTCATGTGCCGGTTCGTGATATAGCCAAAGATATTACGAAAGAACTGATTATGGAGAAACTTGCCATCTTCCATCGTTCTTTGAAAGAGGATTTCGGAATCGACAGTCCTCGTATTGCAGTCTTTTCACTGAATCCTCATGCAGGAGACAACGGACTGATAGGTACGGAGGAAAATGAAATTATTATTCCTGCCATCAAAGAGATGGTTGCCAAGGGAGTGCAATGTTTCGGTCCTTATCCTGCCGACGGATTTATGGGGTCGGGTAATTATACTCATTTTGACGGTATTTTGGCTATGTATCACGATCAGGGCTTGGCGCCATTTAAGGCATTGGCTATGGATGAAGGGGTGAACTATACTGCAGGCTTGCCCATTGTACGCACGTCTCCGGCGCATGGAACAGCTTATGATATTGCCGGTCAGGGTGTTGCTCTGGAAGATTCGTTCCGGCAGGCTATTTATGTAGCAATGGATATATTCCGCAACCGTATCGTGGAGAAAGCGATTCATGCGCGTCCGTTGCGTAAGCAGTATTATGAGAGACGCGATGACAGTGATAAGTTGAAGTTGGATACTATAGACGAAGAAGATTAAGAGAAATGAAGTTCGCAATTATATCAGCGGGTGAAGGGTCCCGGCTTTCACAAGAAGGGGTTACTTTGCCCAAACCTTTGGTGCAGCTCAACGGAGTTGCCATGATTGACCGCCTGATACGGATTTTTATCCGTAATGGAGCTGATAAAGTAGTGGTTATTATTAATAATGAGAGCCCGTTGACCAAAGAGCACCTTGCTAAGTTGCAACAGGAAACGGAAGTGCCTTTGGAAGTGGTAGTGAAGACTACTCCCAGTTCCATGCATAGTTTTTATGAACTGAGTTCTTATTTGCAAGATGACAAGTTTTGTCTGACTACTGTAGATACTATCTTTCGCGAAGAGGAGTTCGCTGCATTTATTGAAGCGTTTAAGCGGGCGGATAATGATGGATATATGGCAGTAACGGATTATATTGATGATGAAAAGCCGCTTTATATATCTACTGATGGAGCTTTGAATATCACAGGGTTCCATGATGCGGCTACATCGGAATGTCGTTATATTTCGGGAGGCATTTATTGCCTGACACCCACTGCTATCAGAACTTTAAACGCATGTATGGACAAAGGAATGTCGCGTATGCGTAATTTCCAAAGACAACTGGTTGCAGATGGTCTGAAGTTGAAGGCTTATCCTTTTAAGAAAATCCTGGATGTAGACCATGCCGGTGATATCGTAAAAGCGGAGGCTTTTTTGGCCGGAAAAGAATAAACTTAAAGCACTGACATAAAGGAATGGATGAATTTTCAATAATAGGGATAAGCCGTGGCAATGAGTATTCACCGAACCACGTAGACAATGATGCCGCCATTTTTAATAAAGTGGCGGATGAGTTGAGACTATTGGGATGCAAAGTGGAGCTTTATGCGGAAAAGGAATTTGTGGCTTGCGGAGCAAAGGCGGATGTGATATTCGATATGGCTCGTGACAGGGTGACAATAGCCCGCCTGAAATCGTTGGAGGATGAAGGTGCGCTGGTTGTCAATTCGGCTTACGGAATTGATAATTGCGTGCGCAGACCAATGACGGAACTTTTGATACAACATGGTGTTCCTCATCCGAGGAGTTTCGTAATATCTACTGACAGGCAGTTTGAGGAAGATTGCTATCCTTGCTGGATAAAACGCGGTGATTCTCATGCTATGGTAAAAGAAGATGTATGCTATGCCACCGGCAAAGAAGAGGTGGAGCGTGTTTTGGCCGATTTCCGTAGCCGGCACATACCGGTAGCTGTGATAAATGAGCATCTTCAGGGTGATTTAATTAAATTTTATGGCGTTCAGGGAACGGATTTCTTTTATTGGTTTTATCCTTCTCCTTGTTCGCACAGCAAATTCGGTCTGGAGAAAATCAATGGCGTGGCCAAAGGAATTCCCTTCAATGAAGAAGAACTTAAGAAATATAGCGATATGGCAGCCGAGGTTTTGAATGTCCCCATTTACGGAGGTGATTGTGTGGTATCTGCCGACGGTGAACTTAAGATAATTGATTTTAATGATTGGCCCAGTTTTGCCCGTTGCCGAGAGGAAGCAGGTGTAAAGATTGCAGAGTGCATTTATAACCGGGTGAAGAAAAAGCAAATGAAAAAATAGAGACATGAGTAAAGAGAGTGAGAAGAAAGGAATAGAGGCTTCTTTCAAATCAATGGACACAGAGGAGTTCTTGGATATTTATTTTAACCGACCTATTGGCTATGCATGGGCTTTATTCTTTAAAAAGCTGAAAGTGCATCCCAATGTAGTGACTATCTTATCTATTATTCTAGGTGTAGGTGCCGGTGTGATGTTCTATTATCCCGATATGAAACACACTGTTATCGGTATTTTATTGTTGATGTGGGCGAATCATTATGATAGCGCTGACGGGCAGCTGGCTCGCCTCACAGGACAGAAAACCCAGTGGGGACGTATGTTGGACGGGTTTGCAGGTGATATTTGGTTTTTTACCATTTATGTGGCTATCTGTCTTAGGTTGATGAATCAGCCGATGCCTTTCAATATCGGTGACGGAATGCATTGGGGAGTGTTTATCTGGATTCTGGCTGTGTTTTCGGGTACGATTTGTCACAGTAAGCAATGTACGCTGGCGGATTATTACCGCAATATTCATCTTTATTTCTTGAAAGGAAAGAGCGGAAGTGAGTTGGACAACTTTAAGCAGCAGCGTGAAATATTTCACAGTTTGCCGTGGAAGGGAAACTTCTGGTGGAAAATATTCCTTTATTTTTATGGAAACTATACTCGTCAGCAGGAGGGAATGACTCCCAATTTCCAGCAATTCTATGCGTTGGTAAAGGCAAAGTATGGTGATAATGTTCCTCAGGAATTGCGCGATGAATTCCGTGCTGCCAGTAAGCCGTTGATGAAATACACTAATATACTGACTTTCAATACGCGCGCCATTGCATTGTATGTCAGTCTGCTGATAGGTGAGCCTTGGCTTTATTTTGTGTTTGAGATTATTGTGATGACTTCATTGTTCGTGTATATGCGCCATTGCCATGAGGCTCTCAGCGCCCGTTTTTATCATAAATACGCAGCACTGTGAAAAGTAAATATAGAAACATATTCCTGATATTCGGAATCGTTGCCATCGTTGTGATGCTCTGTACTTTTGATATGGAGTATGATGAGCTGTTGGCTAATCTTCGCAGGGCCGGAATCTGGTTGCCGGCTGTTATAGGGTTATGGGTTATTATTTATTTATTCAATACCCTTTCTTGGTATATCATTATCCGGGATGGAAAGAAGGGAACACCTATTCCGTTTTGGAAAGTATATAAACTGACTGTTTCCGGCTTTGCCTTGAATTATGCCACTCCGGTCGGATTGATGGGAGGCGAGCCTTATCGCATTATGGAACTGACTCCATATGTAGGTGCAAGCAAAGCTACTTCATCGGTTATCCTGTATGTGATGATGCATATTTTCTCACATTTTTGTTTTTGGCTTTTCTCTATTTTTTTGTATCTGGCGCTTCGTCCGGTAGATTTTGCAATGGGTATGGTGCTTTCTGTAGTTGGTTTCTTTTGCCTGCTTGCCATTTATTTTTTTATGAAGGGATATAGAAATGGAATGGCAGTGCGCACGTTGAAGTTGTTGCAACATATTCCCTTTATAAAAGGATGGGCGAAACGTTTTTCGGAAAACAAACGGGAAACATTAGAACGCGTGGACAGCCAGATTGCAGAGCTGCATCAACAGCGTAAGTCTACTTTCTATGCTTCATTGAGCTTAGAGTTTATGGCGCGCGTCTTGGGATGTTTGGAGGTATATTTCATTCTGAATATTCTGACA
Organism: Phocaeicola massiliensis B84634 = Timone 84634 = DSM 17679 = JCM 13223; assembly: GCF_000382445.1. GTDB lineage: Bacteria > Bacteroidota > Bacteroidia > Bacteroidales > Bacteroidaceae > Phocaeicola > Phocaeicola massiliensis. The sequence continues at coordinate 2,152,290 of NZ_KB905472.1, read as the reverse complement.
ACAGATGTCAGTTTTCCGGCATGTATCCTGATTATGGCATTTACCTCTTTGTTTGCCAATCTGTTCTTCTTTTCTCCCATGCAGTTGGGAGCGCGTGAGGGAGGATTTGCCTTGGCGGTAGGAGGGCTGGCTATTCCGGGGGCATTTGGCGTTTATACCGGGTTGATTACCCGTGTACGAGAATTGATTTGGATTGTAATAGGCGTGTTGCTGATGAAAGTCGGCAATGGTACGCCTGCAAATAAATAAGTGTGAATATGTTGAAAGATATCAAAGGAGTTATATTTGATTATGGTGGTACGATAGATACCAACAGCCGCCATTGGGCAGAGGTTTTGTGGAGTAAATATGCAGAATATCATGTACCGGTAGACAAGGAGAGTTTCCGGGAAGCATATGTGTTTGCTGAAAGAGCTTTGGCTAAATATCCTTTTGTCCGGCCGCAACATAATTTTCATGATGTTCTCTCTATAAAGACTAAGTTGCAGGTAGAGTATCTGGCTGAACAGGGAAAGTTGCCGATGGATGAGAGAATGTTGCAAACTTATGCCAAGCAGGTGGCAGACGGTTGTTATGAATATGTGTTGGATGTGTTGAAGGTAACCCGCCCTGTGGTGGAAGCACTTTCCAAAAAGTATAAATTGGTGCTTGTTTCCAATTTTTATGGAAATATCCAAACCATTCTTAAAGACTTTGGACTGTACACTTTCTTTGATGATATTATTGAATCATCCGTAGTGGGAGTGCGCAAACCCGATCCGGCTATTTATCGTTTGGGAGTGGAAGCAATGGGATATGAAGCCTGTAAAGTGCTGGTTGTCGGAGATTCTTTCTCGAAGGATGTTGTTCCGGCAAAGCAAGTAGGCTGTCCGGTTGTCTGGCTGAAAGGTGAAGGTTGGGGTGGAGAAGTGATTGATGAATCCTTGCCCGATGTGATAATTACAGATTTAGCGGGATTGCCTGCATTATTATCATAAGAAATATGGAAAAGCAAAGATATGCATTGGTGAAAAGGAACTATTTGGTTCCTTTTGTTTTGGTTACCTCTTTGTTCTTTTTATGGGGATTTGCACATGCCATTCTTGATGTGCTGAATAAACATTTCCAAGAGGTATTGGATATTACTCGTACTTATTCGGCCATGGTACAGGTCTTGTTTTATTTGGGATATTTTGTAATGGCTGTTCCGGCAGGGCTTTTTATCACAAAGTATGGTTATCGGCGCGGAGTTGTTTTGGGGCTGTTGTTGTATGGTGTCGGTTCATTGATGTTTGTTCCCGGAGAATATTGGATGTCCTTTGAGTTTTTCTTACTCTCTTTATTTGTGATAGCGTGCGGATTAGTGTTTCTCGAAACAGCGGCAAACCCTTATATGACAGAACTGGGAGACAGGGAAACGGCTGCCAGCCGATTGAATCTGGCGCAATCGTTTAACGGACTAGGATGTATTTGCGGACCATTGGTCGGTGGCTTGTTGTTGTTTTCCGAAGAAGGTTCTTCGCATATTTCATTTCCTTATATGTTGATGGGCATCGTAGTGCTGGGGGTGGCTTTGGTGTTTTCTCGAATAAAGCTTCCGGAGATTGTACATGCGGATGAAGTAACTGAGACAGGCGGTAAACAAGGCTTGTGGTCGCATAAACTTTTTGTATTCGGTGTTTTTGCCTTGTTTTGCTATGAGGTAGCAGAGATTTCGATCAACAGTTTCTTTATAAATTATGTAGTGGATGACGGATGGATGAATGCTCGTGATGCGTCGGTTTTGCTTTCTTTCGGAGGATTAGGACTGTTTATGTGCGGACGCTTTGTTGGTAGCTGGGTAATGAGGTTTATCCGTGCCGAACGTGTGCTGTTGTGCTGTGCTGTCGGAACGGTATTTGCCACATTGTTGGTAATATGCAATTTAGGGCATATATCACTGGTTGCTTTGTTTTTTGTTTATGCATTTGAGGCTATTATGTTTCCCACCATTTTTGCTATATCTCTGAAAGGGTTGGGAAACCACACTAAACGCGCCTCTTCTTATCTCATGATGTCTCCGATAGGAGGAGCTATCGGTCCGGTTTTGATGGGATATGTGGCAGACAACAGTAATATGTCTCTGTCATTTATCGTACCTTTCGTAGCGTTTTGTGTGGTTTTGTTTTATTCCTTGCGGGCAGAACATGAATCCATAGAACAATAAGGAGGACTCTGTTATCTTTTGTGAATTACATTCCACACATCCTCTTCCGTACCGTTGAAGGGACCGGATGCTTCTAATTTCAGCGTAGACATTGCAGCAGCGAAACATCCGGCTTCTTCATAAGAAGCTCCTTTGTTCCTCATATACAGATATCCGGTGACATAAGTATCTCCACATCCGGTGGCATCCACTATATTTTTAGGCGGATAAGCCGGAATCCGATAGAAACATCCTTCGGCAAAAATAACCGAGCCAAGACTTCCAAGGGTAATCAAAACTTCTTTTACTCCCCATTCGGCAAGTTGAAACGCAGCCTGCTTCACTTCCTTATGTCCGGTCAGCACTTCCATTTCATGTTCGTTCACTTTCAGAATATCAATATATTTCAGTGCCTCTGTTTTCTCTGTCCAGTCCACCGGATACACTTTTTTACCTCTTACCTCACGAAGGTAACCCTGAGCATCGACAGCCAGTGTGCCTTTTCCTGACAGGTATTTAACTACATCAAGAGAGAAGTCATCGGAGAGCAAACTTCCCAAATGAAAAATATTTGCTTCTACATCCTTCAATTGCTCTACGGTGAAAGGGTCGGCTTTGGCCAAAACACGCTGGGTGCGGTTGTCTTGATTCTCTCCGTATATATTCTCGAAATATACAGTGTGACGGCTAGGAATAACTTTTACTTCAATTCCCTTGGCACGAATATCCTCCACAGCTTTAAACTCGGTAGGGGCGAGTGCCGTAACCAGTTTATAGTGCTTGGTGTCTTTTAGGTGGCTGATTCCATGAGAAAAGTAGTAAGAAGTACCTCCCGGCATATAAGCCGTTTGCTTGGGCGTTACAATTTTATCCAGTGTTATATGTCCTATACAGCAAATATCATTCATACCTAAATTAAATGTTTAACGGCTGCAAAGGTATAAAAAAACTAAGAAAAGCATGGTAGTTTTCAAAAGAAGGTGTAACTTTGTCACAATTATCTTAATCTCTACTATGAGATGCAATTTAACAAGGAAATTAGAATGGAAAAAATGAATGTAAAACCGGCTACCGGTAAATTGGGTGTCCTTTGTGTTGGATTGGGCGCTGTTACTTCAACTTTTATGACGGGAGTGCTGATGGCTCGTAAGGGCTTGGCAAAACCTGTCGGCTCTATGACTCAATATGATAAGATGCGTGTTGGCCGTGGAGAAAATAAAAAGTATTTGCATTATGGCGAAATCGTTCCATTGGCAAGTCTGAATGATATCGTATTCGGTGCATGGGATGTTTATCCGGCTAATGCCTATGAGTCAGCTGTTAATGCAGAAGTTTTGCAAGAGAAAGATATCAATCCTGTAAAGGACGAGTTGGAAAAAATAGTTCCGATGAAAGCTGCTTTCGACCATAACTATGCCAGCCGTTTGGATGGAAATAATGTGAAAGATTGCAAGAACCGTTGGGATATGGTGGAACAACTTCGTGAAGATATCCGTAATTTTAAAGCTGCAAATAATTGCGAGCGTATCGTTGTTCTTTGGGCGGCTTCTACAGAAATCTATGTTCCTGTTGATGAAAAAATACATGGAACATTAGCTGCTTTGGAAGAAGCAATGAAGGCTGACGATAAAGAACATATCGCTCCGTCTATGTGCTATGCATATGCAGCTCTGTCGGAAGGTGCTCCTTTCATTATGGGTGCTCCTAATACTACAGTCGATATCCCGGCTATGTGGGAATTGGCAGAAAAGACTAAAATGCCTATTGCCGGTAAAGACTTCAAAACCGGTCAGACATTGGTTAAATCAGGTTTTGCTCCGATTATCGGAACTCGTTGCTTAGGTTTGTCCGGCTGGTTCTCTACTAATATATTAGGTAACCGTGACGGTTTGGTTTTGGATGAACCGGCTAATTTCCGTACAAAAGAAGTCAGCAAGTTGTCTACATTGGAATCAATTCTGGTACCTGAAGAACAGCCTGATCTGTATACAGATTATTATCATAAAGTACGTATCAATTACTATCCTCCCCGCAACGACAGTAAGGAAGGTTGGGACAATATTGACATTTTCGGATGGATGGGTTATCCTATGCAGATTAAGATTAACTTCCTTTGCCGTGATTCAATCCTTGCTGCACCTTTGTGTCTGGACTTGGTATTGTTGAGCGACTTGGCTGCACGTGCAGGACGTTTCGGCATCCAGCGTTTCTTGAGCTTCTTCTTGAAGAGCCCGATGCACGACTACACAGAAAACGAAATTCCTGTCAATCATCTCTTCCAGCAGTACGCTATTTTGAAGAATGCTATTCGTGAAATGGGTGGTTATGAGGCTGATCAGGAAATAGATTAATCAGTATCCTTTATTATTAATATTAAGCAGACGCGGTTTACACGGATATACGGTTTCTCTTTATTAAAGACCGTATTAATCCGTGAAATCCGCGTTTGTTTTTTATTTTTTCTGCCAAAATTACTTGCTGTCTGCCGGGGAATTTGTAATTTTGTCATATTAACAAGGAGAAATATGGTCAGGTCAGAAATACAAAACGTGAAGCTCAGGTTCGGCATTATCGGAAATTCGGAAGGGCTGAATCGTGCTATAGATATTGCTATTCAGGTGGCGCCTACCGACTTATCTGTATTGATAACCGGTGAAAGTGGTGTCGGAAAAGAAAACTTTCCGCAGATAATCCACCAATTCAGTCGTCGTAAACACGGACAGTATATAGCTGTAAACTGTGGAGCGATTCCTGAAGGAACCATAGATTCAGAACTTTTCGGTCATGAGAAGGGTGCTTTTACCGGTGCTATCAGTGACCGCAAGGGATATTTTGCAGAGGCAGATGGGGGAACAATCTTTTTGGATGAAGTGGGTGAGTTGCCTTTATCTACTCAGGCTCGTTTGTTGCGTGTGCTCGAAAGCGGAGAATATATTAAAGTCGGTTCGTCGAAAGTACAGAAAACGGATGTGCGCATTGTGGCTGCTACAAATGTTAATTTGACAGAGGCCATTTCCGAAGGACGTTTCCGTGAAGACTTGTATTATCGTCTGAATACTGTCCCTATCAAGATACCGCCTTTGAGAGAGCGTGCAGAAGATATCGCTTTGCTTTTCCGTAAATTTGCTTCAGATTTCGCCGAGAAATATCGTATGCCCGCCATTCAGTTGACAGAAGATGCGAAAGCAATGCTGTTGGCTTATCCTTGGCCGGGCAATGTCCGTCAGTTGAAGAATATCACGGAGCAAATATCCATTATTGAAACAAATCGTGACATTACTCCCGTTATTTTGCAGAACTATCTTCCTGCACAGCAACAGGATTCGCGTTTGCCTATGTTGTTTGGCATAAAGCCGGGTGATAAAACATTCGGCAGTGAACGCGAGATTTTATATCAAGTCTTGTTTGATATGCGTCGTGACGTGACCGAACTCAAAAAGTTAGTCAATACTCTGATGGCCGAGCGTGGAACAACTGCAACCGTAGCACCGGCAACAACAACAGCGGTATCTTATTATCAGGAACCTTCTCATAATCTGGTTCCGGCAACCCCGGCTTCCGTTCCTGTGCCTACCATCAACATCTCTGCAACCAAGCAGATGCCGATGGATGATGATATTCAGGATACGGAAGAATATGTGGAAGAGACACTGTCACTGGATGAAGTAGAAAAAGAAATGATACGTAAAGCGCTTGACCGTCATCATGGGAAACGCAAGAATGCGGCAAAAGACTTGAATATTTCAGAGCGCACACTATATAGAAAAATAAAAGAATATGGCTTGGATTAAAAACATGAAATGGATAGGCAGCTTGATTGTACTGATCGGTATATTGACGGCTTGCTCGGTTTCTTATAAATTTAATGGTGCTTCCATTGATTATGCGAAGACTAAAACAATTTCTTTCGAGAATTTTCCTAACCGTTCTGTCGGCTTTGTTTGGGGACCGATGGAGAATATGTTCAACACTGCATTGCAAGATGTTTATTTGCAGCAAACGCGTCTGACACAGGTAAGACGCGGAGGAGATTTGCAACTTTCGGGAGAAATCACAAATTATGATGCTGCAAATAAAGGTATCGGTTCCGACGGTTATTCAAACATGGTGGAACTCCGTATGACGGTCAGAGTGAACTTTGTCGATAAGGCTAATCCGAAGAATAATTTTAATAATCAGCAATTCTCGGCCAGCCGTGAATATAAATCCAGTCAGCAACTCTCGTCTGTACAGGATGAATTGGTGAATCAGATGATTAAAGATATTGTAGACCAGATATTTAATATGACGGTAGCCAATTGGTAATAACTATCTTTGACATGACACAACAGCACTTATATGAATGGATTGCACATCCCGAGTTTTTGAATCGGGATACTCTTTACGAGCTTCGAACTTTGCTTGCCCGTTATCCTTATTTTCAGACAGTGAGATTACTTTATCTGAAAAATCTGTTTCTGCTTCATGACATTACTTTTGGAGAAGAACTGAGGAGAGCGGCTTTATATATAGCCGACCGTAAAGTGCTGTTTTATTTGATAGAAGGTGAGCGGTTTACCATCACTCCATCGGAAGGAAAAGAAAAGTCGTCCGATTTATTGGGACTTGACCGTACGCTTTCACTGATAGATGCATTTCTGGCCGGACAGCCGGAAGAAGAACAGAAAGATATTACACAATTGCCAATGGATATAACGACGGATTACACCTCTTATTTATTGACCGAAACAGAAGAAGCAGTCCCGGTTGAAGAAATTCCGTCATTGAAAGGACAGGATTTGATAGATACTTTTCTGGAAAACAATTCAGATGAGCCTCTTCTTTCTTCACAAGAGAGGGCCGATGAACCGGAGCCGGAAGAAAAAGAGCCGGAACCGGAAGACGAGAGTTATTTTACCGAGACATTGGCAAAAATATACGTTAAACAACAAAGATATTCAAAGGCTCTTGAAATTATTAAAAAATTAAATTTGAAATATCCAAAAAAAAACGCTTACTTTGCAGACCAAATAAGATTTTTGGAGAAATTGATTATTAACACTAAATCAAAATAAAGAAAATGTATTTATTACTTATTGGATTAATTGTGCTTGCAGCTCTTTTGATGTGTTTCGTTGTATTGATTCAGAATTCAAAAGGAGGTGGCTTGGCTTCTAGTTTTGCTTCTTCTAATCAGATTATGGGTGTTCGCAAGACTACGGATTTTATTGAAAAATTGACATGGGGATTGGCTGCTTTTATGGTTGCATGCAGTGTGCTTACTGCTTATTTTGTTCCTACAGCTCATACAGAATCTTCTGTAATTATGGAACAAGCTGTAAAAGAAGGAGCTACTAACCCATTGAATGCACCTTCCGGTTTTGCAGCTCCTCAGACAGATGGCGCCGCAACAGAAACTGCTCCTGCTGATTCTGCACAGTAATTTTTAGAAAGTATTTTCCTTAATCATAAGGATAAAAACGGTTTGCTTCTTTCGGGGAGCAAACCGTTTTTTTTAAAACTCTTTCACCTTCATGGAATGATATTGAAAAGATTATTGTATTTTTGTGAAAATGAATATACTTATACGTGGTACTAGGTGTTTCTAAAAAATATCATATATGAAAAAAATCTATTTCCTTTCTCTTTTTTTATGCGTTTTATGCATAATGAGCGGATGCTCTAAAGATGATGATAATGGCGGTGGTCAAGGTAGTGGCGATGGCAGAGTGACAACCGATGAGATTTATTATGCCAACCAGTTTGCTTATGATGCGCTGGATACCTATTATTTGTGGAAAGATGAAATAGCCGCAGAGATGCAGAAGCTTGACCCGAATGTAAATGAGGATCCGATTGGTACCGTAAAAGACATACGATTTAAGGAAAATAATAAGGAGGTAGACAAGTGGACCATGATGACGGATGATATGGAAAGTCTCATTAATAACATGGATGGGGTTGCCACTACTTACGGTTATAATCTGATGCTTGGCAAGTTTTCCAACTCCGAAAATTATTTCTTTATCGTGGCGTTTGTTTATGAAGGAAGTCCGGCTTACAAAGTGGGAATAAAACGCGGAGATATCATCATGCAGCTGAATGGGAAAGAGATAACGAAGGACAATTATCAGGAAGCTCTTTATAGTTCGAATATTACTTTGGGCATGGGTGAGCAGAAAGACGGGTACATTGGGTTAAGCGGACAGACCCTAACGCTTGATGCCGTTACAATGTACGAAAATCCAATTCTTGTACATAAAACATTTGATGTCGGAGGCAAGAAGGTCGGCTATCTGGCATATAGCAGTTTCGATTTGGATTCGGCTGAAAAACTGGTAGATATTTGTTGTCAGTTTAAACAAGAGGGCATTAGTGAACTTATTCTGGATTTGCGTTATAATGGCGGAGGCTATGTTTTTACGGAGAATGTATTGGCATTTATGCTTGCACCGGAGAATGTGGTGAAGAGCAAGGCTGTTTATGAAACAGAAATATGGAATAAGGATTTAATGGAGTATTACAAGAAAAAAGGAGAAGACCTGAATACTTATTTCAGCACTGTTGTCACCAATGGTTCTAAAACTATTGATGTGGGAAGGGCCAATGTAGGCATCACTAAGATTTACGGGCTTATCGGTTCGGGTACGGCATCGGCTTCCGAATCTGTACTTATCGGATTAATACCTTATATGGCAGTGGAACTTATCGGAGGTCAGTCTCATGGTAAATATTGTACGGGAGCGTTGCTCGGTCCTGAAAACATTTATTCAAAGTTCCCAAGCGTTATCAAGAACTGGGGGTTGTATGTAATGATTAACCGTTATGCCGATAAGGATGGCAATAATCCTTGTATGCCCGATGGTTTAAAGCCGGATTATCCGGCTGAGGATAATCCGCTTGACGGTTATCAGTTGGGTGACGAGAATGAATCTTTGTTGAGACTGGCGCTTGATAGGGCAGCAGGTAAAACAGACCGTTCCGGGGCTCGCACTGTTTCTTTGCTTCCGTATGAATTAACTCCAATGACTGTTAATCCATTGTTTGGCAAGCGTATAGATAATACTTTAATAGATAAAATAGAAAGAAAGCAGATAGAAGAATGTAATTAAACATTTGAAATTACTTGTAATTTCGAATCTAAGGGAATGGGCTTTGGGAGTGTGTCAAAACTAACCCGGCCTGTCCGATTATCAGTTGTAGGGGCAGGGTTTGCCTGCCCGAAGAACTGTTTTCGGGCGAGCAAACCTCGCCCCTATGAACTAGACGACAGTATTATCCACGTTTTGATACACCCTGTTTCCTTTGTAGGAATCGAGCCTCTCTGATTTTTATTTTAGCGTTTCCTCTCTTTTTCTTTATAATAAAACTTCATCTACGGAAAGAAAGTACGGGTCGGTCCGAAACTCCTGTGGATGATAAGAGGCAGTCGTTATCTCCTCCGGTTTCCAATCCCCTGCATGCGTTTTTAAGCTTCCTAAGTCGTTTCATTAGCCGGACCAGGCGTTTCCGTCCTTCCGGTTATGCCTGCCTGTCCGTCGAATTACTACAGTCTCCGGCAGCGGACTGTATAGTTCGTTGCAGTGGACCGTACAGTCTGCTACAGTGGACTGTACAGTCCATTGCCGCAGACTGTAATAATCTTCCGTTTAAAAGACCTTGGCCGAACTTGGAAAACGGCTTATTCTTCCCTTTGTTTGTGATATGATATTTAAATCCCCAAGAATAATAAGTGACCCGGATTTTCTCAAAATATTATGCCCACACACTTTTTGACTTGACCCGAAAGTACATAATAAAAGTAAAAAAGTAAATAAGAAATTTTTTTCCTAATTAAGAATATGTTATATTTGTACCGAATATTCTCTTATGCGTAAGGGAATTTATATATTTATTAAGAAGCGTTATTGAAATTATCTTCTATCGTCAAACTTCGCAACTTTGATTTCACCTGAAGATGATAACAACAACGCTCACGTCTGTGTTATATACCTGCCATTGGTGTGGCATCTATATATCAAACGGCGTGGGTGGCTGTTGTTTATCCAGGTGAAAGGCATTGCGAAGGCCCGACGATAGGATAAACAAGATACAGCCCTCACGCTTTTTTTTATTAATTGTCATGCAAAGAGGGAAGACATGGCAAGAGTTAACCGTTTTTAGGCAACTAAAACAATGCAGGCGTATGAAAAAACAAAAACACACGCGAATGCCGTTCTTCGCATTCCATTTCACGTCGGGGGACTACAGCGGTGAGATATATACCACCGGTCCGCCAGGAATCTTCCGCCCTCAGACAGCAATTACTGTTTATTTTTGTCAAGTGTCGAAATATGTAATTGGGGCGTATAATGTCTGATTTTTAAAATAGAAAATCATATTAAAATTTTATTGTACAAAGGTTATGAAGGAAAATAGTATTGAAACGTATGAAGCTCCGAAAGTGGAAATCATCGAAGTGGAAGTAGAAAAAGGATTTGCAACCAGTGGTGGTGGCGAAAACGGTAATTGGACTGACTAAAGAAATGTATGAGGGGGTGTCAAAACGTGGATAATACTGTCGTTTAGTCGGTAGGGGCGAGGTTCGCTCGCCCGAAAACAGTTTGTTTTGTGTCTTCGGGCAGGCAAACTCTGCCCCTACAGCCGACGATGGGATAGACCGGTTTGGTTTTGACACACTCCATTTGTAATGTTAGAAATAATTCATGAAAATAAAAAGCAAATTATGAAATTTAGATATTTAATAAGTTTGGCTGTGGCAACCGCTTTGTTGACCGGTTGTAACAACGAAGACGACTTTGGTACGAAGGTCACGAATGGAATGTTAAGAGCCACCATGGAAAGCAATGCTTCCGGTATGGCACGTGCAGGATTTGATGCTAATGGAGCATTTTATTGGTCGGAAGGTGACCGTTTGGGTGTAACCATGCAAAACGGAGCCGATTATACCACCGGTTTTACAGCTCTTACTTTGGTTGAAGGCGGGGCCGGTCAAGCCACGGCTTCCTTTAGTGGAGATATGACGGGAACTATAGCCGGTTATGCAGCTTATCCTTATAATGACGGACACGCTGTCTCAACGACTAATGGTACTATAACGCTTACTTACAATTTCCCGAAAGAGTACAGCTATACTAAAGTAGATGCTGATTATCAAACGGATACCAAAGGTAAAGGCAATAGTTATAACCCTGCCATGTGGGGAAAGATTGAGAACAGTAATGTAGCATTGAAGCATTTGGGAGGTGTGTTTTGCATTAAGTTTGCCAAATTGCCTGTGGGGGATAAACTCAAACTGACTTTCACGGCAGATCAAAAGATAGTCGGTAAATATACGGTAACATTATCAGGTAGTGAACCTGAATTAGAAGCCACAACTGCTACAGACGATTCGGAAAAGACTGTCAGTATTGCTTTTGGCAACACTGCCCAAAATACTTCCGGTACATTTTACATTCCTGTGCCGACAGGTAATTATACCAATGTACGTGTGAAGATATTGAATGATACGGAAGAATTGGCAAATGTCTTTGGCGGCAGTTATACCATAGCTCGTAAAGACTTGAAGAAATTGTCTATTTCCAGCGGAACGATTACCGGTGGCGAAGCCCAGACGGTATCTTCTGTGTCTGAGGTTGCCGATGCTTTAGGGAAGAATACGGCCGTAACCGTATCGGGTGAGGTTTCAGGTACGAGTAATAAGATAGAGGTGCCTGCTGCACAATCACCCGAGACTCCTATAAGCATTGCTTTCCAAAGTGTGGCATCGGGAGCTAAAATAGAATTTGAAGATAAAGCAACTAGCGAAACTTCATCATCTGTGAAAGACATGACGATTGCTCTGCCGGAAACTGAGAGTGTTGAAGTGGCTCCGGTGGTAAATGTTAATATGCCGAATACGACTGTCACATTATCTTCAAACGGAGGAAGTACTACCATAAAGGAGGCAACAGCTTCTACAGCCGAAAACACACTGGTCGTTGATGCAGGAGTAACAATCACTAAGTTGATTGTGAAGAAAGGGAATGTGAGAGTGAAAAAGGGTGCAACAATCACTGCCATAGAACGGCATTCAGAGAATTCCAATGTAGTGAAAGTCTTTGTGGAATCGGGTGCGAAATATCCTGATTTATCTGCCAATACAAACTTTGAAATAGTTGATGCGGCAATAGCGGAAATGGAAGCGGTTGCCAAAGCCGGCGGAAACTTTATTTTGGAACAGGATGTTACTCTTTTCCGACCGTTGGTTGTTGAGGGAGCATTGACACTTGATTTGAATGGTCATAGCATAAAGGCTAAGACTACGGGGCTGGAACAAGTGCTGAATACTAAGGATGCGGTGGTTCTTGTACGTCGTGGTGCCCAACTGACTATCAATGACAGCAGTAACGGTAAAGGTAGCATTGATTATAATGGGGTGGAAAGTGTTTATACAGCAGTGAAGTTGACTGATGGCAATGATACCGGTAGTGAAGTGGCAAAACTGACAGTAAACGGTGGTACGCTTAAGGGTTATTATTACGGTATCAGTGGTAATGGTACTCGTCATGGAACCGAAGTGGTTATTAACGGTGGAGCAATTACGGCTGCAAATACTGGAGAAGGTACAGCCATTTATCATCCACAAGACGGATTATTGACAGTTAATGGCGGTACTGTCAGTGCACCGACCGGTATAGAAATGCGTTCGGGTACATTGACTGTCAATGCGGGTGCAATAAAGAGTACAGTATCTACCTTTGATGAGAAGGGCAATGGCAGTGGTACGACTATGACCGGTGTGGCAGTTGCTGTCTCACAGCATGTTACCGATAAAGACCTTAAAGTGGTTATTAATGGAGGAACACTGACAGGTCCTTATGCTTTGTATGAAAAGGATTTGCAAAATGAGACCGGAACTAAGGCTTTGGAAATAAAAGATGGTATCTTTGAAGGGCAAGTATATAGTAAGAATTGTACTGCTTTTATCAAAGGTGGTACATTCTCTGATGTAAGTGCTTTGGAATCAAAAGAAAGAGCATTGATTTATTTGACAGATGATGCTAAGCTCAGTTTTGTATTGGGCAAAGATTGTACTGTTTCTCCCTTTATTGTACTTGCATCTCAAGTAGTGAATATTGATCTTAATAAGAAAACATTGACCATTGATGATAATCTTGAAGGCAGAACATTCATCTTGGTGAAAGGAGGTAGTCTTAAATTGACTGATGGAAATATCACAGATAATGAAATGGGAATATCTCTTGCGGCAGATAATGCTAAATTGGAATTGGATGGTATCGTTTATAAAGCAACGGCTGCAGATGCTGCAGGTATATTGAATGACAAAAATGTTCAGGAGACCTCTATCATAGTTAAAAACTCCACAATAACGAGTGGATATTATGCAGTTAATACTAATGCTCATACGAATCCGGTGGTAGGTAGTACAAAGATAGTACTTGAAAATTCTCACTTTATTGCTACTGAAACAGCTCTCTTGGTAAATATTCCGTCTACGGTGAATATTGATAATTGCACATTCTCAGGAAATCATCAGGCTGCTTTTTTGCGTGGAGGAACTTATACGATTAAGAATTCTTCATTTACGCTGAAAGCTGAGCTTGAGAGTACTCACGGTGAGAATAATCACATGAAACAATGGCAAGACGGTAACAGAGCAGCATTTGCAGGTATAACAATCGGTAATTATTTGAATGGGGCTTATCAATATCTTACCACGGTTACTATGACGGGTGTTACAGTAAACGTAGAGGGTACTCATGCTTCTTCATTCCCGGCTGTGCATGTTTGTGCGAATGCAGCAGAGGATAAAGGTGTAACGCTCACTTATGATGGCTCTTGCTCTTTCACTTCAACTTATGATCCGGCTGTGGAATATGGTACTGCTAATATTACCGTGAACGGAGAGGCTGTCAAGAGCAATGTAAAGCAGGAAACAAGCAACTGATAATTATTAAACAAAAAAGTTTGTAATACTCATCAAAAGAAAGCCGTTTCGTCCGTTATGGTTCGGTTGGACGGCTTTCTTTTCTTAAAGTATGAAATTATTATGCGAATCAATACGAAATTCAAGCTCCGCGATATAGCCGGAGAAACTATTATTGTCAATCAAGGTACGCCCGAAGCCGACCTTACCCGCATTATCTCTCTTAATACTTCGGCACGGCTTCTTTGGAATGAGCTTTCGGACAAAGACTTTTTGATAGAAGATGCTGCGGAAATATTAATGGAGCATTATTCTGTTTCGGAAGAAACGGCAAAGAAGGATGCAACGGTTTGGGTGGATGCCTTGAAGAAATGCGGTATCATATCGGCTGATTAAAAAATTATATGCTAAAGTTTATCTAAAATGAAATTGGATATTACGGAACAAATGCTTTTTGCCTTGTTGCGTTCTGCCTTGCATGGTACTCATGCAGATGCAACAATCTTTGCCGGTATCACTTCCGAAGCTTGGCAGGAATGTTACCGCTTGTCTGTTCGACAGGGTGTAATGGCACTTGCCTGGGATGGTTTGATTACTCTTCCCACAGAGTTACAACCACCCAAATCCTTAAAAATAAATTGGTGGCTGGCGGTAGAAAGATGTGAAAAGAGATATCGGTACTATTGTCGGGTTATATCCGATTTATCGACATTCTATGCCACACACGGCATCACTGCCGTGCAATTAAAAGGAGTGGGGTTTGCCAATAATTATCCTATTCCTTCTCACCGTGAGGGAGGTGATATTGATATCTTTACCTATTCTGCCGATTCTTCCGGTCTGAGTGATAGGGAAGCAAACTCTCTTGCCGACAAGCTGATGAGAGGCCGGGGAATAGAAGTGGATTTTTCGCATTCGCAAAAGCACAGTATGTTTTATTATAAAGGTATTCCGATAGAGAATCATAAAAAATTCCTGAATACGGAAATATACCGTACGGCTGTTTCGATGGATATTTTGTTGCGGAAGCTTCTCCGTCCCCGGCTGACAGTGCTTGATGGCAAGTATGAGGTGCTGACTCCCTCGCCGGATTTCAATACTGTTTTCCTTGCTTTTCATTCGGCACAGCATTATGCACTTGGTTTTGCCATGCATCACTTATGTGATTGGGCATGCCTGTTGAAGAAGCAGGGACTGAAGATACCCGAAGGAGTGACGGATGAACGTTTTCTGAATATGATTTATGCACTTACACATTTGTGCAACCGCTACTTGGGTACAGAGGTTCTTGTCATGAAAGGAGGGGAAGAGCTGGCGGAGAATTTATTAAAGGAAATGCTTCATCCCACTTATAATATAAATGTACCGGCTACCGGTAAATGGGGAATATTGGTCTATAAACTGAAGCGGATGTTACATATTCATCGTTTGTGTGACAGTGTGATGCGTGTATCTTTAGTAAAGTGGCTTTGGATATCTGTTATCCAACATGTACGTTTCCCACAATCCATATTCCGCCGAACGGTATCATAATTTATGTTGAAAGAAATCTATCATTTATTATTGCCCTCGGAGCGAAGAATGGGGATGAGGGTAATAATGGCTGTGTTTTTCAGTGCGTTGCTGAATTTTGCCGGACTTGCAGCTTTAATACCGGTACTTCTTTTTTTGATAGAAGAGAAAGAAGAAAAGGGAGAAGCCCTATTGTTTTGTCTGTTGGCTGTCGGGTTTATTTTATTCAAAAATGTATTGGTCATGGGATTGTCCCGTTTTCAAAACTATTTTTTATTGTCTTTGTATAAACGATTAAGTTTTTCTCTTTTTTCTTCTTATTATCATCGCGGAATCTTGTTTATCAGTCGGTTGGGCAGCACTCGTTTGGGATATGAGGTGAACTACGTATGTTATGCTTTCAGTATGAGTTTGTTGTCTCCGTTGCTGAATATGACTGCTGATGTATTACTTATTTTATTGGTTACTGCGGTACTGTTGGTATATGCACCGATGACGGTGCTGATGTTATATCTTGCTTTTTTCCCTTTTATGTTGATGTATATATTCGGAATAAAAAGGCGGATAAGGTATTATGGTAAAAAGGAGTTGTTGGCACGGCGCGAACAGACACGTATTGTCACCGAAGCTTATAAAGGATATGCCGAGCTGGAAGTAAACCATGCATTTCCTTCCTTGCAACATTCTTTTCTGAAGGGTTTGGATACGATTTCTTTTTGCCGTTTGAAGCTGGAGACGGTGTATCATCTGCCGCTTTGCCTTTCAGAATTATCAGTTGTTATAGGACTCACACTGCTTGCATTGTCCGGGACGGGAAATGTGAAGGCGTTGGTGGGAATCTTTGCCGTGGGTGCCTTTCGTTTATTGCCGGCTTTGCGTGAATCGCTTTCTGCATGGACTCAGATACAGAATTCCGTTTTTTGTCTGCGGATAATAAAAGCAGGAATGGAAGATTTATTTTCAACATTCGAAGAAAAACCGACAGCCGGGTTATCTTTTGAAAAAGAAATTGCAATATCCAATCTTTCGTATACTTATCCGGAAGGAAAGAGAGTCTTAAAGGAGTTTGATTGTACGATTCGGAAGGGAGAGTATATTGGTATTCGAGGTTCAAGCGGTATAGGCAAGTCCACTTTGTTCAATCTTTTATTGGGATTCTTGAAGCCTGATGGAGGGGAGATACGGATAGACGGTGTTCTCCTTTCAGCAGAGAACAGGAAGTTATGGCATCGCCGGATAGGTTATGTGCCGCAGGGCGTTTTTATTCTTGACGGGACACTGGCTGAGAATGTTGCATTGGGATGTTGTGATATCAGTAAGGAGAAAGTGAAGCGGATATTACGGCAGGTGAGGCTGGATGAATGGGTGGATGAGTTGCCGCTGGGAATAGATACGCTGCTGGGTGAAAGTGGGGCACGTTTGTCGGGAGGGCAGAAGCAAAGAGTAGGGATCGCACGTGCGCTTTATAAGGAGGCGGATATATTGTTGTTGGATGAGGCTACTTCAGCGTTGGATACGGCAACCGAATGCGAAATAAATGAGATGATATGCGGACTCAGAAATGATTATCGGGGGCTGACGGTTTTATCAATAGCCCATCGTGAGAGTTCGCTGGCTTTTTGTAATCGTATAATAACTTTAAATTGAAAAGAAAATGCATAATATATATAAGGTAGGCGGCCACTGTTTTAAAGTATCGGGCAGTATTCTGTGTTCTGTCCTGGAGCGAATGGCTGGGTTTGCTCCTTTTGAGGTTGCCGAGGGGGATTATAATGTACCGGAATTCTTTTTTATGGAAGGAAAGTCTGGGAATATTCCTGCTTTTTGTGAACGGCAATATGTGTTTGCTCATGAAGGGGTGGAAGGAATCTTCGGATGTACTGCGGGCGGTTATTTGTTAAGATTATCTCCGGTAAATGAAAAAAGTCTTTTCCTGTGGACTGATAATGAAGTAAATGTTTGTTATCTGTGCGGCAACTGGTCAGCTCGCTTAGTGCGGTTTGCCTTGTGGATTGGCTATGGGATACAGACGGCAATGTCGGATACGGTGGCTATACATAGCAGTTGTATCGTATATCGTCAAAAGGCTGTACTGTTTTTAGGGGAAAGCGGTACAGGAAAGAGCACTCATACTCGTTTGTGGCAGAAGTATCGGGCAGGAGCCGTATTGTTGAATGATGATAGTCCGGTGGTGCATGTCGAACATACCGGAATATGGGTTTATGGCAGTCCATGGAGCGGGAAAACTCCTTGTTATAAAGCAGAGCGATATGAACTGGCCGGTTGTGTGAGACTGTCACAGGAAACTTCCAATCGGATGGTCAGATTAGGGATATTGCGGTCTTATGCAGCTCTTCATCCTTCTTCTCCTCCGGAGTTTGCTTATGACAGGAGACTTTATGAAGGTATCGGTACCACATTAGGGAAAATTGTTTCTCAGGTTCCTTTTTATCATTTGGCCTGTTTGCCGGATAGAGAGGCTGTGGAGTTGTCTTGTCGTACTTTATTTGCAGAGAATGATGAAGCGGTTGCCAAATGATTGTTTCTTCTCTCTTGTAGAGGATGATATTCATCATGGGAAGAGTGTACGTTTTCGGATGAAAGGCAGTTCTATGTTTCCGTTATTACGCGAAGGAAAAGATGAAGTGGCGGTTTATCCATGTAAGGCAGAATCTTTGAAACCTATGGATGTGGTTTTGTTTCGTTATCGTGGCCGGTGTTTGCTTCACCGGATTGTCGGGATGAAGGATGGTCGGTTTATTATGCAGGGGGATGGTGTTTGTGCGTTTTATGAGGAGTGTACAGCTGCGGATATTATCGGAGTATTGGGAATGGTTTATCGGGTTTCAGGACGTGCCGTGTCGGTTTCTTCTTTGCGTTGGCGTATCTTGAGCCGTTTATGGCGAAGCTTGGGAGTTTTCAGGAAAGTAGGTTTGTGTATTTTTCATCGTATTCTGTTTTGATAAATATGCTTTTGTGCTTACTTTTGCTGCTGAAAGTTTTTACCTAAAAAAATAAAAGAATCATGTTGAAACTCATATCATGGAATGTGAACGGCCTGCGTGCCTGTTACGATAAAGGTTTTGCCGATGCCTTCCGTCGGCTGGATGCTGATTTCTTCTGCTTGCAGGAGACTAAGATGCAGGAGGGGCAATTGGATGCTCAATTTGAAGGATACCGTTCTTACTGGAATTATGCAGAAAAGAAAGGTTATTCGGGCACAGCTGTTTTTTCTCGTCTCGAACCTCTTTCGGTAACGTACGGGATGGGCATTGACGAGCACGACCACGAAGGACGTGTGATTACTCTTGAGCTGGACTCATTCTTCCTGATTACGGTTTATACGCCCAATTCTCAAGATGGGCTGCGCCGTTTGGAATATCGTATGAAATGGGAAGATGACTTCCGTGCGTATTTAAAGAAATTGGAGGAAAAGAAACCTGTCATCGTCTGTGGCGACCTCAATGTGGCGCATCGTGAGATTGACTTGAAGAATCCGAAAACCAATCGCAAGAATGCCGGATTTACGGATGAAGAACGTGCTAAGTTTACTACGCTGCTCGATTCGGGATTTACGGATACTTTCCGTTATTTCTACCCGGAGCAAGAGGGAATTTATTCATGGTGGTCCTATCGTTTCAAAGCGAGAGAGAAGAATGCCGGCTGGCGTATTGATTATTTTCTCGCTTCTGCTTCTCTGAATGATAAGTTGAAAGGGGCGGCTATTCATACGGATATATTTGGTTCGGACCACTGTCCGGTGGAGCTGACAATAGAATTATAGCTTTGTGCATTCGGAGTGTGTCAAAGCGTAGATAATGCTGTCGTTTAGTTCGTAGGGGCGAGGTTAGCTCGCCCGAAAACGATTTGCTTTGTGTATTCATCCCTTTAAAAAAGAGTTTTTAATTGTCGCACAAAATCTTCCTTACTACTTGTAACTGTTGAAATATCAGTGACTTGTTTAGTCGCAAAACTTCTTTCATTTCAT
The DNA here is from genome assembly GCF_000382445.1 of Phocaeicola massiliensis B84634 = Timone 84634 = DSM 17679 = JCM 13223. Taxonomy (GTDB): domain Bacteria; phylum Bacteroidota; class Bacteroidia; order Bacteroidales; family Bacteroidaceae; genus Phocaeicola; species Phocaeicola massiliensis. The sequence continues at coordinate 2,132,718 of NZ_KB905472.1, read as the reverse complement.
AATCCGAAATGTTTTCTTCTTCTATATCTTTGCTTCGAAATTTAAATAGAATACGATTATGAAAAACAAAGCACAGGTATGGATAGGAGTTGTTTTAACTCTGTTGATATTAGGCGCATGCCAATCCGCTTCTTTAGAAAAAAAGGATGTTTGGGTGGCAGATGTACGTTCGGCTATGGAGCAGAATACTCCTTTTTCGATGAAGGATGATGTGATGGGAATAGAATATATTCCTTTGGAAACGACGGATTCGTGTTTGATAAGTAATTTGACTTATTTGATAATGGATGATGATTTCATCTTTGTTCAAAATGGTAAGACAGACCAGGTATTTAAATTTACCCGACAAGGAAAGTTTGTATGTCAGATAGGCAGGGTAGGGAATGGTCCGGGCGAATATGCTCCTTGGACGATAGAGAATATTTCGTTGGATGTAAATAAGAAAGAAGTTTTTTAAAATAGCAGGCGGTTGCCGGCGTTTGTCTATTCTTATGATGGTGAGTTTCTGCGCACCGATACCACAACGGTAGAGGCTGTGGAAAATCGCTATCTGTTGAATAATGGCTCATTTGCATTGTCGGGAGCTTCGATTACTCCTATTCAGCAATCTCCTTGGCTGGTTGCCCTTAAAAATGAAAAGAATCAGATGATGGCAACCAAATCACCCTTTCCGGCTAATGTTCCGGCAGAAGCTTGTTATATGCAGGAAATACAATTCGTTCCTTTTCAAAATTCGGCTTTAGCTTATACGCTTTGCAATGATACTGTGTTCCGGGTGACGGAAACAGGTATTCGTCCTGCTTGTGTTTATGATAAAAAGAACGGAGCCGAATATAACGAAAAGATAGCAGACATCAATGAAATGGCTAAAGACAATACAAATACATTATCTACTATAGAGTTGTTCACCTTTTTTAAAACTTCACGTTATTTCTATTTCCGGACTATTGTCTTGTCCAAGCCGGAAAAGTGCTTTTTCCAGCGTTTGGATAAACGGACGGGAGAATTCTTGTCTCAGCCGGTCAAACAAGATTTCATGGAATTGTCGGTTGGATTTAGTGATGGCAATGTAATAGGAATGGAGAATGATTGGGATGGGGGAGTGCCTTTCTGTCCGAGATATATTTATAAAGACAGAATTTGTGTGCAGGTCATTAATGCCGTGACATTGGAGAAATTGGAGAATAAAGGATATCTGAAAGATAAACCGGTTGCTTTGCAGTTGGATGCTGATGATAATCCGATGGTTATTGTATACACATTTAAAAATTGATTATTGCTATGAAATTATTTAAGTACTTTTGTTTATTGTCTTTTATGGCTTCTTGCAGTTCGGAACAAACTCCTCAGGAGTTACTTTCGGTAGATTTGAGAAGTGGTATGGATCATCCGTCAATGCTTGCTTTGCAAGATGAGATAGAAAGTGTGGAATACATTCCGTTGGAAACAACGGCAGATCCGGCTTCTTTGCTGGATGGAGTGTCCGAATATGCCGTGACAAGTAATTATATTTATGTTTCTCCTGTTAAGGAACAGCGTATCGTGCAGTTCGACCGGAAGGGACAGTTTGTCAAGACACTGATTCCTTTCGGTCAGGGACCGGGTGAATTTAGCGATTTCCTGATGGGGATGCAGGCTGACGAAAAAAATAACCGTCTCTATTTGTTTTGTTCCAATAAAATAATGGTCTATACCTTGGACGGTGAGTTTATTCAGAGTCTGAATCACGATTATACGATTGTTTATCAGCGCATGGTGGGCCAAGATTGTTTTGCTTCAGTTGCTTTTCCATACGTGCCTTTTGAAAGCGGTAGTTATGGCTTGGGAGTTTTTTCGGATAAAGCAGATACGATTGCAATGAAGAACGACTTTTCTTCTCCTTTAGTATCTCATGAGAAAGCCGGGTTTACTATTGCGTTGGCAACAGCTTATTCCGATATGGAAGAATCCGTTTTGTTTAAGACAGGCAGCAATGATACCGTCTTTAGAGTGACGGCGGATGACATTCTTCCGGCGTGTGTGTTGAGGACGGGTAACTCGGATAAGGAAGTGATACGTTCATTGGATGCCACTGATTTTAGTTCGCTGAAAAGAAAGTTTGGAGAGGATTATGACATTTTTGTGTCTGATATGTTTGAAACTCCTTCCAATTATTATTTCCGTTGCAGATATAATGCGGGGCATTATGTTGCTTCTGTCCATAAGAAGACAGGGCAGGTATTGGCAGAGAAGTGTGCGCAACCGGGAGATATCCGGGCATTGGGAGATGCTAATTTGCTTTACGGAATGCTCGGAACCAAGAGCTATCAGGATTTTCCGGTATGGGGACGTACGCAGGGTGATTGTTTGGTTCAATTGCTCACTGCCTATGAGTTGCATCTGTATAAAGAAAAGTGCAATATAACTGTTCCGCCTGAGTTGAAAGAGGTTAATGATGATAGTAATCCTGTTTTTATTGTATATAAATTGCGGAGAGTTTAAAAAGTGATATTTTTGTGATATGATAAAAAAACGTTCGTTTATCTTGTTGTCTGTCTGGGTAGTCATTATAGGGTGTTTCAATGTTGCATGCAGTGGGGAGAAACATACTTCTCAATTGTCATGGGGAAAGTATTATCTGTGGAATGCACCCGATTCTGCTTTTCAGATATTGAGAACAATTCCCTCGCCGGAGAAACTTTCTAAAGAAGAATATAGTCTTTATGCCTTGCTCATGACACAAGTCATGCACAGGTGCGGACAGGAAATATCTTCTGATTCGCTGATTGATATTGCCGTGAAGTATTATTCATCTCATGGCACTTCCGATGAAAAGGCGTCCGCTTTTCTGTATAAAGGGTATGTATTGGAAAGTTTAGGAAAGGATAATGAGGCCATATATGCTTATAAGCAGGCGGAAGAGGCAGTGAAGTCTGCAAAAGATTTACGGATTCATTTTCTGGTGTATGTGGCATTGGGACATATCAACGGGCGGTATGCACATTATGAACAATCTGTTGGCTATTATAAGAAAGCATTGGATTTGAACCTGTCTGTCCCCTCATGGAAAGCCATGGGGGGCAGCTCGGCTTTTATTCCGCTTTATTTGGGGCAAGGTACGCCCCGGTATAATGAAGAGGTGAAATTGGTACAGGATAAATTCTTTGATATAGTAAACCGGATGGATTTTAGTACTCAGGAAAAGATATACTATCGCTTGGCGCTGGTAGAAAAGGATAAGAAGAACTGGAATGAGGCGGTCTCCTTGCTGAAGCAGGCACAGGAACGTACTTCTACGGCTGAGGCGCGGCGTGGATATGATATCGAACTGGCTGAAGTGTATAAAAAGTTGGGTAAAGGCGCAACGGTGGACAGCCTGCGTGTTGAAGTGCTGAAATCTTCCCGTCCTAAGTTAAGAGCATCGGTATATAAAGATATGTACAGAGAGATGCAAGCAAAGGGATTTGAGCGTGAAGCAGCCCTATATATGCAGCATTATATTAATGAACTGGAGTTGCTGTTTACATCGGGGAGCCGTGCCGAATTATTGGAGATAGAAAAGAAATATGATTATTCGGCAGTACTGAGACAGAGTAATGATTATCGCAGTCGCTGGACTATAACGATATTGATAACGATAGCTTCAGTGTGTACACTAGCCTTACTGCTGTGGGGAAGCTGGAAGTTTTTCCGTTATCAAAAACTGGATATCCTGCGTAATTATAAAAAGGATGCTTCTATCCTTCAGGAGCAGATTGATACACTTCAGGAGCAGATAGAAGAAAACCAAGGGGAAGCCAAGAATTTACAGGAGCAGATGCAAGCCCTTGAAGAAGAGAAGAAAAATAAAGAATTGCGTATTCGTCAACTGGAGGTGACGTTTCGCTCCAAACATATTTCGCTTCCTGTTGAAACCGTGGAAGCTGCTCAGACTTATTTGCGGATTGTATCAAAAGAAAATCCGCGTTATAATCCGGCCGAAGACCGTGCCAAGCTGGAACATTGGCTGAATGTATCACGTCATCGTTGGGCAGACCGCCTCGAAGCGCTTTATCCTTCGCTTACGAATAATGAAAAAGACATTTGTTTCTTATTTGTGTTGGGGCTTGGTTTTGATGATATTGCCGATTTACTTGGGGTTCAAGCCCGTTCTGTCGACCGTGTGGTTTATCGTATATGCAGAAAAATGGGGTTGGGACAAGGCAGCAAGGAAGAATTTGTGGCGCAAATCAACCGGATGGGTGAATGTGCCACAAATAAATAATTTATAAAGCTACTTCAATAGCCAGTACTTGTGATTCTTCATTGGTTTTAATGATGATGCTTTCGGTATCCCATATACCGATACCGTCACGGCGGGTCAGGTTTTCATCGGCTATATCTACGTTGCCTTCTATAATGAAGAAATAGACGCCTGTATGTGGTTTGTGCAAATGATAGCTCACTTTATGATTGGCACTCAGTGTTCCCATTGAAAACCACGCATCTTGCAGTAAATGTGCCGGAGTGTTTCCATTGGGCGAGATGAAGGTTGCTAATTCGTTGTGCTTCATTAACGGAAGGATATTGTAATTATGATATTCCGGTTCTGTCTCTTCTTTATTGGGGATTATCCAGATTTGCAGAAGTTCAAGATCTTTTTCATTACTGCCGTTATATTCGCTGTGATAGATACCTTTTCCTGTGCTCATTACTTGGATTTCTCCGGGCGTGATGATACTTTGGTTCTCTATACTGTCTCCATGTTTTAAATAACCTTTTAGTGGGATGGAAACCACTTCCATATTTTTGTGTGGATGCATATCAAAACCTTCTCCCGGCGAAATCCTGTCATCGTTCAGTACACGCAAGGCACCAAAGTGGATTCGTCGCGGATTATAATAATTTGCGAAGCTAAATGTGTGATATGTCTTTAACCAGCCATGATTAAAATATCCTCTTGATGTAGCTCTATCAATAATAGTTTTCATACTTGTCCTTTCTTTGTTTAAAAGTTATTGATATGTATATAACAAAAATAGACTCTGAAAAGTTTTCATGCTGATTGTCAAGGGAAGGAGAGAATGTTTTTATAGGGGGACACTGTTTATCATTATAAATAATAAGAGGATACCCGAAAAGGATATCCTCTTATCTTAAGAGCGGAAGACGGGGCTCAAACCCGCGACCCTCAGCTTGGAAGGCTAATGCTCTATCAACTGAGCTACTTCCGCAATTTTTGTGGGCAAAGATGGATTCGAACCACCGAAGTCGAAAGACAGCAGATTTACAGTCTGCCCCATTTGGCCACTCTGGTATTTGCCCATTCGCTTATTAAGAACTCCTTAATTCTCTTATTGAGGAGGTTTGTTTCTCAATTGCGATGCAAAGGTACGACTTATTTTTGAATATGCAAATTATTGCAGAACTTTTTTTCAAAGTTTCTGCAATTTTCTTTTAAAGTCGACCATTTTTATAGCTGTAACGGCTCCTTCATCTCCTTTATTACCCAATTTTCCACCGGCGCGATCTTCAGCTTGTTGCATGTTATTGGTTGTAATCAGTCCGTAAATGACGGGCACGTCGGTTGTTGCATTCAGGTGGGCGATACCTTGAGTGGTGCCGGCACATACATAGTCGAAGTGGGGAGTATCTCCGCGTACTACACAGCCTATTGCTATGACTGCATCTACTTTGCCACTTTTAATCATTTGTGCAGAGCCATAAGTTAATTCGAAACTTCCGGGGACTGTTTGTACCAGAATGTTCTCGTCTTTAGCTCCGTGTTTCTTTAAAGTATTGACAGCACCTTCCAAAAGAGGACCGGTAATATTGCTGTTCCATTCGGATACTACGATACCAAAACGCATATTTTCTGCATCGGGTACGGAATTGAAGTCGTAATCTGATAAATTATGATACGCTGTTGCCATAGTTTATATGAATTAATAAGGCACGGATTTCGCGGCTTTCACAGTTTATTCTAAGAAGAGAAACCGTGTGTGTCCGTGTAATCCGTGCCTACGATATGATTAAAAAATATCTTCTTTCTTATTTGATGGATGCACGTTCAATATACTTATCAATATCCATTGACTGATAAGAATTGAAGTACTTGTTTTTAATCAAAGTGTAAGCATTCACAGCTTCGCTGTTCTTACCCAACTTTTCATAAATCTGTCCTGCCTGAATCAGATAGATAGGGCTTAATGCCTGACTGTCTGCTTTGTCGGCTGCTTTCATCAGGGTAGCGGCAGCCTTGTCCAATTGCCCTGCCTGAGCATAGCAGTTACCCATTGTTCCGAGTAGAGCCGGACTTACCAGCTGATCGTCAGCGCTGAACTTATTCAAGTATTTCACTGCCTCTTCATATTTACCTAATTGTGCATAGCACACACCTGCGTATGCATTAGCCAGATTACCGGCTGCTGTTCCGCTGAATTCATCAGCTACCTTCAGAAAACCTTTGTAACCGATGCTGTCACCGTTCAGTGCAGTTTCAAAATTGTCGGCTCCAAAATATTGTTCTCCTTTGAATAAAGCTGCTGAAGCTTTGATTTCATTCGGCTCAGAGATGAAATGCTTGTAACCCATGAAGCCTGCAATGATGATTACAACTGCCGCAATAGCTCCCAGAATTCTACTTTTGTACTTGATAATGAATGCTTCGGAGGTACTTAAAGCCTCTTCCATATCCAAAGGGTCTTGAGTGTGTTTTTTTTCTGCCATTTTTATATTTACTTTTTATTATTTTTCTGCTATAGTTTTCGGACAGCAAAAGTAGTTCATTTATATGTATTAATGAAATTTACAGGCATATTTTTTTAGGTTTTACCGTTTTTATCCCTAATTTTGTGGCTTAAATCAAACAGAAAGTCTATGATACTGAAACGTATTTCGATATTGAATTATAAGAATCTGGAACAGGTGGAACTGGATTTCTCACCTAAGATGAACTGTTTTATTGGTCAGAATGGGATGGGAAAGACGAACTTACTGGATGCGGTCTATTATCTGTCTTTCTGTAAGAGTGCTACGAATCCTATTGATTCGCAGAATGTTATGCATGGTCAGGATTTCTTTGTGATTCAAGGGTTTTATGTAACGGATGAAGGTGATCCGGAAGAAATTTATTGTGGTTTGAAACGTCGGCAAAAAAAGCAGTTCAAGCGTAATAAAAAAGAGTATACCCGACTGTCTGATCATATTGGTTTTGTTCCTTTGGTAATGGTTTCGCCGGCAGACGCCGAACTGATAGCCGGCGGGAGTGAGGAGCGACGCCGATTTATGGATGTGGTGATTTCGCAATATGATAAAGAATATCTGAATGCTTTGATACGCTATAATAAAGCATTGACTCAGCGTAATGTTTTGTTGAAGGCTGAAGTGGAGCCTGATGAGGAGCTGATTTCCGTGTGGGAGGAGATGATGGCTGTGAGTGGAGAGGTCGTGTATAAGAAACGTAGTGAATTCATAGCTGAATTTATCCCCACTTTTCAGTCGTTTTATTCTTATATTTCTCAAGATAAGGAGAAGGTGAATTTATCATATGAGTCTCACGCTATACAGGGAAACTTACAGGAAATCATCAAAGGAAGCCGGCAGCGTGACCGCATTATGGGATATTCGTTGAAAGGGATTCATAGAGATGACCTTATCATGCAGTTAGGGAATTTTCCAATTAAAAGGGAAGGCTCTCAAGGACAAAACAAAACGTATCTTATTGCTTTGAAATTGGCGCAGTTCGACTTTTTGAAGCGGACAGGCAGCAATACCACCCCTCTATTGTTATTGGATGATATTTTTGATAAACTGGATGCTTCCCGTGTGGAACAGATCGTAAAGCTGGTAGCAGGCGATAACTTCGGACAGATTTTTATAACGGATACCAACCGGGAACATTTGGATAAGATTTTGGAGAATATCGAAGGGAAATATAAAGTGTTTGGAGTAGAAAATGGCAGTGTTGCAGAACGGAAAGGAGATACAGAATGAAGCGGAATGATGCGGAACAAATAGGAGATATGATTCGTAAGTTCTTTCGTTTGAACGGACTGGAGTCTCCTTTGAATGAATATAGGCTGGTACAGGCATGGAAAGATGTAGTGGGACCCGCTATTGCCGGTTATACAAGCAACCTTTATATTAAGAATCAGATTCTTTATGTACACCTCACTTCTTCCGTGCTCCGTCAGGAACTGATGATGGGAAGAGACTTGTTGGTGAGGAATTTGAACAAGCAAGTAGGTGCACAGGTTATTGTAAATATTATTTTCCGGTAATTATTGGTAAAGGGAAATCTTTCCTTTTTCCGTCCATACCTCGTGCATCGGTTTGTCAAATGATTCTGTCGGTATCTCGTCACTTACCTGAAAATCAAAACAAATACCCACATTATAAGAATGGAGTTGGGGAAGTAACCGGTCATAATATCCTTTCCCTCTACCTAATCTATTGCCATTTTTATCAAAAGAAACACCGGGGATGATGGCAAAATCTATTTGAGTGTAATCAGTAAATGCTTCACCTGTCGGTTCTTCTATATGATAGGCTTCACCGGTTTGCAGATTTTGTGGACCTGTATAACGGCGGAGCTCCAGAATATCTCCTTTGACTACCGGCAGAAGGATGTCCTTCTGCCGATACCATTTCTCTATAAAATCATGCGTCTGTACTTCATCACCCAATGAGTAATAAAGCAATACCGTCTTTGCTGCAATGAAAAGCGGATGTTGTTCCAACTTGTTAAGCAAAGCAATGGAATTCGCTGTCAACTCTGTGGCGGTGTGACGGCTTTTTTCCTGTGCTATCTGCTTGCGCAGTTTCTTTTTTATTTCCTTCATCGTTGACTTTTATTTCTACGGTTTCTTCGGGAGCCTTAGGGAAAGATTCTCCTTTTTCCAATACTTCCAGTGCTTTAAGTACTGTCTTGTCGGTTTGGTTCAGGTATTGGATATAGGCTTCTATGCCCAACATGTTATAAATGATATTACCGTATAAGTTCTTTTCAAATAATTTCTGTGACTTATACATCAGGATATTGCGGCGTTTCAAGCCTTTTTTTTCTGCAAAGCGGGCGAATTGTTCCAAGATATTCTGACGCTTCAAGTACTGTAGCAAACTTGCTTCCGTATCATATTTCTGCAGCTCCGCACGATGGGTATCTGTGTATTGGAAAGAGAATTGAATGGTTAGGCCCCTGCTTACTGCTGCTGTATAATAGGAAGTAACTCCCGTTGTATCTTGGGGAACAAAAATATCGGGCATGATGCCGCCTCCGCCATAAACCGGACGTCCGTTGGCGGTGTAGTAAATAGTACTGTGGTCTTGCTTGATACTGTCTTGCGAGAAGAACTCACCGTGTTCGTAGCGTTTTACAAGATCCATTTCATAGTTCATATCGTTTCCTTTGACGTAAGGCTTCTGGATGCAACGTCCTGAAGGAGTATAGTACCGTGCGATAGTGAGTCGGATAGCCGAACCATCGCTGAAGTCGATGGGTTGCTGTACCAATCCTTTGCCAAAAGAACGGCGACCGATGATGGTTCCGCGGTCATTGTCCTGAATGGCACCGGCAAAAATTTCGCTGGCAGAAGCAGAACCTTCGTCTGTCAGTACGATAAGCGGCATTTTTTGGCTGCTGCCTGTTCCGTTAGAGTGATAATTTTCACGAGGAGATTTGCGTCCCTGAGTGTAAACTATCAGGTTATTTTTGGGAAGGAATTCATTCACCATTTGAATAGCGGCTCCCATGTAGCCTCCGGTATTGCCGCGTAGGTCGATAATCACACCTTTGCAGTTGTCTTGATTTAGTTTTGCTAATGCAATCAGCAGTTCGGGATATGTTGTTTCCCCGAATTTATTGATTTTGATATAACCGAATTTTTCGTTCAACATATAAGCAGTATCCACACTCTTGACAGGGATATCACCGCGAATAATGGTAAAATATAGCGGTTCTTTCTCTCCCGGACGATAAACACCCAGTTTTACTTCGCTACCTTTGGGCCCTTTCAGACGTTTCATTGATTCGTAGTTGGTTACTATCTTGCCTACGAAAGCTGTATCGTTGACAGAGATGATGCGGTCGCCTGCCATCAAACCTACCTTTTCGGACGGGCCTCCCTGAATGACATTGCTGATATGAATTGTGTCTTGCTGGATGGTAAATTGAATGCCGATGCCGCTAAAGCTTCCTTTCAAGTCGGAGTTTACTGCCTCCAGGTCTTTGGCAGGAATGTAAGAAGAGTGGGGGTCGAGTTCCCCTAAAATTTGAGGCATTGCATCTTCTACCAATTCGTTCATCTTCACAGTGTCCACATATTGGTCGTCAATGATGCGCAACAGGGCGTTTAACTTATTGGAGGAAGTGTTGATGATACCTAACCGATTACCTGAAAAATGGTTAGCGTAAAAAGTTCCAATCAATATTCCGGCTACGATGCTTACGGCAATGATAATCGGTATAAAACGGGATGTACGGTTTTTGCTCATATTTTTATTTACTATTATTCATTGGGGTCGATATAAATTACTTCGATGTTGGCTCGCTTCAATAGTTCCAGTCCATCTTCCAATCGGTATTTCTCGGAGTAAACCACTCGTTTGATACCTGCCTGAATAATGAGTTTGGCACATTCAATGCAGGGAGAAGCGGTGACATACATGGTGGCTCCGTTGCTGCTGTTGTTGGAGCGTGCAATCTTGGTAATGGCGTTGGCTTCGGCATGCAGTACATAAGGTTTGGTGACTCCATTGTCATCTTCGCACACATTTTCAAAACCCGATGGAGTGCCATTGTATCCATCTGAAATAATCATTTTATCTTTAACGATTAATGCACCTACCCGGCGACGTGTGCAATAAGAATTTTCTGCCCAGATGCCGGCCATGCGGATGTATCGTTTGTCGAGTTTCAGTTGTTTTTCTTCGTTGGTTTCCATGTGATTAATTATGTCTGAGTTGGATAAAGCTTTTCTTGTCTTCGGGAGCCAGTCGCAGATAATTGCTGTCTCCTTTATAAAAGCGGGCATTTACCAGTGCATCCATAAACTTGTTACTTAGATTAGTGGAGTTACGGCGGTCTTCGATGTTGATGCTCACCGAACGGTCTTTTCCATTTGCTTCCCAAATGCCTTCAAAGGTGATATTTTGTGCCGAAGCCTTGAATGTATTGTCATTATTGAAAACGATGGTAAACTTTTGGATAACTTCCAGTGTGGCGTTGTCATCTTTGGGAGTAAATTCGGGTGTGCCGGCATCGTCGAGTCCTCCGCCATAAAAATTGATCAGATACCAAGTGCCACTTGAAAAAATATCTTCTATGTTATCTTCGTTATTACAACTCCACAATAATGGAAGTGTTATTAATAGGTAAAGAATTGATTTCAGTTTCATTTCTTTTCTTGTTTTTAGTTGATAATTCCATTTCGTCTCAGTAATGCCTCAATGCCGGGCTCTTTTCCGCGGAAGCGTTTATAAAGCGTCATAGGATGTTCCGTTCCACCTTTGGACAAAATGTTCCGGCGGAAAGAATCGGCCACTTCCCGGTTGAAGATTCCTTTTTCTTTAAATAGCGAGAAAGCATCCGCATCCAGCACTTCTGCCCATTTGTAGCTGTAATATCCGGCGGAGTATCCTCCTGCCATGATGTGCGAAAACTGTACGGACATACATGTCTCGGCCGGAGAAGGTAAGACTTGCGCTTTTTTCCATGCTTCTTTTTCATAGGTACGCACATCTCCGTCAAAGGGAGTCTTGCGGGTGTACCACGCCATGTCCAGCAGACCGAAGCTCAGTTGGCGGAGACAGGCGTATGCAATATTGAAATTGGATGCATCCACTATCTTTTGAATGAGTTGTGGCGGGATTTGTTCACCTGTCCGGTAATGTTTGGCAAATGTATTGAGAAATTCTTTCTCGATGGCAAAGTTTTCCATGATTTGTGAAGGGAGTTCCACAAAATCCCAATAAACACTTGTACCGCTCAGTGTGGCGTAAGTGCTGTTGGCAAATATGCCGTGCAGGGCGTGACCGAACTCATGCAGGAAAGTATTTACTTCCGAGAAAGTGAGTAGTGCAGGTTTTTCTGCCGATGGCTTGGAAAAGTTCATCGTAACGGAAATATGTGGGCAGCTGTTGATTCCGTTTTCTATCCATTGCTCTTTATAGCTGGTCATCCATGCCCCTGAGCGTTTTCCGGCACGAGGGTGAAAATCGGTGTATAGTACGGCCAAAAAGCTGCCGTCTTCATCAAATACTTCATAAGCATCTACATCCGGATGGTAGACGGGAATCTCTTTGTTTTCCTTAAATGTGATACCATACAGGCGGGTAGCTAATCCGAATACTCCTTGTTTTACTTGACTGAGTTCAAAATAGGGACGTAGTTCTTCTTCATTCAGCTTAAACTTTTCATTCTTCAGCTTTTCCGAATAATAGGCCCAGTCCCAAGGCATTAATTGGAAATCGTTACCTTCCAGGCGGTGGGCTAATTCTTCCACTTCTTTCACTTCCTGATGCGCGGTGGGAGAGTAGGCTTCCAGCAGTTGGTTTAGTAGTTGGTAAACGGATTCTTCTGTTTCTGCCATACGTTTCTTCAGTACGTATTCTGCATAATTGGAATAACCGAGAAGTTGTACCAGTTCCATACGGATATTAACCAGTTGCTTGATTATGTCCATGTTGTTGTACTCGTTGTCGTGAGTACATTGCGTATTATAGGCCATGTAAAGCTGTTGTCGCAGTGTACGGTCTTTGCAGTATTTCATGAAAGGAACGAAGCTGGGTGCATCCAATGTGATGATATTGCCTTCTTTTCCTTTCTCTTTGGCTGTTTGGGCGTATGATTCAAGCATACTTTCGGGCAGACCTTCCAGTTGACTTGTCGTTAGAGAAAGTTCATAATTATTGGTCTCTTTCAGCAGATTCTGTGAAAAGCGCAATGCGAGTACGCTTAATTCGGTATTGAGCCGACGGTATTTTTCCTTTGCTTCTCCTTGCAGGTTGGCTCCGCTTCTTATAAAGCCGTCATAGGTCTTTTGCAGCAGCATACTGTCTTCTCCGTTTAAAGTCAATTGATCTTTCCGGTCGTAGACAGCTTTAATACGTGCAAAAAGTTTTTCATTCAGACTGATACTGTTATTATGCTCTGCCAGTAAAGGCATCATCTTTTCTGCCAGCTCCTGCATCTCGTCGTTAGTTTCAGCACTCAGCAGGTTACCGAAGATGGTGGTTACTCTTTCAAGTAATGACCCTGATCTTTCCAATGCCACAATGGTGTTTTGAAAATTGGGTTTCTCCGCATTATTGACGATAGCATCAATCTCTTCGTTTTGCTCTTTCATTCCCTCCCGGATAGCCGGTTCATAATGTTCTACTTTGATTAAGTGGAACGGAGGGGTATGATGAGGTGTATTATAAGGCTCTAAAAACGGGTTTTTTGTTTCTGTCATAACATTATTATATTTGACTTACAAAATTGCTAAAAAAAAGTCTCATTCACCTCATTCTATCTATATATTTAACAAAGTATATTAAATGGATGCCATATGCTAACAAACTTGTTGATTGAAATTCTGCCAGGATAGGCATAAAAAATGATGGGTTGTGTCTAAACGTTGATAATGCTGTCATTTTGTTAATAGGTAGGGGCGAGGTTTGCTCGCCCGAAAACAGCTTGTTTGTGGATTACTCCCAAGGTCGCCACCACCGGTTCGGGCAGGCAACCCCTGCCCCTGTAGTTGACGATTTGAGAGACTGTTTCAGTTTTTATTCAGAGAGCTTTTCCATGGCAGGGATGAAGATTTCTTTTCTACTTAATTCTACTAAGCCTTTTTCCTGCATATCGTTCAGCTCTTTTGAGACATTGATGCGGGTTTCGTCAATTAAACCGGCCAGATCTTCCATTTTTATTTTTAATCGCTTTTCACCCTCTGGTCTCATAGAACGTGATAAAATGAAGTTGATAATCTTTTCTTTGGGACTTCCTATATAGCTGTTCCATAATTTATTATAAGCAATTTGGGCACGATTGCTTAATATGTTTAAGTAATTGAGACGGAAAATTTCATAATTATTCAATTCGGACAGAACAAATGCTTTGTCAATGCTGACCAAGTTCAAATCTGTACGCGCTCTATACGTGGCGATATAGTTGGGATGCATGCCGAACAGAGAATAGGGTTCCAATACAAAAGGACTTCCAAATGTTTCGTGTAAAGAGTATGACTTTTGCTCATCGACAATCTGAGAAGAGATTTCACCGTTTAACAGAAAGATAAGTTCAGTACATGGCTCTCCTTGTTCTACAATAATCTCGTCTGCATTGTATTTCCGGAAATGCAATTTTACTTTGCCTAAGATGCTCGTGAAGTCATTCTTACATAATCCTTGGAACAAAGGGAGTTGTAATAGTGTATCGTACATTGTAATTTCCATAAGTTCTAATCTTCGTTAAGTTATAGTTTAACATACAAAGGTAACGATAAAACGAGATTTATTATTTAGAGTTGCATTCTGTTTTATCTTTTTTATTGTTTCTTACAGTCTACTAATGTTTTAAGATAAAAGCTTGTACAGTGCATAAAAAATAAATATATTTGCAGCTAAAAAAGGAGGTAAGTATGTTTGGTTCTTTCGACTTTCAGGAGTTTTTGAGTGCATTTATCGTTCTTTTTGCTGTAATAGATATTATCGGTTCTATACCTATTATATTGAATTTGAAGCAGAAAGGAAGAAATGTGAATGCTAACAAGGCAACATTTATTTCTTTCGCGTTGTTGCTGGGGTTCTTTTATGCCGGCGATATGATGTTGAAGTTGTTTCAGGTAGATATTGCTTCGTTTGCAGTAGCCGGTGCTTTTGTTATTTTTCTGATGTCACTGGAGATGATATTGGATATTGAAATATTTAAAAACCAGGGACCTATTAAAGAGGCAACGTTGGTGCCGTTGGTATTTCCTTTGTTGGCCGGTGCCGGTGCTTTTACGACTTTACTTTCGCTGCGTTCCGAATATGCTCCGGTTAACATTGTAATAGCGTTGGTGCTGAATATGGTATGGGTTTATGTGGTTTTAAAACTGACCGACCGTATAGAGCGTTTTTTGGGGAAAGGTGGTATTTATGTGATTCGTAAATTCTTTGGTATCATTCTTTTGGCTATTTCCGCCCGGCTTTTTACTGCTAACCTGACTCTGCTGATAGAACAGTTCCAGAATTTGAAATAAGCAGGTTGTGGAAACATCAACCTGTAAGGGAATGTGTCAACGTTCTAATCTATTATTTTAGTTTTGACACACTCCCGGATGCATTCATGAATACATCGTTATTTTAGATTATTGGCATGGACTATGTACTTCTTCATTCCTTCAGTGAAGAATATCTCATATTCGCCATTCTCGCCTGAACAGATGAAATAAGCTTCCAGCTCGGGGTGTTTTGCACAAAAAGCTTTTGCATTATCTAGCCCCATCACCATAAATGCAGTGGCATAGGCGTCGGCTGTGGTGCAATCACGGGCAATAACGGTGGAAGAAAGAATACTGTGTTGTACCGGATAACCGGTGCGAGGGTCGATGGTGTGAGAGTATTTCTTTCCACCTTTATAATAGAAATTGCGATAATTACCTGATGTTGCCATGCCCACATTGCTTATTTCAAGAATTGTCTGTAATTCCTGGTTGACGGACAAGGAATCGTCTATTGGTTTATTAATCCCGATTCGCCATGCATTCATTTTAGGATTTTTTCCGTTTACAATCACCTCTCCGCCAATATCAATCATGTAGTTTTTAATACCTTTACTGTTGAATAACTGTGCAATTATATCTACACCGAAACCTTTGGCAATGGCACTGCAGTCCAGCATCATCCGCTCATCTGCCTTTATTATTTTTTCGTTGTTCTGTAACTCTATCTTTTGATAGCCGATAAACTGTTTAAGGCTGTCTACGGTTAATGAGTCCAAAGGGATGGACTTTTTAAATCCAAATCCCCAGGCATTAGTCAGGGGAGCCACTGTTATGTCAAATGCTCCATCGGTTTCTTCGGATATTTTATGAGCCAGATTAAATACATGGGTGAACAGTGTGTCAAGAACCACCTCTTCGTTATGGTTGATGTGGCTGATGATTGAATTGGGGTTGAAAGGGGATAGGGAATTATCCACTTTCTTCAATTCAGCTTCGATTTCTTTCTTTAAATCTTTGTCACTTTGGTAGGTGATTTTATAGACTGTACCGAAAATAAATCCTTCGTCTGTGCGGAAAGGAGGTTGCTTTTTCAGAATGATAACCGTTCCCACAATCAGCACCACAAGAAAGGGTAACTGCCAGATTAGTTTTTTTTTATTCATAATATTATAATTAGTTGAGATAAAGATGTTCTATTAAAATTTTGATGCCGATGGCTATCAGGATTAAACCTCCCCACAGTTCTGTCCGAAGGTTAAACCGCTTTCCGCAGAATACTCCTATCAGATTGCCTGCCATAGAAAGGACGAAGGAGGTAAAGCCGATAATTGCTATTGGAGAAAGAATGGACATGAATGAATTCATGCCTACGAAGGCAAAGGAGATGCCGACAGCCAACGCATCGATACTGGTGGCTACAGCCAGTGTCAATACTACTTTTAAGCGGGTAGGGTCAAAACAACATTTATCATCGTTGCTGAGCCCTTCTTTTATCATTCGTCCTCCCAAAAAAGCCAAAAGGCCGAAAGCTATCCAGTGGTCATAGTCTTTTATCAAATGGCTGAACCGGCTGGCACAGAACCATCCAATAAGGGGCATAACGGCCTGAAAGAGTCCGAAAAAGAATGCCATTACAAAAAAAGTGCGTCGGCAGATGCGACGCATGATGATTCCGCTTGTTATGGATACCGTGAAACAATCCATAGCAAGACTGATTGCCAAAAGCCAAATCTCTAGTGTGTTCATTCACTAAAAAGGTAATTTATAGATTAAACTGTATGTTCCGATAGTAAAATGGTTAGCTTTGTTCTTGCCGAATCCGGGGATATACCAGGGTTCTGTATTTCCTGTTTTCTTCATGCTGGTGCGTACCCGGTAGCGCACAGAAAGCCCCATATAAAAATTCTTGTATACCTTGGTCGTAAGCCCTCCCACCAGTTCTACCCATCCGGCATTGCTTTTTACCCCATTGTAGGTAAACGGAACGGTGATGTTTCCCCAAGTCGGGTCGACCATTGCGGGAGCATCGACGTCGTATGTGAAAGAGGTGAAGCCATAGCGTATACCTCCATACGCGTAACCGGGGAGATGAGGCTTTTTGAAAAGAATATTGTAATTCATACCGATACGAAAATAAGGTGCTGAAGCCTTATAATGAATATTGGTTTCGTCATCGGTGGTGTCTGTATGACCGTAACCGATTTCTATAATAGGGATGAAGCGGTTTTTTAAGTTTACCTCCACACTCACCTCGGCACTGGTAAAGTCACTGCCGAATATTTTACTTCCCAGGCCAAATACATCTAAGCCCACATACGTGCCCTGATACAGAGGTACGGTGGCTTTTTCTTCTGTTGTTGCCGTTTTCTTTTCTTGGGCTGTAGAGCGTAAGGGGCATAACAGTAAGCTACTCCCTAATAGTATAGTATATATTAAAGTTTCTCTTTTCTTCATTGTTGATATCCGGGTTTACAATCACTACAGAATCCAGTGAGTTTGTTGTATAATTGATATTTTCCACCTGATAGAACATCATGGTGCCACACTCTATATCGCTAATAAAAGGGATGTTGCGATGCGTTATTTCAATCACGTCTTTCAGCTTTTCATTGTAATGTATCGTATAAGTAGTTTTTGATGTATAACTGAGTGGAAGGCTGAAGCTGCTCAAGTCACTTTCTTTGTTGTAAATGGTGTCTGTCAAGACAGAGTCTTTCACAACTGTATCTGTTATGGTTCCGTCCGGCAATGTGTCTTTTACTGTAACGTCGGCCACGGTAGTACCTGTAATGGTGACCTCGGAAGTCAGTTTGACGGACGAATGGCTGTCACTGCTCAGTAAGTCGAAATGTGCAAGGGATGTTGTACTCAGGGGACAATCGCTTTCGCTGCATCCCTGCCATAAGTATCCTGATGCAGTCAGGAACAATAGGATGGTAATTGGTAATTTCTTCATTCTCAAAACTCTTCTTCTATTTTATAGTTGTTGCGTTCGGGAGCGTTGCGTGCTATTAACTCACCGATGAATCCGGCAAGGAATAATTGTGTGCCCAGTATCATTAACGTCAAAGCCAGATAGAAATAGGGCGAATCCGTTATCAGGGTATAAGGCAGGCCGTTTGTTAGGTTGTATAATTTGTTAGCACCGATGATGACTACGGAAATAAATCCGAAGATAAACATCAGTGATCCTAAGAAGCCGAACATGTGCATCGGTTTGACGCCAAATTTAGATAGAAACCACAAAGTGATTAAGTCAAGATATCCGTTGAAAAAACGATTCAGTCCGCCAAATTTGGTCTTTCCGAATTTGCGTGCCTGATGGTGCACTATCTTTTCTCCGATTTTAGAGAAGCCGGCATTTTTTGCCAAATAGGGGATGTAGCGGTGCATTTCACCGTATACTTCGATGTTCTTGATCACGTCCCGGCGATAGGCTTTGAGCCCGCAATTGAAGTCGTGCAGGTTGTTGATGCCGGATACGGCACGTGCTGTAGCATTGAAAAGCTTGGTGGGGATGGTCTTTGACAAGGGGTCGTAGCGTTTTTGCTTGTAGCCCGATACCAAATCATAACCTTCCTTGGTAATCATTCTGTAGAGTTCGGGAATTTCGTCCGGGCTGTCTTGCAAATCGGCATCCATCGTGATAACCACATTGCCTTGCGCCTTTTCGAATCCGCAATAGAGTGCAGGGGATTTGCCGTAATTACGGCGGAATTTGATTCCTTTTACTTTATCCGATTGGGTGCGTAGATTTTCTATTACCTCCCAAGAGCGGTCTGTACTGCCGTCATTTACAAATATTACTTCATAGCTGAAATGGTTGTCATCCATTACGCGTTGAATCCAGGCAAAGAGCTCCGGCAAAGATTCCTCTTCATTATACAGTGGAATAACTACAGATATATCCATGTGTCTTATTGGTTTTTCGGTTTACGCATTATCAGCAATGCCGTAGGGATTGCTATCAGCATGCCGTAAAATATATTATTTGATATCAACTGGAAAGTGATTTGCAATGGAGTCAGTGCTGCCACCATATCAAAGGCTTCCTGCAATTGGTCGATAGAAGGTAAAAGTTCTGCTTGGGCAGTTGTCTTGAATTGGTTAATCATATTCTGATAGAATTCAAAAACAAAACCGCCGTCAATGAAATGGAAATAGATATAATGGACTACTGCTACGAATAGGGATGCGAACATATACATAAATATTGTAAACAGCAATGCTTTCCCAAAGCTGATTGCATTGTTGCAATAACGTTCTCTGTATTTTTTAGCAAAAATATAGCCCAAAATAGGGACACCTAATGTAAGTACAATAAACAGGAGTAATAGGAAAGGTATTCTCAGTCCTAAAGGAAAAAGCATGAACTTAAAGGACCAAAGCAGTCCCATGCCCGTGCCATAGCGCATTGCGCATTCTTGAAGAGTTGGTTTACGTTCAGTCATTCTTTATTGATAAGTGCACAAAATTAATAAGTCTACAAAAGTACGGCTTTTATTAAGAATACATGCTATATTTAGGGGTGAAAAATGTATTTTTTCTGCTAAAATCAAAAAAAAGTGCATGAGAGTATTGCAGTTTCAAAAAATATATCTACCTTTGCACTCGCAAAACAAAAATGGGTAAGTCCTATACGGCCAGCTCCTGATGAATCCTCCAGGGCTTGATCGCAGCAAAGGTAGTTGGTTGTAGCGGCGCGATATAGTAAGCTTACCCACCCGCCTCTTTAGCTCAGTTGGCCAGAGCACGTGATTTGTAATCTCGGGGTCGTTGGTTCGAATCCGACAAGAGGCTCAGAAAGACAAAAGGAATGGAGTAAGTCTTCATTCCTTTTTCTATTTATAATCATCCAGCTAATTTTTTCTTCATGAAGGAAACAAATATTGCAACTGCATCTTTACCACAGCAATGTCGCCCGGCCGTAAAAGAACTTTTAAAGGAAATATATGGCTATACTGATTTTCGTGATTTTGAAGTCTATAATGATTTGTCTTCCGGCAAAGATAAACTAAAAATTTCCCAAGGACAATTGATAGAAGAGGTTATTGAAGAGTCTGAAAAATCGATGAAGACGGATTCGGTTTATAATTTCTTGTTGACAGCGCCAACGGGAGCCGGTAAATCTTTATTGTTCCAGCTTCCTGCCATTTATTTGGGACAAGAATATAAGTTACTTACAATTGTGATTTCTCCTTTGAAGGCTTTGATTGTTGATCAAGTGGAAAATCTGCGTGATTTGGGATATGAAAAGGTGTCTTATGCATCTTCCGATCTTTCACCTGAAGAAAAAAATGAGGCATACCGTCAGGTGCGCGAGGGAGAGACGGATTTATTTTATCTTTCTCCCGAATTATTGTTGGCTTATGATATTAAACATTTTATAGGTGACCGTCGGATAGGATTGATTGTGGTGGATGAGGCACATACGGTAACTACATGGGGGAAGGAATTCCGTGTGGATTATTGGTTTCTGGGTCGTCACTTGGATAATTTGAAGAAGAACTTGGGCTATGCTTTTCCGGTTTTTGCATTGACTGCAACTGCCGTTTGGAATCCTCGCGGGGGAAATGATATGGTTTTTGAAACCATCCGCTCTTTGCGTATAGACCCTTGCAGACTGTTTGTGGGAACAGTGAAGCGCGAAAATATCGGCTTTGATATTCGTTTGCTTACTATTGAAGAAGATGAGAATTATGATAAGGCGAAACAACGTGTCATTATCGGACGTACCGATGATTTTCTGGATGAACATAAAACTATCATGTATTATCCTTTTGCCGGCAGCATAGACACTCGGATTAAAATGTGGGTGCGTTCTACTAACTGGCGATTGGTGTCTTCTTATTATGGAAAGAAGGACAAGGCTCAGAAGGCAGCGATTGTTGAAGCTTTTAAGGAAGGTGACAAACGGATGATTATTGCGACAAAAGCATTCGGTATGGGTATTGACATCAGTGATATTGACCGGGTGTATCATGTGGCTCCTTCGAGTACATTTGTTGACTATATTCAGGAGATAGGACGTGCGGCACGTGATAAAAGTATTAAAGGTATTGCGGCCACCGACTTTCATGAACGGGATTTCTATTTTATGAAACGCTTACACTCTGCCGGAGCCATTACGCAAAATCAGTTGGGGATGATTTTGAAGAAGCTTTGGGAAATCTATTTGATGAAGGGCAAAAGCAAGGAGATGCAAGTGTCTTTGTCGGATTTTGAGTTTGCAGTGAAACTTCCTCGTAAGCAGAACAAGTTGGAATATGAATCGGATTTGGGACAAGTGATAAAAACGGCTTTGTTATGGATAGAGGAAGATTTATCCAGCCGTTTTGGAGGACAGCCCATTGAGATAAATTCCCGGACCCTCTTTACAGATGGATATGTACAGGAAAAAACAGGGGATACTGCTTTCAGGGAAACGTATAAAAAGTTTATGACTCCCGTGGTCGGTGCGGAAGGTATTTATAAGGTATCTTTTGAAGCATTGTGGGAAAGCTGTTTCTCGGAAATGGGTTATCGGGAGTTTAAGCGCGATTTATATAATGGTAATTTGTTTGAAGGAGTCCGTGCGGCGGCTGTCGGCAAACATGAGGTATTGCTGAAAGAAGATGCAGGAGATATATGCACAAAACTGGCGAGTCTGCTGAAACGGTTGAAAGATTTGCTGACTGTTAGTTTGTATGGCAATAAGGGCAAGTTTGAAGAAGATGATTTGCGCAGTATCTTTGCCGAATATGATATGGATGTTCCTTCGGCAAAACGTTTCCTTTCTTCTTTGCTGGAATCGAGAGTGGAGGAGGGAAGAAGCGTCAGCTATATCAGTAGCACGAAGAAAAAGGATGAAGACAAGTTGGTTTTTACTGTTACCCGAGGCTTTGACTTGTTGCTCTCACGTTATCAGAAGCTCTGCTCTCAGCGTATTACAGGAGTGAAAGGAGATTTGTTGCTGTTTTACACCACGCCTTTTTCAGACCTAAACATGCTTCTCAATCTTTTGTCAATGCTCAATGTGGTCGATTTTACTGTCGAAGGTGGTGTGCCTTCGGTAGAGGTGACTGTTAATATGCCTGAAGTGCTGGAGAAAGAGGTGACATCGGAAGCTTATAAAAACTTCGTGCTTGAAAATAATGAAAAGAT
The DNA here is from genome assembly GCF_000382445.1 of Phocaeicola massiliensis B84634 = Timone 84634 = DSM 17679 = JCM 13223. Classification (GTDB taxonomy): domain Bacteria; phylum Bacteroidota; class Bacteroidia; order Bacteroidales; family Bacteroidaceae; genus Phocaeicola; species Phocaeicola massiliensis. Next base: position 2,110,426 of record NZ_KB905472.1, on the reverse strand, counting down.
ATTCCTTGAACAGATAGAGCTGTTCCAATTGTTTTTTGGTAATACTTCCTTGGATGATGAGCAGAGATGGGAGTTTATAGAAGACTATTTCACGGGAATGAATGTGGAAGAAATGAAGAAAAAATATAGCCCCTTGGGATAGGACTAAAAGGGAGTGTGTTAAAACTAAACCGGGCTATCCCATCGTCAGGCTGTAGGGGCAGCATTATCCATGTTTTGACACACTCCCGAAATGCTATGTCAGGCGGTGACTTTACATGCCTTCTTATACTTTGAAATCATGTGCAATTTTCTTGTATCCGTAAACGGCACGGCTTCCCAATTCTTCTTCTATGCGTAGCAGTTGGTTGTATTTGGCCATACGGTCACTGCGACTTAATGAACCGGTCTTGATTTGTCCGCTGTTGGTAGCAACAGCGATGTCGGCAATAGTTGCATCCTCCGTCTCACCCGAACGGTGACTGGTAACAGTGGTATAGCCATTACGTTGAGCCATTTCGATGGCGTCCAATGTTTCGGTCAGCGAACCGATTTGGTTTACTTTAATCAGGATAGAATTGGCACAACCTTCGCTGATTCCTTTCTCCAGGAATTTCACGTTTGTTACGAACAGGTCATCACCTACCAGTTGACAGCGATTTCCAAGACGTTCGGTCAGCATACGCCAGCCTTCCCAGTCATTTTCTGCCATACCGTCTTCAATGGAGTCGATAGGATAATCCCAACACAGTTTTTCCAGATAAGCCACTTGCTCTGATGCAGTACGCTTTTCACCTTTTGTTCCTTCAAATTTCGTATAATCATAGATTCCATCATGGTAGAACTCTGAAGAAGCGCAGTCCAAACCGATAGTGATGTGTTTGAATGGCTCATAACCGGCTGCTTCAATGGCTGCCAAAATGCAATTCAATGCATCCTCGGTTCCATCCAACACAGGAGCGAAACCTCCTTCGTCGCCAACAGCAGTGCTCAGTCCGCGCTTCTTTAATACGGTTTTCAGTGCGTGGAAAACTTCTGCTCCCATGCGCAATGCTTCGTGAAATGATTTGGCACCGACAGGGCGAATCATAAATTCCTGAAAAGCGATGGGAGAATCGGAATGCGAACCTCCGTTGATGATATTCATCATGGGCACGGGCAATACGTACGTGTTTGTTCCTCCTATATATCTATATAAAGGTATATCCAGATAATTTGCCGCTGCCTTTGCCACAGCCAGTGATACGCCCAGAATGGCATTGGCTCCGAGTTTGGACTTAGTGGGGGTACCGTCTAAAGCCAGCATAGCCATATCAATGCCGCGTTGGTCTGATGAGTCCATGCCGGTCAATGCCGGAGCAATGATATTATTAATGTTGTCTATGGCTTTCAGAACTCCTTTTCCTCCATAACGGGTCTTGTCTCCGTCGCGTAATTCCAAAGCTTCATGTTCACCGGTGGATGCACCCGACGGAACAGATGCACGTCCCATGATACCGGATTCTAATGTTACGTCTACTTCTACAGTGGGGTTGCCACGTGAGTCAAGAATCTCTCTTCCTTTAATCTTTGCTATTTTCATATTGATTCTAAAATTTAATTGGGTGGTTTTATGATAATAACAAAAAAGGAAGAGATTTTGTTCTATTCACTCATCCAAACTCCGAGCATGACTCCGATAATTCCTAAAACCACGCTGCCAATCGCGTATGCAAAGAAGGTGGGATAAAAACCTGATTTTAATAATTGAAGGCTTTCATTGCTGAAAGTAGAGAAAGTGGTGAACCCGCCGCAAAGTCCGATAGTGAGCAATAGACGTAATTCATTGGTGATATGAATGCGTGAGGTGAGCGTATAAAAAACACCTATCAGTATGCAACCCAGGAAGTTGACGGCAAAAGTCCCCCATGGGAAAGCCGTCCCTGTCTGGCGCTGAATGGCAATGGTAAGTAAGTAACGAAGCACGCTTCCTGTTCCTCCTCCGATAAAGATATATAATAATGATTTCATAACTGCTGCATTTTAATGCAAAAATAGCAAGGATTATTCATTCGGAGAGAAATTTTTTCTGTAATTCTGGAAAGTTTTTCTTATCGGCTTATAATAAAGGCTTTGGGAGTAGATGCCCGATTGTGAGGTAATGACTTAGCAACTATTATGTTTACAGCATTCTGCTGATGTAGTAGCTGTCTTAACGGATAGTGTTGATGCAACGGCCTATTGGCGTAAGTTAAAACAAAGGTTAAAGAAGGAAGGTAATGAAACCGTGACAATTTGTCACGGTTTGAAAATGCTTGCGGCTGACGGCGAAATGTGCCTGACTGATGTGGCTGACACACAGCAACTTCTCCGCTTCATTCAATCTATTCCATCGCCCAAAGCAGAACCTTTTAAGCTATGGATGGCGCAAGTGGCTGCCGAACGTCTTGACCAAATGCAAGATCCCGAACTTTCCATTAACCAAGCATTAATGGACTAGGATTTATTAAATTTAATAACAAGCTGATATTAAGAATTTTATAATGCAGTTATAAAGAAGAAGATACAATTTAGTACCATTTTAGTATCTATATTTTGTCATGGTTATACTCACCTTAAATAGCTGTCATACGACTTTTGAAATGTAATAAAAGCTATTTTAGGAACTATTTTAGGAACTATTTTAGGAACAAAACTTAGGAACAAAACCATGAAAAATTTTATAGTTCAGAATAGTTTTATTACCTTTGCAGCATTAGAACCTGCCAAGCCTCTCAACGATGCTCAAATCGGCGGGTCGTTTTTTTTATTATACCTTATATGAGAGCAAGTTTTGCCAAACCATATTCTTCTCCTGAACAAATCGTTCAGATACTAAAGCAACGTGGTATGCTTATGGATGACGAGCGGAAAGTTGAGAACTATCTGATGAATATCGGTTATCACCGTCTTTCAGCCTACATCTACCCGTTCTACAAAAGTCCAAAGAGTGACTTGCAACTAAAAGAAGGGACGACATTCGAGCAAGTCTTGGTGCTCTACCGCTTTGACAAGAAGTTACGCATTCTTCTCTTTAATGAGATTGAAAAAATAGAAGTTGTCATTCGCAGCGTCTTGGCTAATATCGGCTGTCAAGAATTTGGTGATAAGTACTGGATAACAAAGGCGGACTATTTTGCTAACGCTGAAAAATTCAATCAGACGCTGGCTGTCATAGAAAAGGAACTTACATCAAGCAAGGAAGATTACATTGAGGATTTCAGGCACAATTATGTTGAAAACTATCCTCCGGCATGGATGATTACCGAAGTCTTGTCTTTCGGCAACTTGAACTATATTTATTCCAATATTGCCAGCAACAAGCTGATGAAAGGCATCGCTAATTATTTCGGCTTGAAACCGCAGGTTTTCACTTCGTGGTTGACCGTACTTGCCAATCTTCGCAATATGTGTTGCCATCATGCAAGAATATGGAACAGGGATTTTATGTTAAACCCAGCAGAACCGCGCAAGACTTCAAATGCTTGGATAGATACTTCCCAAATAGACAAGAAAAGGATTTTCTATAGGCTGTGTATTATTCGATATTTTCTGTCATCAGTTTCACCCAAAAACAATTTCAACGAAAAGATTGTTGATTTATTGGCTCGTTTTCCTTCGATAGATATTACGGCTATGGGATTTTGCAGGAACTGGGCTGACGAGGAGCTATGGTACTGAGAGTATATAGATTATAAATGTCTCATAAAAGACAAATGATGCCAACAAAAGAATTTAAAATGTAACTTTTGTCAGCATCATTCACATCTTTTAAAGAACACATGGAGGTGGCGGAAGAGGGTGGAGAAAATAAACAGTAATCGTGAAATACCCAAAGTGGCTTGCCGTGCAATGACTGAATTCATAAAAAAATAACTGTGTTTTTCGCCATACAAACGGAAAAATCTGTCTCTTCCTTCCTCCTTTCATTAGTCGTTGAAACGCCCTGTTATGGCGGATTTCGGTAGTGAATGGACATCTCGTATTGTCTTTTCAGCCTCCTTTCATCTGTAAGACTTTTTTTGATACAGATAAATACTGAAGGCAGATTTGAAAGCAGCTTGGGAAGCACGACTGAAAGGAGAATGAATGGATATCCTGTCATTTTTAATCGATTGATTGATAATGTGTTTTGGCTAATATGTAAGGATGAACGGAAAGAAGGAATGATCGGCTTAGTGAGGGGATGATTCCATCTGCCCCTATGTGAAAAAGATGCCGAGCTTTTTGAAAAAGGTCGGTGTGTTTCCGTAAAACCTCGGCATCTTTTTAATAAACTTACCGAGCTTTTTTGAAAACCTCAAGGTCTTTTTGCAGCACTCAGCCTGATCATAGGTCTATACATACGGTGGCATCAGCCTACACATATATATGCGTAAGCCTACACGTACGTACGCATCGGGCCACACGTACGTATGCATTGTATCGGGTGGTGGAATGTTAGGTCGGATTTGTCACAGCAAACATTTTATTCATAAGCTATTCGGTACCATTTTGTTTTTTTTGTTCGTTTATTCCAGAGATTTTAGTAATTTTGCACCCTAAACAAAAAACAGCAAAAAGGAATGGGTGGTTTTTTTGGAACAGTCTCAAAGACTGAGTGCGTTACCGATTTATTTTACGGAACGGACTATAATTCACATTTAGGTACAAAAAGAGGAGGCTTGGCTACTTATGCCAAGGGAGAAGGATTTATGAGGTCTATCCATAATTTGGAAAACTCTTATTTCCGCACAAAGTTTGAATTGGAACTCCCGAAGTTTAAAGGTAACTCGGGTATAGGTATTATTAGTGATACAGATCCTCAGCCGATAGTAATCAATTCGCATTTGGGTAAATTTGCCATTGTTACAGTAGCCAAGATTCAGAATATTTCGGAACTGGAGCGTGACTTGCTGGCTGCGAATATGCATTTTTCCGAAATGAGTTTGGGAAAGACAAACCCAACGGAATTGATAGCATTGCTTATTGTTCAGGGCAAGGACTTTGTAGATGGCATCGAAAATGTATTTAATAAGATAAAAGGGTCGTGCTCCATGTTGCTGCTGACCGAAGACGGTATTATTGTGGCGCGTGATAAATGGGGACGTACTCCCATCGTGATTGGTAAGAAAGAGGGGGCTTATGCTGCGACCAGCGAGTCGAGCAGTCTGCCGAATCTGGATTATGAAATTGAAAAATATGTGGGCCCCGGCGAAATTATCCGCTTGCGTGCCGATGGAATGGAACAAATGCGCAAGCCGAATGAAGGAATGCAGATTTGTTCTTTTTTGTGGGTGTATTATGGTTTCCCGGTTTCTTGCTATGAGGGTAGGAATGTGGAGGAAGTGCGTTTTATGAGTGGTTATAAAATGGGGCAGAAGGATAATTCGGAAGTGGATTGTGCCTGTGGTATTCCTGATTCCGGCGTAGGTATGGCGCTGGGGTATGCCGAAGGAAAAGGCATTCCTTATCATCGTGCCATAACCAAATATACTCCCACATGGCCCCGCAGCTTTACTCCTGCCAATCAGGAAATGCGTTCGTTGGTAGCAAAAATGAAGCTGATTCCCAATCGTGCCATGCTGGAAGGAAAACGTGTTTTGTTTTGTGATGATTCCATTGTACGTGGAACTCAACTTCGTGATAATGTGAAGATTTTATATGATTATGGAGCAAAAGAGGTTCACATGCGTATTGCGTGCCCGCCGTTGATTTACAGTTGTCCTTTCCTTGGCTTTACTGCATCAAAAGGTGACTTGGAGCTGATAACACGCCGCATGATTAAGGAAATAGAAGGAGATGAGAATAAAGATCTTGAAAAATATGCTGCAACAGATTCACCTCAATACCAAAAGATGGTGCAAATGATTGCCGACCGTTTCGGATTGACTTCGTTGAAGTTCAATACATTGGAAACCTTAATTGAAGCTATCGGTTTGCCAAAGTGCAAAGTTTGTACGCATTGTTTTGATGGTTCCAGTTGTTTCTGATATCAAAATAATAAGATAGAATGAAAAAAGAGCCGTGAATTGTTTGGCAATTCACGGCTCTTTTCCTATTTTTACAGCATTGAATATTAAAAATAGGAAGATAAAATGACACTGATAGAACGATTTTTAAAGTATGTAAGTTTCGATACTCAATCAGACGATAATAGTGGTGTGACGCCCAGTACACCCAAACAAATGGTATTTGCACAATACTTGAGATCTGAATTGGAACAACTGGGCTTTGAAGAAATTTCATTGGACGAGAATGGTTATCTTTTTGCTACCTTGCCGGCAAATACCGACAAACCGGTACCAACGATAGGATTTATTGCTCACATGGATACCAGTCCTGATATGACCGGTGCAGGAGTGACTCCGCGTATCGTTTATGGTTATGACGGTTCGGATATTGTCTTGTGTGAGGAAGAGAATGTTGTTCTTTCTCCTAATCGGTTCCCTGAATTGCTGGACCACAAAGGAGAAGATTTGATTGTAACCAATGGAAAGACGCTGCTGGGAGCTGACGATAAGGCCGGTATTGCAGAAATCATTACTGCGATGGTTTATTTGAAAGAGCATCCCGAAATTAAACATGGAAAGATTCGGGTAGGTTTCAATCCAGATGAAGAAATTGGGTTGGGTGCTCATAAGTTTGATGTGGAAAAGTTTGGTTGTGAATGGGCTTATACAATGGATGGAGGAGAGGTAGGTGAGCTGGAATTTGAAAATTTCAATGCAGCCTCTGCCAAAGTAGTTGTAAAGGGTCGTAACGTGCATCCGGGATATGCCAAGAATAAGATGATAAATTCCATGTGTGTGGCCAATCAGTTTATGAATTTATTGCCGGATGGAGAGACTCCCCAGTGTACAGAAAACTATGAAGGATTCTATCATTTGGTAGGTATTACCGGTGAGGTGGAACAAACTACGCTGTCTTACATCATTCGTGACCATGACCGTGCCAAATTTGAAGCGCGTAAAGAGAATATGTTGAAGTGGGCAGCTGAGATTAATAAGAAATATGGTGAAGAAACAGTGACAGTAGAATTGAAAGATCAGTATTATAATATGCGTGAAAAGATTGAACCGGTCATGCATATTATCGATATAGCTTTCAAGGCGATGGAAGAAGCCGGTGTGACTCCGAAGGTGAAAGCGATTCGTGGCGGAACGGATGGCGCACAACTTTCTTTCAAAGGACTGCCTTGTCCGAACATTTTTGCCGGCGGTCTGAATTTCCACGGCAGATATGAGTTTGCTCCTATTCAGTCATTGGAAAAAGCCATGATGGTAGTGGTGAAGATTTCAGAATTGGTGGCAAGATAAGACGAATATAATAACCTTAAAAAATAATTGAATAATAACATGAAAACGACTCCGTTTACCGAGAAACACATTGCTCTGGGAGCAAAGATGCACGAATTTGCCGGCTATAATATGCCTATCGAATATTCGGGAATTATCGATGAACATCTCACTGTATGCAATGCAGTGGGTGTATTTGATGTTTCCCACATGGGAGAATTTTGGGTAAAAGGCCCGAATGCATTGGCTTTCTTGCAGCAAGTGACTTCTAATAATGTAGCTGTTTTGCCTATTGGTAAGGCTCAGTATACTTGTTTCCCCAACGAAGAGGGAGGTATTGTAGATGATTTATTGGTATATCATTACGAACCGGAAAAATACTTGTTGGTTGTGAATGCTGCCAATATAGAGAAAGACTGGAATTGGTGTGTCAGCCATAACACGGCGGGTGCTGAATTGGAAAATGCTTCCGATCGCATGGCGCAGTTGGCTATCCAGGGTCCGAAAGCAATGGAGGTTTTGCAGAAACTCACTTCGGTGAATCTGTCTGAAATACCTTATTATGCGTTTACTACCGGAGAATTTGCCGGTCAGAAAGACGTGATTATTTCTAATACCGGATATACCGGAGCCGGAGGCTTTGAGCTTTATTTCTATCCTGAAGCCGGTGAAGCGATTTGGAATGCCATCTTTGAAGCCGGTGCTCCTGAAGGTATCAAGCCTATAGGACTGGGTGCACGCGATACTTTGCGCCTGGAGATGGGATTCTGTCTTTATGGTAATGATCTGAGTGATACCACTTCTCCATTGGAGGCGGGCTTAGGTTGGATTACCAAGTTTGTTGAAGGAAAGGATTTTACAGCACGTGCTATTCTTGAAAAGCAGAAAGCAGAAGGTTTGAATCGCAAATTGGTTGGTTTTGAAATGATTGATCGCGGTATACCTCGCCATGGTTATGAGTTGGTAAATGCAGAGGGAGAAAAGGTTGGTGAAGTAACCAGTGGAACGATGTCTCCGATTCGTAAAATCGGCATCGGTATGGGATATATTCAAACTGCTTATGCTACACCGGGCACAGAGGTTTTCATTGATGTGCGTGGACGCAAATTAAAGGCGATGGTTGTCAAACCACCGTTCAGAAAGTAATATTATTCATTTTTTTTATCTCCTTCATCTTGCCTGTGATATGGGTGGAGGAGATTTTTTTTGCCAACCTGCCATAATATTTATCGTTATGCAGACAATGAGTTAAAACAAAGTACTTATCACAAAATAAGCAGGTGAAAGACTCCACAGTTGATAGATAATTTATAATTTTGCAGGCAAAAAAAATATTGTTATGTCAGAATTGGCTCCCCTTATAAGTGACCTCGCCTTGATTCTTATTTGCGCCGGTATTATGACGCTGATATTTAAACGGTTGAGGCAGCCTTTAGTCTTGGGCTATATTGTAGCCGGGTTTTTGGCAAGCCCGCATATGCCTTATACACCATCAGTAATAGATACGGCAAATATTCATACTTGGTCTGATATCGGTGTTATTTTCCTACTTTTTGCTTTAGGATTGGAGTTTAGTTTCAAAAAGCTTATGAAAGTCGGAGGTACTGCTATTATAGCGGCGTGTACCATTATATTTTGTATGATATTGGTCGGGATGGTAGCCGGTTGGTCTTTTGGATGGAAACACATGGACTGCCTTTATCTGGGCGGTATGCTGGCAATGTCTTCAACGACCATTATTTATAAGGCATTCGATGATTTGGGGTTACGGCAGCAACGGTTTGCCGGGTTGGTGCTTAGCATTTTGATACTGGAAGACATTCTTGCCATTGTGTTGATGGTGATGCTGAGTACAATGGCTGTAAGTAAGAATTTTGAGGGTACGGAGATGATTTACAGTATTGGTAAGTTAGTATTCTTTCTGATTCTTTGGTTTGTAGTAGGAATATATCTTATTCCTATTTTTCTGAAACGTTCACGTAAGTGGATGGGGAGTGAAACATTACTTATCGTTTCTTTGGCTATGTGCTTTGGAATGGTAGTACTGGCGGCAAAAGTTGGTTTTTCTCCGGCTTTCGGTGCTTTCATCATGGGTTCTATTTTGGCGGAGACGGTAGAGGCAGAGAGTATAGAGAAACTGGTGGCGCCGGTTAAGGATTTGTTTGGCGCAATATTCTTTGTTTCGGTTGGTATGATGGTGGACCCTGCCATGATTGTGGAGTATGCATGGCCCATTGTTGCCATTACTTTATCTATTCTTTTGGGACAGGTTATATTTGGAACCGGAGGTGTGATTCTTGCAGGTCAGCCACTAAAGGTGGCAATGCAGTGTGGTTTTAGCCTGACGCAGATTGGAGAGTTTGCTTTCATTATCGCTTCATTAGGAGTAAGCCTGCATGTAACCAGTGATTTTCTGTATCCTATAGTGGTAGCGGTTTCGGTTATTACTACGTTCCTTACTCCTTATATGATTCGTCTTGCTGTTCCCGCTTATCATCGGGTAGAGAAGGTTTTGCCAAACAAATGGAGAAAAATTTTAGATCGCTACTCTTCGGGTTCGCAGACGGTGAACCATGAGAATAATTGGAGAAAACTATTGACCGCTATTATTCGCATTGTCGCCATCTATTCGGTGCTTTGCATTGCGGTAATTGTCCTTTCTTTCCATTTCATCATTCCTCTGTTTCGGGCAAGTTTACCTTTGTTTTGGGCGAATTTGGCGGGTGCAGTGTTTACAATTGTATGTATATCGCCATTTTTGCGTGCTATTATTATGAAGAAGAATCATTCAGTTGAGTTTCAGGCATTGTGGCAGGATAATCGTTATAACCGTGCTCCGTTATTATCTACCATTTTATTGCGCATGGTGATAGCTGTGGCTTTTGTTTTGTTTATTATCGAGAATATTTTCAAGGCATCTACTGCATTGATGGTTGGTATTGCTATTATTTTGGTTTGTATGATGATGCTTTCGCGCTGGTTGAAGAAACAGTCTATTTTTATGGAACGTACTTTTATACAGAATTTACGCTTCCGTGATATGCATGCTGAATTTACGGGACAGAAGCGGCCGGAATATGAGGGACATTTATTGTCACGTGATATTCATCTTTCGGATTTCGAGGTGCCGGCGGATTCTCTTTGGGCAGGACATACACTGAAAGAGTTGAATTTGGGATATAAATATGGGGTGCATGTTGCTTCTATTATTCGCGGGATGCATCGTATCAACATTCCGGGTGCCAATGTCCGTTTGTTTCCCGGCGATACAATTCAGGTTATCGGTACGGATGAGCAGTTGGGGGAATTTGCCCGTCAGGTGGAGCGAGTCTCTTCTGCTGCTGAAGAAGAGGATATTGAGAAGCGTGAGATGAACTTGAAGCAGTTTATGGTGGATGGTAATTCTCTTTTCTTGGGTAAGAGTATTAAGGAGAGCGGTATTCGTGATGATTATAGATGTTTGGTGGTAGGGGTAGAACGAGGCGATGGTAATTTGATCCGACCGGATGTTAATATGATTTTTTGTGAAGGTGATGTAGTATGGGTAGTGGGCGAGAGAGATGATGTTTATCATTTGTTGGGTAAGAAGAAAGAGATACAATATTAATATATAAGTTGTGAAGTATTTATATCCCTATGATTAGCATGTATGGCCTTGCACATATACGTGTAGGCTCATACATATTTTCACTTCGTTCTGATGGAAAACAAGGGGGATATTAATACTTATTAGTATCTATTCCTCTTCAAAGTCAAAATCGAAATCAAAGTCATCATCGTCCGGCAAATATTCCGGTGTGATAAACTCATCCATACTGCGTCGGTCTTTCTTTGTAGGACGTCCGGTGCCACGGGCGCGATCGACAAAACCGCTGATTTTACTCATTTCCAATAGTTCATATTGTTCCGGTGAAGTAACATTCTCCAGAATTTCAGGAATAAGTTTTGCACCGACACGTTTTTCTATTGCTTGTAAAACTTTGAAAGAATAAGTGATAGGCGGTTTGCGTACCTCTATCACATCTCCCGGTTTCACCGTACGTGCCGGTTTGACTTGTGAACCGTTTATGCTTACACGGCCCTTTTTACAAGCTTCTGCAGCTATTGTGCGCGTTTTAAAGATGCGTGACGCCCACATCCATTTATCTATTCTTGCTTCAGCCATTACTTTTTATTGTATTGGTTCATGGTTATATTAATACCGGCCAGGCAGAAACTTTTGATTATTTCACATGCTAATTCCACACGTTCGTCCATAGTTTTCATATCTTCCTCTGTAAAGTGTCCCAATACAAAATCTATTTGCCCTCCGCGTGGAAAGTCATTGCCAATACCAAAGCGCAGGCGGGCATATGCTTGAGTTCCTAATGTGGCGGCTATATGCTTCAATCCGTTATGACCGGCATCGCTACCCTTACTTTTCAGGCGTAAAGCTCCGAAAGGAAGGGCTAAGTCATCTACTATTATCAACACATTTTCCAATGGAACGTTTTCCTTCTGCATCCAATAACGTACAGCGTTGCCACTCAGGTTCATATATGTAGAAGGCTTCAACAAGATAAGTTGACGTCCTTTGAGTGACATGGTGGCAGTAGCACCGTAACGGCCATCGGTAAAAACAAGATTGGACGCCTTTGCAAGGGCGTCCAATACATTGAATCCTATGTTGTGACGGGTATTTCGGTATTCTTCACCTATATTACCCAGTCCTACAATCAAATATTTCATTGAAAAGGATTAAGGGGTTAGTAATTATTTACCTGCAGTTGCAGCAGCACCACGTGCGGCACGAGTTAATTTAACTGCACAAACAACAGCTTCCTTGGCATTAATTAATTCCAATCCTTCATAGTGTAATTCGCCAACTTTGATGGTTTTACCCAAGCCTAAAGCAGTAACGTCAATAGTCAGACGTTCAGGAATTGCATTATATAAAGCTTTAACTTTCAGTTTACGCATCTGCAATGCCAATTTACCACCGGCACGTACACCTTCTGCCAAACCTTCCAACTGAACGGGAACTTCCATTACAATAGGTTTAGCTTCGTCAATCTGATAGAAGTCAACGTGAAGGATAGAATCCTTAACAGGGTGGAACTGAATATCTTTCATGATAGCGTTTACTGTTTTGCCATCGATATTCAAATCTACAACGTAGATGTGCGGTGTGTATACCAGATTACGCAAACCGTCGGTAGTTACTGAAAAATGAGTTGCTACAGGATTTCCGTTTTCATCTTTCTGTACTCCGTATACTACGCAAGGAACACCATTGTTTTTACGCAATTCACGAGTTGCTTTCTTTCCGAGGTCTGTTCTTACAGAACCTTTAATTTCAATTGATTTCATTGTTCTTTAAATTTTTTGTGTTACTCTAAATTAAGTTGATTTTGTTGCTTAATTCGCCATCACACGATGTGGTATATCACACGATGGAGCTTAAAAAAGCGGTGCAAAAGTAATGCTTATTTTTGATTTAACCAAAAAGAGCCCGGATTTTTTAATCCGGACTCTTACTTATACATTAAATCAGAAGTCAATATCTATTTTTATTTCACTAGAGCTTAGAGCTTCTTCACTTTCGTTTTCAGTTCTTTTTTCTTCCGGCATGTCTTCGCTGTGGTGGGGTTCTATCGGACCTTGTTCGTCAGTAATGAACTGAATAGCCTGTTGAAGTCCGTTTGTAAACTTCTCAAAATCCTCTTTATATAGGAAGATTTTATGCTTTTCAAAACTCACTTGTGAATCGTCACCTTCACCCGATACAATTTTCTTACTTTCTGTGATAGCCAAGAACATTTCATCTTTCCGGTTTTTCTTCACATCTAAATAATAAATACGTTTTCCCGCTTTAATGGCTTTTGAGAAAACTATTTCTTTATCACCATCCACTACACTTTTCTTTTTCTCTTCCATAATTTGAATCTTTATAAATCGGCTTCAAAATTGGATATTTTTTTTTAATGGGCAAAGAATTTGCTCATAAACTTCGAAGAAAAAAGCGTTTTCCGCTTTTCTATGCAAATTTTGCATTAAAAAATGTAATTATGTTATGTGAAATCAATGAATTTTCCTACTTTTGCAACTCCTTAATAATTTTATGTGAATTATGATAAATAGAGTTCTTATTCGTCTTAAGATAGTTCAGATAATCTATGCTTATTATCAGAACGGAGGGAAAAACTTGGATACTGCCGAGAAGGAGTTGTTCTTTAGTCTCTCTAAAGCATATGATTTGTATAACTATCTATTGCTTTTAATGGTTGAGGTAACTAAACAGGCTAACAAAAAACTGAATGCTGCGAAAAACAAACTTATCCCTACTAAGGAAGAATTGTTTCCCAACACCAAATTTGTAGAGAATCGTTTTATTGCCCAATTGGAGGTGAATAAACAGTTATTGGATTTTGCCGGCAATCAGAAGAAAACGTGGGAAAATGAAGCGGATTTTGTGAAAAGTCTGTGTGAGCAAATTATGGAAAGTGACATATATAAGGAGTATATGGCAAGTGAAACTTCTTCTTATGAGGAAGACCGTGAAGTATGGCGCAAAATATATAAGAAGATAATCTTCAATAATGCAGAACTTGACCAAGTGCTGGAAGACCAAAGCTTGTATTGGAACGATGACAAGGAAATTGTAGACACTTTTGTTCTTAAAACAATCAAGCGTTTTGAAGAAAAAAATGGTGCTAAACAAGAGTTGTTACCTGAGTTTAAAGATGATGAAGATCAAGATTTCGCACGTCGTTTGTTCCGCCGCGCTATTTTGAATTCTGACTATTATCGTCATCTTATCAGTGAGAATACAAAGAATTGGGATCTTGACCGTGTGGCATTTATGGATGTGATTATCATGCAGATTGCTTTGGCGGAAGTTCTTAGCTTTCCTAATATCCCCGTTAGTGTGTCGCTCAATGAATATGTGGAAATCGCTAAGTTGTATAGTACTCCTAAAAGTGGTGGATTTATTAACGGTACATTGGATGGAATCGTTAATCAATTAAAAAAAGAAAACAAGCTGACGAAAAATTAATATCTTTGTTTGTTATCGTAAGTGTAACAACATTATAAACTAAAAAAACTTGAAAGTATGAATTTATCATTTGTATTTCTGCAGGCTGCAGGCGGAGGCGATTACTCATTCCTGATTATGATGGTAGCTATTTTCGCTATTATGTATTTCTTCATGATTCGTCCGCAGAATAAGAAACAGAAAGAAATTGCAAATTTCCGTAAGAATCTGGAAGTAGGTCAGGAAGTGATAACTGCCGGTGGCATTTATGGAAAAATTAAAGAAATAGAAGATAGTACTGTAGTATTGGAAGTTGCATCAGGCGTGAAGATTAAGATTGATAGAAATTCTATCTATGCTAACGCTGCTGCAAACCAACAAACAAAGTAAAACTTATATAAGCTATGTTCGACAAAAGGAACATACGTATTTACTATTTGAGGACATTAGAGAAAATCAGAAGCTTCCTGCTTAGTCGTAATAGTAGGGAGTTTCTGATTTTCTTGTTTTTTGTATTCGTTTCTTTCTGTTTTTGGTTGCTTCAGATATTGAATGATGATTATGAAACAGAATTTTCGATTCCTCTCCGTATGAAGAATGTCCCCAATAATGTGGTGCTGACTTCCGAGTTACCCAGTGAGTTAAAGATAGGAGTGAAGGATAGGGGAACTGTATTGACCAATTATATGTTGGGGCAAACTTTCTATCCGGTTACAATTGATTTTAAGGATTATGAGAGCAAAGGCACGCAAGTACGTATTCCGGTTTCTACTCTGTTGAAGAAAATTACAGGTCAATTGAACCAGTCGACTCGCTTGCTGACTGTTCGGCCTGACACATTGGAGTTTATTTATACTAAGGGGGAAGCTAAAAAAGTTCCTGTCAAGTTGCAGGGAAAAATTGATTTAGATCGTCAGTATTATATTTCTGATGTTATCTATTCTCCTGATTCGGTAATGGTCTATGCTCCTCAGGAAATATTGGATACCATTACTACGGCCTATACAGAGTCGGTGGTATTAGAGAATCTGTCTGATACGACTCATCGCCGCATCAGTCTGGCAAAAGTGAAAGGAGCCCGGTTTATTCCCGACTTTAATGATGTAACGCTCATGCTGGATGTATATGCAGAGAAGAGTGTGGAGGTACCTGTGCGTGGTGTGAATTTTCCTCCTGATAAAGTATTGCGTACCTTTCCCTCCAAAGTGCAGGTTACTTTTCAGGTCGGACTGAGTCATTTCAAGGCAATTACGGCTGAAGATTTTTTTATAGGAGTGACTTACGAGGAATTACTGAATAATAAAGGAGAAAAGTGTCCGGTGAAACTTAAATCTGTTCCCCGCTATGTGAATCATGTGCGTCTTAATCCGCAAGAGGTGGATTATCTGATTGAACAACAAATAATATTCAATGATTAAGATAGCTATTACCGGAGGTATTGGCAGTGGGAAATCATATATTTCTCACTTACTGGAGACAATGGATGTGCCGGTCTACAATGCTGATAATGAAGCTAAGCGCTTGATGGTATCCGATGAGGGAATTCGTCGGGAGCTTATTGCTTTATTGGGAAAAGAGGTCTATGATAAAGAAGGAGCTTTGAATAAACCTCTGCTCGCTTCTTATCTTTTTTCGGCTCCTGAGCATGTGAGACAAATCAATGCTATTATTCATCCCAGGGTGAGGGAGGATTTTATCCGTTGGATTGGAGAACTGAAAGAGTGTGAGATAGCGGGTATGGAATCTGCCATTCTTTATGAGGCCGGTTTTGAAAATACAGTAGATGCTGTAGTGATGGTTTATGCACCATTGGAGTTAAGGGTGAAGCGGGCTATGCAGCGCGATAATGCAACAGAACAACAGGTGCGTGCACGTATCTTGGCACAACTTGATGACGAAGAAAAACGAAGTAGGGCAGATTTTACGGTTTTGAATGATGGTACTGTTCCGCTGCTTCCACAGTTGACTCAGGTAATTGAAGAATTAAAATCAGGAAAATTCGTATGATAAATTTGGGAGTTTCAATCGCGAATTGTACTTTTGCTGCCTCAAACCATAAATAAAATAGAAATAGTATGTTAAAGACCATTTTATCAATCGCGGGTAAGCCCGGATTATATAAATTGATTTCTTCAGGAAAGAATATGTTGATTGTAGAAACAGTTGACGCCGCTAAAAAAAGAATTCCGGCTTATGGACAGGACAAAGTTATTTCATTGGCTGATATAGCGATGTATACAGATGCAGAAGAAGTGCCTTTGAGCAAAGTGTTGGAATCAGTGAAAAACAAAGAGAACGGGGCTGTGGCTTCTATTGACTATAAGAAAGTATCTGCAAACGAGTTGCATGCTTATTTTGCAGAAATTCTTCCCAGCTATGACCGTGACCGTGTGCACGCAAGTGACATCAAGAAGCTGTTGTCATGGTACAATATCTTGGTAAGCAATGGTATTACGGATTTTGTAGAGCAAAATGCGGTTGCCACTGAAGAACCGGCAGCAGAAGAAGGAAAATAATACTTTTCTTTATTATTTATAAAACGCCCTCCCTGCAAATTTCGAATCATTCGCAGGGAGGGCATTTTATATAGTTTGATTATAGAGAATTAGTTACGGAATATCAATCCGTCTCCCGCAGTTTCTACTATAATCGGTTTAGAACGATCTACCTCCTGAGATAATAATTTCTTTGACAAGTCGTTCAGTAAGTAGCGTTGGATAGCACGTTTCACCGGACGGGCTCCAAATTCGGGATCATATCCTGTACCGGCAATGAAACGGATTGCTTCATCTGTCATCTGGAGAGTGATTCCATTGTCGGCGAGCATATTCTTGATACCGCCAATTTGCAGCATCACAATCTGTTCAATCTCTTCTTTATTTAAAGGCAAGAACATGATTGTCTCGTCAATACGGTTCAGGAACTCCGGTCGGATTGTCTTTTTCAACATTGACATTACTTCTTTCTTCGTCTCTTCTACTATCACTTCACGATTTTCATCATTAATCTTCTCAAACTGACTCTGAATATAAGAGCTGCCTAAGTTAGAAGTCATGATGATAATGGTGTTCTTGAAATTCACAGTCCGTCCTTTATTATCTGTCAGTCGACCGTCATCCAATACTTGCAATAGGATGTTGAACACATCGGGATGCGCTTTTTCGATTTCGTCAAATAATACCACAGAATAGGGTTTACGTCTTACGGCTTCTGTCAACTGACCGCCTTCGTCATAACCTACATATCCGGGAGGCGCTCCAATCAGTCGGGATACGGAGTGCTTCTCTTGGTATTCACTCATATCGATACGGGTCATCAAGCTTTCGTCATCAAACAGGTAATCTGCCAATGCCTTCGCCAACTCTGTTTTACCTACACCGGTAGTACCCAGGAAAATGAACGAGCCTATCGGACGCTTCGGGTCTTGCAGTCCGGCACGGCTACGGCGAACTGCATCGGAAACGGCGGCAATAGCCTCTTCCTGTCCCACCACACGCAAGTGTAGTTCTTGTTCCAGATTCAGTAATTTATCACGTTCACTTTGCAACATCTTATTGACCGGGATTCCTGTCCAGCGTGAAACCACATCAGCGATATCTTCGGCAGTGACTTCTTCTTTAATCATGGCATTGTCACCTTGTTTATGCTTTAAGTCTTCCTGAATATCTTTGATTTCATTTTCCAGAGCCTGTAATTTTCCGTAACGGATTTCGGCTACTTTACCATAGTCTCCTTCACGTTCTGCTTTGTCGGCTTCAAACTTCAGTTGCTCTATTTCCTGTTTGTTCTGCTGAATCTTGTTTACCAGCTCTTTTTCACTTTGCCATTTTGCTTTATAGGAAGTTTCTTGTTCCTTCAATTCGGCAATTTCCTTATTCAGTTGTTGCAACTTAGGTTCGTCTTTTTCACGTTTGATGGCTTCACGCTCAATCTCCAATTGTTTCAGGTGGCGTGAGATTTCATCCAGCTCCTCAGGAACAGAATCACGTTCCATACGAAGTTTGGCAGCGGCCTCGTCCATCAGGTCGATGGCTTTGTCGGGCAGGAAACGCTCGGTGATGTAGCGGTTACTCAGTTCTACGGCAGCAATAATGGCTTCGTCTTTAATACGAACCTTATGATGATTTTCATATCGCTCTTTTAATCCACGCAGAATAGAGATGGTGCTTAAAGTATCCGGTTCGGCAACCATTACAGTTTGGAAACGGCGTTCCAAAGCTTTGTCCTTTTCAAAGTATTTCTGATACTCGTCAAGGGTTGTGGCACCGATGCTGCGAAGTTCACCACGTGCCAATGCAGGTTTCAGGATATTGGCAGCATCCATTGCTCCTTCACCTTTTCCGGCTCCTACCAAAGTATGGATTTCGTCAATGAACAAAATAATACTGCCTTCCGACTTTGTCACCTCATTGATAACCGATTTCAAACGTTCCTCAAATTCACCTTTATATTTGGCACCGGCTACCAGTGCACCCATGTCCAATGAATAAATCTGTTTGTTTTTCAGGTTTTCGGGCACGTCACCACGAATGATACGGTGTGCCAAACCTTCAACGATGGCTGTCTTACCTGTACCCGGTTCACCGATTAAAATCGGATTATTCTTGGTACGTCGGCTTAATATCTGTAATACTCGCCGGATTTCCTCATCACGGCCGATAACCGGGTCGAGCTTTCCACTGCGGGCAGCCTCATTTAAGTTGATGGCATATTTACTTAAGGACTGATAAGTGTCTTCGCTGGATTGAGAAGTTACTTTTTCTCCTTTCCGTAGTTCTGTGATTGCAGCACGTAAATCTTTGTCGGTCATACCCGCATCTTTCAGAATGGTAGAAACGGTACTCTTTACATTCAGTAATGCCAGAATGATAGCTTCCAGTGAAACATATTCATCTCCCATTTCTTTAGAATACTGGGTTGCCCTTTGTAATACCTCGTTGCTTTCGCGGCTCAGATAAGGTTCTCCGCCGCTGACCTTTGGCAGTGAGTCTATCTGTTTGTCGATGACTAACGTAACCTGTTGTGCATTCATCCCCAATTTCTGGAAGATAAAGTTAGTCACGTTTTCACCAACTTTCAGCACACCGGCCAGCAAATGAACCGGTTCGATAGCCTGCTGTCCGCGGGTTTGCGTAAGGTTCACAGCTTCCTGCACTGCCTCTTGTGATTTAATTGTGAAGTTGTTAAAATTCATATTGTATCTCCTTTCTGTTTTATTTCAAAATACCTATTGAAAACGGAATCGTTACGTCTTTGTTCAATGCTTTAAGCGATTTCGGTAAAGAATGCTCAAATACTTTGCCAAAAGCTGAAAGCAGAGGAAAAACAGGTGGTTGGGGTAAAAGAATCAGACAAAATGGCAGGGTGTAAGAGCTCTTAAATGAAAAAAAGTCCGAATTGGATACAAAAAGGCAGAAAACTTTCGGAAGGAGAAAAGATTATTTCTATCTTTAGACCGGTAATGTAGAAAAGAAAATGACAAAAGTAAGAATATGGCGAATGAGATGAATTTTGCAGAAACTGTAATGCTGGTAGATGCAGCATATTTGAACAGAGTGTGTGGCGACTTGAAAAAGCACTTTAGTACCGTATTGGGGCGTGAATTGCCAAAGGCTGATCTGCCGGTGCTGATGGAGTGCCTGGCTTTGGATGCCGGGCTACAATTCGGGGAGAATAATATTCAGGTATTGCTTATTTATGATAAGGAAAGTGAGAATATGAGCACTTGCCAACCGGGAGATTTGCGTCAAGAATTGAATAATGTAGCTTTTAAGAGTCACTTGGGTGAGTTCGCTTTTTATTCTTTTGAGCCTTCGGATATGGCAGGAAGGGATGAATTGTTTCTTGAATCACTGAGGGTGGTTGCGGATGCGAAAGATGTGAAACGCTTGATAGCGGTTCCTGCGGAAGAAGAGTATGGCAATGAAGCTCCCGCTATATTAAATAAGGTGGACGGAAAAGACGGAATGACTGTCTTTGGCATGAATCCACCGACTGAAGCGATTGCTTATCAGTGGGAGATGTTGGGATTCGCTGTTTTGCAAGCTTTAGGGATAAAAGCCGACGAGTTGTAATAAAAGTAGCACTATGTCTGATTTTCGGTTGAGAGTATTCAGTTGTGTGGCAAAGAACCTTAGCTTTACTAAGGCATCTCAAGAGCTTTTCATCAGTCAGCCTGCCATAACAAAGCATATTCAGGAGTTAGAGACGATGTATCAGACGCGTCTCTTTGAGCGGATGGGGAATAAAATATCGCTGACTGATGCCGGAAGGCTGTTATTGGAGCACTGCGAGAAGATATTGGAAGAATACGGGCGACTGGAGTATGAGATGAATCTGTTGCGTAATGAACATATCGGAAAGCTGCGTTTGGGAGCCAGTACCACTATTGCCCAATATGTGCTTCCTCCATTGTTGGCACGCTTTATCGAGAAATTCCCACAAGTCTCTCTGTCTTTATTTAACGGAAATTCTTTGGAAGTGGAAAAAGCTCTGCAGGAACATCGCATAGACCTTGCTTTGGTGGAGGGAAATATCCGGCAGCCTAATTTGAAGTATACTTCATTTCTGCAAGATGAATTGGTTCCTGTTGTTCATACTCACAGTAAATGGACGGAATATGATGAAATCACATTAGAAGAGTTTAAAAAAATTCCTTTGGTGTTGCGTGAAAGAGGATCTGGAACATTGGATATCTTATTGGCAGCTCTTCAAAAGCACAATATAAAGTTATCAGACCTGAATGTGAAAATGTATTTGGGAAGTACGGAAAGCATCAAACTTTTTTTGGAAAACTGTGATTGCTTGGGGATTCTTTCTATACGTTCTGTCAATAAAGAATTGTATGCAGGTGAGATGAAAGTGCTGGAAATAAAAGATTTATCTATGTTTCGGGAATTTGACTTTGTGCAGTTGCAGGGACAGGAAAACGGATTGCCGGCTTTATTTATGCAGTTTGCCGAACATTATAAAGAAAAGTTATAACCTATAAATAAAAACGATTGGTGATCTATCGAAACATATACTACCTTTGCACTCCGAAACAGAAAATAACATTTAAAGAAAGGTAGAAATATGATTTCAGTATCAGCTTTACAGCAAAACAACAAAGTAATTTATGTAGGTATACTTTCCACGTTGATCGTTTTTTTGTTAATGGATTATATCCCGGCATTGGCCCCTTTCTCACATTGGGTCACTCCACCGGTAGCTTTATTCCTAGGTTTGATATTCGCATTGGTGTGTGGTCAGGCTCATCCCAAGTTCAATAAAAAAACTTCAAAATATTTATTGCAGTATTCAGTGGTAGGCTTGGGTTTCGGCATGAATCTTCAAGCTTCTCTGGCTTCCGGTAAGGAAGGTATGGAGTTTACCATCCTTTCAGTGATTGGAACTATGCTCATCGGTATGTTTATCGGCCGTAAAATATTGAAGATAGACCGTGATACTTCTTATCTGATAAGTTCAGGAACTGCTATCTGCGGTGGTAGTGCCATTGCTGCTGTGGGGCCTGTCCTAAAGGCAAAAGACAGCGAAATGTCTGTGGCGTTGGCTACTATTTTTGTATTGAATGCAATAGCCTTGTTTATTTTTCCCGTTTTGGGACATTGGCTGGGATTAGACCAGCAGCAATTCGGAACTTGGGCAGCGATTGCCATTCATGATACCAGTTCGGTGGTAGGTGCAGGGGCTGCTTATGGTGAGGAAGCCTTGAAAGTGGCTACAACGATTAAATTGACTCGTGCGCTGTGGATTATTCCATTGGCATTAGCTACTTCATTTATCTTTAAGGGAAGTGGCAAGAAAATCAGTGTTCCCTGGTTTATCTTTTACTTTATAGGTGCTATCATTCTCAATACTTATGTGTTGGATGGCATTCCTCAACTGGGACAGGCCATTTCGGGTTTGGCACGTAAAGGGTTGATTATAACGATGTTTTTTATCGGTGCGTCATTGTCGATGAATGTATTAAAGCAAGTAGGAATGAAACCGCTTATTCAGGGAGTGATTTTGTGGGTGGTAATCAGCTTGAGTACATTGGCTTATATATTATTGTTCTAAGATTAGGTATCAGAACTTAGGTATATTTAAAGCGCCTGAGAGTTTTTGAAAGACTCTTAGGCGTTTGTTCTTTTGGAAAAGGTTCGAGAGGCTTTTAAAAAGACTTTGAGGTTTTTGGAAAAGACTAAAGAGTTTTCAGAAAAGATCAAAGAGTTTTTGAAAAAGACCAAGGAGTTTTAGTGAGGGCTTAAAAAGCCTGTTTGAATTTACCTTCTTCGAAGTTCGCTTTCAGTTTTTCATCACTTTTGGCACTGTTGACAATATTCGTCAATACACTTGCTTTGGTAACTTCTACTACGATATGTGTTTTATATCGTCCGCCGGCTTGTTCACTGTTCTCGCAGATGACTTTCATTTTGACTACTTCTTGCTGTATCACTCCCTGAATCAGGCTGTTGAATTGAGCAATGTCAGCACCGGATATCTTAGTCTGCGATTTGGCAGCAGCTTCTGCTTTTGTTTTGATTTGGTTTTCAAGGGCTGTTCGGGCACCGGTCATGGCTTTTTTCTTGGAAGCTGTTGCATCACTACTCTGTGCAGAGGCATACGCACGGAAAAACTCTGCATCAGTGGCATACTCACTTCCCGTGCAGGGACCTGCATTTTGGGCGTGTGTCAATGTTGTTATCGCAAAGAACACAGCCAATAAACTAATGAATTTGTAACATTTCATATCGTGTATTTTATCAATTTCTTGCGAAGATAGGAGAATATTTGATAATATTATTAAGAAAAGAGAAAAAAATGATGGGGCCGGTGACTGTAAAATGTTCTTGCCTTAAAGAGTCTGATTTTATTATATGCAGTGGCTTGTGAGAGGATAAACTGGATTTCTATGCCATTGTTATGCCCGGAAGCTGTTAGTCTTTATGGTTGAAATAGAGAAATGTATTAAAAGCCATATCATTATCACCATGATAATTTCTTCCGGCTTTTAATACATTTGCTTCTTTAAGGAGGATTATATTTTCCATCCGAAGGCTTCTGCAACAGCCGGGAATACGACTTTTCCATTTACAATATTCAAGCCTTTTTTGAGTCCGGAATCTGTTTCACAGGCTTTTTCCCATCCCATATCTGCCAACTTGACGGCGTAAGGCAATGTTGCATTGGTCAGTGCCAAAGTAGAAGTGCATGGCACTGCTCCGGGAATATTGGCTACACAATAATGAATGATTCCATCGACTTCGTATGTCGGCTCGGCGTGTGTGGTTGGGTGTGACGTCTCAAAACAACCTCCTTGGTCGATGGCTACATCTACCAGCACACTTCCTTTTTTCATCAGTTTGAGCATAGGGCGGGTGATGAGGTGAGGAGCTTTTGCTCCGGGAATCAAAACAGCACCTATTACCAAGTCGGTGGTAGCGAGTTCCTGTTCTATATTGTGAGCGGATGAGAATAATGTTTTCACATTTTTGGGCATAAATTCATTTAGCTGCCTTAGGCGTGGAAGGGATATATCACAAATAGTGACGTCTGCTCCCAGTCCGGCAGCCATTAAAGCGGCGTTGGTTCCCACAACTCCACCGCCCAAAACTAATACTTTTGCAGGTTTTACCCCCGGCACTCCACCCAGTAAAATTCCTTTCCCGCCTTGTGGCTTTTCCAGAAAACGTGCACCTTCTTGCACAGACATGCGGCCGGCTACTTCACTCATTGGAATCAATAAAGGAAGGGCGCCCTGCCTGTCTACTACCGTTTCGTAAGCCATACACACCGATTTGCTTTTTATCATGGCTTCCGTCAACTGTTGGTCGCAGGCAAAGTGAAAATAGGTAAATACCAATTGCCCCTCGCGCACCAAGCCGTATTCGCTTTCGATAGGTTCTTTTACTTTGATAATCATTTCGGCTGTTCCATATACATCTTCGATGGAGGGGAGTATATGTGCTCCGGCCTTTTCATAGTCTTCGTCAGTAAATCCGCTGTTGATACCGGCAGTGTGCTGGACATATACCGTGTGACCTCTTTGTACTAATTCTCGTGTTCCCGAGGGGGTTAACGATACACGATTCTCGTTGTTCTTGATTTCTTTAGGAATTCCTACTATCATAATCGTCACATTTAAGGGGTTTGAATGTATCAAAGGTAACAAAATGTCAGAAAAGTAGGTTCCTTGCTGCTCTGTTTTTTTTCTCTGTGAAGTATGTTTAGCAACACAAATTAAGAGGAACTTTTGAATTTATTTTGTAAGTTTGCACCTGCCCGTATGCAGGGGCGGAAAAGAACAAAAAAACAGATAGGAGAAAAATGACGATACGCAGTTATATATTGCTCCTTGCATTGGGAGGCTGTTTGGCTACCCGGGCACAGGAACATCCCGAAAAACCTTTTATTTCCCCCTTTGATTTTCCGTTGACTTTAAGCGGAAACTTTGGTGAGTTGCGTGCCAATCATTTTCACGGAGGAGTTGATTTTAAAACGCAGGGGGAGATTGGCAAGCCTATTCATTGCATTGCCGACGGCTATGTAAGCCGTGTGTCGGTTACGCCCGGAGGTTATGGGCAGGCTTTGTATATCACTCATCCTAATGGCTATACTTCCGTGTATGGACATATCTCAAAGTTCGCTCCGGCTGTGGCAAAGCTGGTGGAAGAATATCAGTATGAGAATGAGACTTTTGCGGTAGACTTGAAGTTTGAACCCGGCCAACTGGCGTTTAAGTCCGGTGAGATTATTGCTTTGAGCGGTAATGAAGGATATTCGTTTGGTCCTCATTTGCATATGGAGATTCGTCGTACGGATACAGGTGAGCTGATAGACCCTTTGCAGTTTTATACGGATAAGGTGAAAGACACGACTCCTCCTCGTGCTTCTTTGGTGATGCTTTATCCTCAGCCGGGGAAAGGAGTGGTGAGCGGTTCTCCGAAGAAGAAAGCGATTCCGGTTGCCGCATTGGGAACTCCGGTTGAGGCTTGGGGAGAAATAGCAGCAGGTATAAAAGCATACGACTACATGGACGGTACGCATAACAATTACGGGGTGCGGTCTGTCGTACTTTATGTAGATACGGCTGAAGTGTTCCGTAGTACGGTGGATGGCGTTTTGCCTGAAGAAAACCGCATGATTAACGCTTGGACGGATTATGAGGAACATGTGAAGAAAAACAGTTGGGTGATGCGTTCACAGATACTTCCGGGAAATCCTTTGCGTATGTTACAGGCTGATGAGAAGGGAGGAGTCGTGACGATTGACGAGGAGAGGGATTATCACTTCCGTTATGAACTGGAGGATTTATATGGCAATAAGAACACATATCGGTTTGTGGTGCGTGGATGCCGGATGCCGATAGAAGAATATAATCCGCAAGCAAAACATTATTTGGAATGGGATAAAGGCAATGTGATACAGGAACCCGGAATGGAATTGGTCATTCCGCGAGGCATGCTGTATGAAGACATTGCATTGAACACTAAGGTGATAAAGGATACTGCTGCCATTGCATACGAATATCGGTTGCATGATGAGGCAGTGCCTTTGCAGGCGGGATGTACGTTGATGATTGGCGTGCATCGTTTTCCGGTGGAAGACACATCAAAATATTATGTAGTTCGTAAGTGGGGAAACAGGAAGGGTTCTGCCGGAGGGAAGTTTGATGACGGCTGGATGAAAACAACCATTCGTGAGTTGGGAACATATACCGTGGCTGTCGATACGGTTTCTCCGCGAGTCACTCCCCTGAACCGGTCTCAGTGGAAAAGCGGAAACATACAGTTTAAGATTGGTGATGCCGAGACAGGTGTGAGAGATTACAAGGTGATGATTGATGGTCGGTTTGAGCTTTTCAGTTTCAGCTCGAAGACAGCCCGGTTGTCAATGAAGTACCCGAAGCGTTTGAAAAGGGGAGTGCCCCATAAGCTGGAAGTGATCGTGACCGATTATTGTGGGAATGAGACGCGGAAAGAATATAAGTTTTAAGTAGAAAACAGAATAACACAATTAAAAAGTTATATAAATGAAGAACAAGCTAATTTTAGGAGCTGCCTTGCTGATGGCAGCCGTGACCGAAACACTGGCCTGTACCAACTTTATTGTTGGTAAAAATGCATCGACAGACGGTTCGGTTATTGTATCTTATTCAGCCGATTCATACGGAATGTTCGGTGAGTTATATCATTATCCCGCAGGTGTACATGCCAAAGGCACCATGCGTGATATTTATGAATGGGATACGGGTAAGTATTTGGGACAGATAAAGGAAGCCCCCCAAACTTACAATGTGATTGGAAACATGAATGAATATCAGGTAACGATTGGAGAAACAACCTTCGGCGGGCGTGAAGAGTTGGTGGATACTACCGGTATTATGGATTACGGCAGTCTTATTTATGTTGCGCTCCAACGTTCGCGCACGGCAAAAGAAGCTATTGAAGTGATGACTGACTTGGTTAAGGAATACGGCTATTACAGCAGTGGCGAGTCATTCTCTATTGCAGACCCCAACGAAGTATGGATTCTTGAAATGATAGGCAAAGGGCCGGGTGTGAAAGGAGCAGTATGGGTAGCTGTCAGGATACCGGATGATTGTATTGCAGCACATGCCAATCAAAGCCGGATTCATAAATTTAATATGAATGACAAAGACAACTGTCTCTATTCTCCCGATGTGATTTCGTTTGCCCGCGAGAAAGGTTATTTTGACGGTATGAACAAAGATTTTAGTTTTTCGGAAGCTTATAATCCTTTGGATTTCGGCGGGCTTCGTTTTTGTGAAGCACGTGTATGGAGCTACTATAATATGTTTAATAAAGCGGTAGGAGATACCTATTTGCCTTATATAAAGGGAGAGAGCAAGGAACCGATGCCTCTTTATATCAAGCCCGACCATAAGCTTTCTGTGCGCGATGTACAAAGAGCCATGCGTGACCATTATGAAGGCACGCCGCTGGATATCACTAATGATCCGGGAGCCGGTCCTTTTAAAACACCTTATCGTTTGTCACCGTTGACTTATAAAGTAGGCGACAAAGAGTATTTTAATGAACGCCCGATTTCTACTCAGCAGACTGCATTTACATTTGTGGCACAGATGCGTGCCGAACTCCCCGATGCGATAGGTGGTGTACTGTGGTTTGGTGCGGATGATGCCAACATGACAGTATTTGCTCCGGTCTATTGCTGTACGGACAGAATTCCCGATTGTTATAGCGGTAAAGAAGCAGACTGTGTAACCTTCTCGTGGAATTCCGCTTTCTGGATTTACAACTGGGTGGCCGACATGATTCGTCCTCGATACAGTTTGATGATTGAGGATATGCGTGCGGTTCAAAACAATTTGGAGGATACTTATGACAGTGCGCAAAGTGGTATAGAAAACGCTGCACTCAGCCTTTACGAGAAAGACCCGGTGAAAGCGAAAGAGTTTTTGACCAACTATTCTTGCATGACGGCTCAGTCGGCAGTTGACAGCTGGAAGAAGTTGGGAGAATTCCTCATTGTGAAATACAACGACGGTGCAGTGAAGAAAATGGCAAAGAACGGCTCTATCTTGCGACCGGAAACAGGAAACTGTGCTCCGCTGGTGCGTCCGGGTTATCCTCAGGAATTTTTGGAAGAGCTGGTGAAAGCTACAGGAGAGCGTTATAAAGTGACAAAATAAGAAGGCGTATCTTACGTTTGATAATAAAAAGCTGTCCGCATTACATCTCTATGGAGGTGTAGTGCGGATTTTTTTTCATGGATACAGGCATGGATTCCATTATAATTTATTTCTTCAAAAGATAGGAATTGTGAACTTATTCTTTTACATTTGCGTATTATTAAAATATTAACTCTAATAAAGTAGATCACATGGAAAATGAAGAATTGATTCAGCAAGTGACTGAGAAAGCCAAGAAGTGGTTAACTCCTGCATACGATGCCGAAACTCAGGCAGAGGTAAAGCGTATGTTGGAAAATGAAGATAAAACCGATTTGATAGAAGCATTTTATAAAGATTTGGAATTTGGTACAGGCGGTTTGCGCGGTATCATGGGAGTAGGTAGTAACCGTATGAATATATATACTGTCGGTGCAGCTACTCAGGGATTGTCCAACTATCTTAATAAGAACTTTAAAGACCTTGAACAAATAGCTGTTGTGGTTGGTCATGATTGCCGTAACAACAGCCGTCTGTTTGCCGAAATCTCAGCAAAT
Source organism: Phocaeicola massiliensis B84634 = Timone 84634 = DSM 17679 = JCM 13223 (assembly GCF_000382445.1). Classification (GTDB taxonomy): domain Bacteria; phylum Bacteroidota; class Bacteroidia; order Bacteroidales; family Bacteroidaceae; genus Phocaeicola; species Phocaeicola massiliensis. Next base: position 2,081,941 of record NZ_KB905472.1, on the reverse strand, counting down.
ATTTTCTCGGCTAATGGTATCAAGGTATATCTGTTTGAGGATATGCGTCCCACTCCTGAGATGTCTTTTGCCATTCGTCATTTGGGATGTCAAAGCGGTATCATCCTGACAGCTTCTCATAACCCGAAAGAATATAACGGTTATAAGGCCTATTGGGATGATGGTGCACAAGTATTGGCTCCGCATGATAAAGGTATTATTGATGAAGTGAATAAGATTGCTTCGGCTGCCGATATTAAGTTTGAAGGAAACAAAGAACTGATTCAGGTGATTGGTGAGGATATCGATAGCATCTATTTGGATAAGGTGCATACTATTTCTATTGATTCTGAAGTAATTAAGCGTCAGAAGGATTTGAGTATTGTGTATACTCCTATTCATGGAACGGGTATGATGCTGATTCCGCGCGCTTTGAAACAATGGGGCTTTGAAAATGTGCATTGCGTGCCCGAACAGATGGTGAAGAGTGGCGATTTCCCGACTGTTATCTCGCCGAATCCCGAAAATGCGGAAGCATTGTCTATGGCTATCGATTTGGCTAAGAAAATTGATGCTGACATCGTGATGGCGAGTGACCCGGATGCCGACCGTGTAGGTATGGCTTGTAAGAACGACAAGGGTGAGTGGGTATTGATTAATGGTAATCAGACTTGTTTGCTTTTCTTGTATTATATCATCAAGAACCGCATTGCAATGGGCAAGATGAAGGACAATGATTTTATTGTCAAGACCATTGTTACTACCGAGCTTATCAAGGCTGTGGCCGACAAGAATAAGATTGAGATGCGCGACTGCTATACCGGTTTTAAATGGATTGCACGTGAAATCCGTTTGAGCGAAGGCAAACAGCAATACATCGGCGGTGGTGAAGAAAGTTATGGTTTCCTGGCCGAAGACTTTGTTCGTGATAAAGATGCTGTTTCTGCTTGTGCGTTGCTGGCTGAAATCTGTGCTTGGGCCAAAGACCGGGGCAAGACTTTGTTCGATGTTCTGATGGATATCTATGTGGAATATGGTTTCTCTAAAGAAACGACAGTCAATGTAGTGAAGCCTGGTAAGAGTGGTGCAGATGAAATCAAAGCAATGATGGAAAACTTCCGCGCCAATCCTCCGAAAGAAATCGGTGGTTCTAAAGTGATATTGGCAAAGGATTACAAGACTTTGAAAGCTACAGACGGTGAAGGTAATGTGGCAGATATTGATATGCCTGAAACCTCTAATGTACTGCAATACTTCACTGAAGACGGTACTAAGATTTCTGTTCGTCCTTCGGGTACCGAACCTAAGATTAAGTTCTATATGGAAGTGAAAGGCGAGATGGGATGTCCTAAGTGCTATGATGCTGCTAATGCTGCTGCAGAAGAAAAAGTAGAAGCCGTAAGAAAGTCATTGGGAATTTAATCCGGTTACAGCCATCTTGAGGCAAAAGATAAAAAAGGGTGCGTCAAAAGTAAAACCGTTTCGGACTTTTGGCGCACCCTTTATTTTATGCCTGTGCAGGCATGGGCTTACACGTACGTATGTGTGACCTTGTGCATTAGTACACGTAGGGCCACACATATATATGTGTGATCCTATGCGTACTAACGTGTAATCCGTATCGTTAGAACTTGGTATATATGATTTGCATTTTTAATTCATTTCCTGCTTTGGTGCCGCCTTTCAGCTCAGCGCTCTCCATATCCAAGTTATTGCTTACCCCGATAATCGAATTGTTTGTATCAAAGTCCACCTTTACAGGTATCAGCACAACTTTATTCCAATCGGGATTCTTTTTAACCCAGTCCGGGTCACCGGCTTCTCCTTTTTTCTTTTCTTCGATGCAGTGAGTAATCAATTGGGCAATATTGGAAAAAGTATATTTATTACTGTTGCTGGTAAAGCTTGTGATGAAAGAAGAGATATTGTCGGTAATCTTATTCTCCTCAAAGAACGAGTACATTTCCTTCTTTCTTACCATTAATAAATATTGGGGAATGCCCATTGCAAAACTGCTGTTGTTTTTTTCGTTAAAGCGGGTGAAAGAAAGAGTTGCAGCATTCAATGTATCATTCTGATGCGCTTCATATATTTCATCGACAGGCAATGTAGCTTCCGTATAGATTCCGGCAGGAGTCTTTATGTAAGTACAATTGTCTTTGTCCACCAATTCTTTCAATCTTTCGGAATTCTGGAAACGGTTGGCTTGAATAACTTCTTTTGTCGCAGCAAAATCAGCGAATGTATTTACCAAAGAGTCTAGCTTATTGGAAGAACTCTTAATCAATCTGCTGAAATGCATACGTAAGTCAAGGTTGTCAATATATAGAATAGTACCGTCACCATGTGTACAACGTACATAGATGCCTTTTAAGACATTCTTGATAAATGCATCGGCATTCTTATAGTTGTTTTTATCTTCCTTATATTTCTCATACATAAATTTTCCCAGATTAGTGGGCAATTTTATGGTTTGAGTATAATATCTGCTGCTAAGCGTATCTGTGAGGTGGGCATCGGTTCCGCCTGCCGAATAAGCTTTTTCAGCGATGGGTTTGGCATTTTCGTTGTAGTAGTTGTCGGGATTTACATTCGTATAAAATGTGTTCAAATCTCCTTCCGGTATCACTTTGTCCAATGTATCAATTCTCATGCGCATGGAGTTTAGGGAATCTCCGAAAAATTTCGTATATTGGACAAAGAGTGTCAGTCCTGTGATCTCTTGTACAGCTTCGGGGAATTCAAAATCATCCGTACAGTTGAATTGCGCTATAAAGTCGGACGTGAATTCACCGAACTGAGGGTCGGTATAACGTCCCAGATAAGCAGTACTGGTACGTGCATATACGGAATCCGCTAAAATAGAACGGGTGGTGACATCATAGATTTTGCCTCCGGCCTGAATATGGTCTCCATCCGGAATAGTCGTATCACCGATTCCCGGTGTCGTATCATCGCAACTGTATGTAAGTGCGGCTAACAACAATGCGCATAAATATTTGATTTTCATTTTTGTAATCTATATTGATTTATTTCTTTTCAAACTCCCAAACTTCATCGTAGAAGTTATTAAAAGCGTCTGCATAAGTTTCGGGTGATTGGTAATCAAGGACAGGAATACCCGATTCGCGTGCGAATTTCATCACGTTCTCATTTACCTTTTCACTATTTTGAATTACACCGTCTGAATAGGCGATGGCCAATTTGCAGAGTTCTTCATAATTAGCCGGAGTTTTGATAATGTTGTCTACATCATTTCTTTCAATGCCTTTCAGCATCAATTTCTCGGCTAAATCACCTTGGAATTCCGATTTGAAATCATCTCCGAATACAGAGAATACAACTTTAGAATCTCTGAAAGACGGTTCGTCTTGATAAGCTTTTTTGATATAGAGGGGTACAAATGCACTCATCCAACCCTGACAATGGATAACATCGGGACACCAACGCAGTTTCTTTACTGTTTCCAATACACCACGTGCATAGAAAATAGCACGTTCGTCATTGTCCGTGTATTCTACTCCGTTTTCATCAGCTACCATTTGACGGTGCTGGAAATAATCATCATTATCAATGAAATATACCTGCATGCGGGCGGCCTGGATTGACGCAACCTTGATAATCAACGGGTGGTCTGTATCGTCGATAATCAGGTTCATACCCGACAGGCGAATGACTTCGTGTAATTGATTTCTGCGTTCATTAACATTGCCCCACTTCGGCATAAAAGTTCTGATTTCTCTGCCTTTTTCCTGAATAGCCTGCGGAAGATATCTTCCCATGCTTGCCATTTCGGATTCGGGAACGTAAGGGGTAATCTCTTGTGTAATAAATAAAACTTTATTTGCCTTCATCTTAACTTTTTGTTGCTCATAAACATTTTGCAAAGATATAAAAAAAATAGCTGAGAGAGGCAAAAATACACACTTAATAATTCCTTATGATTTGTTAAGTGTCTGATAATAAAGGAAAAAAGAATTGTTTTTCTGTCTGATAGCGAGCTGAAGTTGTCGTTGTTGGCATATCTTTGACTGATAATAAAACGTTTTTTTTTTCGTTATCTCCAAAATAATGGTTTACTTTGCAGCCGTTTTAATTGAAACAGCTTAAAAAGAAGTGAGATAAAATGAAGTTAGTTCATACGATTAAAGAGCTTCAGTCAGAGCTTGATGCCCTGCGTAATATAGGAAAAACAATCGGTTTGGTTCCTACGATGGGAGCGTTGCATGCAGGTCATGCTTCATTGGTGAAACGTGCTGTTGCCGAGAATGATGTGGTGGTAGTGAGTGATTTTGTGAATCCTACTCAGTTTAACGACCGGAATGACTTAATTAAATATCCGCGTACGTTGGATGCCGATTGTGAATTATTGGAAAAGGTAGGGGCATCTTTTGTTTTTGCTCCATCCGTGGAAGAAATTTATCCGGAGCCGGATACACGCCGGTTCAGCTATGCTCCGTTGGACACAGTAATGGAAGGACGATTCCGTCCGGGACATTTTAATGGTGTATGCCAAATTGTGAGTAAACTATTTATGATAGTAGAGCCTGACCGTGCTTATTTTGGCGAGAAAGATTTCCAGCAGTTGGCTATTATTCGTGAAATGGTGAAACAAATGGAATTTAAGTTGCAGATTGTGGGATGTCCTATCGTTCGCGAAGAAGACGGTATGGCTCTGAGCAGTCGTAATGCACGTCTTTCACCTGAAGAAAGAGAATATGCATTGAATATATCACAAACATTGTTTAAGAGCCGTATGTTTGCTGCGTCACATACAGTGGCAGAGACTCAGAAGTTTGTAGAGAATGCTATTGCAGCTTCCAAGGGCTTGCGTTTGGAGTATTTTGAAATAGTGGATGGAAATAGTCTGCAGAAGATTGCCAATTGGGAAGATACGGAATATGCAGTAGGTTGTATCACCGTATTTTGCGGTGAGGTACGCTTGATTGACAATATAAAATATAAGGAAAAGCTATGATGATTGAAGTGTTGAAATCCAAACTTCATTGTGTTCGTGTGACAGAAGCTAACCTGAACTATATGGGTAGTATCACGATTGATGAAGATTTGATGGATGCCGCCAATATGATTGCCGGTGAGAAAGTACACATTGTGGATAACAATAACGGAGAGCGTTTTGAAACGTATATTATTAAAGGAGAACGCGGCTCGGGATGTATTTGTCTGAATGGTGCGGCTGCACGTAAAGTGCAGGTGGGAGATATCGTGATTATCATGTCGTATGCCATGATGGATTTTGAAGAGGCCAAGTCGTTCAAGCCGACAGTGGTTTTTCCTGATTCGATGACGAATCAAGTGTTGGGATGATTCTTTTAAAATATAATCATTTTTATTTTTTAGATGTATTAAATTAAAGTTTGTTGGAGGGTGTGTCGAAACTCTCATTTCGATAAAAAGGGAATTTTGACACACTTTCCTTTTCTTTTATGTCCTTACAAGGCTTTTTCTTTAATAAGTCCCATGCGGTAGGCTAAGAGCAGCTTTTTCAAATCATTGATTTGGGTAACTAATTCCCGGCCTTTGTCCGTATCCTTCACCATCATTCTCTGCGAGCTGAGCTCTACGATTTGTGTACTCGATTTAATATCCTGTCCTTCTTCTATCGCTTTCTGCATGGATGTGAAAGGTTCATGCTGGACTAGCTGGAAGCCGCGTGAATGATAGACCAAGGTATATCCGGCAATACCGGTCTCGGAATGATAAGCTCTGGAGAATCCGCCGTCTATCACCATCATCTTGCCATTGGCTTTAATAGGGTTTTCCCCTTGAATGGTTTTAACCGGCACATGACCGTTGATGATATGGCGGTGTTTTCCTACTACTCCAAACTCGTCTAAAAGCATATCGCATACTTTTTCTTCGTTGCGAAGAGTGTAGTAGTGTCCTTTTATCTCTTTATGCAATTCCTTTTCTTTCAGGAAATAGCGTTCAAAAGTAGCCATCTTGTTTTTGTCGAAGGCAGGAGAGTCTTTTCCGCTCCATAAATACCACACATAGTCTATGGCAAATTGCTTCTCTTCATTATCTTCTTCTGCAAAGTAAGCGGTGCGTATCAGATGCCCGACCTTTTCGAGCAGTTTTTTGCCTTTATAGGCTTTCCCGGCTATCATCACGTTTTTCAAGGTACCGTCTTCATTGAGGGGAACGGAAGCATGAAACAGCAGGTTGGAGTTGCTTACGGTGTACATGCATCCGTAGCGGAACAGGCAACGCATATGCTTTTTCAGTTTTTCGCTGCTGACGAATGAATGATGAAGCTTATTCATGATTTCTCTTTCTTCGGAAGTCAGCTTATAGGGGTCGGCAGGATCTACTGTCGGTAGGAAACTGTCTTTCAGTTCATATTCTTTTCCGTCTAAAGTCAGTATATTCCGTTCGAAGTCGATGCGATGAAGCAACATGCGGTCATCCATTCCGAAATCGGGACGGCGTTTGATGATTTCCGCTTCCAGTTTGAATTGGATGATGCTTATGGCTTTATGCATTTGAGCAATCATGCGCAAGGTCTTTTCGTTGTACGTGCACTCCTGACCTTCTACTTTGGGACCGAACAGGCTGCACGAGTCTTCGGCATAAGTTTCCATGGCAAAGGTTGCCAGCGGCAGAAGATTGATACCGTATCCGTCTTCAAGTACGGACAAGTTACCATAGCGCATTGCCAATCTGAGCACGTTAGCCATGCAACATTCGTTTCCGGCTGCAGCTCCCATCCATAGAATATCATGGTTTCCCCATTGTACATCAAAGTTATGATAGTTGCAGAGAATGTCCATGATACGGTGGGGAGCGGGTCCACGGTCAAAAATATCTCCTAATACGTGCAGTGTATCGATAGTGAGACGCTGAATGAGTTGACAGAGTGCAATAATGAAATCATCTGCACGGCGGGTACTGATAATCGTACTTATAATGACATTGATATAAGCCTGCTTGTTGGGTACCATCGAACTTTCGTGCAGCAATTCCTGAATGATGTACGAAAATTCCTTGGGAAGTGCCTTCCGCACTTTGGAACGCGTATATTTGGAAGAAACATTTTGGCAGACGCGGACCAGTTGGTTGAGTGTGATGACATACCAGTCGTCTATATCTGTTTCCACTCCCTTGATAAGCTCCAGTTTTTGTTCAGGATAATAAATCAGGGTGCAAAGTTCTTTCTTCTCATTCTCACGTAAAGTATTGCCGAATATTTCGTTTACTTTTCGTTTGATGGCTCCCGAAGCATTACGTAGCACATGCTGAAAAGCTTCATATTCTCCATGTAAGTCCGCCAGAAAATGTTCTGTTCCCTTGGGAAGGTTAAGGATGGCTTCCAGATTGATGATTTCCGTACTGGCATCGGCTATGGTCGGGAAGCTGTGCGATAACAGTTGCAGGTATCGCATATCTTCTTGTATGGTTTCGGGGGTAATTTGATTATAAGCGTTCATTGTTATATTTTATAAAAAGAACATGAGTATTAATTGTGCAATAATGACACGGCTGAACATAGACAGCGGGTATACTGTGGCATAGCTCACTGCAGGGTTGTCACCGGGCAAAGTGTCGTTGGCATAATTAAGTGCCATGGGGTTGGCCATGCTTCCACACAGCATTCCGCAAGTGCTGCCAAAATCCAGATGGCTCATGCGCAGGGCGATGAGTGCCATGATTACGACTGGAAGAAAAGTGATGGCGAATCCTAAACCAATCCAGATTGCTCCTTCGGGGCGCATAACGGTCTCAAAGAAGTGGGCTCCGGCATCCAGACCCAGACATGCCAGATAGAGTGATAACCCTATTCCTCTCAACATCAGGTTGGCACTTCGGGTTGTATATGTAATCAGATGGAAACGTGGTCCGAAACAACCGATGAGAATACCTACTACGATAGGGCCGCCGGCAAGTCCGAGTTTGACAGGAGTACTGACTCCCGGAATGGCAATGGGAATTGAACCGAGAACCAATCCGAGCACTATCCCGATAAAGATGGCGGCAAGGTTGGGGTCTTTCAGTGTACGGGTAGCGTTTCCCAATACTTTTTCGACGTTTTCTATCGCTTTTGCTTCACCTACCACAGTGAGCCGGTCACCCAGTTGGAGGATTAACCCCGGAGTTGCAAGCAGTTGCACACCACTGCGCATCACACGGCTGATATTGATTCCATAGCTGTTGCGCAGGCGTAGGGAACCGAGTTTTTTTCCATTGATTTCAGGGCGGCTGACAACAATGTGCTTGGAAATCAGCTGGCTGTCGATAGCATTCCAGTCAATGTCTTTTTTATTCCAATCCTGAGCTTCCTGCTCGCCGAAAAGGATAGTAAGGGTGGGGGCGTCTTTTTCGGTAGTGATGATTAGCAAGCGGTCATCTTCTTTCAAAACCTTTTCAGAAGTGGGAATGCTTACCGCGCCGTTTCTCCATAGGCGGGAGATGACAAATTTGGGATAACTCAGTTCGGCTACTTCTTTGATGCTTTTATTAAAAATAGCGGGATTGTGTACTTTAAAAGTAGCAATGAAAGTCTGGTTGGCATCTTCGTGCTCGTTTGTTTCGATATCCGATGGGCGTACAAAAAGCTTGCGAACCACCAGCATGGCAAGGATGACACCGACTACTCCCAGCGGATAAGTCACCGCGCAACTCAACGCTGCTCCATTGGCCGGTTCGCCAAGTTGTTTTAGAGTCTGTTGGGCGGCTCCCAATGCCGGAGTGTTGGTTGTAGCTCCACAAAGGATACCTACCATGTCGCTCATTGGGATTGTAGTGAGTTTGCTTAATATTACAGTCATCACCGTACCTATTAAGACCACTCCCATACCGAGCATGTTGAGTTTAACTCCTCCTTTCCTGAAAGAGCTGAAAAAGCCCGGACCTACCTGTAATCCTAATTCATAAACGAAGAGCACCAGACCGAAGCTTTCGGCATAATTCAACATATTGGAATCAATGGAGAACCCTAAATGTCCTGCCAGAATACCGGCAAAAAAGACAAAAGTCACTCCCAGTGAGATTCCGAATACATGAATCTTACCCAAGCCGAGACCTACGGCAGTAATTATCGACAGGATGACTACCGCTTGTAAAGGAGTATGCTCGAAAAATAGACTATTTAACCATTCCATGATGCAAAGATAACAAATACTAATTGTAATTATCCTAAATCCGTTTGACTATTTTCACCCAACCAGTCATCTATCAGTTTTCTTGCCAGACTGAGTTTTCCCGGAATTTCAGGCAGGTTATCTTTAGTATAAAAAGCTCCGGCATTTAATTCTTCCGCTTGCAGTTTGATCTCACCGCTTTCATAGTCAGCGGTGAATCCTATCATGATGCCGCTGGGATAAGGCCACGGTTGGCTGCCGAAATATTTCAGATTCTTGATGTGCAGTCCGGTTTCTTCCGCCACTTCGCGGTGTACGCACTCTTCCAATGTCTCTCCGGGCTCCAGAAAGCCGGCGACAAGTCCGTTGAATGTGCCGCGAAAGTTACGGGCATGCACTAGCAGGATACTGTCTCCTTTTTGTATGCGCACGATGATGGCCGGAGAGATACGGGGGTAGAACTCTTGTCGGCATTGCGGACATTTCTTGGCAATGGGAGAGATTTGATGGGTGGGAACACCGCATGCCGGACAGTAACGGCTGTTTTGGTCCCAATTTAATATCTGAAAAGCCTTGCCGCCCATTTGGTATTCTTGCAACGGCAGAAAATCAAAAGAAGCCCGAAGTCCCATCATCTGTCTTGCCGGACTTTCGGAACCCGGAATGGGGGTGTGCAGAGAATAGGTTTTGCAGGGAAGTCCGTTCATCTCTCCTATTGTGTGAATAGTGCTGCCGATAGGAACTGCTACGGGAGGTTCTGTACAGCAAGGCACATGATATCCGTTTTCTGTTTGTAAGATTAGAATTTGGTCTTTATAAAAAACAAACCAATTACAATTTTCTTGTTCCATTATCTTGTTTTATTGTCAGTCTAAAATCATCGTTAATTGTATTCTCTTTCTTTCTTTGTCGATAGTCATTACTTTTACTTGAACATGCTGATGTATCCTGACTACGGTGCTCGGGTCGCTCACAAATTCCCTGCATAGCCGGGATACATGTACCAAGCCGTTCTCTTTGATACCTATGTCGACAAAACAACCGAAGTTGGTGATATTGTTTATAATGCCCGGCAGTATCATACCTTCTTTCAAATCGTCGATGGTACGCACATTCTTGTCAAATTCAAATACTTGGATTTGCTGGCGGGGATCACGCCCCGGCTTGTCGAGTTCTTGCATGATATCCGTTAGTGTAGGCAGTCCGACTGTATCGGAGACATACTTTTTAATATCAATTTTGGTACGCAACTCTTTATTCTTTATCAAGTCGTCTACCGTACAATGAAGGTCTTTCGCAATATGTTCCACCACCGGATAACTTTCGGGATGAACAGCCGAATTGTCCAACGGATTCTTTGATTGTGGGATGCGAAGGAAACCGGCGCATTGTTCGAATGCCTTTGCTCCCATGCGGGGAACTTTCATCAACTCTTTCCGGGAATGAAAAGGACCGTTTGCCGTACGGTAATCCACAATATTTTGGGCAAGTGTGGGACCGAGACCTGAAATGTAGGTCAGTAAATGCCGGCTGGCGGTATTCAGATTGACACCGACCAGATTCACACAGCTTTCTACGGTTTGGTCCAGCGATTTCTTTAAAAGAGTTTGGTCTACATCATGCTGATACTGACCTACTCCGATGGATTTTGCATCAATTTTGACCAGCTCGGCCAGTGGGTCCATCAGACGGCGTCCGATGGAAACAGCACCGCGCACGGTCACGTCATAATCGGGAAACTCGTCACGCGCTGTCTTGGAAGCCGAATAGATGGATGCTCCATCCTCACTCACTACAAAAACTTGTAATTCACGGTTATAGCTTTGTGAGGTGACAAATTGTTCGGTCTCCCGACTGGCGGTTCCGTTACCGATGGCAATGGCTTCTATGGCATATTGTTCCACCAGTTTGGCGATTTTCCGTCCGGCAAGCTGATATTCGCTTTTGGGAGGATGGGGATAAATCGTTTCGTTGTGGAGCAGGGTACCTTGTGCATCAAGACACACCACCTTGCAGCCCGTGCGATATCCGGGGTCTATTCCCATTACCCGTTTTTGTCCCAGGGGAGGAGCGAGCAACAGTTGCCTCAGATTTTCGGCAAATACCCGGATGGCTTCTGCATCGGCTTTCTCTTTGCTGAGCGTGGCGAATTCCGTTTCTATGGACGGTTTCAACAGGCGCTTGTAGGCATCACGGACAGCTTCTGCAACCTGATGTCCACATTCGTTATTACTGCGTACATACATCCGTTCGAGCCGTTCACTACATTCATTGTCGTCAGGGCTGATGGTCACTTTCAGCAGACCTTCCGATTCTCCACGGCGGATGGCGAGCAAGCGGTGTGAAATGCATCGTTTCAGCGGTTCGCTGAAGTCGAAGTAGTCACGGTATTTGACGGCTTCCTCTTCTTTTCCTTTTATTACTTTGGAAGTGATGACAGCCTGACGCGAAAACTGATTGCGCAGTTGGTTACGGGCACGTTCGTCTTCACTTACTTGTTCGGCTATGATGTCACGAGCGCCTTTCAGTGCATCTTCTTCGTCTTTCACTTCTCCTTTGACGAAAGAGCCGAGACGGTTTTCCAGATGATTTTCACGTTGCAGCATTAAGAGGGTGGCAAGCGGTTCCAGTCCTTTTTGTCTGGCTGCTTCGGCGCGTGTTTTCCGTTTGGGCTTATAGGGTAGATATATATCCTCCAGTTCGGTGGAGTCCCAGCAGGATTCTATGCGGGTACGCAACTCTCCGGTCAGTTTGCCTTGTGTGTCAATAGTAGATAAAATGGTTTCTTTGCGTTTGGATAATTCGCAAAGTTTATCGTTGCGGTCTTTTATCTCACCGATCTGTACTTCGTCCAGCCCTCCTGTGGCTTCTTTACGGTATCGGCTGATAAATGGGATGGTGGCGCCTCCGGCCAACAATGATAATGTGTTATTTACTTGGTGTACGGCAACGCCCAGTGCCGTGGCTATCATTTTGCTGAATAATTCCATGTTTATTGTTTTCTATCGGAGTGCAAAGGTAATATTTACTAAGCAGAAATTCCTACTTCCGCAGAATAAAAAGAAGAAGCTGTCCGAAAAGGCGTTTTTTTGTTGGTAGTGTGTCAAAACTAAACCGGGCTATTCCATCGTCAGCTGTAGGGGCAGGGTTATCCACGTTTTGACACATTTACAACCCCAATGGTCACGACTTTGGGAGTAAATGCACAAAGTAAACAGTTTTTAGGCGGACAAACCTGATCCCTACCGGTAAAATGGCAGTCGACTCCCTACGGTTGACGATTGAACGGCTGTTTCTGTCAACGGTAGAATTGCAGTTCGCTTTTTAGCGAACGGACTTGGTGCTGCAAGGATTCTATCCGTTCCAGCATGTGGTGGATGGCATCTATGCCTGCTACATTGATGGACAGGTCGTAGTATAAATGTGTATAACGCTCCAGTTCAGCCAGTTGCGACACCGGGATATAGCGTTCCTCGCCAATCACTTGAACGTTGATTAATCCGTCTTCTTCCAGTTCCACAATAAACGAAGGGTCTACGTGGCAACGGTCGCAATAATCATTGATAATTATTAAATCGGTCTGCATAATCCTTTTCTTTTTTAGTTGATACTATTCTTCAGTTGGCGGAACAACTCTTTCTGATGTTCAGTCAGGTTGGTGGGGATGGTGATGTTATAAGTCACAATCAGGTCGCCAAACTTCCCTTCTTCTTTATAAACCGGGAATCCTTTTCCCTTCAGGCGGACTTTGGTGCCGTTTTGGGTTTCGGGTTTTACTTTTAGCTTTACTTTACCGTCCAGCGTGTCTACGGTTTCTTCACCGCCCAGCACAGCCGTGTAAAGATTGAGTGGAGCAGTGACATAAAGGTCATTGCCTAAGCGCTTGAACACAGGGTCGTCCGGTATGATAAAGGTAATATACAAGTCACCGTCAGGTCCCCCGTTAACTCCCGGTGCACCGTGACCACGCAACTTGATGGTTTGTCCGTTGGCAATACCGGCAGGAACAGTGATACGGATATTCTTGCCATTCACATTAAGTACCTGCTTATGTGTTACGGCAGCCTCACGCAGTGACAGTTGCAGTTCGGCATTATAATCCTGTCCCCGGAATCCGGCACCTCGTCTGCTGCCGGCTCCCGCTCCACGATGTCCGAACAACTCTTCGAAGAAATCAGAGAATCCTCCGGCATTACCGCCGAATCCTCCGGCATCTCCGAAACCTTCTTCACCGTTGGAAGAATACCAGTACGAGCCGTTACCGGAAGAACCGAATCCGCCGGTCCTGCCTCCAAAGCCTCCGGCTCCGTATTGTTGCTTTTGTTTTTCAAATTCATCGGCATGTTTCCAGTGCTCGCCGTATTCGTCGTATTTCTTTCGCTTTTCCGGGTCACTCAAAACTTCGTTAGCCTCATTTATCTCCTGAAATTTATCTTTGGCCGAAGGGTCGTTAGGATTTAGGTCAGGATGATATTTGCGGGCTAACTTTCGGAAAGCCTTTTTGATATCATCTTGGGTGGCACTTTTGTCCACTCCCAATGCTTTGTAATAATCGATGTAAGCCATATTGTTTTTAGTTAAATTTCGTCTGTAATGAAGGAAACAAAATACATGCCAATTAGTTGTGCTATAATTTATTTTATTATCTTTGCACCTGTATTTTTTAGATTTATTCTGAAAGAGAATGAAAAAAGTGATAATGATATACCGATTTCTACTGTTAGTCATGCTGATTACGGTTGGATTTCCACGTCCGTTAAAAGCTGAAGTGACTACAGACGGCACGATTCTGATTATCACTTCCTATAATCCTGAGACACGTAGTATTTCTGACAACTTGTCTGCTTTTATGGACGAGTATAAACTGCGGGGAGGAAAGCGTCTCATTACGATAGAAAGCATGAATTGCAAGAACCTGTCCGAGGCACACCTGTGGAAAGAACGTATGGCTTCTATCCTTGAAAAATATGAACGTACTGCGGCACCTTCGCTGATTATATTATTGGGCCAGGAGGCGTGGGCATCTTTCATCTCTCAGAATTCGGAGATAGCCAAGAAAACTCCTGCCATGTGCGGAATGGTGAGTGCGAATACCGTTGTCCTGCCCGAAGACAGTGTGGATTTGGTGAAATGGTCTCCCGATAGCAAAGATATCTTTAAAGACTTTCCCGATTATAATATAGTTTCAGGCTATGTTTATCAGTATAATGTGGACAAGAATATTGAACTGATGCGTCGTTTTTATCCGAATATGAAGAAAGTCGCATTTATCTCGGATAACACGTATGGTGGTCTTTCCATGCAGGCCTTTGTAAAGAAGGAGATGAAAAAATATCCCGAGCTGGAGCTGATGTTGCTTGACGGTCGGACCAGCAGTTTTCTGGAGGTCAGTGAGAGAATACGTCATCTGTCGAATGATGTTTGTGTGCTTGTGGGTACGTGGCGCATAGACTGTACGGAAAATTATGTGATGGGCAACACAACGTATATGTTGCGCGATGCTAATCCTACGTTGCCGGTTTTTACTATTGCATCTGTCGGTTTGGGCCATTGGGCGTTGGGAGGTTATACTCCGGTTTATCATAAGGTGGGAAAAGAAATAGCCGGCGCCACATATAATTTTCTGGACGGTGAGACCGGCAGCGAGACTGGCGTTGTGCCTGTTCCCGGTAATTATGTGTTTGATGTGAAACGGATGCATCAATTTGGATTGGATTCTATTAATTTGCCTAAAGGTGCTGAGTTGATTAATAAAACTCCCGGATTTTATGAGCAATATAAATATTGGGTGATTGGAGTGGTTGCAGCATTCATGTTCCTGATAGCTTGTTTTCTGATAGCCGTATATTATATTGTCCGCATCAATCATCTGAAGGATAACTTGGAAAAATCCGGTGAGGAACTGTTGGTTGCCAAGGAGAAAGCAGAAGAGGCGAACAGATTGAAAACAGCATTTCTGGCTAATATGAGTCATGAGATACGTACACCGTTGAATGCCATTGTCGGCTTTTCCAATGTATTGGTCGGCGATGATGCAACAAGTGAAGAGAAAGCACAGTATTGTGATATTATTCAGAAAAACTCCGATTTATTGCTTCATCTGATTAATGATATTCTTGATATTTCTCGCATGGAATCGGGGCGTATTAAGTTTGTGGAAGAGGAGTGTGATGTGGTAGAGCTGTGTCAAACGGCATTGAGTACAGCGGAATATGCTCGTCGTACTCAGGCGATATATCAATTTCAAACTCCGGTGTCTTCGTTGATATTAAAGACGGATGCGCAACGGTTGAAACAGGTGTTGATTAATCTTCTTTCAAATGCCGGTAAGTTCACACCTTCCGGTTTTATCCGTCTGGCAATAAAGGTAAACAAAGAGGATAACTGTCTGGAGTTCTCGGTGACAGATACCGGATGTGGTATCCCTGCCGGTAAAAGCGAAAGGATTTTTGAGCGGTTTGAAAAGTTGAATGAGTATTCGCAGGGTACAGGTTTGGGCCTCTCTATCTGCAAGCTGATTGTGGAGAATTTGGGTGGTAAAATCTGGGTAGATAAGAACTATAAGGAAGGAGCACGATTTGTGTTCACTCATCCGTTGAATGAAAAATAATAGATGTAATATGAAATATTTAATATGTTTGGCGGCTTTGTTATGGGCCGGAATGAAGCTGACGGCGGCTGATAATGTGAAAGAGGTAGAGATAAAAATAATAGAGACGAGTGACGTACACGGTAATTTTTTTCCTTATAATTTTATAGAGAGAAAGGAGTGGAACGGGAGTCTGGCGCGTGTTTATTCTTATGTCAAGGAGCAGCGCAAGTTATATGGAGACAATTGTATTTTGGTAGATAACGGTGATATCCTTCAGGGGCAGCCCACTGCGTATTATTACAATTTCATAGATACGGTTTCTACTCATGTGGTAGCCGAGATACAAAACTTCATGGGGTATGCAGTGGGCAATATGGGAAACCATGATGTTGAAACCGGACATGCTGTTTATGACCGTTGGATAAAGCAATGTAAGTTTCCCGTATTGGGAGCCAACATTGTGGACAATGCCACAGGTAAGCCTTATCTGAAGCCTTACGAAATCATCAATCGTGATGGTGTGAAGATTGCCATTCTGGGCATGATTACTCCGGCCATTCCTTCTTGGCTGCCCGAAAAACTGTGGAGCGGTCTTCATTTTGAGGATATGCAGGCATCTGCCGCCCATTGGGTGGATATCATTCGGAAGAAAGAAAATCCCGATGTGCTGATTGGTTTGTTTCATGCCGGAAAATCAGGCAACGTACTTGGCAGTGTGGTGGAAGATCCTTCTATGGACATTGCTCAAAAAGTGCCCGGCTTTGATATCGTGTTGATAGGGCATGACCATGCCCGTGCTTGTACAAAGGTGGCTGATATAAAAGGAGATAGCGTACTGATAATAGATCCGGCAAGCAATGCGAATGTGGTATCTGACGTGACACTGAAAGTGAAATTGAAGAACGGGAAGGTGGTGTCTAAATCGGTTGATGGAAAGCTGGAGGATATGAACAAGTATCCGGTCAGTCAAGAGTTTATGGCACATTTCGCTCCGCAATATAAGGCTGTTAATGATTTTGTATCGCAGAAAATAGGAACGATTTCCAGAACGATTTCTACCAAAGATGCCTACTTCGGCTCTTCACCGTTTATAGATTTGATTCATAAATTGCAGTTGGATATATCGGGAGCGGATATTTCTTTATGTGCTCCACTCTCTTTTAAGGCTGAAATTCCCGAAGGGGAAATTATGGTGAGTGATATGTTCAATCTGTATAAGTATGAGAATATGCTCTACGTGATGGAACTGAGCGGCAAAGAAATTAAAGGATTTTTGGAGATGTCGTATGCCATGTGGACCAATCAAATGAAAAGCGCTGATGACCATTTGTTGCTGTTTAAGCAACCGATAGAAGAGGGTAAGCGTGCTAACTTTGAGTATTACAGTTTCAACTTTGATTCTGCTGCCGGCATTAATTATACGGTAGATGTGACAAAGCCCCGGGGCGAGAAGGTAAATATCCTGAGCATGGCAGACGGTACTCCGTTCGATATGGACAAGAGGTATAAGGTGGCTTTAAATTCTTATCGTGGTAATGGTGGCGGTGATTTACTTACCATAGGAGCCGGAATTGCAAAAGAGGACTTGTCTGAGCGCATTGTTTTTGCAACGGATAAAGATTTGCGCTACTATCTGATGCAGTATATCGAACAGCAAAAGAGCTTGCATCCGCATGCCATGCATCAGTGGAAATTCATCCCTGAAGAATGGACTGTTCCGGCGGCAAAAAGAGATTACAAGTTGCTCTTCGGAGAAGATAAAGAGTGATTTTGCAGGAATATAAAATGGAAGAACAATTATTTTTTCATCCGAGAAATTGAGTAAGAGAAGGTACATATTGGCTCCGTTGTTTCTGCTGGCACTGTTTCTGACGTACCAGGTAAGCATTACTATGTTTACTCACGTACATATCATTAACGGTGTGATGATTGTACACTCTCACCCTTCGTCGGACGACCACCATACACATACTGCGGGACAGGTGATTACCATCGCCCACATAGGCTCCTATCAAACGCCGGAACCGGAGGCAGGGGTAAGCAATGTGACTGTGGAGTGTCCTTTGCTGTATGTCTTGGGGCTGAATACGAATACTTTCCGCGCTGTTGCGCCTCACACGCATTGCGTTCACCTGCATGCCCCTCCTGCTTATTGTTGAAATATTAAAATTTGGTATGAAAAAGACAATTGCCTTTTTCAGAAAGTTCGAAGTCTTTCGTCTGAAAGAACTTGAAGTTTTCTAAAAAGGTCAAGGTCTTTTTTGAAAAGTCCCTGAAGCTTTTTGAAAAGCTCCTGAAGTTTTTTAATAAGCGATATAGGGAGCTTATGGAATCCTTTTATTTATAATTTAACAATAAGACAACTTAATAATGAAACAATATATTTTATTGCTCGTACTCATGGTGATGGGTGCGGGTATGACTGTACATGCTGAAGATGTAAATCCTGTGAAAGTTGGTAATGTAATTTCCGGCCACATAATAGAGAAAGGAACGGAAGCGAGTTTGCCTTATGCCACTATTTTGATTGTAGAAACAGGGCAGGGAACTGTGTCGGACGAGAATGGAGAGTTTGTTTTTAAGAAAATCCCGGCAGGAAAATATACGCTGCGCGTGCAATTGTTGGGCTACGAGACTCAGGAGAAGAAAGTAACCGTAAGCAATGATTTTACGGTGGATATTCATTTTCTGATGAATGATGACAGTATTTTGACCGATGAGGTGGTGGTTTCTGCCAATCGGAATGAGGTGAGCCGCCGTGTGGCGCCTGTGGTGGTAAATGTGATGAACTCCAAACTTTTTGAAACCGTAAACTCTACGGACTTGGCCAAGTCACTGAATTACCAGTCGGGACTTCGTGTGGAAAACAACTGTCAGAACTGCGGCTTCCCTCAAGTGCGTATCAACGGACTGGAAGGACCTTACTCTCAAATTCTGATTAATAGTCGTCCGGTGGTGAGTGCATTGTCGGGTGTGTATGGGCTGGAGCAGATTCCGGTGAATATGATTGACCGTGTAGAAGTGGTGCGCGGGGGAGGTTCTGCCTTGTTTGGTGCGAATGCTGTGGGCGGCACTATCAATATCATCACGAAAGATCCGGTAAGCAATTCATTCCAGGTATCTTCCACTCTGTCGAACATGAATGGCAAAGTGTGGGAACAATATATGGGGGCCAATGCTTCGTTAGTATCTAAAGATAACACCTACGGCATTGCCCTTTATCAGTCATATCGCAACCGCAACCCCTATGATGCGGATGGAGACGGATTCTCCGAATTGGGGAAGCTGAATATGAATACCTTTGGCTTGCGTACTTATTACCGTCCTACTCAGTTCAGCAGAATCAGTTTGGAATATCACACGACGAATGAATTTCGCCGGGGAGGAAACAAATTTGATTTGGAGCCTTTTGAAACGGATATCACAGAACAGACCAAGCATGTAATTAACAGCGGAGGTCTGAGTTACGATATTTTCTGGAAGGAGTACAAACATAAACTGTCCTTCTACTCGTCTGTTCAGCATACTGACCGTAACAGTTATTATGGTGCACAGCAGAATCCCGATGCATACGGCAAGACAAAAGACCTGACTTGGGTTGTCGGAGGTATGTATGTCGGTAACTTTGAGAAAGTTCTCTTCTCACCGGCCACCTTTACCGCCGGTATGGAATATCAAAACAACTCTTTGCACGACATCATGTTGGGCTATCACCGCGATATGAAACAAGACGTGCGTATTGCCGGCGGATTTGTGCAGAACGAATGGAAGATGAACCGCTTTATTCTGTTGGCAGGCTTCCGTGTGGACAGTCATAACCTGATTGACAATCCTATTTTCAGTCCGCGTGTGAATCTTTTATATAAGCCGACGGATAAGTTTCAGGCTCGTTTGACCTGGTCTACCGGTTTTCGTGCTCCGCAGGCATACGATGAAGATTTGCATGTGACCGCAGTGGGAGGCGAAGGCGTACTGATAAAGTTGGCGGATGGATTAAAGCCCGAACATTCCAATAGCTTCAGCGGCTCTGTGGATTGGACGGCCAATATCGGGCATTGGCAGACTAACCTTTTGCTGGAAGCTTTCTATACAGGGCTCGACGATGTGTTTGTGCTGGAAAAGATAGGACAGGATGAACAGGGGAACACCGTTAAAGAGCGTCGTAATGGTAATGGAGCCCGTGTATATGGTGTCAACTTGGACGGAAAACTTGCTCACGGACGGGATGTGGCTTTGCAAGTGGGCTTTACGGTTCAGCGCAGCCGTTATACCAAATACGAGAATTGGAGTGAGGACGAAAATGTGGAGCCGACCAAGTTCATGCCACGTACTCCCGATTATTATGGTTATTTTACTTTGACCAGTGCTCCCTTCAAGAACTTTGATATGTCGGTGTCGGGTGTATATACGGGGCGTATGCATGTTCCTCATTTGGCTCCTGACTTTAGTGTGATACCCGAAAATTATGAATACAGTTATATCCGAAAAGACGAGTTGGTGCATACTCCCGATTTTTTTGATTTAAATCTGAAACTGAACTATACTTTCGTACTGAATGATCATATCAAATTACAGTTGAATGGCGGTGTTCAGAATCTGTTCAATGCTTTTCAAAAAGATTTGGATAAGGGAGGTTTCCGTGATTCCGGTTATTTCTATGGTCCCACACAGCCACGGACTTATTTCATAGGAGTGAAGATTACGAACTAGAAGAAGGACTGTCCGGTTGATACTTGGGCAGGAAAAGACGGGGATGCCAAAACGTTTCTGATGCAATCTGTTATCAATGTTTTGGCATCTTCCGTTTGTTATTTGCCGGCAGCAGTCATGGATTACTCTTGTTCCATACCCAGATTGCTGTATGTCTCGGTTATCTTGAATTCTGCATCCGGGTAATTGTACAGAGGGAAGCGCGGCTCAGTTTCCCCTTCCGTGTAATTCCATATGCTGTTATATTCTTCCGGATTTTCACCCATTTCCCGAAGTTGCAACATATATTGGTAGATGGATTTGTTTTCTTTGATGAAAACCTTTTCCATTTGATGAATAATGGGACTGTGTTTACGTGTGTGGTCATGGTCAAACTCCAGAATACGTTTGCCGTCCGGTGTAATGCCTACCATCACAAAAGTCATGCTTTTGCCTATTCCGGGCAGATTGAGCACACTCCGGTCTGTTGCTACGAAAGGTATGTTTTTCTCCGTGTAGAACTTTTTGACGGCTGTTGCCCGGTCATTGTTACTTCTCAGCAGAGTCAGAAACTCAGTCTCATCTTCCTTGTTAAGCTTTCCCAAGATTTTCTCTTCGTGCTGTTCCTGCAACGAACGGCTGTTGGGAGTGAAGACAGCATGATTTTCTTCAAATCCTTTGACGGAGAATGTATAGTAGCAGATAACTCCCAGTTCATTCAATACTTTGCGCAACTTGGCTGTATGCCCCCGGCGTGATGCTGCCACATTGTACACCAATTGATTGGTAATGGTCCATCCGGCAGCCAGAATCTTGCGGATGGCTTCTTGGGCTTCGGGGGTTACTTCCAGAGGTGTCTGGAAATGAGTCTGTATCAAGAATTGCTTGATGCCTATGGCGGATGCTTTGGTTTTGAATTCTTTCAGAATATCCATCAGCTCTTCATTGATGCGCATGGGCAGATAGACGGGCAGGCGGGAACCGAGACGGACACGTTGCAATTCTGCATACTTTTCTCCTTCAGGACGTTTGAGGTTGGCATTCCTTTTGCGTACCGCCATTTTATATACAGCCTCCAATATGTTGCGTAATGTCTTGTTTTGGCTCATCAGTGCATCGCCTCCCGTAATCAGAATATCTCTCAGTTGGGTGTCGTTTTCAAAATATTCCATCAGTTTCCGCAAGCGTTTGTCCCAACTTTCCTTGGGCTTCAGTTCCTCAAAATTAAAGTTCAGGCGTTCGCTTTGAAAATCATACATACGTTGGCAAGACGCACATAGTCCTCCGCAAGCGCGTCCCATAGAATCGGGAATCAGGATGGCTACTTCGGGATAACGGCGATGAATGTTATGTCCGTCGGGCACCAGCCATCCGGCGGCATTTGGTTTGCCGGCTTCCACCACATCCTCTTTTTCCCATGCATGAATTTTCCCATAGGTGTTGATTAATTGTGGTGAATATAGGATATAGCTGCGTATGGCAGCATCATCATACCCTTTGCCGGTCGGGTTTAATAAAGAAAGATAGTAAGGGGTGATGAAAAAAGGCATTCTTTTTTTACGTGCCTGCTGATACAATTGCATTGTTTCTTCCGAAAGGGAGTTGCCCAACATCTTGTTCAGTTCCGTGGGGCTTTTGATGGCGAGGGCTAGATGGAAGCGTGCTTCGTTCCACCATTGGTTGACCCATTGGCGTTTTTCTTCATCATTGATTCCTTCGGGAAACACATACCGGCTGGAGGGGGCATGACGGTTTTCTATCTTTTTAATGAGCAATGAGATGATTCGTTCTTTGTTTGCATTGCGTATGGCACGCACATCTTCGTTCAGGCCACCGGGCCAACGTTTCATCCATTGACGTATCTGTTTTTCATTCGGAATGTTGTTGGGAACATGATAGAGGCGTAGGAACTGTTGGTATAAATCCAACCATAAATCAACGGAAGTCTCTTCATCGGTGATACGGTTTGTCAAGAATTGCCAAAGCAGTGAGATGGTTTTTATCTCTATTTCTTTTTCTGTAGATAATTCATATATCGTTTTGCTGTCATTTTCAATCAGTCTTGCAATGTTTTTAGCGGCAATAGGGTTTTTAATGTGTGCAGATAATAAATAATCATTTAGTTTATTCTTGAAAATAGTCTCATTCCGGCTTTCCGCAGCCAATGAAGTGAGTTGGGTTAATCTTGTTTCGAATAGAGTTTTTACATCTTTGTGGGATAACATCTTATTCTTTTGTTTCATAAGCAGTGTGATTTGTTTTTAGGGTTAATACTCGAATAATAGAACGCTCATTATGAAAGTTACTTTAATGGCAACTTTTGTTGTGGCTAAGATACAAAAAAACAGTTGTTGTGCAAGCTTAATTGCAAAAATAGATATTACCTGAGAAGAAATATCTTTGAGGAAGAAGCGGAAAAAACATCCCCGGACAAGCAGACAAGCCGGTCCGGGGAGAATCGGTTATAAGAATATGATTCTCTTTTGCAGGATGGATGCTATTTGTTGTTTTAGCAGCGGTGCATTGATAGGTTTGGACATATATCCGTCGAACCCGTTTTCCAGTACTCTTTGTTCGTCCGATGCATAAGCAAAAGCGGTTATGGCAATGATAGGCACATCAGCAGATAACTTTCTTATTTCTTTTGTTGCTTCGTAACCGTCCATTCTCGGCATATTGATATCCATTAAGATGATTTGGGGCCGGTGTTCCTTAAACTTTTCTATTGCTTCCTGACCGTCCCAGGCATGAATAAGAGAATATTCTTTCCGTAGGATAGACTGGAACAACCGATAGTTACTTTCGTTATCTTCGGCTATCAAAATAGTCAGTTTGTCTTTTTGAACGGTAATCGGTTGGAATTCTTCAGCCTTTTTTTCGCTCAATCGGGCCGGTTGATAAGGAATGGTAAACCAGAATGTAGAACCCTTCCCTTCCTCGGATTCCACTCCTATCGTTCCATTCATGTGCTCTATGATTGTCCGGCAGATGGAAAGCCCCAGTCCTGTGCCTTGTGCAAAAGAGTTCAATTTGACGAAGCGTCCGAATATAGAATCTTTTTTATTGGCAGGAATGCCGCATCCCGTATCTGTGACATGGAAGTATAGCATTTTATCGCGTATCTCGTATCCGAATGTGATGCTTCCTTTTTGAGTAAACTTGATGGCGTTTGTGAGGAAGTTATTGATAACCTGCATGAGCCGGTTTTTTTCCGTACGGATGAAACATGAGGAGAGGGGAGTTTCCGCAATGAGCTGTACCCCACTTCCTTCCATCCGGCATTTGGTGATGTTCTCCACTTCCTTTATCATATCATTGAGGTCTATATTTGAGTAACTGAACTCCAAAGTTCCGGCTTCAATTTTGGATAAATCTAATATATCACTGATAAGCTGTAATAACAGTGTATTATTACTCTCAATAATATTGATATATTCCTGTTTTTCCTGTTCCTCTTCCGTTGAGGCAAGAATATTGGAGAATCCGATAATGGCATTCAGAGGAGTACGGATTTCATGGCTCATATTGGCCAGGAAAGCAGATTTGAGTCGGTTGGATTCTTCTGCCCGGTCTTTAGCCGACATCAGTTCCTCTTCCATCCTTTTCCTGTCTGTAATAACTAAGGATGAGCCGACCAGGGTGAGTGGCCTGTTCTGCTCGTCTCTTGTCTCTATTGTAGCCTGTGCTTCCACCCAATCAATTTTTCTTCCGTTCTTTCCTTTGTTCAGTACACGGTATTCTTCTTTGACTTTATTGATTTTTCCTTCTATTAGATCGTGAAAAGCCTGCATAACCCTTGGACGGTCTTCTTTGATTATTTTAGAGAAGTATTGTTCATCCGATACACTCAACTGTTCTTCCTTGATTTCTCCCGGCATGGCAGTCATAATGATTGGACGATTGATGTCGCATAGAATGGAGTGTTCTTTAAGATTCCATTTCCAGGGTATGATATTGGCTATTTCCAGTGCCAAAGATAATTTATGGTTAGTCGAACTCAGCATTTGTTGTGCATTATGCAACTCCGTGCTGTCAAGACAGAACATGTCAATCGTGTCTTCTTCTAAAGACGGGCTGAGCACGATATCATAGAAAGTGTCTACGTCTTTAAAGTAATAAGGGAATGTGATGGAGCGCTTTTCTCTTAAAGCTGTTTCCATAAAATGGGTAAATTCTGTCATGGATTCAGGAAATAGCTCGGAACCCTTTTTCCCGATTATATTTTCTTTTTTCCTGAAACAAGTTTCAAAGAAACGGTTAACGTCACAAAAAATTGTTTCAACAATATTCCCGTTTTCATTTCTAATCACTTTCTCTTTCATATAGAGAATAGGCATATTGTCGATAAGGTTTGTATATTTGATTTGGTTTTCGAATTCTTGCTTTTGAACCCTTCTTAGTTCTTTCAACATTTGTATGCGTTTTTGTTGGATAAGGGCTATCAGCAAAAGTGTGATGAATATTCCTGTGATAACCCATATATATTTCTTCAGGAAATTTTCCGGCTTATCATAAAATATGCTGTTTTGAGGGCATAATTTAGGGTTGAGTCCTTTATTGACCAGCGTCGTATAATTAAATGTGGGATGAGCATCTGCAGGAACAAAGAAAGGAATTTCCCTTGCCGGCTTTCCATTAAGTATTTGTGAGACATTCCGGAGCAGTTCATTGATAAATATCTTTTCATTATACATATATCCGCCCACCATGCCTCCGTCGTCCATACCGGCATAGCGGATAGAGAACAGGGGAGAAGAAATGCTGGAAAGGCTTCGGTATGCGTTTATCAACATTTGTTGTGAGGTTAAGGTTTCCGCAAACCATGTGGATACTAAAACTCCGGTTTCTTTGTCGGCATTTCTTAAGGCATTATACAATTCGGGTAGCGTATAATTATAAGAGGAGATAAATTGATATTGGAGATATGGAAAATCCCGGGCTATAATATTCTTTAACTGCTTGTTGTATTCAGGGTTAGGATAAATGCCGTCTCCCAAAAAAATAAGTTTTTTCATATTGGGAATCATGCGCGTCATTAGTTTTACGCTTTCTTTCAGATAGGCCGGAGTATGCATGAAGGTGATATTGTAATCATCTCTCAAACTGTCTACATGAATTTTATTTTCAGGAGTTGTCACATCTTGTTTTCTGTAATATTCTTCTGTATATATGTATGGGTCGGAATCGCATACTAAAATAGACACGTCTCCCCACATTTCCTTTATCTCTTCTCTGAAAATCATACTCATACTTCCCAGCAGGACCAACAGCTTGGGAGGAGTTTTGCCATACTTGTTTAAAAGCATTTGTGGAAACCTGTCTACCATAACAGAATCGTTTACCATAAAAAGATTTAGGTGCTCAATGTATGCATCAATATCTTTTAGTTCGGATATTTTATGCATGATAGGAGAGGTGATACTGTTACTCCAGGGGGCGGATTCGTTATAACTGTTTAAGATGAGTACATAATCATATTGCCTATGATCCCTGTCAGAGGCTTTGGCAGAATATGTACCGGCAAAAAGCAGACAAATGCAGATTGTCAGTGTTTGAAAGAATTGCCTTGATGTGGCTGTGTGTTTATTATTCATAGCAGAAAATAGACTCTTTATGTTATACTCTTTATCAGACTTCTTACAAAAGTAAAACAATATCAGACAGTTATGTATAAAAACTCCCTTATTAACAAATATTAATTTCACGAGTAAGTTCTCACAGAAGAAGATTTTTTATGATATTTTGAGCAGAATGGGAAGTTTGGCTAACTTATACGGTGAAATTGCTATTTTTCAGGCGATGAAAAGCGATTAACTTTGCAATATCAGAAAAAGATAAAAAACAGATAAATATGAAATTAATAAAATCAACCATTACCGCCCTTGGCTTGTTATTCACAGTAACCGCTTGTGCAGGCAATAAAGAAAGTAAAAACCAAAACATGAAAGGAGAAAATATGGAAATTGTTCATTTAACCAAAGCAGAGTTCTTGAAGAAGGTATATAACTATGAAGCCAATCCCAATGACTGGAAATATGAAGGTGACAAACCGGCTATTGTTGATTTCTATGCTACATGGTGCGGCCCTTGCAAGGCATTGGCACCCGTATTGGAAGAGTTGGCAAAAGAATATGCCGGAAAGGTTTATATTTATAAGATAGATGTAGACAAGGAAGAAGAATTGGCCGGTGCATTCGGCATACGAAGCATACCGACTTTGTTATGGATTCCTCAGAGTGGAAAACCGACTGTAACACAGGGAGCATTACCGAAACCTGAACTGAAAAAGATGATTGACGACACTTTATTAAACTCTAAATAAATGTTCTCGTAAACAAGTGGAGAAGATAGGGCATAAATCTTTTGCCCTGTCTTCTTTTTTATTTAAATAAGTATGCGTATATTTATACCGACAATAAACTATGAATTATGGAATATCGTTTTAATACACCGCTCAATGGCAATATAGCGATGACGTATCATTATCATGAGGATGCTGCTCTCCGGCGTGATAAAAGCTTGTATAAATTCGTATGGGTACAAAGTGGCACGCTGGATATAGAAGTAGACCATGTGGTAATGCACCTTGAAAAAGATGAAATAATATCGCTGACTCCTTTGCATCATGTTGAGGTAAAAAGAGTGGAAGGTGAGTACCTCACTTTCTTGTTCAACAGCAATTTTTATTGCATTTACGGACATGACAAAGAAGTGTCATGTAATGGTTTCCTGTTTCATGGTTCGTCCCACATCATGCGTTTGCAGCTCTCTGCGGCCCAGTCGGAACAATTGAAAAGCATCATTGATATATTTGCAGGTGAATTCGGCATAAAAGACAATTTGCAGGAAGAGATGCTCCGCATTATTCTGAAACGTTTTATAATCACTTATACCCGCATTGCCCGTGAAAAATTAGACGTGGGACAAGATAAAGAAAAGAGCTTTGACATTATCCGTCGGTATTATGTGTTGGTAGACAATCATTATAAAGAAAAGAAACAAGTGCAGGACTATGCCGAAATGCTCTACCGCTCTCCCAAAACCTTGTCCAATCTGTTTGCCGCCTATGGGTTGCCTTCTCCGTTGCGTATCATACATGAGAGGATAGAAGCCGAAGCCAAGCGTTTGTTGCTTTACACCAATAAGAGTGCGAAAGAAATAGGTGAGATATTAGGCTTTGAAGACTTGGCTGCTTTCAGCCGTTTCTTTCGAAAAATGGCAAAGGAAAGTATTTCTGAATACCGGAAAAAAGAGAAAGAAGGAATAATGGCAAACTAAAACGGTATAATTGCCATTTCACAGGGAGGAAAATCTGCCGACCTTTGCAATGTAAGTTAAACCCTTAAAAATTAAAGCAAATGATGGCAAGATTAAATTCCCTGTTTACTGCATTTCTGACAATTGCAGCTTCCACTCAAAAGTTAGGTATTAACCTGATTCGCGTGGCAATTCTGGTGATATTCGTGTGGATTGGTGGTTTGAAATTCTGGAACTATGAGGCCGAGGGTATTGTGCCTTTCGTTGCCAACAGTCCTTTTATGAGTTTCTTTTATACTAAGAGTGCTCCCGAATATAAAGAGTATAAATTAAAAGAAGGTGAGTTTGATGAGGCCAAGCATCAGTGGCATGAAGAGAATAACACCTATGGCTTTTCTCATGGATTGGGCATTTTGATTATGACCATTGGCATTCTTACCTTCTTGGGTATTTTCTCTCCGAAAATCGGTTTGATAGGTGCAGGTTTGGCTATTATAATGACATTGGGAACGTTGTCCTTTCTGGTAACGACTCCCGAAGTATGGGTTCCCGATTTGGGAAGCGGTGAACATGGTTTTCCCTTGCTGACAGGTGCCGGTCGTTTGGTTATTAAAGATGTGGCTATCCTGGCAGGTGCATTGGTGGTACTCTCGGATTCGGCCCGGTCAATATTAAAACAACAAAATAAAGGATAATCCCCCACTAAAAACAAGTAAGATTATGAAGCAGTATGATGCAATAATAATAGGCTTTGGCAAAGGCGGTAAAACACTGGCTGCTGAGTTGGCCAAAAGAAATGAAAAGGTGGCTGTTATTGAGCGTTCCGATGAGATGTATGGAGGTACCTGCATCAATATTGGATGCATTCCTACAAAAACATTGGTTCATCAGGCAAAGCTGGCTCCGGTAAAGGCGTCGTGGGAAGAAAAGAAAGCCTATTATGCTCAGGCTATCGCTGAAAAAGAAGAGGTAACCTCTTTTTTGCGTCAGAAAAATTATCATAATCTGGCAGACAATCCCCATATTACGGTTTATACAGGTATTGGTTCTTTTGTAAGCACAGATGTGGTGGAAGTGGTGATGCATGATGAGATCTTGCAATTGCAGGCTCCCCGGATTTATATCAATACAGGTGCGGAGACTATTATTCCGCCTATCGATGGAGTGAAGGATAATCCGTTGGTATATACCAGTACTTCCATTATGGAACTGAAGGATTTGCCCGAAAAGCTGATTATTGTGGGTGGCGGTTATATCGGTCTGGAGTTTGCGAGTATGTTTGCTTCGTTCGGTTCGCAGGTAGTGGTGCTGGAAGGCAATTCCGAGTTAATCTCCAGAGAAGACAGGGATATCGCATCCGCTGTGAAGGAAACTTTGGAAAAGAAAGGCATCGTATTCTGTCTGAATGCCAAAGTGCAATCAATCCGTGAAGGGAAAGTAGTCTATCGGGATGCGGTTAGCAGTGAACTGCATTCATTGGAGGCTGACGCCGTATTGTTGGCGACAGGGAGAAAACCGAATACGGCCGGATTGAATTTACAGGTGGCTGGAGTGAAGGTAAACGAGCGTGGCGCTATCATTGTAGACGGGCATTTAAGGACAACCAATCCCAATATACGTGCGATAGGGGATGTGAAGGGCGGTTTGCAGTTCACTTATATCTCATTGGACGATTACCGTATTATCCGTGAAGATTTATTCGGCAATGGCGGACGGAATCTGAACGACCGTGAACCGGTGAGCTATTCTGTCTTTATTGACCCTCCTTTGTCGCGTATCGGATTGAGTGAAGAGGAAGCCGTGCGGAAGGGGTTGAATATTAAAGTCAACAAACTTCCTGTAGCGGCTATTCCTCGTGCACGGACTTTGGGAAATACAGTCGGCCTGTTTAAGGTGGTGGTAGATGTAGATACCGATCAGATTGTGGGATGCACTCTGTTTGGCCCTGAATCCGGCGAGGTAATCAACAGTGTGGCCATGGCAATGAAGACCGATCAGCCTTATACATTCCTTCGCGATTTCGTCTTTACACACCCCAGTATGAGTGAAGCGTTGAATGATTTGATGAACTTTTAATTGAATATTCTCTGTTAAATAGTAAGTATTCGGTTAACCCCCTCTTGCGATGTCTATAAACAGAAAGAGATGTCTCCTGAAAATTCCAGCTTTTCTCTGAAAAAGTCCCTATTTTTACGAGACATTTCTTAGTTTTTATGAGATTCTTAAATAAATGATTCTTTCCTTATCGTGGTTCTCATCTTTGGCAATAAATCCATATATTCACTGTGCTATATATTGATTTTCAGGCATTTCTTTATCTGATATTGTAAGTGTACATATGAAATTATTCGTTTATACTAAAACCTTTTCAGCATCAGTGTGGCATAATCGGATTTCAATATCAACTCTTTACCGTTGGCTTTCACCACTTCAAACTCCGTATCCAATGCATTGATGCCGTAAGGGAGAAGCTCCTCCACCGTGACATCCTTTTTATCATCGCTTGTGCCTTTTCTCCCTTTGAAGTCTCTCATCCGCACGTTTCCGTTCTCCTCATGCTCAAACCGGCCTATGACCGGTTTGAGCGTAGTGCCGCTCTGCTTGGCTGCTATCTCCACCACCCATAACCGGATGCTGTAATAAATCCGCTCGCACACATGCACCTTGCCATCGGCTGCCGTTGTAAACTCCAGCAATTCCCAGTGCCCTTCCATGTCACTGTCGATAGCCTCCTTCTGGCATCCTCCCATGATGAAGCCCAAAAAGAGAACAACCGCCACTCCCGATAAAAACTTTAATCTGCGTGTATTTTTCATTTTCCGAATCCTCCTGTTTTTCTCACTGTCAACATGGCCCCCATGCTGTTACCCAAATAATTTCCCCTATCCATGGCAAAGGCAAGAGTAGCGCTCCAGCCCGTCCACTTCCGTGGGCAGTAACTTACTTCCACCATACTGCTGAACTGCTTTCTCACTTTGTCCAGCGGCATCGGATAGGTGCCCCAATGCCGCACATACGATGCCAGCACGCGGTAGTTCCATTCACTGTCCGGTTCTCCGCAGAAGCCTATATGATGCGCTTTTACACGGGTACTCTTAAACAGCATCGTTCCGTCGTCGTTATATACAGGTCCCGGAATCAGTCCGTTGCCCATACCCATTCCCCAATGCTGCCATGCCAGATATTGGCCGTTATTGAAATAATTGTCACCACCGCTTATCTGGAATTCGGGAAACGAGCCGGCTATCCCGTCATACAGAATCGGTCCCGTCTGATCCTTCGTACCGAGACCTTCCCACAGCACCCGGTTCACCCACCGGTTCCGGGGCAATGTCACTTCCAGTCCCAACTGTCCGTCTTTCCACATACCATACTCCATGAACATCTGCGAATGGTCCTCGAAGAAATGCTCCATGTAAGCCCTTATCTTCCACTCACCGGCATAATAAGAAAGTGCCGCGTTCCAGCTTCCGCTATGGTTTCCCTCCACATTCTGCAACGTACTCTCCTGAGCAGGCACCAGCGCCTTGAAGAAACTCTTCAGACCGGCCGGATACTTCTTTAGCAGCTTGATACTTCCGTCCGCATTCTTCACATACCTCTTTCCCCCGAACTGTGCAATGTCCAACAATCCTATTTCCAGCTCCAGAGGCAGCTTTTCTCTGTTGCCGAACCGCAGCATCAGTGATTTGCTGTGATACAACACATCCTTCAGAAACGGTTCGTCCGCTCCGGCAAACTCTTCCTGCCAATTGCCATCCGTGCACAGTCCGTAAGCGATATGCCCTTTCAGTGCCAGCCAATTACCTGTAAACGGCACCGTCAGATACTCCGGCAATCCCACCCTCACCTGCGGAATAGGCCTTGCATTCGCACCTTCCACCATCATGCCGCTGCTCAGCCTCACATCCTTTTCCAACGGGAATCCGTTTCTCTCCTTACTCCCGATGCTCATCTTTATCGCCTTCCATGCAACATCCATATAAGCCTGTTGCACAAAGAAATCCGCAGTCAGATTCTTTCCTCCTGCCAGGTCTGCACCCGCCTGCACCCTCCATCCGTGTTGCCATTCCTTCTGCCATTGCACACCGGCACGCAGGTAAGCACTTTTGGGCTCTTGCGAAGACAGTCCGTAACGATTGGCGGTGAACCACAACGGAGCGTACCTTCCGTCGGCAACCGAGACAGAAGTTTCCACCCGATAAGAAAACGGAGTAGATGCTTTCTGTTCCTGTGCAGACAAACAAGTAAATGCATTTATTGAAAAAGCCAATAAAAAAACAGATTTCAAAGACATTTTAAAAGCTATTTAAAATTGATTGAAAAATAATGTTGTGTAATCATTGATATATTGGGTATTATCCGATTCGTACTTGCCGGCTTCATCCAGTTGGTTACCTTTACTTTTCAGTATGTATTTAATGTCCGGTTTTATATCAGAAATTACTTTTTTGATGTACTAAACTCTTTAATGCGCTGTTCCTCACTCATACGGCATACCAACAGTTGGCCTTTTCTTTCTGTTACGATATAGTTTTCCAGTCCTTCCAGCACCACCCGCTTTTCTTCCGTAGTATGTACCATGCAGTTCCGACAATTATGCAGTTCGATTTGTGTACCTACTTTGGCATTGCCGTTATGGTCTTGTGGAAGCAGTGTGTGCAATGCTCCCCAACTGCCTAAATCACTCCATCCGAATTCAGCCGGAACGACAAAGATATTTTCTGCCTGCTCCATTACGGCATAATCGATAGAAATTTTTTCACACATAGGGAAAAGACGCTTCAGCTCTTCGTGTTCTCTTTTCGTAAACAAAGCCTGTTCCAGCCTATCCATTACTTCTGCTATTTGAGGAGCATAATCTCGGATGGCAGTAGTGATCGTTTCTACGTTCCATACAAAGATGCCTGCATTCCAGAAGAAATTCCCGGCTTTCACATACCTTTGTGCTGTTTCCTTATCGGGTTTCTCCTTAAATGCTTCCACTTCGCACATACCCGAAGCATCGGTATAGACTTTAGCTGCTATGTATCCGTATCCTGTTTCCGGTCTGCTTGGTTTTATTCCCAATGTGACAATCGCGTTTGAATCGGCCGTTTTATTCAGTGCCATAGCAATACAACGGGCAAATTCGGTAGTATTTATCACCAGTGCATCTGATGGAGTTACTACAATGTTTGCATGAGGATGTTCTTTCTTTATTTTCCAGCAGGCATACGCGATACAGGGAGCAGTGTTCCGTGCCTCCGGCTCTGCCAATATCTGGCTTTCCGGTAGTTCCGGCAACTGTTCCTTTACGATGTCCGTATACCTTTCACTGGTAACTACCCACATGTGCTGAATGGGACAAAGCGGAAGAAAACGTTCCACAGTCAGTTGAATAAGTGATTTACCACATCCTATTACGTCCACAAACTGTTTGGGATATTCCGGTGTACTCATAGGCCATAAGCGACTTCCGATTCCCCCTGCCATGATGACAATATGATTTTCCATAAAATACGATGATTAAGTTATAACTGCTTGTCGTTTTTCGATTTATATTACCTATACTCTGAACTTTGCACGTATGAAGAGGTTGAGAAAGTTTTTATATCGGATAGGGCTTGTATTGCGCTCGATTTTTTCTTATTTGTTGGCATTGCTATTAGTGCTTTTCGCATTGTTCTGCAGACTCTTCCGCAAATAATTTATTTTTTGTCGAAGGGATTTCTGTATATTCCAAGCAATTGCAAGATAAAGTAATAAAAGAATTGCATGTCGTCTATGAAATAGCGCTTGAATAAACGTTTGGGTTCTTTCATGCAGCGATATAGCCATTCCATACCTATTTTCTGCCAAATGGCAGGAGCGCGTTTCAACGTGCCGGCTTCAAAGTCAATGGTAGCACCCAGTCCCATGAATATATCCACACCCGGCATTCGGTTACGGTATTTCATTATCCATTTTTCCTGTTTGGGGGCACCTACACCTACCAATAACACATTGGCACCGCTTTCATTTACAATGCGTATTAGCTCTTCACATTCTTCTGCTTTTTTTTCAAAGCCATAGGAAGGTGAATGCGCACCTACTACAATGTTTCTCCCTACCTTTTGGTTGATTTTTTTCATAGCCTTGACTGCGATACCTTCGGCTGCTCCTAATAAAAATATCTTGCAGTTTGGGTCGTTCTTGTGGTATTCATAAAAAGCGGTAAAAAAGCTGGAACCCGGTATGGCTTCCGGTAACGGATGTTTCAGTAGCTTGGAGAGAAGATATAGGATTTTGCTGTCACAGATTACCCATTCCGCCTGCTGGTATACATCATAAAATTCTTTATCCTTTTGCAGTTTTACCAAGTGATCTACATTAGGAGTGATAAGTACTCCTTTAGTCAGGTTATTCAGTAATTCATTTCGAGTGATTATCTGAATATTGGTATTTAAAAATGGCGTTGTTATCATTTCATCAGAGATTGATATAAGTGTCTCAAATCAGTAAATACTTTTTGTGGAAAGAAATCTTGAATAGTTTGGTAAGCTTTTTCACCGTGCTGTTTGATATCTTCCGGGTGTTCTATGTAGTGTGCAATGGCTTTTGCTATTTCTTCTTTATTTCCGGGTTGAACTAACATACCGTTTTCTTTTGTTTGAATGACTTCAGGAATCCCACCGACAGGAGTGGATATAACAGGATGTTTATAGCTCATCGCTTCGAGAATTGCAATGGGAAGCCCTTCATTGTAAGAGGGTAGTATATATACATCCTCCCAGTTCAGACATTCTGTTTTTTTCTCTCCGGAAATCCATCCTTCATAGCTGACAAAATCTTCCAATTGGTGATTTCTTATGAAAGTTTTTATGTCTCCGTCTACCTCGTTACCTCCCATTCTCAGTAGCAGTTTGTCTTTAAAATACTCTTTGTTGTCGCTGATGGCTTGCAGCAAGTCAAATCCTCCCTTGCGCATACTTATTTCTCCCATAAACATAAGATGTAATTTGTTGTCTTTCCGTGGAGAATCTCTAAAATTAGGGGGAGGTACAATATTGTTTAACACGGATATCTTACTTTTGTCTACTCCTATCGAACTGAAATATTTTTTCCATGAATCCGACAAGACAATCAGACAATCGCATTTATTCAAAGTTTCCCTTATGTTAACTTGGTCATTGCTGTTTTGATAAAACTCTACAAAGTCCGCAGCATGTTCGTGGAGAATTACTTTTTTGTTCAGCCTTTTGGCCAAATTGATAAATATCTTGCATCTGTAGAAAGAAGCATTGGCTGCCCCGTGTATATGTACTATTTCGATATTCTTGTCAATAAGGCATTTTATCCACATTCGGATTATAGCCTGTAATGCGTATCCGGATTTTACGAGTTTGTTTCCTAATTTCCACGTTGGTATGAACTGCATGTTTTCGATGTATTTATCATACGATACGAGTACGGCAGTCATACCTCCTTTGGTTTTCATGGAAACTCCCATGAAAAGGACTTTTCGTGAAAGTGCCTTGTTGATGTATTTATTCATGATTTTCCCAATATTGGTGTATAGCTTCATTAATTTTGTTGAAGTCAAGATACTTATCAGACAATAATTTTCTGTTTTTCTTTTGTAACCACAATCCCATTGTTTCAGGGTCTGATAAGGATTCTTTTATAGCCGATACAAAGGATTTTGTGTCAGGACATTCGGAAATATCTATTTGAGGAAATAAATGCTTGTTAATGATAGAATGATTCTTTAACTTCAATTCCTTGTCAGTAAAAATTCCGTATGTATAATACTCACTAAATCTGTATGTGTTGCATAATGCTATTTTCCAGTTACGCCAAATGGAGTTTTTTTTAATACGTTGAAGTAGTAAGTTTGTATTTTCTTTTACAAAGCATACAGGAGTATTCATATAGTTATATTTGCCGATGTCGGTCAAAGTTTGGGGAAGTTTTAATAGTTTTTTTGCTGCTTGACAATATTCATCATGGCTTGGTTCATTGACATGGTTTACTCGGTACATGATATATTTACCGTTTTTTTTCCATCTACTTATATTAAACGGCTTCATGAATACTGTTTCTGAATCTATGTTGAATACTGCTTCATATTTGTCTCCTATCACTTCAAATACTCCAAGTTTGCAGATTTGCTGAATTATCCATTCTCGGACTGGAATTGTGATAGGGCTGATATGAAAATGATGTCCCAATATTTTAAAAGGAACTCTGACCATAAACCAAGGTAAGATGGTTGATTTCTTATAGACTTTGTGTTTCCCATATTTTAAGGATTGGAACAACTTTATATCCTCGTCATTTACAAATATAAAGTGATCTAACTCGGGAGAAAAACGGTCTATGCTTTCGCACAGCAGTTTACATTCATTATAATCATTTTTATACGACTGGGTTATGATAGCTATTTTTTGTGTCATAATTTATTTCTTTTTTTTATTAAGTGGGCAGGATTTCCTCCCACTATACTATATTCTTCAAAATCTTTAGTGAGTACTGTACCGGCTGCAATGATAGAGCCTTTCTTGATGTGTCTTCCTGGAGTCATGATAACACGTGTACCTATCCAGCAATCATCTTCTATAATTGTTTGAGGAACTTTTGAGGAAGAACCCTGAAAGCACATAGGGACTGATGTATCATGATAATTATGGTTGTTTTGGACGATATGTACATCGGAGGCCATCATCACATATTTCCCTATAATTGTATTTTTAGGTACTACGCATCTTTCTCCGATTCCACTATAATCTCCAATTTCAAGGTCTTTTCCGTTTCCGAAGTACGCCAGGCGGTCTATGGTGGAAATCTTGCCACATGATTTAAAGATTCGTTTAACCAAAAAAATACGTATCGCGTTGCTAGGTTTACCTACAACAGGGGCGTAAGAGCTTGGTAGGTATCGTGCAAATCCATAGTATAAAAGTAGGTATATATTTCTCATAATGGTTTATTTATATACTGTTTATAATAGGTAGAAAAGATTCTTTTATAATGTTTTCCCATTGATATTTATGTAATGATTCTCTGATGAGTTGACTATCATATTGTTCTTTGTTTTTCAGCATCGTTTCTAATGCATTTTGAAAAGATGCAGCGTTGTCTTGATGTAATATTCCGTTTGTAGGAGTAATGATTTTTTTATTGGAGTAGGTAGAGGTTGCTACACATACTAAACCGGACAAAATGTATTCGTACGTTTTAGTAGGAGGTTGGTGGTCATAATAATCTGTAATAGGCACATAGGATATACCGATATTATGAGAATCGAAAAAAGTAGATAGTGCAGTGTAGGGAAGACGACCATGTAATGTGATATGTTCATTTAATCCTTTTTCGTTTACATATTGTCTTAATTCTTGCAATTCATTGCCTGAACTGTCACCTATGATATCGTAGTGAGATTTGATTTCCGGATGTAGTTTGGTGAAATTTTCATATCCTTTTACTGTATCTATAATGTTTCTGTTGGCAAGTGTGCCTACATATAATAGGTTAAGTTCATCGAAAGTTTTATTTGTGTGTGACAGAATATCAGCTCCTAAAGGAAGAATGAAATACTTTTTGCCAGACCATGATATTTGTTCTTTTACTCCTTGCGTGATAAAAGAAGCAGAATCAAATACTGCAATATCCTTTTGTATTTGTTTGTTTATGCTTGCTCTTTCTTCCAGATTGGTATTTACTGCCAATGTTCTAATATCAATGTGCATTTTTTTCCAAAAAAGTATGCGCTTTAATAGAGAACATTTAGGAAAATAAAGAATGAATATAGCCCCATCAAAGAATAAACAGTTGACAATAGCATAAATAAGGAAGAGCACTGCTCTTATGACAATATTTCCATATCTTGGTACATAGATGGTATTTACATTGGGAATTTTAATTTTTTTCCATCCCAAATCGAAAGATACGTATCTGATTTTATACTGTTGATTTAGATGTTCACAATATTTTAGCGTATCAGTTGTATAGCCAAACTGATAGCGGTCGATGAATAATATTTTTTTCATATCAATTGTCGTTTTTACACCAATCTAAGAACTCTTGGTAAGAACTGAATTTAAAATTATGAGGCGTAAATCGCTGGCTATCACTATAATATATAGCTTCTTCAGTTAATTCGTTTTCATTGGGATAGCGTCCGTATTTATTGTAGAAAGCAATTACATTTTCTTTGGCTTCCAAGGGAGCTTCTTTCAGGCGTTTAGCAAAATACTCATCTAAAGAATAAATTACTTTACAAGGATTACCTACGGCTACACTGTTGGGAGGAATTGATTTGGTAACAACGCTCCCGGCTCCTATAATGCAGTTATCTCCTATGGATACACCTTTCAGTACCGTGCAATCTGCTCCAAAATAAATATTATTTCCTATAGTAACACTTACTTCCAGACGAGTTAACCATTTGGTTGTATTTTCCAATGAATACATGCGAAACCCAGTCATGAGTATATATTTTGAAATTGATGTTCATATCTACCCTGTTTCCTATTGAGATAAGATGTGGGCGAGTAAGGTCGATAAATGTACTTCTTGGGAATCTAATAATACAATTTTCTCCGATTGTAATTTCTTTTGATCGTAAAAAAGCTATGTATCTGTCAGAAGAAAGATAATGTTTTTGATTTTTAATAAAGTGGATTATTTTCTTTATCATTGAATTTTATTTTAAGTGTATAGAATTGTGGCATGAAAATGTTTTCTTTTATTTTTTAAGTTATTGGGATATGGCTTGTTTTATCCAATTAATGGACTTTACTCGTTTCATGTTTAATTTGCATTGTTCTGAACTTGTATCGTAGATAGGGAAAATGCGTTGCAAATCAGTACCAATGGGAATAACACATTGTTCTAACCCTAAGGTTGTCAGCAGTGTTGATTGTCTGTCATCTCCTTTATCGTTAGGTATGATAGAAACAAGAGGTTTTCCGAAGTTGAGAGCAAAAGCAGTTCCGTGAAAAGAAGAAGTTATCACCATGTCGGCATTGGCAAACAAGTCTATAAATTCATAAATGGAAGCATCGGTTTTGTCTGTCATTTCAATTCCACAGGCTTCTTCTTTCTTTTTATACCCTTCTAATGCAATAACTTTGTAGCCGTATTTGGTAGCTAAATATGCAGTTACTTCAAAAATGTATGGCTTGGGGTTAAAAGCATAGTCCAACATGTAAAAAAGAATATATTTACTTGTCTTATGGAAGTTTGAACGTGGAATAAGGTTTAGCCATTCTTCTTTTGACAAAAGCAGGGTAGGATCTAAAATGATTTTGACTTCTTTGTCTATAGACAATTCATTGTTGATTATGTTGATTCCGTTTTGTTCGCGTACAGAAAGTGCATTGAATTTGGATAAATGTTTTTTGTATTTATCTATATATTGTGGAGGAAGTGATTTTAAGGCAAAACTTGAAGCGATGGAAATTCGTTTTATATTGTCTGGGAGATAAGAAAGCATGAAAGTGGAATCTCCTTTTAGATACTTAGCATTCCATATTTGGTCACTTCCAGTAGCGATGACATCATATTCGTTCCAGTTTTCTTGTCGTAGAGCATCTAATGTTGGATATTCTTTGGTAAAATGAAAATATTTTTTTTTGAATGCTTGCAGTTTCTTCTGTTTGCGATGTATAGCTCGTACTCCCAAAAACTGTGCAACTTTGTTTTTTAGATTGGGCTTTTTAAATCCTATACTGTAGTGCCATTGGTTAGGGTATGTATAGTTAATGATATAGCAATCAGTACCCATTTTTTTAAATACTTCTTGAGTAGCATATGCTTGTAATACAGAACCATAATTGGGGACGGAATAAATAGTGATAAGTCCGATTTTTTTCATAAGTTTTTCTTGGTTAATTTCAGTAGTACTTTCATTATTAAAACTATTAGCTTCAGTGGAATCATTTTTTGTCTTAGAAGTGATAGTACAACTATTCGGGCTGTTTGAGGCTCATTCAGACGATGGGATATTTGCCCTTCGGCCACTGTCTCAAACGGATGTTTTACCAGTTCGGTGCTTTTTAGCTTTTGTATGACATTTCTTCCTCGTTGACTAAAGGCAATTAAGGCACTGACTCCTTTCTGATTGCTTTCATAAGTTTTTCCCCATAAATCACCGATTCGTATATCAGCCGATGAGTGATTGTACTTGTATTTGCAACGGGAGTAACAAGCTTTTCCCAAACAGGCATTTCTGAAGAATAATTGATAGAAAATATCTCCTTGGCTGGCTTTGGAATTATAAAAGTGTTTTTCTCCTTTTATTAACATATTTAAAGAGTCGTGCCAGTTTATCCTGTCGCTATGCTTTTCGCTGTCTATGTTCATGTTCCATGAGTTCGGCTGTCCTGAAAGCTTATTTCTCCATGAAACATAGGTTATAGGGCCGACTTGCTTTTCTACCATTTGTTCGTATCTCTTCCATGTATATATAGATGGAGTACCATGACAAAAGAAATCCATCAGTATAAAGTTGTCTTCTGCCTTGATTTTTTTGATATATCTACGAAATGAATCTATTTGACAGGGAGTTCCGGTAATCAAGTATTTCTCTTTTCTGTTTATCTTTTTAAAAGCTTCTACAGTGTAGCTTTGTATGTACTTGCTTCCGGTAGATGGGATAAGTTCCTTTAATTCGGTGGCTATATAATGTTCTGCCCTTTTGTTTTCAGTATTGTATCGGACACCACATACTTTATATCCTTCTGCCAGCAAGTCTTTGGCAATTTCAAATCCGACACCTCCTGAAGAGCATATTGTCCTTATCCTTGCATCTTTACTCCATGCTGCATAACTGACTTGTGGCATATTGGGAGTGGCAAGTGTATCGTGAGCAAATGCACATACTTCTACACATAATCCACATCCAGTGCATCGGGAAGAATCAGAGATGGTTGGTTCGTAAAAGCCGTCTTTGTTCAGTACGATGGAAATAATTTTTTTTCCGCATACCATTGCACATACACCGCAACCATAGCAATTTTTAGTATTTTGTATGTTGTTCATGTTTTAGTTTTTTTATTTTGGATATTAAGTAGTTACGGAAGTATTTTATAGTCCATCGAAATAAATAGAATTTTTCTTGAATTAAGTTGTGTGAATGTTTATTGAAGAATATAGTTTTATCATGATAGAACTTTGAGAAATGTGAAATCGTTGAAATTCCTCCGTAGTACATATTAATTGAAACAATAGAAGAAAAGTATATGGGCTGTCGTGCATCACAAGCTCTTATAAACCAATCTATATCTGCTGAAATGGAAAACCTATCATCGTAAATACCTATTTGATGATAGATACTTCGGGGAATCAATGTGGCAGGGTGTAATATTCCCATACCTAATGATTTGTAACTTTTCCTGCATAATTCTTCATTGGGAGTATAAATAGTTGGGGGGATTGGACTTTGGTGAATAAAACGCATGGACGAAGCGATGATAGGTAAATAGTCTTTTGGAAATGATTCTATCAATTGTGCTAATTCTTTCAGTGCTTGCGGTTCAATATAGTCATCACTGTTTACTATCCATATATAAATACCATTCGAACGTTGGATTCCTTTGTTGAAAGCATCGTAGATACCTTTGTCCGGTTCGCTTTTTATTTTCATGCGTCCTTCGAATTTGGACTCATATTCATGTAAGATGTTTAATGTATTGTCCTTGGAGTTGCCATCTACAATGATGTACTCATAGTCTTTAAACTCTTGCACAAGGACAGATTCTAACGTTCGGGCAATAGTTTTTTCACTATTGTAGCAGACTGTAACGATTGAGAAAAGTGGAGTATGGTTCATTTGATATATTTTTGAGATTTGCTTATCCATAAATTGCTACTGCATAAGGCTATCATCAAAGCCAATGTAGTAAAAGAATAACTGATGGAAAGTGTCATATACAGAATGTAAAACATACAGTATTTCTGCCTGAATAATTTATCAATGTAATTTGTGTTACGGATGAAGACTATATTTATTAATAGTCCTAACACAATGCCGAATCGAGCGAATGTACTGACTATTCCGTTGCTGCTAAGCAGATAAGAGGATATGTGCGTGTTTACATAAGAATTGTTTATGGTACCATATCCTAAAATGGGTCTGTCTTGTATATTGAGATAGTCCATTATTATTCCTTCCCAGCGTCTTACTGTCATTGTTCTTTTTTCTGATTCTATTTCACTGGTAAGTTGGTTATTATTGTATAGAAAATTTTCACTTTCATCTTCTTTTTTTATTTTGTCTGCCATGAAAGGTAAGTTCATGATATACAGAAATGTTGGTATGCCCACAATAATATACAGTATTTGAGTTGATTTCTTGCTATTTTGTAGAATGAAATAATTTGCTATTATCAGGAGGAAAGCAGAATATCCAGTTGTAGAGAATGTGCTGAATAATCCCAGTGTCAAGATATAGAAACTACGGTTTCTTTTTATCCGTTTTTTTATAAGCAGGTTAAAATAGATGGCGAAACAGATGAATGAAGCAAAAAGTCCAGGTTCCCAGGCGAATCCGCAGTTTCGCATAAACGGTCCTATTCCTTTCCCTTCATAGATATGAATGTTGGGTACATTGAAGATGAGTAGGGAGGCCACACTGGTGCTTGATGCGGGCTGCATGAAGCCAATGGACTCGAAGAATCCTATACCGATAACATGCATTATCATCCATAATATCAGACTGATGCCTGTTAGGTACGTAATGTATTGGGTGGTTTTCTCATAAAGCTTATTGCCGAATATTTTGACTAAACTATATCCTACCGTAATGTTGATATACAAGATGAGATAGGGCATAATCTTGAATTCTATGTCTGTGAGATAGTGTAGCACAGTCCATATGGTCAAGATAGCGTATAGGATGACTAAGTTCTTATTT
This sequence comes from Phocaeicola massiliensis B84634 = Timone 84634 = DSM 17679 = JCM 13223, assembly GCF_000382445.1. Classification (GTDB taxonomy): domain Bacteria; phylum Bacteroidota; class Bacteroidia; order Bacteroidales; family Bacteroidaceae; genus Phocaeicola; species Phocaeicola massiliensis. The sequence goes on along the minus strand of NZ_KB905472.1, from coordinate 2,039,445 downwards.
TGTAAGGATATTTTGTGTTTTATAAAAGTATGTATACATAGCACTAACAATAATCCTACTCCGACAGGATTCGAACGGAAATCCATGTCGCTGGTGAATAGAGTGGCTCGTGCTGCAAGTAAGATGACATAGAAGAGGTAAATCTTTTCTAACGTAATGGACTTTAACATGATAAGTAAGGGCTAATTATTCAATTCTGGTTCAATGTAGTGCAGTGCGGATTTCATTTGTTGCAGTTTTTCTATGTTTTCATCCACTCCGTTGCTTGTACCGTATACCGAGATGTTTTGGAAGTATTTTTGCTCCAGTTCTTCCAATTGCTTGATAGACATGCGTTCTTCTTTTTTATATAAGTGTTTTTCATGTTCGATGATTTGAGCAGTGGAAAAAACTCGCTTCTTTATACTTGCCGGACTGCCGGATACAACGGCATAGGGGGGTACATCTTTGGTAACAAGACTGTTTGTTCCGATAATGCTTCCTCTTCCTATGTGTACTCCTGCCATAATGGTTACTCCTGCTGCTATCCATGCGTCTTCTTCTATGATGACATCTGCTGATTTGTCGTTGATATGGGAAGCACCAAGCAGGAACTGCGGTATGCTTACCGTTTTTCTGTGATTGTTGGTAATGATGGTACAGTTGGCAGCTAATACGGCATATTTTTTTATAACGACTTTTTCAGTTGGGGAGTTGATGATTGTCAGTCCATGGGTTATCTTGACATTCTCTTCGATGTAGACAGAAGCTGGTGAATAGATTCGTAAAGGATAAAGCAAAATGGTGTTTTTTCCGCAATAGCCTAGTTCTTGTGGAAGAGGAAAACTGTTCCATATCCACACTAATGCTTTTTTGCATTTTTTCAGCCAAGTAATTTTGTTTTTTTTCATGATTCAATTTATTTAATCCAGATCCCGGTAGCTTTTTGTGAGAGTATTTTCCGTATTTGTATGGTGAAGAATGTTGAATATATCAGGTTGATGATGCACATAGATAGAATTACTCCTAATATGCCTACAAAATGTCCTAAAAACAGTGAGAGTGGAATATGTAATACGAGTCCAATCAATACTACGTAGGTTTGTAGTTTTACACTTCCCACCCCGTTGATAAGCATGACTTGCAGTGAATCCCAACAATGGATAATGGTATATAGGGCGATAGAGCAAGTCAAGACAAAGGGGATGTCTACTTTGTCTCCAATCCAGATTTTGTATAGGATGGGAGATGCAAACACGGTGCAGGTTACTGCGATACATAAAAAGTAAAATACATATGTCATTTTGCGGTAGATGCTGTTCATCCAGACAAAGTCTTTTTGTGTATAAGCATCGGTAAATGCAGGCCATAGAGGAGACAGGAAAATGCTGTATACCATTACAATTACGTTCAATACCTTGTATGCAATGTTGTACTGGGTTACGGCATTCGGTCCGTCTATGTGCGAAATCAAAATGTTGGTTGCCTGATAAAGTACAATCATTTGTATCTGTATGATGAAGAACTTGACTCCTAGTCCTCCCAAGTCTTTGGTATACTTAATATTGATATTTTTTATGGTTGGAGACACTTGTCTGAACTTGCCTTTGAAGAAGATGACTGAAGCAACGATAACCACTAGTATGGGCATCATGGAGTAGGCGATAGCTAGATTGGGAAGGGCAGGAGGAATACACCTGGTCATGATGAAAATGATGATAAGTGCAAACAGTTGCCCTATTACATTGAAAAGAGAAGACAGTGCGACTTTTTGGAATGCAGCGACTACAGCTATGAAAACATTGGAAATCATCTGCAAGGCCACAAATACAAAAAGTATCTGTATCGTTTTCGTTACTTCTGCTTGGTAGGCAATGTCTACATTAAGAAATGCACACCAATCTATGTGCGGACTTATCAACAGCAATACTACGGTTAGCGGAACAAATATTACTGTCATTATAAAGTAGGTGGTAGAGACAAGACTGCGTCCTCTGTCAAAATCCTTTTGTGCAATAGCTTCTGCTAGTCGGTTTTTCAATCCTAAGGTGAATCCCACATCCATATAAGTAAGCCAATAAAGAATGGAGGATATGGTAAGCCATATTCCGTATATTTCACTAGATACATACCCTAAAGTTAGAGGGACGAGAATCAAGGATGTGGCAATGCTGATTCCTTTTACGAGCAGGGAACCGGCTATGTTCTGCTTGATCGCTTTGGTTCTTGAGTTTTTACTGTTTAAGATCTTGTTTAGAAATGTTTTTATCATTGGTGATATGTTATTAGAATTTATATGGGATAGATGTAGATGGTTGATTTGTATGAATGTGTATATTTTTTTATGCGACATACCTTTCAGGAAGAGTGTCTGCAAAAGGTGCTTCTCTGAAAAGGAAAATAAAATGTATCTGAATATTTTTTAGAGTCTGTTTTGCTTGCCGGACTTGACGATTTATCCGGCTTATGATAGGGAAGGCAGCAAGAGACTTCCGAAAAGGGTTTCTGAGATTGGTGATGCTAAGTTTGAAGTAAATAAGTTGCTTCAGCTTTTCTTTTATTCTTCCAATGTGAAGAAATCAGACTCTTGAAGAGTGACGAGAATGTCTGAATTACTTGCCTTGTCTTGTTGGTTTCAGGCAAATGTGGCGAAAATACCCAAGGGTTTGATGCCGTACCTGTAAGCAGTCTATTTTCTCTTTTTACAGGGGAAGGAGAATAGCTTTATTGCTCTGATAAATTCTTTTTTTATTTCACTGCTTCCACAAACCCCACCGGCATATCCACTCCGGCATATCCTAGCATTTCCAGTCGCACTACCACCTTGCTGCGTCCGTCCACGTTCACCAGCTCTCCTTCCATTCCCGCCAGAGGGCCTTTGATTACCCTCACCATTTCACCGGGAGCCAGTGGTGTGCTGCACATTTCCACCGCCTCTTCGCTATAGTCCAGCATAAACTTGAAACGCTCCATCTGCAGGTCGGGAATCACGGCAGGTGTATGTTCGCCCCTCAGCACCATGTAGCGGCTCACCGACGAGAGTGTCAGCACTTCCGCACGTTCCTGCGGTGTGGCGTGCACAAAAATCATCATCGGAATCACCACGCGTGTCACCTTCTGACGACGGTGCGTCCATTGGCGAATCTCCTCCTGCACGGGCAGGAAGTTCTCGATTCCCATTTTCGTGAGACGCTCGGCAGTCTTTTTCTCGTGACGGGAAAGCACGTAGGCTACATACCATTTTTTCATTCTATATCAGTCAAGGGGGGAGTGGGAAGGAGGGGATAAGGTGCGCTACGCGGTCGTCAGTGTAATCTCACTGCCGATCCCTCCTTGTTATTCTCTGCAAAATTAGACATTAATTTACGAATTACAATATTTTGTTCATAAAAACTCAAATATTTAACATTGTAATTGCGGATTTTTATATTTTTGCTCCTTTTTAATTTTTAAATATTTTAAGAATATGAATAAAAAGAAGATTTGGAAACAAATCAGGACAGATGGAACAAGGTGAGAAGTGTGGAAAAAGAGTTGGAGGAGCTGGAGCGAGACATTGAGAATGTATCGTTCCGACAGCTGGCGGAACTGAAGCGGATGTGTAGGAGGGGCTATAAAATATTCTCCAATCAACAAGAAAAGAAGAAGAAAGGGGAAGATTGACCGGCAAAAGAAAAAGAGGCAGGAAGAAGATCGATTGACCTAAAAGAAGGAAGGGGAGGAGTGATAACGGAGGATGTATGTAAGCGTCTCCGTGAGTCTGTATGGCTGTCCTTCTGGGGCTTCTTATACCGTTGGGGTATAAAAACGAAGTATTATGGATTTAAAAGAATACAGATTGGGAACAATTTGGAAAGGTTCCCTTGGAATATTGTCCTTACTGTTAAAAAGAATAAATAAAAAGAAGAATGCCAATTGTACACTTTAGTTCTGCCGGCTGTTTGTTAGGATGCTGATAAACAGTAGGTAAACGGTGGGTGATTTGGCGTAAAGTGTAATATTTCGTCAGTTTTAGATGTCGTACTTTCGCACATTGCAATTTTGAATTGCAGGCGAAGGGCAACGTTTTTTCCCTATCTTAAATTAAAACCCCATTTTAACATGGATTTTAATGATTTGTGCTCTTTCTATTTTAACGTGCGCGAACAGCGTTGCATTGAAATGTCACTGGAAGAGTTTGTAAATTACATCTGCAACGGACGATGGAAATCGACGGTCGAGATGTATCACCGCCTAATGGCTGAGGGCGATAAGAGTAAAGCCAAAGAGTTGAAGAACAAACTGCCCGGCCTGGTGGTGGCGGGGTATTGCGAGGGAAGCCATGCATTGAAGAACCGCCGCACGTGGAGTGGGAATGCCATGTTTGATGTCGACCATACGCAGGGACGTACACAGGAGTTCCTGCAGAAGCTGAAGGCGGTGCCGTGGGTCGGGGCAGGTTGGCGAAGTGTATCGTACGATGGTCTGAAAGTGGTGGTGCGTATCGAGGCTGCAACAGTCGAAGAGTATGTGCAGGCTTATGCGGTGGTGGCGTGGCATATCGGCCGCGTGATTGATTTTCCGTGTGACATGAGTTGCAAGAATCCCACTCGTCCGTGTTATGCGTCGTATGACGAGGAAGCCTTCTGCAAGCCCGCTTTCGAGCTTTTCCCTTGGCGGGAATTCCTCAAGGAGCATCCCGATAAAGCGGCACAGATCATGGAGGAACTGAAGGTGGAACCTGCCGCACCGGACAGCACGACAGGAACCGCTTCGGAATCTGCTTCGGAGCCTGTCTCGGAACCCCCGTCGGGCATCCTGCGCACCTTTTTTAATGACTTTCTGGCCCACAACGCTTTCATTCCCGGAGCAAAGAATGATTTCTTGCTCAAATTGGGTCGTATAGCCCGATATAAAGGACTGTCTGATAGTGAGTTGAGACAACTGGAAGCGTTGGCTGTGGAGCGTCTGAGCGATGCCGGGTGTCCGCCCGAAGATATCATCCCGAAAATGGATGCCGGATATCGTTATGTGGATAAAACTAAATTGTCTGATTATCAGCGTAATAATGTTAATGGTTGGGACCACAAGGACCAGGGACCATCTTTATGCTTTCCCGGTCCCGTGGGAGAGGCTGAAAAGGCTGAGAATGAGAAGCTTGAAGCGGACAAGCTCCACAAGAACGCTCCCCGCTTTCCGAAGTCGGTGTACGACGCTCTTCCCGACCTTCTTGTCCGTGGCTTGGAAGCAGCTCGAAGCAGCCGTGAAAAAGACCGTCTGCTGCTGGGGATGCTTGCCAATCTGAGTGCTTGTCTTCCCGGTGTGTGGATGAATTATGCCGACATGTGCTACACTCCTCATTTTTATGCGATGAGCCTTGCCGGTGCGGGGCGCGGCAAGGGGATTGTGACGCTCGGCTCTATTCTGCCCGATGCCGTTCAGCGCTATCTGGAAGACAAGAACAAGACGGTGCAGTCGGAGTATGACAAGAAGCAGTTGGCATGGGCGCTGGAAGAGCGTTTGGCCATTCAGGAGAAGCGTGTGCCCGACATCGACAAGCGTCCCGAGCCTCCGGTGAAGCGCATGCTCAAGATTTCGCCCAATATCTCGAAGAGTCAGTTGATTATTGCGCTTGAGGAGGCCGGTGCGCAAGGGGTGGTGATTAATGCTTCGGAGCTGGATATGCTTACCAATGCCATGAAGCAGGACTGCGGAAAGCATGATGATGTGCTTCGTGCCGCTTTTCACCACGAGGAGGCATCGTCTTATTATAAGACGGATAAGCGCATGGTGGTGGCGCATGTTCCTCATCTGGCATTGTGTCTTACGGGCACTCCTTCTCAGCTTCACCGTTTCATTTCGTCGTTGGAGAACGGTATGTACAGTCGTATGGCTTTTTATATCGGTGAGGGACGGTGGAAATGGATTTCGGCAGCTCCCGTGGAGGGCAGCACCGACCATGTGAAGCTGTTCAGGAAATTGAGTGAAGAGGTGCTTCGTATGTTTGTCTTTTTGTCCGGTTCGCCCACCGAGGTGTGTTTCACTCCCGGGCAGTGGGAGGAGCATACGCAGCGTTTCAGCAACGTTCTTCAGGAAGTGGTGAGTGAAGATGATGATTCGCATGGGGCGATTGTGTTTCGTCACGGGTTGATAGCGGCCCGCATAGCCATGGTGCTGACGGCGTTGCGCAAGTGTGAGCCGATGTGGAATGTGCAGCAGTGTCGGTGTACGGATGAGGATTTTCATACGGCAATGGATATGGTGAAAGTGTTGTTGGAGCACAGCTTGCTGTTGTCTACCACCGTGTCTGCCGTGGAGTCGGGCAAGGAACCCAAGCCGATGAAGAAGTTTTATCGCATACGTTCGGTATTGGCAAAGCTTCCCGAAAGCTTCACTTATACGCAGTTGAAGGAGGGGGCCGTGGAACATGGAATACCTTCCAGTTCGCTTAAAAGATACCTTGTCCGTTTGCTTGAGATGCAAATCATTGAAAAAGAGGATGGTATGTATCATAAACTCTGTAAATCCTGGTCCGGAAACTCATAAAGGTGGGCCCTGGTCCCAGTGGTCCCAAAGTTAGATGTCATTATATTGATAATCAGTATGTTGATTGTGAATCATATTGGAAATAACCGCAACCACCGGGAGGGCACCTGTGAAAGCCTCCGCTGCACCGTTTTTTTGTTGGTTTGAGTGGGTGGATTTCTATGGTGTATGTGTGGAATTCAGGGCAGACCCGTGTGTCCGCCCGATAGCATTCACCCTGAAAAAAGACCTTGATGTTCTCGAAAAACATCAAGGTCTTTTTCCCAAACATAATAGTCTTTTCCTGAAAGACGGAAGAGTTTTCCGGAAACACTTTAGTGCGTTTTTGTGCTGTTTTTCTTTCGCAACTCTCTTTTCCGTTAAGGCTCTCCCAGGTATTTCACAATGATTTCCACCTCCTGTTTCAGGTAGCAATGGCGGTATTTGTTGTAGCCTGTGGCATTGAGTTCTTCCGTCAGGCGGGGGATACGCCGTATCCATCGATAAAGGTTCTGCAGGGCGGCTCCTGGTTCGCGTCCGGGGCAATAGAGCGACGCCAGTTCCGCCTTGTCGTAAGTGCGGATGGCGAATGTTTCTTCTTCTTTCTTCATTATTCTTACTATGATTATTTATTGTTCTTTAATGTAAATATAACAATAAAATCTCTGATTATCAAATGATTAATGAAGTTTGTTTCGACATGCTCCGTTCTTTTTTTGAGGGGGAGGAGTTCCTTGTGGAGTAGATGGAATCTTCTCCGGCGGAACTCCGAATGGTCTCTGTTTTTTAAGTCTTTCTCATGGAAGATGAAGAAAGTAGGTTACAGAGATTCGATTTCTGTAAGGGAAAGGCCGGTGACTTGCATGATTTGCTCAGAGGTCATTCCCAAGGATTTCAGGTTGCGAGCCGTTTCAAATTTTTCTTCTCGACGTCCTTTCTCAATCCCTTTCTCAATTCCTTTCTCAATCCCTTTCTCGATTCCTTTCTCGATCCCTTTCTCGATTCCTTTTTCAATCCCTTTTTCAATTCCTTTCTCAAACCCTTCTTCAAACCCTTCTTCACTTCCTTTCTTTGCTGCATAGTCGATGGTAGCCAAATAATCACGATAGGCGTTTACACTGTTTTCATAGCGCACACGGTCTTCTTCGGAGAGAGAATGAACATCAACAATCTCTTCCAACTTCTCAAATACGGCTTTCTGAGCTTTAAAAGGCATACGATTCAATGTTTCCATGTTATTTAATACAAATATCCAACGTTCAAAATCCGTTTCGCACTCTGTTTCTGTCTTATTAAACAGGGGTAATGCGATAAAGATTTGCCTCAGTTTATCCGAAAACAATTTTCCGGTCTCACGGTCTGTCAATATAACATCGGTGCGCAACTTATGGTTCTCGTCCAACAGGAAATTGATGAAGAAGACTCCGTACACCGCTTTTATATCGAACTTCCAACTCTCTCCCTTCACGCCCTGACGGACAATGGCATGGGAAAGATAATACAGAGCACGTTCCTTGAAATAAACCTGGGAGCGGTTTTGCATCTCCACAATTATTTTCTCACCCGTGTCCGTGGTGCAGAAGATGTCGTAGATGGCAATACGCTCTTCCGGATAGATCGGCAACTGCTCATTGTTCAGAAAGGTAAGGTCGGTTATCACCCGTTCGCCCTCCAACAAATCATTTAAGAACTCGATTAGCAACTCCTTGGATACTTCCTGACCGAATATTTTCTTGAAGCCGTAATCGGTGAACGGATTGATAAACTTTCCCATTATGTTTTTCTGTGTTTCTATAACGGACAAAGATAATGATTTATATGGAAAAGGCATTCGGTGCAGTCTGTTTTTTTAAGAGTGAGGTTGATGTTTCTCAAATACTCTTGCTGAAAGCAAGTTTTCAAGACCATTCGTTACCTTTCTCCACCAATTCCGACGAAGCCCGACAATGGCTTCTCTCACCGTCGTATCTTTGTCATGTAATCACAGAGTAACCGGTGCTTGAGATTTCGAAGTTATAAGTATAAATCATTAAAAATTAGAAGATTATGTCAAAGTCAGTATCTTATTCGGTCGTACCCCGTAAAAACCCGCAGGAACCCGAAGCGGGAGTACGTTTCTATGCCCAGGCTCAGGCCAGCGGCGATGTCACAGTCCGCGAGATGTCGGAACGAATTCAGAGAACCTGTACCGTGACACGTGCTGATGTGGCGGCAGTGCTCACGGCGTTGGAAGATGTGATTGTGGAGGCGCTGAGTGCAGGCGAGATTGTGCGTCTGGCGGATTTGGGCACGTTTCAGATTGGTGTGAGCGGCAAGGGGGCCGATTCGGAAGACAAGTATGATGTTTCCATGATTAACAAGGCGCGTATCAATTTCCGTCCCGGACTGGCGTTGAGCGGCATGCTGACGGCGCTGTCGTTCAGCAAGGTGAACAAGCTGCCTAAGAAGGAGGAGAAGAAGCCTGAAGAGGAAGTCTCCGGTGTAAACGAGGGCTAACCTCTGAGGGTGTGTCAAAACTGAACCGGTCTGTCAAATCGTCAACTGTAGGGGGAGGGGTTGCCTGCCCTTACCAACGGTCACGACCTTGGGAGTAATACACAAACAAGCTGTTTGGAGTAGGCGAACCTCGTCTCTACCGATGAAATGATAGCATTATAAACGTTTTGGCACATCCCTAAAAAAAGTTTCGGAATAGAGTTTTAATTGTTTTAAAAAGGAGGAAATATGAAAAACTTGATTATTAAGATTCTGGAGTGCATCATGCTGCTCCTCAGAGCCAAGAGAAGAAAGAATGAGAGAGATTAACCTGATTGTAGTCCACTGTTCCGCCACACGTGCGGACAGGGACTTTACTGAAAACGACTTGGAGGTGTGTCATCGGCATCGCGGATTCAATGGGGCGGGTTATCATTTCTATATCCGCAAGAATGGGGATATTAAGAATACGCGCCCCCTAGAGAAGCCGGGAGCACATGCGCTGGGCTACAATGCGTACAGCATCGGTATTTGTTATGAAGGCGGACTGGATGTCCGTTATCGTCCCGCAGATACGCGTACCGAATGGCAGAAACACTCTTTGAGGGTGCTTATCCGAACGTTGTTGATGGATTATCCCGGCTGCCGGGTGTGCGGACACCGGGATTTGAGTCCCGACCGCAACGGCGACGGACGCATCAGCCCCGAAGAGTGGGTGAAGGAATGTCCCTGTTTTGAGGTGACAAGTAAATTGTATGAGTAAAATATTTATATGATTTATCCGTAGATAAATGAAAATCCCTTCCCTTTGTGTTAAATAATTAACATTTTGGGGAAGGGATTTCTAGTTGTCTATTATGTAACTAAAAAATGAAGTATTATTTATTTACTTTTTTCATCGTATCCGTAACCGTAGCCATAGGTTCTACCATAGCCGTATTTGCCATACGTGCCGTATCCGTACTTTCCGGTTTTGATGTTTACATCATTGATGATGGTGCACAGGTTGGGCAACTTCTTATGGTCTCTCAGTTCGTTGATGAACAGATAGCCTGCTTTGGGTGTATAACCGGCACGGCATACGTAAATACTCATGTCTGCCACGCGCGAAATCAGTTGGGTGTCGGTCACCATACCGATGGGAGCGGTATCGAGTATCACATAGTCGAATTCCTTTTTCAACCGGTCGACAGCCTGTACCAGCGAGTCGCGTGCCACCAGTTCGGTCGGGTTGGGAGGGATGGCACCGCCGGGCAGGATGTACAGGTTGGGGGTGACATTGGACTGTTGCAGCAACGACATCAGGTCGGTGTGTTCCGGGTCGGCAAGGTAACGGGTGATACCGTCTTCCTTATGCGACATCTGGAAGGCTTTGTTCAGTTCCGGCTTGCGGATATCCAGCCCCACGATGACCACTTTCTTGCCCAGCAGGGCAAAGCTGATGGCAAGGTTGGCAGCCACAAATGATTTTCCTTCGCCACTGGTGGTAGAAGTGATTAACACCACCTTCTGATTGCTGCCCAACATATACTGCACGTTGGTACGGACATTGCGGAAGGTTTCGGCCATCATATCGTTCTGATTTTCGCGTACCACCACCGAACCTTCTTTCGGCATATTGTCTGATGCGGGAATATCGCCGATGATGGGTACGGTAGTCAGTTTCTCTACGTCCGAACGGTCTTCTATCTTGTATCTCAGCAGTTCGATGATATAAATGATGCCCACCGGGATGGCGATTCCCAAGACGAAGGCAATCAGGTAGATGAGTTTGCCTTTGGGAGAGACGGGGAACAGCCCTGCCTGTGCTTCGTCCACGATACGGGCGTTGTTGGCGGTAGAAGCCAGCGTAATGGCGTTCTCTTCGCGTTTCTGCAACAGCATGAGGTACAGTCCCGCCTTGATTTCCTGTTGGCGCGAGATGCTCACCAACTGGCGTTCCTGACCCGGTGCGCTGGTGATTCGTCCGGCGTATTTTCCTGCCTGGCGTTCAAGGTCGGCTTTGGTAATCATCAATCCTTTCTGCACACTCAGGATGGTGGTCTGCACGTTGCTGCGCATGGCACGGATGCTGGCGTCCAGGTTCACCACCACGGGGTTGCTTTCCGATGAGGTGCGGAGGAGACGTTTGCGCTCCAGCAGCATTTCGTTGTAGCGGTTGATGAGTTCGGTCAGGCCGGTGTCTGTCAGACCCACGTTGACCGGCAATACCTCGTAGGCATGGTCGGGGTTATTGGCATACTCTGACAGGAATTGCACCAGACGGAGCTGGGTGCTGTTTTCGGCACGTTTCTTTTCGTATTCGGAGTTTTCGCTGAGTGCCAGTTGAGCGTCACTCTTCAGGTCGGTCAGTCCGGCATCTCGCTTGAAGGTTTCCAGCTCTTTTTCGGTGGTTCCCAGCTCTCCGTTGATGATTTTGATACGCTCGTCGATGAATTCGGCAGTCTTGCTTGCCACTTCGTTCTTATCGTCGTTGGCATCACGGTTATAGATTTCTATCAGCTTGTTGATGAAGTCTACGCCGCGTTGGGGACTGGTATTCTGTAAAGTGATTTGGGCAATGGTTGTGGTCTTGGAGGTCGGTTCCACGGAAAGCGCATTGGCATATCCGTTTGCCATGATGCGCGGAGCTGCCACGGTGACGGTGATTTCCTGTTCCTTTTCAACGATTGCCGAGTCGCCGGGAGTAAAGCTGAACGTACCGTAAGGGGTAGTGAGCAGGGCAGGAAGTTTGTTGAAATCCTGTTTGAATTCCTGTTCGTCTATTTCCGTGCTGACACTCAGCTTTCCTCCGGGTTTCAGTACCACTTCAAGCACTGCTGCGCCATTGGGCAGTTTTTCTGCCTCTTCGGGGGTGAGCCACACTTTTACCGGTGTGTCTTTGTAAAGCTCTACAGGGCGGAGGTTCTCACGGGTTCTGTAGTTGATATACAGGTCCAGTTCCTCCACTACTTTTTTCAGCAGGGTGCGTGAGTGCAGCACTTCCACTTCATTGTCGAAGTTGTTGGTAGACGAGTAAAAACCGAGATCTTCCAAATCGGCCAGTCCGGTGCTGACACTGTTGTTTTTCTTGTTGTCTTTGATAATGACAGAGCCGGTAATGCTGTACACCGGTGTGGTGTAGTGCAGATAAATCCATCCTCCTATCAGGCATACCACAATACTGGCAACAAACCATTTCCAGTGGATGAGGTATTTGAAGAAGAGGGCTTTGTAGTCTACCTGTTCTTCTTGTTCGGTATAAAGTTCGTCGTATAAATTTTCTTTCATAATGAAATCGGGTTGTTTTATCGGGAAATAGTAACAATAAGGCTGGCAAGCGACACGAGTGTACCCACTACGGAGAACCAGATGGTGGTACTGTTACTGATGCCGGCGTTTTTGGCCTTGGTCTTATTGGGAGTGACGTAAATCACATCGTTCTGCTGCAAGTAATAATAAGGAGACAGTATAATGCTTGCGTCGTTCAGGTTCAGGGGGATGATTTCACGGTGTCCCTGTGCATCTTCACGGATGAGTTTCACGTTATCGCGTTGTCCGTAAATGGTCATATCGCCTGCCATGGCGAGTGCCTCAAACAGGTTTACTTTCTCGTTGCTGATAACGAAGCTGCCGGGGTTGGTCACTTCTCCCATGACGGAAATTTTATAGTTGGCCATGCGTACATTGACGATGGGCACCTCCGTGATGTAGGTTTTCAGTTTCTCTCTGATGAGGTTCTCGGCTTCGCTTTTGGTCAGTCCGCCGATGTGCAGGATGCCCAGTACGGGGAAGTCGATATTGCCTTTGTTGTCTACCAGATATTGCTGCAATACGGGCTGGTTTGTCAGGTTCTTGTTTTGATTACTGAGGGTAGTGGCTACGATCAGGTTGAATGGTGCTGCTGTTTCCGGATCCGTAGTATTGACTGTGATGGTCAGCAAGTCCTTGGGCATGATGCGGGCATCATAGAGGGGGGGATTCTGGCCGGAAGTGTCCAGATACTCGGATGCTTGCAAGTATGGAACTTGTTTGTAGGCGGAACAGCTTGCCAATACGAGGGCAAGAAGAACCAGCAAGGCATAATTCGTTTTTTTCATTTGTCTATTCGTTTTTTTATATTTTGTCTTTTGGTTAATAAGCTTGTTTGTCTTTGTGAAGCGCATTTGCCACGGTTTTATAGATGATGTAGAGGTCGAGCATGAATGTCCAGTGTTCCATGTACCAGATGTCTGCTTTTACACGTCCTTCCATTTGACTCAGTTCGCGGGTCTCCCCACGGAAACCTGTCACTTGTGCCCAGCCTGTGATGCCCGGTTTGATAAAGTGGCGCACCATATATTTATTGATAAGCTGCGAGTATTCTGCCGTATGTTTCAGCATGTGGGGGCGGGGACCGACAATGGACATATCGCCCAGCAGCACGTTGATGAATTGGGGAAGCTCGTCAATGTTGGTCTTGCGCATAAAGTTGCCGAACTTTGTCTTGCGGGGGTCGTTTAGCGTAGCCTGTATCTTGTCCGCATCTTTGTTCACTTTCATCGAACGGAATTTGTAACACCAGAATTCTTTGCCGTTCAGTCCGTTTCTTTTTTGTTTGAAGAAGATGGGGCCCGGCGAGGTAATCTTAATCACTGCGCTGACTATCAGGAAAATGACAGGGAACAGGGTGCAGAGGAATAAGAGTGAGAAAAAGAAGTCGAAGGTGCGCTTTACCAGCCTGTTTTCAAAACTGCTGAGAGGCTCTTCGTGCAACCGCAGGATAGGCACACTGCCTATCAGACCGAAGCTCATGCGGTGGTGAAGGTAGTTGCGCACATTGGGTACACTGTAGAAATGTACCAGATTGTTTTCGCAATAATTGATGACCGGCAGAATGCAATTGCCCATCGAGGATGGAAGACTGCAATAAAGCTGCTCCACATGATGCTGTTTCAAGTAGTCGATGGTTTCTTCGGGCTTGCCCAGATAAGGACAGGAGGCCGGGAAATTTTCGTTGGGTACGGAATCGAAATAACCGATTACACGATATCCGCTGGTGGGGTCGTTGGTCATCTCATGATAAAGTTCCGTCATATTTTCTGTACTTCCCATATAGACTGCCGTGCGTGAGTTGCCTCCGTGTTTTCTGTATATTTTGACGCAGGAACGGAAAGTCAGCCGGTAGCAAATGAGACAAAGGGTGAACAACAGATAAAAAAGGATAAAAAAGGAATGGGAGTATTGACCGAAATCTGCCAGCGTGAAAGTAGTCATGGACAGCAATATGAAATAAAACATATTGAGCAGGCTGTGTTGCACAACCTGGTCGGCACGTACGCCGCGACGGTGCAGGATGATGCCTCTCGAAATGGTGCAGGCAAAATAGCACAAACTGAAAAGAACCAAAATCTGAGGCAATGTTCCGTCAAATACTTTTTGTTCTGAATGTGTCGTCCATATGAAGTACAATGAGACGAAAAGGATATTCAGAATAGCTAAATCCCCAATAATGACTGCCGATTTTAAGGCTTTGTTAAATCTTTGAATCTGTATCATAATTTCACTCTTTTAAAATCCTTTTCCGTAATGTTTCTTGAAGGTCGTTCGGGTGGCTTTTACATGATGTTAGATAATAGTTTTTGTCGAAAGATGCCTCGGAGATTCTGACTTTACCGTTGGTATAACTTTCTTTACGGGGGCAAAATTACATATTAATAATACAATAATCAAATTTTTGATTTAGTTTTTTTATATAAATGTTAATGTTTGGATAATATTAAAAAATATTCTTTAGTACTTGAAAAATATAGAAAAAGTCTTGTATTATAAAAGAGAACGGTGTTTTTATTTCATCGAAATTCAATTTATTCATGAATAAACGCTTGGAAGGCATTTGCTTTTTTACTTATCTTTGCAATTAGAAACTAACCATATAAAAACATGTTAATAGACCTATTAAAATCCTCTTATTTTTCGCTCTTCCTCATTGTGGCGTTGGGCTTTATGTTGGGAAGAATCAAGATTAAAGGGCTGTCGCTGGATGTGTCGGCCGTTATTTTCATCGCGTTGTTGTTCGGACATTTCGGTGTGATTATTCCCAAGGAGTTAGGAAACTTCGGTCTGGTGTTGTTTATCTTTACGATTGGTATACAGGCAGGCCCGGGATTTTTCGATTCTTTCAGGAGTAAGGGAAAGACACTGATTATCCTGACCGTACTCATTATTCTGTCGGCCGGACTGACGGCAGTGGGACTGAAATATGCGTTTGACATAGATACGCCCAGTGTGGTGGGCCTGATAGCGGGGGCATTGACCAGTACTCCGGGACTTGCGGTGGCTATCGACAGCACAAATTCGCCTTTGGCTTCCATTGCCTATGGTATCGCTTATCCGTTTGGTGTCATCGGTGTGATTTTGTTTGTGAAGTTGTTGCCGAAGATTATGCATGTGGATTTGGACAAGGAGGCGCGCAGGCTGGAAGCGGAGCGTCGCGGCAGTTTCCCCGAGCTGGGTACTTGCATCTTCCGTGTGACAAACCGTGCCGTATTCGGACGCACGCTGGCACAGATCAATGCGCGTGCCATGACAGGGGCAGTGGTGTCACGTGTGAAGCATGAAGAAAAAATTCTGATGCCGACAGCCGGAACGCTGTTGCAGGAAGGAGATTATGTGCAGGCGGTGGGCAGCGAAGAGTCGTTGCAGCAGTTTGCGGTGCTGGTGGGCGAACGCCGGGAAGGGGAGTTGCCGCTGGACCATACACAAGAGATAGAGTCATTGTTACTGACTAAGAAAGATATGATAAACAAGCAGTTGGGCGATTTGAACCTGCAACGAAATTTCAGTTGTACGGTAACTCGTATTCGCCGAAGCGGTATCGATCTTTCTCCGTCGCCCGAACTGGAACTGAAGTTTGGTGACAAACTGATGGTGGTAGGCGAGAAGGAAGGACTGAGAGGCGTGGCACGCTTGCTTGGTAACAATGCCAAGCAGCTGTCCGATACGGACTTTTTCCCTATTGCCATGGGTATCGTGCTGGGCGTGTTGTTCGGCAAACTGAATCTTTCTTTCCCCGGCGGGCTTTCTTTTTCTCCGGGATTGACGGGAGGCGTGTTGATGGTGGCATTGGTGCTGAGTGCCGTAGGTAAGACAGGACCTGTCTTGTGGTCGATGTCCGGACCTGCCAACCAGTTATTGCGCCAATTGGGTTTACTGCTGTTCCTGGCAGAAGTGGGAACATCGGCAGGAAAGAACCTCGTGGCTACGTTTGAAGAAAGCGGTATGCTGCTGTTCGGAGTGGGAGCAGCCATTACCCTTGTACCTATGTTGGTAGCCGTTTTGGTGGGACGATTGGTGTTTAACATCAGTCTGTTGGACTTGTTGGGTACCATTACGGGCGGTATGACGAGTACACCGGGACTTGCCGCCGCCGATTCGATGGTGGACAGCAATATTCCGAGTGTGGCATACGCTACGGTATATCCGATTGCCATGGTGGTGCTGATACTCTTTATCCAGATTATCGCTTCTGCGGTATACTAGGAGATAAATAAAAATAAGATATGAAGGTTTTTTTTACGTTATTGTTTGTCTGGCTCCTCGGAAGTACGGCCTTGTGGGGACAGCCTGCCGATGTGGTATGGAACAGTCAGAGCCGGAATTCATCCGGCTCCATGCCTTGTGGCGGAGGAGATATCGGTATGAATGTGTGGGTAGAGGATGATGATGTCTTCTTCTATTTGTGTCGCAGCGGTTCGTTTGATGAGAACAACACGCTGCTGAAGCAGGGACGTTTCCGTATCCGGCTTACCCCCAATCCGTTTGCCGGCAGGAGTGATTTCCGCCAGACGCTTCATCTGGAAGACGGATATGTGTCCGTCACTACTCCGGTGGGGCAGATGCATATTTGGGCGGATGTGTTCCATCCTGTGGTGCATGTGGAGGTGGAAACCAAGGAAGTGACCTCCATGCGTGTCAGTTATGAAAGTTGGAGAACGGCAGACCGGGTGATGAGTCGCGAGGAAGGACTACAATGTTCTTATGCGGGAGAGTGGCCCGGAACGGTGGTCACCACACACGATTCCATCCTGGTAGGAGAAGAGAACCTGACTTTTTTTCATCGAAATGCCTCGCATACCGTTGTCGATGCTGTCATAAAGCAGCAAGGCCTGGAAAGCGAGGCTTTTCATTTATATAACCCGTTGAGAAATCTGATATTCGGAGGCCGCATTGCGGGTGATTTGATATTCAGCGGCACACGCCGGGGGCATTACTGCGGAACGGAGTATGAGGCATGGACATATAAAAGCAGGAAACCTGCCAACAGACAGTCTTTCAGAATCACCTTGCATGCGGTACAGACTCCTGTTGTGTCCGATTGGGAAGCCGGACTGGAGAAAACGGAAAAGGAACTGCATGCGGCAAAGGACAAAGAGGCGAGCCGCCGATGGTGGAATGAGTTCTGGCAGCGCAGTTTCGTGCGGGCGGAAGGAGAAGCGGCTCGTGCGGCACGCAACTATGATTTGTATCGCTATATGGCAGCTTGTAATGCATTCGGACAATGGCCGGCGAAGCCCGACGGAGGGCTGTTTACGTTCGATCCTTCGACAATGGGAGGTGAATCGCAACTCACACCCGACTACCGAAGGGGAGGGGCGGGTACGCTGACGGCACACGAGATGGCACTGGTATATTGGCCGATGCTGAAAAACGGAGATACCGACCTGATGAAACCCCTGTTTGAGTGTTATCGCCGTCTGCTGCCCACGGCGCAACTCCGTTCGCAGGTGTATTGGGGATATTCCGGGGCTTGTTTCAGTGAAGAGACGGAAAACTTCGGCTTGGTGAATCCGGCGGCGTACGGACTGAACCGTCCCGAAGGCTTTGATAAAGGGAGGGAATATCATCCTTCTTCGGAGTATGAATGGGACGGTGTGCTGGAGACGTGCCGCATGGTGCTGGACGCTGTAAGCTATGACAGTATGGACATCAGCCGCTACATTCCCCTGATAGAGAGTTCGCTGAACTTCTTTGATGTTTATTATCGCGGCACGGCTGCCCGCCGGGGATACAGCGATTTGGACGGAAAAGGCAAGCTGGTTCTGTATCCGGCTTCGGCAGGGGCAACCTATAAGATGGCATATAATCCGTCGTCGACCATTGCCGCACTCTGTTCGGTGCTGGAGGCCTACGGACGTAAACCCGATATGCTGGCGCGTATTCCTTCCATTCCTTTGCGGACGGAGGAAGGAAAAGAGAGGATTCTTCCGGCTGAGGTGTGGGAACGGACAGGTGAGGCAGGTACGCCCCAGTTGCTCCCTGTCTTTCCGTGGAGAATATACGGAGTGGGCAGGGAAGGATTGGAAACAGCCCGTAATACGTATCTGTTTGACAGGGATGTGCAGAAGTGTCGTGCGCAGACCGGGGAGAAGCTGGACAATGTGTGGGCTGCCTGCCTGGGACTGACGGAACAGGCGTCCGAGCTGACTTTGAAAAGACTCTCCGACGGTCCTTATCGTTTCCCGGCTTTCCGACAGACTAATGACGCGTGGACGCCTGATTTGAATGAAGGGAATGCCGGTATGATGGGGATGCAGGAGATGCTGTTGCAGGAGGTGAATGGAAAGATTTTGCTTTTTCCGGCATGGCCTCGCGGATGGGATGTGCACTTCAAACTGCATGCTCCGGGGCAGACCACCGTGGAAGCAGAATGGAGAGGAGAAAAACTGGTGAAGCTGACGGTGACTCCCAAAGAGCGGGAAAAAGATGTGGTAAACTGTTTGTAAAGCAGCATAAAAATGAAAGAAGGATGGCTTATTGCCATCCTCCTCCCAAAGCTTTATATAGTCTCACCATGGTGATTTGTTTGTCTCTGACGGCATTGCTCAAGCCAATCTGTGCGTCAAAATAACTACGCTGCGCATCGAGCACATCCAGATAGCCGATTACTCCGTTGATATATTGTAATTGCGCCAGTTCCATGTTTGTTTTGGAAGAGCGTTCCAACTGCAACCGTGATTCATAGATTTCCTTTATCTTGTTGAAGTCGACAATCGCATTACGGGCATCCTTGAAAGCAGTCAGTACGGATTTCTCATAATTGTAACACTCTTGTTCATAAGCGGCCTTTTTAGCCTTTACGATGGCGCGGTTCTTACCCATGGCAAAGATGGGACCGAGCAGATTGGCACTCAGGTAGTGGATGGGTGATTTCAGCAAGTCGGACATCTCTCCGCTTTCCAGCCCGTATTGAGCAGTGAGCGACAATTTCGGAAACATATTGGTATAGGCGATGCCTACAGCGGCATTGGCAGCTATCAGCCTTTGCTCTGCCTGACGCACATCGGGACGGCGTTCCAGCAAAGTGGACGGTAATCCGATGGGAAGACTTTCAGGCAACTTCACTTCATCGGGCATGATGGAACGTTCTATCTGTTTGGGATATTCGCCTGCCAGAAAAGCAATGTCGTTTTCCTTGATGGAGATTTTGCGTTCCAGGTCGGGGACCAATGTGGCAGTACGGGCATATTCCACCTGTGCCTGCTGGTAGGACGTTTCGGAAGTGAGACCGCCTTCAAAACGGATTTTGGCGAGGCGGACACCTTCTTCACGCGCATTTAAGGTTTGCTTGACAATAGCCAGCTCATTATCGAGTGCCACCAGTTCGAAGTAAGCCTGAGCTACTTCTGCTATCAGGCTCATCTTCAGTGCACGCTGTGCCTCTATGCTTCCCAAAAAGTCAGCCATACTTTTGTCTTTTGCCCAGCGGAGGTTACCCCACAAGTCCACTTCCCAGCTGACAGTGGCTTTGGCTCCTGTCTCGGGGTCGTTGCTGTATTTGTCGCCTCCATAATTGGAAGCCTCCTTCTGAGTGTACACACTTCCGTTCAGTTGCGGAAAGAGATTGGCAAAGTCAATTCGTTTCATGGCAGCCAGTTCTTTGACACGGGCGGCAGCCATCTTGATATCTTTGTTGTGCTCCAGTGTCTTGTCTATCAGATTTTGGAGTGTGGTATCGGTATAGATTTCCCACCACTGCATTTCGGCAATGGTGAGCGTATCTTGTTGGGTAGAGTCCAGTTGCTCCGGCAAGTTCAGTTCGGGACGCGTATAGTGTTTCCCTATCTGGCAGGAACTGAATGTGAGTGTTGCCGCAGTTATATATAATAATGTAGATTTCAATTTCATAACTCTTCAATTATTAGCGTTTCATTTTTGCTTTCATCTTATAAATCAGGACAAAGAAGAACGGTACCAGCAAGATACCCACTGTTACGGCGCAAATCATTCCGAAGAATACACCCGTACCGATGGCTTGGCGGCTGGCAGAACCCGGACCGCTGGCGATAACCATCGGCAACATACCGAGGATGAATGCCAGTGAAGTCATCAGGATAGGGCGGAAACGGAGTTCGGAAGCATGCATGGCTGCCTGAACCACATCAACGCCGCGGTCTACTTGTTCCTTGGCAAATTCCACAATCAGGATGGCGTTTTTGGCTGCAAGTCCTACCAGCATCACCAATCCGATTTGGAAGTAAACATCATTTTCCAGTCCGCATCCCCATACGCCGAGGTAAGCGCCCAAGGCAGCTACCGGAAGGGAGAGCAATACGGCAACCGGAACCATCCAGCTTTCGTATAGGGCGGCAAGGAACAGGAATACGAACATGAATACCAGTGTCAGTACCAGACCTGTTTGCCCGCCTGCTTGTTTTTCCTGGAAGGAAAGTCCGCTCCATTCCACTCCGATATTGTCGGGAAGGTGTTCGCGGGCAATTTGTTCCATGATTTCCATAGCCTGACCGGAACTGTATCCGTCGGCAGCCTGGCCCTGAATCACGGCACTGTTGAACATATTGAAACGCTTGATGCTACCCGGACCCGTGGTGTAAGAAGTAGTACCCAGTGAGGTCAGCGGTATCATGGCATTGTCTGCACCGCGCACAAAGAACAGGTTGATGTTCTCTTTATGCTCGCGGTAGGGAGCTTCTGCCTGGATGTACACACGGTAGATACGGTTGAACATGTTAAAGTCATTGACGTATACAGAACCTGTGTATGCCTTCATGGTGGAGAATACATCTGCCAATGGCACACCCGAAAATTTCACTTTATCACGGTCTACATCGAAGTAGAGTTGGGGAATATCTGCTTGGAGGGCAGATGACAATCCCGACAGCTCTTTGCGCTTGGAAGCGTAGTACATCAGCGTATCCGCCGCATTTACCAGATTTTCGAAGGTTGCTTCTCCGCGGGCTTCAAGCTGCATCTCGAAACCGCCCGAGCTACCCAGACCGGGAATCACCGGAGGAGTGGAGAGGTAAACCTTGCACTCGGGATACTCGTTCAGGCTTTTCTTGACTTGTGCCATGACTTCGTCAATGGTCTGCTCGCCGCGTTCTTCCCACGGTTTCAGGATGACTGTGAGTTCGCTGCGTGCCTGGCTGCTTCCCACACGGGGACTGCTTCCTGCCACACTCTGCACATATTCTACGGCAGGTTGTTGCATCAGGTAGTCTACAGCACGTTCCGTTACGATGCGGGTGCGCTCCAGTGTAGCTCCTTCGGGTAATTCCAACTCTATCTTAAAATATCCCTGATCCTCGATGGGGAGGAAGCTGGTGGGGATGATGCGGTGGATGAGCAGGATGGCGATGAGCACAACACCAAAACTGCTGAGTACCCGGCGCGGATGCTTCACAAGGCGTGAAATGATTTTCACATATTTATGGTTGCCGACAGCCAGCCAGTGGTTGATGCGGCGGAACACGACATTCGGTTTCTTGTTGGGGTCCTTAGCCTTCATGATGAGCGAACACATCACCGGGCTCAGGGTCAGCGCCACTACGGTAGAGAGCAATACGGACACAACGATGGTCACGGTGAACTGGCGGTAGAGCTGTCCGGTGATACCTCCCAAGAAGCTGACCGGGACGAATACCGCAGCCAATACCAGTGAAGTGGCGATGATGGCGCCTGTCAGTCCTTCCATTGCTTTCTTGGTGGCCTCATAGGGAGACAGGTGCTCTTCTTCCATGATGCGTTCCACGTTTTCCACCACCACGATGGCATCGTCTACCACAATACCGATGGCAAGTACCAGCCCCAGCAAAGTAAGTATGTTCAGCGAGAAGCCAAAGATCAGCATAAAGCCGAAAGTACCGATCAGCGAGATAGGCACGGCAACCAGCGGGATGACTGTTGCACGCCAGTTCTGCAAAGAGAGGAATACCACGGCGATAACCAGTATCAGGGCCTCGAACAAGGTCTTGTATACCTCGTGGATAGACTCTGAAATATAGGTGGTCATATCGAAAGGAATTTCATAGCTCATCCCTTCGGGGAAGTTGCTGCTGATTTCTTCCATTGCCTCTTTTACTTTCTGGGCTACTTCCATGGCATTGGCTCCCGGCAGCATATAGATGCCTAATACGGCAGCATTTCCATTGTTGATGGCACTTTCCGTGTTGTAGGACTGTGCTTCGAGCGAGATGCGTGCTACATCGCGCAAACGGATGATGGAACCGTCGGCATTGGCGCGGACAACGATTTCCTCAAACTGGCTGACGGTGGACAGACGACCTTGTGTGGTGATGGGGATGGTAACATCCAAGCCTTGTACAGGCTGTTGTCCCAATACACCGGCTGCCGATTCGCGGTTCTGGTCTTTCAAGGCATTTTGCAGGTCGGCTACGGTCAGACCGAAGTTAGCCAGCTTGTCGGGCTGTACCCAAATCTGCATGGCATAGTAACGGCTACCGATGTTTGATACACGTCCCACACCGGGAATACGACGGATCAGGTCAAGCACATTCAGGGTAGCGAAGTTACTCAGGTAGATTTCGTCAAACTTAGGGTCGGTCGAGGTGAGGCAGATGGTCATCAACTGGCTGGCTGCCTGTTTTTCCACCGAGATGCCGTTTTGAATCACTTCGGCAGGAAGGCGCGATTCGGCCAGCTTGATACGATTCTGGATTTCTACGGCTGCCAAGTCGGGATCGGCTGAGATATCGAAAGTGACGGTAGCCGAGAAACCTCCCGAGTTAGAACTGTTTGACTCCATGTAAAGCATGCCCGGGGTACCGTTCAGCTCCTGTTCGATGGGAGTGGCAACCGCCTGCGATACGGTCAGGGCGCTTGCACCCGGATAAGAGGCGCTGATTTTGACCACCGGCGGAGTGATTTGCGGGTATTGGTCGATGGGGAGCATCGTAAGTCCGATGATACCCACGATGACAATCAATATAGAGATGACAGCCGAGAATACGGGTCTGTCTATAAAGAAACTTACTTTCATAATGTTTTTTTATTTGGAATGTGTAACTTCCCTTCTTTTACAGGGTTTCTTCCGGCTTTTTGTCTTCTGCGGCATCACTGACTTTGACTTTCATGCCCGGATTTAATTTGTGGTATCCTTCGGTAACAATCATTTCCCCGGCAGCGATACCTCTTTCTACCACTACATTGTTTTGGAATTCGGGGCCGAGTTCGACAAAACGTCTCTCTACAGTGGAGTCTTTGCGCATGACATAAATATAGGCTCCGCCTTTTTCGATAATAACAGATTTCAGAGGAACGACATCGGCATTTTCTCTTACGTCAAGCAGAAGTTTTACTTTGGTAAACTGTCCCGGAAGCAGTACACGTTCGGGGTTGGGCATCTCGGCACGAACGGAGAATGTACCGGTACGGGGGTCTACCTGCGGTTCGGCAAAGTCTACCAGTCCCTTGAAAGGATAGACGGTGTTGTCGGCCAGTGTGATAGTGATATTGGGCTGCCATGAACGGGTAGAGTCTTTACGGCCGAGCTCTACGTTGCGCTCTTTACTCTTCAGATAGTCGAGAGCGGTCATGCTGAAATCCACAAGTACTGTGTCACTCTTTACGACAGTGGCCAAAAGAGATTTGGCACCCGGACCGACCAGTGTTCCGAGGTCGACATGGCGTTCACTGATGTGACCTGCCAGCGGAGAACGGACGATGGTATAGCCTAACTCCTGCTCGGCTTGGTCGAGGTCTGCCTGACTCATGGCAACAGAGGCTTCGGCCGTTTCAAAAGCAGCGATGGCATTATCCAAATCCAACTGGCTGGCAGCGTTCTGCTCATATAGCGGGCGGATACGCTCCAAGTCACGTTTGGCTTTCAATGCCTGTGCTTCATCCTTCTTCAACTGAGCACGTGCTTTGTCGGCTTTGGCACGATATTGTTCCTGATTAATAACAAAAAGTACTTGATTTTTTGTGACATAAGTTCCTTCGGCAAAAAGCATCTGTTCGAGGTAACCTTCTACACGGGCACGTACTTCGACAAACTGTTGGGCACGTATACGACCTACATACTCACCATAGATTTCAACGTCTTCACGTGTGACCGGTTCTATGGCTACTACCGGGGTTTCCTGTTGGTGCGCCGGCCGACGCGATACTATAAAATAAATACCTAATACTAGTCCAATACCTATGACTGCAATTGCTGTTCTCTTTTTTTTCAGCTTGATTTCTTTGTGTGTAAAAAAATGTCTCATACCTTAATTTGTTAATGTTAAGATGCCACAAACAGAACTACAAGCAGCGTGCCACGGGACTACTCAGTATTTTTCTTTATTCATAATCAGAGGTTTAGGCATTGAACAGCCGATGAATAAAATGTGGAATTGGTGCTACATGTGTAGAAAAAATCCACAATCGTCCTGTCATTCAAATAAAGAAAATCTAGTCTTGCTTTTGTGGTAAACTTAATTTCGCTGCAAAATTAATAAAATGATTGCTAATATGAAATATCTTGAGCTAGTTTGTGTGAGTAAAGAAGAGATGGCCTGTTTCTTCCATCAAATGTCGGATAGCCGCAATGGGGTGATAAAGAAGCATGCGGGGACCTGCATAACGCATTACGCTTTGCATTCGTTGTCGCATTTCGGGCTTGTAGCAGTGGACGGTACATAAACGGCAGGTGGATTTTTTTTCTCCGAAAGGACAATGCTCCAGACGGGCATGGGCATATTTTAGTAAATCCTGACAAGCGGGGCACAACTCCCGGTTTCTTTCCTTCCTTTTGCAATAGAGGCGAATCATCAGTTCTACTATTTTCTTTTCGCGGGTGATGCGGCTCTTGATATGTGTCATGTAATTGAGGTTGTCTGTTTAAATGTGGTTACAAAAATACATATAATTGTGGAATATCATCTATCTTTACGCACGATTTACAATACTTATACTTTATGGCAACTTCTAAAGAGATGACATCAGGGCGGCCGTTTCCTTTGATTTTTAATTTTGCACTGCCGTTATTATTGGGAAATTTGCTTCAGCAGACTTATTCATTGGTGGATGCTGCGATTGTCGGACAGTTTTTGGGTATAAATGATTTGGCTGCTGTGGGAGCCGGTACTTCGGTGGTTTTTCTGATTCTTGGCTTTTGCAACGGCTGCTGTGGGGGATTCGGCATTCCGGTGGCACAGAAGTTCGGTGCGAGGGATTACGGCACGATGCGGCGGCTGGTGTCGGTCAGTCTGCAACTAGCCGTAGTAATGTCGGTTGTGATAGCGATTGTTACCAGTCTATTCTGTGCAGATATTCTGAAGGTGATGCGTACTCCTGAAACAATTTTCCGAAATGCGTATTATTATCTGCTTGTGACTTTTATAGGAGTGCCCTGCACGTTCTTTTATAACTTATTATCCAGTATTATCAGGGCATTGGGCGATAGTAAAACACCTTTTTGGTTTCTGTTGTTTTCCACAGTACTGAATGTGTTGCTTGATTTGTTTTGTATCCTTGTTTTGGATTGGGGAGTAACAGGTGCTGCCATTGCTACGGTCATTTCACAAGGAGTGTCGGCGGGATTGTGTTACTTCTATATGATGCGTAAGTTTGAAATACTGAAAACTACTGTTGCCGAACGTAAGTTTCAAACGTCACTGGCTCGTACCTTATTATATATCGGTGTGCCGATGGGGTTGCAGTTCTCCATAACCGCCATTGGCAGCATCATGCTTCAAAGCGCTAACAATGCATTAGGTACAGCATGTGTAGCGGCATTCACGGCGGCCATGCGTATCAAGATGTTCTGTATGTGTCCGTTGGAGAGTCTGGGTATCGCAATGGCAACGTATAGCGGGCAGAACTATGGGGCAGGAAAGCCTGAGCGAATCTGGGCGGGTATCAAGGCTAGCGGATGGATGATGTTGGTTTACTGCGCTTTTGTGTTTGTGGTACTCCTGTTGGGAGCAAAGACCTTTGCCTTGCTATTTGTAGAAGCATCCGAACTGGAGATTCTGAAAGATACGGAACTGTTTTTGCATATATCGGTAATCTTCTTTCCAGTATTGGGACTGCTTTGCATTCTGCGCTATACCATTCAGGGAGCCGGATACACTAATCTTGCCATGCTTTCGGGGGTATCGGAAATGATTGCCCGCACGCTGGTCAGTCTGTTTGCAGTACCGGCATGGGGATATTTTGCTGTTTGTTTCGGTGATCCGACTGCATGGGTTTTTGCCGACTTGTTCTTGATTCCTGCCTTTATCTATGTATATGGAAAAATCAAACGGATTGTTCCGCCTTCGGTTGGGGTAGCCACTGTTGCGTAAAGTCGGCTTTCACCTCGATAGTTACTTTTTCCTTGCTGACAGGATGGGTAAACTCCAGAGACTCTGCGTGCAGATAAAGTCTGTCGGCCTTGCTGCCGTAGAGTTCGTCGCCTTTGATAGGGCAGTGTAGTCCGAGGGAATGTGCCGAATGAACTCGCAGTTGGTGAGTGCGCCCGGTGAGTGGGTAAAAGGCGACAAGTGTTTGCGATTCTGTTCGGGCAAGCACCCGGTAACGTGTGATGGCAGGCTTTCCATGTTCTTTATCCACTATTTGATGGGGACGATCTAAAGGATTTAGGCATAAGGGAAGATCAATCGTTCCTTCCTCATCAGACACTATGCCTTCCAGAAGAGCGGTATAGCGTTTTTTGATACTGCGGTTGCTGAACTGGGCTTGCAGATTTTGATGTACCTCTTTCGTCTTGGCAATGAGCAGAAGACCTGAGGTGGCCATGTCCAAGCGATGGACTACCAACGGACCGGTGGCATCCGGGTACAGGTGGCGTATGCGACTGTAAACGGAATCGGCTGTTTCTTTTCCGGGCACGGATAACATACCCGCAGGCTTATTGACTATCAATAGATAATCGTCTTCATAGATTATATCGAGCACCGTTGTCCGGTGATTGTCTTCCAGCAATGGATTTTCTTCTACTTCCAGCCCTTGAAGCATGTGACCCAGGATGGGTTCGCACTTTCCTTTGCAAGCCGGATAATAGTGACCGTGATGCCGTATCTCCGCTTTTGGGGAATCGCCCCACCAAAATTCTGCCATAGCCACAGGGCGGTAATGGTGGAAATAGGCGTATTGCAATAGCTTAGGAGCGGCACATTCGCCGGCGCCTGCTGGGGGAATCTTATGGACGGTGTGCGCAAAGATGCTGCACAGATCTTTCACTTCTCCGCGGGCGTTCAGCAAGCGGAATTGTTCAAACAATTGCTGTTGCAAAGTGGCGGAACGGCTTTTGCGTTCATTCTTTAATGCTTCTATTTGAGAAACGTATGTGTCCGTTTCTTTTTGCAAGGAGGATAGGTGTTCTTTCAAACTACGTTCCAAACGCTTCAGTTCGGCCTTTTGAAACTGGCTTTCTCGGATCATGGCAGCCTGTTCGGATTCACTCAGTTGTTCCGTCTGACGGCGGCAGTCGCGCAGTTCTTTGGCAGCCTTCAGTTTGGCTTTGGCTTGTGAAAGGAGTCGGCTGCATCGTGCTGTTTCTTCTTCCAATGCTTGCCGGCATTTCTGATAAGAGGTATCCTCTTCCAGCTCACGTATGCGGTGGTTGATAGCGGAGATATGTTCTTCTTCTTTCTTGAAGAATCCGTCCGGTTGGAGTAAATCGTAGATGGGAGGAACAAAATAAGGATGGATATTTTTTCCGGCCAGAATGCCTGAGAAAGCAGCCAGATAACCGATTTCGCCCTCTGTGGTTTGCACAATCAGTACGCCGAACATTTTGCCTTGCTGCAATTCATCTTGCCATTGAGCCTGATGCTGTAAATAGACTTGTACTTCATCAGCCGCCATCACACACAGGGGGTGAGGGGTGTAATGAAAAGGATAGGTAAACTTGTCCGGCAATGCAATGTGAGCAATGGAGCGGGTGAAATGATGCAGCATATCTGTATTTCGTTATTTTCTATTTTGGGTGCAAAGATGAGTATTTGTGTCGAGATAACAAAAATTAAATTGGAATAATCAATATGCATCCTTTCTTTGTTTATTTTTGTATTACCTGCTCGAGTGGGTAATGAAGTGATGTATAAAAGTTAAATAAAGATGAACAGAATGAGGAAATTATTGTGTCCGCAGTGCAAGATATCCGGTATGTATGTGAAGAATGCTACAGGGGAGAGATTGTTGGTTTATGTATCTGATAAAGGGGAGGTTATTCCTAAGTATGAGGATGTATCGACAGAAGGTTTTGATATGAATGAGGTGTTTTGTTTGGGATGCTCTTGGAGTGGTGATCCACGCAAGTTGGTAAAAAGATAGTGGGATATGGAGATGAAAATTGTGTTTATAGGTAACAGCTATATGACTTATTGGCCGTTCGAAATGTATTTCTTTCACAGGAAGACACATACGGTACGAACATTTATGGCACGGGAATTGTTATAATATATGTAATAGTAAGCATAAAGTAGAGAGTGTTATGATGAATATATTGATAGTCAGTAATAATGATGCTTGTCGTAGCAGAATGGCTATGGAAATATTGACTTCTTTTGGAAGAGGAATGAAAGTCTTTACGGCAGGAGTGTTGCCGGGAAATGGTATTCCTGATACTGTTTTCAGTGTGATGGAACAAAATGGGTATCATTTGTCCCACAAAAAGCCTGTGGATGTGGAGCTGTATTGTCATCAGCCTTGGGATTATGTGGTAACACTTTGTCGGGAAGCGGAAGAAAGCAGGAAAGATTTTGATAATGTGGTGAGAAATTGGAAGCATTTTTTGTATAATGATCCTTTTCAAGCTTATTATAATGACGAGGACTTGGTGGAACAACAGGTGGCTGAAGTATATGATTTGATGCACAGACAACTGTATGAGTTCTACCGGGATGAACTGAGTGAGCAGCTTTTGCCTAGATGCCGGTGTGGAGCCAATACCTATTGCCGTTGTGAATAAGGACTATTCATGGTCTGCCGGTTGCCATTGATGAAGTTTCATGTTTACACAGCCGTTGGCTTTGAGAGTAACTCCTTCTTTCTCTAACAATGCTTTTTGTTCTTGCCATCCTGGAACCAATCTTCCTTGGCTGTTAACAACACGATGGCAGGGGAGGTACCATTCTTTGGGGGCATGAAACATGGCCCAACCTACCATGCGTGCATATTGGGGTTCTCCTGCCAGATAAGCGATTTGTCCGTAAGTCATGACATAGCCGACAGGAATCTCCTTGACAATGCTGTATATTATTTCATAAAATTGAATTCTATCCACTTTATTTTATTTTTAATGAAGAATGAAGACAAAGGTAGTGTTATTTTTACTATTTTTGCCCTTATGTTAAAGAATTAACCTTATAAATAAAGAATAATGGATAAAGTAATAATTAATTCGTATGAAGATTTTGAGAAATTAGTGGGACAGGAAATAGGTGTTTCTGACTATGTGGAAGTTTCTCAAGAACGTATTAACCTTTTTGCCGATGCAACATTGGATCATCAGTGGATTCACGTGGATACAGAACGTGCGAAGGTGGAAAGTCCTTATCATAGCACGATTGTACATGGTTATCTTACCCTTTCTTTGCTTCCGCACATGTGGAATCAGATTATAGAAGTGAATAATTTGAAGATGATGATTAACTATGGAATGGATAAGATGAAGTTCGGCCAGGCTGTCTTGTCGGGACAAAGTATCCGTATGAGAGCAAGCTTGCACTCTTTGCAGAACCTGCGTGGGGTAGCAAAAGCTGAAATCAAATTTACTATCGAGATTAAAGACCAGCCTAAAAAGGCATTGGAAGGTATTGCAATCTTTCTATATTATTTTAAGTAATCACGATTCTCAGGCATGGATTCATACGAATAAATTTACTTTTTTCGTATCATCCGTGCTTGAATAGTATTCATTAGTAAGTTGGATTTTGTTTTGGCACACTTTCCCTGTCCAAAAACTTTTAGAATGCTCTTTTTACTACTTGTAAACACATTCTATCCGATTTCCATCCGGGTCTAGTATTACACTTTCAAAATATCCGTCACCCGATGTTCGGGGCTCGCTTGCAATGATATATCCTTTGGTACGGAGTAATTCCGTGGTTTGGAGTACTTCTTCTTTGCTGTCGAAGGAAAAGGCAAAATGAGTTAGCCCTTGTCTGTTTTCCTCTATAGGGGCATGTTGGATATCTGTGCGGCTCATCAGCTCCAAAGTAGCACCTCCGTTAAAAGAAATAAAATAAGACTCGAATCCCTTTTGAGGATTAATATACTTTTCATTACTTTTCCCTTTAAAATAGGTGGTATAGAATGTTTTTAACTCTTCTAGCCTAAAGGTCCAGATAGCAAGATGATGTATGGTCATAATTAAATTAATATTATTGGATTATTTGTTTTATGGTTTCAAAGGTAATATAAATACTATAATAAGTTATCGTGTGGTGCCTGTTTTTTTAGTTTATTCTTTCTATAAAACAGGATTAAACCGTGAGTATATTTAAGACTTTTCTTGTGTTCGTATACGCGCTTTTAATATAATAATGTATATTCGATTTCCTTCCAGTTTTGTTGTTTTCAAAAAGTCTTTATTCTGTATTGTTGTAAATCAGCATGTTACAAACAAGTTTCAAAAAAGTGTAAGAAAAATCAGATGATATGTTTGGCAGTTATGTTGAAACCGTGTACTTTTGCATCCGCAATCGAGAGAGATGCGGCACTGAAACAGTGTGTGACTGACTTGGTGAGACAAGCGTAGGAGAGTTTCTTCCTTATAAAGGATTCTGCACCCGATATCTTACCTTAGCCGGGCTAAGGGAGCGAGAAGGGATAAGACCTTTTGGAGCATGCAACCAGCCGCCTGAAAAAAAAGTTCAAAAAAACTTTCGAAAACATTTGGTGGTTAAAAATAAATCTCTTACCTTTGCACCCGCTTTTCAAACGAAAGCACATAAAGAAGAGTTCTTTGAAACGATTATAGATAAACAAACAAGTAGTACAAGTCTGCATGTTATATAATATATAATGTGTAGGAAAACAGAAACCGTCAATTATAGATTATTGATAGATTTGGTTCTTGAGCAGATTATCAACTTAAGTGTTGAAAAATAATATTTTTACAATGAAGAGTTTGATCCTGGCTCAGGATGAACGCTAGCTACAGGCTTAACACATGCAAGTCGAGGGGCAGCATGGTCTTAGCTTGCTAAGGCCGATGGCGACCGGCGCACGGGTGAGTAACGCGTATCCAACCTGCCTTACACTCTTGGACAGCCTTCTGAAAGGGAGATTAATACAAGATGTTATCATGAGTAAGCATTTTCGCATGATTAAAGGTTTACCGGTGTAAGATGGGGATGCGTTCCATTAGATAGTAGGCGGGGTAACGGCCCACCTAGTCTTCGATGGATAGGGGTTCTGAGAGGAAGGTCCCCCACATTGGAACTGAGACACGGTCCAAACTCCTACGGGAGGCAGCAGTGAGGAATATTGGTCAATGGACGAGAGTCTGAACCAGCCAAGTAG
Source organism: Phocaeicola massiliensis B84634 = Timone 84634 = DSM 17679 = JCM 13223 (assembly GCF_000382445.1). Taxonomy (GTDB): domain Bacteria; phylum Bacteroidota; class Bacteroidia; order Bacteroidales; family Bacteroidaceae; genus Phocaeicola; species Phocaeicola massiliensis. The sequence continues at coordinate 2,007,750 of NZ_KB905472.1, read as the reverse complement.
CGTGAAGGATGAAGGTTCTATGGATTGTAAACTTCTTTTATACGGGAATAAACG
>NZ_KB905472.1:1875282-2005821 GCF_000382445.1 Phocaeicola massiliensis B84634 = Timone 84634 = DSM 17679 = JCM 13223 | reverse complement strand
ATACGAGGACACTGATTGGTGGGTAGTTTGACTGGGGTGGTCGCCTCCAAAAGTGTAACGGAGGCTTCTAAAGGTGCCCTCAGACCGATTGGTAACCGGTCTCAGAGTGTAATGGCATAAGGGCGCTTGACTGGGAGACTAACAAGTCGAGCAGGTAGGAAACTAGAGCATAGTGATCCGGTGTTTCCGCATGGAAGGGACATCGCTCAAAGGATAAAAGGTACTCCGGGGATAACAGGCTGATCCCTCCCAAGAGCTCATATCGACGGAGTGGTTTGGCACCTCGATGTCGGCTCGTCACATCCTGGGGCTGGAGAAGGTCCCAAGGGTTGGGCTGTTCGCCCATTAAAGTGGCACGCGAGCTGGGTTCAGAACGTCGTGAGACAGTTCGGTCTCTATCTATCGTGGGCGTATGAAATTTGCGTGGCTCTGACACTAGTACGAGAGGACCGTGTTGGACAGACCTCTGGTTTACCGGTTGTGCCGCCAGGTGCATTGCCGGGTATCTAAGTCTGGATCGGATAAGTGCTGAAAGCATCTAAGTACGAAGCCGGCCACAAGATTAGATTTCTCAGGGTCGTTGTAGACTACAACGTTGATAGGATGCAGGTGTAAAGATGGAGACATCAAAGCCGAGCATTACTAATTGCCCGTTCACTTTCTTTATATGCCGGATGTTGTATACGTTTAGCGGTTGCTATGAAATGAAATTACGGTTACAGCTTATCAATATGTCAACCTTCTTCAGGTGGCTATAGCACAAGGGTTCCACCTCTTCCCATTCCGAACAGAGAAGTTAAGCCTTGTCACGCCGATGGTACTGCGTAACAGTGGGAGAGTAGGTAGCCGCCGTTTTTGATGAAAGCCTCCGAGTCAGTCAAATGATTCGGAGGCTTTTTTTGTTTATATAATCTTTAAAAATGAAAAACTATGTTGGCATATACCTATATTAAACAGGGTAAATTTGAACTTATAGAGAAGCCGAAACCTGAGTTGAAAGATACTCGTGACGCTATTGTACGTGTTACCCTTAGCAGTATTTGTACCAGTGATTTGCATATAAAACATGGAGGTGTTCCACGTGCGGTTCCTGGTGTCACAATAGGACATGAAATGGTGGGTGTTGTAGAACAAACGGGGGCTGATGTCACTTTGGTGAAGCCGGGTGATAGGGTTGTCGTTAATGTAGAAACTTTTTGCGGTAAATGTTTTTTCTGTCAACATGGTTATGTGAACAATTGTATTGATCCGAATGGAGGTTGGGCATTAGGGTGTCGCATTGATGGTGGTCAGACAGAATACGTACGTGTACCTTATGCTGATCAGGGGCTGAGTCTTATACCTGAGACGGTAACTGACGAGCAAGCTTTATTTGTGGGAGATATCCTTGCTACCGGATTTTGGGCAGCTCGTATTTCAGAGATTACCGAAGAGGATACGGTTCTTATTATTGGTGCGGGACCTACGGGAATTTGTACATTGCTTTCTGTGATGTTAAAGAATCCGCAATGTATAATAGTCTGTGAGAAAGCAGAAGAAAGGATTCATTTTGTCCGTGAGCATTATCCACAGGTAGAGGTTGTTACTCCCGAAAAATGTAAGGATTTTGTGCTCCAAAAGAGTGCTCATGGCGGTGCTGATGTAGTGTTGGAAGTCGCTGGGGGAGAAGAAACTTTCCGACTGGCATGGGAGTGTGCTCGTCCTAATGCTATTGTTACTATTGTGGCTCTCTATGACCGTCCTCAAATTTTACCTTTGCCGGATATGTATGGCAAGAATCTGATTTTTAAGACCGGAGGTGTAGATGGTTGTGATTGTGTTACGATTCTGCATTTAATAGAAGAGGGAAAAATAGATACTACTCCCCTTATTACACATCGTTTCCCGTTAGATCGGATAGAAGAGGCGTATCGTCTTTTTGAAAATAAGGAAGATGGAGTAATAAAAGTTGCTGTAACGGAAAAAGCTGCTGTAACGGAGAGCGTAAACCAAAAATAAAAATATAGTGAATTTAAAAATATAGAAATATATGCCTGTTATCGAAATATCTTCTTTGGAACATCCCGGTGTAGAGATTTTTTGCACACTTACAGAAGCTCAGCTGCGTCGACAAACGGAATCTGGTAAAGGTTTGTTTATAGCTGAAAGCCCCAATGTTATCAGTAGAGCTCTGGATGCTGGGTATGAACCTATTGCACTTTTGTGTGAGCGAAAACATATTACAGGTGATGCAGCCAAGGTTATCGAGCGTTGTGGTGATGTGCCCGTCTATACGGGTGATCGGGAACTATTGGCGACATTGACGGGATATGTTTTGACACGTGGTGTGTTATGTGCTATGTATCGGCCTGTATTCCGGAGTGTGGAAGAGGTTTGCCGGAATGCCCGACGCATTGTTGTTATTGACGGTGTAGTAGATAGTACCAATGTAGGAGCTATTTTCCGTTCAGCGGCAGCTCTTGGGATCGATGCTGTATTGTTGACTCGCAATTCTTGTGATCCATTGAATCGTCGCGCGGTAAGAGTGTCTATGGGGTCTGTCTTTTTGATACCTTGGGCATGGATGGATGGTACGATTCGTGATTTGAGATGGTTGGGATTCAGGACTGCTGCCATGGCACTGACGGAAAATTCTATTTCTATAGATCACCCTTCTCTGGCAGCCGAACCTAGGCTGGCTATTGTGATGGGTACTGAAGGAGAGGGGCTTTCTCAAGAAACAATTGTCGAAGCAGATTATGTGGTCCGCATCCCTATGGCGCATGGAGTGGATTCACTTAATGTGGCGGCAGCTGCTGCCGTAGCTTTTTGGCAACTTCGAGCTCCCGAAACAACCGAAAACTGATTAGTAATACAAATTATCAGATATCCATGTTGTTAAATTGCCATATATAGAAAATTATTACTATATTGCAATTTAAATATTACATTGAATAACATATAAAAAAGGAATATACTATGTTTGATGTAAATAAAGCTATATATGCATGTGATGATGTGATTTGTAGAAATATTGAATCTTTTACTACTGAGCAAAGAGGTTTATTGTCACAAAACATATTATCTCAATTACGTAATTTTGTAGAGAATATTTTTGTGAAAGTCTACATTTCTTTGGGTGGAGAACCTCAAAGGAAGGACTATGATACCATTCGGGTTGCTTGTAGTTATGTAAAAGCGCTGCAGGGAGAATATCGTTTTTTAAGTCAATTTCATAAGCTGTTGCAAATCTCAGTTTCTCATTATACGTTAGATCCTGATAGCTCCGAAAGATTGATGTTGAAGTATTATGAATATCTGTTGCGTATCCGAATTCTAATGAAAGAGAAATTCGGTATGAAGCTTTTGGCGAATTTGAGTCAGTTTCCTTTGAATACAGATAAAACATTTACTTTATATTATAAAGCTATTGCACAAGCTATAGAGCATAGGGCGGCATTATCCACTAATGTTCATCATGGTAGGTTTTATATAGAAAAGATACGAACAATTATAGTGGAAAATAAAATTTATTATGAGGTAACATTTATTCCTGCTCATGATAAATCAAGTAAATTTGATAGAATAATTGCTTTTACTCATTTGGAGTTGTCAGATTATTATGCCGTAGAGCTTCATTGGATTGAAACTTCTATCAAAGTACTGACAAGGAATATGCCTATTATCATAATTGTTGATTGGCAAGTGTCTATTAGATATTGTGAGATAAAGAATTTTTCAAAGATATTCGGTTATGATATCAATTGTCAGGAAATAAAAGAATATGTTAATCTCATGAACTATCTGACGGTTACACGTATGAATATAGTGGAGTTGTTAGACTTGTCTGATACGTATTATGAACATTTTGAAGGTATTTTGCAAAGAGAAGCTCGACGTTTGTGGATAAGTGAGCTTTTAAGACGATGCAGAAATATTATTCAGAATCAATCTCAGGGAGTTAATGTGATTAGATACTTGCTTTACAGGTTGAATAATAAAATTATAAAGAATCAGTTGTATAAAATTCCTTGTTCATTATTGTCTAATCTGTATTTAAAGGTTCAATGTGTTCCATTTAACAATATCCCATTTAATTTTTCTTTGGTAAATCATAATCCGCCCATTGCAGATTTATTGGATTGCATAGATTCTTCAGAACGGACTCACGAATTATTTGCAAGACTGATTAAAAACAATACGGAGCAAAGAGGGATTCTTTATACTTCGAAGGCTGATATAGTAGGTTTTAAAAATCCGGAAGAATTGGCGGAAAAGTACAATAATGTGTTATATCACAGGCATCAGTACGCGCGAATAGAGATATTTAAGAATCATTTTTATATCAAAGAATATGACGAAAATGTTTATGAAATTATTTATAAATTAAAAAGATACGCTGAGTCTGGTATTAAGAACTATACACATTCAGTAGATCTGTGGATGAAAAATTCAGGGTTGATTATCGATTGTGATGAGAAAAAAAATGCTTTGAGGAATTTATTTAAAAACTCAAAAGTTGCTTTTATATATGGGGCGGCAGGTACAGGTAAGTCTACGATGATAAACTATATATCTTCCTTATTTAAAGATAAACAAAAAATATTCTTGGCCAATACCAATCCGGCTGTTGAGAACCTGCGTCGGAAGGTTACTGCTGAACATGCTGAATTTGTGACAATTACAAAATTTCTTTCAAAGGATGTTTCAAATGATTGCGATATTTTATGTTTGGATGAATGTAGTACAATAAGTAATCGGGACATGGTTCGCGTATTACAACGAGCTCAATGTAAGTTATTAGTATTGGTAGGGGATATATATCAGATTGAATCTATTTTATTCGGAAATTGGTTTAATATTGCATATAAAGTGATGCCCAAGGATTCTGTGGCAGAGTTAACACGTCCACATCGTACTACTGTTCAAGGATTGATAGAAGTATGGAATAAGGTGCGCGAGATTACCGAAGACAGGCTGGAATTTATCACAAGGAATGGTCTGTCATCTACATTGGATGAATCTATCTTTTCAAGAACGGAAGAAGATGAAATTGTGCTTTGTCTGAATTATGATGGTATTTATGGTATAAATAATATTACTCAAGTTTCGCAAGTACTCAAATAATGTAATAAAAAAAGGCTAAAGAGTTTGATAATTCAATGATTATCACTATATTAATGTCGCCAAACAAACATATAGCACCCTTTAGCCATGAACAAAAATAGACATATTATCGGTGAACTCCAAGAGTTTTTTGCAAACAATGACTCCAGCAAGGCAATAAACAGCATATCAACCATTATGAACAGCATAAGGATACAAAGCAAAGTTATCGGGTCAGTTAAGAATCCGAATTGCAAATTCACCTGTCTTCAGGTGTTACAACTGCTTGTTCTGTTCCCGTTCTTTTCAATTAAGAATGCTGCCAACTATTCGTCTTCTGCCCTGGGTAAGATATTTGTCTGCCACAAAGATATGTTCTATCGTTTCATGAACGACGGCAACATCAATTGGCGACGTATAATCTACTCGGTTTTCAGGCAGTTGTATTCACGTGTGAAACGCAGAACGACATTGAAGTCGGACATCAGATGCGTCATCATCGATGATACAGACCTTCCGAAGACCGGATTCAAGACCGAGAAGATTGGCAAGGTATTCTCTCATACCCAAATGAAGCCTATACTTGGATTCAAGGCAATGTTCCTCTGCTTTACGGATGGTGTATCCCAGTTTCTCCTTGACTTTTCTCTCCATGGAGAGGAGGGAAAACGAAGCGATAAGCCACAGGGGTTATTCAAGAAACAGACGGAGGCTCGCTATTGTAAGGAACACTCAGGGGATGAGCGTATTGCCAGGCGTAGCGCTGAGTATTTTGCAAGTAAGATTGAGACGGCCATCAGCATGCTCAAGCGCTCAATCATAGAGGGTGTACGTTTCGATTATCTTCTTGTTGACAGTTGGTTTACCTGCTCTGAACTTTTGAAGTTCGTGGTCTCAAGGCACTTTGGATGCCACCTTATCGGAATGATAAAGATGGGCAAGACAAAGTATGAGACAGATCTTGGAAACAAGACAGCGCCTGAACTTATCAAGGCTCTCCAAAAATCCAAGAACGTAAAGTATAGCCGCTCAATCGGTTACTACACAGCAACTGTCTCTGCTAAAATCTCCAGCATTAAGGTCTGCCTGTTCTTCTACAGAAGAGGCAAGAACGGCAATTGGAATGCTCTGCTTACCTCGGATTTGAAACTTGATGCGAAAGAAGCCTTCAGACTTTACTCAAGAAGATGGGTTATCGAAGTGGCTCACAAAGAGATGAAGCAAAATCTTAAACTCGGAAAGAACCAGTGCAGAGACTTCGCCGGACAGATTGCAGGCATATCATTGTGCGTACTGCAATACAATATTCTCAGTTATGTCAAACGCTATGAGTCATACGAAACTATCGGAGGACTCTTTGCTGAAATTTCAAAGAACTCTGTTGAACTTTCAGTAGCAGAAAAAATCTGGCTGCTGATTGTAGAAGTTATAAACGTCATTGCCGAGGTACTTAACTGTGATGCAATGGTTCTGACTGAACAAGTAATATCAAACGATAAACAAATCAAAGCTGTGAAGCAGGCTTTCGACAGGCTGACACCAGCCGCCTGAGGAGCTACACTTTACTTGCGAAACTTAAGTAATATTAATAAATTTCTACAGAGCAATAATGTTAATCCTTCCATCAACTGGGGAGTACTGTCCTATAAAGTGGGAGATCCTGTATTGTTCAATGAATCAAATCGGTTTGCTCCTTTAGTTTACAATAATTTGAAGGGTAAGATTTTGCAGATTGAAGAGGAAGAAGACTGTATTTATTTTACTATAGAGGTTTATACTGTTCTGAATGAATTGGATGTAATTGGTTTTGATTTGGAGCTGAAAGAATCCGTAACTGACGAGACATCAGTAATTCGATTTAAAGTCGGTCGGGGTGGAGATGGGAATGACGATAATGATAATGTGGAAAATGTGGTGCCCTTTCAGGTGGCATACGCCATTTCTATTCATAAGGCTCAAGGTTTGGAGTATGAGTCTGTGAAGGTGGTGATTACAAGTGAAATAGAGGAAATGGTCAGCCATAATATATTCTATACAGCCATAACACGGGCGAAGAGCAAATTGAAGATTTATTGGAGTCCGGAAACGGAAAAACGCATATTGGAGAATATGAAGGTACAGTTTAATGATAAGGATTATCAACTGTTTAAAGCCAAATATAAAGAAGCTTTGCTGAAATCTTAACTTATGCCATCCGGCAAATTGTATGTGAAATACAGGAGTGTGTTAAAATAAAAATGACCTATCTTTTTATTTTAACACACTCTCTTGTTCTTTCTAAAAGCTATCAAAAGACAGTGGTACAATCAATGCAACCTATACTATTTCCTGAATTATCGATACTACAGATAAAAAAGTATAGTTTTCTGTATTTGCTATCATGTCGTTTTAGCTTGCCGGCTGCAAGACCCTTCATATGGCTATTTGATTATTTGTCTAGCCCAATCTTCGGCTTGTTTTATATTGTCATTACACAATCTGCCCTCTTTCCATTTGATTTTGGGATAGAGCTTCTTGAGCAATGTTACACTGTTAGCTATTGAACTGCTACCGGAAGTAGCGAACGGGATGATGGCTTTTCCGGAAAAGTCGTATTTCTCAAGGAAGGTATTGATTGGGCGTGGACATACATTCCACCATATCGGATAGCCGAGAAATATCACATCATAATTTTTCAGGTTAAGCGCTTCTCCACCCAATGCAGGGCGTGAATTTTCATCGCTCATTTCTATAGAACTACGGCTGGTTTTATTATTCCAGTCAAGGTCTGCAGAAGTGTAAGCCGTAGCCGGGGTAATCCGGTAAAGTTTACCGTTGACTGTTTTGGCAATCGCATTGGCAACTTTTTCCGTAGTTCCGGTACAGGAGAAATAGGCTACGAGGATTTTCTTTTCGGATTGTCTGCTTGCATTCATTGTCTGTTCTTGTGCTTTCGATGAGCAACTGAAGGTAAGTAAGCTCATAATAATCAATATAATCTTTTTCATTTTACTTTGATTTTGAATGTTTCTTATTTTTATCACAACAGGGCAATTCCATATATTAGGGGAAGAAATAGGACAGATTCTTGAGGATTTCACATATCAATCAAACACCTGTCTCCTGACGTTGTCTCCTCCGGTTTTCAATTCCCGCATGCGTTTTTGAGCTTCCTACGTCGTTGCATTAGTCGGACCAAGCGTTTTCGTCCTTTCGGTTATGCCTGTCTGTCCGTCGGATTACTACAGTCTTCGGCAGCGGACTGTATAGTCCGTTGCAGTGGACCGTACAGTCTGTTACAGTGGACCGTACAGTCCATTGCCGCAGACTGTAATAATCTTCCGTTCAAAAGACCTTGGCCGACCCCGGGAAACGGCTTATTCTTCCCTTTGTTTGTGATATGATATTTAAATCCCCAAGAATAATAAGCGACCCAATAGAAGCCAAGGAGCGTCAATCTTTGTAACACATTAAAGAGAATAAAACAGAGGTAGCAGAGGTCATTACTTATCCTGTTCAAGTTTATTATACTCTTCATCCGTCACCGCTTCAAGCCATTCGTTAGAAGTTTTTTCTCCGGGAACCTCGAAAGCTAAATGAGCAAACCAACTGTCGGTTGCTGCTCCGTGCCAATGTTTCACGTTGGCAGGGATATGAATGATTGTCCCGGGCAGAATTTCTACAGCGTTTTTGCCTTCTTCTTGATACCAACCGCGTCCGGCTATGCCGATAAGTATCTGTCCGCCGCCTTTCGTGGCTTTGTGGATATGCCAGTTGTTACGACAACGAGGTTCGAAGGTGACGTTGGAAATATGCATTTGATTGCGTGAAATGGGAGAGAGATAGCTGTTCCCGATAAAATATTTTTCGTATGCCGTATTCGGTTCGCCGATGGGAAAAATCATTTCACGCTGAAAAATGGTTTTGGTATCTTCGCCGGTCGTATCTTCTGCCCATACGTCTTTAGCTAAATTGAACGCTGCCCACGCTTTAGGCCAGCCGGCATAAAAGCCTATATGAGTGATGGTTTCGGCTATTTCGGTGCGAGTAATGCCGTTCTTTTTTGCCGACTGAAGATGGAACACGAGTGAATTATCTGTAATGCCCTGACTGATAAGAGAGGTAATGGTTACTAAACTGCGATCACGCAAACCAAGCTTGTCAGTGCGGTTCCATATTTCACCGAAGAGGACATCGTCATTGAGTTCTGCAAATTTGGAGGCGAACTCTCCCAATTGGGTACGTCCTGCCGTTTGTATTATCTTTTCCTGTGCCATAATATTGAGTGTTAAAATACTGAATACAGAAATTAAAAGAATTTTGTTCATACTCGTTTTAAGAGTAAAAACACTTAAAATTGTTTTTACCATGATTTGTTTTTTTATTTATCTATTTGACTTTCGGCAAATGAATCTGTCCGATATCCATCGTATTCCTCTACTTTCCACGCCGAGGCACAGACTGTCTCAACTTCGAGAAATTGGCTAAGTGTACTAGACTCATTCATTTTCTGATTGCAAATTTACTGCGATTAAATAAGCCGGCTTGTATATGAATTACGGATATTCATACCCGAATCCTCGATTTTGCAATAAAGTCGTATGTAATTCAATTCAAATGAATTACTTTTGCTCAAAAGAAATCAAAGAAAGGGTTATGGAAAAAGTTATAAAACTTGATGAGGTAGATAAGTACAACAAACTTTTCGGGCTCGAAACACGGCATCCTCTGGTGAGTGTCGTTGATTTGTCGAAGGCAACGCATTGGCCGGAACATTTCAAGGTTAATTATGGGGTATATGCTCTTTATCTGAAGGATACCTATTGTGGAAACATCATGTACGGACGTCAGAGTTACGATTATCAGGAAGGTACGATAGTCAGTTTTGCTCCCGGTCAGGTAGCAGAGACCGAGATGCAGAAAAATGTCCGTCCGAAAGCTCACGGTATTCTGTTTCATCCCGACCTGATAAGGGGAACGGTACTTGGCGGGGAGATTAAGAACTATTCTTTTTTTTCTTATGAAATTCGTGAGGCTTTACATCTTTCAGAAGAGGAGCGTAGCACAGTCATGGATTGTTTTCATAAAATCGAGGCGGAACTGAAGCATGGCATAGACAGGCATAGCCGTCGGTTGATTTGCGCCAATATAGGTTTGTTACTCGATTACTGTATGCGTTTTTATGAGCGTCAGTTTGTAACACGTAAAGAGGTGAATAAAGATGTTATAGTTCGTTTCGAACGCTTGCTGGATGAGTATTTCGACAGTGATGCCCCATTGCAGGAAGGTTTGCCGACTGTTAAATATTTTGCTGATAAAGTGTTTTTGTCTGCAAATTATTTTGGAGATATGATAAAGAAACAGACCGGACAGACCGCTTCGGAATATATCCAAAAGAAATTGATTGAGCGGGCTAAAGAGACTCTGCTTGGTACGGACAAAACAACAAGTGAGATTGCTTACGAATTAGGGTTTCAATATCCGCAACATTTAAGCCGGATGTTTAAACGGATGACGGGGTGTACCCCTAATGAGTTCCGTTCTTTGAATTAGTTTTTACTATAAAGAATTAGTTGAAAAAAGAGCTTGGTCTTTTCATTTTTATATATAAGAATTTGTTGATTCTCAACAATATACGTAACTTTTTTAATATAATGATATATAAATGTGGCTCATATGGTAGATTTCTATGAATACTCCACGCCTGAGCTTGTAAGGTTATTGGGTAACGGATTTAAAGAATATAGAATTCGTTGCAATCTTACTCAGAAAGATGTTTCTGAGCAATCCGGTATCGGACTTACAACCATCCACAAATTCGAGAATGGTACAGCAGGCAATATTTTGTTGTCAACATTTATTGTGTTGTTGAAAGTGGTCGGGCAGATTTCCGGATTAGAGGAATTTGATTACTATCTGATCAAATTGGGTAATTCGCCATACAGCTCGGCAGAATTGGAGATGTCTTACTATGAACTTGCTACAATGGCAGGGATAAATATGATGCCTTTCAGTAGTAATTCTTATAACACTTGAACTATGAATACCTTTAAATCTATTGATGAGCTTTTGCGTGTACTTGAAAGAGAGAAACTTCTGCTGAAACAGATGTTTCAAAAAAGACCTTCAGCTTCCCTGAAATATGATTATGCACTCGAACTCACGGAATATAAAGAGGAAAGAATTAAATATCTCATTGACTACGGAATGATAAGAGATAGCGGAAATTTCCTTGAAATGGAGGATGTATATCTTAAATTCTTCGAGGATGTTTTACAAGTCAATGAGAACATAAATGTTTCGTTTGTTGATGATTATCTGAGGTGTCTGAATGAAAATATAGATTATTACCTTAAAGAAGATAATGAACAGCGGAAATATAATTATCACAAAGAGGTAAGGCGGTGTCTGAAAAATATCGCAATGATAACGGTGCGTAATGTGATAGACTTGAAGCGCAACATTGATAATACTTACAAGAACGAACCAAACTATCGTGTAAAGCTTTCAAAACTGAAGAATCTTGATGAAAAACGCAAGAACATCGCGCTTCTCATCAACAGGAGTGAAGATATAATAGATAACACTCAGCCTGTGTTTTTCAGAGTTGCCATGGACACTCAGATGCGTATAGTGGTGAATGACGTGAAACTTCAGCTTAATGATTCTTATCATAATCTTATAGAGATAGAAAAACAGATTATTCATTACCTGAATCTTATAGCTTATCAGAACAGGATATTCGAGAAAGTTCGACGTTTGAAATACTTTCGTGACCAGTTCCTTCTGGAAGAAAAAACTGATATACGTCAGGTTGTCAGTATGAGAAATCCTGTATGGATGGAGCCTCAGGCAAATTACAGGATAAAGTTGTCGGTAGATAACCTGCGTACTTCTGCCGTGGCATTGGAAATAATAAGAAAAATCATATCAAAAAGGAAGAACCGGGCTAAAGGTCCTAAGAATATGGCCGATGCTATACCGCAGGAATATATGAAAACAGAAGGTGAAGTTCTTGACCAGATAAATTTACAGGAAATTTATAATGCTTTCTCGGCATCAAGCAGTCATCTGTTTAAGTTTGTAATGAGCTACAATTATCATAAGCAACTGAGCACAGACGACAGAATCTTGTTTTTCTGCCAGATAGCATCGCAGTATGCCGAAGGACTGAATTTCACCGACAAGTATGAAACAAGTTATGACGTGGAATATCCTTTGATATATTCCAAATAACTCTAGATAATTTCCGATAATTACATAATCAGAATAAGCATGAAATATACAGAAGAAATATTCAATATATTGAGTAAGGGCGGATTTATTTCTGCAAATAGCGTTTCTCCTGCAATAAAACGATACTATGATGCCATAGAAGAGGATTTGACCGACTATTACGAATATTATAAAGGTATTGGTTTTTATCTCGAAGGTGGTGACGGATATTATATGTTTACCCGTCAGGAGGCGAAAGTCGACCTCGAACGCAAACTTGAAGCAGTTATGAAGTGGATAGACTACCTTAGTTTCCTTAAAACGTATGATGCTACATTCGGTCCCGGATTTAAGTTCCGTCCGGCAGACATTGAAGTTCAGATAAGTTGCCAGATGGAACTGAAGGATAAGGCTTCCAAACTGTTTCAGGATAAGAAGAAATATAATGAGGTTGTGGAGAAACTTGTTTCTGAACTTGAAAAGGCAGGAATGATAGAACTTGAGAATGAACATGATAACACTTATAAAGTATTAACGGCATTTCACTATATGGAGGATTTGGTGGACTGCATAACAATATCGGAGGAAATGAACGATGAGATATCTCAATAAGATAATATTTCTGAACAGCGCACATGTACCGTATGCTGAAGTGAAGCTGGACGGCAATGTACATTTTATTGGTACTCAGGGAGTAGGTAAAAGTACCCTTCTGCGGGCTGTCTTGTTTTTCTATAATGCAGACAAACTCAGATTGGGTATACCGAAAGAAAAGAAAAATTTTGATTCTTTCTATCTTCCGTTTGCCAACTCATATATAGTTTATGAAGTAATGCGCGAAAACGGTGCTTATACCATAGTTGTAACAAAGTCGATGGGCAGGGCTGCTTTCCGCTTTATTGATGCTCCATATAGTAAGGAGTGGTTTGTTGACGGCAAAAACGAGGTCTCGGCCGACTGGAGTGTGATTCGTACAAGAGTGTCGGAATTGGGTGCAAATGTGTCGTCGCTGGTTACAGGCTATGATATGTTTCGTGATATAATATTCGGCAACAACAGAAAGCCGGATTTGCTTCAGTTCCGTAAGTATGCAATTGTAGAGAGTTCGCGATATCAGAATATACCGCGTACAATTCAGAATGTATTCCTTAACTCAAAGCTTGATGCCGATTTTATCAAGGATACCATCATACAGTCAATGGATGATAATGAGTTTGTTGTCGACCTGAGTTATTATCGGAATCAGATAGAGACTTTCGAACAGGAATATTCCGATGTAATGTTGTGGATAAAGCAGGATAAGAATGGTGTGGTACCTGTCAGAAAACAGGCCGATACAGTAATAAAAGGTTATAGAATGCTTTTGTTTGCTGAAAAGCAGATTAAAAACGGAAGACAGCAGCTCAACTACTCTGAAAGGGTGGCACGTCTGAAATTTCCCGAATTGGAGGAACTGCTTCTGCAACTTAAAGAGGAAGCCGAACGATTTACACGTTTACTTGGGGAAGAAAAATACAAGTTTGACAGTGAGCGCGACAAACTTGTAAAGTTAAGCGGCATTATAGAATCTGACCTTAAGAAGATAAGGGAAAAGCGTAAATATTATGAACAGGAACACATTGATGAGGTTATATCAAGAGTAAATAGGGAACCGGCACTGAAATACGAACTGGAGTCTCTGAATAAGGTATATAATGAACTCACGAGTACATACCGGGATGTAATAAGCAAATACTCTTTGATGGAACAGGGCATTGATGCCGATCTTGCAAGATTTGAGAATGAAATCAACAAAAGGGTATTATGCCTTAAAGATGAACTTGGTAAAAGGATTTCAGAATTGACAAAGAAAAGCAACAGTCAGACTGAAGAAATACGCTCTGTTTATGAAGAGAAACTTAAAACACTAGCCGACAGCAAGGAGCAGTTGCTGGAAGAAATATCCAACTGGAAACAACAGAAAACAAGGGTTGAGTGTACTGTTCATTTCAAGGAGGAGATAGGTGACTGTGAGGAACGGTTGAGAAACATATCTTCCGAAGAAAAGGATACCGCTGTGAAAGTCGACCGTCTGAAGTTGGAGTGCGACCGCCTTAGACAGAAGTCGGATGCGGAAACTATGGTAGTTGAAAAAGAGTATGATGCGAAAATTGATGAGATTTTACGCTGCAGGAAACAGGTGGACACAGAAATAGAATCGTTGAATGTCCTGATAAACAACAGCAAAGGCTCTTTTTGCGAGTGGCTCGACAAGAACAGGTCAGGATGGCAGGAAAGTATAGGTAAGATTGCCGATGAAAAACTTATACTCTATAATCAGAATCTTTCTCCTGAACTCTCAACCGATGGGGAAAGCTCTTTCTATGGCGTAAAAATTAATTTAGCTGAAGTGCAGCGTGAGTTACGCTCCCCGGAACAGCTTAAAGCTGAATTTAAGGCCAAATCTTCCGAAAGAGATGAATATACGAGAAAAATAAGCCTTCTGAATGAAGAAAAAACAAAGCGTACTGAAGAGATAAAGAATAAGTACAGAAAACAGATTTCAGCCATATCGGGCGAAAGGCATCTTCTTGAAATCCAGTTACAGCAATATCCTCTTCAGATAAAGAATATTAAGGCAGAACAGGCTTCATGGGAACGCAAAGAATCGGAGTGGAAAAGAAACAGGATTGAGGAGATAGAAACATTTATTGGAGGCAAGGAAAAGGAAAGACAAAAATGTTGTAACAATGAAGAACTTCTGAAACAGGAAAGGGAAAAGCGGATTCTTCAGATTTCTGACGAGCAGAGAAAGGCGGAAAAGAAAGAACGCAGTGCTGTTGATGTTGAGATACAGGCAGTACACAAGGAACTGTCCGACCGGCGTATGGATATGGATAACAGAAAAAAAGAACTTCACAAGTTGCAGAATGAGGAGTTAAACGGTAAGGGAGCTGATACATCGGTTATAAATTCCTATAAATCAAAAATTGATGCTATAAAGTCTGAGTTGGATTATATATCGCAAAAACAGTCGTTTGTGTGGAATTATGAAAAAGATAAGAGAGAACTGTTTGATCGTGAGCCGGAGTTGCGCGACAACAAGAAGAACAATGAGATGCATTTAGATGAGCTTGAAGAAAAATACGCATTGCGGAAAAACAAGCTCACCGGTCAGTATGAAACTGTAAAAAACAGTATAAAGGAAAAGACAGCCGAACGTGATGCCATAAAGAACGATCTTTCCGTTCTTGAGAATTTCCGCAAAGATGAAGGCTTCTGTCCGCCGGAGTCGTACACTCCCGAAGAACTTCCTACCAATAAACCTTGCGGTAAGATAGTGGAAGAGCTGAAAAGTCTGATTGTTTCTCTTGGCAAGGATACTGAGAATTTCAAGAAATCGATCAATCTGTTTAACAGTAATTTTACTGCAAGAAATACTTTCAGTTTCCCTCAGTCATTGTCGTGTGATTCCGATTACATGGATTTTGCATCCAATTTATGTGAGTTTGTGGAAAACAATAAAATTACCGAATACCAGAACCGCATAAGTGAAAGGTACGTAAACATAATAAGACGCATATCAAAGGAAACAGGAGAACTTACCCAAAGCGAAAGTCTTATTAATAAGACCATTAAAGATATTAATGACGATTTTGTCAAACGTAATTTCGCAGGAGTTATCCGCAGTATCGAACTCAGGCCTTTGCCGAGTAACGACAAGCTTATGCAGCTTCTTATAGAAATAAAGAATTTCAATGATGAGAACACCTTCAACATGGGTGGAATGGACTTATTCTCACAGGATTCGCGCGAGAACGTGAATCTCAGGGCTGTAAAATATCTTAATGCTTTCAGCAAACTGCTAAAGGATGAGCCTTCCAGAAAGAGTCTTGTCGTTTCTGATACCTTTAATCTGCAGTTCCGCATTATCGAAAATGATAACGACACAGGCTGGGTAGAGAAAATAGCGAATGTAGGTTCCGATGGTACAGACATACTGGTTAAGGCTATGGTGAACATCATGCTTATCAATGTTTTCAAGGAAAAAGTCTCAAGGAAATTCGGAGATTTCAAGGTGCATTGTATGATGGATGAAATCGGTAAGTTGCATCCTAATAATGTGAAAGGCATACTTGAATTTGCCAATTGCCGCAACATATTACTTATCAACAGTTCGCCTACCACTTATAATGTTGAGGATTATAAATATACTTATCTGTTAAGCAAAGATGCGAAAAGCAATACAAGGGTGGTGTCATTGCTTACACGGAAATAAAAATGTCTTGTAATAATATGGATATAAACAAAAAACGATTTACAATATCTATTGCAAAAAAGTTGCTTTATATGCT
Source organism: Phocaeicola massiliensis B84634 = Timone 84634 = DSM 17679 = JCM 13223 (assembly GCF_000382445.1). Classification (GTDB taxonomy): domain Bacteria; phylum Bacteroidota; class Bacteroidia; order Bacteroidales; family Bacteroidaceae; genus Phocaeicola; species Phocaeicola massiliensis. The sequence goes on along the minus strand of NZ_KB905472.1, from coordinate 1,989,208 downwards.
TGAAGGAAGAACTCTTCCTTCAAGCTCACTTCCGCGATGGATAGTTGATGAATTTAGGATAGAGGGTCTTATAACCGGAATAACCAGTGGCAGCAGAATTTCCTATCGCCTTACGGATTCTGTGGCATTCAGCAGATATATTTCAGATAATTATACATCCGGCACTTCTCTCGAAAGATGGATTGAAATCTTTTCTGGCGATAACAAAGACTTGCAGCGCAGTACGCTTGTGCAGGAAACCGGCGACTCCAAAACTGTAAAGCTTCGAACTTTCAGGGGTTTTCTTGTCAACTGTTACGAACCTATTCATGCAAGAATAAGGAATAGTGAGTTTGTTATATCCCCTCCGGAAGGAAGTGCTGTTTTCATACAAAACCCCGATGAATTTTATATACCGTCAGACGTGATAGTGGTGGGAGTGGAAAATGGTGAAAACTTCTGTCGTATACGGAGTCAGAAATATCTGTTTGGAGATAATAAAGTTTTGTTTGTCTCCAGATACCCTCAGTCGGCGGATTTAAGGGAATGGCTTATCAAAATTCCTAATAGATATATACATTTCGGAGATTTTGATCTGGCAGGTATATGTATATATCAGTCAGAGTTTTATAAATTTTTGGGCGACAGAGCAGGTTTCCTTATTCCTGAAGATATAGAAGAGAGGTTGAAATCTGGAAATGCGGGACTGTATGATACTCAATATCTTAGATATAAAAATCTGAATATTATAGATTCACGTTTGAATGGGTTGGTTGAAATGATTCATCACTATGGTAGGGTGTATGAACAGGAAGGATACATTGAAAATTGTGCATACTAAAGAAATTGTAAATCAATTTGATTTCTAATAATTCTCTATATATTCCGCATCAATGATGCTGATTTTGTTCTGACTATGTTTTGATCACATATCAACCCGGATGATGAGTATTTTGTGTGGAAAGGTATGAACGACTTCCGTCAGATTAAGTTTGACGGGAAGCTGTTGCAGGTGGAGGAGTTCAACCGGATGTACGAGGCCTCTTGACTTTATCTGCAAAAAAATCGAGAAAAGTATAGCAAACCATATCGTGGTGGTTACCTATCATTTGCCTACCAGGTGGAAGTTGCGTACCATTAGGGCGATAGGACTGATGCCTGTATATATGGATACTTGCATACCAATATTGACGTGGAAATAGGAGTAACCGGGATAAATTCTGACCAAATAGGATATATTTTTGCAAATGATCACCTGATGAATTGATTCCCAATACCTAAAAGAGTGTTTCCCTGCGAATTACACTCTTTTAGGTTTTAAATTTGGACAATTCTTTACTTTCTATTATCAAATAAGTTGCTGATGTCACCATTGAGAATGTAAGGTAATTTTTGATGGATTTTTTCAATAGGCCAGTCCCACCATTTCAGTATTTCCAATTTTTGAATAATATCATCGCTGAAACGCTTCCTGATCGGGTTGGCAGGAATACCGCCTACTATGGTATAAGGTGGTATGTCTTTAGTGACAACAGCTCGGGTGGCAATGATTGCTCCATCTCCGATATGTACCCCAGCCATTATAATTGCTTCATAACCTATCCATACATCATTACCTATTATGATATCTCCTTTGTTATCCCATGCATCTGAAACATTGGATTTCTCCAAATTCCAATCCTCATAAAACAAAGGGAATGTATAGGTTGATAGAGATTTTAATGTATGGTTGGCACAATTGAACAGAAACTTTGTGCCGCAAGCAATGGAGCAGAATTTACCTATTATCAATCGCTCGTGATTGATTGGATAATGATACAGTACATTATTCTGTTCAAAAAGTAGCGGATTGGATACAAAATCATTATAGATCGTATAATCGCCGACTTCAATAGACGGGTCTTTTACAACAGCATTTAGGTAAACAGTCTGTGTATCTCCTGTACGAGGATATATTTTTTTCATCATGGGATTCAAACGATTAATAGTTTTTGCATTTTAGATAGATAATGGAAAGTCCTCCAAGCAATATCACATATAAATATTCTGCTGTCCAATATATAGACAGGGATGTGCTGAAATAGCTTATCGCCCATAAATAAATCTGATAGGCTATAATGATTACAGTCTGAAAAATGAAGGTTGTACGTGTGGCACCTGTCCCGGTGACGGCGTTCATATATACATAACCAGGTAAGGCAAAAGCATAATTCAACAGGGCTACTGTAAATGGCAGCCGTGCTATTTGTATCAGGCTCTCATTACCAGAATAAATTTTGAAAAGCGGATTGAAACAGATTATAAAAAGGATAATAAGTGGGATTCCCACGGAATACCCTAAACGGATAACCCGGTTACATAACGGGAAAACCTGATTCTTTTGTCCTGCTCCCAACAGATTACTTACCAATGAGCCGGTAGTTGCTGCCAGTGAATTGACAATGACGAAAAAAAAGGTGGATATACTGCGTATGACATTTGTTGCTGCCAGTTCTAATTCTCCCAAATGCTCAATGGCTACGAAGAAGGCGAACCATGAGGCTACTCCAATAAATGGATTGAACATACTCCAGATAGAAACACAACAGACATGATGGAATATGTTTTTATCAAATTTCCAGTTCAGACCATAAACCTTTCTATCCATTTTTCGTAAAACATGGATTGACAATATTATCAATGAGCATAATTCTGCAAATGAAGATGCTATTGCAGCACCGGCTATTCCCATATCGAAATAAAATATGAGAAGCCAATTACAAGGTATATTCACCAATACGGCAGTAAAGGCAGCTTTGTTAAGAGGTTTTGTAAGTGTGATACCGACCAGGAGAGATCGCAATGCAAGAAAAGGAAAAGAAAACATTAATCCCCAAATGCGCCAGTCCAGATAATCAATAACAGCAAAATATACTTTCTCAGATGCAATCAGATTGCTCAGAATCATGGGAGATATTGTTTTCGAAATACTGCATAGTAGAACTGCTAAACCCGACAGAAAAAGTAATCCTTGAAAGAATGCCCTACCTGTTTCTGAATATTGCTGCTCGCCATTACGCCGTGCAATGACAACCTGTAAACCTATACTGAATCCGAAACCGAGCATATAAATGGCAAGATACCAGCTTCCGGTGAGTGCGGATGCTCCTAATTCTATTTCACCAACATGACCTAAGAAGATAGCATCAGTTATATTAATAAGTTGTTCGATAAGGATGCTCATCATAACCGGAAAGTTGATGAGCCATATGTTTTTATATGTATAATTCATTGTTCAACATGATAAAATACAACAAGTTCTGTCAGCTGGTGACATAACTTATTTGTAAAGTAATTATTTGATATAATGGCAAAATAAAGAAGCACAGACCTGTATTATAAGCCTGTATATTAACAATAGCTTGAATTGAGAATGCTATTTATTATGCGTAGCTATATGCACAATTGCCATTTCATATGGTTGTAACCATTCTATTTTCCGCTACGACAATTTTATCGGCTGTTTTTCAGCCGATAAAATAAAAATGTCCGTAAGAAAATAGTTTAGTTTTAACATTCCGATTTATAAAAACATGGCAGAAGAGCCTTCTTGTCGCAGTCCTTACCATGAAGAATACATTCAAACAAGTGCTTCAGGTAATCCTGAGGATCTATATCGTTCAACTTACAGCTTTCTATCAGGGAGAAGATGAATGCCGAGTTTTCTGCGGCTGCCTCACTTCCTATATTCATACAGTTCTTGAGCAGCAGCTTTACAGGTTTCATTCTTTGCTCACAGAGATTGTTGGATATTTCCGCTGAACCGTCCTTGAGGATATTTCTCAAGGATTTCCACTGGTTTATCGTGTAGTTCGCAGCCTTTCTTATCAGTTCGTTAGCCATGATCTTCGCATCCTGCATCATCATGACCACCTTATGATGTATACGTTCAAGAACAGGTCCCGTAAGTTTAAGTCTTTTTTCCTTTATCTTCTCACTGCTGAGTTTCATTGTGCGGAACAGGTCTTCATTCCTGAATAAATCACCGATAGAATCTATTATGTCCATCGCCGTCCTGTCTGATGGCAAAGCATCAACCCACAACCTCCTGCAGTGCGTCCAGCATCCTATATGAAGCACCTTTGAGCCTTCTCCGTCATACATTCTGTAAACCGTATATCCGTCTGTAGATATAGATCCCATAAAATGATCAAGGAAGGTCTTTGCCACATCAGATGCTCTGCTGCCGTTATTGTAATGATAATAAACCAACTTGACATGCTTTGCAAAGAAAGCCCATAAGTACTTTCTCCTGTAAGCCTTACCTTCCGGTGTTTCAACTCCAACGAGTTCGGTAGTCTCATCAACCATAAGGTATTTTGCCTGTTGTACAAACTTCTTGAAGACATCTTCCATAAACTCCCTAAGCCTGGAGATTCCGTTGTGGATATAGCTGTTCAGCGTGGTATTGCTTATATGGATGCCTTCTCTTGCAAGCAGTCTTATCTGTCTGTTCTCAGGCATGCTGAAGTCATATTTCAGACAAAGCAGACGGGCAAGCAGTTCAGGAGAGAAGATTCCTCCAAGGTTTTTCAAGGGATGCTCCATCGTGTTAGTGAAAGTGCCGTCTGCAAGCTTTACCCTTGCCACCTTGTACACATGTTCCACGTTATGGGCACGCACATGTTCTATAAACCTGTATTCCCACACATCAGCCATTCCGTTGCGGTTCATAAGCCTTGCACCATCCGGGAGTTGGTAATAGTCTTCTATTTCATGTACCACTACCTTGTCCACCTTCAGCCTGGTCTTTTCCGCACGTGGTGCGGTTTCCTTTCTTCTTGAAGGCTTGCTGTTCTGTGCTGTTGCGTTATCGGAAGAGGTATTGCCACCAGCTTCGTTACCATTGGCCTTATTATCATCATCACCTTTCTTGTCAGAACCGTCATATTCGGACTTCTCCATTGCAGACTTGTCAATGTTACGGTTGTTCAGCAGCCTTCTTTGCTCAGATGTACGGCCGAAACGGTGTTTCCTGCTGTCTTCAAGCTGAAGTCTGAGATTGGATATCTCGTTTGCAAGCATCATGTTCACCTCGTCTTTTGCTTCAAGCTGCTTCCTCATAAGTTCCATTTCTTTCCTGTAATGTTCAACCGTGGTTGATTGCTTTTCGAGGGATTCTTTGAGGTCATTGATTGTATCAATCAGAGTTTTTGAGTTCTCCTTGTTGGATTTTTCAATAGACTCAAGCCTCGCAATCAGTTCTTTATTCTGTTTGCGAAGCCCTGCTTTTTCCTCATTCGCCAGACCCAGCTGGCAGCAAAGTAACTCGTATGCTCTTTCATCAATCATGATATAAAGGTACGAAAAATCAGGCAGTTACGCAAACTTTTTATCGATTATTTTTGTATTATTCCATTGTAAATCAACGCCTTATTATTCATTCTTTAGGAGTTACATACATTCTGTCGACTACGATACTTTCCGTCAGGTAAGCCATGTCAGACCACTGTATCCGGTAGCATTTTGACACCTCGTCAAACACAGGTTTCTTGAACTTTCCAATGACAGGACGTTTCTCGTAAAGCACATAAAAACCGCGTTCGTAATGAAGTATCTTGACGACCTTCCGGTTACGGGACATGAACATATATACATTGGACGCATCACTAGGGTCAAGTGACATCTCTTGCCTTATACTTTCACACAAACGGAAGATGCCTTTCCGTAAATCCACATTACCGTTGAACAGGTAATAGTTCAGGTTAGCACTCAGTCCAAGCATATCATCCTATCATTTTATTAAGCAACAGACTCAGATCAAGAACGCTGGTGTTTCTCAGAAACAATGTCGCTCCAGATGTCAATTGCAGTTTCACCCACTTAATAGGAGGTTCGCCTTCCGGTTGTTTCACTTCCATCTTAACAGTTGGACTGTTGCAAGGTTTACCGGTTATCTGGACTTTAGCAACCTTGGGCTGATCAACCTGAACTGTCTTGCCTAACTTCTCGCTCCAAAGCTGATGACGTTGCCAGTTCATGAACTTGTCGTAGTTTACTCCATAATCCGCACAGAACTCGCGAAGATCCTTGGTCTCGCTGCATAACTGGTAGAGGTCATATACCTCCTGATAGTTTACTTTTTCTTTCGCCATAATCATTGTTGTTATTTGGTTATGGCGCAAAGGTAGGTTTGTGAATAATGTGCGTCAAGGCGGAAAATAGAATGCTTACCATATGGTTGAACAATCTTTGTTTTTAATATCTTAGATGCAAAGGTAACAAAATATAGAAATAGATTAATGCTTTTCTGTAATTTTATAATCTTCCGTTGTCATTCCATTCTTCGTAAAGGAGTCCTTTTCGAGTATTTTCTATGAATTTGTTCAGGCGACTTTCAAAAAGTTCGGGCTGATTCTTCTTGATTTGGATAGCATCAATTCTGATTCGCTTATATAAATCAGGAAATTGGCAGAAGTTGTTTCACACTACCGGGTCAGATTGTATTTTTTGCAATATATCCTTGTCTATTGTAAAAAACCGTTAGGCGACACTCGGTTCTTGATTTGACATCCAGTAAATTATGAATTTCCATTGTCTGCTGTTTTAATTTGTATCTTGCAATTTTGTCCTTTCAGTAAGAGGTTGTTGTCCTAAATATCTTATTCTTTCCATAATGAATGCAAGACATAAAGAATGCTATGCCTATTCTTCATAATATGAATTTATGTTACAATTTTTCGTGTGAGAATTCTTCATTAATCCAAAATGTAGCTTCTTTTCCTATGAAATGTAAAAGCACAAAATTAGGATCTGTAGGGCCATACGGAAAATGATTGATGAGCCAGTCTTGCCACATTTCTTTTCGTATGTTGTCATCAGTTATAATCTCAATGATTCCTCTCAATTCAACACTGTCACCATAGTTTGAATAACAAAGTCCGGCTTTGTTGTTCAATTTGAAGTCTGCAACCTTTACTGAATTGGCAGCGGTTGCTAACCATACCTCATTACATCCTTTTGAACTGATTTTGGACATTGGAACCGGACGTGGAAATCCTTCTGCGTCAATTGAGACAATCGTAATCTCCTTACATTGTGCAAGCAAGCCGGTTGCTTTTTCTGTAAGTGTTCTTTCATCTTTTTCTTTCCATCGTTTAAGAGTAGGGAAGAATTGTCTCATATTTTCTTTAGCCTGTTCCGGAGTAAGATTCCATCCTGTCTCCTTATTTATCTGATCCGTAAATTGGGTACAAAATTCTATCATCTGGTTCAGGGTAAAATCTTGTGTGAATTGTCCTTTCTGATAACAATAAGAACAGTATTCATTGTTCAAACTTCCATCAGAGTTTGTTCCTTTATTTGTATCAGTGAGAGGCATACCGCAACTCTGGCAAAACTGTTGTTTCATATATTTGCTTCTAAAAATTGAAAGTGTTTTTATTATGATCTCAAAAATACAGAAATATTTTCAATATTCATTGGAGAGTTTAAAAAATATTCCGATAATTTCTCAATATAGTTGAATTCTTTGCCAGAATTACATCTTTCTAAATCCTCGTTGGCGGAATTTTCGATGCAGCATACATAGCTGCTTGAATGATAGATTGTTGCAATTTAATCGGTAGAAAAGTTGTTTTTGAACCTCTTGGACTTGTTTTTAAGGCTATATTACACTCTTTTCTCAATGAATCAGAACCATGAGGAAATATTGTGTCCTCAATGAAGTTCACCTATCTTCTATCCGACTACAAAGGTACAAAATTCCGTGATGTTTTCGCCTATAGTGTCAACTAAATGCAAGATATTTTCACGGATATTGTATGCTGACCAAAAGAGAAATATTCAGTTGAAGCCTTTTTTCTTTTCTTCCCCTCTGTTTGACTTGACTTTATTGCCCGTGTATATAATAACGGTCATTAAAGTCAAGTTGAGAGTGGAGTTATATCTTTTTCTTTTGGCAAGCAAAATAGTTCTTTGATATGATGAGTGTATGATGAACAATTTGCATTGTTTGTAACGAATAACATATTGTTTGTTGGTAGGTGTATATGGCGATTACAAACAACATTATAGCATTTAGTTTTTGGAAGTTTTTGCTCAAAATAGATTATGTATATAGTTAATAATGCCAAGACGTGCATTTTCCTATGTGTAATACATCATTAAATAAATAAAAAGTATTACTTTTGCATATTATATGATAGGTTGATTATGACAAAGTCATTAACATAGTCGCTTTGCACCTTAAATTGATGTAGTAATGGCAAAGAATACAATGGGAACCAAGCTTTCCCGAAAATTGGAGCAGAAGATGCAGATTGTAGGTGAGCAGATTAAGTTGGCTCGCTTACGTCGGAATCTGAGTGTGGCTCAGGTTGCTGAACGTGCCACCTGTTCACCGCTTACTGTGTCCCGAATAGAAAAAGGGATTCCTACTGTTGCAATAGGGATCTATCTACGTGTTTTGTACGCATTGCAACTTGACGATGATATTCTATTGCTTGCCAAAGAAGATAAAATGGGAAAAGCTTTGCAAGATTTGAGTTTGAAAACAAGAGAACGTGCATCAAAGAAAGAATAATCTATGAAAAAGTTGTATGTATATGCCGATTTCGATTGGCTCAAAGAAATGGAACTCATTGGAGAACTAGGCTATGAGTCTCTTCGTGGTGCGGACAGCTATAGTTTTACGTTCAATAATGAATGGTTAAGGCAGCACAGCGATCTGTTTTTGAGTGACGACCTGAATAATTACCCGGGACAACAATATACACAACCGAACAAGGATATATTCGGATGTTTTTCTGATGCTTTGCCGGATCGTTGGGGACGTACTTTGTTGTTGCGTCGAGAGCAAATTGCGGCAGCAGAAGAAAAGCGACCTGTAAGGAGATTGTCTTCTTTCGATTTCTTGACTGGTATCGATGATTTCTCCCGAATGGGGGGATTCCGTTTTAAGGAAGACCTCGATGGCGAATTTATCAATGTGAGTGAATCATTGAAAATTCCACCTTTGACGGATATTCGGGAACTGATTGCAGCCAGTGCCGAGATAGAAAAATGTGAAGAAAACAATATTCTCCCTGATAGGAAATGGATTGCACAACTTGTGCAACCGGGAACATCGTTGGGAGGTGCAAGACCTAAAGCAAATGTTGTAGATACAGATAAAGTTCTTTATGTGGCCAAGTTTCCATCGCGCAAGGATGACTATGATGTTGGACTTTGGGAGCATTTCAGTCATTTGCTTGCCACAAAAGCAGGGATAAACGCTGCAAAAACCAAAGTACTGGCAACTGGAGAGAGATATCATACATTGCTGTCACAACGCTTCGATAGAACCCAAGAAGGAAAACGCATTCATTTTGCATCTGCCATGACCTTGTTGGGGCTGAGTGATGGTGACAATGCAACTACCGGGCATGGCTATCTGGATATAGTCGACTTTATTATTCAGAGCTGTACCGATGTGGAGCGAAACCTACAGGAACTATACCGCCGTGTGGCTTTCAATATTTGTATCGGCAATACTGATGACCATTTTCGCAATCACGGTTTTCTTTTGACTGCAAAAGGTTGGACACTATCTCCTGCATATGACATGAATCCCACGCTGAGTGAGTATCAAAGTTTGCTTGTTTCATTAACTTCTAATAAAGCAGAGCTGAGTATCTTGCTGGATGCTTGCGAAGACTACATGCTAAACCGTAAAACAGCAGAAAAGATGATTTCGGGGGTGATTGAAGCTGTAAAAGGATGGCGCGAATTGGCAACACGATTAAGTATTTCCAAGAGAGAAGCGGATATGTTTGCCGGAGTGTTGGATGGGCGATATAAGGCGGAATGACTATTATAGTGTGCCAAATTACCAAGCAAAAATGTGCCAAATTACCAAGCGATACGAGATAGATGTCTGAGCTGTAAGTAGTTGAGCGATTGGATGCGATTAAACTTTGTATTATGCTGCGCGAACATAATGTTTGTGTAGCATAATTTTTTGAAAGGTGAAATTCATTGATGGAATGGATAAAAACAATACATGTGTTTTTTTGCATATCTTTATGCCAACTGTAGTCATTCCTTTAAACGATGTTTTTGTTGCTTATCTACTTGGCTATATGGGAAATTAGATGTATCTTTGTTTGCAATATAACGAGTATAATTTGAATACTGATGTCGAACAATCAACAAATAATGATGAATAGGATTAAGGCGGTACTGGCTGAAAGGCAACGAACCAATAGATGGTTGGCAACTCAAATGGGCAAATCAGAGAACACAATTTCAAGATGGTGTTCTAATAAATCGCAACCATCTATTATTCAATTGCAAGAAATAGCGAATTTGTTGGATGTTGACATTCGACAGTTGCTAACTACAACAAAAGATAATAATGTCTTATGATGCTCGGCTTATGAAAAAAATCGGTATAGACATTTTTTCAGGAGCAGGTGGATTAAGTCTGGGCGGCTCAATGGCGGGAATTAAGGTTCGCTATGCTATTGAGGTTAATCCTCATGCGGCCAAATCTTTTGAACTTAATCACAAAGGAGCAAAAGTAATATGTGGCGATATTCGGGATGTAAAAGCTATAGATTTCTTAAATAAGGACGAGGAAGTATTTATAATCATGGGAGGCCCTCCTTGTCAGGGATTTTCTATGTCAAATACGATGTCTCGCAATATGGACAATCCTAATAATTTATTGTTCAAAGAGTTTGTTCGTTTGGTCTCGGAAATAAAGCCTAGATGGTTTGTCCTTGAAAATGTTTGGGGAATGACTAAAATGAACAATGGAGAGACAATAGAAATGATAAAACATTGTTTTGAGGAGATAGAACCAGGCTATAAAGTCAAATGGAAGGTTCTATGGGCTGATGAATATGGTGTTCCACAAAGACGGATGAGAATGTTTATGGTCGGAAATAACCAAGGAATTGACTTTGAGTTTCCAAAGCCTTTTGATTATAAAGTGAGTGTAGAAGAAGCTATTGGAGATTTACCTGTTTTACATAATGGTGATATGATAGATTCATTGCCTTACACTAAGTCAATAAAGGAATCTAGCCCTTATGCGCAACAGATGAGAAAAGGTTCTGTAGAATCAAGGCAGAATTTTGTGTCAAAGAGTAACGATCTTGTGATGCAACGTTACAAATATATCGGTCAAGGTGAGAATTGGAGAGCTATTCCGGAGTTCTTGATGCAAAATTATTCAGACAAGACTCGTTGTCATAGTGGAATATATAAACGGCTGAAAGCAAATTGCCCTTCTGTTGTCATTTCAAACTATAGGAAGAGTATGCTAATTCATCCATATCAAGACAGAGGTTTATCGGTGAGGGAAGCGGCACGTTTACAAAGTTTTCCTGATACGTTTATCTTTCAAGGACCTCATATGAGCATACAGCAACAGATAGGTAATGCGGTTCCTCCGTTATTGTCTAAAGCAGTGATGGCGCAGATTATGGAATACGATTCATCATATAATAAGGAATAACTATGAGTACTTATAGACAAAGCATTCCACAAGCTGATACTCTTATGGGGTCTATGCGTTCAATGGGGTATTCTTTCGAAGCTGCTATTGCAGATATTATAGACAATAGTATCAGTGCAAATTGCAGCGTAGTCAAACTATTCTTCCCTTCAGAACCTACAGAGGATCTTGTTGTGGGAATCTTAGATGATGGAGAAGGAATGTCTGCAGACGTCCTTTTTGAGGCTATGAGGTATGGAAGTACGGACTCTGAACTTGAAAGAAATGCAAATGATTTGGGACGATTCGGTTTAGGAATGAAATCTGCCTCTTTGTCTCAATGTAGAATTTTGACGGTTGTCAGTTTGCAGGAAGAGAAGATTAGTAGCTATTCTTGGGATTATAATTATATTCAAAATAGAAAAGAGTGGGTGGTGAAGGAGCTGTCTAAAAATGAAATAAAAGCACTTCCTTATATTCACTCTCTCCTTGAATTGCCACATGGCACGCTTGTACTATGGCAGGATTTCGATGTGTTGGAGAAATCAAGTGGTGGAATGGTTTATGATGCTCTTGTTGAACTTAAAGAATCTGTAGCCAATAATATTGCTCTGATTTTCCATAACTTTCTTTCAGCAAAAGGTAAGGAGCAGATCAAGATGTACTTGAATAAAGGGAGGATAAAACCAATGGATCCTTTCCTTGAATCACATTCTAAGACAACAACGAAGAAAGCACGCTCCATTGCTATTCGGGACAGTAAGGGGCAAGAACGGCAAATCTGGGTTAAACCGTATATCTTGCCATTTGCAACAGATTTAAACGATGAACACAGAAAACTCATAGGAGGAGTAGAAACATTAAGAATCAAACAAGGTTTCTATGTTTATCGAAATAAACGTTTGATAATTTGGGGAACTTGGTTCGGGATGAAACCGCGTGGTGAACTCACAAAAAATGCTAGAGTTAGAGTAGATATTCCGAATTCACTTGATGACATATGGAGTATTGATATAAAGAAACAAACAGCTTCTATTCCAAAGCAAATTCAGCGTCAATTGCGCCAAACAGTGATTGATGCGATGGATATTTCTGTTAGGAAGCAAACCCATCGTGGTCGAAAAGAAAATGTTGAGGATATTGACTATATTTGGGATAGAATGGAAGGCAGAGGAAAGACTTTTTATTATCAAATCAATCGTGAGAGCAAAGTGTTCCAGATGGTGAGGGATAGAATGTCAGAAGAAGACTATACTCTGCTTGAGATGCTTTTGAAAGAAATTGAGCAAAACGTTCCGACTCAGCAGATTTACATTGACAAGTCTAATGATGCAATCAGTCAAGATGAACCAGATAATCGTGTCGATGAGATTTTCCAACTTGGGATTTATATGGTAAACTTGGCAAAATCTTTTAACAAGAAATCTATAATAGAGATTGTTTCTGATCTGATGAAATCAGAGCCATTCTGCAAATATAAAGTTGTTGAGGAAAAACTTTTAGATAACTACAAGGATGAAATTAACAAACGAAGCATATAATAAGATTCTACTCATAATTTCCGCACGTTTGGAACTTATGAAGGAACTGTCGGGCTTTGTTCCATCTTTGGAAAATATTAAGCCTGCGATTGAAGACGCAATAGCCTTCTCTGGTATTGATTGTGATGAGGAAGACAAAAATAAATTGTTGGAAGAAATAGAATACCGAGAGAAAATCACTCATGTATTGGGCAATATTATTTATGATGATTATGAACAAAAGAAGTGGTATTTCAATGATAAAGTAGATGACAGCTATTTTTGGGAGAGATATTATCGTTATTTAAAAGAACACACTTCAATTGACGACAAAAGTATTAATCTTTTGCACGAAAAGACATTGCCTGACATAATGAATTGTTTATACAATCCAAAGGAAGAATTTGAAGGTAAACGTTTGAAGAGGGGCTTAATAATTGGTGATGTACAGTCTGGTAAAACCGCTACATATTCAGGTCTGATTTGTAAAGCAGCTGATGCAGGATATAAAGTTGTTATTCTTCTAGCTGGTATAACAGAAAGTCTTCGTCAGCAAACACAGGAACGTATTGATGAAAGTGTTGTTGGGTACACTATTCGTAAGGTTGAAAAACATATTCGCGAGGGGAAGGTAGGAGTTGGTAAAGACAACAAGCAACGTAGAGCTACTTCTTTTACTACATGTGTAAAAGATTTTGTTAAAGGGAGTAATTTGATTTCAACGACTTTATCGGAGCATAATTCTCTGGTCCTTTTTGTCGTTAAAAAAAATGTATCAGTTCTGACAAAATTGCATGATTGGTTGAAAAACCAGAATATGGATGTTCGTACAAATAGTATAAACCATCCAATGCTTCTTATTGACGATGAGGCAGACAATGCATCGGTTAATACAAAAAAAGATAATACAGATCCAACTAAGACAAACGCTATAATTCGTAAGATTTGCAATCTTTTTCAGACTGCGAATTATATTGGTTTTACTGCTACTCCATTTGCAAATGTTTTTATAGATCCGGATTCGGTGGACAGTATGAAGAATGCAGATTTGTTTCCAGAGCATTTCATATATACGTTACCGACCCCTTCCTCATATATTGGTGCTGATAAAATTTTTAATGAGGATAAAGAGTACTATCGCAATTTACGTTTTATAACTGATGTTGAAGAACCAGACTACACTTCAGATGAATATAGGACTGATTTACACGAAAATATAGAAGAACTTAATTCTGGGACATTCTACTCTCGTCACAAAAAAGAATGGAATGGAGTCTTGCCAAATTCGCTGAAGGAGTCCATCTATTGTTATTATCTGGCAAATGTTATTCGAGATTTAAGAGGACATGCCTCTAAACCAAGAAGTATGTTGGTTAATATGTCTCGTTTCATAAGGGTGCAACAGGTGATTAAGGAACATATTGAAGAAATACAGAACAACTTTATTCAAATACTAAAATACAACTTTGACGAAGATACCTCAAAGAATGCTCATCTGTCACTGTATAAAGAACTGAAACGACTTTGGAAAAAACATTTTGATAATATTACTGATATCTGTTTTATTGATGTTATAAAAAAGAAGAATTTATTAGGTGCTGTGTTCGATATTGAAGCTGATGTTCCAAAGATGGAAATTATCGTTGTTAATGGTAGTAGCGCAAGCAAATTAGATTACAAATCTAATTCTTCGTTGAGAGTAATTGCTATTGGAGGACTTGCTCTTTCGCGAGGTCTCACATTAGAGGGCTTACTTGTAAGCTATTTCTATCGAAACACTGCAACATTTGATGTGTTGATGCAGATGGGGCGTTGGTTTGGTTATCGACCTGGTTATGCCGATTTGTTCCAAATATGGACAAGCCAAGCAAGTGCAACTTGGTATAGAGAAATAGCGACAGCCACCACCGAATTGAAAGCAGATATTAAGAAAATGTTTGAGCAACATCTTACTCCTAAAGATTTCGGTATTAAAGTTCGTGACTATTGTGACGAATTACAGATAACAGCTAACAATAAGATGCGGACCGCGTACGAATTGTTGATGATGGAATCCTACTATGGAAATATCTGTGATACCCCTTACCTTAGTGTCAAGGTGGAACATAATGAAGAGAACTGGAATCAAGTAAAATGTTTTACTGCCCACCTGTTTGAAAATGATTATAAATTTGGTTTCGCGAATGTCGACAAATACAAAGATGAGGATGTATGTTCAGATATTGATAAATCTAGATATTTTTCTGATGTGTCCAAAGAATTAGTGGTAGACTTCCTGTCTAATATAAAATGTTCATTAGCTAACATGAAATTTAACCGGCAAAACTTAATTGATTTTATTTGCGACAAAGAAACAGAAGGAGTAGATAAATGGGATATTGTTTTCGAAGGTGGTGATGGGCAGACCTTTTATGACATACCAGGACTTGAAATGATACGTTGTCCGAAACGTCAGATTGAGGAACATGATCATGTAATTCAAATTTCGAGTCGTCGTAGGATTCTTGGTTTACGAGAAGGAAAGTTCTGCTTAAGCCAAGATGAGATAGATTTGGCAGAAAAACGATGCAGAGAAGTTTGGGCGAGAGAAGGTTCTGAGTTTGAAGGACGGCATATTCCTATTAAAGCATATTTTGAGCATCTTCCACACAGAAAACCTGTATTGATAATTATGCTCATCGAACCGGTAGAGCCAGAAAATATTGAAGCCAACAAGAATGCCTTAAAATTCATAGAGAAACTTAATGGCAATAAAATGATAGCTTTTGCTATTGGTTTCCCTGGATTAAAAGAAACAGGTAAAACTAAGAAATATAAAGTTAATAAAACATATTATCAGCTTAACATGCTTGATGAACCAGACGAAATAGAAGAGGATGAAGAATAAATTATCTACAACATTCTCGCAAGGATTCCAAAGCGGAACTTTTATCCGTGTTGGTGAAAACCGCGACCTCAGTCTTTTTGTAGGAAAGGATGAGAAAGGAAACTATGCCTTTGATTTTAGAGGTACATACGTTCCAGTTAGAATATCTCAGTCGGATGTGATTACAGTACAGCAGGGAAAGAGTGGCGAGAATTATATTCTTCGCTTTTCACTCTGTAATTCAGAGCTACTGGAATATTTTAGTACGTTTTGCCAGGATTTGCTCGATTCTACGGAAGCTATTAAGGACGATGAAGATGCTTATAAAACACTTTGTTCAAGATATTTCTCATGGAAAAAATTGTTCCGACCCAATAATGGTGGAATGAATGACAATGAGGTAATGGGGTTGATAGGCGAACTGCTTTTTATGCAGGATTATATGATTCCTCACTATGGTGTGGATATGGCATTAGATAGCTGGATGGGTCCAGAAAAGACCCATAAGGACTATTCTACTGAGAGTGTTTGGTATGAGATAAAGGCAATAAGTGCAGGCAAAGATTCTGTAAAGATTTCATCACTTGAGCAGCTGGATGGAGATGACGAGGGCTATCTTGCTATTTATTGTTTGGAAAAGATGAGTCCAACATTCAGTGGTATAAAATTGAATGTACTGGTTCAAAACCTAATGGCAAAAATGGGGACAGCTCAAAATAGAGAGACTTTCATGTCTAAACTGAGTATGTACGAATTCGATTTCTCTCCAGAATACGACAAATTCGTATTTACGAATGTGGGATTCTCAATGTACAATGTAAGCAACGATTTCCCTCGCCTATGCAGAAAAAACATACCGAATGCAATAAACAGAATTCAGTACGAGATTTTTCTTTCTGAATTAGAAGAATATAAACTTTAAATCCGTTACACTATGGAGATTGAAGAATATAGAGCGCAATTTATTGATCAGCTTAGATTTGATGCCGATCACGAAGGAACAGAACCGGAAACTCAGTTTATTCTAAAAACATTAGAAGAACTGGAATCTATCGGGGAATTTAATGATCCGATGCCGATGTCTATTGAAATGAGAGGCAAGCGTGGTCGTATCATGGCTTTTGATGCTTATGCTTACGACGAAGCTGACAGTGCACTCATATTGATTGCAAGTGATTTTACCAATGAGCGTGATGCCGTAAACACGTTGACCAACACCCGCATCATGGATTTGTATACTCACATGTGCAATTTCCTTGACGAAGTTGTCAACGGCAAGATGAGTGACTATTGTGACGATTCCGATCCTGCCATTATTTTAGCAAAAGAATTTCGAAAGAAAATTGGCAAAGGAATGTTGGACACAGAGATTCTTCGCTTCAAGTTTTATATTATTTCTAACTCGATTCTTAGTAAACAGGTGAAGAACGTCTCTCAAGAAGATTTTCTTGAGAGACCGGTAGAGTTAAATATCTGGACGCTGGAACGGCTGTTCCAAACATTTATGTCCGATGCAAGTGAGATTGTTGAGTTTGATACAAAAGATTTTGATTGCGAGGGGATTCAATATCTAAAAGCAGATTTAGGAGATAGTAGCGACTATGATGCATATCTTGGAATTGTTCCAGGAAAGTTCTTGGCAGATATCTATTTGAAATATGGGAGTAAATTATTGCAAGGCAATGTGCGGGCTTTCCTGAATGTTCGTGGTAAGGTAAACAAGGGTATCCGAAATACTATCATTAATAGTCCAGAGAATTTCTTTACCTATAATAACGGCATTGCTATTGTTGCCCGTTCAATAGGTTTTTCTGCAGATAACACTCGAATTACTCATTTTAAGGATTTACAAATTATAAATGGTGGTCAGACAACCGCTTCGTTAGCTAATGCAATTATTCGCAAAGAGGACAAAAAAGGCATGGACAATTTGTTTGTTCCGATGAAGCTGACTGTGCTGAATGTGGACAACGATATGTCGGAGGAAGATGTTGAACGTTATAACAATATTACTAAAACAATCTCAAAATGTGCTAATTGCCAAAATCCTGTTTCGGATGCCGATTTTTTCTCTAATCACCCATTCCATGTAATGATGGAGAAACTATCGCAAAAGGTTCTTGCTCCTCCTGTTGCCGGCAAACCATATCAGACTCGTTGGTTCTACGAGCGTTCTCGTGGAAAATGGGAACAGGAACAAATGAAACTTACACAAGCGCAACGAAAAACCTTCTGCGAGAAAAGTCCGAAAAATCAGGTTGTCAAGAAGGAAAAGCTGGCGAAATGTTTGAATACTATTCGTATGAATCCTCACCAGGTTTGTCAAAGCTCTGCCATCAACTTCAATCGTTTTGCGGATTATGTTGAAGAACTTTATGATAAATCAAAGGATAGTATTAATGAGGTGTTCTTTAAGAAAGGAATCTGCTCCGTCATTATGTTTGATGAATTGGACGTAATGATCAATAAGTCCGAATGGTATCCTAAAGGAGGAGATAAAGCTCAGATTGTGCCATACACAATTGCAAAACTGATATCAATTTTGCCAAAGGATGCCGATCTTGACTGGGTTACGATTTGGAATAAACAGACACTGTATCCGGCTCTTGCAAATGAGTTGATTCGTTTAGCTTTTGATACACAGAAGTTTTTGACAAAACAAGCTGGTGGAGGCCTTGTTAGAACGATATCCAGAACGCTTGCAGTTTGGGATGACTATAAGAAAGTTCCGTTTGAACTCTCTGACGAATTTATTAAATCCCTTGTTTCCCAAAAGGAGATTAAAACAACAGAAGCTGCTGCTAAACGAGTGCACAAATTCAATTCAAACATTGAAGTAAGCGTTGAGATATTTAATTTGGGTGCTGACTATTGGATGAGGGTTTATAACGAACTTTTAAAAGAAAATGTTCTCCCGTACGGAGACCTTGATTTTATTAAGTCTATTGCAACTAGATTTATAGCTAAAATGGTTCTTCCTTCGTCTGCCCAATGTAAGAGACTCTTGAAGATTGTCAGCAATGTTGAAGATAAGGGATATGTAATGCCGTAAATAATGTAAAATGAATTTAGAAGAATATTTTGAAACAAAAAACAGTCAGGATTTTCCATCGGAAAAAGACTATGTTGCTATATATCGCACTTTTAAACAGTTTATGAATTCAGAGATCCATAATGAAGTTAAAGCGATTACTACAAGACTGGATAATACTGTGTATCTGAATGATCACAGTGCTAATCATGTAAAAATGGTTATGGTTAAAGTATCTTCCATACTGAAAGATTGTTCATACCTTACTCCATATGAATGCTTTATACTATTGGTCGCGATTCAAATTCATGATGCGGGACATATCTTTAATGGCAGAGACGGTCATGAAAAATCTGGCAGATATCTTCTGGAAAATTTAAACGTTGATACAATTGAGAGAAAAATTATTGGGGATATAGCTAAAGCGCATTCAGGCAAAAATGATCCGATTGGAAATTTGCCATACAAGACCTCTATCTCGGGGCATGATGTGAGAATCCGTGAACTAGCAGCTTTGTTAAGATTTGGTGATGAACTTGCGGATGAAAACAGTCGTGCGTCTTCTTACTTGCTAAAAAAGGACTTAATACCTGAGGATAGCAAATTGTATCATGCTTTCTCTGAAAGTTTGTACAACTTCAATCCAGATAAAGAAAGTCATTGTATTCAGATGGGCTTTTCTCTCACTAAGAATCAAGTTCAAAATAGATATAAGAAAGGTGAGTCTTCTATTTATTTGTTGGATGAAATATATACAAGAACATTCAAGACATTCCAGGAATGTTTGTACTATAATCGTTTTGTTAGCTATGAGTATCAATTCCATTCGATTATTATTTCTATAGAATTTATAGATGAAGGGTTTGAACCTTTCTTTGATACAATATCTTATCGTATAGAGGAAAAGGGATATCCAACGTTATCAATAAATAATGTTTTTGAGTATTGTGGGGCACAATTAGAACGAAGTAACAACAAATTAACAGGTGATTATGTTCATCAATGTGTAAATAGTTCATTATGAAAGAAAATCCATTTGAAATAAAGACTCCAGAACAGAACTCCGCTCAGGATGTTGTCGATTTATTTGTTGATGTTTTTCCTGACTTTTATCAAGTATTAGAAAAAGGACATACATTTATTAATGGTCCAAGAGGTTCAGGTAAAAGTATGATGTTCCGCTACATACAACCAGATTGTCAGTGTTTAGCCAAGCATTGCCAAATATCTGAGCTGGATTATTTTGCTGTATACGTTCCTATAAAACTAACAAATATAAATATTCCTGACTTGGCACGCCTTGAGACTCATGCCGAAATTATATTAAATGAGCACTTGTTAACGACATACGTAATGTCTAATGTGTATAAGTCGGTTGGATGCTATTTGGGGAATATATTAAATGATTATAAAGAGCAGATATGGCAATATTATAATACTGATTTTCGGGATGTTCTTTCTTACTGCGGTGTTAACAACATTGTTGAATTACCAAACGATACAGACAAGGATGGACTAACAATGATGGAGTTAATGGCAAAAGAGGTAGAACGGATAAATCGTTCCTGTCGAATCTATTGCAATAAAATAGCTTTGTCAAAAGATACTTCTATTCCATATGATGGACCAATTGTTGATTTCATAGATTTTATGAAACCACTACTTGTGTCTTTAAAATCTTTACCATTTTTTCCTCAAGATAAACCTTTGTATATTTTGATTGACGATGCTGGCTATCTAAATGTGGCTCAAACAAAGGTGTTGAACACTTGGGTGTCATATCGCACAACAAAAGACATATGTTTTAAGATCTCTACCCAGTTAGATTATAAAACACATTTGACGAATAACGAGAAAAGAATAGACGCACCTCATGATTATTCTGAGATAAACATTTCTACAGTTTATTCAAGTAGTAAAAGTAAGTATAATGAACGACTTCAAGAAATTGTTAAGAAAAGACTAAAGAGATATTTGCACCTTGATATTGAGACAAAAGATTTCTTTCCAGAGGATAAAGAACAAGAGCTAAAGATTCAAGAGATATATAATCAGATGTTGATAGATTATGCAGATCCTGAGAAAAAATATGCAGGTGGGGATGCAGCAAGACGCTATGCAAGACCTGAATATATAACACGGTTGCAACAGAATCATAAAGCAGGCTCTACATATAGCTATGCTGGTTTTGATCAACTTGTAGCTGTGTCTTCTGGTATTATTCGACATTTCTTAGCTCCTGCGCAAGAAATGTATTCGTTAGCAATTACAGAACTTGGAGCAAATGAAGATAATATTACCAGCATCAAACCTTCTATTCAAGATGAAGTTATAAAAAAATACTCCAACAACTATTTGGTTGGTGAGTTTGAAAAACTTAAAAAAGATATTGACAATAATAACACTAGGCAAATACAATTGGAAAAATTATATCGAATGATAGACTCTTTGGGACAATTATTTCATTTGCAGCTTACTTCTAATTCCTCAGAAAGAAGAGTGTTCTCTGTGGCAATTACAGATACTCCAGATGACGAAATGAATGAAATAATTGACATGGGAGAACAGCTGGGTTATTTCCATAAAAGTACAATTGGAAATAAAACAGGTACTGGAAGAAACCGCTTAATCATATTAAGTAGAATTTTGGCACCTCATTTCAAGTTGGATGCTACAAGTTTTGCCGGTTACAAGTTTATGGATAGCGCCAAATTGAGAATGGCAATGATTGATACTAAGAGATTTTTAGCACAGTTTAAATTTACCGAAGATGACAGTTCTTCGGCTACTCAATTACTATTGTTTGACGGTAATAATCCTATTTAAGATATGAAAAAAATATTAATAAACAGTATAGATAAAGAGATAGTTAACGATTCTTTGTTTATTTGTAGTTCAAGTTTTGAGAAAAGATGTTTAATAATACCTAATGAGATTTCCAAGAATGAATCTATTGAGGCTGTTATTTGCTACTTTCCAAATAACTATACAGAAACAGAGAAGAATGCTGAGAGTTTAAAAGAACTATTCATAGGACGATCTTCTATCATAGAACTCTCTCTTGAGAATCCGTTGGATAATTATGATAATTTGTTTGATGCAATAACAACAAGCAAAAAAGAACACCTATATGTTGATGTATCAACATTTACTAGAGAAACATTGTTGATAATAATAAAAATCTTATCCTCTTCAATAGTTGAATTTACTGATATACATCTGTGTTATTGTCCGTCGAGTAGATACTCATCCTATGAAGAGGGTACTTCGTTACCTTGGCTTAGTAAAGGGGTAAGGACAATACGTTCTGTTGTTGGCTATTCTGGCGATATGTCACCAATAAAGGATTTGTTACTAATTATATTAGTCGGTTTTGAATATGAACGTGCTCAAACATTGATAGAGGTTTTCGAGCCTAGTAAGTTATATTTAGGTATGGCTTCGCCAACAGAAAGTCATAATGAATCTCTAAGCGAAATTAATCGTTCGAATTTCGAAAAATTACTTGAAAAAAATTCTCGAGCTTCAAATTTTCAATTCTCATGTAAAAATCTGGAGCAAAATATCAAAGAAATTGGTAAGATTGTTGACGAGAATAGGAAAGATTATAATATAGTAATCAGTCCAATGAACAATAAACTATCAACTCTTTCTATAGCGGCTATTGCTCAGAAATATCCTGATGTGCAAATTTGTTACGCTTTAGCAAATCAGTATAATACTGAATCCTATTCGAATCCGGAAGATTATATATATATGCTACCAATCGATGAAATAATAAAAAAATGAAATGAAAATCATCAATAAACGTTGCATAAATTAGGAACATTATTTTGTGCAATATCTTTCAAGTAGCATTCGTCAAATACAATGAACGTTGTCCGGATGAACAAGCCGAAAAAATGGCTAATTTGACAAAATATGGTACTTACAATACGAAACATATATGGATGTTAAGGTACGGGATGTCATTTGAAGATATTGAATTGTTAGAAGACTATATTGAATCAATTGATGAACGAGGAATAATAGTAATGCAAGAATTCTCGAATCTTCCACAAAAAGTAAAGGGATGTATAGATAGATTTGTAGAATAATAGATAACTGTCAGTAATATGTTAATAAATGGATAAATTGACCAAGGAACAGCGTCATCGTTGCATGTCTGCGATAAAGGGCAAGAACACAAAACCGGAATTATTGGTGAGAAAGTTCTTGTTCGGCCGTGGCTTTCGGTATAGGTTGAATCACCCACGTCTTCCCGGACATCCCGACTTGGTTTTACGCAAATACAGAACTGTTATTTTCGTAAACGGCTGTTTCTGGCATGGTCACGAAGGATGCAAATATTATGTTCTACCAAAGACAAATGTTGAATTTTGGAAGAATAAAATTGAGCGTAATCGGAGTAGAGATATAGAGGAACGGCAACAGCTAACTTCAATGGGTTGGCATTGTATTACCGTTTGGGAATGTCAGTTGAAACCGAAAGTCTGCCAACAGACTTTAGAGGCTTTAGAATACATGCTTTACCATATTTATCTTGAGGATAGAAGAATCAAATCATATGAGACAACTGAAGAAGAATATAGCATGGTGGCAGAACCCGTTGAAAGTTATGGCAAATCGAAATGAATAATTGCGAAGGTGATAATCTAAATTATGGCAAAGAATATAGAAATACGAAATAGTACGGCTGAGTTTCTCATCTTTTTGCTTGAAGGCAAGGAGGATGGGATTCAGGTGATGTATAAGGATGAAACCATTTGGGCAACGCAAAAGGCAATGGCGCAGCTTTTTGATTGCTCTACTGACAATATTGGACTGCACTTAAAAAATATATTTGCATCCGGGGAACTTGTCAAGGATTCAGTTACCGAGAAAAACTCGGCAACTGCCGCAGACGGGAAGAATTATCAAACGATGTTCTATAATCTTGATGCCATTATCAGTGTTGGATATAGAGTCAACTCGGTTCGTGCCACTCAGTTCCGGCAGTGGTGTACGTTTGTACTCCGTCAGTTTGCCATCCGTGGATATGTACTTGATCATAAGCGAATGGAGAACGGGGCTTTCTTAGGTGTAGATTACTTTGAACATTTGCTTGCCGAAATAAGGGAGATAAGGCTGAGTGAGCGTCGTTTTTATCAGAAACTGACCGATATTTATGCTACGGCTATAGACTATAACAAAGATGCTCCGACAACCCGTCTTTTCTTCAAGAAGGTACAGAACAAAATGCACTATGCTGTGCATGGGCATACTGCTGCGGAGTTGATAGTCGAACGAGCCGATGCGAATAAGGAACACATGGGATTGACCACTTGGGAAAACGCTCCGAATGGAAAAATTGTCAAAACAGATGTGTCTGTAGCAAAGAACTATTTGCGAGAAAAAGAATTAGAAGAAATGGGTAGGATAGTCAATGCGTCGCTTGATATGGCAGAAAGTATGGCTATGCGTCATATACCTATGACAATGGAAGATTGGGCAAAGCAAATAGACAAATTCATTAATTTATTTGAGAGCCCGATATTACAGGATAGCGGAAAGGTTTCTGCCGAATATGCCAAAGAGTTTGCTGAATCAGAGTTTGAAAAGTACAGGATCATTCAAGACCGTCTTTTTCAATCTGACTTTGATAGATTTGAAGATAATAGTCTTCCTGCATTGGATATTGAATAATTATAATGTCATTTTGAGATTGGCAAAATCGCCTTTGGGATATGGCAGATTCATGTCGTTAAATTGGCAAGTGTTCGGACAATAGTTCTGTGTTCATCATCTAGTATCTGCATTTATGGTGACCGATGTTACTCCAGTATACCACTTAAAAGCAAGAAAAGAGTTCACATAAGAGTTCATAAAAGAACCAGTAGGGTTCATAAAAGAGTTCGTAAAAGCACTACTGAAATACACCCCCAAACCGCAATAATGCCAAATTCAGCTTGCAGAGGATTGGCAAAGTCTCACGAGCGATTTATCGCTTGGGGTATTAGGCTCTTACCTTTATAATACTATATAAGCACTTTAATATTAGACTGTTACTATGGATATAAAAATTTATTAGTAACAAATAAGTAACAAAAATCTATTGTTGTAAAAAAGTTTGTAGCTAAAGAAAAAAGGTGCTTAATTATAAAGCACCAACTATTCTGTGAATTGAGTGATTGTTTTTTTTAGGGTGATATTTGTGATAAAAATAGCATGATTCATCTTATAGGTCCATATTTATTATTATCTTTGCGTATAACGCAAAGAAATTGAGAGAACAATGGCCGATATTAATAGATTAAAAGTTGTTTTAGTAGAGAAGAAGAGAACTAGTAAGTGGTTGGCTTCCGAGTTAAAGAAAGATCCTGCAACCGTATCTAAATGGTGTACGAATACTTCACAACCAGATTTACAGACTCTGACTAGGATTGCTTTTTTGTTAGGTGTTGAAGTCCGAGATTTGATTAATAAGAACGAGGATATCTATGAGAGCTCCGAAACAATTCAATAATATAACAGAACGTGTTATAGATGATTTGAAACAGGTATTGTCATCGGGCAATAGTCAAATCTCTATAGCGGCAGCCAGCTTTTCCATCTATGCTTATGAAGCCTTGAAGGAAGAACTGGAAAAGGTGGACTGTGTAAACTTTATTTTTACTTCACCGACATTCTATACGGATAAGTCCGAAAAGCAAAAAAGAGAATTCTATATTCCTAAATTAAATCGGGAAAGGAGTCTTTTCGGATCTGATTTTGAAATAAGGCTTCGAAACCAGCTTACTCAACGAGCCATAGCACGGGAATGTGCAGACTGGATTCGCAGAAAAGCACGATTCAAGACCAACATCACTCACGGCTCCATGAATACCTTCCTCAACATAAGGGAAGGTGAAGAAACCTATACTTATATGCCTTTTAACGAGTTTACCACTACCGAACTCGGGCTTGATAGAGGAAACAACATCTGCCCGATGGTGGTAGGTATGCCCGGTCATAGTTCTACAGATATGTTTCTGAAGAATTTTGCCGAGCTCTGGAAGGACAAAGAGAAGTTCCAGGATGTGACAGATAATGTTATAGAAAATATCGAAACCGTTTATAAGGAGAATGCACCAGCTTTTATCTATTTCATTACGTTATACAATATCTTCAATGAGTTTTTAGAAGACATCAGTGAGGATGTATTACCTAATGAAGCTACAGGATTCAAAAGTAGTGTTATATGGAATAAACTGTATAATTTCCAGCGTGATGCATCATTGGCAATCATAAACAAACTGGAAAAATACAACGGGTGTATTCTTGCTGATAGTGTGGGATTGGGAAAAACATTTACGGCTCTTTCAGTTATCAAGTATTACGAAAACCGAAACAGAAATGTATTGGTTCTTTGTCCCAAAAAGTTGAACGACAACTGGCAGACATTCCGCTCCAACTATAAAAATAATCCGGTATTGGCAGACCGTTTGCGTTATGACATTCTGTTTCATTCTGACCTGTCAAGGGATAAAGGTTTGAGTAATGGACTTGACTTGGAACGGGTGAACTGGGGAAATTATGATTTGATTGTAATAGATGAAAGCCATAATTTCCGCAATGGCGGTCGGTTTGATAATGAGGATGAAGATGATGATTTCAAGGAAAACCGTTATGCCCGGCTGATGAATAAAGTTATACGCAGTGGTGTAAAGACTAAAGTGCTGATGCTTTCCGCTACACCGGTAAACAACCGTTTCAGTGATTTGAAAAATCAGCTGCAACTTGCGTATGAAGGAAAGGCCGAGAATATAAATGATTTGCTTGATACCGGAAAGAGTATAGATAGTATTTTCAGAGATGCACAGACTGTTTATTCTAAATGGGCAAAATTGTCTCCGGAAAAGAGAACAACAGAGAAACTGGTAGATTCATTAAGTTATGATTTTTTCCAGTTGCTTGATGCAGTTACCATAGCCAGAAGCCGAAGCCATATCATCAAGTATTACAACACGAATGATGTGGGCAAATTTCCTGAACGTTTGTCACCAATATCACGCAGACCTAAGCTTACGGATTTGAACGATGCTATTACTTTTGCGGATATAGCAGAAATGCTTAACAGATTGAATCTTTCCATATATACACCTTCTCTATTTATTTTTGAGAGTGAAAAAGGCAATTATGGAATAGATTATGAAGGCGAGGGCCTTACTGTAGATGGCCGTGAAAAAGGTATTCGGAAATTGATGGCTATCAACCTGTTGAAGCGTCTGGAAAGTAGCGTAAACTCTTTCCGTCTGACTTTGACAAGAATTCGTGATTTTATAAATGATTCTATTACTGCTATTGATAAATTCCAGGAAAGCGGTGCAGGAACAGTGGATGTAACTGATTTTTCAGAGGATTTTGATACTGAAGATAATGAAAATGATCCGTTTGTAGGCCGTAAATCAAAAATCAATCTCCGGGATATGGACTATGTAAGTTGGAGACGTGATTTGAAGGCTGACCTGGATGTGCTGGAATTGCTTATCCTTATGTTGAAGGATATTACACCGGAGCATGATACGAAACTGCAACAGCTGGTAGCAGACTTGAAAAACAAGTTTGAACATCCAATCAATGGTAGCAATAAGAAAGTGCTGATTTTTACAGCATTTGCCGATACAGCTAATTATCTGTATGAACAGCTTTCCGGCAGGATTCTGAACGATTGTGGACTGCATACAGCTCTGATAACCGGCAGTACGGAAGGGAAATGTTCTTTGCCGAAACTGAAATGTACGTTCAATGATATATTAACCTACTTCTCTCCTTTGTCAAAAGACCGTGATGCCATTCATCCGAATGATACAAGGGAAATAGATTTACTGATTGCTACCGACTGTATCAGTGAAGGACAGAACTTGCAAGACTGTGATTATCTGATTAACTACGATATACACTGGAATCCTGTACGCATCATTCAGCGTTTTGGCCGAATAGACCGTATCGGAAGCAAGAACGATGTGATCCAATTGGTGAATTACTGGCCGGATATGGAACTGGATGATTACATCAAGCTGAAAGGTCGTGTAGAAAGTAGAATGAAGGCAACAGTCATTACCAGTACAGGGGATGATAATCTATTATCAGCTAATGAAAAAGGCGATTTGGAGTACCGTCGCAACCAATTGAAGAAATTGCAGAATGAAGTGGTAGATATTGAGGATATGGATACAGGTGTCAATATCATGGATTTGGGACTGAATGAGTTTCGTCTGGATTTATTGGCTAATCTGAAAGAGCATCCCAATATGGATTTGACACCTTTTGGTATGAGTGCGGTGGTCAGTGCGTCAGAACTAGTAGAACCGGGCGTGATGTATGTGTTGAAGAATAAGAATAACGGTGTGAACATTGACCGTTCCAATCTGTTGCATCCGTTCTACATGGTTTATCTTTCGCATACCGGAACCGACATCTGCGATCATCTGTCACCTAAAAAACTGTTGGATAAGATGCGTTATGCCTGCAAGGACAAGACCGAACCGGATAAGACGCTTTGTAAGCAGTTCAACAAGGAAACACGTGATGGAAAGAATATGCGTCATTACAGTGACTTGCTGCAATCGGCCATAGAGAGTATTATCACAGTGAAAGAAGAGAGTGATATAGAAAGTCTTTTCTCTGTAGGTGAAACAAGTGCTTTGACCTATAACATTAAAGGACTGGATGATTTTGAATTGATTTGTTTTTTAGTAATAAAGTAATTTATGAGTATATCAAATATTGAAATAGGAACATTTCTTAATTTTTTTAATAGAGGAGGATATGTATTGGATTTCTCTACCGTAGATTTTGATACTTTTACTCATGAAAGTATAGGGGTTCCTCTTTGTGAGACATATAAAATGTCAAAAGGAAAATCATTAGTAGCATATGTAAAACAAGCATCACAACAAGATATAATAAAGTTGTTTAATGATCTGATGGCACATTATGAATTATCTCCTCAAAAAGAGAACGATGAGCAATATCAGAAAAAATATGCAGATGCATATGTAAAATGCCGTTCGATTCTGGATCGAATAAATACCAATACGATAGCGGATATTGAATCACAAAAACTTAAAGAAGTTTTTAATAGTGATTATATATCTTCCCAAATTGACTTGATGGTAAAAATGCAAGATGATAACCCGACAGAAGCAATAGGTAAGGCTAAAGAGTTGATAGAGAGTTGTTGTAAAACCATATTAGAAAAAGAAGGACATATTATTGAAAAAGATTGGGATATGACACGATTAGTGGATGAAACTTTTAAGTTGTTTGGTATTATGCCTAAACAAATATCAGATGATGCCAAAGGTGCTAAATCCATTAAACAAGTGTTAGGAAACTTGAAAGCCATAGCACAAGGTATATCTGAGTTAAGAAACCTATATGGCAGTGGTCATGGAAAATCAAGTTCTTTTACAGGACTTGAGCCAAGGCACGCAAGTCTTGCTGTTGGAAGCAGTGTGACATTAGTAAGGTTTTTATGGGATTCATATGTACGTTACAAACATATTAGCGACATAGGATAATGGATAATATACTGAGTTTTCCTATTTCAACAATAGTCAATAAGCTTGTGCCAAAGAATGCGTTTTATGGAAGAAGCAGTGATTCTTCCTTACGAGAATTTCTGACACAGGAGTTTGAAGGTATTGTCTGGCTGTATAAACTTGCACCTGCTACACTCAATGTAGAGGATGGTGAATATGTGCATGAGATTGATGTGTTCTATTGCAGGATGAAAGAAGGCAAATATAATATTAAGCCTTTCAGTGTAATGGATGAATTGCTGCCACGACATACTATTTTCATTATTGAGTACGCTGGAAAGTTTGATTTACTGATGCACCATAAAGAAATGTCAGTTGTTCATGGAGAACAGAAATGGAAGTGTGGTGTTGGCGAATTGAAACGGGATATACGAATTGATGCTGATACGCTGAATATACAGGGACAGTCTATGGATGCCGTTTATAACGGTTTGCTCAGTCAAATATCAGGATTATCCGCATCTACAAAAGAAGAATATAAAGAACAGGTTGATGTACGTAAACAGATAGAAAGTATTCAGAAACAGATTATGACACTGAAAAAAAGAATAAAGGCTGAAAAGCAGTTTAATCGACAAATGGAATTGAATACAGAGGTGCGTCAACTAAGGAAAGAAATAACATTACTAACTGGCAAATTAAAAAAGAATAATATATAATTATGAAACCCAATAAATTAGAATTGAGTTCAGTTGACAGAACACAACTGAATTTGGAAGCTCTCTATCAGATAGCACCATCCTGTTTTACGGAAGTAAAGGATGATAAAACCGGTGAGTTACGTCATGTGGTAAATTTCAAGACTTTGCGTCAATTGCTTGGCGATAATGCAGTGGAAGATGCGGATGAAATGTATCAGTTTACCTGGCCGGGAAAACAAGAAGCTCGCCGGGAAGCTGCTCGTCCTACCACAAAGACTTTACGTCCGGTGGTAGAGGATAGCGTGGATTGGGATAACACACAAAATCTGTATATTGAAGGTGATAATTTGGAGGTATTGAAGTTACTTCAAAAGTCATATATGGGTAAAGTAAAGATGATTTATATTGACCCTCCTTATAATACAGGTAATGATTTTGTGTATGATGATGATTTTGCAGCTTCACAGGATGATTATGATTTATTTGCTGGAAATATAGATGAACTAGGAAATCGTTACAGAAAGAATACAGAAACCAATGGTCGTTTTCACTCAGATTGGTGTTCGATGATGTATTCTCGTTTAATGGTAGCTCGTTCTTTGTTGACTGAGGATGGAGTGATTTTTATTTCAATAGATGATAATGAACAGAAAAATCTAAAGAATATTTGTGATGAAATATATGGAAGTACAAATTTTCTTGCACAAGTAATATGGGAAAGAGCCTTTTCGCCTATTAATTTGATGAAGCATTTTTCTCCTTCGCATGATTATATTTTAGTCTATGCAAAAAATGGAGAGAATGCGGTATGTAATGGAATAAAAAGAAGTGAAGAAGCAAATGATCGTTATTCTAATCCGGATAATGATCCAAGAGGGGTATGGTCTTCAAGTGATATATCTGTTGGACCTGCAATTCAAGAGAATGTATATACAATTACGACCCCTTCGGGGCGTGAAGTAGAGCCTCCAGCTGGGCGCAGCTGGAGTCTCTCTCGGAAAGCTTTCCGAGAGAGACTCCAAGATAATCGTATTTGGTTTGGTCCAGATGGCAATGGCGTTCCTAGAATAAAACGTTTTCTTTCAGAATTACGAAAAACTGGTGTTACTCCAATGACTATCTGGAAGCATACTGAAGTAGATCATTCACAAGGAGCAACCCAGAAATTGGCAAAACTGTTTGATGGAAAAAAGTATTTTGATTATCCGAAGCCTGTTACTTTAATTCAGCGTTGTATATCTTTGTATAGTAATAAGGATTCATTGATATTAGATTTTTTTTCTGGTAGTGCTACTACTGCTCATGCCGTAATGCAGCTAAATGCAGAGGATTGCGGCAATCGTAAATATATAATGGTTCAACTTCCAGAGGAAACGCCTGAAGACAGTGAAGCTCGTAAAGCAGGCTATAACACAATTCCAGAAATAGCCAAAGAACGTATCCGTCGGGCTGGAAAGAAAATCAAGGAAGAATCTCCATTGACAACACAAAATCTTGACACTGGTTTTCGTGTATTCCGCTTGGCTGACAGTAATTTTGAGGAAGTAAAGAAAGCTCCGGCGGAATACAACCAATCGCAGCTTGACCTTTTCCTTAATAACGTTAAGAGTGACCGTACAGACCTTGACCTTTTGTTTGGAGCTATGCTCAGTTGGGGTGTACAACTATCTTTGCCTATGACCAGTGAAGAAGTGGATGGAAAGATGATTTATTCGGTAAACGATGGTGACCTTGTAGCTTGCTTTGCAGATGATATTACGGAAAATATCGTAAGAGCCATGGCTGACAAACAACCGCTCCGTGTATTGTTCCGTGACAGCTGCTTTGCCCGTGACGATGCAAAAATCAATGTGTTCGAAACCCTGAAACAGTTGCTGGACTGGAGCGAGGAAGAAGCTATGAAGAATATCAAGGTTATCTAAAAAAGAGGTTTTCACAAAGTTGTTAAGAGGAATTATTTATGAAACTTAAATATAAACATCAACGCTTTCAGGTTGATGCAGCTAAAAGTGTGACAGATATATTTACCGGTCAGCAATATTGTGATAGTGCCGATTTTCTGATAGACCAAGGTAAGAATAAAGGAGTATTTGATTTGACTGGCTTTGGCAATCAGAAGTTGATGCTTGACCGGGAGTCAATCACGGAGAATCTGAGACAAATTCAGATGAACTGGGGACTTAAACCTGTTGAATATATGCAAGGGGATATTCAAAACCCGATGTTCACCATTGAAATGGAGACCGGTACCGGTAAGACTTATACATACATCAAGACAATGTACGAATTGAATAAACTGTATGGCTGGAATAAGTTTATCATAGTAGTGCCAAGTATCGCCATTCGTGAAGGTGTACAGAAAAGTTTTGAGACCATGCAGGAACACTTTGCCACAGAATATGGCAAACGTATCCAGTTCTTTGTCTATAACTCCAAGCAGCTTTCCAAAATAGATAGTTTCGCCAGCGATAGCGGACTCCACGTGATGATTATCAACACGCAGGCATTCAACAGTTCCATGAATGAGGATAAGAATCAGGAAGGACGTAGTGGTGATGCTGCTGCACGTATTATATTCTCCAGACGTGATGAGTTTGGTAGTCGCAGACCCATTGATATATTGGCTCAGACAAATCCTATTATGATTATTGATGAGCCGCAAAGTGTTCTTGGAGCAAATAAGTCAAACGCTACAAGAAAAGGGATTGCGAAGTTTCACCCTTTGTTCACTTTGCTTTATAGCGCAACACATAGGAAAGATGATGTGTACAATATGGTGTACAGACTGGATGCTATGGATGCTTATAACCGTAAACTGGTAAAGAAGATTGAAGTCAAAGGTATTTCACAGTTAGGTTCAACAGCTACAAATGGTTTTGTCTATTTGGATGAAATAGTTATAGGGAAAAGTAATCCGCAAGCCCGTATTTCGTTTGATGTAAAAACGGCCAATGGTTTCAAGCAAACGACTCGATTAGTTGGAGAAGGGTTTAACCTTTTTGAGCAAAGTGGTGAACTGGCTGAATACGATAATCATTTTATTGTTGAACGCATTGACGGTATAGATGGCTCTGTCCGTTTTCTGAATGGTATAACTCTTAATGAGGGTGATGCTATTGGAAAAGTAAATGAAGATGTGCTTCGCAGGATTCAGATACGTGAAACGATTCGTACTCATATTGCGAGAGAAAGAGAACTGTTTTCAAAAGGAATTAAAGTGCTTTCACTCTTCTTTATAGACCATGTAAACAGTTACCGCATTTATGACAAAGACGGTACTAGCAACGGTAAATTCGCAGATATGTTCGAGGAAGAATACAGGAATGTAATTCAGGAAATGCAGCCACGTTTCTCTGATGAAGAATATGTCCGATATCTGAATAAATTCTCAGCAGAAAAAGTACATCAGGGGTATTTTTCCCAAGATAAAAAGGGTATAGCCGTTGATTCAAAAGAAAAAGAGGGAGATAATGAAATTCGTGCA
This sequence comes from Phocaeicola massiliensis B84634 = Timone 84634 = DSM 17679 = JCM 13223, assembly GCF_000382445.1. Lineage (GTDB taxonomy): Bacteria > Bacteroidota > Bacteroidia > Bacteroidales > Bacteroidaceae > Phocaeicola > Phocaeicola massiliensis. Next base: position 1,955,661 of record NZ_KB905472.1, on the reverse strand, counting down.
TACGATTTGATTATGAAAAATAAGGAGCGGCTGTTGAGTTTTGAAGAACCGGTACGCTTTATTTTCTCCCACTCTGCCCTGAAAGAAGGTTGGGATAATCCAAATGTTTTTCAGATTTGCACATTGAAAGATACAGGCAGCGAAATAAAGAAACGCCAGGAAGTAGGGCGTGGTATGCGTCTTTGCGTAAACAAGAATGGTGAACGCCAGGATCAGGATGTATTGGGTGATGGTGTATTCGATGTTAATATCCTGACGGTGATAGCCAGTGAAAGCTATGAGCATTTTAGTAAGCAGCTTCAGAGTGAACTTGCAGAAGATGTTGCAGACAGACCTGTTCAGGTTACGGCTCATTTGTTTGAAGATATTGTAATGGTATCTTCAGATGGTAAGGAAATAAAGGTAAATCGTGAAATGGCATGTGAAATCCATGAGGAACTTATCAGTAATGGCTATGTAAAGAAAGGCAAACTTACTGAGAAGTATTTCAATGACAAGAAAGCCGGAGCTATTGATTTGGGAGAAGAACTGAATCCAATTAAAGCCGGAATACTTGGCAGACTTGATACCATCTTTAACCCGGATAGTATGAAACCGGACAATGCACGTAAGCCAAAAGTTGCCACATTTAGAGAAGATCTGTTCAAAGAAAAGTTCACAGAAGTCTGGAAACGTATCAATGTGAAGACTTACTATAAAGTAGATTTCAGTACAGATGAATTGATAAAGAAGGCTATAGAAAGCATTGACAAGCACTTGAGTGTTACAGAAATACGAATTGTAATAGAGGGTGGTAGCTTAGAAAATATTCGTGATAAGCAGTCTTTACAGGCTGGAGTGGCCATGACAGCAGGAAAGACACGTACAATCCGTGTTTCGGAGGCTGTTGGTAATAGTGTCCGCTATGATTTGGTAGGTGATTTGGTAAATGTAACAGGATTAACACGAAAAACCATAGTGGAAATATTAAAGGGTATAAAACCAACAACTTTTGCTCAGTTTAAGATGAATCCGGAAGAATTCATTATAAAGACTGGAAATATCATTAATGATGCCAAAGCTATAGCTGTTATCCAGAAAATAGCATACGAGCGTAGTACAAATACATACGATATGGATATTTTCACAGAAAGTACCATTAGAGGTAAATTGGGTATCAATGCTATGGAAAGTGCCAAATCTTTGTATGATATTGTAGTCGTCGATAGCCTAGGGACAGAGAAAAACTTTGCAGAAGCATTGGAAAAGGAAGATGCGGTGGAGGTATATACCAAATTGCCACGTGGATTCTATATTAATACCCCTATGGGGCATTATAATCCAGACTGGGCTGTAGCATTTAAGGAAGGCAGTGTAAAGCATATATATTTCATTGCGGAAACTAAAGGCAATGATTGGCAGGAATCACAGCTCAGAGGTTCTGAGGATGCAAAGATAGAATGTGCTCGCCGCCATTTTGCAGCGATAAGTGATAGTAAAGTGGTTTATGGAGTAGCAAAAGATTATCAAAGTTTATATAACCTTGTGACGAAATAATAATTTGTATAAAATATGATAGAACGAGTAATAATAAAAAATTATAAAGGCATAAAATCTGCTGATATTAAATTTCATGATTTTACTAATATTATTGTGGGTAATAATGGGGTTGGAAAATCTACAATTATTGAGGCAATGTCTTTAGCTTTAGGATACGGTCTAAATAGTTTAGAAGTTACTCCAAATCTGTTCCATCATTCTGTTTGGGAAGAGTTTAGAGAGACAAAGGAGTTACCTGAAATATATATTGAAGTTATATTCAAGACAAATCCAGAACTAGCGGAGTATTCAGGTAAGAATCATAGTTTACACCCAGAAGAATTGATAGGAATACATTTTTCCATATGTTTTGATGAAGATTATCGAGATCTTTTTGAATTAGAAAAGGTAGATTGTAAACATATACCTTGTGAATATTACAAAATAGAGCGTTACTGGTTTTCTGATGCACCTGTTAAGCAGTTTAATATACCTTATAATATACAATTGATAGATTCTACATCTGCATTTTTCAATTCTAGAACAAATCAATATATTACTAGAATTATTCAATCCAAGTTATCAGAGAAAGAAAATATAATGATAAAAAAGAAACTCAGAAAAATTAAACAAAACTTTGAAGAGGATGAAGATGTAATAGAAATTAATAGGTCATTATCTCTAAAAACCGAGAAAGTCAAGAAAGATTTCTCGATTTCTGTTGATTTAAACAGTAAATCTGCCTGGAATACTATTATGTGTCCTGTTTTAGAAGAGATTCCTTTTAATCAAATAGGACTTGGTGAACAATGTATCATCAAAACTCTTTTATCTATTGATAACAAGGAGAACAAGAAAGAGTCTATTGTTATAATAGAAGAGCCAGAATCACATCTATCACATACTAAGATGCATGAATTGTTGCAATATTTATCAGATAGAACAGAAGGGCAATTATTTGTAACTACTCATAGTAGTTTTGTTGCTAATCGATTAGAACTGAATAACCTTATTTTGATAGCTAATACAAATGGTGTAATTTCTGATAGTAGAATTAGTATTGCAGGAATTGACATTGATGTATATAAATACTTTTTTAAGACATGCAACTATCCAACTTTGCGTTTGACATTATGTAAAAAGGCTGTTTTAGTGGAAGGGCCAACTGATGAAATGTTGGTAACTTATTATTACAAGACTCAACGTAATAAGCACCCATTTGACGATGGTATAGAATTAATGAGTGTTACTGGGGTTGCATTTAAGCATTTTATCCAGTTAGCTAAATCATTAAATATTAAATTGGCAATTATTACAGACAATGATGGAAAATCTGAAGATGAAATAATTAATTTATATAATTCAGAAAAATCTGTTAATATTGGAGTCTTTACAGAAAAAGAAAGAACTTTAAATACATTGGAACCATCATTTGTGAACAAAAATATAACAAAACTGAATTCTTTATCTAAGGTCGTAAGGAAAAAAAAGGAGGCAGAAGAAACAAAAGAGAAATTAATAGAGTTCATGGAAAACAACAAAACGGAATGGGCTTACCGTTTACTTTCTTCATTAGATGAAGATAAGCATGAAATATTTAATGTTCCTGATTACATCACATCTGCTATATCATGGTTAAATGAGTAATATATATGAAAGAAAAAGATAATATTTGCTATATAGCATCTGCTGGTGCCGGTAAAACGACTTGGTTAATAGAATCCTTATTAGCCAGACGGAATGTTATTTCTAACCATAAGAAGATTGCAATTGTAACTTTTACAATAAAGAACCAAGAAGTAATAAGGAATAAGATAATTAAGAAACATGGATTTATTCCGTCAAATATATATGTATTAGGTTGGTTTGAGTTTTTATTGAAATATATTATAAATCCTTATAAAGGAGATATAATACCATTTCTTTATATGAAGCACATTGGGGTGCAATTAGTAAATTCACCATCTGGGATAATCAAAATTGGTGGAAAGTACAAATACAAATATAAAAAGAGTGATATTGTTAGAAAATATTTAACAAGAGATAAGACAAGAATTTATTCTGATAAGTTATCTGAATTTGCTTTTGAATGTATTTCATGTAACAAAGAAAATTTCTACAACAGAATTAATTCAATATTCGATAGCATCTACTTTGATGAAGCACAAGATTTTGTAGGTTTTGATTATGAAATAATAAAAACCTTGATAAAAAAATGTTCAATAAGATGCATTATAGCTGCAGATCCTAGGCAACATACTTTTTCAACTCATATATCTGAAAAATATGGTAAGTATTCTGGTAAAATTGATGTTTTCCTAGATAAGAATGTTAATACTGCTAAAAAAGAATATATCAAAATTGATAATTCATTTTTAGCAAAATCACATAGGTGCATTAAAGAGATATGCGAACTGAGTTCGAAACTTACTCCATTGTACCCACCAACAGTTTTTTGTGAATGTGAAAAATGTGTTTCTCGTAGAAATGAATATAAAGGAAGTATAGGATGTTTTTTAATAAAGAAACAAGATGTTGATAATTATGTAAAATTAAATAACCCAATAGCATTGACATGGAATAAAACAATAAAGATCCACAATGGAATAAAAAGTAGAATAAATTTTGGTGAATCTAAAGGATGGGAATGTAGCTCATCAATAATATATTGTACTAATACAATGCAAAATTGGTTGAAAGATCCCAATTATAAATTACCTGATGAAAGTAGATCAAAATTATATGTAGCTATAACAAGAGCTCGTTTCATAACAGCATTAGTTGTTGATGATGATTTTGACAACTCAGTTATCGATATTCCCTTTTGGAATAGTAACAGTTGATATATATTGTACACTGAATATAACCTAAATAGCTTTATAGATGTTATTCAATGCACAATATACTTATCTTTTGTGAGAATATATATACTCCATATTTTTTATAAAAATACTTAGTGATTCATCTCTTTTACATTCATTTAGGAGTAAAATATATTTTTCTTCTGTTTTATTTAGCCTGTGATTTTCACGTAAAATAAAGAATGAGGTTACTATGCTGACTACCCATATAAAAATGGCTATAAGGATACAGAATTGCTTGATATACCTGAATCCGACATATCTGTCAATCCAAAACCAAAGTCTCTTGAAGACCCAAAAAATCCAGCCTTTAATGGTAGTAGGTTTTACCGGTGCTTTTGACATGTTATGCCGTTCTGCTACAACATCAAGGATACGGTTCATTCGTTCTATGTAAGGGATAATCTTAAGATATTGCTTGTTCGTGTCCGCTGTCAGTGCAACAGCGTTAAGGCTGTTCTTTTGTATATCCGTACATAGATTGGCAATCTTAACCAGTAATTCTTCTGTCTGGGCATCGGACTTTCCGGTTTTCAGTTCCTCGTATGCTTTGCTCAATTTATCTAATATATCATAGAACAAATTTCTCAGTTGGATAAACTGTCTGTCTCCACTGCTATCCATATTGTGGCCACCGGTTTTACTTACAGAGGCAATTTCACTCTTTATAGAAACAAGTCCGGCTTCTATCCGGTTAAGTTTGTCCGTATGTCTATCCAGTGTAGTCTGGATTTCATCAATGGGATCATATTCTTCATCCTTTAACGGTTTGTTCTTTGCCATTGTTACCTCCTTCTGCCTTTTCGTGGTACATATTTGTCTTTTTCTTCATCACGTTTGTTATCGTCGCTGCTTCCACCACCGCCACATCCTGTTTCCGGTGCCTGATGTGGCTGAACTATCAGTTCAATGGCGGCTCCAACTATTCCAGATCCTATTGAACTGCCACTGTCGGTTCCGCTTTCTACATTGCCAGCAGCCATAGTTTCCTGATTGGATTGTGCATTCTGAATATTCGGGCTGTATTCCGGAGTGTCCACCGGACAGGCTTCCGCATGAGCCATATCCTTTGAGATATTCATGTCAGATCCGGTAAAAACGGAGTCATGTTTTCTGATATCCGATATAGCGGTTTTTTCCTGCCCATAACTGCCGAACTTCCTTCTTAAATTTCCGAATGACAATTCCGGATCCACTTTCTTTCCGGCAAAAGAAAGATTTTCTGCTGTATATACGATACCACGTACATTCCCGTATTCATCCCTTACCATGGTTATATCGACACCTTCTGATTTCAGCCTTGAGATATATTCTTTCCACGAGCTGGCTTTGTCAAGAATAGGGAAAGCTATGTCCATGATATGATATTTGACCTTATCCTTTCCGATAAGTCTGTCTCGGTTTACATCTTTTTTTCTCTTCGATGGAGCAGAAAGTCCGTATTTTGCCCGGATAGATTTGCAGACATTTACTGAACGTGCATAGTTGCTGTCGCATGTGATAGCCTTTCCTTCGTTGTCTATACGACTGTAAGCAATATGTACATGATCGTGTTCTTGATCAAGATGACGGTAGCCAAGATAGATAGTGGGCGGAAATTTCATACGCTGCATGTATTCCTTGCAGAGCTCCGTTATAAATTCGTCAGTCAGCCTTTCCCGGTCTTTGGGCGAGAAACTGATTACCAGATGTCCCATCTTGTCCTTTATCTTGGAAGAACTGTTTGCCCATTGGAGATTGAAGGCAGCAACCACAGTCCGGTTTGAGGTTGTACTGACTCCATTGGAAAAAATCACTTTGGCATTTTTCTCTTTCATGCTATTGAGGTAGTCAATCAGACCTCCGGCTGATTTCCCTTTCATTATTTTTGCATTCATCGTTATCTTAGTTCACTTAATTTATTCAAAACTTCATCTATCTTTTCTGACAATAGCCTGTCAGCTGCGGCCACATCCTCATAGCCTGCAATGTGCGCTTCGTGTGCCAGCTGGTTCAGGTTGTTTGCCATTCCTGCGAGCTTCCTGAAACAATCCATCATCTCCTGGGATAGCGGTTCGTTTATCTTACCGTTTATTGCCAGATCATAGACTATGGAGGAAAGTGAAGCCTTCATCCTGCGGCTTCTTTTTTTTAGTTTTTTGAAGTTCAGTTCATCAAAACCGACCTTTATAAAATGGCACTTTTTCTCTGTCGAATCCTTTCGAGGACGGCCTCCTTTTCTCCGTTCTGGATCCTTTCGGGGTGTGGGTGCAAATTCTGTCATGTCCGTTTGTTTAAGGTCATCCAGGCGGAGCCTTCCGACATTCAGTCGGTGGTTTTTTGGCACAAAAAACCTATCTTGCTCCCACACCCCTTAAAAAAGTGTCCTACTTTCTGAACAGGATGTACAATGCTACGGAAGCCATTATAACAGGCTATTGTACAATATTCGTCGTGGATGACGGATTTATAAATGGAGTTTTATCTGTGCCAGTGTACCTGTGCTTCCTCATAATATGAGTGGTCTCTGGCTATTGATTCAAGGACTTTGTGCAGATAGTCCAGTTCGTGGTGTTCCAGGCATGGAATGGCTCCGATTTCTATATTGTATGATGCTATCCACCTGTATTCGCTCCACTTCTCATAGTCTTTTCCGGTACGGCTTACTATGGAATCAAAATAGGTATTTACCTGTTCTATCTGCCGTTCCGACGGTACACCATCTATGCCTTTGGCATGTATAAAGGAAATCATGGAATCAACGGCATTTGCCAGTAAAGGATCAACTTCAGCGAGTACCTTTTTGAGTTCTTCCTGTTTCATGTCTTAACTTGTTTGGAGAATATGTCAGCTCCGGTATGAACCGTTGCCAAACCTGATGGGCACGACCATTTCAATAAGCCGGTCGGCGATACGTTCCTCATATTTTTCCTTAATCTGTGAAAATGTCAGATTTGTCGTAAAAAGGGTGAACAGCTGTTCCTCATACCGTTTTGTTATCAGGTCTATCATAGGGGTAAGACAATTGCCAAAACTGATGATTTCCTTTGGGTCTGTCCCGAAATCATCTATCGCAAGGATTGGAAGTCTGGCTATCCGAGCCCATTCCTGATATTCGTCTTTGCACCTGTAAGCCAGTTCCCTTGCATTCCACAGCGATACGCTATAACTGGAATTGGTCTGCGGATGGCGCAAGTTCAATGAATTTATCAGGGTACGGATGGCTTTAAGCCATGTGGTTTTTCCATTTCCGCACATTCCGCTGAAAAACAGACCGAACTTTTCGGAATTTCCCGTAAGGAAGCGTGCAATCTGTTCACGTTGGCTTTCAAATTCTTCACAGGTTGTGAAATGTCTGCACCTGTATTCGACTTCTGCCTGGTATGCGGCCAGCAGCATATCCTTTGTCTGTTCGTAGGAATATGGCAGCCTAAACCGGCCAATCGTAATCTTCCGGTGAAGTAGCTGTGATTTCAGTAGCTCTACGTCCACTGTTGACTCGTTTTGATTCTGCTCTTTCATGTTTTAGTCTATAATTCATTTTAATGTTCAGCCAGTTGCGGAAATGTTTCTGGATGTCTATTATTTCCCTCTTGTCGGATGACTTCATTTTTTGTTCGGCAATGAACATTTTCAGGTATTCCAGTACAGTTTCACGGTCTATATCGCTTCCCCGTTGAAGGATTACTGAGTCCAGCCAGGCAGCATCATTTGCAAGAATCATTTCCAGTTCATCCAGTTCCAATTTTCCGTTGCTGACATTATGAATATTATTATTTCTATTTTTATCTTTTATATTAATAGGGGACAACGGCACCGACATCTTTACCGACAAGTTCTCCGACAACGGCACCGACAACTGAGAAGTACGGTCAATTATGGTATATAAAGGCGGATTCTCCTTTCCAGTCCCGGCTGTGAATGAAATCAGACCTCGCTGCTGGAGTCCGGCCCTGGCCTTTACAATATTCTGCTTTGTTGTCTGAAGATCGGCACTTATTCTTTCCGTATAGCCTGTAAACGGCATCTGCCATCTGGCGGAATTTGCCATATTAAGAAGATAGAAGTATAAGATTGTTTCTGTCTTGGAAAATGCCCTGTATCCGTTATCCCTCCAGAATAGACTGAACAATTCATACAGGTTCATAATACAGGCTATTTAAGTAGGTCTTTTTGGGTCACATAGGCGATTGCCTGCCGGTCCACTTCTTCCTGTGGTGCTATGCGTATCCTGCGGAGCCATTGATCAAGTTCGTCCTTGTCAAAGAAGCACAGTTTGCCGTTTGGTTTGTAGAAAGGAATCTCCTTTTTCATCATCAGTTTATGCAGATAAGACTTTTTCATCCCCAGATATTCGGCAGCTTCTACCGTTGTCAATAAATTGTTTGTCATATAATTCTATTTTATAATTATTATTTCCGTTTCGACAGCAAACAGGTTTTTGAATGCTTTTTCTTTCCTTTTGCTCTGTTGCAAAATTATGCCTATTCCCAAGTGGAACAATGTGTACGATTTGTGGTTGGGGACAAAAAACGAATAAAGCCATATCGTTGTTAATCAACAATATAGCTTTATTTAATTTGTTAAAAGATGTATAGCTCTGTGGTCGCTCTGTAATTCTGTGTGGTCACTTCACAGATTTTGCTTTTTCGATGGCTTTTTCGATAGCCTTGACGAATTGGGCATTGGTTTCTCCTGTTCCGGAATTGAGTGCATCTCTATAATGGGATTTGTAGTATCCAGGACTGATTTTACACTGTTCCAGCATGTGTTGTATCCACTCCTTTGCTAAAGACTCATTCATTATCTCTTTACTGACGACATACAACAGGTAACAGACACGGCTGTTTTCACGATGACGGACAACAACAGGTCGTGAAACTTCTTTCAGGTTCATGAAATCTACGAAATCCGTACCTTTCATGTGTTCAAACTGGTTGCCGTTGCAGATCTTGTACAGGCTGCAACAGATGGTCAAATCTACTATATCAAATAGTTTGGCCGTTTCTTTCAAGTACAGTCCTGTCATATCTTACCTTCGAATTTCAGTTCTTCTATATCTTTGATAATGCTGTCTGCAATCCTTTTCATTCGGACAACCAGCATTTCAAGGTATATCATCTCAAAAAAATAAAGTTTGGCTGTTTTCTCACGTTCTGCGGTGTAAAAGCGGTATGTCTCATCACTCTTGGCTTTCTCTGCTTCATATCTTGCCTTTACCTCCTCGGATTCTTTTTCTATGGCCTTGTAATCGTCATCTTCAGGATTGAGATAGTCCATGCGGACACTCATTTGAGAATACCGTTTCCATAGTTGTGAAGCGGCATATGCAATAGAGTCATATTCCTTTTCAAGCGGCTTTATATGCCTGTCGCAGACTGGTTGCGGATTATAAGAGCCAAATATATCCTCGTGACTTTCATAAGTGGCAAGGAAGTCAGACGCAGCGGCAGACAAGGCTTTTGCCTGTTCCATGAGTATTGCCGGGCTGTCGTTTAACTCTTTTTCAGCTGAGTTGATTATACTGTTTATGTCTTTGTAGTCATGATAGAATCCGGAAAAAACCAGATTTTCCTCAAAGGTCAGTTCTGTATCTTTGATATATTTCAAAAGGAGCCTGTTTACTTCAAGCAACCTTTCAGTTATTTCAGCAATATACATCTTTATAGTGGGGTTATGTAATCAAAACTAAAATTCCATGTCACTGAATGCATCGTCTATAAGACTGACTGCATCATCCTTTTTCTTGTTGATGATCTTCGCATATATCTGGGTTGTTTCCACCTTGGTATGCCCAAGCAGTTTGCTTACAGTATATAAGTCAACTCCCAAAGTCAGCATCATCGTTCCGAAAGTATGTCTGCTGCAGTGGAACGTTATCGGCTTACTTATTCCGGCGGCTTCCATCCATGGAGTGATATATATCTTGGTGCAGATCTCGCGCGGAAGTTTAGGGAAGATAAGACACTCATCACTCATGTTACCTTTTTCCGGGAGCCAGCCGATGGCTTTCTTGGATATGGGAAGATATATGGGTGTTCCTGTCTTCTGCATCAGCTTGTTCAGTCTCCACTGGTCACCGTCCTTAATGAGATCCTTCCATCTGAGCTGACGGATATCGCTATATCTCAAACCGCAATAGCAAGCGAACAGAAAAGCCTGTTTGATATGCTTATGGGGATTTTCCGTTTCTTCAACTTTTTTCAATTCATCTATTGTCAGGAATTCCCTTTTGCTTTCTGGTACCTTTATCTTGTCCTGGACGGAAAGCTTGTTTATGGGATTTTCTGATATGATGTCCTCACGGACTGCCGTGTTCAAGGCATTACGCAGACAGGACATATAACTGATTATCGTGAATGTCTGAACCTGTTTTCCGCTACGTGTGCGGTAGTCATTTTTCAGGAAGCTCATGAATCCGATGCAGTATTGCCTGTCAATTTTGTTGAGCGGAATGTTTATATTGTATTTTGTCAGCACATTTATGGTCTTGTGAATCAGCTTCTGGTCTTTGATACCCTTCTGTGCCTGCTTCTTCTTGAAAGTTTCCATCCAGTCGGCCAGTGTCTGCTTGGCTTTCAGTGAAGTATTCTTCAGACCGGCCTTGTTGTTGGTTATTTCAAGAATACGGGTCATCTTTATAGCGTTGGCAGCCTGTAGAGTGGCTTCGTTTTGAGCCTTTGCCATGGCTCCTTTCTCCGGTATCAGATACAGTTTCAGAAACTCATAGCTGCGCTTTCCGTCCACATAACAGTCCAGATAAAGTGACTGTACTCCGTTGGCCAGATTCTTTACACGGAGTCTGACGGGTTCCTTTGTGGATTTGATTGTTACTTTATTTGTCATATATATGGGGATTTATAGTTTGTTATCTATCAACCGGACTGCATCATCTTTTTTCTGACTGATGATTTTTGCATACCGTTGTGTGTGTTTGATACTGGTGTGCCCCAAGAGTTTTGATACAGTATAAAGGTCAACACCAAGAGTAAGAAGCATGGTGGCATAGGTATGCCGGGCCGTGTGGTATGAAACATTCTTGTTCATGATTCCGGCTTCCTTTACCCATGGCTTCAGATACTTTGAGAGAGCATAGGGAGTCAGATCAGGAAACACATTGCTGTCAGCATTCCTTTCAGTGTCTGGCAACCATTTCAGTGCCTGTCCGGGCAGAGGAATATAAACGACATTTTCAGTTTTTTTCATTCTGGTAGCCACTTTCCATGTACCATTGTCACTGTAGATGTCTTTCCATTTGAGGGCTCTGACATCGCTCAGGCGCAGTCCACAATTACAGGAAAACAGGAATGCACGTTTTACAGTTTCATTTCCGCACCTTGCTCTGATAAGCTGCTTTACTTCATCGATTGTAAGATATTCCCTGACAACTTCGACCGGCTGTATCTTTTCAGACGACGATAAAAGGGAAAAGGGATTTGCAACAAGTATTCCTTCACGGACGGCCGTGTTAAGGGCTGTATTCAGTTCGCAGAGTATATTGAATCCAGATTTGGGGCTCAGACATCTCCCATCCGACATTTTGTATTCAGTCTTAAGATAATTGGAAAAACCGATGCAGAAAGACTTGTCAATCTGACACAACTCTAAATCTTCACTGTATGTTAAAAGGAATTTTTTGGTTCTTGTGATGTTCGATAGTTCTCTTACACCTCTGTCCTTTTGGATTGTATAGTATTGGTTCATCCATGAAGATAACATGATGGGGGATTGTCCCGTATCTTTGTTGGAAATATATTTATCCGGTACCGGGTTCTTCTGGAGTTCTTTAGTACGTTGCTTCCTGAGTTTTTCAACCTTGTTTAAGGTTGCACGGTTTTTTCTGATGGAATTGTCATCCGTCTCCACAAGCAGGAACAAATTAGGAAGACGTTCATACGTGCGCTTTCCATTCTGGTAAATCTCAAAAGATATGGATTTACGCCCGTCTGCCTTGGTAGTAAACCGGACTTTTACGGGATCTTTTGTATATTTGCCTCTGTCTCCTTCCATCACTTCTAATTTTGTTACAGCTACAAAGGTAACACAATTCCCCGTATTTATCGCAAAAATGAGTAACAAAATTACAGCAAAAATAAGCTATTTAATAAAACGTAAGGAATCAAAGGTAGTTTTATAAGTATCTATAAATTAGCATTATGAGTTGCTTTTATTTCTGTTTCTTTCTTTTGATTTTCGTATTTAAGGTATTAGGCTTCCCGAGACTGTAAAAAAGTGGCACGTGCAAGCACGCTGCCTGTCGTTGCATCTATCCGTTAGCGGGACAAAGACGAAGTGTATAAAAGCGTATGACATGCCGTGCATCGTTAATAAGGCGTTTAATCCGTTCCGTTTTCAATAGAGGAAGTGCCCCCAGGCTTATCATCCGTTCTGTCCTCTACGGGGCTTAAATCAGGTCGAGGAGGGTCATCATAATAAAATGTTCCCGGGTCAGATACGTAGTATTCAAATATGCAGTCAAGGAGAATAACTTCTGCTTTCGTATAACGGGATACGGGTTCTGCCATATAACCCGGCTTTCTGTTTTCACGTATGGCCACAGCCAGAATGCCAAGGATTTCTATTACTTTCTGCCAGTCCCATACATGGTCTTTTCCAAAGAGAAGGCCGATGGAATCCGACAGTTCTTCAGGCATTTCCTTCTCCATTTTCAAGACCTGAAATATGGACTTTGCCAGCGAGTCAAATACTTGACCCTGCTGTTTGAGAACATGTCGGGCAGGTCTGCCTCCGTCGTTCTCCGTTACCGCCAATTCCATAACCTTGTTGAAATAACAATTATATGATTGGGCCACCTGACCGGCAGTGTTGCGTCCTTTAATGAACCGTACAAACTGAAGTGCGTTGAAGTCCAATATATCAGACGGTGTCTCAACAAAGAGAGAAAGGCGTTGTTCCTGGCTTACGGAAAACACATAGCTTTTTGAGAATTGCTCCATGGTTAGATGGCCCAGGTTGGCAAGACCGGTCAGGAACTGACGGACTGTAGCACGTTGCCATTGCCACTTCCTTGCAAGTTCAGATATGGTGGCAATAAACTGGCCGGGAAGTAATTTCAGATTTCCTACTACAACGGATGTGGAATATGTTCCTGATGTCGCTCTGGTGAGCAGATCACAATAGGCTTCCAGTTTGCTGTAACGGTCCTCTGATTTAGGCTTCAGATACTCCAACAGGGAGCGGTCTATGCCCTGTGGGTCATTCAATTCAGGAGAAGAATTGTTTTTATTGTTAGTCATTTGCGTCATTTTTAGATTACATTTAAAAAGTGGGAAAAAAGCAAGCAAGGAATATATATTCCACATGTAAGTGGCATTAATAGTAGTTCTTCATTATCCAGTCCATCTGGCTTTTAAAACTGTCGCAGTCTTCAAGTACGCTTTTCTGCTGAAGAACTCTTTCAGACGGATAAAAGACAGCTGCCACACTTAGCAGGAAAAAAAGCTGAAACACACTGTTCATATAAGGGGTGGCATAACATACCACTGCTATCAGGAGTGTGATAAGCCAAAACCGTTTCCTTTCATGCAGAATATGAAGGGTACTATCGGCAATCCTTCTGTTCAAAAGTGCCAGCGTCAGGATGCTTGACAGTCCAACTGCCAGATTGGGCTCTGTCATACAACAGCACCAGTTGATGAAGATGAGTGTAAGCATCATAATACTTAAATAAAATTTTCTTGCACTGTCAAATACTACCATCCTCCACATGAAGCTTTGCATGCAGCGGTACGGTTTTTTATATAAGCAAAAAAATGCCAGAAGTAGCAGGAACGGGAACAAAAAACGGATGATGGTTAATGTATGTATCATAGTGAATTCATTTAGTTATTTGTATTCTCAACGTGTTCCTGCTCTTTTCTCTGGATTGACTCCAACCGTTCAGCTATGCGCCTGTTCAACCGGACATTATAGCTGAACGATTTCTGGTCAATAGTGGGGTCTTTTGAAAGTTCTTCATCCGTTTCGATGAGAAGATTCAGATAAGAATCCAAATTGGAATCGTGATTCCTTTTCTCATCTCCTATGGCATAATCATCAGTCAATGAAGTCACCTTGTCCAACGTATCAGGGTCAATATCATCGGCCAGGTCATAGGCCCTTTTAATGCTTCTCATAACCATCAGGCAAGAGAATATGAGGAAACACAGTATAGCCTTGATTATTATATTCAGGTCAAATACCATCATCGCCAGTACAGCCAGCAGGATGACTGTAAAATAAAAAACATAAATTTTCCTGTTAGTATTCATAATCGTCAAGTTCAAGTTTTATTATACCGAAAGAAGCTTTCTCTATAATGTATTCGACATCACGCAAAGTGAGCGCATCATGCTTAATCCGTTCAGAGGCTGAAGGGTCTTTTTTGCAGAGAGCCAACAGACCCATGTTCAAATCGTATTCATTGATGTTCCAGGTACAGGACCTCTTGAAACAGTAATGTTCCCTGTAGCTTTTCAAAGTGATAGCTTTAAACAGCAGCGGCTTCAGCATTCCATCCTGAAGTATTCGCATCTCTACCAGTTTTTCTGTACCGATAACCTTTATCCATGTCCTGTTTTTCTGTATGATGTCTGCAATGAGGTAATACGTTTTCCTGTTCATTCAAAGTCCGCAGTTGAAGTCATTCATTATCTGGACATGCTCTCGCTTTTCTATGAATTTTCCACGACGTTCATGTAGTCGCAAATCTTCAAAAATGTCAGCAGACATAACCTCAATGGAATTGTAGATGGTAACATATAACTCATGGATAAGACCGTCCGTATGTGTCTTGCAGTTTATCTTGAACATACGTTCCGTCACCGGATAACAGTAGGCGCAGCATTCATGTCCGTATGCGGTAGCGGATGATGGCACTATGTGGTAAAGAATGGCAAGATCCGCATTCATCTCAAACATGTCCAAAACCTTTTCGAGAGGCTGAGGTTCGTGTACTTCATAAGGAAGTACGGCATAATCTTCGTAAGTCTTGATTTCCCCAAGCCAGTAATTATCAATAATGGCTGGCAACAATATGGGACCGGATGATCTGAATTTTAAAATAGCTTCCTGTAACATGATATTTATATGATTAGATGGTTGATATGTATAATCGAATTAGCTGATTCGGTATTTTTGTGGTCACATCCCGATCGATTAAGTGTTTGCTGTCTAATCTGGAAATGATAGCCGGATAATCCTTTGCCATATCCGTCATAAGCCGAATCTGTTCCGGTGTCAGCATTGTTATGGCAAGGGCATCTATCGAGAGATAAGGTTGTAACATCATCCACAAGTAAGCATTGGCATATTGCGAATCCTTTACTATACCACGTTTCAGTTTCTCATGACAGACTTTGGCATTCAGAAGCAGACGGCGGCCTGTCCTCATGGACATATAGGTAATAGTTTCATCAGCCTTGATTTTACCATTTGATGCTTCCTTATAAATGCTGTCACAAATATTGGCCGTCATATCAGTAATATCCGCCATACCCAAAGCTGAGCACTCGTCAATGGAAGCAAGAAAGCTTCGGAAGAAGAAGTCTTCCATACGGATAAATCGAAGAAGCGCATCTTCTGAGTGTACCCCATGTAATTTATATGAAAGCAGAAACTCTGAGTAATCGGCAAGTAAGTCTCTAATATTCCCGGTATATACAGGAATGCTATCCAATGAGGAAAAGAATACTGTTGCATGTCGCTTTAATGAGTCAAGTTCCTTATCCTGACCATAGATAGAAGTATGAAGTTTGACATATGCCACATCGCTTAGAGTAAAGTTGTCCGCAAGCTCCATCAACCTCGTGCGAATGGAATCCGTTATACTGTCAAACCTCATGGTCAGACCGGCATGAGCCGTAAACGAAGGGTCTTTCTGAATAAATTTGTAGACTGTGTCTGAGCATTCATACCACAGATTGATAAATGAGGCAAGTTGCTCGGCATTGCACGTTTCCTGTGATCTGACAGTCTTATAAAGATTATCGTATTCATTCAGAGCTTCATCAGAGGACTCAAAATCATATTTCTCATGATTGTTGCATGAGTAAAACAAGAGTACAGAGCATAAAAAAATCAAGTGAAAGATTAAACTCATTTGAGTATTTTTTCTTTCACTTGATTTACTTTCTTTCACTTGTTTTCCTGAACCTGCGTCAGACATACCAATCAAACCGCTACAACAGTGATTCTGACCGATTAAATTTCTATATATCATTGGCATAATTTTGTTTGTTATGTGGCAAATGTATAGATAAAATTCCACATTGTCAGTATAAAATATTCAGTTTATACTAATTTATATTTCATACTCATAATAGTATGATTTATAATACATATCTATTGATAATAAGAAGTTGTTAAAAAAGAAGTCGATTATAAAATCTGTCATATCAGTATGATTACCAATATGAATATAATTTATACCTTTGCATCAGAGTCGTGTTCATTATACTCTTGGAGAATTATCATACTATATATTTTTCAAGACAAGATAAGACATCTATTTGATTATCAGTCAAAACCTTTATAATATGGCAAAGATAGGTTACATTATGGCAATATCCCAGTATGACAAACTGGAAGAAGACAGGGAGTGGATGAATAACTTCGGATGTATACGCATTGTAGAGGAGTGCGATGAGAACGAACGCAACAGGCCGCTTTGGAAGCAACTCATGGTTGCCCTGCAAAGGGGGGATGAACTTGTTATCCCCAAATTTTCAAATGCCATCCGTGGCAGTCGGGAACTGGCTACTTTCCTGGAATTTTGCCGGGTAAAAGCTATTCGCGTCATAAGCATACACGACCGGATTGATTCCAAGAACCAGCTTTTCCCTGAAACCAAGCCATCGGATGTGCTGGAAATGATGGGTGCCTTACCTGAAGAAGTACTTGCTTTGAGAAAGACTGCCGAGCATATGGTGAACCTGCAGGCGAAGATGATTGCATCATTACCGAAGGTTTCTTCCACAAAATTACAAAAGCTCGACAGAGAAAAGACAGTTATCAATCTGTATGCAGCCGGTCATCCTATAGATGAGATATGGAGAGCAAGCGGCTTCAAAAGCAGAAGTTCTGTGTTCCGTATTCTGAACAAGCATGGCATCAAACTCAATAGAGGAAACCATTCCGGACCTATCAAAAAGAAAAATGAAGAGGATACATCGAAAGATATGGATAAAAGCTGACTATAATGAAAAAGATACTTTTCCTTCACGGATTCTTTGCCACAGGAAGTTGTCCGATGGCAGTTGCTCTGAAAGAAGCATTTGAAAATCATGCCTCCGTCTTAACGCCAGACCTTCCGCTTCATCCCAAGGAGGCATTAAAACAGGTACGCTCAATCATTGAACAGGAATCGCCCGACCTGCTGCTGGGTAACAGCTGCGGATCTTTTCTTGCGCAGATGCTCGCCCCGATAGTCGGCATCCCGGCATTGCTTGGCAATCCGCACTTTGAGATGACGAAATTCTTGAAAGAAAGAATCGGTGAGCATCAGTACAAAGCCCCACGCAAGGACGGCAATCAGACGTTTATCATAGATGAAGCTTTAATCGAAGAGTTTGCCAAACTCGAAAAGATTCAGTTTGACTGCTGTAATCCGTATTACAGAGACCGTGTCTGGGGACTATTCGGCGAACAGGACAGACTGGCTCACTATGAGCCCATGTTCCTGGAGCATTACAACAATTCCCATCATTTCCCGGGTGCGCATACTCCCACAGAACAGGAAGTGAAGACCTGGTATGCGCCCTTGGCCATGAAGATGCTGATGGAGTTTCCTAAAAAAGAAGAAAGATATTTCCGTCATTTCAAGGGTGGTACCTATAAATATATCCATTCCGCTTTTGACAGTGAAACTCAGGAGCGGATGGTTGTATATCAGGCTCTCTATGGAGAGAAATCTTATTGGGTCAGACCGGAAAAGATGTTTTTCGAGACTATAGAAAGGGACGGAAGACGCTTTTCAAGGTTTACGGAAATAGACATCTGAGTGTTTAAGGTTTATCCGCATAGCAGCTATAACCGTAAGACTGCAACGAGTAAAGGAACAGAAGACCATCCCTGTGGCTCCTGTTCCTTTGTTCTTATCACTCAATTTCCGACGTAATGAAATCAATGTGACCGGCAAATATATCATCGGCATCAATCTCATGTTCATTGCCCCGGTCGTTTTTCTCATCTCCTATGATGGTTATTCTTCCATCATTGCTAACCCTCACTGCAAGGATTACCACATCACAAGGCTCATCATAGTCATACGCTGCCACTATCGGGCAATCACCCTCAAAGTGCCATTCATAGCCATCGGCAACCTTCTCACCATATTGGCGAATTGCAGAAACGAGCTCTTCCTGTTCGCGATGCTTTACCTCCTGCACGCTATCATAGATTGAAAAATTCTTCAACCTGGTATCCCTTTGTTCATGTACCTCCTTGCCATTCTCTTCATCTATGCCAAATTCATGAAACTGCACCGGAACATAATCTGCAGGAACTGCCATCCATGAAATGTTATTCAAGGAGTAGTCGTGCTCTACAAGGAAAAGTTCAACGTCCTCTCCAACCATATTCTCCGGAACGTTCAAAACATCGATGCGGACATTTGCGCAATCCACAACAATAATCTTCATAGCTGTCCAATTTTTAAGTTATACATTAGTTTTCATCATAAAGTCTTGACAAGAAAGACTGAAGTTCTTTATCCTTTACCTCTCTGAGGGCACAAGATTTGAAACTCCTATCCTGTTCTATCTTCAATAAGCCGAGTCCGTACTTACTCGCATCATAAGTGACATCGGCCATTTCAGATGCTGACATGTAGCCGTACTCTGTTTCATGTAGACCGACCACTATACCATATAGGGTGAAGTCATCTCCTTCGGGCTGTCCTTCCATAATATACCAACGGATATTGCCAAGGTGAAACACTGCGATGCAAAGCGCATCCTTTCCTTTTGCGTCCTGTGAATACAGGGGATAATCACTCAGAGCCTCTCTCAGTTCTGGAGTTACCAGACGATTGTTGAATTTTGTTACTGTCATAATATCTGAATTATTTATTTCCCTTTTGTTACAGCCTTTCAGCTGTGTGTCGGGAAGATTTTTCTGCATCAGAAGTTTGGAGAAGGCAAATAAGGCAAGAATGGCATGAAGAATACTCTTTAAGTGCCTGTCACTTAAAGGAAGATTGTTCACAAGACACGTCTTGCAGTTTGACAGATCCAAGATAACTTCGCTGAAAAATTTTCCTCTGACACGACAGCGGATGTGCTTAAAGGCAGACATATAACAGGTGAAAATCAGTCCGGGACTGCATGTAAGAGTGAGATATGGGCTGTATATAACTGATAAGCAATAACAATATTAAGGAATTTTTGGAGGATTCTCGTTATCTTTGTATCGTTTTCCGGAAATATAATGAGTACAGAGCCATTACGACAATATATAGCCATAGATCTGAAATCATTCTATGCTTCAGTAGAATGTGTTGAACGGGGATTGGATCCGCTCGACACATGCCTTGTCGTGGCTGATGCTTCACGAACGGAAAAGACCATCTGCCTGGCTGTTTCGCCGGCATTAAAGAAGTATGGTACCGGAGGTCGTCCTCGCTTATTCGAGGTGATTGAGAAAGTACGTGTGGCAAACAGGCAGCGAGGTAACAGTGGAAAATCCTACTCGAAGAAGGAGCTGGACAGCAATAAAAGTCTGGCCATAGACTATGTGGTGGCTCCTCCCCACATGGCTCACTACATAGAATACAGTACAAGAATCTACGACATCTACCTGAAATATATAAGTCCGGATGACATCCACGTGTATTCCATCGACGAGGTCTTCATCGATGCTACCACCTATCTCGCGACTAACAGGATGACTGCTCATGAGCTGGCAATGAAGATGATCCGTCATGTCCTTTCGGATACAGGCATTACAGCTACGGCAGGAATCGGTACCAACATGTATCTGTGCAAGGTAGCCATGGATATTGTGGCCAAGAAGATGCCACCCGATGAAAACGGTGTACGCATTGCCGAACTTGACGAAATGACTTATCGCAAATTGCTTTGGGAACACACTCCTCTCACAGATTTCTGGCGTGTAGGCAAAGGTATTGCCAACCGGCTTGCCCAGTACAATATCCTGACGATGGGTGATGTAGCCAGATGCTCTATAGAACATGAAGGATTCCTGTACCAGATGTTTGGAGTCAATGCTGAACTGCTTATTGACCATGCCTGGGGATGGGAACCAGTTACCATGGAATATGTGAAAGCCTATAAGCCTGAAAGCAAATCATTGAGTTCCGGACAGGTTCTCCAGTCGGCTTACACTACGGATATGGCCCGTAATGTGATACTTGAAATGGCCGACAGTGTGTCGCTCGACCTTGTGGACAAGAGGCTGCTCACTGACCAGTTGGTGCTTACCGTCGGATACGACATTGAATCATTGACCAACCCTTCAATAAGGGAGAAGTACCATGGTAAGATTACAACCGACCATTACGGCAGACAGGTGCCGGTCAATGCTCATGGCACCATCAATATCGAGGAGCCGACTTCTGCAGGCAGTATCATCTCCGAAAAAGTGGCTGAACTGTACGGCCGCATAGTGAATCCTGTCCTACTCGTGCGCCGTCTTAACCTGTCGGTGAATCACCTCGTACATGAGGAGCAGTATAAAAAGCAACCTAAAATCGTCCAACTCGATCTTTTTACTGATTTCGAAGAGTCAGAAAGACAGCGGAAAGCTGACCTGGAAAAAGCTGAGAAGGAACGCAGACGTCAGGAAGCTATCCTGAGTATAAAGAAGAAGTTTGGGAAGAATGCCATCCTGAAGGGCATCAATTATGCCGATGGAGCAACCCAGAAAGAACGTAACCAACAGATTGGAGGGCACCATGAGTAAATATGACGACATAATCAATCTGCCACATCATGTCTCAAAGAACAGGACACCCATGTCCATGGAGAACCGTGCCGCCCAGTTTGCCCCGTTTGCCGCTCTCACAGGACATGATGAAGCGTTAGCCGAAACAGCAAGGCTGACTACTCCCAAGAAGCTCCTTTCTGATGATGAGATGGCAAGTCTTACAAGAGAACTCGCCCGCGTCATTGAACAGGTGCCGGAACAGGAAGAATACACTTTCGTGTATTTCGTACCTGATACTCAAAAAGATGGAGGCAAATACGTGTCAATAACAGGCACAGCCAAGAAATACGAAGAGGTGACAAGAGCACTCACGTTATCGGACGGAAGAGTGCTTCTGATTGACAATATTCTGTCTATCAGAAGACTTGATACTCCGGAGTTTTAACAGGTTATACCAAAGTCTCGTTCACCAAAATACGCAAAGACCCGGCAAGGATAAAAACCTATCCTTGCAATGAAAGCGTGATTGTCCTGTAGAAGCTGACGGCAAGACCGCTCCTACTCACCTGTACTTGACTTATATATCAGGATTGCTATCTGTCTCTTCTGAAATCGTTCCGTTCATCTCCATTCCACCATACTTCCAAAATGTAGAAGAAAAAACGGAACACGAAAAAGACAATAATAGTATCAAAAAGTTCATTCATACTCGTTCCATTTAAAATCAATACACATTAATAATCGGGATGCCCCTCGCTCGTGCCTTTTTAACGGTGTAGTATGTTCCCCCTTTCTCACGGCCATCATAATAGGCAATGAGATATGAAGCATTCTCAACCATAAACTTGTCCCGGTCAAGGAAGCACCTCGGATAATAGTAGTCACTGAGCACAATTACCTTATCAGCCAGTTCAAGCAACCGTCTATAAACTCTTTTATCATAGATATTATATCTCTCTGCCTGGCCTTCAAACGGTATGGCTGCAGTCAGAGATATTCCGGGCAAATCACACTTCAGCGATTGTACCAACTGTGCTGCCATCAGATCTATTCCCAAAGCAAATCCGGAAATGAAATTCCTGATGCCATGGTCATAGGCTTCGGATATTGCTGAGGTAAGGCGTTCCTGAATAAATTCCCTTTGGGAAAAGTCATAGAACCGATGTCCTGTAAAAGCAGCTGAGACTGTCCTGTCAAATTTCAAATCATTCATAATTGTCATTTTAGTACGTATTTATAGCTTGTTTTGGCAAGGAAGATGCCGTTGGTCACATGAGCTCCGGCCTGTTCTAATTGGGAGACATAGGCATTAAAGGATGCACCCGTTGTGACTACATCATCCCAAATGCAGACCTCCTTGTTCTTGAAGAAATCAGCATCAATCTCAATGTTGTTCTGCTCATTTATCCGTTTGGCACGCTCTTCCTTTTTTATCTTTGTTCCATGGACTGCAGTACGTTCACCGATGACACTCACATGAGAGAACCCGTCAATGGCTCCGGAAAACTTGCATACAAGCTCGGAAAAATGTCTGTTTCTCATTTCGTTACGTTCCGGACTACTTGCAGGGATGCACGAGAATACCACATTGCATATCTTACGGCCAAACTTCTTTACAAGGAACTTTGCCACGCATTTGGCCACCTCCAGGTGGTTGCGGCCATCCTTGTAGTCATAGACAATCTGACGGTCAAAAACTGCGTCCATTCCTATGTTCTTGATGCGTGAAGGAAAATATCGCAAGAAACTAATCAGTTCCTTGTCTTCCTGACCTTTGATGTAAACATTCACTGTGTTCATACTGCACTCTGATTTTGTTTCCCTTTTGTTAAGTCCTTTCGGACTGTGATCGGGAAGTTTTTTCTGTTTTACAAAGTGCAGACAAACCAATACAGCAAGTCTTCAGTGGACAATACTCTTTTCAAGGAAAAGGAAGATTGTTTACTAAGAACGACTTGCCAATTTGGTGATGGATGCAACAACTTTGCAGAAAAAAGTTCGCTGAATCACAAGTAGGAATGAAGACACAATGGTTAAAATACTAGTATATAGGAACTTTATAACTGAATACAATCCTTATAACTGTCGGGTGGGAAATGTCTCGCATCGCCAACAGCAAGTACGGCATCAAGGAGCTCTCCACTATCTTTGATAGCGGAATGCTCTTACCGTACCTTTGACAGAGGGGTGTTCTGGATATAGTCGATTCACTCGACCATGGACAGAATACCTCTATGGCAAACTGTTAGCGAATGCGGACATTGGTGTGGGCGAAGATTACAAGAAAAAGAAAACTCTAAGATTATAAAAGGGAAGCGTCAGCTTATAAAGAAGTAAGAGCATAGCATTACAACTGTCGGGTGGGAAATGTCCTGCAACGCCAACAGCAAGTACGGCATCAAGGAGCTCTCCACTATCTTTGATAGCGGAATGCTCCTGCTGTACCTTTGACAGAGGGATGTTCTGGATATAGTCGATCCACTCGACCATGGACAGAATATCTCTATGGCAAACTGTTAGCGGATGCGGACATTGGTGTGGGCGAAGATTAAAGGAAAAAGAAAACTCTAAGATTATAAAGTTTAAGGCAAGTGTTAGCTGGTGGAGTGGTAAGAGCATAGCATTACAACTGTCGGGTGGGAAATGTCCTGCAACGCCAACAGCAAGTACGGTATTAAGGAGCTCTCCACTATCTTTGATAGCGGAATGCTCCTGCCGTACTTTTGACAGAGGGATGTTCTGGCTATAGTCGATCCACTCGACCATGGACAGAATATCTTTATGGCAAACTGTTTGCGAATGCGGACATTGGCGTGGGCGAAGAGTAAAAAAAGTTCTACAAATAACGTTACAGATTCAAACATATATCAGAACTGACTACGTCTTATAAACAGGAATTTTGGCTATGGAATAACAACCAACGACTTTTCAAGGAATATATTCACTACTTTCCAACCTGGAATGTAAGTATTAAAAGAGGTAATCAACCGTCAGCATACTCGATCTTCAAACAGTCCACATCGGGGCTTCCCGATATGGTCTGTTTGAATTATAACTATATCAGTCTATGTCATAACCTATCACACAATCATCATTGATAAGCAGATAATAATAACCGTTACCACAATTTCGGTATTCCTTGCTGAATCCGGCTATCATATCACCATTCTCTTTCGGTTCACACCAAAGTGTCCCGTCATAACCGCAAAAGTCAAACCTATAGCTTGAATACTTCTCTTTCTTTTTGAAGGCTTCCCTGAAGCATGCCATCACCATGTAGCCGCAATACTTCTCGATGGTGCTCAATCTGATACATTTTCCGTCAATACCTGTTCCTGTGGTTATATGGTTCTCGTAAAGGGATTTTGTCAAATCCGCACCTGCAATCCTGCGCAACCAATCATTTGTATGTGTGGCAAGTCTGGCAAGTTTCTGGTATTTGAGAATCATCTTCTTTTCTGCCTCTTCTTCATTTTCAGTGGTCGGATAATAGACTTTCTCAATGCTTGACCAGGCATTGAAAACATAACCTCGTTTGCGTTTACCTTTTGCAATAATGCCAATCACTCCCTCTCCGTCACTGCGGTTAATGAACAACTTTCTACGTTCTCCACTAATTCTGACATACAATGATGTGGGGTTCTTTTCGTTGTGAAGATACTCTTCTGCCGGATGAATCTTTTGTACTTCCATATCTATAAGTATTAAAATTAATCATTTCCCTTTTGTGAAATCATGACAATTTCAAAGGGCTTCAAATTTTCACGCTCCCGATACTGTGAGACATGGAAGATAAGACAAGTAAATGGCTGTAGATTTGTATGGAATACCCAAATCTCTGATTTGCGGAAGGTTGCCATACCAATCTGAGACACATTAGAGAATCGGTACTTGGCGTTCGGACATTCACAGTAATTTTGCGGTGAAAATCTGACAAGCCGTGAATTGTCAGCATACAAAAAGCTTATGAAATATGCTTTAATCAATTACAAGAAGGCGAATTTAGATTCAACTATAAAGGGTTTATTTCATTTGTCTATCAATGATTTAGAGAATTATCTTTCATTCATCCAATGTCCACATGTATTCATGTCCACACGTTTACATATATACACCTATACAAGTGGACTTATATACATGTTTACATATAACCATGTATTCACGTCCATATGAATACATGTATACAAAAAGCCACCACCAAATCATAAGACTTGATGATGGCTCAAAGCTATATAAGACAATATCAATTGACGTAGGCGTAATTTACGTTGAAATAGGTGTCAGAAACCTTTGCAGTCGTAATGACCATTGACCTGTCTGAGTTCGTGAAACAGTATTCAAGTGTTGCCTCGATCGCCGGAACAATCAGAGAATAATGTTCCTTCAAATAGTCGATAACCAGACGGCTATTAGCTATCAGCTCTGTATCTATTACCGAATACAATTCCCCATTTGAAGCATAAAAGCTATATAGGATACCCTCATTACCGTTGCCGGTTTTGTAAGTGAGTTGAATAGAACCAGCTATTGTTGCCTCCGATACAAGACCATATCGCTTCATTGAAAACTCCATATAGTTCTTGACCTCGTCTATGGTTGAACTTTCAACATGATAAGGCTCCGTCCATACTTTCAACTCCGGCTGAAGCTCTTCAACATCATCCAAAATGTTGTCTTTGCCACAAGAAGTTAATACCAATGGTACTGCCATTAGGAATACTACAATGGCAAATGAGAAGTATTTATTCATATTCATAATATTTTGATTGTTATTGACTTGAATATATCTGTGTATTCACGTGTACGTGTAAACATGTATATATTGCTACACGTACACATACCTATACGTACACATGGCTACGTGTATACACGTTTACATTACATCATTGATGCTTTTGGACTTGACTTTCCGAGCCTTGCCATGCTTCGCCTCGTATGCCTCGATGCCCTGTTTCATCACATACTCCATAAAGGCACGTATAGTGAAACCCTCCTTGTAAGCTATTGCCTGTACCTTATCTACAAGTTCCCTGGAGCAGATAAAGGAGAAATGCCGCCAGGAATTGTCCAGTTGCTCTTTACGTTCTGCCTTGACTGACCGTTTTTCCTGTTTCGGAATTGGCTTGGTCTCGGGTGTTTGTTCTACTGTTTTATTGTCAGGGCTGATAGCAGCACTGCCCAAAATATTGCCAAGCAGAATGTCCATATTGTTTTTTGCCATAGTTGTTATTGGTTACGTGAAAGAATTTCCTCCGTAAGTGCAAGATAATCCTTTGCACCGTTGGAATTTAAATCATACTCGAATATACTTTTGCCACTACCGGCTGATTCAGCCAAGGCGATATTCTCACGGATGCGGGTATTCATGGTGATACTTTCGTAACGCTCCTTTACAGCCTGTTCCACTACCTTGTTCAGTTTACGATGATTGAATCTGGCGATGAACACACCTCCCAGGCGAAGCGACGGTTTGACACGTTGCAAGGTGGTGACAAATGCGTCAAGCATCCTCATGCCTTTCAAAGGAAGCAGCTCCGGTGTCATCGGTACGATGATCTCATCAGCCGCGATAAAGGCATTGGTAGTGACAATACCAAGAGAAGGCGGACAGTCAATCAGGATATAGTCATAGTCTTTCCTGAGCGGTTCAAGCAGACGGCTGAGCAGTTGCTCTCTTGCCAACAGATTGGTCAGAGCTATTTCCGCACTTGCCATTTCAAGGGAAGAAGGGACAAGGTCAAGATTCTCCCGGATATGTTTTACAGGCAAAGGAACACCGTTTACCAATGAATCAAAAATGCTCGTCTCAATTTCATCCTCATTAGGTATGAAATATAGTGTCAGGTTTGCCTGTCCGTCAAGGTCTATAAGCAGGACTTTCTTGCCTTTCATTGCCATACAAGCCCCGATAGAGGCGGTTGAAGTTGTCTTTGATACGCCACCTTTATGGTTGGCGAAAGTGATGATTTTCTGTGCCATACTATTTGTTTTTATGTTTATATGTTTCAATGTGTTCTTGTATTCCTGTTTACACGTGTACTTGTCCACATGTATCAATGTATACAAAGGTAAATGTATGATATACAAACACCTACCAATGTCTCCTAACAGTTGAAAACAGTCAGGGAAAGTATCAGGGTCATAATAATATGACTTCATCTTTGCTCACTAATCGTTGTGCTCCGCTGATTAACCGTACAAGAAGTTGTTCGTTATACACTGCCACAATTATTCCATGGCTACAGCCCCTGCATGGGGTTATAAGTTCGCAAGATGCTCCAATCAGTTCTGCGCTGTACCTGTCCATATTATCTTGTTTTTATGCAAGGACACGAGACTTGCCTCATGTCCTTGCGGGTATGTTATTCGAATGTAAAAGGGTGGATGTAGAAATAGGTCTCTTCGCTTTCGTATTCATAGCTATTGATAAAATCCACCATTTCTTTTTCACTGCGGTCTCCCTGTCCAATACCGGTCTTTGATGTCCATTCAGCTATGGCATCCTCAATGGTGTCAAAAACATCCTCACATGCATCCTCGAAAGGTTCGCCGTATGAACTCACACAACATTCTTCGGGAAAGAAATCCCCCTCGTCATGGGTATAGAACAAATCACATCCACTTTCGCAACATCTGTATGAAATACTCAGTTCATCATTCAATATCCGGTTTATTTCAAAGAAGAGTTCGTTACAGGCATCCCATGCGGTTTCTGTCTCAAATGAAAGAAGGAAATAATCATTCTCTTCGTCTTCTTCATATTCAGCCCAATAGATATGTCCTCTAACACTGATTTGCTTTTTCTCATAGTCAATGCCGTAATGCTCGGCAAGCTTGAACAGCCTTATATCCTTACTATCCACTTCCATGTCCTGAAAGGTAGTCCACAGGTTATTTACTGCTTCACGTGTCCCAGTGACCTTATAGGTCGTTGTTGCTAAATTTGCCATATCATTGAATTTTAAAAGATTACCACTCCGTATAATAACTCTGGTCGTTGTTCTCGCATTCCTCAGCCCATTCTTCATCGGTGAAGTCACTGTGCAGACATTCATCACTGCAATAGTAGGCTACTCCCATGTCAGCACAATACCCGGCACGCATCAGTCTGCCACACTCTGAACATCTTCTGCAAGCCCTGTTTGTGTCCCACCAGAAGTCAGTGAAAGACTCGGCTATGACATCCTCACTGGTGTTCTCGTCCCACTTGTCAAGGTAGAACTCTGCAAACTTGTTCAACTCCGGCTCTATGTAGAGCATCTTTTCAGTACCGCCAACAGCCTTGGTCAGTCGGCTCAGGATTGATTGGATTGTCGTCATAATATCATCTGTTTTTTTTCTTCCCTCTCGTAGATCAACTACTTCGGGAACACATATAAATTTTGTTGCACCAAGAAGGTGTCGGGGCTGTCTCTGCAAGGTTTTGCTCCAAAATACTACCCGCAGGTGTGGAGATTTTGCGGCAAAGCGAAGCCCTGACCTTGCTGATGACAAGACCGGACAATTACCTTCGCAACGGAATTTATGCCAGTTCCCCGAAGTCGGTGTATGAGGAACGAATCTCGGCAAAGAGAAGTATAAGCATAAAAAAAGCGACCCGAAGGCCGCTCTATTGGAGAGAAGAAAGGATTTACTTGCCCTTCTTGGAGTTCTTCTCCTGAGCTGCTGGAGTTTCCTCCTTTTCAACAGCTTCATAGAACCTGGTGGCTACAAATGCCACTCTGTTGCGCTTGACACCGTCGGCATCCTGCCACTCCTCCGGCTTGAAATAGCCTTCAACCGTGAGGAGTGCTCCTTTGACAAGGCGGTCAAAGGATGTAGTATTCTCATTCTTGCGCCATGTCTCGACGTTTATGAAAGCGGAAGTGCGGGTTGTTTCCTCGCCTGATTTCTCAGTGCGGCTGATTGCCAAAGGGAAACGTGCAACGCTTGCGGTTGAGAACTGATGGATGCTTGCATCCTTACCTACAAAACCAGAAACTACGAAAGAATTTTCCATTTTCTTCATAACATTGAAATTTTAGAAGTGAAACATTTATTTTTTACGTTGCCATCAAAGTTGGCAAGGATAGCAATCAGGCAAGTAATTACCGAATTATTTCACCGTCAGGCAGGAAAAGTTTTCCGAAAAGCTGCAGCTGGAAAAGTTTTTGAAAAAATTCAGGGAATAAGGTTCTGGTACTTGCAGTATGCGGCTTGCACTAACTTCGCAACAGGAAAAAGTAAGTGTCACGGCTTCGTCCAAAATGAGATGTGAAGGGAATGGCCTGATATTCTTGTGTCTGGTCATGGTAAAGAATGCTGTTCTCATAGTCAGACTCGACAGGTTTCACAGATCCATGGCAAGCAATCCGGACATAGTGAAAGCGATAACTCCCAAACTTCACCATGAACCCGGCATAGCATAGCAAGAGAAATACGAAACTCCGCACTCTGCATAAAAAGGTCTGAACACGGAAGCTATTCAAGAGGATGGAAGCCAGAGGTGAAGCACAACAAGGCTGATGCCACTCATGTGAGTGATGAAAAGGTGCAAAATCAGCAAGGAGAAAAAGAAAGGCAATGCCTATCAGTCAAAGAGCGGACTTCTGTCCTACTCTGGCTTACTGCAAGTTTAAAGTTTAGATTTACCCATGTATATATACATGTATTTTAAACTTTGGTTACAAACCTGAACAGGTTTATAAAAAGACTGACGAACAATTCATTGCGAATAGAAATATCATATGAGAAAGAAAATGGGAACTACATTTTCTCCTTACTGAAGCACCGACAGACAATGCACAACCATGTAAATATTCTCATAAAGTAGTTAACAGCCCGGATAAAAGAATTTGATAATATAAAGTCGGCAATAAATCGGTTTTATTGCCGACTTTATATTATCCTAGCAGAACAATGGAATCATTTTACAAAGAGTAAACGTAAATGGTAAGACAATGTTTTATGGTGTGATTTCAGATTGTTGATCGAGAAATATTTACCTCTTCATATTAGGAAACAGTCAAGCAGATAGGTGTAGTTTCGTTAATAAGAGATTCTACTTAATTTCTTAGTCATTTGCGGGATACTTTTAATACTATGCTTTTACAACACAAGAAAAATACCTCATATATTACATAATATGATGAATTCATAATGGTGTTACTTAATATAGAAAAACACACTAAAGAATGATTAATTGCTCAGAACTTATATATAAAGTCGGCAATAAAGTTGGTTTGTTGCCGACTTTATATTATATTTGCACTGCAATGAGTATTGACGAGAAATATAGTATTAAACAGAGCATATTGAATTATGCTCGTACTTACGGACGGATTGAAGTGCCTCAATTAGTATCAGTATTGGGGATAAAGACCAATACCGCCCGCCAGTATCTCTGTACCTTAACCAAAGAGAACAAGATAGCCCGTACAGGAAATGGTGAATACATGCTTACAGATAAACAGGTGTTCTCATTTGCTCCAACAGAAACACTGAGAAAACTATATGTCGGATTGAAAGAGAAATTGCCATTCACCGATTTCTGCATCTACGATGGCAGCATCTTCACCACACTACAACATCACGTCTCTGTGAACCATGC
Source organism: Phocaeicola massiliensis B84634 = Timone 84634 = DSM 17679 = JCM 13223 (assembly GCF_000382445.1). Taxonomy (GTDB): domain Bacteria; phylum Bacteroidota; class Bacteroidia; order Bacteroidales; family Bacteroidaceae; genus Phocaeicola; species Phocaeicola massiliensis. The sequence continues at coordinate 1,924,830 of NZ_KB905472.1, read as the reverse complement.
TATTTATGTCGAGACCAACCGGGATGCTGTAGATTCTGTTTTTTCTCTGTTGAAGGATTCAGACATGCCCGTTTATAAGCAACCGACAGCAAAGTTCATGTACGACTACGTAAACATGCATGAACCATGCATCATTGTAAAGATATTTGTCACTGAATCTCCAGTAAATAAGGTTGATGGGATGGTTACTCCTACCATCGAAAAGCTACTCGTAGATATACAGAAAGACGAAGACTTTGATTATATGCAGGGCACGGAAATCACTTATATGTATCAGACCGCCTTTGATTTGTACACAGTCAATACTCCCAAAATGCTCCGATATGCAAAACGTAGAGGAGCATACGATAGTACTTATTCATTAATAGAACAATCACAAAAATATGATAAATAAAGAATGCTTTACAGCAAGATGGATTGAAGAAAAATCCAAGGAGCTAAACTATCCGGACAAAAATATCATTGAAAAGGTCATCCATGCCTTTTCATTGCTGGACATGTTGGCGGCTTCAGGTTGCCCATTTCATTTCAAAGGTGGAAGCAGTCTGATGCTTCTTTTAAAAGAACAAAGACACAGGCTGTCTATAGATATTGATATAATATGTCCTCCAGGTACTGAAATAGAAGAGTATCTGCAATCATACAAAGACTATGGCTTTATTGACTATAAGCCGATAGAAAGAATTCAGCGTGGAACAGACATACCAAAATCGCATTCCAAATTCTTTTATCAAGTGGCTTTCCTTGATGGCATAGACCGAAAAGAAACCATCCTGCTGGACGTTCTAAATGAAGACTGTCACTACAACGAAGTCGTGACTTTACCTGTAGAAAGCCGTTTTATAAAGACAGAAGGTGAACTGAATTATGTAAAAGTACCATCCATTGGAGATATTCTCGGAGACAAGCTTACGGCGTATGCACCCAATACAACAGGTATTCCATATATCAAAAATGGTAAGGATGCCAGCATGGAGATCATCAAACAGCTATATGATATAGCCAGACTGTTCGAGAAGACAGAGGTCCTTGAAACAACGACAAAATCGTTTGTACAAATTGCAGAAGTTGAACTCTCATACAGGCATTTGCCAAACAATCCAAAACTCATTTTCGATGATATCAGACAGACTTCGCTGTGTCTGGCAACAAGGGGAAGTGAAGGAAACGGACAATTTGATGCACTACAACGTGGTATACAAAGGATCAAATCCTTCATGTTCAATGGCGGTTATTTCATTGACGATGCGATTAGAGACGCAGCACGCGCAGCCTATATCGCCACAATGATAGAGACGGGCAACACAATAATAGAAAAATACGACGGTAATCCTGCCACCATAGGCTCCCTGGATATAGCACCCACACTTCCTTCGCGACTGAATAAGCTGAAAAGGACTTCTCCTGAAGCCTATTACTATTGGGCAAAGACCAGCCATCTATTACAACAGTTGTAACTATAAACAGAAATACAATTTCAGCAAGGAGAAAAAGACCAATATAGCCCTCCATCAACCAGAACAGCATTCTGACTGATGGAGGGCTTTCTACAAGTTTAAAGTTTAGATTTACCCATGTATATATACATGTATCTTAAACTAAACTTACTTGACTGATTCAGCCATACAACAGGATAAGCCATTGAGTTTACAAGTTTAATAGAACTCATATATGTATATATGAATTGATAAACTTATTTATAAACTTCATCCCTAAGCAGAAAGTAAGTTCTTTATTCCTTTGCTGAAAAATCATGTAGCATAAATTTCTACCATATGCAGGATCAACATAACGTACATCTTTCTGAGAATCTGAAAACCTGTATATATGTGAATACCTTTTTCTCCTTGCTGAAATAATTGGCGACTAAATAAACACAGATGAGATATTGAGAAATATTTTCGATACATATTATGCGAAATAATTGATAATTACCTAATTTTGCAAAATATAGATGCATATTAGAGATAAATTCATTCGCATCTGTGTTATTAAATATTAAACTCTAATAAAATCACATCTAAATCAGGAAAGTGATGAAAAAATTGAAACTTATAAGAAAATCAGAACCGTTCATATTTCCAAATGGATAGAAACGTAAAATTTAATGGCTCAAATATGATTCAATTAGCTGTATCAAATTGAGCATCAGACTGTTTATATAACTGTGTGGGTAAGTAGCTGAATAAAGAAGATTCAACCAGCGATTACGCACTCAGATTGCAGGTCTACAATATAAAATACTGATAATCAATTATATAAGTTATTTTAGCTAGTAAGTGGAAGTAATGGCTCAAATACGAGCCAAATAGCCATTAATTATCTGACAATCAACTATATAACAAATGTGTATTGGTAAGTAACTTGTGAAAACAAAAGAAAGCAACATTTATATAATACATAATAAGCTGATTTACAACTATTTAAACTCTTATTTCCAACAATAAAATCATGGCTCAAATACTATTCCAATACAACCCAACTAACTGATATACAAATTACTAACATCTTTGCATCGGAAAATGATATATCGCAATTAACCGCAACGAATTAGAACCAACTATAATGAAGTCGCTGAATTTCAGCGGCTTTTTTATTTACCCCAAATCCAGTTCATAGCGATTGGATAGTGTTGTTCACCATATTTTTCTACCGTATTTCTACCGCGAAACAAATTGGGATTTGTCCCCGATGTCACAGTGACGCATTTGTTGTCGTGTGTTGACAATGGTTTACGTGTGTTGACAAAAAAGAGGAGAAATAAAGAGATATACCTCAATTAAAAATAGAAAAATATGGAAGTAAGAAAGATTTGCCAATGGTGTGGAAAACCATTCATTGCGAAGAAAACAACGACTTGCTATTGCAGTCACCAGTGCTCCAATCTCGGCTACAAGGAACGTATTCGAGAACGTAAACGCCAACTGAAAAAGATACAGGAACTGCTGGAGCCCAAACAGGCAGCAGAAGGACAAGACTTCTTCTCTTTTGCACAAGCGGCACAGTTAATGGGTGTAACTCGCCAGTATGTTTATAAATTGGTGAAGGAATCCAAGCTAAGAGCTTCACGAATCAGTGGGAAGAAATCTCTCATTCGGCGTGCGGATATTGAGCTAATGTTAAAGACAAAGCCTTATGAACGTATTGTTCCAAAGGACGAATTTGACATGAGCGAGTATTATACTGCCGAGCAAATTGCCGAGAAATATAAGGTCAACACAAAATGGGTATGGACTTACACAAGAGAACGTGATATTCCCAAAGTCAGAATCCGTCAATTCAATTATTACAGCAAGAAACATATTGATGCTGTCTTTGCCAAATACAAGACGGATGATGCATTGACAGAATGGTACACACCGGAAGATATAGAGAAAAAGTATGGAATGACACGTGTCGCTATCCGTTCTCATGTCTATCGAAACAATATCCCCTCAAAGAAAGAACATGGTCAGATATTCTATTCCAAACTGCACTTTGATCTGTCGAAGAAAACAACAGAAGATGATTCATCGGAATACTATACCGTACAGGAAGCCATGAAGAAATATAGTCTTTCCAGAGATTCTGTTTATGGAGTTTTACAATTCCACGAAATCAAACGTGAAAAGAAAGGTCGTTTCGTGAGATTCCTGAAAGTGGAATTTGACCATGTAATGGGAGCCCGAAAATAAGACTAATCCTGAATTTAGGCAGACCAGAAAATGATTCTAAAAATGAGCATTGTCTGTGTCAAGCCATTACGGACATTTGCAGCAAATCAAGTATAAACCAATAATAATTGTAACTATGTTAGAATGTAAAACAGTAACATTGAGAACACGTCCTTTGAAAAACGGGATGCTTTCTTACTATCTGGATTATTATCCGGGCTATCGTAACCAGGAAACAATGAAAACCATCCGCCACGAAGGATTGAACATTTATATTTATGCCAATCCCAAGAATGAGCGCGAACGCAACTTCAATGCCACTATGTCTGAAAAGGCAGAAGCCATCCGATGTCGACGCTTTGAATCTATCGTAAATGACAGGTATGATTTCTTTGACAGGCACAAACTCAAAGCGGATTTTCTGGAATACTATCGCAAGCAACTTCGCAAGCATGACCAAAAGTGGGAATTTGTGTACCACCATTTCTACAACTTCGTTCATGGCAAATGTACTTTTGAAGAAATTGATATTGACCTTTGTAATAAGTTCCGGGAGTATCTGCTAAATGCCAAGCAACTCAGGCGTGACGGTCGCATTTCAAAGAACTCTGCTTCCGGCTATTGGTCAACATTCAGGGGACTTTTGAAAATCCTTTATCGCAATCGGCTAATCAAAACCAATATCAATGACTTTTTGGATAAAATCGAAACAGAAGATACTCCAAAAGACTATCTAAGTGTGGAAGAACTTTACAAATTGGCTGAGACACCTTGCAAAAAGCCGATTCTGAAGACAGCAGCATTGTTTTCATGTTTGACTAGTCTCAGAATCAGCGATATACTATCGTTACAATGGCATGAAATCGTTGACTTTGCAGCCGGAGGGAAATGTGTCCATACAATTACCCAAAAGACCAAAACAGAGGACATCATTCCAATCAGCGACGAAGCCCTGCAATTAATCGGCTATTCTCCGGAAAAAAACGGATTAGTATTTAAAGGATTGAAACGAAGTTGGACACAGCATCCCATGAAAGAATGGATTCGCGAAGCCGGTATCACCAAGAATATCACTTTCCACTCCTACCGAAGAACATATGCAACACTTCAAGGAGCAGCCGGCACAGATATACGTACCATTCAAAGTAATATGGCACATAAAAGTATCACCACGACACAACGGTACATGAAAGTTGTGGACAGTAACAAGCGTGAAGCCAGCAACAGAATCTCTTTAATCCGCAAGTAAGAATTAAGGTTCAAATAATCCCGTTTTTACAGCTCAGAGTATGATATTTTGCATCAAATCATACTCTGAGCGTATTTTTTCTTAAATTCTGAACGATTATCTATTACAAACAGCAACTATTTGGAAATCTGCATATACATTTGTCTTATTGTAAAACTCAAACAGTATCAGTTTATGACGAATAGTATTAAAATCTCTCCTCAAAGAACCAGTTTCATACTTTCAGTAAGTGTCATCCTTTACTGGGCAACAGATTCCTATTTATATCTCAGTTGCCATATCAACCTGATGGAGTATTCCACTCCAGCTATTTTATATATCACGGCAATGATACTCGCCTGTGGAGTACTTCAGCGTTTCTTTTTCCGATTCATTACAAAGAATGAATTGGGTTTGTCTTTTGGCAAGCAAGTAAGACCTCTACCCGAACAAATTAAGGAGATTAATCCGGAGTGCCCAAAGGACAAGGATATAAATCCGGAAAACTTAGTTGTAAAACATGATTATATGGATAATTATGAAGTGCGTATCGCCGAAATTGAACGTAAAAAAGCCGAAAGGCAGGCAGACATTAAGCGTGTCATTCATGAATATACCACATTTGTAATGACGGAATTTCTCTCAAAAGAAGATCTTGAAATTCTGCATGAAAATATAGAGTATTTTGCGCACGGACAGTTTGATTTATACAAGCCAATCCGTTCAAAAGTAGATAATTCCCTCCGTTCTATTGATCTGATGCATTTCGTATGGAACATCGGAGAGAGATTGGGCATTTCTCTTATAGATAGAGCAACATTCATACATACTATATTCCCACATGAACTAAAAGATGCTTCGATTAAATATCTGGCTAAAAATCTCCGGACATGCGGAGTTTGCAAAATAGCCCTTGATATTCCTAAAACCGGAGATTATCACTTCAAATGTATGAAAGAAGCCCAAGAATAAAAAGCAAATTCAACCGATTAGGATTATTCAACACAGACTGAAATATTATTGCCTTCTGATAGTTGTCAGCATTACATCATTGTGTTGGTTTGCAGCATGTTTAACAAAAACAATGTTATATATGCAAAAAGACAAACTGACCTTCAATGACCTACCGGAAGTGGTAGGCGAACTCTGCGAGAGAATCTCAAGTATGGAAAATCTGCTGACAGAAAAACTTCATCAGCAGCATAACGAGGTAAAAAAAGACACCCATGTTCCAATGACCGTTGATGAAGTCTGCGAATATTTAGGTATCTCGAAATCATCCTTTTATTACAAAGCCAAGCATGGTGGTATTCCAATCATCAAACAAGGAAAACACTTGTTTGTCTATCGTGATGAATTGGACAAATGGTTGGAAAGCGGCAGAAAAGGAGAATCGCCTATAAGCATAGAGGAAGAACACGCCCGAATGCTTGCAACTACACGTCGCAAAGCCAATCCTAAAAGCTGGTGAGTATGGAAACGGTAACACCCATTGAAGATCTTGCTCAGGTCGCTACAAGATGGCAAGATACCATGCTCAGTTTGGAAAAGGAGTACGAACAGGAGCCGGAAGTTCTGAAAATAGGCGGAGTACCTATCGGGACATTGGGAAATTTCAGTGCATCCATAGGCAAAGCTAAAAGCAAAAAGACTTTCAATGTGTCAGCTATGGTGGCAGCAGCTTTGTCAGGGAAGGAAGTTCTTAACTACACAACGGACTTCCCTGAAGGAAAGAACCGCATCCTTTACATCGACACAGAACAAAGTCAAAACCATTGTATGATTGTGATGCATCGTATCATGAAACTGGCAGAGTTGCCGACTAATGAGGATTGCGACCGTTTCTATTTTCTCGCACTACGCAAGTTCAACCCCAAGGAGCGTTTGGCTATCATAGATGATGCAATCAGTCAGATTGAGGGTCTCGGTTTCGTGGTGATTGACGGAATCCGCGACTTGGTCTATGACATTAATTCTCCGAGCGAAGCCACGTGCGTAATCTCCAAACTCATGCAGTGGACTGACGAATACCAGATTCATCTTCACACCATCCTTCATCAGAACAAAAGCGATGAAAACGCCCGTGGACACATTGGCACGGAAATCAACAACAAAGCGGAAACGGTCATCCATATTGAGAAGGACAAGGACGACAGTAACATCAGCAAAGTGGAAAGTGTGCATACCCGTTCAAAGGACTTCCTGCCATTCGCCTTCTGCATCAATGCCCAATCACTTCCCGAACTTCTGCCGGACTATGTGCCGACAAAAAAGAGCGTAGGTCGTCCCAAACTGGAACCGTTCTCCCCTTATAAAGACATCCATGAAGCCATCCATCGCAAAGCTCTTGAATTGGCTTTTGACGGAAAAGAGACGATTTCGGGATATAAGGCTTTGGAAGAAGAACTGACCACAGCCTACGAACTGGCAGGAACGAAATTTAATCACAACAAGATTGTGAAGATAATTCAGTTTCTCACGAACAAACGGATGGTGGTTCAGGAAAGCCGTGGCATTTATCGGTTCATGCCGGATTATCACTATTGACTCTCCACTTGACTTTATTCTAAAAGTGTCCATTCGTATATAAGTCAAAGTCTAAGTGCAACGACTGGTTTCATGATAATCCACGGAACTGGTCGCTGCCATTGATTGGGCTTGCCCGTTGTACAGACATTATATTGTATGGGGAGCCTAATACCCCGACCGCTATGAAGCGGCGGGAGGGCTGACCAGATAAACAGCAAGCTGGGTCAGTTTTCTAAGTGTGCGTATGACCGCAAAGGAGACTGAAAAAAGGCTCAGAATAACGCAAAAAATAAAATTGTCATTATGGGTACTACATCAAAACAAGTCATGGATATAAAGACTTCCAAAGGGCTCTCACAGACGAGCAATGAGGAGTTACGTGCCTGGACGGATAAAGGATGGGAGCAGGCTATGCGTGAGGGTAACTATGACCGTAGCCGTGAACATCTTAATTTCGAGGTACAAAAAGGTGGCATAGTCACACCGATAGATAAGAAGCGTCCGCTGACAAAACGCATGGCAGAAAACCTTGCGTCACGTGGCATCAAGGATCCGAATGAAGGACTAGCCGAGCCACGTTTCCGGACAGTGGTCAACTTCATATTCGGAGGCTCAACCGACCGTATGCGTGAGCTGGCCTTCGGCAATCAGGTAGTTGACTTTGAGAGCAAAGGAGGTAACGAACATGTAAGGCGTATGCCGGAAATAGAAGAATGGGCACGTGACATTTATCGCTTCGTGGCAGATAAATATGGAGAGGAAAACATCATTTCCTTTATAGTTCACTGTGACGAGAAGAACCCGCATGTTCACTGTGCTCTACTACCGATAGACCAGAACGGCAAGTTTGCTTTCAAGCAGATTTTTCATGGACAGAACCGTCTGGAGTTTAAGAATTATATGCTTGCCCTTCATGACGAGCTAGCAAAGGTCAATGAAAAATGGGGTCTTACAAGAGGAGTGTCGGTTGTGGAATCTGGTGCGAAACATCGCTCTACTGAGGAATACCGACGATGGCTGGCCAATGCCTGTGTGACACTTGAAGCCCAGTTGGAGAACAACAGGAAGTTGCTTAAGTCTCTGAACGAGGAACTGGCAATAGCCCAGAAGAAACAGAAGTCATTTACGACCATGATTGATAATCTGAAGACGGAGAAAGACCGTCTTGAAGATGAACTTCGTCCTCTTCGGGAAATGCAGGCCAACAGCGAGAGTATCAGTGCAGAGATTGCACGCAAGATTCAAAGTCTCGAATACCAGAAGGCTCAGGTTGAAGCTAAACTGGCAGACAAGGAAAAGAAACTTGATGAGACTAACCGGTTGCTTGAAGCTCTTCGTGAAGATAAGGCTGACATCGAGCAGCAAGCCAGGGAACTGGAAGTCAAGGCCAATCAGTCTGAACTTTCATGGGCTCATAACATGAGCTATCACTTGAACGGTGCAATGCTTGACACAATGTCACAGGAGTTCACATCCCGCTATCACCATCTGCCGGAGGAAACAAAATCCTTGTTTGACGATACACTGATCTGCCAACTGGCAGAACAGGGAAATCATGTTGTCATGGTTGCCTTGAACCTTGTGTGCGGTTATGTGGACGATGCTACGACCATTGCCCAGACTCACGGAGGTGGCGGTGGCCCCTCCACTGGTTGGGGAAGGCGGCCGGAAGATGATGACCGTGAGTGGGCACGTAGGTGTCTGGCAATGGCACGCAAGATGTGTGCGCCATCTGTCAAACGGAAGAAGAGAATGTAATGGTAAGCCTGTTGGCTTATGACAGTATCAACGACTATTAAAGTATAAACTATATGAGAAAGAATATTCTTTTGTTTTTAACGGGATGTCTTGCTGCGATGACAGTTTCTGCAAGTAACATCCATCACAATGCTGACAGCATTTATAAGCAGAATCTTTTCAGTCAGGAGCAGATGCTCTTGCCTATGAATTCTACATATCTGAAGAATGTAAGCGAAGCAGCCAACTGGGGTAGAAATTGGTTTATAGAAATTAAAGGCGGGGCTTCAGCTTTTCTCGGATCACCCATTGGTTGCGGTGATGTGTTCGATCGAATAACACCAGCCTTGCAGGTCGGCGTTGGGAAGTGGTTCACACCCGCAATCGGTGGACGTGTAGGTTTTCAGGGACTGACGTTCAAGAACGCTGAGTTCAAATCTATGAAGTATCAGTTTTATCACGCAGACTTGATGTACAATCTGACTTCCGGACTTCGTCAGAATGAGTACGGACTCTCTCTTTGGGATATTGTTCCTTATGTGGGAGTGGGTATGGTTCATAATGCGGACTGGTCTGATCCTTGTTCATGTGCCAGTGGTTCCGATGGCAGCCGTCCGTTCGCATTTACCTATGGTCTGGAGATAGGTTACAGAATTGGCAACAGGGTAAAACTTGTTGCAGGTGTAAGCGGACTGACAACAGCCCAGAACTTTGACAACATTGGTAGCTCTATAAAATTCAAGGATAATATGCTTACAGTCTCAGCTGGTCTTTCCATAACATTAGGAAAGGCTGGATGGAAGCGTGTAGTTGATGCTACACCTTATATCGAGCAGAATGCTTATCTCAAGGATTACATTTCCTATATGAAGGATGAGAATATACGATTGCAGAAAAAATTGTCAGGTGAGAAAGATGTACATGCTGTCTATCCCAAGAATAACTATAGTGGGCTTAATTCGCTAAGAGCGCGATTGTCGGAGAAGAAGTCAGATGCTTCTGAAAGCAAATCTGGGAATGACAGTATAGCCAGAAAGCTGGCTGATGATGCTGAAATCGGTCTTGTGGATGCGCATGCACAGATTGGAGACTGCCACTTGGATTCGCTTTTGTCTGCCGGTCAGAAAATATCTGATAATCTTATGTCTGCAAATAATAATGAATTAGACTCAATAGAAAATTCAGGTAATTCAAAGATAACAGTGGGTATCCCAGTGTACTTCTTCTTCCAGCTAAATTCAGACAGGCTTGTAGATGAATCCCAGATCGTGAACCTCGATGACATTGCAAAAATATCCAAGGTGCATAATTTAAAAGTGACCATATTCGGAGCAGCCGACAGCGCCACTGGTACACAGACCATCAATCAGGAACTTGCCCAGCGTCGTGCCAGATATATTGCTCAAATGCTTGTGGATAAAGGGGTATCCGAAAGTCTCATTCATCTGCATAGCTTTGGTGGAATAGATAAATATAAGGTCAATGACTCAAACCGCTTTGCGGTAGTCACGCTTACTGAATGATAGAAGTTGTTTTTTGTATAAGCTAAAAAGTCTTGAGACTTTCATTAAAATTTAAATCTCATATTTAAAAATTTGTCGAGAAGGTATGCTTGGATTTTCCTTGCATACCTTTTTTATGTGGGCTAACATGGAAATGTTTTTCATACTACAACTTAAATGTTGGGAATTGATGTCTCAAGACAAAATCAGATGAATATCGAAAATGATTGGAAAAGTTGATTTTTGACGATTTTATTAGATGGGAAAATATTCAATGATACTTAAATAATACCTTGTGTTTTTGAATTTATTGAGAAATATTTCCTTGGATAATTTTAATTTTATACCTTTACAGACAAATTATAAAGTATCTTAGAGTTATGTATTATTCAAGAATGATAGACGGATATTTGCTGGAATGGTCACAAAGGTCTTCACATAAACCTTTGCTGTTAAGAGGTGCGCGTCAAGTAGGAAAGTCAACAGCAGTTCGTCATCTGAGTCAGAAGTTCAAGAGCTTTGTGGAGGTGAACTTTGAACGGCAACCTTCATATAAGCAGCTATTTCAAGGCGATATTGATGTGAAACGAATTGTTCCACAAATGGCGGCTATTGCCGGTAAGCCGATAGAACCAGGAAGCACACTTCTGTTTCTTGATGAGATTCAGGCTTGTCCCGAAGCCATCATGTCACTCCGATTTTTCAAAGAGGACATGCCCGAACTTCATGTGATAGCTGCAGGCTCTTTGTTAGAGTTCGCACTTGAAGAACTGCCAACATTTGGTGTCGGCAGGATTCACTCGATGTTTATGTTTCCGATGACGTTCGATGAGTTCCTGCTTGCTAATGGCGAGAATTTGCTTATTGAGGCGCGGAATCAAGCTACGTCATCAGCACCACTGCCAGCTCCTCTATATGAAAAGTTGGTGGGGCTACTCCGTACTTTCATGCTTGTTGGCGGAATGCCTGAAGCCGTGAGCAAATGGGTGGAGACCCACGACTATCTGGCTTGCCAGGAGGTGCAGGATGATATTGTCGTTACCTATGAAGACGATTTTCCGAAATATAAGAAACGTGTTGATCCTATGCTTTTGCGCCTGACCATGCGTAGTGCAGCCGTTCAAGCCACTAAAAAGTTTGTCTATTCTCAGGTCGGCGGCAGTTATAGTACTTCAGAAGTGAAGAAAGCCCTTGAAATGCTTATTCTTGCAGGCATACTGATTCCTGTCACGCATACGTCAGCCAATGGCGTACCTTTAGGAAGTGAGGCTGATTATTCCTATCGTAAGATGCTTTTGCTCGACACTGGTTTGATGTTGCGTCTGTTGAATATGACGACCGGTGATGTAAGTGAGCTGACAACCCAAATCCTAACATCCGATGTTTCAGAATTGGCAAACAAAGGACCAATGGCAGAAATGGTTGCAGGACTGGAAATGCTGCACTACAAAACTCCGAACATCCGCCATGACTTGTTTTACTGGCTTAGAAGGGCAAAAAATTCCTCTGCAGAGATTGATTATCTTGTGACATATAAGCAGCAAGTTGTTCCCATCGAGGTGAAGGCGGGAATGCAAGGCGGAATGAAGAGCCTTTGGCTGTTTATGAACGAAAAGCATTTGCACAATGCCCTTAGATGCTCAATGGAGAACTTTGGGAGCTTTGAGTATCAAGATGTCAAGGATAATAATGCAGTACGTCACGTACAAATCTGCCCACTCTATGCCATGTCGCAAATGGATAAACTGCTGAGTGCCTTTGTGTGGGAGAATAATCAGTAGAGTAATGTGTTCCTTATCGAATGGCAAGGCTTCATTTCATGGAATATAACGAAAGACTTTATTTGAACATCAATGTGGAATACTATATTAATTAAAATATTATCGATATGTGGCCTTTTAATTATTTCAAAAAGAAGCGTGAAAAGGAAGAACAAGAACGTCGTCGCGCTGAAGAGCAAGCTCGCCAACAAAAGTTGGAGGAAGAGCGTATTGCACGTGAAAGAGAACGTAGGTTGGAAGAGAACCGTCGTAAAGAACTTGAACGTCAAGCCAAACTGAAAGCAGAACGTGAACAGAAAGAGTCAATACAGCCTTTTACATTTCGTTCCAATTGTCATCAGCGTTATGAAAACGACACTCCTGTTATGGGTTTACAGGAGTGTATTCGTACTGTCAGTATGGTAAAGAACACTGATGGTTGCCCTGGTTACAAGTTAGCCCCCGGCGTTGGTTACATCGTAAAGATATACAATGATGACCTGGGTAAGCCGAACATGTCAGACAAACCTATGAAGGTTGTGAAAAAAACGGCAGACATGGTAGAATTGCGTGGTTTCCCTATCGAGGCACGATCTCCTTTCGGTTGGCAAGAAGTAGATTACAGCGACTATGGTTTTGTAGTTTATTACAAAAATGGGCAAGTGGAAAAGTGTGTGCTTCATATGTATGACCGCAATATACGCCTGGAGTATTTGCATTCGTCAATCATTAAAAAGGAAGAGCCGAAAGAAGATGACAAACCTTTCAATAACAACATCTCAATTAGTGCAGTAGCCAATGGTTTTACATTTAATTTGAAGTTACCAAAGGTTAAGGTTGTCAAACAACCTTATCATGGTGATGCACAAATTATCGAGACGGACTCATCTGCTTATGCTAGAATTATGAGAAAAGAGACAAACGGAACTGTTACTTTTGATATTAGCAATATAGCAGAACTTCGTTCAAAAAGAATACTTCAGCAGAATCCTACATTTGTTCCACAATTTGACTACCAATCACAAGGTAACGATTTCGAGGCAGCTTCTGCTGAAGTCGGAAATTCTTGGGAATCTGCTTCAAGTGGTAAAGAATATGTTTCATTATTTCAAATAACTCAACAGAAAGGTAAGATTGTTGCATTTATAATCAATAATCTTCCTAATGAAGATGATTTCTATTACTTGATAATGTTTAGTGAATAAAGTATGGCATCTTGGGAACATACAGACATAATCGTTGATGGGCAGCCTGTGAAAGCGCAGGCTCCTATCATCGTGTCGGCAAGTAGAAGTACGGATATTCCTGCATTCTATGCCGATTGGTTTTTTGACCGCTTAAAGAAAGGTTACTCAGCATGGACCAACCCATTTAATGGCGTGAAGTCTTATGTATCGTATGATAAAACTCGCTTTATAGTTTTTTGGTCAAAGAATCCTCGTCCGCTTCTTCCATATCTTGATTATCTCAAAGAAAGAAATATAAGGTGCTATATACAATACACATTGAATGATTATGAGAAGGAGGGATTGGAGAAAGTACCTTCACTTTTAAATCGCATTGAGACATTCAAAATGTTATCTAATAAACTTGGAGCGGACGCTGTTGTTTGGCGTTTCGATCCGATGATTCTTACAGATGATATTACTATAGATGACCTTATTAGTAAAGTTGAGAAGATTGGTGACCAGCTCAAAGGATATACGGAGAAATTGGTGTTTTCGTATGCTGACATCAAGCTTTATAAAAAGGTTAAATTGAATCTTGAAAAGAATGGCATTCCATATCATGAGTGGGAAACTGCGCAAATGGAGAAGTTCGCTATGAAATTATCAAAAATGAATAGCGAAAGAAACTGGAATTTCCAGCTTGCTACTTGCGGAGAGCAGATAGATATTGATAGATATGGAATAGCTCATAATAGGTGTATTGATGGAGATCTAATAACTCGCTTGGCGTGGGACGATAAGGTTCTTATGGATTTTATGAAGGTTAAAATTCAGCAGATGCCAGCACCGTCATTGTTTGAAGATTCACCATCATTACCTGATGGTGCAATTATTCTGCCACACAATCAATTCTTCCTAAGTGCTCACAAGAAAGATCCAGGACAAAGAGCCCTGTGTGGATGTATGGCAGCTAAAGATATTGGTGAATATAACACTTGTCCACATCTATGTGAATACTGCTATGCAAATACAACTAAGCATTTAGCTTTAGAGAATTGGAAACGTCATCAGCAGAATAAAAATGCTGATACAATAACAGGGAAATAATTATGTCAAATTTTATAGATATATTCAGAAGAAACAGAAATATCTCGTTTGTCGGTATGAGAGATGCAGCATTGACTCTTCTTCCTGCTGATCGAACGAGTCGTAATAAGCTGTATCAGGATTTAGAACGAGGTAAAGGCATATTAGATGACGAAGACCATCTAAATATGTATTTACATAGCTTCGGTAAAATGCATAAAGCGAAGCTTGATGCTGCTTTTGGTTGCATTCCTGATATTTCTGAAATCTTCTCAGAAGAAGTGGAGATTTACGATTGGGGTTGCGGTCAAGGAACAGCCTCAGTATGCTTATTGGATTTTCTACATTCAAAGAATATATCACCTAATATCAAGCATTTTTGCTTGGTAGAGCCTTCTTCTGCTGCTGTCGAAAGAGCAACACAGGTTATTGAAAGTTTTAGTTCTGCATATTTCGTAAAGTCCATTACTAAGGATTTTGACTCTTTGAGTCCGGAAGATTTCAAGAAATCGAATATTAGGAAAGTACATCTTTTCAGTAATATTCTCGATGTAGAAGCTTTTGACCTTGCACGATTCATTCACTTGTTCCAACAGCTATTCGGAAGTGATAACTATTTTGTGTGCATCGGTCCTTATTACAGCAACAACAGACGTGTTGATGAATTCGTAGCTGCCACAGCACCTGATATTATGTATGCCACGATGAATAAGGAACGTGGGACATGGCAGGGTGACTGGACAATCTCAATGCGTATATTCTTCAAACATTTCGACCGCATTGAGACCGTTGAGAATATTCGTAAACGTATTGAAGATTCGCATAAGAAAGAACAGTTCTTTGCAGGATTTGTTCTTGATGCTGTCGCAGAGGAATATAGCAAATCTGATAAGGCAGATAATGCTGAAGAACTTTATCGTTCTCTTTCTGCTTTCGATGTCAAATCAAATATACCTCTTGCTTATAATTCAAATACAGACTCCAAACTTGCAGTCTTGGCAAATATCATATCAAGAGGTTTGCCAACAAAGGCTCCGTTGTTATTAGAGAATACTTTTTCTGATTTATTCCATATTTCAACCAAGCCAAAAGAAGGAGCGATACTTGATTATAAATCTACTCATAAAGTTTCGGTGCAGGAAATTTATGAAGCCCTGCATATTATAGATCCTCGTTTTAATGTAGATTTCTATAATGGAGATATGCTTGACAGTTCCTTTGAGAAAGATTTTATTGAAAAATACTTGGAAGGTTCTCAAAGTGAATATCTGATTCAAGTTTTTGAGCCACAACGTAATCTTTCATCAATTGTAGATATTCCTGATAGAAGATTCAGCAAAGATCAACGAGTAGATTTTGCGTTGGAAATTCCTTATGGTGATGCAAGAACCGGCTTCATTCTTGAGATGGACGGTCTGCGTTATCATTCTAATATATTCAGTAGAATTAGCGATGAGCGACGTGACCGAATGGCTCTCAATGGAGGCTGGGATACATATCGTATTGAACAACTGAATAATATGGCGTTCATGCAAAATTGGGAAAGTGACGCTGCTTCAGTTGACTACTTACAGATTATAAAGGCTAATTACAAAAAGGCTCTGTCTGGAAATTGGTTGGACACTTTGCAAATAGTTCTTGCACCAATGGCAATTGCACGAGTAGAACGAATGTTGGTGGAGGCAATGATGTCCGGTGCTCTTAGTCTTGATAGCGATGTATGGAATATTGCCATTGTAGAACGTGATATCCCATGTTCTGCATTGGCTATAAAGGACCTTGCTGAAAAATATAGGTATATTTGTGAATTAGCAGCTTCATCAGATAGACTGCCGGAGATAAAGCTTCAGATCATATCAACAGAAGAATTCAAAAAATCTCCATTGCATTTGGGAAACCGTGTCGCTACTCAAATGCCAGAAGGACATTTTGACCTATGCTTGGATATATCAATGTTACTTAGAGACAACATTGATGCCCTTCCTTTGAATGTCGATGCAGATACTGTCTATCTTATCCGTTCTTCTCATTACAAGAAACGTGAGCGAACAATCTGCGCTGCAGACAATATACAATATCCTCCATTGGTTACAAAAGATGGCACAGGGTCTTATGTAAATATAAAGGAAAGGGAAGATGTCCTTACATATTTCTTGCGTGATATTTTCCGCAAGCCATCTTTCCGTCCTGGGCAGTTGCCTATTCTTAGCCATGCTTTAGCTGATAAAACTACAATAGGATTACTTCCTACTGGTGGCGGTAAGTCTTTGACATATCAGTTATCATGCATTTTACAACCTGGCGTTTCTATAATTGTTGACCCTCTCGTTTCACTTATGGTTGACCAGGTTCGAGGGTTGCGCGAAGCACGAATTGATGCTTGTGAATGTGTTAATAGTGGAATGAATGCCAAAGAGAAGGCTAAAAAACTGAATCTTCTTCAAAATGGTTCTGTCTTGTTCATGCTCCTTTCTCCGGAAAGATTTATGATGGAGAATTTTCGTTCAAGTTTGCTTACAATGACAGAGAAGAATCATGTGTATTTCTCTTATGGCATTATTGATGAGGTTCATTGCGTATCTGAATGGGGACATGATTTCCGTACTTCTTATCTCCACCTTGGACGAAACATGATAAATTTCATGAATACGAAATCAGGTCGTCCATTGTCTATTATAGGTTTGACGGCTACAGCATCGTTTGATGTTCTTGCAGACGTTGAGCGTGAATTGACTCTTGGTGGAAACCTTACTATTGACAGTGAAACAATTGTACGTCCTGAGTCTGATTCACGTCCTGAACTAACATATCGTATTATTGAGGTCTTTTCTAATTTTGATGAATTGAGAGAACCTAATGAGCAGTTCTTGCTTAAAGCAAAATCAGATTGGGAACTTAAAGATGTTGTAGCAACAGCAAAAAAGAATAAGATGTATGAGCTACTGCATGAAATACCTTCAGATATAGTGCAAGTCAATCAGCATGAGACTGAGAAATCAAGGATTGCTCATATAGAGGATTTTTCAGCAGAGGATTTCTATTCGGCAGATAGTGAACAACACTATAAAAATGCTGGAATAGTATTCTGTCCACATGCACATGGAACTTTCGGTGTAGAAGATAATGTTTGGGGTACCAGGACTGGTATCTCCACTGAATTGCGAGAGCATGAGCCAGAATTGTCGATGGGTACGTTTGTTGGCGGTGACAAGCCTTCTGGTGATATGAAGTCATTTAATGAAAATGACCAAAATCTGATGGTGGCCACTAAAGCGTTCGGTATGGGTATAGATAAGCCAAATATCAGATATACAATTCATATAAATCACCCTTCATCCATTGAAAGTTATGTTCAAGAGGCAGGTCGTTGTGGTCGTGATAAGAAGCATGCCATATCTTATGTTTTATATGATCCGACAGAATTCATTGAATTTACTATAGATAAAATAAATGATATTCGATATTTGATGGGGGATGAAGACCCAACATGGCTTGAACGATATATAAATAAGTTTGTTCTTGCAGATGATATTCCTGCATTGTGCAAATATAATAACTGTACCAAAGAACAGACAGATAAGATTCTTGATATTATCAGAAAGCAAGGATTCCTGGAGAACATAGACAAGGACATTAACTTGTGGTTCCATAATAACTCGTTCCGTGGTCTATTCAAGGAGAAGGTCATTCTTGTTGAACTCACTGATAGAATAATCAATGCTAAGCCTACACTTCTAACAGAGATTCAGGCAAAGTTGAGAGACGAAGCAGGAAACGAGGATGTGTGCTTAAAGATAGATACAAGAAAAAATGCAGTTAAAATCGTTTCGGAAGAAGATAATAACAAACAATATGGTTATATCTTCCTCGACAGCCTACGCCCGACTTATAATTATCTAGGTTTTGAATATTCATTATGCTCGTATATATCTAATTGTTTGATCCAGATACTCCAATCATATGAAGATTATTCTCCTAAGACACTTATGCGCCCTTTGGAGGGAGAAGACAATATCACAGAGGGTATATATCAGGCAATGGCACATGCTGACGAAGACGGCAATGCAAGTGTTGTTGTTTCTTGGGAGAATAATGTTCAACAAGATCCTGAAGGTTTTGAAGCTTCAATCAAAAAGGAAATTCTTGCTATATCTGAGGAACAGGGATGGCAAAATATCAATGAGGACAGATACGGAAAGTTGGATTTGAAAAAAATTGGTGATTTTAATGAGTTGATAGCTAAGATAGCCAAATGCTCAGGTGATACTAGATGGCTTCGCAATCATGCAAATAAAAGCATCTATAAAAGGCTACGAATGGCTTTTTGTAAGAAAAGAGATAAAGATGATACAGATAAAGCAATATACAGAATGTGCTGCATAGGGCTTGTAGATGATGTGACTATTGATTATCTGTCACAAACATACGAACTTAAAATCCACAAACGAACTGATGAAGAGTTCAAACAGTATATGTTGGATTTCTTCCGTAAGTATTATTCTTTGGAGCAAGCTCAGAAGAAGGTGGATGAAATTGACAAACAGCCAGGGCGTAATTATTTAGACCGTTGCCTGGGCTATTTAACAGCCTTTGTGTATGAAAACCTTGAAAAGAAGCGTTATCGTGCCATCGAGGACATGTGTATAGCATGTGAGGACAGTATCATAGAACGTCAAGCAAATGGTAACGATGAATGGCTGAAGGAGTTTATTCATCTGTACTTCAACTCTAAGTATGCGCGAACCGGCTATGAAGTTAATGGAAAGCCTTATTCCCTGAAGGATGATACAGATATAGAAGGAAAAGATGGATTCGATGTCGTTAAGAAGTATATTGAAATAATTGACCCTGTTAATGATAACTCTGGCAGTGAAGTGGATAATGTCAAACATCTGTATGGCGCGACCTTACTTTGTCTGAGAGCACATCCTGATAATGCTGCTTTGCAGCTTTTGCTCGCTTATTGCATTACTTTTTTAGGCGCAGGGAATAACCAGACACTGAAAAATAATGCTTACAACAATTATATCGAAGGCTTTATGACTTTGTATAATAGGGATAATAAGCAGGTTTGGAGTGACATTGACACTTTTACATCTTATCTAAAAGCCAAAGTTCGTAAAGATGATAAGTTTATCAAGCAGAACTTGGTTGACGATGGTAAGAAAACGATAACACTGTTTGTCCATGAGGATAAGTTAAATGAAATAACAAAGAAATACCTAAAATAATTATATCAAAATGACATACGATATTAACGCTACTTTGGAAAGGTTAGAACAGAACCTAAAGCAACTTGATTCTGCAAGAAAACAAGTTGAAAACACTGTTCAAGCAAGTGAAGGACTGCAAAATGCCGTTGCTGGTTATGTCGCTTCAATCAATTCTCTTGTTAAAGAAATCAAAGAGTGGGAGAAACAATTAGAAGGAGCACAGGTTGGAATTTCAGAAGAAGTGCAGAAGTCAGTGGGTAAAATGACCTCTGCTTGCGAGAATATTACGTCTAGTTTCACATCTTCAGTCGATGCTTCTTTGCAAGAATTTACCGAGCAGAATAACTTGCTATCTGAAAGGGTCGAAGAACTTAGCGCTCTTCGTGAAGAGATAAAATCAACCACAAAAGAGATTCAAACCATTAAAAAGTTTCTTTTTGACATTTCCAAAGATTTGAAGGAATCTCAAAAGGGGCAAGATAATGCCATTGCATCAATCAGTCAAAATGTTGATGACCTTCCCTCAAATATTAAGGAACATGCTGATAGCATTACTACGAAGTTGAATCAATGGAATCAGGAGCTGAAAAAGTTAATAGATGATATTTCTCCAAAGATAAAATCTATTGAAACAAAAGTTGATGCAATTACCAATATAATTAATTGTATACAGACTTCATGCAATACCATTAAAAGTTCAACTGATAATATAATTAACGAGACTAAGAATTTGCAAAATGAATTAGCGACTTCTTCTGAAGCTACGACGAAAGCAATTAACATCAATCGTTGGATTATTATTGCTGGTATCATTATTATTGCTGCTTTGCATTTCATTCGTTAAATAGTAAGCTGTAATTGTATGCACAATCGTCCTATAGCTAAACTCATTAAATGGTTTGTCAAACGTGAGAAAGGCAAATTAGTTGATGCACGTATCCGAAATACAACGACGTTTTGCTTATCTTGATATGAATGACCAAAAGAAAATCCTTTTATTGTTCCTATTTTCCGGTAAATTAAAAAGAACCAAAACAACTAAAATCTAAAATATTTATGAACTCACGTAAAAAATCAATTTTAATCTATTTAGGTGGTATCATAACGGGTATCATTCTTACTTTTGCATTCTTTTTCTTCGTAGCATTAGGAAATACAAACGGAACATCATCTGACAATAATATCGTGATGTTTGAAAAGCCACAGCAAGAAATTAATGTCCATTCCTTTGAGATTATGCAAGTACTTCCAGATGGGAGTGCATTGGCAACGGTAGAAGATATTTCTAATATAGGAATGATTGTTTTATTCCTTGCTGATAAAGAAATTTCATATTATGATAATCAAAAAATAGATGTTCCATCAGACAAACGTGTAATGCAAGTAGGTACTTACAAATACATCTCGCGTAGTGAAATGGAGAAAACTGTTCCGATTGTAGAAATTATGGATAAGTAAAAACTCTTACCATATAAGGTGATATTTAGTAAAAGAACTACCTGTTTCCATAGAGAATACGTGCTGGTGAAATCACCTATATACAAATTTATCCACTTGTTTTAGAACTTCGAATAACGAAGCCTAATACAAGTGGATTTTTTGAAAATACGAGAGGGAAAGATAAGAGAATATTCCATTATCTTCCTCGATGAAAGTGAGTCTCTTCTTGTGCGACAGTTTCCATTTTCTGTTCCTGTTTTTCAGCAATGGACTTGACATCAGCAGTGGCGTTATCAGGCAATCCGTAACGGGTGATGTTCTGTCTGACTTCTTCAGCAGTGACTTTACGCATCACATCATAGGTTCCTCCAACAGACGGGTTATATACCACGGCATAGTGTTCGTTCTCCACCAACAGGTCATCTCCACGGTATTTTGTAGGAGACAGGTAAGTGTTGGACAGGTCTATGGCATCACCGGCATCGTACTCAATGGCTTCCTTCAATAGTGCCTCATAATCGCCCTTTTCTTGTAGCTTGTCAAGTCTGTCTGTGTCTTCACCCATTTGAAGGTAGGCTACAGAAGCATAGTACACAGGCTCTTGGCTATTACTTTGGACTACTTCTATGTTTTGTTCCTGGTCAATTTTCTGTTGCATGGCATCAATACATTTTGTAATCATACTTGATGCCTTTTTCACATCTGTCAGTGTAGTTTTGATGAATTCCGGAGATTCATTCAAGCTGTCAAGCCAGCTTTTGAGGTAACTGGCACTGTCTTCTTTCAGATGCTTGGTCATACCATAGCGTTGTGCAACGAGGGCTGCACTTAGCTCGGCCACAAGCTCTTCCCGGGCATACTCCTTACTACCAAAGGACGTTGGCTGTAGTCTTCCCAACTGATTTTCTGCTCCTGTGGAATGGGCCATTTCATGACCCAGGTTGGTATAGAATGATTCACCATCCTTGAACTGCTTTTTCTCAGGAACGACAATCTCATTCTTCGAAATGCTGTAGTAGGCACTGTCTCCGTAAGTTGGCTTGATAGGGCAGATCCATCCGTTATCCTTTATTATCCGGTCGATAGGAGCAAAGGAAAATTCTTCACCTTCAGATTGTGGACTTATCTGTTTTCCTGCATCAGCAAGTTTCTTATATAAATCAGGACGAGCTTCCTGAAGATTGGTCTGAGCCACATTGAACACGTTATATACCTGAAGCTTCGGATAGACGTTGTAACCTTTCTTTTCCTCCTCACTCAGCTGTTTATAGTCATCGTATTTAATTTTCTCTTTTGTCTCTTTATCGACAACAGTGAATGTCGTGATGAACACCGGAAAACTCTTTTCTCCTTTCAGAATGGAAACCTTTGGCAATTCCTGCCCATTGTTATCCTTTATCTGCTGACGGATTCCCTGCTTGTCTTTGGTATAGTTCAGACCGGCTATACGGTCAAAAGTACAAAATTCAGGTAGTTTATATCCCTGTTTCTCACAGTGCATCATGAGTAAGAGTGCATTCATTCCGTTGTATTCGCGGCCAGAAAGATTTCTTGGCCAAGAGATGGATTTATCTGTAAACCAAGGCTTCTTCCAGTCATTCTGCAAAGTCTTGATTTTCTTAATAATCATCTCTGCGAATTTGTCCAAGGCCTTATCTTCACTGCTACGGCCATCTGAATTATAAATCTTTTTACCTGTCATAATCATTAGTGTTGGTAAGAGTTAGAGCTTTTCTCCCAAAGAGAGCATTCGCTTATGCGGCATGTAAGGTCAAGTCTGTTATTGTACACACCTAATTCCAAATCCCCCTTAGCATTGATTCCGGCTTTTGGTTGCATCCATGTTTCTTTTCTTTTGTCGAATTGCATAAAGCGTACCCAAGTATAGGTGTAATTATCTCCATCCTTTTCGCTACTATAAGCGGAAAACACCGTAAAGGACTTACCACTTTTAGTTGTCTTGTCCTCAATTTGTTTGCCTAAAGTACCTCTGAACTCCATTGTACCGTTAATGCCGTCGTTATTGCTTGCATTGAATGTGTTAATGCCAGTTGCAGACAGGTTAAGGTATAATGCTTCTCCCTTTTTGTGAAACATTAGAATACCGGCTACTTCAATGCGAGTCCCAACTTGAATTGTTGGTAACTCAGATAGGCTGTTGCAGGTCTTGGCCACACTGATTTCAACTGTCTTGTTAATTCCTGATTTTGCCGGAATAACTATATTGATACCGAATGATGCGAACTGCGTACCTTCTTTGTTAGCACGCATTTGTGCCTGGCGGGAAACGGTGCCACACACGGTTACATTACATTTAATCATAATAAAACGAATTGATTGTTATACTTCCTTAAATCCGCAACTCCATTCCCGAAGTGCTACCTACAAGAGAAATGGACTTTTGATTCGTAAGACAGCCATTAAGTCCTCGCGTCCGTTTCAATGCGCATACTATCCCCTTACCCCATAAAGCGACTTGAGGCAATACGCAATCAGTGGCCATCAAGTGACGTAAATCATCCGGAAGAAGTTTTGAAGGCTTCTGCATATGCATGGTTGTCGGTGTAGATGTTCAGCACACATTGCCTTGCGGTCTTAATCCACTTGGCAGGTACTGAAATGAATTTGAAGACAAACGTCTTGATACGGCTGGTTTCCTTGAGCCCGAACTTCTTCACTTCAATCCTTTGCATGATGGCCTTGTAAAAATTGCGTATCAGTGCCGTCAGGAGCAGGAACACGGTATTTTCCGCCATGAAGGATTTAGGCAGTCTGCCCCATCCAAACCCATTGTTCATGTCATCAAAGATGCGTTCCTTGCCTCCACGCATGTTATAGAACTCCACGATGTCGCTCATGGATGATTCGTAATCGTTGGTCAGGATGCAGCGGTATGTATATTCCCCCTCCCACAGGTCAAGTCCACTGCCCATGCGTCTCTGTCTCTGGATTATCAGGCGATACGGTTTGCCTTTCCACTTCTCAACGAGAATGGAGTTCAACTCAAACACAATGCCGTTTATTTCTTCCCTCTTCCACCCCCTGAGCGCGAAGATGTCATCATAGAGCGAGCAGCAGCGGTTGGCACGTATGTAGAATGTCCTGCAATGCTTCCTGACCTCATCCACAATGTCTTCAGAGCATGAGCCGCAGTCGGCCCTGAAGCGGTTGACTGCCATTTTCTTTTCTTCAAGTCTCCCCAAAATCCTCTTTAGCGTGTCACCCTGGTGAAAGCGTACATTGGTGTTGCCGTCGCTGTTCTCTATGCCGACAATCATGTCGCCGATAACGGCCACACCGGGCCTGTAACCAAGAAATTTCTTGTACGTGGGCTTTGCATCGTACTTCTCCGTCTCAATGAACTGGTGGTCAAAGTCAACGTCATACTCCCCGCCCTCTTTCAACTGCCCTGTGGCCAACAGGCAATTCAGGAGCAATGTGTTGAGTGTGTCTGCCGTATTGAAGTCATAGGACTTTCCGGCATCAGATGTGTATGAGATGTTTTCCCGGGCCAGTTCGTTTATTGCCCTGAGGATGGTGTCGGCGCTACAGGTGCGGAGTGTGGGGTGAAGGGAAAGATGACTCATTAAGTGGGCGGTGACATCCTCAACGCAAGAACCGCCGCAGAAGTAAACGCATAGGAGGGAGCGGATGATTTCGCTGTATTGATAACCATAGAGTTTGCATCTCAACCCAAGTGTTGAGTCAATTGTAGAGGAGAGAAGGGAGGTAAATTGCTCCATGATTGGAAATATGCCTCCAAAAGGAGTGAGTCTTTCGGATTTTATTGCTACATTTGCCATGCTTGTTACGGTTTTCTTTGTCTTTGGATTCGCAACACTAAGGTAAGTGAAAACGCTGACATGGCAAAAACCTGGGCAACAAAATGTTGCTCAGGAACTTATAAAAATAATTATCAATTATGTTGCGGAATTAAGGTACTTAAAAAGCAAATTATTTCAACTGTACAGACTCCTGTCTGCCTTGTTGGTTCTCCAGATTGTTCTGATAGTTTTGTGACATCTGCAGCGTGACCACGGCAGAGTTAATAACAGAGGCGATGCTACGTCGTTTCTCATCATCGTTCATCATGGTACTGCCAAGTGTCTGTTGGATCTTGTTTATTTCTGCATTACTCAGTTCTCTGTTGAGTTGTACAACTCCATTGTCTGCATACAGATTGGGTTTACCATCATGCAGGCTTATGGTGCAGGTCTTATAGGATGGGAGGATAGGAGTAAGGTCTATGCTTTTACTGACAGCTGCATCAGTGGCCTTCTGCATCTTTTCCTCCTCACTTGACGTGTCTATCTGGAGGGCAAGAGCCATGAGTGAGGTGAACATAGTCATGGCTATCTCTATTACAGGATCTGCTATAGGCATATTTACCCCACTGTCTTCAGAGGACAGAATTTTCTTCATCCACTCATCCGGACTCATGGCTGTATCTGGCTGCACATTGGCATCGGATTTACTCGCACTCTTGTATTGCGCAGTCAGATCTTTTCCGTTACTGAGAACCTGTAGTGAGATGTTCCCTTTTTGTGAAATCTCAGCAAGATATGCAGCCGGGTCAATATCTCTTTTTGTTCCATCTGTGGATATGGATTTAACTCCAAAATGAAGATGTTCACCAGTAGTCCGATACCCAGTGTTTCCTGAAATGCCAAGCTTCTGTCCGGCAGCAACTTCATCACCGACCTTGACGGATATACTGTCCAGATGCATGTAGGTACATTGATATATGCTGCCATCGTTTCTGTTGTACTCAACTGTAACAGACCGTCCTCCGTTTGTATTAGCATTGCTGTTCACGTTGACAACTTTTCCTTTATCTTCTGTTGCAAGGACTGCCTCATGATTTGTCTGAATGTCAATTCCTTTATGCACCTGATATTTACTTGTGTCTAAAGGGTCTTTTCTTGTACCAAAGGGAGAAGTAACCAGCATAAACTCCTCTCTCTTTAGAGGGAAGGAATATTTCTTTTCTTCAGTATCCTGTACGGAAACATCATTTGATGTGGCTTGACGCGGATTGTCAGCAGTTCCAAAGGATTTACCCTCTGCCTTCATCTCCTGCATTACCATCTGGTCATATTTTTGCAATCCGTTCTTCTCGATAATATTCTGAAGGGTTGCTGCGTATTGTTTGCTTGACGCATATCCCACATCCTGTAATCCGTTTGTCCATCCTTTGTAGTCATCAGGAGAGAGTTGGAACAGCTCGGCGTATCTTCCGTTCCTTTTCAGGAACTGAGAATGATGCTCATAGGAATCTCCCACATTCGCATACTGGCAAAACTTTTCGTTTGGACGGTCATCGGTATATACAAGATATTTGCCTCCATTCTCAATCCAGCTGGAGGTAGCTTTGATCCCAAAATGGTTGTTTCCCTTACGGGACAGTTCACTCTGACCACTGGCACTTTCACAGATACCCTGTGCAAGTGTGACAGAGGCAGGTATGCCATATCTGCGCATCTGCTCCATGGCATACTCTGCATATTGTTGGATATATTCTTGATTCTTTGACATTGCGGTTACATGTTATCTGTGCATTCTTGAAACCTTGTTCTCTTCCTGATTGTCGGATTCATTTTTCTGTTTTTCAGTAACGTCTTTTTCTTGCCTGGGAGTTTCCAATTGGTCACAGATGGCAATTCGCTCACCGGCACGAATCAGTTTAGGAAGGTAAACATCGAGCGCATGGTGAGGAAACCCTGCTATCATAAGAGGTTTTCCTTCAGCATCTTTTGTGTGATTGCTTTTGCTGAGCGTGATTCCAAGTATTTTGGCTGCTTTCTCTGCATCGTTGCTGTAAGTTTCATAGAAGTCTCCACATCTGAAGAGCAAAATTGCATCAGGATGCTTCGATTTTAATTCATAGAATTGCTTCAGCATCGGAGAGAACTCAGCGGTTACTTTTGTTTCAGTCTTGGGACTTTCATCCTTGCTCTTATTGCCCTTAGATTCGGATGGCCCATGAGATTCACTCTGTCTGCTCTTCTCTTCGGTCTGTTCCTCATATACTTCCGTTTGCTGATTTGGATTTTTTGACTGAGTCTCCTGTTCTGATTTATCCGTACCTACTGCAACAGCATCTGTACGGTCCTTACGGAGCACATCGGCAAAAAGACTTGCTGCAAGATGTTTCTTGTAATCTTGCATATCTTCTGCCAGCCACATACGTTGCCATTGTTGTGGACTAATTTCGCGAGCCTTCAATTTTTCACCGTTGACTGTGGGCATACATAATATCACACTGGGAGTACTCTCAGTACCTTTGGTCTTGAATATATTCACACGGTCTATCCTTGCGAGTTCTTCTGCTGTTGCATCACTTTTGAAGAGGTCAACCTTAATGTCCGGACTGTTCTGGGCGGCCATATAGTATTTCTGGGCCAAATCCTGACGTACTTTTTCTGAAGTTTCTTCGTCACCTTGCTTTATTGTGGTAAAGAAAAGGTTCAGATCTGCCTTCTCGGGGTAAACGCTGAAGCTCTTTTCATTTTCGGGCTTCAGATAGAGTGCCCATTTCCCTTCGTCATTACGCAACATGAGTATCTTTTCAAAGTCTATGGCACCGGAACGTCTGACGGCATCAGACACATCAAGTAGTGTAAGGGTCTCCAGATTCCACTTGTTCATGCGGTTCACGGACACCTCCTTACCGTCAAAAAAGCTGTCATCGGGACGATACCCCATAGAACCATCTATATTGTAGAATGTAACCGTTTCATATCCCTCTTTTTGAAGTGCATGTTCGATACGGCCTTTGTTCATTCCAGGAATCTCATTCTCGACTCCTAATGAAGCTCCAGATGGGAGAACCACATCAGCCATTTTCTGTTCAGGTTCTTTTATAACCACGAACTCTTTTGTATCTATGTTGGGCAATGTCTTGATTTCATCGGCTACATAATAGTGTTTGGGAAGAATGTGCTTAATATCTGCTATCTGATTCTGTAGGACTCTGTTGTTGAGCTCTACTTTCTCACCACGTTCAGCCTTGTGAATCATATCTATAGCGTTGTTTACATCCCTTTCCAGTATATCCGGCAGATGCGGGTCTTCTTTAAGTTCTCTGAGCCAGTAATCGGTCATCTTCATGCTGTCCGGAGAGAGTTTAGCTGAGATACCCAACTCCTGCAGCTTAACAGCTGAAGCTACTTCCACAACCAGCCTTTCCTGTTTCATGGCATCCTCTGAAACCTTTCCGTTCTTGACTACCATTCCTTCACGGGCGAGTCTCTGTTGATGTCCTGTTGCGGACATAAGCATGGATACAGCATCACGGGCATAGTCTTCATAATGTTCATAGGATGAAGCAGGTGGCAGGAAGACAATATCCTTCTTGCTGTCGTAATGCGCTACACCTGTAGTATCAGTGCGTATATCAACCAGTTTTTTTCGTGACTGTTCCAGAAGATTTTCGACACCCTGACGGATTTCATTCGATGCTGACTCTACATCTGTACGGTCTTTCAGAGGACCGGTCTCTTTTACTACCGTATCAAATGTTGTTTTATCAACCATAGGGAGTGTGGTCTGCTCGATATTGAAAAGTGAGCGGACTTCACGGTTCCTGATTCCTTTATAATCCTCCTGCTTGTCAGCTGGCAGTGCTTGATAGTCTGAGCGACTGATTTTCTCTTCAGGATTATGTTTGTTTACATACTCATTCCAATTATACCAGAGAAAAGGTACTCCCTTTTCTTTGGTCTGGACAGATTCACCGCGTTTCTTTGCTTCAGAAAAAAGCGTATATTGATTTGTTTTGTATCCATTCTGGTCGCTGTGCATTCCCAATATGATGGCATTGAAAGCAGAAATCTGCAAAGGCTTCAGATATAGTTTCGGTGCTTTGCGACCATCGTTGTCAAGCCACATTCCACCATTTTCTTTGGCTTTATTGAAAGCATTCTCAAAAAGCTCAACCTGACGTACTATTGCCATTTTCTCTTGTTGGTTCTTCTCTTCCATAAGTCTGATTATTATATTGTTATCCTTTTATCTTTGTGCAAGTGGTCTTGCTACTGTTTGCCGTTCGCTTACTTCATAGTTTTCAGAAGCAATCTGACGCATCTGGTCATTCTTGACCAGTATTGCATTTGCAAGTGTGTTGAGAGGTAAAGCTCCCTGCTGACAGGCATCCACAACTTTATCCGGCAAAGTGATGCTGCAAGGAACCTTGTCTATTGTAGCAATCAGACAGTTGGACCTAATCTGAGGATTGACAATCCGTGGATTGAGCGGTTCATCAGGATAAACCCGATAATTCACTGGGCTGTTTCCTGCTTCAGGGTGCTGATGTGCTTTGAAATCATCCAAAGTCTCATGCCCGGCCTTGTTCAGCAGATTGAGTCCTCCCATACCGATAAGTATCATTTTCAGGATTGGATTCTTGACGAACATGCCTGTAACGATACTGGCAATAGGCATCATATTGTCCTTCAGATTGATTGACTTTGTTTTTCCCGTGAAGAGTCCTACAAGCATATCAGGCAGCATAGCCAGTACATATCCGATATTGTGTCCGATGTCGCTAATGCCATTGAGTCCGAAAGAGGTCAGCAACCCTTGCCATCCATCCATATTGGTCTGCTCCGGTTTCGGGGAGGTCTGTTCTTCTGTTGGTTGTTCCTCTTTGACCGCTTCTTCCTGTTCCGGTGCAGTCTCTGCTGATGAAGTCTTACTCTGTGGCTTTTCTTCTGACTGCTTTTTCATTTTCTCCTGGTCTTGTCTATACTGTTCCTCGCATCCCGGGCGCACTATTGAAGGTATGTCTGAACGGTCTTCCTGTTTGTCAGAAAATTTAGATAACAGGAAGTCACCGCCGATCCATGTAGCCGCTGTTTTCCAACCGCCACCGACTCCACCCATACATGCGAGATCGGTTACGGATCCGAGGATTATACCTGTGTTCTTTTCCCACGCAGATGGGTTGTATCTCTTTTCGGCTTCTGTATCCATATGATGTTCTAATGGTGATTTTGCAACTTCCTGGGGGAGATAGAAGATGGTGTTAGTTGCTGCCTTCTTTAAGATGTATTCAATGGATGAGCGTGGAATCTTATCCTGAATCATCTTGTCTATCATCTTTTTCTCCATGGCGGAATCAACGGTGATGTGCTGGCGTTGAAGTTCTTTCTTGACCATTTTAATATAATCTTCTGCTGTTTTCGAATTCCATTCACCTGTGTAACGCAAAGACTGCATCTGTGCCTGTCTGGCAGACATTCCACCATCAGGACCAATGGTACTGGCCATCAATCCTGCAAATGATGAGGTGTGCTCTTTAAGCTCTGCTGCCATCTTATCTTGCAGTTCATTCCGGACCTTGTTCATGATTGGAATGACCTTTGTCTTGAATATTCTATCTTGTTCTGACTCTGCCATGAGTTGCTGTTTTATATGATTGATAATTTATATGCCCTTTATAGATTTATCTGGTTGAGTAATTGTTCGCGTGTCTGTTCTATGGCATTGTGGTATACTTCCATCTGTTTCGGGAAATATTCTTCCAGCCATTCATCCTTTTCAATGTTTTCATTGATAAACTTGATTGCCAGCTCACGTTCAATCTCTATCGCAGCTTCTCCTTTCTCACTACCATTGAACCATGCTTTTGTCCACCATCTGATACCGGACTTATCCGGATACACGCTCACCATACGGGGAATATCGAAGCTTTGAACATCAATATCGAGCTCTGCCAATGGATCAATAAGTCCACTGGTTGCTATGGCCAGTTCATGTGCTTTTTTTTTTCGTGATCACTTAAACTGGAAAGGAATATCTGATGACGCAGGGCAAGATAGTTCAGGAAATCACCGATAAGCAGATTCTGTACCCGTTCTGCAATCGGTATACTTCGTGCGCTCATACCCAATGGATTGGCCATACTAGGGATGGTTTCATAGAAGTAATTTTTTGTAGCCGACAGTGAGAGAATATTTCTCAAAGTGAACTGTGTATGTTCCGGCAACGTGTAGGCTCCAAGACTGATGTCTTTCATGTAGTCCGGAAAAAAACGCATCATCAGATTCTCTATCTCCTTGCTGTCTTTGTCATACATGGTTCTGACATCCATATCCAGTGTCACAAATTGTGGTACCGCACCTGGTTGCCCATTTTGTTCCATGACTTTCAAGTTACTGTATATCATGGTCAGGAACTCCAGAGGATTGAGCTCTTCTCCTTTATACTTGACCTCCATGTGGAGTATTTCCCCACTTACGGCAATAACCTGACCGGCCTTGACTTCACTTCCGTAGTTGGCAAAAACGTTCGAGAGGTGTGCGTATTTTACCTCGTAGTCTCCATAGCGTGTCACCTGATAGATACCATGTACGGCATCATTCCCAAGTCCAGAAATCTTTCCTGTTGCAACTGCTGAAAGAAGATAATGGTTGGCCTTGAAATCCACACCATGATGAAAAAAAGGTTCCCCTGTATGCGGATGTTTCTGTTTACCGTAGCCAAGACTCATCTGTACGTCACGGCCTTTTTCTTCGTAGGGCATACAGTATCCACTGTCTGAACGAAGAATCATTTCTTGTGTATATTGCATATTATATCTGTTTATAAATTTTACTATCATCTTCGTCTGCCGCCACCAGTGCCTTGCGCAACCTCCGACTGTTGACTTTCGTCTTGACTTTGTGTAGCAGGTCGTTTCTTCTCACTGGCAAGTGCCTCGTTCATATTTACATTGTTTCCTATCATCATCATGGCAAGCACAGCTCCAGCTATCTTGCCCATCCATCCGAATCTTCCGAAAACAAGTAGTGCGGCCACTACAAGTCCGATGAGACTCAGACCGGAAACATTCCCTTTGCCTACATTGCTGAAAAAGTTCCCCATCATGTTTCCACCGTTCCCAGAGAAAATACCTTGTAGGAACTTGCTCATACCGCTCCATTTGCTGTCTGCACTGGTGATGGCATCATTGACATTTTCAGTGAGACCAGTTACAGAGTCTTTCACCTCTTTCATACCTTCACCTATATTCGAAACTGTATCTCCAATCTTTTGTGTCGTTTCTTTGCCAATGACAGCATCGCTGACAATACCCACTACGCTTTTGTCTGTAGTCAATTTCTCCCAACCAATGTAGCCCAGGCTTCCACCTATGGCAGCAGACTTTGTGGCGCTTCCTAATCCTTTTAGCGTTTGCTGAGGATGTACTACTGCACCCCCTGCCGATTTAGCTATAGCTTTTATAGCTCTTCCTCCTAAGCTGACTGCTGCTTTCAATAATGCTCCCCAACCCATACTTAAAGTTTGATTGTTAAATTGTTATCCTGAATTATCTTTATACCTGAATACTTACTTTGGCTTTGCGTTCCTCTTCCATCTTTCCTTGCATTTCTGTACAATATTGGGCTTGTCCACCTCACTTCTGCCATTGTAGTCTATCTCCGCCCATATGTCAGAGAGCGAAGTATATTTAACAGCTCTCGTAAGCCTTTTGAGCTTTTGATTCATGAGTTTAAGTTTCGGACGGATGGAAAAGAGAACTTCCAGTCGTTCCTTCTCTGTCATCTTGGTATCGGAGAGGCACAGTTGCCGGATGTCATTGACTATATCGACACTATTCATGATAAGTTCTCTATAGATTTTATTCCTGTTTGAAGACAATGCTACTGCCAGGGTATTTCCTGTCTGGTGCTGGAGCTGGTCATTAAAAGTTCCCAGGTGTTTCACGAGTCGGTCTATTTCATGATAGAATCCATATATCTGTGCCGCATAACTGATGATGCTATGAAAGTTATCCAAATAAGAGTTGAACTCCTTTTGCAGGTCAGTCACTCCTTGTACTTCTTCCTTTATCCACAGATGACCTGTAGATTCCAGAAGCATCATTTGTTCCTGCTGCTTCAGTTCTTTTTCTGCCTTATTTGTGTATGCCAGAATCATTCCGGCCAAAACAGGGTCGTTGCCCTGAGCCCGGAGAAAACTCCCACCCAGCCCTTCAAAAGGGAGGGTGAGAGAAATAAGCATGGCAAAAAACAGCAATAAGCGTTTCATTGTGTTATCCTGATAATCTTTTATGGTGTTACTATTCGTGCGCATCTATGCCACCTGTCCAAAGCTTGACCGGCAATCTCAGCGGTGTTCCTGTCTATCATTCCTGCAGTGGCTCTGTTCCATACATCGGCCATTGTGTAATAACGGATGCTGATGGAGAGCTGTGAAAGTCTTTTGTTGAATTGTGCCAGACGGTCATTCAACTCCCAAAGAATCTTACTGCGTTCCGCACCCGTAAGCATATTGCTTGCTCCACCTTTGGCTACGGCATCTTTCAGTATGCTGTATACAGTGATGAGTTCGGTCGCTGTTTCGATATAAAGATTATTCATACTCATTGTAGCCACTATTCCATGCGGGTTTTGTGATATGGCTTTCTTCAAATCACAAAGACTGATGAATATCCTTACACCGTCATCATAGAGATGACTGCATGCTTTAAGTGTGGAGGCATAGCCAGACACGGTTTTCAGGTAGCTGTTGTACTTTCTCTCCCATTGCTTTATCTGAGCGAACTCTGCCGCAATGGTATTTTGTAGTAGTGCCGTCTTCTGCTGGTCTTCAATCTGATTCTTGATTTGACCGTTGATAAGCTCATTACCTTCAGCTAATGCCACATATTCCATCGGATTGCTGGAAACCAATTGGGCACGACCTTCAAGACGGAATAGGAACAAGGCCAAAGCAATGGCCGAGATAATCATCCATCTGCTGTCGTAAGCAATGCCTTTGGAAGTCTTGGCTTCTGACGATATATTATCTGTTAGTGATTTCATAGATACCTTTCCTTTGTTTGTTATACTCAACCCGTTCACGGATAATTCCTACAACATCAATGCGCTCCTTGATTCCAAATATGTCCAGTTTGGGATTGGAACGGTCTCCGCTGAAAATCGAGACAGTCTTCAATCCGAACAGCTGTTCCACGATACCACGGTTTTCACTGAAGTCAACCACCCTGTAGAGTTCAATGTAGTCACTCTTTCTGATGAGTACACCATGTTGGATAATCAGTTGTTCGGATGTGATGATATAGCTCAGTTTGTGTAGATAAAGACAACCGTAGAGCATGATGCACGTCATAATTGCCCCCAGTACCACAAAAGGCATCTTATAGGTGATGCTTTCGTGACCGGCTGCCAAGAACAGGGCACAACTGATAAGAAATGCCATGCCTTGTGAGATAATGTATTGCGCCCAGTGAGGGTGCAATGTGATTATGCTGAACCGTCTGTTTGAGTCTGTCATATCATTTATCGTTTTAGTCCGCTCTTTTTGGTTTCTTCATTTTCTTCTTCTCTCTCTTCAGTGAGAGAAACACCATTTTCGTCAAAGGCTGTCTCAACGACATCGGTCATTGAGTATTGTTTCTTTTCCAATAGTTCATCATTAAAATCCTTATAGCCTTCAGACGGCAGTTCACGTACTATTCCTATTGGATTCAGGTCTTGTCCGTCCTGCACATGGAGCTTTTGAAACAGGGCCTGTTTAAACTCCTGATAGGCTTTGTTCATCCTGTCAGCCGCTTCCTGCTTGTCTTCCTTACACAGAAAGGGAGAATAATGGTATTCCCATGCCTCATTTCTTGCTGTGTCATAAGCGAGGTAAAGCTTCTGTAGTCCTTCAGGGAGTTCCACATATCTGTCATCGTCAATATCAAGCAGTTCTTTGGTAGATGTGATACCTTCCTTGAAAGTTTCAATGAAACCTTTCATGTCTGATGCAACGGACTCAGGATGCAACGGATTCATCTTTTGTACGATGGATTCAAAGTTGAAGACGAACTGTTTTCCCGCCAGGTCATTGTCAAAGCCAAGATGGAAAGTAGCACCAGGAGCAGCCTTGACCACTCCCTGTATCTGCCCGTAACTGGGATTTCCTCCGGTGGAGATAAATACGGCTGACTTCAGCTCCTGTCTTGCTTTGTAGTCCAGTCCGGAGTCTTTCTTCATTCTCAACTGGTAGAATGCCATGGCATCGTATGCACTCTCAAACACATATACATCTTTCGCATCTTTCAGTTCCATGTCTTTCGGACTTGCCATCCACAGGCCTTCACTTGCATTTGTACCGGCTGCCATACCTTTTCGTGCAGAGCCATCCTTACGTGGATAGCCTCTTTCTTCCAAACCGACACATTTCTCAGGATGCCCCGGTATATACATGGGAAAAGAAAGGTTCTTATAACTTGCTCCATTGTCTGCGGCCTTGGAAGCAAGAAAGAAGTTACGGTGAAAAGCACAACGTGTAGCAAAATCGATTCCTCTTGACTTGAAGAAAGCGTAAAAAGGTTTCTGAGAGTCAGCTTCATCAGGATGAAAACGCTCAATCTTATAATCTTTGATATTGAAAGGCTTTGCATCACGGGTAGGAGCAAGCACATTCTGGTTACGTTGCTCCACAGGAATATTCAATAGCCGCTGACAGACTTTGTGAACAAGAGCAGACTCTTTCATTCCTTGATTGTATTCAGGAAAGAGATTTGGATGTTCCCAAATGAAGGATGTGACAGAATACAGCTTTATCGTTGGAGGTTGGAAACAACAGTTTTTATTGGGCATGACAATAAATTTGTCACCCCTGATTCTGCGTCCATCATTATCCAGACGTACATAGGCAGGATAGCGCAAGCCGTCCCGCTTGTGAAGTGTATAACCTGCATCCGTCAACACGTCTCTGATATTAAGACGGTTGCGATAATCTTCAAATTTCTGCTCTTCGTTCATTGTGTTCTATGATAATTAAGTATTATCTGCCATGTCCTAAGCCGACTCCATGCTCAGCTGCATTGAGTCCGGCATCAAATGCTCTTGAAGCAAGATCCTGCGGTGAGTCCACACCTCCTTTGAAATAGACATGTGGCCCTGGTGCATGATGATGTTCAACAAACACGGCTGGAGGATAATGGTCTCTTCCGAGTTCTCGCATAACAGTAAGACCTGCAAGTAGAGCACCTCCAATCATGGCACCTATATTCCTTCCATGTCCCGGCGCATTCTTCATGTCTACTTCGTCAAAGATTTTAGAGAAGAGTTTCATGCGATGATAGTCATCTACGGCCATGAACTTTTCATATTGCTTTTGGCTTATCTCGTGACTGATGCTTTCGCCATTGATAACAGCGGTCATACGGAACATAGCATTGCCTTTTTCGTCTTGCTGGATTTCTCCTTGCTCGTTTCGTACAGGCTCAACTCTGATGTCGTCCACCTGTACCTCACGTCCGTTTCTTCCTTCCCGAAACCAACCTTTATCTTGGTTTATGTCATAAAGGCTGTTGCCATCCACATGGGCTACGCTTCGGTCTTCCTGCTCCGCAATGACATATTCATTTCCCTGAGTAAGAGGAAACGCATGTTCTGCCACTACTTCTTGTCTGGCATTCAGTTCTGCTTCCACTTCAGGAGTAAGATTCAGGGCTATCTGTTCATTGGAATTGAGCATGTCTATCGTCAATCTATCTGAAAAATCATTTTTGATGACGTTGTTGATGATGTCCAGGCGGTTCTGTACAGGTACATTCTTGATGGAATTGTCTGTAAGCCGGGTAACTTCTTCATCCGTCAGGTCGTAAACAAGATCATGCTGGGTGGTAGCCGACTGAATGGTCAGTGTCTTGCTGTTGGCATCTATAATTACTCCATGAGAAGACAGGCATTCCTGCCATTTTTCGTTACTGAAGTATACGTCTGAGGTGATAAGTTCCTTGTATGGTTTTGCCGGCTCCTGTGGACGGGTAGGTATTTCAACAGGTGGAATTACAGCTTCCAAATCTGCGAGTACATCCTGTGAGGGCTGCTGTGCCATATTTAGCTGTTCTCCTTTGTAATAGAAGCCATAGCCTCCATTGAGTAATTCACCTGGTTTGATTCTGCCATCAGGACGTTCCGGAACCATAGGGGCTCCCTGCAGGAACATGGCACCACCGACACGGCGCATGTGGAAGCCTTCCTGATTGCGTGGTGTCCATCCCAAAAATCGTCCATGAAACGGATCCATCATCATAAAGGCACGGCGTTTGTCCCACGGCAGTCTGCCGTATTCGCCAACACCAATCCGGTAGCCGTGAAGTCCCATAGCCACACGACCGTTGGCATTACGGGCATGGACAAAGTCTCTCGGTATATAGAAGTCTTTCTTCACTAAATCAGCAAAGGTGTTATAGGCTTTTTTGTTAGCCGAGTTTGTACCCCAATCTGCCAAGTCTCTCATCTGTCTGGCACTGATATGATAGGTTAGGAGAGGTGAGTCATACCCTTGAACCGACAGAAGATAGTTTTCACCTTGTCGAATAATATGTGCTTGCATACCATTGCGACGGAGAATATCCTGCAGCTCTGGCGACAAATCTCTACCTACTGATAGTGCATTTGATCTGATTGACATACTGTGATTGATTTTAAATGTTTATTATTCGCCTGTTTCAACAAGTTCGCCTTTCCATTCGATAAAATCTTCGGCTGATTCTTCGTTAACTACAAGGTTCCTTTCATTACAGAATTCGGTGTATTCTTCCTGCCATTCCGATGAGTGGTGATTGATATAATCGAGCCAGCCGTATTCTCCACTCTGTACTTTCTGTACAAGTTCGTCTTCTGGATAGTATTTGATATTTGCCATATTGGATTTGTTATTGATGGTTGTTACTTTGGTTATCGCTGTATCATGCGCATACCTTGTTTCTTCTGCTCATTCCAGATTTCTTCAGAGTAGTCCTCCTCATGGATATAGTCAAGATTTCCATTTTCATCCATGGTCCAACAACCGAAAATGCCGAAGTTGTATTTGTCCCATTCCCGTTTGGCTTCTCTGCGCCATACCTGTTCATTACCTGCAGCGAGACGGATACCCGCATTTGAATTCAGATCGATACCGATGGAAATTTCTTCATCGTTATCAATGATGGAAAGGATTTCTCCGTTCTGCAGTTTCTGCATCTCAGCACCCGTAAGATGATAGCGGTCGGTGAGGTATTGAATGTTCCTGCCTATGACAGGGGTTGGTACGCTCAGTACCTGTTTGCTGTCCTGGTCAAGTTGGAAGAAACATTTGGTGCCGAGCTCGTGCCCCGTTTCGTTACTTTCCAAATGTCCAATGATGGGTTTGCCAGCAAGAAGGCTTTGCTTCTGCTGCTCATTGAAGACTTTGAAATCATACTCGTCAAGCTTCGGAAAGAAGAGAACATCTACATTGCCTTCTGGTGTTCTTACAAGGCAGAAGCGAGTTCGTGCCTTTACTTCCTCACCATCATCAGCAATGATGTATATAGGTAAGACTGGAGAATGCCGGCCATTGAGAATATTCTGCAGAACATCGGTCGGCAGATCCTCTATCATCTCCTGTGTCAATCCAAAACGTTCGAGAATGCCGTAGGGCATTTCATTCTCATCAAAGTTGTAATTCATTTGTTACCTTTTTTAATACGTTATTATTTTTGCCATAACAGTATTTCATTGTCTTATGAAGAACTATAATAGCTAATCCAGAAACAAAAATAAAAGGTGTGATTAGAGAATCAGAAGAATGGGTATATCTTGCCTTAAGTTTTATATATCATTATGAAAGAAGTATGATTTATCGATTAAAATCATACTATTAGCATAAATAAAGTTAGAAAAATTACTTGAATTATAAGAGTTTTAACTCATGGTAATGGATATACGTATTTTTGCTTCATGAATATTAGCAATATACTCATGATGGTACTTCTCTCGTTTATGCCAAGTACCACAATAAAAGCGCAGTTTAATACGATTGGGCGTTTATATAATCAACAAGTCCACAAAACAAAAAATCCACAAAAGACAAATACTTCTTCTCTTGTGGACAATTTGATGTTAAAAGATTCTTTGAACCATGCTTCATCACATTTAAATATGGTAGAATCATGCCGGGATAATGTAGGACCATCTTCACAAACATCTGGTGATATTCTTCAATTTTTAAATATGGCTTTTCCATTAAAGAATATTCAGATAAACTCAGAATTTGGAATACGTCAGCATCCTGTTACACATAAATATTGCATGCATAATGGAGTTGATCTTCAAGCTCGCTACGAACCTGTGTTTTCCATGCTTCCGGGGAAAGTGGTGAAGTCTGCTCATGATAAGCGTTCTGGCAGATACATCACAATTCAGACTGGCAACTACACGATTAGCTATTGTCACTTGTCTACATCTAAGGTTACAATCGGACGATATGTTAAGGCGGGTGAGATAATAGGAGTGTCTGGTAATACAGGTATGTCAACAGGTCCCCATCTGCACCTGACAACAAAAAAGGATGGTAAGGCTATTGACCCTATCATCCTCTTGAATTGTGTGATGTCTATTAGTAATCAAATCAATTGATAAAATTATCGATATAAACTCCAACCATCACTGAAAAGTTCAATCTGGCGTATAGTTAATTTTAGATAAGTACATTCTATCTAAGTTGAATCTGTAAAAATTGTTTAAATACAATGGCATAATTTAATTATCTAATAATGAGGTTATCTAAACTTGCGTAATAATGTGTAGTAATACTAAGATAATGTCATGTTATATACAAAATATGTTATCTTTGCATTTAGATAATCATTAATATATGGAGAACTTAAAATATAATAAAATCAAAGTGGCGTTAGCCGAAAGAGATTTATCAAACAAGTGGCTTGCCAACAAATTAGGTAAAACAGAGATGACTGTTAGTCGCTGGGTTTCAAATAAATGTCAACCTACAATTGAGACTCTTTATAAAATAGCATTTGTGTTAGAAATGGAAGCAAAAGATCTTTTGTCTCCAATTGAGACTTTAAGTAATAATAAATATTAATTATGGAACAAAAGAAATATATAGAGACCTATGAAAATCTTAAGATTGCAATAATAGGTTTAGGATATGTAGGTCTTCCTCTTTTTTGTCAATTATCTAAATTGTATTCTTGCATTGGATATGATGTGGATTATAATCGAATCAATGAACTGTCTAATGGAATTGATTCTCGAAATAATGTAAAAACAGAAAAGATCTGTGACGCAATTTCTCACAGTATAGTAACTACAGATATTCGTAAAATTGCTACATGTAATATCCTTATTGTTACTGTTCCTACTCCAATCAATAATTATTTTGT
This sequence comes from Phocaeicola massiliensis B84634 = Timone 84634 = DSM 17679 = JCM 13223, assembly GCF_000382445.1. Lineage (GTDB taxonomy): Bacteria > Bacteroidota > Bacteroidia > Bacteroidales > Bacteroidaceae > Phocaeicola > Phocaeicola massiliensis. The sequence continues at coordinate 1,884,360 of NZ_KB905472.1, read as the reverse complement.
ACCAGATACATCAGCATTAGAAAATGCTTGTTTATCAATTTCCAAAATTCTACGTCCTAAAACCATTGTTGTATTTGAATCTACAGTATATCCTGGTGCGACTGAAGAATTATGTGTACCATTATTGAGTAAAAACTCAAGATTGGTATTTAATAAAGACTTTTTTGTAGGGTATTCTCCTGAACGTATTAACATAGGCGATGATAAACATCAAATATCCAATGTCCCCAAAATAATATCTGGCTCGACACCAGATGTTACAAACTTTCTTGCATCAATTTATCAGTCTGTTTTAGAACAACCTGTTGTAATAGCATCAAGTATTAAAGTTGCTGAAGCAGCAAAAATGTATGAGAATGTTCAAAGAGATACATTGATAGCTCTTGCCAATGAATATGCAGATTATTGTAAAAAAGAAGGAATAGACATTGAGGAAGTAACAAATTGTGCCTCGTCTAAATGGAACTTTTCACAGGTTAAACCTGGTCTAGTGGGAGGACATTGTATAGGAGTTGATCCATACTATTTATTATATCGGGCTTCACATATTGGTGTAGATTTGCCATTGGTTAAACAGTCAAGACGAACAAATGAAGAAAAAGTAAAAATTGTTTCAGAAAGAATAGCAAGAATGATAAATCCACATGATAATGTTCTATTTTTGGGATTTTCTTATAAACCAAACTGTCAAGATATACGTAATACAAAAGTGGCTTTTATAGCCAAGAATTTAATTGAGAAGGGATATTCAATAGATTGTTATGACCCGTTGGTAAATGCTGCTGAGGTCTTTAATGAATATGGAATTAAACTTATAAAAAAGCTTCCCAATGAACTTCATTATGCTCTCATTATAGTTATGGTTAACCATGACTGCTTTAAGTCTATTATTTGTCATAACAGAAAAGAAAATTCTAAAATAGTAAATCTTCAAAGAATCTTATAATCATGAGTCATATTGTTTTAGTAAATATCGAAAATGACACTGAAAAAGTTAGAAGACAATTCTCACCTCCTTTTGGCTTATTAATAGCTGCATCTGTATTAGTCAGGAACAATGTTGACGTTGTTGTACGTCATATTATAAATACTAATGAATCATTGGCCGAATTATCTGAAATTTGTAAAGATGCATTGGCGGTCGGATTCTCAGTAATGACATCTCCAAATCTTTTATCAGCAATAGAAGCATCAAAAATGTTACATAACCTAGGCATATTTGTATATTGGGCGGGGACTCATGCAAGTTTATTACCAGAAGTAGTTTTAAAGGAATGTTATGTGGACGCAGTTCTAAGAGGTGAAGCAGAATGTAATTTATATGAGTTTTATCAATGGAGAATCGGGAAAATTAAAGCTGATAATGTTCGTGGACTGTGTTATAAAAAAAACGGAGAGGTCATTATTAGTCCTTTACCTCCACTTGTTGAGTTATCTCAACTAGGATATCATCCATTTGAATTGCTGGACATAAAGAAATATGTCGATAAACCGGTGGTTAAGAGGAAAAACTATATACCTGGCAAAATTCTGCCATTTATGACTAGTAAGGGCTGTGTGAAAAAATGTGCATTTTGCTATAACACCGTGGTTAATAATTCGAAATGGAGACCATATTCTCTAACTTCTGTATATAGAGAAATGGATTTCTTAATTGAGAATTATGGTATCACCGGATGGATGTTTTATGATGACAATATATTTGTGGATCCTGAACGTGCTTGGACTATCATTGAAAAATATAAAATGCCTTCATCTGTCGAATTGGATTTAAATAGAGTAAACGAAAAAATGGTGGAAAGAGCTTTAAAAGCTAATGTGGCTAAATTATATATAGGTATTGAGTCTGGTTCAGATAGAATGCTGAAAAGAATGCACAAGGGCATAACTGTTAAACAGGTACGGGAAAAAATGCAAATGTGTCATAATATGGGTATGAACGTTGACCTGTCATTCATGATACTTTTACCTAATGAATCTCCAGAAGATTTAGAAGCAACACTTTCTCTAACAAGAGAACTTGAAGAATATTCAAATATAAAAATAGATGGTCCAAAATGCTATAACCCTTATCCAGGTACTGAGTTTTTTCAAGAAGTAGTTGCATCAGGATGGATAATTCCAAAATCCAATGAAGAGTGGGCTAAATATAATAGGAAGATCTCTGCAGACGAAGCAGGTTTCAATATATCTCAAAAACACATTGATGTACTTAAAAGATATGATGTCATATGAATACTGATATTAGATATAAAAATATATTAGTCACCGGTGGAGCTGGATTTATTGGCTCAAATCTTTGCCGGAAACTAATAAATGATGGTGTTTCTATATGGTGCCTAGACAATTTAATTACAGGTAAAATTGAAAATGTTAAAGATTTGTTGCATTGTGAACGGTTTCATTTTATAGAACAAGATATTAAAACATTTGATTTTAAGATACTCCCTTCAGATATAGATGCGATCATCAATCTTGCTAGTATAGCGTCTCCTAAAGCATATTATGCAAGACCTATTGATACATTGTTAACATCTGTCCTTGGAGTGTATAATTTACTACAGTATGCAAAGAAGGAGGATATTGTGTTATTACAAGCATCAACAAGTGAAGTCTATGGAGATCCAGCTTGTGATATCCTTAATGAATCGTATTGTGGCAATGTCTCTTGTACAGGACCTCGGGCATGTTATGATGAAGGTAAAAGAACGGCAGAAACTTTGTGCATGGATTATCATCGATTATATAATGTGAAAGTGAAAATCATAAGAATTTTTAATACTTACGGGCCATACATGGATATTTGTGATGGTAGAGCTATCCCAGAATTCATTTATCGTTCACTACATAACAGAGATCTCATTATTTATGGTGATGGCAAACAGACAAGAAGCTTCATGTATATTGATGATCTGTTAGAGGCCATTTATAATGTGATGAATCTTGATGATATTTATACTTACCCCATTAATATTGGAAATCCCAATGAAGAATATACTATTAGTGAGGTTGCAGAAACAATAATACGAACACTTGATTCAAAATCTAAAATTATATACAAAGAAAAACTTCAAGATGATCCTTATAAAAGGAAGCCTGATATAACAAAGATTATAACTAAAACTAATTGGCGTCCGTTGGTATCATTAAAAGAAGGACTTTTAAAAACAATCGATTATTTTGAGAATTATGATTATTCTGCCTAAAATAACTGAAGCTTCTATAGACCTTTCAACTATATGTCAATTGCGTTGTGTGGAGTGTTCAACATCCAAAGGAATCACGCATAAAGGTATTGTTGGTAAAGGTCAGTTTAAAATAGAACAGTTTGTGGATTTTGTCAATAATAATCCACAAATCAAGCGTATTGAGATGTCGAATTGGGGTGAGATTTTTTTAAATAAGGATATTGCTCAAATCATTAAATATGCTTATGAACACAATATAGTTTTATATTGTGGCAATGGAACTAATTTCAATGATGTTGATGACTTAGTACTAGAATATTTGGTTAAATATAAAGTTGAGTACTTAAATTTGTCTATAGATGGAGCGACACAAGAAACATATGAGAAATATAGAGTAAGAGGAAATCTAGAAAAGGTATTCCATAATATAGAGAGATTAAACTTTTATAAGAATAAATATCATTCTGAATATCCAAGATTATCATGGCAGTTTGTAATCCTTGGGCATAACGAGCACGAACTACCACTTGTTAAAAAACTGTGCGAAAAATATAATATGGCATTCAATCCTAAATTGAACTATTCGACATTTTCACCAGTTATAGATAAAGAATTTGTTAGAAAAGAGAGTGGCTTAGGGGTTGCTGATAGACAAGAATATAAAGAACTACACAAAAAGGAGTATAAGATTCCTTGTTATCATTGTTTCTCAAGTCCCCAAATTAATTGGAATGGCGACATATTGGGGTGCAGTGTAAATAAATGGAAAACATTAGGTAGCATAACAAACAAGAGTATAGAGGAATGGACTAATAGTGAAACATTTAGAACTCTTGTAAGGGTATTATTTGAAGGGACCGAATGTCCACCAGAACTACCCTGCTTATATTGTCCTAACTATCAAAAGATATTAAAGAATACTTTGACTTTAGAGGGGTTAGAGCAATACAATAGATACGTTCCAACTGCATTAAAGAAAAATGAATTATCCAAATAAGTTAACAATAGAAATTGACATAACGCACCGATGTAATTTACATTGCAGGCATTGCAATAGACTTTGTAACGCAGAGTCAATGTATGGTGTTGTAAGAGAGCACAAAGATATGGAAAAAAAACATATTGATTTTTTATGTTCTCAAATCAAAGCAAACCCCAAGGGGAAAGTCGGACTTCTAAGAATAATTGGAGGTGAACCTTTGCTCTCCAAAATTTTGGACTATGCGATATGTTGTTTTGAAACATTGATTTTAGAGGGGTTTGCCGATAATATCAATATTGTAACAAATGGTACAGTTATACCTACAGAGAAAAGTAAGAAATATCTAGTCTATTCACCTATATGCATAGGTGACATGATAAAATCGAAAGGAGGGATATTAACAAAAGATGAAGTATATAGTATTAAAAATGTCAAGCACAGAAACATAACAATAAGTCCAATTGATATGAATTTGAGAGTAAATAAATGCGATAGAATTGGTGTTTGCGGGATACAATATTCTGTTTATGGGTTTTCATATACAGCTGCTTGTTTCCCAGCTATGTATGTTTCACAGATGAACCACAAACGCTTTTTGAAATATTTGCCAGAAGATATAAATATGTTTTTTGATTCTGATTTCGAAAAGGATGTTTGTTCTATTTGTGTATCAGCAATAGAAAATTATAAGTCAATTATTTCAAAAGATCCACAAAAACAGGATCTCAAATATATTGGCTTAGCATGGCAGACTTTGATAAATCAAAATTCAGAGCTTTTTAAGGAGCCTGATACGACCTGGATAAATAACTGGCAAAAAGAACAAGTATAATGGTACTAGATAAAGAACAGTTTGATGCTTTCCGTATGGAAATAGCGACATTTGGCAATATTCCTATATTAAGTAAGTATTGCGGCATAGGATGTGTGTTTTGTAAAGTACACACTGACTCTTATCTCGGACAATATCCTAAGATACCAATGATAGATGAAGAAGATTTGATTAACGGATTTAAATACATTAATTCAAATGTAAATTATGTCCGACTTGGAGCAGGTGTATTGGTTGCTCCTCATACTGATCCATTTCTTCATCCGAAGATATATGACTTCATAAAAATAGCATCTGATTATTTCCCACAAAAAAAGATAACCACTGTTACAACAGGTGCATATATTAGAGAAGATAAAGTTGATTTCCTGAATTCAATTTCTAATTATGGAGTAGACTTATCGTTAATTACAATGCAAGAACAGAGAGAGGCAATTATACCACGTTCTGAAAGAGAGCGTACAATGTTCCTTCTTAAATATGCTCCATTAAATAAGTGTACTTTAATGTTTACTGGAAATCTTGAAGAGATAAAGAGAGACTTAGAACTTCTACATGAATTAGGAGTACATAAAAGAGTGCGCCAGATCCTTGTTAGAAGAATGGAACATACTGCTATTTCTCAACCAAGATTAAAGCAATTATCGCAAAAATGTATAGATAATTATGAAAAGTGTATAACATGGGTTAAGGCGAATTACCCTAATGTCATATTTACTGTTCCAATCCTGAAAGATGTATTTAGAGGAGGTAATAATGAATATTTTATTGATGCAGATGAACGTATAAAAAAAATAAAGGCTGTTATTGCTAACTTCTCTGAAGACATCTTCGTTAATTTAATTTGTCCTCTTTCTGGATATGAGTATTTTACAAAAGCTTTTAAGAACATGCCTAATGTAAAAACGAATCTTATACAAAATCATTTGTATGGTGGCTCAGTATCAGTTGCAGGACTTTTAAATCACAGAGATATTCGTGAGCAATTTAAACCATCTAAGAATGATGTAATGTTTCTCCCTGTTGAGATGTATAATGCTGATGGTCAAGATCTTTTAGGCGAGCACATGAATGAACTTGTAAAATATTATAACACTAAAATAATATTAAGCTGATGGGAAATATAAGATGGACTAAATATAGAGTGTTGGTTACAAATAAATGTAATTATAGATGCCCATTTTGTCATAACGAAGGTCAAGATAAATCTACTAAAAACGATTTTATGACATTAGAAGATTTTAAAATGCTTGTAGATTTACTGACCACAGAAGATATTGAAGAATTAAATATAAGTGGTGGCGAACCTTTTATTAACAAACATATTGTCAACATGATTGAATATGCGGATACGCATCTTAAATGTGATATAAGTTGCGCTACCAATCTTTCTCTTATAAGCCAGAGTCAAATAAAAAGGTTGGCAAGAACACGTGTGAAATTCAATATTCAATTCCCATATGTTGATGAAAAATCATTTAAAGAAAGTACAGGCAATGGAAATAAAGATACAATTCTTCAAAATATAAAATTATGTAAGGAAGCAAATATAGATGTTGGACTTAATACAGTAGTGCAAAATGCTGATGTTCAAAAATACGAAAGAATAATATTATTTGCCATAGAAAATGAGCTTCCATTAAAATTGCTACCTCAAATTGGGAATAGAGATAGTTATAAATACAAAGACTTTATTATTCCTATTCTCAATAGATATTCTGTGGATTTTAAAGATAAGAAATCTGGAGCCTTAAAATGGAGTTTAAAAAAGGATGGACATTTTACATCTGTGCTCTATATAGATTCACCATGTTTCTACAGTGATATTAAAACTTGTAGGAACTTTGCAGAATTGAGGATACATCCTAATTTAGCTGCACAAACATGTATTCTAAAGGATTCTACTATTAAATTACAATTTAATCAAGGTTTCCAATTAGTGAAAAATCAATTACAAGAATTATGGAACAACTTCACAATATGTTAGTTAGCTACAATTCTCGATATATACCGGCAAATTACCGTCGGTCATGGAGCAACCAGTTTTGCGAACAAAAATTTCCACTTTATTGGGAAAAAGTTTTTCTTGAACTGAAGAAATTTGATAGAAATAGTAAAATTATAGAGGTTGGCTGTGGTCAGGGAGATGTAACAAGCATCATGTGCTATCTTGGATTTAAATATGTGAGAGCATATGAGATGGATGAACAAATGTGTGAGATCGCGATAAAAAAAATAGAATATTTATTTGGAAGGAGAGATATTATAGTCTGTAATAAATACCCTCAAAAATATGAAAATGCTGACATACTTGTTCTAGTCAACTGTGCCTATGCTGATGATTGTGTTACAAAAAATGATTATATAAATAAAATGCTTGATTTCTATATATATGCAGGGAAACCAAAAGTTTTTTTACTTGAAGTTATTGATCCAGAATATGACATACCAGACGATAACTTTCCTTATTGCATAAGATTAACTGAGAATGATATACGTGATATGTTTCCACAAGCTTCTATTCATTGGTATCAAACATATCGCTACCCAATAAATAAACGAACAAAAAAATTATATGTAATTCAACATTAAAATGAAAATCACAATTGTAACAAATGAATACTCAGTTGAAGGTGGAGGCTTATCTTATAGTTGTGTTCAATACCATCTTTTACTTAAAGAACTTGGACATGATGTGTCTATATTATCTTCAGGCTTATATAATTGCGATGTAATTCACGGAGGATATAACAACAGATTGGGGAAAAATTTAGCATATGAAGCCAAATTAAAGCAGGATTTAAAAAATATTGAGAATACACAACTTTTAATTGCTTTTGGTGGAGGTTTTAATGGTTATTATGCAGCACTTTTGGCAGGTAAATCCAATATAAGATTTTGGTTGATGCTGCGTGGTTCTGATGGGAACCTGGCAAAATGGGATTATGAATCTTGCTATTATTTGAACTACTCTATAAATATAGCAGAAAGAATAATATGTCTGTCAGAAGAATTGGCTGAAAATGTAAAGCTATTAACACGTAAGAATATAAGAGCAAATGTTATTCCAAATTTTGCATCGAGATTAAATGTGAACGTAAAGCCATTTTCATATCCAAGATTGTGTATTGGTTGTGGAGCATCACACATGAATGAAAAGAAAGGTCTTAGTCGTCTTATTGAATTGGTTGCATTATATAATAAAAAGTATGAAGAGAAAATACAACTTGAAGTAGTAGGAGATGTAGATGAAGATGTATTATCTCAATACCAACAACGTATTAAATTTCTTGGAGTAGATTCAAATATAATTTTTTTAGGTGTAAAATCAAGGAACGAATTTAGGTCAATTCAAAAGAATTGGCAGTTATATATACAAACATCAGTATGCGAAGGTATGGGTAATTCTGTTACTGATAGTATGTCACAGGGAATACCTGTAATGATAACTAATACAGGATTTGTTGCAGAATTTGCTAGAGAACAATTTCCACAAATGGTATTTTCTTCTTTTGACCCAGAGAAAATGGCAATAGAAATACACGACATGCTTTCAGATCCATTTGCGACTGAAAAGTACCAAAAAGTTTATGAATCATTTTTTTCGGAAGTATCAAAAATAAAAGTAAAAGAAATTTGGTCTAAACTTTTAAATAGGAATATCAAAGAAAGGCTTACACCTGAATTAAACACAATAATATCTGTTTCTCTTCATGATGTAGCAGGAGAGAAACATGACAATATTACTACACCTGTTGAAGTTTTTAAGAAATTCTGCGAAGACGTTTCTATAGCAGGATACAAATTATGCTCTATGAAGGATTATATGTCTTTATCTATGTCAGAACGGAATAGGTATATCGTATGTACATTTGATGATGGGTATATAGGACTATTATACAATGCCCTGCCAATAATGAACAAATACGGCTATACCGCAACAGTTTTTGTATGTTCTGAATATATGGGAAAAATTAATAACCTTAAATCCGCAACTCCATTCCCGAAGTGCTACCTACAAGAGAAATGGACTTTTGATTCGTAAGACAGCCATTAAGTCCTCGCGTCCGTTTCAA
>NZ_KB905472.1:1826908-1874682 GCF_000382445.1 Phocaeicola massiliensis B84634 = Timone 84634 = DSM 17679 = JCM 13223 | reverse complement strand
TAAGTGAAAACGCTGACATGGCAAAAACCTGGGCAACAAAATGTTGCTCAGGAACTTATAAAAATAATTATCAATTATGTTGCGGAATTAAGGTATATATGGGAACTTATGCACGATGGTAATGATAATCTTCTTGCCGTCCTGCAAGGCATCCTTCAATGTCTGCGAAGAGTCTGCCCAGTCCACAAGATTAGACAATCGCTTGAAGGAGTTGATGTTGTCTCGAATCTGGGTATCAAGATTCACGCGGTCGGTCACAACTATCACTGTGTCTAATATAGGGGTAGTGCCGTCAAGCAACCCCACAAGCTGGTAGGCAAGCCACGTGATGGAATTACTCTTGCCACTGCCTGCCGAGTGTTGGATGAGGAATTTCTGTCCGACACCACCTTCACGAGTGGCTTTGAGAAGCTGACGAACACAGTCGAGCTGATGGTAGCGAGGCCAAATGATGCTCTCTATTGTCTTCTTTTCTTTTTTGCCAGTCTTCTTGTTCTTTACTTCTTTCTCCTTAAAAGTGATTTGGGCGTAGTTCTCCAAGATGTCAGAGAGAGAACGTTTACCAAGAACTTCCTCCCACAGGTAAGCTGTGCGCACTCCATTTGGGCTAACAGGATTACCTGCACCGCCATTCACGCCTTTGTTGAATGGCAAGAACCATGAGGCGTTGCCTTTCAGCTCCGTACACATCATGATGTCGTCATCGTCCACGGCAAAATGTACGGCGCAACGGCGTTTTTGCAAAATTAGTGCCGTCGGGTCTGCTTTCGGGTCTCTATCTTCTTTATATTGCTTGATGGCGTTTTCCACGGTCTGCCCTGTATAATGGTTTTTCAGCTCCATCGTCATGATTGGCAGACCGTTCAATGATATGTACACGTCAATGCTGTCCGTTTTCTCCTTGCTGTAATAGAGCTGACGGGTTACGCAGAATATGTTCTTGTCGTAGTATTGCTGTGCAGTTGGGTTGAGTGCCGATGGAGTGGGATAATACATATCAAATATCTCAGATATGTACTTGAAACCCTTGCGCAGCACGTCCGTCACACCACGCTTGCTTAGGGCTGCACTGAACCTGCTGAAAAACTTTCGTTCCTCAGTAGGAGAGGCGAAACACGCCGTGTTCTTCACCTTTTCTTTTTGTGTAGAGAGGATGAATCGTTTCACTCGTTCCATGTCCAAGCCAAACTCCTTGTTGTAGTCGCTTGATACGCCTTCCTCATAACCTTGGTGGTCACGAAGATAGCTGACGAGTATTGTTTCGAGTTCCTTCTCTGATATGTCTGTTGGCATACGCTTTCAATTTAAAATTCTTTCTTCAGCTCATTGTATAAGTCCACTGGTCCCAAGTGCCAGTATTGGGTACTTTCGGTGGATAGCTTCTTATAGAGTTTTGAGCGATATATACGGTTGATTGCATCCGTAAGGCTTATGCCCTTGTCTTCTGAGAGCCAAGGGGCAAGCCATCCTATCTTTAATGGCAGCAACATATACAAGTTGTCTTGCGTTATTTTTGCATTCATAATTTTATAATTTTTGATTCTACAAATTTAATGGCAAGCAGCGATTTCTCCGTGTGGAAAAGATACTGGTCAACCAATTTATATGTCTTCAACTCTTGAATGAGAGTAGGCATACTGATGATGCCGCCTTCATAGAGTGTGAACTGAGTATAAACGCTATCGTCTGCCACAGGACCATACACGATGTCATAGTCGTGGGTGAACTCCCTCTCGGTACGGTTTTTCATTACGAAATTCACCCATTCCTCTGTTGGTTTCTCGAAGAAAAGTGACTTCATGTCATTTATTACTTCGTCATCCAACTCATAGACATTCACATAACCAACAGATAATCCTTTATCTTTCATCCTTCGCTCTACCCATTTCTTAGCCTGTTCGTAAGAGGTTGTTGTGTAGAAGCCAGAGCCATAGTCAAGAGAACGGTTTGGCTGACGTATCTCTGGGTTTCTAACTTCCTCGATACTTCCATGATATACTTTGCTCATTTTCTTCTTTCGTTTATCATTTTATCAATTTCTTCAACCAGCCACTGTCCGCCTTGTGTGTGAAGCACATCATAGAACTCACAGAAATGCTCTGCGATGCCATATTGCTCAAACAAATTCACAACATCTTCAGTAGCCATATTCTTTGCTTTTGCGTATTGCTCTATGCAGAACGATACAAACATTGCTTTGTCTTGCTGTTCCTTGTTCATTGTTGTTCTCCTTTCTGTGGCTTTGCCACACATATCTGCCCTGTCACTACATCACTTATCAAACGTTGTTTGAATTCCTTGAGATAGTCAATCTCTGTTTGGAGGTCTGCCATGCAACTGTCTATCTTTGATAGCTTGGCTTCTATGTAATCAACAATGGCTTGCTGCTCTTCAAGAGGTGGCAACATTATAGGTATAGCACCAACTTTATCCCAACTACGGAAATCACTTGTATTTTGCCGAACTCCGTTTGATATGAGTTTAAATACCTTAGATAAAGCCATAAATTGAAGATAAAATGCAACAAATTTCTTGTTTTGATTACTATCACAAACATGAACAACAGGAGTACACATTCCATCATAGTCAGATATGGCTATTGCCCCATGCCACGTATCCATGCCATGTATAAGCAAGTCCCCTTTGCAAACTCCTTGATAGATGTCATTGTTGTCTGCAACAAGTCCCATCTTGGTATCACCTTTCTTTATAACTTTTCCTTTATTAGAACAAACAAGCAGTTCAGCATCTTCCGACTTTTCTCTGTATAATTTAACTAAAATATGCTTTAGTTTTGTTGTTTTCCAATGACTCGGAATTTGGGGTACCCAAAATATGCCCGAATCTTTCATGCGAACATTCGGGTTTAATCCTTTTGTGACAACATTTGCAATCTCTGATTGCTTTAAACTGTCAAACAGCTCTCTCTCTCTCTCTTGCGGAAACATATTGCTCAATTTTAAGGGTTTTATCTTTCAAATAGTCAACAATTCTCTTTTGCTCTTGCATAGGAGGATAATGTGCAGGTATGCTAAACAAGTCATCCGTATATAAACGATTGAATCCAATAGCTACGCCTGTTGTCTTTTTGATGAACTCAGACACATACAATGGGGTCTTAAACAAATATTCAAGATATTCTAAATCCGCTCTGCCTGTTCCGTAATATACGGCATAGTCTGGACTTACAAGTCCATCGTAAGCAGACAAAGCAAAGACGCCCAAATGGGCTTTTAGCTTGTTTAATACCATATCGCCTTGCCTTGTACGTTTTGCTCCAACATAAGAAGTGGCAAGATTTGTAACGACATCCATTTGTGAGGTTGGAATTAAGCCATACTTCTGACTCATTGAAAGAGGTTCGCCAATGCCATCTTCCGATTTGTCAACTCTCTCACGAAGTAGATGTTTTACCTTAACGCAACTCCAATGGCTCGGAATTTCTCCAATCCATCCCACACCGCTGTCTTTATATGATTCATATTTTTTCATACACAAATATCATTAACGGTTAGACGTTTAAAATATCTTTAAGTACGCCTTTCAGTCTGCCCTCTATGCCGTTGATATCGGTTGTGATGTCGGCAATGGTGCGCAGTTCTACAGGCTTGTAAAAGTACTTGGTGAACGACAACTCGTAGCCAACAACCACATTTGCAGCATCGTAGAACGCATCGGGCGCATACGGTAGCACTTCCTTTTCCATGAAGGCATCAATACCTCCAGGGTAGAGGAGCGGCACTTGCTCTGTGTCACGCAATGATGGGTCTGTCACGACCGCACTGTCACGCTTTGTCGGCTTAGCGAAGCAAACATCAGCCTTGTCATTGTGCTTGCCGAGATATTGACGCACCAATTTCACCTTTGACGCAGGCACTTTCACTCTCATCTGTTCCAACATCAAGAACAATGCGAAATCACCCACGGTATGACCGCCCAAGTTTTCTTTCCATGCCTCAACCACTCGCTGCAAAAGTTCCACATCGCCCTTGTTTTTCAAGTCGGGCAGTGCGATTTCGTCAAGGTTCTCATAAACAAGACGAAGAGGTCTCTCCACGGTCACGCTATAGTAGCCAAATTCCTTATTCGGGAAGATCTTGCTTTTCTTTGTTTCTTTGAAGTCGAGCAGCATCTTGACAATTTCGTTGCGGTCCGCTTCGTTAGTCTCGCAGTTCTTCTTACCAAGGTTCTTGCGCAACGGAGACTTGATGTCGGTTGCATCAATCAACTGCACATATCCTTTGCGGCGTTCCTCCTTGCGGTTGGTTACTACCCAGATGTATGTGCCTATGCCTGTATTGTAAAAGTCGTTTTCTGGCATGGCTATGATAGCCTCCAGCATGTCGTTCTCGATGATGTACTGGCGCAGGTTGCTTGCTCCGCTTCCTGCATTACCCGTAAAAAGTGAGGAGCCATTATGCACTTCCACGATTCTCGTACCCTGTTCCGTATCATCCACCATTCGACTGAGGTTGTTGGCAAGAAACAGCATCTGGCAGTCGCCGATGTCGGGCAAGAATGTTATATCCTTGCGATTCTCGCCATTGCCTATGGCGATATTAAAGCGAGAGTCCGTAAACTTTGCCTTTTCTGTCTCCTTCAATCCACGTTTCTTCAAGTCCTCTTTCCACGGAGTGCCGAAAGGAGGATTGGAGATGCAGAAGTCGTATGTTTCTCCAGCATGACCGTCACGAGAAATAGTGGAGTCGAAAGCGATATACTCTCGTTCCTCACCAGCGTAGTTGTATTGGAAAGATTTGATATGCCCCGAAATCATAAGGTCTGCCTTGCAAGTTGCATAAGTGTCTGGCAATAGTTCCTGTCCGTAAATGTTGATTGCCACATCTTTCCCCTGTTCCTTGCCAATCTGCTTGATGCGCTCTTGCGCAATGGTTAGTATTCCGCCAGTGCCACAAGCTCCATCATATACGCTGTATGTTGTAGCCTTTATCTTGTCAGCAACAGGAAGTACGGCAAGGTCGGCAAGCAGCTTCACGTAGTCTCTTGGTGTGAAATGTTCACCAGCCTCTGTCACGTTGTTCTCTTCGTTGAAGCGTCGCAGGAGCTCCTCAAACATCATTCCCACAGTGTGGTTGTCAAGAGCAGGATGCAAGAGATTGCCCTCGCCGTCAAAGACAGGCTTTGAGCTGAGGTTTATTTTGTCGGACGTGAATTTCTCGATGATACTTCCCAAACGCTCCGCTTCCGTGAGGTTGTCAACAACCTGTCGAAGGTGCAGCTTTTCGATGATGTCGAGCACATCCTTGCTATAGCCGTTCAGATATTCAATGAAGTTCATTTTAAGGCGAAGAGGGTCAATCTCGCTTTTCAAAGTCTTCATCGTAAACTTGGAGGTGTTGTAGAATGGGTAGCCAGTAATGTCATACAACACTGGCGCTTGGTTTTCTATCTTGTTTTTGTCAAGCTGTTCTTTCATCTGTATAACAGCATCCTTTGTCGGTTCGAGCAGCACGTCAATGCGGCGCAACACCAACATAGGCAGAATGACCTTCTTGTAATCGCCTTTGTTGAAAGCGTTCACAAGTACGTCATTGGCTATGTTCCAGATAAACGAGAACAAAAAGTTATATTGTGACTGTTCCATTATGTTTTGTCTTTTATTTAGCACTACGTTCTTTCTCGTCCGAGATAAGTTCCTTCATATCCACAGACAATATTTGTGCAATTTCAAGAAGCGTTGTAAGGTTTGGTTGGGTACGATTGCACACATAGGCATTGACCGTACTAAAACTCTTGCCCATTTTCTTGGAAAGCCAAGTTTGGCTTATACCTTTCTCCTCTAAAACTGCCTTTATGCGATTTAACTTCATATTTTTATTGCATTTTACCCTACAAAAATAATAATTTATTGCGATAATCTATCATAAATAGGCAAAATTTTAGCATTTTATAAGGTGATTTTAGTCGAAGATGCTACAAATCCCACTTTTTATGCTTATTTTTGAAACTTTATGGTTCTGTTTTTAGGTCTTGACTTGAAAGCAATGTCGTAATTTACAAAAGAGATAGACAATCAATGTTCACCTCTTAAAAATATGTAAATTAAGAGCAAAAAAGATAGTTTCTCAGATTTTAGATTTATCTTTGCACTCGTAAATAAAGCGTTCTTTGTATATTGCAAAGTTCTGAAAGAAAAAGAATATAGCTCGTTTCTAAATCGTTAGCAGTTACATTCTTTTAAATACTTAATTCGTTGATATTCAATCAATAAAAGATTTTGTTGTGACTCCCGCAGTGGAAGGTCAGATTCTTATTGATATTGGCAGCCATGCTCCAACGCTGTAATTCCAATGAAGTCCAAGCTCCGTATGTAAATCCTGTAAAGACGGGATCTTCCGGGTTGCCTCTTTCACCGAGGTATTTTTCTGCCTGTGAGGAAATGTCAAGATACTCTTGTCCGCCAGTCTTCTTTTGTTTGAAGACGATTCTCGTGTAATCTCCAAATTTTTGAACTTCGCTCCATGTGAGTTTCTGAATATCGCTTTTACGAAGTCCGGTCAGGCATGAAAAGAGGAAAGCTCTTTTTAGAATAGGATAGCGGCAAGGAGTAGCAGCCAACTGTTTTACCTCTTCCAAGGTCAGATAGTCACGCTTTACTTCTGCGGCTTTGAATCCCTCGATTCCACGCAAAGGATTTACAGGTATGATTCTTTCATCGTAAGCCTGGTTGATACAGGCGCGGAGCTTATTGAAATAAGAGACTTTTGAGTTTTGGGACAATCCTTGAAACACATCCCTTTCCCTACGTGGACCGGTACGCTTGTGAGTGTCTTTTTCCACATTGTTCAAAAAATCCTTGAAGCCGTTTATAAACTCCGGAGTAATATCTTTGAATGTGGTTTTCTCATCACAATAGATTTCGAGATAACGCAAGCAGCTTCTCCAGTTACCCCAGTTTCCTTCAGATTCCGGATTCTTGTGTCTTTCTTCAACCATCTTCCGATAGTATTCCAAAAAAGGAGTATCTTCTTTGAATTGGCGAGTGAAAGAATACTCTCCGTTCTGCATTTCAATGAGGCGTTTGGATTTTATAGCCTGAGCGGTTGCCAATGTCTGTCTGTTCTGCTCACGCTCCAGTGGAGTAGTGGCATCGATCAGATAAAGTTTCAAATACTCTTTCTGACGTTTACCATTTCTGTAGATGTCGAGATACAAGCTCACGTTACCGTTTGCCAACTTCTTTTCCCGTAATTTTACGGGCTCTTTCTGGATTGTTGTTTTCTTAGTCATAGCCTGTTCCTATTTTAATGAGAGATGTGATTCATTGTCTTCGGGGGACAGAATTTTGTCCCTCGTGTCCCTTATGGGGGACAATCTGGGGACAAAAATACAAAAAAAATATGAAAACAGGCAGAAAGTATGGAGAAAAAGAGAAAATACAAATTCTCATAAAATCATTGATTTATCGCATTTTACGGATTTATATTTTCTCTTTTTATGCTTTTCTTTTCTTTGTATTATTTGCCGATGCAGAAGTTTTTAAATATATTTTCAAGCACTTCATCATTAGTTACATCTCCCACAATATCTGAAAGATGGAAGATACATTGTCTTAAATCCTCGCTTACCAAATCTCCTGGTAGATCCGATTGTAATCCTTCCTGTACTCTATGAATGGAGTTCAGGGCTTGGACTAATGCTTCGTAATGTCTTGCATTTGTGATAATAATATCATTAAGACTGATTTCCGGCAAAGTAGCTGCTTGCACTAATTTCTCTTCCAAAGTGGTTATGTTTTCTCGTTTCTTGGCGGAAATAAATAACTTCTCCGTTTCAATATTGGCAAACATAGTTGCTAGTTCTTCTTTTTGTATGGGCAGTAACAATTCTGATTTATTGAACAGAATAATCAGTTTCTTACTTTGGCAATGCGGAAGAATTTCGGTTTGTAACTCTTCGAGCCGCCCTTTGACATCTGTAGAGTCTATCATCCATAAAATGATATGGGATTGTTCCATTTTTTTAAAAGTGCGCTTTATCCCTAGACTTTCAATGGTATCGGATGTCTGACGGATGCCTGCGGTGTCAATGAACCGGAAGGTAATGCCTTGTAAATTTATTGTATCCTCTATCACATCGCGGGTGGTTCCATGGATATCGCTTACAATGGCTTTTTCTTCATTTAGCAATGCATTCAATAAAGTGGATTTTCCAACGTTCGTTTCTCCGATAATCGCTACCGGAATACCGTTTTTGATGGCATTTCCTACGCTGAAAGAGTGTGCTAATCGTGCAATGACTTGTTCGATATGGGCAGCGAGTTCGTTCAGTTCACTGCGGTTGGCAAACTCCAATTCTTCATGGTCGCTAAAGTCCAGTTCCAACTCCATTAACGAAGTGAAGTGTAGCAACCGATTACGTAGTTCGGCAAGTTCTTTACTGAATCCACCGCGCATTTGGCTCATTGCCAGACGATGACTTGCAGCAGAAGAAGAAGCGATTAAATCAGCTACGGCTTCGGCTTGGCTCAAGTCCATCTTTCCGTTCAGAAAAGCACGTTGGGTGTACTCACCAGGCAATGCGGATCGGCATCCGCTCTGGATGAGGAGTTGTATTACTTGTTGTAAAATATAGGATGAACCATGACACATGATTTCTGTGCTGTCTTCACCGGTATAAGAATGGGGGGCACGGAATAAAGAAACCAATACTTCGTCGATAACTTCTCCTTGTGGAGAAAGGATTTTTCCGAAAGTAAGAGTATAAGGCTTTCGCTCGGTTAATGGTTTTCCTTGTACAGGGATAAATAGGTGTGAAGTTATTTCAATAGCTCTAGGACCGGATACACGGATAATTCCGATGGCTCCTCCTTGAGCGGTGGCAATTGCACAGATAGTATCTTGGTTTATCATTTTCATCTTAATAGTACAATGTTTTAGCTATGACGGCAGCTACTTTTTCCAAGTAGTAGCGGTCTATTTCATTAAAAGAGTTTAATACGTCGCTATCAATGTCCAACACTCCTTTTACTTGTTCATCAGCAAGGATAGGGACTACTATTTCGGAACGGGAGAGGGAGCTGCATGCAATGTGTCCGGGGAATTGTTCCACATCAGGTACTATCAGTGTACGAGATTCAGCCCATGAAGTTCCGCATACTCCTTTTCCTTTGCGGATATGGTAACAAGCGACACTTCCTTGAAAAGGACCGAGAATGAGTTTATCATTTTTGACTAGATAGAAACCTACCCAAAAAAAACCAAAGGCTTCATGAAGGGCGGCACAGGCATTGGCAAGAACACTAACTTCTTCCTTTTCGTTCGAAATTAGAAGCTCGAATTGGGGTAGGAAGAGGCTGTAGCGTTCTTCTTTATCAGTAGTTGTTTGTTTGAAATTGGCTTCCATCTGTAGTGATTATATTCGTTCTAAAACTTTTTTTATCAGTTCGTCAATAGAATTTTTATATCCTGTGTTGGCTTCCTTTATTAATCGGTTAGCAATAACCATACATACAGTCATCGCTTTGTGACCCATTAAGCGTGCAAGCCCTGCAAGTGCAGAACTTTCCATTTCGAAGTTAGTGATATGGTATCCCTCATATTCAAATTGTTCAATTTTTTCATTTTGTTTGGGATCGGCCAAAGGGATACGGAGCTCCCGTCCTTGTGGTCCAAAGAAGCCTCCGGCTGCGATAGTTACCCCGCGAATCATATCATTTTGTGCGATGCGGTCAATGAGTTCTTTGTCTGCATTAATAACGTAAGGATGTGCGATGCATACATTGCCTTCCCAACCCATATAATTGATGAATGCTTGTTCCATTTTGAGATCACATACTTCATTACGGCCGGCATAAAAATTAAGCAATCCATCAAAACCGATAGACTTTTCTGAACAGATATATGTACCTACAGGAGTATAAGGTTGCAAACCTCCACAAGTACCTATGCGTACTAGTTGCAGTTGGCGTAACTTATCTTTCTCATAACGGCTTTTAAAATCGATATTAGCCAAAGCATCCAATTCGTTCATTACGATATCTATATTGTCGCAGCCAATACCTGTAGAAACTACCGTAATACGTTTATCTTTATAGGTTCCGGTAATGGTCTTAAACTCACGACTTTCTACTTCACACTCTATGGTGTCGAAATGGGAAGCTACTAAAGCTACACGACCCGGGTCACCCACAAGAATTATTTTATCTGCTAGTTGTTCCGGCTTTACATGAAGGTGAAAAATAGAACCATCAGGATTGATAATCAATTCAGATTCGGCATAATATTTTTTCATGGCCATTGCTTTTAATTGTTTTTATAATAAATATTTTTTCAAAATAATAGAAGAAGATCTATGGATGCATACATTTGATATCTTTTCGGAATATCGGGTAACTTCATGAGAGCTTGCTTCTATGGTAGATATAATCAGTACGTCCTAAGTTATTATTTGCTTAACGGTTCATTGCCGAAACTTGTTTCGGGTTTTGCAATATTTTCGCGCATGGAGGTATCTGCCTGTATATTTTTCATACGATAATAATCCATGATGCCTAGATTGCCACTACGAAATGCTTCAGCCATGGCTTTGGGTACTTCAGCTTCTGCTTGGATTACGTTGGCGCGTGCTTCTTCGGCTTTCGCTTTCATTTCCTGTTCCAGTGCGACTGCCATGGCACGACGTTCCTCAGCCTTGGCTTGTGCGATATTTTTGTCTGCATTAGCTTGATCAATTTGCAAGGCTGCACCGATGTTTCTACCTATATCTATATCCGCAATATCGATTGATAGAATTTCAAAAGCTGTTCCGGCATCCAAGCCTTTGCGGAGTACCAGTTTGGAGATTGAATCCGGATTCTCCAATACCGATTTGTGGTTCTCGGACGATCCGATAGAGGATACGATACCTTCGCCTACACGTGCCAAAATGGTGTCTTCTCCTGCGCCACCTACTAATTGACGTATATTAGCGCGTACGGTAACGCGTGCCTTGGCTATCAATTGGATACCATCTTTTGCTACGGCAGTAACAGGAGGAGTGTCAATTACTTTCGGATTGACAGACATTTGCACGGCTTCAAATACATCACGACCTGCCAAGTCAATTCCTGTTGCCATTTGAAAAGAAAGTTCGATGTTAGCTTTAGAAGCAGAAACCAATGCGTGTACCACTTTTTCTACGTGTCCGCCTGCCATATAGTGTGCTTCCAGCTCGTCGCGAGTGATAGTACTCAAACCGGCTTTATGCGCTTCAATCATTGCCGGGACGATGACGTATGGCGGGACATTTCGGATGCGCATTAAGAATAACTGTATTAATGAGATGCGTACACCTGATACTTTGGCTGAAAGCCAAAGGAAGAATGGTACATAATGAAAAAATAATATTACAAAAATAATTCCGCCTCCAATGAGAATGAAGGGAAGATAGTTGGGTTCAATCATGGTAATTCGTATTTTAGTGTGAATATTTATGTTATTTGAGTTTACGTACAATGACCGTATTTTCTACGATACGCTCTACATAGATAGGTGTTTTTTCATCTATCAGTCCGTCGGCAGAACGGACTTCTATAATATGTCCGCTTATCTCAGCATTACCGATCAAGGCTAGACGAGTAACTGTGATACCTTTGTTACCGACTTTAATATTCAATCCTTTCAATGGGTTGATTTTATAGTCGAGGCTTTTCTTTAAAGATAGTTTATCCATTGTCTTGGAATGCATAAACCACGCGGTGATACCGATACATCCCACAGCTGAAACTGCCAGTGTAAGAAAGCCTGCTTCCGGCCCTAAAGCGGAAAAGGCATAATAATTAGCATACAAGATACAAATAACTGACGCTATTCCGGCAATACTAATACCTGGAATAAGGAATACTTCTACAATAAAGAGAAGTAGACCGGCCAATATTAGAGCGATGATAATAAGTGCTTCCATTTTAGCTTGTATTAGTGTTTTAATTTCTTTATCTCTTCGTTTCGTACGTTCAGAGTAAGCTTTTCAATTTCTTTCAAAAGCTGTTCGGTCCGTTTTTCTAAGTCAAGTATGCCGGGAGCGAGGGCTTTCTTTTGTGAACGATTGCTTTGAGCATATTGCTCTCGTTTCTCTTCAAGATTTTTGGAGAGCATATCATAATCTTTTTGCTTCTGCATCACTTGTTGGTATGCGGCTCGTGCAGGGGTGGAGCGGAAATCATTGAGAGTGTGATAGACAGTGGAATCATCTATTATAAATAAAAAGTCTCCTTCCTTCTTTTCCGTATCTTTGGCATATATCAGGGCAGCTAACTTTTGTTTGGCAATACGTACTTTATCTGTATCTTTCCAAGTGGTTCGGATAGAACGCAAGCTAGCTGCCTCTTTAAGTGTTGTCGGGTCAGTATTTTCATAATCGTATACTACCTTCGTTTCATTTGGAACAAAAACATAAATACAGACCTTGTCTTCAGGTTGATAGCGGTCGGATGCAAACCATCCTAAATTATTTAATTCATCAATGACATACATATAATCATTGGCCGGTGAATTAAAGGGCATTCCAATATTATCCGGTCGTAAGTAGCTACTACTTTCTGAGTCATAGCGAGTAACAAATATGTCATATCCACCCAACGAGCCTTCTCCATCAGAAGCATAATATAGTGTTACTCCGTCTGCCATCAGATAGGGGTAGTTGACATTTCCCTGTTCATTCAGGGTATTTAAAGGTTCCGGATCGCTCCAGTTATTTATCAGCTTTATGCGTGAGTAAAGTTGCATTTTTCCATCAGGGTCTTGATCACCATAAATTATTTTATTACCCATTTCTGACTGGTAAATAGTGCCTGCGATGGAGTTGTCTTGATGTAAAGTACCTGATTCACGACTCACTTTATATGCTTTCAGAAATTCGTTCTTGTCTACCACAAAGCTATCTATTACGGCTACGTCTTCCACACCCTTAATCATGCGTGCGCCTTGTTTGATAATTTCTAATTCGGATTCAGCTGCTTCGGTTGGTCGTTTTTTCTTTTCCAGCCATTCGATGTGTTGCTCGTAGTTGTCCACTGCATCTTCGAAGCGGTACATATCATAATATAGCTTTCCCAGATATTTGAATGCATCAATCACTTTGCGTGCCGCACTTTTCTCCAGATAGGGTTGTGCTTCAACTTTTTCTCCGGTTTCATAGCAGCAAGCACCATACCAATAATTATAATTGGCATTGGATGGGGCCTTTTTCACCAAACTCTGAAACACAGGTTTGGCCTTTTCAAATTCTCCTTCAAGGAAAAGTTTTTTAGCTTGTTCGAGGTTTTGCGCCATCATGCTGCTCGTCAGCCCTAAGGCAAACAGGCAGGCTATGTATCTTTTGCGTATCATTTTATCTGCAATATTTGTACTATTCTAAATTCAAAAATACAATATTTATTGGAATTATGCCACTTTACTTCATTCTATTTTATGAAATCTTCCATAAATCATTCTTTTCATGTATTTTTGTGCCCGATTTCTAAAAACAGATATGGCACAATTTACGGAAGAAGATAAAATAATGCGCCGTGTGGAGCAACGCTTTAACAAGGGGATGGTGAAATATCGTCTTATTGAAGATGGAGATAAGATATTGGTTGGTTTGTCCGGAGGTAAAGATTCGTTGGCGTTATTGGAATTGTTGGCAAAGCGTTCTCGTATCTTAAAACCACGTTTTACGGTTATGGCAGTACACATTGGCATGACGAATATTCCTTATCAGTCCGATTTGGAATACTTGAAGAATTATGCTGAGGGTTTGGGAGTGCCATTTGTGTATTTTGAAACATCGTTCGATTTGTCAACTGATACTCGTAAATCTCCGTGCTTCCTTTGTTCGTGGAATCGGAGGAAGGCTCTTTTCACAGTTGCTAAAGAGCATGGATGTACTAAGATAGCATTGGGGCATCACATGGATGATATTTTGGAAACATTGTTGATGAATATCACTTTTCAAGGGGCATTTGGAACTATGCCGCCTCGGTTGGTGATGCGTAAGTTTGACATGACTATCATTCGTCCCATGTGCTTGGTGCATGAGTCTGATTTGTCAGATATGGCTCGTGTTCGGGGGTATCGTCGGCAGATAAAGAATTGTCCTTACGAAAGCCAGTCAAATCGTTCGGACATGAAAGAGGTGTTGAAATCTTTAGAGAAATTGAATCCCGAGGCACGTTATAGCTTATGGGGAAGTATGACAAACATACAGGAGGATTTACTTCCTGATAAAATAGATTAAGAACAAAATGGTATCTCAAGGTATTTATTCAATCATTTTATTGATTTTTTCGAATGTGTTCATGACTTTTGCATGGTATGGGCATTTAAAGATGAAACAGGAATTCAGTTGGTTTGCGGCACTTCCATTGATTGGCGTGATTGCTTTTAGTTGGGCGGTTGCTTTTTTTGAGTATAATAAAACGGAAAAACCCAACTGGAAATTTAACACTTTATGTTGATATATAATAATGTATAGTAGAATTAGAATAATATGAAAGCTCTCTACACAATTTTATTGCTTATAGTATCAAATGTCTTTATGACTTTTGCTTGGTATGGTCATTTAAAGATGAAGCAGGAATATTCTTGGTTTGCTGCTCTTCCTTTGATAGGTGTAATAGCCTTTAGTTGGTCAATAGCTTTTTTTGAGTATTCTTGTCAAATTCCAGCGAATCGCATTGGATATGTAGGTAATGGAGGACCATTTTCATTGATGCAGTTGAAAGTTCTTCAAGAAGTAATAACTCTTATTATATTCACAGTTTTTACAACTGTATTCTTTAAAGGTGAAGCTTTGCACTGGAATCATATAGCTGCCTTCGTTTGCTTGATATTGGCTGTTTATTTTGTATTTATGAAATAGTTATAGAAAAGAGCAGCATAAGAGTTTATTCAAATGCTGCTCACTTTTAGTATGCGTAAATCTTTTATTCCACTCTCTGATAAGAGTACTTCTGACCTGTGGGTGTTACTCCATCAGCTTCCAATTCCTGCACTGATAAGGTCATAGAATTAAGTAACAGAATATCATTGATAATCCATTCTTCTTCATCGCTGTACATTTCATAGAGCTTGTTACCGTCTATCTTGTACTTGCCCACTTCCTTGTAAGAGCTATCTTCTGTACTTGTATATTCAAATGTACTGTCATTTTTATAAGTTACATGGGTGGCGATAGCGTTACCACTTGTCATTTTCCATTTGCCTATAATGAGAGAAGTATAATTATCCTCTCCTTTAATTGTACCGTTGTCAATATTTACTTCAAATGTTACATCCTTCTTTGTCCCATCGTAATGGATAATATTGACATTGTACTTCCAAACTTGCTTGGACTTATCTTCTACACTTACCTCAATTTTGGCATCAGCAGGTTCGTTGCTAAGCTCTGCGACTTTAACTTTCCAAAAGTTTTGACCTAATTTGAAACTTCTTCTGCCAACGAAGAAACCTTCTTCGTCTCTACAAGTAAATATAGCTTCTTGGTGTGATATAAGGTCAGAACTGTAAACTGTTCCTACATTTTGATAGCCAAAGCCTTTCTCTGCTACGTAAATAGTATCACCAGACAACGAGTAACAGCATTTACCATTTATGATAGAATTTTCGTACCATGCACCTATGCCAAATCCACTATCTTTGAGTTGAATTTCTTTTGTTTGTGAACTTTGCTTAAACAGTAAGGCGTGATAGCTATAGTCTTTCCCAAAGCTGTAACTTAATGATGCTACAAAGTCTTGATTGAATGGCATTGCTTGCAATAGAGTTATCTGTTGAATAGTGACATCTTCATATTCTCCATAACCTTTGTATATCCTATGATTTCTATTAAATGGCAACTCGTCAGTCCAATTAATGATGGGTGATTTGTCCTCTACCTTGAATGATGCAAGCCATAGTTTGTCATCCTTTAGTCCAGAGAAGTTTGCTTGACCTAAATTGATAATAGTATTATTTCCATGTTCAAACAGACTTAGTAATTCAATATTCTGATAGTCTGTAATTCCATATTCCAAGCACATCTGTTCTACATTGTTTAAGGGTGGATTAACCTCCAATTCATCATCCCCACAGGAACTAACTCCCATGCTTAATGCAACCAATAGAGAGGTTGCTAATAATCTTATTGTTCTCATTGATATTGATTAAATTAATGTTGCGAATATGATAAGTTGATAAAGACTGTCGAAGTCTGTACCACTAATCCTCACAGGTAATCCCATGAATATATTAGACCACCAAACTTCTTTCTGTAACGATGAAAGGTTTGTCCCACGGCATGCTATAGCTTTTATATTATCTTCTGTGTCAGTTAATAATATCATTGAAGTTATATAAGCTCCACAAGGAAGTTTCATGTTCAAATCATTTAGTGAAACTTTCTCATTGTATCTTCCTGTCATATCATTCATTCTTTGTATCGCTCCATGATATTGCAGCTTCTTAATGAATTGATTTAGATTGTGTTTAGATTTATCTTTCATATATTATAATTGAATGGTTGTTATTCAGAATTAAAAAAGTTAGAAGATAAAGTAGTAACTATCTCTTCCAATCTTATCCTTTGTTATTGTCTTGAATGGAACGCCATAAAGCATGCCCAATCGCTGACATATTTCTAATAATTTAGGCGTTGTATGAGTGGTCTTAACGGCTACTAAGCTTAAATCATCTTTTTTATTCAAGTACATGTACAAGTCTTGGTGTCCTAACTTATTGTTTTGAAGCCATATGCTAATTTGATAATCGCAAGTAAATGGTTCATCCAAAACTGAATTAGATGTGTTATAATCGTTCTCCATTACTTGATGAACAATATTGAATTGGTTGAATCTATTTGTAATCTGTTGAATAAAGGTTGCAGTTCTCTTATCCATTATCATTTTATTCTTGTGCCTACCTGTTCCCTATGGATAAGCTATTATAAAATAAAAGAGCATGGGAACTATTGAATATTACCCTATTTGAGGCTCTGGACTGCCCTAAGTTAAGTAATAGACAATAGCCCATGCTGAATGTATATATTCACTACTCCATAAAGATGAAGCAGGTATATAGCATTAGCATGAGCATATTGAACTACTATCCCTAACTTATGAAATTGTCCAGATTCCAAATAGAGGATAATTCGTTATGCTCTCATTAAATTATGTCCTTCCAACTCCCTATCTCATTAGCTCGTTGGAATTGGTGCAAAGATAATGAAAGGTTCTAAATTAATAGGCATGAAGTGAGGACAAATAGTAATTATCGTGCCATTAAACATAGTCTGCATGAGATATTTAGTCAGAGTTGCATCTAAACTCTCTAAATCCATGTGGGTATCAAATTCACTTCTTCCCATATAAGGACTAAATTCTGAATATTCTTACCAACCATGAATTATCATCTTTAAGTCAGCATATTGTTGGATATTCAAGAAGTGCTACCTGCGACATTATTAATAAGAGTTGAGATAATTCTAAAGTCTGTAAACTTATGGAATAGAACTACTTCTATAAAGCTGAAATGCCAAACTACTAAGATTGGACTTTAGATATATCTAAGCTCAATATTCTATTGATTTGGGACAGAATCATTCAGACCACTATAAAGATGAATCTTAATAATCCTGTCCCAATAATCAGAAGCTCAAACAGTCATAAGTCTGTAAGATTTCTTCCTGCCTTAATCCCAAGTATCTTTTAGTAATGGCAACAGAACTATGGTTGAACAGTTCCATCAACTTTACTAATGCCAACTCTGCGTTATCGCTGTTCATGTTATAGACCTGCCTACCAAAAGTCTTTCTAAGCGAATGGCAGCTAAAGTTCTTAATCTTTAACTTGTACTTCTTCTTCACCTCTTTAAGAATGATATTGATTCTCTGGACTGTGAAGATAGTGCCTTTCTGACTTATAAGAATTGGCGCATTGATTCCAACTGGATTTATATGCTCGTAGCACTCTTTAATATGCTGCTGTAATTGGGGGTTCAGTCTGATAATTCTTACCTTACCTGTCTTTTGCTCAATTACTGTAAATTCGTCTGCACCTAATATCTGTTTCCACCTTAGAGATAGAATATCAGATATTCTTAATCCTGTGAAGCATCCCAAAGCTATAAGAAGTGAGATTTTATAATTCTCGTCTTTGGCTAACTTTCGTATGAGGTTCATTGCTTCAGACCATATAAGATAGTCTGCGGTTGTGCTTGAATATTTAAGTGACATAATATTCTGTTTTATAATGAAACGAATAGAAGTGAATATTAATTCTGAGTTGGATTTACTAACTCACTGATTACTAAAGGAACATTCACTAATAGTAGAAGTGAATATTATTAAGTAAGGACACCCAACTTAGAAATTGAGTGCCCTTTACCTTATTATAATTCTCCCTCGTCTGCGAAGCTGTAATATCCTGTATCTGTTAATATGAGGTGGTCTAAAACTGTAATTCTCATAAGTCTTGCAGCATCCTTGACCTGTTTAGTAATCTCCATATCCTGCCTACTTGGTTTCATGCTACCGCTTGGATGGTTATGTGCAAGAATAATGGCTACTGAATTGGTAAGCAATGCAGCTTGTAGAATTACTCTTACATCAGCACAAGTTTCAGTAATTCCACCCTCTGATATGAGAGTGTAACCTAAAACTTGCTTGGCTTGGTTTAAGAACAGGACTTTGAAGTATTCTTTGTAACAGATTGTACCCTCCTTATAGGTAGGAAGCAAGTATCTGTAAGCATCCTCTGAACTGACTACCTTATGCAGTTTCTTGAATTTGGGTTTGTAAGACAGTTCCACTTCACCCACAGTATAATCTATATCCATAATGTACAATGTTTAATAAGTTGGTAGAAATAAAGAAAGGACACCAAGTTAATGATGCCCTTTCCTCTCTCAATCAACAATCCACTCAGCCCAAGAACCAAGCGTATTCACTATCTCCTAATTTGGCACGTTGGATGCCTTGTACGAACTCTGTGCAGTTAAGATTCTTCTCCAAGAAGTTATCAATGTAACTTGACTTTACAGAACCATTGAGCAGGTTTAAGAGCTGCCAACCAGTAATGCTGTCTCCTGTACTTTTAAAGTTCGCATCAGAAACGAATGCTCTGCAAGCTGCATTAATTTGACTGTCACCCAACAATAGACGAGGTAAGCGTTTCTGTTGGTTGGGTGTAAGAGCTTGATATAATCTCATCCTGCCTATTATCTGACAAAACTCGCTTGTAGAGATTGACATCTGCCCAAGTGTCCTTAATAGATGCAGGTCTTTGGATGGGTTGTAAGCATGGAACAGATTCAATGCTGCTGCATATAGTTCCTGTACGCTTAGGACTTCTATCTTATCCTGTAAACCGTCAGTAGTAAGCATTAAATTTGAGCACACACGATTACGAAAGCCTATGAAGATTTTAAATCTCTCCACAGATTTCTTACTGTACAGGTTAATCTCGTTATATGCTCTCACTCCACCAATGGATAATGCTAAACGATTACCGTATTCATCATGTACAATGGATGGAATTTCAAAGCAGAAGCACATTCTCTGATAGAACAAAGTTTTCTCTTTATCAGTCAGTTCAGAAGCCTTCTTACCTAATGCACTTGGTATTCTACCATTGATAGGGTGTGAGATTCTAATCTCTGGCATATCAAACTGCTCTCCATGAAAGTAATCCTTAGCAGCATCCACTACTGCACCTATAAAGGATTGGTGGCTAATGGTTTCTTCCATTGATGCAAAACTTGGAATGATGCAGTCTTGTTGTAGATGCTGCAAGGTTACTTCCTGTGTATTTGCTTCAATGAAATGATTTACTCTTTTGGGTGCTGCAACTTCTTCTACAATGATTGCTTCTTCTGCAAACTCACCCATGTTTAATGATTCTCTACGCTGTGCCATAGCTGGCATAATTACTAAATCTCTCATAATGAAATTGAATTAAATGGTTATTGATTGAATGGATTTAACAAGAACAGACCTAAAACACAAGTGAATTTCTTCACCTGTATTTTAGGCTGTCCTATGTCTTTCCCTAAAGATTCTTTCAAAGGAAATGAGGAGCATTAGTAAATTATAGGTTGGTTGTGATAATAGTGCATCGTGCCTGTTCTTGGATTAATAAGAATGCTTATTTCAGTCAGCTATCAGACTACATTTCTAAAGCATTCTTTTTTATTTAAGAGCCATGAGGGGGTGTTTATGTGGGTAGGGGTGTCTCGTGTATAACTCTTTAAAATTGGAAATGCTGATAATGGTATGCTTATTGATGGTAGCTTAGACTGATTCATAGGAATAGGTCTGGTAGTTCTTCCTTGTCTTTTACCTCCTGCTTCCTGCCTACCAACCCATTTGATAATGATTTCATAAGAGCGTGCATATCCTTAACTCCCTCAAAATTATTCTCCTTGTACTTCTTATAAATCATGCACTCCCTTGAAATGGGGTTTCCTCTGCTCTCGTTAAATGCTATCATGTGTTCAAAGACTGCTTTCACTTCCTCCACATATTTATCTTTGGGTAGGTCTATAAGCAAACCTTTAGCCTTTAGTATGATTGAATCCCCAACTTCATCCAATAAGTCCATATCCCTTAGTTGCTCTATGTATCTGGAAATAGTGTCATGTCCCATGTGGATTAGTTCTTTCATTCTCCTTACAGGTAAAGTAATAGTATGGCTGTGTGGTTCTGCTGCACTGAACAATTTAAGGATGAATCCTCTTAGTTTTAAATCCAGAGTATTGTTGTATGAATCGTAAAACTCCCTGTTGATTCTTCTGTAATGCCCAAAACAGACTGGAGAGAATATATAATCTGTCCAAGTCCTGTCATCCCTGCCACTATCCTTTTTCTGTAT
Organism: Phocaeicola massiliensis B84634 = Timone 84634 = DSM 17679 = JCM 13223; assembly: GCF_000382445.1. Taxonomy (GTDB): domain Bacteria; phylum Bacteroidota; class Bacteroidia; order Bacteroidales; family Bacteroidaceae; genus Phocaeicola; species Phocaeicola massiliensis. The sequence continues at coordinate 1,853,858 of NZ_KB905472.1, read as the reverse complement.
AGTAACTTCCCCTGTGGCTCTTAACTTGTCATTGAATGATTTGGAACTCTTACCACCTTTATAGTTGGCAGGTTTATCACCAACAAATGATGCAAGCTGGTCTATCGTGGTGTCAGTAATCAATGTGTTTTTGTCTGCTGTCAATAGTAACACGTATGTCCTGTAAACATCAGCACAACCTAACTTTTGAATCAGATTGTTGCTCATTACTGTGTATTCCTTGAATGGTAGTTTTTCTTCGCTCATAAGGCAATCGCTCAATATGCTTAATTAAAATGATTTGGTTGGTCTTTAATAAGAATCTCATTTTAGAGGAACTTAATTTGTTTGACTTCCTAAGTTCGCTCAGCTTGTTATAGAAATGATTGTTATAAATCCACATATCATTGATTTTAGTCACTCCCAGCTTACAGATTACCTGTGTGGTGTCCGCAAGGACATTGCATAGGTCTTATTGGAATGTAGCGTAGGAATGTAGAGAGGGGGTGTTTAGACACGCAGTAAAAAGTGAATAAGCACACCTCCCAAATTTGACAATATGAATCTCTCAGTTTCAATTTTTATCTTGTCAGTAAGCCAACTTCTGTAATGCGATATAATAAGTAATAACCTTTCCATTCTTTTTTCTCCTTGTCTTTAGATAGTTATTAAGATTAGCCCACAATCCAATGTGAACCTTGTTATCTTTTATTCCCTGTTTAAGAGCCTTAACCCTTATCTGTTCATAAGTAAATTCTTCCATTTTAGATATTCTGAATAGTTTGTAGTCCGTCAATCTGTGTGGTGGGATTATCTGTTTGTGGTACTGTAAAGATAGTAATTCCATGAATGAGGGACTAATGATAAGACCACACATTTAGTAATCAGACTTGAGGCTATTCAGAATGTCTAAGAACTTGGGGAGAGTAAGTCCACCTGTCACATGGACTTTATTGTTAATTGGTTATGCGGTTTCTACAGGCTTGTTGCTATTCTCATTCATATATTGGAACCATTTCTCAAAATTCTTATAATATTGTTTGGCTTCAGCACTACCGTCTGGTTTCTGATTACTAAACCACACATCTTTGTCAATCATGGCAACTAACTGTTGGATTTGGTTAATCTCAGGTTTGTATTCATTGTAGAACAACTTAAATCCTTTAGCTAATCTTCCATTGTTATATGTGGATTCAGAGATTTTACTACTCTTGAAAGCCTTTAGAACTTTATCGCCTAACTCTTGGGTGGTTGCATTTAACTTTAAAGATTTAGGTAGTCTGTTTATGCCCATTTTAAGGTCTTTGGCGACATTGGCTTTAATCTCTGCTTGTCCTAATGTGTAAAAACTATAGATTACGTCAGACTTCAATCCTGTTTCTTGAATTTGTGCTTCAATATAATCAATTCTCTCGTTTCCTGTTTGGAACTTTGATTTGCTAAAGTCTTTATAATTCCAAGGTCTGCCATTGTTGATAGAAGCTGTAAATAATGCTAAACTCATATTCTCTGGCTTCTTAATGGTTTCAGTCATTTCTTCCTCATTAAAATCAAGAAAACCTTCTACCTCCAGTATGAACATGGCTATCATTCTGTGTTGTCCATCTACAGGAGCTTTAGCTGCTGCTCTTTCAGTAGCATCTGTAACCTCTTCTGTATTCAGCATCCAGTTGTCTATTGAAAGAGGTTTGGCATTGGACTTAGGTACAATGGAAACTTTTAATAATTTCTCTCCTGTTAAATCCTCGCTGCCAACTAACTTAATCTTACCCATTGCTGCATTGAAGCCATATTTCTCAATCATAGAATAGCACTTCTTTACATTCTCTGCTACGATTTCACGATTGCTGCCATAAAAATAAATAGTCATCATATTTTCTTTGCAGTTTTTAGACTGGTGCGCTCCAGCTTTAATTGATTTTGATGTTGCAAAACTACTTGCTTCTGGGCTGATTAAAAGAGAGAAATTAATGAGTGGTTTTACTTCCCCTCTTAATTGTCAGCTCGTCCGCTATCGTTTTTGACGCTGCAAAGATGGGATATAATGGCAGGATTAAAAGAGAGAAAAAAAGTCCTGCTTTCATGTACCCTCTTAATGGCATGAAGCAGGACTGTGTTAATTATCAGAAGTTTATTAGCAATATATGCTGTTCGCAGTATCAATTCTCTTGTCTTTATATTGCTTGATGTAGCCTTTTAAAACATCTTCATCTTCTGAGAATTTATTATGTTTGGATAACTTGGTGAAATAGATAAGCCTTGATATGAGCAATGTCTTACTAAGTGATATGGTGCTTCCTTTCTTTTGTCTGACATTAAACTGCTTATTATATGGAGATAGATTGAAGAAGTCGTTAAACATTTTATAAAATAGGTATATCTGAATGGATTCCTTTTCTTCTGCATGGGTGCTTATGCTGACTTGTTGGCTCTGCATCCAAGGATGTTCCTCTATCTCCTTTAGGTTATTGATGATGGTAGTAGCCAAGTAGCCTATTGCATTGGCATTGTCAATTACTATCTGATGCTTGCCCTCTACTTTTACAGAGATAGTGATAGGTTTCTTAAAACTCACTCCAAATTGGTTAATCTCCTTATGGTTGTCAGCTATGGCTTTGGCGAATTTGGTGAGCTGTTCTATTCCAATGCCTGTAGCTTTCATTCCATCCAAGCACGTTCCACAAGTATAGTCAAAGATGAACAGAAGTAGAAACCAGAACTTATCTATATCAATTCCTAAACCTTTTAGTGTATTCTGTATGTCCTCATTGGCTATATAATCTTCGTATGTGAAGTTACCATATAGCTTATTCTGATTGTATCTTCTTATGAATAAGGGTAAGGCGGTTGTGCCATAAATATATTGTTCTCCTGTTTCATGGTCTATATCATAATCTGGTACATAAAGTACTGCTACTTCCTCCATGTATTCAAGTAACTTTATACCTTTAGGGAAATAAGTTTCTTCAAGTCTTTCAATTGGTCTCATATCTTTGCTTATATGGTTTGGAAGCAAAGATAATTAAAAAGGATGAAGTTATTCCTTTTTTAATGGTCTAAGCCTACCATCCAAACCTGCTTTATGTAGTTCTTCTAAATATCTTTCTCTATAACTAAGGTCAAGATGCAAGGCTCTTTCTTTTGCAAGGTCTGATTTAAGATATTCTTGTAAAGTCATAGTCTTTGTTTTCCTAATCATTTCTATGCTAAAGTTCTTCATATCACTGGACTTTAAAGTATCATAGTTAGCTGTTATAATTCCTTTTTCATCAATCGTCCAGTTGTCTAATAGGAGAGAAGCCATTGCAATGCTTCTGACTTTCGTAATAGCTATATAGAATTTAATTCCATTAAGGAACTGTACAATATAATATCCCTGCATGGTAGTGACAGGAATATAATTCACTCTCTCCAAATATTTATGATATAGTTCTCCTTGTTCTTCGATGCTAAGGTTTTGAAGCTTCTCTTTACCATTATTATCTTTAATCCTTTCGATGTCTGCCATCTTTTTACTCTGTGACTTTTTATATCTTATAATTTCTTTATCAATAGATTTTATCTTCTCATCTAACTGGTTCTGTTTCTCTTGGATAATGTTTAAAAGGGTAGGGTTGGTGGTTAGTAGAAACTTATTGGCATTATCTTGGCTTTCATTAGATAAGTTCTCTTTATCAAGATATAGGGCAGACAAACGTTTCTCAATTCCAGCTATTTCCTCTTGTAGCTCTGTAACTCTATTGTCTGTTTGGTTTCTAAAGAAGTTGATATATTCTGCTGTGTGCATAGATTTGAAAAGACTATATAATATTTCATTCGTAAGGTCGTAAGAAACTTCATCAATATTATATTTACAGAAGTCTGGATGAGATTTCCTATCAACACAGCTACATCTATATGTTAGTTTTGAAATTCCTGCTGCTGGCTTTTTGTCTTTTACAGTCATGGCTCTCCCACATCTACATCTGATGATTCCTTTTAATGGATTATGATTGACTTTTCCAGTTGGAGTATTTTTATAGTTGTTTTTAATCAGCTCTTGTGCTTTCATAAAATCCTCTTCACTGATAATAGGTTTTATTCTAACCTCGATGGTATAAGGTTCTTCTCTACCTAATCTCTGTGTTCTTCTTCTGATTCCTCTATAAATATCACTATGGATATAGTTGCTTAGAATGGCAACAGTGCTGTAATATCCTCTAAAAGTAATATTCCTTTCATTGAAATATCTGGCTACTGCTCCCAGTGTCTTACCAGAGTTTACTAAAGCGAAGAGTCTTTTTATATTCTCTACTTCTTCTGGTACTTCTTCTAAAATATATTTAGGACGTTTCCCATTGGGGTTAGGAACTGCTTTATATCCATAAGGTATTTTTTGGTCTACAACTGCATAAGGATAAGCTTGGAAGAGAGCTTGCTTCCCATCTTGGTTCTTCTTTTTAATATCCAATCTTTCTTGTGCTGCTGCCCATGCTTTGATAGTGAGGATAAGTATTTCTGTAATGTCTAAAAGTTTATTAGCTTCATAAATTTTACTGGGACTATCTAAGAGTATTACAGATAATCCTTTATTAATAATCTGTTGAATGTTGTAAACTGTCTCTGTTACATCTTCTTGCCTGCTCAAACGTGATAACTCAGAAATTACTATCATGTCTGCATCTTTGTAGGTTTTACTTTGTAATTCGATATAACCTTTTCTGTCTGCAACCACACCAGATATTCCAAAGTCCTCAATAATTTCAATTAACTCATAATTGTTGTTCTCACAGAACTCCTTAATCTTTAGCTTTTGTCGAGATAAGTCTTGTTTTGTAGTAGAAACTCGTGCGTATCCTATAATTTTTATCATAATGTAATATATTGATTATGAAGCAAATATAGGTATAAAATTTCACTTGGGCAAGTCTATTTAGTTAAGTGAGTATTGTCTTCAGGTGCCTGCCAATCGTTTAGGCTTTCGCGATAACGGAGGGCCGTTTGATATCATGCAGTTAAAAGTAATACAAGAAGTGATTACGTTAGCCGTGTTTACTCTATTTTCAGTTTGGGCTTTTAAAACGGAACTGAAGTGGAATCATTTAGCGGCTTTCCTTTGTCTGGTTTTGGCCGTTTACTTTGTTTTTAAGAAGTAGTGAGTCAGAAGATTCCACTACTCCCGGGTAGAGCCTTTCGGCTTGTTTACGCAGAAGTTCCATCATTAGGGTAGTGTCTTTCTTTACGGTATCCTGCAGGGTTGGTATATAGTCCATATAGCTTTTCCAGGCATTGGCATGTTTGCGGTTGCGTTTGATGGCACGTCCTCGTGTGGTAAGGTTTTCATAAAGTAATTTTTCGGCATCGAAAGTATATGTTGCTCCTACGCTGACTTGAATGGCATTGTTATTTTTGCCGGTAAGTATAACACGTTGTTCCCTTACATCATATTTGATTGCGCTGTTTACATTTAACACCATGGATATTTTCAGTTCTTTCTCATTGGTGATAATCGGATCATTTACCGGGTCTTCATCCCATCTTGTATAGGGGGTGTAAGGGGTAAAGCGAACATATTGGGGTTTTATCCATTGGGTGGTATCTCCAAAGTTTTTGGGTAAGGCATCTAGAAATTTCATCCATGGTTTGTCTTGAGATATCATCGGACTTCCTTGGATGGCATCCTTAGTCGGTTTAAAGTCAAAATGAATTGATTTTACAGCTTCTTTGTTGATGATTAATTCTTCCTCTCCATTTAACAATTGCTGTAAACGGAGAGAATCCTGTTTGCTCCATTGTGCTTGTGCTGTCAGTGCCGCTAAGGTACAGAGTAATATGCTGAGACTTACCCTTTGGGTCATTTGTTTTCTCTTTATACGTGATTATATGTTGGCAAAAGTAACTAGGAGTAGCTATAATACCGGTTAAATCAGCGTTATTATTTGTTTATTACCCGGAATGTTTAAGAATTATTTAGTTAATGATGGTATATGTTATGATTAGACACAGATTTCACGGAATGGAGAATAAGTTCATGCAAATCCGTGTCTTCTGTGTCTAATGTATCTGTTATTTCTGCTGAGTTAATTGTGCATGCATGGCGGCAGCGGCTCTGCGTCCGTCGCCCATTGCCAGAATCACCGTTGCTCCTCCGCGAACGATATCTCCACCGGCATAGATAGTCGGGATGGATGATTGCATATTATCGTTTACAGCGATAGTTCCTTTACGTCCCAATTCCAATCCTTTGATAGAGCTGGGAACGATCGGGTTGGGAGATACGCCCACACTGACAATAGCCATGTCTATATCGATGGTTTCTGTTGCTCCCGGAATGGCTACAGGACTGCGGCGACCCGAAGCATCTGGTTCACCCAATTCCATCTTTTGCAATACTACTTGTTTGACGCGCCCTTTTTCGTCAGCGATGTACTCAATGGGGTTGTGGAGAGTCATGAATTCCACTCCTTCTTCCTTGGCGTGTTTTACTTCTTCCAAACGTGCCGGCATTTCTTCCTCTGAACGGCGGTAAATAATCATGGCGCGCTCTGCTCCCAAACGGCGGGCGGTGCGGACAGAGTCCATGGCAGTGTTGCCTCCACCGATAACGGCTACATTCTTTCCAAATACCACCGGAGTATCAGAATCATCGCTGGCTGCATCCATCAGATTTACACGGGTCAGGTATTCATTGGAAGACATGATGTTGATGGAGTTTTCCCCCGGAATGTTCATGAAGTTGGGCAGGCCGGCGCCTGATGCGACAAATATACCTTTGAAACCTTCGGCTTCCAAATCTTCCACACTGATGGTTTTGCCTACAATGCAATCTTTCATAAAGGTGACACCCATCTTTGCCAAGTTATTGATTTCCACATCTACAATCTTGTTGGGCAGGCGGAATTCAGGGATGCCGTATTTCAATACGCCGCCGATTTCATGTAATGCTTCGAATACAGTTACTTCATAGCCCAGCTTGGCCATATCTCCGGCAAAGGAAAGTCCTGCAGGACCTGAACCGATGACGGCTATCTTGATACCGTTTTTTTCTGCTATGTGTGGGACGGATATTTGCCCGCTTTCACGTTCGTAATCAGCTGCAAAACGTTCCAAGTAACCAATGGCAACAGCTTCGTGTCCGGCTTTCAAATGTGTACATTGCGATTCGCATTGTTTTTCTTGTGGACAAACGCGACCACATACAGCCGGCAGAGCACTGGTCTCTTTCAGAGTCTTTGCAGCTTCGAGGAATTCTCCGCGTTCGATGTTTTTAATGAATTTAGGAATATTGATTCCTACCGGGCAGCCATTCATGCAAGTCGGGTTGGGGCAATCCAGACAACGCTTGGCTTCCGTTATGGCTTGTTCTTCGTTCAGTCCCAAGTTTACTTCTTCTTTACGGCTATGCGAACGGTATTCTGCATCCAGCTCATTCATCTTGACACGGGGAATGGCCATGCGTTCTTTGGGTTTCATCGCTTTGCGCAACTCTGTACGCCAAGGGGCATCACGTCCATCAAGTTCCTTGGTCGCTTCGCAAGTTTCGGGTTGTTTGTCTGTATCCAGTTTATGAATTTCTTCCCTTTCAATCTCTTTGAAAGCTCCCATACGTTTTAGCATTTCATCGAAATCCACTTGATGTCCGTCAAATTCAGGACCATCCACGCATACGAAGCGTGTTTTGCCTCCCACGGTGATGCGGCATGCGCCACACATACCTGTTCCGTCCACCATGATGGTGTTCAGAGATACATCGGTAGGTATTTCATATTTCTTAGTCAGCAGGCAGACAAATTTCATCATGATGGCGGGACCGATGGCGAAGCATTTGTTTACTTTTTCGCGTTTTATCACTTCTTCTACACCTTCTGTCACCAGTCCTTTACGACCATATGAGCCGTCGTCTGTCATAATGATTACTTCGTCAGAACTTTCACGCATTTCTTTTTCGAGAATAATCAGTTCTTTGCTGCGTCCTGCCAATACGGTGATGACACGGTTTCCGGCGGCTTTTAATGCTTGGACAATAGGAAGCATTGGGGCAACGCCGACTCCTCCTCCGGCACAGACTACGGTTCCGAAGTTTTCGATGTGGGTAGCTTTTCCCAATGGACCTACAACATCAGTGATGTAATCACCCTCATTCAGTTCGCAAAGACGGGTAGAGGAGAGTCCTACCTCTTGCACTACCAATGTGATGGTTCCTTTTATGGGGTCTGCACCGGCTATGGTCAGCGGCATACGTTCGCCTTTTTCGCCTACACGGACGATTACAAAGTGTCCTGCTTTGCGAGACTTTGCAATAAGAGGAGCCTCTATCACCAGCTTAAAGACCTTTTCTGAGAAATGTTCTTTTGAAATAATCTTATTCATTTTGCTATACTATAAGTTAGTTGTTCTTCTTGCTTGGATATCAATTTGATAATTGTTTGCAAAGTTATGATTATATTTTCTAACGACAAAAGAAAAGCCACCCTTTTATATGGGTGGCTTATGCTATATGACTAAGTCTTGTTATTGTATATGAAATTTGTAACCGATTACACCATAGTATATCAGTCAATCATGTCAAATCCACAATAGGGAACCAATGCTTTGGGGATACGGATTCCTTCGGGAGTCTGATTGTTTTCAAGCAGTGCAGCAACGATGCGCGGCAATGCCAATGCTGAACCGTTCAATGTATGGCAAAGTTCGGTTTTCTTGTCTGCGTTGCGATAGCGGCATTTCAGACGGTTAGCCTGATATGTGTCGAAGTTTGAAACGGAGCTGACTTCCAACCAGCGTTTCTGTGCTTCCGAATATACTTCAAAATCGAAGCAAAGAGCAGCTGTAAAACTCATATCACCGCCACAAAGACGGAGAATACGATAGGGGAGTTCCAGCTTTTGTAATAGACCTTCTACGTGATTCAGCATTTCCTGATGTGATTGTTTGGAATGTTCGGGCTTGTCAATGCGGACTAATTCTACTTTGGAGAATTCGTGCAAGCGGTTCAGACCGCGAACATCTTTACCGTATGAGCCGGCTTCACGACGGAAACATTGAGTGTATGCACAATTTTTGATAGGCAATTGCTTTTCATCCAAAATAACATCGCGATAGATGTTTGTCACAGGCACTTCGGCAGTGGGAATCAAATATAAATCATCTACTTCGCAGTGATACATCTGTCCTTCTTTGTCAGGCAATTGTCCGGTTCCATAACCGGAGGCGGTGTTGACAACCGTCGGAGGCATAATTTCGTCATAACCGGAAGCACGTGCTTCGTCAAGGAAGAAGTTTATGAGTGCGCGTTGCAAGCGTGCTCCTTTACCCTTATATACAGGAAAACCGGCGCCGGTAATTTTTACGCCCAAGTCAAAATCGATTAAGTCATATTTCTTGGCAAGTTCCCAATGGGGAAGTGCATCTTTAGGGAGCTCGGTTTCCATACCTCCCATCTTTTCCACTACGTTATCTTCGGCCCCAAAGCCTTCGGGTACTTCATCATAGGGAACATTGGGGATGGTATAGAGCAGATTGGTCATGTCTTCTTGAGCTTGGTCCATTTCGGCTTGCAGGGTTTTGCTGATTTCTTTGATTTCAGCAACGCGTGCTTTAGCTGTTTCTGCTTCCTCCTTTTTGCCTTCTTTCATGAGCAGACCGATGGATTTCGAGATAGAGTTGACCTCTGCCAGATTTTTATCTAATTGATTCTGTGTATTACGTCTTTTATCATTAAATGCAAGCACTTGTTCAATGGTTGCTTTTGCATCTTTGAAGTGCTTTTTTTCCAATCCGCGGATAACTCCTTCCGTGTTGTCGGTAATTTGTTTAATAGTAAGCATATCTTTTACTCTTTTTGATATTTCTTTAATTAGTGGACAAAGATAGATAAAAAAATGGTAAGGTGTATGAGTTATTCGTTACTTTTGCATTTGGATTTAATATGAAAATGAACGGAAGATGAATTATCTTGAAATAGTGGGTACTCTTGTCGGGCTGCTTTATTTGTGGTTTGAGTACAAGGCAAGCATTTGGTTGTGGCCTGTGAGTGTCATTATGCCTGCCATTTATATAGTTGTGTACTATCAGGTGGGGCTGTATGCAGATTCGGGTATCAGTGTTTATTATTTGCTGGCGGGTATCTATGGCTGGTGGGTATGGTTGAGGCATGTTCCCGGCAGGCAGGAGAAATTGATTACTTTTACTCCTCGCAAGTTGTTTATGCCTTTGTTTGTTGTTCTATGCCTTGTGTTTGCGTTGATAGGTGGGATATTGGCAACGTATACAGACAGTACAATACCATGGTGGGATAGTTTTACTACAGCTTTAAGTATTATAGCTATGTGGATGTTGGCACATAAATATGTGGAGCAATGGTTGGTGTGGCTTGTTGTAGATATTATATCTTGCGGGTTATATCTTTATAAAGATCTTTATTTTACTTCCTTTCTTTATGGACTTTATGCCGTGATAGCTTTTGGGGGGTATCTAAGGTGGAAACAATTAATGAATGTAACAGAATGAAAGAATATAAATTACCGGAACAAATAAATATACCTCAAACTATTATATTGGCAGATGGAGACTTCCCTTCTTCTTCTTTGGCTAAGGAATGGTTGAGGGAGTGTCCTTATGTGGTTTGTTGTGACGGGGCGGTCAACACATATCTTCGCTTTGGGAAGATGCCGGCTGCTATTGTGGGTGATGGTGATTCGTTATTGCCGGAGATAAAGGAACGCTATGTTCATCTCATTCATCGTGAAACGGAGCAGGATACGAATGATTTGAGTAAGGCATTTCGTTTCTGTCTGTCTCAGGGAAGGCGGGATATTACGATTATGGGGGCTACCGGTAAGCGGGAAGATCATACTTTGGGAAACATCAGTCTGCTTGCTGACTATATGGAGCAGGCAGAAGTGAGGATGTTGACTGATTATGGGCTGTTTATACCTATTAAAGAAGATAGCGTGTTTGAATCTTTTCCGACTCAACAGGTTTCTGTTTTTAATATGGGGGCTACGGAACTTTCGGCAGACGGCTTGGTTTATCCTCTTTCTGCTTTTACGAATTGGTGGCAGGGGACATTGAATGAAGCTATCGGCAATCGGTTTATTATTCATGTACACGGCAAAGTGCTTGTTTTCAGGGTGATATGATTCTTTTTTAAAGATTTCAATGCCTTTTTGGGAATTACCCGTAAAATAGAGAAGGCTTGCTTCATTTCATGTCGGAAAGCATGCTTTTACACGTACGTCCGCATGGAGCTTCACATACGTATGTGTAAGGCTGCGCATACGTCCGTACAGGCTCATACGTACTAACGTGAAATTATGTACTTCCAAAAAGACAAAGACGTTTTGTAAAAAGAGCAAGAGCTTTCTCAAAAAGATAATGGTCTTTTAAAAAAAGAAAAGGAGCTTTTTCCAAAAGATAACGAGCTTTTTTAAAAACACTTTGATCTTTTTTACCCTTTGTCGGGACTTGGTAAGCCGTTGGAAAGGCTGATACATAAAGGACACTTCCGGAAGTTATCTGAAGAACAGGGTGAACTTTTAAGAGTAAAAGCTCTTCTTTATGGTTTGGCAGGTGAGCCAATAACAAAGTCCGGGCTTTGTACATAAAAAAAAGATTGTGTCAAAATACTGACACAATCTTCTTTTTAATTCTTTTTTTGTAGGGGACCGAATTATGCTTCCACAGCCGGAATGATAGATACTGATCTCTTATCTTCACGACCTACTTTAAAACATACTGTACCATCTACCAAAGCGAAAAGAGTGTGGTCACGACCCATACCGATGTTGTTGCCCGGATGGAATTCTGTACCTCTCTGACGAACGATGATGTTTCCTGCTTTACAAGCTTGTCCACCAAATATCTTAACGCCTAATCTCTTACTTGCTGATTCACGGCCGTTCTTAGAACTACCTACACCTTTTTTATGTGCCATTTCTTCTTAAAATTTTAAATGATTAAGCAATAACTTGTTTAATAGTTAACTCTGTAAACTGCTGACGATGACCGTTCAGTTTTCTGTAACCTTTTCTTCTCTTTTTGTGGAATACGAGTACTTTGTCGCCTTTTACCAGCGGAGAAACTACTTCACAAACTACTTTAGCACCATCAACAGTAGGAGCACCTACAGTTACTGTTCCATTGTTGTCTACCAACAAAACTTTTTCAAACTCAACAGTTTTTCCGCTTTCTGCATCCTGAATGTGGTGTACAAACAGCTTTTTGCCTTCTTCAGCTTTGAACTGCTGACCGTTAATTTCTACAATTACGTACATGTTATTTTTATATTAAACGGGTTTTCTCCGTAAGGTGGACATCATCTCTGAAGTCTCTTTTCGACCTCCACGGACTAAATCGGGCACAAAATTACTGATATTATTTTGAACTTCAAAAACTTTCTGCTCTTTTTTTATTCAAATCATATACTCATCTTTTTAGTATCGCCTATCTGAGGTAGGCAATTGTTGCAAGTAATGTGATGAATAAGGTTGCCGCCAATAGCATAATCAATGCACAATAGCAGAACATGACGGTAGTTCGTTTGAAGCTTTTCCACCATGACAGGTTGAACAGCTGCCGATAGTCCCATACGAACAGGAGGAAGATGGCTTCATAGCTCAAATCGAAGATGTCATTCAGGTGGGCTTCCCGGGTGAAAGGCAGGATGAGAAGGGATATCCAGAGTATCTGACAGGCAATATATACCTGTGCAAAGAATTGTTCGGTCAGGTTAAACCGATGACCGACAAGAGATTTGCGGAAACTCCATCGGCTTGCCAATGTGAAAACCGGTAGTAAAAGCAGTATACTGAAAGCTTTATTTCCATGAATCCAACTTCTCATTAAATTGTAAACGGCTGAAATATATTTGTTTTCGCTTAGGAAGTTCTCTTTATATTCGTCTAATGCTACACCGACAGCTATACCGGCCTCTGTTAAATCGTCAACAATGTCATCGTTGTCGTCGGTTGCGGTTCTTGTATTATCCGGCTTGTCTTTCAATTTTACGTTTATTTTATCTTCCATGGTGATGTCGGTATCCGTTATTCGGGCGCTGTCGGCATAGAGCAGACTTTGTCCCAGATATATCCGGGCACTGTCTTTGATGGCATATTCTTTCTGCTCTTTGATATTGTCTATCAGTTGTTCGTATGTGGGAGTTTCTTTGTATTCTTTATCTCTGTTTTTCAGTGCCTCCGGGTCTATCAGCTGGACAAACATGATATAAAGGGCAGCCAGTACAAACAGGCTTTGGAATGGTTTGAAGTAATGCACTCGTTTTCCATCTATATAATCTCTTATCATATATCCGGGACGGTAGAGAAATTCCAGCAGGTTGCGGCTGAATCCATTATCGATATTGAAAAATCCGCTTAATATGTTCTGGAAGGCGTTGCGAATAGTGAAGCGTGGCGTATTTTGTGTCTGTCCGCAATCGGGACAGAAGTTGCCTTGAAACGTCTTTCTGCAGTTCTTGCATGTGTGGGGTTGTTGGTCTTTGGGCAGTTCTTTCTTCCCTCTGATTTGTTTTTGATGAAGAAGCCGGTAATAGATGAGGGTTTTATGGGGCACCAACCGCTGAAGAAGGGGAGGCGTGGTCTCCTTGTTTATCAGCGGCAGCAGGGTGAGGTCGGGCAGAATCTGCCGGTGTCGGTATTCGGCAAGTTCTTCGCGCGTGGTCATGCCGTTCAGTACGCCTACGAAGTCTACTCCGGCTAATAGGGCGGTTTGTGCGTCGATGATGCTGTCACCTATATATAATGTGTCTTTTTTCTTGCGATGCAGGCAGCGTAGTGCTTTCAGAAGTCCTTGAGGGCTTGGCTTTGCCTTTTTCACATCCTCTCCGCCGATGATGATGTCGAAGAATTTGTTTGGGAAATGCTGGTCCACCATTTCATGGATGCGGTAGCGATATTTGGTGGAGATGATACCAATTTGGGCTCCTCTCTTTTTCAGGGCTTTCAGCACTGCAACGGTTTCGGGGAAGAACTTGGTATTGGCGGTCATATGTATGTCCGCTTCTTTCACATATTCTTTTTTATAGGAGATGAGTGTATTTTTGTCGGTGATGCCGGTCAGGATGCTGAATGAGTCTTCAAGTGTTTTTCCGATGGTGCGTTTGATACTTTCATCGGTTACATCGGTGTGTCCGTGGCGTGTTAACACATTGCGGAAGCAAATTACGATTCCACGTGATGAGTCGGCCAAAGTATAGTCGAAGTCAAATAAATAAGTCTTGTATTCCATTTTGCGCTTTTCAGGCAAAGATATGGAATTAATAGATGAATTTTAAAATTTTTCGGAGGAAATAATTGTTTATTTTATATCGGATACCCGACCGCCTGAAAGCCAGTGCTTGCGATAATACTCTTCATTCAGGCTACTGACAATCACTCCGCGACTGGTACTTGCATGGATAAATTTATTATCCTTCAGGTAGATTCCCACGTGGCTGGCAGTTCTTTTCTTGCGTCCGTTGTGGAAAAACACCAAGTCTCCTTCGCGTAGTTTGCTTTTGCTTACCTTACGGCAGTTTTTGGTACGCTGGTCGTCAGAGTTGCGTTCCAACTTCTTGCGATAGACTTTTTTGTATAAATGCGAAGTCAATCCCGAACAGTCTATGCCTCTTTTATTGTTGCCTCCTCCTCGATAGGGAACTCCCAACCACTTTGCTGATTCTACATACAACCGATGGTTATCTTTCATGTCTATATCTATGTTTAGACGTATAGAGGCACGTGCCAGTTCTTTGTAGTTATAGCTTGGGGCAGATGTGCCACATGAAGCCAGTAGTACGGCTAGTATGTTCAGTATCAGCAAATGGGGGAGGAGTTTCTTCATTGTTCTATTCTTCTTTTATATTAAAATAGTCTTCCAATTCTTTTTCGGCAGAGTAATCGTGATTATCAATGTCACGAATAATCTTTCCGTTTTCAAGTAATGCGATGCGTGGACAGATATCGACTGTATGATTCAGGTTATGACTTGAAATCAGAATAGTCGCTCCGGTTTCTTCATGGTAGGCTTTCAGGATATGTTTGATTACCGATTGTGAAGTGGGATCGAGAAAATTAAACGGTTCATCCAATATCAATACTTGCGGTTGATGCAACATCGCGGAGATAATACCTATTTTCTGCTTGTTGCCTGCCGAGTAGTTGCGGATAAGTTTCTTCTGTCCGATCACTTCTCCATTCATAAAGCGGTTGAACTTACTAATCCGTTCATCTACTTCATCTTTTTTCAGACCATACATTTTCCCTACGAAATGGAAATATTCTTCGGGAGTGAGATAATCAATCAGAAAACTGTCATCGATAAATGCTCCGGTCACGTTTTTCCATTCTTCACTCTTGCTCACATTGAAATTGCCGATGCATATGCTTCCGCTGTCTGCTTTCAGCAAGTCCAGTATCAGTCGGAACAGGGTTGTTTTTCCGGCACCGTTGTTGCCTACCAAGCCCAGCATGTCACCGCTTTGGATGGTATAGTTTTCTATATCTGCGGCTACTTTCGCTCCGAAGTTCTTTTTTAGTTGCTCTATTGTGATATTCATATATTATTTATTTTATCGGGAATCACGAAAACCTTCCATATTGTCATAGCGGCGTTTCATGAAACGGTTATAGATATTCTTTATCCAAATGGTATGGGTTACAGTCAATGTCAGTCCTATGAGCATCATGATGATAAATGCCGTGTTCTGCTCCAAGAAAGTGGTCAATGTAGAGTTGACTATCAGTGGCATGAAGAGGGCACATGAGATAAGGAAGCTTTGGAATAGCGAACTGCCTCTGTTGCTGCGCATTACATTGGCGTTCAGTGGGAGCGTTTTCTTATTGTAGACTGCCAGTTGGAGCAGGGTAAAGAATACTGCTCCTACGGTGAAGAGCAGATAAGATACCGCCATCAAGGGGGATATTTTCCCCCGGATGATTGGGATAATCATGATGAGGGAAGGAATCAACAGAATCAGGCAGTTCAAATAGTATTTAGCCCGTAACAAATTGTATATGGATTCTTTGCGGCTCATCAGACCATCCAGATAATTCCCTTCGAAACACATCACTTGTCCCAATGTCATGACGGGCAGGATGGCAAAATTGTAGATGCAGATAAAATTGGTCATTCTGTCGTAGACATCGGTGAAGGCAAGCACGCATGAGAAAGCAATCATGATGATAAATCCCATGCGGAACTGTGTCTTTACCGTTTTGTTGCGGAGATACAACTTCAGTTCCAAACGAATGTATTCGCCTATCTCACCATAACGGTCCAGAAATTTATATTCTGATACGTGTTTTATCTTCGTATCTTCCACCTTGGATATTTCGCTATAGAGCAAACGAATTTGCAAAGTACGGTTGATGAATATCATTAGCAGGATAAGGATAATGACACTCAGATAGGCCGGCAGACTTCCTTCGATAAATCCTTCTCCCAGATTCATGGTGAAAGTGCTGATGGGATTGCCTTCGGGAATGAATTCAGCTATGGCCAACAGACTATATACAGCCAACGGAAGCAATAAGTACACGGTCTTTTCGTTGAGCAGCATCTTGCATAACAGATACCAATAATTGTTCAATACCATGAGTAACCATATACCTGTCAGGTAGCATATTATTCCGGTCATTCCATAAAAGCGGAAGATGGAAAGAAAAGCGAAAGGTACGAAAAGGAAAAACCAAAAGAGGTTGTAAAGGCTTGTTGCCGACTGAAGCAATAGGGTGTCTATCAGTTTTTTTTTCTTGACCGGCATAAGCAGATAAGGCTTGATTTCGTGAGAAGTGGCGGTTTGAATCACAAAACGCACTAGAAAGTCAGTTATTAACACATATATTAATCCTTGATTGAGGATGTGATAAGGCTCCATGCTTGGAGCTGCCGATTCAAAAGCTGAGGGCAGCGTTACCCCCATAAATAAGAGGAGCGCTGCCCAATATGCTACCATGAAATAGATTAAAAACTTGGCAAAGCGGTTCTTGTCGAACATCGGACTCCGCTTTGCGGCAAGTTTTTCATTTCTTCTTATAATCGTAAAAAGCATAGGCAAGAACGATTATTTTGTTTCACCGGAAGTCATGCTGACTTCAATGCAATTGTTTTGTTCCAGCAGGGCTTTGGCAAACTGCTTGACATCTTCTGGGGTGATACTTTCCACCACTTGTTGGAAGTTGCTGTCCATATCGGCTTTATACCAATAATATTGGTTCAGTATATTCAACCAATAACCGTTTTCTTTCATTTGCTCGGTATGTTTCTTCAGCATAAACTCTTTTGTTTTGTTTATGTGTTCGGCAGCCGGACCATCCTGTGCTATCTTTTGCAGTTCGTTCATGATGATTTGTGTCATCTTTTCACGTTTGGCTGGATCAGTATCGAAATAGATTTGCAGGAAAGCTTCATCATCATTCGGATAACGGCTGAGTTGTCCGTAGACACTCACACCATATGAACCGCCTTCTTTTTCGCGAACGCTCTCCAGATACACTTTATCCAATGATTGGGTGAGGAAAGACATCAGCACATCGTTCTTTAATGTGTATTCGCATTTGCCACTGGCGATTATCAATACGCTGGCTAATGGAGTTTCCAGTTTTTTACTGAATACGTTGGTGTATTTGCCTTTGCGGATATCCATTTTTGTATCGCGGAAATTCTCGGTACGATGGATAGTTGGTAATCCGCCCAGATAAGTTTCAATAAGTGGTTTGGCTTCATCCAAGGTTATGTTTCCGACAAAGAGGAAAGTAAAATCACCGGCATCTTTGAAGCGGTCTTTATACATTTCCATGATTCGCTTGTAGTCAATTTTGTCAATCATATCCGCTTTGACGCGCAATGCTCTCGGATGGTTCATATACATTGCTTTCTGCAGTGAGTCAGACAATGCGATTTGTGGATTGGCTTCCTGATTGGCAAGTGCGGCTTTAGTGCGGCTTTTGTATGATTCAAATGCATTTTGATCCATACGTGGAGCGGTGAAACTCAGATAAACCAACTGTAGTAGGGTCTCTAAATCCTTAGGTGAGCAGCTTCCGTTCATTCCTTCGCTCAGGCCGTTTACGGCAGTACTGATACTGGCTTTTTTCCCGGCTAACACTTTTTCCAAGTCTACATTGCTGAAGTTACCCAGTCCGCCCAATCCGGCTACATCGTTCAGTACTTTTATCTGAAGAATTTCATTGTCGGGGAACAAGGAGTTACCACCGGGACTGAATGCGCGCATACGAATTTCGTCTGCTTTGAAATCTGTTGTTTTCAAGATGACACGTACACCGTTTGATAAAGTGAGTACGGTAGAACCGAACGGACCTTCTTCCGTTTTCACAATGGTGCCGGCCTTCGGTTGTTCAGCTATCAGTGGCTCATCAGATACCTTATCTTCATACGCAGTGAGTTTCTCTGCTTTCACTTTGTTGAGCACATCCATAATTTCTTGTTCGGTAGGATATTTCATGCCTTCTTTTTCAGGGCAGAAGATATTGACCACAATGTTGCTGTCATTTACCAGTGATGGGATGAATGAGTTAATTGCTTCTACCGGAATGTTAGGGGCAATTTGATTCATGATGGCATATTCTGCATCAATTCCCGGAATAGGCTCGTTGTCAATGAAGTGGCGCACATATTCGTTCACATATGCGTTATTTTTTACTTTATCGCGTTCATTATAGGCTGATTCCAATTGGCGCAGATAGTCAGCTTTGGCACGTGCATATTCGGAAGCAGTGAAACCGAATTGGCGTACACGTTCTATTTCACGTGTCAATGCAGAGAGTGCTGTGTCTATTCCGTCTTCCTTGCTTACGGCAATGCCGGTAAAGGCATCCTTCGTCTTGGACAGGAAGAAGTTTCCGTCTTCAGTTACAGCGTAGATGAAAGGAGGTTGCGGAGTTTCTTTCAATTCGTTTAAACGGGCGTTGAGCATATTGTTTATCATAGACTTCATATAGTTCATGACCAGATAGTCCATATTCTTCTTGGCCTCGTTGGGAACGATGTCATGTTTATGCCAGAGATAAATAATTGTGTTAGTTTGTTCTTTATCCTTGGCGATAGTTACGATTGCTTCTTTGTTGTCAGGTACAGGGAAGTACTTGCGCTCGGCCGGGTTTTCCGGCATTTTGATGGGAGAGAAAATTTCTTTAATCTTGGCTTCCACTTTGTCTACATCGATATCACCGACGATCATGATACCTTGTTGGTCGGGACGATACCATTTCTCATAATAGTCACGTAATGCCTGATGAGGAAAATTGTCTACTACTTCCATCGTTCCGATGGGTAAACGGTGACCATATTTACTGTCCGGATAGGCTGTGGGAAGTATTTTTTCGTACATGCGCATCATGGCTCCCGTGCGTGTGCGCCATTCTTCATGGATAACACCGCGCTCGTTGTCAATTTCTTTTGGGTCGAGTGTCAGTCCGTCTGCCCAATCGTGCAGGATAAGCAGACAGGAATCTATAATTCCATCGCGGATGACAGGCACGTTGTCAATGTTGTAAACGGTTTCGTCTACGGCAGTATAAGCATTCAGATTTTCACCGAAACGTACACCGATACTTTCCAAATAGCTGATTAATGTTTTTCCTGGGAAGTTCTCTGTCCCGTTGAAGCACATATGTTCCAAGAAGTGCGCCAGACCGCGCTGATTGTCATCTTCCAAAATGGAACCGACTTTTTGAGCGATGTAGAAATCAGCTCTTTTTTCGGGCAGATTGTTATGGCGGATGTAATACGTCAGCCCGTTCTCTAATTTACCGATGCGGACATTGGCGTCCGTAGGGATAGGTGGCATTTGCTGGGCAAATCCCACCGCAACGCTGCCTAGAATGAACCAGGCAGCCACTAGCTTCTTAAGAAAGTGTGTCATAGTGTTGTTTGTTGTGGGTTATTGTTTTTTATAAAAGCTCGTTGGCAGAGAGGTATCTTTCTACCTCGATAGCGGCTTTGCAGCCACTTCCTGCTGCGGTGATAGCCTGACGATAATGCGGGTCGGCCACGTCTCCTGCCGCAAATACTCCGGGAACTTTGGTGCGGGGAGTACCGTTTTCGGTAATGATATAACCTACTTCGTCTGTATCAATGTATGGTTTGAATATGTCAGAGTTGGGCTTATGACCGATAGCCAGGAAGAAACCGTCGATAGGAAGGTCGTAATGCTCTTCGTTGCATTCGCCTGCACGTTTCACCAAATGAACGCCTTCTACACCGTTTTCACCATATAGACCTGTTGCATTGTGCTCAAACAGCACTTTAATGTTCGGATGGTTCATTACGCGTGCCTGCATGATTTTAGAAGCGCGCAAGAAGGGTTTACGTACAATCAGATAAACTTGTTTGGCTAGACCGGCCAAATAAACTGCTTCTTCACAGGCTGTATCGCCACCACCTACCACGGCAACTGTTTTTTTGCGGTAAAAGAATCCGTCGCAAGTGGCACATGCACTGACTCCCATACCTGCATATTTCTTTTCATCGTCCAGTCCTAAATATTTGGCAGTGGCTCCTGTAGAGATGATAACCGTTTCTGTCTCGATTACCTTTTCGTTATCAATGGTGATGCGGTAAGGACGTTTGCTCAGGTCGGCAGAAGTGGCAATACCTGTGCGGATATCTGCGCCGAAGCGTTCTGCCTGTTTGCGTAAGTCTTCCATTAATTGTGGACCACTGATACCTTCGGGATAGCCGGGGAAATTTTCTACGTCGGTAGTAGTAGTGAGCTGTCCGCCCGGCTGAAGTCCTTCATAAAGGACAGGAGCAATGTTGGCACGTCCTGTATAGATGGCGGCAGTATAACCTGCAGGGCCTGAACCGATAATCAGGCATTTTACTTTCTCTGTACTCATAATTATTTCTTTCGTTACTTTATATTTGTTAGTTTCTTAAATCAATCACTTCGGCATCCGGATAT
Source organism: Phocaeicola massiliensis B84634 = Timone 84634 = DSM 17679 = JCM 13223 (assembly GCF_000382445.1). Lineage (GTDB taxonomy): Bacteria > Bacteroidota > Bacteroidia > Bacteroidales > Bacteroidaceae > Phocaeicola > Phocaeicola massiliensis. The sequence continues at coordinate 1,832,977 of NZ_KB905472.1, read as the reverse complement.
TTTCTTTTATCAAACCTGAATGATGCATCATCCAATGGCTGGTGGGTTTGATAAGAAGATACGATTATCTCGTTGACCGTTTTGTTACTTTGCAGTATCTTGATATATAACGGTTCGTATGTTTTTGACACAAATAAGGTGATGGAGGTCACGTTCTGTTCTTGTTCAGGAGTCAGGATGACTTCATACCCTTGCTTGCCATTATGTTTTTTAACTCCTGTATACTTATAGTTGTAACCGTTTTTATAAAGTGACAACAAGGAGTAAGGATTAATTCCTTGCAATTCCTCCGGGGTAGGGCTGCTTATGTTCACCTCGCCACTGCTTTCCAAATAACTCCATTGTGTTTTCCCATCAAACCAACTTTGTACACCTCCGCTGTTCAAATAGAATTGTTCTCCTTTTAGCAGTAATGTACCGTTGGATGTACCACCGAATACAGCACGTATTCCTCCGGCATTTTTCATAGCCGCGGCTGTCTTGTCCAGCACTTCGCGGGCTTGTTTGTCCTTTTGGGCAAACACACCGGTCGAAAGGCAGAATGCCAACACCAATAAATATATCTTTTTTAATTTAAGCATGATTCTACTAAACAATTTATTGTTGCAGATTGTTCAATTTCATTTCCAAGTCAGTCTCGTCCATGCAAAGTACATCACGTGCTTTACTTCCTTGAGTGGGACCTACGATACCTGCTTTCTCTAATTGATCCATGATACGTCCGGCACGGTTGTAACCGATAGAGAATTTACGCTGAATCAGTGAGGTAGAACCCTGTTGGTGAATGACTACGAGACGGGCTGCATCTTCAAACATCGGGTCAAGGCGGTTCATGTCCACTTCTCCTATGCTGCTTTCACTTTCTTCACCCACATATTCGGGAAGCATGAAGGCTGTGGGATATCCTTGTTGTTTGCTGATATAGTTTGCGATGCGTTCCACCTCGGGAGTATCAACGAAAGCACATTGTACACGTACGGGGTCATTGCCTTGTAAGTAAAGCATATCACCTTTACCAATCAACTGTTGTGCACCCGAACGGTCGAGGATGGTGCGGGAGTCCATCATGGCAGCCACACGGAAGGCGACACGGGCCGGGAAGTTGGCTTTGATAGTACCGGTGATGATATTTGTTGTCGGGCGCTGGGTAGCGATGATGGCATGAATACCTACTGCACGTGCCAATTGCGCGATTCGACAAATAGGCAATTCCACTTCTTTGCCGGCAGTCATAATCAAGTCACCGAACTCATCGATGATAATTACGATGTAAGGCATGAAACGATGCCCTTTTTCAGGATTTAGCTGACGACTGATGAACTTGGCATTATATTCTTTAATATTACGGCATCCGGCCTTGCGCAGCAAATCGTAACGTGTATCCATTTCTATACAGAGCGAGTTCAGTGTTTGCACCACCTTTGATACATCGGTGATGATAGCATCTTCTCCGTCAGGTAGTTTAGCAAGGAAGTGTCTTTCTATCGGGGTATAAACAGAGAATTCCACTTTCTTCGGGTCTACGATGACAAATTTCAGCTCTGCCGGATGTTTCTTATATAATAAGGAAGTAACAATGGCATTCAACCCTACGGACTTACCTTGTCCCGTAGCACCGGCCACCAGCATATGTGGTGCTTTAGCCAGGTCTACCATAAATACTTCATTGGTGATTGTTTTTCCCAATGCTATCGGTAGTTCCATGGTGGTTTCCTGAAATTTCTTGCTGTTGAGGATAGATTGCATCGGCACAATGCGCGGATTGGCATTCGGAACTTCTATACCGATAGTACCTTTACCCGGTATGGGGGCAATGATACGGATACCCAATGCAGACAAACTCAGTGCTATGTCATCTTCCAGATTACGGATTTTAGAGATACGCACGCCTTCTGCCGGAGTGATTTCATACAATGTAATAGTAGGTCCCACACTGGCTTTGATAGAACTTATTTCAATGCCAAAACTGCGCAATACTTTGATAATGCGATCCTTGTTGGCATTCTGTTCTTCCATGTCGATATTAGGTCCATTATCTTCATATTGATTCAGCAGATCGAGAGTGGGAAACTTATAGTTTTCCAGATCGAGGCGCGGATTATAAGGCTGCAAGGCAGGACCTTTATATTCTGCATCCTCTTCTGATGTATCATCGGATACGGTAAAGTCAGGTTCGTCATTGTCTTCCTCTTCTTCATTTGCCTCTGTAGGCATAGGGCGTTGAGGCTCACTCGTCTGTTTTTCCTCAAAAGGGAATGGAGTGTTGGATACTTCTTCCTCTTTGCTGCCGACTTCCACTTTCATGGGTTGTTCCAATTCAAAGTCTACCACGGCAGGTTGTGGATTGGAGTATTCTTTCTTTTCTTCCCTTTTAGGTTTGATACTGGTATCATTGTTCTCATTGTCGGTTGCTGTGGCGGTATCTTTCTTCTTCCTTTTGAAATTGGGATGAAGTGCCTTACGAATCATATTGATAGTCTCACTGCTCAGATAGACAAAGAAGAGAAGGGCTGTTATCAGCAAAAGCAGTCCTAAACCGGGCATACCGATTTGAGAAACCAACCATGCGCTTACATTATACCCGTGCAGCCCTCCGGGGTAGATAAAACTGTCGCTGAACGTTCCGTCGAAAATAAATCCCAGTGTAATGGAGAACCAAACGAGCAGGATAGAACAGGACATAAACCATTTCCACACACGGAACTGGTAAGCTTTTATCATTTTCATTCCTGCAACAGCGAGGAAAAGAATGATAAAACAGGCGGCAATTCCAAAACATTCGTTGATGAGAAACTCTGCCAGTTGTGCACCGCGTGCTCCGGCATAGTTCTTTACATGATTGGTGGTTTGCATCAGTTCGCCCGGTTGTTGGTTGTCCAATATGCTTTGGTCTGCCGCTCCTGTGAAGAAGAAGGAAATAAAGGCCAGCAATAAGTAAACGGAAAATATCACACTGATGAGTCCTATAACAAAATGTGTCGTCTCACTCTTGAAAAATGTAGTAAACCGATTTTTCGAAATCTTTTTAGGTTCGGTCTCTTTATCTGTTTTTTTCTTAGCCATATTTATTAATGCAATTTATTATTTCGCAAATGTACATGAAAATCATTAATTATTGGCTTAATTAATCTCTTTTTTCTTACCTTTGCGATTCAATTTTAATGTTATGGAAAAGTATAGTCAGGTGATATTTGACAAAAATACAGTGGAGTTTGTGACGGTAGCTGCCGAATATTGCGGCTTTTTGGAAAGAACACGTGATGCCAAGCGGGGCATATTTGTAGACACCGCCCTCAAGATTCTTCCGTTGCTTTATTTAAAAGCATCCATGATACCTCCTTGCGAACGAATAGGGGAGTTTGACCCCGAAGCATTCGTAACAGAAGAAGATTATGAACTGATACGTATGGCTGTAGCTGAAGTGTTGGGCTCTAAAGATGACTATCTGGAAGTCTTTTTGCCTGATATGGCATATAGTGATACACCTATAAAAAAATGTATTTCCGAAGATTTGGCTGATATTTATCAGGACTTGAAAGATTTTATCAGTGTATTTCAATTGGGACTGAATGAGACGATGAATGATTCACTAGTGATCTGTAAAGAGCATTTTGAAGAATTTTGGGGACAACGTTTGGTGAATACTATGCGTGCCTTACACGATGTGAAATATAATTCTACCGAAGAAGACGTAATGGATGAAGGCTATTCGGAAATGGAAGATGAGAACCGATTATTATGAAGCTAATAAAAAAAAGTATAAGTAAAGCAGAAATAGCTGCAATGCCCAAAGTGCTTTTCCCGGGACGTATATTCGTAGTTTATACCGAAAGTGATGCCGAAAAAGCAGTGGCCTATCTTAAAGACCAGCGTATAGTGGGGGTGGATACGGAAACTCGTCCCTCATTCAAACGGGGAACCACCCACAAGGTGGCATTATTGCAAATTTCTACTCAGGACACTTGTTTTCTGTTCAGGCTTAACCGTATTGGCATGCCTGATTCGTTGCAGGAGTTTCTGATGAGTGATACCCTCAAGATAGGTCTGTCACTGAAAGATGATTTCAACTCATTGCGTAAACGCCAGGATATGCATCCTGATCGTGGAAATTGGATAGAATTGCAAGAATATGTAGGTAAGTTCGGTATTGAGGACAGGAGCTTGCAAAAGATATATGCTAATCTTTTCGGTGAGAAGATTTCAAAAAATCAGCGTCTCTCCAATTGGGAAGCTGATGTGCTGAGTGAAGGGCAGAAACTATATGCCGCTACTGATGCATGGGCTTGTGTGGAAATTTACAACTGCCTGTCCGAATTGGAAAGCACGGGCAATTATGAGATAATACAAAATGAACCAATAGAATCAACAGTAACTATCGATGGCTTATAAAAAAGTATACCTGAAACCGGGTAAAGAAGAATCGTTGAAACGTTTTCACCCTTGGGTGTTTTCGGGGGCTATCCATCACATAGAGGGAGAACCCGAAGAAGGCGAAATCGTAGATGTATATACATCAAAGAAAGAATTTATTGCTTGCGGACATTTCCAAATCGGAAGTATTGCCGTGCGTGTGCTTACCTTTAGACAGAAGGAAATTGATCATGATTTTTGGAAACATCGTTTGGAAGTAGCATATGATTTGCGCCGGAGCTTGGGATTGGCAGGTAATCCAATCAATAATACTTATCGTCTGGTACATGGAGAAGGAGATAATTTGCCGGGACTTATTATAGATGTATATGACCATACGGCAGTAATGCAGGCACACTCTGCAGGTATGCACGTTTACCGCATGGAAATAGCCGAAGCTTTGTCGGAAGTGATGGGAGATGTTGTTCAGAATATTTATTATAAGTCGGAAACCACTTTACCGTTTAAAGCGGATTTGGAACCTGAAAATGGTTTTATTAAAGGAGGAAGTCCCGAGAATATTGCTATGGAATATGGCTTGAAGTTTCATGTGGATTGGTTAAAAGGACAGAAGACAGGTTTCTTTGTCGATCAACGTGAGAATCGTCATTTGTTGGAACGTTACTCCAAAGGTCGTAATGTGCTGAATATGTTTTGTTACACCGGAGGGTTTTCTTTTTATGCCATGCGCGGAGGTGCAAACCTGGTACATTCGGTAGACAGTTCTGCCAAAGCCATCGATTTGACAAATATGAATGTAGAGCTTAATTTTCCCGGTGATTCTCGTCATCAGGCTTATGCTGAAGATGCTTTCAAGTACTTGGATCGTATGGGGGATCAGTATGACTTGATTATCCTTGATCCACCGGCTTTTGCTAAGCATAAAGATGCGCTTCGAAATGCTTTGCGCGGATATACCAAGCTGAATGCTAAAGCATTTGAGAAAATTAAACCGGGAGGAATTTTGTTTACTTTCTCTTGTTCGCAGGTAGTGGATAAAATGAATTTCCGTAATGCTGTGTTTACTGCTGCTGCTCAAAGCGGACGTAGTGTGCGTATTTTGCATCAACTTACACAACCGGGTGACCATCCTGTTAATATTTACCACCCTGAAGGTGAATACCTGAAAGGGTTGGTACTGTATGTCGAATAATGTATTGTCTGTATTCGGGTGTAGGTTTTATACCCGAATACAGTTATAAGTATATATAGCTACTGCTTATGACTGAAGTTAGCTTAAGATATAAAAATGGTTAAATAAAAGAGGAAAGTTGTCCGTTTATTATGTTTGATAACATAAAACCTATACCTTTGCACTGTGTTTTTCATGGTATTAGATTTAAGGTTAATGAAGATTGGGTGTCTGGGATAGATACCCTTCTTTTTTTATATCCCTTTTTCTTATATGAATATGCTTAACTATAGCTGCGATTAATGAATTCCCACTGATTCCGGATCAAGTCAAAAAGTGTGTGGGCATAATGTTTTGAAAAAAATCGGGTCACTTATTATTCTTGGGGATTTTAATATCATATCACAAGCAAAGGGAAGAATAAGCCGTTTCCACGGGTCAGCCAAGTTCTTTTAAACGGAAGATTATTACAGTCTGCGGCAATGGACTGTACAGTCCACTGTAGCAGACTGTACGGTCCACTGCAA
>NZ_KB905472.1:1721069-1826898 GCF_000382445.1 Phocaeicola massiliensis B84634 = Timone 84634 = DSM 17679 = JCM 13223 | reverse complement strand
TGTAGCAGACTGTACGGTCCACTGCAATGAATCATACAGTCCGCTGCCGGAGACTGTAGTAATCCGACGGACAAACAGGCATAACCGAAAGGACGAAAACGCTTGGTCCGGCTAATGAAACGGCTTAGGAAACTCGAAAATGCATGCAGGGGTTGAAAACCGGAGCAGACAACATCAGGACAGGTATTTGATTGATATGTTAAATCCCCAAGAATAATGACTGAACTCTTATCATCCACAGGGTTTTCGGACTGTTCCCGGTTCTCTACTGTCCCATTATTTTCAAGAAATGAAATATTATCGTTTTTATTTTTGTAAACCTGATTTTAATGTTTATCTTTGTCATGTCGTTCAGTGTGAACATTGTTTCTTGGAACGATAAAAGCGAATGCATTAAGACCTCATTTTTGTCAAGACTTGGGAGATTGTTTCCATGAATAATAGATGGATGCCCTTGTTTGATGTGGTGTGTGTCTTAAAACTTATGTGAATGCCTGTTCTGGTTTTTAGATAATGGTATTGTGCAATTTGATATATTGATATGTTAATGATATGACGAGCCGAACGTAATGTTCGGAAAAGGACGAAAACAAGTCAGATTGAATGATGCTGTGAAGCATCATTCAATCGCAACTCCAATTTTACCGTGCTCGAATTCCTTATTAATAAGAGGATGGTTCTCACACGGAATCCCCCATGAACAGAAGGTTTCATACTTGTTATGTGTGAAAAAAGATTATATCAGCCAAACTGACGGACAAAATTCTCTCATCGGTATTATTTTATCTTCTCCCTGAAAGGACTTGATCTTTCCGGAAAATCTCTTGAATTTTTTACAACATCTCAGGCTCTTTTTTGAAAAGACTCAGGTTTTTCTGAAAGCACAAATATAGTTCTGAATCATATCAGGGAAATGAAATATTCTTCAATGATTTTTGTGGTTAAGCAATAGGAATATATTAATTTATAAATTCATAAGAAATGAAATATAATAGGTTGTATGCTGCATTTATTTTTGCTTTTTTGGCAGGATGTAGCGGTGACGGACAATATAAAGAGGCACTACTGCCCCAAATTGATGTTAATGAGGAGTATCCCGAGAAGGAAATATTTCTTCAGGATGTGGCTGACATTGAATATATACCATTGGAAACAAATGAGGAAATGTTGTTTCAGGGTACAATAGCTGCCGTTTCCGACAAGGGAATACTTGGCGTGAGCCAACAAGGAGGTAAGTTGTTTTTGTTTGACCGTGACGGCAAGGCGAAAAATCTTATTTGCCGAAAAGGTGACGGTCCCGAAGAATATAATGTCATTCAGCGTGTTGATGTGGATTGGCAACGTGGTGAGGTCTATGTGTTAGGTTCGCCTACTAAAGTATATGTTTATGCATTCGATGGTACTTACAAACAGACATTGGATACAAAAGCTAATATCCGACAAGGGGATATGTTTAACTTTTCGGCCGATAAACTTATTCTGTTTAAGGAAAAGGCCAATGTCGGTAAGGAAGGAGAAATGATCGCATATTGTCCTATCATGTTGTTGGACAAGTCAGGTGGAAACATTGATTCATTACAATATGTAAAGACATGGGATGCCAGCTTATCTATTGTGATAGAGGGTAATGAGAATATGAAAGCATATCTGTGGTGTGAAGTTATGCTGGGGCAAGGTGGGGAAACTTATCTGAATGATATTGCCTCAGATACTATTTATCGGATAAACAAAAAGACAAATGGGTTATTCCCCATATTGTTACGTACTCCTTCTGTCAGAGACTCGGAAGGTGGAAAATATTATTTGCGTTTGGAGGGAGTTACTTCACGTTATTATTTCCTGAAATGCCAGATTTCGTCTCTGGATATGACAGATATGGTTATAAAGGATGATAAGAGTTATTCGTTGGTTTATGATCGGCAGACAGGAGAGATATTCCGCCCCACATTTAGAAACAAAGACTTTCCATCTGAAGAATGGAGTTACACGATACGAAGTAATGGCGAGAAAGATTGTGTCTATCAGACGCTGGAGTCGTTTGCTCTGAAAGAAGCATTGGAAGAAGGACAGTTGGAAGGTTCGTTGAAGACTGTTGCGCAAGGATTGGATGAGGATGATAATCCGGTAATCATGGTTGTCAGATTTCGATAAATAGAGTTTTTGCGTTATCCTTTTTATAAGAAATATCCTGTTTGATTCGAAGTTTTTACTTACATTTGCCGTTATAAAATAAATTGTAAGTGAAAAACATGAGAAAACAACTATCTGTAACATTGGCTTGTTTCCTTCTGGCTTCGGTTAGTGCATCCGCTCAAGGCTGGAAAGCTTATGAAGAGGCTGCTCAAGGAAAGGCTTATGAAAAGTCCGATTGCGTGACTTTGCTGGACAGTACATTAGTGTCTGTCCAACCTACCGGACAGGGCTCTTTTGCCGTATGTAAAGTAATAAAAGTACAAACTCCGAAAGGAGCCGTATCCAATCGGATTATTAAGTATGACTATGACCCGCTCACAGCCCATGCCGAGTTTAAACGGGTGACTGTCTACCGTGCAGACGGAAAAGTGGAGAACCTTGATGTGACAAAGACCTGCGATTATGCTGCTCCTGCACGTGCCATTTATTGGGGGGCGCGTCAGATTATGCTTGAAGTTGGTGCTTTGCAACCCGGCGATATTGTTGATTATGAGATAGCAAAGAAAGGTTTCACTTATGCATTGCTGGCTGCTACACAAGAAGATGATTCCAAATTCATTCCTCCTATGCGTGGACAGTTCTACGATATTGTTCCTTTCTGGAGCAGTCATCCTACAGTGAGAAAAGTCTATAAAGTGGTTGTTCCGATGGAGAAGGAGATGCAGTTCCAGTTCTATCAGGGTGAATGTGCCTCTTCCATGCGTTATGAAGACGGTCGCAAGGCATATACCTTTGCCATGAACGATATGATGCCTTTTGGCAGAGAGCCGAATATGGTAGACCTTTTTGACGCTGCTCCCAAACTGATGATGTCTTCCACTCCCCAATGGCAGGATAAATCATTATGGTTCAATAAGGTGAATGAAGACTATGGCAGTTTTGCTCCATTGCCTGAAGCTCAGAAGAAGGTGGATGAACTTATTAAAGGCAAGAAGACTGAAATGGAAAAGATTGCTGTACTTACCCATTGGGTGGCAGATAATATCCGCTATGCCGGCATCTCGATGGGTAAAGGGGAGGGATATACCTTGCATAATACGAAAATGAATTACACTGACCGATGCGGTGTATGTAAGGATATTGCCGGAACCTTGATTTCATTCCTCCGTATGGCGGGCTTTGAGGCTTATCCCGCAATGACAATGGCTGGAAGCCGTGTAGAAAGTATTCCTGCCGATCACTTTAACCACTGCGTGGCAGTAGTGAAATTGAGTAACGGTACTTATATGCCTCTTGATCCGACTTGGGTGCCTTTCTGTCGTGAATTGTGGAGTAGCGCCGAACAACAACAGAATTACTTGCCGGGTGTTCCCGAAGGTTCGGACCTGTGCCTGACACCTGTTTCCGCTCCCGAAAATCATTATTTCCGCATCAAGGCGGACAATCGTCTGGATGCCGACGGTACCTTGCGTGGCACTTTCACTGTGACTGCCGAAGGACAGAGCGACAGCAATATCCGTCGTATATTCACTACCGGTTTTCAGAGTGAATGGAAGAATACGATGGAACGTCAGTTGCTTGCCGTTTCTCCGAAAGCCCGGTTGCTCAGTGTGGATTATGGACGGAATCCCAAAGATTATCAATCAGCTCCTATAAAAATAACTTTTCGTTATGAAATTCCGGATTATGCTCTGAAAGGAAAAGATATGTTGTGTTTCCATCCGATGGTGATGAACAATCTTTATAACCAGGTGCGTTCGTATCTGCGAATAGATACCGGAGTAAAAGAACGTAAATATGGTTTTAAAGATGCTTGTTCACGGCTGGTGGAATTAGACGAAACGATTCAGCTTCCTGCCGGATATAAGATGGCAAATTCAGATAGAAACGACAATGTGGAAGGTTGCAGTGCTGATTTTGAAGGCTCGTTGGCACAAAAAGGAAATAAGATATTCCTGTACAACAAGCTTGCTTTGAAGAAACGGGTTTATGAGGCTTCGGATTGGGACAATTATCGTGATGCTGTGAATGCTCATAAGACATATGGAGATTATTTAGTGATTAAAAAGTAAGGCAGAATGAAGAAAAGATATTATTATATATGTATGTTGTCTGTACTATTATTGATGTTAGTGCTTCCAACAAAAGCTGCTTCCGAAGCAGAATTCGGTAAGCTGGTCAAATCTTACACGCTTCGTACGGATGGCAGTCAGGAGATGCGTGTACAGAAAGAATTGACTTTGTTTACTCATGCAGCTATGAATGGTCTGTATGGAGAGAGTTTTATCATTTACAATCCTGCTTATCAGGAACTGAAGATACATGAATCGTATACTCGTCAGAAAGATGGAAGTATAGTAAAGACTCCCGATAATGCTTTTGTAGAGGTACTTCCCTCGGCTGCTGCCGATGCTCCGGCTTACAATGGTTTGAAAGAGATGGTTGTGGTGCATACCGGACTTGAATTGGGGGCCACTATCTATTTGGATTATTCTGTTATCACTCGTCCGGGTTACCTTCCCGAATTGGATATCTGTGAGTCGGTAGAGGAGTTGTCTCCGATAAAAGAATATGTACTTTCACTGTCTGTACCCGACAATAAACCTTTGCATTACGAATTGTTGAACGGTAAAATGACTCCTGTTGTGAAAACTGTTGCCGGTATGAAAACTGTAACCTGGACACTCAAAAATGTTCAACCTCGTCCTCGTATGCTGGAAGTCTCTGTTCCGGCGGGAAATATGCAGGCTGTTGTAGCTTCTACTTATGGTTCGAAAGCCAATGCTTTGAAAGTACTCAAAAAGCAGTTTCCGGTTGCCGATGATAAAGTAGTGGCTGAGTTAGCTCAAAAACTGACAGCAGATGCAAAGACTACCGATGAAAAAGTGCACCGATTGGAAACTTATATCCGTAGCTTGGGTACTTGTCGTTTGTCATTGCTTCAAACAGGGTATCGTTTGCGTCCCGCATCGGAAGTGATTCGTTCGGCGTATGGAACAATAGAGGAAAAAAGTGTGTTGCAGGCTGCGTTGCAACAAGCAGCAGGTATTCCGACAGAAGTGAAAGCGGCATTTTTAAAAGCAACCGATGAGGATGCTGTGGGATTGTCTGCTCTGAATGGCTTGTTTGTAGAAAATCAGGCAATAGCAGATTTGAGAGATTTCTATGCCATTGTGAACATGGATGCACATCCTGTGCAACCGGCAGTCAAGCCGCATGCTATTTCAAGGACAGATACGTTGAAAATAACTCCTGAAGGAGGTAAGGTTTTGGCGGGCGGTTATCGAATGTATACGTTGCCGCAAGCATCTGAAGGGTGGGCTGCTTACGAAGGGCGGATGACTACGCTTAATTCGCAGCGTCCTGTGAATCTTCTTCTTTCTTATCTGCCTGACGAGACATATACCTGTATTGTAGAAACAACAGGCGGAATGGTTCCTGTAGCCCTTCCGGTCGTTAAAAAGATTGATAATAATATCGGTACGGTAGAAGTGGCGGTGAAGAAAACCGGAGATAAGATAGAAATATTTCGATCTCTGAAGTTGAAAAAACAATTGATTACTCCGACAGAATATCCGATTTATTATCGCTTGATGACGGAATGGATGGATACTGCCGCTACGACTTTATTATTTTGAAGTTTGGAAACTTATTTTCCGTGGAGATAGATTCAGGTATGTATCCTGAAATGCAGGAGTTTCGTAAGCGTGAAGATTAATTAAAGAAAAAGAGAAATGCGAATATTCAGGATTCGGTCCCGGATATTCGCGTTTTTTATTCTTTTTCCACTGATTTATTCGGGATACAAAAGGAATTTGATGAACCATTCTTTCGAGTAAAAAACACGTTAGGGAGTGTTTCAAAACCAAACCGGGCTATCCTATCGTCAGTTGTAGGGGCAGGGTTTGTCTGCCCGAAGACTCAAAGCAAACTGTTTTCGGGCGAGCAAGCTCGCCTCTACGAGCTAAACGACAGCATTATCCACGTTTTGACACAACCCCGTGTAAAAGCGTGCTCTCTGACGCGGAATGAAACTCCCCAAAAAAGTTCACTGAACCTAAAAAAAAGATGTCTTTGATGTAACATTTACGGTGTGTCTGTGTCTTAATAGTGAACATGGAACAAAATGAATTTGAAATAGAGGCAAAACGAATGCGACCGGCCTTACTCAGAATGGCCACTCGTTATCTGGAAGATTCCGACGATGCAGAAGATGTAGTACAGGATGTGCTATTGAAGCTTTGGTTTCTGCGTGGAAAGTTGGACAAATACCGCAGCGTAGATGCACTTGCCATTGTTATAACCAAGCATTTATGCATTAACTGCATAAGGGGAGCCCGGATAGAAAAAGTGGAATTGGAAGAAGGTGTCCGTATAGGCAGTGGGGATAATCCGGAAATGAAGTTGGTGGCAGAAGAGAATATGCAAGAGATTCTTGATTCTATATCTACTTTACCCAATCTTCAGCAAGCCATTCTCAGGATGAAGCACATTGAAGGTTTCGAAGTGGAAGAGATAGCCCGAATGACAGGCAGTACACCGGTAGCTGTGCGAACTAATCTGTCGCGGGCAAGAAAGAAAGTACGTGAACAATTTATGATACATAATAGATGATGGAACTGACGAATAAGAACATAGAAGAATACATCAATCGTTTCTTGGATGGTGAAACGACCAATGCCGAAGAACAGGCCATTTATCGTTTTTTCTGCACAGGCAATGTGCCCGCTCACCTGAAAGAATATGCGCCGATGTTTGCCTGGTATGAGGGAGGTATGCAGGGGGAACCTAAGCCACAAGCTATGGAAGATACAAAAGTAGAAAAGAGAAAAACCTTCAGTCTTCGTATTCCCGTAACGGCATGGAGTGCAGGGATTGCAGCGATGGTAGTAGTTACATTGGGGCTGGGGTTACTGGTTTTCTCAGGACAAAATCTAGCAAAAAATCATAAGTGGTCTTGCTATGATGGTAGTTATATAGAAGTGAATGGCAAACGCATAACCGATGTGAAAAAGATTATGCCGTGTATTATCGAAACATTGGAATATGCCAATGAGGTAGAACAATTGGCACGGCAACGGATAGATGAAATTCATCGTTCGGAACAGGAAATAAAGGAAAAGGAAGATTTGGTCAATAACTAAAATATTAGATAGATATGAAAAAGAAAACATTGTTGAGATTGGTCATGGTCTGTTTATTGTTGGGCTGTGGCGTGAGTGGAATAAAAGCGCAAATAACAATCGATAAGATGGCAAATGAACTTGAAAAAAGGGATGATGTGGCTATCAATTCAGTGACCAAGCGGGATCCTAAAACACGCAAGGTAATAAAGGTGGTAAAAACTTATTCTGTCAAAGACACTAAATTGGGTAAGCGCCTTATCGATGCTTTTGAGAAGGATGAAGAATATGCTGAAACAGCCATAAAGGATATGCCCAAAGGACGAAATGCAGGACAAAAGGCTAATTTTACTTTTATCTTTCGTACTGATGATGAAAAACGTACTTATACATTGACGACGAATGAAAGTGGCAATGTGTCGTTTACCATTATTATCAGTCCATTGAAGAATGGTAGGGAGGTAACCGGTGTGGATTGGATAATTGAGAATACCAATCAGCAGTTTTGTCAGACCACTACCACTATTGATAAGAACGGAGATGTATACCTGAATGGAAAACGGGTGACAGGTATCAGGAAGGCTAAAAACGTACAAATCAATAATGGTAGAGTGTACGTTGATGGTAAACTGGTGAAAGATAATGATTAAGTATAAAGTGTTTTCATAATAACACACTCTCTCTTTGAGATTAGAATTAACTTTTTAATCGTGTTTATACCCATCGGTTATTGTGAAATAGCCGGTGGGTTTTTCTTTTTTGGTCCATTTTCCGCAAAAAATAGAATAGTTTTATATCTTTGCAGGTATTATAAAAAAACACACATTAAAAAGAAAGATGAAAAACGAAATCACCGGAACGAAATTCAGATTGATTGTCATGAATTTCTTGCAGTTTGCTGTATGGGGCGCATATCTGACTTCTATGGGTACTTATCTATATAACATTGGGTTGGGTGAAAAAATCGGTCTGTTTTATGCTATGCAAGGCATTGTGTCATTATTTATGCCGGCTGTTATGGGAATCATTGCCGACCGTTGGGTACCTGCTCAAAAGCTTTTGGGATTCTGCCATTTTATGGGAGCTGTCTTTATGATTGCTGCCGGTTATTATGGAATGGCATCGGGAGATAATACGGAGTTTGTGTCCCTTTTTACTCTGTACTCTTTCAGTGTGGCATTTTATATGCCTACACTGGCACTCTCTAATTCTGTGGCATATACAGCATTGGATAAAGTGAAACTGGATCCGGTGATTGCATTCCCACCCATTCGTATTTTTGGTACAATTGGCTTTATCTGTTCTATGTTGCTCACAGATGTACTGGGCTTTCAAGCCAATTATATGCAGTTCTTTTCGTGCGCTTGTTTCGGGTTATTGCTGGCAGTTTATTCATTTACATTGCCGAACTGTCCTGTGAATAAAGGAAATGAAAAGAAGTCGTTGGTAGATGCGATGGGACTACGTGCTTTTTTACTATTCAAACGTAAAAAAATGGCTATATTTTTCGTGTTCTCTATGTTGTTGGGTGTTTCTTTGCAGATAACCAACGGATTTGCCAATCCCTTCCTTAGTAGTTTCGATAAGATTCCCGAATATGCGAATACCTTTGGCGTGCAGCATGCCAATGCATTGATATCTTTGTCACAGGTTTCGGAAACGTTGTGTATTCTGCTTATTCCTTTTGCGTTGAAGCATTTTGGAATTAAGCGTGTAATGTTAATTGCTATGCTGGCATGGGTATTGCGTTTCGGATTATTCGGACTAGGCAATCCGGGATCGGGAGTATGGATGTTCGTTTTATCTATGATTGTATATGGCGTGGCATTCGATTTCTTCAACATTTCAGGCTCGCTCTTTGTTAATAAAGAAACAGATTTGGCTATCCGTTCCAGTGCACAAGGATTGTTCGTTATTATGACAAATGGTATCGGTGCAACAGTAGGAACACTGAGTGCTCAGATGGTAGTGAATCATTTTGTAGATTTCGGCAGTGACGCACCACAGGTAGCCGGATGGAGCAGTGCATGGTTTGTATTTGCGGGATACGCTTTGGTAGTGGCTGTGCTGTTTGCTCTAATATTCAGGTATAAGCACACTCCCGAAGAAATATGATTAAATAATAAGTAGGTATTGTCCGTATCGGGCATATAATGAGATTGGATTATGGATGAAATAGAGTTGAAGTTGCATGACATGTCTTCTACCTTGCAGCCTGTAGATGCGTATGCATTAGTGCTGGAAGAAGTGAATGGCAATAGAAAATTGCCTGTCATTATCGGTTCTCTAGAGGCGAAGGCTATTAGAATTAAGATGTTGAATTATAAATTGCCACGTCCGTGGACGCATGATTTATTCTTGTCACTGACGAGGGAGTTGGGAGTAACTCTGAAAAAGATTTTAATATATAAGGTAGAAGATGGAATTTACTATTCTTATCTTTTCTTCGATAATGCAGGAGAGGAGATAAAGATTGATTCGCGTACCTCGGATGCAGTGGCATTGGCGTTGCGATATAAATGCCCTATATATACCACTGCACAAATTATGGATGAAGAGCATTTGCGGGAAGAGAGTGACAGTTCATTCTCTGTAACTGTCAATATGGTTGGCATTTCTGTATTGAAAGAAGCGCTGACAAAAGCTATCGCAGAAGAAAATTATGAACAGGCCTCTCGCTTGAGAGATGAAATAAGGCGGCGTGAGGAGCTGAAGAAACAATATAAAGAATAGAATTATGCACGTATTTTATGCACCCGACATAGCCATAAATCCTGAGCTTCCTGAAGAGGAAGCCGGGCATTGTTTGCGAGTTTTGCGTCTATCGATAGGAGACGAAGTGACATTGACTGACGGAATAGGAAATTTTTATAAGGCTGTAATTAGTGCAACCGGTGGTAAACGTTGTCAAGTGAAAGTAACAGAAACCATACCACAGGAAAAAGGGTGGAATGGTTATCTGCATGTGGCCATGGCACCAACTAAAAATATGGATCGCACCGAATGGTTTGTGGAAAAAGCAACCGAAATAGGATTTGACGAACTGACCTTCCTTAACTGTCGTTATTCCGAACGGAAAGTTATTAAAACAGAACGTATAGAAAAGATATTGGTCTCTGCTGTCAAACAATCACTAAAGGCGACCAAACCTGTCTTGAACGAGATGACAGATTTCAATAAATTTATTACTCGTGATTTTGAAGGACAGAAGTTTATAGCTCATTGTTATGAGGGTGATAAACCTTTGTTGAAAGATGTGATTTGTCCGGGTGAAGATGCTCTTGTCTTAATCGGACCCGAAGGAGATTTCAGCGAGGAAGAAGTCAAGAAAGCTATAGCTAATGGATTTCAGTCAATTAGTTTGGGAAAATCGCGTCTTCGTACTGAGACCGCAGCACTGGTGGCTTGTCATACCATGAATTTATTAAACCAAAAATAAGCGTATGAGAAAAACAATTTGGGGATTTGCCCTGCTGGTAATAATGGCATTCCTGGCTTCATGCTCAGAGAGCAGTGAATATACGAATGCTATTCCCAAAGATGCGGCAATGGTGGTGTCATTGGATTTTAAGTCGATGGCACAAAAAAGTGGTATCAATGGTAAAGAAGGAGAGTCGGTAGTAACAAAACTGACGGATGTCTTGAAAAGTGGACTGGAAGGCGAAGCTTATGCTACAGCCGAGAAGATAGTGAAGAATCCTGCCGAAACAGGGCTTTCACTAACAGATAGAGTGTATTTGTTTGTTACTTCTAATTCCAATACTTTTGCAGTTGTGGCAAAGGTATCGAGTGAAAGTAAGGTGAGATCTCTGATGCAATCTTTAAAGGAGCAGGGATTATGTTCGGACTTGAAAAGCGAAAGCGGGTGTACTTGGACTATTTTGGGCAATGGTTTGTGTGCCTATAATAATGGTACATTTCTGTTGGTAGGAACTCTTTACGGTAATCCTGAGGGGATGAAAGATACATTGTTGGCGTGGATGCGTCAGGATACAGCAAACAGTTATGCTTCTACTTCGGATTTTGCAAAACTAAGAGACGCCAAAGGTGATATTAATATAGTTGCCAATATGTCTGTGTTACCACGTGAGGCAACCATGCAAATGCGTATGGGGATGCCGGCCGATTTAAGGCTGGAAGATATTAAATGTTTGCTTTCTACTACGTTTGAGAAGGGAAAAGTTGTGGTAGATTTTGAATCGTTGATTGAGAATAAAGAATTGATTGCGTTGTATGAGAAGCAGACACAAACTTCTACGCTGTTGAAAGGAACATATATGGAATATTTTCCGGCAAATACACTACTATGGGCAAGTGCCAATTTTAATGGTGAGGCAATTTATAACTTACTTTGTGAAAATCCTACCATCAAACAATCATTGGATAATCCGATGTTACCAATAGATCTGAAAACCATATTTTCTGCCATTCACGGTGATATAGCTATTGGTTTTAGTTCGTTGGTAAATAATGATTTACTGGTGTATGCAGATGTTACGAATAAGGAGTTCTTGAAAGCATTTGAAGAGCTTCGTCCCTTGTTGGCATTGTCGGGTGGTCAAATGAAGTTGAATTCTACCGGTACAGACCAATATGAATTCCGTATGTATGACCAAAGCATTTGGTTCGGAGTAAAAGATAATTTGTTTTATTTATCCAACAATGAGCAAATGGCTGATGAAGCGGGCCGACGTTATGGTGTTTCTTTGCAGAACACTCCTTGGGCGGCTGAAGTGACCAAGAACCGTAGTTTCATGGTTTTCAATACAGTGGAATTGGTGAAGGAGCTTGGTGCTGCTCCTCGTATTTCGCGGATATTGGGAGGAGAGACTGTCATGATTATGAATAATCTCTTCGGACCGTGTGAATACGTTGATGTGATGGCGCCCGATTGGAAGAACGGACAAATGAATATTGTAATGAAAGATAAGAGTACAAACGTACTGCAACTTATAGTACATGCATTGGATAATTTATGAATAGCATAGAATTACAACAAACCCTTCCTGCTGTTTTTGCAGGAAGGGATTTTATTGTTTCCGATGTGTGGCATCAGTCATTGCAACTGAAACGTGGTGAAGCGTATCTGATAGAAGCGGCATCGGGCACGGGCAAGTCATCACTTTGCAGCTACATATATGGATATCGAAACGACTATCAGGGGATTGTCAGTTTTGACGGTAAGAATATTCGTAATTTCTCTGTAACTGACTGGGTGGAGATTCGCAAGCATTCGATTAGCATGTTGTTTCAGGAATTACGTCTTTTCACTGAACTCACAGCTTGGGAGAATATTCAACTCAAGAATTCTCTCACAGGATATAAATCAAAGCAAGAAATTAAGGCTTGGCTTGAGATGTTTGGCATAGCTGATAAATGGGATACTCCGGTGGGTAAAATGTCTTTTGGGCAACAACAGCGTGTCGCGCTTGTCCGTGCTCTTTGCCAACCATTCGACTTTATTTTTCTTGATGAGCCTATCAGTCACTTGGATGAAGAAAACGGACGTCTTATGTCGAAGATATTAGTGGAAGAGACAGATAAACAAGGTGCCGGAATCATTGTAACTTCTATTGGAAAACATTTGGAGTTGAACTACACAAAAATATTGAGACTATGAGCTTGGTTTGGAAATTACTGCGTCAGCATATCAGTTTACCTCAATTGGCAGGTTTCTTCTTTGCCAATTTGTGTGGTATGGTGATTGTGTTGTTGAGTGTTCAGTTTTATAAAGATATTTTGCCGGTATTTACGGAAGGAGATAGTTTTATCAAAAAGGATTATATCATTGTCAGTAAAAAGGTAAGTACGCTAGGGGCATTTGTAGGAAAAAGCAATACTTTTTCGGATAAGGATATAGCTGATATTAAGGCACAGTCGTTTACCAAAGAGGTAGGAGCCTTTACTCCTTCACAGTTCAAAGTATCGGCGGGAATGGGTATGGAAAAAGTCGGTTTGCAGATGTCTACGGATATGTTTTTCGAATCTGTTCCTGATGGGTTTGTAGATGTGAATCTTGATAAGTGGGTGTTTAATGAGAACGAGCCAGTGATTCCCATTATCATTCCACGTAATTATTTGAATTTATATAATTTCGGATTTGCTCAAAGCCGTAGCTTGCCACAACTTTCGGAAGGGGTGATGGGAATGGTAAATCTTGATATCCGTATTAGCGGTGACGGGCGCAGAGAAGTCTTTAAAGGAAATATTGTCGGTTTCTCCAATCGTCTGAATACGATTCTTGTTCCTGAAACTTTTATGAGATGGGCGAATGAGAGCTTTGCACCCGGAACCAAGAGCGAACCTTCACGTCTTATTGTAGAAGTTAATAATCCGACTGACGACCGTATTGCTAAATATTTTAAGGATAAAGGCTATGATACGGAAGGTGATAAATTGGATGCCGGAAAGACTACTTGGTTTCTAAAAGTTATTGTAGGGATTGTACTTTCTGTCGGATTGCTTATCAGTGTATTGTCATTTTATATTCTAATGTTGAGTATCTATCTGTTGTTGCAGAAGAATACGACTAAGCTGGAGAATTTATTGCTGATAGGATACAGCCCGGCTAAGGTAGCATTGTTTTATCAACTCCTTACTTTAGGCTTGAATGCCATTGTGCTGGTGCTTTCTATAAGTATCGTATTGTATGTGCGTGGAAGCTACATGGAATGGATTGGAAAACTGTTTCCACAGTTGGACGAAGGAAGTGTGTGGCAGGCAATGCTGGTGGGAGTTTTGCTGTTTGCCGGTGTGTCGGTGTTCAATGTGATTGCAGTGCGAAAAAAGGTCGCTTCTATTTGGATGCATAAAAGTTAAGAAGAAAGGGAGAAGATAATTTCTCCCTTTTCTCTTTGATAATAAAAGAATTAGTGTATATTTGCATTTGAGCAGTTACACATTCTAAGCAAGTTAATTATGGACAGAGAACTTCTTTTTGACCGGTTTTCTCAGCAAGCACTTCATACCTTGCACCGGTATCGTGCTGTTATGTTTAGTCCAACCATTTTGGTGTTTCAGCTATTTCGGTGATTTTTTAATCCTTATTTCTTACACACATTATAACATGAGTATATTATGGACAACAGACCGACTATCGCTGAAGTACAGGAATGGGTACTGAGGTTGTATAACACATGTGAACAAACCATCACAGATGAAGAACGTAAAGAGCAGCATAAATATGCTATTATGGTGCAACGTCCGCAAGACAAGAAGTTTTTGGTGAAGATGTTGGATGAGTCTTCCCAAATTCGTGACCGTAAGAAATTGGCTGAGCGCATTAAGAAGTTGATAGACCGTTACGGTGTACCTGAGTTTCTTAATAAGCGTGATGCCTTCCTTTTTAAAATGTATCAGGCATTTGGATATCATTTTGATTTTATAGCTATTCCCATTATAAAGAAACGTCTCCGTTCCGATACCTCTAAGGTGATTCTTGATGAGGCCCGTCCTCAATTGACGGAACATCTTGCCACTCGTTTCAGACAGAAAATCGGGCAGAACGTAAACTTGCTGGGGGAGGTCGTATTGGGTAACGGAGAAGCTGACCATCGTTATCATCATTATCTGGAAGCATTGGAAGCTCCTGACATCAATTATATTTCCGTTAAAATTTCGGGTATCTATGCCCAAACGCATGCACTGAACTATGCTGAAAGTTTTCCGGAGCTGGTGAAACGTATGTCTGCTCTTTACCAAAAGGCGATGGATTATCCTTATGTGGATGAAAACGGAGTGAAACGTGCCAAGTTTGTCAATCTGGACATGGAGGAATATAAAGATGCCCATTTCACTTTGCGCTTATTTAAGGAGGTACTGAATAAGCCGGAATTTAAAAATTATTCGGCAGGTATTGTAGTTCAAGCCTATCTGCCTGATGCCTATGAGTTTCAAACAGAATTGTTGGATTTTGCCAGAGAACGCGTGGCAAGAGGTGGAGCTCCGGTAAAAATGCGTTTGGTGAAAGGTTGCAATTTGGAGATGGAAACTGTGATTTCCTCTTTGCGTGGATGGCCTAATCCGGTGCGAACTTCTAAAACTGAAGTTGATGCCAATTATCTTCATATTTTGGAACGTGCTTTACAGCCCGGGAATGCTAAAGTATTGCATGTAGGGGTGGCTTCTCACAATCTGTTTACAATAGCTTATGCTTATTTACTGAGTCAGAAATTGGGTAGTGCCGAATATATGACTTTTGAGATGCTGGAGGGTATGGCAGACCATGTGTGGCGTGCACAGTCTCAGCTTGGCAATCATGTGATTCTTTATGCTCCGGTGGTAAAAGACGAGCATTTTCTCAATGCTGTTTCCTATTTGGTGCGGCGTATGGACGAAAATACGGCTCCCGACAATTTCCTTACTCACTCGTTTAACTTGAAGCCCGGTACCGATACTTGGCGTTTCTTGCAGAACCAGTTTGAAGAAGCCTATCGGATGAAGGATAGTATTACCCATATTCCGACACGGACACAGAATCGTATGCACCGTTATACTCCTGTTCCACCCACTGATGAGATGAGAAACGAGCCGGATACCGACTTTGATCTCGTCAAAAATCAGGAATGGGTGCGCGGTATCTTTGCCGGATGGAAAAAATCCATATTGGATTCTCCTCGGATTATTCCTTTGCAGGTAGGCAAAGAGATGGTGATTTGTGATAAACGTCATCGCTATATGGATCGTTGTCAAGATGATGAGGTATGCGTTTGTGAAATGTCTCAGGCAAATGTGGAACAGATAAGTCGAATCATTGAGATAGCCGGGAGTGACCCTGCAGGATGGAGAAAGACTACGCTTGAGGAGCGTCATAAGATAATGTATGAAGCGGCTAATCGGTTGGGTGAAATGCGAGGTGACTTGATAGGTTGTATGTGTGCTATTACCGGGAAGACGGTAGTGGAGGGGGATGTGGAAGTTTCGGAAGGAATTGATTATGCCCGTTTCTATACCACTAGTATGAAGCTGTTCGCTGATTTGCCTGATGTGGATATTACACCGGAAGGTACTGTATTGGTTATCTCTCCGTGGAATTTTCCTTGTGCCATTCCTATTGGCGGAATTGTAGCGGCTCTTGCCGGAGGGAATACTGTTATTCTGAAGCCGGCAACTGTTGCTGCTCCTGTGGCGTGGTTGTTTGCCCAAGCTTTTTGGGATGCAGGAGTTCCTAAAGAGGCTTTGCAAGTGATTATTACTGATCGTGATGCATTGAAGGTACTCACTTCTGCTCCTGCTATCAAACATATCATTTTGACAGGCGGTACAGACACAGCACAAAACATCGCTCGCAGTAATCCTTCTACTCCGTTGTCTGCAGAGACAGGGGGCAAGAACGCTATAATTCTGACAGCTTCCGGAGATCGTGACCATGCCATTATGAATGTCGTAGCTTCTGCTTTCGGCAATGCCGGACAAAAGTGTTCCGCTTGCTCGTTATTACTGGTGGAGCGTTCGGTATATGAGGATAAGAATTTTAGGGAAAAGCTGAAGGATGCCGCAACCAGCATGAAGGTGGGAAGTGTATGGAATCCCGGTAATGTTGTTGGTCCGATGATTACTAATGGAAATGACAAATTGCTGAAAGCATTGGAGTTGGAACAAGGAGAATCTTGGCTTGTTCCGCCTCAGTTCCTTGATAAGAATAAGTATGTCTTGGCCCCAACAGTGAAGTGGGGAGTGAGACCGGGAAGTTATTCTTTCCGAACGGAGTTGTTCGGTCCCATGCTTAGTGTGGTTTGCATAGAGAACTTACAGCAAGGTATTGAACTGGTTAATAGCTTGGACTATGGACTGACTTCCGGTTTGCAGAGTTTGGATGAAGAAGAACAACGGTTATGGAAGAACTCTATTATGGCGGGTAATTTATATATCAATCGTGGTATAACAGGAGCTATAGTAAATCGTCAGCCTTTTGGCGGTATGAAACTTTCCGCATTTGGTGGTGGTGTGAAAGCCGGAGGTCCCAATTATTGTGCTTGCTTTGTGAAGATTTCCGATAAGCCCGGAAGTACCACAGATTATAAACAGAGTTATCCGAAGGCATACGAACAGGAATTTGCTCATGCACGTGATATTAATAATCTGTATGGTGAGCAAAACGTTTTTCGTTACTTGCCATTGCGTAATATGGTACTCCGTCTTTTCCCGGGTGATACTAATGAAGATGCGCAGATGATTGCATTTGCAGCTAAGATTTGTCATACCCCTCTGACTATTAGTTTTGAGCCTGGCGATGACCGTATGACAGCATTGGCTTCTCTTGGTTGTTCTTTGAAGAAAGAATCTTTGCAAGAGTTCTTGAAGAGTATGCTAGAGTATGAACGTATTCGTACTTGTGGGGTGGATATTCCGATGGAGATGTATGAGGAGGCAGCTCGTACTGATAAATATATTGCAACAGCCAAACCTGTGAAGAATGGTCGTGTGGAACTTATTCATTATATTAAGGAGCAGAGTATTTCATTTGAGTATCACCGTTATGGTAGTATTTTAGAGATTCCGCCGGTGGAATAATTGTTATAATGGTTTTACCTTGTTTCCATAGAGGTTTGCCTTAGTTAGATATAGTATAGAGTTTGGAACATTCATCATCGGGTGGATGTTCCTTTTTTATATTCTGATAGGTGCATAGACAAGATACATAAAGTCTTTCTTATTGTTAATAACGCTATTAAACTAAAATATTATAGTTAATAACTAATAATGGTAGTATTAAAACTAATATTATTAGTTGCTTATTGATTTTAATTAGTTATATTTGCTTCAGAACTTTAAACCACTAGTATTTATGAAACGTTTATCCCCTAAAGAAGAAGAGATTATGCGGATGTTCTGGAGTAAAGGTCCTATGTTTGTCCGTGATTTGCTCGAATTGTATAATGAACCGAAGCCGCATTATAATACTGTGTCCACATTGGTGCGCGGGCTGGAAGAAAAAGGTTTTGTGGGATACAAAGTTTATGGGAATACATATCAGTACCATCCTGTTATAAGCGAGTCTGAATACAAAGGTTCTGCATTAAACGAAGTTGTCTCCCAATTTTATGATAATTCTTATATAAATGTGGTATCTCAATTAATAGAAGAAGAACGGATGCCACTGGATGAATTAAAGGACTTGATAGCCCGAATAGAAAAAGGCAGAAAGTAAGGAGGTGATTATGGGAACTTTTTTGTTTTTCATTCTGAAGAGTAGTGTCTGCTTGTTTCTTTTTACAATTCTATATATCACATTGTTGAAGAACATCACTCATTTTCGTTTTAGCCGTTGGGCTTTCTGGGTGGGGACACTGTTTTGTTGGCTCATCCCTTTGATTCCTGTATCGGTTAGTATTCTCTCACCTATTCAACAATCGGTCATGATGGTAGGGGAGATATTTGAAGAAATGCCATCAGACGGAAAGGTTGCTACCGGATTTCTGGCAGAAAACGGATGGGATGCAAGAGCGGAACATTTACCGTTTCAGCAAGGAAAATCAGAAGGAATATGTGGTCTGTCTTTGTTGACCGTTATAAGCCTCTTTTATACTATGGGAGCTGTCGGTGTATTCTTGTTTTTTGTTTATTCTTTCGGGCGGTTGTGGCATCTTATCCATGGCAAGCCGGTGCAGAGGGAAGGAAGCTTCCGATTAGTGATTCTTCCCGGAAAAGTATGTTCTTTTAGTTGGTGGAAATATATTGTGATGTCTGAAGAAGACTATCGGCAGGATGGTTCACTTATTCTGATACACGAAAAAATGCATTTATCTTACTATCACACATTGGATTTGGGATGGATGCATTGTCTGCTTATTTTTCATTGGTTTAACCCGATGACATGGGTATTGTGGCAGGAGTTGCGTAACTTGCACGAATATGAAGCCGATGAAGGAGTAATTTCTTCAGGTGTAAATATGGTTCAATACCAGTTGTTATTAGTAAAAAAAGCTGTTGGTACAAGGCTCTACTCTATGGCCAATGGCTTCGATCATAGTAAACTTAAAAATCGTATTGGCATGATGCTTAAAAAAAGAAGTAACGGATGGGTACGGCTGCGTATGTTGTTGGCTGTTCCCGTGGCAGCAGGGGTGGTATATGCTTTTGCACAGCCCGAAATGAGTGAAAAACAAGTGTTGTTGCAAATGGAACTTATGACACAGGATGCACTACTTCAGGACTCGATTGCAGAAAGCAAACTGACCGAAGAGATTGCTTCGATGAAACAATTCTTTAAAGAGAAATCGGATGCGTGGTGGAAGCATCATCGTACTCCGGAGGGGCGCTATGTATGGCGTACAACGCAGACGCACAGGCTCTATATGAATGGCAGTAATGAAGTAATGTTCGATACGGTTGTTTATAAAATCTTGACCGATCCCCGTCAAGTGATAGCCGGGCGGCTTCGTTCGGCTCGTGAAGCAGACAGATTGGAAAAGAAAAAGGACGAACCTCGTTTTTTATATATGGTGTATGATGTGAATTCGGATAAGCGACAGGTGCTTGGGATGCTAAAAGAGATAAAATTGGCTTTTGATGATCTGCGTGCGGAATATGTGGCAAAAGGAGCAAGTGATGTGGACGAGGTTTGTCCTTATATGGTCTATGTATACGGTCCGCGGAAATATGGTGTGAATGGTGCCGAGTTGTTGATAGGTGCTGCCGGAACTGAACCGCAAGAAAGAATCCACGATATTACGGGGAATAGGTTGAAATCCTATCAAGGACGATATGGGAAGAATGCTTCGGTTTTACTTCGCGTAGATAATTCAGTAAGCGAGAGAGGGTATATCGAAATGTGCAAAAGGGTTAAACGCTATTTCCCTGCTGCAAAAACCGAGCATGAAAAGTAATGTGACTTGGGGTTGCCCCGAAAAGTTCTGATGGTGCTATGAGGCAACCCCGGCTTTCAGTAGTTTAGCCAAAGTTTGAATGAAGAAAGTTTTTCCTCACTGATGGTGATTTGTGATTTGTAAGGAGGAAGAACACTTATTGCTATTTTGCCGTTAAAATAAGGCTCGGCGTGGTCTATGGAATCAATGCTGATTATGACCTGACGGTTGGCGCGAAAGAATAGTTCAGGGTCTAATTGTTCCATCAGTTTGTTTAGGGACAGGTCGATAATGTGTTCCTGTCCTTTCTTGGTTACAGCAAAGGTTATTTTGTTTTCAGAATAGAAATAGGCTATATCTGTTACCTGGAGAGACCAAAAACGGTCGGCTCCATAAATGAGGAAACGGGTACGGTAACGTCTTTCTTTATGTTGCAGGGTGTCCAATAAAGTATTCAGATATTCTTGGGGGTGGGGTATTCCTTTGTTTTGTAAAGTCTCGTATTTAATGATGGCATCAAGCAGACGTGTTTCATCAATAGGTTTCAGTATATAATCTATGCTGTTTACGGTAAATGCACGTATGGCATATTGGTCATAGGCGGTGGTGAAGATAATGACAGAAGAAGGTTGGACGGTAGAAAGAAAATCGAAAGCGTTACCGTCTGCCAGTTGAATATCAAGAAAGATAAGGTCGGGCTGTGGGTTTTCTTTAAACCAGGATGCAGCTTCATCCACACTGCCCGGTACGATGGTTAGTGTCCACTGAGGGCGCAAACGGGTAATCATGGAATGTAGCAGGCGTGCTGCAGGTATTTCATCTTCTATAATGATTGCGTTTAGTTTATTCATATCCTAAAGGTACTTTTACGGTGAATGAATTGTTTTCTTTGATGACAATGATTTCTTCACCGAGCATTAGTTTGCAGCGGTTGGAAAGATTGTTCAAACCTACTCCCGATGAGGAGTCATTACTTTTTTTAGGTTGGATAGGATTACTTACTATCAGGTAATTATTTTCTATATCGATGTGGATTCGCATAGGCTTACCGGAAGTGATGGAGTTGTGCTTGATGACATTTTCCACCAGCAGTTGCAAAGTCAGGGGTGGAAGCATAGCGTCAGAATAATCATCGGGGACGAGGCATTCACAGCTGATACAGTTTCCCAGTCGCACTTCATGCAGGAAGAGATAGGATTTCATAAAATCCAATTCTTCATTTAAGGGAACTAAGGTTTTATCCTGACTTTGGAGAACATAACGGTAGACGCTGGACAAATGCTTGGTGAAACGGACAGCGTTGCTTGGATTGTATTCTATCTCGGCAATCAGTGTGTTGAGGCTGTTGAATAGAAAGTGCGGATTGAGTTGGTTTTGCAAGGCAGCATAACGGGCTGTGTTGTTTTCCTTTTGCAGTTCGGCAGCCTCCTGTTGCAGTTTCAATGTGTTTTGAATGGAGCGATTGGAGAGAAGTAACCCTACGATTACTAATTCTACCAGCCACACCAAAATGAGGATGCGCCAGCCACCGTTAGGGAAGATAAAGATATTATAGGAACCCACTAAAAGCTTTCCGATAATCAATAAACTGTAATTGAGTAAAAAGAATAGAAGAGTTACAGCTATATAGATAGTGATGATTTTCCAACGTTTGCGAAGGTTCAGTGCGTACTGGTTGTTTAACCATGAACTGAGTCGCAGGGTGGAATAACCGAGGATATTGAAAGCGGAGATAAAAAAGATAAAAGCTCCTTTAGAATAGAGTATATCTGACACCTGAGGGGGTAACTCAGAATAATTAGCCAGCAGGAGATAGGAAAAAACTCCTAATCCGGAAAACAGAAGACCATATAGTACAACATTCCATTTCATGTGAACAAAGCTACAATATTTTACAGAATAATATAGAGTAAAGAGGGATAAAATTAGGAGATGACACCGGAGATACAGATAAACAAAAACATGTTTCACACATAATATGAGGATAATGTATTGTTTTACAGTAATTTGGCGTGAAATGTGCATGTTGTCATGAAGTAATAAGTTAAACTTATGATATGCCATCTGTTATTTCAGGGTAATAACCGTTATAATAAAAAAAAGAGGAAGGATTTGTTGTTGCCATTGTTTCTCCGGAAAAAGATCAAGGTCTTTTTTGAAAACTCTTCCGGCTTTTTAAAAAACCTCAAGGTCTTTTTTGAAAACCTCAAGGTCTTTTTAAAAGATTCTTCCACCTTTTTCAGCAGTCCTCTTTTTTAGTATCTGTTCAATGCCTTCAGTAATGCGGAATAGTGTCCTTGTGCGGAAACTTTAGCTTGTACATAATTGGTTTGTGAGACTTGCCGATAGTTTTGGGCCTCTATTACTTCCACTACCGACACTTTTCCTTCCGCATATCTTTCCAATGCCATACGTTCGTTTTCGCGAGCTTTGTCCAATGAGTTTCCGGTTAATTGTACCTGTTCCATTGCTTGAGATAATGATACACGGGCTGTCTGGACTTCCAGGTTTACATGGTCACTTACTTGATGGAGATTATCAGTAGCTGCACCGACTTGGAAAGAAGATGCCTGTTTCTCATTGCGCCGTTTTCCCCATTCGAAAATAGGAACCGACAGTTTGGCATAAACAGCATAATTAGGGTCGAGGTCGGATTTGAAGTTATACCCGGGCGAGGAATAACTACCCTCTATACCGACATAAAGTTGCGGCTTATATTTTGAGTCTGTCAGTTTCTTTGAACTTTTGGCAATGTTGATTTGGTCGTATGCCATTTTTAATTCCGGTCGGTTGCATCCATCCAAGTTCCATAATTCTTCATTCATAACTATGGAAGGAATGCTGTCTTCCACTTCTGTTGTCTTATTGAGTTCCATGCCAATCAGTGAGTTGAGTGCCATTCTTCCGGTTTCAAGATTGCTTTTTGCCTGAAGCAATTGGTATTCTGCTTCATTTAGCTTTACTTCTGCCATGAGTAGGTCTTGCGGGTCTACCAAGCCTGCTTCCACTCGTTCACGGATGGTTTTGGCGAGCGAAGCAATGGAATTTCGATAGTCGGTGGCAACCTGTAATAGTTCGGCACGGGCCACGGTGTTCCAATATTGCATATCAGTTTGGTAGCACACGGCGGAACGGAAATATTCCGCCTGATGTGCTGCCAGACTATGTTGATGTTTTGCCATTCGGATGGTTTCCAGCAGCCGACCGCCTGTATAGACCGGTTGTAGCAACGTGAGGGAAGCGCCATATTTCATGTCTTTTCCTTCGAAAGTCAATGGATTCTGCATGCTGGGCAGGTTTAGAGTGAGCCGGATAGGATTACCGGTATATTGAAAGTTGGCGTCACCCGATAACTTGGGACGTAAATCCTTTTGGGCGGCTTTTTCCAATTCGATACTTGCAGAAATGTGTTTATCCGCCGCCTTCAGGTCGTGGTTGTATTCCACAGCCATCGACCTGTACTTTTCCAATAAATCACTTTGTTGGGCGAAAGTAGCGGACGGAACACTAAAAATAAAGATAAACAGTATATTAATTTTTTTCATGAGTTATATCTATTTTGAGGGTTATATTTACCATAGGAGATTGTCCGAAAAAGATATATTGCACTATTTTTTTACTTTGTCATTCTGAGAACAACGGAGAATCTGTAAACACACAATGAACGTATTCAGATTCTTCACATTGTTCAGAATGACGGAATGATTGAGCAGTTGAACTTTTGGGACAGCCTCGATAACATGATTACTTAATTTTATAAAACATGGCATACAGTGTTGGTGTTATAAATAATGTCAACAATGTGGCGAATGTCAATCCGAAAATAATGGTGGCTGCCATACCTCCGAATGCTATATCGAACAACAGAGGAACCATTCCCAGAATTGTAGTGGTAGCTGCCATCAATACAGGACGTGTTCTGGATACTGTGGCTTCTACAACGGCTGTGTAGGGAGCTACTCCGTTTCGACGTTGTATATTTATCTCATCCAGCAGTACAATCACATTTTTAATAATCATACCCAGTAGTCCCAACCATCCGGCAATGGGGAAGAAGCCGAAATCAAATCCTGTGAGTAACATTCCTACGGCAACACCGATAAGAGACAATGGGAGTATGCATAGAATAATGATCGGTTGGCGGAAATTGCCGAATAATGCAACCAGAATCACTACCAGCATTAAAAATGCCAGAGGAAAGAATTTGGCAATAGCCTGCATCGCTTCACCTTGGTCTTTGTATTGGGCATCCCAAAAGAAACTATACCCTTCAGGCAATTCTATTGCTTCTATCTCTTCTCGTATTTCTCCATGCACTTCGGCCATGGTGTGTCCCGGTTTCACTCCACACATGGCTGCCATGGACAATTGGCGGTTGTATGTGCGTATCTGTGGAAACTCCCAAGTGGTTTCAATCTTTTCCGTCACTTGCGATAGAGGTGCTGAATGCTCTCCGTTCCAAACAGGGAAATCACCTAAAGACTGGACATCCGTAATATGGACTCCTTCTGATTTTAGCAATACGGGTACTTTCTTTTCGTTATCCCGATAAATTCCTATGGGAGTTCCATCACTGACAGATTTGACAGATTGCATCATCTGGGCTTTGGTGATACCCAGTGCACCGGCTTTTACAGGGTCGTAGACAGGGCGAATCATCAAGGACATATTTCCCCATTCGTTGCGGGCATCTGCGACTTTAGGATTGCGACGCATTATTTCGATTGCTTTTCCTGTC
Organism: Phocaeicola massiliensis B84634 = Timone 84634 = DSM 17679 = JCM 13223; assembly: GCF_000382445.1. Taxonomy (GTDB): domain Bacteria; phylum Bacteroidota; class Bacteroidia; order Bacteroidales; family Bacteroidaceae; genus Phocaeicola; species Phocaeicola massiliensis. The sequence goes on along the minus strand of NZ_KB905472.1, from coordinate 1,802,098 downwards.
AGTGAATCCAGTACAGCGGGGTCCGGTCCTAAGAAGCGGGCTTCGATAACCGCTTCCGTCAGGGGGCTAAGCTCGAACTTATTTACTTTTATCAGTGGTTCGGGGTATTTCTGACGGATGGAGTCTTGCAGCAAGGCATGTAATTTTCTTGATTCTTGAGAGGTCTTGCATTTTACCAATATCTGTGCATAGTTGGACTGAGGTCCGAAAGCTACATTAGACAGATAGTAACGGGGCGGCGTACGGCCGATGTAAGTAGAAACCATTTCAGTTTCTTCGTGTCCGCGGATATAGTTTGCCAGGTTGCTTGCCATGCGGTCTGTTTCATTGATGTTTGTTCCTTCGGGTAACCACATATCTACCGTAAAGTATTGTTTGTCTAGCGCAGGTACAAAAACTTTAGGTATAAATTTAAAACTCCAGGCAGAAAGTATCAGCATAACTACCAGTGAACCGATAGTAACCGATCGATGGCAGAGTACCCAGTGCAGGGAGTTGCGGAAACGATTATAATATTTTCCGTCGAATAAAGCGGCTTTCAATTCCTCGGGACGCGGGCGACGGACAAATTCTTGTATAAAGAAAGGAGTCTGCGTCAGTGCGAACACCCAACTGAACATCAATGACACTCCGATAACCACGACTAGTGAAGATAGCAGTTCACCTGTGATATGTGGTGAATAATAGATAGGGAGGAAGGTAAGAATAGCGATGACAGTTGCCGCCAATAAGGGCAAAGCTGTAGCTGAGCAGGCGCGCATGATGGCGACACGCTTCCGCATTCCGCGTTCCATATTGATTAAGGCGGAGTCTGAAACGACGATGGCATTGTCCACCAGCATTCCCATGGCGATAATGATGGCAGCAAGTGACATTCGCTGAAGCGCGATGCCGCAAGCCATCATGACAATGAGCGTGGCAAAGATGGAGAAAATCAGTCCGCTGCCAATCAAAGTACCATTCTTGAATCCGATGAAAAATAACAGAATGGCTATAACGGTTAGAACGGAAATGATGAGGTTCAAGATAAAGCCTTGATTGGCAACGTCTGATTCATATCCTTGGTCATAGATGGAGGTCAGTTCATATCCTTCGGGCATGGATTGGGATAGTTTATCAATCCGATCCTTCACGGCTTTTGCCATATCCACTACATTTCCGGTAGGTACGGTAGAGATGGCAATGCCTATGGCCGGCTGGTCATTGATGCGCATCAGGTTGCTGGCAGGTGTTTGATAGCTTTCTTCTATTTGTGCTATATCGGCGAGGCGGAAATGTTCGCCTGAGCGTGAAACGATAGTCAGGTTTCTGATGTCGTCCAATGAATAGAAATTTCCGGTTGACTCGATGCGTAGGCGGTTCTGTCCGGCATCAATTCCTCCGGCATCCACCACCTTGTTCTGTGCTTCGAATGCACGGACTATGTCGGAAGTGGTAATTCCGCTTTGCGCCATGACGGATGGGCTGACAGATACATCGATGGTGGGTGTCTGTACTCCGTAGATTTCCACTTTAGCTACATCTTTTACTTTCAGAAGCTCATTCTTGATGATTTTAGCCTCGTCTTCCAGTTCCCGATAGGTATGGCCATTTCCGGTAAGCCCATAGAAAACACCCAATACATCTCCAAAGTCGTCATTGACAACCGAAGGTCCTGCTCCATCAGGAAGCTTACTTTGTACATCGTTTACCTTGCGGCGTAATTTGTCCCATAGTTGTTGCATCTCGTCTGCCCGGGTTTCTTTTTTCACATAGACGGTGATTTTGGAGAGCCCGGCGCGATTCTCTGTTTTCAGATAATAGAGTTCGCTCAAAGACTGAATGGATTCTTCTAGGATATCGGTTACTTGAGATTGTACTTCGGAGGGAGATGCTCCGGGGTAGGGAGTCAGTACGAGTGCCTGTTTGATGGTGAAAGGAGCGTCTTCCAGTTTTCCCATTTTGATGTAGGAGAATAGGCCGCCCGCCAATATCAATACCAATAGCAGGAGGGTGACTGACTTCTTTTGCAGGAAGTATTTAACTAATTTCATAACTGTTTGCTTCTTTGATATTATTTGTTATCTGCATTTATTTTCATTCCGTCCGACAAGAAGCGGAGTCCGCTGGTTGCTACAGTTTCATCGGGACGTAGACCTTCGGTAATGGTTACATATCCGTCCGGTAACAAATCTCCTTTTTTTACTTTCCTTAAGTTCACCTGTTGGGTGTTGGCATCCACTACCCACAGATAATCGCCTTCTGTAGGACGATGGCAAAGAGCCGTTTGGGGGATGGCTACTCCATTGGTAATATCCGGTGTTTTCGAAGGATGATTCAATTTTGCTTTGCCGGACATGCCTGCCAGTAATTTTCCTTCTTTATTGGGGAGTAAAGCAGTTAACAGATAGGAGAGATTGTTGCGGGTGGTTCCTTTGGAAATTTCCGCTATCTGTGCTTTATATACCTTATCGGGTTGTGCGTCAAATCGTACTTGTATTGTATCCATGGCTTGCGCTGTATAAGCAATGTCTTGAGTGACGTAAATTTCCAGTTTAAGTTGGTCGATATCAATAAAAGAAATGACGGGTTGCGTAGCCTTCACATCCTGAAATTTCTCTATATATACCTCACCTACATAACCGTTGAATGGGGCGATAAGGCGTGTATCTTCCAGTTCGTATGAAGCGGTATCGAAAGCTGTTTTGGCAGTGGTATAGTCTGCTTTTGCTTTTTCGTAAGTACTTGCGGAGATGTTTCCTTTATCATATAGCTTTTGTATACGTTCAAACTCTGTTTTTGCCTGATGGTAGATTGCTTCGGCACGTTCTTTACGAATGCGGAAATCACGCGGGTCTATTTCGGCTATGATGCTGCCTTGTTTGTATCGGTTACCGGCATATACATCGAAACGGTCAATGGGACCGCCCACCCGAAAGGATAATTCGGAAGTGCGGAAAGGCTGGGCAATAAAGGAGAATTCTTTCTCTTCTTGATGTAAAACCGGGACAGCTTGTGTTGTCTTTACAATAAAGTCTTGTTTTTTGTCATTGCCTTCGGTGGCACAGGAAGAAAGTAGTGCGGCAAGGCTGAATAATAACATGGAATGTACGTTTATCTTCATATTTTGTCTTTTAAGTTTGAGACAAAAGTAAGAAGCATTCGAGTACTAAATAGGGAAGAAGGTGCTGAAGCCGGAAAAAATGGCGATGGAAAAGGAAATATGCAGATAAAGGCAGAGATGATTTATTCTATATAAATCATCTTTTTGGTCATTCCGCCATCAATTGTTATGTTTTCACCATTGATGAAATCATTTTCTTCCTGGCAAAGGAACAGGCACATCCGGGCAATATCTTCCGGTTTTCCCACCCGGCCGGAAGGGTGCTGTGTATGGTCTTCGGGGCGGAGAAGTTCATATTCTTGTGTTTGTATCCATCCCGGTGAGATGGAGTTGACAGTTATATGTTGCTTGGCAAGCGATAAGGCAAGTGCATGGGTGAGTGAATAAATTCCTCCTTTAGAGGCGGCATAACCCTCACTTCCCGGTTCACTCATTAAATGGCGCGTGGAACAGATATTGATGATTCTGCCATAATGTTGCGGAGAATCTTGAGCTTTGCGGTGGATGGCAAGAAGTCTTGAGGTTATAAACACCGGTCGGAGATTGATGGATAAGATTTGGTCAAAGTCTTCTACACTTGTTTCGGTGAGGTCAGAAAAGAGACTCACTCCTGCATTATTGATTAAGATATCTATATCTCCCCATCTTTTGATGATTTTTAGCATACAATTTTCCAGGGCTTCTTTATTCTGTATGTCTACAAGATAGAATGCAGCTCCTGTTTCTTTGGCAGTTTGCAGTCCTGAAGTTTCATCTTTATCGCAGAATGCTACCGGATAATTTTTCTGTCGAAATGCTTTTACAATGGCTTTGCCAATGCCGTTGGCTCCTCCGGTTATAAAAACTCTTTTGGAATTTGTCTTCTTGGAAGTATGTTTGAGAGGCTTTTGCCAAGCGGCCTTTTTAGCTTGATATTGTTCGAACTGTCTTTCTATATAATTATCTGCCATAGTTTATTGAGAGATTTTAATCATTCGCTGTAGGAAGGAACAGGAAGTTTCCTCCCTACAGTGAGTATATTTAGGTTATTCCCATTCAATTGTGGCGGGTGGTTTGGATGAGATATCATAGCAAACGCGGTTTACGCCTTTTACCTTATTAATGATATCATTTGAAACCTTAGCCATAAATTCGTAAGGAAGATGAGCCCAGTCGGCAGTCATGGCATCGGTACTGGTTACGGCACGCAGAGCCACAGCACGTTCGTAAGTACGTTCATCGCCCATTACTCCTACGCTTTGTACAGGTAACAGGATGGCGCCTGCCTGCCACACTTGGTGGTAAAGAGCAATATCATTGCCCGTGGCATCTTTTACCATCCAGTCGCGCAAACCTTGGATAAAGATGTCGTCTGCATCTTGCAGGATGCGTACCTTTTCGCGGGTAATATCGCCTAAGATACGTACAGCTAGACCCGGACCGGGGAACGGATGACGGGTAATCAGATGTTCGGGTATGCCTAATTCACGACCTACACGGCGTACTTCATCTTTAAAAAGCCATTGTAAAGGTTCGCATAAACTAAGGTGCATTTCTTCGGGCAGACCACCTACGTTGTGATGGCTTTTGATTGTCTTTCCTGTGATGTTCAGACTTTCAATGCGGTCAGGGTAGATAGTGCCTTGTGCCAACCATTTGGCGTCGGTTATTTTATGTGCTTCGGCATTGAATACTTCTACAAAGTCACGGCCAATAATTTTACGCTTTTGTTCAGGGTCAGTCACGCCTTCCAAGTCTTTAAAGAACTTGTCGCTGGCATCTACACCAATTACGTTCAATCCCAAACATTCGTAGTCGTGCATTACGTTTTTAAACTCATTCTTGCGTAATAAGCCGTGGTCAACAAAGATACAAGTCAGGTTCTTGCCAATGGCACGGTGCAATAATACAGCTGCAACAGATGAATCTACACCTCCGCTTAAGCCAAGAATAACGCGGTCGTTACCCACTTGCTCTTTCAGAGCTGCCACAGTGGTGTCAACAAATGAACTTGCACTCCAGTCTTGCTTGCCACCGCAGATATCTACTACGAAGTTTTTCAATAACCGGGTACCGTCTTCACTGTGGAATACTTCCGGATGGAACTGTACGCCCCATACTTTTTCTCCTTTTACTTGATAAGCAGCGATAGCGACTTTATCTGTTGAAGCGATGATTTTAAAGTTTTCGGGGATAGCTGTGATAGTATCTCCGTGGCTCATCCATACCTGAGACTGTTCGCGGATACCTTTCAATAAGGGGTTCTCATGTTCGAAGGTAGAGAGATGGGCACGTCCGTATTCACGTGTACCGGCCGGTTCTACTTTTCCGCCATTACTGTATGCCATAAACTGTGCGCCATAGCAGATACCCAAAATGGGATATTTTCCACGAATATTGCTTAAGTCAACTTTAAATGCGCTTTCATCGTAAACAGAGAAAGGGCTTCCTGACAGGATGACACCGATAACCGAGGGATCATCATGAGGAAACTTGTTGTAGGGCACAATCTCGCAATACATATTCAGTTCGCGGACACGACGGCCGATGAGCTGTGTGGTCTGTGAGCCGAAATCGAGAATAATGATTTTTTCTTGCATATTATTATGATATGTAAATGTTTTCGTGCCGCAAAGATACTCAGAAAAACTATAAAACCGTCATACCGTAGAGGCATTTTTGTAGATGAGCGTAAAAAACTTCATGCTTTGATATGCTGTAGCTTCATCTTGCTTTCACAATAAAGCAAAAACGGGATTGGCTAATCCGGCAATTGCAGTTGCCGAACTGGTAACAATGACATGAAAAACATCGTCTTACACGTTCGTAAGCGTGAAGCTACACATATATAAAATAGGCCCACACATACGAATGTGTAAAAATCCCCTTCCTTTTCTATTCTAAAATCTTCCTGTTATTTCTTGTCTGCCTGTTCTTTCAGTAAATCGCGGATTTCGGTTAGCAGCACTTCTTCTTTACTTGGGGCAGGAGGTGCTGCAGGAGAAGCCGGAACTTCTTCTTTCTTGCGGTTCAGGCGGGCAAGTAATCTGATAAATAAAAATATAGAGAAAGCGATGATGATGAAATCAAACGTGGCTTGGAGGAAATTACCATAATTGAGGGTTACAGCGGCTTTCTCTACACCGTCAACCACTTCGGCAGGCTTTAATTGTAGTTTCAAATCTGTAAAGTTTACGCCTCCGACCAGTAATCCGATGGGAGGCATGATAACATCGGCTACAATGGAAGATACTATTTTACCGAAGGCACCACCGATGATGACACCGACTGCCATGTCAATGACGTTTCCGCGCATTGCGAATGCTTTAAAATCTTGCAAAAAGCTACTTTTTCCCATTTTTTTTTATTTTAATATGAATTTATGTGCGAATATAAAAACAAATTCTTATTTTTGCACCGCGTTTAGGAAATAAATATTAAACGTTTAACAACATTCCAACGTAGAGTGTTTAAAAGCTATATTATAAAACCTTTAAAATTTAAACAAAATGATTAAAGTAGGTATTAACGGATTTGGTCGTATCGGCCGTTTTGTATTCCGTGCAGCTCAGAAAAGAAACGATATTCAGATCGTAGGTATCAATGACCTTTGCCCGGTTGATTACTTAGCATATATGTTGAAGTATGACACTATGCACGGACAATTTGACGGTACTATCGAAGCTGACGTAGAAAACAGCAAGTTGATCGTGAACGGCAATGCAATCCGCGTAACAGCTGAAAGAAATCCGGCTGATTTGAAGTGGGATGCAATCGGTGCTGAATACGTAGTTGAATCTACTGGTTTGTTCTTGACTAAAGAAAAAGCTCAGGCTCATATCGAAGCTGGTGCTAAATATGTAGTTATGTCTGCTCCTTCTAAGGATGACACTCCGATGTTCGTTTGCGGTGTAAACGAAAAAACTTATGTTAAGGGTACTCAGTTCGTTTCTAACGCTTCTTGTACTACTAACTGTTTGGCTCCTATCGCTAAAGTATTGAATGACAAATGGGGTATCACTGACGGTTTGATGACTACTGTTCACTCTACAACAGCTACTCAGAAAACAGTTGACGGTCCTTCTATGAAAGACTGGAGAGGTGGTCGCGCTGCTTCTGGCAACATTATCCCTTCATCTACCGGTGCTGCTAAGGCTGTAGGTAAAGTTATTCCTGAATTGAACGGTAAATTGACTGGTATGTCAATGCGTGTTCCGACTTTGGACGTTTCTGTAGTTGACTTGACAGTAAACTTGGCTAAACCGGCTACATACGCTGAAATCTGTGCAGCTATGAAAGAAGCTTCTGAAGGCGAATTGGCAGGTGTATTGGGTTACACTGAAGATGCAGTTGTTTCTTCTGACTTCTTGGGTGATACTCGTACTTCTATCTTCGATGCTAAGGCCGGTATCGCTTTGACTGATACTTTCGTTAAAGTGGTTTCTTGGTATGACAACGAAATCGGTTACTCTAACAAAGTGTTGGATTTGATCGCTCACATGGCTTCTGTAAACTGCTAATCAGTTTATAATCCATATAATAAAAGCCGTCCAAAGTAATTTGGACGGCTTTTTTATGTCTCATCTGCAATTTATTGTGAAAAGATGTGGCATATATTAAATATAATTATATCTTTGTGCTATTCGATGAATATTATTAAACAAATAGAAGTTATGGATGCACAAAAAGTAGATGCCTTTATAATGGCAAACGGAAAGTTCTTTCCCGATTATCAAGTAGCAGCAATCAGAGACATGTTGCTTGCTGCTGACGATTCAAAATGGTCAATGTTGCAGGTTATGCAGTTTAAAGATCCCACCATCTGCTTGATTATCTCTCTGTTTGCCGGTTCGTTGGGTATTGACCGCTTCTTTATCGGAGATACAGGATTGGGAATTGCTAAGTTAATTACTTGCGGTGGTTTTGGTATTTGGACTATTGTAGACTGGTTCCTTATCATGGGAGCTGCCCGCGACAAAAATATGCAAAAACTTCAAATGGTACTTTAATGACGAAAAAGGGTCTGTACATGCTTTCGGTTGTTGCTTGTGCTGCCGGGTATGTATGGCTTGCTGCTTCGTCCATGCATGCAGAAGAAGGAGTGTGGAGAGGATGCTTATTTAAGCAGTTTTTCCATATTCCTTGTCCTGCGTGTGGTTCTACACGGGCTCTCATAGCACTCTGTCAAGGGCATTGGAAGGAATCATTACTACTTAACCCGAATGGTGTCTTACTGGCAGTATTGATGTTGCTGGTTCCTGGGTGGATTTTATTGGATATCATTAAGGGAAAAGATTCTTTTTTTCGTTTTTATTTATGGGTTGGACGGATTTTTATCCGAAAACGCATCTTCATTATTTTCCTTTTTCTTGTATTAATTAATTGGTGTTGGAATATTTATAAAGGCTTATGATATACTATAAACCCGCAGAACATGAATTGGAGGCTGCCTCAAACAGTTATCTAATGGCATTATTGGCTGTGATGGCCGGATTACCTTTTCCTATTATAAACTTGCTGGCAACAGCTGTTTTTTATTTAGCCAATAGGCATCGGACGTATTTTGTGCGCTGGCATTGCACACAGGCATTGGTATCTCAGCTTCCTTTATTCTGTACTAATAGTGTGTTGTTTTGGTGGACGGTCGGTTTGCTTTTTGGAGATGTGGAACTTACTTCTTTTTATTTCGCTTACCTGTTTACCGTTGTACTTTTTAATGTTGTAGATTTGGTCGCTACGGTGGTTTCTGCCGTACAAGTAAGAAAGGGCAAACAGATAGAGTGGTATGTTTACGGAGGTTTGACAGATTTGATTTGTAAGCCATGATAAAGAAAATATTTTTGCAGTCGATTGTATCGGCAATGTTGTTTTTAATTGTGTTATTCTCTTTTTCGCGTGTAGACTGGCTTTCGGTTTTTGATTTGCGTGAGACAGTTATCGAGGAGAAACTGGGAGATATGTATTGGGATTTGTACTCCGGATCTGCTGTTTTTCTGGAGTCGGACACAGTTCTTGCTCCATTGGATTCGTTGTTGTCACATTTGTGTGAGGCCAATGATATAGAACGTGATAAAATAAAATTGCACGTTGTACAAAGTAATGAAGTAAATGCTTTTGCATTTCCTGATAATCATCTTGTTGTTTTTACTTCGCTTATTGCTAAATGCGAAAATCAAGAAGAATTATGTGGGGTGATGGCTCATGAGATAGCTCATATGCAGAAAGGTCATATCATGAAGAAGTTAGTGAAGGAAGTAGGACTTTCGGCTTTAGTGGGTATGGCATCGGGGGGACAAAGCGGAGAAGTGTTGAGAAGTACTGCCAAGCTTCTTTCTTCTACTGCCTATGACCGTACATTGGAAAGTGAGGCCGATAAAACAGCCGTTTTTTATCTTTTACAATCAGGAATAAATCCGGAACCTTTTGGTGAATTTTTGTTCAGGCTATCTAAAGAGGAGGAGTTGCCTTCATTGACCGAGTGGGTGAGTACGCATCCCGATTCTGAGAAACGCTCCATTCAAATATGTAATTGGGCAAAGGAGGGAAGTAATAATATCCGGTTTGTGAAGATATTAAGTATGAAAACGTGGAAAACTCTGCAACAAGCTGTATCTGACAAGTAATTCTGTGACTTTTATTCCTTTTCTTGGTTGTAGATTACACAAATTCGTTATCTTTGTGCAATTATTAACCGAAAAGCTGTTTTGGATTAAGAGAAACAGTGGCAGAACTATTTTTTAGATGGTAAATTATGATTTGATAACGATATTGGGCCCTACTGCCTCGGGAAAAACCCCATTGGCGGTTGCATTAGCATACAAGCTCGACACTGAAATTATTAGCGGAGATAGCCGACAGATATATCGCCGGATGGATCTCGGAACAGGGAAAGACTTGGCTGATTATGTCGTAAACGGTCATCAAGTGCCTTATCATCTGATTGATATTGTAGACCCCGGGTATAAATATAATGTATTCGAATATCAGCGAGATTTTCTTGCGGCATATAATAAAGTTAAACAAAAAGGTAAATTACCGGTTTTATGTGGTGGCACGGGTATGTATCTGGAGTCTGTGCTGAAAGGATACAGGTTGCTGCCGGTTCCTGAAAATCCCCAATTACGTACTTCATTGGCTGATAAGTCTTTGGAAGAGCTGACGCAAATGCTGTCAACCTACAAGAAATTGCATAATTCTACTGATGTGGATACTGTGAAGCGGGCTATCCGTGCTATTGAAATTGAAGAATATTACAAGCAGCAACCGCCTGAGTACAGGGAGTTCCCTGTGTTGAATAGCTTGATAATAGGAGTGGATATTGATAGAGAATTACGTCGGCAGAAGATTACCCGTCGGCTGAAGCAACGCCTTGACGAGGGAATGGTGGACGAGGTAAAAGCCTTGTTGGAAGGAGGGATTGCTTCCGAAGACTTGATATACTACGGTTTGGAATATAAGTACCTGACTTTATATGCCACCGGAGTGCTCTCTTTCGATGATATGTTCCGTCAGCTAGAAACCGCCATTCATCAGTTTGCCAAGAGGCAGATGACATGGTTTCGTGGAATGGAACGTAGGGGATTTACCATTCATTGGTTGGATGCCCGGATGTCCACGGAAGAGAAAGTTGAGAAGATAATGAATTTGTTGGATACTAAAAGTTAGATATTATGGCCGTAGAACCAAGCAGGTGGGGAATCATATATAATCCGAAAGCCGGTAGCCGGAAGACTCAAAAGAGATGGAATGAGATACGAGACTATATGGAAAGCCGTAAAGTCGTATTTGATTATGTTCAGTCGGAGGGGTTCGGCTCTGTGGAGCGGTTGGCGCGGACATTGGCCAATAACGGTTATCGAACCATTGTAGTGGTGGGTGGAGACGGTGCTATTAATGACGCTGTCAATGGTATTATGAGTTCTTCAGCCGAAGACAAGGAGAATATTGCTTTGGGGATTATTCCCAATGGCATAGGCAATGATTTTGCCAAATATTGGGGATTGGATGAAGATAATTATAAGCAGGCGGTGGACTGGGTTATCAATCGTCGTCTGAGAAAGATTGATGTGGGGTGTTGTAACTTTTTTGATGGTGAACAGCATACTAATCGTTATTTCATTAATGCCATTTACATTGGGCTGGGGGCCCGCATAGTGCAAATCTCAGATGGAACTCGTCGCTTTTGGGGAATTCGCGAACTTTCATTTGCTGCTTCCATGTTTTTATTGTTGTTTGAGCGTAAGCTTTATCGTATGCATTTGCGTGTCAATGATGAACATATCCGTGGTCGTATTATGACTGTTTGTGTAGGTAGTGCCCGTGGCTATGGTCTTACTCCGAGTGCGGTTCCTTATAATGGCTGGCTTGATGTATCTGTTATATACCGTCCCGAATTGTTGCAGTTGCTTTCAGGGCTACGAATGCTACTGAAGGGACGAATTCTGAATCATAAAATGGTGAAACCATATCGTACGCGTAAAGTTAAGATTCTGCGTGCGCAGAATGCTTCCGTTAGTCTGGATGGACGAATTTTGGACAGGCATTTTCCCTTGGAAGTGTCTATTATGCCGGAAGCTATTACATTGATCATTCCTAATTGATAGGGCAATGATGTAAGATGAATAATTTCTCAAAGTATAGAAATAAATATGATAACAATTTCAGATTTAAAGAAGAGTGACAATTTCTTTCTGTTGGCCGGTCCATGTGTGATAGAAGGTGAGGAAATGGCTCTCCGTATAGCCGAGCATGTAGTGAAGCTGACTGATAAACTTAACATTCCATACGTTTTTAAAGGTTCGTATCGTAAGGCGAACCGTTCACGTCTGGATTCTTTTACAGGCATCGGTGACGAAAAAGCGTTGAAAGTTTTACAGAAAGTGAGCCGGACCTTTGATGTTCCTGTAGTGACCGATATTCATTCTGCCGAAGAAGCGGCAATGGCAGCCGAATATGTGGATGTACTTCAGATTCCGGCATTCCTTTGTCGTCAGACCGATTTATTGGTCGCAGCAGCACAGACCGGAAAGATTGTTAATATAAAGAAGGGACAGTTCCTCTCTCCCGGTGCCATGCGCTTTGCAGCCGATAAAGTGGTGGAAGCCGGTAATGACCAAGTGATGCTGACCGAACGCGGTACTACATTTGGTTATCAGGACTTGTTGGTGGATTATCGTGGTATCCCTGAGATGAAGTCTTTCGGACATCCTGTGATTCTTGATGTGACTCATTCGTTGCAGCAACCCAATCAAACCAGTGGAGTGACCGGTGGTATGCCTCAATTGATAGAGACGATTGCCAAAGCGGGAGTAGCAGTGGGGGTAGATGGTCTGTTTATGGAAACACATGAAGACCCCACCGTTGCAAAAAGCGATGGAGCTAATATGTTAAAGCTTGATTTGCTGGAAGGATTGTTGACTAAGTTGATTCGTATTCGTCAAGCTTTATAAAGGTGATGAAATGATACAATGAAGGGGTTGTGTCTAAACGTTGATAATGCTGTCATTTTGTTGGTAGGGGCGCGATTCGCTCGTCCGAAAAACAGCTTGTTTGTATATTACTCCCAAGGGCATGACTGCCGGTTCGGGCAGGCAAACCCTACTCCTACAGTTTACGATTGATAGACTATTTTAGTTTTGACACATCCCTTTCTTCTCTTCCTGTATCTATGGGAAGCACATTGGCAGATGTGGCTATTTTTTTAAGATATATGCTTTCATACGGGCAATATCATTCAAATAATCCTGCAAATCTTGTTCGTGGTCTTCTTCTTCAGCCATGATATGTTTGGCAATGTCACAGGTAGTGAAATCAATTCCGTTGGTGAATTCGGCAATTTGCTGATAGCGGTAGATAGCGCAACGCTCTGATTCGACATTCTGTTTCAATAAGACTTCCGAACCGAAATCTACGGGAGCGTCGTACTTGCAACGTGCAAGGTCGAACCATTGTTTCGGGTCGAGCACGGGCACACCTTCCAGCTCGATAATGCGGTCGGCTAATAGTTTTGCATGGTTATATTCTTCGGCAGCATGTTCTTGGAATTCGCGTTGTACGTCGCCGCGCATGGCACCTTCTACTACAAAAGAACCTACCCAATACTGATAGAAAGCCAACCATTCTTCAGACAAGGCTGCATTTAGTTGAGCCAATAACTCTACGATGTCAATTTTATCCTTTAGGATATTTACTGTTTCTTTAGCCATAATGAAAAAGTTTAAGTTAGTGTTTATTATTTAGTTTACGGCAGGGATAGTCATATCATCTAATATTTCTATGCCTTCCTTGTCTACATCTTTTTTTACATTAGAACTAGTGTACAGCCAGATGCCGAATCCCAGTACTATTAATATAAAGAGGATTATTCCCCATAATTTACCTTTGCTCATAGTTTTTTGGTTTTGGTTTTATGATAAGAACAGCCGAAAAAGAAAATTGTTTTTTGGTGGAAGAGATTTTTATTTTGTGCAGAAGGGAGGGGGGAGTTTCACAAACATCGGGAAGTTAATATGAGGATACTCTGAAAGTTCCGGTTGCAGTATGGCAATGAAAGCTCTGTGTATTTTCAGAGTAGTGTCCTAAGGTTTTGTGGCTTTTAAAAGGTCGTAGTGCTTTCCGTGACGGTCCGGTCTTATTTGGGAAAGATGGAGCCGCATTGTTTTCTTGGGGATTTAAATCACTGTTTTATCTCCTTATAGCGTATCGTAACCAAGGGAAGAGTAAGCCGTTTCTTAGGGTCGGCCAAGGTCTTTTAAACGGAAGATTATTACAGTCTCCGACAGCGGACTGTACAGTCTGCTACAATGGACTGTACAGTCTACGGCAACGGACTATACAGTCCACGGTGGAAGACTGTAGTAGTTCGACTGACAGACAGGCATAACCGAAAGGAGGAAAACGTTTAGTCTGGTTAATGAAACGACTTAGAGAGTTCAAAACGTATGCAGAGCTTGGAAATCGGAGGGTATAGTGTCAGCTGACCCGAAAGATGACATTATGTCGGCAAGCCGGTAAAGGTGTGGTTCCTTTCACACATAATGGGAATTGAAAGCTCCTGTCTGTAGAGATTCTGTGTGAAAGCGATTGTTTCTGTAGGAGGGGGACCCTAAATCAGAAGGTAGTGGATAATTACCACATCCCCCTTACAGTGATGAGAGTGCAATGATATTAAATAAAAAGAAGGAAGCAGGAAATTTTATCCTATCTTACTAATCTTTTTCAACTTTTCCTCATCTATGATTTTTATCTTTCTACCGTCGATTGTGATTAATTTTTCAGTAGCGAAGTTGGAAAGTGTGCGAATAGCATTCGATGTTGTCATATTAGATAAATTAGCTAAGTCTTCGCGTGAAAGATAAATACTCAATGTAGATTCATCCTCTTCCAATCCATAGGTTTCTTTCAAGAAAAGAAGCGATTCGGCCAAACGGCCACGGATATGTTTCTGGGTTAAGTTGACTGTCCTTTCGTCTGAGATGCCCAAATCAATTGAGAGCTGGCGGATAAAAAACAATGCTAATTCAGCATTTGCTTTCACTAATTTCATAATGGCCGGCATGGGGATTAGGCAGATAGTACACGGTTCGAACGCAGATGCTGCCGTAACAAAATTGCCCTCGGCAAAATAAGCGCGGTAAGCAAAATATTCTTTTGTTTTTAAAACCCGTATAATCTGGCTACGTCCGCCTACACCTTCTTTGTAAATTTTTACCTTACCACTTAGGAGGCACATCAAGTGCATGGGAGTTTCTCCCTCACAATAAATGGTTTCATTCTTTTTATATTTTTGTATTGTAAAATTCTGAGCCAAGAACTCTCTTTGTTCTTGAGTTAAAGGTTGCCACAAATCAGGTATACTTTCGGCAATCTCTGTTTCTGATAATTCTTTTTTTACCATAGGTGTGCTATAAAACCGTGTTATAGAGCACAAATATAGAAAGAAAATAATGAAAGAAGAAATTTAACTTAGAAAAATAACGGAAAAAGGGAGATTGCTCTCCCTTTTACTTTATTTCGTGAATAATAATTCGCGATATTTAGGCAATGGCCAGATTTCGTCATCGATTTCGAGTTCCAAACTGTCAATGTGTTCCCGAATTTCTTCAAGGTAGGGACGGACTTTTTCTTCATAGCTGAATGCCTTTTCAACCTGACTGCCGAGGTGATTGGCTACCTTGCGGGCTTCGGTCATATCATGTACGGCTTTTTTGATAGAGAGGATGCGGCGTTGGATTTCACGTACCAAATCTTTGCGGTCGGCTGTCATTTCTTCGTATTCTTCGGTAGAGAATATCTCTTTCAGTCCACGTAGGTTTTCTAATAATCTGTTTTGATATATTACTGCTGTGGGGACGATATGGTTAATGGCAAGGTCGCCTAACACACGACTCTCAATCTGTACTTTCTTGGTAAATTTTTCGAGTTCTACTTCGATACGGCAATTTAATTCATTTTCGTTGAATATTTTTTCGCCAATCAATACCGAACGTGATTGCGGGTCGTTGAATTTCATGATGGCTTCGGGCACATGGCAAATGTTGGTCAGTCCGCGACGGGCTGCTTCATCTTTCCATTCATCTGAATAACCATCGCCTTCAAAGCGGATGTTTTGAGAAGCAATAATAGTTTCTTTCAATACTTTATATAATGCTTCTTCCTGTTCCATTCCATCAGACACTAGTCGGTCTATTTGTGCCTTGAATTCGTTCAGTTGGTGAGCCATGGCTGCATTGATGACAATCATGGAGGCAGCACAGTTGGCAGAAGAGCCTGCAGCACGGAATTCGAAGCGGTTTCCGGTGAAAGCAAAGGGGGAGGTACGGTTGCGGTCGGTATTGTCTTGCAAGATGGCAGGGATACGACTGATACCTAACTGTAATGCCTTCTTTTCATCGGGAGTAAGTTTGGCATCGCTCAGGCGTGCCACTACTTCGTCCAACATGTGGGATAAATGGCGTCCCAAGAAAATGGACAGGATGGCAGGGGGAGCTTCATTGGCTCCTAAACGGTGGCTGTTACCGGCACTTACAATGGAAGCGCGGAGCAAGTCCTGGTTTTTGTATACCATCATCAGCACATTAACGATAAAGGTGAGAAACAACATATTTCCTTCGGCAGTTTTTGCCGGAGAGAATAAATTGATGCCGGTATCGGTGCAGAGTGACCAATTGTTATGTTTACCCGAACCGTTAACTCCTTTAAATGGTTTTTCGTGAAGTAGTACAGTGAAATTATGTTTGGCGGCGATGCGTTTCATTAAATCCATAACCAATTGATTATGGTCGTTTGCCAAATTGACATCCTCAAAAATCGGGGCCAGTTCGAACTGATTGGGGGCAACTTCATTGTGACGTGTTTTGGCCGGGATACCCAAACGGTGACATTCCAATTCCAATTCTTTCATGAAATTGGTGACACGGGAAGGTATGGAGCCGAAATAGTGGTCATCCAACTGTTGGTCTTTGGCAGAAGAATGTCCCATCAGGGTGCGGCCGGTGAGACACAAGTCGGGGCGTGCGTTATAAAGTACGGTGTCTACCAGAAAATATTCTTGTTCCCAACCCAGATTTGCATACACGCGTTTTACATTCGGGTCAAACATCTTGCAAACTTCGGTTGCTGCTTTGTCCACTGCACCGAGTGCTTTCAGCAAAGGTGTTTTATAGTCAAGTGCTTCGCCTGTATAGGATATGAAAATAGTGGGGATACACAATGTGCTGTCTACAATAAAAGCAGGAGAAGAAACGTCCCATGCCGTATAGCCGCGTGCTTCGAATGTATTTCGGATTCCGCCATTAGGGAAAGATGAGGCGTCAGGTTCTTGCTGGATGAGCAGTTTGCCGGAGAAGCGTTCTATTACATCGCCGTCATCACCGAATTCGATAAAGCCGTCGTGCTTTTCGGCTGTTCCGTCTGTCAGGGGTTGGAACCAATGGGTGTAGTGAGTAACGTTGAAGGTTTTTGCCCAGTTTTTCATACCGTTGGCTATCATATCAGCCATTTCCCGGTTGATGGGAGTTCCTTTTTCAATCGCGTTTATAACTGCTTTATATGCCTCACTGGGCAGATATTCCTGCATTTTCTTACGGTCG
This sequence comes from Phocaeicola massiliensis B84634 = Timone 84634 = DSM 17679 = JCM 13223, assembly GCF_000382445.1. GTDB lineage: Bacteria > Bacteroidota > Bacteroidia > Bacteroidales > Bacteroidaceae > Phocaeicola > Phocaeicola massiliensis. The sequence goes on along the minus strand of NZ_KB905472.1, from coordinate 1,784,926 downwards.
AAAACGTGGTCGCCGTAGTAATCAGATAACTTCTCAGAAGGATAGTCAACCTTGACAGGGCGTCGGTTGGCAAGTTCTTGAAGAGCAAAAAATCTCATTTTTGACATGTTGTCTTTCTTTTACTGGTTGTTGCGGTGCAAAATTACTGCTTTTTGATTAAATATTTGCTATATTGATTATCAATTTTCAGTTTACTTAAGAGATTTGTTTTGCAGTAGGGAGTGAACTTATGTGTACTTCATTTTTTCCGAATGCTGTCTGCTGAATGTTATGGGAAATGTGCCAAAACTAAAATGGTGTATCATTTTGTCATTCTGAACAAAGTGAAGGAGCTGTTTACATCTACTTTATGTTTGCAGATTCTTCGCAAAGTTCAGAATGACAGTATTATCAGCGTTTTGACACACTTTTATATGCAAAATGATAGAAGTTATGATGAAAGCCGGTTATCCGTTTTGTAGTACATCCTCTTTTTCGGGAGCCCCGGGCTCTTCACGTTCAGTCGGGTTTAGGGGATTGAAGTAATAGATATCCATACTATCCAGGTATTTCAGGAAGTAGGGCAGACGCTGCATAAACATGCTGCATTCTTTTGCTTTTTCAGGTGTCCAAGCTGCTTCTGCCAAAGCTATCAGGCGTGGGAAGACCATAAAATCCAATCGTTTGAAGTCGGCTACTCTTTCTGTCCATAAAGACATTTGCATACCCATGACTTGGTTTTCATATCCTTTCATCAAATGGGATATCGGCTCGGGGAAGTTATATAAGTTTTCTATGGTGTTATATCCTGCCCATTGGCGTCCCACTTTGTGGGCACCGAACTGGGTGAAATCAGCATACATGGGACGACGTGGCGTCAATATGACCCGATAACCATTTTCCAAGGCTTTTACCAGCTGGTGTTGGCGGTCGTGCCTCCACCACATTACTACCGCTTTGCGGGGTGAGATACCGGCATCAATTATTTCATCCCAACCAATCATGGTTTTTCCTTTTGAAGCTACGATGTCTGCAGCGCGGCGGAGGAAGTAATGTTCCAGTCCTTTCTCGTCTACTAATTTTTTTTCTTTAATAAAGTTCTGAATTTCAGGATCGGTAAACCAACTTTGATTGCCGTAGTGTACCTCATCACCACCTATATGTATATAAGGAGAAGGAAACAGGCTCACGATTTCATCCAGTACGTCACTGATAAACCGGTAAGTTCCTTCCCGGCAAGGGTGGAAAGTGAAATGTTGCCAACGGCCTTCACCGCCTCCCGAATATTCAGGATAAGCGCGGCATACAGCAGTGGCATGGCCGGGCATGTCAAATTCAGGAACTACCATAATTTGTCGTTCAGCGGCATAAGCTACTATTTCTTTTATATCTTCCTGGGTATAGAATGTGGCAGGTGCTTTCGGGTCATGATAATTACCGACGGCACCTATCTGAGTCAGTTTGGGATATTTTTTTATTTCGATTCTCCATCCCGGTTCATCGGTCAGATGCCAGTGGAATACATTCAGACGGAGCGAAGCCATGATGTCCAGATATTGCTTCACTTTTTCTTTGCCGAAGAAGTGACGGCTTTCATCCAGCATGAAACCACGCCACTGATAACGGGGGGCATCATTGATAGTGCAACACTTTACCTTTCCATTTCCGAAACGCGACAATTGTAATAAGGATTCTTTGGCGTGAAAAAGCCCGGCTTCGGTAGCGGCTTTCAGTATAATGCTATCTGTTTTCACTTGCAGGGTATATCCTTCTTCTGCCAGTTTCAGTTGTGGTTCTATGAAAAAAGCGATGACGTTTGCTACAGCATTTTCATTAGATTGTGTTAAATTAGAAGAGGTTTGTGAGGCTATTTTGTCGGCATACGTTTGATTTCCGTAAGTTTTAGTAGCCTTCGTAATAATAAATTCACCCTTATTCCTTTGGTAGTTTGCCGGAGTGGGGAAGAGATTTTGTGCTGATAATGAGGTGGAAACCGCCCACAGTAATAAATGGACTAAAATAGAATAATGTTTCATGGTCTTTAAGGGTTAATAGTTCAGATGCAAAAGTAGCTAAAGTTTTTTGTTTTTCTTAAGGTCGTAATATTTTTATTGTATATTTGCTATTCGGATAAAGAAAACAAGACTTAATGAAATATATACGGATTATTGGGATACTGATATTATGTTTGCTTCTTCCTTTGGGTATGTCTGCCAAAAGGTCAAAGAAGCGTATACCCGATAAACCTGTGGTTGCCGATTCTATACTTCAGAATATATTTCAGTTTTCTCCTTTCTATTCACGCATCATTGATGAATATAAAGCCGATTTGTATTTAAAAGGAAAACTCAAGGTCCATAAGAGGAATCATCTTATTCGCTATGTGCCTTCTATGTTTCGGTTTGAGAAGAATGTGAACGATTATATGATAGAGTCTGTGAGTGAGATGCATTATACGGCTCCTGATATCTATGATCGTAAGATAAAAGCCGTGTCTTCCACTTTTCCTCGTGACCGGGGACAGATTGCCGATATAGCGGAGTATTTGAATATGAATATCTATTCTTCATCTTTGATGTCGGATAAACTTTTGTCACCTCTTGATAAGAAGGCTAGTCGGTATTATACTTATTTACTCGATTCGGTAGCCGGTCCTAATGATTGCCAGAAATATAAAATACTTATTATTCCTAAATTTAAAGGAACTCAGTTGGTCAGTGGATATATGTGGGTAAGCGATCAGGTATGGACTATCCGCCAACTTTATATTGAAGGAGTATATGATGTGATAAATTTTAAGGTAAATATTATAATGGGGGAGGAAGGTGATGAAGAATTTCTGCCTGTGCGTTTTGATTTGAATTTGATATTTAAATTTTTAGGAAATCATCTGGAGATGAATTGCAATGCCTGGATGAAATACCATGAGATACATTATTATAATCAGGGAGAAGCCAGACGTAAGTCGAGTAAAAAGCATCATCATGATTTAACGGAGTCTTATCAGTTGACTTGTGACTCGGCTCAGTTGATAACGGACAAAGATAAGTTCAAGGAACTTCGCCCTTTGCCTTTGTCTGTAGATGAAGATAGCTTATATAAAAAATTTGCTATGCGTCGTGATACGATATTGCATACACCTAAAAAGAAAAAGAGTAAAAGTATCGAGTTTTGGGGGCAATTGGGTGATGCTCTTATCAGTAGCTACAATGTTAACTTGGCTGGTATTGGCAGTGTTCGTTGCTCTCCGCTTATCAATCCGGTGCTGTTCAGTTACAGTCATAGCCGGGGCTTCTCTTATAAGCAGAAGTTTAAATATAACCGTTACTTCCAGCATACAGGGCGTTTGTTAAGGATTGTACCGCAGATTGGTTATAACTTCACGCGTAAAGAGCTTTATGTAAAGGCAGACACAGAGTTTCAGTATTGGCCCGAGAAACAGGCGGGATTTGAAATCAATGTGGGTAATGGTAACCGTATTTATAGTAGCGTGGTATTGGACCAATTAAAACAATTGCCTGATAGTACATTCAATTTTGATAAAGTGGAACTGGATTATTTTAAAGATGTGTATTTGAATTTGTTCCATAATATTGAAGTGGTGAATGGTTTGTATATCAAGGCGGGTGTCTCTATCCATTGGCGTTATTTGGCAAATAAGAAAAGATTGGAGGTAGAGAAGCCTTTGCCTGAAGAGGATTGGTTGGCACTAAAAGGTATTCGCTCGGAGTATAATACCTTTGCACCCCGTGTACGTATTGAGTGGACTCCCGGAATGTATTATTATATGAATGGACATCGTAAGATGAATGTAGGTTCGAAAATGCCTACGTTTACATTAGATTATGAACGTGGTATCAAAGGGGTGTTAGGTAGTACCGGTTCGCATGAACGTTGGGAAGTTGATGTTCAGCAAAATTTAAAATTAGGAGGTATCCGTAGTTTAGGTTACCGTATAGGCGGTGGTATGTTTACAGAACAGAATGATGTGTATTTTGTGGATTTCGCCAACTTCTCCCGTCATAATTTGCCGGAAGGTTGGAATGATGAAATCGGAGGAACTTTTCAATTGTTGGATGGACGTTGGTACAACTCTTCCCGTCAGTATTGGCGTGGCAATCTTACTTACGAATCACCGTTCATTCTATTGAAGCCATTGAATCGCTGGTTGGGGATGATTCAACAGGAGCGGTTGTATGCAGGTGTCTTGTTCATGCCTCATTTAAATCCCTATATAGAGTTGGGGTATGGGATAGGTACACATATCTTTGATGTAGGTGCGTTTGTGAGTACTATTAACGGACGTTTCGATACTTTCGGGTTCAAGTTTACTTTTGAATTGTTCAATAAATAGTAGGCTTCTTACTTTTCTTTTTCTTTTAAACATTCTCTTTTGTTTTCTGTTTACTACATCATAACAGAAACAAAAGCCTATATGTATTATTACAAACTATTTTTATGTCTTTTATTCCTTCCTGTTGGACTGTGGGCGCAGAGTGGGGAGGTGTCTTTAACTTTGGAACAGTCCGTCTCCTTGATGAATAAGGGGAATCGGACATTGCAGATGGCTGATAAGGCGGTGGGCATAGCACGCAGTGAACGCCAAAAGATGAATTCTTTTTGGTATCCATCTCTTAATGCAACCGGAGCTTATGTACATTTGTCTAACAACATAGAGGTGAAAGAACCATTAAAACAATTTACGGATCCGGCGAAAGATTTTGTTCATTCCATTTTGCCTGACGACCGGTTTATTTCTTCTATTTTAGACAATATTGGAACACATACACTGACCTTTCCATTGCTTCAACGTAACTTGACTACTATTGATGCCAATATCACTTGGCCTGTTTTTACTGGTGGAAAGCGAGTCTTTGCCACTAAAATAGGGAATCGTATGGTGGATTTCGCACAAGTAGACCGTGAAGAAACGGAAGCCGTTCTTCAGACAGATTTGGTAGCTGCTTATTATGCCCTTCGTTTGGCACAACGCGTAGTAAAAGTGCGTGAAGAAACCTATAATGGTCTTCAGAAGCATTATCAGAACGCTCTGAAATTGGAGGCTAACGGTATGATAAACAAAGCGGAACGTCTTTTCTCTCAGGTCAGTATGGATGAGGCTAAACGTGAACTGGAGTCTGCACGTAAAGATTTGACAGTAGCTCAGAATGCTTTGAAAGTTCTTTTGAATGTGGAAGATGTTACTGTTATCAATCCTGTTTCTCCACTTTTTATGAATGATGATTTGCCGAATGAATTGTACTTTAAGAACTTGATAGGTGGCAATAATTATATGGTAAATAAACTTCGATTACAAGAGTCGATGGCAGATAACCAATTAAAAATCAGTAAGAGTGCTTATGTTCCAAATATTGCACTTTTCGGTAAGCAAACTCTGTATGCCGATAATCTTCCTCGTAATCTGATGCCTCGCACAATGGTAGGAGTGGGCTTTACGTGGAATATATTTGATGGCCTGAATCGTGAGGCAAATGTGCGTCAGGCTCGACTGACAAAACAAACACTTACTTTGGGGCGAGAAAAAGCCCGGAATGAGCTGAGTGTGTTGGTTGATAAACTGTATAGTGAGATTCAGAATGCCCGGGATAATGTAGCTGCCTTGAATACAACGATTGAGATGAGCCGTGAATTGGTGAGAATTCGTAAAAAATCATTTCAGGAAGGCATGGCAACTTCCACCGAAGTGATAGACGCTGAAACGATGTTATCTAAAATCCAGATAGCCTTTCTGATGGCATATTATCAATATGATGTATCGTTGGCTTCTTTGCTTGCTACCTGTGGAGTGCCCGAGACTTTTTGGCAATACAGTCGTGCAGGAAAGACGGAAGATTTTATATTTCCTACTTATGAATCGGGGGATTCTCCAATAATAAAAGAATAATTTAAAATATGGAAAAGCAAAAGAAACAATTAGCCGTTGCTTTCATGGTGGTACTGGTAGCGGTTGTGGTCGTGTCTGTTATCGGTATTATTGCCATGAGCAATAAACCTGTGATATTGCAAGGACAAATAGAAGCCACCGAGATTCGCATTTCCGGTAAATTGCCGGGACGCATAGATACTTTCTTAGTGAAGGAAGGGCAGAATGTAAAAGTAGGTGATACGCTTGTCGTTATCAACAGTCCCGAAGCTTGGGCAAAATTCCGGCAGGTAAATGCATTGGAAGATATTGCCAAGTATCAAAACAAAAAGATAGATGATGGTACGCGTGAGCAAATAGTGCGTTCGGTAGAAGAACTTTGGAATAAATCTAAAAGTGACCTTCAATTGGCAAAAGTGACTTATGACCGTATACAGAATTTGTATCGTGACAGTGTGGTGACCAGTCAGCGTAAAGATGAAGTAGAGGCTGTGTATAAAGCGGCTGTGGCAGCTGAACGTGCTGCACATCAACAATATTTGTTAGTGAAAGATGGAGCTCAGAAAGAGGATAAGGAGAGTGCGCGTTCATTGGTGGATGCTGCTCGGAGCACTGTAAATGAGGTACAAGCCTTGTTGATGGATGCCCGCCTCACTGCCCCTGAGAACGGACAAATTTCGACTATTTATCCTAAACGTGGAGAGCTGGTCGGAGCAGGAACTCCTATTATGAGTTTGGTGGTGTTGGATGATTGTCATGTGGTGCTCAATGTACGTGAGGATTACATGCATTATTTTCGCATGAATGAAACCTTTAGGGGAAATGTGCCGGCACTGAAAGTTGAGAATATTGAGTTTAAGATATATTACATTAGTCCGTTGGGTAGTTTTGCTACTTGGCGTTCTACCAAGCAGACGGGAACTTATGATATGAAAACGTTTGAGATTCATGCTCTGCCTCTGCAACCGGTGGATGGCTTAAGGCCGGGTATGTCCGTACTTGTGAATTTGAATGAATTGAAATGAGGACTATTTCGATGGGGCAGTCAGTTTTAATAGCAGTTATCAAGAGGGAAATAGACCGTATGTTGTCACGTCGCATTTACTTTGTGGCGTGTATTGTACTTCCGTTGTTTTCGCTTTTTTTTATGGGAACAATTTTTGGTGACGGACAAATGGAGAATCTTCCCATTGGTGTCGTGGATGGTGATAATACGGTTACTTCCCGGCAAATCATTCGTATGGTTAAGGTAGATCCGACTTTTCGTGTCACTCAATATTATGCCAATGAGACAGAGGCGCGTGCTGATGTGCAAAAGAAAAATATTTATGGATATCTGAGTATTCCTGTTGGCTTTGAAGCTAAGGTAATGGATGGCAAGGAAGTGGCTCTGACCTATTATTATCATTATGCATTGTTGAGTGTGGGTAGCGAAATACATGGTGCTTTCCAAAGCTTATTAAAGAATATATCGGTTAGCCCTATTGTAACTCATGCAGTGGCGTTGGGAGTAGGCGAAGGAGAAATCAAATCTTTCTTATTGCCTGTTACTACTCAAAATCATCCGTTATTCAATCCTGATATGGACTATTCTGTATATCTGACTCATCCTTTTTTCTTCGTGTTTCTGCAAGTACTATTGTTACTAGTCACTACTTATGCCATTGGTAGCGAAGGGAAATTCGGTACCTCTTTTGAGTGGCTGCAGACTGCTGGCGGGAATATGTTGATAGCCATTATAGGGAAGCTTTTGCCGTATACGATTATCTTTATAGCAATGAGTATCTTTGCTAATTATATTTACTTTGGCATATTCGATATACCGATGGATTGCGGATTCTGGCCACTGAATCTTACTTCAGCATTGTTCGTACTTTCTACACAGGCATTGGCTGTATTTCTTTTTTCCCTATTTCCGGCATTGAGTATCATTATCAGCGTTGTGTCAATGGTGGGTTCGTTGGGAGCTACTCTTTCAGGAGTCACATTTCCCGTACCGCACATGTATGCACCGGTGTATTATGCTTCTTATCTGTTTCCTGTTCGTCATTTTATTGAAATAGGACAGACTTTACTCTATGGTAATTACGGATATGCTTATATGTGGACTAATGTAGTGGCGTTGTTACTCTTTTTGCTGTTGCCGTTGCTGTTGTTGCCACATTTAAAACGTTCTTTAATTAGTAGAAAATATGACAATATTGAATAATATACTTGCTGTTTCCGTGCGGGAATTCCGTGTGATGTGTACCCGTTATTCTATCTTAATGGTATTAAGCGGTGGTATTTTTTTATATGGTTTGCTATACAATTATATGTATGCTCCCAATGTGGTACGTAATGCGCCGGTGGCTGTAGTCGATATGAGTCAGACACCTTTGAGCCGTCATTACTCGCGCTTGCTGGATGCCACTCCGCAGGCCCAAGTACTGACAAATAATGCTGATTTGCAAGCTGCCAAAAAGTTGATGAAGCAGAGGGAGGTAGTGGGAATTGTTTATATACCCGAAGATTTTGATGGTCGGGTGGGGCGTGGTGAAGAGGCTGTTTATGTAATGTATAGCACTACCACGGCTTTTCTTTATTATGCTTCCATGCAAGAAGCATCGGCCGGGGCAATGTTGGCGGTAAATGATGAGGTTCGCCCCAATCAGGTTGTTTTTCTCCCTCAGAAAGATATACAACCGATTATCCGGACAAGTTCAATTGATGTAGTGGGTATGGCACTGTATAATTACACCGATGGATATGGCACTTATTTGATTCCGGCTGTACTGATGGTCGTGATATTTCAGACTTTGGTAATGGTTATCAGTATGCTGAGCGGTAAAGAACGTGAAGAATCCGTATCTCGTATGTCTCTTCACGGAAGAGAAGAGACAACTGCTTTTCGTTTTTTTACTTCGCTTGGCGGTGGAGATAATAATGAGAACCACAGGGTAGACTTGTCGTTTTCACGTATGGCATCCATTGTTTTGGGAAAGACTTCAGTGTATGTATTGTTTTATGCCTTTTTTTCAGTCTTTCTGTTGGGGTTACTGCCTTTGTTGTTTCAATTACCTCATTTGGCGCACCCTATACTTATTATTCAGTTGATGATACCTTATATTATAGCAACCAGTTTCTTTGCATTGGCATGTTCGGTGTTTTTCAGTGACAGTGATGCGCCTTTGTTAATGATAGCCTTTTTTTCTGTCGGGTTGATATTTCTTTCAGGGGTTTCTTATCCGCTGGAATTAATGCCGTGGTATTGGCAATGGACACATTATTTGATTCCTGCTGCACCGGGTACTTTGGCTTTCGTGAAAATAAACTCGATGGGAGCCGATATGTCAGGGATTAGTCAACAGTACATCATTTTATGGATGCAATGTGTGGGGTATTTTATATTGGCATGTTTAGCTTATCGCTACAATATGAAAAAAGCACTTCCTATTGCATAGTATATTTTCGTTAAGGTTGTCTCAATATAATAAAAGCCTTCTGTTTTTGTCTTTCTTAGAAAAAGTTAAAGGTTTCATTTTGTCACATATATAGGTGTTTCTTTGTAATACGAATGATAAATAGGGAAAAAAAGAAAAATATTTTGCTATTTAATTTTGGTTTATCCATAAAATCACTAATTTTGAGCATTGCATAAAAATAGAAACATATATTGCAGATAAAAAACAGAATAATTTATAACCTTAATATAACAACTATGAGTTACTTACGATTTGACAAGACTCTTATGACGAACCTGGAGGAATCACTTCCGAAAGAAATCCTTCGCACAAACCGTTCGGGAGCCTACCATTGTACAACCATTGTTGATTGCAATACGAGAAAATATCATGGATTGCTTGTCATTCCGGTACCGGAGATTGATGATGAGAATCATGTATTACTATCGTCTTTGGATGAAACGGTAGTACAGCATGGCGCTGAATTCAATTTGGGGCTTCATAAGTATCAGGGCAATAACTACAGCCCTCGCGGACACAAATATATTCGCGAATTTGAGTGTGAGAAAGTACCAACAACCTGGTATCGTGTGGGTGGTGTGGTGCTGAAAAAAGAAAAACTGTTTGTACATCACGAAAATAGAATTCTGATTCGCTACACCTTAGTCGAAGCTCATTCTGCCACTACTCTCCGTCTTCGTCCTTTTTTGGCTTTCCGTAGTGTCCGCCAATATACACATGAAAATGCGCAGGCAAGTCGTGATTATCAGGAAGTGGATAATGGTATAAAGACATGTATGTATGCGGGATATCCCGAACTCTTTATGCAGCTTAATAAAAAGAATGAGTTTCATTTCCAGCCTGACTGGTATCGTGGTATAGAGTATCCGAAAGAACAAGAAAGAGGTTACGACTTTAATGAGGATCTCTATGTTCCGGGGTATTTTGAAGTAGATATCAAGAAGGGTGAAAGCGTTGTATTTTCGGGAGGTGTTTCGGAAGCAAGTACACGAACGTTGAAGAAGACCTTTGAAGAGGAAATGGAAGAACGCACCCCGCGTGATAATTTTCAGCATTGCCTGATAAATGCAGCTCATCAATTCCTCAACAAACAAAACGAGGAGTCTTATATTCTTGCCGGCTATCCCTGGTTTAAATGCCGCGCCCGTGATATGTTTATTGCTCTTCCGGGGCTGACATTGGCTATTGATGAAGTGGCTAAGTTTGAGAGTGTGATGGAAACTGCCCGCAAAGCGATTCATGATTTTATTAATGATGAACCGAATGACCTGAAGATATATGAGATGGAGCATCCTGACGTATTACTTTGGGCCGTATGGTGTATACAGCAATATGCCAAAATGGTTTCACGCGACAAATGTCGTGAGAAGTATGGTCAGTTGTTGGAAGAAATAATGGAATATCTGCGTAGGGAAAACCATCCTAACCTTTTCCTCCATTCCAATGGATTGCTTTATGCTAACGGAACGGAGAAAGCCATTACTTGGATGAATTCTACCGTTAACGGACATCCGGTAATTCCGCGTACAGGATATATTGTGGAGATAAATGCATTATGGTATAATGCGCTTTGTTTTGTCGGTGAACTAGTAGGTGAAACAGGAAACAATAATTTGGCTGAAACGTTACAAACTTTAGCCGAGCAGACCGGTAAATCATTTATAGATACTTTCTTGAATGAATATGGCTATCTTCTTGATTATGTGGATGGTAATATGATGGATTGGAGTGTGCGTCCTAATATGATATTTACCGTAGCCTTTGATTACTCTCCGTTGGATGCCCGTCAAAAGAAGGGAGTATTGGATGTGGTGACCAAAGAATTATTGACACCGAAAGGACTTCGTTCGCTCAGTCCGAAGAGTGGTGGTTATAACCCCAACTATGTAGGTCCGCAGATGCAGCGTGATTATGCTTATCATCAGGGAACTGCATGGCCGTGGTTGGCAGGATTCTATTTCGAGGCTTATCTCCGTATTTATAAGATGAGTGCTTTGGGATTCATAGAACGTCAATTGATAGGTTATGAAGATGAAATGGTTTCTCATTGCATTGGCTCCATCCCCGAATTGTTTGACGGTAATCCGCCTTTCAAAGGACGTGGAGCTGTGTCGTTTGCTATGAATGTGGCAGAAATCTTACGAGTGTTATATTTATTAAGTAAATACAATTATTAAAAGGAGGAGCCTGTATGAAAGTATTAATGTTTGGATGGGAATTTCCTCCCAAAATATATGGTGGTCTTGCCGTAGCTTCTTATGGTATAACGAAAGGATTGAGCTTGCAGGGTGATGTGGAAACTACTTTTTGTATGCCGAAACCTTGTGGCGAGGAAGAGCAGTTCTTAAATATCATAGGAATGAACCAAGTGCCTATTGTATGGCGCGATGTGAATTATGATTATCTCAAAGAGCGTTTGCCGTCTTATATGACACCGGAACAGTATTACGCTTTCCGTGACCATATTTACGCTGATTTTTCTTATATGCACGTCAATGACTTGGGCTGTATGGAATTTGGTGGTGGTTATCCGTCGAATCTGCATGAAGAAATCAATAACTTCTCTGTTATTGCCGGTGTAGTGGCACGCCAACAAGAATTTGATATTATCCATGCTCATGACTGGCTGACTTATCCTGCCGGTGTACATGCCAAAATGGTCAGTGGAAAGCCTTTGTGTATTCATGTGCATGCCACTGATTTCGACCGTTCTCGTGGCAAAGTGAACCCTACGGTTTATGCCATGGAGAAAAATGGTATGGATCATGCGGATTGTATCATGTGTGTATCCGAGTTGACTCGTCAGACTGTTATACATCAGTATCATCAAGACCCGCGTAAATGCTTTGCCATGCACAATGCGGTTTATCCATTGTCACAAGAATATCAGGATATTCCACGCCCGGATCATTCAAAAGAAAAAGTTGTTACTTTTCTCGGACGTATCACTATGCAGAAGGGGCCTGAGTATTTTGTAGAAGCAGCGGCGTTAGTACTTAAACGTACTCGTAATATTCGTTTTGTGATGGCAGGTTCGGGCGATATGCTTAATGCGATGATAAATATGGTGGCGGAACGTGGTATAGCAGACCGTTTCCATTTTCCGGGATTTCAGCGCGGACGTCAGGTTTATGAAACCTATAAACAAAGTGACGTGTTTGTGATGCCTTCGGTTTCCGAACCGTTCGGTATTGCTCCTCTTGAAGCTATGCAGTGTGGTACTCCTTCTATTATATCCAAGCAGTCCGGTTGTGGCGAAATCCTAACCAATGTGATAAAAACAGACTATTGGGATATACATGCGATGGCAGATGCCATCTATGCACTCTGTACTTATCCGTCTCTCTTTAATTACTTGCAAGAAGAAGGTAAAAAGGAAGTGGATGGCATTACATGGGAAAAAGTCGGATTGCGTATCCGTGCTCTTTATGAGGAAGTATTAAAAAACTATGGTAAATAATAAAAATCACACTAGATATGAAAACAATCTGTCTTTACTTTGAGATACATCAAATCATCCATTTGAAACGTTATCGTTTCTTCGAGATAGGCACCGACCACTATTATTATGATGACTATGCCAACGAACAAGGCATCAACGAAGTAGTTGAGCGTTCGTATGTTCCTGCGCTGAATACGTTGATTGAAATGGCAAGAGCCAATGGAGGCGCATTCAAGGTAGCACTCTCTATTTCGGGAGTAGCATTGGAACAATTGGAAATTCATGCTCCGATAGTTATCGAACTGTTGCATCAGTTGAACGATACAGGTTGCTGTGAATTCCTCTGCGAGCCTTATTCACATGGTCTTTCTTCATTGGCAAATGAAGACTGCTTCCGTGAAGAAGTGGAACGCATGCGCGTAAAGGTTAAGCAAATTTTCAACCAAACACCAAAGGTATTCCGTAACTCTAGTTTGATTTACTCAAATGAAATCGGTTCAATTATAGCCGATATGGGCTTCAAGGGAATGTTGACTGAAGGTGCTAAGCATATTTTGGGTTGGAAGAGTTCTCATTATCTGTATCATTGTGCCATGAATCCGAACTTGAAGTTGTTGCTCCGTGACTTCAAATTGTCTGATGATATCAGTTTACGGTTCTCTAACTCTGACTGGAGCGAATATCCTTTGTTTGCAGATAAATATGTAGATTGGATTGCAGCATTACCCGAAGAAGAACAAGTTATCAATATATTTATGGAACTTTCCGCATTGGGTATGGCACAGTCATTGTCATCCAATATTTTGGAATTCCTGAAAGCATTGCCAATATGTGCAAAAGAAAGAGGCATTACTTTCTCTACTCCAACAGAAATCGTTACCAAACTGAAATCTGTAGACCAGATAGACGTTCCTTATCCAATGTCATGGACAGACGAAGAACGCGATATCAGTCCATGGTTGGGTAATGTGATGCAGCGTGAAGCATTCAATAAATTATATAGTGTGGCAGAGCGTGTGCACTTGTGTAATGACCGTCGTATCAAGCAGGATTGGGATTACTTGCAGGCAAGTAACAACTTCCGTTTCATGACCAGCAAGAATACGGGCATTAGTATTAACCGCGGTATCTATGATTCTCCATACGATGCTTTCACCAACTATATGAATATATTGGGTGATTTTATCAGCCGTGTAAACTCATTATATCCGGTTGATATGGATAATGAAGAGCTGAACTCGTTGCTTACCACCATCAAGAATCAAGGTGAAGAATTGGTGGCATTGAATAAGGAGGTTGAAAGATTGCAAGCTAAATTGGCAAAAGCCGAAGCAAAGATAGCCGCTGAAGCGGAAAAAACACCATCCAAAAAGGCCGTTGCCAAGAAGCCGGCCGCTAAGAAGGCACCTGCCAAAAAAGCGGCTCCGAAGAAAGAAGAATAGGTATTGGCTTATTGATTATGATAATGAGGGTGTGTCAAGACTAAAGTGATAGACCATTTCAGTTCTTGACACACCTTCTTTTTATTTGGCTTGTGTTTCCCTTTTGTATATCTTTGCCGCACTGTTATTAAAGTAATGCCACATGAACAAACAAATATCTAAATCGCAAATCATACGTTTCCGCCGATGGTGCAGGAAAGGGTATGCCATATTTTGCAGTTTGGGGAAGACTGTGGCAATCGGCAATCTGAGAAAAGGAATCGTTGAGGCTTCTTTGAAAAAGCAGCCCGGCGTATGTCTATTGTCCGTGCTATGCCGTCCGGACCGAGTGGATGAGGAAGACGACAAAGCCCCCGATAGGGAGGTGGCGGACAGGATACTTTCATTGATTATTCTTGAGATAATAACTGTAAACCGGTTGCGTTGTGCGATTGGTGGAGAGTTATTGTCTTTTATATCTATATGGCCGGAAGAACGTGAAATGCGTTCTCTCCGGCTTTTTTTATGTCATTAACAGAAGTAGAAACGATGCTGAACAAACTTAAAAACAAAGTATTAAGCGGTGAAAAGATAACCGTTGAAGAGGCAGAATGGCTAGCCGGGGAAGCTGATAAGGAAGAGCTTTATGAGGCTGCTTCCGTGATAACCCGGGAGATGGCTTCAGGTCATTTTGATATGTGTTCCATCATTAATGCCAAGTCCGGACGTTGTCCCGAGAATTGTAAATGGTGTGCGCAGTCGGCATACTACCGGACTGAGACGGAAGTTTATGGCTTGGTGGATAAAGCGGAATGTAAGCGGCAGGCACTATACAATGAAGTTCAGGGGATAGCCCGCTTCTCATTGGTCACTAGCGGACGAAAACCCGGCAAGCAAGATATGCAACAATTATGTGAAACATTTGAATATATTGCTTCATGTTCCGATATTAAACTGTGTGCGTCACTGGGATTGCTTACCGAGGAAGAGCTACGCAGATTGCACGAAGTGGGAGTTACCCGTTATCACTGCAATCTGGAGACTGCCCCTTCTTTCTTTCCATCGCTCTGCTCCACCCATACCCAGCAAGAAAAGATAGAAACCCTGTGTGCCGCGCGCCGGGTGGGGATGGATGTGTGCAGCGGAGGTATTATCGGTATGGGTGAAACGATGCGGCAACGCATCGAACTTGCTTTCCTCTTGCGGCAGTTGGAAGTGCAGTCTATTCCTATCAATCTGCTTCAACCCATTGCGGGCACTCCTTTGGAACACGCGCCCCGTTTGGCGGAAGAAGAAATTCTGACCACGATAGCCCTGTTCCGCTTTATTAATCCCACGGCCTACCTTCGTTTTGCAGGGGGGCGTTCGCAACTAAGCCCGGAGGCGATAGGGCAGGCATTGCACATTGGAATCAATTCGGCGATAGTCGGCGATTTATTAACCACCCTGGGGTCTAAAGTATCGGACGACAGGAAATTGATAGAAGCAGCCGGTTATACTTTATAATAAAAACGATATGGACAATTTTGATAAAGAGCATTTATGGCATCCTTACACATCGACCGTCAATCCGCTTCCCACTTACCGGGTGAAACGGGCGGAAGGAGTGTACATAGAGCTGGAGGACGGCAGGAAGCTGATAGAAGGAATGTCCTCATGGTGGTGCATGGTGCATGGATACAATCATCCCGTACTGAACCGTGCCGCACGGGAACAGATAGACCGGATGAGTCATGTGATGTTCGGTGGGTTGACACACGAACCGGCCATCGAGCTGGGCAAACTATTATTGAAGATTGCGCCACCGCGCATGCAGAAGATTTTTTATGCCGACTCCGGCTCGGTGGCCGTGGAAGTGGCGCTGAAGATGGCTGTGCAGTATTGGTATGCACAAGGCAAGAAGAGCAAGAATAATTTTGTTACGATACGTTCCGGTTATCATGGGGACACATGGAACGCCATGTCGGTGTGTGACCCCGTGACCGGAATGCATAGCATTTTTGGTTCGGCATTGCCTGTCCGCTATTTTGCACCGTCTCCTCGTTCTCGTTTCGGAGGAGAATGGAAAGAAGAAGATATGTTGCCTCTCCGACAGCTATTGGAAGAACATCACGAAGAACTGGCGGCATTGATTCTGGAACCGGTGGTGCAGGGAGCCGGAGGCATGCGTTTCTATCATCCCGAATACCTGCGGCAGGCAGAGAAATTGTGTAAGGAATATCATCTGTTGCTGATATTTGATGAAATAGCGACCGGCTTCGGAAGGACCGGGAAACTTTTTGCATGGGAACATGCCGGCGTGCAGCCCGACATTATGTGTATAGGTAAGGCTCTTACCGGAGGCTATATGACATTTTCGGCCGTGCTTACCGATAACGAAGTGGCTGATGTCATATCGAACGGCTATCCGGGTGCGTTCATGCACGGTCCCACCTTCATGGGAAACCCCTTGGCATGTGCCATTGCTCGGGCCTCGACAGAGCTGTTGCTTTCCTGCGGATGGGAACAAAAAGTGAAGGCGATAGAAGAACAGCTGAAACGGGAGCTGGCACCGGCCGGAGAATTGCCGCAAGTGGCGGATGTGCGCGTATTGGGAGCCATCGGGGTTATCGAAGTGAAGGAGCCCGTGGACATGGCTTACATGCAGAAGCGCTTTGTGGAAGAAGGAGTGTGGGTACGTCCTTTTGGAAAATTGGTGTACATCATGCCGCCTTTTATCATCCAACCTGAAGAGCTGAGCAGACTGACTCATGCGCTGGTGAAGATAGTAGGAGAGCTGTAAGGGCTCTATGAAAAAAAGAAATGACACAAGTTTAGAAAAATATGAGTTTATTTGAAGAATTGGAACAAGAGCTTGACTGCTTGAAGAGTAAAAACAATCTGCGCAGACTGCCCGCCACTCATCATCGTGGCAGGGAGGTGGAGGCAGATGGCAACGTCATGTTGAACCTCTCTTCCAACGATTACTTGGGGTTGGCAACAGATGCCGACCTGCGTGCCGGCTTTTTGCAGACCTTTACTCCCGACAGCTTCCTCCCTTCGGCTTCCTCTTCCCGTTTGCTGACCGGTAATTTTGATATATACACCCGCCTGGAGGAACGGCTGGCCGAGCTTTTCGGGAGAGAAAGTGCGTTGGTCTTTAGCAGCGGCTATCACATGAACGCGGGCATCCTGCCTGCTGTGAGCAATGTCCGTACGCTGATTCTTGCCGATAAGCTGGTGCATGCCAGCCTTATTGACGGCATTCGCCTTTCGAGTGCAAAGTGCATCCGTTACCGGCATAATAATTATGAACAACTGGAACAATTGTTGTCTGCGCATCATGCCGAATATGAAAAGGTGATTGTAGTGACAGAAAGCATTTTCAGCATGGATGGTGACGAGGCAGACCTCAATCGGTTGGTGAGGCTGAAACGACAGTATGACCGTGTCTTGCTTTATGTGGACGAAGCGCATGCTGTCGGGGTGAGAGGAGAACACGGGCTGGGTTGTGCCGAAGAGCAGGGATGCATCGGCGAGATTGACTTTCTGTGCGGAACGTTCGGCAAGGCGTTGGCCTCGGTCGGCGGATATGTGGTCTGCTCCAGAACGGTGCATGATTATCTGGTCAACAAGATGCGTACACTTATCTTTACGACTGCCCTGCCGCCTGTCAATCTGATGTGGACGTACTTTATCATTGAACGCCTGGCACAGTTCCGCGACAGGAGGCAACACTTGCAGCGCCTCTCTTTTCAGCTGAAAGAAGGATTGCTCGCCGCCGGATATGAATGTCCTTCCACCAGCCATATTATTCCGCTGACCATAGGAGAAAGCGGGGCAACTGTCTGGAAGGCCGAGGAGTTGCAGCGCAAGGGCTTTTACGCCCTTCCCGTCCGTCCGCCTACGGTGCCCGAAGGCACTTCGCGCATTCGCTTTTCGCTGACGGCGGCACTTACCGAAGACGAGATAAGCAAACTGATAACAACGATAGGAAAACGATGAAATGAAACAATATTTTATAGAACAACGCCATTTGCCTTCATTGACACTCTTTTTTGCCGGATGGGGAATGGACGAACGGCCTTTTTTGCACTATCACCCCGCGGACAGGGACTTGCTTGTCTGCTACGATTACCGTTCACTCGACTTCGATTTCTCATTGCCGGAGGGGTACGAAGACATCCGTGTGGTAGGTTGGTCGATGGGAGTGTGGGCCGCTTCCCAAGTTTTGGACCGTTCTTGTCTTCCCATTACAGAAAGTGTGGCGGTGAACGGGACAATGACCCCTGTCGATGACTCCAGAGGCATTCCCAACGCTATTTATGAAGGAACATTGAAAGGGCTGAATGACGTTACGCTGCGAAAATTCTTTCGCCGGATGTGCGGTTCCGCCGTACTTTTGGAAGACTTCCTTACTAGAAGTCCCGGACGTTCTACGGATGAAGTGAAAGAAGAGCTTCTTCTGATAGCAAAGCAGGCAGAATGCCTTGCACCTGCCCGTTTCTGCTGGAGTAAGGCCGTGATAGGTAAGGGCGATTTGATTTTTGTTCCGGCTTGCCAAAGGAAAGCGTGGAGCGAACTCCGTGTGCCGGCAGAGGAAGAAGACATGGCTCATTATTCCGATGTGTTTTTACAAGATATCGTGTGTCGATAATGCAGCCTTCCGATAAACAAAACAGTAAAAGAATATGATAAATAAACAATTGATAACGCGCCGGTTCTCACGTGCCATAGAAAGTTATAACCGTGAGGCCACGGCGCAGAAACAGATAGCCGGTCGCCTGAACGATATGTTGGCACATTACCTGCCGGCACGTCCGCGGCATGTGCTTGAGATAGGCAGCGGAACCGGGTTCCTGACCCGTCCGTTGCTCCGCACCTTTCATCCTGAAAAGCTGATATTGAATGATATATGCCACGAGATGAGCACTTGCTTTGCCGACTTGCTGTCGGACAGGCAGGTGACTTTTATCCCCGGAGATGCGGAGCAGCTGTCTTTTCCTTCGGGGCAAGACCTGATAGTTTCCTGTTCCGCCCTTCAGTGGTTCGTCTCGCCCGAACTGTTTTTCAAGCGTTGCAATGCCTTGCTGTCCGGCCACGGATATTTCGCGTTCAGCACGTTCGGCAAAGAGAACCTGAAAGAGATAGCCGCCGTCACAGGAAGCGGATTGCATTATTATTCTTTGGAGGAGCTGAAAAAGTCCTTGTCCATGCATTATAATATAGTCACTGCCGGCGAGGAGCGCATCCGCCTGACATTCGCTACTCCGCTCGATGTGCTTTATCATCTCAAGCATACGGGGGTGACAGCTGTCTGCCGGCAGGCATGGACCAAAGGGGATTTGCAGGAGTTTTGTGATAAGTATGCGAAGCTGTTCAGTTGTGGTAACGCCGTCACGCTGACTTATCATCCCCTTTACATCATCGCCCGAAAGAAACCTTGATATAGTAAACAGATAAAATAATGAAAAAGAATGTATATTTTGTCAGCGGCATAGACACCAACATCGGTAAGAGCTATGCCACCGCCTACCTTGCACGAGTGTGGCGAGAGAAGGGAATAAACGTGATAACACAGAAATTCATACAAACGGGCAATCCCGCCGGCTATTCCGAAGACATCGAGCTTCATCGCCGTCTGATGGGGTTGGAATACCTGCCCGAAGATGAACAGGGGTGGACGAAGCCTGAGATATTCTCTTATCCTGCCTCGCCCGACTTGGCATCGCGCATCGACAACCGTGCCGTGGATTTCGATAAGATAAATCACGCCACAAGTGTGCTGAGTGAACGCTTTGATGCCGTGCTGGTGGAAGGGGCGGGAGGGCTTATGGTTCCGCTTACGCCGGACTGTCTTACCATTGATTATATTCAACACTCCGGCTACCCGTTGGTGTTTGTCACCTCAGGTCGCCTGGGGAGTGTGAACCACACTCTGCTCAGCTTTGAGGCCATAGAGCGCAGAGGCATCAGTCTCCATACGGTGATGTATAATCTTTATCCCGAAGGGGAGGACAAGATAATACAGGAAGATACGGAGAACTATATAAGGCATTATATGGAGAAGCATTTTCCCGAAGCGGAGTTTGTTAAAGTGCCTTGCCTGTAAACGGAATACTGCCATAATGGAAGCTTCAGGGTTCGGTTTAAAACCGTGGGCTTTCCGAAACGGCCGGGTTCTTGTGGGAAGATAATCTCCTTTCACATATAACGGGACCCGGAAGCCTTCTATTTATGGACTTTCTGCGTGAAGGGACTGTCCCCCTCAAAAAAACAGTAGAGCTATCATTTACCTTTGAGGACAGCCTCTTTTGTATTTACTCATTTCTACTAAAACATCTTACTTTTAGAAATTTAATCCGAATACAAAATAAGTACCTTCTGTTCTGGGATTCCACGTCAACTTAGCGAAAACCGGCACAGAGAAAGACCGGGTTATCTTTACATCTTTGCCGGCTTGCAGACTGATGTCACTTACGGCAAAGCCATTTGAACCATTGCAATGAAGTTCTTCGGATGCATTATAGAAATCATTGGCCCACGGAGTGGCGCATATCTCGGCTGTCCAGTCCAAACCTCCCAATTTGAAAGGAGCAGTGACGGAAACATAAGAGGCATAAGCTCTGCTGCCTTCATTGTTTACACCATCATATCCGGCAAAATTTGTATACCAATTGACAGCCAGAAAACCGAAGTCATATCCGACTTGTGCTTCAAAAGTATGATTTGTATTGTCGGAACCATAGTGGAAGTATCCCGACCCACCGTCAAACCAATAGTCGGTGACGGAAATGCTGAATCCGCCGATCGTATATCCTAGTGTGAGGTCAAGTTCTTTGGTGTCTTTCCCTTCAAACCCTACACTGCCCCATGCACTCAACGAAAATCCTTTGTAAGATACAGATAGAGTTGGTTGGATACTTACATTACCCAAATCTTGTCCGCGCCATATATACCCACTGACCAGGTCGGCACTGATGTCTGTTTCAATATTTTCTTGTGCAATGCTGACTGTGGGTATGGTTATTGACATGCCCAATAGCAACACTGCTTTTTTAAAGTTTTCTTTCACGACTCTTTACCTTTAAAGTTAATAATGGCAAGTATTGTATCCTGTATTGTTTTTTTGTTATCTTATTGATTATAATATCCATTTTCCGATTCTCTTCATGGCTTCTTCAAACTCCTCCTGTTCGTCAACGACAGCGAGACGAATGTATCATACGTTTCGGAAATAAGGAACTGTTTTTCTAATATAGGTCCGATTGACGGCAAAATTACATTTATTTTTGATTTTAAGCAAAGGTGTGTCTTTCTGATTTTATTTATACCGTTTGACTTTCTATTTTATGGCTCGTTTGATAGAATATGACAAATTGGGATGGTATTCCTTGTGTGATGTTTTAATTTGTAATTAATCATGTGGTTAAATAAATAAATTATAATGCCGTTCGTTTTTTTGCATTTGAATAAGAGAAGGAGAAATATTCTAAATTTCTTTTTCGCATGAAAAATTATCCTTTTTCGAACGAAGTGATTTAATCTTTTTGTACTTTTGCCGAAAATTTATAATATAAAGAAAAAAATCACATGGAGTCAGTCTTTATTACGACGCGTAAACAACGAATCATCAGAGAAATGAGAGATTATATGATGATAGCTCTCGGTATGCTGATGTATAGTATCGGGTGGACCGTCTTTTTGTTGCCTAACGACATCACGACAGGTGGTGTGCCGGGTATTGCTTCTATTGTATATTGGGCAACCGGTGTGAATGTACAGTATACTTATTTTGCCATAAATGGTGCATTGTTGGTAGCCTCCCTGATTATTTTGGGATGGAAGTTCAGTGTAAAAACTGTTTTTGCCGTATTTACCATGACGACCATTCTTCCTATTATTCAAGGAGCAACAGCAGGGCTGCATTTATTGCATGACCAGCCTTTTATGGCGTGTGTTATCGGTGCTTCTTTCTGTGGCGGTGGTATTGGAGTGGCATTTTCGGCTAACGGAAGCTCCGGAGGAACGGATATTGTTGCCGCTATTATTAATAAATATCGTGATATTACCTTAGGACGCGTGATATTGATGACGGATATGGTGATAATCTCTTCCAGTTACCTCGTATTGCACGATTGGGAAAAGGTGGTATATGGTTTTGCAACCTTATATATATGCAGCTTTGTGCTTGACCAGGTGGTGAACAGTGCTCGTCAGTCTGTGCAGTTCTTTATCATTTCAAAGAAACATGAAGAAATAGGTCACCGCATCAATAAAGATTTGCACCGTGGAGTGACTTTCATTGATGGTGTAGGTTGTTATACAGGCGCAGGCGTTAAAATGATGTTTGTGCTGGCAAAGAAACGTGAATCGACTACTATTTTCCGTTTGATTAAAGATATTGATCCGAATGCTTTTGTTTCACAGAGTGCCGTTATCGGTGTGTTTGGCGAAGGATTTGATAGAATTAAAGTAAAATAACCAAGGAGATAGAGCATAAAAAACAAGGGAAAGGTATCCGTATGATTACGGATGCCTTTTTTTTGTTTCCTTGCGGAGGATTAAGTAATTTCCTACGGTCAGCTAAGGTCTTTTAAGCGGAAGATTACTACGTCCCACTACAGTAGGACATACGTCCCATTGCAGTAGGACGTACGTTCCATTGCCGCAGGACGTACGTTCCACTACAGCAGGACGTAATAGCCCGACGTATAAAAAGACTTAGCCTGAAGGATGAAAAGGCTTAGTCCGACCGATGAGATAACTTAGGGGGGCGATATCTGTATTTCTTTTAATAACCCATAAGAGAATATAATGCGTTGAACTATCATTATGATATTTTGTTGGCGTGTATATTGCGTTATGATGGCAAAAATAAAACTATAAATTTATATCAGAATACATTTTGATATCAAAATGTTAGTTTATACCTTTGCTGTATGATAAAGAAATAACATATTAAAACAACCTAATCATGGAAACAAAACTTACAGAAGAAACCCGTGTGGAAAGTGACTTAATCGGTGCCCGTGAAATTCCGGCCGCTGCCTTGTATGGCGTGCAAACGCTTAGAGGTATTGAAAATTTTCCTATCAGTAAATTCCACCTTAATGAATATCCGTTGTTTATCAACGGCCTTGCCATTACTAAGATGGCTGCTGCAATGGCTAACTATGAGTTGGGCCTGCTTACTGAAGAACAAAAAGATGCCATTGTGCAGGCTTGCCAGGAAATCTTGAACGGTGAACATCACGAACAGTTTCCTGTAGACATGATTCAAGGTGGTGCGGGCACGACAACCAATATGAATGCCAATGAAGTAATAGCCAATCGTGCATTGGAAATTATGGGACACAAGCGTGGAGAATATCAATATTGTTCTCCCAATGATCATGTAAACTGTTCACAGTCTACCAATGATGCTTACCCTACTGCCATCCATATCGGTATGTATTATGAAAATCTTCGTTTCCTTCCCTATTTGGAATCTGTTATCGGAGCATTCCGCAAGAAAGGAGAAGAATTTGCTCATGTCATTAAGATGGGACGTACACAGCTGGAAGATGCTGTACCTATGACTTTGGGACAAACATTCAATGGTTTTGCAAGCATATTGAAAGATGAAATTCTGCACCTTAACCAAGCTGCCGAGGATTTTCTGACTGTCAATATGGGAGCTACTGCCATTGGTACAGGTATTTGTGCCGAACCGGGTTATGCAGAGAAATGTGTGGAGGCATTGAGCCGGATCACAGGATTCCATTTCAAACTGTCTGCCGATTTGGTTGGAGCGACCTCGGACACATCATGCTTGGTGGGTTATGCATCAGCTTTGAAAAGAGTGGCCGTGAAAATGAATAAGATATGTAATGACCTGCGTTTGCTTGCCAGTGGTCCGCGTTGCGGATTGGGAGAAATCAATCTGCCGGCCATGCAACCGGGCTCTTCCATTATGCCGGGTAAGGTGAATCCGGTTATTCCCGAAGTGATGAACCAGATTTGCTATAAAGTAATTGGTAACGAATTGTGTGTAACCATGTCAGGCGAAGCTGCTCAGATGGAACTGAATGCGATGGAACCTGTTATGGCCCAATGCTGTTTCGAGTCTGTCGACTTGATGATAAACGGTATGGAGACATTGCGTACACGTTGCATCGAAGGTATCACGGCCAATGAAGAGCATTGCAAAATGAATGTGCATCACAGTATCGGGGTAGTAACAGCTTTGAATCCTGTTATCGGTTATAAGAACTCAACTAAGATTGCCAAAGAAGCGATGGCAACAGGCAAGAGTGTTTATGACCTGGTGTTGGAACATGGAATTTTAAATAAGGAGGAATTGGATACCATTCTGAGTCCTGAAAATATGTTGCATCCGGTGAAATTGGATATACAGCCAAGACGTTAATTAAGCATTGTTATTTTGAAGTATCATGTTGTTTTAAAAAGGAAAAGCGAAGCACCGCCATTCACGGGAGCTTCGCTTTTTTATTTATGCCGTCTGCTTTAAAACTTCCGATAGGTGAGTCGGGCATAGTCTGATTTCAGAATCATTTTGCTGCCGGTTGCTTTTTCCACTTCGAAATGTGTGACGGAAGAATTCAGCCCAAACCTGTTCAAATCCTCTTCTGTAACGGTAGCCTCCATATTATCCTGATATTTAAACTCACCCATCATTACTCCGTCAGCAGAGGAAAAGTGTCCTATCAATGTCAGGGGAGTGGTGCCCTTATCCATCAGTTCTACTAAATGGAGCTGGATACTGCAATAGATACGTTCGCATTCTTTGATGCTTCCGTCATTGTATTCTATTGTCATTAATTGCCATCTGCCGTCCAATTTTCCGTTGATGGGCTTCTTGTCACAACTGCATAATACACCGAGCAGTAAGCATACACATAATATGATTTGTTTCATAGTCCTTATTTTATTAAGCCTGTTTTGCGGATGACAAGCATGCCGCCCGAATTGTTTCCTAGTAAATTACCTCTGTCCATAGCTCCTGAAATGCTGAAGCTCCATCCATTCCATTTTACGGGTGAATAGGTGACTTCCAGCAGTGAGCTGAATTGCTTCTTCACATCATCAAACGGATTGTCGTACGTTCCCCAGTTTCTGGAGTAGGTGAGCAGTAGCCGATACGCCCATTCCTTGCCGGGAGTGCCGCTAATGCCCAGATGATGTGCATTTATACGGTTGTTGGCAAACATTATTCTACCGTCTTTATTGTAGACAGGACCGGTAAACAACGGATTTCCCATAGCCATACCCCAATGCTGCCATGCCTGATAAATATAGTGGTTATAATAATTATCTTTTGCACTGACTTGTTCAAATTCTCCCCGGAAACCTTCGTAGAAGATAGGTCCTGTCTGGTTTTTGCTGCCCATACATTCATATACAAGGGCATCAATGAATTGATTTTCCGGCAGGGTGACTTCTACTTCCAGTAGTCCGTCTTTCCAGGGACCGTAACCAAAAAACATTTGTGATTCGTCCTCAAAGAAATGTTCATAGTACGCTTTGATTCTCCAATCCTGTACATAGCCGGTAAGTCCGATATTCCAACTGCCCACGTGGTTACCATACTTGTTTATCTGCTCACCTTCCATGGCATTGTCACTTCCGCTCATCGGAATCAATACGCGGATAAAGTCCATAAAATCTGACGGCATTTTCATAATGGGTTCTTTCTGTCCTTCTACATATTGTTTTCCACCGAACTGGGCCGCCATTTGCAGACCTGCCTCAAACTCCAGTGGGAAGGATTCTTTTTTCCCTACTTTCATAAAGAAAGATTTGCTATGATAAAGCACATCCTTGGTGTATAGATTTCCGGAGCGGGCAAAGTCTTCTTGCCAGTTGTTGTCTGTGAAAGTTCCGTAGGCAAGATGACCTTTGATGTGCAGCCAATGATTCGTTCCGGGAACAGATATGTATTGAGGTATTTCGATACGTACCTGCGGTACGGGGCGGGCACTGTTCGATTCTACCAGTCCTCCGGTACTCAATTTCGGGTTTCTTAATTCCGGTGTACGTTCTTTGCTTCCGATACTGAGATTCAGCCATCGGTAACTCAGGTCGGCATAGGCTTGCTGAACAACGAAAGAAGAAGTATAGTTATAGGCAGTGGCTAAATCCAGTCCGGCTTTCCATGTAAAATGTCTACCCAATGCCTGTGAATGGAAAATTCCGGCGCGCAGATATCCGTTTTCTGTTTTTACAGAGGATAAACCCTGCCGATTGGCTGTAAACCAAAATGGACTGTAATCGCCATGTCCGGCAACAATACCTGTTTCTACTGCATAATGAGTGGATGGAGTCGTGGTTTGTGCAGTAAGGGTATATAAGGGAACAGATGATAACAAGCCCTGTAATAAAAATAGTTGTATTTTCTTCATTTAGTTTTTAATTATGTTGTTTTTTCCCTATTAAACATCTTGTTTTAAAACCCTGATTTCTTTCTGATTTGACTGAATCGTTGGTCCGATCGGATTGGACGATGAGGCTTTGTGCCACTGTCTGACTCAATATGACAAAACTGTCTGATAGTTGCATAAAAAGGGTCAATTACTATTTTGTTTCAAAAGTATATAAAAAAAACTATTTGGTAGAACAAAGCCGACTTAATTTTAAGCTTTATCATTTTTCATCCAACTTTTTTTGTAATTTTGCACAAAATCCGTAAAGAGAAGACACATGACAACAAATATAGAAATAGCCCGTAAAATAGCCGAAGTTAATTGCCCGTTGAGTAGGGAGAGTGTACATGCATTGGCTGAGATTGTGGTGTGTAAGAAGTACCGTAAAGGGGAAATTGTGTTGAAGGCAGGAGAAGTGTGCAAGGCTATGTTGTTTATTGAAAAAGGATTGCTCAGACAGTTTTACTATAAATATGATAAAGATCTGACCGAACATATCGGCTATGAAAACGGAATGATTATTTGTATTGAAAGTTATTTTAAGCAAGAACCTACACGTCTGATGGTAGAGACTTTGGAACCTTCTGTGGTGTGGGAGCTTCCCAAGGCTCAGATAGAGGAACTTGCTTCTAAATATGATGATATCGAACAGCTTTATCGCAAATTCATAGAGCATTCATTGATAGAATCGCAGATTAAAGCTGATGCACTTCGATTTGAGCCGGCTCATGAACGGTATAATAAATTGCTTCGTCTGCATCCTGAGATTTTAAAAAGAGCTCCGTTGGTATACATTGCTTCTTTGTTGCAAATGACGCCCGAAACACTGAGTCGTGTCCGTTCGTCATTGCTTTAACTGCTTAGAATTGGTATAATAGTCCTACACGCGTTTCGAAGGTTTTGTATTGTACATCTTTGTGATACGTGTAGTGTGTATGTCGGTAGAAATAAGAGATTTCCATGTTTGCTTTAAAGTGGCGGCTTAAGTTCAGTTCGATAAGTGGATTGACTACAGCCAGCATTACGTTTCCTTTGTCTCCCTGTGCGTTCAGATAGAGCGGATTGGTATTTTCGAGGTCTTTGTGCTCGTATCCTTTCCAGGTGAAAATCTGGTAGAGATGCAGGTTGAGTGCAAACTGTCCGTAGCGTCCGAAGTCAAGAAGGGTTTTGTTTTTTACGCTATAACCGCTACCCATATTGTAATTACGGTCGATAACATTATAATAGTCGGTCAGGCTGCCACCCAGCAGGATAGCACTCAGAAATACACTTTGTTCCAAATTGACGAGACTGTTCATGCGTGGAAATTTATAGATGATGCCGGGGCCCACACTGGCAGCTTCCGATATTTTATACGGAATGCGCCCCGAACCGTTAATGATTTCTTCTGAATCGAAATAATTGAAATGCTGGAAGACGCCAAACATCATTTCCATGCCGGTACTGGTTTTCAACGGAACTCCCCATAATTTTCCTAAAAGATTAATTTTGCTGATAAGCGGTTGGTTGGGAGAAAGCCCCAGTGTGGCTGTAGCAGTGAAATAATCATAAGGAGCATCATTTATTTTATCGAAAGGGTTGCCGTAGACTGCTCGAAATTCCAAATAGGGATTGTGCTCTCCGCGAAAAAGGTAATTGTTATCTGCCAGGTAGCGGTCACCGGCACTGATAGAGAATTGGATAGGGATGCGTTCGTAATCATGATATTTGTAATGAGAACGTTTCACTTTCCACATGTCACCGGTTATCATGCGGTTGATGCCACGCATGGGACAGATCAGAGTTCCCAAGAATTCACGGGTAAATCGCCCGAACCCACGCTTAGAGTCATCCAACACCAATGAAGACAGGCGGTGTGTCATTTCGCCAAGTGCAATACCCCCAATGGTGGTTGCTATCAGGTCATTGATGGCGGGTGGTTCTACTTCGGCTGCAACTTCCCACATCAGACTTCCGGCAAAAGCGTACGGTGCCGATTCCCAAAAGTTCAATCCGTTGCTGCGGGCAGCGTTGAAGTAGAGATTACCGTGATAAGGGTGTGCAAACAGATTGGTAGAGAACTGGTCATTGTCCCACACAAAGCCGTGTTTGATATTACGACGGATACTGTTGATACTGATTTTCGCAAAATCTTCGTTCATCACATACCGGTCGAATGCCCATACTCCCACATTCATGCCGACTGTTTCGGCAGCAGCACGCCACGGATACTTTTTCTGCATGTGAGGGTCGGTGAAAGTATAAATGGAGTCGGGGTGGTGAAGTACTTGTGCCGCCCCGATGCCATTGCTTAAAGCCAAAAGACAGACTAATGCAATTTGTTGGATTTTCATTTCGTTAGGATTTAGGATGTAAGCCGGATGTCTCCGGACATTTATAGCACTCTGTTAGAATAGAACGACGCCTATTTCAATGATAGGCTTCTTCTCATAGAACTTATTCTTGTCGTAATATCGTGTCATACCGTATCCGCCCGAAGCAAATATGCTGAACTTGGGTCTTATCTTGTACTCTAAGTTGACACGTGCCTGCAAAGAATACATACGTTCGGGAGTTTCGGCATCTTCGTTTTCAAAGTTTTCTATGTGGAAGTAACCAAGGTCACCACTGATTTCCAAATTTCCGGCGATGGGGTAGTGAAGTCCGGCACGGTAGAATACACATCCCGAGAACTTATCGTTCAGGTCAAGGTAGTGTGTACCGATACCAAGCAGGGTATAAGTGGTGCGGTTCTTGAAGCGGACGGCGGCATTCATTTTACTGGTGTTACCACCGAACAACATCAGCTGGATGCGGGTTTTGGGGTTGATGTTCACTAATCCGATTTTATGTGCGGTAGTATCTTTGCTGTGATTGATAATGCCAATCTGTACACCTTTCACATGACCGCCGCAAAGATTGAGCAGGCCGATTTGGGCACCACTTACTTCACCGGCATAGTTGCCGGGAGCAAATTGTATCCCGCTCAGTTTGCCCTGACATACATTGGTAATACCCGATACTTGCAATGCATTCTTTGTTTCAACAGCAATATTCACGGCTCCGCAGAGTTGCAGTCCTTTTATTTTTGCAGCGGCAATATTACTGATGGCAGAAAGTTGCATACCATTGACATTGATACCCACATTGCCTATTGCTGCTATTTGTGCTCCTCTTGCTGTTCCTCCGCTGATATTCAGTATACTCGAAATCTGTGCTCCGTCCGTTTTCTCGGCCGATACGTTCATCAAACCGCCAATGGCTATACCGCTTTGCGACTTTCCGGCAATGTTGGCAAGTCCGGCTATTTGTAAACCTTGTGCCTGATCATCGGCAAGATTCATTAATCCACCGATGGTTACACCGCGTGAAGTATTTCCGGCTATATTCCCCAATCCTGAAATCTGTATGCCGTTTGCACGGTTTCCTGCCACGTTCATCAAACCGCTGAGCATGACTCCATTGGCATTTGCACCTGCTACATTGGCAATACCGCCGAGCTGTATACCCGATGCATGACGACCGGTGATGCTTGCCAGGCCGGAGACTTGAAATCCTGTCATGTCACTTTGCACCACACTGGATATGGCATTGATGCCCACACCTTGCAGGCGATAGATATTAGTGAGCAAACCCAAATTCAGATAGGTCGTTTTTATACTGTCTTTTTTGGCGGAAATATTAAGGGAAATGTTAGGCCCTTTTTTAAGTTTGTTCTTTTTTTGAGCAATGGCAGGAGTTGTGAGCCCTGCGCAACATCCTAATAAGATAATTGCTGCGATACGTTTTTTTATTTTCATATTGTTTGGTTATTTGCGCACAAATTTAATCAAAAAAAACGAATGCGTCTATTGATATAATGTGTAAATGTACCAAATATTATCGTCCCATGGATTGTGAGGAGAGCTCCTTACGGCCATGGGACGATGAAATGTATGTTCTGTCTTTATTTCACTTCTTGATAAAGAAAACGTTTAATGCTCTTCTTGGGCGTTTTTTCAAACTCTTCAGGGTAAATCTTTACGCGGGTGATTTGAGAATAGGCGGGAAGTTCGGCATTGAGTGCTATCCGGTTCTCTTCCATGGCTTGTGTAATGGCATCATTATTCATTCCATGCGCAAAAGCATCATCAAAATCAGGATATATTAAAGCTGCCAGTTTACCATCTGTTTGCTGAATAATAATACTTTCGGCTACGAACGGCATATTGTTGAGCTTATCTTCTATTTCTTCGGGGTAAATATTCTGACCTGAGGCACCGAGTAGCATGTTCTTGCTGCGTCCTTTGATGGTGATATTACCCTCT
This sequence comes from Phocaeicola massiliensis B84634 = Timone 84634 = DSM 17679 = JCM 13223, assembly GCF_000382445.1. Classification (GTDB taxonomy): domain Bacteria; phylum Bacteroidota; class Bacteroidia; order Bacteroidales; family Bacteroidaceae; genus Phocaeicola; species Phocaeicola massiliensis. The sequence goes on along the minus strand of NZ_KB905472.1, from coordinate 1,754,046 downwards.
GCGTCCATAATACCTAAGTCACCGGTGTGCAACCAGCCCTCCTTGTCTATGACTTCGGCGGTGGCTTCGGGGTTTTTATAATATCCTAGCATTACGTTCGGTCCCTTGCAGATAATTTCTCCTACAATATTTTCAGGGTCAGGACTTACTATTTTCACTTCCATACGTGGAGCAGCTTTGCCGCAAGAACCGGTTTTAAAGCGTTTCCAATCTTCATAACAGATGATAGGGGCACATTCGGTCATTCCATAACCGACGGTATAGGGAAAATCAATGCTCTTTAAGAATTGTTCTATTTCCTGATTGAAAGCTGCTCCGCCTACAATGATTTGATAGAAATTGCCGCCAAATGCCTGTATCATCTGTTCGCGTACGGTAGCCTTAATCTTATCATTGATAATAGGAACTTTCAACAGTATTTTCATGGCCGGGCTTTCCAGTTTGGGGAGCACGTTCTTCTTAATAATCTTTTCAATAATCAAAGGAACAGCCACCACGAGGTTGGGCTTGATATCAGCAAATGCCTGAAAGATAATTTTCGGACTGGGCATGCGGGTGAGGAAATAGATATGGCAACCGACACAGAATTCATACAGGAACTCGAATGCCAATCCATACATATGCGCCATTGGAAGCATAGATACCAGTTTGTCACCGGGCTTCATGGTCAGTACATCAAAAGCAAACTGGGTGTTCGACCAGAGGGCGCGATAGGGAATCATGACTCCCTTAGAATAGCTGGTAGTTCCGGAAGTATAATTGATGACTGCCAACTCTTCGGGTTTATCGCGACGGTAACTTACGTGTTCGCGTCTGAAATTGCGAGGAAACTTCTTTCCGAACAGTTCATTCAGATGATCGCGGGCATAGTCGAGCCGTTCGCTGCGAGATACCAATAGAGTAAAATCATTCATCAGCAATACGCCTTCAAGCAGAGGCATTGCATTTTCATTCAGATTCTCCCATACCATATCGCCTACTAATAAGAGGCGTGCTTCGGAATGATTGACGATGTTATGAATATTGTCGGCCTTGAATTCGTGAAGGATAGGAACGATGACGGCTCCGTATGTGATGGTGGCCAGGAAAGTAACGCCCCAATGCGAACTGTTGCGACCGCAGACGGCTATTTTATCACCTTTCTTGATGCCGCTCAGTTCAAAAATAATATGTAGTTTCTCTATTTTGCGGGCAACATCTTTATATTGCAATGTGGCTCCTTTATAGTCGGTGAGGGCATCTAAATCCCAGTTTTTCTGTATGCTGTCTTCCAGGAAGGCAATAAAACTCTGCTCCATAATGTTCTTTTCGTTGGTTTATATTTGCACATTATTTAATCAAATGTGCAAATATAAGCTTTTATTATAAGGATACAAACTAAAAGGGAAGCAATTTTAGTAAAACAGAGGAAAGGAAAAAGAGGGTGTGTCAAAACTAAACCGGGCTATCCAATTGTCAGCTGTAGGGGCAGGGTTTACCTGCTCAAAGACACAAAGCAAACTGTTTTGGGCGAGCAGGCCTCGTCCCTACGAACTAAACGACAGCATTATCCACGTTCTGACACACCCCTTTATACGAAGAGATTTTGTTATTCTTTGCTACTGAAATACTTCATAAACTGAGTACGTTCGAAAGGATTACTTTCACCGGTAGACAAAGCATTCATTTCACTTTTGAATTCGCTGATGGTGTTATATCCTTGTTTTTTCATCCATTCACTTAATTCTTCGGTCATGGATTCTATGAAATTTTCGCCTTTCTGATAGATAACACTACATACTTCTACAGCCGAAGCACCTGCCAGAATTGCTTTTACCATCGCTTTGCCATCGTGTACACCACCCGAAATGGCATAATCAATTTGTGGTACTTGTGCTGAAGCAATAGCTGTCCAGCGCAAACCGTTTGCCAGGTCCGAAGGATGGCTGAACACTTCCCCCGAAGAATAACTCTTGGTTTCGATATTGATGTCGGGCTGGTAGAAACGATTGAATAACACTACTGCTGCAGCTCCATTGGCATAAAGTTGGTTGATTAGCGCAATGGGGTTGGTAAGGTTAGTTCCCAGTTTGATGATGACAGGAATGGATACATGCTTTTTTACGCTACTCAGGATATCGATGTGTCGTTGCTCGAACGCCCCGTATTGATATTCCTTTTCGGTTTGCAGCGAGAGAATATTCAATTCCAGAGCATCGGCACCGGCATCTTGCATGGTACGTGCGAAGTCTGTCCATTCCGAGCTGCTGAAACAGTTGATACTGGCAATGATGGGAATGGTACAGAGGCGTTTGGTCTCTTGAATCAGGTCAATATATTCTTTGATGGCATGCGAACGAACATAGGTACTCAGGTAATCTCCTGCTTCGGGAGAATCATAAGTAGCCATGTGATGAGCCTGCATCATGATTTGTTCTTCAAAAACAGATTTCAACACGATGGCTCCGGCACCGGCCAATTCTAACTTTTTGTTTTTTTCAGCACTGTTAGTCAGACTGGAACTGCTGATAATAACAGGATTGCGTAAAGACAATCCGGCAAAAGAGGTCTTTAATTGAGTCATAAAATAGTAGTTTTAATAGTTTCGCTCTCCAAAGATTTTGCTGCCTACTCTGACCATCGTGCTTCCTTCCCGGATAGCGATGGGATAGTCGTGCGACATACCCATTGATATTTCCTTGAAACTCTCTGTATCAGTAAAATAGGTTCGTTTTATTTCTTTGAAGAATGTATTTAAGGAACAAAATTCTTTCTTAATTTGTTCTGTGTCATCGATATTGGTTGCCATACCCATGACGCCGCTGATTTGGATATGATGCAGTTCTTTCCAATCTCCTTTTTGGAGCATTTCCCTACATTCATCAAAGCTGAAACCGAACTTGGTCTCTTCTTCGGCGATATGGATTTGTAGCAGGCATGGAATGACACGGCTGCACTTTTGGGCTTGCTTGTTGACTTCAACCAACAATTTATAAGAATCAATGCCGTGTATCATGGCTACGTATGGAGCCATATACTTGATTTTATTTGTTTGCAGGTGGCCGATGAAATGCCATTCAATATCTTTGGGCAGCGTTTCATATTTCTGAGTCATTTCCTGCACTTTGCTCTCGCCGAAGATACGTTGTCCGGCAGTGTATGCTTCTTCAATCGCCTCATTGGGATGAAACTTGGATACGGCTACCAGGCGGACACCGGATGGGAGGTCGGCCAGAACTTCTTTTAAATTTGCTTGAATGCTCATATATAATCTATAATTTGGTCTGTCTGAATAATCTTTATTCGGTTTTTCCTGCGTCGGGAAACTCCGGTTTGACGTTTGGCTCTCCGTCATAAGGATAAACATCCATGAGGGCTGTTTCGGCAACGGATGCGATAACGTAATCGGCCATGGTTCCTTTCATGCCTTCGTCCAGCTTCTTCACTGCGTCACGCAAATCAGCAGCCTGAACAAGTACCTGTGTAGACGTTTTCTTTTCGGCTCCGCTTTTCTCGTCCAGCGTGATGAAGAATAGCTTACATTTAAACCAGCGGTCGGCAGCATCTTCTTCGCAGAAGAATAGTTCGCTATAGTTGGCACGCTTGATGTCCGACACTGTAAACTCACCGCTGATAAACGGTGTTATTTCTTCGATGATGCGTGCCTCTGCTTCGGTAAAGCTCAGCGCATCAACTAAATAAGGCTCTGTTACTTTTTTGTTCATGCCATTTTCCATGACTTTTTCGTAACGTATCTTGCATTCAAACCATGTATGCATCATAAGAGTTTAATGTTTTATTAAAAATTAAAATAGGACACAAAGATACTATTTTATTTAGTCTTCGTCCTCCATTTGCTTTAATTTCTTCATACTTTCGGTTGTCAATTCCGAAATAATTTCAGAGGAGAGGCGGGTAGTGAGGATAGGGTTCATGTTAAATTGTTCGCTTAACTCTCTTTGTATCTTATTTAACCGGCTGAAACCGTCAAGGCTTTGTTCCTGAAATGCTTTTTCACTGATATTCATTTTCTGAGGTGTGTACATAGCGGATATGATATTCTCAGCTCTCCGCCGAAACTCTTTTTTGAATATTCTTTCTGCCAGTTTGCGATGTTCTTCGGGATTGAATTCCAACGTGTCGGTGGGGAGCGGGCGTATGGAATCTGAAGGAAGTGGGATGCTGTAGCTTCTGTTTCTGTTGTCGGTTGTTTCCAATGTCTGACGGTTGATGTGTTTTACCTCCTCTATAAATTGTAATGTTTCCTTGTCGGCCGGTTCTTCCCGTAATCCATAGTAAGCAAGCAGAATGACGGTAACGGCAGCAATTCCCTTTATAACCTGTACCGACCGGTCAATGTAACGGGAAGCGCCAAAGGCTTTCTTCATTTCCTCTACATTGGTATATCGTTTGGTGGGTTCGGGGTGGGTGGCTTTAAAAATGATGTGCCGGATACCGGGGCTCAGATGGGAGTAACTGTAAAGGTACTCCATGACCTTGCCAAGCGAATAAATATCACACGCGAGTGTAGGAACGGTGTTTTCTTTAAAGAGTTCCGGTGCTGCATATTTTTCTTTAAAGATAAAAAAAGAAGGAGTATATGATACGTATATATTGGCTGGATTTGCCAAAAGCACATCATGCGTCCCTTTAGTAATAAAAATATTCTCGGGGCGGAGATCAAGATGGCAGATATTCCGAGAGTGAAGATAAGCAACGGCATCCATCAGTTGATTCATGATTTGCTTGAACTCAGTCACTGTATTAATTTGTAACACACCATCTAACAATGCTCTGTTGAGGGGGACGGCCGGTGTGTATTCAAAAGTGATGTACCACCCTTGCTCATCCATTTGCAGACTAATATAATTTAATAAGTTGGGGTGAGCCCAACCCATTCCTTGCGTAGCTTCCGCGGCAAAGGCTTCCTGATAGGCAGCAATGTCGGCAAACTTTTTACAAGGTCGTTTTATAAATATCTTTTTCCCTTCATTATTGGTGCCGATACTAATCGGCTCTGTTACTTTCATTTTTTATTCTATTTGTTTACAACTGTTTAATTGCATGAATTCGTGTATCACTTGCTCGTGGTCACCCATCAAAACAATGTGGTGGTTGCCTAATGGATTACGTGTGAAATAATCAACAGGTTTTCCCAGACGGATGCGTATTTGTGTGCGGCAGGCATTGATGTAGTTGGTATTCTCTGTTAATTGTCCGCGTGATACAAAATATTCATCCAAACATTCTCCTCCGCATTTCAGTACAGTGATTTCCCCTTCATGCAGGATTCCCTGAATGGCCACGCCTGTTTCACTCTCAAAATGGTTGCGGATAATAAACCTGTCGGTCATTTTGGTAGCGATAGTACAGTGTGCCACAACTAGTTCGTTTTGTTCTTCATTGATAAATGACGGGTTTGCCATAAAACCGGTTTGATTGGTCAGCACTTTGGCGATGAGCATGGTAAAGATGGATTGCAAATCACCTTCACAACCGGCAGGAATCCCTTCGTCGTTCAATAAAGAGAGTGCCAGACAGCCGGTGGTTCCCAATTTCTCTATCAATGAAAAACAGGAGAGAGTGACTGCATCGAGATGCTTCTTCTCACAAATGATTCTGACGGCTTTGTAAAGCCTCATTGCTTTTAGAAAATCTTCGGGAGTTGCTTCACGGCAGGCTACTGCTTGTTTGACCAATACAGATGCCTTATAGCCGATATCATCATCGGTAATTTGATAATATAAACAATATATTTCTTCCATCGGGATATCGATATACTCAATCCCCCAACGTCGTTTTGCCAATAAATAATCTACATTGCTGGCAACAAGCCATGATGAAGGGTATCCGATAACGCCGATTCTTTTTCCTTTTATTTCACGTTTGGCAGCAAAAGCCTGATGATGGGATAATATCTGCTTAACCATGTGCATCGGGCTACCGTGAATAATACGTGCTTTCATTCCTTTGTTACGCATCCAAGTCGCTATTTCGAGCGAAGCTGCCAATGAGTTTTGCAGTCCGTCTGTAAGCAGCGTAATGGGGTAAGGAAGCAGGTCAAAGTGTTGGGTAACTGTTTTTTCCACCCCTCCAGAGGCTATAAAAGCCATTTTGTATGCGTCTTCCGGAATCGTTTCTACCTCTTTATAATGTATCAGGTGGAGGGTGAAATATTTTTCGATTTCCACAAATAAATCTTTATGGCAATCGTATACAGATTCCATTTTGTTTAGGCCGGATTGAAATGTTATCAGGTATAGATTCATTTGATATTTTGCTTTGTTTTATAGGAACAAACATACGTGTTTTTTTTTAATAACCCTAAAAAAGCGCTTAAAGATAACATCTCTTTAATTAATTTGCTGTATAAAAACCTTCTTAGCAATATGTTAAATAATTAAATCCTTAAACCATTTTTCTTTTCACTTGTAGTATGGTAAATAATAAATAGATTAGACTATGGCAAAAGTAATTGAAAGAAATGTTCCCATTGCAGAAGAGAATGTGACATTGTCGGGCCAACCGGCCACAAATATGTTTGAAGACTGGAGTGAAGAGATGACGGATAAAGCAGAAAATCCTTATGATGAAAAGAGTGACGTACCTCATGACAAGGAAGAAAGAAAAAAATGCCTGAAAGAAATGGATAAAATAGTAAAAGACGATATCGCACAGACTGAATAAGGTACGAACCGGTTCTTCATTTTCTTTGGGAAAAACATTTGTTCTCCCAAAGAAAATGTCTGATGGTCTGATTTCATTAAGAAAGCAGATAAATATGTCTCCTTTTAAACCTTCAGAAAAATTCCCCGCTTATACATAAACCATATAATGACATAAACTGCACCGATATTCCACAGCGTCATCAGGAACGAATAATAGCTTCCCATATATTGTTCCAATCCATAAAACAAAGACTCGCCGATACATCTGAAGTTGACTACATTAGCCAGCATATAGGCAACAATAGAGTTCATGCCGTACACTTTCAGCCATGTGATGCCCGAACGGTGTCCTTTGTAATCAATCCAATAATAGAAAAGTCCCATGAGCAGAAAACAGTAGCCGCTACTGACCAATACCATTGAGCTTGTCCAAATAGTTTTGATAACCGGCATTTGGAAATTCCACAACCAACCTGCAATGACCATAGTGATCCCTGTACCGAAGTAGAGTTTCAATTTTTTCTTTTCTTCTATTTTATCTTTGGCAATATAGCCGGCAAATAATCCGGTAAGGACAGTCACACCGAAATTGAGACTGCTCAATATCCATGTATAGTGGTACCAATCGGCAACGACCACTTTTCCGTCTATCACTTGTGCCGTGTCACGAAACCGTCCCAGCACCGTGTTGTCTATCCATTCGGCCAGATTGCCTTGCGGGGTGTAATTCCCGCCTCCGTATCCGTCTACCGTAATGAACTGCATGGCTGTCCAATATACCAGCAGTAACACCACCGCAGTGATAATTTGTGTTCTGCGGCTTGTGAAAAGGAAAAGCAATGCCGTAATAAGATAACCGGTAGCAATGGCTTGTAAAGTATTCGAATAAAGATAAATCGTGTTAGGGTCAAGTGCCAGCAGATTGCCTTGGCACATCATACCGAATATCCACAGCAGCAATATACGTTTTGCCAACCGTCGCAATAAAGGTCGCTTGTCGGATATGGATTTATAGCGCGACAAAGAAAACGGCATCGAAATGCCCGACATAAAGAGGAAAAGCGGCATAATCAAATCCCATGGAGAAAACCCTTCCCAAGAGACATGACTGAATACCCACATAGACTCATTGAGCCACTCCACATTGGCTGTCCGTGCCAATGAGTGCATGAGAGGGCCTAATGCAACAAGAAAAAAGAGGTCGAATCCGCGGAGCGCATCTAATGATTCCAAACGTTTGGAAGAAGAATGTGTATTTTTCATACGTGTCTTTTTGAGTTTTTAGATTGATTTGTGCAAAGATATTCTTTTCTTTGTAATTAATGTGGTGGAGTTGAAAAAATACGGCTATTTATTTAAATCATAAAAACATCTCTTTAAAATATTAACCAACCTTTTGTTTGCGTGGTTGGAAGCTAAACTCTATCTTTGCATTCAGATTAAATAATTTTATAACATTATGCCAACAATATCCGTCAGAGGAACTGAAATGCCTGCTTCGCCGATTCGTAAATTGGCACCGCTGGCAGATGCTGCCAAACAGAGAGGAATTCATGTATATCACTTGAATATCGGTCAGCCTGACCTGCCTACTCCGCGAGCGGCCCTTGATGCGATTCGCAATATAGACCGTACTGTCTTGGAATACAGCCCCAGTCAGGGATACCGCAGTTATCGTGAGAAACTGGTGGGGTATTACAAAAAATACGATATCAATCTTAATGCCGATGATATCATCATCACTACGGGAGGATCGGAGGCCGTGCTTTTTGCCTTTATGAGTTGCCTTAATCCGGGAGATGAAATTATAGTACCCGAACCGGCTTATGCCAACTATATGGCGTTTGCCATTTCTGCCGGTGCTGTAATTCGCACAGTGACTACCACCATTGAGGAAGGTTTTTCACTACCCAAGGTGGAGAAGTTCGAAGAATTGATAAACGAGCGTACCAAGGCTATCCTGATATGTAATCCAAATAATCCTACCGGTTATTTGTACACGCGTCGTGAAATGAATCAGATTCGTGATATGGTGAAGAAGTATGATCTTTATCTGTTTTCTGATGAGGTATACCGTGAGTTTATTTATACCGGTTCACCTTATATATCTGCTTGTCATTTGGAAGGTATCGAGCAGAACGTCGTGCTGATAGATTCTGTGTCCAAGCGTTATTCCGAGTGTGGCATCCGCATCGGGGCGCTCATAACAAAGAATCCTGAAGTGCGCGGAGCCGTAATGAAATTTTGTCAGGCGCGTTTAAGTCCTCCCTTGATTGGTCAGATTGCTGCTGAAGCTTCTTTGGATGAGCCGGAAGAATACGCACGCGAAACTTATGATGAATATGTGGAGCGCCGTAAATGCCTGATTGACGGACTAAACCGCATCCCCGGTGTTTATTCACCCATTCCCATGGGAGCTTTCTACACTGTAGCCAAGCTACCGGTAGACGATAGTGAAAAGTTTTGCGCATGGTGTTTGTCCGAGTTCAATTACGAAGGCGAGACAGTAATGATGGCTCCTGCTGCCGGATTCTATACTACTCCGGGAGCAGGGCGCAATGAAGTGCGTATCGCATATGTGCTGAAGAAAGAAGATTTGGTTCGTGCACTTTTTGTCTTGCGAAAGGCATTAGAGGCTTATCCTGGAAGAGTAGAAGAGTAATATGAACTGGAAACTCTTTATTGCCAAGCGAGTATATCGTAGCAATGAGGGTGGAAAAGAGGTGTCTAAACCTGCTGTCCGCATTGCCATGTTGGGCATAGCCATCGGGCTGGCCGTGATGATTGTGTCTGTAGCCGTTGTAATCGGTTTCAAACATGAAGTGCGCGATAAAGTGATAGGTTTGGGTTCTGATATTATGATTACTAACTTTGATGCCCGGAAATCTTTCGAGACCATTCCTATTGTAGTCAATGACAGCTTGCTGAATGTGCTTTATGCTACAAAAGGGGTAAAGCATGTACAGCGTTATTCTACCAAGCCCGGTATGATTATGACCGACGACAGCTTTCAGGGGATGGTGCTGAAGGGAGTTGCTGGTGACTACGATTGGGACTTTTTGAAACAGCATTTGCTGGAGGGTGAAATTCCGGTTTTCTCCGACACGGCTTCCACCAATAAGGTATTGGTATCGCGTAGCATTGCCGACAAGCTTCACTTGAAGATGGACGATAAACTATATACCTATTATATAGAAGGAGAGAACGTGCGCGCACGTCGTCTTTCCGTTGCCGGAATTTACCAGACCAATTTTTCTGCATACGATGATTTGTTCCTGATAACCGACCTCTATACGGTGAACCGTTTGAATAACTGGAAACCGGAGCAAGTGAGCGGACTGGAGTTGGAAGTGGCCGATTTAGGTTCAATGAACAGCGTAAAAGAGGAGATTCGTGAACGGGTGGATACACAAGTGGATGAATATGGCGGAACCTATTACACTCAGACGGTGGAAGAGGCCAATCCGCAGATATTCGCGTGGCTCGATTTGTTGGATATGAATGTGTGGGTTATACTGATACTGATGACCGGAGTAGCAGGTTTCACGATGATTTCGGGCTTACTCATTATTATATTAGAGCGTACTAATATGATAGGCATCCTGAAGGCATTGGGAGCAGACAACCTTGCTATCCGTAAGGTATTTCTCAGTTTTTCTGTTTTTCTAATCGGAAAAGGAATGTTATGGGGGAATATCATAGGAGTATCGTTTTGCCTGTTGCAATCCCAATTCCATATTTTCAAGCTAGACCCTGCCACTTATTATGTAAATCGAGTTCCTATTGAATTTAATATTTGGATTTATTTGTTGCTGAATGTTTGTACCTTGTTGGTATCGGTGCTGATGCTTATCGGACCGTCTTATTTGATAACACGCATTCATCCGGCACGGTCTATACGGTTTGAGTAATCGTAAAATTGATTTTTATCTCTCACTGCTCTCACCCTTATTCCTAAACAACGATGCACAGGCGTTTTAGGGTGTGAGAGATGGGGGTGAGAAATGCTCAAAGGGTGAGAGCACATTTCTCAGCTTTGGCTTAAAACGTATCATTTATATCTGTTTCCCTATACAAATACGTCCTTTTCCGTTTGCTATCATGTACGTTCGTGTGACGTGTTTCATGCGGTTGAAACAGGTTGTTCGACAGCATGAAACGAAGTGTTTGTACAATTGAAACAGGTTGTTTCAATAGGGAAACACATTGGTTCGTGCTAATGCATATTGTCTCGTGTCTATTTGTCTAATGTTTCCATAAAGTACATGGCATCCAACAATGCATGATTTATAATTTAGGTTTGACCAAGCCTATCCTGTCACTTTTATCTTTAATGAAAATATATTAAAAAACTAAGTCTAAATATTTTTGTCTCATGCTTATTTTTTATACTTTTGTCACAAAGTGAATACAAAAGAGTTTGTACTCTATATTTATTAGAAAAGAAATTGTAAGAAACGTAAGTGCTGATTCTTGTTCCGGGAAACCTAGGAAATTTTCAAGTGAACTCAAGAATGGCGCAGTATGTTTCCTACGCTGGATTCCAGCGTGGGACTACTGTCCATTTATCTGAGTTCAAGGTTTTCCTAGGGCCTCCGGAACGGATGATGGTACGTGTGGTTCCACGTTTTCCGTTTATAATTAGAGGTCTTCTCGGAACCTGGAAGACAGAAGTAATGCTATGAAACATTTTTATGTGTGTTTGGCTGTATTGGTGACATGTATTCTAACAGCATGTTCCGAAGGTGAAGTGGCTCCTGAAATTCTTCCAGGAGCAGGTAGTGAAATTTATTTTGAGGATGCTATGAACTTTGGTTCTGATGGAGGCAATAAGTCTCTTCATTTTTCTACGAATAAAGATTGGACTATTTATGTCGCGAATACCGTAAATGGTAGTCGTTGGTGTACTGTATCGCAGACAAGCGGACAGGCTGGTGATATTTCGGTACAGGTATATGTGGAGGCTAATGAAGGTTATGATGACAGGAATGTGGTGCTGACTATTCAAGTCGGAGAGTTGATGAAGACTGTAGTGGTCACTCAAAAGCAGAAAGATGCCTTGACCCTTACTACCGACAGATTTGAGGTCGGTCAAGAGGGCGGTACTATTCATGTGGAAGTGAAATCGAATATCTCTTATGAGGTGGTGATTCCTGATGAGTATAAAGGTTGGATTAGCCAGAAGGATGCAGGGCGAGGATTGAGCAGTTCTATCCTTTCTTTTGAAATTGCAGCAAGTGAGGAATATGAAAAGAGAGAAGGAAAAATTATGATACACGGTGGTGCTGTGACTGAAGTTATTAATGTTTATCAGACTGGAGGTGGCATCATCCTTCTTACAGAAAGCGATGTGTGTGTAAGCGATAGAGGGGAAATTGTTGCTGTGGAGATAAAGAGCAACTGTGAATTTGAAGTGAAGATGCCTGATGTAGATTGGATAACGGTTGCCAATGCGCGTTCTGTTTCTAGTCATACCTTATATTATACTGTAAGTCCGAATGAAACTTATGACGGACGTGAGGCGGAAATTGTATTTCTGGATAAGAAGAATAGTAATGTCAGTGATACGTTGTGTATCCGGCAGGTACAGAAAGATGCTATATTGTTGTCGGAAAATGAATATTCAATTAGTGCAGACGGCGGTACTCTTGACATTGTTTTACAGACTAATATTGAGTATAGTTATTCAGTCTCAGAAATTGCATCAGATTGGATTGTTGCCAATCAATCTAGATCGTTAAGAAAAGAAATTCTAAGTTTTTCCATAAAAGAGAATGCGACTGGTTATAATCGGGAAGGGACAATCGTTTTTAATGGAATATCTAGTGGAGTTTCAGAAATAGTAACGATTAAACAAATGCAATCAAATGTACTGGTTGTAAATCAGAAAGAGTACAGGATTGGTAGCCAGGGTGGTCTTGTCAATATTGATGTTCAAGTGAACAGGATTCCTGAAACTTCTTTGTCAGAGACTTGGGCATCTGTCAGTAATATTGTGACGTATGATAAGAACAATAAGAGAATAATTGTTGGTATAGATCCCAACATTAGTTTTCAGAAACGTACAGTAATACTTTCTCTTAAAAATAAAAACTTAACGGCTGAAGTGGTAATTGCTCAAAATGGGAGCAATGCAAATGATGATATTTGGAATGGTGATATTGCTACTATGGCTTATGCTGAAGGGAAAGGAACGGAAGACAACCCTTATTTAATTACACAATGTAGCCAAATGGCTAAACTGGCACAAGATGTGAACAGTGGTAAGACTTATAAAGGTTGTTATTTCAAATTGTTAGCCAATTTGAATTTTAATAATTTGGTTTATACTCCAATAGGGCAGGAAGGAAGGGCTTTTTCTGCTAATTGGGATGGCAATGGAAAGATGATTATTGGACTAAATATTTCTCAAGACAAGAATGTTGGATTATTTGGCTATATTGATGGAAGCACTATTAAAGGAGTATCTGTTTCGCAATCCACAATTATTGGTAAAGAAAAGATTGGTGGCATTGTTGGATATGCAAAGTCAAGCCGCATTTATAATTGCTCTAATGAAGTGGAACTAATATCGGGAAGCCATGTTGGTGGTATTGCAGGATGTATAGACGCTTCTAAAATATTTAATTGTTGTAATCGAGGTAAATTATCCGGTGATGATTGCGTGGGGGGAATAGTTGGTCGAAATGGAGAAGGTAGTGAAATTTGGAATAGTTATAATAAAGGCTCTATACGAGAGGTATGGTCTTCGTCGGGTGGTATTGTGGGATATAATTGTGGCGAAATTGTTAATTGTTATAATAGTGGAACCATTAAGCTTAGTAATCTTAATCCGCCTTTTTTGACAGTAGGTGGTATTGCTGGCTATAATCATACAGGAACTTATATTGTCTATTGTTATTATTTGAAACAGGCTCCAGTCAATATGGAAATCAATCTTGTTGGTGATTTGGATTGGGGAACATGTATAGACTGCTGTACATTTAATGGATCAGGGGAATTGAGTGAAACAATTTTGTGTGATGGGGGGCAATATACTTCTATTTTAAAAGATGCTCTTAATTATTTCATCTTAGTACATGAGGATGAAGATTATAATTATTGGCGTACCGATATGGCATGGCCTGACTTTGTCAGTGAGAAATAAATAAGAATGTTTTTTATTAAAAAAATTGAATCAAAATGAAGTTATTGAAGTTTATAGGAATGCTTTTGATAGCTATGATTATGTGTGTGAATTTTATAGCTTGTGGCGATGATGAAAACAGTGAAAAACTAGATTTATCTCTATTGGAAGGTACTTGGTATGTAACACATGAAGTATATTATGATTATGTTGATGGAAAAATAGATTGGAGTAAAGTGGTATATGAAGCATCACCAACTTTAGGAGTAAGCGAGCCAAGAGTTTTTAGCAAAGATGTAGATGGAATATATTACTATAATGGTGAAAAGATTATAATAAACAATTCTCAATTTGTGACCTCTTCTAATGATAGAGTTACAATTGAGTCCTTAACTCCGCATAAAATGGTTATCGCATGGGAGGATGATATTTTTTGTGATGATGAAGGAGAGTGGGCGTTTGTGTATTATACTTTAGAACGTAAGTAATTGGTTCTATATATTTAGCAAATAAATAATATAAGGCAGTATTTTGAGTAAGCTCTCTTATGCTGTCTTTTATTTTTTAAGAATATGGATTTTTTATGATGCGTGGCACTGTTTCGTAGGGCGCATGTTTAGAGAAATCAACCTGATAGGAATAGACGATGTTGTGTTGGGTTTTGCGTACTTGGATGAAATCTTTGGTGTCAATATAGGTTTGGACTACTTCGGGCATTCCTCCTACATATAAATAATGCGGAGCATGTCAATATGTTTTTCATGAAAAGGAGATATTAACTGCCACTGATTTTCTCGCAAGTGTTCAAAAACTCATAGAAAGCGAGGGGACGGATGTCCATAAATTTTACTTTTCCTACAGGAAATGAAAAGTTGGAATGTAGCCCCATGTCTAAAAGTGACAGGCTGCGATCACAGCATATTCAGGAGTGTCTTCACAAAATTATTTGGGTGAAGTCAGTTCTTTTTCTACCGATTGGATTTCATTGAATAAACGACTTTATTGTTGTTATCCGGATAAAAGTGTTGTGTGGGTACACTTTTATCCACTAATACCATACGATGTACATTTCGATAGAAAGTAAACTTACTCTACATATCCTCCATGCTCAGTCCACGATATTCCACAGAATACCCATTTAGCTCTTTTTGAATGGAAGCCCCTTTCAGCATCAATGCATCCATCTTGATATTCTGTCTGTTCCGCTTGATTTCTGCAACAACTGCCTTTTTTTCAATTTCATCTAAAACGATCAGGTCGATTTCATCCTCTCCCTTTCTATTCCAATAACCTCCCAAAGCGGTAAATTCGCCTTTCTCGCGAAATCTGCACTTAAAATATTCTTCCAGAGCATGACCACTGAAGGTAGGATAGTCCCTTATGATGATTTCCTGTAGTTTCTCTAATGCACCCGCCTCGATATAGCGAATATATTTATAGAAAAAACGGAACCAGAAGCGGAGAAAATTGTCTTCTATTTCGTATCGTACATTGCGGCTTTCTGCTTTGCTGAACATGGGAATGCGTTTCTTTATGATATTGAAATCGTTTTCCAAACGGGTTAGGTATCCTCCAATTTCACGTTGTAAATAGCTTTCTATGGCTGTCCTAGCTGTGAAGCCATTGGCTATGCATGATAAGATAGAGAAATAGATGGTGTACTCTTTGCCAAATTCTTCGATTAATATATTCTTGCCTTCTGAAAGGAAAGGAGAATTTTCCTGACACATCAACTTTATCATTTTATGATGTGTCAAAGCTTTGTTATCAACGAATAATTCTACATATTTTGCTACTCCACCGGTGAAGGTATAGAATGCTAATAAATCCTCGGAAGTGTATCCGGGGTTATTCTCTGATAATATTTGTTTGAGTGTGATGGTGCTAAAAGGCTTCAGGAAAATCTGTTGGGTGGCTCTGCCGAATAACGGTTCATGATTGCCTTCAAAAATTCGATGCATTAATGAATAGATGGAACCGCATAGGAATAAACAAATGTGACTGTCATCTTTATTTCTATCCCAAAGATGCTGCATATCGCTGTAAACAGATGGATTGATTGTATAAAATTCCTGAAATTCATCAATGACTAAATTGAATTTCATTGTTTTAGAATAGTCCATTAGCAGTTGGAATATAGTTTTGAAGTCTTGAATTTCACCATAAATGGGTAACCGGAGTACTGAAGTTATTTCATCTATAAAGTCACGGCACAATAATGGCTCGGCTTTACGGGCAACGAAGAAATATAGGGTAGGAGTATCTTGAGTGGCATGAAATAGAAGTTTTGTTTTCCCAATTCGTCTGCGCCCCATCAGGGTTACCATTTGAGCATTCTCTTCTGCAGCTTCTTGTATATTAGCCAGCAACTTAATTTCTTTTTCTCGGTTATAGAACTTCATATTATCAATGTTTTAACTATTATCGAAATGTACAGTTCCGAAATGGACATTTCGGAACTGTACATTTCGATAGTTGCAAACATACTAAAATAAAAAGAGTTCGGCAACGTTTGGGGATAGAAATCGGAGTAATCCTGTTAAATTTCGCAATGAATGTTCTTCCGTTTCTTTTGCAGGCAGTGATTATGTGGAGGAGGAACTACCGTTTGCATCACATTTCCTGCCGGATAAAATTAATCCGGGCTTTGGCACTATTAAGTCCAAAGCCCGGAACTGTTTGATTGAATTCAGGAGGGGATACCCTCGAATTAGAATTCAAATTTTTCTAATTTCATGTTGCCCAATTCCTGCAATTTAGGAACCAAGGTTACAAAATGTGCTGCTTTTTCGTGTGCATCCAGTGATTCGGCATCTTTCCATGTCTCGCAAATCATAAGTACATCTTTGCGTGTTGCACTCTCGAAAACATCATAAGCAATACAACCATTGTCATTTAAAGATTGTGCTACCAATTCCTTTGCCGTTTCTAAGGCAGCATTACGGTTACTTTCGTTTACTTGGATAAAAACATTTAATCTGATCATATTCGTATTATTTAATAATATAATGTATATCTGGTTTCATTCTCTTTTTATTTTCTCATAAACTCATTTTTCCGTCTGAGCTTGCGTTGTAGTTTAAATACCCCATTCCATATGGGTTGAAGAAAATCGAATACAGGGAGTAATGCACAGAACTTCCGTTCACCAAGAGTTTTGGCAGTTTTTCTGAAAACAATCAGTTGCATCACGAAACGTGCTGCCCACAACAAAATGGCAATACCCAAGGTGGTCCATTGATGGAGAAGAATACCGATGATTATAGTAGCGATGATAGCTGCATAAAACAACAGTCTGCTGCAAGTCTCGAATCCCATGATATAACGAGCTGTTCCCTTGAACAACCGACTGGTAGCCGCATAGCTTATCTTCTCTTCACACCATATTTTTTTATATTTAGGCATTGCGATTCGCATCAGGCTATCGGAGCCGGTCTCGACTCGTGTATTGTGTGCATGGGCCGTTTCATTGATGAATAAATCATCCTCTCCGCGTTGCAGATTCAGATGGGAGGCAAATCCTTTTTGTTTGTAGTACAGTGTTTTCCGATAAGCCAGGTTCCGTCCTGTACCCATATAGGGATGTCCGGATAGGGCCATACCTAAATAGCGCATAGAGTTCAGCAACGTGTCGAAAGTGATTTTCTTATTCAGCCATCCCGGTACTTTTTCGTAGTTACTGTATCCTAAAACGATTTCGGTGGCAGGTGTGAAATTGCGTGCCATCTGTTTCAGCCATTGATTACTTTGCGGACGGCAATTGGGTTCGGTAAACACCAACCATTCATGACGGCTGGCTTTGATGCCCATTGTAATGCCCAATTTTTTATGGCTGATATAGCGGGCACTGTCGGGGATAAAAGTATGATAGAGGTTAGGATATTTGTCTTCCAGTAATTTCAAGGTATCGTCACAATCATCTGCCGAGCGGTCATAAATCACAATCACTTCAAATTCCGGATAATCTTGCTCTAAAATGAATGGAAGGTTTTCCTGTAATTCATCAGCAGCGTCTTTTGCAACGATGATGACAGACAGTGGAGGATTTTCGGTATTTACATCAGTGGTATATACTGTTTCCTTGTTGTGAATGTATAGTTTGTTATATAATCCCAAATGGTAAATAGCCTGTGTGATAAACAGGATTCCTGAAGCAGCCGGTAAGATTGTATCTATGGTGAATAGTTCCATGCTTGATTTGTATTAAAACCATGCAAAAATACAGCAAATAATTGGATTTTGAGAGCATAGATATTCTTCTTTTATCCATTTCCTTCTTTTTAATTATAATTTAATGTTAAAAGACTAATCAGATGAACATTTCTCAAGAATTATTGCTATATTGGGATTACTTAACTATAACAAGTCCTGACTAACGGGCAATTATTATGAGAATACAATTTGAGATTAAGGAAAGTTTGGCCAATATACTTGACCAGCTTACGCATTCTGATTTTTGGGCTACGGAGATTAAAGAAGATGAGTCAGGAAAGAAAATTATTAAAATTAAAGACTTAGCTTATAATTTAGAAGCCGTAGCAGAGGTAGGGGATAATGAAATATTTATCCGTACAGCTTTGTCTAAGTATACTTACCGTATATGCCAAGTAGGGGATGAATGCTGGTGCGAATATGTGGGAGCTTATCGTGGATTGTTGGAACAGAAGCTTTTGCCCATGATTACTCCTAAGGAGAATTTATTGGAGTGTGAGGTCTTGGAAAGTTCATTGTTAGGAGGTAAGCCCAAGACATTACGGGAATATGCAGAGGATAATTTGAAGTTGAAAAAATTTCGTGAGCAGAATTTTGGAACTAATGGCTTTTCTAAAGCCGATCATCCGCGTCGGGTATATGATGAGTTTATTAAAGAAGATTTCATCCCTGAGGATAAATAAACAGGAAAAGAGTTTTTGTGTCTTCATAATTCACTGAATAAGGCTGTCTCGGAATAAAATAGGAGACAGCCTTTTCTTTAATTGTATGTTCATCTTTTATAGGATGTCACTCCGATGTTATACCAATTCTTCCGATGTATATGCTTGAGGTAATGTGCGGCAATTATAAGCCGAAGCCATAATTTCACCATAAGCACCTGCCGAGCGAAGAGCAAACAAATCACCGCGGTGAACTTTATTCAAGTCGATAGCTTTGCCGAATACGTCGGAAGACTCGCAGATGGGGCCTACCACATCGTATGTTTCGATAGCTTCATCCGAAGTGATGTTTTCAATCTTATGATATGCTTGGTAGAGTGCAGGGCGAATCAGGTCTGTCATGCCTGCATCAAGAATGGCAAATTGTTTGTTTGTTCCTTGTTTTACATAAATCACTTTACTGATGAGGCTTCCACATTGTCCTACAACGGCACGTCCCAGTTCAAAATGCAAAGTTTGTTGCGGACGAAGTTTCAGATGTTTGTGATAAGTGGAGAAGTACTCGGCAAAGTTGGGAATCGGTTGACGGTTCGGGTGAGAGTAATCAATGCCTAAGCCACCGCCCACATTAATATGCTCTACAATGATTTGACGTGCATATAACTTTTCCTGTAACTCATTCACACGGTTGCATAGCGCTACGAAGTCGCCCATATCTACTATCTGAGAACCGATGTGAAAGTGTAAGCCTACAAACTTTACGTTAGGCAGCGTTTCTGCCATGTCGATAACTCTGTCCATATCTTCCATGCTGATACCGAACTTATTCTCTGCCAGTCCGGTGGTGATATTGGCATGAGTATGTGCACCTACATTGGGGTTGATCCGGAAAGCTACTCTGGCTACTTTGCCTTTAGCGGCGGCTAATTCGTTGATGATTTCCAGTTCGGGCACAGATTCTACATTGAAACAGAAAATATCATAATCCAGTCCCAGATTGATTTCCCAATCAGTTTTACCGACACCGGCATATACGATTTTATTTGTAGGGAACCCTGCTTTGACGGCTGCACGGATTTCACCGCCACTCACACAGTCTGCTCCTAAACCATTTTCACGGATAATAGTCAGAATCTTGTGGTTGGCATTGGCTTTCACTGCGTAATGCACGCAGAAGTTGTTGTATTTGCCTGCTTCTTTATTGATGCACGACAGTGTTTCGCGCAGCACATTGACGTCGTAATAGTAGAAGGGAGTCTCCAACTCTCTGAACTTGTTTACGGGGAATGTTCCTTTCATATTGTATTTTGTTATTATTGAGCAGGGGCGAATTAAATTCGCCCGAAAGTATCTGCTTTTTCAGAGTAGAGATACATTCGGACGGATTCAATCCGCCCCTTCGATAGAAATTATTTATTATTGAATAAATGATCGCTTAATGATTGTAAGGCCTTATTTTTATCTTCCTTGCGAATTAAGAAAGAAATATTGTAATTGCTGCCACCAAATGAAATCATACGTACAGGAATGTCGCGCATGGCATCAAGCGCTTTTGCTTCAAAGCCTACGTTTTCCCATTCCAAATCACCTACTACGCAAATGATACACATATCGTGGTCTACAGTTACAGTTCCATATTTCTTCAGGTCATCCAAGATTTCGTTCAGATGTTTGGTGTTATCGATGGATACGGAAACACCTACTTCCGAAGTACAAATCATATCAATGGAAGTCTGATAGCTTTCAAAGATTTCAAATACTTTGCGCAAGAAACCGTAAGCTAACAACATACGACCCGACTTAATCTTAATGGCGGTAATGTTGTCTTTTGCAGCAACAGCTTTAATCTTACCTTTTTCCGTATCGTTTGAAATCAGTGTTCCCGGAGCTGTCGGTTCCATCGTGTTGAGCAGACGTACCGGAATGTTTGCGTATTTGGCCGGCTGTACGCAAGTGGGGTGCAGAATCTTGGCACCGAAATAAGCCAACTCAGCAGCTTCCTCAAAATGCAATTGACGAACCGGGGTTGTTTTGTCTACAATACGCGGGTCATTGTCATGCATACCGTCGATGTCTGTCCAAATCTGGATTTCAGAAGCATTGACAGCCGCACCGATTAATGAGGCGGTATAGTCACTACCTCCACGTTGCAGGTTGTCTATTTCACCGTAAGCATTGCGACAGATAAAACCTTGGGTAATATAAATTTCGGCTCCCGGATGCATTTCCAGTTGGGCAGCCAGTTTTTCTTTAATGTAAACCGGGTCAGGTTCGGAGTTCTTGTCTGTACGCATGTATTCCAATGCCGGGAGCAATACGGCGTTCACGCCTTGTTCCTGCAAGTAGTTGGTAACCATGTTGGTAGAGATTAACTCGCCTTGTGCCAAAATTACTTTTTCTTCAAACAGGGTGAAGATATCTTTTGTATACGAACGAATATAATCGAACTGTGCTTTTATAAATTCCTGTGTTTTCTGTTTATACTCGTCAGTAGAATAAAGTTCATCAACATGCTGTTTATATTTAGCTTCCAGCTTATTAATGATTTCATTCGCACCTTCGGGATTCTTCTTATACAGATAATCCGAAATTTCAACCAACGTGTTTGTCGTTCCCGACATTGCCGAGAGGACAACGATTTTCTGTTCACCGTCAGTAATTAATTTGGCTACTTCTTTCATTCTTTGTGCAGAACCTACCGAAGTACCTCCAAACTTTAAAACTTTCATTTTTCGTTTCGTATTTTAATTGTTCCTATAATTGATAATTAGCGTGCAAATATACGAATAAGACTGCAAAGAATCAGTATTTTAGCGATAATATTTATCATTTATCCATTTATTCTGTGGCTTATATGGTCACATTTGTTGTTTTTTCCTCTGTTTCTTGTTCTTTTTCTCTTTTTATTGCACGGCTGTATTCGTTTGTAACTTCTTTGATTTGATGGTTTTCGAAGCGGTAAACGATACCGGGGTATTCAGACAGCAGATGCAGGTTATGGGTAGTCATCATGATGGCAGAACCCGATGCGCAAATAGACTTCAGAAGCTCTACAATCTGGCGGCCGGTCTCAGAATCCAGATTTCCTGTCGGTTCATCGGCAAGAATGATTTCAGGACGATTCAGGATGGCACGGGCGATAACGATACGTTGTTGTTCACCTCCTGATAACTCATTGGGCATTTTATAACCTTTGCCCGTCATGCCCACTTGATCCAGCACTTCATCAATGCGTTCTTTTATTGCAATCTTATTGCTCCATCCGGTGGCGCGTAGCACAAAACTGAGATTGGAATGTACATTGCGGTCTGTCAGCAGTTGGAAATCCTGGAAAACGATTCCCAATCGGCGGCGTAGTTGGGGGATATGCTTGCGCTTGATATTGCTCATATTGTAACCTAATACTTCTGCGTCGCCCGATTGAATGTCCAACTCGCCGTAAATGGTTTTTAGCAATGATGTTTTGCCGGAACCTACTTTTCCGATCAGGTAAACAAATTCACCTTTGTTCAGTTCCAGGTTTACATCTTCCAACACACCGAGTTCTTGTTGATTGATGTTTACGTTTTTATATCGAATAAGCGGTTCATCCATAAGGCATTAATGTTTTTTCCAGTTGGCGCTGTGACGTTCTTTTAGTTCGCGTGCCAGATCTTCGATGCGGTATCCTTTTGATGTCAGGAGAACGATAAGGTGATACAGCAGATCGGAACCTTCGTATATCAAGCGTTCATTGGTTCCGTTGCAAGCCTCAATAACGGTTTCTACGGCTTCTTCACCTACTTTTTGCGCCATTTTGTTTACGCCCGATTGGAAGAGGCTGGTTGTGTAAGATCCTTCAGGCATTTCTTCATGTCGCTTGTCAATAAAGTCTTGTAATTCTTTTAAGAACATGATGTCCTGCTTGTTTTCTTCTCCCCAGCAAGTATCCGTACCTGTATGGCAAACAGGACCTGCAGGACTGACCTTTATTAATAAAGTGTCATTGTCGCAGTCGGCTTTGATAGAGATTACTTGCAAGAAGTTCCCGCTCTCTTCTCCTTTAGTCCAAAGACGGTTCTTGGTGCGGCTGAAGAAAGTTACTTTTCCTGTTTCTACGGTTTTCTTATATGCCTCTTCATTCATGAAGCCCAGCATTAAGACTTTTTGTGTGTAGTCGTCTTGTATAATGGCAGGAATTAACCCGTTCATTTTCTTAAAATCCAATTCCATTTGTTTTATATTTTAATTCTAATTTTATAATCTGACATTGATTCCTTGTTGGCAAAGATACTGTTTTAATTCGGGTATTTTGATTTCTCCGAAGTGAAAAACGCTGGCTGCAAGTGCCGCATCAGCTTTTCCTTCGATAAAAGTATCCTTGAAATGTTCCATTTTTCCTGCGCCTCCCGATGCAATAACAGGAATAGTGAGTGAGTCGGAGAGGGTGGCAAGTGCTTTGTTGGCGTAGCCTGTCTTTACTCCGTCGTGGTTCATGCTGGTAAAAAGAATTTCTCCTGCTCCCCGGTTGTTTACTTCCCGGGCCCACTCGGACAGATATTTGTCTGTCTCTACTCGTCCCCCGTTCAGATAACATTTCCACCCTTGGTCTGTCTGTTTGGCGTCAATAGCTACTACACAAACTTGCGAACCGAAATGTTTGGCTATCTCGTCTATCAGATTGGGATTGCGGATGGCGGATGAGTTGATGGAGACTTTATCGGCTCCGGCGCTCAGCAGGCGGTCTACATCGCTGAGTTCGTTGATACCTCCGCCCACAGTAAACGGAATGCTGATATTGGCTGCCACTCTTTTCACCAAGTCCGTAAAAGTCTTGCGACCCTCGTGGCTGGCAGTGATATCCAAAAAGACCAGTTCATCAGCCCCTTGTTCACTATAAGCGCGGCCTAATTCAACAGGGTCACCGGCCTGACGCAGGTTTACGAAGTTGGTTCCCTTGACGGTCTGCCCGTCCTTGATGTCGAGGCAAGGAATAATTCTTTTTGCTAACATAATTTGTCTTTACATAAAACGGTTCAACTCTTTCAAGGTAATTTTGCCTTCGTAAAGAGCTTTGCCGAACACTACTGCAGGTACTTTGGCTATCTCTAATTGAATGATGTCCTCGATGCAACTAACTCCGCCACTGGCTATCAGGTGCATATCAGGAAAATCAGCAAGGATTTGTTTGTATAACTCTATCGAGGGACCTTCCAGCATACCGTCACGACTGATATCGGTACATAGCACTTTGAATACTCCTTCCTTTGTATAATCTTTCAGGAAAGGCATCAGCTCTTGTCGGCTTTCTTCTTTCCATCCGTTGATGGATATTTTATTGTCTTTCACGTCGGCACCAAGAATTATTTTTTCGTTGCCGTATTGAGTCAACCATTTTTTGAATAGTTCCGGTTTTTTCACGGCAACACTGCCCAGGGTCACCATTTGGGCACCGTTATCAAATGCAATGATTAAATCTTCATCGGTTTTGATACCTCCGCCGAAGTCAATGACAAGCGATGTGCGGCTGGCGATTTGGTCGAGTACGCGATAATTGACTACGTGGTGCGAAGCGGCTCCGTCCAAATCAACCACATGCAAACGGTGAATGCCATGTGCTTCAAACTCTTTGGCTACTTCCACAGGATTTTCGTTATACACCTTTTGTGTGTTATAATCTCCTTGTGACAGGCGGACACATTTTCCGTCAATGATATCGATGGCAGGAATTAATTCTATCATAACTTTTTTCTTTAGTATATAATATAATGTATCATAGTTCTAAAAAGTTCCGCAATATCCGTTCTCCCACTGTTCCGCTCTTTTCGGGGTGAAACTGTGTGGCATAAAAATTATCTTTATGCAATGCCGAACTATAGGGGAGGATATATGTAGTTTGTGCTGCTGTAAACTCATTTAGCGGGACATAAAAACTGTGTACGAAATAGACAAACTCTTCTTTGGTGAATCCCTTGAATAAATCGCTTTTCACATTTGTCAGTGTATTCCATCCCATGTGAGGAACCTTGTCTGTATGTCGTTCCGGGTGGAAAAGCTTGACGTCGGTATCAAAAATACCTAAGCATTCTGCATTACCTTCTTCTGAATGGCGGCACATGAGTTGCATTCCCAAACAAATGCCCAATACGGGTTGTTTCAAATTTTTGATTACTTCATCCAGTTTATGCTGCCGGAGGTAATTCATGGTTGTGGCAGCTTCTCCAACACCGGGGAAGATTATTTTATCTGCGCTCATCAGCGTTTCCTTATCGGAAGTAATGATAGCTTCTACCCCCAAACGCTTTAGTGCGTAGTCCACAGAGTAGATATTTCCTGCATTATATTTTACGACAGCAATTTTCATCGGTAAAAGATCATCGTTTTATTTTTATAAACCATTCCTTTTAATTCAATATGTTTCTGCATAATATGAGAAAGGATGGTTTTTATCTATGATATGTGCGCAAAAATAGCGAATTATTGCAGATTAGCTTCATTTTATAACAAGAAGTTTGAGAAAAAGATTAAAATAATAGCAATATCGTAAATCGGACGAGGTATCAGTCGGGGAGTTCTTTGATTTTTTTGTGCATTTTCTACCGAAAAGCTTGCAGATTAAAAATTAATGCGTACCTTTGCACCCGCAATCGAGAGAGATGGTGAAATAAAGAAAGACAAATCTTTGAAATATTGGTGCGCTAGTTCAGTTGGTTAGAATACATGCCTGTCACGCATGGGGTCACGAGTTCGAGCCTCGTGCGCACCGCTTATAAAAGCTCTAGGATTCTTTGAGTCCTAGAGCTTTTATTTGTTGTATGCTCGGCACGAACATATTCTAACGGGTGCAAGTCTTCAATGTGCCCTGATAACGAGAAGCATACAGCCAACTGCAAGAGTAAGCTGTTTTTTACTGTCAGCCAAGGCTTTTTAAACGGAAGATTATTACAGTCCACTATAATAGATTGTACAGTCTGCTGCAATGGACTGTACAATCTACGGCAACGGACTATACAGTCCATTGCCGTAGACTGTAGTAATTCGACTGATGGACGGGTATAATCGAAAGGATGAACACGCTTAGTCCGGCTAATGAAAAGGCTTAGGGAGTGTCAAAACTAACCGAGCTATCCCATCGTGGGCTGTAGGGGCAGGGTTTGCCTGTCCGAAGGCACAAAGTAAACTGTTTTCGGGCGAGCGAACCTCACTCCTGCGAATTGAAGGATAGCATTATCCACGTTTTAGGCAACCCTCATTTTAAATGAGAAAAAGTTGCTGTTTTCTTTTTTATATGCTGTTTTTTGTGTATATTGAGAGCAAATCAAAACATATATATGGAAATAGAAACAGTGGGAGAAAATGCCGGCAAAGTCTGGCGCAACCTGAATGAAAACAGAGGTGAAATATCTATTCAGGAACTTAGTCGGAAAATGAACCTCAGCGCCATTGATGTCGCTATTGCAATAGGTTGGTTGTGTAGAGAGAACAATATTAATATTCAGAGGAAAGGTCATTTACTCTATGTAAGTCATTTAGGATTCTGATTAATCTCTCAATAATAAACCTGTTGGAAAGAAAATAACTTGAAAGGCTGCCTGTAATGAGGTAGCCTTTTCAATGAAATAAAGAGGTAAAAGAACCTGGCTTATTGAAGCCAATGTTTGTTTTTCCACCAATAAATAATGAATCGGATTCCTGTACCGATTAGTGCGAGGGAAAGTCCTGTATAGAATACGGCAATGAAAGATTCGGGCAACAGATGAAACAGGCGTGACAATATGCCGATTGTAATCATAAACGCCATCACTATCCATCCTTGGACATCAAAGAAAGAAAAAGGACAATTCTTTTTTTTCTTTTGACTGATGCGATGTGTGTGCTTTCTGTATAGTTTCCGAAAAATGAAGCCAAAGAACAGGAGAAAAACCAGAGTAGCTTCGCATGCTTTAAACAGCCAATAATGCGAATCGTTTATCCAGCATTCCACGCCGATTCGCAATATATTGATGCCGGCTGTCAACCAAATTATGCCGGCAGTAATGAGCAATGTATTTTTACTGACTCCGTACTTCATCCTTATTGCTTTTCTTTTTGATGCACGTATGCCAATGCTGCACCCAAAGCAGTTCTGTATTGGGCATATTCCGGTATCAGGAAATGGCATTGGTACATGTCTTCCATGATGGGAAAAACTTCTTTGCATTGTGGCAGCTTTGCCAGATTGCCTATTAAAACGAAGTCTTTGATGGAACTGTTCAATGCTGCGAGTATCACGGATTGCCCAATGGATTGCAGTACCATGTGAATAATTCCTGCCGCTACATCTTCTAAAGATGAATTACTGTCTGCTTTTCCGAAAGTAGATGCAGTAGCATTCAATGGAAGTCCCGGCAGGGCAGCATTGCAGATATCCTTTATCTGTAAATCTATGTTTTCCACTATTCCTTTTTGTGCCATTTCTACCACTTGGTGGATGTCGTGTGTCTTTAGCAATAATCTGGATAGTCCCTGAATGGTTCCTCCACCGATACCGATGCCGCCGATATGTTGAATCTTTCCGTCCTCCACTTTGACGAAAGAAGTTCCTGTGCCCATACTTACAACAATCAGATTTTTCAGCTGCGAACCATAATGCGCACCTAATCCATTGGCTAGAAACTCATCGGTATGTTCGGTAGGCAATCCGTAAAGCGGTTGGTTGACATAAGCACTTCCCACTCCTGTGAGCATTACTTTTTCTATTCCGCTCAAACTAATGTTGTTGTCATATATATATTTCCCGAAAGCTCCAAATAGAGAGGTGATGGGGTCTGTCGCTTTGACAATCATCGGATGTTTGATTCCTTCTCCGTCCACACCGATAATTTTGGTAGTACTCCCACCCACGTCTATACCTATAACCATTCCCATAGCTATGTGTTTTTTTTAGTTTTTTGAAAATAGAGTGCAAATATAGATATATTCATTATAACAAAAAGATCCTTTTTCATAGAAAAATAGAGATAACCGGGTTTTATTACCAATTGTCTGTACGGAAAGGGGCTGTCGGCAAACCGGATAGTCCGTATAAATTCCCATCGGGATTGTCAGCCCAATTGTATCTGACAGCTACCGGATGGGGAACATCGGGTGATTCTACTATTATTTCTTTTTTCTGGATAGTTACTGTAGCCGGATAGAATATATGGTCTGCACCTGCAATGATAAAACCTTTGATGGTGTCTGGTTTCATAAAGCCTTTTCCCGGATTATCAAAACCGATGCGTATTGTGTTTCCTTCTATACGATAGCTTTTGAAAAGAGGTGATTGTGGCATCCTTTTCTTTTTATATGTTTGTTTCAGGGCAAGTTGGGACAAGCGCAGTCCTACTTCCTGCTTGTTTTTGGGATGGATATTATTGGCTTCGCCCAAGTCGGTGGTCACGGCCATGCCGGTGTTATTTAGATAAAGGGCTTTTGATTGTGCTTCTCTTAATGCAGCCCATTCCGAGTCGGGTTGTATCTCCTCCTTCTTCAGAAAATTAGCCAGTTGTACGAAGTAGAAAGGCATGTCAGGCTGTTTCCATTTATCACGCCAATCAGATATCAATGACATAAACAGGTCGGCATATTCATCAGCCCGGCCTACATTGGCTTCTCCCTGATACCAAATGACCCCCCGGATAGGAATTTTGGTAATGGGGTGTACCATTGCATTGAAGAGGGTAGTGGGGTATTGAGGATTGGTCTTGGGCGAAGGAGGAAGAGGTTCTATACCAGCCAATGAAAAGCCGGATAAATACTTCCAATTTCCAGCTAATGTGACAGGATCTTTACCCTTGACTGTCATTGTCATATTTTCCGGTTTCCCGATGAGTCCCCCTTCTCCGGCATAGTTTGTCACACGTATGGTGAGAACAGCTTTTCCCCGTTTTACTAACTTTTTGGGGACAGTGTACCGGCGCACGGCGTCACGGTTGCTTCCTCGTCCAATTTCCACGCCGTTATAATAGACTATGTCTTCATCGCTTATCTTGCCTAAATTGATTGTTATCGGTTTTCTGTACCAAGTGCGAGGAATATCTACAGTCTTTCTGAACCACATTACACCATCAAAATCTTTTATTCCATTACTTTCCCAACTTCCCGGTAGATTCATTTCCTTCCAATTCTCGTCTGAATAATCAGGTTCAGCCCATACTTGATGGTTATCACACCATCCCATATCATGCTCATACAAAGATTGATACCATGCTTCTCTCTTCTTGGCATACTCTGCATCAATCTTTTCGGGTTGGAATCCCAAAGATTCCAGCATATCCATTTCGTGCTCAAACTCTTGTAAGTGCTTCAATCCGTTATAACTAGTCCATGCTTCAGCAGGAGTTCCTCCCCATGAACAGTCTATAACACCAATTGGAGTTTTTAACTTCTGTTGTAACTGGCGGGCAAAGAAGTATCCCACAGCAGAAAAGCTATTTACACTTTGAGGAGTGCATTCCTGCCATTCTCCTTGTGTGGGACTTAAGTCCTCCTTCGGTGTCAGTGATGTCTCTTTTTTTACTTTAAATAACCGTATGTCAGGATAAGTCGCTTCTCTTATTTCATTTTCATAGTTCAATACTTTTCCCCAGTCGCCGACCGGCATTTCCATATTGGATTGTCCCGAACAGAGCCAAAGTTCACCTATCATGATGTTGTGTAGGGTGAGTTCTTCTCCATCACAAAAACTAATTTCGTAGGGTCCGCCGGCAGAGGGGGTAGAGATTTCTGTTTTCCAATTCCCTTGCTTGTCTGTTTGGGCCATATAGATATGCTTGTCCCAGCCGGTTATCACCATAACCTCTTTTCGGTTCGTCGAGTGCCCGCGAAGGATTATATCTGACTTTTGTTGTAGTACCATGTTATCTGTAAATAGAGCGGGTAATGTCACTTTTGCCTCTGTTGTACAAAATGTTGCAAACATCCCAAGTGTTATCATTAGTTTTTTCATGTATTTTCAATTATTGTTGCGTTATTTCTATAATTAATACATCAGTGATTATAGTCTGTGTTAATGAGTTCTCTGTCTTTAAATATTGTTTTTACCAGCCTATATGCCATTTCTGTCAATAGAATGCCCAATGCAGCTCCTACTATCACATCTATTATCCAATGGCGATTATTGAGAATACGTGTCATGCCGGTAACAATAGCAGAAGCGTATGCAACTAAACTTACCCATATTCCTTTAAATCCATATTCTTTGTAAAGTAGAGTGGCTGTCATGAATGCAGTAGCTGTGTGTCCTGAAGGAAAAGAGAAAAAGTTGGACTCGTCAGGACGTAAAACTCCGCATGCTAATTTCAGAGAATTTACTACCAGTTGGGTGAAGATAATGGAGAGCACGATAAAAATAAGAAGTCGTTTCCATTCGAATCTTCCTTTTACCCCACCTAGTTTTAATCCAATCAGGAGAATACCCGGTAACAATTGCAGGTAATTATCATAGCTTTGATGAAAGAGAGGAGCATGTGTATTGCGTAATCCGCGCACATAAAGGTTGATATTCTCAATGGCGGGATGAAGGAAGCCGTTTGCTCCCCATAGCTGTGCAGCTATGATAATCAGAATAATCATATAAAAGGATATGAATATGACCGGTCTGTATCTTTTCATATTTTTTCTATCTTTAGGTAATACTTGTCCTGTCAGAATATGCCTGAAAATATGTAATTCTTCCTCCTTGCAGTCTTTTTGATACGTTAGAGGGTTTTATTTATTCAGTAACTTTAGATAGTGTCCGTATCCTTCTGCTGCCATTTTTTCCTTAGGGATGAATTTTAGGGATGCACTATTGATGCAATAACGCAAGCCGCCTTTATCGGCAGGTCCATCCGGAAAAACATGCCCTAGATGCGCATTACCGGTTTTGCTTCTTACTTCGGTGCGAATCATCTCGTGAGTAGTGTCTGTCAGTTCTTTAACTAATGTATTGTCGATAGGTTTGGTAAAGCTAGGCCATCCGCAGCCGGAATCAAATTTGTCGGTAGACACAAATAAGGGCTCACCGGTAGTAATATCGACATAAATCCCCTCTCGTGTTTCGTCCCAATATTCATTGTGAAATGGGGGTTCGGTTGCATTATTTTGGGTGACAGCGTATTGTTCAGGTGACAATTTGTTGCGCAGGGTGGCATCGCTTGGCTTCTTATAGGAAGGGATGGCATTGGCACGTCGTGCCAATTCAAAAAGTTTAGGATTAAGGTGACAATATCCATCAGGATTCTTATCCAAATAGTTCTGATGATATTCTTCAGCATTATAGAAATTCTTCAAAGGTTCTACTTCAAGGGCGAGCGGACGTGAATACTCTTTGGCCAATTCGCAGACGGCATTTTGGATGATGGTTAAATCAGCTTTATCGGTGTAATAGATACCGGTACGGTATTGAGTGCCTTGGTCGTGTCCCTGCCTATTGATGCTGGTAGGGTCAATTGTTTGAAAATAAAGATTGAGTAACAGTTCAAGACTGACCTCTCGCGGATTATACACAACCTTCACAGTTTCGGCAAATCCTGTTTTATCCGTACAAACTTCTTTGTAAGTCGGGCTTGCAGTATTACCATTGGCATAACCTACTTCGGTGTGTTTTACTCCTCTGATTTGTTTTAGGAAATGTTCGGTTCCCCAAAAACAACCTCCTGCCAGGTATATTTCACTCGTTTTTTCCATTTTAGTTTTTGGTATTTGGCTTATAAAAAGCATGAAAACAAAAATAATATATTTCATACAATGGCTATAACAATCGGATGCATTTTATTGTTGTAGTCTATTGAGTTTCTAATGCAAAGTTAGAACTAAATTCACAGAACATTGTTATTTTTAAGACTAAATGTTTTTACTATTATGAAAAAGATATTGATCGGCGCACTGTTATTGACAGGATGTGCATTGCCGGTAATGGCTTGTACCGGTATTTCGGTGACTGCAAAGGATGGTGGTTATGTACAGGCGCGCACTATAGAGTGGGGGGATAGCTATCTGCCTAGTCAGTATGTGGTAATTCCATGCGGACATGAAATGATATCCTATACTCCCAAAGGAATGAATGGGGCAAAGTTTCGTGCACGATATGGTGTTGTGGGACTTTCCATTGTATTGAAGGATTTTGTTGTTGAGGGTTTAAATGAAGCAGGACTTTCAGCAGGACTGTTTTATTTCCCCCATTACGGAAATTATCCTGTTTATGACGCAAAGCAGAATACACGGACAGTGGCCGATTTACAGTTGGTAGCGTGGATGCTTTCTCAATTTTCGACAATAGAGGAAATAAAGGCTGCAATGCAGGATATACGTGTAGTGTCTGTAGATACTACCGGAGCGAGTTCCACAGTACATTGGCGAATAGGCGATGCAAACGGTCGGCAGGTTGTGTTGGAATTTGTAGATGGTGTCCCTTGTTTTTATGAGAATGAAATTGGTGTATTGACCAATTCGCCCGGTTTCCCTTGGCAGATGACCAATTTAAACAATTATGTGAATCTTTATCCGGGTGGGGCAGAGGCACATCAATTAGGTGGTGTAACTATCTTTCCATTTGGTGCAGGTAGTGGGTTTCAAGGAATCCCCGGAGATGTAACTCCTCCTTCGCGTTTTGTTCGTGCTGCATTTTATAAAGCAACTGCTCCACAGTGTGCTACTGCCTATGATGCTGTATTGCAAAGTTTTCACATTTTGAATAATTTTGATATCCCTATCGGTATAGAACATGCAGCTGGGCATGCGCCTATGATTCCTAGTGCTACTCAATGGACTTCTGCCATTGATCTGACAAATCGTAAAGTCTATTATCGTACAGCATATAATAGTAATATTCGTTGTATTGATATGAAACAGATTGATTTCAGTAAGGTAAAATATCAGGCTTTTCCTTTAGACAAGGAGTTAGTACAGCCGATAGAAGAGATAATTGTAAAATGAGAAGCGAAGAATAAAAGCTATCTTTTTAGAAAAAAAGTTTGGGAAATGTTTGCAAATTCAAAAATAAGCCTTACCTTTGCACTCGCAATTCGGAAGAATAGCAATAACAAAGGATTGATTCGCTAGCTCAGCAGGTAGAGCACAACACTTTTAATGTTGGGGTCCTGGGTTCGAGCCCCAGGCGGATCACTTAGAAATCAGAGAGTTACATAAAAGTAGCTCTCTTTTTTTATGCCTGTTTTGCGCTGGTTTACAGGCTCAGTTGTAATTCTTGGGGGGATTAACATTTGTTAATTTCCCTTTATGCATACACCTTTTCTAATCTATACAGAAAGAACCTCTTATCTACTACTCCACGAAATGAAGCCCTAAATGCTTTAATTTTTGCATTAAAAGCTTCCGCAGCAGCATTT
>NZ_KB905472.1:1705386-1720149 GCF_000382445.1 Phocaeicola massiliensis B84634 = Timone 84634 = DSM 17679 = JCM 13223 | reverse complement strand
AACATCTCCAGTGGAGTGGCAGGGGGTTGAAGGTTCTGTTTCATGCCACAAAGATAGTGTTTTTAACTAATTCCCCCAAGTTTTCAAACTGAGCCTTAGTATTGTGTAAGCGGAAAGTTTGCGGACAATTCCCAAAACAAGAAAACCGCAAAAGCTTAATAATTAGCGTTTTGCGGTTTTTTACTTGTGATTCCGCTGCGATTCGAACGCAGGACCCACGCCTTAGAAGGGCGTTGCTCTATCCAGCTGAGCTACGGAACCATCCTTGTTTGCGGGTGCAAAGATAATAGCTTTTATCAAAAGTTCCAAAAATCTTAGCAACTATTTTCGCTCATAACTTATTTTTTTCTATTTAGCATTCCAATAAAAGGAATAAAACAACAAACATGAAAGACGTAAACCATTATGCTTGAGTCTATTCCAATCCATTCTGTCAAATTAGTATATAGTAGCGAAGAGAAGAACTGAACAATAAAAAACAAAATAACAAAGTAATCGGCAAAGCGAATAAACAAGAAAGTCATTCCTCGAATTATATCTCTGTCATTACGCAAACGCCCGGAAGTATAGCCAAAAACTACTCCTGACAAACCTATTCCGAATGAAATAAGATAATATATGCCTTGCTGAAAAGGTGAATTTCCTAAGGAGCCGGTAATACTTCGCAATATCGTCCAAGGAGCAAAAGTAGTCATGATGATTGTCAACGAATAGATAAATAAAATACAAGCAGAAAACAGTAGGGCACGCTTTTCTTTTCGCGTTAACTGCTTTCCTCTTTTCAAAATCCTGCCAATGGCATTAACCATGCCGCTATAAGAAGCTATTCCAAGGCCAAAGAGTAAAATCATTATAATTCCCAAAGCGGGAGTCTTAACATAATTACTTGTAATATGTCTAAGCTCCCAGCGGATACCTTCCGGACTAAGTAGACTTTGCACTGTGCCAAGCCCGTAAATACTGCCTATCCATGAGACTAATGCCACTATTACTGTCAATAAAAAGAAGAATGTAGCTACATGGGGAAAATAGTAATTATTCTTCATCCGGCTCTAAATTATCAATATCAATAATACGCAACTCTAAAGCGCGCGTTACAAGACGACATGCATTGACACCGCTTCGCTCATTAATAGTAAACAAGCGATTAATAAGATCGTTTTGCCGCTTTTCTATTGATTTTACACCGAAAGGCATACCTTTTAGATTTGTAATCATTTCTTTGGTATACCCTAGTGCCAAATGTCGAAGAAGACGTTCGTCATATTCATCAATATCATAATTGATGATAGCTTCCTGCCGACGTTGTTCTTGCGCGACAGATTGTTTGAAACGTTCTATTATTTTTTCGAGTATGGGATAATTAAACACAAGTTTCTTACCATCCATTACGGCTTGCACATCGGTCGCCGTCAGAAGCTCGCCTGTTTTGAGAATAATACCATCTGCACCGGCATTCAAAACATCTACCCAAAGCTTTTCATTCAACACCTCACCTGTGAATATAAGTACTTTTATTTCAGGGTGATTCTTCCGTAAAGAAGAACATATATCTACACCTATGGTAGTGGAACCACCCAATCCTAAATCGAGTAATACCATGTCAGGAGTATGTACTTTAAGAAGTTCCCAAAATTCATTTTCAGTCATAGCTGTACCAATCACCTCGGCATTAGGAATTTCATGTCTGAAAATCTCTTCAGTACCTTTTAATTCTAACTTAACGTCTTCAACAATTATAACTTTAAATTTCTTGCTTTCCATATTATCTTGATTTATTATATTTCATTATTTTGTTATCTTGCAGGAATAGTAAACCATATCATAAAACCTCCATTGCTTACCGGCTGGGCATTAATACGACAGCCACGCCTGCCTGCAAACTCGTCATGTTCACGAATTACCTGCTTGCATATTAGATATTCCGTACCTGTCAGAACTCCTTCGCTACCACGTTTCATTCGTGATAAATGCGGATAGAATAATTGATTCAGTTCTTCTTGAGTTTTATCGCGACGTTTATCTATAAAGTCGAACCTGGCAAAGTCTGTGTCCTTATATATATGTAAATACAGTCTTCCGTCAACCTCATAAGACAAGGCTTCATCTATTAAATTTTCAAGCATATATTTTAATTGAATCATATCTCCAAGCATTGAAACATTTTCCACCTCTATTTTTAGTTCTACTTTACAAAAAAAACGTTTTCCCACACGTTTCATGTAGCGTTCTGCATAATCAGCTAAATCCTGGGCCTTTACAATACTGCGTTTAAAAGTTATTTCTTCTAATTGTCGAGCAGCACAGGAACTTAATATTGTAAAAATATCTTTGTAATAACTAATCAGCTCACTTACAGTCTCTATTTGTCTTCTTTCGTTCTCACGAACCGGTTCATTGTTTAGTTTGTCGATAATCTGCTTTATTTTATTAGGATAATAAATTGTTTCATGCTTAATGGTGGACAAACAGTTGTCCAAAACTAAATTCTGTACATGAAGCTGGTTTTCTTCACGGATAGCCCGGCGAGCATCGTCTTGAGCCGTCTCTATATCACGATATTTTTGTGCCATCAGCACCACCGCATTATAAGCGATTATAGCAACATATCCGGCTACTAACTCTACCATTAAGCGGTCATCTTCGCGCTCGCTATCAAAAGAACATCTTAAAGCCAGTACACCAGTGCAACGATTTTCTCCTCCGGTTTCTACCCACAAAGGAAGGCATTTAATACGATTTTTTTCCGTCCAATATACAGTCTGTGTCTCAAAACAACGTGTCATAAGTTCACGCATATCCTCATTTCCCTCATCCGATAAAGAAAAACTGCATTTCAAGTTATGACTGTCTTCACTATAAACGGCTATGCCAAGTACATCAATGGCAATTAATTCATTTATTCCCTCAAACATGGCATTAACCAAACTTTCCGCAATATCTTTATCGGCCTGTTCGTTCAGCAACGATCCTGTAAAAACCTGTTGATTAATCTCAAGCACCTGCTCCAAATTATACCGGTACAGCAAACGATGGCGAAAATAAAGCAAATAATAACCTGTCAGTAACAGCAGCAATATGACAATACAAAGAATAATAGCGACAATCTTATTATTTGCCGACAGTTGCATCTGCCGGCAATATTCCTCAAGAGAGGTGTCTTCACTTATCTGTTTATAAAGCGCAGTATATGCATTGTTATTGTATCGATAAGCATCTAAATGGCCCAACGCCAAAAATGCCACTGCTGATTCATTACGTACGTCCAACAGGGTATAATAATCCGTGTCAAAATGATTGTTGAACCACTCCAGTTCGGCTGCTGTCCCTTCTCCTTCCAATCTCAATAAAGGTGCTGTTTGATGAGAATACTGTTTATAGTGGACATTCAGGCAAAATAATGCGCTGTCAGCATATGATAAGGCTTGTTGATAAAGTCCTTCGATATTGCAATTGTATACATCATAAGCATAATTATTTGCTGCCGTTAACCATTTGTCATAGCATTGGACGGAGTCTTCCGGTGTCATTGTTTCCTGGCGCTCCAAATGATTCTCTCCACAACTGCTCAATAGCGATAGAGTAGATATAAGAATCAACATCAGTATTTTCCGTATTCCTTTGGGGAGGCGAAAATAAAAGCGACTGCCTCTGCCCGGTTCACTTTCAATATTAAATGTGCACATTCGAAAGATGTCGTTCGTTTTTCTATATTTATCGATAATGCCTTTACAATTCATCAGTCCGAACCCATGTCCTTTATTCTTTTGAAGTTCTGCTGCATTCTCGGTATTTTGTAAACCAATTTTTCCGGAATCATATACTTTTTCACTCAATATTCGTTCTTTGTCTTCTACAGAAAGCCCCAAACCATTATCTTGAATAGATATTTCTACATAATTTTCGTTTTCTTCTGCATACACAGAAATTTTCCCTCCTTGTTGGGTATACTTACGGGCATTTTCCATTAGAGTGTTAATCATAAAGAGTGTTAGTGCCTTATCTGCCTTTACTATGGCTTCGGTAGGTATTATCGTCAATGTCTGTTGCTTCATTTCGAAGGTCTTTCTTCCTTTGACTAAGACCTTAAACAGGTCATTTAATTCAAAATTTTCAATACTTAAACTAAGTGTTCCTTGTTTCATCTTTATCCATAAAGCCAGGATGTCGTTATACTCGTTGATACGGGTTATCAATTCATCTATATAATGATATTTGCTTTTCTTA
The DNA here is from genome assembly GCF_000382445.1 of Phocaeicola massiliensis B84634 = Timone 84634 = DSM 17679 = JCM 13223. GTDB lineage: Bacteria > Bacteroidota > Bacteroidia > Bacteroidales > Bacteroidaceae > Phocaeicola > Phocaeicola massiliensis. The sequence continues at coordinate 1,715,922 of NZ_KB905472.1, read as the reverse complement.
ATATCTTCATTGTCAATATAATTATTCACTGTAAGCTTATGCGTCTCATTAATAATACGGTCGATATAAGGCATGATACCCATAACAATGAAGAGACATGCTTTCTTTACCAGATTTTGCCGTTTGTTTTCTGCCAAATGTTGTTCGTGTATATATTGTTCTTTTTCCAGCCGTTTGCGTTCATCTCCCAATGAAATAAAAGCCAGTCCGTTTTCCAATGTCCATGATATATAAGGAATTATAACCTTCATCAAAGCTTTATCATCCTTTTTCATTTTCTGTGAAGAATACAAGTTTATTTCTCCTAACGGTTGTTCTTTGTTGGGGACACTTAGAATAAACCGAGTACAACTGCCATCATACTGTATCGGTTGTTTCGTTTCATTTTCGTAAACGACAATTTGCAATAGCGATGCTCCTATCAACTGCAGAATATCTTCACCTACTGCAGTGTGCATGGCACTTATGACATCATCCACTTCATTTGCATCCGAAGGTACGGAAGCTGTAATCTTTCTGCAAATATCGAGAGTACGTTTCAACTTGGCAATATATAACGTATTGCGAACTTTCCATTGTCTGTTTAGTATCCAGAACAGCACAATCAGTACTATAATTCCGATAATGACAACAGCCAATAAGCCGGTTAATTGCTCGGATTCCTTTTCTAATGCAATATAGCGGCTTTCCAGTTCTTTGTCTTGTCGTGTATAATCAAGTATATCAAGATAAATGTTTCTGTTATAATCAGATTCCGGTTTCATTCCCAGGGCAGCATAAGTTACACTAAGTTGTTCACGAAAGCGGGCAATCCATTCGGGAACCGTTTTGATACCATCATCATTAATCCATTGAAGTTCGATGGAAGTGGATGCCATGGGAACATAAGGGCGAAGACGATCTGTCGTATCTGTACAATGATAAAATTTCTCATGATGGCGGTTCACATATCCTAAAGCCTCAGATAGATAACTTAATGCTTCCTCATACCTTCCTTGCTCATTACAACAGGAGGCCAAAGTGCGATAAGTTCCTGATATCTGATATAAATCTCCATAGGTTTTAAATAATTGTAGAGCATTTTCGGCAAAAGACATCACCAATTCTTCCCATGGTAAATCTTCTGTATTAATGCCTCTCATCACACTGGGACGGCGTGCCATCAACAAATCATAATTCTTTCTCTCTTTCAGTAATTCCGCCATTGCTTGCGAAGCATTAGCTTCAAAGTATACATATCCTAAATCATGACTAATGCGCAAACAATCCACTAAGTAATTAAACTCGCCCAATACAACTTCCTCTTGTGTAGGTGCTTCATACATACCTCCCGAACCTTTCATGTAATAATAATAGAGCAGTTGTGCCGTGTCGCGCTCCAGTCCTTCGTCTACTTTAATTTCATTTATGGCCTCCAAAGACTGCTGTTCTTGCTGTAAATAATAATAGTAGATGGCTGATGCAATCGAGAACTCGGAATGTGCATAGTTCAAACGTTCTAATATCGTAGGATCGGTGATGGCAGAACGATCATCGTTAATACGCTTCATACGGCGTAAGGCACTGTTACGGTAATCATAAAATTCTTTATTCATGGCGGTACGCTGGCAAATCTTCATCATGCCAATGTCAGCTATCAGACACTCAAGTTCATTTGTCGTTGTTTCGTATACTTGTTGAAAGAACTTTTCAGCCGTTTCAAAATCCATGTGAATAAAGGCACAAAATCCTATATTATTCAGTGCTTCGGCACGCAAGGAAGAATTGTTCAAAGAAAAACGATATGCTTCATGGGCAGCTTTGCAAGAAGCCTTCAAATCTTTGTAACGCACTTTATAAGCAACTTGATTAAGTGAGTCGGCCCGAAGGTATAAAGAAGCATCTTTTTCGTTTTCACACGAGAAGAAACTTCCTGTGACTGTCAATATACTTGCACAAATAAGCAATAAACGCATTTTCTTCATTGGATATTTTTTCTCTAGGTTATAAGCAGCAAACAAAAATACAAAAATTCCGATTATTCCATAAATTAAAAACGAATAAGTATCAATGAAAAAGAGATTAATCTTTCAAGAAATAGAGATGATAAAAAAATAGGGGACTGTGAATTTCATGGCAAATCATAAAACTAAAAAAGCTATCCGGTTATGGACAGCTTTTCTTTGTGCTCAAATAATCATGAAATTACTTTTTAGCTTCTTCCAAAGAAGCCTTTCTAAACTCTTTCAGTAATTTTTCCAGCTCTAAAGAAGCTTTGCGTGCACGTGTACCTGCAGCTTTATTACCTTTTTCTGTTTGCAATTCAGCATCCATAAAGAATGCATTGCTTAATTCCTTGATTTTTGCAACTAATTCGTTCATCTTACTATTTATTTATTAATTATTAAATCGGATTCAAATTAAATCCTTTTTTGTTAGAATACGCTTTAACATGCTTGTTTTTTACAGTTTTTCAACATTTTTAGCTGAAAAGATAGACGATGATACCTGTTATACACACATACACCAATGCATAAGGAATGGCAGCTTTTAATATTTCTCCTTCTTTCCCTTGTTGGTTTCCGGCGGAAGTAGCGATTGCAATGCTCTGAGGCGAAATTATTTTCCCTCCTGTTGCTCCTACGGTATTTGCAGCCGATAACCAATCGGGACTTACCTGAATATGTCCGGCAACACTAGCTTGTAATTTACCGAATAGGATATTGGAAGAGGTATCACTACCTGTAATAAATGTGCCCAAGCAACCGATTATCGGTGCAAAAAAGGGATAAAGATTTCCGGTAATAGTCGCAAGTGCAGTAGCTATTACGGATATCATACCGGAAGTATCCATGACAGTGGACAGGCCTACCAGACAAATCACTGTTATAAATGTCTTTTCCAATTGTTTCACCGTTTTCCAAAGTACAACGAACAGTTCCTTGACAGTTGCTCCCTGGATAAGGCCACCTGCAAATGTACCCACAAAAAGCAAAACGCCTGCATGGGTCAGCCACGAAATCGTATAATTCACTGTCGACATATTTATAGGAAGACTGATGTGTGTTACCCAATTATTCTCCAATGTGTTTCTCAGTCCCGGAAATAATGGGCTTGTCACAATTATCAATAAAAGAATAAAGAGATAGATGCTCCACGCCTTGAATATATCCTTACTTTTTGAAATGTTTCTCTGATTCTTTTCTTCTTTTGTTGCAGTCAGTTTACCATATAAAATAATAACAATAATGGACAATATACTTCCAATGATAGCAGGAGATTCAGCACCCATATAACGTGCTGCTATATATTGACTCCCCAAAGAAACACTGCCTACCAATAGTGTTAATAATACGTTTTTAGGTAGTGATTTTAATTTAGGATTTGTAAGAAAGAGTAATATTAATGGAATTAAAAACATCAAGACTGAAAGTTGGAGGACAACATTTGTGCTTAATGTTTGTACATTCAGGCTTGTTTCTTTGGCAAGTACAAGTACTGGTGTGCCAATAGCGCCGAAAGCTGTGGCTACACTGTTGGCAATCAGACTGACTGTTGCCGAAAAGATTGGTTTAAATCCTAAACTAATCAGAATGGCAGCAGGAATGGCTACGGCTGTTCCAAATCCGGCCATAGCCTCTAGCAATCCTCCGAATCCCCATGTAAGCAATAACACCTGAATGCTTTTATCAGTTGAGATAGAAGAAAACTGTTGTTTAATAATTTCCATTTTTTCAGTTTTAAGCAAAACGTTGTAACTGAATATAGCCATCAGGATAATAATCAAAATAGGTGAAACTGCTTTCATGGCTCCATAAAGAAAGGAGAATAATAAATCATCCAAAGGGAAATGAAACCCGAAAAAGGCAATTAGCATGGTAACTACTAAAGATATAATGCTGCTTTTATCACCTGACATTTTAAAAAATGCCATTAGCACTATCAGTGATAATACGGGAACTATGGCTATAATCAGATTCATATAGTTAATGGTGGCTTAAAATTACTACAAAATAACAGTTCATATAAAGTTAAAGTTCATGTTAAAGGAAAACAATTAACAACAATTCATAGAAAGACGGTATAACAAAGTGGACGATTTAAGGATGAAGCAAATAATGTTTATAGAGTAAATATGGAAAATTTAAAGTCGGTTGACCCACTATTATAAAAGTCACCTGACCCACTTAGATTACAATAAAAATTAACCTTATAGAATTACCATATTTCAGTCTTGTTTTTGTACTTTACAAAGCATTTTAGCCCGGTATTATTAACCGAATAAAATTTTTAAAAGAATGAAAATAAGAATCAAGCACATACTGCGGTGTTACCAGTCAGGAATGAGTATCCGTAGTATCAGCTCTTCTCTTCTGATTTCACGTAATACACTCAAACGATATATCCGTATATATGAAGATATGGGTATAGAACTTGAACGCCTGTTAAAAATGGACGAGCAGCATCTGCATGAGCTTTTCGGTACGGAGACTGACAATGAACCATCAGGATCTGCAGAGTATAAATATCTTCAAGAACGTATATCTGAGTACATAAAACGACTTAAAGCCCGTGGAACAACAAGAAGGTCCTTGCATGAGGAATATCTGAGAGATCGTCCTCAAGGTTACAGCTACTGTTCATTCTGCCTGTATCTCAGACGTGAAAAGGAAGTAAAAGTACCGGTTGGGCGCATAGATCATATAGCCGGTGATCAGATGTATGTGGATTTTGCCGGTGACAAACTTTATATTGCAGACAGGAATACGGGTGATAAGGTTCCCGTGGAAGTCTTTGCCGCTATACTTCCTTGCAGCCAGATTACGTATTACGAAGCTGTACCATCGCAAAAGAAAGAATATCTTATCCAGGCATGTAAAAATGCCTTCCATTATTTTGGAGGTGTACCAAACCGGCTCAGTAGAAATTTAGTGGGGATACGCATATAGCTTAGCAATGCGGAATAGAAAGAACTTCTTATCTGCTACACCTCTGAGGTTCGCTCTGAACAATTTGATTTTGGCATTGAACGATTCTGCCATCGCATTTGAAGAACGATGGTTGTAGAAATTCAGTATTTCATCATAGTGCCCATAGAAAGTAGCAGCAATGATATTAAATGAGTGCATTCCCGCTTCTTCTACTTTGTTATACCATCGTGCCATAGCCAGACGTGCAGCATCCTTTATGGTATTCTTTGAGAATATCATCCTCAGGGAATGGCACAATCCATATGCCTTTTTAATGTCAGGATATTCTTCGAAAAGTATTGCTGCCCTTTGTTTCTGTCTTTCTGTCCATTTATCGGCTGACTTGAAAAGCAAATACCGAGAGCGTATCAGCAATTCCCTACGAGTGTCACCATTGGAATATCGGTATGGGACATAATCTTCGTTCTTCTGTTTGGCTTCCTCCATTTCCTCATTGGCCTGCTGTATGGCATCCCAACGGTGTTTGATGCGTAATTCCTGCACGGCATCGCAAGCTAATTTCTGAATGTGAAAACGGTCTATCACACGGTTGGCTTTAGGAAATGCAGTCCGTACAATCTTGCGCATGGAGTCTGAAAGGTCAAGAGTCACTTCTTTAACGGCATAACGACTTTTTTCGTCAATTCGTTGCAGTACAGCTATTACGTCCTCTGATTTAGTTCCTGCCACGACAGCTACCAGGGAACACTCTCTCGTACAGGCATCACGGTTGGTTACAAAGGTATAAAGTTCACCGTTGGAGAGTGAGGTCTCGTCAATTGCCAGATGCGGTCCCATATTCTCCGGAAACAGCATCCATTCATCGGCATGAGATAACTGATCCCATCTGCGATATCCGCTGAGTACCTCCTTATACTGTTTTTCGAATGTATGACCATCTATATGGTAGAATTCCTCAAGCGTACGGCAGGTCACCGGGGATGTCTCCATACGTTTCTTTTAAAAAAGCTCCAAATTCTTTGGAGTATCTGGTTCCCTTGGCCACGATGTCGAGGTCGATGGGAATGCTGAAGCTTTTGCCTGTGCGCAAGTCTGTCCAACGACGACGTCTGATCCTGAGAATTACCTTATGGTCCCGTATGGGAAAGTCTGTCACATTTACAGCTTCCATAAAACCTTTGGACTCAAAATGTATGTTATTGCTTAACTCGGGATTCATCTTTTCATCCAGACTGATATGAATCTCTTGAGAGGTTTGTTCGACTCCAGAGATGAGAAAGTAATCTAATATCTGAGCTGGCAACACGAGGCTGGCTAGCATGTTCAAATAATCGTTTTTCATAATGCAAAGTAAGCAATACTTCACGAAGATAAAAAATTATCCCCACGAAAAATCTACTAAACCGTTTTTATTATCAGATTCATTCAGTTTCATATATTCTATTTTATAGTTTTAATTCTTTTATAGATTGGAATTAGTAAATGTTAATCCTCCAACTTTTTAAACTGAGCTATCATATTTCAATATTTTAGTGTTGAGGTATAAAATCAAAAGAACCCTGACCTAAGCCAGAGTCCTTTTTTTGATATGATGAGCCGCACGCTTGCGGGAAGTATTTGCAAATATAGGAAAAGATTCTGACTTTTCATAAAATGATCGATTAAATTTTTATTTTACGCTATATTTTTTTTAAACCACACTTCATTTCTTGGTTTTTATGAACATATCCCTTTATATTATCTTTCTTACTTCATTCGAAATAGTTTATTATCTTCATTTATTTGGTATTTTTCGTACAAATATTATATCATTTTTATTCTTAACATAATTAATTATATTAAGAATAAAATTTATTTTTAGAGAAAAAATATGAAGGTATTGAAAGTTTGTATTGTTGAATAAAGAAAGCCACTATAATCATCTACTTTTATGTTGTTATTATATGCAGGAAGTGAAATTGGATATATTTCCACGAAATAATATACTATAGATATTAAGTATATTGTGAGTGTATTCTCTTTTGAGTGATTTGTAAATATTTGAATTTAAACAGCTTCAATTGTATTATCATTTATTAAATATTTGTGATAATTATTCCATCTTAAAAAATACTTTTTCGCTATCAATTTCTCTATTTAATATACTTTTATTTCATTTGCAATGAACATTTCTTCTTCTTTATATGTTATCATAATGTGTTTTTCATAGTATTAGATTAAAGGTTGAAGATTGCATCGGCTTGAGATAAGTAGTTGCATCTGAAGTAGAAGTGTCTACTATAAAAATATGAAAAGACTGTCTTTGTAAATGAAGACAGTCTTTTCATATTTTTATTTGCTATTTTTCTTTAGATTGAACTGAATGCCAGGGAATAGCGTTTATAGTCGACAAATCCTTTTCTGCTTCTATCAGGCTACTGATGATATAATCTCTAGCACTAGGATTTTGGAACGGATACAATTCAAATTCAGGTAATACAGATACAAAATGTTCCATAATTTCAGCCTGAATGGATTCGTAGCTAGGCCAGTTCTTATTGATGGAGAAACAATAGATCTGCATTGGTAGCCCGTTTTCAGTTGGAGCCAGTGTGCGTACCATGAACAATAGATCTTTGCTGATGAAAGGATGTCGTCTAAGATACATAGTCATATAGGCTCGAAGTAACCCTACATTTGTATCTATGGTACCATTTACTAAACCGTCTGGATTTTCTGTGTTTGCTATTTTGTCTTCAGTTGCTTGTTTCTGTTTGATAGTGATGAATTGTGATAGTTCGACATCAAATCCTTTCATCTTTTCTAAAAACTCTGATGTGCATGGTTTTATATAATCTAATTTCAAAGTATATTCGCGCATGATACGTCGTCCACCAGATTCAGTCATACCACGCCAGTTAATGAAAGAGCCCGAAACTAATGAGTAGGGGGGGATTGTAACAGTGGTATTATCGAAGTTTTGAATCTTTACAATATTCAAGGTGATGTCTGTAACAATACCGTTAACATTGTTTTGTGGCATTTCAATCCAGTCACCAATGCGGATCATATCATTTTCAGAGAGTAATACACCGGCAACAAATCCTAGAATGGTGTCTTTGAAAATCAACATAAGTACAGCCGCAAAGGCTCCTAATCCTGTAATCAAATTGAGAGGTGACTTATTTATCAGAATAGAAATAATTATAATAATAGCAATACAAGAAAAAATGACTTGAAAGATTTGTATGAACCCCTTCATCGGTTTATTTTGTAATTGCTCTTTGCTCATTAGTACATCTCCAACTGAGTTCAGAATTGCATTGACAGAGAAAAGTAAAGCGATAAAGAAATAAATCCATGTAATCTTTTCACTCACAATAAACCAGGTGGAATGATAGTCGAAAGCAAAAGGTAGTAATGAAGCTATAATAAGTGGTGGAATGATGGCTGATATCTTTCTCAATGCATTATATTCTATAAGTGAGCTAAGTATTCCTATTTGTTTGTATTTCAATATTCTACGAGTGAAATATAAAGTTATGTAATGCATAGCTGTTCCGATTGCAAAAGCTATGATAATAATAAAAACAAGAAAGATAATTTCATCTAGCTTATTTAATATAGGATGGGGGATTCCTATCCACAAAAGAAGAGTTTTAATCCACGTTAGTAAAGTTTGGGCAAATTCGTTCGTATTCATATCCTGGTTATATATTTTTCTATATAACCAAAAAGGGTAGATTTTGTTTTATCAAAAGAAAAGCTGATATTCCCTTCTTTTGCTTTTTCTTAAGGATGAAGAGAATATCTGCCTCGTCTTTTTTCATTTACTTTTTATACACAATCATTGTATTATTGAATCTTTCTGCTGAAGAATGTTGCATATAATGAAATATGCCTAAACTTAGGGTGAAAAACGCTAATGTAACAGAAATGACCCCAAATACAACTTTTCCAATAGTTTTAGTTCCCATGTGTTCTAATTAGTTTAGTTACGTATTATATATTCATTACATATAATGCTTGAAAAATGAAAATACTGCATGGATTATTATTATTTAAGAAAAAAAATAAATTGCAGTAATTATCCGTTTGCTGCTAATTGAGTTGACAAAGTTAATATAATTGCGTGATATGTAATAACTTAATCTATTATTATTGCAAATAATACCTTTTTCTTAAATAAATAATAGAAATTTTAGACAATGCCAACAGTGGGTAAGTACAATTCCTTAGGTGCTTTTTGCGCTTTTTTTGGTCAGATGTTCTGTTTAAGTAGTTTTCAGAGAATGTAAATTGTACACTGTTGATCTTATAATACTATATGCTGAATTTGGGTAAAAACTTTATTGGTGTACTTTGAGGTAAAAACGGCTTTTAAAAAAGTTGTATTTTAGATTTAGAAATACATTTGATTTTAGCATAGTTCATAAAGAGAGCTGTTTGTCGCATATTATAATGAATTATAGCTAAGAATAGAAGATTCATATATTACTTATAGATCATAAATAGTTGTTTCATTTTGATACAGTCTCAACTTGAGATATTTTTTGGGAGGATGAACCATACCCTTCTACGTGCGCATACATGCGCGCTCGTAATATAATTATGTGTGTTCCATTTTCTTCCTGTTCTGTTGTTTTCAAAAAGTCTTTGTTCTGTGTTGTTGTAAATCAGCGTGTTACAAACAAGTTTCAAAAAAGTGTAAGAAAAATCAGATGATATGTTTGGCAGTTAGGTTGAAACCGCCTACCTTTGCATCCGCAATCGAGAGAGATGCGGCACTGAAACAGTGTGTGACTGACTTGGTGAGACAAGCGTAGGAGAGTTTCTTCCTTATAAAGGATTCTGCACCCGATATCTTACCTTAGCCGGGCTAAGGGAGCGAGAAGGGATAAGACCTTTTGGAGCATGCAACCAGCCGCCTGAAAAAAAAGTTCAAAAAAACTTTCGAAAACATTTGGTGGTTAAAAATAAATCTCTTACCTTTGCACCCGCTTTTCAAACGAAAGCACATAAAGAAGAGTTCTTTGAAACGATTATAGATAAACAAACAAGTAGTACAAGTCTGCATGTTATATAATATATAATGTGTAGGAAAACAGAAACCGTCAATTATAGATTATTGATAGATTTGGTTCTTGAGCAGATTATCAACTTAAGTGTTGAAAAATAATATTTTTACAATGAAGAGTTTGATCCTGGCTCAGGATGAACGCTAGCTACAGGCTTAACACATGCAAGTCGAGGGGCAGCATGGTCTTAGCTTGCTAAGGCCGATGGCGACCGGCGCACGGGTGAGTAACGCGTATCCAACCTGCCTTACACTCTTGGACAGCCTTCTGAAAGGGAGATTAATACAAGATGTTATCATGAGTAAGCATTTTCGCATGATTAAAGGTTTACCGGTGTAAGATGGGGATGCGTTCCATTAGATAGTAGGCGGGGTAACGGCCCACCTAGTCTTCGATGGATAGGGGTTCTGAGAGGAAGGTCCCCCACATTGGAACTGAGACACGGTCCAAACTCCTACGGGAGGCAGCAGTGAGGAATATTGGTCAATGGACGAGAGTCTGAACCAGCCAAGTAGCGTGAAGGATGAAGGTTCTATGGATTGTAAACTTCTTTTATACGGGAATAAACG
>NZ_KB905472.1:1553765-1698721 GCF_000382445.1 Phocaeicola massiliensis B84634 = Timone 84634 = DSM 17679 = JCM 13223 | reverse complement strand
TTCCACCTCTTCCCATTCCGAACAGAGAAGTTAAGCCTTGTCACGCCGATGGTACTGCGTAACAGTGGGAGAGTAGGTAGCCGCCGTTTTTGATGGAAGCCTCCGAGTCATTTGACTGACTCGGAGGCTTTTTTTTGTGTGTTTATACTGATTTGGTTATACTCTGCTCAACTGCATATTTTGGGTCAACGTAAAAACCTGAGGGATTCATAGCTTATGCATAAATTTTAGCAAGTCTGAACAAAAAGAAAGTTCTGTCCTTCACTCCTCTGAACTGTGTGCGGAACTCCTTAATTTTGGCATTGAATGATTCCGAAGCGGCATTAGTGGAGCGTCGGTCAAAGAAGTTGATTATTTCCCGGTAATGTGTCTGCACGGAACGTACCATTCTTCCGAAAGCCAGGAAGCCTGATTTAGGCTTAACGTAAAAAACTGATGGATTCATTGCTTACGCATAAATTTTATGCAGAGTAAAGGTAAAACAATATAATGCAAGATAGGATATTATCAACTGAAAAAATCCGCTGACCCTATTAAACAAGGTAAATCTTTTCTCTAAATGAGATGGGGAAATATTTTTTAGTAATCATTTATTAATCTGTTTAGCAGAAAGATTATGTTATGTAACATGAATGTGGCATATTTTTCTCTTTTTGCAGTACTTTTAGTGGAAATTCTATTATTAAATTCTTTTTCTATCATTGAATTTTGTATTTTTGGGCAAGCCTTTTGGAATTTATTTCAAAAACGAAAGTATTAAACTCAAAAAAATATCTTCTAAGAATATGGAAAATAAAATTCAGGAGCTTACCGATAAGATTTATCGTGAAGGTGTGGAAAAAGGAAACGAAGAAGCACAACGACTTATCAGTAGTGCTCACGAGGAAGCAGCAAAAATAGTAGAGGATGCTCGTAAAGAAGCTGATTCTATTGTTGCCGCAGCTCGTAAGTCGGCAATGGAAACTGCCGAAAATACACAATCAGAAATTAAATTGTTTGCCGGACAAGCTGTGAATGCATTGAAAACCGAAATTACTACTTTACTGACTAACGAGGTAGTGAGTGATGCCGTGAAAGGCTTTGTGGCAGATAAGGAATATCTGAATAAATTTATTGTTTCATTAGCGGCCCAATGGTCGGCTAATGAACCTATCGTTATTTCTACCGCAGATGCTGAAGGACTTAAGAAACATTTTGCAGTCAATGCAAAAGCTGTGTTGGACAAAGGGGTAAGAATAGAACAAGTGAATGGTACTAAAGCCCTCTTCACAATTTCGCCCGCTGATGGTTCTTACAAAGTGAACTTCGGTGAAGAGGAATTTGAAAACTATTTCAAAGACTTCCTTCGTCCTCAATTAGTAGAAATGTTGTTTTAAAGCATGGCTATGACAAATTATTATTGCCTGGTAGCCGGTTTGCCCGATCTTTCATTGGAAGATGGCAAGCTGAACTATACGGTGGCCAATTTTAAATCGGAAATTTATCCTGAATTATCGGAAAAAGATAGAAAGCTGATTGACTTATTCTATTTGAAATTCGATAATGCTAATCTGCTGAAACTGCTGAAAGATAAGGAGGCTGTGACGGATTCTGAGGGAAATTATTCTCAGGATGAATTGCTGACCCTTATCAGCGCAGTACGCGAAGGCGATGCGCCGGATAAGAAATATCCATCTTACCTTTACGAATTTATTACTGCTTATCTGGCTCTGTCCGCCGAAGAGTTTTATCGTGCGGAAGATATGCTTTCTGCATATTATTATGCGTATGCTATGAACTGCGGTAATCAATTTATTTCCTCTTGGTTTGAATTTAATCTGAATATCAATAATATACTGGCTGCACTGGCTGCACGTAAATACAAAATGGACGTGTCCCAGGTGGTAGTGGGAAACACTGATGTGAGTGAGATGATCCGTACATCGAATGCCCGCGACTTCGGATTGACCGAAATGCTGGAATATTTTGAGCCGATACTTCGTATCAGCGAGATTGAAGAACTGGTGGAAAGGGAAAAGAAGATAGATTTGTTGAAATGGAACTGGATGGAAGACGCTGTCTTCTTCAACTATTTTACGGTGGAACGGATTTTCGTGTTCTTATTGAAACTGGAAATGATTGGCCGCTGGATTTCTATGGATAAGGAAAAGGGAAGCGAACTGTTCCGTCAGATCATTGACAAACTGAAGGACGAAGTACAGATTCCCGCAGAATTCAGATAATAAACAGATTAAAGATATATGGCAACAAAAGGAACTGTTAGTGGCGTAATTGCCAACATGGTTACTCTCACCGTTGACGGACCGGTAGCGCAGAATGAGATTTGTTACATTCTGACAGGCGGAGACCGATTGATGGCTGAGGTTATTAAGGTAGTAGGCAGCAATGTTTATGTGCAGGTGTTCGAAAGTACACGTGGACTTAAGGTGGGTGCCGAAGCCGAATTTACAGGACATATGCTCGAAGTGACCTTGGGACCGGGCATGTTGTCTAAAAACTACGATGGTCTGCAAAATGACCTTGACAAAATGGATGGTGTTTTCCTAAAACGAGGACAATATACTTATCCGCTCGACAAGGAAAGGAAATGGCATTTCATTCCATTGGTAAAAGTAGGCGATGAAGTAGGATCTTCGGCTTGGTTAGGTCAGGTAGATGAAAATTTCCAGCCGTTGAAGATTATGGTTCCGTTCCAGTTGGATGGTACTTATAAGGTTAAATCCATTGTAAAGGAAGGCGAATATGGCATTGAAGATACGGTAGTTGTACTGACGGATAAAGACGGAAAAGATATTCCTGTGAATATGATTCAGAAGTGGCCGGTAAAGAAGGCTATGACTAACTATAAAGAAAAACCCCGTCCTTACAAACTACTGGAAACCGGTGTACGTGTTATTGATACGGTAAACCCCATTGTAGAGGGAGGGACAGGATTTATCCCCGGTCCGTTCGGTACAGGAAAGACGGTACTTCAACATGCTATTTCCAAGCAGGCAGAAGCGGATATTGTTATTATCGCTGCTTGCGGTGAACGTGCCAACGAGGTAGTAGAAATCTTTACCGAATTCCCTGAACTGGTAGACCCGCATACAGGACGTAAGTTGATGGAACGTACTATCATCATCGCGAATACATCAAACATGCCGGTGGCTGCTCGTGAAGCGTCCGTGTACACGGCCATGACGATTGCAGAATACTATCGTGCCATGGGATTGAAGGTGTTGCTGATGGCAGACTCCACTTCCCGTTGGGCGCAGGCCTTGCGCGAAATGTCCAACCGTATGGAAGAGTTACCTGGTCCGGACGCATTCCCGATGGATATCTCGGCCATTATTTCCAACTTTTACGGACGTGCAGGATATGTACATCTGAATAATGGTGAAACTGGTTCCATTACTTTTATCGGTACCGTATCTCCGGCAGGTGGTAACCTGAAGGAACCTGTAACTGAAAATACCAAGAAGGTAGCCCGTTGTTTTTATGCTTTGGAACAGGAACGTGCCGATAGAAAACGTTATCCGGCAGTAAATCCGATTGATTCTTATTCTAAATATTTGGAATATCCTGAATTTGAGGAATATATAACCAAACGTATTAACGGCGAATGGATTGGCAAGGTGAACGAAATCAAGACTCGGTTGCTGCGTGGTAAGGAAATTGCCGAACAGATTAATATTCTGGGTGATGATGGTGTACCTGTAGAATATCACGTTATCTTCTGGAAATCGGAATTAATTGACTTTGTAATCTTACAACAGGATGCCTTCGATGAGATTGATTCTGTAACTCCGATGGAACGTCAGGAGGATATATTGAACATGGTTATCGACATCTGTCATACAGAATTTAAGTTTGATACTTTCCTGGAAGTAATGGACTACTTTAAGAAGATGATCAACCTCTGCAAGCAGATGAACTATGCTAAATATAAATCTGAGCAGTATGAGGATTTCAATAAGCAGTTGCAAGAGTTGGTTGCCGAGAGAAGCGTCTGATTTAATGTACCATTTATCACGTGCAATGTATCATTGACCGTTTGGCGTGTATTTGCAGGTGGTAAAAGGGAAGAAGAGAAAAATGTAAATTGTAAATTGTAAATAAATAGATGGCAACAAAAGCATTTCAAAAAATATATACCAAGATTAGCCAGATTACCAAGGCTACTTGTTCGCTGAAAGCGTCAGGAGTAGGTTATGACGAATTGGCTATGGTAAATGGGAAGTTAGCCCAGGTGGTAAAAATCATGGGCGATGAAGTGACCTTACAGGTGTTTGAGGGTACAGAAGGTATTCCCACTAATGCAGAGGTCGTATTTTTAGGTAAATCACCTACGTTGAAAGTAAGCGAGCAGTTGGCCGGACGTTTCTTCAACGCCTTTGGTGATCCGATTGACGGGGGACCGGAAATAGAGGGACAAGAAGTGCCTATCGGTGGTCCTTCTGTAAATCCTGTCCGCCGTAAACAACCGTCGGAACTGATTGCAACAGGTATTGCCGGAATCGACTTGAATAATACGCTGGTATCAGGACAGAAGATTCCGTTTTTTGCCGATCCTGATCAGCCATTCAATCAGGTAATGGCAAATGTGGCATTGCGTGCCGAAACCGACAAGATCATCTTGGGCGGTATGGGTATGACCAATGATGATTACCTGTATTTTAAGAATGTATTCTCTAATGCCGGTGCTCTTGACCGTATTATCAGTTTCGTAAATACTACGGAAAACCCGCCGGTAGAACGTCTGCTGATTCCGGATATGGCGCTGACGGCTGCCGAATATTTTGCGGTGGAACACAATCAGAAAGTATTAGTGTTATTGACAGATATGACCAGTTACGCCGATGCGTTGGCTATTGTTTCCAATCGTATGGACCAAATTCCGTCCAAGGACTCCATGCCGGGTTCTCTTTATTCGGATTTGGCAAAGATATACGAAAAGGCGGTGCAGTTCCCGGCAGGAGGTTCCATTACCATTATTGCGGTGACTACCCTGAGTGGCGGCGATATTACACATGCTGTTCCTGATAATACGGGTTACATCACCGAAGGTCAGTTGTTCCTGCGTCGTGACAGCGATATCGGTAAAGTTATCGTTGACCCGTTCCGTTCGTTGTCTCGTTTGAAACAGTTGGTGAGTGGTAAGAAGACTCGTAAGGACCATCCGCAGGTGATGAATGCCGCAGTCCGTCTGTATGCTGATGCTGCCAATGCCAAGACAAAGATGGAAAACGGTTTCGACCTGACTAACTATGACGAGCGTACTTTGGCTTTCGCTAAGGATTACGCAAATCAATTGCTGGCTATTGATGTGAACTTAGATACTACTGAAATGCTGGATGTTACATGGGGATTGTTCAGTAAATACTTTAAGCCGGAAGAAGTCAATATCAAGAAAGAATTGGTTGACGAACACTGGCAAAAACAATAAATTAATGAAGAAACATGGCAATAAAGTTTCAATATAACAAGACCTCGCTGCAACAGCTTGAGAAGCAACTCAAGGTCCGTGTGCGCACGCTTCCCATTATTAAGAATAAGGAAAGCGCCCTTCGCATGGAGGTAAAGAGATGCAAGACCGAAGCTGCCGAGTTGGAGGAAAGGCTTGAAAAACAAATTCAGGCATACGAAGCCATGTTCGCACTTTGGAATGAGTTTGATGCTTCATTAATTAAAGTGAGTGACGTTCATTTGGGCATAAAGAAAATTGCCGGTGTACGGGTTCCGTTGCTGGAAAACGTAGATTTTGACATTCGTCCCTACAGCCTGTTCAACAGTCCGAAATGGTATTCCGACGGGATACATTTGCTGAAAGGACTGGCACAGACCGCTATTGAAAGGGAATTTATGCTTGCCAAACTGAACCTACTGGAACATGCGCGTAAAAAGACCACTCAGAAAGTGAATCTTTTTGAGAAGGTACAGATACCCGGATACCAGGATGCTCTGCGAAAAATTAAACGATTTATGGAGGACGAGGAGAACTTGTCCAAATCATCGCAGAAGATTCTGAAATCCATTCAAGAGAAAAGAAAGGAGGCAGAGGCATGATTACAAAAATGAAGAAGTTGACTTTCCTTATCTATCATAAGGAATATGAACAGTTCCTGCAAAGTATCCGTGATTTAGGCGTAGTCCATGTGGCGGAAAAAGCGCAGGGAACAGCAGAGAATACCGAACTTCAAGAAAGCATCCGTCTGTCCAACCGCTATGCTTCAACTATCAAGTTCCTGCAATCACTGAATGTTGAATTGAAAGAACAGAAAGGTGATGCAGCTCGTGGAGAGAAGGCTTTGGAAGAAGTGGAAGCTCTTCAACTGGAAAAGACCCAGTTGCAGCATCAGTTACAGGCTTGTGACAAGGAACGTGCTGCACTGGAGGTATGGGGAGACTTTGAGCCCGCATCAGTTTATCGGTTGCAAGATGCTGGATATCAAGTGGATTTCTATATATGCTCAGAGAAGAACTTTAATGAAGAATGGCTGGAAGCTTACCATGCTACGGAGATTAATCGCATAGGTTCACGCATCTATTTTATTACCATTACTAAGAAAGGTTCACTGCCCGAACTGGAAGTGGAATCGGCCAAACTGCCGGTGATGTCATTGAGTCAGCTGACGGCTCGGTGTGAAGGCATGGAACAACAGATTAAAGAGGTGGATGATAAGTTGGCTGCCATAGCGGGGGAGAAGTTGCTTTCCTTGCAGGCTGCACAAGCAAATGTCCACTCGCAGATAGAATTTTCTAAAGTGGTGCTGAATACGGAACAGGCTGCGGATAACAAGCTGATGTTATTGCAAGGCTGGGCTCCGGCTACGCAAATTCCGGAGATTACTGATTTTCTGAACCAACAGGAAGTGTACTTTGAAATTGCCGATCCTACGCCGGAGGACAATGTACCTATTCAGTTGAACAATAAAGGATTTTTCCGTCTGTTCGAACCGATTATGAAGTTGTATATGCTTCCTAAGTATAATGAACTGGACTTGACGCCGTTCTTCGCACCCTTCTTTATGCTCTTTTTCGGGCTGTGTTTGGGTGATTCGGGCTACGGTTTGTTCATGGTATTAGGAGTAACTGTTTATCGTATGTTGGCGAAGAATATCAGTGCTTCCATGAAGCCCATTTTAACTTTGGTGCAGATTTTGGGTGCTTCTACTTTCTTCTGCGGTATGTTGACAGGTACTTTCTTTGGATTTAATTTGTATGGTAATGACATTCCGTTCTTTAACAAGATGCGTGATTTGTTCTTCCTCGACAATCAGTGGATGTTCAACCTTTCATTGATTTTGGGAGCTGTCCAGATTATCTTTGGTATGGTGCTGAAAGCTGCCAATCAGACGATTCAGTTCGGATTTAAGTATGCACTTTCTACTGTCGGATGGATTATAGTATTGGTCAGTACGGCATTGGCGTTCCTTTTGGGCGATGTGATGCCGATGGGCGGAACAGCTCATTTGGTAATACTGGGTATTGCCGGAGTGCTTATCTTCCTGTTTAACAGTCCCGGAAAGAATATATTCCTTAACATTGGTTTGGGTTTGTGGGATTCCTACAATATGGCAACCGGTTTGCTAGGTGATATTCTTTCGTATGTACGTTTGTTTGCATTGGGACTTTCGGGAGGTATTTTGGCTAGTGTATTTAATAGTTTGGCTGCCGGAATGAGTCCGGATAATGCTATTGCCGGTCCGATAGTGATGGTACTTATCTTTTTGATAGGTCATTCTATCAATATGTTTATGAATATATTGGGTGCGATGGTTCACCCGATGCGTCTTACTTTCGTAGAGTTCTTCAAGAATTCGGGCTACGAGGGTGGCGGTAAAGAATATAAGCCATTTAAAAATTAAGAATTTAAAAATTAAAAAATAGAAGAATTATGGAAATGAATTTATTGATTGCCTATGTAGGCATTGCAATTATGGTTGGTTTGTCAGGTATCGGTAGTGCGTATGGTGTGACTATCGCAGGTAACGCATCTATTGGCGCATTGAAAAAGAACGATAGTGCATTCGGTAACTTCTTGGTGTTGACAGCACTTCCCGGTACACAAGGTTTGTATGGTTTTGCCGGTTACTTTATGTTCCAAAGTATTTTCGGTGTACTGACTCCGGCTATTACAGGCATCCAAGCTGCCGCTGTATTGGGCTCAGGCATTGCTTTGGGTCTTGTTGCACTTTTCTCAGCTATCCGTCAGGGACAGGTTTGTGCCAACGGTATTGCTGCTATCGGTCAGGGACATAATGTATTTGGTAATACCTTGATTTTAGCTGTATTCCCAGAGTTGTATGCTATCGTTGCTTTGGCTGCAACTTTCTTGATGGGCTCTGCATTAGTCGCATAATCAGATTAGTTATTAATGAAAAAGGGCTGTTTTTGTATTTTTACGAAATGGCCCTTTTTTCGTCCTAAAAGAGACTAAATTTATTAAACTACTTACTATTGTTGCTTATACCGGCTTTCTTTGTGATAAATGTTAAATATGAAATGGTAAAAGTTAATAAGTGAGTCTGAAAAATCTAATAAAGTCTGGGAAAAACTTTATTATCTCATTGAATTTGTGTACCTTTGCACTCGAAAATAAGATAAGGTATATAGATGGCAAAAGAACTATTAACCCCCGGTTATATCTTCGAAGCGAGTTGGGAAGTGTGTAATAAGGTGGGGGGCATTTATACAGTGTTGTCAACAAGGGCAAAAACACTGCAAGATATTTACAAGGATAAAGTGTTTTTTATAGGCCCGGATGTGTGGGTAGGAAAAGAGAACCCCTTGTTTATAGAGAATGAAAATCTGTGTGCAGCGTGGCGTGAACATGCTTTGAAAAACGATGGCTTGAAAGTTCGTGTCGGCCGTTGGAATATCCCCGGAAACCCTATAGTCATATTAATAGATTTTTATCCGTTCTTTTCAAAGAAGAATGAAATATACGGAAAAATGTGGGAAGATTTCCAAGTAGATTCACTTCATGCATATGGAGATTACGATGAAGCATCCATGTTCTCATACGCAGCAGGAAAAACTGTTGAAAGTTTCTATCGATTCAATCTGACAGAGAACGATAAGGTCATTTACCAGGCTCACGAGTGGATGACAGGTATGGGAGCACTTTATCTACAGAAGGCAGTCCCCGAAATAGCAACAATATTTACTACTCATGCTACTTCTATCGGCCGTTCGATTGCCGGCAACAATAAACCTCTTTACGATTATTTATTTGCTTACAATGGTGATCAGATGGCACGTGAGCTTAATATGGAGGCTAAACACTCCATAGAGAAACAAACGGCGCATCATGTAGATTGTTTTACCACTGTTAGTGAAATCACTAATAATGAATGTAAGGAACTGTTGGAGAAACCGGCGGATGTGATTTTGATGAATGGTTTTGAAGATGATTTTGTTCCTCAAGGACGTACCTTTACTGCTAAACGTAAAAAAGCGCGCGCCACTTTGTTGAATCTTGCCAATAAGTTATTGGGAGTAAATTTGGGCGATGATACTTTGATATTAGGAACCAGTGGGCGTTATGAGTTTAAAAATAAAGGTATCAATGTATATTTGGAAGCTTTGAATCGATTGACCCGTGACAAGAATCTGAAAAAAGAAGTACTGGCGTTTATTAATGTTCCTGGATGGGTAGGAGATCCTCGTGAGGATTTGGTAGAACGTTTGAAAAGCAATGAAAATTATACCACTCCGTTGGAATGTCCGTTTATTACTCATTGGTTGCATAACATGAGTCACGATCAGGTACTTGATATGATGAAGTATCTGGGTATGGCAAATTCGGCTAGCGATAAAGTGAAAGTTATCTTCGTTCCCTGTTATTTGGATGGAAAAGACGGCATCATAAATATGGAATACTATGATTTAGTGTTGGGACATGACTTGAGTGTTTATCCTTCATATTATGAACCATGGGGATATACTCCATTGGAAAGTGTTGCTTTTCATGTGCCGACAATTACTACTGATTTGGCAGGTTTCGGACTTTGGGTGAATTCACTGAAAGGCTCGTATAGTGAACTGAAAGACGGTGTGAAAGTGATTCATCGTTCGGACTACAACTATTCTGAAGTGGCAGACGTTATAAAGGACAATATATCGGTTTTTTCCGGTATGTCTGATACTGAAATCAAAGTGATACGTAAACGTGCTGCCGATATTGCGGAAAAGGCTTTGTGGAAGCATTTCATTAAATATTATTATGAGGCTTATGATGTGGCATTGCGCAATGCACAGAAGAGACTTTTATTAGGTGAAAATTGAATATAATATTAATATAATTAGAGAGACATGAAAATCAAGATTAGTAATGCAAATACTCCTACCTGGAAAGACGTTACAGTAAAATCACGTATTCCTGAGGAATTGAAAAAGTTAGAAGAATTAGCACGCAACATCTGGTGGGCATGGAACTACGAGGCAATTGAGTTGTTTAGAGATTTAGACCCGGCGTTGTGGAAAGAAGCCGGACAGAATCCTGTAGTTCTTTTGGAGCGATTGAGCTATGAGACACTGGAAAAACTGGCAAAGGATAAAAATATCCTGAAACGCATGAACGATGTATATGCAAAGTTTAGAGCTTATATGGATGTACAGCCCGACGCCAAGCGTCCTTCTGTGGCTTATTTCTGTATGGAGTATGGTTTGACACATGTTCTGAAAATCTATTCGGGTGGTTTGGGTATCTTGGCAGGTGATTACCTGAAAGAAGCATCAGACAGCAACGTAGATATGTGTGGTGTCGGATTCTTGTATCGCTATGGATATTTTACTCAAAGTCTTTCGATGGACGGACAGCAGGTAGCAGGATACGAAGCTCAGAACTTCGGTAGCTTACCTATCGAACGTGTGTTGGATGAAAACGGACAACCGATGGTTATCGATGTTCCTTATCTGAACTATTTCGTTCATGCTTATGTGTGGAAAGTCAATGTAGGTCGTGTTCCTTTGTATCTGTTGGATACAGATAATGAAATGAACAGCGAGTTCGATCGTCCTATTACTTACCAACTTTATGGAGGTGACTGGGAAAACCGTTTGAAACAAGAGATATTATTGGGTATCGGTGGCGTATTGATGCTGAAGAAACTGGGTATCAAGAAAGATATTTATCATTGTAATGAGGGACATGCTGCATTATGCAACGTTCAGCGTTTGTGTGATTATGTAGAAGGTGGTTTGACATTCGAACAGTCTTTGGAAGTAGTTCGTTCTTCTTCTCTTTATACTGTTCATACTCCGGTGCCTGCCGGTCATGACTACTTTGATGAAGGTTTGTTTGGTAAGTACATGGGTGGTTATCCGCAACGTATGGGCATCAGCTGGCAGGATTTGATGGATATGGGACGTATCAATCCGGGAGATGCCGGAGAACGTTTTTGTATGTCTACTTTTGCTTGCAACACTTGTCAGGAAGTAAACGGTGTGAGCTGGTTGCACGGAAAAGTATCTCAGGAGATGTTCTCAGGTATTTGGAAAGGCTATTTCCCCGAAGAAAGCCATGTAGGTTATGTAACCAATGGTGTTCACTTTCCCACTTGGAGTGCGACAGAATGGAAGAAACTGTATGCCAAACATTTTGCTCCCAACTTTATGGAAGACCAGTCTAATGAAAAAATTTGGGAAGCTATCTATAATGTGGCTGACGAAGAAATCTGGGCAACTCGTCAAGCTTTGAAGAACAAATTGGTAGATCATATCCGTAAACAGTTCAGCGAAAGCTGGTTGAAGAATCAAGGTGATCCTTCACGCATTGTTTCTTTGATGGAAAAGATCAATCCGAATGCGTTGATGATAGGTTTTGCCCGTCGTTTTGCTACTTACAAGCGTGCACACCTGTTGTTTACTGATATTGACCGTTTGGCTAAGATTGTGAACAATCCTGACTATCCGGTACAATTCTTATTTGCCGGTAAAGCTCATCCGCACGATGGTGCCGGTCAGGGATTGATTAAGAAGATTGTAGAAATCTCTCGTCGTCCTGAGTTCTTGGGCAAAATCATCTTCTTGGAAAACTATGATATGCAGTTGGCTCATCGTTTAGTGTCAGGTGTTGATATTTGGATGAACACTCCGACCCGTCCTTTGGAAGCATCAGGAACATCAGGCGAGAAAGCTTTGATGAATGGTGTTGTGAACTTCTCTGTACTCGACGGATGGTGGTTGGAAGGCTACCGTGAAGGTGCAGGATGGGCGTTGACAGAAAAACGCACTTATCAGAACCAAGAGCATCAAGACCAGTTGGATGCTGCTACTATCTATAGTATTTTGGAAAATGAAATCCTGCCGTTGTACTATGCACGTAACCGCAAGGGCTATTCTGAAGGTTGGGTGAAGACTATCAAGAATTCTATTGCTCAGGTAGCTCCTCATTATACTATGAAGCGTCAGTTGGATGATTACTATTCTAAATTCTATACCAAAGAAGCTAAACGTTTCAAAGAATTGGTAGCTAACGACTATGCTAAAGCAAAAGAAATTGCCGCATGGAAGGAAAAGGTTGCCGAATTGTGGGATTCTATTGAAATTGTTTCCTGCGAAAAGAATGAAGAATTGGCAAGTGGTAACATCGAAACCGGTAAAGAATATACTATTACTTATGTAGTGGATGAAAAAGGACTGGATGATGCCGTAGGTATTGAACTGGTTACTACTTACACCAATGCTGAAGGTAAAGAACATATCTATTCTGTAGAGCCGATGGAAGTAATCAAGAAAGAAGGTAATCTGTACACATTCCAGTGTAAACACAGTCTTTCTAACTCCGGCAGCTTTAAGGTTGCATACCGTATGTACCCGAAGAACGTAGATCTGCCTCACCGCCAGGATTTCTGCTATGTTCGTTGGTTCGTATAATTCATTGAAATCACTTTTCTGTTTTAAAGCGATTTCATAATAATATAATAAGAGAGCCGGTCAGATTTGGAACCGGCTCTCTTTTCTATTATTCTCCTTTCACATATAACAGGTGTTGAAACGTCCTATTCAAGGGAATCCTGTGTGAAAGCTATCTTCCTTGTGATATAGAAAGGGAATGTGTCAAAACTATGGTCTATCCCATCATCAGCTGTAGGGGCAGGGTTTGCCTGCCCGAAGACACAAAGTCAACTGTTTTCGGGCGAGCGAACCTTGCCCCTACGAGCTAAACGACAGCATTATCCACGTTTTGAATTCAACCCCTTTCCGTTTATAAATCTTGCTTTTCTCTTATTTTAAGAGCTCGCTTAATTTTGCTTTAATATCTTCACCGCGCAGGTTGCGTGCTACGATGGTACCTTCTTGATCAACTAAAACAGTGGCAGGAATAGAATTTACGCCATACAGTTTTGCACCTGCATTGTTCCAACCTTGCAAATCAGACATCTGCGGCCATGTGATATCGAGAGCAGTGATAGCTTCTTTCCATTTATCCAGATTGTTATCCAGAGAAACGCCCACGATACCGAAGCCCTTATTCTTGAATTCTTTGTAAGCGGCAACTACATTCGGCATTTCTTTGCGACAAGGTCCGCACCAGCTGGCCCAGAAATCAATCAATGTATATTTGTTCTTGCTTATGAAATCAGATAACTTCACTGTTTGTCCTTCAGGAGTATCCATAGAGAAATCGATGTATTTCTGACCTACAGCTGTCTTTTCTACAGTTTCAATATGCTTCTTCAGTTTAACGATACGGTCATTATTGGCAAACTGAGCAGGAATCTTTTCAACTAAAGATTTTTGTTTGTCCAATTCGAATGCGGCAGCATAAGAAGGAAGTAATTGTATACCTACTGCATTTGTAATGTTAGCTTCGATAGTGTTGAAG
Organism: Phocaeicola massiliensis B84634 = Timone 84634 = DSM 17679 = JCM 13223; assembly: GCF_000382445.1. Taxonomy (GTDB): domain Bacteria; phylum Bacteroidota; class Bacteroidia; order Bacteroidales; family Bacteroidaceae; genus Phocaeicola; species Phocaeicola massiliensis. The sequence goes on along the minus strand of NZ_KB905472.1, from coordinate 1,684,905 downwards.
ACCATATCCATGGCAATGCTGTCTTTCTTTTCTATTTCTTTCATTACGTTTTCACGCTGTTCGTCAGTCAAGGTAGAGTCAGACATTGCGCTACGATACATGTCATTCATTTCTTTGCTCATAGCGATGAAGTTATCTTTGAACTGCTGATAAGTATCATTGTTTGCAGTACCGCCGATTTTGTTTTCTTCGCCCAGTGCAACAGTGATATTTCCGTTTTCGAGGAAGAAATCGGCACGGTTACGTTTTCCGTCTTTTGCATAGATGATAAAGCAGTTTGTTGCTGTGTCCTGTCTTCCGGTGAATGTGAAAGTACCTCCTGCTACAGTGGTAGAATCCAATTTTACCCAGTCGCCATTCTTATATTCCTGCAAATAAATAGTGTCGCCATCGGCAAGACCTTCTACTGTTCCCGATACTTTGTAAGCGGGTGAATTGTTGCATGCAGTGAAAGCTAAGCTTCCTACAGCCAATAAATAAACTAATTTTTTCATTGTGATGATATTATAATTTGAACGCAAAGATAGTTACTTAATTAATACAGAAGAGAAAAAAAGGTTTTTATTTTCATCTGCTCATTAATAATATATAGAATATTATGTGTTTTTTTGCAGGATAATGTGACTGCGTTTGTTTCAAATGGTTATCTTTGTACCTAAATACCATTCGCAAAATGTTAATACCGAGTCTTGCATTAATTACTATCCTGTTTCTTTTGTTAGTATGGGCTACTATCAGAGAAAGAGTTATGGCTAAAGAAATAAAGTTGGCTAAGCAGTTCTACGCTGCCATCTGGAATAATGCCCATGAGTTTATATTCTTGATAGACAAGACTTCGCATGTCACCAAGACCAATTATTACACAGTTTGCAAGATGCCTCCCCGGGAAGACCGGAAATGTTTCGGGGAGATATTGCAATGTCGCTATGCGCGTGAGGCAGATAACTGCAATAAGCACGAGAAGTGTCGCGACTGCATAATAAGGAGTAAGATAAGCGAGACGTTTAAGAGTCGCGGCAGCTTTAGCAATTTCGAGACTACAATGGATATTCAGATATCTTCCCATCTTGCCGGTCTTTACAGCATGATGGTTTCGGGTCGCTATCTGTCGCTCAATGGTCATGATTATGTGATACTTACCGTTCATGATATCAGTGAGGAGCGAGCTTTGAAGTCTTCATTGAAGCATAGTAATGAAAAATTTCTTTGTTTTTTCGATAATGTGACCGTAGGTTGTGCTATCTGTGATAAAGAAGGTAAGTTGATAGAGGTGAATGATACCTATGTAGAGTATATGGGATTAGAGTCAAAGAAAGATGCAGTCAGCCAACTTAATATTTATACTAATCCTTGTATTAACCCTGAGTTTAAAGAAATGATGAGGTCAGGTATCCCGGTATCGGGGGAAGTAAAATATGATTATAAAATAATTAATCAGGCATATGTAAAGAGTCGGCATAGGAATGTGCATTATTTTCGTTTTATAGTCAACTATCTGAGGGATGCAGCAGGTAATGTAGAGAATATTCTGATTATTTGGGTTGAAAATACTTTGATTCATAATACATTGCGTCAGAATAAGAACTTTCACGAGATGATTGGTGCATCTTCATCCGCTTCCAAGATAGGCTTCTCGTCCATCAACTTATTGAAGAACGAACAGCTGGTGACACCGGAATATCTGAGGAATTTGGGGATATCTGAAGAAATAGATTTGCGCACCATTTTCTCTCATATGAAATACGCGGATGAGGACGCATCCCGACAGCAGCAGGTATTTATGGATTACGTGGAGAAAGCTAAACATGAAAGGGTGGAAGCTTTAGAAAGGAATATATATTTGATAGTAAATGGCGAACCCAGGTGGATTAAGCAATACCTCATTCAGCAGACATTCGATCCGGATAATGGAAACATTGTTCTGTTGGGGGTAAATGTTGATATCAATGAGCAGAAGAAAACAGAAGAGGCACTGCGCAAGGCAAAAGAAAAAGCCGAAAGCTCAGATAAGTTGAAGTCTGCTTTTTTAGCAAATATGAGCCATGAGATTCGCACTCCTCTGAATGCCATTGTAGGCTTTGCCAATCTGTTGGTCTCTTCGGAAAATAAAGGGGATTCTGAAAACTTCAAGCAGATTATTGAGCAGAACAGTAACCAGCTTTTGCAATTGATAGGAGATATTCTTGATCTCTCGAAGATAGAGTCGGATACGTTGGATTTTGTGTGGAGTAATGTAAATATCAATGCCATGATGTATGATTTGGAAAAGATATTTCAAATGCGAAATGCCGCCAATCCTGATGTTGTGATAAAATGTGTGGCAAGTGTGGGCGACTGCGTGATACGTACAGACCGCCAGCGGCTGATTCAAGTGGTGTCCAATTTGATGACCAATGCCATTAAGTTTACCACACAGGGCAGCATTATTATGGGGTACGAAAAGCGGAAGGAAGAAATCTATTTCTATGTGAAGGATACCGGTTGCGGTATTCCGGAAGAAAATCAAAGTCAGATATTTGAGCGTTTTGTCCAGTTGGATAGCTTTAAACAAGGTACTGGTCTGGGACTTCCGATATGCAGCAGCATTGTCAGGGCAATGGGAGGTAAGATAGGTGTGAACTCTAAGCCGGGAGAAGGATCGACTTTCTGGTTTATATTGCCCGAATGTCCGCCGGTGAGAAACGAATCGGAATCACGAAAACACAGCTTTTGATTTTGTTGTCGCTTCCGGTTTATGAGCGTATATATGTATTCCCGGCATATTCCCGTTTCAATGTAGCTGATAATTATGATTATTTCTTTATCTTTGCCGACCGAAAATGTAGAGGCGTTTTTCGTCCGGTTACCAAAAGTAGTATGCAACAGTCTAATTATATAATTGAAGTCAAGAATGTATCCAAGTTTTTTGGCGATAAAATAGCATTGGATAACATTAACTTGTACGTGAAAAAAGGAGAATTCGTAACGATTCTAGGTCCTTCAGGATGTGGAAAGACTACACTTTTGCGCCTTATTGCCGGTTTTCAGACTGCTTCGGAAGGAGAAATCCGAATAGCAGGGCAGGAGATTACACAAACTCCGCCGCACAAACGACCGGTAAATACCGTATTTCAGAAGTATGCTTTGTTTCCTCATCTGAATGTATATGATAATATAGCGTTCGGGTTAAAGCTAAAGAAACTACCGAAACAAATCATTGAAAAGAAAGTAAAGGCAGCCCTCCGTATGGTGGGGATGACTGATTATGAGTATCGTGATGTCAACTCGCTTTCAGGCGGTCAGCAGCAGCGTGTGGCCATAGCCCGCGCCATTGTGAACGAGCCGGAAGTATTGCTTCTTGACGAACCGCTGGCAGCTCTCGACCTGAAGATGCGTAAAGATATGCAGATGGAACTGAAGGAGATGCATAAAACATTGGGAATCACATTTGTATATGTAACACACGATCAGGAAGAAGCGCTCACGTTGAGTGATACAATTGTAGTAATGAGTGAGGGGCGTATTCAGCAGATAGGTACTCCTGTAGATATCTATAATGAACCCATCAACTCATTTGTCGCTGATTTTATCGGAGAGAGTAATATCTTGAACGGCATAATGATAAAAGATAAGTTAGTGCGTTTTGCCGGTGTAGAGTTTGAATGTGTGGACGAAGGTTTTGGTGAGAATATGCCTGTGGATGTGGTGGTTCGCCCTGAAGACTGGTATATTTTCCCTCTTTCGGATGCTGCACAGATTACGGGTACAGTCACTTCTTCTATCTTCAAGGGAGTGCATTATGAGATGGTTGTTGTGGCAAACGGTTATGAGTTTATCGTGCAAGACTACCATCACTTTGACGTGGGGCAGGAAGTAGGTCTGCTGGTCAAACCGTTTGACATCCATATCATGAAGAAGGAGCGTGTATGCAATTCTTTCGAGGGAGAGATGATAGACGAAAGTCATGTTGACTTCCTGGGTTGTCACTTCGAGTGTTTGCCTGTAAAGGATATCGAACCGGGCGAGAAAGTAAAAGTAGTGGTGGCATTTAAGGATATTATCCTGCATGACAATGAAGAAGACGGAACATTAACCGGCGATGTGCGTTTTATCCTTTATAAAGGCGATCATTACCACCTCACCGTTTCATCGGATTGGGGAGAGGATATTTATGTAGATACCAATGATGTATGGGATAATGGTGATCATGTAGGTATCAGTATTTTGCCCGAAAAGATTAAGATAATAAAGGTTGTAGACTAATATAAAAAAGAAAAGAGGTGCTCAGAACGATACGATTCTTCTTGTCCTCGCGTAAGAGTTGGACGATTCCTTACGTGATATTTTCAGCGATATTTGTTATTCTTCCGCTTCTTCTGATAGTGGTTTATGCATTTATGGACGATGCCGGACATTTTACTTTCGGCAATTTTACCAAGTTCTTTGCCCACCCTGAGGCAATCAATACGTTTGTTTATTCCATTGGCGTTGCTATTATCACGACAGTAGCGTGTATTCTGTTGGGCTATCCTGCCGCTTATATTCTGACGCAGACCCGAATGAAATATGCACAAACCATCGTGGTGCTCTTTATCCTTCCCATGTGGGTCAATATCCTGATTCGTACGTTGGCGACAGTGGCGCTTTTCGACTTTATGGATGTGCCCTTGGGAGAAGGAGCATTGATATTCGGTATGGTATATAATTTCCTGCCTTTTATGATTTATCCTATTTATAACACATTGCAGAAGTTGGATAAAAGTTATGTGGAGGCAGCGCAAGACTTGGGGGCCAATCCGGTACAGGTGTTTTTTAAGGCTGTGTTGCCATTGTCCATGCCCGGCATCGTGAGTGGTATTCTTATGGTATTCATGCCCACTATCTCCACATTCGCCATTGCCGAGTTGCTGACAATGAACAATATAAAACTGTTTGGTACTACCATTCAGGAAAACATCAATAACAGCATGTGGAACTATGGTGCGGCGCTTTCACTTATCATGCTGTTCCTGATTGGCGCCACTACCTTGTTTGCTTCGGATGACAAGGGCAATGATGAAGGAGGTGGTTTATGGTAAAGAAAATATTATGTCAGGGATACCTGTGGCTTTTATTGCTGTTGCTCTATGCTCCTATTTTCATTATTATGATTTACTCCTTTACAGAAGCAAAGGTGCTGGGCAATTGGACGGGATTCTCCACAAAACTTTATTCATCGCTGTTCACCACGGGTACTCATCACTCGCTGACCAATGCGCTGATTAATACGTTGACCATCGCGCTGATAGCTGCAACGGTTTCCACTTTATTGGGGAGTATCACTGCCATCGGCATATTCAATCTGCGTGCCCGTTCGCGCAAGGTAATCGGTTTTGTTAATAATATCCCTATTCTGAATGGCGATATTATCATCGGTATCTCGTTGTTCTTGCTGTTTGTTTCGCTGGGTATCCCTCAAGGATACACTACCGTGGTACTGGCTCACATTACATTTTGCACCCCATACGTGATTCTGAGTGTATTGCCACGTCTCAAACAAATGAATCCGAATATTTATGAAGCGGCACTCGATTTGGGGGCAACTCCCATGCAGGCACTTCGTAAAGTGATTATTCCTGAAATACTTCCGGGAATGATTTCCGGTTTCATGCTGGCAGTCACACTGTCTATCGACGATTTTGCCGTGACCGTGTTTACCATCGGCAATGAAGGATTGGAGACATTGTCTACCTATATTTATGCCGATGCGCGGAAAGGAGGACTTACTCCCGAACTTCGTCCCCTTTCAACCATTATATTTATACTGGTATTGGTGCTGCTCATTATAATCAACCGCCGTTCGAGCAAGAAAAAAGAGGCATAAGAAAATGAAGATAAAGATGAATAAATGGATAATGGCATGTGCCTGCGGGTTGCTTTCGCTCACAGGATGCTACAATACGGGCGAACCTCGCGAAAATGTGCTGAAGATATATAATTGGGCAGATTATATCGATGAAGATGTGCTTGCCGAATTTCCCGAATGGTATAAAGAGCAAACGGGTGAGGATATCCGTATTGTATATCAGACATTCGATATCAATGAAATCATGCTTACCAAAATTGAACGCGGTCATGAGGATTTTGATGTGGTATGTCCTTCGGAATATATCATCGAGCGAATGTTGAAGAAGAATCTGTTGCTGCCTATTGATACTGTTTTTGGTAAGACTCCTAATTATTTGCATAACGAGTCTCCTTATATTCGTGAGCAGTTGGATAAATTGAGTCAGCCGGGGCGTCGTGCTTCCGATTATGCCATCGGGTATATGTGGGGGACGGCCGGACTTCTGTATAACACAGACCATGTTCCTGCGGAAGATGCCAAGACATGGGCAAGCCTGTGGAATCTCAAGTACAAGAATAAAATCTTGATGAAAGAGAGCTACCGTGATGCCTACGGAACGGCCCTTATCTATGCCAACAGCAAAAACCTGAAAGAGGGGAAGGTGACGGTAGAAGAGTTGATGAACAACTATTCACAGGCATCTGTCGATACGGTAGAGAAGTACTTGAAGGCCATGAAACCTATGATTGCCGGTTGGGAAGCGGATTTCGGAAAGGAGATGATGACCAAAAATAAGGCATGGCTCAACATGACTTGGAGTGGTGATGCTGTATGGGCAATTGAAGAAGCCGGTGCTGTGGGAGTGAACTTGGATTATGAAGTGCCCGAGGAGGGGAGCAATGTGTGGTATGACGGTTGGGTGATTCCTAAATATGCACGCAATGTGAAGGCTGCCAGCTATTTTATCAATTATCTGTGCCGTCCCGAAGTTGCTTTGCGCAATATGGATGCTTGCGGTTATGTGAGTTCTGTTGCCACTCCCGAAATATTGGAAGAGAAGCTGGATACTACTTTGAACTATTATGCCGACTTGAGCTATTTCTTTGGTCCCGAGGCAGATAGTGTCCGGATTGACAAAGTGCAATATCCCGACCGTCGTGTGGTGGAGCGTTGTGCCATGATCCGTGATTCGGGCGAACGTACGGAAGCGGTATTGGAAATGTGGTCGCGTGTGAAAGGGGATAATCTTGGATTGGGAATTGTGGTTGTGATATTTGTATCGGTCGGAGTGATGCTGGTTTATACGGTTTATAGGCGGATACAGCGTTATCAGCACGAGAAATTGCAACGCCGCCGCAGGAGACACAGAAAAAGAAGATAATCCTTTGCGCTGCCGGTGACACTCCGGACTTACGGATTTTATAAAAAACAGTAGAGGCTTCCTTGTTCAAGGAAGCCTCTGTTTCTCTCTATCTTTTATCTACTGAAATTAGATAATATATTGGTCTGAAATAGACTCGTTATTCATTACGCGGCGGATAGTTTCGGCAAACATGTCGGCGATAGTCAACTGTTTTACTTTGGCGCAACGGTTAGAATAAGGAATACTGTCTGTAAATACCATTTCTTCCAAACCGGAATCTTGAACACGTTCGGAAGCAGGACCGGACATCACACAGTGAGAAGCGATGGCGCGGACAGAAATGGCTCCGGCTTCCTTCATGATATCGGCAGCTTTGGTAATTGTACCGGCTGTATCTACCATATCGTCTACCAGGATGACATTCTTGTCTTTTACGTCACCGATAATTTGCATGGTAGCCACTACGTTTGCTCTTTCGCGAGTCTTGTTGCACAATACCAAAGGCACATCAAGGTATTTGGCATATGTGCTGGCACGCTTGGAACCGCCCACATCGGGAGTAGCGATTACAAGGTTTTCAAGGTTCAGTGACTGAATGTAAGGCAAGAAGATGCCTGATGCATACAAGTGGTCTACCGGAATGTTGAAGAAACCCTGAATCTGGTCGGCATGCAAGTCCATGGTAATCAAACGGTCGATACCTGCCACACTCAGCAAGTCAGCCACCAGTTTGGCACCGATAGAAACACGCGGTTTGTCTTTTCTGTCTTGGCGAGCCCATCCGAAGTAAGGGATAACGGCTACGATGCTCTTGGCAGAAGCTCTTTTTGCTGCGTCAATCATCAGCAGCAATTCCATCAGGTTGTCAGAATTAGGAAAGGTAGATTGAACTAAGAATACATGGGCACCTCTAATTGACTCTTCGAAGGAAACAGCAAATTCACCATCAGCAAAGTGTGTAATATTCATGTTTCCCAGTTCGCAACCGAGGCTGTTGCAAATTTTTTCTGCAAGGTATTTCGAGTTTGTTCCCGAGAATACTTTAAAAGGAGATGTTTTACTCATTTTGTAATAGATATTACCTATTTATTAATTTGCGTACAAAGGTACGTATTATAATTAGAATTTAAAAATCGAACATTAAAAATTAATTCGCGTTTCCTTGAAACGCCTGTTTTTCAGGCAGGAATATGTGTTGTTTTTCTCTGCTTTTAGTTAATCTGCCAACTTTTTCAGTTTGCGGAAGTGTTCTATCAGCAATCGGTAGTCACGGTCGCAGCGTGTATCGAACTTATTCCACAAAGCACCTAAGATGGCTGCTCCGCCAAAGCCGAAGTCTTTTACTTCTAAAATATTGTCCACATCGATACCACCCAGTGCAATCACCTTCTTGTCTATAATGCCGGCTTTGTCGGCGGCACGAAGTTCTTCGGCCGTATATGCGGAGTTATAGTTCATCTTGGAAATGCTGTTGAATACAGGACTCAGAAAAACATAGTCACACGTCTGTTTGCGCTCCTTTACTTCGTCCAAAGAGTGGCATGAACAACTGATATGCCCTTTATAGTTTTCGGGTGGGTTGGGATTGCGGCCGTTCAGGTGGATACCTTTCAACTTATATTCATCTTTCAGGTAGAAATGTCCGTGCACCACGATGCGTTTATGATACTGTTCGGGAATCAAGGTAAGCAGCCGTTCGGCGAACATGGGCGCCGTGTCGGGTTTGCGTAAGTGGAGGGTGTCCAGTCCTTCTTCAAACAAGGCCGTGATTATTTTGTCTTCCTCCACAAAATATGTAGGGGTTGTGATTAGAATTAACTTCATACTTTCCAATTAATTGCTAAGCAAAGATAGTAATCAATATGTAATATTCCTAACAGTTTGCTGTATTTATTTAACGGTTGGGGGAGAGTCATGAATAAAAAAATCTTCGTCGACCTTCACAGGCAAACGAAGATTAAGGGTTTATTATAGTTACAAAGGTAATATAAAAAATGGATAAAGCAATACTTCACATCATAAAAGATTCTGTTTTTATAATGAGAGGATATGCGTTTCCATTGTTTTGAGGTCGATAATCCATAATTTCCCGCTTAGCACTTCACCGTATCCGCCTATTATTTTCAGTACTTCGGTTGCTTCGGTGCATCCCACTATGCCGGGAGTAACTCCAAGTACACCTTTGGGCGGGTGGGGCATGGAGAGCATTTCGTCTTCGTCCGGGAAAAAGTGGCGATAGTCCGGTCCGCCTTGGTAATTGAATACGGATACTTGCCCGTCGAAAGCACGAATGGCACCATATACATAGATTTTTCCCAACTGCACGCAGGTGTCATTAATGAGGTAGCGGGTGGCAAAGTTATCGCATCCGTCTACCACAATGTCGTATTGGCTGATGATCCCGGCGGCATTTTCTGTGGTGAGACGATTGGGGTAAGCATTGATTTGTATGGAGCTGTTCAGGGCTTCGAGACGTTTTTTGGCTTGGATGGCTTTGGGCATACCTACTTCGGCTTCGCTATAGAGTATCTGGCGTTGCAGGTTGCTGATGCTTACCACGTCATCGTCCATCAGTCCGATGATGCCTACTCCGGCGCCTGTCAGGTAAAGGGCGACGGGAGATCCCAGTCCGCCTACACCGACTATAAGGACTTTGGCGCGTTGGATGCGTTGCTGTCCTTCTTCTCCCAGTTCGGGGAGAATGATTTGACGGTTGTATCTTTCCATATTATCTAACGGTTGATTTTATCGTTTCACTCAGGTGATTAAATTTCTTCACTACGGTGATATAATTGAATGTCCTTAGTGATAAACTATCATCACTAAAGTGAAACGATTATTATGAAAGGCTGTATGACTAAGTGTAATACTATCTGTATGCTATCGTGTTGATGCAAATTGGTCAAAAGAAGCATCCCAGTCTTTCCAAACCGGTTCTCGTCCCAATGATTTCAGTGCACGTTCCACTTCTACGGCCGTGCGCTCATCGCTTACATGGAATTGCTCCAGGGCTTGCGGATAAGTGTAGTATCCTCCCGGTTCGGTTTTGCTTTCCGCACTCATGGTGGTCACTCCAAGTCCTGCCATGTTGTCGCGGATGTGTGCCGGTTCGCGGGTAGAGTAGGAGATATCCACATCGTGGTCGAAGATGCGCATGGCAAAAGTAAGTTGTGCCAGTTCACGGTCGTTCATGATGACATTCGGCTGGAAGCCGCCGTTCTCTGCCGGGCGCATGCGTGGGAAGTTGACACTGTATTTTGTTTTCCAATACTTTTTCTGAAGGTAGCGCAGATGGTAGGCCATCATGGTCACATCCGTGCGCCATTCTTCCAGTCCGATAAGTACACCCATGCCGATGGAATGGACACCTGCCTGTCCCATGCGGTCGAAACCATTTACCCGCCATTCGAATTTAGATTTCATTCCACGCGGATGATATACGTTGTAACGGGCTTTGTTGTAAGTTTCCTGAAAGCAGATGACGCCGTTCAGTCCGTGTTTTTTCAGCTCGGCGTATTCCTCGGCTTTGAGGGGCATCACTTCTATCTTCAGGTTGCTGAAGTATTTTTTTGCGATGTCCAGCGCTTTTGCCAGATAGGGAACACCTGCCTTGGCGGGATTCTCTCCTGTTACCAGCAGCAGGTTTTCAAACGGGCCGAGCTTCTTGATGGCTTTGTATTCATCTTCCATCTGTTCGGGGGTGAGGATGGTACGTGCCATCGGATTGCTGATATGGAAACCGCAGTACACACAGGAGTTGGTGCAGGAGTTTGTTATATATAGAGGTATAAACATGGAGATGGTCTTGCCGAAACGTTCTTCGGTGTATTTTTTGCTCAGTTGTGCCATCGGTTCCAGGTATTTGGCTGCCGCCGGTGAGATGAGTGCCATAAAGTCGTCTACATCACAATGTTCTTTGCCGAGGGCGCGAAGCACGTCACTCTCTGTCTTGGAGTAGATGGCTTTGGTGGTTTCCTCCCAGTCTATTTTTTCAAGTTCTTCTGAAAACATGATAGTTGTTATTTTTTTATTGTTCTGTTATTGTTCAATGAATAATAGGTCTTTTTCCCATCGTAATGGGTTGGTGATGATATAATCCGATATTTCTTCGCATGAATGCTGATTTCTACCAACCGTCCCGCTTCATTCAAATACATATTCTCCATTTACAATCTTTCCGGGATTATACATTCTGATTTTCTGATTATTCATTTCCTTATTTTCTTTAGAATGTTGTTGCGTGCACATTGTACGGCTGCGGTATAGTATTCCGGTTCCATATTCTCCAAATAGGCTTCCAGCTCTCCCATCAGTTCGGGTTCTTTCAGGCAGATAGCATATGCCAGTTTCATGCATACGGCTTGTCCGGCTACAGTCTCGGCGGGCGATAACATTCCGTTCAGGCAGAAGTCGAGAAAAGCCACATTGATGGGTTTCGGAACAGGGAGATGAAGAAGTGTGTTCAATAGCAGACGGCGTATGCCCCCATGGGGACATTGCATGGCTCGTTGCATCAGCTCTTCCCTTTTGCTTATCAATAAGGAAGGGGCGAGGATACTCAGTTTTTCACAAGCCCATGTAGCACGCCAGGCTATCTTTTCTTCTTCATGTTCGGTGAGGGCATAGAGGTCATCGAAGCGGGCAGGCGAATCCATCACCTGCTCTACTATGCTGTCTATGTATTTTCTTCCTAAAGTGCTTTCCAGTGCTTTCTTGAAATCTTCTTCCATTTGTCTTCCTATGAGGATTGTTTACCGTAGGGGCAGACACATGGGTCTGCCCCTACGGTGGATGAGAATATGATTTATTCCTTACCTTCTACATTCTTCAGGTCGCGGCTCAGCTTCATGGCGCAGAAGTTCGGTCCGCACATGGTGCAATATTCACCGTCTGTATGGCGTCCTTCATTGAAGTATTCCAATGCACGGTCGGGGTCGAGACTCAAATGGAACTGGTCACGCCAACGGAATTCGTAACGTGCTTTGCTCAAAGCATTATCACGAATTTGTGCACCCGGATGACCTTTTGCCAAATCGGCGGCATGAGCGGCTATCTTGTAAGTAATTACGCCCACGCGAACATCCTCTTTGTTGGGCAGTCCGAGGTGTTCTTTCGGAGTGACATAGCACAACATGGCAGTGCCCAGCCAACCGATTTGTGCAGCACCGATAGCCGAAGTGATATGGTCATATCCCGGAGCGATATCCGTTACCAACGGACCGAGGGTATAGAACGGTGCATTGTGGCAATGTGAAATCTGGCGTTCCATGTTTTCTTTAATCTTATGCAGGGGTACATGTCCCGGTCCTTCGATGAAAGCCTGCACATTCTTGTCCCATGCGCGAAGCACCAGTTCTCCCATAGTGTCCAGTTCGGCAAATTGAGCCTCATCATTGGCATCCTGAATACAGCCCGGACGAAGTCCGTCACCCAAAGATATGGCTACGTCATATTGTGCCAAAATATCACAGATGTCATTAAAATGTTCATACAAGAAACTTTCTTTGTCGTGCATCAGGCACCACTTGCTCATAATGCTTCCCCCACGGCTCACAATGCCGCAAAGCCGTTTGTCTGCCAGGTGCACATTCTGTCGGCGGATACCGGCATGGATAGTGAAGTAATCCACTCCCTGTTCGCATTGTTCAATCAATGTATCTTTATAAATTTCCCAACTGAGGTCTTCCACCTTACCGTTTACTTTTTCCAAGGCCTGATAGATGGGTACAGTGCCCACGGGTACGGGGCAGTTGCGGATAATCCATTCGCGTGTCTCATGTATATTGGCTCCGGTAGAGAGGTCCATCAATGTGTCTCCTCCCCATTTGCAGCTCCATACCGCCTTTTCTACTTCTTCATCTATAGAAGAAGTGGTGGCCGAGTTTCCGATGTTAGTGTTGATTTTTACCAGAAAGTTGCGGCCGATAATCATCGGTTCGCTTTCGGGATGATTGATGTTGGCAGGGAGGACAGCACGTCCGGCAGCGATTTCATCGCGGACAAATTCGGGAGTGATATGTGTCTCAATTCCCAGTTCCTTGCAATTCATATTCTCGCGGATGGCTACATATTCCATTTCAGGTGTAACGATTCCTGCTTTGGCGTATGCCATCTGTGTGATGGCTTTTCCTGCTTTGGCGCGATAGGGCAAAGCGATGTGTTCGAAGCGCAGGTGGTTCAGGCTTTTGTCGTCACGCCGCATTTTTCCGTATTCCGAAGTAATGGAAGGGAGCTGTTCCACATCTCCGCGTCCGGTAATCCAACTTTCGCGCATACGGGGGAGTCCTTTCTTCAAATCGATTTCGATGTCAGGGTCACTGAAAGGACCGCTGGTGTCATAGATGTAGACGGGAGCATTGGGTGTTGCCACTTTCTCACCGTTCACGATGTTCACGGTAGGGGTAAGGTTTACCTTTTGCATACCTACCTTGATATATGGAAACATCGTTCCGTGCATGTATGCCTTTTCTGCATGGGCGTATGCTTTTTTATCTTGTTCTTTGTCCATCATATTTAAATTTTAATCAAGAAATGAAGTTAGAGGTGATGAGGCGGAAGCAATCAAATTCTGTCCGACAATACCTAACCCTGCTTCGTAAGCACGGCGGCCGGCGATGACTGCTTCTTTAAATGCTGTTGCCATCTCTACCGGATTCCTGGCAACGGCAATGGCAGTATTGACCAGACAGGCATCCGCACCCATTTCCATTGCTTCGGCAGCATGGCTCGGAGCACCGATTCCGGCATCTACTACCACGGGGACAGAGGATTGCTCGATGATGATGCGCAGGAAATCACGTGTCTGTAAGCCTTTATTAGTACCGATGGGAGCTGCAAGAGGCATGACGGTTGCGGCACCGGCTTCTTCCAGACGTTTGCACAGAGTGGGGTCTGCCTGACAGTAAGGTAATACGACAAAACCCAGTTTTACCAGTTCCTCGGTAGCTTTCAATGTTTCTGTGGAATCCGGCAGCAGGTAACGCGGATCGGGGTGGATTTCCAGTTTCAGCCAGTTGGTTCCAAATGCCTCACGTGCCATTTGCGCGGCAAAAACGGCTTCTTCTGCCGTGCGCACTCCCGAAGTGTTGGGTAATAACCGGATATGCGGATGAATGATATGTTTCAGCATGTCGTCTTCCTTGTCATCGAGTTCGATACGTTTCATGGCTACTGTCACCATTTCGCATCCTGATGCCAGGATAGCTTCTTCCATGGTGGTGTTTGAATGGAATTTGCCGGTTCCCAGAAATAAACGGGAATCAAATTCTTGTCCGGCAATGATGAGTTTCTTCATTGTGGGTATAGTTTATTTATTGTTTATCTTTTCTATATTTATGATTCGTCTTGTTTCTTCTATGGGGTTGTCTGCACGCAGGATTGTTCCACTAAGGGCGATCCCTGTGACACCGGTTGCCATGATAGAGGGAATATCTTCGAAAGTTATGCCTCCGATGGCAACGATGGGCAGATGTATACCTGCTTCTTTCATCTGCGAGACGATAGAGCGATATCCTTCCAGTCCCAATATCGGTGAGAGGTTCTTTTTGGTGGTAGTGAATCGGAACGGACCGCAACCAATGTAATCGGCTCCGGCTTCGTAGTGCATCTTTACATCTTCAAATGTATTGGCTGTGCCACCTATGATGAAATCTTTTCCCAACATTTTCCGTGCTTCTGCTACGGGCATATCCTTTTTACCCAGATGCACGCCGTCGGCGTGTATCTTCTTGACCAGTTCTACGTGGTCGTCTATGATGAAGGTCGCACCATAATCTCTGCACAAATGTTGCAGGCGTAAGGCTTCCTGTTCTACTTCGCTGACAGGCGCATCTTTCATGCGTAGCTGAATCCAGCGGCAACCGCCTTCGAGTGCCATACATGCTGAATCGTAGTAGGAATAACTGTCGGTGAAATGTGTAATGAATTGAAGTACCATCGGTCTCATCCTCCACAGGCAGCTTTTATCACTACCAAACTGTCATTGGGTTGCAATATGCGTTCGTTCCACTCTGTGCGGGGAATCATCTTGTTGTTTACGGCGATGGCAACGCCTCTTTCGGGGAGTGCCAGTTGTGAGGCGAGTTCGGCAATGGTACATCCGTCCTTTGCTTCTGTTTCTTTGCTGTTTACTTTCAGTTTCATAAGTTAGTGATTTATGAATTTGTATGTAAATACAAAGAGTTGCTTTTAAACCGGATAGATGTGTGGCAAGAAGTAACAATCCCTTCGTCGGTACTAACCGCATCAGGTTCACAGGGTATAATCTCAGCCCGTCTGTCCGTGGGCACCCCTTTGCTTTTACGGTCGCAAAGATAAAGGAAAAGAAATGAATAATGCTATAAATCAGGCATTATTTTTTTGTTCGGCCGGGCAGACCGGCAATGTAAACACAAAACGTGCTCCCTTCTGATAGTTGCCGTCTATCCATATCTTGCCTCCCAGCTTCGTGATAATCAGCCGGGTGATGGAGAGCCCCAATCCTGTGCCTTGCACATATTCATTGAGTTTCACGAAACGCTTGAACACGTTTTCGTGTTCTTCGGGGGGAATGCCGCATCCCGTGTCGGTAATTGAGAAGACGACCGTTTCGTCGTCCTGGTCGGGCCGGATGGATAATTCTATATAGCCTTTCTTGGTAAACTTGATGGCATTGTTTATCAGATTGATGATAGCCTGTTGCAAGCGATAAGTATCCGTCGTGATGCTGATGTCTTTTTGCGGGACATCTACACGGAGTTCTATCCCTTGAGGAACTTGGGTACTGAAACTGTCCACAATGGTTTGGCAATAGGGCAGGAGCTGACAAGGTTCAAAGTGGAAATTCAGGCTGTCGCTTTCGATGCTCGATATGTCCAATACGTCATTAATCAGCTTTAGCAGCAAATCCGAGTTATGATAAATGATATCTACATATTCTTTTAGTTCCAGATTGCTTTCTACCTGTGACGCCAGTAGATTGGAGGAGCCGACAATGGCATTGAGAGGAGTGCGGATTTCGTGGCTCATGTTGGATACGAACTGGCTCTTGATTCGGTTGGCTTCTTCTGCCTTGTTCTTGGCAATTAGTAAGTTGTGTTCGGACAGTTCCAATACTTTCTTCTCTTCCCGCAGTTGCGCCTCCGATTTTTCAAGGTTCCTTTTCAAGAGGTTCAGTCTGACGGAATAAGAAATGGCAACGATGAATCCTGCCACCAACACGACAAGAAGCACGCCTGCCAATATGATATATCCTTTATATTGCTCAATGAAGGTTGCCAACGTATTGGATTCGTTGATGTATAAGGCATCAGAGGGGAGTTGCTTGTTTTCCAGCCTGAATGCCTTTATCATGTTCATGTCTATTTTGAATTCATTGGGATAACAAAAGAAGTCGGGTTTGGCGTCTATCTTCTTGTCCAGTAGGTCGTAGGCTTTCTGAGCCAGATGGATTTTTGAGTTGACGGCATCGTATCGGGGAATGTTGCCTCCGATGGCCCAATAGCCGATGCCGCTTCCCGTCAGACTGAATACGGGGAGGTTGTTCGCCAATTTGAATACATATTCGGCATTACTTATGTGAGTGACCTTTTTACTGTCATATCGCCAGACGCAGAGCATGGCCGCCGTTCGTTCCGGCAGGTTCTTCATGGCTTGTCTGGCTTGCGCCATATCCATTGTTCGTCCGTCTATATGGATGATTTGCAAGTCGGGAAAGTGTTCGGCTATTTCATTCTCTACATATTTCATTTGGCTGAGGCCGGCATAGGAATTGTCGCTGATGATGGCGATGTTCTCCGTTTGAGGGAATAAGTTGCGGATGAACTCAATATCTTCTTTTACGCCGTATTCATAATAATAGCATAGCTTGACATTGAATCCTTTCATGAATTGCAACATGTCCACTTGGCTTTTGGCGTCTGTGTTTTCTTGGTATACGGTAGTAATCCGGGGAGTGTTCAGGGTAGCGCCGTATCGTTGCGTCATCAGGCAGTAGACGGGCAATTCCTTGTATTTCTCGTCTGTCTGCGAAAAGTAACTTATCCATGCTTCCGAACCTAGAAGGGATGATAAGCTTTGCATGGGGATGTTTCTCCAGAATGAGGTCCATATTGTCTATCCATTCTGCTTGGTTTTCCAATGTCGTGCAGTTCATGGATTCCACTACGGGAGAATATTTTCCTCCTAGCTTTATATACTCGTCTACAAATTGGCTGATACTGGAATAAGTGTATTTTGTATCTGAATTATAAGAGCTGATGAAAAGTATTTCGTCTTTTGTAAAATGCTGGGGAGATACGGATGCAGTAGCGCTTCCGGCCAGCAAACAGATTATTATGATAATATAGGCACGGATTAGTCGTTTCATCTTTTAGTTGTTTCTCATTGTTTAGTGAGACAAAGATAGAAAGAAATTGCGAAATTCAGGCAGATTTGGGAGGAATAAAACAAATAAAAAAGAGGACCGTCATCCCGACGCTCCTCTTCGCAAACTTAAAACAACCAACAAAAGAAATAGATAATCTTCATGCAGTGATTATCTAATAAAAAGCAATTCACGATATTTAGGTAATGTCCACATCTGGTTGTCTACGATAAGCTCCAGCTTGTCGATATGATAACGTATCTCTTCCAGCATCGGGGCGATGGTATCGTGATAGGCAATGGCCTTTTCGCGTTCGCTCTCTATTTTGTTCGCCACTTTTCGCGCCTCCACCATGGCATCTACATGTTCGGTGATGAAGATGGTTCGCCGGGCAATCTCTTCGATGAGTTTCATGTTCTCGGCCGACAGTTGGGATGCTTTTTCCGCCGGGAAGAGTTCTTTCATTTTATACACATTGTCTATCAGCTTGCTCTGGTACTCGGTGGCTACGGGGATGATGTGGTTCATCGCCAGGTCGCCCAGCACGCGCGCCTCAATCTGGATTTTCTTTGTGTAAGTTTCCCATTTCACTTCATTGCGCGCCTCCAGCTCCTTGCGTGTCATCACGCCGGTAGATTCGAACATGGCGATGCTCGCGGGCTTCAAGTAGTTGTCGAAAATGAGCGGGCAGCTCGTTTCGCAGTCCAGGCCCCGGCGGGCGGCCTCCGCCTTCCATTCGTCCGAGTAGCCGTTGCCGTCAAAGCGGACAGGCTTGCACTCTTTGATGTAGCGGCGGATAATTTCGATGATGGCGGAGATTTTCGGTTCACCCTTTTCGATGAGCGCGTCCACGTCCTGCTTGAACCGGGCAAGCTGTTCGGCAACGGCCGCGTTGAGCGCAATCATGGCGCTGGCACAGTTTGCCTCCGAGCCTACGGCGCGGAACTCAAAGCGGTTGCCGGTGAAGGCGAACGGCGAGGTGCGGTTGCGGTCGGTATTGTCAATCAGCAGTTCGGGAATTTGCGGGATGTCCAGTTTCATTCCCTGTTTGCCTGCTAGTGAGACAAGGTCGTCGTTGCCGCTTTCTTCTATATGGTCCAGCACTTGCGTGAGCTGTTTGCCCAGGAAAGAAGAAATGATGGCGGGCGGCGCTTCGTTGGCTCCCAGGCGATGGGCGTTGGTGGCACTCATGATAGAGGCTTTCAGCAAACCGTTGTGGTGGTATACCGCCATCAGGGTGTTGACAATGAAGGTGATGAAGCGCAGATTGTCTTCGGCGGTCTTGCCCGGAGCCATCAGCAGGACGCCGGTGTCTGTACCCAGTGACCAGTTGTTATGCTTCCCCGAGCCGTTGACGCCTTTGAAGGGCTTTTCGTGCAGCAACAGGCGGAAGCCGTGGCTCCGCGCCACCTTGCGCATGAGCGACATGATGAGCATGTTATGGTCTACCGCCAGGTTGCATTCTTCGAAAATGGGAGCCAGCTCAAATTGGTTGGGGGCCACTTCGTTATGGCGGGTCTTGACGGGTATGCCCAGTTCCAGCGCCTGTATTTCAAGGTCTTTCATAAAGGCAGCCACACGGGTGGGGATGGCTCCGAAGTAATGGTCTTCCAATTGCTGGTTCTTGCTGGCTTCGTGTCCCATCAGGGTGCGCCCGGTCAGCAGCAGGTCGGGGCGGGCGGCATACAGCCCTTCGTCCACCAGAAAGTATTCCTGTTCCCAGCCCAGGTAGGCCATCACTTTCTTTACTTCCGGGTTGAAGTAGTGGCACACGTCCACGGCGGCTTTGCCCACAGCACTCAAGGCTTTCAACAGTGGCGTTTTGTAGTCCAGTGACTCGCCGGTGTAAGCAATGAAGACGGTAGGGATGCACAGGGTGTCGTCCACCACGAAGACAGGCGATGAGGGATCCCATGCACTGTAGCCGCGTGCCTCGAAGGTGTTTCGGATGCCGCCGTTGGGGAAGCTGGAAGCATCGGGCTCCTGCTGTACGAGGAGTTTGCCGGAGAATTCTTCCATCATTCCACCCTTGCCGTTGTGTTCCACAAAGGCATCGTGCTTTTCGGCTGTGCCTTCCGTCAGGGGCTGGAACCAGTGGGTGTAGTGGGTTACACCTAGCTCGATTGCCCAGCGTTTCATGCCTGCCGCCACTTCATCGGCTATGGCACGCTCCAGGGGGGCGCCGTTGTCCATGGCGTCCGTCAGTTTGGCATAGACGGCGCTGGGCAGATACTTGAACATTTTCTCGCGGTTGAAAACGTATTTGGCGAAATATTCACAGGGCCTTTCGGCTGGTGTCTCCACCGTTGCTGCTTTCTTCTTGAAAGCCGTTTCGACTACTCTGAATCTTAATTTTGACATAATACCTAAATTTGTTTAGTTGTTGATTAGTAGAGTGAATGGAAAAAACTTTTGTATCAAGTAAATTCAATGCAAGCACAAAGTGCTTCAAGGTGTTGCCATGTATTGCTCAGAGCAACCATTTTCTAATCCGTTTCATGGCTTCTTCGCAATCCGCCCGCTCTCCGAAAGCGGTCAAGCGGATATACCCTTCACCACTGGGGCCGAAGCCTACTCCCGGCGTGCCCACTACATTGGCTTCATACAGCATCTGTTCAAAGAATTTCCACGAGCTTACCTCGCCCGGCGCCTTCACCCACAGGTAGGGGGCGTTCTCTCCGCCGAAAACTTTGAGTCCTGTACTTTCCAACGCTTCTTTCATGATGCGAGCGTTAGCCATATAATACTGTATGATGGCTTTCACTTGCTTTTTGCCTTCGGGGGTATAGATCGCTTCGGCACCACGCTGGGTGATATAGGATGTGCCGTTGAACTTGGTGCACTGGCGGCGGTTCCACATCCGGTTCAGCGGAATGCGCTCTCCTTCCAGCGTGGCGGCTGTGAGTTCTTTCGGTACGACGGTGTATCCGCAACGCACCCCGGTGAATCCGGCTGTCTTCGAGAAACTGCGAAATTCTATCGCTACTTTTTTCGCTCCTTTTATCTCATAAATGGAATGAGGAATGTCCGGGTCTTGTATGTAGGCCTCGTAGGCAGCATCGTAAAGGATGAGGGTATCATTTTCCAATGCATAGTTCACCCATTTTTTCAGTTCGGCCTTGCTAATGACCGTCCCCGTGGGGTTATTGGGATAGCAGAGGTATAGGATATCTATCCTGCGGTCGGGGATTTCGGGCACGAAATTATTTTCGCTCAGGCAAGGCAAGTATACCACGTTGCTCCATCGCCCGTCTTCCAGTATCCCGGCGCGGCCGCACATTACGTTCGAGTCGATGTATACGGGGTAGATGGGATCTGTCACGCCGATGCTGTTGTCGTGGCGAAGGATGTCTCCGATATTTCCCGTATCGCTCTTGGCGCCGTCACTGATAAAGACTTCGCCGGGTTCCAGATGGACGCCGCGCGGAGCGTAATCGTTCCTGATGACGGCATCTATCAGGAAATCATAGCCTTGTTCGGGACCGTAACCGTGGAATGTCTCTTTGTTTGCCAGCTCGTCTACTGCCTTATGCATGGCTTCGATGGAAGCTTGAGGCAGCGGGCGGGTTACATCTCCGATGCCCAGGCGGATGAGATCCGTTTTAGGATGAGAGACTTTGAATGCATTTACCTTTTTGGCAATGTCCGAAAACAAGTAATTGTTTGGTAGTTTTAAAAAATGTTCGTTTACTAGTGCCATCGCTGTTATTGTTTTTATCGTTGTTTTAAGTTTTTCAAAATCAGTATCACATTTCTATTTCGCCTTCGAAAACCTTTCCGGCCGGACCAGTCATGTATACATGTCCGTCTTTTTCGTCCCAGTGGATGTGGAGATCGCCTCCGTCCATCCTTACCCACGATTTTCGTCCGGCTTTATGGTTCAGTACGGCTGCCACGGTGGTGGCGCAGGCCCCTGTTCCGCAAGCCATTGTGATGCCCGAACCTCTTTCCCACACTCTCATCCGTAGGGATTGGTCCGGCAATATTTCTACAAATTCCACATTGGTCCGCTCAGGAAAAAGCGGATGATTTTCCAGTTTCGGGCCAACCGCCGGCAAATCCACCTCTTTTATATCATCTACGAAAATGACAACATGCGGATTTCCCATGCAGACGAATGTGCCTTTGTATTCTTTTCCATCGGCCAGGATGGTTTCTGCCAGCATTCCACCGGTTTTCGTAGCTATCTGTCCGGGGGTCGATAGCAGGGGCGTACCCATATCTACGGTTACATCCTTCACCACCCCGTTGCCTGTATGAAGTTTCAGGATTTTGATTCCCGAAAGGGTTTCCAGTGTGATCACCTCCTTATCCGTCAGTCCTTTCTCGTATACATATTTGCCTATGCAGCGCGAGGCGTTTCCACACATCATGGCTTCGGAGCCGTCTGCGTTGAATATACGCATACTGAAATCCGCTTTCTCGGATGCTCCAATCAGTACCAGACCGTCCGCACCGATACCGGTATGATAAGCGCTCCATTTTCTGGCGGCTTTTATCGGATCTTGCAGCGGAGAAGACAAGGTATTTACATAGATATAATCATTGCCGGTTCCTTGCATCTTGGTAAACTTGATAGTTGTTGCCATTTTGATTAATACTTATTTGTTATAGCTTCCTTTTGCTTTTAATTCTGTGCAAATATATATCTTTTTGATATTCTATCTGATATAATTGTTTCTATTTTCTTATTTATTTTCATTCTAATAACAGATAGAAACAGAAATATTTGCTTTATCTTTCAAATTGCATCAAAACATGGGAAGATAGTTTTGAATTGTAAGTCAATAGGTCGTTATATGGTTGAGGGATGTAATATTCCTATTATTATATCCCGGTTGATTGACTATAAAGGGGGGATGCCGTCCTAAATACAATCTATCTGAATAAAAGAAATGCTCGAACTTACAATTTAAAAGTATTTTTCACAATCTGGCTTTCAATTATTAAATAGATTCGCTATATATCCGACAAAGTGCAAGACAGAGACACAAGACTACATCTTTTTATCAAAAGAAAACATTACTTCTGCATCAAAAAGAAATAAATTCCCTACTTTTGCAGAACAATATGAAATACAAACCAACATTATTATAAACTAAAGATAGCAATAATGGTAAAAATAGAGCAAACAGGTCTTTATGACGCAACCAACGAACATGACGCTTGCGGCGTAGGCATGGTAGTCAACATTCATGGCAACAAATCGCATGAACTGGTAGACTCCGCATTGAAGGTATTGGAAAACATGCGCCACCGAGGCGCAGAAGGAGCCGATAACAAAACCGGTGACGGAGCCGGAATCATGCTACAGATTCCCCACGAATTCATCCTCCTGCAAGGCATACCCGTACCCGAAAAAGGAAAATACGGAACCGGACTCGTATTTCTGCCCAAAGACGAAAAAGAGCAGGCCGGCATCCTGAGCATTATGATTGAAGAAATAGAACGCGAAGGACTTACCTTGATGCACCTGCGCAATGTGCCCACCAACCCCGCCTGCCTGGGCAAGGACGCACGGGCCACCGAACCGGACATCAAACAGGTATTCATCACCGGAGTGACAGATGCGGACAGCCTGGAACGCACCCTCTACATCATCCGCAAGAAGATAGAAAAGCGCGTGCGGCACTCGGACTTCTACATCGTTTCGCTTTCTGCAAAAAACATTATATATAAAGGTATGCTCTCGTCCATGCAAGTGCGTGAGTACTTCCCGGACCTGACGCAACCCTACTTTACCAGCGGATTGGCATTGGTACACTCCCGTTTCAGCACCAACACATTTCCTACATGGAGCCTCGCCCAACCATTCCGTTTGTTGGCGCACAACGGAGAAATCAATACTATCCGCGGTAACCGGGGCTGGATGGAGGCGCGCGAAAGTGTCCTTTCCTCTCCGGCATTGGGGGATATCAAAGACATCCGTCCCATTATCCAGCCGGGCATGAGCGACAGCGCCTCACTGGACAATGTGCTGGAATTTTTTGTGATGTCGGGACTGAGCCTGCCCCATGCCATGGCAATGCTGGTACCCGAATCGTTCAACGACAAAAACCCCATCAGTGAAGAGGTGAAAGCGTTTTACGAATACTATTCCATCCTGATGGAACCCTGGGACGGCCCTGCCGCGCTGCTGTTCAGTGACGGACGCTTTGCCGGAGGGATGCTGGACCGCAACGGCCTGCGCCCTGCCCGTTACCTCATTACCAATAATGACATGATGGTAGTGGCCAGTGAAGTAGGCGTGATGGATTTCGAACCGGGAGAGATTAAAGAGAAAGGGCGTCTGCAACCGGGAAAAATACTGATGATTGATACCGAACAGGGTAAAATATATTATGACGGTAAACTGAAAGAACAACTGGCATCGGCACGCCCCTATCGCGCATGGCTGTCTGCCAACCGCATCGAGCTCGATACCTTGAAAAGCGGACGCAAGATAGACAACCGGATAGACGGCTATGACCGTATGCTGCGTACCTTCGGCTTCTCGCGCGAGGATATAGAACGCACCCTCATGCCGATGTGCAACACAGGGGCCGACCCCATCGCCTCTATGGGTAACGACACGCCGCTGGCCGTCCTTTCGGACAGGCCGCAGTTGCTGTTCAACTATTTCCGGCAACAGTTTGCCCAAGTGACCAATCCCGCCATCGACCCTATCCGTGAAGAGTTAGTCATGTCGCTTACCGAGTACATCGGGGCCGTGGGAATGAATATCCTGATGCCCAGCGAAAGCCATTGCAAAATGGTACGCCTGCCCCATCCCGTGCTGAACAACACCCAACTGGACATCCTCTGCAACATCCGGTATAAAGGATTCAATACCGTGAAACTCCCTATCGTATTCGAGGTGAGCAAGGGAAAAGCCGGATTGCAAGAGGCCCTGAACGACCTGTGCAAACAAGCCGAGCAATCCGTTACGGACGGAGTGAACTATATCATTCTGAGCGACCGTTTTGTGGACGACACCCATGCCGCCATCCCGTCACTGCTGGCGGTTAGCGCTGTCCATCATCACCTCATCTCCGTTCAGAAACGCGTACAAACCGCATTGATTGTAGAAAGCGGCGAGATTCGCGAGGTGATGCACGCCGCCCTGTTGCTGGGATATGGCGCCAGTGCCATCAATCCCTACATGGCCTTCGCCGTACTGGATGAACTGGTGAGGAAAGGTGATGTGCAGATGAATTACGAAACGGCCGAAAAGAACTACATCAAGGCCATCCGCAAGGGCTTGTTCAAGATCATGAGCAAGATGGGCATTTCCACCATCCGTTCCTACCGGGGCGCAAAGATTTTTGAAGCCGTAGGGGTCAGCGAGGAATTGCTGAGAAGCTATTTCGGCACACAGACATCCAGCATCGGAGGCATCCGTCTGGAAGAAGTCACCAGAGACGCCATCGCCCTGCACGATACCGGATTCGCTGCAAAAGAAGTGAGCGACATTTTACCGCACAACGGACTGTTCTCTTTCCGCAAAGACGGAGAACGGCACGCCTGGAATCCGGAAACCATCTCCACCCTGCAACTGGCCACCCGGCTGGGCAGCTACAAGAAGTTCAAGGAATTCACCTCCATGGTAGATGGAAAAGATTCCCCCCTCTTCCTGCGCGACTTCTTCGGGCACAAACGAAACCCTATTGATATTGAAAAGGTGGAGCCGGTAGAAAACATCGTGAAACATTTCGTGACAGGAGCCATGTCCTTCGGCGCTATCAGCAAGGAGGCACATGAGGCGCTGGCACTGGCCATGAACAAACTGGGCGCACGCAGCAATACGGGTGAAGGAGGTGAGGACAGCGACCGCATTACCGGCACTTACCAGGGTATCTCACTTTGCAGCAAGACCAAGCAGATAGCATCGGGACGCTTCGGAGTTACCGCCGAATACCTGGTCCATGCCGAAGAGATCCAGATAAAGGTGGCCCAAGGCGCCAAGCCGGGAGAAGGAGGACAACTGCCGGGATTAAAGGTAGACGAGGTGATTGCCAAAACCCGCCACTCCATTCCGGGCATCTCGCTCATTTCCCCTCCACCCCACCATGACATTTATTCCATCGAAGATTTGGCCCAGTTGATATTCGACCTGAAAAACGTAAACCCACAGGCACGAATCAGTGTGAAACTGGTAGCCGAAAGCGGCGTGGGAACCATTGCCGCCGGAGTAGCCAAAGCGAAGGCCGACCTGATTGTCATCTCGGGAGCGGAAGGAGGAACCGGCGCATCGCCTGCCTCGAGTATGCGGTATGCAGGTATCTCGCCCGAAATAGGACTGAGCGAGACGCAACAGACCTTGGTGTTGAACGGACTCCGTGGACAAGTGAAGCTGCAAGTGGACGGACAGTTGAAAACCGGACGGGACATTATCAACATGGCCTTGCTGGGTGCGGAAGAATTCGGTTTCGGTACCACCGCATTGATTGTGCTGGGATGCGTCATGATGCGCAAATGCCACACCAACACCTGTCCCGTAGGCGTGGCCACCCAAGACCCCGAACTCCGCAAACGTTTCCGCGGACACTATGAATATGTAGTGAATTATTTTACTTTCCTGGCACAGGAAGTACGCGAATATCTGGCCGAAATGGGATTCACCCGGTTGGAGGATATCATCGGACGGACAGACCTGATTGAAATACAGCAAGCGCCAAGTGAGAAGAAATCCTCGCTGTTGGATTTCAGCAGACTGCTACACCGGGTGGACAACGGAGCTGCCATACACCATGTCATGGAACAGAAGCACGACATCGCCCATGTAAAGGATGTAACCATACTGGCCGCCGCCAGGGATGCCATAGAAAACGGAAAAGAGATTTCCCTGGAATACACCATCGCCAATACAGACCGTTCGGTAGGCGCCATGCTGGCAGGGGCGGTTGCCAAGAAATACGGGCAGGCAGGACTTCCGGAACAGACCATCCACATCAAATTCAAAGGTTCGGCAGGCCAAAGTTTCGGTGCGTTCCTGACCCACGGCATCAGTTTCAAGCTGGAAGGCGAAGCGAATGACTACCTGGGAAAAGGACTGAGCGGCGGACGCATTGCGGTACTGCCCCCCGTGCGCAGCAATTTCGATGCGGAAAAGAATACCATCGCCGGAAACACCCTGCTGTATGGCGCTACTGACGGCGAGGTATATATCAACGGACGGGTGGGCGAACGCTTCGCCGTCCGCAATTCCGGTGTGAAGGCCGTGGTAGAGGGTGTAGGCGACCACTGTTGCGAATACATGACCGGAGGACGGGTCGTGGTACTGGGAAAAACTGGACGTAATTTCGCTGCCGGAATGAGTGGCGGCGTGGCTTACGTGTGGGACAAGAACCACAACTTCGATTATTTCTGCAACATGGAGATGGTGGAGCTCTCGCTTATCGAGGAGGCATCTTACCGGAAGGAACTGCATGAACTGATCCGCCAGCATTACCTCTATACCGGCTCCAAACTGGCACGAACGATGCTGGATGACTGGAATCGCTATGTGGACGAATTTATCCAGGTAGTACCTATCGAATATAAACGAGTATTGCAAGAAGAACAAATGCGCAAGCTACATCAAAAAATAGCTGATGTACAAAGAGATTATTAATACATCACACAAATTATCAACAAAGAAATACAACAAAGATATGGGAAATCCAAAAGCATTTTTAACTATACCGCGTCAGGAAGCGGGCTACCGTCCCATCCACGACCGGATATCAGATTATAGCGAGGTAGAACAGACTCTGAACAGCCGTGACCGGAAACTTCAAGCCTCACGCTGCATGGACTGCGGCGTTCCCTTCTGCCACTGGGCTTGTCCGCTGGGCAACAAGCAGCCCGAATTTCAAGATGCCATCTACAAAGGCAAATGGGAAGAAGCCTACAAGATATTGAACGAAACCAACGATTTTCCTGAGTTCACCGGCCGCATCTGCCCCGCCCTCTGCGAAAAGAGTTGCGTGCTGAAACTGAGCATGGACTCTCCCGTCACCATCCGCGAGAATGAAGCGGCCATTGCCGAGGCAGCCTTCCGCGAAGGTTACATCAAGCCCCGGAACATTGAACGCAACGGACGGAAAGTAGCCGTCATCGGTGCCGGGCCTGCCGGACTGGCCGCCGCCAACCAGCTCAACGGAAAAGGGTACACAGTGACCGTCTTCGACAAGAATGAGGCGCCCGGCGGCCTGCTGCGTTACGGCATCCCCAACTTCAAGCTGCACAAGCCCATCATCGACCGCCGTATCCGGGTGATGGAAGAAGAAGGCATCCACTTCAAAATGAACAGCGATGTGGATGTGCGGCAACTCCCCGAAGGTTTTGACGCCTACTGCATCTGCACCGGAGCTCCGACCGCCCGTGACCTCCCTGTCCCCGGACGCGAACTGAAAGGCATCCACCCGGCACTGGACATGCTGGCGCAACAAAACCGTATCCTTGCCGGCATGACGTTCCCGAAAGAGCAACTGGTTACTGCCAAAGGGAAGAAGGTACTGGTCATCGGCGGAGGGGATACCGGCAGTGACTGCATAGGGACCAGCAACCGGCAAGGCGCCGTAAGCGTCACCCAAATAGAAATCATGCCCCAGCCGCCCGTAGGACAGAATCCTGCCACTCCATGGCCCCAATTCCCCATCGTACTGAAAACCACCTCTTCCCACGAAGAAGGGTGCAGCCGCCTATGGTCTCTCGCCACCCGTAAGTTTTTAGGCAAAAACGGTAAGGTTTGCGGTGTGGAAGTGGAACAGGTGGAATGGACTCCCGGTCCCGACAGCGGCCGCCCTGCCATGAAACCCACCGGAAAGGTGGAAGTGATTGAAGCCGACCTGGTTCTTCTGGCAATGGGCTTCCTAAAGCCCGAACATCCCCAATTCGCCGAGAACGTATTCGTAGCCGGCGATGCGGCAAGCGGAGCCAGCCTGGTGGTACGAGCCATTGCCAGCGGACGGAAAGCGGCAACGGACATAGACAGTTATCTCAATAAATAAATCAACAAATACAATTATGTGTGGAATCGTAGGAATATTCAAGATAAAGCAACAAACGCAAGAGTTGCGACAGAAGGCATTGAAAATGTCACAAAAGCTCCGCCACCGCGGGCCGGACTGGAACGGCATCTACGTAGGCGGCTCTGCCATCCTGGCCCATGAACGCCTCTCCATCGTAGACCCTCAAAGCGGAGGGCAGCCCCTATACAGTCCCGACCGGAAACAAATCCTTGCCGTGAACGGAGAAATCTACAACCATCGGGATATCCGTGCAAAGTACACCGGAAAGTATGATTTCCAGACCGGAAGCGACTGCGAAGTCATCCTTGCCCTTTACCGTGACAAAGGTATTCACTTCCTCGAAGACCTGAACGGCATCTTCGCCTTCGCCCTCTATGATGAGGAGAAAGACGATTTCCTCATTGCCCGCGACCCCATCGGAGTCATACCTTTATATATAGGCAGGGATAAGGACGGCAAAATATACTGCGCCAGCGAGTTGAAAGCCCTCGAAGGGTTCTGTGATGAATACGAACCCTTCCTTCCCGGCCATTACTATTGGGGAAAAGAAGGCAAGATGACCCGCTGGTACGTCCGCGACTGGTTTGAATACGAAGCCGTGAAAAACAACAATGCCTATTCCCAGGACATACACGACGGACTGGAAGAGGCCGTTAAGCGCCAACTGATGAGTGATGTGCCCTACGGCGTACTTCTTTCCGGCGGTCTGGACAGTTCCGTCATCTCTGCCATTGCCAAGAAATATGCAGGCAAACGGGTAGAAACCGACAATAAAAAAGATGCCTGGTGGCCTCAGCTCCATTCCTTTGCCATCGGTCTGGAAGGTGCGCCCGACCTGATAAAAGCACGCGAAGTAGCCCGCTTTATCGGAACCGTGCATCATGAAATCCATTATACCATCCAAGAAGGATTGGACGCTATCCGCGACGTCATTTACTACATCGAGACTTACGATGTCACCACCGTTCGCGCCTCTACCCCGATGTATTTGCTGGCACGCGTCATTAAAAGCATGGGAATCAAAATGGTGCTGAGTGGCGAAGGGGCTGATGAAGTGTTCGGCGGCTATCTCTATTTCCACAAAGCTCCTACGGCCCAAGCCTTTCACGAAGAGACCGTGCGCAAACTAGGCAAGCTCCACCTCTATGACTGCCTCCGTGCCAATAAATCCCTCGCAGCATGGGGAGTGGAAGGCCGAGTGCCTTTCCTGGACAAAGAATTTCTGGACATAGCCATGCGACTCAATCCCGAAGCAAAGATGTGTCCCGGAAGCACCATTGAAAAGAAAATAGTCCGAGAAGCCTTTGCGGACATGTTGCCCGACAGTGTAGCATGGCGACAGAAAGAGCAATTCAGCGACGGCGTGGGCTATAGCTGGATTGATACGCTGAAAGCCCTTACCGCCGAAGCCGTCAGTGACGAGCAAATGGCGCACGCAGCCGAACGGTTTCCTATCAATACGCCGCAAAACAAGGAAGAATATTACTATCGCAGCATCTTCCAGGAGCACTTTCCCAGTGAAAGCGCAGCCCGCAGCGTGCCAAGTGTGCCCAGTGTGGCATGTTCTACCGCCGAAGCCCTTGCATGGGATGCCGCCTTCAAGAACATGAACGAACCAAGCGGACGGGCCGTGAAGGGAGTGCACGAAGAAGCATACTTATAATGAAATGACAGAGGCTGTGTCTAAACGTTTATAATGCTATCATTTAGCTCTGTCATTCTGAGTGCGCACCACTTACATCAGTGGACCGAATCGATAATGACGGGGAAGCTTTTCAGCAGTCTGGTGTTATTGTCATTCTGAATGAAATGAAGAATCTGGAAGCATAAAGTGGATGTATTCAGATTCTTCGCGAAGCTCAGAATGACAAGACACAATTTCGTCATTGGTCGTTTTAGTTTTGACACAGCCTCATTGATATAATCCGGCTTGGCTGTATTCGCCCCGGCTTTCACTAAATTATACAAATGCGTAGTTTTTATCCATAAAAAGCAACTGTGTCTTTCCGTTCTACAGTCGGAAGTCGGTTTCTTCTTTTCTCCTTTCATTATCCGTTGAAACGCCCTGTTGATGGGGGGCCGGTTGTGAATGAACCTCCCTACATTATCGTCTCAGCCTCCTTTCATTCGTAACACTTTTGTAAGCAGATACAAATACTGAAGGCAGATTTGAAAGGACATGGGGAACGTGGCTGAAAGGAGGATGAAAGGGTGCTCTGTCAGTTTTAACCGATTGATTGTCTGTGTGTTTTGATTAAAATGTAAGGATGAATGGGAAACGGGAATAACTGACTTGGTGGGGGAGATTCTGTCCGAGAACTCCGTTCGTATTATCATTCTTGTCATTCACTAGTGCAGCCTTATCGTTTTTGTCAACAAAGTGAAGTGTTCTCATTTTTGTTATTCTGAACAAAGTGAAGAATCCGAATGCATTCACTTTACGTTTACAGATTCTTCGCGCAGCTCAGAATGACAGGACAAAAGGAGAGCAAAAGGAAAGCAAAAAGATGCCGAGCTTTAAAAAAAAGGTGGCGAGGTCTTTAAAAAAGATGCCGAGCTTTTTTTAAAACCTCAAGGTCTTTTGGCAACATCCGGTGTGGGCTGCATGGCTAGCGTGTATATTCACATTGGCAACGCGAATATTCATATTGGCAACGTGAATATTCGCATTGGGTCACACGTACGTACGCATTGGTCAACACGTACGTACGCATTGAGCAACACGGACGTACGCATTGGCCTATACATATATATGTATCGTGTCAGGCTCCGTCATATCCTGCATCAAGATTTGATTCGCTTACCTCCCCCTGTTTTTGCCGGTGTGCAAAACTTCGGGTGGAAACCGAAAGTACAAAAAAGAGGATGTGTCAAAACTGAAATGGTCTATCTCTTTGTTAAAATGATAGCATTATCAACGTTTTGGCACACCCTCTGAATATGATTAGGTGCTTAGTGTGGCGTTCGGACTATTACATTCGTTTTTCTACAATGTCCCAATCGATGATTTCCCACAGCTTGTTTATGTGGTCGGCACGGCGGTTCTGGTAATCCAGATAATAAGCGTGTTCCCAGACATCGAAGCCTAGTAGCGGTTTCAATCCATGACGCCACGGGTTGCTGCCATTAGCTTCTTTAGTGATATGCAGTTTCCCGTCTTTATCAACTGAAAGCCATGTCCATCCTGAACCGAACAGGGTAGTGGAAGCGTTATTCATTTCTTTCTTGAAGTTGTCAAAGCTCCCAAAGTCACGTTTGATAGCTTCGGCCAGTTTGCCTGATGGTTCGTGCTTGTTGGGCTGCGGAGTAAACTGAAGGAAATATAATGTATGATTCAATACTTGTCCGGCATTGTTAAAGATACCTCCATCGGGAGCAGTGGCGACAATTTCTTCCACGCTCTTGCCTTCGAATTCAGTACCCGGCACAAGTGCGTTAAGGTTGTTTACATAAGTTTGCAGGTGCTTACCATAATGGTAATCTATAGTGGCCTGGCTGATTACAGGTTCGAGCCCGTCGTTTGCATACGGGAGTTTGGGCATTTCGTAAGTCATAACTAGAGAAATTAAAGTTGTTAATATTATATTCATTTTAAGTCGAGTTTTGAATTAAACTTCTATTATAATAACATTATTGCCATGCGAAATGTTCAGATAAACTCAAACTTTCTCTATCTTTGCGGACGAAAGATGAAACGTATGACTAATTATTTGGAAGAACTTAATGAGAGCCAGCGCAATGCAGTGCTTTATAATGACGGTCCCTCTCTGGTAATTGCCGGAGCAGGGTCGGGGAAAACGCGTGTGCTGACTTATAAAATAGCTTATTTGTTAGAACAAGGATATAAGCCGTGGTCTATTCTGGCATTGACATTTACCAACAAGGCTGCACGCGAGATGAAGGAGCGTATTGCCCGCCGGGTGGGTGAGGAGGCCCGCTATTTATGGATGGGAACTTTTCATTCCATCTTTTCGCGTATTCTGCGGGCGGAGGCACAAGTCATCGGCTTTACCTCCAGTTTCACTATTTATGATTCTTCGGACTCAAAGAGTCTGATCAAGTCTATAGTGAAAGAAATGCATTTGGATGATAAGACATACAAACCGGGAATGATTCAGTCACGTATCAGTAACGCAAAGAATCATTTGGTGTTACCGGATGCGTATGCATCAAATGCAGAACTTTATCAGAATGATGTGAATGCCAAAGTGCCGGCCACACGCGATATCTATCGTCGTTATTGGGAGCGTTGCAGGCAGAGTGATGCCATGGATTTTGATGATTTGTTGGTCTATACTTATTTGTTGTTCCGAGACCATCCTGAGATTCGTCAAAAATATGCCGGACAATTCCGATATGTATTGGTAGACGAGTATCAGGATACGAATTTTGCACAGCATAGCATTGTGCTCCAACTTACTAAAGAACATCAGCATGTATGCGTGGTGGGTGATGATGCACAAAGCATTTACTCTTTCCGGGGTGCGAATATTGACAATATACTGAAGTTTACGCAACTCTATAAAGGTGCCAGACTCTTTAAGCTTGAGCAGAATTACCGTTCTACTCAAACCATAGTTTGTGCAGCCAACAGTCTGATAGAAAAGAATAGCGAGCAAATTCGCAAAGAAGTGTTTTCCGAAAAGGCGAAAGGGGAGCCTATCGGAGTGTTTAGTGCATATAGTGATGTGGAAGAGGGTGAGATTGTTGCCAATCAGATAGTGAAGCTTCGCTCACGCGAACATTATTCATACAATGATTTTGCTATTCTATATCGTACCAATGCTCAGAGCCGTATTTTTGAAGAGGCTTTGCGTAAGCGTAGCTTGCCCTATAAAATTTATGGAGGATTATCGTTTTATCAACGCAAGGAAATAAAGGATATTATTTCTTATTTTCGTCTGGCTGTCAATCCGAATGATGAAGAGGCTTTCAAACGGGTGGTGAATTATCCGGCGCGGGGGATAGGCGACACTACGTTGAACAAGATTATAGATGCTGCTACGCTGAATCATGTCAGCCTCTGGAAAGTATTGGAAGACCCGTTGGCTTATGGAGTATCTATCAATAAAGGTACGCATGCCAAGTTGCAGGGCTTTCGTGAAGTGATAGAAAACTTTATAAAAGAGGCGGCAAAGAAAAGCGCGTATGAAGTAGGTACGCTGATTGTGCGCCAGTCGGGTATTATGAATGAAATTTATCAGAGCAATGATCCTGAGAATTTGAGCCGGCAGGAAAATATAGAGGAATTGATAAATGGTATGCACGACTTTTGTGCCACACGTGAGGAAGAAGGCAGCGCAAATATCCGTTTAACGGACTTCTTATCTGAAGTATCTTTGCTGACAGATCAGGATAATGATAAAGAAAGAGATAGTGAGAAAATAACGTTGATGACCATTCATTCTGCCAAAGGATTGGAATTTAAAAATGTGTTTGTTGTGGGGCTGGAAGAGAACTTATTTCCCAGTGCATTGTCGCTCAATTCTTATAAAGAGCTGGAAGAAGAACGTCGCTTGTTCTATGTGGCGATAACCCGCGCCGAAGAACATTGTTATCTTTCTTTTGCCAAAAGCCGTTTTAAATACGGAAAGATGGAGTTCAGCAGTCCGAGCCGTTTCTTGAAAGATATTGATGCGCATTTCTTGCAGTTGCCGCAAGAGGAGCAATTGGCAAGAAGGATAGACGAGG
The DNA here is from genome assembly GCF_000382445.1 of Phocaeicola massiliensis B84634 = Timone 84634 = DSM 17679 = JCM 13223. Classification (GTDB taxonomy): domain Bacteria; phylum Bacteroidota; class Bacteroidia; order Bacteroidales; family Bacteroidaceae; genus Phocaeicola; species Phocaeicola massiliensis. The sequence continues at coordinate 1,650,709 of NZ_KB905472.1, read as the reverse complement.
GAGCCGGTCGTTTCCGCCGCGAACAAAATGAGCGTCCGCAATTGGGCGGAAAACCGAAAGTGGAGATGATTCGTCCTACGGTACCACGTAATTTGACAAAGATAGGAACAGCGATGGGTGGGAAGTCGCCGACATCTGCCACATTACCTATAAATGTGCAGGCCGGTCAGGTGATAGAACATGAACGTTTTGGTATCGGCGATGTGATAAAAATAGAAGGGACCGGAGAAAACAGTAAGGCAACCGTACGTTTCCGTAATGCAGGGGAAAAACAACTGTTGTTAAAGTTTGCACGATTTAAGGTGGTAGAATAATAGTTTTTACATAGAAAGATTTAATCATATGATAGATATAGATAAAGTACCGTCTCCATGTTATGTGATGGATGAAAAATTACTCAGAAAGAATCTGAGTTTGATAAAGAGTGTTGCTGATAAGGCGGGGGTAGAGATTATCCTTGCTTTTAAATCCTTTGCTATGTGGAAGTCATTTCCCATTTTCAGAGAGTATATCAGATATACAACTGCCAGTTCGGTTTATGAAGCGCGTTTGGCTTATGAAGAGTTTGGGAGCAAAGCACATACTTATTCTCCTGCATATACCGAAACCGATTTTCCTGTTATCATGAAGTGCAGCAGCCATATTACATTTAATTCTTTTAATCAGTTCCGGCATTTTTATCCGGAGATTGAAGCAAATGAGGAAAAGATTTCCTGTGGTATCCGCATCAATCCCGAATACTCGGAAGTAGAAGTGGAACTTTATAACCCTTGTGCTCCCGGTACCCGCTTCGGAGTTACTGCCGATTTGTTGCCCGATACACTGCCTGCCGGTATTGAGGGATTTCATTGCCATTGCCATTGCGAATCCGGTTCTTATGAGCTGGAGCATACACTGAAGCATATTGAAGCAAAGTTTTCTCGCTGGTTTTCCCAGATAAAATGGTTGAATTTGGGTGGAGGTCACCTGATGACACGTAAGGATTATGACACAGATCATCTCGTGACTCTTTTAAAGGAATTGAAAGCGCGCTATCCTCATCTGGAGATTATTTTGGAGCCGGGTTCTGCTTTCACCTGGCAAACCGGTCCTCTTGTGGCCTCGGTGGTTGATATTGTTGAAAGCCGTGGCATTAAGACCGCTGTCCTTGACGTCAGCTTTACCTGCCACATGCCCGATTGTCTCGAAATGCCTTATCAGCCGACAGTGCGCGGAGCCGACACACTGCCTGCCGAAGCTGTAAAGACAGCCCGGCCGGAAGACTATATCTATCGTTTAGGTGGAAACAGTTGTTTGAGTGGTGATTATATGGGTAGTTGGCGCTTTGACCATCCCTTACAGATAGGCGAACGAATCGTGTTGGAAGATATGATTCATTATACCATGGTGAAGACGAATATGTTCAATGGAATTCATCATCCTTCTATTGCCATTTGGCATACAAACGATACCTTAGAGGTATATAAGAGTTTCAGATATGAAGATTATAGAGACCGTATGTCGTGATATATAAGAAAAACTTAATTCCAATTTGTATTGATAATGAGGAATTTGGTGAAATAATGTAATAAATGTATTATAAAAAGTACGGAAAAGTTTTGGAGGTTTAGAAAAAAGCACTACCTTTGCATCCGCAATCGGGAAACAGCTGATGAATATCAGAAGCCGAAAGCGGAAGTTGCGGAAATAGCTCAGTTGGTAGAGCATAACCTTGCCAAGGTTAGGGTCGCGAGTTCGAGTCTCGTTTTCCGCTCACGAAAGAAATCTTGTGCGTAGTAACAAGCGAGTTACACAGAAAAGCCCAGGTGGCGGAATGGTAGACGCGCACGTTTCAGGTGCGTGTGTCGAGAGGCATGCAGGTTCGAGTCCTGTTCTGGGCACTGCTCACAAGAATTTCTAAGTTGATGGAGGAATGGCGGAATTGGTAGACGCGCCACTTTGAGGGGGTGGTGACAGTTATGTCGTGTGAGTTCGAGTCTCATTTCCTTCACCATCGGAATGGATAATTGCGGAAATAGCTCAGTTGGTAGAGCATAACCTTGCCAAGGTTAGGGTCGCGAGTTCGAGTCTCGTTTTCCGCTCACGAAAAGCCCAGGTGGCGGAATGGTAGACGCGCACGTTTCAGGTGCGTGTGTCGAGAGGCATGCAGGTTCGAGTCCTGTTCTGGGCACTGTTAGAATGAATAATTGCGGAAATAGCTCAGTTGGTAGAGCATAACCTTGCCAAGGTTAGGGTCGCGAGTTCGAGTCTCGTTTTCCGCTCTAAGCAAGAAGGTCAATGTAGGGATACGTTGGCCTTTTTTATTCCCTGTCGGGAAAGTGGAATTAAAAATAGTCAATGAAACATGATAGGGATTGTGAAACTAGTGTTATCTTTGTTCTGTTTGAAGGAGTTCCGATAGGGAGCAGGAGGGAGGATGAACACCTATTATTAATTGATTATGAATAGAACACTTTTGAAAAAGGCTGCTCTATGTTGCGGTCTGTTAATTGCTTCGCCATTCATCGCATTCGGGCAAATTCATGAAGGAGGGCACCGTCCTGATTGGAATGCCATCGATACCATCTCGTTTTTGTCATTCAATGATTTTCATGGCGCATTTGTGAAAGACCGCAATGTTCCCGGAGCCGCAGAATTGGTTCAGGCAGTTTTGGACGAGAAAGCAAAGAATAAGAATACTGTCGTTGTCTCTGTGGGAGATAACTTCAGCGGCAGCTATTTCTCCAGAATCACGCGCGGGAACCCGTTGCCGGAGATGTTTAGGGAAATGGATGTCAAGATGTCGGCAATAGGCAATCATGAATTTGACTGGGGATTGCCTTACTTGGTTGATACAGTAGCGGTATGCATGGATTATATCGCAGCTAATATTGTAGCAAAAGACGACCATGCTCCATTGGAATGGCTGGAGCCTTGCAAGATGGTGGTGCAGCCACTTAAGAATGGCGGCAGCGTAAAGATTGCTTTTGTAGGATTGACAACTACGGACACGGCTGTGAAGACACGGTCTGAAAATATTAGAGGAATTGATTTCGTAAATCCTGTGGATGCGGCACGCGTTCAGGTTGCGACCGGTCTTAAAAAGGAAGGGAAAGTGGATATGGTGGTGTTGCTGATGCACATTGGCACGGACATGTCTAATCCCGATGTGATTGAAGAAGAAAATGCAAAGCGGCTTCCTTGGATAGAAGGTGTGGATGCCATTATTTCCGGTCATTCGCATAAAGTGGTGCTGGCTGAGGTGAATCATCTTCCTGTCATCCAAGCAGGTGTAAATGGCACTCATTTGGGGAAACTGAATTTTGAAGTGAAACAGGATGCAGGCAAGTATACTATTCAGTATATTGGCGGGGATACCATTCGTGTAGCAGGAAAGGGTAATTCGGTTATTGACTCGCTGGTGAACAAAGAAATGGATAAATATGGTTTTGAGGAGGTACTCACGACGGCTGAGAATGATTTAATCCATGACCGTAATATTAATAAAAAAGATTATACTACGGTGGGAGCTTATGTGACGGCATCTTATGCAGATACTTTCCGTAAATATTCTCAGATATCGAAGAAATATGGTAAGCAGTCGGTTGTCGGGGTAAATCATTACGGTGGTTTACGTGCAAGTATATTGAAAGGGGAGGTGACAAAGCTTCGCGCAGGGAATGTGTTACCCTTCCAAGGACATTTGCTTGCGTTCCATTTCTCCGGTAAGGAGTTGAAGAAATTGTTGGCTGATGGTCGTATTAATAAGAATGGCTTTTTGCAGACATCTCATTTGGCTATCGGTTTGGCATCGGATGGAGTGACTGTTACTTCTGTCACTGATTTGGTTACAGGGAAAAAGATAAAGGATACAGATAAATGTATTGTTGTGCTGGATTCTTTTATTACTGATGGTGGAGATGGTTACGATGCAGGACTATTTCAAAAACCAATTAAAGAATTTAATGATTTGAATCTTGAACCGACTGTTGTTTTTATTGACTATTTACGAAATTTGGGGGGAACTGTTTCTGTGGGAAAAGCTCCGTTACCTGAGGTTGTCATTGAAAAGGCACGATAATTCAATCCGGTAAGATTCTGATTGTATAAAATGAAACTTGCTCAAGCAGAAGACCGTTTATCTTCATTGCTTGAGCAAGTTCTTTTTCTGAGCCTTATTTATAAAACTTCGTTAGTAAAACCTTATCCGCAATGAAAATATCTGTTTACTAAGGCCAACATTGCTTCAGGATTGTCTTTCAGTTCGCTACGCAGAATTTTATCATTGTAACTTTGTAGTTTGTTGATAATTCCATCAATCATGGCCGGACTGAATACATTATATTTTTCAAATATCTCACGTTGTTGTTGCAGACATTCAGCGGAAGCAGTACAACTGTCGGGCAGTTGTGCCAATGCTTTTAGTTTGTCTGCGTTTTCTTTTTGGTGAATATTTACGTTTACATAAGTTTTTTCTGCTATGTCCAGTGCATTCTCCAGCTCAAAACCATGTCGGCAAGCTACGGCCAGTCCGGCAATTAATTGATAGAGGTCGGCCGAGCCATCCGGTGAACGCATTTCTACTGTCTGCTTTTGAGTGGTATCATAATTGCTTTGGCTTTCCAACGGATTTGCAGTTATGCACATATCTGTTTTGGCAGCCCATCCCAAAGGTACCCGGACCAGAACAGAACGGTTGCGGTCTCCCCAGCAAATGTTTGTGGGAGCTTCCTGGTGTGGAACCAGTCTGAAATAAGAAGTTGGATTTGTATTGCCAAAAGCGGTAATTGAAGGGGCTGTAATCATCATTCCGGCAATGGCTTTGCGAGCTGTCTCCGACAATACCCCGTCTTGCAACATCTGATTTTGTCCGTCTTTCATGATGCGCATATGGATATGCAATCCCGAACCGGCTTTTCCGGTTGTGATTTTCGGTGCAAATGTAATATCATAACCATTTTTATAAGCCAGATTGCGAATGATCCATTTGGCAATCATCAGTTGGTCGGCAGCATCTTCAGCCCGAACCGGCAGAAATTCAATTTCATTTTGTTCGTATATCATTCCGTTCAGGGTGAAATTGCCTACTTCGGAATGTCCGTATTTGATTTGTCCGCCGGCTTGTGCAATATAAGCCATGCACTGTGTGCGGAAATCATTAAATTTAGCATAGGGGGCAGACTCATGGTAGCCTTTCTGGTCGGTTGCCGGAAACATTCCACTATCAGGGGCAATTACATAATATTCCAATTCTCCCATTGCCTGAAACTCCATACCGGTGACATTGGTAAAAGCTTTGCATGCTTTTTGCAATGTATGTTCAGGAGAGCTTTCCAATGGTTCGCCATCTTTATTAAAGAAAGAGCAAAGCATGGAAAGAGTTGGAATTTCGGCAAATGGATCAAGGAAAGCCGTGCGGAAACGTGGAATTACATAAAGGTCGCTACTTCCGGCTTCTATAAAGGGAAAGAGGCTGGAACCGTCTACTCGTTCGCCACATGTAAGAATGGCATCCAGATATCCAAGGTTGTTAATTACAAAATTAAGAGTTTTCAAACGTCCGTCTCCTGCCGGATACATAAAATTAACCATACGGATACCGTTCTCTTGGATATAGTGTATGATATCTGCTTTGGTAAATTCAGCACAAGGTTTACCTATAAAAGCCACTAATTGGTTGGGATTCATTTCTAATTCTTTATTCATAGTATGTTGTTTCTTTTAGTGTGTTCTAGGGTTAATGTCCCAAAGGTAATGAAAAGTTTTAAATCTCTATCAATATATGTAAGCTGAATTCTGTTTATCGAGCCAATTTATATGATGGCCGGACGCTGAAGTCCAATTGAGATAGTCGGGATAGGCTTCACTTACTCCTTTTCCTTCTATAGGATATCGCCATAAATTGTTGAGACTATTATTTGAGGAAGGGATATCAAGTGCCCATGGGTAATCATTATCCATGCGATAGTAATATCCTTTTTCGGGCATTGAGCAGTCATCGTCTTCCTCTCTTCCGAATAAAGATATATCCATTTTGCTTGTTGGAGCTTTGTCAGTCAAATGTATTTCGTGATTTCTGTTGACAACATATATGAAGGGATTGAAATCTTTAAAAGAATTGAGTCCTATATTGCTTTTTAAAGTAATATAGACATTTTGTTTTGTTCCTGCTATTTCTGCATTTCCTTTTTGTGTATTGATAAAACCGCCGTGTCCTCCGAATGCATCCTTGCGGGTATCTTCATAAATGATAATCGTTGCTTTCGTTTCGTCTTTTTCTATGTTGCCTCCTGTAACATTTTCTATATTATTGGTTTCGATAGGCAATTGAATACCAAAACCGCTATTATATGACGCTCCTAAAGCCCTTGGTATAAATGTTAAACGAATAGCCTTTACATCTTTATCATTGTTTCCTTTTATTAAAGAATAAGAATAACCAGTAACGAAATCATTGAAATCATAATCTCCCTTTTGCGGCCAATTGTCTTCAAATGCTAATGTGCCGCTGATGGAAGAAACATATTCTTCGGGGGCAACCGGTATTTCATCTTTGGGTTTCATAATAGGATCGGAGGTGACTTTGAACAAAATATCATTGTAGTCTTTATCATTATTTTCATTCTCATCATTATGCTGACGATTTTCCATACCTACAATGTTCATTTGTGCTTCTTCACACCAACGGGTAATACCATTTGTGTAGTTCCCGGGAAAGTTGCCAATTTTACTATTGAGGATAGAGGTGGAAAAACGATAATTTCCTATCATTTTATAGTTACTGTAATTCCCGATAATTCCATTGCTAATCATGACCCAGCCTATTTTAACTCCTTCGGGAAAGGTATCGACATATTGATTGCTTTTTTCATCCCAATACAATAATTGAATTTTTGAACCGATAGTTGCCGATGCAGAGTTTGTCAGTCTTTTTGTATTAGTATTTGGATAGATGATGGTTTTGTGTATCGTTTGGGCATCATCGGCTGTCAGATTGCCGGTATAGGTATAGTAACACAGGGCATTTGCCACATTATTATTGTTTATGCTGAATCCTCCGTCACCGATTAGTGTAACCCATACGTGTGCACCTTGAAAAGTTCCTTCTGTATTGGCTGGAGGAGTTATCTCTAAATCTGTACAATAATTCTCTCCAAAATATTTTTCATCTTCTACGGTAACTCTTTCCGGGAAATAATTGGAAGCCAGCGTTATTTCTTTTGAAGTCAAAGTATTTCCGGCTTCAATCACTTCTTTATCATTTGATTTGCCATCATTGATAATTCCTCCACTGGCACCATCGGTGAGTTGAAAGTTGTAAAAAGAGTATAGATTAGTAGATGATTCTATCACTTTAGCATTTCTTCTTCCGGTAAAAACGCCTTCTCCTCCGGCTCGTGCTTTGGCGGATTTGGCATTGACACCGGTAGTGGTGAAGGTGATATTCATATTATTCTGAATCTCGCAGGTCTGAATCATTTCAAAACTTGAGACAGGAGTATAAACATAAAGAGTGGTTGCTGTATTAGGTACAGCGAGTGTCGCTTTTATAGTACCGCTTTCTGCCGTTTTGCCCGAATAAAGAGGAAAGATATCCGTTCGGCGGTCTCCTTCTTCTGTATAAGGATTTTCCAAATAGACGTAAAATGGAACGTCAGGTATTGCCGAACCGCTATTGGAACGAGTTGTGATTTCCAATTTCTTTTCCGATATCATTCCGAAATCAAATGATAAATCTAATTCTTCTTCTTTGTCTCTGTCTGAAAGATTTAGATTATTCTTGTCTAAACAAGAAGATAATGATATGCATGTACATACCATATAAAAGATGACCCTGTTCTTCATATATTTATTATTATAGATGTTGGCAAATTTAAGTAAAAATCTAAATAAAAGCTATTTGTTTTCTATTTTTTGTCTTTTTGTTTATAACTTTGCTCTCCAATTTTAAGGTATAAAAAGAAATGTTATGGAACCGATGCACAAAATAAATAAAGTAGAGGTCCGAAATTTACAGATCGAAGATTATGCCCAGTTATCGCAATCGTTTAAACGAGTATATGCCGATAAAGATGTTTTCTGGACACATGAACAAATTGAAACGCTGATCAGGATTTTTCCTGAGGGGCAAGTAGTAACGGTAGTAGATGAGAAAATCGTGGGATGCGCTCTTTCCATTATTGTCGATTATGACATGGTGAAAGGAGATCATACTTATGCCAAAGTAACAGGAAATGAAACTTTCTGCACTCATAATCCGAATGGGAATATATTGTATGGCATTGAAGTTTTCATTCATCCGGATTATCGCGGATTGCGTTTGGCACGCCGTATGTATGAATACCGCAAAGAGCTTTGCGAGAAATTAAACCTGAAGGCGATAATGTTTGGCGGACGTATTCCCAATTACCATAAATATGCCGATACGATGCGGCCGAAGGAATATCTTGACAAGGTTCGTTCGCGTGAGATTTATGATCCGGTACTGACTTTCCAGTTGTCTAATGACTTTCACGTCAGACGTGTCATGAAGAATTATCTTCCTAATGATGAGGAATCTAAGCATTGCGCCACGTTGTTGCAATGGGATAATATTTATTATCAGCCTCCTACACAGGATTATGTAGATAAAAAGACAACTGTTCGTGTCGGATTGGTGCAATGGCAGATGCGTCCCTACAAGACATTGGATGATGTGTTCGAGCAAGTGGAATTTTTTGTTGATGCCGTATCTGATTATAAAAGTGATTTTGTACTTTTCCCCGAATATTTTAATGCACCGTTAATGGCTAAATTCAACCATTTAGGTGAAGCACAGAGCATCCGCGGGCTGGCGCAATATACGGAAGAGGTGCGTGATCGTTTTATCAACCTGGCAATCAGTTATAATATTAATATCATAACCGGAAGTATGCCCTATGTAAAGGAAGATGGCGGACTGTATAATGTGGGATTCCTTGTCCGTCGTGACGGTACTTATGAAATGTATGAAAAAGTACATGTCACTCCGGACGAGATAAAGAGTTGGGGACTGTCGGGAGGTAAGATGGTGCAGACTTTTGATACCGATTGTGCCAAGATTGGTATTTTGATTTGCTATGATGTTGAATTCCCCGAACTGTCGCGCATTATGGCAGACCAGGGTATGCAGATTCTATTTGTGCCTTTTCTTACGGATACACAAAACGGATATTCGCGTGTGCGTGTTTGTGCACAGGCCCGTGCTATTGAGAATGAATGTTTTGTCGCTATTGCAGGGAGTGTAGGTAACTTGCCGCGTGTGCATAATATGGATATTCAGTATGCACAGTCGGGGGTATTTACTCCTTGTGACTTCGCTTTCCCCACAGATGGTAAACGTGCAGAAGCTACTCCGAATACGGAAATGATCCTTGTTTCAGATGTGGATTTGGACTTGCTTAACGAATTGCATACTTATGGTAGTGTGCGCAATTTGCGCGATCGCCGTCATGACTTATATGAGCTGAGGGTAAAAAAATAAGTTTTTTGTATGAGCAGGTATATAATGCCTGCCCATACAAAAATGAATATTATTGTCGGAGGAAGTGGTATTCAATGATATTGTGGAAATCTGTACTCAGGGAGTTTCCGGCCATTCTATGACAAAAACCGTTTTCCCTTTTTGGCTTTCCTGTAAATAGAAATTGCCTCCGTGTTTTTTTATGATTTGTTGACACAGACTGAGGCCGATTCCCATTCCTTCTGTTTTTGTGGTGAAGAAAGGTACAAAGATTTTCTCTTGTAGTTCGGGAGGGATTCCTTTTCCGTTGTCCGTTATATAAATGCGTAATTTTTCGCATCGGGTGAGGTTGATTTCTATTTTTCCTCCGATTTTTCCTTCTAAAGCTTGGATGCTGTTCTTAAGAAGGTTCAGGAAAACTTGTGAGAGTTGTTTCTCGTCTCCTTCAACTGTTATGTCGTTTGGGATGCTGTGCAGGGTGAACCGGATGTGCGCTGTCTCGAAGTCCGATTGTAAGAGTATCTCCAGGTTGTGGAGTGCTGTTGTCAGCGAGAATGTTTTTTTTATCGGATCGGGCAGGTAAGAAAGATGGCGGTAAGATGCTGTAAATTCCATCAACCGTTCACTTTGCTCACGTATTACATTCAGACCGCGTGTTACTTTTTCATCGGTTTGGGGACGGGCAGAAAGTGTTTGTGCCAGTGATACGATGGGAGCTATGGTATTCATGATTTCATGAGTGAGCACACGCGTCAGTTTACTCCATGATTCACTTTCTTTTTCGCTCAACTCATTGCTGATGTCTTTGATGGCAAGCAGGGTTATTGTTTCCGGTTCCAGTTTCATATAGTTTAGAGAGAGTGAAAGCTGCCGTTTGCCAATGGAATGTATGACAGTCGATTTTTGTACCGTATTTTGTTGAAGGAAATCTCTTATTTCGGGATAAAGTTGTTTTAGTTGTCGGACAAAAACCAGTTGTTCGAATCCTAAAAGTGAAAGTGCCGTGCTGTTTGCCAGTATGATTTTTCCTTCGGAGTTCCATGCAATGATACCGCTTGGTATTTCTTCCAGTAAAGAATAATAAAATTTTTCCTGTTTTTGGCTGTCGGATTTGGCAGTGGCAAGCAATTCGTTTATACGGTTGAGAGAACGACTGAGCGCATTCATTTCCCTATCTCCGGAATATTCATTGAACTGTATCATGTTTTCTTTGTCTTCTATGGCATCGAAGAAGAGCTTGAGTTTGGCATTGGATTTGTTTAGCCGTTTTACGAGGGCTCCGGTTATGAAGAAGGAAATTATTATTATCAAACATCCTATAATAATCCCGGTGTGAGTGACGATCAATACCAGCCCGGTTCCGGCTACACCCAAAATCAAAAGGACATAACAGAGGATGACGATATAGAGATGACGGCTGAAGAACATACTATATCAGAGTTTGAATCGTTTAATTTTATTGTAGAGTGTCTGGCGGCTGATGCCCAATTGTTCGGCTGTTGCGGTCAGGTTACCGTCATTTTGCCGGATAGCCGTTTCAATGGCTTGGCGTTCCACTTCTTCCAAGTTGGGGACTACTGTAGATAGTTGAGGGCTCCATGTCTGTTTCACAAAAATATCTTTGGGGCGGATTACGTTTCCTTCACATAGAATAATAGCTTTTTCAATGGAATGTTGCAGTTCGCGGATATTGCCGGGCCAATGGTAGGAACGGAGCTTTTCTAATGCGTTTTCATGCAAAAAAATGTCTTTCCGTCCGTATTTGTTGGCATAGCGGCGAATAAAGTAATCTATGAATAAAAGTATATCATCTCCGCGTTCCCGTAAAGGGGGAAGTTCTAAATGGATGGTATTCAGTCTGTATAATAAATCTTCACGGAAACGACCGGATTCTATTCTTTCCTGAATATTGAGGTTGGTAGCCGAAATCAGTCGTATGTCTACGGGGATAACTTTGTTGCTACCTATCCGTGTGATATTCCTATTCTGCAATGCCGTTAACAGTTTTGCTTGCATTCCCAAAGGCAGGTTACCGATTTCGTCCATAAAGAGGGTACTTCCCGAAGCTGCTTCGAATTTTCCGGGGCGGCTTTCGTAAGCATCGGTAAAAGCCCCTCGTTCGTGCCCGAAAAGTTCACTTTCAAACAGCGACTCACTGATGGCTCCCATGTTGACTGTTACCATTTCTTGTTTCCGGCGAGGAGAAAGGTGGTGGATTTCGCGTGCCAGCATTTCTTTTCCGGTTCCGTTTTCGCCGGTGATAAGAATATTGGCATCGGTGCGTGCTACCTTGATGACCATTTTCATGAGTTGTTGCATGGCGGGCGACTGACCGACAATCATTTGCGGCTTATGACCTAGGATAGGGGAAGGTACTTTGTTTTTCTTTCCGTTGCCGAATGCTTCTTTTATCTTGTGCACAAGGGTTTGATTATCCCATGGTTTCAGTAAAAAGTCGGTAGCTTCATTTTTCAGTGCTTTGACGGCCAATTCCACGTCCCCGTAGGCAGTGAGCATCACGACGGGAAGGGTGGGAGCGATTTCTCGGATGCGTTTAAGCCAATACAAGCCTTCGTTGCCATTATTGATGCCGGCAGAAAAGTTCATGTCGAGAATGATGACGTCTATCGGTGAAGTATTGAGTATGGATATGATTTGGTTAGGATTACCGGCTGTTTTAATTTCGCTGAATTCTGTTTCCAATAACAGTTCCAGTGATGCCAGTACTCCTTTGTTATCGTCTACAATTAAAATAGTTCCTTTTTCCATCATTAATTTGCTTTCGGGGATAAAGATATTTGCTTTTGCTTGTTCCTCCAAATGAGGTGTCTAATAATTGGACGTTTTTGGAAGATAATTTAATAGTTTCTCCTCTAAATTCAGTTTTATAGTGAAGCGTCGGTGTCTATAACCTAAAATACATGGTAAAAGTCTGCTCGTGATCGATTTTTATTCTTTTTATAGGAGTGGGAGTGTCTATGAGTTGGACGCAACAGCGTCTAAGAAATGGACAGTATTTGGTAATTCTAAATTTATATATTGTTGATAATTAATAGTTTGATGCTTATGGCATGCCATTTGCTTTACTTTATCCGTCAAAGTAAAAAAAGTATGAAAAATAAAATGATAATTGTGTGTGTATTGTTAGGGTTGGTTTTGCCTCTAGATGGGCAGACCACGCTGGACGATTGTATACATTATGCTTGGAAACATAATCTCGAATTTAAAAACACACAGATAGAAGTGCAAGAAGCCCATACTGATTATGTGGCAGCTATGGGAAAGTTTATGCCTAGCGTATCTGTACAGGCAGAAGTGGGCAGGCATATAGGCCGTTCTATTGATCCCGGCACTAACGGGTATACTTCTGACTCTTACAATCAGGGAACAGTGGGCATGGATGTTACCCTTTCCTTATTTGAAGGATTTACTCGGATCAACCGTTTGCGCTTTACCCGTTTGGTGCAAAAGGAAAAGGAGTGGAGCCGTCTGGCAAAACAGAATGAGTTGGCTTACCAAGTAGTCGAGGCTTATTATAAGGTGGTATTGGATGAAAAACTTTTGCAGTTGGCCGAAGAGCAGTTGCTTTTGGGCAAACGTTATTTAAAGCAGACCGAGACGTTTTTGACATTAGGCTTGCGGTCTGCTTCTGATCTTCAGGAAGTGAAAGCGCGTCATCAGGGAGATGTGTTCCGTTATAGTTCGTATGCAAAGAACCGGAAGATGTCGCTTCTCTATTTAAAAGAATTGATAGGGATGAAATCATCCGCGGAATTGGCTGTTGTGTGTGCGGATGAAGATAGTGTGTTGGCATTGCCTGTTACGAATGCCGATGAACTTTATTGGCAATCTACACGTGTCTTGCCGGATTATAAGAAAATGGAAATGTGGGAACGGATTGCGCGTAAGGAGTTGGCTATTGCTTCCGGACAGTTTAGTCCTACTATTTATGCCCGTTTTTCGTGGGGGTCTGACTTTTATAATTCTTTATTCTCTTTACACCAGATACGTGACCATTGGAATAAATATATTGGCGTAGGAGTTTCGTTCCCACTATTTACCGGTTTGGATCGTTATGCTTCTTTAAGAAAGAAAAAATTGAACGTAGCGCGTGTGCGTAATCGCATTGAAGCAAAAAACAACAACTTGCGTATTGAGACGGAGCAAGTCACTTTATCGTTGTACGCAGGATGGGAAGAGCATCGGCAGGCTATGCTGCAAGTACAGGCTGAAACACAAGTCTTGAAAGAGACGGAACGTAAATGGGAGGAGGGACTTGTTTCAGTCTTCCAGTTGATGGAGTCACGCAATCGTTTGCTTTCGGCAAAGGCAGAACAGGTGCGGACAAGGTTGCAGTATGAGTTGGCTTTGCGTTTGGCTGATTATTATCGGACTGGCAGTTTTTAATAAAAATAATATATGGATACACAGATTGAACATAAGAAAAGGTTTACTCCGAAACAAATTTATGGTGGGGTGGGCGTTGTTTTATTAATAGTATTAATTCTTTATTTATTCTTTCGCGATACCAGTTCTTCCATGACAGTGGAAAAGAACCGGATAACCATTGCTACCATCAAGGAAGGTGAGTTTAATGATTATATTCGTGTCATAGGCCAGGTACTTCCCAACCGTATGATTTATCTGGATGCTATTGAAGGAGGAAGGGTAGAGGAACGTCTCTTTGAAGAGGGGGCCATGGTAAAGAAAGGAGATGCTATCCTTCGTTTAAGCAATCCGTTGCTTAACATTGGCATCATGCAAAGTGAAGCTGATCTTGCTTATCAGGAAAATGAGCTCCGTAATACCCGTATCAGTATGGAACAGGAACGGCTGGCCCTGAAACAGGAACGTATCGGTATACATAAAGAGTTTCTTACAAAGAAACGGCGTTACGAACAATACAGGCGTTTACTGGAAGAACAACTGATAGCTCGTGAAGATTACCGGTTGGCAACTGAGGAATATGAAGCGGCCCGTGAACAATTGCTTATCTTAGACGAACGTATCCGTCAGGACAGCCTGTTTCGTCTGACGCAGATCGCCAGCCTTGACGAGAATATTCTAAATATGAAACGCAGTCTTACTTTGGTACGTGAACGGTTGGAGAATCTTAAGGTGAAAGCACCGATAGACGGACAGGTAGGAAACCTTGAAGCCCAAATAGGCCAATCCATTGCGGCAGGCGAGCATATAGGGCAAATCATCACCGCCGACTTGAAAGTACAAGCATTAATTGACGAACATTATGTGGAACGGGTGGTTCAGGAGTTGCCGGCCGATTTCACACGTGATGGTGAAAATTATAAGCTGGAAGTGACTAAAGTATATCCTGAAGTGAAAGAGGGACAGTTTCGTACCGATTTTCGTTTTACTATGGGACGTCCGGAGAATATCCGTGCCGGGCAGACTTATCATGTCAATCTCCAGTTGGGCGATCCGGTGAAGGCTGTTCTGATTCCTCGCGGTGGCTTTTTTCAGACAACCGGAGGTAGATGGGTGTATGTTGTCGATGAAAGTGGTAAATTTGCTGTTCGTCACCCCATTCGCATCGGACGGCAAAATCCGCAGTACTATGAGGTGACCGAAGGGTTGAAGCCCGGGGACCGGGTGATTGTTTCCGGATATGAATTGTTTGGCAATAATGAAAAATTAATATTGAAATAAGTCTGCAATATGATCAATTACTTTTCGCAAGTGATACGTAGCCAGCGGGTTAAGAAATCCCTGGTATTGGTAAATATAATAGGATTGTCGGTCTGTATTGCAACAGCATTACTCATCATACTTTATGTATGGTCGGAGTTGAGCTACGATTCATTCCATAATGCCGGGCGTGTATATCGTGTCGAAAGTCGGTTGTATGAAGGCGAAACGCTTACAGATAACTGGGCAACTACAGCTTATGGGCATGCGCCCACAATGGTGCGCGAGATTGCCGGCATTGAGAAGTATGTTCGTGTGACGGCACAAGATCGCGAACAAGTGGTGAATTATTTTGATAGAAGGTTTGCCGAAGAACATTATTGTTACACCGAACCTGCTTTTTTTGAGATATTCAATTTTCCGATAATCAAAGGGAACAAGACCGGACAACTGGTGCGTCCTAATACGGTAGTATTGACTGAAAGTGCGGCAAGCCGTTATTTCGATGATGAAGATCCGATAGGGAAGGTGTTGACTTTCAGTACGTCTTCATCGCAACAAAATTTTGAAGTAACCGGTGTGATAGCGGATATGCCTGTTCGCTCTCATCTGAAATACGATTTTTTACTTTCATACAGTACGATTCCTAAAGAACGGCAGGACATTTGGTACATTCATGGAGTTTATACCTATGTTCGTTTGATGCCCGGAAAGCATCCGGCAGAGATAGAAGATGCTTTTCTCAGGATATCTGATAAGTATAAAACCGATGCATTGAAACATAAGACTTGGGCTGTGGAGTTGATACCGTTGAAGGATATTCACCTCACTCCGCAAAAAGCCTATGAGAAAGAAGTAAAAGGGAGCCGGACTGCGGTTTTTATACTATTGGTGATGTCCGTTGCTTTGCTACTGATAGGTTGGGCAAATGCTTTGAATCTGACTGTGGCGCGTTTTTTGGAACGCGGACGTGAGTTTGGGTTGCGCAAGGTTTTTGGTGCTTCGCATTGTCAGATTATCATCCAGGGGCTTCTTGAATCTGGTTTTATGAATTTGTTGGCTACACTGATAGCCTTTGGCTGGCTGGAACTCCTTTTACCTCTTGTTTATCGTTGGGTAGGGCAAAACTTTGGGACGGATATACTGATATTACCCGCTTTTTGGGGAATTGTAGTCGGAGTTGTTGTTATCGGAACGTTTGTCGTAGGGCTTTACCCCTCGTGGCTGATGGTTTCTATACGTCCGTCGGAGATTATGAGGGGAAAACTGTTGCATGGCAAACGTGGCAACCGGATAAGGAAAGTACTGATTGTAATTCAATTTTTGATTTCTTTTGTTCTGATTGTCGGCACGTTTACAGTAGTCCGGCAGGTTCGTTACATGCAAAGTAAGGCTTTCACCGATTCCCATTCACGCATGTTGGTTATTAAGTACCCTTCGTTTACCGAGGGATTGGCACTGCGTATGGAGAGTTTCACCAAGCGCCTGAAGCAGCGGGCGGACATAAGTCACGTTACTGTTTCGGGAGCTGTTCCCGGGGTAGAGGTGGCCAATTATTTCACCAACCGCCCTTACGGAAGCGACCCTTCGCAAGTGAAACTGATACAGATGTTTGCTGTAGATTATGACTATTTGCCTGCTTATCTGCCCGATCTGATTTGTGGACGGTGCTTTTCTGAAGATTTTGGTGGCGATCTCAATCGGATTGTACTCAACGAGGAAGCTGTCAGGTTGTTAGGCTATGAGTCACCCGAAGCTGCATTGGGACAACAGGTTAAAATGGAGGTGGTGGCTGATCCGCTTGAGATTATTGGGGTGGTGAGGAACTATCACCAACAGTCGCTTTCCGTGGCATATAAGCCCATTATCTTTTTTATGAAAGAACGAGTACCGTTTATTGAAACTCCTTATATTTCAATCCGCCTGACAGGTGAGGGAGAAGATAGTGTTTTAGCAGAGATTAGGCAACTGTATCATGAATACTTTCCGACTTCTTTATTCTCTTATTTCTTTTTAAATGATTTGAATACTTTCCTATATAAATCAGACCGTAATTTCGGTTGGATATTTGCCGGTGCTGCTTTGCTTGCTGTGTTTGTGGCATGTCTTGGATTGTGGATTGTAACGCTGTTTTCAACCTTGTCGCGCTTGAAAGAAGTGGGTATCCGTAAAGTACTTGGCGCAAATAAAAGCAGCCTGTTCTTTGTCTTAACTAAGGAGCTGATGCTACTCACTGTATTGGCATCTATTATTGGCATTCCTGTATCGGCAGTGTTGATGGAAGGCTGGTTGGAAACATATGCTTTTCATATTTCGTTGTCTTGGTGGATATATGCAGTTACTTTCGTATTGTTGCTGATGATTGCATTTCTTACTGTCTTCCAACAAGTATGGCGTATAATTCGCCTGAAGCCGATGCGTATTTTGAAATATGAATAACAAATAAATATTGAACTGATTATGATTAAAACTGAAAAACTGACAAAACTCTTCACAACCGAAGAAGTGCAGACAAAGGCATTGAATGAAGTTACCTTGCAGGTGGAACAAGGGGAATTTGTTGCTATAATGGGGCCTTCGGGATGCGGTAAGTCAACCCTGCTGAATATTTTGGGTACACTCGATTCTCCTACTTCCGGATCTTACTCTTTTGAGGGGAAGCAGGTGGACAAAATGAACGAGAACCAGCTTACTGCCCTTCGGAAAGGCAACCTCGGTTTTATTTTCCAGAGTTTTAACTTGATTGATGAACTGACTGTGTATGAAAACGTGGAGTTGCCTCTTATTTATATGGGTATCAAAGCCGGAAAACGTAAAGCAAGGGTCAACAAGGTACTCGAAAAAGTGAATTTGTTGCATCGTGTCAACCACTATCCCCAGCAACTGTCCGGTGGGCAGCAGCAACGTGTGGCTATTGCCCGTGCCGTAGTGACGGATTGTAAATTGCTTCTTGCCGATGAACCTACTGGCAACCTGGACTCAGTGAATGGAATAGAAGTAATGGAGTTATTGAGTGATTTGAACCGCCAAGGAACTACTGTCATTATCGTTACCCACTCCCAACGGGATGCAATGTATGCACATCGTGTCATCCAATTGCTGGATGGGCAAATTGTAGCAGAGAATATTAATCGTCCGATGGAAAAAATAACACCGGTTAAAAATGAAACCCTATGATAGGAAATTATTGGAATAGTGCCTGGCGGAATCTGATGAAACGGAAAAAGTTCAGTTTCATTAATATATTCGGGCTGGCTGTCGGTATGGCATCGGCATTGCTGATTCTTACTTATGTGGCCTTTGAATTCAGTTTTGATAAAATGCATGCGAAGCATGACCGTATCTACCGTGTACAAAGTACATTTTACGAGGGAGAGGTGCTGACCGATTATTGGGCAAGCAGCTCTTTCGGATATGGTTCGGCAATGCAGGAGAATCTTGCCGGAATCGAAGACTATACCCGGATTGCATCTTTGTTCCAGCCGGAACAACTGGTGAAATATGGAGAACTGTGCCTGCGTGAAAACGAAATAGCCTATGCCGATCCCGGCTTTTTCCGTTTGTTTGACTTCGAACTGTTGAAAGGTGACCGTGCTTCTTGTCTTTCTATGCCCGGGCAAGTAGTGATAACCGAACGCATTGCCCGTAAGTATTTCCGTGATGAAGAGCCTATGGGGAAGATACTTGTTTTTAACAGCAACATAGGAAAGGTTTCCTGTGAGGTGACCGGAGTGATGAAGGAAATGCCATCCAATTCACATATACATTATAATTTCCTTTTGTCGTATAAGTCATTGCCTAAATGGGTACAAGAGTATTGGTATAAACACGAAACATATACCTACGTTTTACTGGATTCGCGGGAACGGAAAGAAGAGATTGAACGCGCTTTTCCCGGGATGGCGGAAAAGTATAAAACGGAAGAGGCTTTGAAGAATAAGACATGGGGTGTCCGTTTAGTTCCATTGGAGGATATTCATCTCACACCGCAGTTGGGTTATGAGGCCGAACAAAAAGGGAACCGTTCGGCTATCATCGCATTGGTGTTCGCTGCTGTGGCTATACTGGTTATTGCTTGGATTAATTATATCAACTTGACTGTTGCCCGTTCGATGGAACGTGCCAAGGAAGTGGGGGTACGACGGGTAGTGGGGGCTTTTCCGCAACAATTGGTCGGTCAATTCTTGTTCGAGGCGTTGGTGATGAACCTTATTGCCTTTGTGATAGCTGTGGGGCTGGTCGAAATGCTGCTTCCGGCTTTTAATTTGTTGGTAGGGCGGACAGTGAGTTTCTCTGTCTGGCTTACAGGATATTGGGGTTTGTCCGTATTTTTGTTGTTTGTGTGCGGTGTTTATGTTTCGGGTTACTATCCGGCACGTGCATTGCTCCGCAAAAAGCCTATTATGTTATTAAAAGGTAAGTTTCAAAATGGACGTTCGGGAGAACGTACCCGTAAATTGTTGGTGGTTGTGCAGTATACGGCATCTATGATTTTGCTATGCGGCACATTGATTGTATTTGCACAACTTAACTATATGCGCCGTCAGTCGTTAGGAGTAAGGACCGACCGGATTCTGGTTGTGAAGTTTCCCGGTCCGACAGAAGGAATGAAGATAAAGATGGAAGCAATGCGTAAAGCGATAAGAAAGCTTCCGTTGGTGTCGAAAGTCACTTGTTCGGGTTCGGTTCCGGGAGAGGAGGTTGCCATGTTCCTGTCCAATCGGCGAACGCATGATGCCTTGAAACAGAATCGGTTGTACGAGATGCTTAGTTGTGATCCTGATTATATGGATGCTTACGGGTTGGAACTTGTAGCCGGACGTGGCTTTTCGGAAGATTATGGGGATGATGTAAATAAATTAGTTATCAATGAAACGGCAGCACGGACATTGGGTTATACAGATTATGAGAGTGTCATAGGTGAAGAAATATCTGTTGAGACAATAGAGGAGCCAATGCAGGTGATCGGGGTAGTGAAAGATTATCACCAACAGGCATTGAATAGAAATTATACACCTATTATGCTGTTCCATAAAGATAAGATAGATTGGATTCCGCAACGTTATATCTCTATTGTAATGAAGCCGGGTGATTCGTTGGAGCTTGTATCGCAGATATCGGAAATATGGACAACTTATTTTGCTGATTCCAGTTTCGATTATTTTTTTCTCGACCAGTTCTATGATCGTCAGTATCGTCAGGATGAAGCTTTCGGAGTATTGATGGGAGGATTTACAGGGCTGGCCATCTTTATTTCTTGTTTGGGGTTATGGATTTTGGTTATGTTCTCTTGTGCTGTGCGCACAAAGGAGATGGGCATTCGCAAAGTATTAGGTGCTTCACGGTTGAATTTGTTCTATCAGTTAGGTAAGGACTTTTTTATTCCTATCCTGATTGCAATTGTGATAGCATTGCCCGTGGCGTGGTTCAGCATGAATGCATGGTTAAGCCATTATGCATTCCGTACAGAACTGAAAGCTTGGTTTTTCTTGCTTCCGGTGGTGTTGATAGTGCTGATTTCGTTTTTAACTGTGGCGGGGCAGACCATTACAGTGATCTACAGTAAGCCGGCGCGCTCGTTGCGATATGAATAACAGATACAGGAGTCTTTTATCTTAATAAATCTATATTGAAAATGGACTAAATGTGCAGATTCGGGTCAGTCCGTTATTTAATGTTTGTGGAATGGTGGAAGCAAGCATCAAGATAAAACAAAAAGCTATTATTGGTTGTTTGATAGTATTCTATTCTTTGATTTAATCGAAAATAGAGCTGAAAAGTAACAGATTTATATTACCTTTGCCGCCTAAAATTAAAGAAAATGAAATCGGATATTGAAATAGCACGCAGCATTGAGCTGACAAAGATTAAACAGATAGCCCGCGAAACCGGAATTCCTGTTGAACACATTAGTAATTATGGCCGATATATAGCCAAAGTAGATGAAAACCAAATTGATGAAGAAAAGGTACGAAAGAATAATTTGATTCTGGTAACTGCCATCACTCCGACTAAAGCCGGTATCGGGAAAACAACAGTTTCTATCGGATTGGCATTGGGATTGAACAGGATTGGCAAGAAGGCCATCGTTGCTTTGCGCGAACCTTCATTGGGGCCTTGTTTCGGTATGAAAGGCGGAGCAGCCGGAGGAGGATATGCCCAAGTCTTGCCAATGGATAAGATCAACCTTCATTTTACGGGAGACTTTCATGCGATTACCTCTGCTCACAACATGATTTCGGCCTTGCTTGATAATTATCTTTATCAAAACCGGGACAATGGATTTGGTTTGAAGGAAGTGTTGTGGAAAAGAGTATTGGACGTAAACGACCGTTCTTTGCGTTATGTTGTTACCGGATTGGGACCGAAAACAAATGGTATCACACAGGAGTCAGGATTTGATATTACTCCGGCCTCAGAGATAATGGCGATTCTTTGTCTTGCCAATGATGAAGATGATCTTCGCCGTCGTATTGAAAATATTCTGCTTGGCTTTACATACGATAACAAACCTTTTACGGTGAAAGACTTAGGGGTGGCGGGAGCAATCACGGTGCTTTTGAAGGATGCTCTTTCACCTAATTTGGTGCAGACAACCGAACATACGGCTGCTTTTGTACACGGAGGTCCATTTGCCAATATAGCTCATGGATGCAATTCCATCCTTGCAACCAAGATGGCAATGACTTTCGGTGATTATGCTATTACGGAAGCCGGCTTTGGAGCTGATCTCGGTGCAGAGAAGTTCTATGACATTAAATGCCGCAAAGCCGGAATTACCCCGAAATTGACTGTACTCGTTGTTACGGCGCGCGCCTTAAAGATGCATGGCGGTGTTCCTCAAGACAAGATAAAGGAACCTAATTTGGAAGCTCTGCAAAAAGGTATTGCCAATATGGACAAGCATTTGCGTAATTTGGAGTCTTTCGGACAGACGGTACTTGTTGCCTTCAACCGTTATGGTGACGATACTCAGGAAGAAATAGATTTTCTTCGTACCCATTGTGCAGAGAAAGGTGTTGCTTTTGCTGTCAATAATGCTTTCACTCAAGGAGGAGAGGGTGCAGTGGAACTGGCGGAACTTGTTGTAAAGACTATCGAAGAACAGCCTTCCGAACCATTACACTTTGCTTATGATAATGAAGACAGTGTAGAAACGAAGATTTCAAAGGTGGCGTCTCATCTTTATGGTGCGGATATTATTACTTACAGTGCCGCTGCGCGCAAGAAGTTGAAGCATATTGAAGAACTGGGATATGCTCATTTCCCTATTTGCATTGCGAAAACACAGTATTCATTCTCTACAGATCCTAAACTTTATGGTGCAGTGGAGGGCTTTGAATTCCATGTGCAGGATATTGTGATGAATGCCGGAGCAGAGATGTTGGTTGTTATAGCCGGAGAAATCATGCGTATGCCGGGGTTGCCGAAAGAGCCGCAAGCACTTCATATTGATATTGTAAACGGAGAAATAGAGGGTTTGTCATAATCCCTTTTCTGTGTTTTGGCTTTTATTTGGTTATCAATTTAATCTTCTCTTAGCACAGATTGATACAAAACGCTTCTATGCTTTTGTGCAATCTGTGCTATTCATTAAATAATTTCATCCACAGTTCTTATGCAGGAAAAATTATACTACTTTTCTTTTTCGTCCCGATATTGCTGGGGAGATACTCCAAGATGAGCTTTCACATATTTACCGAAGAAAGACTGATTGGGGAAATTAAACTCCTCTGCTATTTCCTTGATGGACTTATCTGAATTTCTCAGTTGATATTTAATGTGCTCCATGGTATATTCGTTAATCAATGTCGACGGATTTTTACCGCAAGCATCTTTGATGACTTTAGAAAGATACTTGGGAGTGTAGAACAGGGCATCGGCATAATAGCTCACCGAGCGGTGCATTCCATTGTCTTTCGATAACTTTTCAATGAAACGGCGAAATATGTATTCATGCTGTTTCGTTTCGTTTTTATTCTCTGTTTCATCTTTAGGAACTTCTTTGGTGACAATTGCGATAATTTCACATAAGATGGACGAGAATATATATTTCATGGACTCTCTGTGATAGGGATGAGGTTCACTGTTAATCTTAGTCATTATCAAATCTTCATAGTATCGAAAGATTATATACTTATTTCCCTCTACATGCTTGATTGGATTATTGCGCAGATAAGTGGCTGTGTTCCATTCATTTTTTCCCATCTTGAAGACGCGTTGCAGAAATTGAGTGGAGAAACCGATGATGCTTATTTTGTGTTGAGGACTCAGCATGGTATGGCTGATGATGACGGACGGTAGCCCGAAGATGAGGTCGTCTTTTTGCAACTGATAGGTTTTATCATTCATATCCAACTGAATGCTGCCTTCCAAACAGGAAATCAGAAGAAAGCAATTCAGCCTCACCGTTCCGTTGCTGTAAGGGACATTCTCTAAACTGTTTATCACCATAAAGTCATCGTCTACATAGTTTACAAAGTTCTCGTTTGTTTTAAAGTCCTCTATACTGACATTTTTTATTATTCCTTTTTCCATACTATTCCTTTTTTAGTTGCTACAAAGTTGGTGAATAATAGGATAATCAATGTGTCCCATAATGCGTAAATGCTGTCCGATATTTCCCTGTTATGCAGTGATTTATTATTAAAAAAGATGAATGGAGAAAATAGAACATAATCAGAGGAATATAGGTCACTCGGTCTTTCCGGCTTTGGTCTACTTTTGTTGTCAGTTTTTTAATAAAGACAATCAATATGATAACAGTAAACAAAAAATGGATGCGACTGATGGGAGTAATCGGTTGCACATTGTGGATGTCCTCCTGTAAACAAGCACCGGAGGCGCAAACTAGTGCTAACTATGCAATAATGAAAGTAACTACTGCCGATAAGGAATTGTCTACTTCCTATTCGGCAACGATTCGCGGGCGGCAGGATATTGATATTTATCCGCAAGTATCGGGCACTATCGAACGACTCTGTGTTTCTGAAGGTGAAAAGGTACGCAAAGGGCAGTTGCTTTTCATTATAGATCAAGTGCCTTATAAAGCGGCGCTGACAACAGCCCTTGCCAATGTGGAAGCGGCTAAGGCAGGACTTGCTACTGCAGAATTGGCCTATACCAGCACAAAGGAACTGTATGTCCAAAAGGTGGTTTCGCAGTATAACCTGAAAACGGCCGAAAACAATTATCTCACTGCCAAGGCACAACTCTCGCAGGCACAGGCACAAGAAGTGAGTGCCCGAAACAACTTGTCGTATACTGAGGTAAAGAGTCCGAGTGACGGAGTGGTGGGCGCATTGCCTTTCCGTGTTGGTGCATTGGTGAGTCCCGGCATACAACAGCCGTTGACAACGGTTTCCGATAATTCAGATATGTATGTTTATTTCTCGATGACCGAGAACCAGCTTCTTTCCCTGACCCGTCAGTACGGTAGCATGGACGAAGCGCTAAAAAATATGCCTGAAGTGGAACTCCGTCTCAATGATAATTCAATATATGATGAGCATGGAATTATTGAATCTATCAGCGGAGTGATTGACCGTCAGACAGGTACGGTAGTGGCGCGTGCCGTTTTTCCGAATGAGTCAAGATTGTTGCATAGTGGCGCATCGGGCAATGTGGTCATTCCCAGTGTCTATAAAGATTGTATCGTTATTCCACAAGGCGCAACAGTGCAGATGCAGGATAAAACAATTGCTTATAAAGTGGTGGATGGCAAGGCTGTCTCTACATTAATATCTGTAGCCGGTATCAATGACGGACGCGAGTATGTCGTGCTCGATGGATTGAAGGCGGGTGATGAGATTATTTCCGAAGGTGCGGGTTTGATACGCGAAGGAACGGTGGTTAAATAAGAAGGAGAATAAGAATCATGAAAGGAAATATATTTATAAAAAGGCCGGTAATGGCCATATCCATTTCTATTCTGATAGTGGTGATTGGATTGATTTCCCTTTTCTCATTGCCCGTAGAGCAATATCCCGATATCGCTCCTCCCACTGTGCAGGTATCTGCTACCTATACAGGTGCCGATGCCGAAGCTGTGATGAATAGTGTAATCATGCCATTGGAAGAAAGCATCAATGGTGTGGAGGATATGATGTATATCACTTCTACTGCTACAAATGCAGGTACGGCTACCATCGAGGTGTATTTCAAACAGGGGACAGACCCCGATATGGCGGCCGTCAATGTACAGAACCGAGTGTCCAAAGCGCAGGGGTTGCTGCCTGCCGAAGTGACGAAAATCGGTGTGATGACGCAGAAACGCCAGACCAGTTTCTTGCAGATTAATGCATTGGCAAGCACCGACGGACGTTATGACAAGATATTCCTGGGAAATTATATGGATATCAATGTGATTCCTCAAATCAAGCGTGTGGAAGGAGTAGGAGATGTGATGATGCTGGGAGATACGTACAGTATGCGCATTTGGTTGCACCCGGAACGTATGGCACAATATGGTCTTGTGCCTTCGGATGTAACAGCCGTATTGGGCGAACAAAATATAGAGGCACCTACCGGTTCGTTGGGTGAGAATTCAAAGAATGTGTTTCAGTTCACCATGAAGTATCGCGGACAACTGAAAAGCGTGGATGAATTCCGGAATACCGTAGTTCGTGCACAAGCCGACGGTTCTGTGCTCCGTCTGAAAGATGTGGCAGATGTGGAACTGGGTACACAGACCTACAGTTTCAGCAGTGAGATGGATGGCAAGCCGGCTGTAATGTTTATCGTATTCCAGACGGCCGGATCAAATGCTACCGCCGTGAACGAATCGATTTCAAAGAAGATGAAGGAAATGGAAAAAGATTTGCCTCAGGGTACTGAGTTTGTCAACATGATGAGTTCCAATGACTTCCTTTTTGCTTCTATACATAATGTGGTGGAAACACTGGTAATCGCCATTATTTTGGTGGTTTTGGTTGTGTATTTCTTTCTTCAGGATTTCAAGAGTACACTTATTCCATCCATTTCCATTATTGTATCGTTGATTGGAACCTTTGCTTGCCTGATGGCTGCGGGCTTCAGTATCAATATCCTGACGCTTTTCGCATTGGTGCTTGCTATCGGTACGGTGGTGGACGATGCCATTGTGGTGGTGGAAGCTGTCCAGTCCAAGTTCGATGTCGGATATAAGTCTTCTTATTTGGCAACAAAGGATGCCATGGGAGATGTGACGATGGCTATTATTTCATGTACCTGTGTCTTTATGGCAGTATTTATTCCTGTTACATTTACAGGAGGAACTTCCGGGATTTTCTATACCCAGTTTGGTATCACGATGGCAACCTCTGTGGGTATCTCCATGATTTCGGCTCTGACTTTGTGTCCGGCGCTTTGTGCCATTATGATGCGTCCGTCGGACGGAACTAAAAGTGCAAAGAGTATCAACGGACGAGTGCGTGCTGCCTATAATGCTTCGTTTAATGCCGTATTGGGAAAATATAAGAAAGGAGTTCTTTTCTTTATCCGCCATCGGTGGATGGTATGGGCTTCACTGGCTATCACGACAGTACTGCTGGTTTATTTCATGGGTACTACCAAAACAGGCTTGGTGCCTCAGGAAGATCAGGGCGTTATCATGGTAAACATTGCTACTTCGCCGGGCAGTACCCTCGAAGAAACGAATAAAGTAATGAATAAATTGGAAGATATCTTGAAAAAGACACCTGAAATAGAGCACTATTCACGTGTGGCAGGATATGGATTCCTTTCCGGTCAGGGAACTTCATACGGTCTGATTGTGATTCGTCTGAGAGACTGGAGCGAACGAAAGGGTAACGAACATACATCAGATGCGGTGGTGGCACGGCTTAATGCGCAGTTCTATCAAATTAAGGATGCGCAGATATTCAGCTTCCAGCCCGGTATGATTCCCGGATATGGTATGGGTAACTCCATCGAACTGAATCTTCAAGACCGAACAGGCGGTGATATGACTACCTTCTATAACTCGGTGATGCAGTTCCTCGGTGCACTCAACCAGCATCCCGAAGTAGCGATGGCTTATACGTCATACGCCATGAACTTCCCGCAGATATCGGTGGATGTGGATGCAGCCAAATGCAAACGTGCCGGTATTTCTCCCTCGACGGTACTTGATGCATTGGGCAGTTATTGTGGTGGCGCGTATATCTCTAATTATAATCAGTTTGGAAAGGTATATCGTGTTATGATGCAGGCTTCGCCCGAATATCGTCTGGATGAGCATGCCTTAAATAATATGTTTGTACGCAACGGCTCGGAGATGGCACCTGTCAGTCAGTTTGTTACTCTGAAGAAAGTGTTAGGACCTGAAGTAGCCAATCGCTTTAACCTCTATAGTTCTATCACTGCCAACGTGAATCCGGCCGAAGGCTATTCTTCCGGTGAAGTGCAGAAAGTGATTGAAGAGGTGGCGGCGCAGACTCTGCCGACAGGTTATGGTTATGAATATGGCGGTATGGCGCGTGAGGAATCAAATAACGGTGGCGGAAAGACACTGTTCGTTTATGCTGTGTGCGTATTGCTTATTTATCTGATTCTGTCCTGTCTCTATGAAAGCTTTCTTGTTCCATTTGCCGTCATTCTGTCCGTGCCTTTCGGACTGATGGGAAGTTTTCTGTTTGCGAAACTCTTTGGATTGGAGAATAACATCTATTTGCAAACCGGTGTGATTATGTTGATTGGATTATTGGCAAAGACGGCCATCCTGATTACAGAATACGCTATCGAACGCCGCCGCAAAGGTATGGGTATCGTAGAATCTGCTTATTCTGCTGCGCAGGTTCGTTTACGCCCTATTCTGATGACAGTCTTGACTATGATTTTCGGTATGCTTCCGTTGATGTTTTCTACCGGTGCAGGTGCTAATGGAAACAGTTCATTGGGCACCGGTGTTGTGGGTGGTATGGCTGTTGGAACACTGGCATTGCTTTTTGTTGTTCCTGTTTTCTATATCATCTTCGAGTTCTTGCAAGAGAAGATTCGCAAGCCGATGGAAGAGGAACCCGATGCGCAAGTTTTGTTGGAAAAGGAAAGAAGTCATGCGGAACAGAGTACTTTTGGCAATGAAAAAAAGAAATAATGTAAGAAGAATATGAAGAAAATACTATTACTGACTACCGTTACTGCTTTGTTGAGCAGTTGCGGTATATACACCAAATATCAGCCCGAAACGACAGCCCCCGATAATCTTTATGGTGAAGGAACGGCAGTAGTCGACACCGCTAATCTGGGCAATGTGGATTGGCGTGAATTATTCACCGATCCGCGATTGCAGGAACTTATTGAGCAAGGATTACAAAGCAACACCGATTACCTGTCTGCACAGCTTCGTGTAGAAGAGGCGAAAGCCACGTTGCTTTCTGCTAAATTAGCTTTTCTTCCTTCATTTTCTCTTGCTCCACAAGGTACAGTGAGCAGCTTTGACAAGCAAAAGGCTGTGCAGGCTTATTCTTTGCCCGTTACCGCCAGTTGGGAACTGGATATTTTCGGTCGTATGCGTAATGCCAAGCGTCAGGCAAAGGCTTTGTATGCTCAGAGTCAGGACTATCAACAAGCGGTTCGTACTCAATTGATAGCAGGAATAGCCAATACTTATTATACCTTGTTGATGTTGGATGAGCAACTCTCGCTGACTCAACAAACCGAACAGGCATGGAAAGAAACTGTTGTCTCTGCACGTGCCTTGATGGAAGCGGGACAATACAATGAAGCGGGAGTTTCACAGATGGAAGCAACTTATTATAGTGTTCAAACTTCTATCCTCGACTTGAAGGAACAAATTAATCAGGTAGAAAACAGTCTTGCGTTACTCCTTGCCGAAACGCCTCGTCATTATGAGCGCGGAACATTGTCTGCACAGCATTTTACGCAAGACCTTTCGGTAGGTATCCCCATGCAGATGCTTGCCAATCGTCCCGATGTCCGTTCGGCAGAACGTTCACTGGAAGCAGCTTTTTACGGAACAAATCAGGCACGTTCTGCGTTTTATCCTTCCATTGTGTTGAGTGGAAGTGCCGGATGGACTAATTCTGCAGGAAGCATGATTGTTAATCCCGGCAAGTTCCTGGCTTCGGCTGTCGGTTCACTTACTCAACCATTGTTTAACAGAGGTCAGGTTATTGCTCAATACCGCATATCAAAAGCACAACAGGAAGAAGCTCGTCTCTTTTTCGAACAGGCTCTTCTGAATGCCGGCAGTGAGGTAAATGATGCTTTGACTGCTTGTCAGACAAGTCGCGAGAAAACGGTATTATTTGACAAACAGATAGTATCTCTGCAAAAGGCATTGAAAAGTACTTCCTTGCTGATGGAGCATGGGACGACAAACTATCTCGAAGTCTTGACTGCCCGACAGACTTTGCTGAGTGCGCAGCTTTCGCAAACAGCTAACCGTTTCACCGAGATACAAAGTGTGATTAGTCTTTATCAGGCGTTGGGAGGAGGAAGAGAATAGGAAAAATCTACTGTTATCTTCATAGCGATGAAGGCTGAAAGGGCTGTTCGGAAAGTGATTTTAGAACAGCCCGCTTTAAACACCAAGGTCTTTTCTACCTCTGTCTTTTCTCCATCTTCTCTTTCAACAGAGAT
Source organism: Phocaeicola massiliensis B84634 = Timone 84634 = DSM 17679 = JCM 13223 (assembly GCF_000382445.1). Classification (GTDB taxonomy): domain Bacteria; phylum Bacteroidota; class Bacteroidia; order Bacteroidales; family Bacteroidaceae; genus Phocaeicola; species Phocaeicola massiliensis. The sequence continues at coordinate 1,621,020 of NZ_KB905472.1, read as the reverse complement.
TTTCATTTTTACTGTCACTGCTACTAATTTGAATGGTGGAAAATTAGAGCTGAAGGATATACGTCGGGTCACTTATTATTCTTGGGGATTTAAATATCATATCACAAACAAAGGGAAGAATAAGCCGTTTCCCGGGGGCGGGTAAGGCCTTTTTAACGGAAGATTATTACAGTCTGCGGCAATGGACTGTACAGTCTGCTACAGTGGACTGTACGGTCCACTGCAACGAACCATACAGTCCGCTGCCGGAGACTGTAGTAATCCGACGGACAGACAGGCATAATCGAAAGGACGAAAACGCTTGGTCCGGCTAATGAAACGGCTTAGGAAACTCAAAAACGCATGCGGGGGTTGAAAACCGGAGGAGACAACATCAGGGGACAGGTATTTGATTGATATGTTAAATTCCCAAGAATAATGACTGACCTTATACGTCATTTCCCGGTGTGGTATAAGGAACGAGGATTACCGAAAGCATACAAAGTATATCTTGCAAGGATTTGTCTTCTGCAAGGTCGCATGTGGAAATCTATAGTTTAAAGGAAGGTAAAAATATAGATAATTTAGAGTTGGACGAGTTGATAACTGATTTTACTGTAGGTCCTGATGGTATGATTTATGGATATAATCCATTTTCAGAGGAATATCTATTCATGTTTTGTAAATCTTCTGAATAAGATAATCTTTGCCTTTCAAATGAACTCTTGCATTGTATTGATATTAAAAACAGTCCATGTTCTTACTCTGAAACAGACTTTGACATGGGCTGTTTTATTTTATTGTAGGCGGCAGACTGTAGCCGCCTATAATTGGGGGATATTTACTCAAACTTTCCGTAGCGGGTCGGCAAAAGTTTGCGGTCGCCCAACGTATTATCTACTCTCGCTACATTAATCCAGAACTTGTTCTCGCGTACTGTTTCTATAGGATAAGCAGCCTTTTCGCGGCTGTAGCTGTGGTTCCATTCATTGGCAACTACTTCGTATTCGGGATGCGGAGCGTTGAGCAATACATTGTCTTCCTTGTCTGCTTTGCCTTCTTTCACTTCTTGAATTTCTTGCCAGATAGTCTGCATTACATTCACAAAGTTATCCAGTTCCCACAGACTTTCACTTTCGGTCGGTTCGATCATCAAAGTACCGTGTACGGGGAACGACAGGGTAGGTGCATGATAACCGTAGTCCATCAGGCGTTTGGCAATGTCGTTTTCGCTGATGCCTGATTCCTCGTGCAGGTAACGGCAGTCCAAAATCATTTCGTGACCTACGAATCCTGTCGCTCCTGTGTAAACAATGCCGTAAGTGTCTTTGAAACATGCAGCCAGATAGTTGGCGCTCAGGATAGCAGTCTTGGTGGCACGTGTCAGTCCTTCGGCACCCATCATGCAGATGTAACCGTATGTGATGGGCAGGATACCTGCACTGCCGTATGGGGCAGAGGAAACTTCGTTGGTGCTGTTGCCGAAAATGGAGTGTCCCGGAAGGAACGGAACCAGATGCTCGGCCACGCACACCGGACCTACGCCGGGACCGCCGCCGCCGTGAGGACTGGCAAAGGTCTTATGCAGGTTAAGGTGGCAGACGTCTGCACCGATAGTGCCCGGATTGGTCAAACCTACCTGTGCATTCATGTTGGCGCCATCCATATATACTTGTGCACCGCACTTATGAATAATTTTACATATCTCAGCTATTTCGGGTTCAAAGATTCCGTGGGTGGACGGATAAGTAATCATCAGTGCTGCCAACTCATCTTTGTGTTCTTCTGCTTTGGCACGCAGGTCTTCTACGTCTACATTACCTTTGTCATCGCAGGCACAAGTGACGGTAGTGTAACCGCATTGTACAGCCGATGCCGGATTGGTTCCGTGAGCCGAAGCGGGAATCAGTATTTTGTTGCGGTGTCCTTGACCGATGCTTTCCAGATATGCGCGGATGACACGCAGACCGGTGTATTCGCCTGCTGCACCCGAGTTTGGCTGGAGAGTGATTCCTGCAAATCCGGTGATGACTTTCAGTTGTTCGCTTAAGTTATTGATGAGCATCTGATATCCTTTTGCTTGGTCTTCAGGAACTAACGGGTGAATGGCCATCCATCCTAAGTTGCTCAGAGGAAGCATTTCTGAAGCGGCATTCAGTTTCATGGTACATGAACCGAGCGAAATCATGGAATGCGCCAAAGAGATGTCTTTGCGCTCCAGGCGTTTGATGTAGCGCATCATTTCTGTTTCGGTGTGGTATTTGTTGAATACCTCGTGTGTCAGGAATGAAGTGCGACGGCGCAAGTCGCGGTTCAGCGAAGATGCTTCGGGAATGTCGGTCACTTCCTGCATGGTTTCTTCGGCGGCAATAGAGAAGATGGAGAGCAGGAGATTGACATCTTTCAAATCGGTTGTCTCATCGATGCTGAAGCCTACGTCACCATTGTCGTAGTAACACAAGTTTACTTCCTTACTCAATGCAATTGTGCGGAGCTTTTGTGCCGATACGTGGTCGGGAAGGCTGAAACGCAAGGTGTCGAAGAATATTTCGTTGTGCTGCACATAGCCCAGACGAGCCAAGGCTTTGTTCAGCCAAGTGGTGATGCTGTGGATACGTTTGGCAATGTTCTTGATTCCTTCTTGGCCGTGATACACAGCATAGAAGCCTGCCATTGTAGCGAGCAATGCCTGTGCGGTACAGATGTTGGAAGTTGCTTTTTCACGTTTGATATGCTGTTCTCGGGTTTGTAAAGCCATGCGGTAGCAGATTTTGCCATACTTGTCTTTGGACAGGCCGATGATGCGTCCCGGCATATTGCGCTTATATTCGTCGCGTGTGGCAAAGTAAGCTGCCGACGGACCTCCATAGAATAGAGGAATACCTAATCGCTGGGTGCTTCCGAATACGATGTCTGCTCCCCATTCGCCCGGAGGCAGGAGCAGGGCAAGACTCAGGATATCTGCATCTACTGCCACTTTACAGTTGGCTGCATGTGCTTTTTCTACAAACTCGCGATAATCTTCCACGCTGCCGCTGGCATTCGGATATTGGATAATGCAGGCAAAGATTTCGGGAGTAAATTCCAGTTCTTTGTAGTTGCCTACCTGTATTTTCATTCCTTGCGGAATGACGCGTGTCTGGATGACTGCCAGATTCTGTGGGAAAATGCTTTCGTCCACAAACAATACATTGGTGCCTTTCTTTTGCTGGTCACGGCTGCGAAGTCCGTACATCATGGTTGCCGCTTCTGCTGCTGCTGTCGCTTCATCCAGCAGGGAGCAGTTGGCAAGAGGCATAGCCGTGAGGTCGGATATCACGGTCTGGAAGTTCAGCAACGCTTCCAGGCGTCCTTGCGAAACTTCTGTCTGATAAGGAGTATAAGAGGTGTACCATGCAGGATTTTCAAACACATTGCGTTGGATAACGGCAGGAGTGATGGTGTCATACCAGCCCATGCCGATATAAGAGGTGTAAATCTTGTTTAGAGAGGCCAACCCTGCAATGTGTTCGGCGAATTCGCGTTCGGTCATCGGGGCTGCCAATGCCAATGGTTCTTTCAAACGAATTTTAGACGGAATAGTCTTGTTAATCAGTTCATCAAGGCTTTTCACGCCTATTTTCTCCAACATAGCGGGAAGGTCTGCTTCCTGAATACCGATATGTCGGTCGGCTAATAAATCTGTTTTCATGGTTTAATAATAGGTTTATATTTTTAATATCGTATTTGCTGTCCACAGGTCATTCCGAGTCGGTTTTCCGGTATTCGGAGTAATTTCCGGAACAGCAGGATTTATCTTCTCTTTATCTGAAGAAAGGATTGTTTTTCTTCTCGATTCCAATAGTGGTCGGGTCGCCGTGTCCGGGGTAAACTGTAGTATCGCCGGGCAGAACGAACAAACGGCTGCAAATATGTTCACGCAACTCGTCGAAGTTTCCTCCGGTGAGGTCTGCACGGCCGATGCTTCCCTGAAACAACACGTCGCCGCTAAACAGGCAGTTCTCTTCTTTGCAGTAATAAACGATGCTGCCGGGGGAATGACCGGGTACGTGGATTGCTTCCAACTTGGTGTTTCCGAAGGTGATGACATCTCCGTCGCATACATATTTTCCTAGTGGAACAGGTGGTTCGGGCAATTGGAAACCGAACATCCGTGCTTGTGCATCTGCTTGGTTCAGCCAAAATTCGTCTGCTTGGTTGGCTTCCGCCTTTAAACCATATTCTTTCAGCAGAAAAGGATTACCGAAAATGTGGTCTAAATGCAGATGTGTGTTCAGCAGATGTTTCACGTTCAGTCCGTTGTCATCGATATATTTCTTCAATGCCTGCTTCTCTTCTTCGTAAAAACAGCCTGCGTCGATGATAACCGCTTCCTTTGTCTCGTCCGATAGTATATAACAGTTTACCGGAAACATGTTGAACTCGAATCTCTTTATTCTCATGGCGCTTTAATCTATTATAATTTAACCGTTGATGGTAACGTAAACTACTTTCTTGGTCTCAAAAAAATCTTCGTCGAATTCCTCTTTCAAGTCATATATCACAGTTTTGTGCTTCACAGGCATTGTTTCCTGTCCCAATTCTCCTCCTTTCAGGCAAATCAGTCCGTTGGGAAGCGCATTGTGTTGCTCTTGTGAGATGTTCTTGCGGATTATTTTTATCAAATCTCCCAAAGGCATGACTGCGCGGCTTACGACGAAATCGAATTTCTCTTTTTCTTCTTCGGCACGACAATGGCGGAAAGTGACATTGGTCAGTCCGATGGCACCGGCCACTTCGGTCGCTACTTTTACTTTCTTTCCGATACTGTCTACCAAATGAAAGTTAGTTTCGGGAAAGAGGATAGCCAAAGGAATGCCCGGAAAACCGCCGCCTGTACCGAGGTCCATAACGTGTGTGCTGGGAGTGAAGTTTATCACTTTGGCAATGCCCAACGAATGGAGTACGTGGTGTTCGTAAAGGTTGGTAATGTCTTTACGTGAAATCACGTTGATTTTGCTGTTCCAATCGGTATATAAATCATACAGGGCGGCAAATTGTTCTTTTTGCTTCTCTGTGAGGCGGGGAAAGTATTTCAATATTAATTCCATTCTGTTTCTTAGTTGTTGGTTTGATGTATCATGTATTTTTCTATTTCTGCATAAGGCAGTGAAAGAACAATGGTTCCCATTGCATAGGGAGCGATATCATATTTGTTGTATAAGAACGATGCTTCGTTTTTCTCCAACAGGAAATTGTCGGGCACATACATATTGGTTGAATTCAGTATTCCTTCATTTTGCAGGTCTTCCAAGGATTGAATATTGCTGTTATCCAGTTTGGTTGCCATTTCTTTTATCAGTTTTTCCAGCAACATTTTACTCATTGGAGTTTCCGAACCAGCCATAAATACATCTTTCAATGTCAGTCGTTTACCGGTATTCTTGTCAAAGTTTAGCCAATTTTCCCATTGGTTGGGATGTGCTCCTCCCGAATATTCGAAAGTGACAGCTGTATAATTCAGAACACCTTCTTTGCCATCTTTGAATTGAGTGGTTAGGCTGTATTCGTAATTGTACCACGAAGGGAGTTCGTCTTTTGAGGTACCGTTCTTGACATCTTCCTTATATAAATCCGCTACACTGTTACGGTATTCGCGTACATACACATTCTTAAACGAGTCTATAGCAGCCTGCGGTTCCATTTCGGCATACTTCTTTCCTAAAATAGTGGACTGGACAGTGTGATTAATTTTATGTGCAATGGTGTCATTGCCATTTTTTTCTGCTAAATAAGCGTAATCAATAGTCATTTTGCAGGCAGGAGAGGTTGTATTATCTTCCAAATGTACATCCTCTTTCAGATTTATATATTCTATTGTACTGCTATCAATTTGTTTTTGTCCGTTACATCCTGACAATAAAAAGCAGGAGACAATACATGTTGTTGCAACAGACATCATTATATTTCGTCTTTTCATGTCTTTTTGTTAATTAATATGGGTATTCTGTCTAAACTTTCTCCACAAATATAGAATAACTTCGTGAATTGTCCTCTTAAAAAACGAAAATATATTTGTCTTTTGGCAACTGAGTTGCATGAACTTTTTCCTAAATTTGTCCGTTGAATGATAGATAGGAAAAAAAGAAAAAGATATATGAGCAAGATTACAAAGAAAGTATATCCCGTCATGGGGATGCATTGTGCGGCGTGTGCCAATAATGTAGAAAAAATAGTAAAGAAACAAGAAGGAGTAGAGGATGCATCGGTTAATCTGGCTGCTGCTGTCCTGACTGTGGATTTCAATTCTGATGTCGTTTCACCGGAACAGTTGAAGGATGCAGTGATGAAAATCGGTTTCGATTTGATAATCGATGAAGACAACTCTATGGAAGAACAGGAAGAAGCAGAACATTCCTATTATGAACAACTACAGCGAAAGACTGTAGTGGCGTGGATATTTGCTTTGCCGGTAGCTTTTATGGGAATGTTTTTTATGGATTTTCCGGGCATAAACTGGTGGATGCTTGTGTTGTCATTGCCTGTGCTGTTTTATTCCGGACATGCTTTTTATGTTAACGCATGGAAGCAAGCTAAACATTTTACCAGTAATATGGATACTTTAGTGGCACTGAGTACTTCTATCGCTTTCTTGTTTAGTCTGTTCAATACACTCTATCCTCGGTTCTGGTATGAACAAGGATTGGAGCCTCATGTATATTATGAAGCTGCAACAGTGATTATTGCCTTTGTACTTGTAGGAAAGCTGATGGAAGAAAAAGCGAAAGGAAAAACTTCTATGGCGATTCGTAAATTAATGGGGTTGCAACCGAAGACGGCCCGTATTCTGCGCGATGGTAAAGAAGAGGATATTCTTATTTCTGAATTAAAGAAGGGTGATAAGGTAAGTGTACGTCCGGGCGAACGTGTTCCGGTGGATGGACTTATTGTAGAAGGAGATACTTTTATAGATGAGAGTATGATAAGCGGTGAACCCATTCCGGTAGAAAAAAAGTTGAATGATAAAGTGCTTGCCGGTACGATAAACCAAAATGGTGCTTTTGTTATGAGTGCAGAGAAGGTGGGAAGAGAAACGGTACTGGCACAGATTATCCGCATGGTGCAGGAAGCACAAGGTTCAAAGGCTCCCGTACAACGCATTGTAGATAAGGTTACTGCTGTTTTTGTACCGACGGTACTGGCAATAGCTATTCTTACTTTTATTGTTTGGATGATAGTGGGTGGGGTGGATGATTTCTCTTATGCGATGCTCTCGGCTGTCTCTGTATTGGTTATCGCCTGCCCCTGTGCTTTAGGATTAGCTACGCCTACTGCTTTGATGGTTGGTATAGGTAAAGGAGCTGAAGCTCATATTCTGATTAAAGATGCTGTGGCGTTGGAGCAGATGCGAAAGGTGGATACGGTAGTACTTGATAAAACCGGAACTGTAACAGAAGGTCGTCCGACAGTGACAGGTTGGTTGCATGATGCCGGTTGGGTAAACGAGCATAAAGGCATTTTGTATGCAGCGGAATTGAAATCCGAACATCCGTTGGCACTTGCTATTGTAGAGGAATTGAAGAAGGATGGCAATAAGCCTGCCATTATAGATTCTTTCGAAAGTCGTACGGGGCGCGGTATTGTTGTGACTCGCGGAGGTAAGACATATTGGGCAGGCAGTCATCGTCTGTTAAATGATTTCGGCGCAAAAGTATCCGACCTGCTGAAAAGTATGGTGGAAGAATACGAGCGTAGTGGCAAGAGTCTGGTTTACTTTGGCGAGGAAAGTACGTTGTTGGCCGTTATTGTCATAAGCGATAAGGTGAAGCCGACATCTATTCAGGCAGTGAAACAGATGCAGGCAGAAGGCAAGTATGTTGTGTTACTGACAGGTGACGGACATCTGACAGCACAAAATGTGGCGGGAGAAATTAATGCCAACCGTTTTATAGCCGAAGCTTTACCTGATGATAAAGAAAATGTGATTAAAGAACTACAGCGTGAGGGCAGGTTGGTTGCCATGGTCGGTGACGGAATCAATGATTCGCAGGCCTTGGCCCGTGCCGATGTGAGTATTGCGATGGGTAAGGGTACGGATATTGCAATGGATGTAGCAATGGTTACATTAATGACCTCAGATTTGCTGTTGCTCCCAAAGGCGTTTAAATTATCTCGTAAAACAGTAAGGCTGATACATCAGAATCTTTTCTGGGCATTTATATACAATTTGATTGGTATTCCTATTGCAGCAGGTATCCTGTTTCCGATGTATGGCATCTTATTGAATCCGATGATTGCCAGTGCTGCCATGGCTTGCAGTTCGGTTAGTGTGGTGTTAAATAGTTTAAGCCTAAATTGGCGGAAACTGTAAACTGTTTTTTTATTATGAGGCTGTCCAAAAAGCTAGACTGCTTTGTTATCTCGGACAATGTGAAGAATGACAGAGCAGAGAAAGATAGTGCAATATACCTTTGGAGACAGTCTCATAATAAAACAATAAATCAATCAGTAAGGTGTCGTTCGTCCTCTTTGTACTTCTATACGGATACCGAAATTACCATTCTCCGATTTCATCTCGAAAGCACCGTTAAAGTTATTCTTTTCCCACGGCAGTGCACTTGGGTTTCTAACTTTATTACCATCCGCATCATATTCTCCATAGGTTGTTATTTTCCATCCGTTTTTGAGTTTGAAAGTAGCACTTTGCAGGGTAGGAGGCATAGGGCCGAAACCATAAGCTCCGAATCCATACATTCCGAAGCCGGAATATCCACGTGAGAATATTGTAGCATTTTCTTTTCCGTAAGTGATATTCGGGTCAAGCTGAAACAGTTTATAATAATCTTTGGAGCTTTTCACACTGTGGGCATCATAAGTGAGCTGTGGAGGTATCAGACGCATGGGGGTTGCTATTTTCATCCCCATATCCAGAATAAAACCGTCATCATATATTTTGTAATTATCCATAGATATGCCGTGGATGGTGTCGGTCGGTACTTCCGACTGTGCAGAGGCCGCCAAAGATAGTAAATACAATGAGACGGATAATATAAACTTTTTCATAATTCATAAACATTCTGTTGTGACAAAGATAACTCTTCTTTCTGTAATCCTGTAGACACTTTCGTAATTTTTAGGAATAAATAGTTGTGTTATTCTCTTTGTTGTATCTCCTCTTTGTAGAGTCTTTCAAAGATGCTTCTTAATTTGCTCTCATCTGTCAATATAGCACGCAACTTTTCCAACTGGTAGGCATTGGAAGATTGGGGTATCCATAATTTTAGGTATCCTCCGTAGGCATATTTGCTTCGCAGGTGGGCAACGGCATGCTCGTATTGTGCTTCTTCGTCCAGTTCGGGATAGTTGGATAAACCATATTGGATGGCACGGCGCAGACTCACCTCGGGATTGATAATCCGGTCGGCTTCTGCCACAATTTTCCCATACATACTTCGAGGAGCCTGTTTGTTTGACGCACGATGGTCTTCCACGGCTTCTTTCATGGTTTGTAGTTGTGCTTCACTAAACCATTTCCGTAGTTTTTCGTCGGCTGCCAGAATCTTTCCCGAAATCAGGTGATGGAATTCCCGCCCTTCGCATAAGCCCAAATCATGGTAGGCTGCAATGGTATATACCATGGCGGGCTCTACTTCATAATATTGTGCCAGCTTCATGCTTTCTTCTATTACTTTTTCGGCATGATTCAGACGATGAGCCTTGTCAAAAGTCGCATATTGGGGAAGAATGTTTATTTCGATATATTCACGTAGGTCTGTTGGTATTTCTTTATTGGATAATGCCATATTCTTTAGCTTGTTTGGAGTTGCAAATATACGATAAATATCTTTTCTTTGCAGAAAATAATGAATGCTTATGTGTGTTACTTTATCTACTGCTGATGATTTTGAAGAACTTACCGAGCTGTGGGAAGCGTCGGTGCGTGCTACTCATCATTTTATCCCCGAACAATATATTCTGAAGCTCAAACCGTTGGTGTGGAGTGTTTATCTTCGTAGTATGCCTGTTTACACGGTGCGAGGACCGGAACGGATAGAAGGCTTCATGGGGATAAACGGGGATATGCTGGAGATGCTTTTTGTGCACCCTCAAGCTATGGGAAAGGGAGTGGGGAAGAAATTACTGAAGTATGCCATTAACTCTTGTCGCGTGCGTTATGTTGATGTAAATGAACAGAATGAACAGGCTTATGGCTTTTACCGTCACTTAGGATTTAAGGTGATAGGCAGAGATGCTACTGACGCGTCAGGTGAACCGTATCCTATATTACATTTAAAATTAAAGGAAAACATGAAAATAGAAAATTGGGGAACAGTACCTTATTCCGAGGCTTGGGAAAGGCAGACTGTGCTTTTCAATGCATTGGTGGAAGCAAAGCAGGAAGGAAAACCATACGAGAACAGAATCATTTTTGTGGAACATCCACATGTCTATACGTTGGGGAAGAGCGGAAAAGATGCGAATATGTTGTTGGGTGAGGCACAACTGCAAGCTATTGGTGCAACGCTTTATCATATCGACAGGGGGGGAGATATTACCTATCATGGTCCCGGACAACTGGTTTGTTACCCTATTTTGAATCTGGAAGATTATCATTTGGGTTTAAAAGAATACATTCATGTATTGGAGGAAGCGGTGATTCAGGTTTGTGCTTCGTATGGTATAGAAGCCGGCAGAGTAAAAGGAGCGACAGGCGTATGGCTTGCCATCGGAACTCCCCGGGAACGGAAGATTTGTGCTATGGGGGTGCGCAGCAGTCATTTCGTTACGATGCATGGACTGGCATTGAATGTCAATACGGACTTGCGTTATTTTGGGTATATCAATCCATGCGGATTTATAAATAAGGGAGTGACTTCTTTGCAGAAGGAATTGGGCAAAGAAGTTCCGATGGAGGAAGTCATAGAACGTCTGAAGCAGGCATTGTGCACGCTGTTATCATAATGTGTCAAAAGTGTAGTAACATTTTAAGAGTAGCGCTTCGGATAGCGGAGTATGATACTCAGCAGGGCAAATATTCCGATGGTAACCGGATAGTATAAATACTCGATTACGCTCAATGGTGACAATGCTGCCAGTTTGGAAGCTATTAACATTTGTGCTCCATAAGGAATAATTCCCTGGATGACACACGAGAAAGTATCCAATATGCTTGCACTTTTGCGCTTATCCACTCTGTAGCGGGTAGCTATGTCGTTTGCCAACGGTCCTACAGTGATGATAGCTATTGTATTGTTTGCCGTACAGAAATTGGCAATACTCACTAATGTTGCAATGCATAATTCTGCACCTCGTTTGCTATTTACGTGTTTGGTGAGTTTTTGGATAATATAATCCACTCCACCGTTAAAACGAATCAGTTCCAGCATACCGCCTGCCATGAGTGTGATGATAATTAAATCACCCATTCCTGTGATACCTGTTCCCAGAGAACCAAACCAATCGAAGAAATTGATGCTTCCGGTCAGTATTCCGATGATTCCTGTGGCGGCAATTCCCAAAATGAGCACTAGGGTCACATTCATACCGGCAATGGCTGTTCCCAGCACCACCAGATATGGAGTAACTTTTACCCATTCCACCGACTGTATTTGGGGAGTAGTCATAATATCCATTCCTCTGAAGATATAATAGCTGAATACAATCAATGCTGCCGGCAAAGCAATCATAAAGTTTACCCGAAACTTATCACGCATGGCACACCCTTGGGTACGTGTGGCTGCAATGGTAGTATCCGAAATAAAAGAAAGATTATCGCCGAAAAAGGCACCTCCCACCACAATACCTACCATAAAAGCCAGGTTCATGTCTGTTTTTTCGGCAATGCCTACCACTACGGGAACTAATGCTACAATAGTCCCTACTGAGGTTCCGATAGAAATGGATATAAAGCAGGCTGCTAAAAAGACACCTGCCAATAAGAGGTTGTCAGGCAATAAATGGAGCGTCATATTAACAGTTGCATCGATGGCGCCTATGTCTTTTGCACTTTGGGCGAAAGCGCCTGCCAGAATAAAAATCCATATCATTAACATGATGTTTTTATTGGCTGCACCAATGGAGTACTGCAACATTCGCTCGTTCAGGCTCAGTCCTTTGGTGATGCAGATGGCATATACCGAGGAAATCATGAATGCAACAGTTATGGGAACTTTATAAAAATCATCTACAATGATAGAGGTTACCAAATAAAGACACAGAAATACCAGTAACGGACTAAGTGCCCATAGACTGGGTTTATTGGTTATAGGGGTTAATTTTTCACCGTTCATGAATTTCTATTTTTATAAATGGGGTGCAAAGTTACAAAAAAGACTGTTCTATACCTCGTCAGCGGAATTAATTTATCCTTTTTTGGGTTACTCTTTCCCCATTTATATCTCCATTCGGAACGATTGAAACATCACTTACGGTAATTTGAATATATTGTTCCCTATATGTCAATTGTCAGATTTGTTTTTTATAGGCATCCAAATAGAAATCTATATTTTCTATCGTCAGCAAGGTAATGGGCATATAGTTGCACTGTTTCACTTCTTTTTTGAAAATGAGATGATTACAAAGGCTTTCCACACCACTGTATCCCTGAACGGACGGCTGCTGTGCTATTAAAAAATCCACAGCTCCTTCTTTCAGGCAATATACATTACGGCTCAGCAGGTCATATCCCATCAACTTAAAGTCTTTTTTGTTGTGCTTTAATAAATATTCACCTACAATGTATACTTTGGAGTTGAATGTGATGCCGCAATTGATTTGAGGATGTTCATTAAAGAAGTGTTGCAGCAGTATCTCGTCCTCGTCGGGGCGTTTGGCGTAGAGGTTTAATTCAACAATCCGGCAATCGGGGAAATGCTCCTGCATATATTTTCTGAACCCTTTCTCTCGATTTTCCTGTTGGTTAGAACCTAATCGTCCTTCATTAATCTGGCGGAACACGACAATTTCTTTCGGCTTTTCTCCCAGCATCATTGCCATGCGTGCGGCAAAATACCCGCTTTGTTCTGATTTCTGTCCGAAGAAGGCTAATGGCCGGAGGCTGGGTACATTGGAATCGATGAAGATGTAAGGGATTTCTTTCTTTTGCAGCTGCTCAATAAATTGTGACGTAATTTCGGGAATGGTGGGCGCCACCAAAACTCCGTCTACTTCCCGGGCCAATATTTCTTTGCCGGAATTTGTGAAAGAGGCATACTCGTATTGATCATAATAGGAGATAGAGAGCGTGATATGGAAATCGGAAAAGGTTTCCACTGCACGTTTTATGCCGGCTTCCACGTCAGTCCAATACTCTCCCTCCTTATGCTGGGGAAACAGACAGACAAACTGATATTTCTTGTTTGAAGCTAATGCACTGGCATACATATTGGGTTGATAGTCCAGTTGTTTCAAAATTTCTTCCACTCTCTTCCGGCTGGTTTCCGAAACTCCGGTGCGGCCATGCAACACACGGTCTACTGTGCCAACCGATACGTCCGCTAAGCGGGCAATATCTTTAATTCTGATTCTTTCGGGCAGTTTATTCATATACCTTATTATATATAGTGTATTCGGATACACTAATAAATTACTTTTTTCATCTACAAATATATAACAATTTTTGGTTTTAAAAAAATAAATAGTACCTTTGTGCACGCACACGAATAAAATATCCGGGTAGAAGATAGAGCGAAGATATTAAAGTCTTGGCAATTATCGGATAGGAGAACAGTGTTTTGGTAATTTGTAAAATGAAACGAATAGATAAATAACAATTTAAAATCATGTAATTATGGGAAAAATAGTAACCTTAGGTGAAATCATGTTGAGGCTCTCAACTCCGGGAAACACACGCTTTGTACAGTCTGATTCATTTGATGTAGTTTATGGCGGTGGTGAAGCAAACGTGGCAGTGAGCTGCGCCAACTATGGTCATGAAGCTTATTTTGTGACAAAATTGCCGAAGCATGAAATTGGTCAGTCTGCTGTCAATGCTTTGCGTAAATACGGTGTGAAGACTGATTTCATTACTCGTGGTGGCGACCGCGTGGGTATCTATTATTTGGAGACGGGAGCGTCAATGCGTCCCAGCAAGGTTATTTATGACCGTGCACATTCGGCTATCTCAGAGGCCGACCCCACTGATTTTGATTTCGATGCTATTATGGAAGGTGCCGACTGGTTTCATTGGTCAGGTATTACTCCCGCCATTTCCGACAAGGCTGCCGAGTTGACCCGATTGGCTTGCGAAGCCGCCAAACGTCATGGTGTGACGGTTTCCGTAGACCTCAACTTCCGCAAAAAACTGTGGACAAAAGAAAAGGCACAGTCTGTCATGAAACCGTTGATGAAGTATGTAGATGTATGTATCGGCAATGAAGAAGATGCGGAACTTTGCCTGGGTTTCAAACCGGAAGCAAATGTAGAAGCCGGCGAAACGAATGCCGAAGGGTATAAAGGCATCTTCAAAGCAATGGCGCAGGAGTTTGGATTCAAATATGTTATTTCAACCTTGCGTGAGTCGTTTTCTGCTTCTCACAACGGTTGGAAAGCAATGATTTATAATGGTGAGGAATTTTATGAATCAAAACGTTATGACATCAATCCCATTATTGACCGTGTGGGTGGTGGCGATTCATTCTCGGGAGGCATTATTCATGGATTGCTGACAAAACCCAACCAAGGTGCGGCTTTGGAATTTGCTGTTGCAGCTTCTGCTTTGAAGCACACCATCAATGGGGACTTCAATCTGGTTTCTGCCGAAGAAGTAGAAGCATTGGCAGGCGGTGATGCCAGCGGACGTGTTCAGCGATAAGAAGTTATAATTTAATTTGTAAGATAGTAAGAGATGGCAAGATTTGATAAGATAGCCGTATTGAACAAGATTGGTTCTACCGGCATGGTTCCTGTGTTCTACCATAAAGATGCAGAAGTGGCAAAGAAAGTGGTAAAAGCCTGTTATGAAGGCGGTGTTCGTGCGTTTGAATTCACTAATCGTGGTGATTTTGCTCACGAAGTATTTGCCGAGGTAGTGAAATATGCAGCTAAGGAGTGTCCCGAAATGGCAATGGGGGTCGGCTCGGTAGTCGATTCTGCTACGGCAGCACTGTATCTTCAGTTAGGGGCAAATTTCGTTGTCGGTCCGTTGTTCAATCCTGAGATAGCCAAGATTTGCAACCGTCGTCTGGTGGCTTATACTCCGGGATGTGGAAGCGTGTCTGAGGTGGGGTTTGCACAAGAAGCAGGCTGTGACCTTTGCAAACTGTTCCCCGGTGATGTACTTGGTCCGAAGTTGGTAAAAGGTCTGCTGGCACCGATGCCTTGGTCTAAACTGATGGTGACCGGTGGGGTAGAACCTACTCAGGAAAATCTTACTTCATGGATTAAGGCAGGTGTTTTCTGCGTAGGTATGGGCTCTAAGCTTTTCCCGAAAGACAAAGTGGAAGCGGAAGATTGGGCTTATGTGACTGCAAAATGTAAAGAAGCTTTAGGATACATCGCCGAAGCTCGTACTAATAAATAACAGGTGCGTCAAAAGTAAGTTGGCCTGTCATTTTGTTTAAAGGTGTGTATAAAAAAGGGGTAAAAGCCATCGCAGACTGAGTTTGCGGTGGCTTTTCGTTTAAAATATCAATGAAAAGATTGGCGGATAAACGATAATTTCGTTCTTTTGCCTAATATTTAGAAATAGAATTAAGAACCATTAACAACTCACATGAAAATGAAAAAGACTTTGATGAAACTGGCAGTTGTACTGTTGTGTATGACCTGCTCTGTACCTGCAATGGCACAGTTCAATTTGAAAAAAGCCGTAGGTGGCGCTGTGAAAGCTGCAAAGGCAGTTACGCTGACCGATGAGCAGATGAGAGAATATGTAAAAGAATATATTGACTGGATGGACAAGCACAATCAGGTATGTGCCGATGATGATCCATACACAGTCCGTTTGAAAAAGCTGACCGAAGGCTTGAATGAAGTGGAAGGCATTCCTTTGAATTTCAAGGTATACTATGTGATTGATGTGAATGCGTTTGCATGTGCTGATGGCAGTGTCCGTATTTTTTCTTCTCTGATGGACATCATGAGTGATGAAGAGTTGTTGGGTGTAATCGGTCACGAAGTAGGGCACGTGGCTCACAAAGATTCCAAGAACGGTTTCCGTACTGCGTTGCTGACTTCAGCTCTGAAAGACGGCATTTCTTCGCAAGGTGGTAAGGCTGCTGCACTTACAGAATCTCAGTTGGGTGATTTGGGCGAAGCATTGGTTAATGCCACTTATTCACAAAAACAGGAGCGTGAGGCTGATGATTATGGTTATGAGTTCCTGAAGAAAGCAGGGAAAAATCCGTGGGCGATGGCTTTGTCTTTCCAAAAGTTGAAACAGTTGCAGGAAGAAGCCGGTGCACAGAAAAGCAGCAAGCTGAATCAGTTATTCTCTACTCATCCTGATCTTGATGCCCGCATCAAGCGTATGGAGGAAAGAGCGACCGGAGAAGGTATCGAAAAACCGGAGAATAAAGCACCGGAGGCAGCCCGATAAGACCGGTCATAACCTGAAATATAATATATGATATAATACAGGCGAAAGGCAGAAAGTGTTTCATGCCTATTATTTTATCATCCTGAACGCAGTGAAGAATCTGATAACACAAAGTAAATGTTATCAGATTCTTCATTTCATTCAGGGTGGCAGAGCTAAATGATAGCATTAGCAACCGTTTGAACATGCCCCCGGATACGTCGGGAGCAAACTATTTCTTCAACCACTTATCCAGCCAGCTAAAGAATGTACGTTGCCACAACACTCCGTTCTGGGGTTTCAATACCCAGTGGTTTTCGTCCGGGTAGAGCAATAGCTCGGCAGGAACTCCGCGAAGCACTGCCGCATTAAAGGCAGACATACCTTGTGAGGCTAAGATGCGGTAGTCCTTTTCACCGTGGATACACAGGATGGGAGTATCCCATTTATCAACAAAACGGTGGGGTGAGTTGGCGAACGTGCGTTGTGCCGTTGCATTATCCTTGTCCCAGTATGCGCCACCCATATCCCAGTTGGCGAACCACATTTCTTCTGTTTCCAGATATTGCTGTTCTATATTAAAGATACCATCGTGTGCGATGAACGCTTTAAAGCGCTTGTCATGGTGACCTGCCAGCCAATAGACTGAGTATCCTCCGAAGCTAGCGCCCACACATCCCAGACGGTCTGTGTCCACATAAGGTTCTTTCGAGATATCATCGATGGCCGACAGGTAGTCTTTCATACATTGGCCTCCGTAATCGCCACTGATTTGTTCCAACCATTCCATACCGAATCCGGGCAGACCGCGACGGTTGGGGGCAATGATGATATAATCGTTGGCTGCCATTATCTGGAAGTTCCAACGATAGCTCCAGAACTGGCTGACAGGGCTTTGCGGACCGCCTTCGCAGAATAGCAAGGTGGGGTACTTCTTGTTCGGGTCAAAGTTGGTAGGATAGATTACCCATGAAAGCATTTGCTTGCCATCGGTGGTCTTGGTCCATCTTTCTTCCACTTTACCCAATTTCAGCTGATTGAAGATGTGGTCATTCTCATGTGAAATCTGAGCCAACCGTCCGTCGGCAGGAGTGAGGGTATAGATTTCATCGGCTGCACTGATGGAATGACGTTTGGTAATCACCTTATCGCCTGCCATCGCCACCGAACCGTAATCGTACATACCGTCGGTCAGTTTCTTCACTTCGCCGTTCAGGTTTGTACTGTATATCATGCTGGTACCATGCCATACACCGACAAAGTACAGGCTTTGGGAATTATTGTTCCAGCAATAGTCGTCTACACCCGATTCGAAACTCTCGGTAATATAAGTCTTCTTTTTGCTGCCCAAATCCATCACACAAAGGCGGTTTCGGTCACTTTCATATCCGTCGCGCTCCATGCTTTGCCATGCGATGTACTTGCCGTCGGGTGAGAATTTGGGATTGATGTCATAACCTTTGTTCTCGTCCTTTACAGTCAGTTGGACTGCTTGTGGGGTAGCACCGTCCATTGCATTGGTCATGGTAGCAGGTATGCTGCTTTCAGTATAGTCCTTGCATAAATTCTCGGTTTTTTTGCTTTCCAAATCATAAAGGTAGATATCCGAATCGGTAGAGACGGCATAAGCCAGTCCTTGTTTCTTACGGCTGGTATAGGCTATTTGTTTAGAGTCGCTGCTCCATGCCAGTTGCTCGATGCCGCCGAATGGTTTCATCGGAGCCTCAAACGGCTCTCCTTCCATAATGTCGGTGGCCGTTCCCATCATGTTGCCGTCAAAGTCGGCTACAAAGGGATGCGGAATCGTTTCCACCCATTCATCCCAATGCTTGTACATCAGGTCGTTAACAATGATACCGCTGGCTTTGGGCAGGTCAGGATAGAGGTCTGCGGTGCGCTGACCATATTTCACTTGCGAGATGAAAAGAATTTTTTTGCCATCCGGTGAGAAAGAGAATCCTTCTATGTCTCCTTTAAAGTCGGAGATGATGCGGCGTTCCGAGCCGTCAGGATTCATTTCCCAAATTTGGCTGCCGCCACTTTCATTGCACAGAAATGCAATCTTGGTTCCCCCTTTTATCCATTGGGGCTCTCCTTCGTTCCAAGATGTTCGGGTAAGCAGGGTGTTGTTTTGTCCATCGGCATCCATTACATAAATCACACGGTGGCTTTTGTTTTCAGGAACACTGTAATATGCTACAGTATAGGCTATCTTCTTGCCGTCGGGTGATACACTCAGGCTACCTATACGTCCCATTGCCCATAGTGCTTCGGGAGTGAGGCGACCGTCTTTGATGGTAATTTCTTGTTTGCCGATAATGGGCTCGTAGCCCTGTCCTTCCTGTTTTATATCGGTGCAGGAAGAAGCCAGCATAAGTGCCGCTGCCATGATGGTTGCGCTTGATTTATTCATACTTAAAAGCTGTTTTTTGATGATTAAATGATTGCAAAAATACACATAAAAGCCGGTGAAGTGAAATGTTCTTGCATATTTGTTATTTTCTTTGTTTGCTTTAGAGCAGGCTGTTGGTGTATTTTGTGCGTTTGTATGGCTATTTATTATTTCGCTTCACATAAATCATTCCGTTTCTTTTTCCTTCCGTTGTGATGCCGTTGGCGGGGTCTTCTCTCAATCGTTTCAGCTCGAGAGTGGCGCTTGTCTTGCGCAGTCCGGTCAGCTTCATATAGTCCGCCACGCGCATGAAGTGATTTTCTTCCAGATATTTCAAGGCGATTGTGATACGCTCTTCCGGCGAGTAGGGCGAATGGTGGATGCGGCTTACCCCGGCACGCTTCAATTCACAATGCCGGGCGGTTTCCTTTATCAAATCTTTGCTGGCGCGGAAGTTTACTCCATTCACCATAATGCTTCGCGCGTTTCGTTTTTGTTCGTCACCGTCCAATGTGTCTGTTTCTTTGCCTTCGGCTATTCCCAAAGTGGGTTTGAATGTTCCCACACCGTCTATGCTCACGCTGTATCCCTGTGCCATATAGTAAGCCAGTTCATCGGCAAGAGTGGTAAGTACATGCAGTACATTTCCCTCGCTCAGTCCTGACCCCGGACGTGCCAACTTGCTGACAAATTCCCGGGCATTGATGTTGTGATAGGTTTTCATGCGATAAAATACCCGCTGTTCGCCTGAGCCGTCCAGGTCACTCATTTCCTGTTTGATGTATTCAGCCATAATTGTCTGTATAAAGTTGATATTAATAGTATCCAATGTCTTTGGATACCATATACAAAGTTACTATATGCCTGATGTATATCCTAATTTTTATCATTGATTTACAGGTTGATGCCGTTGATTTGTGGATTAGTGCTTGTGATTTATAGATTAGTGGCGATAATCCGGTTGTCTATCAGTAAGCTTCGCGGTTTGTGATGGCATGAGGGAGGCTTTGCAAGGGGAGGTAGAAGAGTATGAGACGGTGTGGTGGGGGATTTCAACTAGTGCATAGGCACCTCATCGGGTTGGTGCATCAAAAGAAAAAGGGGGACGATCAAATCTCTTTGAGAAATGGTCGTCCCCCTTGATAATTATTTATTTAAAGAAATAGAATATTGCGGAGTCTTATTTTTTTCCTTTGTTCATTCTTTCCTGTTGCAGGCGTTCTTGCTCTTTCTGCAATGCTTCGAGCTTGGCCATCAGACCACCGCCGGCTTTACCGCCGTTTTTCTGTTTCTTCTTTTCCTTGTTGGCTTCCAATTGTGCAAGAAGTTTCTTCTCATCAGTTGTCTTGCGCAGGAAGACCATAGTCAGGATACCTATCAAACCGGAGATGAAGTAATAATAGTTCAGACCGGAAGAGTAGCCGTTGAAAATAAAGATAAACATCACAGGCATGATATACATCATCAGTTTCATACCCGGCATTTGCTGCTGGCCGGTGTCTTGTTGCTTCATGGTGTACATTGTGTTCAGGATGTTAGTAATGCTGAACAGCAAACAGAACAGACTCAAGTGATTGCCCAGCAAAGGAATAGTGGTGCTCCAATGAATGATGTCATCGTAGGTAGACATGTCGGGAGCCCATAAGAAACTCTGCTGGCGCAGTTCAATGGCGTTTGGCACGAAGAAGAACAACGCCATGAATACCGGCATCTGAATCAGCATCGGCAGACAGCCACCCATCGGACTGACACCATACTTGCTGTAAAGTGCCATGGTTTCCTGTTGTTTCTTCAGCGCATCTTCCTTTTTGGGATATTTGGCATTGATTTCATTGATATATGGCTTTAATACGCGCATCTTGGCAGATGACATATATGACTTGTGGGTAGCCGGATACACCAATGCTTTTACGATAATGGTCATTAACAGTAGCACTATACCCATGCTCAGTCCCCAACCAGACAGCCAGTCGAACAAGGGGATGGTAAACCAGCGGTTAATCCATCGGATAATCGGCCAACCCAAATATACCAGATCTTCCAGTTCCAGGTCTTTTTGCGAAAGGCTCAAGTCATTGCTTGCCAGCAGTGTCTTGAAATGGTTGGGACCGAAATAGAACTGCATATTGGTAGCCTGTTTTCCCGTGGGGTCAAAGAATGTGGTCATGTCTGCGGTATAGTTCTTCATATATCCGCTTCCCTCTTTTAGGGGAGTAGAGACCAGTGAAGCCTTGTCGAAGTCCTGATCGGCAATCAGTACGCTTGAGAAGAACTGGTTTTTGAAAGCAATCCAGTCTAAGCGGTCGGTCACTTCTTCTTTGGCATCTTTCATTTCGTTCAGGTAGTCCGAGCCTTTGTCCACCGGCTTGTAGGTGAGCGAAGTATAACGTTGCTCAAAGCTGAACCCTTTTTCTAATTGGCGTGCACGCTGATGCCAGTTGATGTTGACAGTGTTGGCTGCTGCCGGGAAGAAATTCTGCATTCCGTTGGCGCGGATGGAGAAGTTCACCACATAGGTATTGGGTAGCAGCTTGTAGTCGAAATCGATATAGCCTGCACCGTTGGTGGCCAGCCGCATCGTCACTGTACTGTCGGTCACATTGGTTGGTCGGAAGTAAAGGTCTTCGGTCAAAATGTTTTCGTTCTTTCCTTCGAAAGCGAAGTTCATGCCCGAGTCTTTTTCGTCAAACAGCTCCAAAGGCTTACCGTCCTGACCGTTATAATTTTTTAGCGTGGCGGCGCATACGCGTCCGCCTTTATTGGTAAATGTGATTTTCACCAAATCGTTTTCCAGTGTTGTCAACTGCTCCGTTCCCTGGCTCGCGCCATAGAACAGTGAGGTAGAGTCTGCCTGTATTGTATAGGCCGCACTCTGCTGTGCTGCCTGTTCTTGCATGGCAGCTTCTTTTTGGGCGATAGCCTGAATGGAATCCTGGTAGTGTTTTGCACGTGCCATTTCTTCCTGGCTGGGACGGTTGTAGATGCTGAAGCCTATCACAACTGCACCAATCAGGGCGAATCCCACTAAAGTGTTTTTGTCCATTTTTTCTTGTTTACCTTATTTATATTATAATTCTCGTTTTATCCTTTATTAATGGCTGCCTTGATAAATGACAGGAACAAAGGATGCGGTTTCAGTACAGTACTGCTGTATTCGGGGTGGAACTGCACTCCGATAAACCATTTCAGGGTAGGAATCTCAACGATTTCCACCAAGTCTGATTCGGGATTGATACCGACACACTTCATGCCCGCTTTCTCAAATTCCTGCTTGTAGTCATTGTTGAATTCATAGCGATGGCGGTGACGCTCCTGAATGTGTTCGCTCTTATAGGCTTCGAAAGTTTTGGAATTCTGGTCGAGCACACATTCGTAAGCTCCCAGACGCATCGTACCTCCCATGTTGGTGATAGCCTTCTGCTCTTCCATGATATCGATAACGTTGTGCGGAGTCTTTTCATCCATCTCGCGGCTGTTGGCATCGGCATATCCCAGTACATTGCGGGCAAATTCGATGGCAATGCACTGCATACCCAGGCAGATACCGAATGTAGGAACATTGTGTGTACGAGCGTATTTGATAGCTATAAACTTACCTTCGATACCACGCTGTCCGAAGCCCGGGCAGATAATGATACCGTCCATGTCTTTGATTTGCTCTTCCACATTTTCATTTGTCAGCTTCTCACTGTTGATGAAGTGGATGTCGGCCTTGCGGTCGTTGTATGTTGCTGCCTGTGACAATGCTTCAAGGATGGATTTATAAGCATCCTGCAAATCATATTTTCCCACTAAGCCTATTTTAACTTTTTCAGTAGCTTTGTGACGACGGTCGAGGAAATCCCTCCACGGGCCGAGGGTAGGAGTCTCGCCTACGGGTAAGCCCATTTTCTGTAGGATGGTAACGTCCAGTCCTTGTTCCTGCATGCGCACCGGAACCTCATAAATAGTAGGCATATCCATGGATTGCACCACTGCATTCTCGTCTACATTGCAGAATAGAGCGACTTTCTTTTTCAGGTTAGTGCTCAATTCGTGTTCTGTGCGAAGTACCAAAATATCCGGTTGGATACCTACGGATTGCAATTCTTTTACAGAGTGCTGTGTCGGTTTTGTTTTCAGCTCACCGGCAGCAGCTAGATAAGGTACGTATGTGAGGTGTACGCATAAAGCGTTACGTCCCATTTCCCATTTTAACTGACGGATACTTTCCAGGTAAGGCAAGGATTCGATATCACCTACCGTACCTCCGATTTCGGTGATTACGAAGTCAAATTTATTTTTAGTGCCTAATAATTTTACGTTGCGCTTAATTTCGTCAGTGATATGGGGAATAACCTGAATGGTCTTTCCCAGATAGTCGCCACGGCGTTCCTTGTCGATAACGCTCTTGTAGATGCGACCGGTTGTAATGTTGTTGGCTTTGGTTGTCTGGATTCCCAAGAAGCGTTCATAGTGTCCCAGGTCAAGATCGGCTTCGTGGCCGTCTACGGTTACATAACATTCACCGTGCTCGTATGGATTCAGAGTTCCCGGGTCGATGTTGATATACGGATCAAACTTTTGAATGGTAACATTGTAGCCTCTTGCTTGCAGCAATTTACCTATTGATGATGAAATAATACCTTTGCCCAATGAAGAGGCAACACCACCAGTTACGAAGATATACTTAGTTTCTCCCACTACTTAATATTTTTAAATGTTATTCTCTTGAATTATCGAAGTTGCAAAATTACAAAATCTTTTTCTGAATTTCCCGGTTGCACAACAAAAAAACGTAATAGAACGTTTAAAAAGTAACCGGCAGCGCTTTTTAAAAACTTCATCCGGTTTTAAAAAGTCATTGATATGGTTTTTAAAAGTACTTTTGTCTTTTGATATAAGGAAAATTAAGTGTACTTTTGCACCATTTAAGTGCCTTTTTACGCAAAAACGATAAAGAATATGAAAAGAAAACTGGCTTTACCCTTGATTTTGGCTTTGTTTTGCTCTGTAGCACCGGCGCAGAAGATAACAAAAGCGAAGGCAAGTCCTGCGGTAGCGGCATTTGCCGATTCTTTGGCTAATTTGAGAGCAGCTTATTATGCTTATTTTAGAATGTGGGATGACTTGGATGCTCCGGCTCCGCGTGTCCGCCGTGACCCGGCTTATTATAAATTGTTTGTTCCGCCTACTTATTATACCGCACCGGTAGAGCAGGCTTTCGAATTGAAGTGGTCGCCCGAAGAATATAATACTAAACACACGGCGGCAGATTCGGTTTATCGTGCCAAACAGGATTCTATTCGGTTGTTTACTGTGCCTGATTTGGAACGGTCGGCCAAGGTAGACCGTTGGGTGAATAAAATTCTTCTTAATTATTATATGCAGTATCCTGAGAGAGTGTTGGGTAATGAGCTTTATCTGGCAGACTTGAAGCCTTTGGAAGACAGCCAGATTGTAATGAATCCACGTAAAGAGCATATTAAGAGCTTCTTACAACCGGAAAATCCGGTGGAGAGTGTGGATACGGAAAGTGATTTGGTGATTGTTCGTCCCAACTTCTGGAAATATAAAGGAAACGGATATGCTCAGTTTACACAGCATTATATTTCGGACAATTGGTATAAAGGTGGTGAAAGTACTAACTCTTTGCTCTCGGGCTTAGTGCTTGAAGCTAATTTTGATGACCGTCAGCGGCTGGAATTTGAAAATAAGCTGGAGATGAAGTTGGGATTCGTCACTGCCCCTTCTGATACGGTTCATAAATATAAGACAAACGCCGATTTGTTCCGTTTGAACAGTAAGCTCGGTGTGAAAGCATTCAAGAATTGGTATTATACATTGGCTGCCGAGTTCAAGACCCAGTTCTTTGCTAACTACAAAACCAATACGAACGACATGATTTCTAATTTCATGTCTCCGGCACAGCTTGATATAACCCTCGGTATGGACTTTAAGCAAAACAAGAAGAATTATACTTTGTCTTTGCTGACATCTCCGCTGGCATATACCTTTATGTATATCAGTAATGATAAAATTACCGATCCTGCTGCTTTTAATGTGGAGCCGGGGCACAGCACTGCCAACCTTATCGGTTCTAAATTTACGGGAAACCTCACTTGGACAATTATCCCGAGTATCGTATGGGAGTCTAAATTGGAATACTTTACTACTTATGATAAAGTAATTGCCAGTTGGGAAAACACATTCAACTTCGTGTTGAACCGTTATTTGTCGACGAAATTATTCGTTCATGCCCGCTATGATGATGGCGTGAAGTTGACGGAGGATAATAAGAGCTATTTCCAGTTGCAGGAATTGCTGAGTTTCGGTTTGAACTATACTTGGTAAATACGGTATTGTATCTTTTGTCATTTTGGATATTGTGAAGAATCTGCGCACATTACTTTGTGTCAGCAGATTCTTCTTTTTTGTTTCGGAATGACCAATAGCACTGCGCCGGGCCGATTAAAAGTGATGGTTATTCCTTTTCTCTTTATAATTTCTCTTCGAGCAAGGTTTGCACAATTCTTTCGGCAGCACGACCGTCCCAGCGTTCCGGCAGATGTCCTTTCTGCCATTCGCCTTTATTCAGCCTGTCAAGTGCCGCAGACAAAGCTCCGGCATCTTCACCCACCAAACAATTCGTACCGATACTTACGGTTTCAGGATGCTCGGCATAAGTGTTCAGTGTGATGCAGGGAATACCGAGGAAGGTAGCTTCTTCAGCCACATTACCCGAGTCTGTGATAATGGTCTGCGCCTGATTTACCATATATCCGAAAGCCAGATAGGGTTGGGGAGGAAGAATATGCAGTCGCTCGGAATGAATGCCCAGGGCACTCAGTTTGTTTTTTACATAATTATGTAAAGGAGCGACAATCGGTTTATCTGTCTTTTCCAATATTGTATGGAAAAGGGTTTTCAGAACAGCATCGTTATTAATTAATGTATGTCGGTTTAAAGTAAGCAGTACGTATTCTTTTTCCTTCACTCCCATAATAGAGAAAGCCACAGGGCGTTGTAGTCTTGTGCGGTTGTATCGCAAAGTGTCGATTAAGATATTTCCAACAAAATGGACATGAGCCTGTTCTGTTCCCGTATGGTTTAAGTTTCGGTTTGCCACCATTCCGGCAGTAAATAGGATATCCGAAAGTCCGTCGGTAATCATACGGTTGACTTCTTTCGGCATATCCATGTCGAAAGAGCGTGTCCCGGCTACCAAATGAGCAACTTTCAGCCCTTTCTTTTTAGCTACGATAGAACAGGCCATAGTGGGAGTGAGGTCGTCTACCACAATGACAATTTGTGCAGGATGCTTCTCCAGCTCACGGGCAAAGGCAACGACAATGCCTGCCATTCGTTGGAAGAAATCAGTATCATCCACTCTTAAATATGCATCGGGACGGGGCATGTCGAGGTCGGTGAACAAAGAGGGCTCCAGGCTCTTGTCTTCGTCCGAACCTGTATATACCAGACGGGCACTGATGTTCTTACCTGCTGCTTTGGCAGCGTTAATAGCACGCATTAAGGGAGCAATTTTCATGAAATTGGGGCGTGCGCCTGCGATAATTGTTATTTTCATTTCATTTTAGCTATTTTCAAAAGACAAAAATACGTTTTCTTATCGAAATTATTCGTTACTTTGCAGCCAAATAAGTTTATTTATGATAACATTTGTACAAGTTTTGGATTTTATAGGAACGTTTGCCTTTGCCATTAGTGGCATCCGGCTTGCTTCGGCTAAACAATTTGACTGGTTCGGGGCTTATGTAGTAGGAATGGCAACGGCTATCGGCGGAGGTACAATTCGCGATGTGTTGTTGGATGTGACGCCGGGATGGATGACCGACCCCATTTATTTGATATGTACGGGGCTTGCATTGTTCTGGGTGATTGCTTTTGGAAAGTATCTGATTCACATGCACAATACATTCTTCTTGTTTGACAGCATCGGTCTGGCTTTGTTTACCGTTGTAGGTGTGGGCAAGAGCATTGCATTGGGGTATCCTTATTGGGTAGCCATTATCATGGGTAGTATTACGGGTGCTGCCGGAGGTGTAATCCGCGATGTGTTTATTAATGAGATTCCGTTAATCTTTCGTAAGGAAATTTATGCAATGGCGTGTGTCGTGGGCGGACTGGCTTACTGGATATGCGACTTTGCCGGAATGGAGGCTTACGGATGCCAGGTGGTAGGAGGAGTAACGGTGTTTTTCACTCGTATTTTGGCTGTTAAATATAGTATTTGTTTACCAACTTTAAAAGGAGAATAGCTCCGAAAACCACCTGTTAATCGACAAGATAGGGGGTAGAAACTGATAATTGGCGGTTTTTACCCCCTATTTTGATAGTTTTTCCTTGTCCGCCCCTTAAAAAAGCCTTATCCTTGCAGCACGAGAGCATGAACAAAGAGTTATAAACCTAAACTTAAAAACTTATGAATAGTATTAGTTTTAAGAAAAACCTGCTTAGTGTGCAAGAAGAATTACTTCGATTTGCCTATAAACTGACAGCCGACCGTGAGGAAGCTAACGACCTATTGCAGGAGACGTCGCTGAAAGCCTTAGACAATGAGGATAAGTATATTCCCGATACAAACTTTAAGGGATGGATGTACACAATCATGCGTAACATCTTTATTAATAATTACAGAAAAATTGTACGTGACCAAACATTTGTCGACCACACCGATAACTTATACCACTTGAACTTGCCACAGGATTCCGGTTTTGACAGTACAGAAGGTGCTTATGACATTAAGGAAATACACCGGGTAGTAAATCTCTTGCCGAATGAATACCGTATTCCCTTTGCCATGCATGTGTCAGGCTTTAAATATCGTGAGATAGCCGAAAAATTATCTTTGCCGCTTGGAACAGTAAAAAGTCGTATCTTTTTTACTCGTCAACGCTTGCAGGGACAGCTACGTGATTTTGTGTAATTAGCGTCTGTAAATAACAAAAAGAAAGAATAGGTCGGATAAGTTCGGCCTATTCTGTTTTGTATAGCTGGCAATATGATATTAAACATGTTTTTAGAGGATAAAAAATCTACTTGAATATTAACTTTCTTTTTATTCATTTGTTATATTTGCAGAAGGACGAAACACCTTTAAATCGAAATATAATTATGAAAAAAGAAATCAAATTCAGTTTGGTCTACCGCGATATGTGGCAGTCATCAGGAAAGTATCAACCCAGAGCAGACCAGTTGGCACGGATAGCTCCTCTTATCATTGAGATGGGCTGTTTTGCCCGCGTGGAGACCAATGGAGGTGCTTTTGAACAAGTGAACTTACTTTATGGGGAGAACCCGAATAAAGCAGTCCGTACGTTTACCAAACCATTGCATGAAGCAGGTATTCAGACTCATATGCTCGATCGTGGTTTGAATGCATTGAGAATGTATCCCGTTCCCGCTGATGTGCGACGGTTGATGTATAAGGTGAAACATGCACAGGGAGTTGATATCACTCGTATTTTTTGCGGTCTGAATGAAGTGCGCAATATTATTCCTTCTATAAAATATGCCAAGGAAGCCGGAATGATTCCGCAGGCTACCTTGTGTATTACTTATTCTCCGGTTCACACCGTAGAGTACTATTCCCGCATAGCAGATCAATTGATAGAGGCAGGGGCTCCCGAAATCTGCCTGAAAGATATGGCAGGTATTGGACGTCCCGAAATGTTGGGGCAACTGGTGAAAAATATCAAGGAAAAACATCCCGAAGTGATTGTCCAATATCATGGACATACGGGGCCGGGCTTATCGATGGCGTCTATTTTGGAGGTTTGTGAAAACGGTGCCGATATTATTGATGTTGCAATGGAACCCTTGTCATGGGGAAAGGTGCATCCCGATGTCATCTCCGTTCAGGCCATGCTGAAGAATGCCGGTTTCCGGGTGCCCGAAATCAATATGAAGGCTTATATGAAAGCGCGCAGCATGACGCAAGAGTTTATAGATGATTTCTTGGGTTATTTTATCGACCCTACCAACAAACACATGTCTTCGTTGTTGCTCGGTTGCGGACTGCCGGGCGGCATGATGGGTTCCATGATGGCTGACTTGAAGGGTGTTCATTCGGGCATCAACTTGATATTGAAAGGACAGGGCAAGGAGCCGATGAGTCTGGATGACTTGGTGGTGATGCTGTTTGAGGAAGTGGAATATGTATGGCCGAAATTAGGCTATCCTCCGTTGGTAACTCCATTTAGCCAATATGTAAAGAATGTGGCGCTGATGAACGTAATGCAGTTGATAAAGGGTGAGGGACGCTGGACCATGATAGACAATCATACTTGGGATATGATATTAGGAAAGAGTGGTAAGCTGCCCGGTGAGTTAGCTCCCGAAATTATAGAGTTGGCAAAGAGCAAAGGGTTGGAATTTACGGATGAAGACCCACAGAAGAACTATCCCGATGAGTTGGACAACTATCGCAAAGAAATGGATGAAAATGGTTGGGACTATGGAGAAGATGATGAAGAGCTCTTTGAATTGGCCATGCACGACCGCCAATATCGTGATTATAAATCAGGAGTTGCCAAGAAGCGTTTCTTGGATGACCTGCAGCGTGCCAAAGATGCGGCAATGGCAAAGAGTGGTTTTAATGAAGAAGAAATCAAAAAGTATAAGCGCGCCAAGGCCGACCCGATTATTGCGCCCGAAAAAGGACAGGTATTGTGGGAAGTATCGGTGGAAGGTCCGTCGACAGCTCCTTTTATCGGTCGTAAATACCAGCATGACGAAGTGTTCTGTTATATTTCCACTCCATGGGGAGAATACGAAAAGATAATGGCCAATTTCACCGGAAGAGTAGTGGAAGTATGTGCTGCACAGGGTGCGGTTGTCAACAAAGGTGATGTCATTGCTTACTTGGAACGAACGGAGTTTTTCGCTTGATTTATAATATAGCAACAAGGGACGGGCGTTTGTTTTTCTAAAAAACAGGCGCCTGTTTTTTTATTATCATTTATTTAATTACTATCTTTACTCCTTCAGAAAACCAACAGGATGAAACGAACGGCTTTATTATTCTTTTTGACAGGAATGCTGATGCTTCCTGCGGCAGCTCAAGAGAAAGACAGTATAAAAGTGGAGGCTTTATTGCAGAAAGCGTCGGCATTGCCCGGCGATAGCAGCAGAACAATGTTTTTTGCCCGACAGATGCTGGGCGTGCCTTACGTGGCGGGAACCTTGGATGAAGGCAAAGAGGAAAACCTTGTAGTTCATTTGGACAAGGTGGATTGTACGACTTTTGTTGAGACGGTTTTAGCTTTGGCTTTAGCAGATAAAGACAAGGAAAGGAACTTTGGCAGTTTTAAAAAAGCGTTGCAACATATGCGTTATAGGGGCGGAGTATTGAATGGCTATCCATCACGTCTGCATTATTTCAGCGAGTGGATAAAGGATAATGAGCGGAAGGGTATCGTAAAGGAGCGGACAGACGAATTCAGCACCCTGCAACAGGAGTTGCATCTCAACTTCATGTCTACCCATCCCGACAGTTATAGGCAGCTGAAAGATAATCCCTCTTTAGTAGCTGAAATAGTGCGACAGGAACAGGCGTTGAATGGGAGTGTGGTTACTTACTTTCCGAAAGACCAACTGAGTTATCCTCCTTATAAGTTGAATATAAAGGATGGTGATATATTGGCAATCACAACGAATATTACCGGACTTGATGTGGTACACGTCGGTTTTGTCTGTTGGGTGGGAGATACCCTTCATTTGCTGCATGCTTCCTCTGTGGCAAAGAAGGTAATTCTGGACCCTCAGCCAATGTATGACTATTCAAAGAATAAAAGGACTCATACCGGGGTTCGAATCATATCCGTATTGTAAGGCAGGACTAAGTGTTTTCCGCCTTCTTCTTTTCTTTTGGGGGGAAAGCGGGAACACATTTCATTAGATAAAGAATTTTCTTTTGTCTTTTAAACATATAGTTGCTTGGCTTGCCCGAATTAAACTTGCGGGGATTGGGCAGGCTGGCTGCTATCAGGGCACATTCACCCGGAGTCAATTGACCTGCCTTTTTATGAAAATGCTCTTTGGCAACGGCTTCTGCTCCATAGATTCCTTTTCCCATTTCGATGGAATTGAGATAAACTTCCATAATCCTTTCTTTACTCCAACATAATTCTATGAGAGTCGTGAAATACACTTCCAGCCCTTTTCTCAGCCAAGAGGAGGCCGGCCATAAAAACACGTTCTTGGCAGTTTGTTGGCTGATAGTGCTTGCGCCGCGAGGACGTTTTCTGGTCTTGTTTTCCTCCATGGCTTTTTCTATTTCTTTAAAGTCGAATCCATTATGTTCGGCAAACCGGTTGTCTTCCGAAGCTATGACAGCCATGGGCAGATGGCGGGAAATCTTCTCTTTCGACACCCAGGTGTGTTTCCATTTGATGTCTTCGCCATGAATTATCTGTTGTGCGGTTCTGATGAACATCAGGGGAGTAAAATAAACGGGGATAAAACGCAAAGCTATGACTGACAGAATAGATGAGCCAAAGAATATAATCAATAGATTGCGGATAAACTTAAGAATCTTTTTTTTCTTCATGTTTGCGTAGCGAAAAAAGTAAAATCACGCTTTCAAATCTACTCACAGAGGTAGTTGAAAGCGTGATTTTATCACATAATTTATTTCAATGTACCGGCTTCAGCCTGCTGAATCATTTGTTGGCTGGCATACATATATACTTCCACGCGACGATTCTGTTGACGTCCTTCGGCAGTATCATTGTTTGCTATAGGGTCGGCTTGGCCCAAACCTTCAACTGATTTGATTTGAGAAGTGCTGGCACCGCAACTCAACAGATAACTTGCCACACTTTGTGCACGTTCTTGAGACAAGTTGAGGTTCTTTTGGATGCTTTGTTCGGCAGTGCTGTTTCTCCAACCTTGATTGTCGGTGTAACCATATATGGATACGTCCATGCCTCTGTTCTGATTCAATACATTGTTGGCGAATTTGCTCAATGCTGATTTGGCTTGAGGACTTAGGGAAGCATTTCCGGTGTTGAAGAGAATGCCCGAGTCGAAAGTAACTTTTACAGCCTGAAGTCCGTTGTTATCAGTTACTTGCTCTACCTGAGCACCTTGAATCTGAGCAGCTTCGGCAGCTGCCTTATCCATTTTCTTGCCAATCAAAACACCGGCACCCGTACCAACGGCAGCACCAACGGCAGCACCGATAGCAGCACCTTTGCCGTGTCCGGCAATACCTCCGATAATAGCACCCAAGGCAGCACCGCCACCGCCGCCGATTAGTCCGCCTTTAGTTGTATTATTCATGTTACCACATCCACTGAATACTAATGTCGCACTCAGCAAAAAAGCAATAAATTTAGTCTTTTTCATAATCTCATTTGTTTTTAATTATATAATGACTTAATGCAAAAATTGTTCATCAATCAGCCTGATAACTTAATGCCTTTTTCTTGATAGCCATAAACCATATCAGGCAGATAATCCCTTTCATTGTACTGGTAATGGTTACGCTCCACCAAATGCCCGGCAATCCCCATCCCCATGAGACGAACAGGAGTGCCATCGGGATGCGCAGATAATTGCAGCTGACACTTATCACAGCAGGCGGCATTGTACGTCCGATTCCGTAAAATACTCCCTGGATGGTGATTTCAAGCATCATAAATATTTGGGAGTATCCGTCAATGCGTAAAAATACACCGCCGGTTTCGTAAGCTGCTTTCTCAGGTACAAAGATAGAAAATATTTCATTACCATAACATATAAAAATGAAGGTACAGAAGGTGCCGAAGATAAAAGTCATCCACAAGGTGGTGTGGTAGGCCTTCAGTACACGGGCTACTTGGCGTGCTGCGTAGTTTTGAGCTACAAAAGCGCTGAGTGCAGTGGCAAAACCTTGTGAGGTATTCCAGGTTATGGCTTCAATCTGTCCGCCTGTGGTGAGAGCCATCAGCCCTAGATGCCCACCCTGTTCGGAGGCGGTTCGTCCGAGAAACATATTGACGAATGCAAATAGGGTGTTGAATGTTGCTACAGGGAGTCCTATCTTGATAATGCGTACGGCGTATTGTTTTTTAAGGTGTGTAAAGAAAATAAAGTTGTCCCACAGAATCTTTTTCTTCTTTAATTGATAGACAAAAAGAAAGCATACGATGGCTTCTGCCAGCCAGGTGGCGATAGCGGCACCGGTAGTTCCCCATCCTAAACCAAAGATGAGGAGAGGGTCTAGTATGATGTTAGTTATCAGACCAATACCGTTGATTGAGAAAGGAATCTTACTCCTTCCTGCTGCATTGAATGTTCCGGTAAAAGCAGTGGACAGGAATACGAACGGCAATGCTGTAGATATGATGCGCAGATATTCCACTGCCATGTCTTCGATGTGTGGTTGCAATTCGTAGATGCTGATGATAGGGCGTGCAAAGATAAATAGTATGGCACCCCAAAGTACGGAAATCAACAGTGCTAAAGTAATATTATTGGAAGCAAAATTACGTGCGGCTTGTTCGTCTTGAGCACCGATTGCTTGCCCCACATTTACTTCGGCACCTACTTTATTGAGCAAGGCAATGGCGGTGGACATCCATGTGAGAATCCCTACGGAACCCACAGCGGCAATGGCTTCACTTCCCAATCTTCCTACCCATGCCATATCTGTCAGGCTATATGCCATTTGGATAAAAGAAGTAGCCATAATGGGCATTGCTAAAGTAAAAAGCTGGCGTAGAATGGGACCTTGAGTTAGATTCTTTGTTCCTTTCATCAGTCGTTAATGTAAAATGTGTGCAAAGGTATAAAAATAAAGGAGGATTTCCAGTAGAGATGGAAAACATTTAGGCTTTTTCAAAAAAGCCGGAAGTGTTTTGCATAAAGGCCTTGATGTTTTTTTAAAAGACCTTGGTGTTTTCTTGAAAGCCGAAAGAGTTTTGAAAAAAGACCTTGGTCTTTTTTTGGGGGGGAGGTTGTTGTATGAAGTATCATCAGCTTAATACATTATTCTATGTTTCACTGCAATTGATTGTGAAACAGTGCCTTAATCCCTTGATACGTGTGAAACGTGCTTTTGTTTTTCTTTTATAGTTCAAGAAATGGGGGTGCGTCAAAACTAACCGGTCTATCTCAATGTTTAGACACAATCCCCATTTCTTTGATGGTAAATGTAAGTGTTTCCTGTTTTTAATAAGCAAAAATAGGATATTTCTTCATTGTTTCATTCACGCGGGCACGAACCTGTGCAATTACTTCCTCATTATCCACATTAGAAAGAACGGTTTCAATCATTTCGGCAATTTCAATCATCAAATCTTCTTTTGCACCGCGAGTTGTAATGGCAGGAGTACCTAGGCGGATACCCGAAGTCTGGAATGCTGAACGGCTGTCGAACGGCACCATATTTTTGTTTACTGTGATATCGGCAGAAACCAATGCTTTTTCAGCCACTTTACCTGTCAAATCAGGATATTTAGTGCGTAAATCTACCAGCATGGAGTGATTGTCGGTGCCACCGGATACAATGGTAAAGCCACGATCTATCAAAGCCTGTGCCAATACTTTGGCATTCTTCTGTACTTGTTTTTGATATTCTTTATATTCAGGTTGTAAACATTCACCGAAGGCAACAGCTTTGGCAGCGATAACGTGTTCCAACGGTCCGCCCTGGATGCCCGGGAATACGGCAGAGTCCAATAGTTGCGACATCATCTTGATTTCACCTTTCGGAGTTTTCTTACCCCATGGGTTAGGGAAGTCTTTGCCCATCATGATGACACCGCCACGAGGCCCGCGAAGTGTTTTATGAGTGGTGGAGGTAACGATGTGAGCATATTTTACAGGATTGTCTAGCAGACCTGCGGCAATGAGTCCGGCCGGATGAGCCATATCAATCATCAAGATGGCACCCACTTTATCGGCTATTTCACGCATACGTTTGTAGTCCCATTCGCGAGAGTATGCAGAGCCGCCGCCGATAATCATTTTCGGCTTTTCACGTAATGCCACTTCTTCCATCTGATCGTAGTCTACACGTTCTGTTTCTTTGTTCAGATTGTATTCGCACGGAGTGTAGATGATCCCCGATGTATTTACCAAAGAACCATGTGACAGATGACCACCGTGAGCCAGATTCAATCCCATGAATTTATCGCCCGGATTCAAGACCGCCAAGAAAACAGCGGCATTGGCTTGTGCACCGGAGTGAGGCTGAACATTGGCCCATTCCGCACCAAAGATTTGTTTTAGTCTGTCGATTGCGATTTGTTCGCTTTGGTCTACCACTTCGCAACCACCGTAATAGCGTTTGCCCGGATAACCTTCGGCATACTTGTTGGTAAGGCAAGACCCCATGGCTTGCATTACTTGGTCACTGACAAAGTTTTCGGATGCAATCAGCTCGATACCTTTGAGCTGGCGTTGATGCTCTTTTTCGATGATATCGAAAATCAAATCGTCTCTTTTCATTTCTTTTTATAATAAGTTTATGTACGATATTCGATTTAGAGTTCACAAAGTTAAGAAATTTTAGGTTAGAAGGAAATAAATTCGGGAAAATCTTTCGCTACTGTGATAATTTAAAAAATAACTCCCAATGAGAAGCTGAGTACGTTTTTATGACGGTTGATAACAATGCCTTTTTCGTGGGATATTTCTCCGTTGGTGTTCTTTTCGTAAATGATTTCTTTTGATATGTTGGTCAGCCCTATTTCGTAGCGGAAATCAAAAAAAATATTCGAGATATTTACGCCTAAACCGATGACACTGCTCACATTGATGGGGTGTAACTCTTCTTGAATATTGTCATGCCCAAAGTTGGAGAATTCTTCTTTCGTCTTTCTCTTCCAGATATATTCCAGTTTGGGACCGATGAAGAATGCCATGCCGTATGGATGACTTTTGACGAAGCTGTATCCATACAGCAGGGGGATTTCCAATGAATGGATGGTGGAACGGATAGTGGCAAAATCGGGTGGGAGAGTTTCGTTGTTTTGATTTTTGTCGAAAGTGATATCTCCTTTGTTTACGTTATAAGTAAACTCGGGTTGGATGAAATGGCGTTTCATGTTGAAACGGAAAAACAAGGCGGCAAAATAGCCTACCTTGTAGTTGTTTTGTATGTCTTCAAAACGTTGTCCGTCCAGTTGCAGGCGGCTGGTGAAATACATGGAGGAGTTAAATCCTGCTTTCAGGCCTATGTTGACTTTAGGCTCTGTTTGGGAGCTCTGCTTCTGTTCTTCTGCTTTCAGGACAGACGTGGAAAGAAACAATGCCGATATGAGCAGGAAATTTTTCTTCATCTATTCTTTTTTTTTTTTTTTCTACTGACCAGCCAAATTTACCGATCTTGGTACCCAAATCAAAATATCCGCCGTGTACATATACCAATGGGTTGCTCCCGGCCAGTTCGAACTTTCCTGTTTCTTTATTCAGATATTTGTCATCCGCTTTTACGTTCACTACATCGGCAATGAACATATCGTGTGAACCCAGTGAAATGATTTCCTTCACACGGCACTCGATGCATAGTGGAGATTCTTCAATGATGGGTGCACTTACCATTTTTGCCTTTCCGGGGGTTAGTTTCATTTCTTGAAACTTATTATAATCTCTTCCGGAGCGCACACCGCACCAATCGGTAGCAAAAGCCATATCCCTGGTAGTGAGGTTGATGACAAACTCCATATTGCGTTTCAGAATGGGATAAGAGTGACGTTCGGGGCGTACGGATATATAACACATGGGTGGGTTGGTACATATTGTACCTGCCCACGCCACTGTGATGATATTATATTCTTCTTCCGTACTTCCGCAACTCACCAGAACAGCCGGCAGCGGATAAATCATGGTTCCCGGTTTCCAGTCTTGTTTCATAATAACTTAATTGCTTCTTTGCTTTGTTCTTTTTCGCAATAGTGGCATTTCAAAATACCGTGTTCCTTGTCGATGACGTGAAACAGGGTTGCCATCGGTTCATTATTGGTGATACATTTGGGGTTGGCGCATTTCACGATGCCGCGTAACTCTTCGGGCATCAGTACCTGTTTCTTTTCCACTACTTCATAGTCACGGATAATATTAAGTTTCACGTTGGGGGCAACTACCGACAGGCGGCTGATCTCTTCATCCGTAAAGAAACGGTCGGCTACCTTGATGATACCTTTCTTACCCAATTTCTTGCTCTCGAAGTTGTTTCCGATAGTAATGTTTGAGTCAGAATTCTGTAATCCGAGCAATGCAACTACAGTAAACAGTTTGTCGGAAGGTATATGGTCTATAACAGTTCCGTTCTTTAAAGCGGCAACTTGTAATTCTTGTTTGTTCTTTTCGCTCATAGTCTTTTCGTTTTTACTTATTACCATCTTCAATTACATCATCCAGTGTAATGCCCAATACATCGCAAAGGATGGCCTGGCGTGCATACAGTCCGTTTTGTGCCTGCTGGAAATAGTATGCTTTTGGATTTTCGTCCACATCGTATGCGATTTCGTTTACTCGGGGCAGCGGGTGAAGAATGCGCAGGTTGGGGCGGGTGTGTCTCAACATTTCATTCCTTAATATATATACGTCTTTCACGCGTTCATACTCCATCAAATCGGTGAAGCGTTCGCGTTGCACACGTGTCATATACAGAATGTCGGCTTCGGCAATAGTATCTTCGTTGAAGTCTGTATATTCCTTATATTTAATACCGTGTTCGCGGCAATATAGCTTATACTCCTCGGGCATTTTCAGCTCTTCGGGAGCGATAAAGTGAAAAGTCGGGTTGAAATGGCGCATGGCCATCAACAGGGAGTGAACGGTTCGTCCGTATTTCAGGTCGCCTACCAAATAGATATTCAGATTTTCGAGAGTGCCTTGTGTTTTGTATATGGAATAGAGGTCTAGCATGGTTTGTGAAGGATGCTGGTTGGCTCCGTCTCCTGCATTTACAATAGGCACCGGGGCAACTTCGCTGGCATAGCGCGCAGCTCCTTCCAGATAATGTCTCATTACGATAATGTCGGCATAGTTGCTCACCATCATAATTGTGTCTTTTAATGTTTCGCCTTTTGAAGAACTGGTAACTTTGGGGTCGGTGAATCCGATAACCCGTGCTCCCAAGCGGTTGGCTGCTGTTTCAAAACTGAGTCGCGTTCGGGTGGATGGCTCGAAAAAAAGAGTGGCTACCACCTTGTTGTCCAATAATTTACGGTTAGGTTTCTTCTCAAACTCTTTTGCCATTTCCAACAAATAGAGAATTTTCTCTTTGGAGTGTTCGGCAATAGTGACTAAACTTCTATTTTCCATACCTATTTGTATTTATAATTACAATTATACGGAGCGTAAAGGTATGAAAAAAAAATAAAATGACGAAGCTTCTAAAGATATTTAGTTGAACTTTGTTAGAAACGCCTTCTATCTCAAAGTTTTTCCTTACTTTTGCAGTGATAATTACTAGAAACAGACATGAGGAAGAAGTTTATTTATGTACTTTGGGCGTTGGTAGCCTGTGTAATATTAGCTATAGCCTTCATTTTTACCGCGATAGCCAAGGGGTGGATTGGTTATGTTCCTCCTATCGAGGAGTTGGAGAATCCGAACTTGAAGTTTGCAACCGAGATTATATCCGATGATGGCAAAATGCTGGGCACTTGGTCAATCAGTAAGGAAAACCGTGTTTTTGTGGGATACGACCAGTTGTCACCTAACTTGATTCATGCCTTGATTGCTACCGAGGATGAACGTTTTTCAGAACACTCAGGAATTGATGCACGTGCGTTTATCCGCGCATTGGTGAAACGCGGTATTTTGATGCAGAAAAATGCGGGAGGTGGTAGTACCATCACGCAGCAGCTGGCCAAGCAGTTCTATTCTCCTACAGCAGACAATGTGATGGAACGTCTGTTGCAGAAACCTATCGAGTGGGTAATTGCTGTGCAACTGGAGCGTTATTACACCAAGGAAGAAATCCTGACCATGTATCTCAATAAGTTTGATTTCCTTAATAATGCTGTGGGAATCAAGACGGCAGCAAACACTTATTTCTCTAAGGAACCGAAAGACCTGAAAACGGAAGAGGCGGCAACGCTGGTGGGTATGTGCAAAAATCCTTCGCTATATAACCCGAAACGTTTTAACGAGCGTTCCCGTGGACGTCGTAATGTGGTGCTTGATCAGATGCGAAAAACCGGTTATCTAAGTGATGCTGAGGCGGATTCGCTGAAGAAGTTACCGTTGGTGTTGAAGTATCGTCGTGTGGACCACAAGGAAGGTTTGGCAACTTACTTCCGTGAATATCTGCGTGGCGTAATGACAGCCAAGGAGCCGAAGAAGAGTGAATATCGCGGCTGGCAGATGCAGAAATATTATGAAGATTCTTTGGCGTGGAAAAATAATCCGCTGTTTGGTTGGTGTGCCAAGAATAAGAAGAAAGATGGTACGAACTATAATATATATACAGACGGACTGAAGATTTACACCACACTCGACTCACGTATGCAGCGCTATGCCGAAGAAGCTGTGAGTGAGCACGTAGCTAAATATCTGCAACCGCGTTTCTTCAAAGAAAAGTCGAAGAAGAAAACAGCTCCGTTCACTAGGAATCTGACTCAGGAAGAGGTAAATACTATCATGACCAGAGCCATGAAGCAAACCGACCGTTATCGTATTATGAAAGAAGCCGGATATTCGGAAGCTGAAATCCGTAAGGCGTTTGATACGAAGTATGAGATGTCTGTATTCTCATACGAGGGAGAGAAAGATACTATTATGACACCGATGGACTCTATCAGGTATTACAAGCATTTTCTGCGTGCCGGATTCATGTCGATGGATCCCACAACCGGATATGTAAAAGCATACGTGGGAGGACCTAATTATAATTATTTTCAGTATGATATGGCTATGACAGGACGCCGCCAGGTGGGGTCTACCATCAAACCTTATCTATATACGCTGGCGATGGAAAATGGTTTTTCTCCTTGTGACGAGGTGCGCCATGTGGAACAAACGTTAATAGATGAAAACGGACGTCCCTGGACTCCGCGCAATGCCAACAAGAAACGTTATGGTGAAATGGTGACAATCAAATGGGGGTTGGCCAATTCCGATAATTGGGTAACGGCATATCTGATGAGTAAGTTGAATCCTTATCAGTTGGTTCGTTTGATTCATTCGTTTGGTGTATTGAATAAGCAAATAGATCCGGTGGTGTCATTGAGTCTCGGTCCTTGCGAAATATCGGTAGGCGAGATGGTCAGTGCCTACACTGCGTTTGCCAACAGAGGAATCCGCACTGCACCGTTGTTTGTCACTCGGATAGAGGATAACGAGGGAAATGTACTTGCCAACTTTACTCCTCAGATGGATGAAGTTATCAGTGAATCGAGTGCATATAAGATGTTGGTAATGCTACGTGCGGTTATCAATGAAGGTACGGGTGGACGCGTTCGCCGTTTGTACGGCATTACTGCTGATATGGGAGGTAAGACGGGTACTACCAACAATAACTCCGACGGTTGGTTTATGGGCTTTACGCCTTCACTGGTTTCCGGTGTATGGGTGGGCGGTGAAGACCGCGACATTCATTTTGACACGATGGTCAACGGTCAGGGGGCTGCCATGGCGCTGCCGGTATGGGGACTCTATATGCAGAAAGTATATAAGGATAAAAGTTTGGGATATTCACAGGAAGAACGTTTCAATATACCCGAAGACTTTGATCCTTGTAAGGATACGCTGATGGATAACTCTTCGAGCAGCGAAGACAATACCGGCTTGGATGCTATTTTTGAATAAGTGACAAAACTTCTTCCTTTGCCTTTAAGACTTTGGAAATTATAAAGTAAAGCCCGTGTGGATGTGATAATTCTGCGGGCTTTTATTGTGTCTGCAGGTGATGTGGGTGTTTTTATTATTTTCTTCTTTGCAACGCATAGCTAAAGATTGGTTTTAAAGAGAAAAAACGAGTTTTTTTTGGAAAGTCCCCATAAATTCCTATATTTACGAAAAGGAAAACTTTAGTTGAATATGAAAGGAGGAGGTGATGGATAAAAATATAACTCTGTATCAGATAACCAATGTAATGGCTGAGAAAGTCTTTCAGAAAATAGACCATTTTAATAAGGGACGCAGGGAAGACACAGGATATTATGCGATTAGCGTTTCTACTCCCTACCGTTCTTATTATGCTTTGTGGCGCATCTTTCCTGATAATAGCCATTCTCCTTTGTTTGTACGCACTCTGGCTGTCACTTTCGATGATGCTGCCGAACGTGCATTTTTGTATTTGCAGAATTGTAATATCATGCTGAAGGTAAAAGATAACAGTTTCTTTGAGCCTTATTACGGCTCTTCCGAAGATATTGTGGCTTTCGGTAAATACAGAGGCAAACGGTTGGCCGAGGTGTATTATGTCGACCCTAATTATGTGTTATGGCTGGCTCATAAATTTGAAGCCCGAAATCCTCGCGATAAGAAGCTGGCTGTGATTGCCAAAGACTTTGCGGTGGTGCATTATGATACTGTGATTAGAAAACATCATTTGTCCGGCGGAAGCCGTTTCATAGGCGGAAAAGGAGAGAAGCTGGTCGATTTGCACTTGGAGGTACTGGGGGTAAGATTGCAGTTGGATAGCTACAAGACTCATGACTATTATGTGGATCAAAGTGTGTTGGCGGCAGATGCGGACGGCAATCGTTTTTCCTTTGTTATAAAAGCAGCAGCACCTAGTCTGACACCGGATACATTGAATTGTTATACCAAGAAGATTAATCAAAGGGATACATTATATATTAAGTCGGCCAAAGTGCTGTCACATTATGAAAGCAGAGGAGTTAAATGTACCCGCATCGGTTATCTTAAGTTCAAATAGGAATATTTTGTAGGGGCGACGTTTGGTCGCCCGAATATACAAATGGATGAAATAATCAAAAAATCATCCGTTCACTTTTCGATAGTCGGCAAGAAACTTTTCTAGTCCGATATCTGTCAGTGGATGGGTCAGTAATCCTTTGATAGCAGACAGAGGACAAGTTACTACATCTGCGCCCACTTCAGCACATTGCAATATGTGCAAAGTGTTGCGGATGGAAGCGGCCAGGACCTGTGTTGTGTAATCATACGTCTGATATAAATCGACAATCTGGGCAACCAGCCCCACACCGTCGCTACAAATGTCATCCAGTCTGCCCACAAACGGAGACACATAGGTTGCTCCCGCCTTTGCAGCCAGCAGTGCCTGCCCTGCGGAGAACACCAGCGTGCAGTTGGTGCGGATGCCTTTGTTGCTGAAATACTTGATGGCCTTGATACCGTTTTCAATACAAGGCACCTTTACTACGATGTGTGGGTTGAGGGCGGCAAGTTCTTCGCCCTCACGAATCATTTCTTCATAGTCGGTGGCAATCACTTCGGCACTGACATCCCCGTCCACGATATTACATATCTCGATGTAATGCTTATGTTGGTTTTCAACTCCTTTAATGCCTTCTTTAGCCATTAAAGATGGATTTGTAGTCACGCCATCCAATACGCCCAATGCGTTTGCCTCGCGGATTTGCTCCAAATTGGCTGTGTCAATAAAGAATTTCATAACTTTTCTTTTTAGATAATTAAAATCAGGTTAGCAATAGAGTGCTAAGCTACTGATATTAATGATAATAAACAAGCAAATGTTCCGATTAATTCATTATGAATTTAAAACGTGCCTAAATTTGAATAACCTTAGATATGTTATAGCAAGAGTGAAGAAGAGTTGCCAATGGTAGGAAAGGTGAAATCAGAGGAGAGATATTCCGCGGCGAATGTATTCTCTCTTCATATCTTCCGGCTTCAGTACCTTGTTGTCAAAGGTCAGCAGGTCAATATCCAGTTTTACTATTCCTTGTGCCTTATCTCCGGGAAGGCGTCCGCTGTGTCGTTCCAGTTCCTTGAACAGGTTGTGGACGGACTCGGATGACAGAGTGGTGGTGAATCTTGCCAACTGATTGCTGAAAGGAGAATGGAATCCGCTTCCGATAGCTTGTGTTTCCATAAGTTCGCCGAAATGAATGTCGGGGAAGGCTTCACTCAGAACTTTTCGTGCATCCGAAAGCTGTGTGAAACGGTTTGTGTTAGAGCCCATACAAAGCAAACAGTGGTGTTCGTTCATAACATTTATTGCATTTATGCTGCAAAAGTAAGAAATGTTTTTGTACTTTTGCGTGATTATATAAAAGAAATAGAACCATGAAATTTATCGGAATTATTCCTGCAAGATACGCCTCCACGCGTTTCCCGGCTAAACCTTTAGCCCTTTTGGGAGGCAAACCTGTGATTCAAAGAGTTTATGAACAAGTGGCCGGTGTTTTGGATGAGGCTTATGTGGCTACAGATGATGAACGTATAGAAGCTGTTGTAAAGGCGTTCGGAGGTAAGGTTGTGATGACTTCCATCGACCATAAGAGTGGCACTGACCGTTGTTATGAGGCTTTTACCAAGGTGGGACAGGGTTATGATGTCATTGTCAATATTCAGGGGGACGAACCTTTTATCCGGCATTCGCAACTGGAGGCTGTCAAGTCTTGTTTTGATGATGCCTCCACGCAAATTGCTACTTTAGTGAAACCTTTCACTCCCGAAGATGGCTTTGCAGCGTTGGAGAATGTAAATTCTCCCAAGGTGGTAGTTAACAAGAATATGAACGCATTGTATTTCAGTCGCTCTATTATCCCTTATCAGCGTAATGCCGGAAAGCAGGATTGGCTGGCAGGACATACTTATTACAAGCATATCGGTCTCTACGCTTATCGTGCTGATGCGCTGAAGGAAATTACTGCTCTTCCACAATCTTCACTGGAATTGGCCGAATCGTTGGAACAGCTCCGTTGGTTGGAGAATGGTTATACAATTAAGGTCGGTATCAGTGAAGTGGAAACAATAGGTATCGATACTCCTCAGGATTTGGCACGTGCAGAAGAATTCTTAAATCAGCAGGAGGCAAAGAACGCATGACTTTAGACAGAACAACCCCACCGGCTATCCGCCAGCTAAGTGAATTCAGTATCTCACTTCCTGAACGGAGAGTGATGAAGAATGGTATGCCGCTGAATATTATTAATGCCGGAACAGAAGATGTTGTCCGTTTTGACCTATTGATCGGTGGTGGACAATGGCATCAGGAACAGCCTTTACAAGCGATGTTCACCAATCGTATGCTACGTGAAGGGGCAGGAAGCATGACTTCGGCGCAGATTGCCGAGAAACTGGATTATTATGGGGCTTGGTTGGAACTTTCTTCATCGGTGAATTATGGTTTTATTACACTTTACTCATTAAATAAGTATTTCTCCCGCACTTTGTCTGTCATTGCTGAAATGGTGAAAACGCCACTTTTCCCTATAAAGGAGCTTTCGGTGGTTGCGGATACCAATAAACAGCAGTTTTTAGTCAATAGTACGCGTGTGGAAATGATTGCACGTAAACAATTGAATCGTGCCTTGTTCGGTGCCGAACATCCTTTCGGACGTTATGCGGTGGCTGAAGATTACGATCGTATCACCCCTGAAGTATTGCACGATTTTTACCGGAAGTACTACCATTCGGGTAATTGCTCAGTTTATATATCGGGAAAAGTCACTCCCGATATCATTCGGAGCGTTGAAGAGAATTTGGGTAATGAGGCATGGGGAGAGGTGAAAGATAAACCTGTGATGCAGGCAGTTGTACCCCGAACTACTTCTGAGAAACACCTCTTTGTCGAACGTGAAGATGCTCTGCAAAGCTCCCTCAAAATGGGAAGTTTTGTGATGGAACGTCATCATCCCGATTTTTTGAAGGCGAGAGTGATGGTGACTTTGTTTGGAGGTTACTTCGGTAGTCGGCTGATGTCCAATATCCG
Organism: Phocaeicola massiliensis B84634 = Timone 84634 = DSM 17679 = JCM 13223; assembly: GCF_000382445.1. Lineage (GTDB taxonomy): Bacteria > Bacteroidota > Bacteroidia > Bacteroidales > Bacteroidaceae > Phocaeicola > Phocaeicola massiliensis. The sequence goes on along the minus strand of NZ_KB905472.1, from coordinate 1,576,323 downwards.
TGAAGAAAAAGGATATACTTACGGTATTGGAGCGGGGATTGTATCTTATCCTGATTCGGGGATTTTAATTATCAGTACTGAAGCGGCGAATGAATACATTAATCCCATTATCACCGAAGTTTATCGCGAAATGGATAAACTTTGCAATGAGCCGGTGCCGCAAGAGGAACTAGAAATGGTGAAGAACTATATGTTGGGCGATTTATGCCGTTCATATGAAGGTCCATTCTCCCTGTCGGATGCATGGATTTATATTGAAACGGCAGGATTGGACGATAAGTTTTTTATCCGTTCGTTGGATGCTATCCGTGGAATCACGAGAGAGGAAATACAGAGATTGGCACAGACTTATTTCTGCAAAGAAAACTTAATAGAGGTCGTTGCGGGTAAAAAAGTGTAATAACTTGCAACGCTGAAAGCAGAAAGTAGTATCTTTGACTATCTTATCTATTATTTAGAAACGAACCAATGAAGAAATACGCATATATATTATTGATTTTGGCTTCGGTCAGCACAATGGCTACCGCTCAAATAAAGATAGGCAACTATTCTTTTAAGGATGGAAGCGAGTATACAGGAGAACTGAAGGGCCGCAAACCTAACGGAAAAGGAAAGACAGTCTTCAAGAATGGAGACATTTATGAAGGTCAGTATGTAAAAGGAAAACGCGAAGGTGACGGAACCTATACGTTTCACGACGGAGAGAAATATGTGGGGCAGTGGTATCAGGACCAGCAGCATGGCAACGGTACTTTCTATTTTATGAACAACAATCGTTATGAAGGTATGTGGTACACCGATTACCAGCAAGGTGAGGGTACTATGTATTATTATAATGGCGACATCTATGTAGGCAATTGGTTTCAAGACCAGCGCAGCGGTAAAGGTTCCTATACGTGGAAAGCCGGTGCGCAATACGTGGGTGAGTGGAAGAATGATAAGAAAAACGGTGAAGGTACGATGGTATGGCCCGACAAATCAAAATACGAAGGGCAATGGAAGGATGATATGCGTGACGGAAAAGGTACCTTTGTATATGTAAATGGCGATAAATACGTAGGCGATTGGAAAGCAGATGTGCAGGATGGCAAAGGCATTTATTATTTCCATAGCGGAGATCGTTATGAAGGTGATTATGTAGATGGTGAGCGTACAGGCGAGGGTATTTATTATCATAAAAACGGTGATAAGTATGTCGGCACATTTAAAGATGGGGAGCAACACGGAACAGGTACATTTACTTGGGCAAACGGAGCAGTGTATGATGGCCAATGGGTTAATAACCAGCGTAATGGCAAAGGTCATTATGTTTGGGCCAACGGTGATGAGTATGAAGGTGACTGGAAGAACAATATGGCCGACGGTGAAGGAGTCCTTCAAATGAAAGACGGAAGTTGCTATAAGGGTCATTTCTCTAAAGGGAAAGAAGATGGCAAAGGTGTGCTGGTGGATAAAAACGGTGTACGTTTTGACGGATTCTTCAAACAGGGAAAGAAGCATGGTGCTTTTGTCGAAACGGATAAAGACGGAAAGATTATCCGTAAAGGCGTATATAAATTTGGTACATTGGATGCCTCTCAAAAATAAGGATATGTTAGACTTAGAACAAATTACCAAAAAAGTACGTGAAATAGCACTCCAAGGGGGTGCTTTTCTTCGTAATGAGCGTAGTAGTTTCGACCGTGGCAGAGTGGAAAAGAAAAATGCTCATGATTATGTGTCTTATGTGGACAAGGAATCGGAACACAGAATTGTAGCGCAATTGCGCGAACTGGTGCCTGAAGCAGGCTTCATTGCCGAAGAAGGTTCAGGCAGTCTGACTGACGAAGAGTATTGCTGGTTGGTAGATCCGTTGGACGGAACCACCAACTTTATCCATAATAATGCACCTTACTGTATCAGCATTGCTTTGAGAAACCGCGAAGAATTGCTGGTGGGAGTGGTATATGAAGTGTGTCGTAATGAACTTTATTGGACATACAAAGGTTCGCCGTCTTATCTGAACGGTAGGGAAATTCATGTGTCGGATGTAGCGGACATGGATGAGGCTTTCGTTGCGTTAGGATTTCCTTACAATTTTCAATCCTATAAGCCACTTGCCGAGCATATAGTGCATAAACTTTATGGCAATGTAGGCGGTCTTCGTCTACAGGGAGCTGCGGCTGCTGAATTGTGCTATGTGGCAGCCGGGCGCTTTGAAGCCCGTATAGAAGGGTTCCTTGGTCCATGGGATATTGCTGCCGGCTCAATAATTTTGATGAATGCAGGCGGTAAAGTGACTGATTACAGTGGCGGAGAGAATTTCTATAATGGTCATGAGGTACTTGCAACCAATGGAAAGTTGCATAATGAGTTCTTGAAGATAGTAGGAAAAAGATAAATACTTCGTTTTTTTCTAGTTCGTTACAAATATATATTGTATATTTGTCAAGTAAACGTGTGACAAATAGAACATGGATATATCTATTATCTTTCAATTTTTAAAGGAACTGGCTGCAAACAACAACCGTGAGTGGTTTCAGGTGCATAAAGAAGAGTATTTGAGAGCACAGGCTGAATTTGAACAATTATTGACAGCTGTTATTGCACGAATCTCTTTATTTGATGATAGTGTCCGTGGTATAGAAGCCAAGGACTGTACTTATCGTATTTATCGAGATACTCGTTTTTCGGCAGATAAGACTCCTTATAAAATACATTTCGGTGGCTATATCAATGCCCATGGCAAGAAGTCGGACCATTGTGGCTATTATCTTCATTTGGAAAATGGAAACAGCATGCTTGCGGGAGGAAGCCTTTGTCTTGATTCTAAAGTACTGAAAGCCGTCAGACAGGCGGTATATGACAATATAGAGGAGTATAGAGCTATTGTAGAAGATCCTGCATTTAAGCGTTATTTCCCCATTATTGGCGAAACACATTTGAAAACAGCTCCAAAAGGATTTCCTAAAGATTTTGAATATATAGATTATTTAAAATGTAAGGAGTTTACTTGCACTTACATGGTACCTGATGACTTCTTCATGACACCTGATTTGATGGATAAGGTGGAGGACGTCTTCAAGCAATTGAAGCGTTTTGCCGATTTCACAAACTTCACTATTGATGACTTTGAATAATAGAAAGTAACATTAACCATTTAAATATAAAATTATGGTAGTAGATAAATTTGAAAATCTGGAAAAGTATGCTTCATTAAATCCATTGTTTGCAGAGGCAATCAAGTTTTTGAAGACAACCGATCTGAATGCTCAGGAATTGGGAAAAATAAAACTGCAGGGTGATGACCTGGTGGTTAACTTTTCGCAGACCAACCCCAAGACTAAAGAAGAAGCTAAATTAGAAACGCATAATCGTTTTATTGATATACAGATACCTTTGTCAGGAGTAGAAGTGATGGGATATACTCCTCGTGAGGATCTGCCTGAGGCTGAATATAATGCTGATAAAGATATTTCTTTTTACCATGGGCTGGCTGAAAGCTACATTCCTGTAAAGCCGGAAATGTTTGTAATCTTCTTTCCTCAAGACGCGCATGCTCCGGGGGTCACACCGGATGGCGTGAAAAAAGTAATCGTAAAAGTATTGGTGTAAAATAAAGGAAATGACTAACAGTATTAATTATCATATTATGGAAAATACAACTCCCAAATTAGGAATTATTGAAAGTGATCCATGGCTGGAGCCTTATTCGGCTGCCATTGAAGGACGTCATCAGCATGCAATCGACAAAGAACTTGAACTGACAAACGGCAAATCAACACTTTCTGACTTTGCAACCGGTTATCTTTATTTTGGTCTGCACCGTACTAAAAGAGGATGGGTGTTCCGTGAATGGGCACCGAATGCGAAAGAAATCTATATTATTGGAGATTTCAATGGTTGGAAAGAGAATGGCGATTATCGGATGTATCGCGTGAAGAATTCTCCCGGAGTGTGGGAAGTGGAACTCAATCCTAATGCTGTAAAGCATGGTGATTTGTATAAATTGAAAGTCCGTTGGAACGGTGGTGAAGGTGAGCGGATTCCTGCATGGGCAACTCGTGTTGTTCAGGACGAACAGACAAAGATATTCAGTGCTCAGGTTTGGGCACCGGAAAAACCTTATAAATTCAGAAAAAAAGTATTCCGTGCCAAAATAGATCCATTGATGATTTATGAATGTCACATTGGTATGGCCCAAAATGAAGAGAAAGTAGGTACTTATAATGAGTTCCGTGAGAAGATATTACCAAGAGTGGCAGCCGACGGTTATAATTGTATTCAGATTATGGCCATTCAGGAACATCCTTACTATGGAAGTTTCGGCTATCATGTATCCAGTTTCTTTGCTCCGTCTTCTCGTTTTGGTACTCCCGAGGAATTGAAAGAACTGATTGATACTGCTCACAGAATGGGTATAGCCGTTATTATGGATATAGTTCATTCTCATGCAGTTAAGAATGAAGTAGAAGGATTGGGCAACTTTGCCGGAGATCCGAATCAATACTTTTATCCCGGTGTGCGTCGTGAGCATCCGGCATGGGATTCATTGTGCTTTGATTATGGTAAGAATGAAGTGATACACTTCTTATTGTCCAACTGTAAATATTGGCTGGAAGAGTTTCATTTCGATGGTTTCCGTTTTGATGGTGTGACTTCCATGCTGTATTATAGCCACGGTTTAGGTGAAGCATTCTGTAATTATGGTGATTATTTTAATGGCAATCAGGACGATAATGCAATTTGTTACCTTACATTGGCCAATAAGCTGATTCATCAGGTGAATTCTAAAGCTATCACTATTGCAGAAGAAGTATCGGGCATGCCGGGGCTGGCTGCACCTTACCAAGACGGAGGATATGGTTTCGACTACCGTATGGCTATGAATATTCCTGATTATTGGATTAAGACAATCAAAGAAAAAATAGACGAAGATTGGAAACCGAGCAGTATGTTTTGGGAAGTGACCAACCGCCGCAAGGACGAGAAAACCATTTCGTATGCCGAAAGTCATGATCAGGCTTTAGTAGGAGACAAGACAATTATATTCCGCCTGATAGATGCTGATATGTATTGGCATTTCCAGAAAGGAGACGAGAATTATAACGTACATCGCGGTATTGCTCTGCATAAGATGATCCGTTTATTAACAGCATCTACCATTAACGGCGGTTATCTGAACTTTATGGGTAATGAGTTCGGCCATCCTGAATGGATTGATTTTCCGCGCGAAGGTAATGGATGGTCGCATAAATATGCACGTCGCCAATGGAACTTGGTAGACAATAAAAACCTGTGTTACCATTATTTGGGTGATTTTGATTCGGCTATGATACATACCCTCAGAGAGATGAAGAATATACAGGATACTCCGGTGATTGAAGTATGGCATAATGACAGTGACCAGGTATTGGCATACCGTCGTAAGAATAATATCTTCGTTTTCAATTTCAATCCGACTCGGTCGTTTACAGACTATGGTTTTTTGGTTCCTTACGGAGCATACGAGGTTGTTCTCAATACCGATGCAAAAGAATTTGGAGGTTTTGGCTTGGCAGACGATAGCATACGACATCTGACCAACTTTGATCCTCTTTATAAAAGAGAAGGAAAAGAATGGTTGAAACTGTATATTCCGGCTCGTTCAGCAGTGGTTTTGAAAAAAGTGAAAGAATAATTTTATATGAGTAGCAATACCAATTTGTCCTATAAAAGAGCCGTTCGCATCCTCACGGGTGCGTGCGGTCTTCTTTTCTCTGCTTTCAGTTTCATCTATCTTTACCTGTTTCAGGGTGATGTATTGGGGGCATTACACTATTCGTTGTCTCAGGGAAAGACTCATTATTCGCCTTTGGCGGGAGCCATTATCATTACACTTGTCTTATTAATATTCAGATGGGGGATAAATGGCTTGTTGGGGTTGAAAGGTTCGGTAAGGTCACTTTCATATTTCCCTTCCTGTCTATTGTTGGGAGTGCTGACGGATGTGAACCGTTCTCTTTATCATGGTGGAAACTTTGCGGATAAATGGTTATGGCTGTTACCTCTTTTACTTATTATGTATGTCGGAGTTGTGTTTGTGCTTCGGCGAATATTTCGTCATTGGCTGGATCATGAAAGTTCTGTAATTGGGCTGATCAACTCTAATTTAGCTATTTTGCTGATACTGTGTCTGATGACGGCGTGTATCGGCAATTCGGATATTAACTTTCATCATGAGTTGGCTATAGAGAATGCCATCCGAGAGAAAGATTATAAAGCTGCACGCAAAGTGGGATACGAATCTTTGGACCCAAGCCGTACGCTTACCGTGCTTCGGGCATATGCCTTGTCGCGTGAGGGAACGATGGGCGAGCACTTGTTTGAGTATCCTCAATACTACGGTTCGGATGGTTTGCTGTTTTCTTCGTCTTCGCAGGGCACCTTGCGATTGGATGCAGACAGTTTGTACAATTATCTGGGAGCTAAACCTTATACGGCAGAAAGTACGACCGATTTCCTTGCCCGTATTTGTCGGGATGAAGTAGGGAAACATACCGCTTTGGACTACTATCTGAGTGCTCTGCTACTTGATAAGAAGCTTGATAAATTTGCTTCTGTCGTGGAAGACAGCTTTTTTGAGCAAGATACATTACCCCGTTATTACCGCGAGGCGATTATGCTTTACAAGCAATCACACCCCGCTTATCCGCGTGTTCTAAATGATACGCTGATGATACAACGCCTGCAAGAGTTTGATAAACTTCAAAAGGAATATACTTCACCGGTAGAGCAGAAGAACCGTATGCGACGCGAATTTGGCGATACCTATTGGTGGTATTACCGTTATCAATAATATTTTTGGGAAATCATTGGTACTTTCCCATGCTTTTTTACTACTTTTGCAGACTCTAAAAAGGATTGTAAAAATAACAATATAGCAATGGCAGTAGAATTAAAAGAACTTACCAAAAGAAGCGAGAATTATTCTCAGTGGTATAATGATTTGGTGGTAAAGGCGGATCTAGCCGAACAATCACCTGTGCGCGGATGTATGGTTATTAAGCCTTACGGATACGCCATTTGGGAAAAGATGCAGCGTCAGTTGGACGATATGTTTAAAGAAACAGGTCACGTTAACGCCTATTTCCCGTTGCTGATTCCTAAATCCTACCTTAGCCGTGAAGCCGAACACGTAGAAGGCTTTGCCAAAGAATGTGCAGTAGTGACTCACTATCGTCTGAAGAATGCAGAAGACGGTTCAGGAGTTATTGTTGACCCGGCTGCTAAGTTGGAAGAAGAATTGATTATCCGTCCTACTTCGGAAACTATTATTTGGAGTACATATAAGAACTGGATTAATTCATACCGTGACCTTCCCATTCTATGTAATCAATGGGCAAATGTAATGCGCTGGGAAATGCGTACCCGTTTGTTCCTCCGCACGGCAGAATTTTTGTGGCAGGAAGGTCATACGGCTCATGCAACTCGTGAAGAAGCAGAAGCGGAAGCACAAAAGATGCTGCATGTTTATGGTGATTTTGCAGAAAAATATATGGCAGTTCCGGTTGTCAAGGGTGTGAAATCGGCTAACGAACGTTTTGCCGGTGCACTTGATACTTATACCATTGAAGGTTTGATGCAGGATGGAAAAGCATTGCAATGCGGTACATCCCACTTCTTGGGACAGAACTTTGCAAAAGCATTTAATGTTCAGTTTGTTGATAAGAACAATAAACTGGATTATGTTTGGGCTACTTCATGGGGGGTATCTACCCGTTTGATGGGTGCGTTGATTATGACTCACTCTGATGATAATGGTTTGGTATTACCACCGCATTTGGCTCCGATTCAGGTAGTTATCGTTCCGATTTATAAGAATGATGAAATGCTGAAGAAGATTGATGCCAAGGTAGAAGGTATCGTGAAGAAACTGAAAGCCATGGGCATCTCTGTGAAGTATGACAATGCCGACAATAAGCGTCCGGGCTTTAAATTTGCCGATTACGAACTTAAAGGTGTACCCGTTCGTTTGGTAATGGGGGGACGCGACCTCGAAAACAATACGATGGAAGTAATGCGCCGCGATACTTTGGAAAAAGAAACCCGTTCATGCGATGGTATTGAAGAATACGTACAGAATCTGTTGGAAGAAATTCAGAACAATATTTATCAGAAAGCATTGAACTATCGTAACAGCCATATCGTAAAGGTAGACTCATACGATGAGTTTAAAGAACAAATAGAAAAAGGCGGGTTTATTTTGGCTCATTGGGATGGAACTCCTGAGACGGAAGACCGCATAAAAGAAGAGACAAAGGCAACTATCCGTTGTCTGCCTTTTGATGCAGACGAAGAAAGCCTTACTCCGGGCAAATGTATGGTAACCGGTAAACCATCTGCTCGCCGTGTACTCTTTGCTAGAGCTTATTGATTTTTTAGTCTTAAAATAAGGAAGGTCGGCAGCAGTGAATGCTCCCGACCTTTATTCTTTGAGAAATGATTGAAATAAAAAATATATCTATCAACTTTGGTGACTTGTTACTTTTCAGGCATCTCAACTTGCATGTAAATCGGGGTGAGAGTGTTTGTGTTTGCGGTGACTCGGGTAGTGGAAAGACTTCGTTATTGAAGGCTGTCTTAGGATTTGTGCCTATAAGTGAAGGAGTTATCAAAGTAGATGGGGTAGAGATGACCCCTCGAAATGCCGATTTTGTCCGTCGGAAAATAGCATGGATTCCACAAGAGCTTGCCTTGCCGTCTGAATGGGTAAGTGATATGGTGCGTATGCCTTTTGAGTTGAAAGCCAATCGGGAAACAGGCTTTAGCATGGAACGCTTGTTGGATAATTTTGCCTTGTTGGGTTTGGAAGAAGAGCTTTATCACAAGCGTGTGCACGAGGTGTCGGGTGGACAGAGACAACGGATTATGCTGGCGGTTACCGAGGTACTCAATAAATCGATATTGATAGTGGATGAACCTACTTCGGCGCTTGATCCCAGCTCTTGCGACCGCGTGATAGATTTTTTTAGAAGTCTGTGCGGTAAGGGTATGACTGTTCTGGCAGTTTCTCACGACAAGCAGTTTGCTGCCGGTTGCAACCATATATTTAATTTATAAAACGTGTACGGATGGGAACGATAGATATAGATTACACCAGTTTGGGAGTAGGATTACTGCTTTTACTGATACCTGTTTACTTCTTGTGGCGTTTCAAAACGGGATTACTGAAACCTATTCTAATTGGTGCCGTACGAATGATCATTCAGTTGTTTTTTATCGGTGTCTATCTCCGCTTTCTGTTTGAGTGGAATAATCCTTTTATTAATTTCTTATGGGTAATTATTATGGTGGGCGTTGCAGCTGAAACAGCTGTTACCCGTACTCGTTTGAAGCGTCATATTTTAATGATTCCCGTTTCCGTGGGTTTTCTGGTGACAGTGGTGTTGGTAGGACTTTATTTCCTAGGCTTCGTGCTTAGACTAGATAACATTTTCAGTGCTCAATATTTCATCCCGATATTTGGTATTATCATGGGTAATATGTTGGGAGTGAATGTGATTGGTCTCAATACTTACTATGCCGGTTTGAAGCGTGAGCAACAACTTTATTATTACTTGTTGGGTAACGGTGCCACTCGTAGCGAGGCCACTGCTCCTTTTATTCGTCAGGCTTTAATAAAAGCCTTCAGTCCCGGTATAGCTAACATGGCTGTAACGGGGTTAGTGGCACTTCCCGGGACTATGATTGGACAGATATTAGGTGGCAGTTCGCCTCATGTAGCAATTAAATATCAGATAATGATAGTAGTGATAACTGTTGCTTCTTCCATGCTCTCATTGATGATTACCATTATGCTGGCTTCCCGAAAATCTTTTGATTCTTATGGTCGCCTGTTGCAAGTGCATAAAGAGGGAAAACGTAAATAGAGTATTTGACAAATATCATCTTAATGACAGACAAAGAACAAATATGGCGTAGAATAGCTGAAATGGAGACTCCCGGTTTTTTTATTACCGCAGATATCATGTGTGAAGGAAGTTCGGAACTGGATGGACTGGAAGTGTTTATCAAAGGGAAGATAACACAAATACAGCAAGGGATTACAGGGCGGAAATTTACTTTTCAGGAAGGGGAGTGGCGTCTTTATCTCACCTTTTTTCCTACCAATTGCGTTGTAGATGAACGTTATGCTCTAAAGAATAAGTTTATCAAACAAAGAAAATAATCTTGTACACCTTATTGGCTTTATTGTCCTATTAAACTTGTTTTGAAGATTTCTATTATTACTGTTGCCTTTTTGGTGGAGTTACTTTATGTAGGAAATAACCTTCATAGTAGTCTACAAGATATAAAAGTAGAAAATCTTTCTGATTATTTTCGTTTCATCAAGAAAAAATGTATCTTTGCATTCAAATTTTCTCGAAGAAATGAAAATTAAAGAAGTAATAGGTGCCCTTGAAAGGTTCGCGCCTCTGCCTTTGCAAGACGGTTTTGATAATGCCGGACTGCAAATCGGACTGACAGAAGCGGAAGCAACAGGGGCTTTGTTGTGTTTAGACGTTACTGAAGCCGTTGTAGATGAAGCGGTCACGTTAGGATACAATCTTATTGTGTCACATCATCCGCTTATTTTCAAAGGATATAAATCTATTACGGGGCGAGATTATGTGGAACGTTGTATCCTGAAAGCTATCAGGAACGATATTGCTATTTATTCGGCTCATACCAATTTGGATAATGCGCCGGGTGGGGTGAACTTCAAAATTGCGGAGAAAATCGGTTTGGAGAATATTCGTATACTTGAGCCGAAACAGGAATGTCTGCTGAAATTGGTTACTTTTGTTCCTCGCGCACAAGCTGATGAGGTAAGAAATGCATTGGCGGAGGCAGGATGTGGATGCATAGGTAATTATGATTCATGCAGTTATAATGTGGAAGGTGAGGGGATGTTCCGTGCTTTGAAGGGGGCAAGTCCATTTTGTGGAGAGGTAGGCGAATTGCATAAAGAGTCCGAAATACGCATCGAAACAATTCTGCCTGATTTCAAAAAGGCGACTGTTGTAAAAGCTTTGCTGGGTGCTCATCCTTATGAGGAACCTGCGTTTGATTTCTATCCGTTGAAAAACGATTGGGCTCAGGTAGGAGCCGGAGTTATAGGAGAGTTGAAGAAGCCTGAAACAGAGTTGGAGTTTCTGAAAAACATCAAGAAAACTTTTGAAGTGGGGTGTGTGAAGCATACCCGTTTATCAGGACGTTTGATTCAGACTGTGGCTTTGTGTGGTGGTGCAGGTGCGTTTTTGTTGCCTCGTGCGGTTGGTAAAGCAGATGTTTTTATTACCGGTGAAGTGAAGTATCATGACTATTTTAATTATGAGAATGATATTTTGATAGCTGAAATAGGACATTATGAGAGTGAACAATATACAAAAGAAATATTTTATTCAATCATACGGGAAATGTTTCCGGCACTGGAAGTCCAGATGACGCGGGTAAACACCAATCCCATTAAATATTTGTAAGAAAAACTATGGCTAGAGAAGCAAAGAAAGACCCGAGTGAATTGACGGTAGAAGAGAAATTGAAAGCTTTATACCAGTTACAGACCATGGTGTCCGAAATCGATAAGATTAAGACGCTGAGAGGTGAACTTCCTCTTGAAGTACAAGACCTTGAAGATGAAGTAGCAGGTTTGAGTACCCGTATCGAAAAGATTAAAGCTGAAATAGAAGAGCTGAGATCAAATATTGCCACAAAGAAGATTGAGATTGAAGCGGCTAAGAATTCTGTAGAGAAATATAAATCTCAGCAAGACAATGTACGCAATAATCGTGAATATGATGTGCTGACAAAAGAAATTGAATTCCAGTCATTGGAAATTGAACTCTGCGAAAAGCGTATTAAAGAATATACAGCTACCGAAAAGGCCAAGAATGAGGAAATCGCACAAAGCAATGAAGCTTTGGAAGAAAGAAAGAAAGACTTGGATGCGAAAAAGGCTGAACTGGAAGAAATTGTTTCTGAAACAAAACAGGAGGAAGAAAAGCTTCGTGAAAAGGCTAAAGTGTTGGAAACTACTATAGAACCTCGTTTATTGCAGGCGTTTAAACGTATCCGTAAGAACTCTCGTAATGGTTTGGGTATTGTTTATGTACAACGCGATGCATGTGGCGGTTGTTTTAACAAGATTCCGCCTCAGAAGCAATTGGATATTCGTATGCGTAAGAAAATTATCGTTTGCGAATATTGTGGTCGTATCATGATTGACCCTGAATTGGCCGGTGTAGTATCGGAACAGCATTTAGAGTCTGTCAAGAAATAAGTTATTTATTATTTATATCGAACGGATTGCATAGAACTTACTGTCACTGATGTGGCGGTAATGTTTTATGCAATCCGTATTTTATATATCGATCTTCCCCCGGCTACAGTTGGGAGTAAGATGGAATTTCGGGCAAGAAGACGTAACTTTGCGTGTTATAGTCGATTTGGCAGCAATAGTGACTCAGACCGTTACTCACAATGAGATATTTCACTTTCAATACCATGTTATAGCGTGTTATCTGGTCGAATACCGCTTGTGTTATTTCTACATGGGGGGCTTTGTACTCCACTATCAACTTTGCACTCAAATTCTTATCGTAAAGGACAGTGTCGCAACGCTTCTTTGTTCCGTTCAAGTTTAATTGTATCTCATTGGCAAGAAGTCCTTTAGGATAACCTTTATAATCCGTCAGAAAATGAACAAAATGTTGTCTTACCCATTCTTCCGGGGTAAGGGCGACATATCTTTTTCGGAGCGTATCGAAAATAACATTTTTTCCGTTGCGCTGTACTATTTTAGCTTCGTAGGATGGTAAGTTTAATGATAACATTTAGTAAATTTGCAATAAGTATAATTCGGTATAACCGGTACAAAAATACAAAAGATTATGAAAACAAAAGAGGAAATTGTAGCAAACTGGCTTCCTCGCTACACAAAAAGAAGCCTGGAAGATTTCGGAGAGTATATACTTCTGACCAATTTCAATAAATATGTGGAGTTGTTTGCCGAGAAATTCGGTGTTCCGGTGTTGGGGCGTGATGCCAATATGATATCTGCCAGTGCGGAGGGGATGACTATCATTAATTTTGGAATGGGTAGCCCTAATGCGGCTATTATCATGGATTTGCTAGGGGCAATTCAGCCTAAAGCATGCCTTTTTCTTGGAAAGTGTGGAGGGATAGATAAAAAAAATAAGTTGGGAGATCTGATTCTGCCAATAGCTGCCATCCGTGGAGAAGGAACTTCTAATGACTATTATCCGCCTGAAGTTCCTGCATTGCCGGCATTTATGTTGCAACGTGCTGTTTCGTCTGCTATTCGCGACCATGCTCGTGACTATTGGACGGGGACTGTATATACTACTAATCGTCGCATTTGGGAGCATGATGAAGAGTTTAAAAAGTATCTTCTTAAGACTCGTGCCATGTGTGTGGATATGGAGACGGCTACTTTGTTTACTACCGGCTTTTATAATCATATTCCTACCGGCGCATTACTTTTAGTATCAGATCAACCGATGATTCCGGAAGGGGTGAAAACCGACAAGAGCGACAACATTGTAACGCAACAGTTTGTGAAGGAGCATGTAGAGATTGGCATTGCTTCCATGCGTATGATCATTGATGAAAAGAAGACGGTTAAACACTTGAAATTTGACTGGTAATTTTACTTATTATGGCAAAAGAAACCACTTACGAAGAAATAGCCCGTGACTTGAAAAATCGTATTTATAAGCCGGTGTATTATCTTATGGGAGAAGAGTCTTATTATATAGACAGAATCTCTGAGTATATTGCCCAAACAGTGTTAAATGAAAATGAAAAGGAATTTAACCAAACGATTCTATATGGTGCTGATACGGACATAGCTACCATTATCAATGCCGCCAAGCGTTATCCTATGATGTCTAAATATCAGGTTGTCATAGTAAAGGAAGCACAAGGTGTCAAAAATATAGATGAGCTGTCTTATTATTTGCAGAAGCCTTTGGAATCTACCATTTTGGTGCTGTGTCATAAGCATGGTGTTCTGGACAGAAGAAAAAAATTGGCAGCTGAGATAGAGAAAGTGGGTGTGCTTTTTGAATCAAAGAAGATAAAGGATGCTCAATTGGCTGGCTTTATCACTTCTTATTTAAAGCGTAAATCTATCGAGATTGAGCCGAAAGCATCCGAAATGATGGCTGAGTTTGTCGGTACGGATTTGAGTAGAATGGCAGGAGAATTGGAAAAACTTATTATTACTCTTCCTAAAGGGCAAAAACGAATCACACCGGAGCAAATAGAGCAGAATATAGGCATAAGCAAGGATTATAATAACTATGAGCTTAGAAATGCTCTGATTATAAAGGATGTATTTAAAGCAAATCAGATAATAAAATATTTTGAGGAGAATCCTAAGACTAATCCTCTGCAGATGACATTGTCTGTGTTATTTAATTTCTTCTCTAATTTAATGCTGGCATATTATGCTCCCGAGAAGTCGGAACAAGGTATTGCTGCTCAGTTGGGACTGAAATCTCCTTGGCAATCTAAGGACTATCTGGCTGCTATGAGGAAATATAGCGGAGTAAAGGTGATGCAGATAATTGGTGAAATTCGTTACTGCGATGCCAAGTCGAAAGGGGTGGGAAATTCTTCTTTGGGAGATGGGGAGTTACTCCGGGAACTTGTTTATAAAATTCTTCATTAGGTAGAGTTGTCGGTGGAAGAAAAGAAGTCCCGATGTTCTTTGTGATGGGAGAGCATCGGGACTTCTTTATAGTATTTCTTTTCTTGCTAACTGCCTTTGTCGCATATTGATATTATTTTACATATTTATTATCTTGTTTCTTCTTTGTGCTTATTGGGGTTATCCTGATAGGTATCTTCTCTTACAAATTTCTAGATTGTTCTTTTTGTTGATACTGAAAATTAAGTTTATCTTATTTATAATTAGGTAGTTATATGGAATTTTGCTTCTTGAGAATCGTGTATTTGCTGAGAAGCGGGTGCTTGTTCGTGAAAATGAAAGTATTTCTCTATTTTTAAGTTTGGCGAGTTGCAAATTATATCACATAAAAAGCGTTTGTCAAGAGAGGGAGACAAACTAATTAAATCCTGATACAGATATTACAGAACCTGATCAATATACATATTATGCATATGCACGTGTAACCCTATGCGTATATATGTGTAGGTAAAATGTCTGTTGGTACGAGGGCTTGCGGAATCAGATGAAGAGGTGTGCCTCTCTTCTTCAGGAGGTAAAATTCATGATTGGCGAATTTTTATATTTTCAACAGTAAATATATGATTGTAAACAGCAGTAGATATAGATAACTTTGTAAATTACCATATTTACAAACTGATATTTTATAGTTGTAAATGGAGATATGTTCTCTTGTAAAGCACAAGGTTATAAATGTGTATGTATATTTATTTAAGCTTATATGTTAGCTGATATTTTGCTGAAAACCAATAAATTATTACCTGTTCATAAAGCAGTTAATAAAGAATATGTAAAAAGGTTGCTTTTTTCGATATTTTCATTTGTATATTGCGTGTATATCTAATTTATAATACTCATATAATGAGTGTTTTATACCTATATAATTAAAGTTAAGATTATCGCTATTTTAGGGCGGTTTACGCTTGTAAACACAGCGTTATTTAAATATGTAAATTTAATAAATACAAGTATAAACTATACATTTATATATTGTAAATTTGCAAATCCGAATTATAAGAATTACTTTTGTATCTATATAATCTGACTTATTACTTTTGTAAATGAAGGAAAGAATAGCTCAAATCGTCCAAAAAGAAGGTATGACTGCTGCGCAATTTGCAGATAAGATAGGAATTTCGCCTTCTTCTCTCTCTCATATCCTGAGTGGTAGGAATAATCCGAGCCTGGAGGTAGTCATGAAAATACACAAGGCTTGTGATTACATTAGTTTGGATTGGCTTCTCTATGGTGAAGGAGAAATGGAGACCGATGTGGACTCGGATAATAATGGTAGTTTTCCCGGACCATTGTTTGACGAGAATTCATTATTTGCGTCCAATGGGACGAATGTGCCAGAATATCGCAAGGAAATTGAGGTTAAAGCCTCTACTATTCCCCCTAAAGAGATTGTGCGTGAGGAGATTAAGTACATAGAAAAACCTGCCAGAAAAATCACTGAAATAAGAATTTTCTTCGATAATGGTACTTATGAAACCTTTCGCCCGGAAAAATAGCTTGCATTTTACTAAAATGCCCTCCCACAGATAACTAATTGGGTAAATTCGTGTATCTTTGCATTGAAAAACGAATTTACCCAATTTTATTTCATGAAAAAATATATTTTAGACCTTGTGGTTACACAGAACATTAAATTGCATGCCAATTATGTTCTGATTAAAATGACTCAGGCTAACCCGTTACCCGAAATGTTGCCGGGTCAGTTTGCTGAGATACGGATTGACGGCTCTAATACTACTTTTCTGCGCCGTCCGATTTCCATTAACTATGTGGATAAGAAAACAAACGAAGTATGGTTCCTGGTACAGTTGGTTGGTGACGGTACACGTAAATTGGCAACTGTAAAGCAGGGTGACATCGTTAATGTAGTAATGCCTTTAGGCAACGGATTTACTATACCCAAGGATGTTACGGCATTCAAGCCTTTGCTGGTGGGTGGTGGTGTAGGTACTGCTCCTATGCTTATGTTAGGGGTAGAACTTGCAAAGGCCGGCTGTAAGCCAACCTTTCTGTTGGGTGCACGTTCCTCTAAGGATCTGTTGCAATTAAAAGAATTTGAGAAGCTGGGTGAGGTTTATACCACCACTGAAGACGGCAGTATGGGTGAACAAGGTTATGTGACCGGACATAGTCTGTTGAACAACAATAGCTTTAACATGATATATACTTGTGGTCCGAAGCCTATGATGGTATCAGTTGCCAAATATGCCAAAGCCAATGGTATCGAATGCGAGGTGTCATTGGAGAACATGATGGCGTGTGGCGTGGGTGCATGTTTATGTTGTGTGGAAAACACGGACGAAGGTCACCTGTGTGTTTGTAAAGATGGTCCTGTATTTAATATAAAGAAACTATTATGGCAGATTTAAGCGTAAATATTGGCAGTTTGATGATGTCCAATCCTGTTATGACGGCATCAGGTACATTTGGCTACGGAAAAGAGTTTGAGGACTTTGTAGATTTAGAAAAGATTGGCGGTATCATTGTAAAGGGTACTACTCTTCACCATCGTGAAGGAAATCCTTATCCGCGTATGGCAGAAACCCCCATGGGAATGCTCAATGCTGTAGGATTACAAAATAAGGGCGTAAATTACTTTGTGGAGCACATATATCCACAGATAAAGGATATCAATACCAATATGATTGTAAACGTCTCAGGTTCGGCTGTAGAAGACTATGCCAAGACAGCAGAAATTATCAATGAGCTTGATAAGATTCCGGCCATCGAATTGAACATTTCCTGTCCTAATGTAAAGCAGGGAGGTATGGCTTTCGGTGTTTCTGCCAAAGGCTGTTCGAAGGTGGTGAAAGCTGTTCGTGAGGTGTATAAAAAAACGTTGATTGTAAAGTTATCGCCTAACGTGACAGATATCACTGAGATTGCACGGGCTGCCGAAGCATCGGGTGCCGATAGTGTCTCTTTGATAAATACATTGTTGGGTATGGCAATCGACGCAGAGAAACGTCGTCCTGTTCTTTCGACCATTACGGGCGGCATGAGTGGCGCGGCAGTAAAACCGATTGCTCTGCGTATGGTTTGGCAAGTAGCTAAAGCGGTAAATATTCCTGTCATAGGATTAGGTGGCATCATGGATTGGAAAGATGCGGTAGAGTTTATGCTTGCAGGTGCTACCGCCATACAGATTGGTACGGCAAACTTTATAGACCCTGCTGTTACTGTCAAAGTATCAGAAGGTATTAATGACTATTTAGAGCGTCATGGGTATACATCTGTAAAAGATATCATAGGTGCATTAGAAGTGTAATAGTTTTACCTTTATATAAGTTGACCCCGCAAGGATGTTTTGAGGTATTACTCTTTATCCTTGCGGGGCTTTTTGTTCTTGTTGCCCGATGAACTTTGGCTTCTAAATAAGTTGCACCTGCAACTTTATGCAAGGGTATCAAATGATAACTTTAAATGTTTTTTCCCGATGAAATGGTTCGTTTTTATAAAAATGAAGGTTTAGAATATGCAGAAAAAGCTTTATTGCGGGTGGGAAGACTACATCTATACTTTGATGAACTTGAAGAGCTGAAGTAGAACTTTAAGTAGGTGTGTTCCTAAAAGCAAGGAGGTGCAGAGGGTAATGGATACCGTCTGCACCTCCTTGCTTTTTATATTTATTTTTTATTTTAGCAAATCCGGTCTTAAACGTTGAGTTCGCTCTAAAGACTGCTGAAGTTCCCATTCTTTTATTTTTGCCTCGTGCCCCGATAAGAGTATATCAGGAACAGCCCATCCATTGTACTCGGCCGGGCGTGTATAGACAGGAGCAGCTAATAAATTATCTTGGAAAGAATCAGACAAAGCAGATTGCTCATCAGAAATTACTCCGGGGATAATACGAACTACCGCATCGGCAATAACAGCCGCTGCAAGTTCACCTCCTGTCAAAACATAGTCACCAATGCTAATTTCTTTCGTAATGAAATGTTCACGGATTCGGTAGTCTATTCCCTTAAAATGCCCGCATAGAATGATTAAGTTTTTGGCAAGCGAGAGAGAGTTTGCCATTGGTTGATTGAATTGTTCTCCATCGGGACTTGTAAAAATTACTTCATCGTATTCACGCTCTGCTTTCAGGGCGGAAATACATCGGTCTATCGGCTCAATTTTCATCACCATACCGGCAAATCCTCCAAAGGGATAATCGTCTACTTTGCGATAACGGTCGAAAGCATAATCACGCAAATTATGTATATGAATTTCTGCGATTCCTTTCTTTTGTGCCCGGCTCATAATGGAGCAGTTGAAGAAACCTTCCAGCATCTCGGGCAATACAGTTATGATATCTATTCTCATTTTCTATATATTTTTTGCAAAAGTACTAAAATCCTCTCTGCCTAACGGTGTTTTTCATTCAAAAAATAGCTATTTTTGCAGGAAACTATCTTTTATAGTATGACTGAAATAGAAAGAATAGATCAATTGCGCGAGGAACTTCATCGCCATAACTATAATTATTATGTGCTGAATGCTCCCGAAATCAGCGATCAGGAATTTGACTTTCTGATGCGTGAGCTGCAAGACTTAGAAGCAAAGCATCCCGAACATCGGGATGAAAATTCGCCTACCATGCGTGTGGGGAGTGATATTAATAAGAACTTTACTCAAGTGGTACACAAATATCCTATGCTTTCGCTTGCCAATACTTATTCGGAATCGGAAGTTTCGGATTTTTATGACCGTGTGAAGAAATCTTTGAATGAAGAGTTTGAAATTTGCTGTGAGATGAAATATGACGGAACTTCCATTTCCCTTACTTATGAGAATGGGAAATTGAGTCGTGCCGTTACTCGCGGTGACGGTGTGCAAGGAGACGATGTGACGGATAATGTGAAAACCATCCGTAGTATTCCGCTTGTTTTGCATGGTGAAGGTTATCCGTCCGAATTTGAAATTCGTGGAGAAATTCTGATGCCTTGGGAAGTGTTTGAAGAACTGAATCGTGAGCGCGAAGCTCGCGAGGAACCGCTTTTTGCCAATCCGCGCAATGCTGCTTCGGGAACGCTGAAACTGCAGAACTCTGCTATCGTGGCTTCTCGCAAGTTGGATGCTTACCTATATTATTTATTAGGTGAAAACTTGCCTTATGACGGCCATTACGAAAATTTGAAAGAAGTAGAAAAATGGGGCTTTAAGATATCTGATGTTACACGCAAGTGTAAAACATTGGAAGAGGTATTTGAGTTTATCAGATATTGGGATACCGAGCGTAAAAATCTTCCGGTTGCTACGGATGGTATTGTACTGAAAGTCAATTCTCTGCGTCAACAGCGTAATCTTGGTTATACAGCCAAGTCTCCCCGTTGGGCTATTGCCTATAAGTTTCAGGCAGAACGGGCATGTACCCGCTTGAACAAAGTGACTTATCAAGTAGGGCGTACGGGAGCCGTTACTCCGGTTGCCAATCTTGACCCTGTGCAACTGGCGGGAACAGTGGTAAAACGCGCCTCTCTCCATAATGCAGATATTATTGAAGGACTCGATCTTCACATTGGCGATATGGTATATGTAGAGAAAGGCGGTGAAATTATTCCGAAGATTGTTGGTGTAGACAAAGATGCCCGTATAATGATTGGCGATAAAGTGAGATTCATTACTGACTGCCCTGAGTGTGGAAGCAAATTGGTACGTTATAAAGGTGAAGCTGCTTATTATTGTACCAATGACACGGCCTGTCCTCCCCAGATAAAAGGAAAAATAGAACATTTTATCAGTCGCCGGGCGATGAATATCGAAGGTCTCGGTCCTGAGACCGTAGACCAGTTTTATCAAGAAGGACTTATTCACGATATAGCTGATTTGTACAAACTGAAAGCATCTGATATTATTAATTTGGAACGCATGGGAGAAAAGTCGGCCGAGAATATTATCTCAGGTATCGAGCAATCAAAGAATGTGCCGTTTGAAAGAGTTCTTTTTGCGCTGGGCATCCGTTTTGTGGGTGAAACCACAGCAAAAACTTTGGTCAAAGCGTTTAAATCTATCGATGCTTTAATACATGCCGGCCTCGACGATTTGATCCATGTCGATGAAATCGGTGAAAAGATAGCTCAAAGTATTATTTTGTACTTTGCAGATGCCAAAAATCGGGATATCGTTGAGCGTCTTCGAGTTGCCGGGGTGACAATGGAGGCTGATGAACAAGATACTGCTGACCGTACTGAGAAGTTGGCGGGAAAATCGATTGTTATCAGCGGGGTATTTACCTATCATTCGCGTGACGAATATAAAGCATTCATCGAAAAACATGGTGGAAAGAACGTAGGAAGCATTTCCTCGAAAACCAGTTTTATTTTAGCCGGAGATAACATGGGTCCCAGTAAATTGGAAAAAGCGCAGAAGTTAGGTATTGCCATGGTGAGCGAAGAAGAGTTTCTAGAGATGATTAAGTGACTTTTTAGTATGTATAATTTAAAAATTATATGATTTTTATCGCTAAAAAAGAAAATATTCGTACTTTTGTGAGCTATTGAATAAGAGTTTATTATTTATTTATGATACAAACAAGATTAAAAGGAATGGGAGTGGCACTGATTACTCCTTTCAAAGAAGATGATAGCGTTGATTATGAAGCGTTACTCCGTTTGGTAGATTACCAGCTACAGAACGGAACAGACTTTTTGTGTGTGTTGGGAACTACCGCCGAAACCCCGACTTTGACTAAAGAAGAAAAGGATAAGATAAAACATTTGGTGGTAGAAAGAGTGAACGGACGAATTCCCATTTTATTGGGAATCAGTAGCAACTGCACCCGCACTGTTGTCGAATCGCTGAAAAATGATGATTTCACCGGTGTAGACGCTGTTCTTGTAGCTGTACCATATTATAATAAACCCTCTCAGGAAGGTATCTATCAGCACTATAAGGCGATTGCTGAAGCTACCGACCTTCCGGTAGTGCTTTATAATGTTCCCGGACGTACCGGTGTAAATATGACGGCCGAAACAACTTTACGTTTGGCACGCGATTTTAATAATATCATTGCTATTAAGGAGGCTTCTGGAAATATTACTCAAATGGATGACATCATCAAGAACAAGCCGGCTAATTTTGATGTGATTTCGGGTGATGACGGAATAACTTTTCCTTTGATTACATTAGGAGCAGTAGGAGTTATTTCTGTAATCGGCAATGCTTTTCCGCGTGAATTTAGTCGTATGACACGATTGGCTCTTCAGGGAGATTTTGCAAATGCATTGACTATCCATCATAAATTTACAGAATTGTTCAGCTTGCTGTTTGTGGATGGCAATCCTGCCGGAGTGAAAGCTATGCTGAATGTTATGGGGTTGATTGAGAATAAGCTTCGTCTGCCTTTGGTTCCTACTCGAATCACTACTTTTGAGAAGATGCGTGCTATATTGGATGAATTGAAAATCAAATGCTGATAAAGAAAAGCACGATAGATACTGTCTATATAGAAATTGAACGTTGAAAATCTTATAGATTTACACATAATAATTTCCCTCTTTGGTCTTGCCTGTGATGAATTAAGGTCCAAAGAGGGAAATTTTATGTGGTGATGACTTGCAAATGGGTCACTTATTATTCTTGGGGATTTAAATATCATATCACAAACAAAGGGAAGAATAAGCCGTTCCCCGGGGTCGGCCAAGGTCTTTTGAACGGAAGATTATTGGCTCAGTTGTAATTCTTGGGGGATTAACATTTGTTAATTTCCCTTTATGCATACACCTTTGCTAATCTATACAGAAAAAACCTCTTATCTACTACTCCACGAAATGAAGCCCTAAATGCTTTAATTTTTGCATTAAAAGCTTCCGCAGCAGCATTTGTGCTTCTGTTCACAAA
>NZ_KB905472.1:1518765-1552600 GCF_000382445.1 Phocaeicola massiliensis B84634 = Timone 84634 = DSM 17679 = JCM 13223 | reverse complement strand
AACATCTCCAGTGGAGTGGCAGGGGGTTGAAGGTTCTGTTTCATGCCACAAAGATAGTGTTTTTAACTAATTCCCCCAAGTTTTCAAACTGAGCCAGATTATTACAGTCTGCGGCAGTGGACCGTATAGTCCACTGTAGCAGACTGTACGGTCCACTGCAACGAATCATACAGTCCGCTGCCGGAGACTGTAGTAATTCGACGGACAGGCAGGCATAATCTAAAGGACGAAAACGCTTGGTCCGACTAACGAAACGACGTAGGGAGCTTAAAACAATCTCGAAGAATGGGGGTATCCGCAATTTAATACAGTCATCAAGATATTTTTGAAGTTTCTGTTTCATGTGCCAAAGATAGGGTTTTTAACTAATTCCCCCAAGAATTACAACTGAGCCACTAATTCCCCCAAGTTTTCAAACTGAGCCAATATGCTCGGCAGATTTTTATAGGAATGAATAAAAAAAAGAAGGTTCATCGTATAGTACGACATACCTTCTTTTTGTGACCGCGACAGGATTCAAACCTGTAACCGGCTGATCCGTAGTCAGCTACTCTATTCAGTTGAGCTACGCGGCCATTGTTCTTTCGTTTTAACGGGTGCAAAGATACGGACTTTTTTCGAATCTGCAAGTGTTTTAGCAATTCTTTTTTCAAAAAATTATTCGATGAAACGGGAGTTAAATAGCTGCCAACCTAGTGTGAGTCCTACATTCCAGTCGTTATTCGGTGAGCTATAATGATTTACGTATGCACTGATAGAACCGAAAGATAATTGGAATACAAGAGAGATTTCTCCTAGATATTCGAATTTTGTGAAGGCTTTACCATAATATGCTTTTCCGTATTCATCTTTTTTAATAGGAAAGATGGGAATGAAACCATAGAATTCTCCTCGTAGCTGGATAGAATTTCCTAATTGATAGATAGGAATAGCCCCGATTCCGGTATATTGATTGGCGCGGAATGCCTCATTGTAGGTCACTTTGCTATGGGCGGTGGGGGCAAATTCGCCCGCTTCCATTAAAGTTGCGGTATAATTATTTGAAAAATTTCGTGAAGAGTAATAGGCTTCCAAATAAGCTCCTAGTGTAAACTTAGGGCTTATTTTGTGATATGTTTCATTTTCATAAGATACCTGCAACCATGATTGTATCTTTTTATATTGGTTTTCTACAGGAGCTTGCGGATTGCCAGCTTTAAACTTTTCCCTGCCTGTGAATATTTGTGCTGCCATTTTTTCTCTGCTTCCCTGAGTGGCAAATTGTCGTGCGTTCAAGGTGCTTCCTTCCAAGACTATGGAGCCTCCAAGGATGTCGTAAGTGCTACGATCATGCTTTGCCTGACTGAAATCAATGATATTGGTTTGGAAATAGCGATCTTGAATGCGTGCGATTCCTATCCCAAATTCGGCTTTTTTTCGGCTGAGGAAGGGAAGTGCTGCTTTTATTTTCACGAATTCCTCTTTCTTTTTATTAAAAGCCGGATTGTCGTTGTTGGAGAATAACTTTTCTTCTTTATAATAGTCAAAGGTGGAGATGGAGGCCATGAAACGGTATGAAGTAGGTATTCGGGTTGGGAAATCGATGCGTGCTGCCAGTTGGAGGTTATTATAAATTCTGCCAAGTTGTCCGTCGAATGTAAATTCTTTAGAGTAATAGTTCAGGTTTTGGTAAGATGCACCAAAATAAACTTGGTTGGCTCCACTGGAAGAGACATTTCCACCAACTCGGGCGGAGAGATTGGCTTCCATCTTGACTTGTAAGTTCAAATCGTAAGTTCCGTCCTCCTTATTATAAACAGCGTGGGGAATAATTTCAGAGATTATATTATCTGATAACAAGCGAAAATATCCTTGTTTTACATCTTCTATTGTAAATGTCTCGTAATTATTTTCGTGGAATTCTTTGCGGATATATTGTTTCTGCCGTTCATTAGCGCCTGTGATATTGACTTTTTTGAATCGAAGTTCGGGTAAATTACTTTTATATGCCAAGCGCCGGGCTTCTATTTGGGCAGGATTCACTCTTCGATGGATTCGGCTTTTTATAGAGTCCATCATTTCCAATGTGCGTTTATAACCGATATCATGTAGTTCGTCGAAACGGTTGAAATCCATCAGGTTGACATTGTCGTATTTGAATGTTAATAGAATCCCTAAAGAATCGGGTAGCGTATAATCCGTCTTTTGCATGATCATATTTTCCAATTGTCCCATGATGTCTCCTTCTTTGGGTTTTCCAGGGTTGGTAGAAACGGTACTTCCTATTATAATATCAGGATGGAAATCGTCTTTCATCACATTTACCGGGAAATTATTGTATATTCCTCCATCATAAGCAAGTATTGAATCTATTTCAATCGGTTTGAACATGGCCGGAAAGCTCATGGAAGCACGGACAGCATCTCCTAAATCACCATCTTTCAATATCATGGCGCGTTTATTGTAAACGTCGGATGCAATGCAGCGGAAAGGAATAAACAAACTATCAAAGTTTTCTTTGCATGCCGCGGTGGATTGGGCAAAAAGTTGCAGAAATACGATATTCATTTGGATGGGATCTACAATACTGTTGGGCAGAAAATGGGGCTTTACACTTTTAAGGGAGTCCTTTAATGAAATACGAATGTTGATAAACTCCGGAGTCGGCGGATTTTTCTTGAAATAGTAGATATATTTTTCTTCAACATCTCCCGAATACCAGCGTTTAAAGTCATCTGATTTGAGTAGTTGTTCCATTTCATCAGGAGAATACCCCATAGCGTAAAGTGAGCCGACAATGGCACCCATAGAAGTACCGGTAATATAATCTATGGGGATTTCATTTTCTTCCAGTGCACGGATAATACCAATGTGAGTCAGTCCTTTAGCGCCGCCACCACTCAATACAAGTCCTACTTTTTGTGCTTCCATTTGCAAAGGAATTAATATTAGGAGTAGGAGTATATATATGCGTTGTTTCATGGATTTTCTATATTTTCCCAAATATAGAAATAAATCTTTATATATATTCGTTTTGGAAATAAAAAAGAGAAAGGGTATCAAAAGCAATTGTGTAGTTTTGCTGTTGATACCCTCTCTTTAGTTATGAGAAAAGCTCATAAAATCAGATTAATTCGATGCTTCGTTTTACAAAGTTGGTTAAAGCTTCTCCTTTTAACATATTGTTTTGTAATAATGCAAGATCGATTAATTGGTGGATTATCTTATTTCCATTGGCGTACTCACCTAAGACAGCCTGTTTCTTGGTGGTTTCATCCGATATTTTCTTTTCGATATCATTTAATTCATCTTTCTCTGCTTGCGGGATGTCTTCTGTTTTTTTGCCTTCTTGAGCCTTTTGGAGTTCCTTACGTCGGTTGTTTAAATTTGCCATTTCGCTTTCGATAGGTTCAAGTGCTGCTTTGCACGAGTTGTCGGCATCTGTCAATACTTGTTTGACGAGTTTGTGATCGGCATTCAAAACAAGGTTATACATATTTGGCATTTCTCCATAAAAACTCATACCGGCCTGAATATTAGCCATTTCTTTCATACGCCGCATATATTCGCTTTGTGTAATCATTATCGGTGCACCGTTTTCTCCTAACGCTTGTGTTTCGACATTGAATTCCACTTTCTTTATCTGAGGCAACTGACTGCGGAAGACGGAAGAAAGAATCTCGCGTTGATTGGATTCCAAGTTAGCTTCTTTATGCTCCTCTTTGGCAATCAAACGATCAATGATATCACTATCCACACGAGTGAAGCGACTCTTTTCAAATTTTTGTTCGAGCATGCTTATCATGGCTACATCCAGTTGACCATCCATCAGTAATATATTGTATCCTCTGTTTTTGGCAGCGTCAATGTAACTGTATTGTTCGTCCATGTTGTTGGAATACAGGTAAATCAGATTTCCATCTTTATCTGTTTGGTTATCTTTGATTAAACTCTGATATTCTTCATAAGTATAATATTTTCCGTCTGTATCTTTCAATAAAGCAAATTTATTGGCTTTTTCATAGAAATCTTCTTGAGTCAACATGCCATAATTGATGAAAATCTTCAAGTCATCCCATTTTTCTTCAAATTCTTTACGGTTATTTTTGAAGATGGCTTGTAAACGATCTGAAACTTTCTTTGAAATATAGGTAGAAATCTTCTTTACGTTCGAGTCGCTTTGCAGATAAGAACGTGATACGTTTAACGGGATGTCCGGTGAATCAATTACGCCGTGTAAAAGAGTTAGAAAGTCAGGTACAATGCCTTCTACTGAATCTGTTACATATACTTGGTTGCAATATAACTGAATTTTGTTACGTTGCAATTCAATATTGCTCTTGATTTTCGGAAAGTAAAGAATACCTGTTAAATTGAACGGGTAGTCTACATTCAAATGAATCCAGAACAAAGGCTCGTCTGCCATCGGGTAGAGTTCCTGATAGAATTTTTTATAGTCCTCGTCTTTCAGCTCCACCGGTTTACGAGTCCAAAGAGGATAAGTTTCATTAATAATATTATCTTCGTTTGTCTCTACTTGTTTACCGTCTTTCCATTCTTTCTTTTTTCCAAAAGCTACAGGAATGGGGAGGAAACGGCAATATTTAGTAAGTAAAGCAGATATACGTGCTTCTTCTAAGAATTCTTTGCAATCATCGTCTATGTATAAGATAATGTCTGAACCACGGTCTGCTTTTTCCACGTCTTCTATCGTAAACTCAGGGCTTCCATCGCAAGTCCATTTCACGGCTTGAGCATCTTCGCGATAAGACTTGGTGATGATTTCCACTTTTTTTGCCACCATAAATGCGGAGTAGAAACCTAGTCCGAAGTGACCGATAATGGCATTGGCGTCATCTTTGTATTTTTCAAGAAAATCATTGGCGCCAGAAAAAGCAATTTGATTAATATACTTTTCTATTTCTTCAGCAGTTAATCCGATACCACGATCGGAGATAGTGATAGTATCTGCATTTAAACTTACTTTGACAGTGAGGTCGCCCATTTCTCCTTTAAACTCCCCTTTGGAGGCAAGAGTCTTGAGCTTTTGGGTAGCATCTACTGCATTAGATACCAATTCACGAAGAAATATTTCATGGTCACTATATAAGAACTTTTTAATGATGGGGAAAATATTCTCGGTAGTTACCCCAATGTTTCCTTTTTGCATATTATTAATGTTTTAAGTTATTGTTATTTGTAATTGTAAGCTTTGGTGCAAAAAAAATGCCAGATACACAGGTATCTGACATTTTGGCGGTTATTTTTGGATAACTTTTAGTCCTTTACTTTTCTACAGTCATACTGATGGCATCTTCTTCTTTATTGTATGACACTTTAATAGTATCTCCGGGCTGTAATTCTGCACCAAGAATTATTTCTGACAATCCGTCTTCCAAATAGTTTTGAATAGCACGTTTCAACGGACGTGCACCGAATTGTATATCATAACCTTTTGATGCGACAAATCGCTTTGCTTCGTCATCTATAATCATCTTATAGCCAATGTTTTCAATCCGCTGGTGAAGTCCTTTAAGCTCAATGTCGATAATCTTCACCAATGCTTCCATATCCAATTGGTCGAAATTAATAATTTCGTCTAGGCGGTTAATGAATTCAGGGGCAAAGGCTTTGTTTAAAGCCTTTGTAATGACTCCTTTAGCATATTCTTTATCCTCACGTGCCTGTGTAGTGAAGCCTATTCCTTTGCCGAATTCTTTTAGTTGGCGGGTTCCTATATTAGAGGTCATGATAACTACCGTATTCTTGAAGTCTACGGTTCTGCCATAACTGTCAGTCAGTCGGCCTTCGTCCATTACTTGCAACAAAATATTGAATACATCGGGGTGGGCCTTTTCTATCTCATCCAATAAAACGATAGAATAGGGTTTGCGTCTTACTTTTTCAGTTAGTTGACCTCCTTCTTCATAGCCTACGTATCCCGGAGGTGCTCCTACGAGCCGTGAAACTGTAAACTTCTCCATATATTCACTCATATCAATGCGAATCAGTGCATCAGTGGAGCCAAACATCAGTTTTGACAATTCTTTGGCTAAATGAGTTTTACCGACTCCTGTAGGTCCTAAAAACATAAATGTACCAATAGGCTTATTGGGGTCTTTTAACCCTACGCGACTGCGCTGGATAGCTTTTACTAATGTATTAATCGCTTTATCCTGACCTACTACTTTAGTTAGTAGTTCATCTTTCATGCTTAATAACTTCACGCCTTCAGTCTGTGCCATTTTTTGTACGGGAATTCCCGAAATCATAGAAACTACGTCAGCAATCTGCTCTTCGTCCACAGTTTCGCGATTTTCTTTTAAGGCCTTTTCCCATTTTTCTTTCAGTATATCCAATTGTGCTGCATATTCTTTTTCTTTGTCGCGGTAGCTGGCGGCAAGCTCGAAGTTCTGCAGTTTGACAGCCTCATTTTTAAGGGATTTCATTTCATCTATCAACTTTTCCTGCTCTTCGATTTCCTTAGGGGCGCTTATATTTATGAGGTGTACGCGCGAGCCTGCTTCATCTAAAGCATCAATAGCTTTATCCGGGAAATTTCGATCGGTTATATAGCGTTCTGTCAGTTTTACACAAGCTTCCAATGCGGCATCGGTATAGTTTACATTATGGTGATCCTCATATTTTTCTTTGATGTTTTGCAGAATTTGGATTGTTTCTTCGGGTGTAGTAGGCTCTACTATGACTTTTTGGAAACGGCGCTCCAAAGCTCCATCTTTTTCAATATTCTGACGATATTCGTCTAGTGTGGTAGCACCAATGCATTGAATTTCACCTCTAGCTAATGCCGGCTTTAACATGTTGGCGGCATCCATAGAACCTGCAGCAGAACCTGCACCGACGATGGTATGTATTTCATCAATGAAAAGAATAATATTGGGATTTTTCTTTAATTCATTCAAGATAGAACGAATACGTTCTTCAAATTGTCCTCGATATTTTGTACCTGCTACAACAGCCGTCATATCAAGTGCAATCACACGTTTGTCAAACAAGATGCGTGAAACTTTTTTCTCTACAATTCGAAGTGCAAGTCCCTCTACAATAGCAGATTTACCTACACCTGGCTCACCAATGAGGATAGGATTGTTTTTTTTGCGGCGGCTTAGAATCTGAGCTAATCGCTCAATTTCCTTAATTCGCCCCACTACAGGGTCTAATTTACCTTCTTCGGCGGCACGTGTCATATCTGTACCGAAATTATCGAGTACAGGTGTATCATTAGTAGGTTTCTTTTGGGTAGAGCGTGTCTGTTGGGTAGCTCCAGATTGGCTATTTCCTGTCGAAGGCTGATTTTGGATTTCATCCTCTTCTTCATCTTCATCTTCGCTGAACCCAAGCCCTGCGTGAATATCTGGCTGAAGAGTAAGTTGTTCGATTATTTTATCATATGTCACATTGCTGCTTTCTAGTAAATGGAAAGCAGAGTTATTCTTAACTTTCATGATTGCCAATAGAATATGTTCTGAATCAGCGAGTGAATTCTTAAGTAATTTTGCTTCCAAAATACAAAGCTTTAATACTTTGGATGCAGATTCGTTAAAGTTGATATTAGCATCGTAAATGGCATCGCTTTCTGAATCTCTTTTCAGGATATTCTCTAATTGGTATTTTATATCTTGTAAATTAATATTTAAGTTTAGTAGAATCTCGATAGCCTTTCCTTCACCTTCACGTATCAGTCCCAACAGCAAGTGTTCGGGACCGATATAGCTGTTTCGGAGTCTATTTGCCTCTTCTTTGCTATAAGTAATGATGTCGGACACTCTTTGTGTAAATTGATTATTCATAAAATTATTATCCTCCTTAAAAAGTATAATGTTTATTCTTTAAATGCAAAGATACGCATAAAAATGATGCGTACCGTTATTTTTCTTTTTATTTAATATTATACCTGCAAAATGTGTGCCACATTATATTTTATGCTCTTCGAAAAGAGGAATATTATGTATTATGCTATTTTTTGTCTAAAGACATGTAAGTACATGGCAAAATATGTCATTTGGCTCAACTTTTTTTCGGGTTTGTTTTCGTATGTCGTATAAAAGCCGTACCTTAGCGTGGTTTTTGATAGACCCTGAAATGTATAATTAATATTTGTTTTAAATGCAAGAACAAGACAGAATTATAAAGATTAACATCGAAGAGGAAATGAAGTCGTCGTACATTGATTATTCTATGTCGGTAATCGTGGCACGCGCCCTCCCTGATGTACGAGATGGTTTGAAACCCGTTCACAGACGTATACTTTACGGAATGATGGAACTGGGGAACACCTCGGATAAAGCTTATAAGAAATCAGCAAGAATAGTAGGTGAAGTTTTAGGAAAGTATCACCCTCACGGTGATTCATCTGTATATGGCGCTCTCGTTAGAATGGCTCAAGATTGGGCAATGAGATATCCGTTGGTTGATGGTCAGGGTAACTTTGGTTCAGTGGACGGTGATAGTGCAGCTGCTATGCGTTATACTGAAGCAAGATTGAAAAAAGTAGGTGAGGAAATGATGCAGGACTTGTATAAAGAAACTGTTGATTTTCAAAATAACTTTGATGATACATTGCAAGAGCCTACTGTTATGCCGACTCGAATCCCGAATTTATTGGTAAACGGAGCGTCTGGTATTGCGGTAGGTATGGCAACTAATATGCCGACTCATAATCTTTCGGAAGTGATAGATGCTTGTATCGCCTATATTGATAATAATGATATTGATATTGAGGGATTAATGCAATATGTAAAGGCCCCGGATTTTCCTACAGGGGGTTATATATATGGCATAAGTGGTGTGCGTGATGCTTATGAAACAGGTCGCGGACGAGTAGTGATGCGTGCAAAGGCTGAAATAGAAACACATACTTCGCATGATAAGATTATCGTAAATGAGATTCCTTATAACGTAAATAAAAAAGAGCTGATTGAAAATATCGCTTCATTGGTCAATGAAAAGAAAATTGATGGTATCTCATATGTAAATGATGAGTCTGACCGTGAAGGTATGCGTATTGTTATTGATGTTAAGCGTGATGCTAATGCCAGTGTCGTGCTTAATAAGCTATTTAAGATGACAGCTCTGCAGACTTCTTTTGGCGTGAACAACATCGCATTGGTGCATGGACGTCCCCAAATGCTCAATCTAAAAGATTTGATTAAATATTTTGTGGAGCATCGTCATGACGTTGTGATTAGACGTACTCAATATGATTTACGCAAAGCCCAAGAACGTGCTCATATTTTGGAAGGTCTTATTATTGCATCGGACAATATTGATGAGGTGATTCGTATTATTCGTGCTGCCAAAACTCCAAATGATGCAATAGCTAATTTGATGGAACGTTTTAGCTTAAGTGAAATTCAGTCACGTGCTATTGTTGAGATGCGCTTGCGCCAACTTACCGGTCTGATGCAAGACCAACTTCATGCAGAATATGAAGAAGTTATGAAACAGATCGCTTACTATGAAGAAATTCTTTCTAATGATGAACTTTGTAAAAAAGTAATCAAAGATGAATTACTCGAAGTAAAAGCTAAATATGGTGATGTGCGTCGTTCGGAAATCGTTTATTCTTCAGAAGAGTTCAATCCGGAAGATTTTTACGCAGATGACCAAATGGTTATTACTATTTCACATATGGGATACATCAAGCGTACACCGTTATCTGAATTCCGTGCTCAAAATAGAGGAGGAGTAGGTTCTAAAGGAAGTGAAACACGTGATGAAGACTTTGTAGAGCATATTTACCCGGCTACGATGCATAATACGATGATGTTCTTTACTCAAAAAGGTAAATGCTATTGGCTGAAAGTGTATGAAATACCGGAAGGAACAAAGAATGCTAAAGGACGTGCTATCCAGAACTTGTTGAATATTGATTCAGATGATGTAGTAACGGCATATCTTCGTGTGAAGAGTTTAAATGATACCGAATTTATTAATAGCCACTATGTCTTGTTTTGTACAAAGAATGGTGTAATTAAGAAAACATTGCTTGAACAATATTCACGTCCTCGACAAAATGGTGTGAATGCGATTACTATTCGTGAAGATGATAAAGTTATTGAAGTACGCATGACAAATGGTAATAATGAGATTATCATTGCTAACCGTAATGGTCGTGCCATTCGTTTCCACGAAAGTGCGGTTCGCGTAATGGGACGTACCGCAACCGGAGTTCGCGGTATGACTTTAGACGAAGATGGAAGCGATGAAGTAATCGGAATGATATGCATAAAAGATCCTGAAACAGAATCTATTATGGTTGTGTCGGAACAAGGTTACGGTAAGCGTTCGGATATAGAAGACTATCGTAAGACCAATCGTGGTGGTAAAGGTGTCAAGACATTGAATATTACTGATAAGACAGGTAAATTGGTTGCTATAAAATCGGTTACGGATGAAAATGATTTGATGATTATCAATAAATCGGGTATCACAATTCGTTTGAAGGTAGCTGATGTGCGCATTATGGGACGTGCTACTCAGGGAGTTCGTTTGATAAATCTTGAAAAGCGTAACGATCAAATCGGCTCTGTATGTAAAGTAACATCAGAATCGGAAGAAGAAATGGCCAACGAGGATGAAAATCTATTAGATACCGAAGCTCCAATTAATGGAGGAGATATTCAAGGTGAATCCTTTGCCGAAGAGAATAGCGAAGAATAAAAGAGAACATAAAAGATTGTATTATTAAATCCACAAAATTATGAAAAAAGTATTATTTACAGTGGCTTTATTATTGGGTGCATGTTTTGCATCTGCACAGGTTAGTGCTGTTAAAGAAGCTAAATCTTTAAAAAGTAAACCTGAAGAAGCTGCAAAAGTTATTGAACCGGCTTTGACCAATCCCGAGACTGCAAATGATCCAGAAACTTGGAAATTAGCAGGTGACTTTCAGAAAGCTATGTATGATGACGAAAACATGAAACTTTATTTGCCAGGTGGTCAAGCTGATACAACTAGACTTTATAACAGTTTGGCAAAAATGTATGAGTATTATTTGAAATGTGATGAGATGGAGCAGGCTAAAGTCAAAAGTGGTGAGATGAAAAAGCCTAAATATAGAAAGAAGAATGCTAATGCTCTTAAAACATTACGTTTGAATTTAATTAATGGTGGTGGAGATGCTTATAATAAAGGCGATTACGCTGATGCTTTGAAATATTTTGGTCTATTTGTAGATGTTGTAAACGAACCTATATTTGCTGATGATGAATCTCTTAAGGCAGATACATTGAATGCTTTATATGCTTGTTATGCTACTTTGGCTGCTAATATGCTAAAAGATAAAGATGCAGTTATCAAATATGGTACGATAGGTAAAGAAGATAAGAGCGAAGGTTATAGAGCTTTGATGTGTTTGGCTGAGGCTTATGGTGATAAAGAAACTGGCGATTCAATAAAATGGCTGGAAGTAATTAAAGAAGGAACAGAAAAATTCCCTCAGCAGGAGTATTTTGTTGGTAATATCATGGATTATTATATCCAAAAAGGTATGGTTGATGAGGGTTTAGCTCAAATCAATAAGCTGCTTGCTACTAATGAAACTCCATATTTCTTATATGTGAAAGGTATTTTGCAATTCGAAAAGAAACAATATGATGATGCTATTGCTACTTTTAATAAAATTATCGCTAATGGTGGTGATTTAGTAGCTGAAGCTTACGCCAAGATTGGTGATTGCTATTTCTTCCCAGCACAGATTGTGGTAGAAGAGAATTCAGAATTAGCTATTGATAATCCTAAGTATAATGAAAATGAAAACCAGATTAAAGCTTTGTATGAGAAGGCTAAACCTTTTTACGAAAAGGCTAAAGAATTGAAACCGGACAATAATACATTATGGGGAAATTATTTACTGAATATCTATTGGAAATTGAACAGAGCAGAATATGATTCTTTAGAAAAAGAATTAGGGCTCTAATTCTTTTTCATAATAAAAACAAGAGGCTGTCTCAAAATGAACTTGAGATGGCCTCTGTTGTTTCATTTCAGATTGAAGTCATTTGGATTTGTAAGATTATGTGCTATGCCCAGCAAGGCCGAACTCAATTTCCACCTTTTAAGTCTACGAAGAGGAAGGCAGGCGGGCTCTGAATATCCCAATTATAATCATATTATAATCAAGATTATGTTTAATTATTAAGAAGCTCTATCCATTTACTCCTTTTTCAATGAATATTTTCCTGGGATGGACTAATTTAATACTTAAGACCCATCCTAAGAAAATATATTTTGGTCAATCCTATTTAATTACTAATATAGGCGTATTAGCATGGAATATCATTTTTCGGGCAATACTTGGGTTAAATAATCGAGCAAAGATATTTCTTTTGTAGTTTGTGATACAAATAACATCTATATTTTCTTCTTTTACATATTTATCTAGATTATTCAATATATTATCTTCTTTAATCACATTGTAATCTAATTCCAATTGTGGGTATTGTTTTTGAAAATAATCTTTGATTCCTGCAAGTTTAATTTCGTTCCAGGCATCATTTTCTGTGCTTAAGTGGATAAATGAAATAGCAAAATAGAAAGATTTGAAGGCAGTTATTAATGTGTCAAAAGCGATTAAATCTCTTTGATCAAAGTTGGTCACAAACGCTACCTTTTTGATATCATTGAAAGTCTTTAGTGGAGTATGTTCTGGTATTGCGTATACAAAAGTTTTGCTTCTTTCAATAACTTCTGCTGTTACACTTCCTATTAGGTCGATATCTTTTTGACTTCTACCCCGTGTACCCATAATGATAATCTGTGGTTTATACTCTTTGGCATAACGTAATATTTCTTCTTCAGGAATGCCATCACGCAAAATACATGTATATTTTATATTGGGAAACTCGCCGTTTTCCACTTTCTTTTTAATCGTATCTGACAACTTATTCAGCTCTTTATGAACTGTTTCTATCATACTCTTTATAGAGTCTTCTCTTTCTATTTGAAAGTTGAAATTTTCTGTTCCATAAGGGATTGTGGGAACATAGATAGGACTGAAATAAGCATGTAGCAAAATAACTTCTGCATTTATAGATTTAGCAAATGAGAAACCAAATTGACAGGCTTTTAATGAGTAATCTGAGAAATCGACAGGAATAAGTACTTTCTTTTGCTTATTTCTCTCTTTATTACTCTCTTCTTGTTCTTTTACTATATCTTCGGCTAACCATGTAGAACTTTCTATGATTTGTAGAGCATGAGGTAAATCACTTTCCTTAATTCTTACTCTCACACCGGAAGATATGACAGGCTGAATCAAGTTTACGTTGTGAATATATGCTTCAATACCCTCTGCTTCAAGTACATTCTTAAGAATCTGAGCCTTAGCATAAGTGAGAATCGCTAGAGTTACTAATTTATCTTCCATAACAGTTCCTTTTTAGAGTTTTCTATATATACATCTTTAAAACAAAAAATCCCAATTGAATGTTGCCATTCAACTGGGATTTCTATTTTATGCTTCTTGCATTTCCTCCTTTTCTACTTCCCTTAAAATATCTATTGCTTTATCTAAAACTGTTGTATCATCCAGCATTACTAAACCACCATCCGGACCTGGTTCCAAGTGGATACCAACACTTTTTCCTGTTTTGAAATTATGACCTCCAAAAAAATTACGCACAGTTTCTACACTCATATTAAGTTCATCAGCTATTCTATGCATACTTCCACTGGGTAATGAATCTTTGATTTTACGCAGCTCGTTGAATGTTATCGTTCTGTTCATAGTGTCTTAAATTTTAGTTATACAAGTGATATTTAATTCACGCTATAAACTTAAGCAAAAAATAATATAAAACAAAGTATTTCCTTCTTTTTTTAAAGTGAAGAAATGAAATGCTATTTCCCTATAAGTTTAATGTATGAGCTGTAATAAACCCGAGAAGAATAATCATAAAATACGTCAATAATAGGACTGTAAATAGTAGATTAATATCGTTTATCAAATAACCACTAGCTGTATATTTATTGGAAATACAACGAGGTTGATGGAAGATGCGTTTGTGAATAAAGCTATATAACAAATACATCAGATATCCTATTAAACACCCAGCCAGTGTACCGAATAGAATATCCCCGGGATAGTGCACACCTAAATATATGCGTGAATATGAGTTGAGGGTAGCCCAAAAAATGAGCATGAAAGTGAGCGATTTGTTTTTGAATAACAGCGAAAGAAATACAGTAAGTGCGAAAGTATTGGCAGCATGGCTTGAAATAAAACCGAATCGACCTCCCCTATATCCATTTACTATGTCTACTATATACATGATATCTGGGTCTTGCGTGGGGCGAAAACGATGAAAATAGGGTTTACAAACACCTGAAGCAATTTGATCTGCTAAAGTAATGACAAGGGCAATCATTGCAATAGTCAGTAAAGTTTCTTGTATCTTATTATTTTTAATAATGATATACAACAGTATAATAGCAGTGGGAATCCATATATACGTACTTGTTGCTACCCACATGAAGCCGTCCCAAAAAAGAGAATTGCTTCCATTCAGGTTCAATAAAAGTTCCTTGTCGAGTGCTATATACTGTTGTATATCCATTGTTTTTTAGATTATTTCTATTACATTAGTTGGTACCCATCCCACGTTGCCATCTTCCAATCTGATCTCTTTCCACTCTTTCATTGTGTTGTCTTTAATCATGACTTTTCTTCCTTCGTGAAGAATGAAAAGGTCTGTTCCACTTTGATTGGGAGTACTTTTGACCGTAACACTGGGAGCTATGATAATGGCACTGTCTCGGTTTAACAGTTCTGCCTTTTGTTTAGAAGCAAAAATGTTAGAGAATATACAGATTGCAAAAAAACATATGGCAGAAATGAAACCTATTTTTTTCCATACTACCCGCTTGCCAAAAATAAATAAGGCTAACATAAAAATAGTCAAAATAAAGGTAACAATACCTGTTTGAGCCCATCCTTTTTCACTCATTGAATTAATAAGTGATTGAATCCATGTAATAAAAAACATTTCACTAGGCAAAGTTACCTTATCGACAGTTTTACTACGTGCCAATTCTAGGTTGAAACGAATATCATTATTACCTGGATTCAGCAATAAAGCTCTTTCATAATTGAGCACAGCTTTTGCTATATTATTCATTTTATAGTAACTGTTTCCCAAATTATAATAGATATCTGCCGATTCTCCTTTATTCTTTAAAATACTTTCATATAACTCTGCAGCATTGGTAAAATCATTATTGATATAGGCACTATCGGCTTCTGCTTTTGTAACATGGGTAGAAACTGTAACTTGGGTACTGTCTGTCTGAGCACTCAAACTGAGGAAACCCATCAAAAGTATCAAAATGAAATATGTTTTTCTCATTGTTATATCTCCTATTAGTTAGTGTTTTATACTATTTTCCATCTTGCTGATGACCTCTATGGCAGAAGAATATACCTTATCCATTGCCTCGCTTTGGTCACCCGGTGCATAACGAGCAAATTCACATTCATTTAGTGTTTCGATAAATTCTTTGATACATTCGGGAGAAACTCCATATTTGGCTAAGTCTTCCTCGATATTATCTTTTGACAGTTTAGAAACCGGAATATTCAGTTTATCACTGATGTAGCCCCAAAGCGCTTTCAGAACTTCATCATAAAATGCTTCTTTCTTG
Source organism: Phocaeicola massiliensis B84634 = Timone 84634 = DSM 17679 = JCM 13223 (assembly GCF_000382445.1). Taxonomy (GTDB): domain Bacteria; phylum Bacteroidota; class Bacteroidia; order Bacteroidales; family Bacteroidaceae; genus Phocaeicola; species Phocaeicola massiliensis. Next base: position 1,536,958 of record NZ_KB905472.1, on the reverse strand, counting down.
TTTTCTGCTAACAATTTGCCTGCATTCTTCATTCGTTTGGTAGCCACTTTGTTTGCTTTTTTGGTACGTACTTTGGCAACATTAGCATTTTCCATTGCTTTTTTGCGATAAATGATAACAAATGTAATGAAGAGAGCTAATGGAATAATATACCATAGATAGTAAGCAACAGAACCAAAAAAGAAATCACCTTTCTTAGCTAGTTTACTTTCTCCCATTTTAATGTAACGCACATCCTTGCCTAGTACTTTCAGATCTTCTTTATTTGTGAAATCGGCGATTACTTGATCAGCATTTCCTTCTCCTTTTTCTACTTTCAGCGTATAAGGCTCTGTTTTCAGTGTTTTGTACGTTTGTGACTTCAGATCAAAGTAAGAAAACTCTACAGGAGGAATTGTGAAGTTTCCGGCATGTCTGGGAATCGCCAGATATTCAATTACTTTATTACCGGATAATCCCTCACGGGTCAAATTGAACTTATTATCAATCTTCGGATCATAAACCTCGAAATCTTTTGGAAAATCGACTTCGGGTGTGTTAATCAACTTCAGATTTCCTACACCTGAAATAATCAACTTGATGGTAACGGCATCGTTTGTTTTCAGTTCTTGTGTATTGATGGAAGAGCTGATTGTGAACTCACCTACTCCACCTGAGAAATTGGCTGGCTTTCCGGTTGGCAAGTCTTTTACATTGATAACCAATTTGGGAGTTACGATGTTTTTGTTTATCTCTATATAGTTACTTCCACCATTGAAGAAGGCATCGAATGGATCATCCGAAGCTACTCGCTGTGCGACTGTACCCTCAAATGTAATGGAGGGAATTTCTAATTTACCTGATTGCTGTGGAAATAGAATATATTGGCTCCACACAGTAGTATTATAGTTTCTTCCGTTATAGTGTTCTAAAGTGAAGACCTTTTTACCCGGAAGCTCTACTTCTTGCGTATGGAAACCTTTCAAGTCGGGCATACTTCCACGGAGTCCCCTCAAATCTACCAATGTGTAAACCTTGTAAGTCAGCAGAATAGCCTCTTGTTCGTAGACGGTAGTTTTACTGGCTGAAGCAGTAATGAATAAGTCTTTATTGGTTATCTTGCTACTTGCAGCTTGGCTTCGGGAAGAAGATGGATTACCAGCCTGATTTCCTCCAACTCCATTTGCTTGATCAGGTGGAAGTACTTTGATAGTCACCGTATTGGAAGAGAGGGAATGTCCATCGGCAACGATTGTTGCTGCCGGAATGGTATAGGTTCCTTCTTTATCGGCCATCAATATATAGGTATAAGTAACTGAGCTGGTTGAAGTTACATTACCATTAATGATTTGTGTACTGCTTTGTCGAGAAGCTGTTGGACCCATCAACACTTCAAACCCTTTTATACTTGGGACCCGGAAGTCTCTCACCTTCTGTGTGTTTACCGTATAAGTCAATCGGAATTGATCACCGCTTACTACCACATCAGGCGCTACAGCTGTCAGCGTTGGAGTCCCGTCCGCCCATGCTCTCAGCACCGTAGTTATTAATATGAATAAGAGAATTACTTTCCTCATTTTTCTATTTAGTTATTTTAGTCGTCAAAATTAAACAATTACCAGTCTTTATCCAATTTCTTTCCTCGAATTTGCATTTGTTTTTTCACTTTATCCTGCACATTCTTTTCATCTTGCATCACCGCATTCAACAATTGCTGAGCATTTTCTTTGGACATTTCATCCTTATTCTGCTGCTGTTGCTGATTTTGATTCTGTTGTTGATCTTTCTTATCTTGATTTTTCTGATCTTTGTTTTGCTCTTTCTGTTCGTCTTTCTGATCCTGTTTTTGGTCTTTATTCTGATTTTGATTTTGTTGGTTTTGTTGTTGGTCTTTCAGCAATTTCTGTGCTAAAGCAAGATTGTAACGTGTTTCGTTGTCTTTCGGGTTATTGCGTAAAGACTCCTTGTAAGCCTCGATGCATTGTGGATATTGTTTAGAAGCCTGAAGGATAACACCCATATTGTGATAAATCTGGGCTAGTTTATCTTTTTCTTTTTCTACCTTTGAAGCCGATTCAAATTGTTCCATTGCTTCTTTTGCTTTTTGCTGCATCAGAAGCGAATTGCCCAGGTTGAACATAGCATCTGTCGACTTCGGGTTCACTTCCAGTGCTTTGCGATAATCCACCTCTGCTTTGACAAACAAGCTGTCGTTATATAACTTGTTTCCGCTACGCAGATAATCTCTATCCGACTTTTGGGCAAAGGCACTCCCTCCTGCTACAAGCAAGAATAACAGGGTGATATAGGTTTTCTGTAACATAAGCATTTATTTAAATAGTCTCACATTTTTGAAAAGCGGATTCTTTCGTTCCAAAATAAGCATTTCTACAATCAGCAGGATGAGTATCAACCATGCCAATGCTTGGAATTGTTCATCAAATTCGGTATAAACCTGACTCTCCACATCAGCTTTCGACAGTTTGGCTATCTCGTTGTTCAGTATCTTCTCTGCTGAGTTGGAATTATCCACACGGATGTACATTCCATTGCCGGCTTTGGCTATTTCCTGACACATTTGTTCGTTCAAACGAGTTACAATGACGTTTCCATCTTTATCACGGCGATAATCGTTACTGCCTCTTTCCGAAGGAATCGGGGAACCGTCAGGCGAGCCGATACCTAATACAAATACTTGCATACCTTTTTCGGCTGCTTCCTTTGCAGCTTCTACAGCACCGCCTTCGTGGTTTTCACCATCGGTAATGACTATGATAGCACGTCCTACACCTTCCTGTGGAGTGAAGCTTTTCATAGCCAAACGAATAGCTGCTCCAATATCTGTACCCTGTGTAGTTATCAGCGAAGGATTGATAGTCTCCAAGAACATTTTGGCAGATACGTAGTCGCTTGTGATAGGTAATTGTGTGAATGCATCTCCGGCAAATACGATTAAACCTACTTTATCATTGTTGAACGTATCTACTAATCTGGAAATAAGCTTTTTTGCTTTGTCCAAACGACTGGGAGTCACGTCTTCTGCTAACATTGAGTTGGAAATATCCAATGCAATGACTGCTTCTACCCCACTACGTTTTACCGTTTCCATTTTGGAACCAAATTGTGGGCGTGCTAACATTAGGATTACTAATGTGAGTGCAGCAAAAATCAGCCAGAATTTAATGTCGGGGCGATATTTGGAAATAGTCGGCATTAAATGTTTGAGTAATGTCGGATCACCATACTTGCGAATGTTTTGTCGGCGGCGGTAATTAGAATATAAGTACAGCGCTACTACAAAGGGCAATATGATGAGTAAATATAAAAAGTTCGGGTCTGCAAATCGAAACATAACTTCTTGTTTTTAAGGTATTTTCTTTAACACTGAGTTGCGTAATAAAATTTCAAGCAGGATACAGAAGAAAGCAATCCAGGCAAATATTTGGTATTCTTCTTCTCGTTTGCTGAACTCTTTTACATTCAATTTCGTTTTTTCCAGTTTGTCAATTTCCTGATAAACTTCCTTTAATTTAGAATTACTGGTAGCGCGGAAATAGTTTCCATTTGTTGCTCCGGCAATTTCAGTCAAAGTTTTCTCGTCAATTTCCACAGGAGTATTTATATATTGTGTTCCTGCGTATGTTTGCACCGGATAAGGAGCTGTTCCGTTAGTACCCACTCCGATAGTGTAAACTCTGATACCAAATTTCTTGGCAATTTCAGCAGCGGTCATTGGGGAAATATCTCCACGATTGTTACTACCGTCTGTCAGCAGAATAATCACTTTAGACTTTGCCTTACTGTCTTTCAGTCGGGTTACCGCATTAGCGATACCCATGCCGATGGCGGTACCATCTTCTATCAGTCCACGTTGGGCAATGTCACCCTTAATGCCATTAAAAAGATTCAGTAACACACCATGGTCTACTGTCAACGGACATTGGGTGAAACTTTCACCGGCAAAGATGGTCAGACCGATATTGTCGTTCGGCCGACCGTTGATGAACTCAGATGCCACTTGCTTGGCAGCCTCCAATCGATTAGGTTTCAAATCTTCGGCCAGCATACTGGTGGAAACGTCTACTGCCAGCATGATGTCGATACCTTCTATTTCGGTATTCTGCCAGTTGTCGGTGGTCTGCGGACGCGCCAAAATGAGAATTACCATGACGATGGCCACCGTTCGGAGCACAAACGGGGCATGCAGCAGGTAGATTTTCCAGCTTCGGGATACCTTCATATACATGCGGGTGGTAGAGACCTGAAGTGTGGGCTCAGTCTTTTGCCTCCTCATCACATACCATATTATATAAGGTATGAGCAATACCAGCAGAAATAGATATTCAATATTTGCAAAAATCATTGTTTCTAGTATTTATGAGTTAAAACCAAAGATTGTATATGCCGCGAAGCACTTGGTAGAGAATCACTGCGATAGCAATGACAATCACTCCTATGCTACCCAACAAAATAATCCTTCCTTGCTTTGAACGCTTTTCTTCTACGGTGATTTCCGTAGGTTCAGGCTTGGCATTCGGATCCGCTTCCACCTTGGTGTTATTAATAAATTCTACTGCATTGACCAAGTTCATATCGTTCTCATTCATCAGCGGTGAATGCTTGGCAAATTTCACAAGATCGGCAGTTTGGAACAGAAACATCAAATCTTTAATAGATTCTTTGTCGCTGATATCCTGTAACTTATCAATAATTTCAGAAGAAGTCATCTCCATTGCATTAAATCCGAAACGTTCTGCCATATAATTGCGAAGTACATCGGTCAGTTCGGTATAATACTCCTTCGGGTCGGTGTTGCGCAACGTTTTGTCACCCTTGATGCGCTCTATTTCCTGCAAGGCTTGTTGGTGGGGCGGTAATTTCGGTTCCACCTTAATCTTCTTGATAATAGGCTTGTTATCTTTATATCTTATATATAAATAATAACTCAATCCTGCCAATGCCAACATCAGTAGCGTGAGCCATACGATAGCAGAGACATCTTCCCAGGTAATAGGAACTTCGCGTACTGTTTTCGGTCCGAAGAATTGTTCCGGATGAAGCGTATCCACCGGGATGGAATAAACCTTCAATGCCAATGCCTTTGAACGGTAAGCCTGATTGTTAACCAATATTTCGAGAGGTGGAAGATAATAAAGTGCTGAATCGAAAGAAGTAATCGTATACTCTTGTTTGATGAGCATCCGCCGTCCATCGTTTAGCATTTGGGTGTCAGGCTTGGCGATATCAAGAATCTCCACTCCCCTTACGATAGTATCGCGCAAAGCTGGGAGTGTCAATTTTTGATTGGCATCCATACTGACTTCCAACTTTATTTTGGCCTGCTCGCCGATAAGAAGTTGCAGGGAGTCGATGCTTGCATCCACTGTAACCTGTTGCGCTTTTGCCTGATGTGCTGTCAGCAGTATCGTAGCACAAGCCAATATTTTCAAGAACTTTTTGCTAGTATGTATTATCTTCATGTTCATTAGTTTCGTTTAGCAAATAAGTTAAGCAACGCTTTTACATAATCCTGATCGGTGCGGATAGACACAGAGTCTACATTACTTTTCGTAAAGGTTTCGTTCAGCATGCCCTGACGTTGCAGCCACCATTCGTTGTGCGCGCGTCGTAAGGCGCGTGATGAGGTGTCAATCCACTGTTCGTGACCTGTTTCGGCATCGCGCACCTTCATCAGCCCCACATTGGGGAGATCAGTGATACGGCGGTCGTACACCTGAATGGCAACAATGTCATGCTTGCGGTTGGCAATGGTCAATGCATTGCGGAAATCTTTTTCATCGATAAAGTCGCTCAGCATAAAGGCGGTGCAACGCTTTTTTATCACGTTAGTGAGATATTCCACTGCCATTTGAATGTCTGTACGCTTACTTTCGGGCTTGAAGTCAAGCAGTTCGCGGATAATATACAAGATATGTTTACGTCCTTTTTTGGGCGGAATGAATTTTTCAATCCGGTCCGAAAAGAAAATGACACCGATTTTATCGTTGTTTTGAATGGCGGAGAATGCAAGTGTGGAGGCAATCTCGGTCACCATATCCTTCTTCATCTGTTTCACCGTACCGAAATCCAAGCTGTTTGAGACATCAATCAAAAGCATAACCGTCAGTTCGCGTTCTTCTTCAAACACCTTTACAAAGGGTTTGTTGTAACGTGCGGTTACGTTCCAGTCTATATCTCGTACATCGTCACCATATTGATACTCACGTACTTCCGAAAACGACATTCCTTTGCCTTTGAAGGCTGAATGATACTGCCCGGCAAAGATGTTGTTTGAAAGGCCGCGTGTCTTGATTTCAATTTGGCGAACCCGTTTTAATAAATCACTTGTTTCCATACTGTTTCGTACTAAATTTATACTACTTATGCATCAGCGGGAGCGTATAAAGACTCTCGCCATTGGTGGATGGGGACGGTTAACGGCTGCACTATACAGATAGATTACGCCATATAGCCCGTACGGAAGTACCATAAGACGTGATTGAACTTCATCCACATTTCGTTTTCCCGACAGAAAAATTCGGGCAGAGGTGTTGCTTAAGGCACTTCTACCTTATTCAGAATCTTACTGATAATTTCGTCAGAAGTCATGTTGCTGGCTTCCGCCTCATAAGTCAGACCAATGCGGTGGCGGAGTACATCATGTGCAACGGCACGCACATCTTCGGGAATCACGTAACCACGGCGCTTGATGAATGCATAGCTGCGTGCAGCCAAAGCCAAGTTGATGGAAGCACGTGGTGAACCACCGAAACCAATCATGTCTTTCAGTTCCTTCAAATCATATTTTTCAGGATAGCGGGTTGCGAATACGATATCGGCAATGTATTGCTCAATCTTTTCGTCCAAGTATACTTTCCGAACGACTTTGCGGGCTTCCATAATATCTTCCGACTTCAAAATAGGACGAACTTCAATCTTTTCACCGCTGATGTTTTGACGGATAATTTTCTTTTCTTCTTCCAATTTTGGATAGTCGATAATGACTTTCAGCATAAAACGGTCTACTTGCGCTTCGGGCAATGGATAAGTACCTTCTTGCTCAATCGGATTTTGGGTAGCCATTACTAAAAATGGTTCGGGCAACAGAAATGTTTCTTTGCTCAGTGTAACCTGACGTTCCTGCATGGCTTCCAGCAAAGCACTCTGTACCTTGGCCGGAGCACGGTTGATTTCATCGGCCAATACGAAATTGGCGAAAATCGGTCCTTTCTTAGCGATGAATTTCTCATCTTTCTGACTATAAATCATGGTACCGATAACGTCGGCTGGAAGTAAGTCCGGAGTAAACTGGATTCGGCTGTACTTGGCATCTATCAATGATGCAAGAGTCTTGATTGCTAATGTTTTTGCCAATCCCGGAACACCCTCTAACAGAATGTGACCATCGGACAACAAACCGATAAGTAAAGATTCTACCAAATGTTTTTGACCTACGATGACCTGATCCATACCGGTCATCAAATTGGTTACAAACGCACTTTGTCTTTCAATTTGTTCGTTTAGTGCACGAATATCAATTGCTTCAGCCATAATTTTGTTATTTAGTTATTTCTTTTTTAATCAGTATAACGGCCTTGTGACGGCCTTGTTCAATTAATGCAGCCAAAATTACGGTAATTAATTAACTGAGGCAACTATTTTTTATTAAAAAAGTGAAGCGTATCTCTACTTTTAAAGGATATTGGGCTAAAGAATTTTAAAATGAAAATTAGCGGTGGTTTATTGCTTCTTCGGAGCTAGTTCCGGGATACGCAATGTTGTTCCAATGGGAACTCTGTCAGCATCTTTGATTACGTTTTTGTTATGCCTTACAATATATGGCCACAATTTCTTTGTTCCATAAAATTTCAATGCTAATTTTATGAGACTTTCTCCTTCTTGAAGAGTATAGTTGACCTTAGTGCCTACAATATCATATTCCACGGTATCGGCCAATGTTACTTTGGCTATCTCTTGATTGGCAGCTGACTGTACGGAGGGGCTTTTCGGTTTTGTCGGTTGCTTTTGCAAAGGAGTTTCCGCCGGTTGTGATTGAATTGGCTCTCTTGTCTGCAAATTACTTCCCGAAACGGTATCCTGTTGCTGTAGAGTAACAGAATCGTTTGGCATTTCTTTCACAGTGGAAGTTGCGGCTGGAATAGATTGTCTTATCGGTTGCTTACTCGACGATGATTGCATGAACCAATAAATACCACCGGCAATGCAAAGAACAAGAATAATTGCAATAATGATTCCCCATAGATTTTTTTTCTGTTCCTTTTGCAACAGTCCTTCGGGAACTGCCAATGGACTTTCAGAAGCTGTCATCGACTGTGATTTAGAAGTACGACCTTCGATTGTTTCTGAAATAGTTTTTTCTTCTCGTACTGCTTTTATTGCAGCTTCTGCAATGGTAGCAGGTCTTTCCTCCGAAGTATCTTCTGCTACTTTCGAAGCCTTTTCTGTCAAGTGGTCTTCTTTTATCGATTGTTGCTCTTCCACCGTTTCAATTATTTCATCAGCCGCTATTATTTTTGGGAGGTCGGAAATATTGGTTATCGGTTTAATGTCAGCTTCATAAGTCGGTGTGCTGGTGATAGTATTGGTGTCGTCTTCTTTTAGGATTTCAGGTGTGGAGGAGATGATTTCTTCCGTATTTTCTTCTTTATCGTCTTCTCCCTCCATTTCTATTTTCGTATCTTCTAATTGGGTATTCTCATTCAGGATAACCGTTTCGAAATGTGCGAACGGTTTATTAATCAAATCCTTCATGGTAGTATCGGGAGTAAACGATATTTTATTATGTCCCTGTATTTGAAAGCGCTCTCCTGTATTTACATTAACGCTTTCACGACTTTCTACTTCTGTTAGTTTAAAAGTTCCTAACCCCTTGACTTTTACATACTTTTCAGAAGCCAATGCTTCTTCGATAAGGTCAAAAATTCCTTTAACAAAGGCTTCGGCATCTTTTTTGTTCATGCCATGTTTCTCTGCCAAAAGTTCGATAATATCTTGTATGGTTATTTTGTCACTCATAGTATGTCAATTGTATGTCTTAAGGGGGTATTTATTTAAACTTTTCTTTTAATATCGCACTCGGTTTATATGTCAATACCAATTTAGGAGGTATCAACATACGTTGTTGCGTAGCAGGATTAATAGAAATGCGTTCTAACTTCTTTCTTACCTCGAAAGTACCAAATCCCTGAATTGCAACTGTATTTCCGTCTTGCAACTGTTGGGTCATGATGCTTATCACTGAGGATACCAATTGAGTTGTATCTTTGTTGGTATATACAAATCTACGCGAAAGTTCGGATATAAATTCTTTATTATTCAAGGCTTTAGCTTATTAAATTTGCTGCTATATTAGCAAAAAAACAAACATTTTCCAAATTTTTGGAAGAAATTACTTATAAAATACTACCATATAGGTCAAAATCATCAGCGTCTGTTATTCGGACGTTATAGAATTCGCCTGTATTCAAATGTTTTCCATCCATTTTAATTAAAACTTCAGGATCTACTTCAGGAGAATCAAACTGGGTGCGACCTACGTAATACTCTCCTTCCTGGCGGTCAATGATTACCTTAAACTCTTTTCCTATTTTTGCAGCACTCAGTTCGCCGGCAATTTCTTGTTGAATAGCCATTAACTCGTCCAACCGTTGTTGCTTCACCTTATGGGGAATAGAATCCACATATTCTTGAGCAGCGTATGTGCCTTCTTCTTCTGAATATGCAAAAGCTCCCATACGGTCGAATCGTACTTTTCTGACGAATTCCTTCAATTCTTCAAAGTCTTCCTCACTTTCTCCCGGATGTCCTACCATTAATGTGGTACGTAAGTGGATACCCGGCACTTCTTTACGGAATTTCTCGATTAAATCGTATGTTTCTGCTTTTGTTACATGACGGCGCATTTTGCTTAACATATTATCGCTAATGTGCTGCAGAGCAATGTCCATGTATTTGCAAACATTATCATGTTCACGCATCACCTTAAACAGCTCTTCGGGAAAGTGTGCCGGATAAGCATAGTGTAAACGAATCCATTCCACACCCGGAACGTTAGCTATTCTTTCGATGAGTTCGGGTAGTTTTTGACTTTTATATAAATCTACACCATAATAGGTTAATTCTTGTGCTATAATCTGAAATTCCTTCACGCCTTCAGAAACAAGTAATTTTACTTCATCGATGATTTCTTCCATTGGGCGTGAGATATGTCGACCTGTAATAATGGGAATAGCGCAATAAGAACATTTCCTATCACAACCTTCCGATATCTTCAAATAAGCATAATGATGCGGAGTGGTCAACGTGCGCTCAATGGCAAACTCCGATTTATAGGCTTTGCCTAAGTCAGCCAGTAGCTCATTCCAATTGAACTTACCATAAAACTTGTCTACTTGAGGAATTTCCAATGCCAGCTCTTTCAAATATCTTTCAGATAGACATCCCATTACATATAGTTTTTTCAACCTCTTTTCCTCTTTAGCCTGGCAGAATTCCAATATCATATTGATGGATTCTTCTTTGGCATCTCCGATGAAACCGCACGTATTGATAACTGCAATTTCTCCTTGAGGATTTTCGGCGTCATGAGTCACTTTGTAACCGTTTGCTTCCAGCTGACGCATCAGTTTTTCTGAGTCTACCAGATTTTTGGAACACCCTAGGGTGATAATATCTATTGTATTACGTTTCATTTATTTTTCTGTCTCTCCAAATAGTGAGTCTACAAATTCTTTTTTGCGGAATACTTGCATATCTTCGATACCCTCTCCCAATCCGATGTATTTTACAGGAATCTTAAATTGATCTGAAATGCCGATGACTACGCCACCTTTTGCCGTTCCGTCAAGTTTAGTGATAGCCATAGAGGTAACTTCGGTTGCAAGGGTAAACTGTTTGGCTTGTTCAAAAGCATTTTGTCCTGTAGAACCATCCAATACCAGCAATACCTCATGGGGAGCATCAGGAATCACCTTTTTCATTACATTCTTGATTTTAGTTAACTCATTCATTAAATTAACTTTATTATGTAGACGACCGGCAGTATCAATGATGACAACATCTGCATTATTGGCAACAGCCGAACTCAGTGTATCAAAAGCAACAGAAGCAGGGTCTGACCCCATTTTCTGTTTGATGACGGGCACTCCAACACGTGTACCCCAAATATCTAACTGCTCTACGGCAGCAGCGCGGAATGTATCAGCAGCTCCAAGATAAACAGATTTGTTTGCTTTCTTAAATTGGTAGGCCAATTTTCCAATAGTAGTCGTTTTACCGACTCCATTTACACCTACTACCATTATGACATAAGGTTTTTTACCTGCCGGAACCGTAAATTCTTCTGAATCAACTGTGTTATTTTCAGTCAACAGGGCTGCGATTTCTTCACGAAGGATGTTGTTCAATTCTTGCGTATTGACATATTTATCCTTTGCCACTCTGTCTTCTATACGCTTGATGATATTCAGAGTAGTTTCCACACCTACATCGGAAGTAATGAGTACTTCTTCCAGATTATCCAATACTTCATCGTCTACTTTTGATTTACCGGCCACGGCGCGGGCTATCTTACTAAATACACTTTCTTTGGTTTTGGACAATCCTTTGTCTAAAGTTTCCTTCTTTTCTTTCGAGAAAAAATTAAAAAATCCCATATTGGAGTTTGATTTATCTGTTTATGCTACAAAGATATAACTAATCTCTTACACAGACAAAAAAAAGTGTCAGAATGATTGGTTATAATGTATGATAATGATAACGTTTATGCATAAAAAAAGTTCCTTTCATGTTGTGTGAAAGGAACTTTTTGCCAGTCGGGATGACTGAATTATTTTTTGAAAAAGTCTTGAACTTTTTCGTTAGGTACCATTTGTTCATCGAAGATGTATGCTCCGGTTTTCGGAGATTTTACCATCTTGATAACCTTAGTGTAAGAACGTCCTTCTTTACCTGTCTGAAGGGTTGCGACTGTTTTCTTTGCCATGGGTTATAATTATTTAATTTCTTTGTGTACTGTTACTCTTTTCAAAATAGGATTGTACTTCTTAAGTTCCAATCTTTCAGTGGTATTTTTTCTATTCTTTGTTGTAATGTAACGAGAAGTTCCCGGCATACCACTATCCTTCATTTCTGTGCATTCAAGGATTACCTGTACTCTATTACCTTTAGCCTTCTTTGCCATAGTCTATCTCTCCTTTTTAATTAACCAATAATTTTGATGCTTTTCCAATCACAATAGCCTTTGGTTACCGCTTCATTCAGCGCCGCATCCAGGCCTTTTTTATTAATCACACGTAAGCCGTTAGCACAAATATTCAGGCTAATCCAGCAATCTTGTTCTACATAGTAGAATTTCTTAGTAAACAAGTTCACATCAAAAGTTCTTTTGGTTCTTCTCTTAGAGTGTGAAACATTGTTGCCAATCATGGCTTTCTTTCCGGTAATTTGACAAATCTTCGACATTGCTATCTTATTTTTATAGTTTTTTTCAATACTTATTTCAAACGGAGTGCAAAATAAGCACTTTTATTTGTATAAAACAAGGATTTTAGCAAATAATTCTGCTTTTATTGCTCATTTTCTTCGTTTTGGAACAAATTTCGAAGTAATCGCAGTGCATTTTGAGTAGCATTGGCTATATTTTTATTTCTTCCTTCGTCTCCTTCTATTTTAAGTGTAATCACTTTGTCTTTACATCCGGCAGCAATCCAAATGGTGCCAACCGGCTTGTCGGGAGTGCCTCCTGTTGGGCCGGCAATACCTGAAGTGGCAATTGCGCAGTCGGAATTCATCGATTTCATCGCGCCTTTTACCATTTCGATAACGGTTTCTTCGCTTACTGCTCCGTAAGTCTCCAATGTTTCATGGCTCACACCTAATAAATTCTCTTTTACTTCGTTGGAATAGGCAATAATTCCACCTTTGAAGAAGTGTGATGTTCCGGCTACGGCTGTAATTGCGGCTGCCACATTTCCTGCCGTGCAGCTCTCGGCGGTAGCAAGTGTCAGGTTCTCTTTCCAAAACAACTCGCTGATCTCTTTGCTTAAAAATTTACCTTCTACTGACATTTCGATTTCTTTTAAAATAAATACTAAATTGTTACCCGTGAATATGCGGGTTTGTCAATGGTGCAAAAATCTTTGTCCAAATACTTATAATAACCGGTAATGGCAATCATTGCTGCATTGTCGGTTGTGTAACTGAATTTCGGAATATATATGTTCCATCCATATTTGGCGGCATGTTCATGGAATGAATTGCGCAAACCGTTGTTGGCTGATACTCCTCCGGCTACAGCTATTTCGTTTACCTTGAGCGCTTTGGCTACTTTTCTCAGTTTATCCATCAGAATATCTACAATAGTTGCTTCCAGTGAAGCAGCCAAATCATTTTTATGATGCTCAATAAAGTTAGGATCTTCTTTCAGCCAGTCACGTAAAGAGTAGAGAAAAGAGGTCTTCAGTCCACTGAAACTGTAATTGTAATCAGGAATATGAGGCTTACTGAATGTAAATGCCTTCGGATTTCCTTGGCGGGCCAGTTTATCAATGATGGGCCCCCCGGGATAGCCTAATCCCATTACCTTAGAACATTTGTCAATGGCTTCTCCGGCAGCATCGTCAATGGTTTGACCCAAAACTTCCATGTCATTATAGGCTTTTACCAAAATAATTTGTGAATTGCCACCCGATACCAGAAGACATAAAAATGGAAACTTAGGTTGATTTGTATCTTCTTCTGTTTCTTTAATGAAATGAGCTAACACATGAGCTTGCAGATGATTAACGTCAATCATGGGAATATTTAAAGAGCGAGCAAACCCTTTGGCAAAAGAGACACCTACCAATAAAGATCCCATTAATCCGGGCCCGCGCGTAAAAGCTACTGCACTCAATTCTTCTTTAGTAACTCCTGCCCTTTTCAAGGCTTCATGTACTACAGGTACAATATTTTGCTGATGTGCTCTTGATGCCAATTCCGGCACGACACCTCCATATGCTTCATGAACAGCTTGGCTGGACACTACATTCGACAACAAGACGCCATTTCTGATTACAGCAGCAGAAGTGTCGTCGCAAGAAGATTCTATACCTAATATAATTGTATCCATAATCTATACCTTATTATATATATATTAATGTGTAAGGATTTCAAGTCCGTTTTCCGTCATAAGAAATGTATGTTCCCATTGTGCAGAAGGAAGTTCGTCTTCCGTAACTACTGTCCATCCATCTTCTTCATCTATAAATACTTCCCAAGTCCCGGCATTAATCATAGGTTCGATAGTAAAGACCATGCCCGGTACTAATAACATGCCTGTCCCCTTTTTCCCAAAGTGCTCTACGTCAGGCTCTTCGTGGAATTCCACTCCTACACCATGTCCGCAGAGGTCACGCACAACAGAAAAGCCATTTTTTTTGGCATGTTTCTCTATCGCATGACCTATATCGCCTATAAATCCAAAAGGTTTGGCTGCTTCCATGCCGATTTCCAAGCACTCTCTGGCCACTTGCACTAATTTTTCTTTTTTAGGAGTAGTCTTTCCAATAATAAACATACGTGAGGCATCGGCATAATAACCATCCAAAATAGTGGTGCAGTCCACATTTATAATATCTCCTTCTTCCAAAATATCAAATTCATTAGGAATGCCATGACATACCACTTCATTAATAGAGGTGCAACAGCTTTTGGGAAAACCTTCATAACCTAATGTAGCGGGAATACCACCGTGCGATATGGTGTAATCATACACCAACTTATCAATTTCGAGAGTGCTCATACCGGCATGAATTTCTTTTTCTACTAAATCTAGAACTCCGGTATTAATGATTCCGCTTCGGCGTATGCCTTCTATTTGCTCAGGCGTTTTGATCAGTTCTCTTGTGGGAACCAAATGTCCTCTATCCTGATAATAAAGAACCTTTCTATCTAAATCTGTGATTTCCATTCCTTTAGGAACTCTCCAGTTTATTTTATTCCTTTTCATTTATTTTGTTTATAATCTGGTAAACGCTTGTTATTGACTGACAAAGATAATATTTATTTGTTTATTATATAACAGTCTATGAGATAAAAGTTTAATTCGCTTTGAAAAGATATGTGGAAATGGGGCCATCTGAATAAGAAGAAAGGCGTATGCCTAGCATTCCACCACCCGATACACATTTCCCTTGGCGGTATGCACCCGCTCGCCCAACTGGGGTAGAATGCGGCTCAGGCTGTATGCCGTCATACCCCTCATGGCCGAGAGATGGGCGGACTTCATCCGCTCGAACAACTGGGTGGCGGAAAGGGTCAGCACCTCCTGAGGGTGGTCCTCTTCCGTGGCAAAGCGGAAGCAGAGGCGGAACACCTCCTCTTCGGGTACATGCTTGTAGAACAGGGCGTTATGACGCTGTATGGTTTGTTCCTCTTCCTTGTTAAACCAGCTTCGTTCGCCGGACAGAAGCTCCGCCTTGAGTTGGGCGTACAGTTGCTCATGCTCTACGGAGGTGGTGCAGTCTATGGCGTGCTCCAGACTGACACAGAGGAAACGGCGCGAGCCGGTACGGTCCACCAACAAATCTTCCCGGTTGCTGGTGCCGATAAACGAGGCGATGCGGGGAAGTGCCGAGGCACTGCGTTTGTAGGCCTTGCGGATATTCAGTGCGGAAGCCTGCATCAAGTTCTTTAGAAGGGGCATTTTGGATACACCCAACTTGTCGAATTCATCCAGGTTGATCAGGCCGTAGGCGGCTAACCTGGCTTCGGCGGATGCCGGGGAGCAGAGGTCGTAACTCTCTGTATAGTAGGCTTTCAGCGCATCGGGCATCAACAGGCGGCAGAACGTGCTTTTCCCCAGTCCCTGACGACTGCTCACCAGTAGGGGTGCCACGCTGTTGGCGCGGTTGGTATCCGGCCGGAACTGCATCCATTGGGCGGAGAGTCCCAGCATCCAGCGGTGGAAACCGTTTACCCATACCGGATCATCGGACACCCTGCGGGCGAGTGCCGACACCCGGTCAGTGCCGTCCCATTCGGGAAGCCGCTCAAAGTAGGCGGTAAAGGGATGGTATTCGCTGATGCGGCGCGAGCGCACAAAGCGTTGGATGTCTCTGTCCCAGCAGTCTATGCCCGCTTCGATGGCCTCCAGACTGAGCGAGTTCATCCAGCGTTCGTCCACCTTGGCGTAGCGCAAGTGATCATCGGAAATACCGTTTTCCACGCCCGCCACCTCGGTCTCCTCAGTCAGCACGTTGAATCGGAAGCGGTAGCGGGAGGTGAGAAAAGTGGTCACTTCCTGCATCAAGGTACGTGATTTCGCCTTCCCAACAGTTTCTTCCGGAGATATTGGCGCGGCTTCCTTTTCAGTATCTTTCGAGGATTTCAGTCCGACTTCCTTTCGGGAGTCTTCCAAAGATATCGGTTGGGCTTCCTTTTTAATGTCTTTCGAGTGTATGGGATTCATAACCTCCCGAACATTTTCCAATTGTACAGACTCCTCCTCTGTTTCTTCCGTTAAGGCAACCAGACATCCGGAAAAACCGTCTCTGCTTTCCAACAAATTTCCCTCGCCGTTTTCAGCAAGAAGAACCTGTGACTTGCTCACTTCTTTCACTCCATCTTCATCGGAAACGATGTAGTGGTAACTACCCGCCAGCGCATTTCCGTCGGTGCGCGGAGTCCAGTCCAGCACCAGAGCCACCCGGCCTTCGCGGATATCTACAGCCAGATGTACACCGGGCATGGTCCGACAAAGCGGCATCAGTCCGTTGAGGGCGGATACGAGGTCACGGCGTGGCGTTCCGTCGGAGGGAACAGGGCCGGACAGGAATTTGCTTCCGAAGAAGACTGTTTTGAGAGTGGCGAATACATTCATGAGCACTTTTTTTAGATTTGACGAACTACAAATATACAACATAAAAAAGCCTTTGTCAAGAGGGAAGACAAACTAATCCAATCCCGGCTCAGAATATGACGGAGCCTGACACAATGACATATATACGTATAGGCTCATGCATACGTACGTGTAGCCCGATGCGTATATACGTGTGGGCTTATGCCACCGTATGTATTGACCAATGCGTGCCTACGTACACATTTAAAAATATACAGCTCACGCTGAGTGCTGCAAAAAGACCTTGATGTTTTTAAAAAAGGTCGTTGTGTTTTCAAAAAACTTCAGCACCTTTTTAAAAAAGCTCGGTATCTTTTTCATGTAGGGGTAGATAGAATCATCCCCTCACTAAGCCGGTCATCCCTTCTTTTCCGACCATCTTTTTTCCGTTCATCCTTACATTTTAATTAAAGCGTCCAGATAATCAATCGGTTAAGAATGACAGAACATCCCCTCATCCTCGTTTCAGCGGCGTTTGCCAAGTTTCTCCAAATCAGCCTTCAGCATTTGCGCTATCAAAAAAAGTCTTACAGATGAAAGGAGGCTGAAAAGACAACACGGGATGTCCATTCATTATCGGAATCCCCACCAACATGATGTTTCAGCAGCTAATGAAAGGAAGAACGGAATTTTCGGACAGCTCCCTGATTAGGGATTAATCCGAAAATCCTGTGGGTGATCCGTGTAGATTATCCAAACAACATTATTTTTGCATTTAAATTAAACAAACCAATCCAATGAATCCCAATCGTAGTCTGCATAAGTTACTTCGGATAATCTTCTCTGAAGTTTTAATGGAATATTTCGACATATCCGGTTGGCATGACGATTCTTCAAAAATCGAAGTTTGGCTTGATGAGAAGAATTATATGGAACGTTTTGATTACAAGAGCGGTACTGTCATTTCCAGTGGTTTTATAGATGAAAAAGTAATTCAGGACTTTCCTCTGCGTGGCAAACCTGTCTATCTTTATGTCCGGCGTCGTCGCTGGTATGATAAAGCCACCGGTGAACCCTTTTCCTATACATACGATGACCTTGCTGCCGAAGGAACGAAACTCACCCGAGTTTGTTTCTTTTTTAAAAGAGGAAGATTGAAAGTAGCGTCTGTAGCGTAAGTTCAATGGTCCTACTGGCGTAGCTTGCACATTAGTTTCAATCCACACACCTACATGAGGTGTGACCATATCAATGAGGTCGGCAACCAATTCCTTAAATTGTTTCAATCCACACACCTACATGAGGTGTGACTCCGTAAAAATCGGCAGGTTGTTGGATATGGCCAGTTTCAATCCACACACCTACATGAGGTGT
>NZ_KB905472.1:1518196-1518755 GCF_000382445.1 Phocaeicola massiliensis B84634 = Timone 84634 = DSM 17679 = JCM 13223 | reverse complement strand
GTTTCAATCCACACACCTACATGAGGTGTGACTCCGTAAAAATCGGCAGGTTGTTGGATATGGCCAGTTTCAATCCACACACCTACATGAGGTGTGACCTAGTACATCCCTGTTGGCTTCGAGTATATCATCGTTTCAATCCACACACCTACATGAGGTGTGACTATCTCACTCAAGTCCATGCACAAATCCTCCCTGTTTCAATCCACACACCTACATGAGGTGTGACTATCGTACTGGTGCCGTCGTCACTCGTTGTAATATTGTTTCAATCCACACACCTACATGAGGTGTGACTGAGCGTTACTCTGCCAAGTTCTGTGAGCTGGACAAGTTTCAATCCACACACCTACATGAGGTGTGACAAGGGATATTTTTTTGCTTCCGTAGATAGTCAAGGTTTCAATCCACACACCTACATGAGGTGTGACAACGGTCCCGGCTCATGAAAGGTTTTCTCCTTTGTTTCAATCCACACACCTACATGAGGTGTGACATCACCGGCTGTCGTGGTTGGGTTAAGTTATAGTTTCAATCCACACACCTACATGAGGTGTGA
>NZ_KB905472.1:1509386-1518186 GCF_000382445.1 Phocaeicola massiliensis B84634 = Timone 84634 = DSM 17679 = JCM 13223 | reverse complement strand
GTTTCAATCCACACACCTACATGAGGTGTGACATCACCGGCTGTCGTGGTTGGGTTAAGTTATAGTTTCAATCCACACACCTACATGAGGTGTGACTAACTGAATGAATAGTACCACTATATTAATGGTGTTTCAATCCACACACCTACATGAGGTGTGACTTCCATCCTTGCCGGGCAACAAGTCTTCCTCTTTGTTTCAATCCACACACCTACATGAGGTGTGACTGTATACAGAGTTGTATATTATAAATCAATAAATTAACCCTACTAATATGCGAATTCTCATTTTTATTTCAATTGAATAACGGCATTCGCCTTATAAACAAGTCAATCTGCTGATTATTAAGAGTTGCGAAGATACTACTTTTTTTGCAACACTCCACATTCGCACACATTATACAATAAAAGCATTATTAACTTTATAAGCAGTTTCGACACCTATCACTTCCACCCTTCTATTCTCATTTTTACTAAGAATATAGAATCTAACACTATCACGAGACATATCAATGATATCTTTGATTCTTCCTCTCAAAAGACAATATTGTGCTTCTGTCACCTCACATTCAAAGACAGAATTCTGTACCCTCTGTCCATAATCTATGCAAGCCTTAGCCACACACCGTAAACGGCGAGCTCCTTCCTTGCTCGTAGTATCCACATCATAAGTTACAAGAATATACATACTCGTAAATCATTTTATTAGAAATACCGGATAATTATCAATATCTTGCCTAATATATCTTGCCATCAACATAGCTTGTGCATAAGGCAGAAGTCCTATCTCAATTTTTTCATTAAGATAAGGATGGATTATCACCTCTCTTTTCTTAGCCTGCCATGCAGAAATAAAAATCTTTTTCCCTTTATCTGTCATAACAACCCCATTATCACCTTGAAACAAAAAATCCTTGGATGTGATCTGTCTTTTATTAATCAATGACAAGACAAAACGATCACCAAGATAGGCACGAAATTCTTCCATCATATCCAATGCTAAGGACGTACGCCCCGGACGAAGTGTATGGAGAAATCCTACATAAGGATCAAGACCTACAGTCTCGAGTGCTGCAGATATTTCATTTGCTATCAAAGTATAAGCAAATGACAACATGGCATTCACTGCATCCTTAGGAGGACGGCGATTACGACCATGAAATGGAAAATCAGCTTTCTGATTAAGTATCAAAATAGGCAACACTTCAAAATAAGCATTTGAAGCCATGCCTTCATACCCTATTAGGGTCGTCTTATCTTGAGCTGTCAAAGCTTCACGCTTGGCATGCTCCAACACTTGTACTGCTTGATTGACATCTTCATTCTCCCCATAATCACGAATATATCTCCTCAATATATTACGATAGTTTTGAATCTTACCGCCAATCATCAGCCGTGCCGCATGTAACGACCAAGATTCATCGTCCGACAATTGATACTGTTTTTTACGCAACAGTACATTCCCTTTCGTCGTGCCCTGTACCCTGCTGATAAATCTGCCATGAGGAGAAAGGAATGTAAGTGATATGCCATTGTCAGTGCACAATTTCATACTTGCGCCCATATATCCGAACGTCACAATGCCTTCTATGTTAATAGCAGGAATACGAAACACTTCCTCTTGTTTGACCGACACTACAACATTCAGCCCATCCTTACTAAGATACGCTTCCGGTGTCGTCACATACAAAGTATTCAACAATTTTCTCATTCATATAAATTTTTATTAAGGTATGTATCCACCGTAGTACAATTCTTTACCATCGTTGGCATACAAATATCTTTGAGGGAACATTTATCACAATGCTTGCCATACTCCGCCTTCGGAATAACCGCTTTGGCGAATACCTCGTGCATATCTTGAGTACATTGCTTGACAATGTTCCGCAATTCATCAGTTATATCCATATTCACCCGATGGCGAAGTTCTCCATAAAAGAACACACCGTATGGTATATGGATAGCGTACATTTCCTCAAGACACATTGTCTGTGCTGCCAACTGCACTTCATCCACTTCATTCCTTTTTGGTTTACCATGTTTATACTCCACAACCACCGGTTTCCATTGCCCCGGATACTTCGGATGCTGAATTGTGTCTTCAAAAGATAAAGACGGAAGCAGTTCTATAGCATCTGAAATGCCATAAAGACCCAGTTCATACGAAGCAATATTCACTGCGCGTAATGTTATTTGGTCACCACACTTCTGCCTATAAAACGGATCATCTACATGCTTGTGCAGGATCTGTCCTTCAATGGTAAGACGATTATCATCCCATTGCTGTTCGATATGTATTAAAGCCCATTGCCGAGGACAGAACCTAAAGTGCTGAATCCCCGACAACATGAGCATATCGTCTTCGCTATACATATACCTTTTACTTATATCAGCTCTTCAACAGTAACATTTGATGGAACATTCTCCTTGTCTATAATGACCGAATAGTCGCTGAATGAACGCGGTGCTCCGTCACAGATCTTCTCCACCTTAACCAAGTCAAACAGTTTGTTGGCAGGAGCATTGCCTAATACGGAATCATGCTTGAAAACAATCAGCTTTTGTGCACTCATCAATCCGCGTGCTGCCGAACGGTCCACATCGAACATATTCTTCAATGCTTCAAAAAATAATGCAAGGTCTTCTTCTGAGAATCCGGTTTGTCGTGCCAAGTTGGCAGAGATGAAACCATGGCAGATGTAGAGGCCATAAGGTACGGTAGCCTTGCGACCTTGTATTCCTACTTGCAACTCATAAGGCTTTTCTTCATCGCGGGCTGCGCACACCGTTAGTGCATGTTCTTCTGAAACAATCATATCTTTTGAACGGGCAAAAGTCATCTGAACAGCTCCTCTTACTTGTCCTGCATTAGGGCCCGTTGATAGAACTGCGCCAAAGGTTCTCACATCAAAGAATCGTTTGCACATAGCAGTTCTACCAGCAGGCACTTTATCAGCAGGAGCTTTTCCTTTCTCAAGCTTTATACTGAGATCTTCATATGTCTTACGGATTTCTCCATTAATAAAGACTTCTTCGCCTGAAATTTCCTTAGACTTAACAAGAATATCGTTACCAAGTTGTCCTGATTTAGCTATTTGTACATAATTACGCACCTTGCGCTTAAGGCAAACATCTGTAACAAGTCCCATACCAGTTTCAGCATCCACACGGGGGAGATTGCCTGCATCGGGGTCACCATTTGGGTTACCGTCTTGTACATCAAAGATGTAAACGAAATCTATTCTGTTTCTAATTTCTGACATAGTTATTTTCTTTTTTATATTGTTATTACTCTTCTGCTTCTTTATTATCTCTGTGGCATTTCTGATGATAATAGCCAAGAAAAAAACGTCCTTGATCACTCAAATTCAATGTATTTGGAAAATCTTGGATTAATGCTATAATTTCTTTCTTTTGATCATCAAAGAAATTAGCAAGTCCTTTTTTGTCTTTTGCTAATTTGCTATAATGACTATTTGATAGTTTAAGAATGGTTGGAAATACAGCTGATGGGGTAGATGAAGCTGCATTCAAATAACTTGAACGAATAGTATCTTGCTTATTTGCGGCATACTGGAGATTTTCCATTACCGCAAATAACCGTCCGCAAAGATACCCTTGATTTTGATTGTCTTTATCTAACATAATATCGAGTTTTTTATTGTTGTTATTATCATTCAGTCGGTTAAGATAAGCCTTGATGATGGCAGCATGCACAATGTTAACGGATTGTTTTGCACGTATGCGGCAAACGCAAGCTTGAAACAAAGAAACCGGATATGGTAATCCTTGAAAGATGCTTTTCACCACGGCATCAGGAAGACTAGGAGGGCAATTTTCTTTTATGTTCTCTTTCAAACTAACAGCCTTGAGTATTGCGTATAGACTACAATAATTAGGTCTTTTATCTCCACTCGTTATGATTTCCATATCTTCAAAATGCAAGAGAAGTTTACCGGCAAATTCCTTTACTGTAGTCTCATTCCAATACGATATCGCTATTCTTGCCTTGTTAGCGGCAAACATTCCGAGGATATAAAATTTATCATCAGTTTGAATAGGCTTATTTCCATTATATATTGATTTGAATATTTGGGTAATATTTTCAAGTTTGCTATCAGGGTTATCCTTTTCTTCCCACCCAAATAAAGAATACACACTCTCTTCTATTTGCATATTTACTTCGTTTTTCCTTGAAGCCCAAAATGCATAAGTCCTTAAGCCGACAGTAAATTTATTATGAGAGTTATAATCAATCAGTTTTTTTAAAGCAGCAGCAATTGCAAATTCCGCCGACTTAGACATCGGCGCATTATTTCCTTGCTCTTTTCCGTAGGAATCATATCCTTGATTCTTTTGAAAAGACACCAATTTTGTATCACTGAATTTCCCTAATTGGATTTTTGTAAAAGTTTTAACTGGTTGACATTTTTCACCCGTAACTAAACACACACAGATTCTGCTGAAATCAGTTTTGCCCTCATCAGTTTTATAATAAGATAAAACTGATTCTTTCTCAGCTATTATCTGTGTTTCTCCTTGAATGAGAAAAGATATGTTTTTAGTGAAATTCTTCTTTATATTATCCCAGTTATCGGCCTTTTGGAGCAATGACAATACGTCCTTGTTACTAATATAGAAGTTTGCAACAGCTTTTAAATCCTCATCATAGGGATATTGAGAACATAAGTCATTGATGTATTCAAGAAATGCCGAATGGTTTCTAACATTCTTGGCAATTTCTTTTTTATACTCAGCTTCCTTTTCAGGCTTTAATCCCTCGTCATTTATATGTATAGTAGCATTACTAATGCCTAAAACATAAGAAAAATTATCCCATAAATGATTAGGCAAACTTTTTGTGCCTGTACGACCATTGGTTTTAGCTACAAGTTTCTTAACAGGATTATCCTCTATTCTACACAGATTTCCATCTTTATCAATAACAATTATAAAACCAATCTCTTTGTATTCCAGCCCCAAAGGAGCTACATTATCCCCACTTCGATGGTAATAATCATACAATGCCTTCAATATCATCTCAGTACCTCCTCACTATCTTTACTTGGTACAACAATCACACCTTGTTTCATTCTAGCACGATAAAACATGGCATCCGGTTTCTGGGCATTCCCCTCAAAATCCATATCATAAAGCATAATGCCCAAATCTCTGTCTTCAAACAAAGGCGGCTCAAGATAATCCGTATTATCAATGTATTTCCAATTTGCGGCAAATTCGCGGCAACCCAAATAAGGCTGCGTAAAGCATTGCCCTTGCAATGCTCTGCGTTCAAACATCTGATAATACTTCATGGGATTCTCATCATTACTTGGCTGATGTTTGGCAAAAGCCTCCTTCGGACGATCTTTTACTGGGATAAATATCAATTTGGCATAAATGCGATAACGCACATCTTGCAAAAGCAAAGAGTTCTTCTGTTGGCGTGTCTTTCCATCGTCTATATAAATTGGTTTCATACTGGAATTTACCACTGCTCCCACTTCATTTCGCCTGATGGTAGTCCACTTAATGGGATTAAGCACTTCAATCTTCGTCACCTGCCAACGCATGGCATAGCGTTTGAAAAGTATAGCCTCAAAGACAGCACGTGCTGCCGATGGTGTAATGACATCGTAGCTCACTCGTTCTACTTTCAGTTCCGGGCGAGTAAAACAAGCCCAGTCACCCCATATCTCCAAACAATATTCTTTATCTGTATATTCCATATTATTCATTACTTTCGTTATTTTGCTATAAATCTTCCGATTCCGTCTTGTCTTTATATCATTAATATCTCTTCCATCCAATGGTTTTCAAGTTTAAGCCCTATAGCATTATCATACTGCGCCCTGTCGGCCAACACATATATACCTTCCAATATTTCTTCAACAGCACCATATTTAATCAATTGACTGAAATTCGAGCGATGAACACCTACAGTAAACTTGGCCAGTTGTTTCATTAATGAATATGTACAACCCGACTTTTTCAAATTCTCCACAAGTCCCATACTGTTTTCCCAATTCACTATGACATTCATACCATCATCATCAATCAGTCTAAACTCTTTTGAGGCTGTTTCAAAACATAACTCGTCAAGTTTATAAAGATAATGTTTCATATCCTTTTTATCAAACGTATCCTTCCTGAAATAAAGCTGTTGAAAATACTTTTCCATTGTGGAAGGAGCAAACCAATCGCTATCAGTAGGTAAGTTCAGTCGTGCATTGTTGGCTGCTGCCATTGAACCAAAGAGTATGCGCTTCTCTGCAGAAAGGCTGAATACAAATGTGTGACCAATCCTATTTTTCCCTTCACGGTTACATCTTCCCGCCGCTTGCAATACAGAATCAAGTCCTGCCTCTTGACGAAATACAACTGGAAAATCTATATCTACACCCGCTTCTACGAGTTGGGTTGCTATTACTCTTACAATTGGATGTGCTTCATCCTTTAACAAAGCTTTTATCTTACATATCGTTTCACTAATATGGGCAGGGCACATCATTCTTGATAAATGAATTTTCACTCCTTCGTCAGGCAAGCGATTAT
The DNA here is from genome assembly GCF_000382445.1 of Phocaeicola massiliensis B84634 = Timone 84634 = DSM 17679 = JCM 13223. Taxonomy (GTDB): domain Bacteria; phylum Bacteroidota; class Bacteroidia; order Bacteroidales; family Bacteroidaceae; genus Phocaeicola; species Phocaeicola massiliensis. The sequence goes on along the minus strand of NZ_KB905472.1, from coordinate 1,511,632 downwards.
ACAATTCCTTGGCATCCTTACGGGTGTTCACAATACAGAGTACCTTATCATATTCAGACACCTTTGCCGCTATTTCATCATATGTTTTCCCCGTGTTATCTATTTCCAATTTCACACGACGGAGCTTGTCATGTAACGCAAATTCAGTCGGAATAATTTCCATGATATGCTCTATTCCCTTAAATCCGACTTTAGGATTTGCGCCTTCTATCAAACCGCTAAGCACCGGCTGACTCGCTGTTGTAAACAATATAGATACTCCAAACATTTTTTGATATGCCTTCATCGCATCGACTATCGGTTGCAAAAAGTCGGTCGGCAATGTCTGAACCTCGTCTAAGATAATAACTGAATTCACGATATTGTGCAACTTACGGCAATCGGACGGTCTATTGCTAAACATAGATTCAAAAAGTTGCACGTTGGTAGTGACAATAATGGGATAATCCCAATTTTCAGTGGCCAGCTTCGCTTTTTCGCGTACTTCCTCATTTTTAATATCATCCGGATTGAAGTTACTGTGATGTTCCAATACATTCTCTTCACCGAAGATTTTCTTCAGGAGACCTGCCGTCTGTACAATGATGCTAGTATATGGAATGGCAATGATGATACGATTCATGGCATGATTTGCAGCATGCTTCATGGCCCATAACAAAGACGAAAGCGTCTTGCCGCCTCCCGTTGGTACCGTAAGGCTGTAGAAACCTTTTTCACCTAAAGATGTTTTGCTGCATTGTTCTTGTACTTTCCTACGAATACGATTTACTTCCGTATCAACTGCATCCAACTGCAATTTTTGCAAATGCGCTTCCAATTTCGGTAACAAATCGACAACCGTAGACGAGCACTTCCTTTTCTGCCATGACTCTAGATTCATAAATTGCTCCGTGTCGAGTCGGTCAGCATCGACAAGACAAGAAAAAAGCATACGAGACAGGTGATGAAAGTGTTTCCGGTCTACCTTAAATTTAGAAAAAGGTGATTCAAGAAATTCTTTATACAATAAGGGTATATCTATATTTATATTATCCTTGTCTATTTCTTCAGGCAACGGTTTTTCCTGCAAGATATTTTCTGCTTCCACATAATCATACAGTCCTGTATGGTGGGAAATTATTTGATTGGCAAGAAGATTGAGAACATCTTTCCCCATGAAATCCTTTGCCAGTATTCCACCCACAAAAGCATGAGCGTGATCATTATAATGCTTTTTATCATCCGTGGACAAACCGTTTACTTTACGTATGTATTGTTGGAACGCTGCACGTTCTTTACCTTTGTCATGAAGCAGACCAAGTGCATATCCCCAAGAAGGGAGTTCAAACCTTTTGGCAAAAGAGGCAGCTATTTTTGCTACTCCTTTTTGGTGCTCATCATTTGACTGTATCACCCATTGTCCATTCTCTTTATTTTGATACAAATGAGAGATTAATTGTCTTTCTGCTATCATATAATAAAATTCATTAAAGTCATATCATACAAATGTATAAAATAATTTTAGATTTTACTAACATTAAAAGCTACTGACCCCAAGTTTTGGCTCAGTTGTAATTCTTGGGGGATTAACATTTGTTAATTTCTCTTTATGCATACACCTTTGCTAATCTATACAGAAAGAACCTCTTATCTACTACTCCACGAAATGAAGCCCTAAATGCTTTAATTTTTGCATTAAAAGCTTCCGCAGCAGCATTTGTGCTTCTGTTCACAAAGTAGTTTAATATCCGTTCGTAATGATTCTCAATGGAATTGGCAACAGTAGTGAACGTATCATAACCAAACTCCTCAATTTCATTATACCAAAGTGCCAGTTTGGCACGAGCCACATCTTTATCTGTATAGTCTGAAAATATCTTCCCTAATCGTAGTGCGTAATAGTACACGGATTTTATATCCGGGAATTGTTCAAAGAGTAGTTTGGCTCTTACCTTCTGGCTTTGCAGCCACTTGTCCGGAGCCTTAAACAGCAGGTACCGGCTTCTGGCCAACAACTGTCTGAGTGTATCTCCATTGCTAAACACTTTAGGTTCATAACTTTCCCCCTTGGCTTTAGCTTCCTTGATTTTCCTGTTCTCATCCTTCATTACTTGCCAGCGATAAGCGATCCGAAGGTCTTGTACAGCTTCATAAACCAACTTTGAGACATGGAAACGATCCACTACCTGCATAGCCCCGGGAAAACAACGTTTTGCTATTTTCTGCATACTGCCGGCCATATCAAGTGTAATTTCCTTTACTTGGTT
>NZ_KB905472.1:1348275-1509216 GCF_000382445.1 Phocaeicola massiliensis B84634 = Timone 84634 = DSM 17679 = JCM 13223 | reverse complement strand
CCATCCATACAGTAATGTTCTGCTACACTTTGGCAACTAACCGCATGATTGTCTAAGTAACGCTTTTAAAAAAGCTCCGAACTCAGCTGTTATGCGAGTACCGGAGGCTACTAAGTTCCAATCACGGCTATAAGTTTGTCCTGTTTCCGGGTCTTCCCAACGACGCCGCTTGATGCGTAGATATACAGCCTTGCCGCGAACAGGAAAGTCTTGCACTTCTATTTCCGGGAAGAAACCTTTGGAATGTAGATGTAAATGGGAATGCTCTTGAGGAATGGAAGGCTTTTCCTCAAGAAAAAAAATGAAGCAAGTCTCTTGAGAGACATGGTTAACCAGGTCAAAATAGTCAAGCAGGCCTGCAGGAAGGAACAAGCTCAACATCTCCAGTGGAGTGGCAGGGGGGTGAAGGTTCTGTTTCATGCCACAAAGATAGTGTTTTTAACTAATTCCCCCAAGTTTTCAAACTGAGCCCAAGTTTTCAAACTGAGCCCAAGTTTTCAAACTGAGCCCAAGTTTTCAAACTGAACCTTCTATATTTTGTAGGAATCCATAAAAGAAAAAGCTCCAAAAATCATTGATTTTCAGAGCTTTTCTTCAATTTTCATTTCTGATTCGTACACCCTCAGGGATTCGAACCCTGGACCCACTGATTAAGAGTCAGTTGCTCTACCAACTGAGCTAAGAGTGCATTTGCAAATCATTTTTTATTGTACACCCTCAGGGATTCGAACCCTGGACCCACTGATTAAGAGTCAGTTGCTCTACCAACTGAGCTAAGAGTGCGTTCATTTCTGATTTGCGGTTGCAAAGGTAGGCGTTTTATCTTAAACTACCAAATATTTTGCACCATTTTTTTCACTTTTTCATCGAAATTTATTCGAACTCATAGAGCATGGAAGGTGTACTTCGCTTTAAAGCAATGAGTTGTACATCTTTACCCACAAGCACCCCTTTGCTTCTTAACAGAAGTTCTACTGTTTTATAAGCGAGTTCCGGATGATTATTATCTTTACTCAGATGGCAAAGCCAAATATATTTTAATCCTTCATTGATATTCTCAGCCAAAAACTCTGCTGTTTCACGATTACTCATATGACCATTAGACCCGGCAATACGTTCCTTAAGATATTGGGGATATGATCCCATTTTCAACATTTCTTCGTCATAGTTAGCCTCCAATATTAGATAATTGGCTTTGCAGATATATTCAGCTGCTGTAGATGTAATATGTCCCAAGTCTGTTAAAAAAGAAAAAGTTTTGCCATCTACTTCTATACAATAACCCACATTATCTGTTCCATCATGGGGAACTTCAAAAGCTGTTATTCTGAAATCTTCAATCTGAATTTGTGTTCCTTTACTTAAATAGCGGACGGAGGTCGAAAGTTTTTCTGTCACACAATAACTTTTGTTGATGCCTATATGGATTTCGGGAGTGGAATAAATAGGAATACCGAATTTCTCTCCCAAATGCCCTACCGCTTTAATGTGATCGGCATGATCATGGGTAATAAGAACAGCTCGAATCCTATCAAGTCCAATACCCAAGTCTTTTAAATGTTTTTTAATAGTACGGATTCCAATACCAGCATCCACTAATATGCCATATGCGTCTGTTCCAATGAAATAGCAGTTGCCACTACTGCCACTAGCCAGACTTATAAATTTAATTTTCATTGTGTTTCGTTTTCTAGTTATAGTATTGTCGCAATTGCTGCGTCAAAAGAGTCGCAAATATACATAAAAAGGTGGAAACATATCCCACCTTTTTCAAAATAAGCCTATCGGATTTTGAATTATCTCTTATTTTTTATCCTTTTGAACGGAAGGTAAAACGGTTTTGGCACTTTCTACTGTCGGGGTTAGAATATCAAATATCACTTGTTTGTATTCGGATAGGGCTATACTTAACAGGAGTTCCTCTTTTCTTATTTTATTGGCCATTGTATAATTATTTTCAGATAGGCTCTATCCTTCATATAAAGCCGGTTGTGGAACAATAGGGAGCATATCTGTACCCTCTGTCTTATCTATATAACCCAATATGGCTTTTATTGAATCTTCATTAATTAAATCTTTCAGTACTTTCAGCGAGGTATCACAATGCCTTATTACTTCGTTTGCACTTTCCATACTCATGCCATTGTCAGTCATTTCTTTGTTTTTGGCATTGCCTGAACAGGAAGATAATGAGAGGGCACCCAAAAAAGACGCCATACAATAATAAATTCTTTTTCATACTGTCTGCATTAAATACTATTAATGTATTAAACAAATATGAAGAATGTTTTGCTTACTCGATTCCCTTTTTCTCCTCTAAATTTTTCTTAATATTTTCTAATAATAAAAGGCATCCTTGCATCTTCGGGTTGTTACAGCAGATATATGCTTGTTCAAACAGCATCGCCACTGTATCTTTTAAATCAGGTGAATAAGCGGATGAATTTATTTGCATGGACTGTGGAAGTGTTTGATTATCAAACCATTTTTTTAACTCATCCACTTCCTCTACTGTATATACCTTTTTCTCTATTTTTTTCATAAGCTATAAAATTATAATCTAATTAAAACGGATAACCTACTGCAAAATGGAAAGCAAAATCTCGGCTGAATCGAGGTCGCGTTATCGGGTAACGTCCTTTACCCGTTTCCATCGGGTTGATAGCTTTCATTCCACCATCAAAACGTAAAATGAGATAGTCTAAATCAAAGCGGATGCCCAAACCATATGCTACAGCAATCTGTTTGTAGAATTTGTTGAATTTGAACACACCATCTTCCTGCTCTGAGTCTGAGCGTATTGTCCAAATATTACCGGCATCTATGAAAGCCGCTCCGTTTAACTTCCAAAACAGATGGGTGCGATACTCCACATTTAAGTCTAACTTGATATCCCCCGACTGTTTGATAAAGTCCATCTGCCCGTCTGAACTACCTTTATATCCTCCGGGGCCCAGTGAACGTACCGACCAACCGCGCACACTGTTGGCACCGCCGGAGAAATAACGCTTTTCAAAAGGAAGTGCCCGTGAGTTCCCATAAGGATAAGCCACTCCTACTCCTATATGAAAAACGAAAGAGTTGCGTGGGTCAATCATGAAATTCTTGGCAAAGTCAAAATCTCCTTTTATATATTGTGCAAACGGAATATTAGCCAATACAAATCCCTTGTCCCCTTTCGGAGTAGAGTGTGCCAGTTTGGATGCGGCATACATTAGATTACCGGCTTCCTCCACGTTTACACGCAAGGAATACGAACTCTTTGTCGGTGTGCGCATCATGGTATTACCGGCACTGTTATATGTGAAGTTGTATCCCATACGCACTATCAGTACATTTTCATAACTGGCACGTAACAATGAGTTGTTAGCCGTCATTTTATCTAAATACTCTTGAAAATCGGGCGATTTGCTTGGCATATATACATAATTAATATCCGCCAGATCAAGGCGGTGCTGTATATGTTTTCTATCACTCCATCGATAACTCCAGGACGCTGATGCAAGCATACGAGAAAATTCAGGACGTACCTGTGATGTAAATTTCAGTCCCACTTCAGAGGTAGCTTTAATTTTCCTTTTAAAGTCCGAAGAAAGAAAGGGAAACATAAATTCAGGGAAGTTAAGACTGCTTTCCACACCATATTCCGTATAGTTGTCATTGACATAATCTTGTCCCAATCCGGTGATTGCCTCATAAGCACCGCGTACTTTCATAGTAAACGTTTCCGACCCTTTGAACACGTTTCTATGCTGGAAAGAAATGGAAGCAGCCGCACCCAAATCTCCCGCAGAGTTTGTACCTTCTATCTCAAAAGAAACTGATTTATTTTGTCCTTTTGACATCACTATATATGCATCCAATTTGGTACTGTCGCTTACATTTACTTCCTTAAAACGAATATTGGAATATTTCAGCATGCGCAGACGTCCCAATGCACTATAAGTATTCTGCACATCACGTTCACTATAAAACTCTCCGGGACGAATACGGTTGAAATCCACTAACAGTTTCGGGCGCAAAAACATTTTATCCTTATAGTACATGTTGTATCCTTTATAGCTCAATGAATCGAAACCGGTAAATGAACCTTTACGGATGGGGGTCATTTCGCTATCAGCTATAAAGTTGACACTATTCACTAAATATTGTCTGTGTTTTTGTGGTGGATCTTCCTTTTTACGTTGATAAGGAAGTAATTTCAAAGTGAGGTCTACCAAATAAGTATTGCGGGTGGTATCTGCTTGATATACCAGAAAATCCTTATTGAATTTATAGTACCCTTTGTTCTGGAGCAATCTGGTGATTCGTTGTCTCTCAGCGTCAAGTACATTTACATCAAACGGCATACCGGGGAAAAGCATACTTTGGGCAGAATCCTGTTGAAGACAATCGCTAATATTTAAATCATCAATATTGTAAGCTATATGACGTATCATATAGGGACGTCCAGCTTCTATATGGTAGAACAGTTTTAACTTATTCTTCTTTGCTTCGGTATGAATAGTCACTTTAGCTCCAATATACCCCATGTTACGTACGGCTTTTTCTATCTCCTCCTTAGATTTCATGGCAACATCTGCATTGTAAATGACCGGGGCATCCCCAATTTTTCTGAAGAAGCGATTTACACGTTTGGTAGAGTCCGTACCTGATGCACCATAAATATACATGGGGATTTTAACCATGTTAAACCATTTGGCATTAGGATTTTGACGGAGGTAAGAGTTAAAAAGCGATGGTTTTACCTCCTTTGTGTCTGATACAATTTTTACTTCATCCAATAAATATTGATTTTCAGGGATAAATTTATTGACCGAACACGAAGTGCATAGTGCTAAAATGAGTGTGTATATATATGGGTGTGCGCTTTTCTTCATACAAATCCGTAACCTTCGCAAATTTACTCGCAAAGATAGATATTAATTGAAAATATCTTCTTAGCTTTGCCTCTAATATTTGTTATTTAATGGAAATAATCATGCTAAGTAAGAATAAAATTAAATATATTCGTTCGTTAGAGTTAAAAAAGAATCGTAAGGAAGAAAAAGTATTTGTTGCTGAAGGACATAAATTGGTAGATGATTTGATGGGGCATTTTCCTTGTCGGTTGTTGACGGGGACAGCTGAATGGTTCTCTTCTCATCCTGGTTGTCATGCCGACGAGGTGATAGAGGTTGGGCAGGAAGAGCTTTCACGGGTCAGTTTGCAAAAGACACCGCAAGAGGTATTGGCTATATTTGAACAACCTGTTTATGAGTCGGACAGCAAAGTTATTTCAAAATCTTTATGCCTGGCTTTGGACAATATACAAGATCCGGGCAATTTAGGAACTATTATCCGCTTAGCCGATTGGTTCGGTATAGAGGATATTTTTTGCTCTACCGGAACGGTGGATGTCTTTAATCCTAAAACCGTGCAGGCTACCATGGGGGCAATAGCACGAGTGAAAGTGCATTATTGTGATTTACCGAAATTAATTTCTTCACTCAAAGGGATTCCGGTTTATGGAACATTCCTGGATGGAAATGTAATCTATTCTGAGACTCTTTCTGCTAACGGATTGATTGTAATGGGAAATGAAGGAAATGGAATAAGTAGAGAGGTGGAAGCACTTATTAATAGGCGATTGTATATTCCTAATTATCCACAGGAAAGAGAGACTTCGGAGTCTTTGAATGTAGCTATTGCCACAGCTGTGGTTTGTGCCGAGTTCAGAAGAAGATTGCGCTAAAGTCGGATAATATGGCTTTGAGGGACAAATTCTTCTCGGACAATATCAAAATTGGCAATATGCCATGCATAGCATTCCTGAATTTTGGTATTTGTCCGGGTAGCTTGAGCAAGGAAGGTTTTGAAATTCTTTTCCGGCATAATCGGTTCGAGTTTTCTTCTCGCAGAAAGCACAATCACTCCCCCTATCCATTGAGTAGCATATATTTCTTCTTCCAAAGGGTAATAGCTCTGTATCTTTCCGTTGTTTCCCAATTCTACCACATAACGGATGAAGTATGTGTCAGGAGAAAGATATAAACGTTGACAGGCAAATCGTCTCATTTCTTTTGCAGGCGAGTACGTTGTGGGCGAATACCCTCCTTTTCTTTCATATCGCGTGGATTCAAGCGTACGGGGGTAACAGCTTCTTTCATCTGGACTGAATCCATTTTTAATGAATCTGTATCTTTATCTATGACAGACATTGATTTTTCGGGTACACTATCTTTTGCGACAATAGATATGGTATCTGCTAGTTCATGGTAACGAATCAATGAAATTTTATCCACTATGATACCCGGAGCTTTGACAGAATCCCCCGTAAGATAGATAAAACCATTGATGCTCTTGATTTTATAAGCAGAATCCGGCTTGATATATAATGATTGTATGCCTGAAGCCGTTACTTCGGCTACTTTACCCGACACTGAATCATTATCAAACAGAATATTGAATCCCATCGTCACCTGTTGTTGCAGGTTTGAGAGGAATATGTAATTTGCCGACCACAAGAAAGCATCCTTTGCTTTGAAGTTGGAGTCAGTGGGAATTTCAAAAGTAATCTTGTTGGATAGTGGTGCATCCGTCAGCCAATATAGTGTTTTATTATACCACACATCTACTGTATCTCCAGGTTGTGACATTGAGGGTTTGTTTTCGCGCATTGCCAGCAAGCGTTTCACATCCTTCTTTTCCTCACGGAAACGTTTTCCTAAATTGGTATAAATTTTGGCAAGGTTTTCTGTATGACGAGTATACCACACCATAGATGAATCAAACTCTGCTTTGGTTACGTGATGTTTTCTATATACGTAATTGCGAAGAGCTTCTTTTTTGTAGTTCTCATCATAAGAGATATTGCCGGACATAGCCGTAGTCAAATGATAGTCATACAAGATGTCCTCCATCTTATCCGGGTGGATGACATCTTTTGGTATTTGTTTTCCGCATCCTGCCAGCAAAGCCGCACTGAGCAACAACGTCCAACGAATCTTCTTATTGTGCATCTTTTTTCTGAGCTTTTTCTTCCGGGTGAATACCTGTGTTCAGATATTTTCCATAAAATAACAACAATGCAATGATACCACAACTGATAGCAGCGTCAGCAAAATTAAATATCGGACTGAAGAAGATAAAATGTTCTCCACCTATTCCCGGTATCCATTCCGGCCAGTTGGTTTCAATGATTGGAAAATAAAACATATCCACTACTTTACCATGAAACCATTCAGAATAGCCTTCGCCTACAGGAACAAAATGTGCTATTTGGCTATAAGTGCTTTCATTGAAGATTACGCCATAAAATACACTATCAATGATATTTCCTACGGCGCCGGCCAATATTAATGAAAGGCAGACAATATAGCCTGTCTTATAATTTTCTTTAATGATTTTAGCCAGATACCAAATTATCAGTCCCACAGCAACGATGCGGAATGTTGTAAGAAATAGCTTTCCAAACAATTCCATGCCGAAAGCCATGCCGTTATTTTCTGTAAAATAGATATAAAACCAATCTGTAATGCGGATACTTTCATGCCAGAACATATTAGTCTTTACCAATATCTTTATTATCTGGTCAATAATTAATACTCCAAAAACAATCAGAACAGAAAGTTGCCCTTTCGTGAGTAATTTATTCATTATAATAGGTGATAATTAATAGTCGACAGGTAGCAGCCTCTTTGACCTGCTTTCCTGTCAACTATAAAAATGCTATTTCTTTCCTTCGTTTTTAGCCTCGATACTCAAAGTGGCATGAGGAACAGCGCGAAGTCTTTCTTTTGGAATCAGTTTACCTGTTTCACGACAAATACCGTATGTTTTGTTTTCAATACGGATTAAAGCAGCTTGCAGTCCCTGAATGAATTTCAACTGACGTGCAGCTAATCTTGTCGTTTCTTCTTTGGACAGCGTATTGGCACCTTCTTCCAATACTTTGTAAGTAGGGGAAGTATCGTCCGTATCATTACCATCCTTATTCATGATACTACTTTTCAAGCGTTCGTAATCACGCTCGGCCAATTCCAGTTTTTCCATGATAATGGCACGGAACTCTTCGAGTTCTGCATCAGAGTATCTTGTTTTTTCAGCCATATTATTTAGTTTTAAAAGGTTAATGTTATTCCTTTACGACACTCACATAAAGCGAGAAATCATCGAAACTTAATTCTATGCCATCCTTCACTTCGTCTACCAAATTAAGGGAGTTGGCAAGAACTTGGTTACAAATATAAGTATTATATTCTTTTACTGCGCTATCGGTTTGCTCATTTTTAGATAAAGATACCTTTATTTTATCAGTTATTTCAAAGCCACTGCCCTTGCGAATATTCTGAATCTTACTCACAAGTTCACGAGCAATACCTTCACGACGCAGTTCTTCGGTTACAACAGTATCCAAAGCTACTGTCAATACGCCTTCATTGGCAACTACCCATCCGGGGATATCTTCACTGAAAATTTCCACTTCAGACGTTTCTATTTCAGCCGGAGTACCATTTAGGTCGAGAACAATTTTCCCTTCGTTTTCAAGAACGCTGATTTGTTCCTGATTCATGGCAGTTACAGCAGCGGCCACCTGTTTCATCAATGAACCGAATTTCTTACCTAGAATCTTGAAGTTACACTTCACTTTCTTCACAAGCAAATTGGATGTACCTTCCACGAAGTCTATTTCTTTAATATTCACTTCGTTCATTATCAATGATTTTACAGACTCTAAACGTTCTTTCATCAGTGCATCCACCGGAATCATCAACTTCTGTAACGGTTGTTTAACGATAATATTTATTTTCTTGCGCAGCGCCAACCCCATAGAAGATACTTTCTGTGCTAACTCCATGCGGGTTTCCAATTCTTTGTCAATAACAGTCTCATCGCAAACCGGGAAATCTGCAAGGTGGACAGAAGCTACATGGTCGCGTCCGGTTGTTGCAATCAAGTCCATATACAATTTGTCTGCATAGAAAGGAGCAATCGGTGCCATTAGTTTAGCTACAGTTTCCAGACATACATATAATGTTTGATATGCCGCCAGCTTATCCTCTGTATAGCCTGTACCCCAAAAACGTTTTCTGCATAGACGTACATACCAGTTGGACAGATTATCATTTACGAAATCATTGATTAATCGTCCGGCTTTAGTCGGTTCATAGTCAGCATAGCACATATCCACATTCTTTATCAATGAGTTTAGTTCCGAAAGAATCCAACGGTCAATTTCCGGACGTTTGCTCATAGGAACATCGGCTTCCTGATAGGTAAATCCGTCAAGGTTAGCGTATGGAGCAAAGAATTTATATGTGTTGTGCAATGTTCCGAAAAACTTGCGGGTTACTTCCATTACACCGTCGGTATCAAATTTCAAGTTATCCCACGGAGAAGAATTAGTAATCATATACCAACGCAAAGGGTCAGAACCATATTGTTCGATGGCACCAAACGGATCAACAGCATTACCCAGGCGCTTGGACATTTTATTTCCATTCTTGTCAAGCACCAGTCCGTTAGAGATAACATTTTTATAGGCTACACTATCGAATACCATAGTTGCGATAGCATGCAATGTAAAGAACCAGCCACGAGTTTGGTCTACCCCTTCTGCAATGAAGTCAGCCGGATAATAAGAACGATTATCTACAATATCTTTATTCTCAAACGGATAATGTAACTGTGCGTATGGCATGGCGCCTGAATCAAACCATACGTCAATCAAATCCGCTTCACGTTTCATCGGTTTTCCGCTTTCAGAAACGAGGATAATATCATCTACGTAAGGACGGTGAAGATCTATTTTATCATAATTGTCTTCGGTATATTCACCCGGAATAAATCCTTTTTCTTTATAAGGATTAGCAGTCATGAAACCGGCAGCGATGGATTTTTCTATTTCGTTATAGAGTTCCTCTACCGAACCGATACATAATTCCTCACCTTCTTCGCTACGCCAAATAGGAAGCGGAGTACCCCAATAGCGCGAACGGCTTAAATTCCAGTCGTTCAGGTTTTCCAGCCATTTGCCGAAACGTCCGGTTCCGGTAGATTCCGGTTTCCAGTTAATGGTCTTATTGAGTTCTATCATACGTTCCTTGGCAGCAGTAGAACGGATGAACCAGCTATCCAGCGGATAATAAAGGACCGGTTTGTCTGTACGCCAGCAATGTGGATAATTGTGTACATGCTTTTCTATCTTGAATGCTTTGTTGGAAGCCTTCATTTTCATACAGATGTAAATATCCAGTGTCTCGGCAGAGGCAGCAGTTTTCTCATCGTATTTACCATTTACAGTAAATTGAGGGTCGTATGCATTTTTCACCCAGCGCCCCTGATATTCTTGATATTGTTCTACATCCACACATTCTTTTACGAACTTTTCATCTAGTTCATCCAGCAGGAAGAATTTACCTGTCAAGTCTACCATCGGACGAGGTTCACCTTTTTTGTTAATCATAAACAATGAAGGTATGCCTGCTGCACGTGCCACAAAAGCATCGTCCGCACCGAATGTTGGAGCGATATGTACGATACCTGTACCGTCTTCCGTAGTCACATAGTCACCAAGGATAACACGGAATGCTTGATTGGCAGCTTCTTCCCAATTACCGTTTTCGTCTACGTTTACCGGTTTCACCCATGGAATAAGCTGTTCATATTCCATACCTACCAAATCCGTGCCTTTGTATTCACCTACCACCTTGAAAGGAATCAGCTTGTCTCCCGGTTTGTAGTCTTCTAAAGGCAGTCCTTCTGCTTTTTGGTTAAAATGAGCATAAAGCAATGGTTTAGCCAGCACTACTGTCATTTTCTCACCTGTGTAGCCATTATATGTTTGTACAGCTACATAATCGATTTTGGGACCGACGCACAAAGCGGTGTTTGAGGGTAAAGTCCATGGTGTAGTAGTCCATGCCAAGAAGTAAGGAGTACCCCACTCCGTCATTTCGGGTTTCGGGTTCTTCATCTTGAATTGCCCCACTACAGTAGTATCTTTTACATCCCGATAACATCCAGGCTGATTTAATTCGTGAGAGCTCAGTCCTGTTCCGGCTGCCGGAGAATAAGGCTGAATGGTATATCCTTTATACAGTAAATTCTTGCTATATAGTTGCTTTAAGAGCCACCATAAAGTTTCAATATAGCGGTTGTCATAAGTGATGTATGGATTATCCAAATCTACCCAATAACCCATTTTATGAGTAAGGTCTGTCCATTCTTTTGTAAACTTCATCACATCCTTACGACAGGCTGCGTTATATTCGGCCACAGAAATCGTTTTTCCGATATCCTCCTTGGTAATTCCGAGTGCTTTTTCCACGCCCAGTTCTACCGGTAGTCCGTGAGTATCCCATCCGGCTTTACGTTTGACAAGAAAACCTTTCATGGTTTTGTAGCGGCAGAAAGTATCTTTTATAGTACGTGCCATTACGTGGTGAATACCCGGCATACCGTTGGCTGAGGGAGGTCCTTCATAAAAGACAAAAGAAGGACATCCTTCACGTTCTGTCATACTCTTGGCGAAAACATCGTTTTCATCCCACTTTTTCAGCACATCTTTATTGACCTGTGATAGGTTGAGTTGCGAGTGTTCAGCAAATTTCTTACTCATAATCTATATCGTTTTTCTTGTATTCTCTAAATTGTAAATCGGGCAAAGACATAGTCTCCCAAAAATTAAGTTGCAAATTTACAAGAAAATTAGTTAGATAGAAAGTTTTATAGCCTGTTTTTTTAAGAAAGTGATTTCATTCAGCTCTCTTAAAGTGCAAAAACGCAATCTTCATGTAGCATTTGTTTGGCTCGTTTAATTTATCGGTTCGATTTAGGAGGATTGAAAAATTGAAGGAAAAAAGGAAATCGACCAATAACTATAACAATTAGACTTGCATTCCCCGAAAGATTAAACCATCTTTGCACAGTTTTTGTTTTTTATATAAAAGATTTTTAAATACAGAAAAATAAACATGAAACGATTCAGCCGTTCTTCATTGACAACAATGGCAGTTTGTCTACTCTTTATACCTGCTCTTCTTAAGGCACAGCCTCGGCCTGCCCACCGTAAGAAAGTGGGTGTGGTGCTAAGTGGCGGTGGCGCTAAAGGCATGGCGCACATCGGTGTTCTGAAAGTTATAGAAAAAGCCGGTATTCCTATTGACTATGTGGTAGGTACCAGCATGGGATCTATCATCGGTGGTCTTTACTCTATCGGTTATTCTCCCGAGCAACTTGACAGCATGGTACGCCGTCAGGACTGGACTTTCCTTTTGAGCGACAAGATACCGAGAAGTGAACAAAATCTATCTGAACGCGATGCCTCACAAAAGTATGTGTTTTCTATTCCTTTCGGTAAAGGGGTAAAAGCCGAAGTTTTCGGTGGACTGATAAGAGGGCAAAATCTTGCCAACTTGTTCAGTGAGCTTACTATCGGTTATCACGACTCCATCAATTTTAATAAGTTGCCTATTCCTTTTGCCTGTGTTTCCGAGAATATAGTAAATGGCAATGAGGTTAATTTTCATGAAGGTGTATTGGCCACTGCTATGCGTGCCAGCATGGCCATTCCCGGAGTCTTTACTCCGGTCAGGCTAGACAGTATGGTACTGGTAGACGGTGGTGTAGTAAATAATTATCCTGTAAATGTGGCGCGTGCCATGGGAGCAGACTTAATTATCGGGGTGGATGTTCAAAGTGAACTTAAGCCTGCCGGAGAATTAAATAGTGCCGGTGCCATATTAGGGCAATTGGTGAATCTCATGGGGCAGGATTTATATAAGAAGAATCTGAAAGAAACGACTACTTATATTAAGGTAAACGTAGAGGGTTATTCTGCCGCCAGTTTTACTCCCTCCGCCATCGATACTCTGATAATGCGTGGCGAAGAAGCTGCCATGGCACAGGATAGTGCATTAATGGCTCTGAAAAGCCAGTTGGGGCTGGATAGTACTTATATGCCCCAACCGATTCCTTCTTATCCCTACTCGCCTGAGCGAAAGGTATATGTGAAAGAAATTACTTTTGACGGTCTTGATGAGAAAGACAAAAAATGGTTGTTGAAGCGTTGCGATCTTAAAGAAAATTCCGAGATAAGTATTCGCCGGATAGAGGAAGCTACTGCTATTCTGTCGGCCAATTTAGGCTATTCGGGGGCGACTTATAATTTGCCTGAAGCCCCGGGAGGTGGCTATAACCTGAATTACACGTTAAGTAAGAAGTATGAAAACAAACTAAATGTCGGCATTCGTTTCGACTCGGAAGAAATAGCCAGTTTATTAATAAACGTAACCAGTAATTTCAAAGGGAAATTGCCCAGTACGCTATCACTTACGGGACGTTTAGGAAAACGTTATACTGCCGGAATTAATTATGCTTGGGAACCGGCTCCGCTGAAACGTGTCGGGCTGTCCTACCTGTTCCAATACAATGACGTCAATTTTTATCATTATGGCGACCGCACACACAATTCTACTTTCCGTTATCATCAGGCAGAGTTTGCTTTCTCGGATGTGTGGTATAAAAATGTGCGTTTCGGTATTGGTCTCCGTTATGAGTATTATGATTATGATAAGTTTCTTTATCAGGAAGGAAGCACCACTCAGCAATACTCGACAGACAATGAGCATTTTTTTAGTTATTTTGCTCAAATGGAATACGAAACATTTGATAAGGCTTATTTCCCTTCACGAGGTATCTCGGCGCGTGCTTCCTATTCACTCTATACAGATAATTTTACACAATATAATGACCATGCTCCTTTCTCTGCTATCAAAGGTTATTGCGAAGGGGTAATGCGGCTGACCAATCGTTTCTCGATTCTTCCTTCCGTATACGGACGCTTTCTCATTGGAAAGGAAATCCCCTACTCCAAATTGAATGCCATGGGTGGAGATGTTCCGTCACGCTTCCTGCAACAGCAGTTGCCTTTTGTGGGAATAAATAATGTAGAACTTATGGATAATTCGTTATTGATAGGCACGATAAAGTTCCGGCAGCGAATGGGAAGTGTGCATTATGTCACTTTGACCGGCAATTATGCGCTGAGCAGTCATAAAGTGAGTGGGTTACTGAAAGAGAAAACTATGTTCGGCTGTGGAGTCGGCTATGGATTGGATAGTATATTTGGTCCGCTGGAAGCATCCATCAACTACGCAAACCATGCCGATAAAGTGAGTATGTATGTCAATTTAGGATTCAAGTTTTGATTCGTCGTTGACAACGGCCATCATCCCTTCTATCTGGGCCAATGCCATCATGCGACCGTGAAACGAATATCCGGGATTGTATCCCTTGTCGGTGTCACCGAGCATCATACGCCCGTGGTCTACACGCATGGGAACGCCCGGACGCTCTTTCTCAAAGATACGGATAAGTTCGATGATATGAGCACGGCCTCCCAAATGGGAGGCTTCAATGAAATTTCCGTTGGGAAAAGCGTTCGTACTGCGCAGGTGTACAAAATGAGTGCGGTGGGCAAACATTCGCGCCAAAGCAGGTACATTGTTGTGCAGTCCTGCACTGAGCGAACCGGCACAGAAAGTGAGCCCGTTATGCGGATTGTTTACAGCATGCAGTATCCAGGCAATATCCTCTTCGCAGGTTACAATGCGTGGCAAACCAAGAACAGGAAAAGGAGGATCGTCGGGATGAATACACATATTGATGCCATATTCATCACATACGGGCATAATAGCTTGAAGGAAATAACGTAAATTTTCGCGCAGGGCGTCACGGTCTATTCCTTTGTAGGGTGCCAACAGATGATGGAATGTGTCAACAGGGTTCTTGTCCCCATTCTTGATATTTCCATTTACAAAGCCTTGGGTTTTAATAATGATGGTATCTACAAGTTCTTCTTTTTCAGCATCGGTAATGACTTTATCTAATTCGTACATTTGTTTCAATTCATTTACCGTGTAGTCTTTTTCAGCTTCTGCGCGTTGTAGAATCAGGCAGTCGAAATATGCAAAACGTATTTTATCAAAATAGAGTGATGATGTTCCATCTTCCCAAAGATGCTCTAAATCTGTACGAATCCAGTCGATAACAGGCATGAAGTTATAACAGACTGTTTTTACTCCCGCCTTGCCTAAATTAATAAGACTTTTCTTGTAATTCTCTATCAGGTTATCACGCTCGGCACCGCCATATTTTATGGCTTCACTCACCGGCAAACTTTCTACCACCGACCAGCGCAGACCATAAGTCTCAATATATGTCTTTTGGTTTAGGATAGCCTCCAAAGGCCACACCTCACCATTGGGAATTTCGTGAAGAGCAGTCACAATACCTTCTACTCCGATTTGTCTCAACATGGGAAGAGTAATTTTATCATTCTTTCCAAACCATCTCCATGTCTTTTCCATCTTTATTGTCGTTTTGATTCTATCTTAGGTAATCAAGAATATACTTTATTGATGAATAATCATTGCAGAGCGTGCCGGTACAATGATTTCATTACCTGATACTTGCCCCATTCCCGACTGCTTGATTTTTCCATCTTTGCAAACAATTGTATAGCGACCGGTCGGAATAGATAATTTGGCAGGCTCTTTACGGCTGTTGAACGCCACGATAATATTTTTCCATGAGTCGCCGTTAGCATTATCTTTCAGGATAAAGGCCACCAGATTGCTGCCTTCTACAGGCAGGAATTCCATGTATTGGCGTACTTTATCGGCATCTCCCATTCGAAAAGCCGGGTGATTTTTTCGCAATGTTATCAGCTCTCTCACATAATCAAAAACATCATGATGTATCGTCTTGTTCCTCCAATCAATTGTGTTGATACTATCAGGACTATTGTAAGAATTATGTATTCCTTTCTTGTCTCGCATCATTTCGTCTCCGGCAAAAATAAAAGGTACACCTTGTGAGGTGAAGACAAAAGTTTCGGCCAATTTGTGCAGAGAGGCACGTTCTTCGTCCGTTGCATCCGGCATCGTAGCTTTTAGTCTGTCTGCCAGACACATATCATCATGGCAGCTGACATAACTTATCATTTGGGTCGGTTGTAATGCCCACGGTTCTTTGCTGTAATTCACCGAATCATTTATTACTTGTGGATGTTTGACTGCTCCCACCAACCCAAACTTTATACTCATCTCATGCCCCGGTTGGCCAATCAAGAAAGCACCTTTCCGGTCATCATCCCAACCACCGCGCAAACCGTCGCGCATTTCATCGGAGAAAGCGGCAATACGTGGCATCTTGTATATATTGGCTTTCATGGCAAGTTCTTCTTGATCAAGCTGGGGAGCGCTGGCGGCCCATCCTTCACCATAAATAAAGATGGATGGATCTATCTTGTCTACGGCAGCACGGATTTCGTTCATTGTCTCAATATCGTGAATACCCATCAGGTCAAATCGGAAGCCGTCAATGTGATATTCGTTTATCCAGTAGAGTACAGACTCCACCATGTATTTACGCATCATGGCACGGTCACTGGCAGTCTCGTTTCCGCAGCCGGAGCCGTTGGCCGGTTTACCATCCTTTGTTTGGCGATAGAAGTAGCCGGGTACCGTACGCTCGAAGTTGCTTTCCTCAGTGTTAAAAGTATGATTATAAACCACGTCGAGTACCACACGGATACCTGCTTTGTGAAGGGCCTGCACCATCTGCTTGAATTCCTTGATTCTCACATCGGGCTTATAAGGATCGGTGGAATAAGAACCGTCAGGTACATTATAGTTCTGAGGATCATAGCCCCAGTTGTATTGTGCCTTGTCCGGTTTACTTTCGTCCACAGATGCATAATCGTATGAAGGAAGAATATGCACGTGCGTGACACCCAGTTCTTTCAGGTGGTCGATGCCGGTTTTTTCACCCTGCGAAGTAGTAGTTCCTAATTCGGTTAATGCAAGGAATTTTCCTTTATTACGAATTCCCGAAACTGAATCCAAAGAAAAATCGCGATGATGCATTTCATATACTATGATGTCGGCATAGTCCTTTAAAAGCGGACGTACATCGTTCGCCCAGCCTTCAGGATCGGTGGAGCGCAAGTCAATGACAGCAGCACGCTTTCCGTTTACTCCCACTGCTTTAGCCATAATGCCCGGGGTATCTCCCAGCCACTTACCATTTACTTTTACATTAAAAGTATAGAACTTTCCTTTTAAGTCTTCTTTAATAGAAGTATTCCAAATACCATCTTCTCCCATTTCAAGCGACAGAGTTTGATAAGCAGAACCTTCGTTGCCCGAATCATATAACAATACACGCACTTCTTCAGCTGTAGGTGCCCAAAGTGTAAACTTGGTTTCAATTGGCGAGTACTCCATTTCCACTAACTTCCCTTCGGGGATAGGATATTCTTCAAAAGATGTATATTCTTTCTTTACAGACTGACAACTGATGGTGGTTGACATAATCGATGCCCAAATAACGTGTTTGACATTCATAAATTTATATTTTGTTACTTACCAATACTTTTTTTGTTTATCTCCTTATTTTATCAGGATTTTTATTGATAAAATCTTTCCATCCTGAATACTCTTTGGCAAGAGTGGGTCTTCCGGCTTGCAAATAATGGCAATAGGCTGCGGCAAGTCCATCGGTAGCATCCATAAAAGGTAGCATTTCGTTATCGGGAATATGGAGCATACGCTTCAGCATATCCGCCACCTGTTCTTTACTGGCTTGTCCGTTGCCGGTGATAGCCATTTTTATTTTTAATGGAGCATATTCGGTGATGGGGATGTCACGGCTTAGTGCGGCAGCCATTGCTACCCCTTGCGCACGCCCTAATTTTAGCATGGACTGTACATTCTTTCCAAAAAAGGGAGCTTCAATGGCCAGTTCATCGGGCAGATACGCTTCAATAATGCCGATAACACGTTCAAAGATTCGACGAAGCTTAAGATAATGATTATCGTATTTACGCAAATCTATCACTCCCATGGTGATGACTTGCGGTTTGGTACCTGTTATTTTCAGCAATCCGTAACCCATGATGGTAGTTCCGGGGTCAATGCCCAGAATTATTTTCTCTTTAACCGGCTGAATCACTTGATAACCTCCATTAAGGTGGGAAATCCTACCACTTTGTCTTTGAAGACTTTCATCATTTCTTCGTTAAGCTTCATACCTTGCCGGGTATGCCAGTGATGTAAGGCTGCACTGTCTTCTACTTCCCATTGCAGTGAAAAACATTCACTGTCTTCTTCTTTATGACTGAGGATGTGAGTAAGGCGCGGACTTTGAAGCAATCCTTGTTTTTCTACTTCGGGAATATAGCATTCATTAAGCCAGATGACAAAGTTACGTGCATCATCAATTGCTACTTGATAAGTGGTATTATATATCAGCATATTCATTTTATTTGTTTACATTAAACAGATACGTTTTTGCAAATGTAATAAAAATACCCCGACTTCTCGCAAGCCGGGGCATCTATTATGAACAAAAAATTAAATTAATCAGATATGCAACTCGATAGTTGCTTCACCTGATGAACCTCATAAACAGAATGGATGATTCTTTGTTCATTCATAGAGGAGAAATAATATTATATTAAAATAATTGGAAGAAAAATAAGGTTTCTATTTTGCAATTTCAATTTTATGTATATCTTTGCAACACAAAACCGGGGCATTAGCTCATCTGGCTAGAGCGTTAGACTGGCAGTCTAAAGGTGGCGAGTTCGAGTCTCGCATGCTCCACAATATCCCTTCCCTGTTGCTTTATATAAAAAGCAGAAAGAATTATCAGGGAATTTAAAAATTTTATCAAAACAACATTTAGGACGTAGGTATCTACGTCCTATTTTTATTTGTCACATTCCCTGAAACAGCAACCGATATTGAAGTAAATCGGGTCAATCCGAAAACTCCGTGGGTGATAAGGAGCCGGTCATTATTCTTGAGGATTTAGCATATCAATCAAACACCTGTCCCCTGATGTTGTCTCCTCCGGTTTTCAACCCCTGCATGCGTTTTTTGAGCTTCCTACGTCGTTTCATTAGCCGGACCAAGCGTTTTCGTCCTTCCGGTTATGCCTGTCTGTCCGTCGAATTACTACAGTCTCCGGCGGCGGACTGTATAGTCCGTTGCAGTGGATCGTACAGTCTGCTACAGTGGACTGTACAGTCCATTGCCGCAGACTGTAATAATCTTCCGTTTAAAAGACCTTGACCGGCCATAGGAAACGGTTTATTCTTCCCTTTGTTTGTGATATGATATTTACCCCCCCAAGAATAATAAGTGACCCGATTTTTTTTAGAAAAAATAAAGAAATGTTCTCATAGCCTGAAAGCTGCTTAATCATAAGTCAGCCTCACAAAGATAACTATTATTATTAAAAATCCCCATTATTTACTACTAATTTGTTACATATCCGACACATAATTTGGCAATCAGCTAATTTTGCTCTATCTTAGTCCGATAATTATGTTATATGGCATATTGCCCAAGATAAACCTTTAAACACATTTCACTTACATGAAAAAACTTTTTACTACGGTGTGTGTAGCCGCTACTCTCGGCTTACTTACATCATGCGGTACACAAACCGCACCGGAAAGAACTTACAACGAAGGGATAAACATCATCCCGATGCCGGCTTCTTTGCAGCAACAGGAAGGTCGTTTCCTATTATCTTCCAGTTCTTCTTTCTATGCTCCTACACCGGAAGCCAAAACTATTGCAGAGTTCTTCGCAGCCAAATTGAAAAATTCTACAGGATTTAATTTTGCAATAGCTGATGCAGAGAAGGATGGCGGAATTTCTCTTCTCATTGATCCTGCCATGGAGATAAACGAGGAAGGTTACCGATTGGATGTTACTCCACAAGGTGTCAAAATCCAGGCCAAGACTCCACAGGGTGTCTTTTATGGTATGCAAAGTTTTTTGCAATTGCTGCCTGCCGAAGTGGAGAGTCCTTCAGTGGTCAAAAACATCGAATGGAGTGCACCTTGCGTAAGTATCGATGATGCTCCACGTTTTGCTTATCGTGGTATGATGCTTGACCCATGCCGTCACTTTATTCCGGTGGAAAATGTGAAAAAACAACTTGACGTATTGTCTTTGTTCAAAATCAATACTTTTCATTGGCATCTTACCGACGACCAGGGATGGAGAATCGAAATCAAGAAATATCCCAAGTTAACAGAAATAGGCTCTAAGCGTATTGATGGAGAGGGTACTGAATATGGCGGTTTTTACACACAGGAGGAAATAAAGGATATAGTAGCTTATGCTGCCGAACGTTTTATTACGGTGATTCCAGAATTGGAAACTCCGGGACATGAGCTGGCTGCCATCTCAGCCTATCCCGAACTTTCTTGTAAAGGTCAGCCCACCACTCCACGTATTATTTGGGGTGTGGAAGATATTGTAATGTGTCCGGGAAAAGAAGACATGTTTAAATTCCTGGAAGATGTTGTTGAAGAAATGGTTCCGTTGTTCCCCGGCACTTATTTCCATATTGGCGGTGATGAATGTCCTAAAAGCAGCTGGAAGAACTGTCCGGCTTGTCAGGCACGCATCAAGGCTGAAGGTTTGAAAACGGATAAAAATCACACGGCCGAAGAACGTTTGCAAAGTTACGTTATTCAGCGCATGGAGAAAATGCTTGCTAAACATGGCAAGAAAATTATCGGCTGGGATGAGATTCTTGAAGGTGGTTTAAGTCCTGAGGCTACTGTAATGTCATGGCGCGGCGAAGCCGGAGGTATCGCTTCTGCTTTGCAGGATCACGATGCTATTATGACTCCGGGCGGAAACGGTATGTATCTCGATACCTTCCAGGGAGATTCAAAGATCGAACCGGTAAGTATCGGTGGCTACACCTTGTTGGAAAAAGTGTATAGCTACAATCCGGTGCCCGATACATTGGTCACTTTGGGTAAAGATAAACATATTAAAGGTGTACAGGCTAATCATTGGTCGGAATATATGTACAATACCGACATTATGGAATATCGTATGTATCCGCGTATGCTGGCTGTTTCTGAAATTGCATGGACTCCGTTGGATAAAAAGGATTACAAAGACTTTGAACGCCGTATCAACAATGCTTATGTGCGTTTGGATGGTCATGATGTCAATTACCATATTCCGCAACCTGAACAACCGAACGGATCTTGTAACTTTGTGGCTTTTGTTGATTCCACTTCTTTGACATTCAAAACTACACGTCCCGAAACGATGGTTTACACGCTGGACGGTACTGACCCGACACCTTTGTCTACTCAATACACAGAACCGATTAAAGTGACAGAAACCACTACCCTAAAGATTCGTACAGTTCTTCCTTCCGGAAAAATGAGTCCGGTTCGTAATATCACTGTAGAAAAACAGGCATTGGCTCCTGCCAAAGTGGTTGAAAAAACGACTCCGGGGCTGAAGATGAAGATGGCTGACGGCACATTCTTTAAAGCAAGTGAATTGAATAAAGCAACAGAATGGAAAGAAATGACAGTGAAATCTCTTCGTGATATACGCAGCCAGGTGGAATCTACCGAAAGTATGCGTGGCGTAAAACAATACGGTGCTATCGCTACCGGATATGTAGATATTCCTGAAGATGGTGTTTATTACTTCACCACAAACAATGATGAAGTATGGATTGACGGTAAGCTTCTTATCAGCAATGAGGGCGAAGTGAAACGTTTCTCACGCAATGACAAATCAGTCGCATTGGCTAAAGGTCTGCACGAATTGAAGGTAGTGTTCCTTGGACACATCATTGGTGGATGGCCTTCACTGTGGGATGATGCTTCTATCTCAATCCGCAAGGCAGATCAGGAGAAATTCACTCCTATCAAGCCTGAACAATTATTCTATTAATAATAAGTAATACCGGGCACGGAAGCTACGGGTTCTCTTTTTATGAAGTTCGTGTATTCCGTGCCTAAAATATATCTTCCTAATTCTTTGGTATCGGCTTAGACCACACCTCTTCTTTTGTCGATTTATCTATAACTGAAATAATTCCTCCCGGAAAGTCTTTCACATAACCTTTTTTCTCTGCCAGCATATCTTCTGCCATCCGAATAGCTTTCTCTTTGTCCTTCAAGTTGAATCCCTTATTGGCTGAGTCTTGTTCGTCTCTGAAGTAAATATCGTATGTTTCCATTATTTGTTCATAGTTTAAAATTGGGGTGCAAAGATATAATTTCTAATGAATATAGAGCCGAATTAAATTATATTTTAGTTTCCCATAAACAAAAAAAGAATATCTGCTGTTTTATTTGTTGTATTTGACAAGTATCGTATTATGATAAAAACAAAATATTATATCCTGATTATCACTTGCTTGTGGTTACAGGCAGGTCTTGCTGCTACGCCTTCTGCCTTTTATTCGGCATTAAAAAAGATATATCCTTTGGCTGCTGATGTTGAATGGTCGCAACAGGGAAACTATCATACGGCTGATTTTATACAAAATGGATTCGACACAAAGGTATGGATGAATATCAATGCTCAATGGGTAATGACGAATACCGATTTGCAAACTGCAGACCAACTGCCTCCCGGTGCTTATAATGCGTTTACATTCAGTTCCTTTTCACAATGGACGGTACAAAATGTCTTTTTTATCGAGTTCCCCAAACGACCGGCTGTCTATGTCGTACAGGTAAATATGGATAATTCTGATGCTATTTATCAGCTATTCCTTACCCCCGGCGGACGCATGCTGCAAACAAAGGATGCAAGCTATAATAATACTGCCATCTCCCCTTCCGTCTTTGATTTTATGTAGAAAAAGGTGAAATAAACATTGCACTGGTAGTGAAAAAAGACTTATTATTAAGCCTCTCCTTCTGAAAGAGGATGAAGAAAAGGACAAAACCGGGTGAATGTCGTTAAATTAATGTAAAAAGCTATTGTGTATTCCTGTCTCATAGGCTCATTTTACTACTTTTGCGCACACTTGGCCATAAATTGTGCAAAAGTTATCATGGAATTAGAACAGAGTTTTATCGCTCTTATAGAGCAAAGCATAAAGGCAAATTGGTATTTGAATGCCCTGACTGACTATAAAGGTGCTACGCTTCAATACCGGGATGTCGCCCGAAAGATAGAGAAAATCCACATTATGCTGGAGAATGCCGGCATCGTGCAAGGAGATAAAATAGCCATTTGCGGACGTAATAGTGCCCATTGGACTGTTACTTTTCTTGCTGTTATGACGTATGGTGGTGTGGTAGTACCCATTTTACATGAATTCAAGCCCGATCAAGTGCATAATATTGTCAACCATTCGGAAGCACGGCTGCTTTTTGCGGGCGATCAAGTGTGGGAAAACCTGAATGAAATGGTAATGCCCCATTTAGAAGGTATCATCGAATTAAAGGACTTCGGCCTGGTAGTCTCCCGTTCGGAGAAATTGACTTATGCCCGCGAACATCTTAACGAAATGTTCGGCCGCAAATATCCATGCCGTTTTCGCCCCGAGAATGTATCGTACCGAAAAGAGACTTCGCCTGAAGAGCTTTCAATAATCAATTATACATCGGGCACCACCGGATATTCCAAAGGAGTGATGCTCCCTTATCGCAGTATCCTTTCAAATGTATTGTACTGTAAAGAAAAGATTGGAATCAAAGCCGGTGATAGTGTCGTGTCCATGCTCCCATTGGGACACGTATTCGGCATGGTTTTTGATTTCCTTTACGGCTTCACTGTTGGTGCACATTTGTGGTTTCTTACCCGTATGCCGTCACCTAAAATCATTGCAGAATCTTTTGCCGAAATTCGCCCAAGGGTCATTTCATGTGTACCTTTGATTGTGGAGAAAATATTCAAGAAAAACATCTTACCCAAGGTGGACAATAAATTAGGCAAACTCTTGCTTCATGTCCCCATTATCAGTGACAAAATAAAAGAACTGATACGTCAGAAGGCAATGGAAGTGTTCGGGGGGAACTTTATAGAAATAATTATTGGAGGAGCTCCATTTAATGCAGAAGTCGAAGCATTTGTCCGTAGTATTAACTTTCCTTATACCATTGCATATGGCATGACTGAGTGCGGTCCTATTATTTGCCATAATCATTGGACAGAGTTAAAGCAAGCTTCTTGCGGTACGGTAGCAGCACGTATGGAGGCTAAAGTACTTTCTTCCAACCCATCAGAAGTGCCGGGTGAATTGGTTTGCCGGGGAGCTAATGTGATGTTAGGTTATTATAAAAATGAAGAAGCCACCGGGCAAGTGATTGATAAAGACGGTTGGCTGCACACGGGAGATATGGCAATTATTGATTCCGAAGGACACATTTATATCAAAGGTCGTTGTAAGAATCTGTTGCTCACCGCTTCCGGGCAAAATATTTATCCCGAGGAAATAGAGTCAAAGCTTAACAATATGCCATACGTATCGGAATCTTTGGTTATTTTGCAACAAGATAAATTAGTGGCATTGGTCTATCCTGATAATGATGATGCCTTTGCCCATGGACTCAAACACGCCGATATTGAAAGAGCTATGGAGGAGAATCGCATTGAATTAAACAAGCAACTACCTGCTTACTCACAAATTACACGTTGTAAACTATATCCCGAAGAGTTCGAAAAAACAGCAAAGAAAAGTATCAAAAGATTCTTATATCAGGATATAAAAGAATAGTTTTTCTTTCACTCTTATTGTTTCATCAGCATAAAACTGTTTGAAACTCCTTATCCGGTAGAACAAGAAGTATTATTAGGGAGGCTTTATACGGAATTAAACTGCAGAAGAAATTGCATACTTCATTGCTTTATATTTTCTTTGCAGCAACTAAAAAAAGCAATATGAAGAATTCCCCTGAATTATTAGTCTATAAAGCTTCTGCCGGTTCGGGAAAAACCTTTACCTTGGCAGTAGAATATATAAAATTATTAATACTGAATCCCCGGGCTTATCGTAATATCTTGGCAGTAACCTTCACGAATAAGGCTACTACCGAGATGAAAGAACGCATTTTGAGTCAACTGTATGGAATTTGGATAAACGATAAATCCTCCAAGGCTTATCTGGAGAAGATAACAGAAGAGCTTGGTATGCCCAAAGAGCAGATTCGCATGGCAGCCGGTAAAGCACTTCATCTGATGATACATGATTACAGTCGTTTTAGAGTGGAAACTATCGATTCTTTCTTCCAATCGGTAATGCGTAATTTGGCACGAGAACTGGAATTAGGAGCCAACTTGACGATTGAATTGAACAATATGGAGGTATTGAGTGATGCGGTGGACTCAATGATTGAAAAGCTTAACCGTCAGTCTCCTGTTCTTTATTGGCTATTGGAGTATATCGAGGAACGTATTGCTGACGATAAACGTTGGAATGTATCAGGAGAAATCAAGAACTTCGGACGGAATATCTTTGATGAAGGATATATAGAAAAAGGTGACGGACTGCGCCGAAAATTGCAGGATAAAGACTGTATCAAAAACTATCGCCGCACACTGCAAGCTATTGAAACGGAAGCATTGGAACAGATGAAAGGTTTTGCCGACCAATTTTTCGGGATATTGGAAAGCAACGGTCTGGCTATAGATAATCTGGCCAATAAAAGTAAAGGGGTATCCAGCTATTTCAGCAAACTACAGATGGGAAAGTTGGATGACAGCCTCCGCAATGCAACAGTGGAAAAACATCTTGCCTCTCCTGAAAACTGGTCTCCCAAAAGCTCGCCTCGCCGTAACGCCATTACCGAACTGGCAGCTGCGGAACTTATCCCCTTGCTGCAAACAGCAGAAGAGTTCCGAAGTAAGAATAACATGCTGGTCAACTCCTGCCAGCTTTCTTTACGCTATATAAATAATGTACGATTGTTGGCAAATATTGATGAAGAGGTACGCCGCTTGAATTACGAGAACAATCGCTTCCTACTTTCGGATACCAATGTATTACTTCATAATCTGGTACATGACGGTGACTCTTCTTTTGTGTTTGAAAAGATAGGAACCACTATTCGTAACGTGATGATTGATGAATTTCAGGATACATCCCGAATGCAATGGGATAATTTCCGTTTATTACTGTTAGAAGGACTTTCGCAAGGAGAAAACAGCCTGATTGTAGGAGATGTGAAGCAATCTATTTATCGCTGGCGTAATGGAGACTGGGGAATCTTGAACGGGCTGAAAGACCATATTGAGTCATTTCCCATTAATGTAAAGACATTGACCACCAACCGTCGGAGTGCAGGAAATATTATTGAATTCAATAATAAGGTATTTACTGCTGCTTGCCATACTTTAAATGATATCTATAAGTCAGAACAAGGAGAAGAGTGTAAAGATTTGAAAGAAGCATATGTCGATGTATGCCAGGAAAAGGATAAAGACCCGGACGGAGGATATGTGAAAGTAACTTTCCTGACCGAAAAAGAAGAGATGGCTTATGTTGAGGATACTTTACAGCAATTGGCAAATGAGACTCAATTATTGGTAACGGCAGGTATACAATTGAAGGATATTGCCATTTTGGTACGAAAGAATAAAACCATTCCGTTGGTGGCCGATTATTTTGATAAGAATACACCTTATAAAATAGTATCGGATGAAGCTTTTCAATTGAATGCATCATTGGCCATCTGTATGATAATGGATGGGTTGCGCTATCTGTCCAACCCTGAGAATCGCATTGCAAAAGCACAACTTGCCGCAGCTTATCAAAATGAAATACTGAAGAACAACATAGATTTGAACACGCTGTTACTGAATGATATAGATGAGTATTTACCGGTCTCTTTTATCGAACAGCAGAAGAAACTGAGATTAATGCCACTGTATGAACTGATGGAGAAATTGTTCGGTCTGTTTGAGATGTCACGCATCAAACAACAAGACGCCTATCTTTGTGCATTCTTTGATGCTGTTGTGGAATATTTACAAAATAATTCTTCGGAGATGTCTGCCTTTATCGCTTTTTGGGAGGAGACACTCTCTCAGAAAACAATACCTTCAGGCGAAGTAGAGGGTATTCGGATTATCTCTATTCATAAGTCAAAGGGATTAGAATATCACACAGTGCTTCTTCCCTTCTGTGATTGGAATATGGAAAAGGAACGCAGTTTGACACATCTGATATGGTGTACACCCAAAGTGGCACCGTTTAACGATCTCGATATCGTTCCTGTCAATTACTCCACAGCCATGCAGCAGTCTATTTACAGGGAAGAGTATTTGAATGAGCGATTGCAGTTGTGGGTGGACAACCTGAATTTGCTTTATGTTGCGTTTACCCGTGCCAAGAAGAATCTTATCATTTGGGGTAAAGACGGACTGAAAGGGACTGTTTCGGAACTGTTGCAACAGGCTATGGGACAGATAAGTATTCCACAACATGAACATGGCAGCAGCCATTTGGAAAAATCAGAAGATAATACCGATACTGATAATATTGCGTATGAAATGGGAACGCTTTATTTATCAGAAGAAAAGAGAACGGATGGCATTATAAAAAATAAATTACTAATGAATCCTGAAAAAATTCCTCTTCATTTAGAATCACTGGAAAGCAACATCGAGTTCAAACAGTCTAACCGTTCTGCCGAATTTATCTGTGGAGAAGAAGAAACCGGAGAGAGGTATATTCGTCAGGGGCAGTTATTGCATAATCTGTTTTCAGTGATTCGCACGCAAGATGATATCCCTTCTGCCATCGAACGACTTCGTTTTGAAGGAATAATTGAGTCGGCTGAGCAAGAGAGACAAATCAAGAAATTGACCGAATGGGCTCTGAATCATCCATTGGTGAAAGAATGGTATTCCGGGAATTGGGAGCTTTATAATGAATGTGCTATTATATATAAGGAGAAGGGAGAATTGCAAACGCGTCGTCCCGACCGTGTGATGATGAAAGACGGTAAAGTAGTAGTAGTGGATTTTAAGTTTGGAAAGAAACGCACCGATTACAATAAGCAGGTACGCGATTATATGAACTTGTTGTCCGACATGGGATATGAGAATATCCGTGGATATTTGTGGTATGTATTTGATAATGAATTTGTGGAGGTAAAATAATCATGGAAAGCTTTTTAAAACTCGTAGCAACAGATTTGTATAATCGCACTCAAGGTGACTTAGCGCATACTGCTGTGGTATTTCCTAACAAACGCGCCGGTTTGTTTTTTAATGAGCATTTGGCGGAACAGTCGGACACACCAATTTGGTCACCGACTTATGTGAGCATTAGTGAACTTTTCCGTAGCCTTTCTACATGGGAAGTGGGCGATCCGGTCAAGTTGGTATGCGAACTCTATAAAGTATTCCTTCACGAAACTCAAAGCAAAGAAACTTTGGATGATTTCTATTTTTGGGGGGAGATGCTTATCAGTGATTTTGATGATGCTGATAAAAATATGGTGGACACCGATAACTTGTTCACTAATCTGCAAGACCTGAAAAATATCATGGATGATTATACCTTCCTCAACAATGAGCAGGAAGAAGCTATCCAACAGTTTTTTCAGAATTTCTCTATTGAGCACCGCACAGTGCTGAAAGAGCGATTCATCTCCATGTGGGATGCTTTGGGGAATATTTACAAAAAATTTCACGAAGTACTTTCATCCCGGGGAATTGCATACGAAGGAATGCTTTATCGTCATGTAATTGAACATTTGGATGTAGAGGCATTGCCTTACGAAAGATATGTATTTATAGGTTTTAATGTACTGAATAAAGTAGAGCAGACTTTATTTAAAAAGTTGCAAGAAGCAGGAAAAGCAATTTTTTATTGGGATTATGATGAGTTTTACATGAGCTCTCACTCTTTTGTGAATGCTGACGAACCATATCCTCATGAAGCCGGAGAATTTATTCGCCGCAATTTGCGTGATTTTCCTTCTCCCCTGCCTGCTGAGTTATTTAATACTCTAGCACGTCCCAAAGAAATCCATTATATTGCCGCGCCTACCGAAAATGCACAAGCCCGTTATCTGCCTGCATGGATACGTGAAAACTTGACAAAGCAAGAAAAGGAAACTGCTATTGTCCTTTGTAACGAAGCATTACTTCAACCTGTGCTTCATTCCTTGCCTGATGAAGTAAAACATGTGAATATTACTATGGGATTCCCTCTATCTCAAACCCCTGTATATAGCTTTCTTACATCATTGCTGGAGTTGCATACTCACGGGTATAACCAACATAGCGGACGTTATACATACCTATCGGTTGTCACTCTGCTGAAACATCCTTATACTCGTCAATTGAGTTCCAATTCCGAATCATTGGAAAAAGAACTGACCAAGCACAATCGTTTTTATCCGTTACCCGGTGAATTGCAAAGAGATGAATTTCTTACTCTATTATTCACTCCGCCATCCGGCAGTAACCTAAGTTTGTGTCTCCGTATATCTGAAATATTGCAGCAAATAGCCGGTATTTATCGAAATGAAACTGAAGAAGACCTTTATCGTGAGTCACTTTTTAAGGCATATACCACAGTCAGCAGATTCCGTACTTTAATAGAAGAAGGAGAACTGACAGTTCGGCCGGAAACATTACGGCGTTTGTTGGTTAAAGTGTTATCGGCTACCAATATACCTTTTCACGGAGAGCCTGCCATTGGGATGCAGATAATGGGAGTACTCGAAACACGTAACTTGGATTTTCGCCATTTGATCATGTTATCGGTTAATGAAGGTCAGTTACCCAAATCAGGAGGAGATTCTTCTTTCATACCTTATAATTTACGTAAAGCGTTTGGCATGACTACCATTGAGCACAAGATAGCCGTTTATGCTTATTATTTCTATCGACTACTGCAACGTGCCGAAAAAGTTACTTTATTATACAATACCAGTTCTGATGGACTTAATCGTGGAGAATGGAGCCGCTTTATGTTACAATTCTTGATTGAATGGCCTCACCCCATTATACGTCAATATTTGGAAACAGGACAATCACCACAAAGTACACTTTCCATTACTATCCCCAAAACACCGGAAGTAATGAGAAAGATGCAAAACGTGTTTGATATTCGTATTAATAAAAAAGCCAAATTCTCTCCCTCGGCACTTAATTATTATTTGGATTGTCCGCTGAAATTCTATTATATTTATGTAGCCGAACTTTCAGCTCCTGAGCAAGTCAGTGCAGAAATAGACTCTGCCACATTCGGAAGTATTTTCCATTTGGCAGCCGAGAATATTTATAAAGATTTGACAGCACATAACAATGTAATTGACAAAGAGACATTGGAGGTACTTCTTCATAATGAGGTAAAACTGCAAGACTATGTGGATGTTGCTTTTAAAGAACTGTTCTTTAATGTATCCCAAGATGAAAAGCCTGAATATAATGGTGTGCAGTTAATAAATTCTGCTGTTATCTCAAGGTATCTGAAACAATTGTTGGAGAATGATTTGCGCTATACGCCCTTTACTTTCGTGGGTTCCGAACAGCCTGTGCAGGAGGATATCGAAATTAAGACTCCGAAAGGTATTATAAAATCGCGTATTGGAGGTATTATTGACCGTTTGGACAGCAAAGACGGTACATTGCGAATCGTAGACTATAAAACCGGTGGTGATGCGGACACTCCTCCCAACGTGGAATCCCTCTTCACGCCGGCTAAAAAACGCTCCAACTATGTGTTCCAAACATTTCTTTATGCTGCCATTATGTGTCGGAAACAGCCATTAAAGGTCGCTCCTTCCTTGCTTTATATTCATCGGGCAGCGACAGAAACTTACTCTCCGGTTATTCAAATGGGAGAATCTCGTAAACCCAAAGAACCTGTGGAAGACTTCAGCATATATGAAACAGAATTCAGAGAGCGGTTGCAAGTGTTGCTGGAGGATATATTTAACCCGGAAATACCTTTTACTCAAACGGAGATTGTAGAGAAATGTACTTATTGTGATTTTAAGACATTGTGCAAACGATAATATTAGTGATGATTGTTAGTTTGGGGTCAAAACGTGGATAATGCTGTCGTTTAGCTCGTAGGGACGAGGTTCGCTCGCCCGAAAACAGTTTGTTTTGTGTCTTCGGGCAACCCCTGCCCCTACAGCTGACGGTGGGATAGGTCATTTTGTTTTGACACATTCCCAAAGTTGAGATTAGTGTATCCGACCTGATTAGGGTTCTACATAAAGTTTCAGTGATTCGTCCCAGGAAATCATTCCTGGTTTACCCCACCAATAGAAATCATCCAGATTACAGAAATCATTGTTCTTTTTCATTTCTTCCTTCAGTAATCGTTTATAAGCATTCTTCAAGAAAGCATAAGCCGGCATCTCTGCAAGATTCACCATTTCCCATGGGTCTTCATTCAAGTTGAAAAGCTGTTCTTTCTTCTCTCCCTTAATATTATAAATGATGTATTTCCAACCGTCTTTCACAAGACCGCGCTGAATGCTGTTGTAGGCAAGAAAGAGATGGTCACGATGCGTATTTTCTTCTTTTTTCATCACCGGCAGCAATGATTTTCCTGTTACGGAAGAAGACGGACGGATGCCTATTAAATCACATAGGGTAGGATATACATCCGATAGATAACAATATACATTTCGTTGCGTCCCTTTCTCCATTCCGGGTGCGGAAATAATCAAAGGAATACGAACACTGTGATCATATAAATTCTGCTTGCCTAACAAACCGTGTTGACCTACCGCCAAACCATTGTCAGAAGCAAATACCAGAATCGTATTGTCAAGTTGTCCGCTTTCTTGCAGTGCCTGTAATACACGACCGATCTGAGTATCTACTTCACTAATCATACCGTAATAATCTGCTATCTCCTTTTTTATGGCTTCTTCAGTACGCGGTACAGGTCTTAATATTTCATCCCTCACATTCATATCTCCCGTATCAAAAGGATGACGTGGCAGAAAGTTGATAGGCAATGTAATGGTATCCGCTTCATAATGTTTACCGTAGTCAGGATGTTTCAATCGAGGATCATGAGGAGAAGTAAAGGCCACGTAAGCAAAAAACGGTTGTTTGCCGTTCTTCTGTTTTTTTAGGAAAGCAATAGCTGCATCAGCAAACATTTCAGAGGAAAATTTATCTCCGGTAAACTTTTCTCGATATTTTCCACTAGAATCATAATGATTCAGGCGAGGCTCTACATGGCCGTTTGTTTCATAAGTGTGCATTCCTCCGAAGAATATATTTTCCCCGTTAGAAAAAGAGCGGTTGAAGGATGCGAAATCCGAGTGCCATTTTCCGGTTTCGAAAGTAATATATCCATGCTGACGCAGCAGTTCGGGTAATGTAACGTGTTGCTCAGGAATTACTTGTCCGTCCTTTACTATCTGAAAAACTCCTCTACCGGTCATAATCATGGCACGACTAGGCATAGAAAGCGCGCCTCCCAACGAGCCATTGGTGTAAGTAGAATGAAATGAGATACCATTTTGATAAATACGATCAATGTTGGGTGTACTTACTTGTTCACAACCATTGTGATGAATGCAAGTCCGCTGCATATCATCCACTAAAAGAAATAGAATATTGGGTAACTCCTTTTTCGATGTTCCCATGCAGGTAACAGTATATAATAATGTTCCTATGGAAAATAATAACTTTCTCATAGATATTAGTTTTCTTAGTATTTATAGTTTAACAAAATCGGTATTTCTTTATTTTTCTTTGATAATTATCATTAACGAATTAGAACGGTAGGATAATAGTCCTGAATAGCATCTAAAATGGCTTTAACATTAACATTATGTCCTTTAATCTCAAAAAAATTATGATAAATTTTATCCTCAGAATATCTTACTATAATAGATCTTATTTCTTCATTCTTTGACATTTTTCTCTCTATTTCTGTGATATTAGCCAATGGGAATTTCCTTGTTTTTCCCAATCCGGGGTTATATATAAAATAGTTTGGCGTAATAGTGTAAGTAAAATGACCGGCCAAGAATGTAATGATAGCATAAATCAGCCATATAATTCCTAATTCATACTTTTTTGTCATACCTACATATATTATTGCAAATATAAGGATGAAAGCTATCGGTATCCATACCCACAAAGGTTGCTTGGTTCTGAATTCGTATTTTTCCATTTTATTTCGTATTTGATTTAAGCAAAAATAGGGAGATTAGGTTAAATAACCAAACTTCCCCATAGAAATTATTTACACCTTGTAAAGGTTATGATAATTAATGGTATATTCATAGTACTACATAACAGCATTAAGTGATAATATTTCTTTATTTACTATTCAAACAGTAATCATTTAAAATATTTAAATATCAGCTGAAATATACGAATCATTTTGCTATTTCAAATAAAACTTCTAACTTCGTGTTCGATAACAGTTGATAACTTTAAATAAACGTTCTTGTATATCTTTTCAAATACCATGCTTGGATACAGGTTAAAATAGACAACAATTATATAGATATTAAAAAGACTACTTATGAAAAACTTTATGGATGAAAACTTTTTGCTTCAGACAGAAACAGCACAGAAATTATATCACGAACATGCAGCTAAAATGCCCATTATTGATTATCACTGTCATCTTATTCCTCAAATGGTAGCCGATGATTATCAGTTCAAGTCACTGACCGAAATCTGGCTGGGAGGTGATCACTATAAGTGGCGTGCCATGCGTACCAACGGAGTGGACGAACGTTATTGTACCGGTAAAGAGACCTCTGATTGGGAGAAATTTGAGAAATGGGCTGAAACAGTTCCATATACTTTTCGCAATCCACTGTATCATTGGACCCATTTGGAATTAAAAACGGCTTTTGGTATTGATAAAATATTAAATCCGAAAACTGCCCGCGAAATTTATGAGGAATGTAATGAGAAACTGCAACAACCAGAATACTCTGCACGTGGTATGATGCGCCGTTATCATGTAGAAACGGTTTGTACAACTGATGATCCTGTTGACTCTTTGGAATATCATATTAAAACACGTGAAAGTGGTTTCGAAATAAAAATGCTTCCTACATGGCGTCCTGACAAAACTATGGCAGTAGAGGTTCCTAGTGATTTTCGCACATATATGGAAAAGCTATCGGCAGTGAGCGGTGTTACTATTTCTTCTTTTGATGATATGGTCTCGGCCTTGCACAAACGCCATGATTTCTTTGCAGAACAAGGCTGCAAATTATCTGACCATGGCATTGAAGAATTCTATGCTGAAAATTATACCGATGCTGAAATTAAAACTATTTTTAATAAAGTATATAGCGGACAGGTATTGACAAAAGAAGAAATATTGAAATTCAAATCTGCCATGTTAGTTATATTGGGCGAAATGGATTGGGAGAAAGGTTGGACTCAGCAGTTTCATTATGGTGCTATCCGTAACAATAACACCAAGATGTTCAAGCTCCTCGGTCCTGATACCGGTTTTGACTCGATCGGTGAATTTACTACGGCTAAGGCAATGGCAAAATTTCTTGATCGCCTGAATATGGAAGGAAAACTGACTAAGACTATTCTTTATAATTTGAATCCTTGTGCTAATGAAGTTATTGCTACTATGGTAGGGAATTTCCAAGATGGAACTATTCCGGGCAAAATTCAGTTTGGTTCAGGATGGTGGTTCCTAGACCAGAAAGATGGTATGGAAAAGCAGATAAATGCATTATCATTATTAGGACTATTAAGTCGTTTTGTAGGTATGTTGACAGATTCACGTTCTTTCCTATCCTACCCTCGTCATGAATATTTCCGTCGCACTTTGTGTAACTTATTAGGCAATGATATAGAAAACGGTGAAATACCCGTATGCGAAATGGAACGCGTTAATCAGATGGTAGAAGACATTGCATATAACAACGCAAAGAAATTTTTTCAATTTTAATAAAGCAACCTTTGATGAGTCACTGATGGTTACTGTTGCCATCAGTGACTTTTTTAGTTTTATAGGAAATCACTCCACACTTGATATGTGGAATTATTCTACAATTTTGTAGAGCTAAAATCATTTTTCCACACTTCCTTCAAAAGCATACATATAATTAAGCACCTTATTATCAATATATTATTAATATCTTCAAAACTTTGGCACGCAACTTGCTTATATATCGACAACAAATTAATTTAAAAACGAGAAATAATGAAAAAGGTATTAGTTTTATTAGCAGTGGTATTAGGATTAGGCACGTCAGTTGTATTCGCAGAAGGTGTAAAAGATGCAAAGAAGGAACAAACTGTAAAGAAATCTCCCGATTTTATTGAAATCTATATGAATGATGTTCCCGAAACGATCATGGATACTTTGGCATGTGAAGGTGCCATGATAAAACAGGCATTTTTATCCTATGGTGCTGATGGAAGCAGAATCTATAAAGTGATTATCTTGACTAGTAGTTTGGAAGAAACTACTAGATACTTCAGTGAAGATGGAAAAGTGATAAGATAATTTTTTAGTTAGTATGTAGAATGATGATGGTTCCGGCTTGTGATAAGTCGGAACCTTTCTTATAATATATACATATCAATTATATAGCATTATATATCCATTCAGATATGTGGCAAGTAGTAGCCACAATATATAAGGAATAAATAATAAGGAGCTCATCTTCTTTATTGAATAACTTTTCATCATATAATATATGACAAATATATCAAGAAGTAGTATATCTATAAATCCCAGAAACGGATTTTGAAAGTAGAAAAAGTAAATACTCCATGTAAAATTAAGTAATAGTTGAAAACTAAAAAGCCATCTCAATATTTTCCTTTTTCTATGTTTAGTATTCCATATTAGTCCTATCGATATCCCCATACAAAAATAAAGTATGCTCCACACAATAGGAAATATAAAATTAGGAGGAGTTAATAATGGTTTATTTAAGAATGGATACCATGTTTGAATAGCATCAACCTGGAAATATGAAGCCATGACTCCCACACTAAA
Source organism: Phocaeicola massiliensis B84634 = Timone 84634 = DSM 17679 = JCM 13223 (assembly GCF_000382445.1). Classification (GTDB taxonomy): domain Bacteria; phylum Bacteroidota; class Bacteroidia; order Bacteroidales; family Bacteroidaceae; genus Phocaeicola; species Phocaeicola massiliensis. Next base: position 1,473,441 of record NZ_KB905472.1, on the reverse strand, counting down.
ACAAATTATTACCGCTACAAGTACTGGTATTATTTTATTCATTATTGATTATTTTGTTTTATGCAATAACAAATAAAATTCTGTTTTGCTTAATAAAGACAGATAAGATTTTTGTAAAAGGGACTTATCATCTCTATCAATAACACTACTAAATGAGAAATGATGAAATCTAAAAGAAAATAATGTTAAATTATAACGTCATTTAAATGAAATTTATATATAAAATTTAGCTTTTTACATGATAAAATGCTATTTTCACGACAAATAACTAAGCATTCTATTATTAACCTATTTAATGAAAGTTCAAAATGAATAAGAATTTAATTGGCTTAAATGCCGGAAAAGTTTGGCAGCTTCTAAATAATAATAAACGATGGAGCTATTCTGAATTGAAGGAGGCGGTCGGATTGTCTGATAGAGATTTAAATGCCGCCATTGGCTGGTTGGCTCGTGAAGATAAAATTGATTTTGAAACCGAAGGTGGGAACGATCGATTGTTTTTATGTGTAAATGTGTATATCGGATAATAAAGTAAAGAGAATGGATCATAGATTATGGTACCATTCTCTGTTTAATCTCAATTTAAATTCTTAATAACTTTAGCCGGATTACCTACGGCAATAGAATCATCCGGGATATCTTTTGTAACAACACTACCGGCTCCAATAATGCATCGGTTTCCAATAGTTACTCCCGGACAGATAATAGCTCCTCCTATCCAACAGTCTTCACCGATTGTTATAGGATAAGCATATTCTTTGGTTTCTCTTCTTGCAATATAATCAATAGGATGGTGTGGAGTATATAATTGTACGTTGGGGCCGATAAGGGTGTGGGCACCGATAGTTATATATCCTCCATCCAAAAAAGTACAATTAGAATTGACAAATACATGTTCTCCCAATTTGATACCGGTGCCATGGTCACAATAAAAAGGCGGACAAATGATGGAAGTAATAGGGATATTCGGCACCAATTCTTCTAATATTTGACGAAAATCTTCATCATAAATAGTCATTGTTCTCATCTTGGCCAATAACTTTTTGGCATGGATAAAACTAGCTTGTATTTCTGGCTTTTCCATATCAGCCAATTCACTTTTACGCATTTTATCTATTTCATTCATATACTTTGGATTTTGTACTAAATGTAAAGGATATTTTTCTTTCTGCCAAATATACGCCACATAATATAAGGAAACAACCGGATAATGCTATTACAGTAATCTTCTCATTTATAATTATGGCTGAGGTAAGTAATGTTACCAGTGGAACGATATAAATGTAGCTAGTACTTTGTACCGCACCCAGTTCTTTTACACAAGCATTCCAAGAGATAAAACAAAACATGGAAGCAATGATACCCAAGAAGAATAGATTACCCCAAACGACAGGTTGTAGCATCAAGGAAATATCCCAATGCAATGGACGAAATAAAAAAACAGGCAATATTGTCATTATTCCATAAAAAAAGACTTTTCGAGTAATAAATGCTGTAGAATACCGACTATCTAACTGTTTAATAATAAGGCAGTAGAAAGCCCACATTAGAGTTGCTATTAATGATAGGAAATCTCCCAATGGATTTATCTTGAGAATAAAACTACCATTGAAAACTACCAGTCCTACTCCTATTAATGCCATAAATGAGCCATAAAATAAATGTCGCGTAAAGGATTCATTTCTTTTAAAAAGATATGATAAGAAAGCTGTCAGGATGGGTGACGTGCAAACAATTAATGATACATTGGAAGCAAGTGTGATACCCAGTGCTGTATTTTCAGTAAGAAAATATATAGTTCCTCCACACAGTCCGGCTAAAAGTAATAAAAACTCATCCTTAATACTATTGGCAAAAAACTTCTTGCGGGAGATGCTCCACATACAGATATAAGCCAAAACAAAACGGTAAAAGAATATCTCTGAAGGAGTCAAGCCATTTTGAATGAGAATCTTAGTGGAAACAAAAGTCGTTCCCCAGATAATTACAGTTACGATAGCTATAAGATGAAAAATCAATCTCGATTTAGTTGCATTCATGTTTCATATCATATTTTATAATAATGCAAAGATAGAGATAAAAACAATTCGTTCTAATGTAGATTGCATAAAAAAATATTCTTGCTATTATTTAAAATAAAGGTATCTGGTATCTCTCCGAAAAAGAATTAATTTGGTATCCAGGAATCTACCAAACTTTGATGTTCTTTTACCCACTTTTCTGCCCCTTCTTTCTCATTATATTCATTTTGCGAGACATCATTCAGCAGACTACTGATTTCATCTGTGGTCATGTGTATATTACCTATTAACTCTGCCACAAACGGATGCTGTTTGCCAAAGCCTTTTCGGGCAATGGCAGTAATTATTTCCACCTTTCCGAAAATACCTTTCGGATCTTCCAGAAATTTAAGTTTAAAGCGGGTAAACATCCAGTGAGGAGTCCATCCGGTCACTACGATCCATTGGTGCTCATCAATGGCACGCTTCAGGACGGCAGTCATGGCAGGACCGCTTGATTCTAACAATTTATAGTTGAGCTTATACTTCTCTATCGCCAAATCGGTGGCATGCATAATACCTGCCCCTGCATCAATGCCGATAATCTCCCCTTTAAATTTCTCACGGTTGGCATTCAATTGCTCAATGGAATTCATGGATACATAATCCGGTACTACCAATCCGATGCGGGCATTCCGATAAATCTCGCCAAGGATTTCCAGATTCTTGCCATACTGTTTCATATAATCTGCTTGTGTGGCAGGCAACCACGCATCCATCAGCAAATCCACTTTTCCGCGAGCCATGGTAGCATAGATGGGTGCAGGGTCGGCATTCTTCAGTATCACCCGATAACCCTGCTGTTCCAAAATCACTTCCACCAAATGGGTCAGGGCAATGCCATCATCCCAGTTTATGTATCCTATGCTGATTGTTTTATTATCCTTCTTTCCGCTGCACGATGTGAGCAGCAAAAGGAAAGATAAAAAATAAAAGATTCTTTTCATGTTTATTTTCCTTTCTTTTGTTTTCCAAATCCTTGTGTAATGCGGTCTAGAATAATGGCAAGAATAACCACTGCTATCCCCCCTTCAAATCCTAGACCGATTTTCATTTGTGTGATGCCTTTCAATACGATTTCTCCCAAACCGCCAGCCGCAATCATGGCTGCAATTACCACCATCGAGAGTGACATCAGGATGGTTTGATTGATACCTGTCATGATGGTGGGTAATGCTAAAGGCAATTGTACTTTGAACAATAGCTGTGTGGGAGTTGCTCCGAAAGAGCGGGATGCCTCGACTACGTTTTTGGGGACTTGCTTAATGCCCAAACTAGTTAAACGTACCACCGGAGGCGTAGCAAAGATGATAGTTGCAAATGCTCCAGGCACAGTGCCCAATCCCAAAAAGAGGACAGCGGGAATCAGGTAAACAAAAGCAGGCATTGTCTGCATCAAGTCGAGAATAGGATGCAGAATTTTATCGCATCGTTGACTATTGGCACTCCAAATTCCGAGAGGAAGCCCAATAATCAGAGCAATAATGGTGGACGACAATACCAATGCCAGTGTCTGCATCGTTTCATTCCAAAATCCCATACTCCAAATAAGTAATAACCCGAAGACGGTAAACACCCCTACTCCTTTCCCCGATTTATACCAAGCAAGAAGAGTCAGCAGCACAATAGTTATATAAAAAGGAATCCACATCAATACATTTTGAAATCCGTCAATGAACCCGCCTATCCCGACATTAATTGCATCAAAAAAAAGTGTAAAGTTTTCGGTCAACCAATTGATTGCCATTTCTATATATTTTCCGATATTTATCATAATTCGATTGCGTTTTGAATAAGTTCGTTAATTTCGTTTTTATCTTTTCCGGTCATCTCTACTACAATGGATGAGAGAGGAACCAATCCTTTTAATTCACGTTCTTCATTAACCACATAGATGGGGGAATTGGTTTTGGTAATCAATGGAAGTAAGTCTTCTATTTTAGTATCTTCTGTAACGGAATGTACTTCACTCAGTACAGCAGTTTGGATGGATTTTATCCCTTTATGTCGGAGAATAGCAGTGTCTTCCAATGTGATTTCTCCAATCAATTTATCATTTTCATCTATCACCGGAAGTACGGTAATATCTCTTTCTTTCATTTTCCGAATCAAGACTTCAGGTCCTTCTTTACGCAGACGAGCGACTGCCGGACGAGTTATCATAATGCTTCCTGCCGTGATAATCTTACTTCGGTCTACATTTTCAACAAAACGTGCTACATAATCATTAGCAGGTTCAGTCAGGATTTCTTCAGAAGTTCCCACTTGCACTATTTCCCCATCCTTCATGATAGCAATACGGTCTCCCAATTTAATGGCTTCATTCAAATCGTGAGTAATAAAAATAATCGTTTTTTTCATCTTAGACTGTATGGTTAGCATTTCATCCTGCATCTGCACGCGGATTAAGGGGTCGAGTGCGGAAAAAGCTTCGTCCATAAGTAATACTTCAGGATTATTTGCTAATGCACGTGCTAGTCCCACCCGTTGCTGCATACCTCCCGACAATTGTCCCACCATTTGATTCTGGTAACCTTTCAGTCCGACGATTTCCATGCTTTTCATTGCTTGCTTTTCACGTTCCTGTTTGGAAACACCTTGCAACTCCAATCCGAAGGCTATGTTGCTCAACACACTGCGATGAGGAAGCAAGCCAAAGTTTTGAAACACCATAGAAATCTCGTGGCGCCGCATATCCAACAATTCTTTATCAGACATTGTGGTAATATTCTTGCCATTGATAAGGATTTGTCCTTTCGTGGGCTTTATCAACCGATTGATGCAACGAAGCAGTGTTGATTTTCCACTGCCCGACAATCCCATTATAACAAAGAACTCGCCTTCATGGATATCTAAATTTGCGTCTTTTACAGCGATGGTGCAATCAGTAGTTTTTAATATTTCATTTTTACTTTTTCCTTCTTTCAACATCCGAAGGGCTTTTTGTTTTTCCGAACCGAAAATAAGATATAAGTTTTTAATTTCTATTTTATTCATTGTTTATATAGAGTTTAAATTAATAAGAATAGGGCAGGTGAAGAGGTATAAAGAAGTAGCTTCCGTTTTATTTAACGAAAGAATATATAAAATTGTTCATCGGACATTTTTTTTAATAATCTTTTGTGAGACGCTATTTTGTTCTATCTTTGTGAAACAAATAAAATGGAAATGGATAGTATTTTGATAATTGACGACGAACCGCAGATACGAAAACTCCTTTCACGGATGATGGAACTAGAAGGCTATGAGGTCTTTCAAGCAACTGATTGCCAATCGACTTTAAAACAATTGAAACTGCACACTCCTCAAGTGGCATTGTGTGATGTCTTTTTGCCTGATGGTCACGGAGTCGATTTGGTTCTTACTATGAAAAAGCTCTATCCCGAGCTGGAAATCATTTTATTAACAGCTCACGGAAACATTCCTGATGGAGTGCAGGCGATTAAGAACGGGGCTTTCGACTATATCACCAAGGGAGACGATAACAATAAGATTATTCCTGTCGTTAGTCGCGCCATGGAGCAAGCTAAAAAGAATATAGGAGAAAAAGCAAAACCGGAAGAAGCGCATACCTATTCTTTTGAAACCATTAAAGGTAAGTCGAACTGCATGCAACAAACTGTCGCTTTAGCCCAGAAAGTGGCAGCGACTGATGTCACAGTATTGCTTACCGGAGAAACCGGAACAGGAAAAGAAGTCTTCGCGCAAGCTATCCATCGTAATAGCCTTCGTAAAGAGAATGCTTTTGTGGCGATAAATTGTTCCGCCTTTAGTAAAGATTTGCTTGAAAGCGAGATATTCGGCCATAAAGCCGGTTCATTTACCGGAGCGATGAAAGATAAGAAAGGTTTATTTGAAGTTGCTAATAATGGCACTATCTTTCTAGATGAAATAGGTGAAATGGCATTTGAATTGCAAGCTAAATTACTCCGTGTGCTTGAATCAGGAGAATATATAAAAATAGGAGACACGAAGCCCACGAAAGTAAATGTTCGTATTATCTCCGCCACCAATCGTGATTTGAAAAAAGAAATAGAACAAGGCAATTTCCGTGAAGACCTTTATTATCGCCTTTCCGTTTTTCAGATACATCTTCCTCCCCTCCGTGAACGTAAAGAAGATATCGAAATCTTAGCGAGAACTTTTATCCGGCTTTTTTCAAATAAACTGGGAAAACAAGTGGAAGGAATGACTCCGGAGTTCTTGACAGCTTTGAAAGCAGCTGATTGGAGAGGGAATATTCGTGAGTTGCGTAATGTGATAGAGCGCAGTATGATTATTTGTGATAAACAATTAACTTTGCAAGACCTTCCCATTGAAATACAAAACAGCCAGCAAGAAGAGCTTACTAGCAAAAATTATTCAGAATTTGAACTGGCTGCTATGGAAAAACATCACATCACTAAAGTTCTGCAATATACTAAAGGAAATAAGACTGAAGCCTCGCGTTTATTGAAAATAGGCCTGACCACGCTTTATCGTAAGATAGAAGAATACGGTATAAGCCTTTAATGAAAAACACTTAAAACTATTATGATATGAAATTATTCAGTTACACTCTAGGCCTGATGGCAAGTGCATTTTCGCCAACGGTTGCGATGACTGCAAACTTACAGCCCCAACAAGAACAGAAGGATAAACACCCCAATGTTATTTTGATAGTTGCCGATGATTTGGGATATGGTGACTTAAGCTGTTATGGTGCTCATCGCCTCCAAACTCCCGGAATGGATCGCATTGCCAATGAAGGCATTCGCTTCACACAAGGATTTTGTACAGCAGCAACTTCTACTCCCAGTCGTTATTCGGTAATGACCGGTAAATACCCTTGGAGCAATGTCGATGCTAAAATCCTTCCCGGAAATGCAGCCTTAATTATTGATACTCAAAAAATAACCTTTCCTAAACTGATGAAGCAGGCAGGTTATGTTACAGGTTCGGTCGGTAAATGGCATATCGGATTGGGAGACGGAAATGTAGATTGGAATAAAGAGGTCAGTCCCGGTGCAGCAGAAATCGGATATGATTATTCCTTTATTCAAGCAGCTACCAATGACCGCGTGCCCTGTGTTTTTCTTGAAAATGGAAAAGTCGTAGGGCTAGATCCTAATGATCCTCTTTATGTAAATTATCGGAAGAATTTTCCTGGTGAACCCACTGGAAAGAATAACCCTGAGCTACTTCGTATGCATCCTAGTGTAGGTCATGCAGGGTCTATTGTAAATGGAGTGCCTCGCATCGGTTTTCAGAAGGGAGGAAAAGCTGCTCAGTGGAAAGACGAAGAGATGGCAGAATTGTTCTTGAATAAAGCCAAGCAATTTGTAAATATCAACAAAGAGAAATCATTCTTTTTATATTATGGACTTCATCAACCACACGTGCCTCGTGTTCCAAACGAACGTTTTGTAGGGAAATCGGGTATGGGGCCTCGTGGAGATGCTATTTTGGAAGCAGACTGGTGTGTAAGTGAGTTTTTGAAAGAATTAGATAAGTTGGGATTAACGGAAAATACTATCGTGATTTTTACTAGCGATAATGGTCCGGTACTTGATGACGGATACAAAGATCAAGCAGAAGAGCTGGTAGGTGACCACAAGATTGCAGGTCCGTTACGTGGTGGTAAAACCAGTATGTTTGATGGCGGAACACGAATTCCGTTTATGCTACGTTGGCCGGCTCAGGTAAAACCGCAGGTTTCCGATGCCTTTATTTGTCAAATGGATTTGTTAGCATCATTCGCCGCATTATTGGGGCAGACTTATCCTGATCAATTGGACAGCGAAAATACATTAGATGCTTTTTTGGGTAAGAGTCAAGAAGGGCGTAAAGAATTGGTTATTGAAGGAATGTTTAATTATGCATACCGCCAAGGTGATTGGGCATTGATTCCTCCTTATTATAATCCATACAGTAAAGAAGATGGTGAATTTATCGGTTTAGGATACGGATATAAATTGTATAATCTGAAAGAAGATATTAGCCAGCAAAATAATTTAGCAGAGAAATACCCTGAATTATTAGGAAAATTAATCAACCGCTTTGAATATTTGAAAGGACATACAGATAAAGTGACTCGTTATTAAATTCTCTTTCTTATTAAAAAATGAAATGCCTCCCGAAAGTCAGATAAAAAACTTTCGGGGGGCATTTCATTTTGGCACACCTTCATCTTTTATTCAATATCTTCCTGTTTTGATATTGATCTCTTTTCATTTTGAAAAGGTATACTCCTCTCCTTTTACTTCCTGATTTATTGCATTATTCTGTTTTACAAGTATATACATTACATGTTTTTTCTTTGGCACACTATTGGCATATAACGTGACAGTTAACAATAGTATTAATTAAAAAAAAGGAATTATGGATTTATTTTCAATCGGATTTGTAGTTTGTACCTTGAGCGGCATAGCTTGCTTTTGGCTTTTCTTTAAATGCATAGACTGGTTCGAGAAGATCTAAAAAAAGAAAGGAGAAACAAGTTATGTACACAGCATTATTTGTAGTTAGTTTGATTATGTTCGGCTATATGATGTATGTTCTCATCAAGCCGGAGAAGTTTTAAAAAAGTAAGTTAAGAAATAAAGAGTTATGAATACTGAAGTTTTAGGTGTTATAGCGCAAATTGTCTTAATGGTAGTGCTCAGCTATCCTTTGGGCAAATATATCGCTAAAGTTTATAAAGGTGAAAAGACTTGGTCGGATTTTATGAAGCCCGTTGAACGGGTTATGTTCAAACTGAGTGGTATCAATCCCAATGAGGAGATGAACTGGAAACAGTTTTTGAGAGCCTTGCTGGTGGTAAATCTATTTTGGTTCCTTTGGGGGATGGTACTGTTGGTTACACAAGGTGTGCTACCGCTTAACCCGGATGGAAATGTCGGTCAGACTGCGCATCAGGCATTCAATACTTGTATCAGTTTCATGGTGAACTGCAACTTGCAACATTATAGCGGTGAAAGTGGGCTGACTTATTTTACTCAGCTATTCGTCATCATGCTCTTTCAGTTTATTACTGCCGCTACCGGTATGGCTGCCATGGCAGGTATAATGAAAGCGCTGGCTGCAAAGACTACTCAGACTATTGGCAATTTCTGGAACTATTTGGTATTAAGTTGTACCCGTGTCCTGTTGCCTCTTTCATTGGTCGTAGGCTTTATCCTGATTGTGCAAGGAACTCCGATGGGCTTTGACGGAAAAATGAAGGTGACCACCATGGAAGGAGCTACACAATATGTATCACAAGGCCCTACGGCGGCTATTGTCCCTATCAAACAATTGGGTACTAATGGTGGTGGTTATTTTGGTGTAAACTCTTCTCATCCATTGGAGAACCCTACCTATTTTGCCAATATGGTGGAATGTTGGTCTATCCTTATCATACCTATGGCGATGGCATTTGCATTCGGTTTCTATCTGAAACGTAAAAAATTGGGTTATAGTATATATGGTGTCATGCTGTTTGCCTATCTGGTAGGAGTTTGTATCAATGTGAGTCAGGAGATGGGTGGTAATCCACGTATTGACGAAATGGGGATAGCGCAGGATAATGGCGCGATGGAAGGTAAAGAAATACGTTTGGGCTCGGCCGCCACTGCTTTGTGGAGTATTACTACTACGGTTACTTCCAATGGTTCTGTCAATGGTATGCACGATTCAACAATGCCGCTTTCGGGTATGATGGAAATGCTGAACATGCAGATCAACACATGGTTTGGCGGTGTAGGTGTGGGATGGATGAACTACTTTACATTTATTATTATCGCCGTGTTCATCAGTGGGTTGATGGTAGGCCGTACACCGGAGTTCCTTGGTCATAAAGTAGAAGCACGTGAAATGAAGATTGCTTCCATTGTGGCACTACTTCATCCGTTTATCATTTTAGTTGGTACGGCATTGGCTGCTTATCTGTTTGTTCATGCGCCTGCATTTGTGGAAAGTGAAGGTGGCTGGCTGAACAATCCCGGATATCATGGTCTGAGTGAAATGCTTTATGAATACACCTCGTGTGCCGCCAATAATGGTTCCGGTTTTGAAGGACTGGGTGATAACACATGGTTTTGGAACTACTCTTGTGGTATTGTGCTGATATTAGGACGTTTTGTCCCGATTGTAGGTCAAGTGGCCATAGCAGGTATTCTGGCTAAGAAAAAATTTATTCCCGAAAGCGCCGGCACATTGCAAACCGATACAGTGACATTCGGTGTGATGACATTTGCGGTTATTTTTATTGTTGCCGCACTATCATTCTTCCCGGTACATGCATTAAGCACTATTGCCGAGCATTTGAGTTTATAATTCTGATAACAGACAACGATATTAATAGAAGATATGAAAGATAATAAATCAGCTTCTTTATTTCAGAAGGAGCAAGTTATTGACAGCATAAAACAATCATTCGTGAAGTTGAATCCGCGAGTGATGATTAAGAATCCGATTATGTTCACGGTAGAGGTTTGTACAGCTATTATGTTCTTGGTGATGCTCTACTCTATCGTTAATGATTCACAAGGCTCATTTATTTATAATTTATGGGTTTTCGTAATCCTGTTCATCACCTTGTTATTTGCTAATTTTGCTGAAGCTATTGCCGAAGCGCGCGGAAAAGCACAAGCCGATAGCCTGAGGAAGACTCGTGAGGAAACCCCTGCCAAATTGATTGTGAACGGGACTTTGAAAACTGTCAGTAGTTCCCGGTTAAAGAAAGGTGATATTTTTGTATGCGAGGCAGGAGATGTAATTCCTGCCGATGGCGAGATCATCGAAGGACTGGCGTCTATTGACGAAAGTGCCATCACAGGCGAATCCGCTCCTGTAATCCGTGAAGCAGGCGGTGACAAGAGTTCAGTAACAGGAGGTACAAAAGTATTGTCCGATCAGATAAAAGTAATGGTAAGCACCCAGCCGGGTGAAAGTTTCCTGGATAAGATGATTGCATTGGTGGAAGGCGCATCCCGCCAGAAAACACCGAATGAAATTGCATTGACTATCCTGTTGGCAGCATTTACATTGGTCTTTGTCATTGTGTGTATCACCCTTAAACCGTTTGCCGATTATACGGGAACTGTCATTACCATTGCTTCTTTTCTGTCCTTGTTTGTCTGCCTCATTCCTACCACTATCGGAGGATTGCTTTCGGCTATCGGTATCGCCGGGATGGATCGTGCTTTGCGTGCCAATGTCATAACCAAATCGGGTAAAGCAGTGGAAACAGCCGGAGACATAGATACGTTGCTTCTTGATAAAACAGGAACAATAACTATAGGAAACCGTAAAGCTACCCGTTTTTATCCGGCTCAGGGAGTGGATGAACATGCTTTCATCGAAGCCTGCCTGCTCTCATCTGTATCTGATGATACTCCGGAAGGCAAATCTATTATTGAACTGGGACGTGAATCGGGTTTACGGATGCGTAATTTGAATACCGATGGTGCTCATATGATAAAATTTACCGCCGAAACCAAATGCTCGGGTATTAACTTGAAGGATGGAACAGAAATCCGTAAAGGTGCATTTGATGCGATCCGCAAGATAGCCTTGTCTGCCGGAAACCCTTTCCCAAAAGAAACGGAAGATATCATTCAAACCATTACAAGTAATGGAGGTACTCCATTGGTGGTAAGTGTCAATAAGAAAATTGCCGGAGTAATAGAATTGCAGGATATCATAAAACCGGGTATTCAGGAACGTTTTGAACGTTTACGCAAGATGGGGGTAAAAACAGTCATGGTGACGGGAGATAACCCATTGACCGCCAAATATATTGCAGAGAAAGCCGGAGTAGACGACTTCATAGCCGAGGCTAAACCGGAGGATAAGATGGAGTATATCAAGAAAGAGCAGGCTGCCGGCAAACTGGTTGCCATGATGGGTGACGGAACAAATGATGCTCCTGCCCTTGCCCAAGCTAATGTGGGGGTTGCCATGAATAGCGGTACACAGGCTGCCAAGGAAGCAGGGAATATGGTGGATTTGGATAATGATCCTACCAAGCTGATAGAGATTGTCGAGATAGGTAAACAATTGCTGATGACACGTGGTACACTGACCACTTTCTCCATAGCCAATGATGTGGCCAAATATTTTGCCATTGTTCCTGCATTGTTCATGCTTTCCATTCCGGAACTGGCTGCATTGAATATTATGGGGCTGCATAGCCCTGAGAGTGCTATCTTGTCTGCGGTTATATTCAATGCCGTCATTATTCCTATTCTGATTCCGCTGGCATTGAAAGGAGTTCAATACAAACCGATAGGAGCTTCCGCCTTGCTTCGTCGTAATCTTTTGATATATGGCATAGGTGGTGTTATTGCTCCTTTTGTGGGTATTAAATTAATAGATTTAGTAGTAGGATTATTCTTTTAACAAGTAAACGACAATGAAAAATTTTATAAAGTCATTCAGACTGACCTTAGTCTTTTGTGTGTTTTTCTCAGTATGCTATATACTAGTCTTATGGATTTTCGCTCAGTTTGCCGGACCTAATTCCGGCAATGCCGAGGTGGTGGAACTTAACGGAAAAGTGGTAGGTGCAGCCAATGTGGGACAATCATTTACGGAAGATATCTATTTCTGGGGACGTCCTTCATGTGCCGGTGAAGGTTATGATGCGGCTAGTTCAGCCGGTAGCAATAAAGGTCCTACCAATGAGGAGTATCTGGCTGAAGTAGAAGCGCGGATTGATACATTTTTAAAGCATCATCCTTACTTGAGCCGTAAGGAAGTACCTGCCGAAATGGTCACAGCCAGCGGTTCCGGGCTGGATCCTGACATCACTCCGGCCTGCGCATACGTGCAGGTACAACGTGTGGCTAAAGCTCGCGGAATGAGTGAGGAAACTGTAAAAGCTATTGTAGATAAAGCTGTGGAAAAACCGTTTATGGGCATATTCGGAACAGAGAAGGTGAATGTGTTAAAACTGAATGCTGCTTTAGAAAAGGCAAAATAATAAAAAATATATAGTCATTAAATTAGGAAGATGTGCGTCATGAAAAAGAGAAGTTTCCTGGATACCGAGAGTCTGTCGGCTCTAGAAGCTGTGGCTATCATTGTATTGTTCTTTGCTTTGATAACATGGATTCTTGATCTTTGACGTGCATCACCCTATTGAATGATGCATCTTGATTCAGAAAAACTCAAAATGGATATTTCCTTTCAGACAATAAGAAGGAAATAGTAGAAATATGTAAAACACGAATATTGATTAGTTTAATTTTTTAAGATGAAAAAGAATTTGAAAAAAGTGGTCTTGGTGCTGGCTTTACTGTTGCCTGGAGTGATAAAAGCACAAGAATTTAACGTAACGGCTAAGGCGGATTTTGTAAGTGATTACATTTGGCGTGGCGCTTACCAGAATTCAGGATTTTCTGTACAGCCTACATTAGGATTATCTTACGGCAATCTTTCTTTGTCTGCTTGGGGGAGTCAGAGCCTGACCAAGACAGACGGTGCACAAGAGTTTGACATCAATTTGAGTTATACCATTGGCGGTTTAGGTATTACAGTGACCGACTATTGGTGGAATGGCATCACCATGCCCTACGGGGATTATAAACATGATCATCATTTTGAAGGAACATTAGCTTATAATTTCGGCGAGAACTTTCCTCTGACCTTGAGTTGGTCTACCATGTTTGCGGGAGGAGACGATAACAAAGACGGTGATCGTGCTTATTCCACTTATATCAATGCTTCTTATAATATTGCTTGCCCGGCAGAAATTACGCTCACTCCTTCCGTTGGTTTCACTCCTTGGAAAGGAATGTATGATGCTGATGGTGCTGCTTTTACAGATATTGCTCTAAAAGCTTCCAAGAACATTAATATTACAGATCATTTTTCTTTGCCTTTGTTTGTACAGGCTATTGTTTCGCCCTCATTTGACAAAACTTATCTGATAGCCGGATTAAGTATTGGGTTTTAAATATGTGATTTTTTTAACAAAAGGAAGTGTCAAAACGAAACCGGACTATCCAATCGTCAACTGTAGGGGCAGGGTTTGCCTGCCCGAAGACACAAAGCAAACTGTTTTCGGGCGAGCGAACCTCGCCCCTACGAACGAAACGACAGCATTATCCACGTTTTGACAACCCTTTTTTGTTGTATAGAGTGACTTATCCTTTTTTGAGTCTTGCCGGACGTGGTATTTTTGTTCAAAGAGTTACCACGTGGAGAATGGAGTATGGCAAAAACTAAAGATAGTTTTGTATCTCTTTAATGTTATTCAACTTAATAAAGTGGGAGTGCGTTACTTCTCCTTCGTATTGTTCGTGTGCCCAAGTGACATGATGAGGTACATAGGCTGCATAACCTCCGAGTTCCAATATGGGAATAATATCCGACTTTATCGAATTACCTATCATCAGTAAATTTTCTGCCTTACACCCTAAATGATCAAGCAATCTTTTATAATCCGCATTTTTCTTGTCGCTCATTATTTCTATGTGGCAAAAGTATTCTTGTAATCCGGACGCAGAAATCTTTCTTTTTTGATCGAACAAATCACCTTTGGTGGCCAATACTAATTTATAATTTTCGTGCAAGGCTGATATGACTTCTTGCACACCGTCCAATAATGTGATTGGTCTTTGCAGAAGTTCCTGACCTGAACGGAGGATTTCTTTTACGAGATTGAGGTCTCCTTCTCCATTAATAACTTTGCAAATGGTTTCAATCATGCAAAGCAGCATTCCTTTCAGTCCATAACCATAGATATGCAGATTTTTTATTTCTGTCTTGAACAATTCTTCTGATACGGAAGGAGCCGGTGAATATTTCCTCAGAAGATGACAAAATTTGTGTTCCAACTCTTGAAAATAAAGTTCATTTTCCCAAAGAGTGTCATCGGCATCAAAAGCGATAAATTCTATTTTATTTTTCATGTTTTATTATTAGAATAGGAAGAGAGAGCAATCATATCATAATGTATTATTTTGTCCGTCTTTTACGTTCTGTATAAATTCAGCAACATTTCGTCCATCCACCAAGCCATGGTGGACACTGATGGATATAGGAAGCAAAAGTTTCTTTTTTTCTTGTATCAGCTTACCTGTGGAAATTTTGGGTATAGAATCTCCTGTTTGAATTGAACCGGCATGTTTCATCTCGGAAAAGGCAAACCAGGGCAGAGCCGAATAACGGATGACATCCGCTCTTGCTGTGTCCTTGGAAAAAGAAAGTCCGGTACTGTTTTTTACTCTATGTATTTCCTTTTCTGCATTTTCAATAAATAAGGAAAGATCTGTGTCATACTCAAAAAATCCAAAGCCGAAAGTTCCGTCCTCTCTTCCGATAGTGGGCGAAATATTGATTTTATCATATTCTACTACTTCTCCGTTTTCTATACGTAATTTGAATGCAGTAGTCGCATTGATACATTTCAATAGGAAGTGCACAGAATAAAGAAAAAAAGAAACTTCCATATTTTTACTTTGTTGATATATGCTTGTGAAATCAACAGTCGTGGTAATTCCCCAAAAAGGGTCATCGAGAGCCGAGAAGAATTTAAAATGCTCTTTTCTATTCCAATTGTCCAGATTAATAACTCGCTTCATTTTCTATTTACTCTGTTTTTCTTTTATGTGTATTATTTCTGTTACAACTATTTTAACGATAAAACGTATTGTTGCAAATATACAAAAAGTATTTTAACAGAGATGTTCTTTGTTTGCTTTAAATCCATTTTATTATCTCCTGTTCTGTATTAAAGTTAAGAATGGATAACAGCAACTATTTTAAAAGGTTATTCAGGACTGGTAATCAACCATATGTCTGTTTTGTTTATAAGGGAAAGAATTATTTAATCAAAAACAAAAGCAACAAATACCTGTCGGGCAAATTTGTTGCTTCTGTTTATTCAGGAAGGTCACATGACAAAAGAGTCTTGTAATTGAGTTTGTTTTATTACATCAAATTTTTCTGATGGAATATCCAGAAAGGCTTTGCACAGTGTCATTAATGCCTTTTCTCTATCTTGTTCCCGTACCAGCACTGAAAGATTGTGAGTACTGCTGCCGTATGAAATCATACATACCGGCATCTCTTTCAGCGTTTCTATAATTCTGGCTTCCAACCCTGTATGCTTTTCCCAATTTAGATCGCCAATAACGCTGACCACAGACATTTCTGTTTCCATTCCTATTTCCGCATACTTATGTAATTCACGATATATCAGGCGTAATGTGTCGTTGCTACATTTCACAGCCAATGAAACACTCACATTAGAGGAAGTCGCTAAATAGACAGGAACCTTATATTTCTCGAACACATCAAATACTTTGCCTATAAATAGATAAGAAGTAAGAACCCCCAACGAACGAAGTTTGACAAAGACCACACCTCTGCGTGAAACAGCAGCTTTTACTTTTGTTCCTGTTTTTTCTGATGATATCCGTAATGTATCTTCCGGTGTTTTTATCAATACAATGGCCATACCGACGGTGCGCGCCAGCGGAATACATTCCGGATGAAGCAATGCAATGCCGCTATCAATAAAATTCTCGGCTTCACCGTATGTAAGAGTCCGAGTATGTTCCATACCTCGGAAACAAATTTCATCAGAACGTAAGGATGTTATAATTTCATCCGCATGGAATACAGCCCCGATAACAGTGGCATAATACTCATTTCCTATTTGTGGGAAGAAATCCACTTCATCATATGCATTTTTACACAAACGGCTTTGGGTAATAAGAATGGGAACATCGGGACAGTCTTTCATCAGTTCTTCTACATTTTTTTTCACATACTTTATATCCGGTTTCCGATCAAGCCCTAGTCGCATGAAATGACATGAGTTCAAGATGAAGTTCTTTTTCGTACATTCTTCTAAATAATGTGACAGAATAAGAGAGGATATCATTGCTCCGTGAGCCATAATCTCATGATCGTCAATGATGTTCGGATTTTCATTACATAAACGGGAAATTTGATTGATGTGTACTTTTATTTCTTTGGCAGCTTCTGCTTTCTGCATTTCGGAGGAAAGAAGATTGTCCAGCCAATTTCCACAATCATTCTCGAAATCCTGCAATTGATTCATAACCTTTTCGATATCGAGATGGAATAAAGAAATAGAAACAGCTTGCAGCTTTTGGGCAATGCCGGTAAAAGTGTCGAGCACTATAATAGAACGTTCGTTCATACTAATTGCTTCAGTCCGATGTTTCAGTTCGGCAGCAGATTTAATATTTTCTAAATTATATACTTTCATTTTTGTATTGCATTTTATTCTTTTGGAGTTTCTTTTTCATTTTAACAGGCAAATTTCCATATTGGAAAGCTATATTCTTACTAGTTTCATCTTTATTAATTTGTTAATCAGTTGTTTATTATTGTTTGCTCGCTACCTTTTCTATAAGTTGATAGCGTTATACTCTATATAAATCAAAATCGATGCCATTACAAAAATTGCACTTTTATCTTTCGGCTATTTCATTTCCCATTTTAGAAAAAAGGCTTTCATATTGAAAAAGTATAAACTAATCAACAAGTATATACCATATTGATAATAAGATATTTAAGTTGGTGGTATGACTTTTGTCATCTAACTGAAAAAAAGAATTACATAAAAATGAAATTGTATATCATATCAAACAGACTGCCCGTGAAGGCTGTCGCAGAAAAAGATACCTTTGTTTTCTCACGTAGTGAAGGAGGTCTGACAACGGGCCTAAATTCCCTACAAGGCAATTACGAGAAACATTGGGTGGGGTGGCCCGGAATCTGTACAGACAAAGAGGAAGAAAAACAGGATATCTGTCACCGGTTGGAGGAAATGAATCTCCATCCCATATTTTTATCCGATGAGCAATATAAGAACTATTATGAGGGATACAGTAACAGTACCCTGTGGCCTTTATGCCACTATTTCTTTGCCTATACATTATATAGAAAGAGTTTCTGGCAATCTTACCAAGAGGTTAACGCTTTGTTTTGTCGGGAAATCATCCGCCTTGTGGAACCGGATGATTGGGTCTGGGTACAAGATTATCAGTTGATGTTACTTCCGGAAATGCTCCGCCAAGAGCTTCCCCGGTTGCATATCGGCTATTTCCATCACATTCCGTTTCCATCTTATGAGTTATTCCGAATTCTGCCTGAACGTGCCGAAATACTGAAAGGATTGTTAGGAGCCGATTTTATCGCATTTCATACACATGACTATATGCGTCATTTCATCAGCGCGGCCGAACGGGTACTCCATATGGATTTCAGTTTGGATGAAACCCGGATAGGCAGTCGCATTGTGCGCGTTGATGCACTTCCGATGGGGATAAATTATGACCTTTACCACAATGTGTCACAACAAAAAAATGTTTGGAAAGCTATAGAACGAACCCGTCTCTTGTTTGGCAAACATAAACTTATCCTATCGGTAGACCGTTTGGATTATAGTAAAGGTATTTTGCACCGTCTTTATGGATTTGCCTCTTTTTTGGAACACCATCCCGAATATCATGGCAAGGTAACACTGGCTATGGTCATAGTTCCTTCACGTGATCATGTAGGCAGTTATGCCGAATTGAAAACCCGGATTGACGAGGAAATAGGTTCTATCAACGGACGATATTCTACAATGAACTGGACTCCGGTCTGCTATTTTTATCATGGTTTTTCATTCGAAGAATTGGCTGCCATGTATTTTATAGCTGATATTGCATTAGTCACTCCTTTGCGTGACGGAATGAACTTGGTTGCCAAAGAGTATGTTGCTGTCAAGCAAGACAATCCCGGTGTATTGGTTTTAAGTGAAATGGCCGGTGCCGCTGTGGAACTGACCGACGCCTTACTGGTTAATCCCAATGATACGGAGCAGATAGAAAATGCCATTTGCCGGGCATTGGAAATGCCGTTTGAAGAACAGAAAGAACGGATGCACCGTATGCAGTCTATTGTATCCGTACAGACTGTCAATAAATGGGCTGCCGATTTTGTAAATGAATGGCAGGAAGTGGCACATAAAAACAAAACCATGCTTCTTAAGAAGATAGGATCACAGAATATGCAGGAAATTCAGCATCAATACTTACATGCTAAAAAGCGTTTGATTTTATTGGATTATGACGGGACGCTGGTTCCTTTTCAGAAAAGGCCGGAAGATGCCTCTCCTACTCCGCAATTGCTGGATACATTGCAGAAACTGACTGCCGACCCCTTGAATCATGTGGTAATAAACAGCGGACGTGACCATTTTACTTTAGAGAAATGGTTGGGTGCACTGCCTCTTTCCTTTGCAGCCGAACATGTGGCCTTTTATAAAGAGAATGGTGTATGGCACAAGAATGTACACGCGCAGGAATGGAGCCCCGGATTGCTTTCTATATTAAAATTATTTGTCAGCAAGACTCCTCGCTCCCATCTTGAAGTCAAAGAAACGGCACTTGCCTGGCATTATCGTGAGGCCGATGCATGGTTGGGCAGATTACGTGCACAACAGTTGGTCAATTCCTTGATATCTATTTGCTTGAAACAGAATTTGCAAATCATGCAAGGTAATAAGGTGATAGAAATAAAATCTCCCGAATTTACCAAAGGTTCAGAAGTAAACAGGCTTTTGCTTGCCACCCGATATGATTTTATCCTGGCAATGGGAGATGATACCACGGATGATGATATGTTTAAAGCCCTGCCTGTTACTGCTGTGACTGTAAAGATTGGTACAGCATCCGAGAGTGCACGTTACAATCTGCCCGTACAGACAGACACCTTGCCGTTTTTACAACGGCTGACAGATAAAAGCGTGGTGAAAGCAGCCTTGAAAAGTGGTTTGAAAGGGCAGCTATCATCGGCTATAGATTTTTTAAAACGGATAATAAACCACTAACATTACAAAAAAATAACCATGGACAATTTGAATTACGGTGTAATCGGTAATTGCTGCACAGCCGCACTGATTTCCGAAAAAGGAAGTATTGAATGGCTATGTTTTCCAAATTTTGATTCACCTTCTATTTTTGCAGCTCTTCTGGATTGTGAAAAAGGCGGGACTTTTGGTTTTGAAGTTTCAGAAGACTATCACACCATCCAATCGTATGTTCCCCATACCAATATTCTTTCCACTACTTTTGTGTCAGAGCAAGATGAATTTGCGGTAGTCGACTTTATGCCTTGTTATGAGTTATATGATAATAAGGAATATTATCGTCCGGCTGAGGTCTATCGTTATATCCGCTGGATTAAAGGTCGTCCCCGCATTAAAGTCAATTACCATCCGGCTCCCGACTATGCTCGTGGAAAAGCGTTTTTTAATGTAACTTCCCGGTATATTGAAACCTATTCTTCTTCTAACAACAAGGACAGACAATATCTGTATTCCTCTTTGCCGTTGCAAGGTATTGTAGACCATCAGGAATTTATATTAGAGAAAGATGAATTTTTCCTCCTTTCATACAATGAAAAGGTGATGCCTGTTGATATAGAGCGTGAGAAACTGGAGTATTGCCGCACGTTGGTTTATTGGTTGAACTGGACGGATCGTACAAGAAAGTTTACTATTTACAACGATATAA
The DNA here is from genome assembly GCF_000382445.1 of Phocaeicola massiliensis B84634 = Timone 84634 = DSM 17679 = JCM 13223. Classification (GTDB taxonomy): domain Bacteria; phylum Bacteroidota; class Bacteroidia; order Bacteroidales; family Bacteroidaceae; genus Phocaeicola; species Phocaeicola massiliensis. Next base: position 1,452,875 of record NZ_KB905472.1, on the reverse strand, counting down.
TAGAGCGTAGCTTACTCACCCTGAAGATGATGTCTTTTTATAATGGCGCGGTGTTAGCTTCTCTTACTACCAGCCTGCCCGAATCTGTGGGAGAAGTACGCAATTGGGATTATCGTTTTTGTTGGTTGCGGGATGCCTCCATGTCCATAGAGACTCTTTTCAAGATAGGTCATGCCGATGCAGCCCGCAAATTCATGAAATTCATACAATCTACTTTTGTTGCCGAGCACGACACTTATCAAATAATGTATGGCATTCGTGGGGAAAGGAAATTGACTGAAGTTATACTCGACCATCTTTCAGGATATAAAAATTCCCAACCGGTGCGTATCGGCAATGATGCTTATCATCAAAGGCAGAATGATTCATTCGGCTATCTGATGGACTTGATTTACCAATATTACCGGTTGATGCCAGGTACATTGGATGAAATAGAAGATATGTGGGAAATGGTGAAAAGTATTATGACGACTGTGATGGAAAATTGGAGAAAGCCTGATAAAGGAATTTGGGAGATACGGGGTGAAGGACAGCATTTCGTTTCGTCCAAAGTGATGTGTTGGGTTGCTTTGGACAGAGGAGCCCGCATAGCCCGTATTCTGAATAAATATGAGAATAGCCGACGTTGGGAAGAAGAAGCGGATGCAATTAAAGCGGATGTTATGAGAAACGGATGGAAGGAAGAAATACAAAGTTTTTCACAAGCATACGGCAATCTGGATTTGGACTCTTCTTTACTGTTAATGGAACCTTATGGATTTATAGATGCTGATGATATTCGTTATCATAAAACAGTGAAAGCCGTCAAGAAATCCTTGTTACACAAAGGATTGATGTACCGCTATAATACTCATGATGATTTTGGCTGTCCTTCTTCGGCCTTTACCATCTGTACATTTTGGCTGATCCGTGCACTTTATGTCATCGGGGAAAAAGACGAAGCACGCTGTCTGTTCGATGAAATTTTGCAATATTCAAACCATTTGGGCCTGTTCAGTGAAGATATTGATTTCGAAACAAAAGAGCAATTGGGTAATTTCCCACAAGCTTATTCTCATCTGGCGCTGGTAAATACTGCTGTGTTATTTGCGGAAGAAGATAAAAGGCTAATCTTTAAATAAGGAAAAATTTGGAGAATGACTGATAATCCGGTATCTTCGTACAATTAAAATCAGGAAAATGCGTATAACAAAAAAACGGAGTCCAAGGTTAATCTTGCAGTCTTTAGCAAAAAACGGATATCCATATATTATTATATGTATATGGTGTGTGTTGTCTGGCGGATGTGTTCAGAATAAATCCCAAGATTCATTGAAAACATTAAAAACAGAAATTCGACATATTATTAAAGATAAGAAAGCAACTATAGGAGTGGCTTTGATACTGGATGGAGAAGATACGCTGGCCATAAATAATGCCGAAAAATATCCCATGATGAGCGTTTATAAGTTTCATCAGGCATTGGCTGTATGTGATTACCTGCAAAAACGGCATATTCCACTTTCCACTTCCCTATATCTTGATAAAAAATATTTCAAACCGGATACATACAGCCCTTTGCGTGATAAATATCCCCAAGGCAATTTAGAACTTCCGATTAGTGAACTTTTAGTTTATACAATGCAGTCAAGTGACAATGTAGCCTGTGATATCTTATTCGATTATATAGGTGGTGTAAACGTGGTGGATGAATACATTCATTCATTGGGAATAAACGATGTTTCCATAACTGCTACCGAAGATGAGATGCATCAAGACATGGATGATTGTTACAAAAACTGGACAACACCAATGGAAGCAGCCAATCTATTGGAACTTTTTATGACTCAAGATTTCATGAGAAATGAATATACAGATTTTCTAAAGCATATTATGATAGAGTGTGGGACAGGCAAAGACAGACTGCCTGCTCCCCTTCCCGAAAGTGAAGTCAAGATAGGACATAAGACAGGAACTTCCGATAAGAATGACCGGGGAGAATACATTGGCATCAATGACATTGGCTTTGTAATTCTACCTGATGGAAGCCGATACGTAGTAGCTGTATTTGTCAAAGACTCAAAAGAAAATATGGAAACGAATGCTAAAATAATCTCTGATATTTCGGCTGCTGTTTACCGATATGCCGGGAATCGTTAAAATAGTGCTGTTTTGCACTATCTATAGAGACAAGAATGTTATAAATATAATATTATGGATTATCACATCATTAAAATATCTAGAAATAAAAAGCAATATCTGGACTTATTATTGCTTGGGGATGAACAGGAAACAATGATAGACCGGTATCTGGAGCGTGGTGACTTGTTTGTATTGGAAGATAATGGGATAAAAGCCGTGGGCGTTGTAACAAAAGAAGGTCCGGAAATTTGTGAATTGAAGAATATAGCGGTTACCCCTATTGCCCAGCGACAAGGATATGGAAGAAAACTAATAAACTACCTGATAAATCATTATTCAAAAGAATATACTCAGATGATAGTGGGAACAGGAGACGTTCCCGGTGTTCTTGCATTTTATAAAAGTTGCGGCTTTGAATATTCTCATTGTATAAAAGGTTTTTTCACGGAGAATTACGATCATCCCATTATTGACAATGGGGTTTTACTAAAAGATATGATTTATTTGAAACGTAAAATAGGTTTTTAAAAGAGTGGAAATTGCTGGATAGAACATTATTTCGCTCCTCAAGCTAAAGCCGAGGAAATATTCAGAAGAAAACATGCAGGAAGCAGAATCGTAGAAGAATTGATAACATCCAATCATCGTGAGGCTGAGCTATATAGTAAGTATAAAGCATATTATGGCCATGCATTCTTTATCTGCAAAAAAAGGATTCTCACTGAGAAGGTGAGCGAATGACGATACACCTTCTTTTTCTTTGCTTTGTTTGCTTAAATATTTTATGTAGATTCTCTATAAATAGTCTCAGCTTCTAATATAATGGTTTTATCAGGTAGTTCCGGGTGCTCTACTTTTTGTACAATTAGTCTTGATGCTTCTTCCGCCATTTGTTTTACTGGTTGTTCGACTGCTGTAATGGATGGATGAACTAATACGCACAAATCCGTTCCCGAAATACAAGCTATGGCAACCTCATCAGGTATTTGGACTCCATGCTTTTGAAGATTGCTTTTTGCTCCGAGAGCAGACATTTCCGTAAAGCAAAATAGTGCATCGAAAGCAATGTGTTGTTTCAATAATTGTTCCACTGCCTGCTCACCTCCAGAGAAATCGACTCCAGCATCAATGACATACTCTGGACAATAAGGAAGATGAAATTTTTCCAAGGCATCCCGATATCCACGTTTCCTTTCTTGGGAGTTTTGAATATAGTCGGGTCCTGCCAAGTGAACAATTCTTCTTTTTCCTCTACGTATCATCTGTTCGACCAAAAAGAACGATTTTAGATAATCATCGATTTTCACTTTGGAAATTGGCAAAGAAGACAAGGTGCGGTCAAAAAAGACCATAGGAATGCCTTTTTTCATAATTCGCTGATAAGTTGCAAGATTCTTTTCTGTATGACAGACACTGATGAGAATGCCCTCTACCCGATAGTCTTCAAACATCTGTAGATTGGCCAGTTCTGCATTCGGATTTTCATGTGACTGAGCCAATGTAACCCGATATCCCTGTCTATTCAATTCCTGTTGGGCATAGGTAATGAAATTCATATAAAAAGGAGTCAGCATTTCCGGAACCACTATACCGATAGTGCGCGTGCTTTGTTTTCGCAGATTGACGGCCAGTTCATTGCGGGTGTATCCCATTTTCTTGGCCATCGCCAAGATTCTTTCCCGTGTTTCTTTACTGACATTTTGCTTATCGCCCCGTAAGGCACGCGACACGGTCGATTTGGAAATGCCCAAAGCTTGGGCTATGTCGATGATGGTAGTGTATTTCATGGCGGCATTTTTTATTAACGCTACAAAGATATGAAAAAAAAGCAAGTTTTTGGGAACGGTTGCGGATTTTGGGAACGGTTGCGGGAACGGTTGCGAAAGATAAATGTATAAAATTTATTTTTCATCTGATTTCCAGTGTATAGTTTTGTTTCAGAAATCATTAAAATCTAATAAGCAATACACATGAAAAACGATTTGAATCAATCGAAAGTTCCTTTCATAAGCAAGTTGGCTTATGGCATGGGAGATGTTGGCTGTAATTTCAGCTGGATGTTTGTCGGGAATTTCCTGATGATATTCTATACCGATGTTTTTGGAATCAGTATGAGTGCCGTAGCTACATTGATGTTATTTTCCCGTTTCTGGGATGCCATCAACGACCCGATTATTGGAGGGCTAAGCGATAAGACGCATACCCGATGGGGACGCTATCGTCCTTGGCTCTTGTTTGCTGCTCCGTTAACCGCTTTAGTTCTGATTCTTACTTTCTGGGCACATCCGGACTGGAGTCAGACGCATAAAATCATTTACATGGCTGTGACTTACTGTATTTTGGTCTTAGGATATACCTGTGTAAATATTCCCTATGGAACGTTGTGTGGTGCAATGACTCAGAATATGACCGAACGAGCACAAATCAATACTTCCCGGTCGGTTAGCGCTATGATAGCTATTGGAATTATCAACATCATTACGATTCCATTGATTGAATGGTTGGGTAATGGAAATGCCCGGCAAGGCTATCTGCTGATTGCAATTCTTTATGGAACTATCTTCGCTGTCTGTCATATCTTTTGTTTTGCCAAGACAAAAGAGGTGGTAGAAGTGCCTGTTGCCCAGAAAATTCCGTTACGATTGCAACTGCAGGCCGTTGCTAAGAACAAACCTTATTTGTTGGCGTTGTTGGGACAGGTGCTGTTTGGATTTATCCTTTACGGGCGGAACGCCGATTTACTCTATTATTTTACCTATGTGGAGAATGATGCTGTATTGTTCACCTATTATTCTATGGCCATCATCATCCCATCCATCATTGGAGCAGCCTGCTTTCCGAAGGTATTTCAATTGACTTCCAACAAGGGTTGGGCAGCCTCTGTGTTTGCCTTTGGTACGGGTATCACCATAATTGCACTATTCTTTTTCAGTCCTGTGACCTCCCCCATACCTTTCTATTTATTTGCGGCACTTTCCCAATTCTTCTTCTCCGGTTTCAATACCGCAATCTATGCAATTATTCCTGACTGTGTGGAATATGGAGAATGGCGTACAGGCATCCGGAATGATGGTTTCCAATATGCTTTCATTTCTCTCGGTAATAAGATTGGCATGGCATTGGGTACTGCGTTACTGGCATTGTCATTAGGATGGGCCGGCTATGAAGCTAACACCACACAGAATGAAGCCGTTGTAGCTATTATGAGGCATTCATTCAGTACCATACCAGGAATATTATGGGTAGTGACTGCACTTGCGTTGTTCTTTTATAAACTTGATAAAAGAAGCTATAATCGAATTCTGGCAGTAATTAAATATAGGTTCCTGAAACGCAAAAAGAATCAGCGAGAATATGATGTTATCGCTTTAGGCGAACTGTTGGTTGATTTCAACGCCTTGCATTCCAATGATTTTGATAGTGTGGTGTATGAATCAAACCCTGGTGGTGCTCCCTGCAATGTCTTGGCCATGTTAAGCAATCTGCAGAAACGAACAGCTTTTATAGGAAAAGTCGGAGATGACTTTTTGGGACATGCTTTGCAACAACGCATTGTTAGGATGGGTATTTCTACGGAAGGGCTGTCGAAAGACAAGAAAAGGAATACTACTTTGGCTTTTTTGAATGACTCGAAAACTTATCCCCACCAATATCTTTTTTACCGCAATCGTACGGCCGACATGAATTTGGATGAAGGGGATGTGGATGCAGATATGCTGTCACGCACTCGTATTTTCCATTTTGGTTCCCTTTCGTTCACACATAAACGATGTAGAAAAGCTACGCGTAAAGCTATTAAAGCAGCCAAATCAAAACATCGGTTAATATCCTTCGACCCCAATTACCGTCCTGTGTTATGGCCTGGTGAAGAGGAAGCCCGCAAGTGGATGTTGTATGGATGTTCTGTGTGTGATATTTTAAAAGTGGAAGCTAGTGAACTGGCATTTATTACCCAGCAAACTACTATTCAGAATGGAGTGGACTTTTTGCAGAAACATTATTCTATTTCTTTGATTCTTGTGACATCAGGAGAAGCCGGCAGTCAGGCATTTATGGGAAATCGAAAGGTATACCAGGAGGCATTTCTCACCAATCGAACCATAGATACAACCGGTGCAGGAGATACTTTTCTTGGATGCTGTTTGGCCTATATTTTGGAGCAAGGCATGGAGCTTTCTGACCATCAGCTACAGGAAATGCTGTTTCGAGCTAACGCAGCTGCATCACTGGAAACTACTCGTAAAGGAGCTATTCGAGCCATGCCTACTCAAGCGGAACTTGAAGACTATCTAAAACAATTGACATCATTTTAATTTAAATAATAGGAGATTACATTATGAAAGGTACAATGAAGGTAGCCGTTATGAACGGCATTGGTCAAATGGGTTATACAAACAGAGATATTCCTCAGCCCAAAGACAATGAAGTATTGGTTAAATTGGAATATGTTGGCATTTGCGGATCAGACATGCATTATTACGAAACCGGACGTATCGGTGATTATGTGGTAGAACCTCCCTTCGTATTGGGACATGAACCGGGTGGAACAGTGGTCGAAGTGGGAAAGAACGTGAAACATCTGAAAGTGGGTGACCGGGTAGCTTTGGAACCTGGAAAAACTTGCGGACATTGCGAGTACTGTCGTGAGGGAAAGTATAATTTATGTCCCGATGTGGTGTTCTTTGCTACTCCTCCGGTAGATGGCGTGTTTCAGGAATATGTAGCTCACGAAGCCGATCTTTGCTTCAAACTGCCCGAAAATGTCTCTACTTTAGAAGGTGCATTGATCGAACCCTTGGCTGTAGGCTTTCATGCAGCCAATCAAGGGAATGCACATGCCGGACAAACAGCCCTTGTTTTCGGTGCCGGCTGTATCGGATTGGTATCCATGATGGCTTTGAAGGCAGAAGGTGTGTCTAAGGTTTATGTAGTCGATATAATGCAGAAACGTTTGGACAAGGCATTGGAACTGGGAGCGACTGGTGTCATCAATTCTAAAGAAGAAGATGTGTTGGAAACTATGGCAAAACTTACCAACGGAAAGGGGATAGATTTGGTGATTGAGACAGCAGGAATGGAGATAACCACCCGTCAAGCCATTCACGTGACTAAAAAAGGTGCTACCATTGTATTGGTGGGATATTCCAAGAGTGGTGAAATGACTCTTCCGTTGAGCTTGGCATTGGACAAAGAACTCACATTCAAGACAGTGTTCCGATACCGGCATATTTATCCTATGGCTATTGAAGCCGTAGCATCGGGTAAAGTCAATTTAAAGGGAATCGTGACCAATGTCTTCGATTTCGGTGATATCCAGCACGCAATGGATAGCAGTGTACAGGATAAGGCTAATATTGTAAAATCAGTGGTGAAATTTTAATTGAATACACTTTTAGAGTGTGTCTGTCAAGTACAGGCACACTTGCAAAATCCTTAAATAATCATATCATGAAAAATTTAGTAATAGGTATCGGAGAAGCTCTTTGGGATATATTGCCAGATGGAAAAAAGATAGGTGGGGCACCTGCTAATTTTTCTTATCATGTATCTCAGTTTGGTTTAAATAGTCTTGTCATTAGTGCAGTAGGCCATGATAAGTTGGGTAATGAAATTCTCAGTGATTTCGATGGGAAGCTTTTGAATCATCACATTTCAAAAGTAGAATATCCAACCGGGACAGTTCAAGTAGAACTGGATAACGAAGGAGTTCCCTATTATGATATTCGGGAAAATGTGGCATGGGATAATATTCCTTTTACAGATTCAATGAAGGGGTTGGCTCAACGTGCAAAAGCTGTCTGTTTCGGTTCGCTTTCTCAGCGAAATATAGTGTCGCGCACTACAATTCACCAGTTTTTGGATGAAATGCCGGATGAAGGGACTTATAAGATTTTCGACATCAATCTGCGTCAAGGATTCTATACCAAAGAAATCCTATGCACTTCTATGCAAAAATGCAATATATTGAAGATTAATGATGAGGAATTGATTGCAGTCAGTCGTATGTTTGGTTATCCAGGTATTGACTTAAAGGATAAGTGCTGGATTCTATTAGCCAAATATAATTTGAAAATGCTCATACTTACTTGTGGAGTCAATGGAAGTTATGTCTTTACTCCTGGAGTTGTTTCTTTTATTGAGACTCCCAAAGTAATAGTGGCAGATACTGTAGGAGCCGGAGATTCATTTACAGCCAGTTTTATTGCATCAATATTAAAGGGAAAATCTGTAGAGGAAGCTCATCGGTTGGCAGTAAATGTTTCGGCTTATGTATGTACACAAAATGGGGCAATGCCACAATTACCAGATTATTTTATCAAATGATAGATTATGAAAAAATACATAGGTTTATTACTAATGTTGTTTTCATTGGAGGCAACCGCACAACTTCATATGAAGGCGAATTTACAAACGAACCATCTGTGGCGTGGAATAGAGGTAGCAGATGGGCTGGTCATTACGGGCGATGTAAATTACTCTTTATGCAATGGATTGTTTAACTTAGGTTTTTGGGGTGGAACTAATACCCAGGGTACATACAAGGAATTTAATAATCACATTTCATTTCAGTATAAAGGTTTTTCTTTGGCTTTGTGGGATACATATAATTTTTCAACAGGTGCTACATATAATAATAAGGAATTTTTTAATTACAAAGCTCACAGTACCGGACGCTTTTTAGATGCAATATTGAATTACTATTGTGGGGAAAGATTTCCTCTTTTAATATCTTGGTCAACGATAGTTTTCGGTCGTGACAGAAATAAAGAAAACACCGCCAATAAATACTCTACTTTTTGTTATCTGGAATACCCCATCTATACAAAATCCCGATGGCATGCAGATGCTGGAATTGGCGGAGCATTTGCTTTGAATAAAGCCGGTAGTAAAACTAATTTTTATGGTAATACAAATGGGATTGTACATGTTTTGCTAAAAGTAACCTTTGATTGGACATTAGCGAAGCATACGATGCCGATTCATGCTTGTATGGTATGGAATCCGCAAGCAGACAGAGCCTTTTTTCAACTTGGTATCCAATTATTTAATTTATAAAAGGAAACATATATGGAAACATTGATTAATAATTACTGCATGGGGATACAACATATTGGTATTCCAACTATAGATATAGAGACTACGGTTAAATTTTATCAGCAGCTTGGCTTTAATGTGGTACTGCGAACCCAAAACAATAATCAAAAGGTTGCTTTTTAAAGAATTTGCTGAAAGATGCCATATCTACAAAATTCAGTTCTTCGGATATTTGCCGGATACTTATCTCATGATTATCCAACATGTCCAAAGCATGATAAATGATTTCTTTGCATATCATTTCGTGGGGTGTCTGTTTAAACGTTTCTTTCGTCAATCGAGTCAGGTGCTTGGTTGAAACACACAAGTAATCAACATAGAATGTGACACTATGTTCTGTAACGGCATTTTCACAAATCGATTTCATGAAATTCATTAACAAGATGTCTTTTTTGTTAAGAAATTCAGGCTTTCAAAATAAATCTGTTTAACAAAGCAATAATCAATTCGTTGTAAATTTATTGATTTTTATCGAGAAACAAAACAGGAACAAGATTACACTTTTAAGCGATTTTACATTTTTTCGTTTTCATATAACAAAAAAACGGAGTCCAAGGTTAATCTTGCGTTCTTTAGTAAAAACGGATTTTGAGCTTCCTACGTCGTTTCATTAGCCGGACCAAGCGTTTTCGTCCTTCTGATTATGCCTGTCTGTCCGTCGAATTACTACAGTCTCCGGCGGCGGACTGTATAGTCCGTTGCAGTGGACCGTACAGTCTGCTACAGTAGACTGTACAGTCCATTACCGCAGACTGTAATAATCTTCCGTTTAAAAGGCCTTGACCGACCCCCGGGAACGGCTTATTCTTCCCTTTGTTTGTAATATGATATTTAAATCCCCAAGAATAACAAGTGACACAATAAGGGTTTTTAAAAGAGTGAAAAAGATCTATCTTCTAAATTTAAACATTGTTTTCTATTGTTTTTCAATGAAATAGGTGTATCTTTGCACTATGTTAAAAACTCGTATATCGGATTTGGTGTCGTAAACAATCTGTTCTCATAAATAGATTGTTTATTCGTGTATTCTCGGGATATTTTTTCGAGAACAATTTCATATTACTATAATTTTATTTTTTTATTACACAGGGAGTATGACTATACTTTCAGTGTATGTTTAATATATTACGATAATGAATAATGACAACAATACAATTCTAGGATTCGATGTAAATTTGATTTGTGATTTTTTCTTAAATACGGAGCGACAAGGCCCCGGAAGTCCCGAAGTAACTCTTAAAGCATTAAGCTTTATAGATAATCTTACCGACAAATCCCTTATTGCCGATCTCGGCTGTGGAACAGGGGGTCAGACAATGATCTTGGCACAACATGCGCCGGGGAAGATTACAGGCATCGACTTTTTCCCGGGATTCATTGAACGTTTCAACAAGAATGCCGAGAAACTGAATCTCCAGAATAGAGTGAAAGGCATAGTCGGTTCGATGGATGACCTTTCTTTCGAAAAGGACTCTTTGGACTTGATCTGGTCGGAAGGGGCCATTTATAATATCGGCTTTGAACGAGGCTTGAAAGAGTGGCGCAACTATTTGAAACCGGGAGGATACCTTGCCGTTTCTGAAAGTGTCTGGTTTACCGACCAACGCCCGGCAGAAATTCATGATTTCTGGATGAGTGCTTATACGGAAATAGATACGGTTCCCAACAAAGTAGCCCAGATACAAAAAGCAGGATATATTCCGGTTGCGACATTCATTCTTCCGGAGAATTGCTGGATAGAACATTATTTCACTCCTCAAGCTAAAGCCGAGGAAATATTCAGAAGAAAGCATGCAGGAAGCAGAATCGTAGAAGAATTGATAACATCCAATCATCGTGAGGCTGAGCTATATAGTAAGTATAAAGCATATTATGGCTATGCATTCTTTATCTGCAAAAAAAGGATTCTCACTGAGAAGGTGAGCGAATGACGATACAAAGAAGTATAAAAAGTGATTAACTCGGTTTAATAGAATAAATGATTCAACTTACTTTTAGGGAGACTGAAAAAGCTCCCTAAAAGTCTTTATTATAAACGAGAATATAAAGCAAAATACTTCCAAAGCGGTGCAGCCATCAATGATTGTTTCACCTCATCATTCAATAACAACGCTTTTACTTCTTCTTCATCCAGCAAATGCACTGTCAGATCTTCAGTTTCTTCCAAATGCTGGGTAGAGATTCGTTCTACCTCCGTAGCCAGATAACAATGAGTGATATTTGTCATGGTGCTGGCATTTGCTGAAACGGTCATAAGTTTTGTCCAATTTCCATTGCCATACCCTGTTTCTTCGTACAATTCACGTTGGGCAGAAAGCAAAGGTTCTTCTCCGGTTTCACAAACTCCGGCGCAAATTTCATAACGTGTTTCTTTTATTCCGTGACGATATTGGCGTACTAATACAAATTTACCCTCTTTGGTGATAGCAATTACATTTACCCAATCAGGATATTCCAAAATATAATATTCAGGAATTTCAACTCCTGTAGGTAGTTTAACCCGGTCACGGCGTGCGGTCAGCCAAGGGCGGCGGATAAGATATTCACTTTCAATAATCTCCCATTTTCTATCGTCTTTTTCCATAAAGATTCTTTTTATTTGGATGAAAAGCAAAGATACTATCTTTGGAAATTAGAACAACTATAAAATAGTAGTTTTTATTCACCTACTTCCAACTTATAAATCTTACCTTTGCTTTCAATAATAATCCTGTCATCATAACACATAAATTATGGAAAACCATATTAGCAAAAACTCCTCTATGTGGAATCCTTGGCACGGCTGCCACAAGTTAAGCGAAGGTTGTCGTCATTGTTACGTTTACCGTGGCGACAGCCAACGAGGTCGAGATAGTTCCATCATTACTAAAACCGGAAAATTTGACTTTCCCATACAGCGCAAACGAAACAACACCTATAAAATTCCTCCCGGCAATCTGGTCTATACTTGCTTCACTTCTGATTTTCTGATTGAAGAAGCCGATGAATGGCGTGAAGAAGCATGGCAAATGATGCGGAAACGTCAAGACCTCCACTTTCTTTTCATCACCAAACGCATAGACAGATTAAAAGAGTGTTTGCCATCTGACTGGGGAGAAGGATACGAAAATGTAACTATTTGTTGTACTATGGAAAATCAAGACAGAGTAGATTATCGCCTTCCCATCTACAAGGCGGCTCCCATCAAACATAAAATCATTATTTGCGAGCCTTTGCTAACAGAAATAGATTTCAGAGGAGAGCTTGGTCCTTGGGTAGAACAAATTGTTGTAGGTGGCGAGTCAGGTAAAGAAGCTCGTATATGCAATTATGAATGGGTACTTGATATTCGTCGTCAATCAGTGGAAAACAAAATCAATTTTTGGTTCAAACAAACCGGATATCGCTTGCTAAAAGAAGGTCATGAATATTTCATTGCCCGCCGGTTCCAACATTCGCAAGCTAGAAAAGCCGGGATAAACTATACGAAAGATTAATCAGATGATATATCTAATCGCTTATTCTAAAAAGAACAGGCTTCGCTACCCTTCCATTTTGACAATATTCTTTTCATTTTGAAAAGGAATCAAAGACAGAAATGAAAGAAATAATTGATTTATAGGAGTCTCCTCTTTTGGTACACAATTTGTTCTCCTCTTAGATAGAAGTATGTGGTAAAGATAAAATGGAAAGAGAAGAAAACGTAAAACACTTTTTGGATTTAATCAGGCGTTCGAGACGTGGAAAATTCAAAATCTATATTGGGATGATAGCCGGTGTAGGCAAGAGTTACCGAATGTTGCAAGAAGCACATGAAATGCAAGAAAACGGTCTTGACGTCCAAATCGGTTATATAGAGACACATGGAAGAACCGGAACAGAAGCTCTATTGGAAGGATTGACAATTATTCCTCGCAAAAAGATATTTTATAAAGGAAAAGAGATTGAAGAGATGGATTTAGACTCTATCCTTCGGTTACATCCCGAATTGGTCATTATAGACGAACTGGCACATACTAATATAGAAGGCAGTCGTAATGAAAAGCGTTGGCAAGATGTCATGGAACTATTGGATGCAGGAATCAATATCATTTCTGCTGTTAATATCCAACATATCGAGAGTCTGAATGAAGAGGTGAAAGGAATTGCCGGCATCGAAGTTAAAGAACGCATTCCTGACAAAGTATTACAAGACGCCGATGAAGTTGTGAATATTGACCTTACTGCCGAAGAATTAATTAACCGCCTGAAAGCCGGAAAAATATACCGTCCTGAAAAGATTGAATTAGCTTTGAATAACTTTTTCAAAACAGAGAATATCCTTCAATTGCGCGAATTAGCCCTTAAGGAGGTCGCTTTCAGAGTTGAAAAGAAAGTAGAAAACGAAATCGTTTCTATTGATAAAGGGGTACGTCATGAGAAATTTCTTGCTTGTATCAGTAGCAATGAGAAGACACCACGACATATCATCCGTAAAGCAGCACGACTGGCTTCCCGCTACAATACTGTATTCTCAGCCCTTTATGTGCAAACACCGGTAGAAAGCACAGAACGTATCAATCTTGCCAGTCAGCGACATTTGCTAAATCATTTTAAATTGGTTACAGAATTAGGAGGTGAAGTGCTACAAGTAGCATCTGCAAATGTCTTAGATGAAATTATAAAAACTTGTCAAGAGAAGCAGATTACAACGATATGCATGGGACAGCCGGCATTCAAAATGCCTTCTACCCTATTCAGTATCTCGAAATACAAAAAATTTCTAGCGTCTTTGGCACAAATGAATATAGATTTGATTATACTTGCATAAAAATAAAGTCTATGAATATAAAAACAAAACTTACCCTTACTATCGGCATATTGGTAGCTATGATTGTATTATTAGTTGCTCTATCAGTAGTGAATTTACAAATATTAACAGCAACAGATCCTGATAGTCCTGCTGCCGGTCCGGGATTACAAAGAGCATTATTGTGGATTTCCATTGTAGGAGCAGCATGTATTTGCGTAGGTATCGGTATATGGTTGCGCCTTCCTGCATCTATCAATAAGCCCATTAAAGAAATAACAAACGGCATCCAGGAAATTGCCAATCATAATTACGAAAAACGGCTTGATTTAAATGGCAATCAGGAATTTGCTGAAGTATCAAAGAACTTCAACAGGATGGCCAAACGGCTGGAAGAGTATCATGCCAGCACTCTTTCCGAAATGATGGCCGCTAAAAAATACATGGAAACTATCATAAATAGCATTAATGAACCCATCATTGGTTTAAATAATGAAATGGAAATTCTTTTTATCAATGATGAAGCCTTGAATGTTCTCAATTTGAAAAGAGAAGAAGTGATAAAACGATCTGCTCAGGAAATTTCGATGCGTAACGACTTACTCCGCAGATTGGTTCGCGAGTTAATAGACATTCCCTCACAAAAAATAAGAAGTGACAAAACCCAAAAAGAACCATTGAAAATATATGCTGATGATAAAGAAAGTTTCTTTCAAGTAAAATATATAAGTATCATTCAATCCGGCAGGAATAGTGCAACACCAGAAAAAAAAGGTCATGTCATTATGCTAAAGAATATCACGGAATTTAAAGAACTTGATTCTGCAAAAACGACTTTTATTTCAACCATTTCGCATGAACTCAAAACACCTATATCGGCCATCATGATGAGTCTACAGCTGTTGGAAGATAAACGTGTAGGAACACTGAATAATGAACAGGAAGATTTGACAAATAGTATAAAAGAAAACAGTGAACGTCTGCTGAATATCACCGGGGAACTACTTAATATGACTCAGGTAGAATCCGGAAAATTACAACTTAAACCTAAAATAACTAAACCTATTGAATTAATAGAATATGCCATCAAAGCCAATCGCGTGCAAGCAGAAAAATTCAATATTCAGATAGAAGTAGAATACCCGGAAGATAAAATAGGAAAATTATTTATTGACAGTGAAAAGATTGCATGGGTGCTGACCAACTTGCTTTCCAATGCTATCCGCTACTCGCCGGAAAATGGGCATGTAGTAATCGGTGCCCATCAAACCGATGACAATTATATTGAAATGTATGTACAGGATTTTGGGAAAGGAATAGACCCACGTTATCATAAAAGCATCTTTGACCATTATTTTCGTGTCCCTGGAACAAAAGTACAAGGAAGCGGTTTAGGACTTTCTATTTCTCGTGATTTTGTAGAAGCACATAATGGAACATTGACCGTGCAGAGTGAGCTAGGTAGGGGTAGCAAATTTATCATGCGCCTAAAAGCTTAATATAGATATCTTCTAATCTGCTATGGAGAATTCTACTCTAAACAAGAAAACCCTCCATAGCAGATTATTTACCAATCACCTTTTATCATGTTTATGATTACTATTGATGACTACTCAATCCTGTGTACTGTTATGTCATGAAAATCTTGTAATAAAGTCAGCAACATACCTTCGTCATTGTATTTTTTAGACTTTATTACCATCGTGACATAATAAGTAGTCATTTCCCCCACTGTTTTTTCTTCCAACTGATAAGATACGATATTATAATCTTTTGAATTAAATTTTTTCGCCATTTTATTCAATGTTTCTTTATTGTCAGTCGAAAACTCAACCATAGAGCTCTTCATACCGATACTCTTAAAAAGATAACTCAATGCCTCCAAACCTATTAAAGTAAGAATAGTAGCCGAAATCCCCAGCCAATACATTCCGGCTCCTACTGCGAGTCCGATACCTGAGGTAGCCCATATACCGGCAGCCGTTGTTAATCCACGCACTATTTGCTTCTGAAAAATGATAGTGCCGGCACCTATAAAACCGATACCGCTCACTACCTGCGCTGCAACACGACTTGGATCTAAATCTATCCCCTCTATCTTTATAATTTCCATAAAGCCATATTGCGAAACAATCATTATAAGTGCACTGCCCAGTGACACAAGAAAATGAGTGCGATAACCTGCTTCTTTGGCACGATATTCCCGATCCAAGCCTATTACTGCACCAAGTGCCCCGGCTACAAACAACCTTAAAATAAAGTCCCATGTCATACTCATATTTTTATCCTCCGCTTTTTATATATTAATCATCTTCATCTTCCATTAGATCGGGCAAATTCAGCATTTTCTGACTTTCCTCTGTCGGAAGAGCTTCCACTTGCCTTAGCTTACGTTCAATGGCCCGAGTGCGTTTACCCATTACCTCTTCCAGTTGGTCGCCGGCATTCTGCAAGTTTTTCTGAACTTTCTCCAATAGCCCGCCAAACTTTCCAAACTCTGTTTTTACGGCTCCAAGCACGTTCCAAACTTCACTTGTACGTTTCTGAATAGCCAATGTACGGAATCCCATTTGCAAGCTGTTAAGAATAGCCCCTAATGTAGTCGGCCCTGTTACTACAATCTTAAACTCCTTTTGCAATGTCTCTACCAGCGAAGTCCGACGAATTACCTCTGCATAAATGTTTTCAAATGGCAAAAACATGATAGCAAAATCGGTAGTAAATGGCGGATCTACATATTTGTCATGAATATCTTTCGCCATTTTTTTTATCGTCATTTCCAATTGTCGTGAAGAAGTATCTATTAATGCAGCATCACCAACTTCATAAGCATCTTGATACTGTTCATAGATATCCTTTGGAAATTTAGCATCAATCGGTAAATATACAATTTCATTATTATCTTCTCTCCCAGGCAATTTAACGGCAAATTCTACAAACTCTGTAGCGTTCTTTTTAGTTTTTACATTAGCTTCATATTGTTCAGGACTCAGCATTTGGTCAAGTAAAGCCCCTAGCTGCACTTCCCCAAAAGTACCACGTGTTTTTACATTACTCAAAACTTTCTTTAATCCACCCACATCTTGCGCCAGACTTTTCATCTCTCCCAATCCTTTTTGTACGTTTTCTAATTGAGTACGAACAATTTCAAATGACTGTCCGATTCGTTCATTCAATGTCTTTTGCAGTTTTTCCTCCACCATCATACGCATATCATCCAATCGTTTTTCGGTACTCTTTATGAGTGCATCCTGCTGTTTACCCATTGCTTCAAACTTCTCCCGTTGCATTTCATTACCTGTAAGCATGTTTTTATGTAAGCTATCTTGCATTTGCCGAACAGAGAAGTTCAAAGTTTGGTTCAACTCAGAACGAAGTTCACGGATATTACGCCCCAATTCTTCTCTGTTTGCTTTCATTTCTTCATGAAGCAATAATTCCAAACGTTCCGTTTGCAAACGGTTATTTTTAGTCAGTACAACTACTAAATTGGCAATCAGCAATATAAGGATAATTATTATTAAAACCAGTTCCATAATTCTTGTTATTTATAGCAAATGTAGCAAATAATAAACGATATTCATTATATTTGCCTCAAAATTCACCTTAGCACTTATGAAGTATAAATTACTGGCATTAGATTTAGACGGAACACTGACTAATACCAAAAAAGAAATTACTCCTTACACACGACGGACTATTATTAAAGCTCAACAAAAAGGAGTGAAAATAATATTAGCAACAGGACGTCCCACTTATGGGGTGGCTCCTATTGCCGAACATCTTTGTTTAAGAGAATACGGTGGATACATACTTTCTTATAACGGAGGAAGAATCATCAACTGGCAAACAGGAAAAGTAATGTATGAAAACCTGCTTGAACGCTCCGTTATTCCATTTTTATATAACTATGCCAAGAAATATGGTTTTACTATAATTACATATCATAATGAGTTTGTCATTACTGAAAACCCATATGATGAATACGTACAAAAGTTGGCATTGCTAAATGTTATGACAATCAAAAAAGTAGATAATTTCCTGTCAGCCATTGACTTTCCTGTTGGGAAGTGCATGATTGTAGGCGAACCGATTAAACTTGCGACCTTAGAAAATGAAATGCATAATGACTTAAAAGAGCTTTTGGGAGTTTATCGTTCTGAAGCCTATTTTTTGGAATTGGTTCCCAAGGGAATTGATAAAGCACAAGCTCTATCTGTTTTATTGAAAGAATTAGGCAATAAAAAAGAAGAACTAATAGCAATAGGAGACGGATTTAATGATATCTCAATGATAAAATATGCAGGTTTAGGAGTGGCAATGGCGAATGCTCAAGATATAGTGAGGCAGAATGCCAACTTCATCACCGCCTCCAATGAAGAAGACGGTGTGGCAGCTGTTGTGGAAAAATTTATTCTTCACAACTGTTAAGGAGTGCAAAACTTATTATTGCTATTTTTTTAACATTAGAGTCTTAAAGTTTGCCGGATACGGAGTTTCAAACTGCATCAGTTCCCCTGTTATGGGATGATAAAAACAAAGTTTGAAAGCATGTAGTGCCAATCGGCCTAGCGGATTACATTCGCTACCATACCGTTCATCGCCAATCACCGGATGTCCAAGTTCTGACATATGAACGCGAATTTGATTTTTACGTCCTGTTTCCAAATCCAACTCCACCAGAGAATAACCATTCGCGCGTTTTATTGTTCTATAATGTGTAACAGCATATTTTCCCTCTCCATCATCATAAGGACTGGAGCTGACATATAATTTACGATCGGTCAACCACGACTCAACAGTTCCTCCATCTTTCTCCATTTCTCCCGAAACAATAGCTACATAACGGCGATCGGTTACAATATCCTGCCAATTATCACGCAACGTATTTTGGGTCTTTTCATCCTTGGCATACATCATCAGTCCCGATGTTTCACGGTCTAACCGATGAACAACAAATATACGGTTGTTACGATGCGAACGTTTTACATATTCGTTCAGGATATGTTGTGCTGTACGCTCCTTTTGATGTTCAGTGCTGACCGAAAGCAGTCCTTCTTTCTTCTCTACCACGATAATATAAGCATCCTCATATACCAGTTTCAACATCGGATTCTTGAATTCACGATTGTTTTTGGTTTTGCTCACCTGAACTTTCATGCCGGGTTTCAGTTCAAAATTATATTGTGTAGTAATTATATTGTCTACCAATATAACCCGGTTAGTCAGCATTGTTTTTACTTTGCTACGACTGATTCCTGCCATTTTCTGCATCAGAAAATCCATCAATTCAGCAGGTTCATTAACATTATATACAGTATACTTTGCAACAGCCCGTGCAACGGGCTTGCCTGATTTATTATTTTTACCTCTTGACATAATTATCTTCTTTCAAGTAAAACCACATTCTCTACATGATGTGTATGAGGGAACATATCTACCGGTTGAACGGCAACCACTTTATATTTAGTATCCAGCAAAGACAAGTCGCGTGCCTGCGTTGCCGGATTACAACTGACATAAACAATACGTTCGGGTTCGGCAAACAGAATCGTATTTATTACATCATTGTGCATACCTGCACGCGGCGGATCGGTAATGATAACATCCGGACGACCGTGTTCATTAATAAACTCCTGAGTAAGAATATCTTTCATATCTCCCGCATAGAACAATGTATTGGTAATATGGTTTATCTCCGAATTTACTTTAGCATCTTCAATCGCTTCCGGCACATACTCTATGCCAATCACTTTCTTTGCCTGACGAGACACGAAATTTGCAATTGTTCCGGTTCCGGTATAAAGGTCATAGACAAGCTCATTTCCGGTCAGACCTGCAAAATTGCGTGCTACCTTATATAAGGTATATGCTTGCTCAGAGTTAGTCTGATAAAAAGATTTCGGACCAATCTTAAAGCGCAAGCCTTCCATTTCTTCAAATATATGGTCATTGCCCTTAAATAGCACTACATCCAAATCGTTAATAGTATCATTGCATTTATTATTGACCACATATAATAAGGAAGTAATCTGTGGAAATTTGTCAGCTATAAAAGCCAATAACTGCTTCATTTGCTCCATTTCGCTCTCTTCTGTAATTTTGCATTGAAGCAATACCATCAACTCTCCGGTACTTGATGTGCGAATCATCAGATTGCGGAGCATACCCTCCTGCGTACGAAGATTAAAGAAAGAATAATTGTGTTCATATGCGTAGTCACGGACAGCGTTACGGATTTGATTGCTGATATCGTCCTGCAGCCAACATTTCTCAATGGCAAGCACTTTGTCGAATGCACCCGGAATATGGAATCCTACAGCATTCATCTGATCATACTTCACATCCGCCTTCACTTCCTCTTCGGTCAGCCAGCGCTTATCAGAAAATGTAAATTCCAATTTATTACGATAGAACTCTGTCTTTGCAGACCCCAGAATAGGAGAAATTTCCGGTAATTCAACTTTCCCGATGCGAACCAGATTATCCGTTACCTGTTTTTGTTTATACTTTATTTGTTCATCATAGGGCAAGCATTGCCATTTACAACCACCGCACACGCCATAATGCTGACAAAACGGGACAGCTCTTTTAGGAGAATATTCATGGAAATTCACTGCCACTGCTTCTGCATAATGGTTTTTCTTACGTTTTATTTGCAAGTCCACCACATCACCGGGAACAACATACGGCACAAACACTACTAAATCATTCACTTTCGCCAAAGCTTTACCTTCGGCAGCTACATCTGTTATGGTTACCTTCTCTAATAGAGGGAGCTCTTTCTTCTTTCTAGCCACTTTCTAAATAAGTTAATTTGGGGCAAAAATAAGCATTTTCTCCGAATTTCTCCCTATAAAACGAAATATATTAAAATTGCAAAGTAGAAATTGCAATTTCTGCTGTTTTTTTTCATTAATTCGTTTGGAAATAAATAAAATATGTATAGTTTTGCGATTACAATTTTTGAACGAGTTAACTTTAAATACATTATTTATGGAGAAAAAAAGAGTTTATACCTTCGGAAACGGAAAAGCAGAAGGTAAAGCAGACATGAGAGAACTGCTTGGTGGAAAAGGTGCTAACCTGGCTGAAATGAATCTGATCGGTGTACCCGTTCCTCCGGGTTTCACAATCACTACCGAAGTATGTACAGAATATTATGATTTAGGAAAAGATAAAGTCGTAGAACTACTCAGAGAAGATGTTGAAAAAGCTATCGCCAACATTGAGAACCTGATGAATTCTAAATTTGGTGATGTAGAGAATCCCTTATTGGTTTCTGTACGTTCCGGTGCTCGCGCTTCTATGCCGGGTATGATGGACACTATTCTGAATCTGGGTTTAAACGATGAAGTAGTAGAAGGGTTAACCCGTAAGACCGGTCGTCCCCGTTTTGCATGGGACTCTTATCGTCGTTTTGTCCAAATGTATGGTGATGTGGTTTTAGGTATGAAGCCCGTAAATAAAGATGACATTGACCCATTTGAAGCTATTATCGAAGAAGTAAAAGAAGCCAAAGGTGTAAAACTGGATAACGAATTGGAAGTAGAAGACCTGAAAGAGTTGGTAAAACGTTTTAAAGCAGCTGTTAAGGAACAAACCGGCCAAGACTTTCCGACTAGTGCTTACGAACAACTTTGGGGTGCTGTCTGTGCTGTATTCCGCAGCTGGATGAATGAACGAGCTATTCTTTACCGCAAAATGGAAGGTATTCCTGCAGAATGGGGTACTGCAGTAACCGTTCAGGCAATGGTGTTCGGTAATATGGGAGACACTTCTGCAACAGGTGTATGTTTCTCTCGCGATGCCGGTAACGGTGAAGATCTGTTCAATGGTGAATATTTAATTAACGCCCAAGGTGAAGACGTGGTTGCCGGTATCCGTACTCCGCAGCAGATTACCAAAATCGGTTCTCAGCGTTGGGCCGAGCGTGCCGGTATCTCTGAAGAAGAACGTGTAGCCAAATATCCTTCCATGGAAGAGGCTATGCCGGAAATCTATAAAGAGTTGGATGCGCTTCAGACTAAATTGGAAGACCACTACCGTGATATGCAAGACATGGAATTTACTGTACAAGAAGGAAAATTGTGGTTCTTGCAGACTCGTAACGGTAAACGTACCGGTGCCGCTATGGTAAAAATTGCCATGGATTTGTTGCGTCAGGGAATGATTGATGAAAAGACAGCGTTGAAACGTTGTGAGCCTAATAAATTGGATGAACTACTTCATCCCGTATTCGATAAACAGGCGTTAAAAGAAGCCAAAGTATTGACTCGAGGCTTGCCCGCTTCTCCGGGTGCAGCTACCGGTCAGGTTGTATTCTTTGCCGAAGATGCTGCTAAATGGGCAGCAGATGGTAAGAAAGTGGTCATGGTACGAATCGAAACCTCTCCTGAAGACTTGGCAGGTATGGCTGTAGCACAAGGTATTTTGACTGCACGTGGCGGTATGACATCTCACGCAGCCGTTGTAGCCCGTGGTATGGGAAAATGCTGTGTATCCGGTGCAGGAGCTATCAATGTAGACTACAAGAACCGTACTGTAGAAATAGAAGGTATCGTACTGAAGGAGGGTGATTTCATCTCTTTGAACGGTACTACCGGTGAAGTATATAAAGGTAAAGTAGAAACCAAAGCAGCAGAAGTGTCCGGTGACTTTGCCGCACTGATGGATCTTTGCAACAAATATACCAAATTAGTTGTCCGTACTAACGCCGATACTCCGCATGATGCAGAAGTGGCCCGCAGTTTTGGTGCATGCGGTATCGGTCTTTGTCGTACAGAACACATGTTCTTTGATGCAGAGAAGATTGTTGCCATGCGTGAAATGATTCTGGCTCCCGACGAAGCAGGACGCAGAAAAGCATTGGCAAAACTTCTCCCCTATCAGAAAGCTGACTTTAAGGGTATCTTCAAGGCTATGGACGGATGTCCGGTGAATGTTCGTTTGCTCGATCCTCCTTTGCATGAATTTGTTCCCCACGATTTGAAGGGACAGGAAGAGATGGCTCAGGCTATGGGAGTAACTGTACAGGAAATTCAGAAGCGTGTAGAAAGCTTATGTGAACACAACCCGATGTTGGGACACCGTGGTTGCCGTTTGGGTAACACCTATCCGTGTATCACAGAAATGCAGACTCAGGCTATTTTGGGTGCTGCCATCGAACTGAAAAGAGAAGGTTACGACCCGCATCCCGAAATCATGGTTCCGCTGACCGGTATTCTGTATGAGTTTGAAGCTCAGGAAAAAGTGATTCGTGACGCTGCTGCCGAGTTGTTTGAAAGAGAAGGAATGGAAATTCCGTTCAAGGTAGGTACCATGATTGAGATTCCTCGTGCCGCACTGACAGCCAACCGCATTGCCAGCCGTGCAGAATACTTCTCATTTGGTACAAATGACCTTACCCAAATGACTTTCGGTTACTCTCGTGATGACATCGCTTCATTCTTACCGGTATATCTTGAAAAGAAGATTCTGAAAGTAGACCCATTCCAGGTACTTGACCAAAACGGTGTAGGCCAACTTATTGAAATGGCTGTGGATAAAGGCCGTTCTGTTCGTCCCGACTTGAAATGCGGTATCTGCGGTGAACACGGAGGTGAACCTTCATCTGTTAAGTTCTGCCACAAAGTCGGTTTGAATTATGTATCATGTTCTCCGTTCCGCGTGCCTATTGCCAGATTAGCGGCGGCGCAGGCTGCTGTTGAGGAATAATTCCTAGATAGAATTATCATATTATAGCATTATCAGGCTGTAATTACCGGTTTTTCGGTGGTTACAGCCTGTTTTGCGCTTGGACGGTTCGTGCATTTGACCGCACTATTCGAGCCAAATGAACAGAAATGTTTGCTCTATGTTTACCCCGAAAAGCACCATGTTTTCCACTGTTTACCCCGGATAATTCTGATGTTTTTTAATATGTAAATTCAAATCGATTATGACGACATTAAAAGTAACCGTAAAGAGACCGAAGAGTGATGGACTTTATACAGTCTATATTCGAGTGACGCATGCGCGTAAGTCCGTTTACATAAATACCAATAAGGTAGTGGACGCAGCGCATATTTCCGACAGTGGTGAACCGACAGACCCGGTGGTAAAAGAACATTGTTCACGATTGGTCCGTGAGTATATGGATCGGTTGAACCGTGTGGACACAACCGCCTGGGACGTGAAGGAAGTGCTGGAGTATTTGCAAGAGACCAATCAAGATGTCTGCTTCAGCGAATATGCCCGGGAGTTTATCCGGAAGATGGCCAATGACGGGCATGAGCGTAATGCCAAGAACTACAAGCTGGCAGTAAACCATCTGGAACGCTTTGTGGGGTCTAACAAAGTTATGTTTAGCTACCTAACCTCTGCTGTTCTAACCCATTGGTTGGAGTATCTGTCCAAAACCAACCGGGCAAAGGAAATGTACCCCACCTGTGTCCGGCAGATTTTCAAGAAGGCTCTGGTCGAGTTCAATGATGACGAACGGGGTATCTGCCGCATCAAGTTCAACCCGTGGCTGAAGGTACAGATACCGAAGTCTGATACCACGACGAAGATTGCCATCAGTGCAGAAGCCTGCCGTGAGTTCTTCAACCGCCCCTTGCCCAAGACCAAGATGCTGGCTTCTACTCCCGAACTGGGAAGAGATGTGGCACTTCTTTCCTTGTGTCTGGGTGGCATCAATACAGTGGACCTCTACTTGATGAAGAAGACCGACTATCGGGATGGCATCATCTGCTACAAACGAGCCAAGACCCGTCACAGCCGCAAAGATGAAGCCTACATCGAAATGCGGGTGGAACCCTTCATTCAGGCTACCTTTGACAAATACCTTTCTACCGATGAAAACGATGAATACCTTTTCGTATTTCACAGCCGTTTCACGGATTCCGACAGCTTCAATGCAGGTGTAAACATCGGTATCAGAAGAATTTGTACGGACATGGGAATGAAGAAGGAAGACTTCTACCATTTCTATACCTTCCGTCACACTTGGGCGACCATCGCACAGAATGACTGTGATGCCAATCTGTATGAAGTGGCCTTCGGTATGAACCATAGCCATGGTATGAATGTGACTCGTGGTTATGTGAAGATAGACTTCTCACCTGCCTGGAGGCTGAATGCCAAGGTAATAGACTTCATCTTCTTCAGCACCAAGAAGAGTAAGCAGGGAAAGGCAAAGGATCTTGGTGCGCCACAGGACAAGATGTTCCGCATTTCACCCAAGATGATGATCTATGCCCGTGCCTATTTCAAAGGTGAAGTGATTGCTGAGTTGACCGACATCGGGTTCAGCAACGTCGATGAAGTCATTGACAAGCTTGTGCCGATGTTGCGCAAGGACATACCCGACGGCTGTAATGTTCAATTCCGTCTGACGAATTGTGATTCTCAAAAAGAAGCTGTGTATGAACGCAGTAAAGGAAAAGGATTTTAAGTAAGATGTGTTGTTATGTGGAAAGCCATCCATTTCATTGCCTCAAATGAAATGGATGGCTTTTGCGTAGAACTATGTTTGATGGGACTTACCCCTTGGGCTTTTGGTAAGGTTATGTAGCATTTAACCAGAGGGAAAACACTTGTTCCTTCCCCATAAGCCACACTACCCTTTGCGGTTAAGTGCAGCTCGTTTGACCTCCGGCTACCTGGCTTTATTTCGGCGGTGGAGAGGAACGCAGACTGGCAAAGACCAACACGGCGACAAACACCAACAGCTTCCATAGCAGGACAAAGGCATGTTTCAACAGCCACACCGCCAACTGAATCAGATTAATGGCAAGCCACAGACCCAGCTTCAGCACGATGCAGAACACGAACACCACCGGTACCAGATATATGAAGAATAACAGTAAAACCATAACATACATTTTAAGTGATTGACTACCCGTATATAGGGTGTTATCTATACTCAAATATACTAATAATCAACGAGATAAGGAAATTTTCCAGTCTCTTTTTTATGTATTTTGGGTCACTTTTTCACCTGGTTCTCAGGCTGTTTCAACCTCCAAACCAAGGTGCAGACAACAGCGAAACATCGGTAGCATGAACATTCATGCAGTCGTTCTTCCGTCAATGCTTCAAATGCACTTGGTCCAACAAAAAGATAACAAAAAATGTTTGACCACATGTTGGACCAACTTCTTTTCCCTCTCGTTCTTTGACCATCGTTCGCAAGCGCCCAAAATCCTTTTCCCTTGAAGTATGATACATCAGCGCAAGGTACATGACGCGACGGTTTGCCGATGAACATCTATATGCTTTGAGAGTTTCATGAACCAAGAGTTCAAGGGACTTTCAGAATGGGCAAACCCGAACACGCTTGTTTGCCTATACCTATATATAGATTGCTTCGTTCGTTCCAACTTGAGAATATCTGTTCTGATGTCGGAGCCATCAAGCTACGCAGATGGACTGTACCACGGAAACAAAGCTGCAGGTACATCCATTTCTTTGTAAGCAGCATCAATGTAACTTATATTCCGTAGAGCTGATGACCGCTGTCGCAAATTAACCTTGGAGAATGTATCTCACGAATGTCATCCTCTGCTGACCAATCCCCAATGTATGTTGAACCGACAACCCCCGTAACCGGGGTTCCATGGTGCAGACGACCCGCATTTCATAGTACGCGGAAAGCCTGGTAATCAAGTAAGTTGTACAGAAGATTTCTCCAAAGAATGATGTTGTGCATTTTTGTTCTTCGCAAAATTTTGCGGTAATTTGGGTCGAGAAATACCCGGGGAGCCTTCGAACTGCGTTGCATATGGAGCCAAGCAAGTTGTACCCTTGTCATTACAAAACAAGTTTTGTCCTCACAAGGGTCACTTGCCGACTGCCGTGCAGCGGAGCGATGTGCATCGCTGTTTCGCTTCGCGAAAGAGGTGTCCGGGAATCCGAACAACTAAAGTCAAGGCATATGAAGAACCAGCGTACCAAAGTATTTCAGTTACGGCTTACCTCCGATGAACTGTTGAATCTGAAGGAAAAAGCCGTTCCTTACCAGTCTGTGAGCAACTATATCCGGCAGGCCGTGCAGGAATTTACCCATGTGGATGTCAGACAGCAGATTGAGATGATGCAGGACTTGCGAGCATTTTACCGGAAGTTCCAGAACGAATTGTCCTGGGCAGGCAGTAACTTGAATCAGTCGGTCAAGCGGGCCAACGAACTGGCGGTCGCCGGACTGCTGGCACCCAGTTATGTGTATGAGGTCCTGCTTCCTTCGATTCAGGATATGCAGGACACCTTGAACAAGCTGAAGGAGGATCTTGAATTGCTGCACCGAAACTCACGGCTGATGCGGTAAGCACATTCACCATTCAGCGATATGGCATACCTGGAACCTTGGAGCCTCCCGATTGGGCATCCGAGGTTTCGTGTTTTTTAGCCCCCAATTCCTTGTTTCACGAATCACCCAACAAATGAACATACCATGATAGCAACCATCCTTCCCGGAAGCGCCGACTTCCATGCCGTCGGCTACAACGAACACAAGGTCTTTAAAGGAGTGGCCACCCTGCTGGAGATGCGGAACTTCGGTGGACTGGACGCTTCGGAACATCCGACCGCCAAACAGCTGGTGCAGTTCCTCCAGCTCTATAGTTCCCAGAACAGCCGGATTCAGAAACCTCAGTTCCATGTAGCCATCTCCTGCAAGGGCCACGAGATGACGGAACAGCAGTTACTTGATTTCGCGCACCAGTATCTGCAGGAAATGGGGTATGCCGAATCCGGACAACCCTGGCTCATCTATGCGCATCACGATACAGACAACACTCACTTGCACATTGTGACTTCGAGAGTGGCGCCCGACGGTCGCAAGATACAGCACGACCATGAACGCAGGCGCTCGCAGGTGGTTATTGACAAGATACTTGGAACCGACAGAACACAAAAGACAGAGAAAGACATCGAGGCCGCCAAGCAGTACAGTTTCTCCTCCTTTGCCCAGTTCAAGGCCGTGATGGGAACCATGGGCTATGAAGTTTTCCAGAAAGACGGGAACGTCTTCGTCAAGCAAGGCGGCCGAATCCAAAAGAAACTCCCCCTGACAGAGATTGAAGTTCTATATAAGAAAGGTTATCAGGACAAGGCACGCAATCGCCAGCTGAGAGCCTGCCTGAAGAAATACCGGGATGTATGCGCCAATAAGGAAGAACTGCAGAAGGAAATGAAGAAGAATTTCGGCGTGGATGTGGTCTTCTTCGGCAAGAAAGACAAACCCTACGGCTACATGCTGATTGACCATGCCAACAAGACCGTCATTCATGGTGCCCGGGTTCTAGCCGTAGAAGAACTCCTCGACTTTGCTACTCCCGAACAACGCTTTGATCGGATTGAAGCCTACATTGGCCAGTTACTCCAGCTGAACCCCAAGATAACCCAGGGAGAAATCTTCCAGAAACTCAAGAAACAGCATGCCTATATAAAGAAAGGTGTCATCTTCTACGACGGCCAGTCCCGACCTCTTCCGGAAGAAATGGCAGCAGCCATCAACCGCAACAACCGCATCAGCTTCATCGAGAAGTTCCGTCCGCAGAATGAAGCCGAAGTGGAACTGCTGTGCAAGGCTTTCAAGGTGGACCGCCCGGATATGGTAAGCATCTCCACGGAGCGTCCTCCCAAGTATGCCGATTCCGTCAGCCGCCTGCATGAAATCTTCAGTGATTCCGAAGTGAAGTCCCCCCGCAGCGCCATGTACCAGGAAGGCTTCATCATCCGTCAGGTCGATGATACCTACTATGCCATCAACTTCAAGGAACATATCCTGATCAACCTGAATGAAGAAGGCTTCGATGTGGAACGGGTGAAGAAGAAATCCAAGAAGCCAAAGCGCCAGGGAGTGCCGTTCAAGAAGTCCAAGAAGAAGACGCTCAATCCAGTCAAGAGTTTGCAGCGGAAGTCGCATCAAGGACTGGGCAAACTCCGGAAAGAAGGTGTCGGCAGCCACAGCGCCAACCGTGAATGGGAAGTCGGCAAGAAGACCAACTACGACGAAGTGGACAACGGCCACTCCATGAAATGGTAAATGAATGATGGACAGATGATTGAATATTGTTTGATTGAAGGAAATCTTCGCATTTTCAGTTTCATGGGACTACCTTCTGTAATCTTTTCGGGCATATAGACAGAAAAACTCCGGTAAAACAGCTCAAAATACAAAAGTTTGCCCGATTCCCTGCACACTGATGTTGTGCATTTAGGTTATCAATATCCTGGAATTTATTTTTGCTTCCGATTTAATTCAGACGAAAAACAACATGATACAGACACCTGTCATAGTAACCTTTGCCAACCAGAAGGGAGGTGTCGGAAAAACCTCCCTTTGCGTAACCTTCGCCAATTACCTGGTGACGAAAGGCGTCCGTGTGGTCGTTATCGACTGCGACTTCCAGCACTCCATCATGAAGTGCCGCAAGTCAGACATCAAGCGCTACGGAGAAGAACTCATCCCCTATGAAGTATGGTCCTACGAAGTCAACGACAACAATGCCATGACCTCGCTGGTCGAGAAACTCCATAACGACCCGGAGATAGACGTGGCGCTGATGGACTCACCGGGCAGCCTGATGGCCAACGGACTGGTGCCGATGTTTGTCAACTCCGACATCATCGTTGTGCCTTTTCACTATGACCTGGTAACGGTTCCCTCCACCGCCAGCTTCCTGATGTTTTTGGATCGGCTCCGTAAAATGGTCGGTGCAAAGATGAAAGCCCGGCTCTTCATTGTACCCAATCAGCATGATCTCCGTGTGGGCAGGCGCTCGGAACTCCTCCTTTGGGACAACACCCGGGAAACCTTTTCCAACTACGGGTATGTCACCGCCAAGATTCCCAAACGGGCAGACATGGAAAGGTTCAGTACCATTGCAGGTCTGGATATGGCCTTGCCGATAGCAGCCCAAGTTTTTGACAAGCTGTATTCCTGCATCTTCGACACCCTGGACCCTCTGCGGGAAGTGGAACTCTCCGGCATCCAGCTCACGGAAAACCTCTATCCCAAGAGCGGAAAGAAAAAGTATCAGGCCGCCGCCACATCCATCGCCCTGTCCGAGGACGCAGCAGAAGATGAAAGTGAAGCAGCAGAGCCAGACGATAATCAACTCAATCAGTAACCATCAAAATAGCATTGCGTATGAAAAATGACATTCCGGCATTGGATGACCTTATGCAAGGCATCAATGACCCCGACATCATTCTGGCAGACGAATCGCCCGATATGTTGGAACCCACACCCCAATCTCACAAGGAGGAAACAACGGAAGAGAACACCGAAGCAGTCCTTTCTCCTCAGGTTGAACAGGAAAGATACTGGAACGACTTCCTGAAACATCTGGAAGCCTCCGATGAACAGAACGACAAGAGCGAAAGGCTGGTCTGCAGGCTGGACCGCGACCTGGCAGACTCACTCGACGACTGTGTCATCTACAACCGTAGCCGCTCCGACATGGTCAATGCCATCGTCCGCTCCTTCTTCGATGCCTACCTGCCGCAGCTGGCCCAGTTTCGCAGGGAAAAGAAATCATTGTTTACCAACTTCAATCAGCAAGCCTATGAGAAAGAGAAGAACTAACTGGACCGAACAGAAAATAGCCCTGCTCGTCCAGCTGTATCCCATCGAAACCACACCCCACACGGCACAGGTGCTGGATATGAGCGAACGCTCCGTGAAGATGAAGGCACGTCAGCTGGGGCTCAAGAAGATGGAAAAAACCCGTTGGCTCGAACGTGCAGACTACATACGCAACCACTTCGGGCACCGCTCCTTTGCCGAAATCGGAAAGGATCTCGGTGTGTCCAGAGAATATGTGCGGAGAATTGCCGCCAATATGGGCTTGAAGCGTACCCCATCGGAAGACTTCAACCTCTTTTCAAGGATTCACACCGACATCATGCGTCGGGAAAGACGCAGGGTCATCTTTGGGCTGAGTCCCATCACCCGCATTAAGGTTGTGTCCAACCGGGCCCGAGTCCGCCTCCGTTCCTGGCTCAGGTCACAGGGCTATGTGGCCGGAGAGGAATACGGCATACTCTACTATCCCGATCATATCCGTCGAATCAAGGAATCGGAAATGAGAGGCGCCAAACTGGGATTCCGTTTCCTGCCTTTTCCGGTCGAAGCCACGGTGGTATTGTCTAACCTGCTATAAAGAATCAATCATGACCTATGGACAAATAATCTCGATCCTCTTTGTGGCGCTGTTATGCTACTATGCCTTCTTGATTGTGATGGACATCCAGCGAGCCAAGGCAGCGGAAGCGGCAGAACAAGATAACCATGTAGAGGAGGATATAGACATATCGGACGAAGCCCAGTCTTTCCGACCTCACAAGGTGAGTCGGGAGGAACCGAAGAAAGAAGAGGAAAAGAAAGAAGATTCTCCAAGCGAGAATGCTTCTGAAAACAGTCAGCATGACGATGCTTCTCCAACTCAATCGGATGCCGATACTTCACAGGAATGGAAAGAAGAAACCGAAGATGAACAAGAGGAATCAGACAATTCTGAAGATGTGTACAATGAAATTGAATCTGGTACTACAACTCCTTCACAGGCAACTGAATCGGATAACGAACAGGAAGCAGCTTCTTCCCAATCTTCTGATGATGAAACGACCGAGGGAACTGCTGAAGAAGAATCTGAAAAACCTTCTGGCGAACAAGCATCCGAAGAAAGTACCGATGACGACCAACCCTACCGCTCACCGACCTATCGAGAAGCCATCCTGACAGACGGCATTTTGGTGGATGACATCTTCAAAGCCATCGACCAGTTGGCCGAAACCGGTGAATGTGACCTGGGTACCATTATCTATCACTGCGAAAGCATGCGATATGCCGGGTAATACACCCGATACTACTTGGACGAAAGTCCACCGTTCCTTTAGCGACCTCTGATACTTGAATGACCTCTGTTTCTTTGGCGACCTCTGTTCCTTTGGCGATGAAATCCATTATCAAAGAAATATACAATGAAACAACTCAATCAACTCGTATGCGGAAACGAAAGCATCTTCCGCTCTATCCAGCGTTCTTCTGAAAAAGCAGTCAACCGCCTTATGGCCTGCAGTGTGGTACAGAAATGCCTCATGTTCATCTTTGCCCTTACGGTATCGGTCGGTGAAGCGATGGCAGGCAGCAAGGGAGCCGCAGGCTTTACCAAAGCCACCCAGGAAGTGAGTTCCTACCAGACTCCGGTGTCAAACTTGATGAAAGCGATTGCAGCCGTTATAGTTTTAGTAGGAGCTTTTAACGTTTATTTTAAGATGCAGAACGGCGACCAGGATGTCAAGAAAACTATCATGCTGACCATTGGCGGATGTATTGCATTTATCGCTCTTTCTGAGGCTCTTCCGCTCTTCTTTAAGTAATCCAATCTGTCAACATTCTATCCAGAATTATGACGATGAATCAGGAGGGTTATCCCGTTTTCAAAGGCTTGCAGAAACCGCTGGAGTTCATGGGCATACGCGGTCGTTTCCTGACTTTGGCAGCAGCGGCCATCGGTGTGTCATTCGTGGGTTTTATCGGTTTCTCCATCGCTTTGGGAAAGCTTGCCGGGTTCATCGCCATGCTGGTGATGGCAGTGGTCGGATTGGTCACCATTTACGTCAAGCAGCGTGGCGGTCTCCACAACAAACGGCGGGCAAAGGGTATCCATGTTTACAAGAATCTGAGACGTAACTCGTAAAATAAAATGAATGATTATGGCACGTACCAAGAAAAGAATATTTGACGGCCTTTATGCGCAGCTGGAGGAAACGGACGGCAATGTCGTCCTTTTTTCAGCCAAGGGGGAACCGTCGGTTATTTTCGAGATAATCAATCCCGTGCAGCAGCTTTGTACCGATGCGGAGCAGTACATGCTCTTTCAGGATGTGCTCTCCAATGTGGTACAGACGCTCGGCGAGGGTTATGCCCTGCAAAAACAGGACGTGCTCTGCAAGCAGTCCTACCACCATGAGGTGCCGGAGGATGCAGAGTTCCTAACCAAAAGCTACTTCCGTTACTTTGAGGGAAGAGAATTTACGGAGATACGTACCTACCTTATCCTCACGCAGGAGGCACAGCACAGCCAGTTCGTTCAGTACGACCCGAAGAGATGGCTGGACTTCCATTCCAAGGTTTCCAAAGTGAGCGACATTCTCAAGGAGAAGAATATCAAGCATCGGAAGTTGACCAAGGAAGAGGTGAACGAGTATTGCCACCGCTTCATGGCCTTCCAGTTCCGGCATGGTCCGTTCTCGATGACCAACTTCAAGGCATCAGACGAGTATCTGAAAATCGGCGACCGGGTAGTCCGTTCTTATCCGCTGGTGGATATAGACGAGATTAACCTGCCTTCGCTGGTGAAGCCCTATACTCAGATGAACATCAACGGCTACGGCATCGCTACGGACTTGTTCTCTTTTCTGACGAGTGTGCCCCATGCTGATTGTGTGGTGTTCAACCAGGTGGTACAGATACCGAACCAACGAAAATTGCTGAGAAAACTCCAGGCAAAGGCCAAACGTCACGGCTCCATGCCTGACCCGAGCAACAAGATTGCGAAGGAAGACATTGAGGAAGTGCTGGACCGCCTGGCTGTGGACAGCACGCAGTTGGTTTATTGCAACTTCAACATTCTGGTAAGCTGCCCGGCAGACAAGGTCACCCCGGTCACTTCCTATCTGGAAACCAAGCTGTATGAATGCGGCATCATGCCGTCCCGTACCGCCTACAACCAGTTGGAATTGTTTACCGACAGCTTCCCCGGCAACGGCTATGCCTTCAATCCGGACTATGACCTCTTTTTGACGCTCTCCGATGCCGCTCTGTGCTTCTTTTTCAAGGAACATCTAAAGGGCTCGGAAGATACTCCGCTGACCACATACTACACCGACCGCCAGGGGCTGCCAGTGTGTATTGACATCACAGGGAAAGAGGGTAAGGTGAAGATGACGGATAATGCCAACTTCTTCTGCATCGGACCTTCAGGAAGCGGGAAGTCATTCCACATGAACAGCGTGGTTCGTCAACTATTAGAGCAAAAGACGGATGTGGTTATGGTCGATACGGGTGATTCCTATGAAGGTATCTGTGGTTACTACAAGGGAACCTATATTTCTTACTCGAAGGAGAAGCCCATCTCCATGAATCCTTTCAAGGTAACAAAAGAAGAGTATGACTTGAACTTCGGGGAGAAGAAGAACTTCTTGAAGTCTTTGATATTCCTGATATTCAAGGGTAACGACTTTCCAAGCAAGATTGAGGACATGCTCATCAACCAGACCATCGTGGAATACTACGAAGCCTACTTCCAGCCCTTCACCAAGTTCACCGAAAAGGAACGTGAAGGGTTGAGACAAAAGCTGTTGGTTGCCTCCAAGATGGAAGAAGACTACGACAAGTTCTCCCACAGCATGGAAGACATTGATGCCCAAATCAGAGAAGCCGAAAGGGACAAGCAGGCAGAAAGCAGGGCACTCATGCTTCCGGCAGAAGCCCGGCGACTCAAGCTGCTCCGCCAGTGCCGTTCGCTCTATGCCCTTGCCCAGGATGAAGCTGCCAGCAAAGGGGAAAAGGAACGTGCCCTGCAGATTATCGAGAACTACAAGAAGGAACTCTACAACAACTCCATGCTTATCAAGATAGACAAGCAGATAGACCACATCGAGGAACAGAAACGCAGACTGAAAGTCCGGGAATTGTCCTTCAACTCTTACTATGAGTTTGCATTGGAACGCATTCCGCAAATCGTGGCACAGGAGAAGATTCAGTTCAACATCCGAGACTTCGCTGCCATCCTGAAGCAGTTCTACCGAGGAGGCGAACTGGAGATGACCCTGAACTCCGACCTGGACGTGAACCTCTTCGATGAGCAGTTCATCGTCTTCGAAATCGACAAGATTAAGGATGACCCCGTGCTGTTCCCGATTGTGGTACTCATCATTATGGACGTGTTCCTGCAGAAGATGCGTATCAAGAAAGGACGAAAGGCGCTGATTATTGAGGAAGCGTGGAAGGCAATTGCTTCGCCCACCATGGCAGAATATATAAAATATTTGTACAAAACGGTAAGAAAGTTCCACGGCATAGCAGGTGTCGTTACTCAGGAGTTGAACGATGTGATAGATTCGCCCATCGTGAAGGAAGCCATCATCAACAACTCCGACGTGAAGATACTGCTCGACCAGACCAAGTTCAAGGACCGCTACGAGGACATTGCCGCCATCCTGGGACTGACCCCCATCCAGAGGCAGCAGATATTTACCATCAATGCCCTGAACAACCGGGAAGGACGCAGCTATTTCAAGGAAGTCTGGATATGCCGGGGACAATACTCGGATGTGTACGGTGTGGAGGAAGCACCGGAATGCTACTGGGCTTACACTACCGAACGTACGGAGAAGGAAGCCCTCAAACTCTATCTGGCCCACTACGGAACCATGCAGGAAGCCATCACGCACATAGAGGCAGACCGCAAACGGGACGGCGGGCATAAGTATCTGGAATTTGCCAGAAAAGTCAATCAACATCAAAAAGTCATGTCATTATGGTCAAGTTAAGATTCCTGTTGATGGCGGTACTGATGCTTGCCGCTTCAACGCAAATGTATGCCGGATGGCGCATCGTTGTGGACAAGAACTGCATCAAAATCGTGTCGTCCAACCTTGCCGCCCAGAAACTCATCGAGGAACAGCACAATGCCCGGCTGGACACCATCGCCGCCAAACAGCAGAAGGTGGAACTCTATTCGGTCAGCATGGCCACGATGAAGGAACTCTACAAACTGTCGATGCAGAACATCTCCGGTTTCGGTACGGAGAGCCTGTACTACAAGGAAATCGGCAGCTGTGCCCTCGATATCATCCGGAATGTGCCGGAACTGATAAAGACGGTCAGCAAGGCGAAGTTCACCAACCAGCTCTACTGCCTGACGGAACTCGGAGGGCTGGTGATGGAAACACAGCAGCTGGTGGGCAACTTCGTAAACATCGTGAACAATGCGAGGATTCCCAATCCGCTCAAGGGAGAAGGCACTGCCGAGAAGAAGAGCGACGGCTATAACATGCTCGACCGCTACGAGCGAATGTCACTGGCCAACTCCATCTACACCAATCTGAATGAGATCCGCTACAAGGTGGACGGCATGATGCTCATGGCACAGTATGCCACGCTGAATGACCTCTGCTTTGCCATCGACCCCGAGGGATGGGCCAACGTGATGACCATGCGCAACCAGGTGGACGGACTCGTATCGGACTGGAACGGACTGGTGGCTGCTAACTAAAAGATGAAAAAGCTATGGAACACTGGAAAAAGAAATTGGGCGCAATCTGTTTGATGCTATTCCTTCTGGTGCCGGGTACGGCCACCGCTGTAGTCATACCCAAGGACCTGCCGACCATTGAAGCGCTGATAGCCCTGCACAAGTGCATCAAGAAGGACGAGGACCAGGCACTGGGCAGAGTGGCCACCAGTTTCGGGGAGCAGTCAATGGTCACCAAAGGCGCCAACAAGTTCAACGAAGTGCGGACCGCGCTAAACACCAAGATGAGCAATGCCCATTCGTACCTGGTACTGGCCGGAGCCATTTCCTCCACCGCCAACTCGCTCTACATGCTGGTCAAGGAGTACAAGGACTTTACCTCCAACACTTTCAAGCATGTCAAGAAGAAGCCCTTTGTGGGATGGTATTATGCCGATGCCAACGTGGCGATAGCCCGGGAAGTGAAGCACTGCTACAAGCTCTACGCTTCCGTGGCCGCTTCGGGCATCAACCTGATGAAGGCTTCCATGGACGAGAAGCTGAACCTGGTGATGACGCTCAAAGCCACCATCGACAAGGCCCGTTACATCGTGGACAATGCGAACCTCTACTGCTTTCTCATTACCGACTGCGGCTGGAAGCCCGACTACATCTGGGAAATACTCAACTCCAACGTGAAGGACGAGATAGCAAATCGTGTCATCAATCAATGGAACAAAGGATATGTCAGCTAAAGCAATCATCACAGGCATCATCGCACTGATGCTGATGGGGTGTCCCTATAGCGGACATGCCCAGCGTCCAACCAAGGACAAGGAAAAGGCCCGGCAGTGGCAGTCCATGGAGAACGGTCCATGGGATTTCGCACCGGACTGGTACTACTTCCTGTTGCACAAGAAATACTCGGGCGCGGAAATGTACTGGAAGTGGGCAGGATTTCAATCCGGCTTCCGGGTACGTTTCAAGGAGCACAAATCCAACGTGAAACGCATCATGCCCACCCGGGTAACTGCGGAAGAGACCCAGCGGCAGAAAATCAAGAAGGTGGAGGAAGAGCGGCAGAAGATGGAGGAACTCTATCAGGAGGAACTGCTCCGCGAGGCAGACCGCAACGTGGACCTGATGTTCCCTTCCTACAAGGACGAGTTCAACCGGATGCAGGACTGCATCACCGACGGACTGCTCTACTGCATGCAGAAAAGCAAGGGCAAGCTCCAGTACCAGGTGGACGAACTGAGCCGCCAGAATGAAATCCTCTGTGCCGACATCGCCTACATCCACAAGATGGGAGTCGGCTACGGACTGGAGAATGCCAAGCGGCAGAAGGCTTACGAGGAAGCCCGGCAGAAGATGGAAGAACTGGTCAAACGGACCGCCAACCTCTGCGCGGTGGCTTCCACGCATTATTAAAAGGAATATGTAACGAAAATAGAATGAAAATATGAATCTACTGTTAGTACCATTAACCATCGGATTGCCTGCCATTGACGAGAGTCTGGACAAGCTGCTGGTCGCCATGGAAACCTTTCCCAATGTGGCGGTGCTGGGTGATGCCATCGGACTGGCACGCATCCTCGGCCTGTTGCTGGCGCTCTGTGTAGGCTCCTACGAATGCTGGATGATGATGCTCGGGCGGCGCGGCATGGACGTGATGAAACTCCTGCGCATCATCGGCATTTCCATCTGTATCTCTTCTTCCTCGTGGATCTGTCAGGCCCTGCAGGTTCCCGGCAAAGGACTGGAAACCGCTACCAAGGCCATGGCAAAAGCCAAGAACAAGGAAGTGGCCGCTTTCGAGTTGAAGGTGGCGCAGAAACAGAGTGAATACCTCGACCGGCTGAGAGCCGTACAGGACTCCATTTCCACCGCCCAGCAGGTAGCCGCCATCGGACAGGATGCTGCCTGGTGGGACAAACTCATCTACAACGTGGAGAATCTGGGCAACACCATCAACAACTATGCCCAGCGGGCAGCCGTGGCGGCTGAAACCAAGATGAGCGAATGGATCAACGATGTCATCCGTTTTGTGGGGGAACTGATATTCCAGATGTCCTACTACGGCATTCTGGTGGCGCAGCGCATCTTCATGGCCATCCTGATGATTTTCTGTCCCATCATGTTCGCCCTGTCCCTGGCGCCGCCCTGGAATTCGGCCTGGAGCCAGTGGATGTCGAAGTTCCTTTCCCTCTCGCTGTGGGGCTTCGTCACTTATATGTGTATCTACTACATCGACTTCATTCTGCTCTATAACCTGCAGCAGGACCTCATAGCTTACAACCACCTGCTTCATGGTTCGGTAAACTCCTGGGAACAGATTGGCGCACTGGGACTGCAGGGCATCGGCTCCAACTGCATGTATGCCATGGGAATGCTGGTGGGTGCCTATATCATCCGCTTTGTGCCCGAAGTGGCTTCGTGGCTGATTCCGGGCGGTGTCAGCTCCGGTGCAGGTTCAGCAGCCGGCAGTACCGTGATGGGCATGACAGCGATGGCAGGAGGTATGGCAGGAAGTGTGGTCGGCTCTGCAGCCGGCGGTGCCGCTTCTTTGGTCAGACCGAGCAAATCCAAGAACAGCAACAACAAGAAGTAATCACTCAAACCATTCCCTATGCTTATAGAATCCTTAGCACAGAAAACGAAACTCGCCCTGATGACGGTGCTGGCCACGATAGGTGGCTGCACCCTCATCTGCGGGTTCACCGTCTGGTGCTGCATCTCGCTCGTGACAAAAGAACGGGAGCAGATTTACATACTGGACGGTGACATTCCCTTCCTGGCACAGCGTGCCCAGCTGGAAGCGAACTTCACGATGGAAGCCAAGGCGCATATCCAGCTCTTCCATCAGTATTTCTTTAACCTGCCTCCCGACAACGACTACATCAAGTGGACGGTCGGCAAGGCAATGTATATGGCAGATGGTACTGCCCTCAAGCAGAAGCAGGCATTGGATGAGAACGGATTTTACTCTGATATCATCTCTTCTTCAGCGGTGTGTACCATCATGTGTGACTCCATTCAGTTCGACGAACATGAACGGAAATTTACCTACTACGGAACGCAGCTCATCAAGCGCCGTACTCGGGACCTGAAACGCTCCATGGTCACTACAGGCTACATCGAATCAGTTCCCCGTACCCGGAACAATCCGCACGGTCTGATGATTACGAATTGGAGGACGCTGGAGAACAAAGATTTAGATTACTAACCTATAGAGAATAAGTACCCCATGAAATCATTCAGAAAGACACTTCAGGAAAGCAGGCTCAAGACGCATCACCTGATACGCTCCTGGCTGCAACCCAAGTTGGGAGCCGTCGGCACCAGGTATCGTCTGGCAGGACGCATCCGTTTGGCCAACATCTGGGCAAGGAAGCATCCCAGACGCACCTTTGCTTATGTCACCGGTTCGCTGTTTTTCCTGCTGGTAAGTACCGTTTTAATAGATGGTGTCGGACAGCAAAATAATCGTGAGCCGGATGTCAGCAGTATTGCCCAGTTGGAACCCGTGTTTGCTGGGTTCCGCACCATTCAGGCAAACAAGAGCATCCATCGTTCCACGCTGACAGAGTTGACCCATGAAGGGCAGCTGATCCGGGAGGAACTGGACTCGCTCATTGCGATACCACGTAAAAGCCATCAGGACTCCATCCACATCGTACAAAGTTACAACCGGCTGGAATCCATCGTCAAATCACTTCAAAACAATGACCATCCATGATCAGAAAAATCAATTTCAAACAGCCCAAGTACATCTTCCCGTTGGTGGTGTTCATTCCCCTGTGTGCCCTGGTGTACTTTGTGATGCAGACGTTCGGGGGCGGCGAAGATGCCCAGCAGACGGTTGCCACCGACCGCATCAATACGGAACTGCCGCAAGCCAATGCGGAGGAAGCCGGAGACAAGATGTATGAGATGTCGCGCCGTTTCGGGGACGAGGATGCCTTTACCGCCGTCGGTGCCATCGGAGAAGAACAGAAAAAAGCCGAAGAATTGGAGCACGGCTACAGCGAAGACGAACTCAACAAGCTGGATGCAGCGGAAGCGGAACGCATCCGTCAGCAGCAGGAAATGGAGGAACTGGAAAGGTCGTTGGCCGAATCCAGAAGACATATCAATTCCTTTGCATACGGGGACAATGCTCCTTCCGGAAATAGGTCTGGTAATGGAAGCAGAACCGCTTCATCAACAGCTACTGATGGCTATACCTCACAAGATGACTTCGCTAAAGACCTGGAAGAAATCCAACGCAGGAGTTACGAACGTCAGAAGGCCATTGAAAGCGGGTTGGGTATCGGGCGCTTTGACCGGGATGAACAGGCAGAGAAGCAGCGGAAGGACTCCATTGCAAGGGTCCGTCAGGCTGAAAAGGAACGCAACCGCCCAAAGCTTGTCATCAAGTCCGGTGATACCAATGCGGAGAAGTTCCACACAGTGACCTCACCTGATGATGTAGCGGAAGCCAAGCTCATTCGGGCGATGATTGACCAAACTACCAAAGCCAAGGAAGGTACTCGTTTACGCTTCAAACTTTTGGATGACATTACTGTCAGCAATACCAAGTTGAAGAAAGGCACCTACCTGTATGGGACAGTGACAGGCTTTGGACAGCAGCGAGTGAAGGCTACCATTACCAGTATTCTGGTCGGTGATAAGTTCATTAACGTGAAACTTTCTGTGTTCGATAATGACGGCATGGAAGGGTTCTATGTACCGGAAAGTTCTTTCCGTGAGTTCGTGAAGGATGCCAGCTCCAGTGCCGTGCAACAGAACATCAGTTTTGAATCGGAGGATGGCTACGGTTCCGGTATTTCCGGTGAAGCCCTGGCACTTCAAGCCTTGCAAAATGTCTATAACTCAGCTTCTTCGGCCATCTCGTCCAACATCCGCAAGAACAAGGCGAAAATCAAGTACAACACGATTGTCTATCTGATTAACTCGGAGGAAGCAAGGTAAAAGGTCAAGAATGAAAATAGGTAAACTATCTTACTAATCACAGAGTAAGTAAGGTTACAAGCAATAGAGTAAGCAAGTTTACAAGTAACGGAATCAACAAATAATCAAATCAGTAAATCATAAGAATTACCTAATATGAAAGCGAAATTATTTTTACTTTTCTTCGGTCTTCTCGGTATGGTCGTACAGGCTGCAGCCAAGGAGAAGATCTACGTGAACAGTGAGGTCACAACCCACATCGTTATGCCCGAGAACATCAAATTGGTGGACATCTCCACGACCAAGATTATGGGCAACCAGTGCGCCGACAACATGGTGCGCATCAAGCCTTATCTGGAGCCAGACTCCATTAAAACCTCCTTTGACGAGAATGAATTGCTGGGTACTATCACCCTGATTGGAGAGCGCCATATCGCTCAGTATGACGTGGTTTATACCCGTTATCCCAATATGGCAGCCTCCATCTTTGAGGTAGCTTACAGCGATACCCAGTCCTATATCAACCCCGAGGTATCGATGCCCAAGGCCGAAATGGTGCGCTATGCGTGGGCGGTGTATGGCAGCAAGCGCAAGTACAATCAGGTGGTGTCGAATGCCCACGGTATGAAGGCCATCGTCAACAACATCTATACTATCGGGGACTATTTCTTTATTGATTATTCTTTACAGAACAAGACGAAGATTGCCTACGACATTGAGGAACTTCGCGTGAAGCTGACGGACAAGAAAGAGACGAAAGCCACCAACTCGCAGACCATTGAACTGACACCGGTTTACTCATTGAATCCGGTCAAGAAGTTCAAGAAGAATTACCGCAATGTGCTGGTGATTGAGAAACTGACCTTCCCGGATGAGAAGGTACTCCGACTGGAAATCTCAGAGAACCAAATCAGTGGCCGTGTCATTACGCTCACCATTGAATACGAAGACATCCTCAATGCCGATGGCTTTGATTCGGACATTCTGAAGAATTCTTCATGCTATCCGTACTATTACATTTACCGCTAAAACCTACCCGATATGAAGAAAATTTTAATGATCATCTGTTGTGCGTTTGCCGTTCTTTCAGCATCCGCACAGGACAAGAAACTCACGCTGAATGCAGGTTTCCTGTTCCCGAATACCTTGAATGCGATGATTGGTTACGAGTATCCGTTGAGCTATGGCAATGCCGTGGAAATCTACGGTGAAGTGGGGAACCATTGGCAGAAACCCACCTGTTGCCGATTTTGGAAGGGTTACTACTGGGATGGCGGATTGGTCTATAAGCAGCGACTGGTTCGTTACAAGAACGGCATGCTCCGCTTCCGTCTCGGTCCTCAGTTCGGTGCCACCCAGAAGAAGTTCTTCCTCGGTGTGGAAGCCGGCTTTGAATACAGCTATGTATTTCAGAACGGCTGGGAGTTTTCGCTGATCCAGAAGAACAACGTCAACTTCTTGCATGGAGATACTTTCCGCAACGGACTCTTAGTGGGTGTAAAGATTCCGTTCTGATTATCGTTTAACGTGTATTTTAAATGCAATAACAATGGCATTCGAAGAAACCCGGGAACAGCAACAGATGTACAACTACTTCCGCAGTTGCATCTACATCTTTCTCATCATCGAGATTGTGATGAATCTTCCCATCACGGCGGATAACCGTGTCACGCAGTTTATCCTGGACCTTCTGGCCCGCTTCAAGGTGTTCAACTCCGTGTCGGGCTGCAAGGTGGCAGAACTGATTTGCATCTGTGTAGTCTGTATCGGAACCAAGGCAAAGAAGGCGCTGAAGTTCAACGTCAAGACAATGGTCATCTATCCGGTGCTGGCGGGATTGACATTGGTCGGCATGTGCTTTATCTTTCACGGCATGAATGTCGGCATGAGCTGGTTCGGCTTCCCGGCCAACCGCATCCTCTATGCGCTCTGTTCGGTCGTAGGTACCATGCTGGTGCATCAGGGACTGGACGGCATTGCCAAGTACTACAACTACAAGGTAGGTGAAGACCGCTTCAACTTTGAGAACGAATCGTTCCAGCAGTCGGAGGCTCTGGTAGCCAATGACTATTCGGTGAACATCCCGATGATTTACTACTGGAAGCAGAAGATGCACAAGGGCTGGATCAACATTATCAATCCCTTCCGTGGAACGATTGTATTGGGTACGCCGGGTTCGGGTAAGTCTTTCGGCATCATCGATCCCTTTATCCGGCAGCACGCTGCCAAGGGATTTGCTATCATGTGCTACGATTTTAAGTTTCCTACATTGGCCAAGACACTTTTCTATCAGTATTGCAAGAACCGCAAGGCTGGTAAACTGCCACAAAACTGTGGCTTTCGCATTATCAACTTTACGGACGTGGAGTATTCCGACCGCATCAATCCGATTCAGCGCAAGTACATTCCGGACTTGGCGGCAGCTTCGGAAACCGCT
This sequence comes from Phocaeicola massiliensis B84634 = Timone 84634 = DSM 17679 = JCM 13223, assembly GCF_000382445.1. Lineage (GTDB taxonomy): Bacteria > Bacteroidota > Bacteroidia > Bacteroidales > Bacteroidaceae > Phocaeicola > Phocaeicola massiliensis. The sequence goes on along the minus strand of NZ_KB905472.1, from coordinate 1,409,269 downwards.
GCTACCTTGCTGGCTTCCTTAAACAAGGGAGGCGGTGAAAAGAAGGGCGGTTCGGAAGCCTTCTTCACCAACTCGGCAGAGAACTTCCTGGCAGCCATCATCTATTTCTTTGTGAACTTCCATCCGGTAGGCTTCAAGAATGGCAAGAAGCTGAAACGCTATGTTTCTCTGGCACCAGACTCCGAAGTGGTCATACCCGAGGGAAATAAACTGGAACTGGTGATACGGAACTGGGACGATTACCATGCACTCGATACAAAGGGAAACATCATCCTGGACTTTGTGGACAAAGACGGAAACGATGTGTCAACGGATGAAGACCGAATGTTTGTGGATTTAAACGGCTTCTCGTATTTGGACCGGACGGGCAAACAAGTTCACATAGAACGCTGCTGGTACGAAGATGATAAAGGCAAGGAAGTAGAGCCGGACACCATCACCGGGGAGTTCTCGGACATGCCGCATGTGCTTTCTTTCTTAGGCAGGTCCTACGACCAGGTGTTCAACATTCTCATGCAGGACGACAAGATTGCTTCCCTCATGGCTCCCTTCAAGAGTGCCTACGAGAACAAGGCGAACGACCAGTTGGAAGGTATGGTGGGTACCCTTCGTGTCAATGCAGCCCGGCTGGTATCTCCGGAAGCCTACTGGGTGTTTACGGGGGACGACTTCGACTTGAAGATTTCTGACAAGGCAAATCCAAGTTATCTCGTGATTGCCAACGACCCGGAGAAGGAACAGGTCATCGGTTCATTGAATGCACTGGTGCTGAACCGACTGATTACCCGAGTAAACTCAAAAGGCAATATCCCGGTGAGCATCATTGTGGATGAGCTGCCTACACTCTATTTCCATAAGATTGACCGCTTGATTGGTACGGCCCGCTCCAACAAGGTGGCGGTGACCCTGGGCTTTCAGGAGCTGCCACAGCTGGAGGCTGACTACGGCAAGGTAGGCATGCAGAAGATTATCACGACCTGCGGTAACATCTTCATGGGTGCTGCCCGTAACAAGGAAACCCTGGAATGGGCGCAGAATGATGTGTTTGGCAAGGCGAAGCAGACTTCCCGGTCCATCTCCATCAACGACAACAAGGTATCGACCACCATCTCCGAAAAGATGGACTACCTGGTGCCTGCTGCCAAGATTGCGGATATGGCGACCGGTTGGCTGGCGGGTCAGGCTGCCCGTGACTTCACGGCTACGGACGAGCGGATGCTGAACCACTTCGACATTGAGCAGTCGGAGGAGTTCAAGACCACGAAGTACTTCTGCAAGACGCACTTCGACATGAAGAAGATTAAGGACGAAGAGGACCACTATGTACCGCTGCCGAAAATCTATGAGTTCAAGAACGACCGCGAGAAGGAAATCATGCTGAACCGCAACTTCAAACGGGTGAACGATGAAGTGGAGAAAATGGTCAAGGAACTGCTGGGTATGGCATAAATGATTAGTATAATGGCATCCTTACAATCAGCATATAAACATTCAAGCCTTTTGCCTCCATTGAGTGGTAGCGCACTGAAGGTCATTGCCGTTCTTTCGATGGTGGCAGATCATAGTGCCTACTACTTGATGGAGCACGGCACACTTCTTTATGAGGTCATGCGCTGCTTCGGTCGCATTGCTTTTCCAGTGTTCGCCTTCCTCATAGCTGAAGGCTTCCGGTATACCCGAAACCGGATGAAGTACTTCCTGCTGCTGCTCGGGTTTGCCGTAGTCAGTGAAGTGCCTTGGTACTTGCTGAACGGAGCGGACGGAACGCACAATGTACTCTTCACCCTGGCATTGGGTGTATTGGCTTTGGCTGCGATGGAAGCATTTAAAAAGGATGGCATCCTTTGTGGGGCTGTCATCCTTTCTATTGCTTGTTTCGCCACTTGGTCCGGAGTGGACTATGAGTGGCGGGGGATTCTGATGATGGTGGTGTTTTACCTGTTGGGAAATGTCTGCAATCCTTCTTTTCCCTCCGGTAGAAAGGCGCAGTTGTTCTGTGCCTTTCCGCTGATGATGCACTATGGGATAGTCGGGGCTTTGCTGGCATGTCTGGTGATTTCCAGCTATGATGGAACACGAGGGTTTATCTATGGCAAGGTGGCGAAGTATGGGTTCTATGCGTTCTATCCGGTGCATCTGCTCTGTTTAGTAGGATACATCGTTCTCTTTCCATAAGCCATTCATTCAAGTTTCCAGACAAAGCAGTTGCCGCTTGATTTCCAGACCACCTCCATATCCTGTCAGTTTACGATTGCTACCAATCACCCGGTGGCAAGGAACGATGACGGAGAGAGGATTGGCATTGTTGGCATTGGCTACTGCACGGACGGCAGCAGGTTTTCCGATACGGCAAGCCAACTCCTTATAGGTCTGGGTGCTTCCGTAGGGAATCTGTAATAATTCTTTCCATACACTCCGTTGGAAATCAGTTCCGGAAAGCAAAAGAGGCATTTGGAATGTAATTCTCTTTCCTGCAAAATATTCTTCCAGTTGGGATTGGGCTGTTTCAATTATCTCGCTTGTTCCTTCCAAATAGGTCGCAGAAAGTCTGGTCTGCAGCCGTTCGTCCATCCGTCGGCCATGTTCAGCTGTTGTGCGCCAGTTACACAAGCAGAGCCTGTCTTCAAAAGAACCCAGCAGCAATACCCCTATAGGTGAGGCATAAGGCTTGACTATAATTACTCGTTCTGTTCTCATATCCGTTTTGTTAGAAAAAGGAACCAGCCCATTCCACAATTTTTACAGCAGCCAATACCATGGCATAGATAAGTCCGCAGAGAATCACGATGAGAAAAGCCATACCGACCGCTTTCCGGTCTATCTCCTGCATGATGGCTCTGTCGCCCTCCACATATCCCTTTATCATGGCCGCATTTCTGGTAAATGCCCGTTTGAAGACATCACCGACTACTCCTATATAAGGAATGATACCGATAAGTACATCCAGAAGGATGTTGCAGACAATGGCCAGTGTCAGGGGAATGCTTTTCAGTTTGACAATGCTCAGATAAAGATAAGGCACTGCTAAAACCGAAGTCAGCGCATCACCGAAGCCGGGCAACACCAGACCAATCAATGGATCCAACAAGCGCCGGTCCATCCATAGGGCTATCGCATGCACCAGCTTGTACGATACCGAGTTCCGGATTATTTCCTGCTTCTCATTCGTCATCATCAGGATTGGGTTTTCTTTTCTTTACGCAGTTCCTTGTTGATACTTTGTACAATACTCTCGTTCAGCAGATGCTTGACTTCATCACTGTCCTTGGCATACTGTCCGGTAAGCTGGTAAGTTTCTTGAATGGCCGCCTTTCGCAGTTCTTTGACGATGCCTCCTTCAGGAATGAGCCTTTCACTTTGCCAGTATTCCACCACCCGGTTGACCATGGCAGAGCGGAGTGCCTTTCTGGTTTCCGCACTCAGTTTCTTGAATGGAAGTTCCTGTACACATTCCGTTTCACCGGGAATAAGCGGACAATCATTGACGGTATCATATTGTGGTCCGAAAGCCATGTAATCCTCCCACAGACCGAAGTCTTTCTCTATTTCCACAAAGGAAGCCGTCTCTACCTTCTTTTTGTGTTTCTTCTTAGCCATATCGTATTTGAAATGTCAGGATTCTTCCTCTCTGATAGCCTGCGCCAGTTGTTCAAAGCTGGCGCGGATTTCATCACGCACCCTTCTGAACTCGGTGATGATTTCTTCCGGTGTCCCCGTGAACGCATCGGGGTCGTCAAAGCCGATATGCAGTCTGTGTCTGACTTCACCGCTAAAGAGCGGACAGGTTTCACGGGCACCTCCACAGACCGTGATAACATAGTCCCACGGCTCGTTCAGATAGCGGTCTACCTGTTTCGGATAGTGTTGGTTCAGGTCGATGCCTATTTCCTTCATCACCTGAACAGCCAGGGGATGAACTTCACTGGCCGGACGAACGCCGGCTGAATGGACTTTAAACGAAGGTTCCAGTTGTTGCAGGATGCCGTGAGCCATTTGGCTTCGGCATCTGTTTCCGGTACAAAGTATCAGTATTTTCATGATTGAGGGATGGTATGTGAGGGATGAAAAGGACAACGCTTTCCGATACACTGGTTGTTAGCATCGGAGCGGTGGCAGACAATTGGTTTCATTTCCAGTGTGACACCCTTTGTTACTTGGAAATATTCGGCAGCCGCCTGAAGGGACAGGTAGGAGTTGCGCTTGCAGCAGCGGGGACCGCCCACTTCCCCGATTTTCAGCAGCGACCGGGCCGTCATCAGGTTGCTTTGTCCCCAGGATTCCTGAGTGAGCGGGGTGGCACCGGAGAGGATGGACATGCACATACCGGTACTGATGGCAGCCCCGCAGCTTCCCCAAAACCCACAGGCACCACCCGGCACCTTGCGTCCGCGTGCCATCATTTCCTTCAAGGCCGTCAGCAGCTCGATTTCACCTCCGGCATTGCGGTAGGCGGTCAGGAGCGCAGCACCGACCAGCGTATGATGTTCCGGTCCGTGCATGTGGCAGAAAGGCAGACTCATCAGGTGATCCAGTATTTCAACAGGATTTTTGGACGTTTCATTCAGGCAGTAACCGATGACGGCATCCATTCCCTTCGTATGGCATTCGTTGCAGACATAGTGTCCGTTGATGCAGCGCGTTTGGCTCATTTCCTGTCGGTGGCAGAGAGCGCATTCCATCAGCGTTTCCGTTCCCAGATACTCCAGCGGAGCCTGGCATATCAAGCATTCTTCTTTCATTATATAGTTGTTTCTTCTTTTTCTGAGTTGTTGCAGTAATGACACGAAGTTCGTAAAAAGTATGGAAATGAGCAAAGAAAGGTGCTTTTTTCTTTGGCCTTCCAAGCTACAGATGCTGCTTCATCACCTGTACCACTGTTTGTATGTATCTGGGGTCTTCTGCATAGCCGATGTCACGTAGCCATTTCAGATAATCTACATCGCTGGAGTTTATCCGGCTCTTTTGACCATACCGATACTGCACCTTGGTATAGTAAGCCCGGACACTTTCCGTCCAATGGTTGAACTCATAGTACTTTCCGGTTTTGGGATTGGTAAGGCCAAACAGGTTATGTCGGTTTCGGCAGAGCGGTGAACGGAACCACCCCGTTTCCAGTATGGCTTGTGCCAGTACTATCTTCGGATGCCGAATGCCGTTGCGGATGATTTCCTGATAGAGATTGGGAATAGTAAGTGCAGGAAGTTCTTTTTCGTGGGACACCCTTGCGTAAACTTTTCGGGCATATAGCTCCGAAAGCGGTTTCACAGGCACCTCTAGGGCAAGTGAGTCCTTTTCTGCCTTTTTGCAAGACTCATAAGCTCCCAAACTCCTCTGTAGGGTATCAGGAGCCATTTTTTGTTGCTTTTCAGGTAGGATTTCCTTCTCTTTTGTAATCGTATAGAACTGTGCCGATGCTGAAGCGGAACCAAGAATCAGTAATACGGCGGTCAGAATGATGTTGTGCATTTCTTTTCAATGATAGGGTTGACAATACTTTTGCGGGTGTTCAAGGCGGTTCCGACCGCAAATATATCGTTTTACTTAAACAATACGAAAATGCACAACATCAATCATTCTGAAAGGCTGCCCTACGAGAAACTGGCAGTCTTGGGCATTGACCGGGAAAAGGCCGACAGCCTCCCTCAGGAAGTGAAGGAGAAACTGGCTTCCGGAGAGGTCACACCGCTCTTGCAGGTGTCCATCAGTGCCCGGAACGGAGACCTTATCACACTTCCCCTCAAACTCCAGCTGGTATCGGATAAATACGGCAACCCGGCGCTCATGGCTTACCCGGTACGGGCCGTACTGGAAAAGGAACGCAACCAGGTGTTGTGCCTCACGGAACAGGAAGCCGAAAGGCTCAAGAAGGGTGAGGTCATCCAGAAAGCCGTGGAAGTAAACGGAGAAAAGACCCAGCAGTATCTGCAACTCGATCCCGAAACCAAATCCGTTATCCATCGCCGGGTTACGGATGTTCAGCTGGAACAGAAGCTCAAGGACATGGAGAAAGTCAACGACATCGAACTGGGCATGCAGCAGAAGCAGCAGGTACGCGAGGGAAAACCCATTGAACTGAATGTAGGCGGTGAGAAAGTGTCGGTTGGTGTGGATTTGAAAGAACCGCAAGGTTTCAAGGTCATCCAGGGCGACATGAAAGAGTGGGAACGTCAGCAGAAACTCCGCTATGACGAGCAGCATCCCGAGTTCCTGGGACTGGTGATGACGGACAAGAACCGCTGGGAATATCAGCAGGTGGTGGACAAGCAGTCGCAGGAAAGGGCTTTGAAACTTCATGCTCCGAAAGCTGAACAATCCAAAGGTCTCAAACTCTAAATCCTTTTCCCTATGGTCAAGAAGAATGCAGAGAAGGATGTCGGCTTTGTCCGGCAGTTCAACGAATTGAAGAAGAAACATCCCGATGCGGTGCTGCTCTTCCGTAAAGGTGACTTCTACGAAATGTACAAGGAAGATGCGCTCAAGGCATCGGTGATATTGGCGCTGAAGGTATCAGACAAGATTCTTCCTTTAGAGAAAGACCCCATCAAACTCCTGACCTTTCCCCGTCATGAACTGGACAAGCATCTGCCCAAGCTGATTCGCTCGGGTCAACGGGTCGCCATATGCGAGGCGATAGACCAGCCGAAACTGATGAAGAAACCCAAGGAGAAGGTCGGGGAAGAATTGAAAAGCCAGGATAAAACAAAAAAAGAAAACAACCTCAATCAGGAAACTATGGCGAAAAAGAAGAAAGAACAGGCTGTGCAGGAAGAGCCTACCAAGACAGTCAAGACGGCTGCAGAGGAAAAACCTGCCAAGGAAAAGAAGACGGAAGCCAAAGCCGAAGTCAAGAGTGAACAACAGGCCGAGCAGAAAGCGGAAGCCAAGCAGGAACGCAAGCCACGTGAACCGCAGATGATTACCGCCAACGGCGAGAAAGTCAGCCACGGCCATGCGTTCCAGAGCACCACCAATCCGGCGGACTGGTACTTCACCGCCAAGATTGACGGCGTACAGCTGAAGCCGCAGAAGATGGACGCAGCGGATTTGGCCGCATACCAGAAGAAGGACATGACGGTGCCGCAGCTGATGGAGAAGTATTATCCGACTAAACTCATGCCGAAGGTATCGGAAGAAGCGTACCAAATGCCGAAGCAGTTGTCCGGCCCTGATGGTGCCATTACCATCGACAAGTTCAATGTCTATAAGGAAAAGGACGAACAACGACCAGATTACGGCAAGTACAAGTTCTACGTGCAGATGGGCGACACCAAGATGTCAGCAGTGGCTTCCCGTGAGGACTTGAATGCCTACTTCGACCGGGTGGTCAGTCCCACACAACTCGTGGAGAAGAACTTCGGGGAACGCCTGCACCTGCAGTCTGCCTACGAGAAGTACCAGCTTCCCGAAGGAGTGGACCCCAAAGGAGTCCGTGTGGCCAAGGACCACTCCGACAACAAATGGAAGGTGTCGATGGACCTGGGCGACAAGGGCAAGACCAGCAAGCATGAAATCTCCTTCGATGACGGCTACTCGCTCTTCAAAGCCAAGACCGCTACCCGGGAACAGATTGCAGCCAAGTACCTCAATACGGAAATTACCGGGATGCTTTCAGCCGTGACCAACAAGTTGGAGAAGTCGGCTTCCATGAAAATGTAACAAAATCAAGAAAAACAAACGAATATTCAAGAAACAATAAAAGACGAAAAGATATGACAGCTAAAAAGACACACGAGGAGTTGGTAGAACTCCTTCAGGCCGGTAAAATCGGCTTCCTCCGCTTTGTGATGGATGGGGACAGTGCAGAGGATTATCTGGAGTGGTGCCAGACCCACGGCACGGATCCTTCGGATGAATCCGCAGAGTTTTATGTTGAACAGACGGACATCGACCAGATGGACCGTCAGGTAATGGATGACGAAAGCTATGGCGTATGGAACTAACACATCCGGCAATGCCGGGCAGGTAGCCATCGACCGCTTTGCCGAAATGATGATTGCCCGTATGGAGCAGATGAAGGCTTCCGACTGGAAGAAAGGCTGGATTGGGGGTGCATCCGGATTTGCAGGTCTCCCGCAGAACGTGGGTGGCCGCAACTATTCGGGTTCCAATTCCTTCTTCCTCCAGCTGCAGACCGCAGCCCAGGGCTACCGCCTGCCGGTGTACCTCACCTTCAAGCAGGCGCACAACCTCAAGGCCCATGTACTGAAAGGTGAAAAAGCCTTCCCCGTGGTCTATTGGGATGTGCTGGTCAAGGACAAGAACGGCCATAAGGTCAGTTCGGATGAGTATAAGGCCATGAGCAAGGAGGAGAAGAAAGGCATGGATGTCATTCCCTTCTTCAAGGCTTTCCCCGTGTACAACATCGACCAGACCAACCTGGCGGAGGTGCAGCCCGAACGGGTGCAGAAACTCATGGAGAAGTTCAAGGTGCCCGAACTTCGGGACAAGGAAGGCATGTATGTCCATGCCGCGCTCGACCGGATGATTGAGACGCAAGGCTGGCTCTGTCCCATACAGGCGGACAAGCGGGTGGACGGAGCTTTCTATTCACCGGCTCAGGACATCGTGGTGCTGCCCATGAAGGAGCAGTTCAACATCGGCGATACCCCCGAGGAAATCTACCGGGGCGGCATGGAGTTCTATTCCACCATGCTGCATGAGATGTCACACTCCACCATGACCCCTGAACGGCTCAACCGCGAGATGGGCGGACGCTTCGGAGACCCGAAATACGCCAAGGAGGAACTGGTAGCCGAACTGACGGCTGCCATGATCTGCCATTCGATGGGCTTTGACATGAAGGTGACGGACAACTCCGCAGCCTATCTGGATTCCTGGATTGGGGTGCTGAAGCAGGAACCGAAGTTCATCGTTTCCGTCATGGCGGACGTGAACAAGGCTTCAGATCTGATTCTGGACCAGGTGGACAAACAGCGGCTGGCACTCAACGAACAGCCCTACCTGACGAAGAACGACCCGTTTGCCCCGTTGGGCGAAGGAGAGGAAGTGCCGTTCAAGAATGCGGCCATCGTGAAGACACGCAACGGGGATTATGCCATCCGTGCTTCCTACGATGGTGTGGAACTGGGGTTGAAGAAGGTATCGAAAGATACGGCCAAGACCTATTTCCAACTGACGGACTACAAGGACAAGGCTGCCTTCCTGAACATGACGGCGCACAAGACTTTCGAGCCGGAGATAGCCAATCTCAAACGCACGCAGGCCGTGGGTGCCAAGTTAAGCATCTGATACCATGTAGAATCTTTAAATCCATGAACCATGACTGATTACAAGGTAAACTTCAAGGACCTCAAAGCCAAGGTAGGCATCGACGATGTAGCCTATGCGCTCGGCTACCGCCTCGACCGCAAGGCCGGTGTGGGCCGCTACATGGAGCTGGTGTTGGGTGACGGCAAGGAAAAGCGGGATGCGCTCGTAATCTGCCACCCCCAGGACAAGGCTTCCCAGCGGTTCTTCCGCCGCGACGGTTCCAAGGGGGATGTAGTTACACTCATCCGGGAGAACCTGAATGCCTTCAACGTGTCGGGCAAGGATGAATGGCAGAAGATAGCCAAGGTGCTGTCACGCTTTGCCAACATGCCCGAACCCGAATACCGCGAGGACAGGGAGTATGTGCAGTCAGTCAGGTATCATGCCACCTTCGACAGCTCCAGGTATGAGGTGAAGCCGATAAATCCCGATAAGATTCCGGCCATCTTCCAACAAAGGGGATTGTCCGATGAAACGGTACGCACCTTTGCTCCGTTCATCCGGCTCATCCGCGACAGGAAGAACGAGAACTTTGACGGCTACAACATCGGCTTCCCTTATACCAACGGAGAGAATGACAAGGTCCGGGGCTACGAAATGCGAGGGTACGGCGGTTACAAATCCAAGGCTGCCGGAAGTGATTCCAGTTCTTCTGCATGGGTGGCTGACTTGTCAGGTGGCTATCCGAATGTGGTGAAGAGTGTCTTCTTCTGTGAGTCGGCTTTCGATGTCATGGCATTCTACCAATGGAACCGGAAGCAACTGACCAATGAAATTGCCCTGGTATCACTGGGCGGCACGTTCTCTGATGGACAAATCCGGCAGGTGCTGAACCGCTTTCCCGGAGCCCGTCCGTTTGACTGTTTCGACAATGACCTGCCCGGTCGTATCTACGGCTTGCGCATGATGGCGCTGGTAGAGAACATCCCCTTGAAAATCAACCGAACCCGTGACAGTCTGGAAGTGGAAGCGAACGGACGTTCCTTCCGGCTTGATCCGGAGCGACCCTTTCAGGTGCAGGTCAAGGAACACCTGTCGGTCAGATACGATATGGGACAATGGCTTCCTCCCAAGGCATTCAAGGACTGGAACGACTGTCTGCTCAACAAACCGATGGAGGTGCGGCTGCATCCGACCAAACAGGACCAAATCAATAACCTGGCCGAACGCAGAAATGCAGGCCCTAAATTATAAACGTATGAATGTAAGACGATGGAAACGCTCCTTGTTAATCGCTGCTGTTGGCTTATTGATAGGCAAGACTCCGCTCTTTGCCCAACAGACCGACCCGGCGCTGACTTCTGCCGTACTGGGGCAGACCGCAGCCTTGAAGAAGATTCACAAGGACCGCAAGAAAACGCAGGAGAAAATCATTGCGGCGGAAGTGGCCGTAACCGCTTCCTTGGAGCGGATTCACCAGGTGGAAGACAAGATGCTGGACTACCTCTCGAATGCGCAGGGCGCCATGCAGAACCTCTACCAGATTAAGCGGGCTGGGGAACTGGTGGCCAAGGAAATCCCGCAGAACTGCAGTCTGCTCCTCAAATCGGTAGGCGGCAATCTGAAGGGAACCGTCATTGCGGCCATGGTATCGGATGAGCTGACGGATGCCGCCACCCAAATGACGGCACTCTTTCCCTTCATGAAACAGCTGGTGACTTCGGGCAAATATGACGTGACAGGAGATGACGGAAAGAACGAGAAGCACAAGGTGAACTTGCTGAACGCTTCGGAACGCTACTACATCGCCAACGAGGTTGTCAGCTGTTTGGAAGCCATCAACACCGACCTGTTTATTCTGGCCTGGCAGGTACGCACACTCTCATGGAACGACCTCTGGTTCTCGCTCGATCCCGAAGGATGGGCCAACGTGATGTCCGGCAAGAACATCATCGGCGGTATCATCTCGGACTGGAACCAGGGCTACAGCCTGAAATGGTAAATAGGTAAACTAACTTACTAATCAGCTAATCACAAAGTAATCAAGTAAGGAAATAAGAAAGTAATCAAAGCAACAAGTAACAGAATTATATAGTAAATAAATCATCCAAAAACAAAAGCGTATGGAAAAGAAAATAATCGGTCGCTGTCCCTTGTGTGGCGGCAACGTGGTAAAGACCTGCAAGGGCTACCGCTGTGAGAACAACATCGCCGAACAACCTACCTGTGTGCTGAATATCAACGGCATTATCGGCAACCGCAAGATGAGTGACGAAGAAATCACCGAACTGTTGGAGCACCGCTTCATCCTGTTGGACGGCTTTGCTTCCAAGGAGGGAAAAGCCTTCCCTTCCGTGCTGGAACTGGCAGACAATGGTGCCATCAACATGCAGTCCGTCATCGGCAAATGTCCGCATTGTAGCGGTGATATTCGGGTGGGTACACGCGCCTTCAACTGCTCCAATTACAGCAACCAGCAGGCACCGTGCAACTTCGCCATCTGGCGCAACATCGGTGGCCACCAGCTGAGTCTGACAGAAGCCAAGGAAATCTGTGAAAAAGAAATCACCTCCAACGAACTGGAGATGTATCGTGATGACGGCACCATCTACCGCAAGCGTCTCGGCCTTTCTCCCGACAAACTCCAAATCGTGAAGATATGAAACCGGGAATGAAAATGATTATCATGCTGGTAACCGCTGTCTGCTTCTGGGGCGGACTGTTTTACTTCGCCAGCTGTTCCGACCGACCCGAGAAACGGGCGGTGGAAATCGCAGAGAGAGCCTTGAAAGCAACTGTCGATAATCCGGAGTCCATCCAAATCAAGGGCATCAGCAAGGCAGATTCGGTATTCGGCAAGGAATATGTCAATCCACACGAGAAGGCTGCATTATCCATGCACCTGATGCAGTACGGCCACAAGTTGATGGAAGAAACGGACTACTTCCAGAACCTCGACAAGGACGATGCCGCAATGAGTGATCAGGTCACCCGTCAGTTGGATGCCATGACCACGCTCCGGGCTTTGATAGCTTATGGAGAACTTGAGGGAGCAAATCCGCATAAAGCCAAAGAAAAGAAGCCTTTCAACGGATGGAAGGTCAAGATAGATTTTGAAGCCAAGACCTTAAAAGGAAAGCCTTACCACTCGGAATACTGGTTCATCCTCGATAAGGAGGCGGAAATTGTAGTCAAATCATTTGAAATACCGCTGCTATGAAACTGAGAAACTTGTTCTTATCGTTATTGGCAGGAAGTACCTTATTCATTACCTCCTGCGAAGAATGTGACCATGAAGGAAACCAATCCATAGCTTCTTCCCTTCAGGTTGGTGATGTAGTCTGCTCGGATGGCAGTGTGCTGTCCAAAGAAAAGTTCAGTTCCTCCCAAAAGGAACCGGTGGCCATTGTCTATCATGTGAACCGGAATCCGGAGATCAAAGCTTTGGGCTATGCCGTTTCCATCAGGGACGTCGCATCGGCAGCCTTTGCCGACAGTCTGGGTGTCGAACAGGAAACGTCAGCTTCATTGGAAAAGGAAGACGGTAACGAGAACACCCATGCCATGTACCGCAACGAGGAAGTGAAATCTCCCTTAGCCGTTTATGTCTTCGATATGTGGCGCTACGGTCAGTCCGCCTACATCCCTTCGGTGAAGCAGCTCACTTACCTCTATCAGCAAATTGGGTTAGTCAACCAACGGATAGAGGCGGTCGGCGGATTACCCATCAGTCTGCAGCCCGGTGACTGCTGGCTGTGGACTTCCACCGAAGTGGAAGGGCAAAAGGACAGCAAGGCCTGGCTCTTCTCGATGCAGTCGGGAACCATTCAGGAGACTCCGAAGGACCAGGCGCATAAGTTCAGACCGGTGATAAGTATCTATTAGGTATAACTTCTAAATGCAAAGATTATGAATGAATTACTCGCACAACTCCAGATGAAGATGGAGGCATTCCAAAAGGATGCAGCCCTTCAAGCCGAAAAAGGAAATAAGGCAGCCGGTCAACGTGCCCGCTGTGTATCACTTGAAATGGAACCATTGCTGAAGCAGTTCAGAAAACTATCGTTGGCGGCAGCGAAGAAATAAAACAGTACGGTTTTATTTCTCATGTTTTCAAATTTTGATTGTTTTATCAAGGTCCTGGTGCGTGAGCATCGGGACTTTTTTGTAGCCTAGATGGAGCGGATGACTCTGCACGGGTTGCCAACGGCCAGGGAGTTAGCTGGAATGTCTTTGGTTACTACACTTCCGGCACCGATGACGCAGTTGTCTCCGATGGTGACACCGGGCAATACGCTGACGTGGGCACCTATCCATACATTGTTGCCGACATGAATGGGTTTGGCATATTCCAGTCCCTGGTTCCGTTGCTGCACATCCAAGGGATGACCTGCTGTATAGAATCCGCAGTTGGGAGCAATAAACACGTTGTCGCCAAAGGTAACGGGCGCTCCGTCCAGGATGACGCAGTTCACATTGCTGTAGAAGTTTTCACCCAAGTTGATGTTATAGCCGTAGTCACAATAGAAAGGTTGTTCGATGAGAAAGTCCTTTCCGGTCTTTCCCAACAGTTCACGAAGCAGTTGCTTCCGTTCTTCGATACGGGATGGCAACAGCTGGTTATAGCGAAAGCAGAGGTCCTTGCACTTTGTTCGTTCTGCAATCAGTTCAGCATCATAGTTGGCATCGTAGAGTTGGCCGAGCAGACATTTTTCCTTTTCAGTCAGTTTCATTAAATCAAAAGAATATATTTCTGTAAATTACAAGATTTCTCTAGCAATCCACGCACAAGCTTCTGCATCGGCCAGTGCATGATGATGGTGATCTAGTTGATAACCGCAAGCTGCTGCTACGGTGTACAGCTGGTGATTCTCCAGTTCAGGCAAGGTTTGGCGAGAAACGCTGAGTGTATCGTAAAACGGATAGTCGGGATAGTCCATCTGATAGACACGGAACACCGCTTTCAGACAGCTTTCATCAAACGGACTGTTATGAGCCACCAGGGGAAGACCTTCGATCAACGGCTCTATTTGTTTCCATACCTCTGGAAAGACCGGGGCATCTTCGGTGTCCTCACGGGTAAGGCCATGCACCTGACTGCACCAGTAGTTGTAGTAATTGGGCTCGGGGCTGATGAGGGAGTAGAAGGAATCTACAATCTCTCCGTTGCGTACGATGACAATGCCTACGGAACAAACGGATGAGCGTTCGTTGTTGGCGGTCTCAAAGTCTATGGCTGCAAAATCTTTCATGGGTTGTTCTTTGGTTGAATGTATAGAGTTCTGCTCAAATCAGTAAACTATGCCTTTCTGTTTCATTTCTTCCCGAATAAGTTCTGCTTCGGTATGGGTCAACTTCGGAAGTTGTACCTGTTCCGGACTCTCTTGCTGGTAAGCCTTCACTTCGTTGATGAGCATTTGCCAGTCGTAAAGGAATTCCTCGCTACAACCGTGTTTCTGATAAATTTCTTTGGCGGCTTCCAGTATCTCTCCGGCGCAGCTGTCATTTCCTTGGAATACAACAGCCGGAATCTCGTTATGGAAACAGTCTCTCAATAAGCGTATTTGATCTTTCATTGTTCTTGGTGATTAATTCTGTGCTTTATCGTGCCTTTCTGAACATTTATTTTCAGGGCCTGCAAAGATAGTGAGTTTTCGGATAGATTAAAAGTTAAACATTCATCTTTAACAGCTGGCGGATTCTTTCCTTAGTCAGGCATTTCCACTCCCGATGAATTTTCCGATACAAAGAAACGAAGGGTCGGTACGGCAGCAAATGGCGCTTTGCTTGGCTGCAAGGAAAGCAGCCGGCAGCCTTCCACAATTTGTGCCAAATTGGGTATTCCGTCTGCTTTCCCCTTGCCACATTTGCCTTCCGTCCCTTACACCCTTCGTGAGAAGAGGCATCGTAAAAATCACCCGGGAGTGAGAAGCCGAAAGGCTTCAAACCAAAGGGAAAAAATTAGTTCAGCTATGGCATACAAACTTAAAGACCGAAAAGAAAAGATGCTCTATAAGGGCAGTGTTTACGAACTTACCCTGCAGTGGGACAGAGAGAGTCTCCGCAAGTGCTTTTGTGGTATGCCTCCTTTCTATGCACACATCCGGAAGGACGGCAACAACTTCGCACATATCGACTGCTATTCCACCGGGGACGATTTCAGTGTGGAACCCATGCACCCGCTTTTTGAAGAGCCGGAATGGATAGTTCACTTCCTAAAGTCGGACATCAATTCCATTCCACTAAAGAAACTGCTGGAACTGCTTCCTATCTAATTCAAGGAGTAACGAACTTAAAAAGAAAACGCTATGGACACACTCATTGAAGCCATCCCGACATGGGCACTCTGCTATCTGTTCAACTCGGATGCAACCGGACTGACGGATGAAGAAATCGCTCTGATTGACCAGTGGTACACAGAGAACAAGGTCATGGGTATCACTACCGCAACGGAACAAGAGGGAGAATGTTTCCCTTACTTCTCACACTATCCGGCTTTCGGACTTCCTGCCGAAGTGGTGGACTGCCACGTTATGGTACGCTGAATACAGCCGGTGACTGCTGATGATTATTTACGCTTAAACATAGGAACATATGAAAGGAACTGACCATTTCAAGAAACTCATCAAGAACTATCTTGATAACCGAGCCAAGGAAGATGAACTCTTCCGTGCCAAGTATGAAACCACCACACGCACCATTGACGATGTGGTAAACTATATCTTCCATGCCGTACAGCAATCCGGCTGCTGCGGTTTCAGCGACATGGAGGTTTATGCCATGGCAGTCCATGCGATAGATGAACCTCATTTGGAAATTGGCAAGCCGATGGACTGCAATGTGGTAGTGAATCATCACATTGAGCTGACTGAGGCTGAGAAGGCAGAACAGCGAGCCATTGCCCTCAAGCGGTATCAGGAGGAGGAAATGCGAAAGTTGCAGCAACGCAACAGCCGACCAAAAGCAGCCAAACCGCAACCCAAACCCATTCAAGAACTCTCACTCTTTCAAGGCATGGAACTATGAAGGCAAGAACGAAAATAGAAAAACAGGTGGCAGCTTCCAATGAGAAGCTGACCGTCCTAAGCCCCAAAGTGATAACATGGGCAGTGCGGAAAGTGGCAGGACATGTCTGCTTCCGTACTTCCGCACACAAATGTACCTGTGGCGATTGTAGCAGGCAGTTCGACTATGAGGGAAAAGGCAAGTCTGTCTGCTGCCCTTATTGCGGTACTCGCTTACAGATAAAGGACACCCTCAAACGCACCATCAAGGAAGCCTACTACTTTTCTTCCCTCGAAGTAATAGACCATTTGCAGGTGCAACGGGTATTCCGTTTGGAAACGACCTTCCGGAAAGGAATGCCGATGGAGGTAGACTACTGGGAAGCATGCCGTTTGTGGCTTAATGCCGAAGGCAAGTTGGCTGTCACGGCAAGGGCAAGGACATTGAGCTATTATGTGGACTGCTTTGATTGGGCATCCGAAATCTCCTTGAAGCGACCGAACGAAGTTCACTGGCTCATTGCAGACACCTATGTCTATCCGCACTATCGGTTGCTGCCCGAACTGAAACGCAACGGCATGAAAGGCAAGCTGCCCGACTGCCACCCGATGAAGCTGATGAAAGCCGTGCTGACAGACAGCCGGATGGAAACCATCCTCAAGTCAAAAGATTTACATGCCGTGTCTTACTTTGTACACCGACCTTTGGAACTTGACCGATGCTGGCAGTCGTATAAAGTAGCCACCCGGCATCACTACCGCCCTTCGGACATGGGATTGTGGGCAGATACCATCCGCTTGCTGGAGCAGTGTGGCAAGGACATCTGCAACCCCAAGTATATCTGTCCGCAGAACCTCAGAGCCGAGCATGACTATTGGATGAACCGACACAACCAAATGGAGCAGAAACGCAGAAGCCAGGAGCAGATGCAGCGAGCCAAACGGAAGGAAGCCGAGTTCTACAAGGAGAAGTCACGCTACTTCGGTATCACCATCACCGACAAAGACCTGGTGATTTCGGTACTCGATAGTCTGGAGGCCTTCCAAACCGAGGGAAATGCCCTGCATCATTGTGTCTTCCAATGCGAATACTATGCCAAGGCGGACAGCTTGATACTATCGGCTCATGACAAGGAGGGGAATCCCATCGAAACGATTGAGTTTTCACTGACCGAGGGGAAAGTGATACAGAGCCGAGGGCTGTGCAATACGAATACTCCGCACCACGACCGGATTGTCCGGCTGGTCAATGCCCATGCCCATCAGATACTCGCAGCCAAACAGACAGCGTAAATTCCTTATATATGTTCCGCTCCGACTTCCGCCGTGAGGCGTGGGTCGGAGTTTAAAAGCATACCATGCGAAATGTATTGACAAATTATTTCATACTGAATTAAGACGCTCTTTCTGCTTGCCAATACTTGAATATAGGGAAGATTGTTCAGCAGGACAAAAACCATCTTGATGTTTGTCTGATATTTGTTTAATGTTTATTTAATGGTTGATTAACAAGGAAATAAAATCATCAGAAAAGTGATATTTCCGCAGAATAAATGAGTAAGCTTTCTGCCTAATCAGCAAGTAATAAAGTATTTTTGTAAGTAAAGAAAAAATGGAATAGTAAACTTTTAATCTTGAAGATAATGAAAGGAAATAACTTGACAATCGCTATCGGCAATCAGAAAGGTGGAGTCGGGAAGACCACCTCGACAGCCTGTATAGGTGCAGCGCTCGCCCTGCAAGGAAGACGTGTGTTGCTCATTGACCTGGATGCACAGCAGAACCTCACGTTCACGCTGACGCAGAACGAAGACCCGGAAACGAGCATCTATGACACCCTGGTCAAAGACCAACCGCTGCCCATCGTTTCCGTCCGAGAAAATCTTGACCTCGTTCCGGCTTCATTGGATTTGGCAAGAGCCGAAATAGACATGGCTACCATGATGGCAAGGGAGGGCATCCTCAAATCCTACCTCGATGAACAGAAGGAGAAGTATGACTACATCCTGATGGATTGTTCGCCCTCACTCGGTATCGTAACCACCAATGCGCTGGTGGCAGCGGACAAACTCTACATACCGCTTACTGCCGAAGCCTTGCCCTTGAAAGGCTTGACCATGCTGGATGATATAGTCCGGGAGGTGAAGCGCCGAGTGAACCCGACGCTGGAGTTGGGTGGAGTGTTCTTCACCCGGTTCAATAACCGGAAGCTGAACAAGGAAGTGATTTCCATGGTAGAAAAACGGTACGGAGAGAAGGTGTTTCAGACGAAAATCCGTGAGAATATCGCCATAGCCGAGATGCCGCTGTCCGGTCAGACCATCTTTGAATACGACCCGAAAAGCAATGGTGCAGCGGACTATCGCACACTGACCGATGAAATAATCAGTCGGGAGGAAAATTGGTAAACTATATTACTATATGACTATTCACAAAGGTTATTGGTAACATAGTAAGTAAATCAGCAAGTAAACAAGTAATAAAGTAAGCAATATGAGTAAGAAGAATTTATCCTTATTGATGGACGGCTTCATGGGTGAAGCCAATCAAGCAGAACTGGCAAAGGAACAGCCTAAGGAAAAAGCTGTTGAACAAGTCGCAGAACAAGCGGAACAGCCAGCAGCTCAAGATGATAAGCAGGAAATTCCGAAGGCAGCACCTGCAAAAGCATCTTCTAAGCAGGAAACAACCGAAACGGCTGCTCCCGAGCAACTGAAGTCCAAACTGGATGCCAAACGCAGGGAGAATGTGGGTCGCCCCAAGAAAGGAGAAACAGCCAAAAGTGTCAAGAAGCCCCAGGAAATCCGCGCCACCTTCATCGTGGATCCGGATTTGGTTCGCAAAGTGAAGTACATTTCCCTCGTGGAAGGCATCCTCTTGAAGGATGTTATCTCCGAAGCGCTGAACAACTATGTGGATGCCTGGGAGGAGAAGAACAAGAAAATCCGGTTGCCGAAGGCGAAGTGATAACATGCAAAAACGGAGCAAACTGTTACAGCCTGCTCCGTTTTGTTTGTTCGCTTTCTTGGTTTTCAAATCTACTGAATACTGACTATCACATATTACTCGCAATCAAATAATTGTTTGAAATGTTCCTTTATATCCGGAGATAGTCTTCCCTCTGGTTCGCTGGTAGGGATTTGCTGGAAGTCCAGGAACTCCAGGTCTTTGTTTTTGCAGCTCAATGGCCCCTGGATATTGGTCAGGATAAAAATCGTAGTGTCATCGTCAAACATTAAATCCACCGGTTCAACATCCAGAAATTTAGCGGCTTCATATTCTCCCCGTGCCATCACTTTCATGCGATACAACCTGGTCTTTCTTCCTGCGGGACAAAGGAAGATTACCTCGTCATTCTTTTGAGGAAGGTCTTTCAGCGATATGGGGAATCCACCCCATTGAAACTCTACAGATCCGAGATTTTCAAGTTCATTCGAAATGCCCTTAAAGTCATCTTTGTTTACTTTCACAGCAAAGGTGTTGCAGGATAGGGCTTCCATATCTTCCAGTTCTTCGTCACTTTGGACATAGATAGTCATGCGTAGACGCTCTTTCATGGTGCCATTCATTTTCTTTGTAGTCAGTTCAGCAATGAAAGTATTGTGCAAGCCTTGGTCCATCAATTGAGCAATCAGTTCGTTATCGCTTTGGGGAACGTAGCCGATGATGTATTCGAAATCGAAATTCTCAGGGTCACCTTCATAGTCTCCGGCAAAGGCTATGGCAACTGCATTGAAATCATGCTTGTTGTTGTAATCACGAATCAGTACCAATTGTTCTCCTTCATCTACATCTTCCCACCATTCTTCCGGATTATATCTGTTCCATCTGCTGATGGCACATTCCTTGAAGAAAAACCGTTTTCTTCTTTTAAAGGGAGTGTCTTTCAGAACTGTTTTTCCCGGATTTTCCAGTTGTTTCCAGATATTTTCATACCAGTCAATATGGTCAATGCCTTGTCTTTTCAATTGCTCCTGCAAGGTATTCCAGTCATTATCCGCTTTGACTGTTACTTCCGAACAATTGTCATCACAGGTACAATCAGTTGGCTGGTAGCTTAACTTGTATTGCTTGGCAATCTCTTTTATGATTGCTTTTATCACATTGCTTTTATCTATCTTGTTCATGGTGAATGGTTGTATTGAATTTATCGAATCAGCTCGTTGAGCTTGTCCTCTCTGACAATTTTAGGCTGCGCCTTACCTGCCAGAATCAGTACTTTCTTGCCGTTGCGGTAGATATGGAGTTGTCGACTGCGTACCACTGCAGTGATTTCTTTATCCTCCTGTATGGCTTTCCATATCGGATAGTATTCACCTCCCTGTAGAAACAGCTTCTTTTGAAGGTGGGAACACATATTGGTAGTATCAATGGTCATCATGGTTGTCATTCATTTTCGTTTTAATGGTAGGTTGTTCCTTTCCGTAGCTTTCGCTGGGTTCGGCGGCTGCTTCCATAACAGGTTCATTCATCGGATAAATCTTGCCCAACTTCTTCTCCGTGGGTTTTGCCAATTCTGGATTCAGACGCTCCTTCAGTTTCGTGTTCCGTTTCAGCACCGACATGTTGCGGATGGCAAAAGAGAGCGCCTTTTTGGTACCGATGAGCACGCAAATCTTCTTGGCACGGGTGATGCCCGTATAAATCAGGTTACGCTGAAGCATAACATAGTGTGTCATAAGAACAGGCATCACCACGATGGGATATTCCGATCCTTGCGACTTGTGAATGGTCGTAGCGTAGGCCAGTGTCAACTCATCCAGTTCTGAGGCTTCGTATTCTACCAGACGCTCCTCAAAGTTCACCAGCAGCGTACGTTCCTCCATATCCACCGATTCCACATAGCCGAGGTCCCCGTTGAACACATCCTTGTCGTAGTTGTTGCGCAGCTGCATCACCCGGTCGCCCTGACGGAAGGAATAGCCGCCCCGGTTCAAGGCAATCTGGGAAGGATTCAGTGCATTTTGCAGAGCCATGTTCAGATTGGCAGCACCCACCACACCCCGTTGCATGGGAGTCAGTACCTGAATGTTGCTCACCCTTTGGCTGTAGGCTTTCGGCAGTCTACTCTTCACTAGATTGACGATGTCCTCCGCCACTTTTTCCGGCTCCTCCTGCTGGATGAAGAAGAAGTCCGTCTGCTTGCCGTTGCTCGTATCAGGGAAACGTCCCTGGTTGATAGCATGGGCACTCATTACGATGCGGCTGGTTTGTGCCTGACGGAAAATGCGGGTCAGCCGGATGACCGGAATCTTTTCACTCTCAATGATGTCGCGCAACACGTTGCCGGCACCTACACTCGGCAACTGGTCGATGTCGCCCACGAAGACCACGCGCATGGAAGAGGGGATGGCCTTCATCAGGTTGTTCATCAGGATGATGTCAATCATCGAACACTCGTCCACAATCAGTGCGTCCCCTTCCAGGGGATTCTCATCGTTCCGCTTGTAGCCGTCTTTCGGATTGAACTCCAGCAGCCGGTGAATGGTCTTGGCCTCCATGCCGGTGGCTTCGCTCATACGTTTGGCTGCCCGCCCCGTAGGAGCCGCCAGCAGAATGCGGAGTCCCATATGCTTCAAAGCCGCAATGATACCCTGCGTAGTGGTCGTCTTACCGGTACCCGGTCCACCCGTCAATACCATCACCTTTGAACGGATGGCTTCCTCGATGGCTTGCAACTGCACCTCGTCATATTCAATGCCTGTTTCCTTCGATAAAGCCTGCACATCCATCTTCTTGGCAAAGAGATCCTGTCCTGATTCACGGAGCAAAGCCTGCAGCCTGTTGGTCGTACCTACTTCGGCAAAATAGAAAGGCGGCAGATAGATGGCTTCGTCTTCCAACTTCAAGTCATCCGTCTGCACCATATTACTCAAAGCCTCACGGATAGGCGCTTCGTCCGCTTCCAGCAATTCCAACGCTGCTTTGACCAACTGTTCCTCTTCAGCATAGACATGCCCTTCGTTGGCCAGCTGATTCAAGGTATAGATGATGCCACTCTTACAGCGGCGCAGGTCGTTCTTTTCGTAGCCCATCTTCGCTGCAATGCTGTCGGCCGTCTTGAAGCCGATGCCCCAGATGTCGTCTGCTAGTCGGTAAGGGTTCTCCTTTACCTTGTCGATGCTTTCCTTGCCGTACTGGCGGTAAATCTTGGCCGCATAGGCCGTACTGACACCATACCCCTGCAGGAAAAGCATCACATTCTTGATGTCCTTCTGCTTCTCCCAACTCTCGCGAATCTTCTCCACGCGTTTTTTTCCGATGCCCGGCACCTCGTAAAGCCGTTCGATGTCTGTCTCGATCACATCGATGGTTTCCAGACCAAACTGACGGACGATGAGTTGGGCAAATTTCGGACCGATGCCTTTTACCAGTCCGCTTCCCAGATATTTCTCGATGCCATAGACTGTGGCCGGCATTACTTCCTCCCACGATTGGCATACGAACTGGCTGCCGTAGCGTTTGTCCACCTTCCAGTCGCCCTCACACAACAGCACACTTCCGGCAGGCACCTCCAGCAGGTTGCCCACCAGTGTCACCAGGTCGTCATAGCCTTTGACCTTGACCCTCATTACCGAATACCCGTTCTCGGGATTCTGGTAGGTTATTCGTTCTACTACGCAGCGAAGTCTGAGCATAATATTTCGTTAAAACAGATTTGAACTTAGCAGACTAGCAAGGAATATGGTGCTTGTTGCAATATTCGATAACCTCCTCTTGAGTGTCGAATCCTTTGTCACAGAACTTTTGTAGTCCTCCCTTTACATCTTCAATGAACTCTTTTTGTGCATTGAGGACACTAGTTGCTTTATTAATAAAACTTTTATAGTCTGCATTTATTCGGCAGAGTTTATCTATGGTATAATAGTCCAACTCATTTCTACGAGCTGGGAAGAGTTCTTTAGTTGCATCTGTATAAGGAGATAATAGGATGATTCCTATACCAAAGGCTCGGTTGAGACGGGCTATCTCTTCCATCAGATCTTCATTGATTTCAAATGCAATCAAGTACCCATAATTGGCCCAACTGCTGTTGGAGAGGGCTTGAAAGAAATACTCCTTCAGTTGGTGGTCGTTTTCAATCGTACGCTTTAGTTCATACGAATGCAAAGCGATGTACTCTTTGGTCTCTGTAGCTTTCAGCAAGGAACGGGTTGCAGTCTCTTGAAACTCGTGAAATTCTACGCCCACCATATCAGGATGCACCCACTTTTGAGCTTGGTCTGCACTTTTGAAGCTATTCTCATGGAAAATGGTCTTGGAATAGATACTTTTGCTGAGAAGATAGTTAGTAAGGAGTCGGTGCAGACTGCGTTCTTTGTACATTTCTACTTTTGCTTGAACAACCGGTGCAATAAATGGCTTTTCGTTACTTATCAACTGTTCCAACTCTTCAGTATATTTAGTGATGTTACAGCAAGTACCGATTGAGCCTGTGGAGTTTTGCAGACTTTTAGACATGCTTTGTCTGGGAATGGTAATATTTAGCCATTGCACTTGTCTACGATGTGGAAGAGCTTGATTGGGAACATAGTGGTAGTTCCCGGTAATCTCTGCCACACAATAACCACCTTCTCCATTGGGAGCAAGAACTATGTCACCTATCTTTAGTCCATAGCATACAGTCCAAAGAAATCCAATGGATGTTCTAGCTGTACCCATAGATTTCTCAGGATTGCATTCTAAATATTTGGCAATCATATGATGCCGCCAGCTATTTTCATCATTGTGAGGATAGGATGTTAAATCCTCCTCTTTTATAAAGTTGACCCCGATGTAGTTGTGTTCAAGGCAGTCTTGAATGTACTTTCCACCTTCACCTAACATGATACGATTATATTGTCTCATTTTATGATAGTCAATCATTTAACGGTATATTTACTCTTCATTATCTGCCCAAAGTTCGCATTGACGCATTACAACTTCAATAGCATTTTGTGCTTCTTCTGGTGGATAATGGTACTTCTTTAGAAGACGTTTTATCATCGTTCGCATTTTAGCGCGAGCTGTTTCCTTTTGTCTCCAATCCAAAGTACGGTTTTTCCTGAGTGCATCTGTGATCTCTCTTGCCATGGCGACCAGTTGATTGTTTTCGTAGAAATCCTTGACGGCCCGAGGTCGTGTCAACGCATCGTAGAATGCCTGCTCTTCATCAGATAAACCAAGAGCATTACCTTCTTCTGCGTGTTGCTTCATTAACTTAGCCATTTCCAGAAGTTCCTTTATCACTTCTTCATTGGAAATCATACCACGGAGATATTCAGCCAAGCGTTTATCTAACATTTCACTGAACAATTCAGCTTGTGTTAGATTCTTTTTTTGATGTTTTTTGATATGTTGAGCAAGTAACTTTTTCAACATTTCAATAGCTAGATTCTTCTCCTTCATATTGGCAACATCATTCAAGAATTGCTCATCAAAGAGAGAAAACTCTTCCCCTTTAGTATTGATAATTTCTACAACACCATCTGATTGAATCGCAACTTTAAGCAATTCTGAGATGCGTTCGTCTATTATCTTCCGTGTGATAGGAGCCTTACTGGTCAAGCGGATAAATAAAGTACGTACAGCTTCAAAGTATGCTTCTTCAAATTTTTCTTCCGGTGTCAGAATACTGCGACAAATTGTTGCTGCTTGCATCATACGTTTGCTATATTCTGAGAATACCTCACTTACGGGAGTCAGTACAGGATCACAGTGCACATGTATGATGTTACCATTCTCATCATACATGGTTCGTTCGCTTGGGCAGCCGGGCACCATCCGATCGGGAATCAGCAATGTATCCAGTCCTTCTCGAATGAGTCTGCTTCTTTGTAGATTGGTACATGTCGCAAATGTGGAGTAATCCACTAAATCACTTATACACAAACGGCACATGCTGATTGCTTCCAGAAATTGTTCATAAGCAGTTTGCTTGATGTCTTGATTCCCGAAGTTCTTTTTGTCGCGCCCTGTGTAATCGTGCATGGCTTTCTTTAATGCTCCAGCAATGCCGATATAATCCACCACAAGTCCTCCAGATTTTTCTGGGAAAACACGGTTTACTCTGGCAATGGCTTGCATCAGATTGTGCCCCTTCATGGGCTTGTACACATACATGGTAGCCAAGGAAGGCACATCAAATCCAGTCAACCACATATCCACTACGATTGCAATCTTCATCTTGGAGCTGTTGTCCTTAAAGTCGCGGGCAAGTTGCTCCTTGTGTGCTGCACTCCCAATAATATCAGCCCATTCTACGGGATCTTGATTGCCGCTTGTCATGACAACCCCTATGATTTCTTTCCAGTCAGGACGTAGCTCGCATAATTTACGATAGATATCAATACCTGTGGCACGATCTATGGCTACTATCATGGCTTTTCCTGTGAGATGATTTTTTCTACATTCTTCATAATGTTGTACCAAGTCGCGACACAATGTATCTATGGTTTCCGGGGCTCTAAGCAGTGCATGCAAGCGAGCATTTTCTTGTTTGCTACGTTTTAAATCTTCATCGCTGGCTCCTTCTTCGGCTAATTTGTCATATTCTTGATCCAACAGTTTCATTGTTTCTGCATCCAGATCAAGTTTTATAAGTCGGCTTTCGTAGTACACTGGAACCGTTGCACCATCTTCTACAGCTTGCGTCATGTCATAGATGTCAATGTAATTGCCAAACACTTCACGAGTGTCGTGATCATCTGCTTCAATAGGTGTACCGGTGAAGCCTATAAAAGAAGCTCCCGGCAGAAGTTTACGAACGATGGCAGCAAAACCCAGTTTCAATTCTCCGGTTTCGGTATCTACCTTGGTTTGGGTGTTACTCTGACTACGGTGTGCTTCATCACTTAAAACTATAATATCTTTGCGTGTAGTAAGCGGAGTCTTTCTGTCCTTGAACTTTTGTAAGTTGGCAAAGATGATTCCACGGCTTTGGCGGGTTTCCAGTAATTCATACAGGTGTTCTCCATCTTTTGCCATCACAGGCTGTTGACGCAAATAATCACAGCAAGCGCTAAACGTGCCATAAAGTTGTTCGTTTAAGTCCAAGCGGTCCGTTAGCACCAGAATGGTTGAACTCAAAAGATTATGTAGCAATTGATGGGCATAAAAAACCATACTTAGGCTTTTTCCTGATCCTTGCGTATGCCAAAATACACCAATTTTACCATCTTGACGTTTGATGGCTTCTTTGGTGCATTCCATTGCTTTCTTTACAGCAAAATATTGGTGATAACCGGCAAGGATTCGTGCTTTCTTGTCGGTACCCATTGCCATCGTGAAGTGGGTGATAATATCCACTAACCGTTCTTTCTTAAACATGCCGTTGAAGAGCGTTTCAAAATCAGCAACGGATGTGCTTTCGTAGCTGCCATCAGTGGTTTTCCACTCCATGAAACGGTCAAGAGGAGCAGTGATACTTCCCACTCTGGTATCAGCCATGTCACTAATGACGCATAGTTGACAAGCCGTAAATAGTTGAGGAACACGGCGCATGTAGTTTTGTAGCTGTAGCCAAGCTTCTTCACTGTTCGTTACTTCTCTGGTTGGCGATTTGAGCTCTACAACTGCAATAGGCAGACCATTGATGAACACAACAATGTCTGCGCGCTTGGTGTTAGTTCCGTTTACAATTGTCCACTGATTCACTACGGTAAAGACATTATTGTCTATATTTTCTTGATCTATCAGCTTCAAGTGGTCACAGCGTATTTGACCATCACTGGCGCGATAGCTTACATCTAAACCTTGTTGTAACCATTCTGTCATTTTTATATTAGCTGACAGAAGCGGCTCATTTTGAATAGTATGCAATTGACGCATGGCTTCTTCTATCGCCAGTTGTTTCGTGGCTCCGTTAATAACAAGCAGCTGCTTTCTAGTAATGCAGGATATTGATACATCCTCTAGGTCACGAGCTGTTTCTTGTTCTAGCTCTGGTCCATAACGGTAGTCGTAGCCCATTTCCTTGAACAAATCAAGAATGGTTTGTTCATACGAATCTTCAGTATAATGATATGTGTTCATAATCAAAGTATTATATATAGTTATATGTTGTCGGTTTCACGATTTCCTACGCTGCCGTAGATTTTAAATTATCATTTATACGGCGGTTGAGGGCGATTTTATTATCAAGAGAAGCTAGGATGGCTACCATCTTCTTTTGAACGCTCAGTGACGGTAATAGTATTTCCGTATCTTCGAGAATTTTTGTAGAAATATTAGCCTGACTTGCGCTTCCTGTTGCTTTAGATGCTAATGAATAAAGATTTTCGTATTGTCTGAAATAATAGTAAACATATTGTGGGACAACATTATTACATTGAATTATCTTACATGTTCGTTGATTTAGATAAGCTGGTATATCATGTGTATATAGAGATACACGACCAACCCAGCTATTTGCATTTTGTTTACTTACTGGATCTCCTGTTAATGCGAATATAACATCCCCCTTGTTGACCAATATTTTAGACAAAATCTCGTTTGGTTCGTCGGAAATGGATACAGTGTCTTCGAAAAACTTAACTAAGCCATTCTTTAATTCTTTTATCCTAATGATTTTGTATTTACCATCGTAGGTAACCATTCTATTTTCCGCTACGACAATTTTATCGGCTGTTTTTCAGCCGATAAAATAAAAATGTCCGTAAGAAAATAGTTTAGTTTTAACATTCCGATTTATAAAAACATGGCAGAAGAGCCTTCTTGTCGCAGTCCTTACCATGAAGAATACATTCAAACAAGTGCTTCAGGTAATCCTGAGGATCTATATCGTTCAACTTACAGCTTTCTATCAGGGAGAAGATGAATGCCGAGTTTTCTGCGGCTGCCTCACTTCCTATATTCATACAGTTCTTGAGCAGCAGCTTTACAGGTTTCATTCTTTGCTCACAGAGATTGTTGGATATTTCCGCTGAACCGTCCTTGAGGATATTTCTCAAGGATTTCCACTGGTTTATCGTGTAGTTCGCAGCCTTTCTTATCAGTTCGTTAGCCATGATCTTCGCATCCTGCATCATCATGACCACCTTATGATGTATACGTTCAAGAACAGGTCCCGTAAGTTTAAGTCTTTTTTCCTTTATCTTCTCACTGCTGAGTTTCATTGTGCGGAACAGGTCTTCATTCCTGAATAAATCACCGATAGAATCTATTATGTCCATCGCCGTCCTGTCTGATGGCAAAGCATCAACCCACAACCTCCTGCAGTGCGTCCAGCATCCTATATGAAGCACCTTTGAGCCTTCTCCGTCATACATTCTGTAAACCGTATATCCGTCTGTAGATATAGATCCCATAAAATGATCAAGGAAGGTCTTTGCCACATCAGATGCTCTGCTGCCGTTATTGTAATGATAATAAACCAACTTGACATGCTTTGCAAAGAAAGCCCATAAGTACTTTCTCCTGTAAGCCTTACCTTCCGGTGTTTCAACTCCAACGAGTTCGGTAGTCTCATCAACCATAAGGTATTTTGCCTGTTGTACAAACTTCTTGAAGACATCTTCCATAAACTCCCTAAGCCTGGAGATTCCGTTGTGGATATAGCTGTTCAGCGTGGTATTGCTTATATGGATGCCTTCTCTTGCAAGCAGTCTTATCTGTCTGTTCTCAGGCATGCTGAAGTCATATTTCAGACAAAGCAGACGGGCAAGCAGTTCAGGAGAGAAGATTCCTCCAAGGTTTTTCAAGGGATGCTCCATCGTGTTAGTGAAAGTGCCGTCTGCAAGCTTTACCCTTGCCACCTTGTACACATGTTCCACGTTATGGGCACGCACATGTTCTATAAACCTGTATTCCCACACATCAGCCATTCCGTTGCGGTTCATAAGCCTTGCACCATCCGGGAGTTGGTAATAGTCTTCTATTTCATGTACCACTACCTTGTCCACCTTCAGCCTGGTCTTTTCCGCACGTGGTGCGGTTTCCTTTCTTCTTGAAGGCTTGCTGTTCTGTGCTGTTGCGTTATCGGAAGAGGTATTGCCACCAGCTTCGTTACCATTGGCCTTATTATCATCATCACCTTTCTTGTCAGAACCGTCATATTCGGACTTCTCCATTGCAGACTTGTCAATGTTACGGTTGTTCAGCAGCCTTCTTTGCTCAGATGTACGGCCGAAACGGTGTTTCCTGCTGTCTTCAAGCTGAAGTCTGAGATTGGATATCTCGTTTGCAAGCATCATGTTCACCTCGTCTTTTGCTTCAAGCTGCTTCCTCATAAGTTCCATTTCTTTCCTGTAATGTTCAACCGTGGTTGATTGCTTTTCGAGGGATTCTTTGAGGTCATTGATTGTATCAATCAGAGTTTTTGAGTTCTCCTTGTTGGATTTTTCAATAGACTCAAGCCTCGCAATCAGTTCTTTATTCTGTTTGCGAAGCCCTGCTTTTTCCTCATTCGCCAGACCCAGCTGGCAGCAAAGTAACTCGTATGCTCTTTCATCAATCATGATATAAAGGTACGAAAAATCAGGCAGTTACGCAAACTTTTTATCGATTATTTTTGTATTATTCCATTGTAAATCAACGCCTTATTATTCATTCTTTAGGAGTTACATACATTCTGTCGACTACGATACTTTCCGTCAGGTAAGCCATGTCAGACCACTGTATCCGGTAGCATTTTGACACCTCGTCAAACACAGGTTTCTTGAACTTTCCAATGACAGGACGTTTCTCGTAAAGCACATAAAAACCGCGTTCGTAATGAAGTATCTTGACGACCTTCCGGTTACGGGACATGAACATATATACATTGGACGCATCACTAGGGTCAAGTGACATCTCTTGCCTTATACTTTCACACAAACGGAAGATGCCTTTCCGTAAATCCACATTACCGTTGAACAGGTAATAGTTCAGGTTAGCACTCAGTCCAAGCATATCATCCTATCATTTTATTAAGCAACAGACTCAGATCAAGAACGCTGGTGTTTCTCAGAAACAATGTCGCTCCAGATGTCAATTGCAGTTTCACCCACTTAATAGGAGGTTCGCCTTCCGGTTGTTTCACTTCCATCTTAACAGTTGGACTGTTGCAAGGTTTACCGGTTATCTGGACTTTAGCAACCTTGGGCTGATCAACCTGAACTGTCTTGCCTAACTTCTCGCTCCAAAGCTGATGACGTTGCCAGTTCATGAACTTGTCGTAGTTTACTCCATAATCCGCACAGAACTCGCGAAGATCCTTGGTCTCGCTGCATAACTGGTAGAGGTCATATACCTCCTGATAGTTTACTTTTTCTTTCGCCATAATCATTGTTGTTATTTGGTTATGGCGCAAAGGTAGGTTTGTGAATAATGTGCGTCAAGGCGGAAAATAGAATGCTTACCCATCGTAGAGGAATTTAGAGGATTTAAATGCATAACCATTTTGGAAATCCACTAAATCGCCTAATCTATATATTTTCCACTCTTCCATAAATGAGAATTTAGCTGTTTAAATTATTCGTTTTCACTTCCCAAAAACCGTTTCTTTTGCCATTTTTGCGTTCTATTATGCCTTTTTCGGTCAAATTTACGGTAATGGTCTTAACTGTTCGCTCAGATTTGCCTATATGCGCAGCGATTTCTTTTTGCGTGGCTTTAGGCTGTTCTCTCAAGAAGTTCAGCACGGCCATTTCTTCTAAAGTGCAATTCAAAGTGCAAATATTGCACTTTGGGGAGATTTCCTTTGTTGTATTTGCACTTTGAACGCCTTGCACAGAAGATTCTTGCACAAGCATTACTCGGTTCTTTAGTTCGTTATGTTCGGAAAGAATAAGGTTCCTAAAGAACGCTTCAATATATTCAGTGGTAGCGTAAATGCCTTTGCTCAAATTGTTATAGTTGGCGCGGACCAAAGCGTTGCGGAAATACCATGAATGATTGGCAAACGCCTCGTTACTGATGTCGAATCCAAACGTACGCAGGTATTTGATAGCAAACACTGCCGTAGTACGAGTATTTCCCTCACCGAAAGCATGAATCTGCCATATGCCGGAAATAAACTTTGCGATGTGAATGATAGCATCGTTGATATTCAAATCCTTATAGCTAAAATTTTTCTCCTGCATGAAATCGAAATCTAACGTTTCACGTATGCTGTCAGCACTGGCATAAAGGACGGTTTCTCCTTTCAATACCCATTCTTTTTTGGTGATATTGTAATCTCTGACCTTTCCTGCAAATTTATAGATACCTTGGAAAAGGCGACGATGAATGGTGATATACTCAACGGGCGAAAATGTGAAGGTCTTTTCAGATAAAATTTCAGCAATACGGGCTGAAACTTTATCTGCTTCTTCCGTTCTGTCTTCGATGTTTGCTCTGACTGTTTTGGATTGATAGTAGCTATCAATAAGCTGTTTGGCTTCTTCGATAGTTATATCACCCTCAATGTGCTGACGCGCTGTTTGAATCAAGTACTCAGACGGTTTCAGATCATCTACTGCCTGCAATCCGATAGCGGTCTGCCAAGCATAGCCTTTTTCTTTTTTCTGAGGCTCACCTTGTCTTATATATTCTTCAAAGTCATTCATTATCAATGAGAATTTAGCAGTTTAAATCGTTAATTTTTAATTCACCGGACATTAGCTTTGGGAGTATTGTATCACGCAATTGTTCTAACATATCGTTTTCCTTTAAATTTTCACTCATTCGTTTATAATAACCGCCCAAAATCTCGTTCATCTTTTTAGCCTCTGTATCTGTAGGTATCATTACTTTATACTCAGGAAGAGCTTTTTTGTTAAGATGCAGAACGGTTGTACCATTTACGTAGCCCTGACAGTGCCCTTTAAACAGTTTATTTTTAAGCATAGCTGCTATTAAAAAGCGATAAGGAAAACTCGAACTTGGCAACACTTTTACCAAATCCATTGAGAAGATTATTTTATTATACTCTCCTAGAGAAAGCACAAGTTCAGCATTTCCTATAACTTCAGCATTTTGCGTCAAATCAGTATGCGCTACTAGAATTTCAAACAATTCTGCATATTGTGCGTTTTTTACTTTATCTGACGGATTTATAGCCTTAAAACCATCAGTCTTAAATCCTCCAGAACGATTGTAATTCTTTATCGTAGCCATACCTGTATTGGAACTATCGACCAGTTCATCACCCTTGTATGAATATCCTCCTACAAATGAAGCTATATCAGATAAACTTCCCTTTGTCCATTGAGGATTAGGTTTTTCCACGAACCAAGACTTGAACAACGCCTGTGCCTGCTGTTCTAAATTATCATTTATGCGCTTATTAAAGAGCACTTGCTTATGGGTATAATATCTATTTATAACTCTCATCAGCCAATGTATTTACGGTGAGACAATTTTACGTTATTCTGGTTGACCATTGCATAGTGCATGGTGGTGTCAATCTTAACGTGACCAAGCAATTGCTGAACTTGTTCAACAGGCATACCCTTGTCGATGGCCATGGTTGCCAATGTCCTTCGGAACTTATGAGGATGTACACGAGAAATTTTACAATTTCTTCCTATTTTACGTAATCTACTTTCAATGCCTGATATTCCAAGTCTTGCATGTGGCTTAGCAAGTGAAACAAAAAGTGCCTTGTTGCGATCTCGCCTTGAAGACAAGTATTGTTGTAAATGGATTTTTGTACGAGCATTGAAATAGACCATACGCTCTTTATTGCCTTTTCCAAAAACAATACACTCGCGTTCATTGAAGTTGACATCCTCCCGATTGAGTTTAACTAATTCGCCCACACGCATACCAGTAGAGGAGAGCAAATCTATGATTGCAAGATCTCGAATATTTTTACAGTTATCACGCAAGGTTTCAAGATTTTCGTCAGTGAGAACTTCTTTAACTTGTGTGCCCGTTTTAACTTTATGGATTCGTCTTACCGGACTCTTTATGATATAGTCTTCCTCTTCAAGCCACGCAAAAAAGGAAGAGAATATCCGACGAATATTGTCAATAGTTACTTTGCTTGATTTATGTTTTCGCTGGTAAACGGCCAAATAGGCGCGTATATCATCTGTTGTGAAATTTACCACTTTCTTTGGCATCTTCTTGAAAAGCTGTTTGATAGTTACTTCATAATATTTGGCTGTTTTAATAGAGCAACCTTCAACTTGTTTAGCAGCCAGAAACATCTCCAACAGGCGCAAGTTGGATGCCGAAGAGTCTTGTTGAGTCTCTTCATCGCCCGTGATGGTGTATTTGCTCACAGCTTGGAGCAATACACCATTAAGAGTTGCCAACTGTTCTATATCTAAGAATTCCGCCATTGAGTTAGTAATTTCTTGAATGAATCTTTCTTTCATGTTTCTTCGATGTTAATGATTTCTTAATTAAAACCGAAGAATTAAGCAAGCAATCAAATTTTGTAACCTATACGCCCAAGTTGCTTGCGTATTTCGTCTTCAAGCTTATGGGATTGCTCAAATAGGTCAGACAATTCCGAAGTCAGGCGAGCCATCTTCTCTTCGAAGGGTTCTCCGTCGTCCTCTGTTTCGGCTATGCCTACATATCGTCCAGGAGTCAAAACGAAGTCTTGTGCAGCCATTTCTTCAATAGTTGCAACAGCTGAGAATCCCGCTTCTGGAACTAGATTACCTTCTCGATACTGCTCAAACGCTTCGGCTATGCGTGCTATGTCATTTGTAGTTCTTTCTGCTTCTTGACATTTTTCGTTTTCTTCTGGATTGGGCGTGCCGGATGACAATCTCCGATGGGTGCGATCAAACATGTACCCCAAGTTACGTGCGTCAATGAAGAGTGTCTTACCTGCTTGAGTTTTCTTTTTATTAAAGAACCAGAGACAACATGGGATTTGCACGTTATAAAATAACTGGCTAGGCATCGCAACAATACCTTCTACCAAATCTGCTTCAATAAGTTTACGGCGTATATCTCCTTCTCCTCCGCTTTGACTGCTAAGTGAGCCATTGGCAAGTACAAGACCGATACGTCCGTTGTCATTCAGGTGGTAAATCATATGCTGAATCCAGGCATAATTGGCATTTCCTTCAGGGGGAATACCATATACCCAACGTGGATCATCTTTTAATTTGTCTCCGCCCCAATCAGAAATGTTGAATGGAGGATTAGCCATTACGAAGTCAAACTTACGAAATGGGTGCTGGTCATTATGAAATGAATCTGCCCAGGTCTCACCAAAGTTAGCCTCAATTCCACGAATGGCTAAGTTCATTTTGGCTAATCTCCATGTGTTGCTGTTCATTTCTTGACCGAAGACAGAAATGTTATTCATATTTCCACTATGGCGTTCTATGAATTTAGCGCTCTGCACAAACATACCACCGCTACCACAAGCCGGGTCAAAAATCTTACCCTCATACGGCTGCAGAACTTCTACTAATGTACGGACTACGCACTCCGGAGTATAGAACTCTCCACCTTTTTTCCCTTCTTCACGCGCAAATTCTCCAAGGAAATATTCGTAAACTCTACCCAAAACATCTCTTGCTTGACTTACATCAAAAACGGTATTGTCGAAAATGTCAACAACTTCTCCTAATCTCCTTTTGTCAAGTTCCGGACGAGCATAATTTTTGGGTAATATACCTTTAAGATGGGCATTGTCCTTTTCAATAGCTTCCATAGCTTTATCTATGACTATGCCGATTTCTGCAGTTAAGGCAGAATCAGCAATCAGCTTCCATCGGCTTTCTTTTGGGACGAAAAAGATATTGTCACCGATGTATTCGTCTGCATCCTCTGGGTCTCCGTAAGGATCAGACGTGAGTTCTTCATATTTAGCCTTAAAGCTGTCATTTATATATTTTAGGAACACAAGTCCCAATACCACACTCTTATATTCTGCAGCATCAAGATTGCCACGAAGTTTTTCTGCTGCACCCCACAACTTCTGTTCGAGGGTTTGTTCTTTTACTGATTTCGCTTTCTTTGCCATAATATTATTCTTGATTATCAACAATTAAATCTTTGATACTAACCGAAAGGATGTCGGCTATTTGCTTTAAGGTCTCAAGTGAGGGTTGATTGCGGTTCGTGCAATAACCATTTACGGTACAAAAGCTTTTGCCCAACTTTTCAGCAAGCCAAGTCTGAGATTTATCCTTTTCTACCAGTACAGATTTAATACGATTGATCTTCATATTCTTATGATTATAAACATATTTATGTCATTCCTACAAAAGTACGAAATTCCTTATTTACCACCATGAAAAATACTCACTATTTATAAAGTATTTCTAAATACTAGACTATTAATGCTGAAAAAGGCTTCAATGAATATCATAATGAAGGCTCTACTGAACGCAGGCTGACGCTTGCAGAAGTAGAGCCATCGAATGGTTTATATGGTTAGCTCACAGATGTTGGCCGCCACTTCCGACTTATCGTATTGTATGCGATGCCGGAAGTGACGACCTTTTGGGAAGAATATGCCATCCGGTTGCTCTGTATTTTCAATACCAAGCAAAGCCCGGCTGATAGGATTTTGCTACAAGTAGAAGTTCCATTCCATTGCCACAGAGAGAAGCAGCAGGGTTTCACTTCGCTCCACTCAGCTGTTTCTCACAGTGTCAATGAGGTTGGAAAACATATCTACAAATGATGACTTGCTCGATGGCTCTACCGAACGCAGGCTAACGCTTGCGGAAGTAGAGCCATCGAATGGTTTTGGAGGTTGGCTCACAGATGTTGGTCACCACTTCCGACTTATCGTATTGCATGCGATGCCGGAAGTGACGACCTTTTGGGGAGGATGTGCCATCCGGTTTGCTCCGTGTCGATGACACCAAGCAAAACTCGGCTGATAGACTTTTGCAACAAGTGGAAGATTCCATTCCATTGCCACAGAGAGAAGCAGCAGGGTTCCACTACGCTCCACTCAGCAGTTTCTCACAGTGTCAATGAGGTCAGGTAGCTGGTCTTCAAATGAAAACATGCTCGATGGCTCTACCGAACGCAGGCTGACGCTTGCGGAAGTAGAGCCATCGAATGGTTTTGGGGGCTGGCTCACAGATGTTGGCCGCCACTTCCGACTTATCGTATTTCATGCGATGCCGGAAGTGACGACCTTTTGGGGAGGATGTGCCATCCGGTTTGCTCCGTGTCGATGACACCAAGCAAAGCCCGGCTGATTGGCTTTTGCTACGAGTGGAGGACTCCAGTCCGTTGTCATAGAGAGAACCTGCAAGGCTCCACTTCGCTTCACTTTGTAGGTTCTCACAACGGCAACGGTTTTTGGGAGGACGTTACTTCGTAAGGGTTTGGACGTTAGGTCGCTCAGGCTTGTTCGTACTAACGTACACCCATTATACATTAGTACATGAAGGCTTGAACGAAGTAACGTGTTCGGTGGCTTATACTAAGGTACTTTTCCCTTGGAGTCCAGGTTGAATGAAATGCCTGGTAAATCCTTGGAGCTTCCCGGTCTTTTTACGTTTTGTCGTGCAAAGATACTGCGGACGGGAGAAACATCAAGTGCCGCTGAAGCTTTTGGACGGAGAACTTTCCGGCAGCCTTCCACAATTTGTACCAAATTGGGTATTCCGTAAAGTTCTCTGTCCTCACACTTGCCTTATTCTCCCCGGTGTCCGCAGTGAGGGGATGCACGTAAAACGGTTTTCCCGACCGAGAAGCTCTAAAGGGCTTCACAAGAGGGAAAAGAATCGGAAACGTAAACATCAAAAATATTTGTTATGGACTATTTAGAATTATCCGGAGCAACCATCTCCGAACGTGACAAGGCTTTTGCCCAAGAGTTCGCCAACTTTGTGAATGGCAGTATGTCTTCACCTGACCAGACTGGCAGGGAACTGACCAAGGCTCACCGCTACCTGCAACAACAGATGTTCAAGGTTTTCCTCGGCTTCATGAAGCAGCTGGCACTCAACTATCAGCAGGGAAGATACGATGACCGCAATGAGTGGGCATCACGGCTTTCAGCAGAAGCCTACCAACGGCTCATCGAGTGTGACTTGATTTTTGACCCCGAATTTCCAACCTCTAAATAATACAGCTATGTGCAGACTTATGACAACACAGTTGGAGGAAGCCTTGAAAGGCTATCCTCTCTATTCCCAGGACGGCAAGGGAAAGGATGCTATTTGCCGTGCCATCTTCGCGCTCGGTGGTGTGCGATGGTTCATTCTTGAAGGTGAAAAGGAAGGAAATGACACCATCCTCTTCGGTATCGTCATCGGACTGATGGAGGACGAGTACGGCTACATTTCCTTGAACGAGCTGTCGGACATCGAATTGGATTTGACCAGACAAGGTTTCGGCAAGCTGCAAGTAAGGCAGCAGGAGAACTTCCAGCCGGTACCGCTGAAGAAGTTGCGTGACAGCCGTTTGCAGGAGTTCCTTGCAAGAATGGGTGAATGAGTGTTAGAACGGAGTGATAACAAAATGACCTGCCTTATCCGTCACGGACCGGGCAGGTCTCAAATAGTAGGTTTAGTCTGAGATATGAGGAATGGAAATATAATCAGTATCGCAGCCCAACTCGGTTGGACTGCTTCCGCTCAGTACAAGGAAGGCAGGCTCTTCTTTGACTTCCACCGGAAGACCTTGAGCGGTGTGCCGTTTACCTTCACGGCAGAAATGAAGGACGGCAAGGTAAGTAACCTGGTGAAGGAGATTGAGTCCTTTGTGGAAGCCATTGAGCCGGAGACCTGTGCTTCGGAGTGGATGGTCCGGTCGGGTGCCGTAGCACCTTCCCGTTTCCGGCAAGCCGTGAGCGATATGGATGCCATCCGCACCGATGCGTGGCTCTTGGCTTGCCAGCTTGCCGAGGCGGACGGCAAATCCGTGTTGGCAGGTCTGCCCTGGAACCAGTGGAACTGAGTTCCGCAAGAAGGCAAGTTCAAAGACAGTCCTCTATTCACGAGGGCTGTTCTTGAACTTGCGTCCTCTTCTCGGGAGACCCGCTTCCTTGTAGGCAATGAGGTCGCTTCCTCGGAAGAGGATGCCCCTTTTATCGGTATGGATCCGGATAAAAGGCAAAGGTCGCTCGGGATGGTGGATGTAGTCGTAGATGGTGCATCGGTGAACCCCGAGGAAAAGGCAGGCTTCCTTAATGGTGTAGTTCCGGTCGGGAGCTATCGCTATCCATGTGTTCTTCAAGTCGGTCATAGGCATAAGCGTTTGATGCAGTAAAATTACGAAGAAAGCTCTTGTGTGACAATAGCTTCCGTGTGATGCAATGAGGGATTTTGGGTGACTTTGTGGGATTTTGTGATACCCCTTGCAAAAGGTTGCTTAAACATTCATCCATCTTTCATCCAAGAATGGCGCTTAGTGTGGGTCTGCATCAAAAAAACACCTTCTGCAGTTTCCGGCGGTATAGTTGGGGTGGTGACAAGCTAGCCAGGGTGACAACGGGCTGGAAGGGCCTGAAGCCGCTTCCGAAAGCCCCTGTAATTCAATATCTTTTCTTTTTAAAGGAAAAAGAGAATAGAATAGAGAAGTCGGAGTTTGTCAACCGGTGGCTATAAAATTTTTGCCGCAGATTTTTTTGTCAACGCTTGTCAACGTTTGTCAACGCTAACGGATGTATAAAAGTAATTGATATACAAGGATTTTGGCTGTGGCTATCTTGTCAAAGCGAAAATGCCCCCATTCTAGAAAATGAAGCAACTATTTTATAAGGAATTATCCGTGTGAGTATGATGGTGTAGAAAAGGAAGCAAATCGTGCCTGCAAGGTGTTGTGGAAGCATCAGACAGTAATGGAATGAGGAATATCCGGCTCTGTGAAGTATAAAGGCAATGACCGCTCACCGTTTTCTCATCTTGCCTGCGAGGATATTTTTTTGCAAAGGTAGGCTGTCCCCACCAAACGTCAAATCCCTTGCAGAAAATCTTCCTCAAACAAGTTGAGCGTATTTTCTGCCCTGAATTTGCCTAATTGGTGGCTGCCAGCACTCTGAGAAAAGCAAAAAACATCCCTTCGGACAAGCTGCAAAACAGCAAAACAAGAGGGAAAAAAATCAGAGCGTATGGCACACATGGACAATCACCTCAAGAAGCAGTTGGAAAAAACTCAGACATGGTTCTGCAAGTATTTCCCGAAACGCATCCGTAACGTCGGCGAAAAGGAAGTGGCTGACAGACAGATGGTATATGACTTCAAGGACGGACGAAGCTTTGAAGCAGTGGCACAAATGACCGCAGCAAGCCTAAAGGAGCAGTATGGCGATGGCTGCAAGGACATCACCTTTGTTCCGGTTCCGGCATCCACCTCCGAGAAGAACGAACTCCGCTACAAGGCATTTTGCGAGAGAGTCTGCGAACTGACCGGAGCCATCAACGGCTACGAGCATGTAAAGGTAATCGGTGGGCGCCTTGCCATCCACGAGAACCGCAAGCTGGAGAAGGAAATCCGCAAGGTGAGCATCATCGAGTTTGATGAAATTTGGTTCAAAGGCAAGAATATTGTTACCTTTGACGATGTAATCACCCGCGGCATCACTTGGGCTACCTATTCCGACCAATTGGAGAACTTGGGCGCACACGTTCTCAGTGGCATCTTCTTGGCAAAGACCCATTACAAAGTAAAAACGAACTGACAATGATAGAAAAGAAAACAACGAAGGTAAAGGCAACGGCAAAGGCGGTTGCCTTTACCGGACATAGAGAAATTTCCCATATTCATCAAGAACAAGTAAGGGAACGGCTGAAGGAAGCCGTGCTGCAAGCCATCCGTCAAGGAGCGAACAAGTTCTACTGCGGCATGGCGCTCGGTTTTGACATGATGGCGGCAGAAGAAGTCCTTTCCCTCAAGTTGAGCATCCCCATGCTGAAGCTGGTAGCAGTCGTTCCCTTCAAGGGACAGAGCGCTTCCTGGTCCATGGTGGAGCAGCAGCGCTATGCCTATATCCTTTCCAAGGCGGACGATGTGGTGCATCTGAGTGAAGACTACTTCAATGGATGCTATTTCAAACGGAACGACTACATGCTGTCGCATTCCGGCAGTGTGATTGCCTACTTTGACGGCAAGCCGAAGGGCGGCACAGCCTATACCTGTCGCAAGGCAAGGGAGAAACGGATGCCTGTCGTCAATGTGTATTAGACGAACGATGTTATACGCTTTTCATAGATTTTCTGAAAAGCGTATAACATTATTCGGAAAACTGCTTATCTTTGTGCTGAAATAGTGTTTAGACCATGGATAATCAGGAAAAACAAGTGATAAATCAAGCGGAAAACCAACCCCAGAAACCCGGCAGAGGTGGTAAAAGACCAGGTGCAGGCCGCCCCAAGGGAGATGGCACCAGCAAGCTCTATGCTTTTCGGGCCGATAAGGAGGTGGCTGCCTATCTGGACAGCCAGGAGAACAAGACGGACTTCATCAAGGAATGTATCATCCGGCAGATGGAAGTAGCTAAAAGCAGACAGGAAGACGAAGCCTTGAGGCAGTTGGGAGAAGTGATGCCTACCAGCCGTATCAAGCCGATGTCGCTGCCTTTCTTTGATGTAAAGGTGGTGGCCGGTTTTCCCATTCCTTTGAACAATGATGAACTGGCGCAGGACATCGAGGTATTGAAGATGTTGTGCCCACACCCGGACTCTTCATACTTGATCCGTGTGCAGGGCCGTTCGATGATTGAAGCCGGAGTGCATGATGGCGACATCATCATAGTCGATAAGAGTGAACGGAACCCTACGGAAAAGCAGATTGCAGTCTGTGAACTGAATGGAGAATACACGCTGAAACGGGTTTGCAGGAAGGAAGGAACCCTTTGGCTGGTTCCGGCCAATCCCGAGTACCCCGAGATTGAAATCACCGAGGGCGATGATTTCAGTGTTTGGGGAGTCGTGACATATATCATCCACAAGCCTGTTTACTAATTGCTATAACCCGTTTGCCTACAACCTATGATTGCTTTAGTCGATTGCAACAGTTTCTTCTGTTCCGTGGAGAAGGTCTTCCATCCCGGACTGAACGGAAAGCCCGTCTGCGTGCTTTCCTGCAACGATGGCTGCATTGTGGCCTTGACTCCGGAAGCCAAGGCACTGGGACTGCGTCGTGGAGACCCCATCTTCAAGAAGAAGGATATAGTGCAGCACTATGGAGTGAAGCTGTTCTCTACGAACATGTATCTCTATGCGGCCATGTCCAAACGGGTGAACAACATTCTGCGGTCTGCTGTGCCTCATTCAGAAGTCTATTCGATTGATGAATCCTTCCTCTATCTGGATGGTCTAGAGAAATATCATGACTTGGAGGACTATATGCGTGGAGTGGTGGAGAAGGTCCGGCTTTATACGGACATCCCGGTTAGTGTAGGAATTGCACATACCAAGACTTTGGCGAAGATTGGAAGCAAGTTTGCCAAGCAGTACAAAGGCTACCATTCAGTGTGCATGATAGACAATGAAGAAAAGCGCCGGAAAGCGTTGGCGCTCTTTGACCTTTCTGACGTATGGGGAATTGGTAAACAGACCCTTGCCAAGCTGAACTACCTGGGCATCCGTACTCCTTTGGAATTTGCCGACAAGAAGGAAAGTTGGGTGCGCAGCCACTTCTCCAAGCCGGGATGGCAGACGTGGAAGGAGTTGAACGGTATTTCGTGCATTGATACTTCGGAAGTAGCGCAGCGGCAGACCATTTGTACCAGTCGGAGCTTTGGGAATTTGGTTACGGACTATGATGCGTTGCAGGCATCGGTCGCCAGCTTTGCGGCCAGCTGCGCCAACAAGCTACGGGGACAGCACTCGCTGACTTCGGCCGTGACGGTCTTTGTGTCGAGCAACCGCTTCCGGGAGGACCTTACTCAGTACTCCAACGGGCAGACGAGGATCCTGCCTATGCCGACCTCAGACACGATTGAGATTACACAGGCGGCGCTGAGTGTGCTGAAGGAGATTTATCGGGAAGGAATCAGCTACAAGAAGACGGGAGTCATTCTCGGAGACATCACGGATGCTTCCTATATCCAGCAGAATCTCTTTGATGAGGTAAAGAACCGACCGGAACGGATGCAGCTCATGAAAAGCATTGATGCACTGAATCACCGCTTCGGTCTGCGGAAGATACATCTGGCCGTGGAGGGCGAAGAGAAGCAGGCCTGGCATGCCAAGAGCGAGTTCCGGAGCGGTAACTATCTGTCTGATTTAAAGGAGATACTGACAATTCAGATATAATTCTCATGGGAATTATGGAAATTAAGCCTTAAAATTGCATTCTCATGAACATAGCTATACACGTTTTCTATTGCGCATGATGACCTGATAATTTTCTAATGCCCAGCTAATTAAGATATATAATCATTTCAGCACCATCCTGAACGTGGTTCCTTTCCCAAGCTCCGATTCCTTCACAAAAATCTTTCCTTTGTGGTATTCCTCCACAATCCGCTTCACAAGCGACAGGCCAAGTCCCCAACCACGCTCCTTGGTGGTGAATCCGGGATAAAAAAGGGTTTTGAACTGTGATTTCGGGACACCTTTTCCAGTATCGGAAATATCCAAAAGCACCTTTCCCCGCCTTTCGGAAATATGGAACAAAACCGTTCCCTCGCCGCCCATGGCATCCACCGCATTTTTCAACAGGTTCTCGATCACCCAATCGAAAAGCGGCTCGCTCACGGTAACCGTCACCCCATGTTCGGGAAAATCCAGATCGATCCGCACTTTATCGGAAATCCGCTTTTCCATATAACCTAACGATCGGCGGACAACCTCGCGCAAATCTGCCTGCCGGAGATCCGTGGCGGAACCGATCTTCGAGAAACGCCGGGCAATCATCTCCAAGCGATGCACGTCCTTGTCGATTTCGGACAATAGAGCGGGATCGATATCTTTCAGCTTCAAAAACTCGATCCACGCGACCAACGATGAAATCGGCGTTCCCAACTGGTGTGCCGTCTCCTTGGACAATCCCACCCACACCCGGTTCTGCTGCGCTTTCAACGAATTGCGAAGGGCGAAGAACACCAGCGCGATGAAAAATGCTATCACCGCCAGCTGCACATAGGGAAAAACCTGCAACTGCTTGAGCGTGTAGGAATCATCGTAATAAAGAGATTGATTGAGTTCGGTGAGTTCAATGGCATTTCGTTTTTTGGAAAATGCCTCCATTTTCTTTTGAAGAAACCTGTCCCGCCCTTTGTCGGGAAGTTTGATGTTGTTGACAATGAAACTTCGGTTCGATTTGTCGTACAAAATAACCGGAATGGTGGTGTTGCCCTGCAAGATCCGCAACACAAGGTTCATGTCGCTGTTATCGGTTTCGGTGGCGAGATGCTCGGTGGCTTTTGCCCAGATTTCAATCTTGTTGCGCTCCTCGATGGTCAGTTCCCGCACCAATTTGTTGGAGAACAACAAAGAAGCCAATGCAATGGCCACTGCAAAAGCAACAAAACCGTACTTGATCCATTGATGAGAATTGAAATCAATCATGCCGACATATCCGTTTAATCCGCATGCAAAGTAACGAAAAAAGCGGGGATTTATTGAACAAAAGTGATTTTTAAATTTATTAAGGTAAATATCTATAACAAACATTTGATTCATTGCCTGCATATGATATTTAATCGTACATTTGTGTTCGTACACGTAAAAACATTTGCAAGTCATGAGAAAATTACTCCTCTTCTTATCCGCAATCGTCGTTTCGATGATGATCAGCGCGCAAGATCGACCCGAACCGCAACCGGCTGCCGACACCTACGAGAAATTCAAGGTGGGAATGGCGGGTTATACTTTCGTGAATTTCGATTTGGACAAGACCTTGCAGACATTGGAAAAATGCGATGTCCACTACCTC
Organism: Phocaeicola massiliensis B84634 = Timone 84634 = DSM 17679 = JCM 13223; assembly: GCF_000382445.1. GTDB lineage: Bacteria > Bacteroidota > Bacteroidia > Bacteroidales > Bacteroidaceae > Phocaeicola > Phocaeicola massiliensis. The sequence continues at coordinate 1,365,350 of NZ_KB905472.1, read as the reverse complement.
TGCATCAAGGATTTTCATCTGCCGTTCAACAGCACCGACCAACAGATTGCCGATTTCCACGAGAAATTGAAATCGAAGGGAGTTACCGGTTATGCCGTGGGACCGATTTACATGAAAACGGAGCAGGAAATCGACAACGCATTCGAGTATGCCAAACGGGTTGGAGTGAAGCTGATCGTCGGCGTTCCAAACTACGACCTGCTTCCTTATCTGGATAAAAAGGTGAAGGAATACGATTTCAATTACGCCATCCACCTGCACGGCCCCGACATGCCGCTCTATCCCGATGCCGACGACGTTTGGGAAAACGTGAAGGATTTGGACCCGCGCATCGGCATGTGCCTGGATATCGGTCATGACAGACGCAACGGAAAAGACCCGGTCGCCGATTTGGAGAAATACATCTCTCGCGTGTTCGACATTCACCTGAAAGATGTCACCGGAGCTTCAAAAGCGGGATATTCGGTTGAGGTCGGCCGGGGAATCCTTGATATCCCCGGATTCGTGAGGATGCTCCGAAAAACCGGCTACGACGGCGTCGTCAGTTTGGAGCACGAACGCAACATGAAGGATCCGTTCATCGGAATTGCCGAATCCATCGGTTATTTCAGGGGCGTGGTAGCCACAACGAGCGACAGACAAAAATAAAAGATAATTTCATTCTCTCTTTATCTCGAAAGGGTTTGTGTTCCGATGCGAATGCAATCCCTTTTTTTTATGACATTTGACTCGGATGCCCACTTGAGGTGGAGGTCGGGAGTTGAAAAATATTCAGAACGCATCCAGGCGTGACTCTCTTCCTGATTCCGGCTCTTGACGCGGCGTTCTTGACAACCATCTGCACGGACTTTGCCGAATATGGGCCGCCCCACTGCCCTTCAAACAGATATACATCGGGCTTATGCAGGATGTAACAGGTGCGAAGATCAGTCAGAATGGATTCCGGGAGCGTCACAACCCTGTCTTTGTTCCCCTTGGACTTGACGATGCGGATCAGCATCCTGGCAGAATCAATATCGGCTATCTCCAGATTGATCAGTTCGCTCAATCGCAGCCCCGATCCATAAAGCATTTTGATCATGCAACGGTGCTTGATGTTTTCGGTGCCGTCGATGATCCTTTTCACTTCATCTATATTCAGACAATTGGGCAACGCAAAGGTCCTCCTCGACGGATAAAGGTGTTTTATCTTTAACTCCCTGCCATAAATCGACTTGTAGAACTTGTCGATCGACGCCACTATCATGCGCTGGTGAGAACTGCCGATCCTGTGCCTCTCGATTTTCCACAGCACATATTTCTCAACCGCCAACTCGTCGATTTCAGCCGGATGCGAGAATTTCCTTTTCGCAAGATCAAGGAAGCTCCTCGCGCTGCTTTTGTAGTTAGCGATCGAGTTCGCACTGTAGCGCTGCAAGACGAGCTTCCGCTCAAATTCAAGTATCAATCTGTCAACATCCATGCCTCCGGTTATAAGTGTGAGTGGCAAAGATAACAAAACATTCGTAAATGCAAAATAATTCTATGTTTATTTTCGTGCTTATCCTTCTCTCTATCAATATCATATCAAGGAGTTCCACTTTTACTCACAAATCGGTTTACGAATGTTATATGGTTTGTATTTACGAATGTTGTATATTTGTTGCGTAAATAAGACGTTGTACGACATAGTAAAACCGAACCAAACAAAATGAAAGTCAGAGAAGAAAAGTTAAGAACAATTATAGAATGGTCGGAGAAAAACGAAGATGTAAGAGTTCTTCTTCTGACAAGTTCACTTGTAAATCCTTTAGCACTTGTTGACGAATTTAGTGATTTAGACATTGAATTTGTTTTTGAGGATAATACAAATTACATTTCAGACAAAAGCTGGACGCTTAAATTCGGAAATCCAATTGCTATGATTGAAGAAGACGAAAGTTGTTTTAACCATAAACACGCAATGAAAATGCTACTTTATGAAGACGGTGTGAAAGTAGATTTTAAACTTTACAGCAAATCAAAATTTATAAAGGAAACGCAAGAGAAAGAATTACCAGAAGATTGGGATATTGGTTATAAAATTTTAATTGATAAAGATGGTATTACAAAGCAAATGCTGAAACCAACTTATCAAATTTCCATTATCAAAAAACCGTCTGAAAAAGAGTTTCAAAATCTAATAAACGATTTTTGGTGGGACACAACTTACGTGGCAAAGTGTCTTGTGAGAGATGAAATATTCTATGCGAAATTTATGTCGGAAACCGTTATTCGCACAGAATATTTAATTCCTTTAATTGAATGGCACATTGCAAGTGAACACAATTGGAACATAACGACCAATAAATATGGACGGCTTTTCAAAAAGTATCTTAACCAGGAAATGTGGGCTAAAACAGAACAAACATTTTCAGGGAGCGATATAAAGGAAAATTGGACTGCTCTATTTTCAATGACTGATTTAGTTTCAGAAATAGGAACTGAATTGTCAAAAAAATTAGAGTACAAATACCCGGATAAATTAGAAAATGACATACGAAAATATTTAGCTGGACTAAAACCCAAAACATAACTACGTCGTACAACATCGTATTGGCAATAGGCGGGCTGAACGGCTTCGTATCAACGGAAGTGCAAAATTCAACTTCTGTTCTTCGATTAAAGTTCAGTGCTAAAAATCCCGCCCATCGCCAATACGCGGCACGTTACCTGCAAGCATAAAAAACCAAACCGTAAATTCAAGAAACTAATGAAATCAAAAAGTTTATTTTCTTTTATTGTAACACTTTTCCTTATTTATGGATGTTCGTCTAACAGACAAGCAGATGGAAAATCAAATATTTTGGCTAAGAACGACATAAATATACGGGGCGACTTCCAAAATTATTTTGACAGTTGCGGAGTTGAAGGCACAATTGCTATTTATGACATTAGAAATGATAAATGGATTGTATCGGACACAGTTGGATTAGAAATTGAAACGCTTCCAGCATCTACATTCAAGATTATAAATTTATTGATTGCTCTTGAAACTAATACTATCAAAGATGAAAACGAAATAATAAAATGGGTTGGTAGTACAGATACAGTTAAGTATGGTTATAGACCCGAAATTTATCACGATATGCCAGTCAAAGAAGCCTTTGAATTATCAGCAGGTTGGGTTTTTGTAGAACTTGCAAAGAAAATCGGAAAAGATACCTATAGAAAACACCTCGCAGAGAGCAAGTATGGAAACAATAATTTATCCCAAACTGAAGCCGATTTTTGGAATTTTGGAGACTTTGCAATTTCGCCTAAAAATCAGGTCGAATTTGTAAAATCTTTTTATGAAGAAAAATTACCCTTTTCTAAGCGAAATATTGACATTGTTAAAAACGTAATGATTACGGAACAAAATGAAGAATATACTATAAGGGCTAAGACAGGTTGGACAAGGGAAAATAACATCAATACAGGTTGGTGGACAGGGTACATTGAGACCAAAAATGGGACTTATATTTTTGCAACAAGACTTTTACAAGACAGAAAAATGAAAAGGTCTGATTTCGGAAGTTGCAGAAAAGAAATTACCAAAAAAGTATTTAAAGACTTGAATATAATTTAAAAGAATGCCAGCAGGTAACAGGCGTTTGGCTCAATGGCGGGTGACGTGGTTAATTGAACATTCTACCTCGCATCAACTTTTGTGGTGTATTGACAGTTTTGTGCTCCAAAATCCGCCACTGCGCCAAGCGCCAAACCGTTATGCGGCAGCTTAAAAAAAGACGACACCAAACCAAAAAAATCATCTTGACAACCACCCGACTTTGAACTACGAAGGATGAAATTTTTCAGGGACAACTTCCAGCATTTCCAAAAAACAGTTTAACCATTGACTTGGAGACAAACAAACAATTTGAGCATTAAGGTTTAAACCGAATTTTTCCGAAATTGACCTGACCTGACTTTTCCTGAAAATCGACTTTAAAGCTGTTTTTACAGATAAATCAGGTTTCTCTAACAGACAGGAAATAAATGCTAAGTATTTGGCTTTAAACTTAAAATCAAAAAATAAGTGTTTTCTTTTAATGTTTAACAGGGCTGATTTGACAGTTGGCGGTGGCAAGAAACTTTCAGGACCTACCTCATAGACAAGTTTCAAATCAAAAAAAGTATGATAGAAAACGGTATATGGATTGTAAAGCTTCCTCGAAAATAACTTTTGTGTAGGTTCTAATTGAAGGACAATGGAACCTCCCAGAAAATTTCCAAGACTCTCAAACATCAGGATTTTGAAAATATCGGAAGTAATGCCATAAGGAATATTTGACACCACTTTGAAAGGAAATTTCGGAACTGCAAAATTCCTAAAATCACAACCGACAACTTGAACATTTCGGGCATCAGAAAATAATTTTCGTAAATGTTCAACCAAAGCTGTGTCGTTTTCAATAGCAACAACATTGTTGGCGATTTTTAATAAATGAACAGTAAGAAACCCCTTGCCTGCCCGTAACCATTCTATTTTCCGCTACGACAATTTTATCGGCTGTTTTTCAGCCGATAAAATAAAAATGTCCGTAAGAAAATAGTTTAGTTTTAACATTCCGATTTATAAAAACATGGCAGAAGAGCCTTCTTGTCGCAGTCCTTACCATGAAGAATACATTCAAACAAGTGCTTCAGGTAATCCTGAGGATCTATATCGTTCAACTTACAGCTTTCTATCAGGGAGAAGATGAATGCCGAGTTTTCTGCGGCTGCCTCACTTCCTATATTCATACAGTTCTTGAGCAGCAGCTTTACAGGTTTCATTCTTTGCTCACAGAGATTGTTGGATATTTCCGCTGAACCGTCCTTGAGGATATTTCTCAAGGATTTCCACTGGTTTATCGTGTAGTTCGCAGCCTTTCTTATCAGTTCGTTAGCCATGATCTTCGCATCCTGCATCATCATGACCACCTTATGATGTATACGTTCAAGAACAGGTCCCGTAAGTTTAAGTCTTTTTTCCTTTATCTTCTCACTGCTGAGTTTCATTGTGCGGAACAGGTCTTCATTCCTGAATAAATCACCGATAGAATCTATTATGTCCATCGCCGTCCTGTCTGATGGCAAAGCATCAACCCACAACCTCCTGCAGTGCGTCCAGCATCCTATATGAAGCACCTTTGAGCCTTCTCCGTCATACATTCTGTAAACCGTATATCCGTCTGTAGATATAGATCCCATAAAATGATCAAGGAAGGTCTTTGCCACATCAGATGCTCTGCTGCCGTTATTGTAATGATAATAAACCAACTTGACATGCTTTGCAAAGAAAGCCCATAAGTACTTTCTCCTGTAAGCCTTACCTTCCGGTGTTTCAACTCCAACGAGTTCGGTAGTCTCATCAACCATAAGGTATTTTGCCTGTTGTACAAACTTCTTGAAGACATCTTCCATAAACTCCCTAAGCCTGGAGATTCCGTTGTGGATATAGCTGTTCAGCGTGGTATTGCTTATATGGATGCCTTCTCTTGCAAGCAGTCTTATCTGTCTGTTCTCAGGCATGCTGAAGTCATATTTCAGACAAAGCAGACGGGCAAGCAGTTCAGGAGAGAAGATTCCTCCAAGGTTTTTCAAGGGATGCTCCATCGTGTTAGTGAAAGTGCCGTCTGCAAGCTTTACCCTTGCCACCTTGTACACATGTTCCACGTTATGGGCACGCACATGTTCTATAAACCTGTATTCCCACACATCAGCCATTCCGTTGCGGTTCATAAGCCTTGCACCATCCGGGAGTTGGTAATAGTCTTCTATTTCATGTACCACTACCTTGTCCACCTTCAGCCTGGTCTTTTCCGCACGTGGTGCGGTTTCCTTTCTTCTTGAAGGCTTGCTGTTCTGTGCTGTTGCGTTATCGGAAGAGGTATTGCCACCAGCTTCGTTACCATTGGCCTTATTATCATCATCACCTTTCTTGTCAGAACCGTCATATTCGGACTTCTCCATTGCAGACTTGTCAATGTTACGGTTGTTCAGCAGCCTTCTTTGCTCAGATGTACGGCCGAAACGGTGTTTCCTGCTGTCTTCAAGCTGAAGTCTGAGATTGGATATCTCGTTTGCAAGCATCATGTTCACCTCGTCTTTTGCTTCAAGCTGCTTCCTCATAAGTTCCATTTCTTTCCTGTAATGTTCAACCGTGGTTGATTGCTTTTCGAGGGATTCTTTGAGGTCATTGATTGTATCAATCAGAGTTTTTGAGTTCTCCTTGTTGGATTTTTCAATAGACTCAAGCCTCGCAATCAGTTCTTTATTCTGTTTGCGAAGCCCTGCTTTTTCCTCATTCGCCAGACCCAGCTGGCAGCAAAGTAACTCGTATGCTCTTTCATCAATCATGATATAAAGGTACGAAAAATCAGGCAGTTACGCAAACTTTTTATCGATTATTTTTGTATTATTCCATTGTAAATCAACGCCTTATTATTCATTCTTTAGGAGTTACATACATTCTGTCGACTACGATACTTTCCGTCAGGTAAGCCATGTCAGACCACTGTATCCGGTAGCATTTTGACACCTCGTCAAACACAGGTTTCTTGAACTTTCCAATGACAGGACGTTTCTCGTAAAGCACATAAAAACCGCGTTCGTAATGAAGTATCTTGACGACCTTCCGGTTACGGGACATGAACATATATACATTGGACGCATCACTAGGGTCAAGTGACATCTCTTGCCTTATACTTTCACACAAACGGAAGATGCCTTTCCGTAAATCCACATTACCGTTGAACAGGTAATAGTTCAGGTTAGCACTCAGTCCAAGCATATCATCCTATCATTTTATTAAGCAACAGACTCAGATCAAGAACGCTGGTGTTTCTCAGAAACAATGTCGCTCCAGATGTCAATTGCAGTTTCACCCACTTAATAGGAGGTTCGCCTTCCGGTTGTTTCACTTCCATCTTAACAGTTGGACTGTTGCAAGGTTTACCGGTTATCTGGACTTTAGCAACCTTGGGCTGATCAACCTGAACTGTCTTGCCTAACTTCTCGCTCCAAAGCTGATGACGTTGCCAGTTCATGAACTTGTCGTAGTTTACTCCATAATCCGCACAGAACTCGCGAAGATCCTTGGTCTCGCTGCATAACTGGTAGAGGTCATATACCTCCTGATAGTTTACTTTTTCTTTCGCCATAATCATTGTTGTTATTTGGTTATGGCGCAAAGGTAGGTTTGTGAATAATGTGCGTCAAGGCGGAAAATAGAATGCTTACTGCCTGCCCCAATATCTAAAACCGTATCCTGATTACTTATATTTGCTTGTCTTATTGCATCTTTTATTAGCACTTTATCAATAGTAAAGTGCTGACCCGTAAAACGAACGGGCAATTTCTTTTTTGTCATTAGTAACTTCTTACAGGGCTGAATTCAACTTGCAAATGCAACAGAATTCTGATTAATAATTTGTTTAAATTTTTCGTTTGGCGTGAGGTATCCAAGTCTTTTACGAGGTCGATTATTGAGTTTATTTTCAATCCACTTAATCTGTTTGTTGGTTACTTCACTAAAGTCCTTACCCTTTGGGATATACTGCCTGATAAGCCCGTTGGTGTTTTCATTGGCACCACGTTCCCATGAGTGGTATGGTTTGCAAAAATAGAATTTTATTTCCAATTTTTGCGCAATTTCCTCGTGCTTTGCAAACTCCTTTCCATTGTCAGCCGTAATTGTGTGTATTAAGTTTTTCACTTTCCGCAGTGCCCATACTGCAATCTTAGCTACCGGGATGGCTTCTTTTCCCGACAACTTGCGTATCCAGACCCTGCTTGTTGCTCTGTCGTTAATGGTAAGAATGGCACCTTTGTGGTTCTTACCAATAATTGTATCTATCTCTAAATCACCAAATCTCTCCTTCAGTTCCACTATCTCGGGACGCTCATCAATATCCACCCTGCCTGGGATAAATCCTCGCCCTGCATTTTTAGAACCACGTTTGGCATACCTGCGACCTTGTCTGCGAAGATATTTGTGCAGTTTGCCACCCCGCCGCTTATCCTCCCAAATCCAGCGATATATCGTTTCGTGAGATACCATCGCAATTCCCTCCAAGCGGCTCCTGCCGACAATCTGCTCCGGGCTGAATCCTTTCTTCAACAGCTTTATTATCCGTTTTCTCATTGCCGGTGTAAGCACTTCCTTGCGATGTTTTTGCTGCTTGCGCCTGTCTGCTTTTCGCTGGGCAAGCTCCATGCTATAGCTACCACTTCGGGCGTCGCAATTGCGCTTTATCTCCCTGTAAACAGTGCTTTTATCTACTCCGATAGCTTCCGCTATTGCTTTTTTGCTCATCGGTATTTGCAACATCATAGAAATTGCATACCTTTGTTCCTCGGTTATATGTTTGCTCATCTGCAACTTTTTTTTCTTTGGACGGACAATTAAAGCAAAGATAGCAAACTTTATCCATTCAGAGTGAGAGAAAGGGGGACATTGTCTCTCTTTCCTCTCTGAAAAATAAATGTTTTTATTGCTTATTATCCGCACCCAAAAAGTTGCATTTATAAGTTGAACTCAAGAGTTGTTAATGTATGGCATTAGGCTTAGGCCAAGTTTAGTCAATGAATATTCAACCCTTGGGGGTACTTCTCCATAAACAATTCGTTTGATTATACCATCTGTTTCAAGATTTTTTAGGGTATCAGATAATACTTTGGGGGAAATGTCAGGAATAGCTTTCTGAATCTGATTGAAACGCGTACACTCGTTTTCAGACAGAATACATAATATAATTACAGGCCATTTTCCTGAAAATCGTGATATGATATTTCTTATTGGACATTCATCCAAGTTCGAATATTTTTTTAGATTTTCTTTTAACTCTATCTTGCTCATACTCAAAAAAACTATTCAAAAAGTAACCAGCTTACAATTAAGTAACCTCTTGTTTTATATGTATTTACATATTAACTTTGCACTATCAAAAAGATAGTTATTATCAAATGCAAAGATACTGTTTAATTTAAATTATCGCAATTATGAGTCTATTAAAATTAATGCCGGCGATAAATTCGCCCATGTTTCTGTTGGGAATCTGCAGCACTTTGAAGGGAAACAATTTGTAAAAGAAGCAACTGAGGCCAATTCCTGTGAAATCTCATTTGGCTCTCTCCCTTCAGGAGAATCTGTTCCGTTCTTCCATACCCATGAGAATAACGAAGAGAACTATATTATTCTTTCCGGTTCAGGGAAGTTTCAGGTAAATGATTCTGTTTTTGATATTTCCGAAGGTTCGGTGGTTCGTGTTTCAACACACTGTGACCGTTGCTTGAAATGTACCTCAGATGCACCAATGCTATATCTCTGTATTCAAGCCAAAGAAAACAGTCTCGGAGGTTACACATTGGACGATGCAGCCATTACCGAGCGAGTGAGCCTTCTATAGGGATGCTAAGTCAGTTTCATTTATTATTTGCTATACTATGAGCTGATAAAAATAAAAGGGTATTGAACTTATGTCGATACCCTTTTTTATTTTTGACTAAAAAAACTAAACTAAGCTAAGCAGAATTTATATATAAGGTGCAAATTACAGAAGTAATTTACTTGTCTGTTAGAAAGGATTCTTGTTTTAGTTGAGTCAAATCCATTCCACCTTTTTCATGCAGTACGTTCCATACGGCATCTGCATGTGTGCCAATCAAACTAATGTCCATATTGAAGATGTATTCTAAAAACGATGCAAAGGTAGTGCTTTTCGTGCTGATTTACAAGCAAAAAACGGGGTTGTTTGATGTTTGTTTGAAGTACATTGCGTATCTTTGTGCGTTTTTAAAGAATCTAGAAATGACGAAAGCAGAATTATGTAAGAGTATATCCGCAAAGACCGGATGTGATGCCCAAACCGTACTGGCAGTAGTGGAGAGTTTGATGGTGGAAGTGAAGGAATCGCTGGAAAAGGGAGAGAATGTTTATCTACGTGGCTTCGGCAGTTTTATTGTGAAGCAGCGTGCGGAAAAGACGGCGCGTAACATCTCCAAGAATACCACCGTGATTGTGCCGGCTCACAACATCCCGGCATTCAAACCTGCCAAAGAATTTGTGAAGCTGGTGAGCAAACTGGAGGATTAATGGCTGTTTGCAAAGGATAACCATAAAAGCGAGTCAGAAAACGGCTCTCTTTTATGGTTTTTTCTTACATGGGCATTTGCACTACTTTATTTCAACAGCTTCCAGTAGCCGGCTTTGGTCGGACCAATATGCTCTACAACATGTTTCAATTCTTCGATGTCGCGATGAATGGTACGCGCATTGACACCTAACTTGTCTGCCATTTCCTCCATTGTAATCCTCGAATTCTTCCTGATCAACGAGACTATCGCTTGATGGCGCTTATTCTTTTTAGAATTTTCTTTCTTGTCTGTCGGCTTTTCAAGAGAAATATTCAAATCGTCTTCATCGTTAGTGGAAATGGTTTCTTGGGACATTTGTCCGTTTCTTGGGACATTTTCCGCAGTTTCTTGGGACATTTTCTCATTTCTTGGGACATTTTCCACGGTTTCTTGGGACATTTCCATATAGGTAATGGAAAAGATGAACTGCGAGCCGTTGACGATTTCCACTTTGTAGTCGGGATAGTACAAGGGGGCATAGCGCAAGATATTACGGGTACCGGAGCCCATATCTTCCACCCAGGACAACTCATGGAACACGCGCACCAGCAGCGGATTCTTGGTGTAGTTGCTCAATTCCTGCAGTGTGAGTTCGCCTTCGGGAATCTCCGGAAGCAGACGAGTGGGGTTCTTCGTGATTACCCGGTCTTTGAACACATGATAGAAGCAGGCATAACCTGTACTGAAATCACTGTGTACGCAAAGGTTGGCCACAATTTCACGGAAGAGGTCCCAGCGCAGGTCTTCCCGTTGGGTAGTCCCTTCTGGCAAGTAGAACTTGTTCGGCAGGTAGCGTTCCGTAAACTGCGTCAGTCGGTCATAGACCTTGATCAGGTTACAGCGCATGGTGATGCGATCGTCGTACCGACTGGGGAAACGCTTGATGTCATTGTATTCCTCGTAGGTACACATGTGAAACAGCGCCTCGAAGCGGTAACGGGGCATATACTCTTCAATGGCTTCTTCCTTGCCAAACAGAATGAGTGCAGCATACTTCAACTTCAGTTTTCCGGTTTCCCTTTCTTTCTTGGCCAGACGGGTATGAAGCAGTATATCTTCATCTGTCAGCTGCAGCCAGGGATGGTTCGGCTTGATGACTGCCAGGATATTACGGCAATACTGGAAAGTATCACTGTCCAGATCTTCCAGTGTCAGTTCTTCTACAATCCTTTCTTCAAAAAGATGCGGATTCTTTCGTTCAAAGAGCGAAAGCAGCAATTCCGGCTGGTCGGTCACATCAATGTCTGCATCTCCATTGCGGTCCCAGTATTTCCCCTTGTAGCGGTAAACGTATTGTCCGCAAGGAATGTCCAGATACAGGACCACCTTCCCCTCAACGGTCAGTATTTGCGGTGTGAAGTAGGGACAGGGCAAGAACAAATCCGGATTCTTGATGGCGGTAATGATATTCCCCTGCAGGGTGGTAGCCTTGTCTGGATTTACTCCGGCAATCTCACCATTATCCTTGACTCCCACCAGAATGTGGCCACCACTATGGTTCAGAAAGGAGCAGACGGTTTCATACAATGAATCAGAAATCTGTTCATAGCATGTCTTGTATTCTATTTGAACATTCTCTCCAGCTTGGGAGAGCTTGATAAATTGGTCTTCTCTCATGAGGTTCGGTAACTTGTTTACAGATATATATATTGCATGGTCCTATCATTGAGGCCCAAGATACAAAGATAATTCTATTCCCTGAATCTTCGAAATAAAACGGTCTTTATATCATGGGGGTTAATCCTATCAGTTATCTTATATCTCGGAATCATCTTCACTGTTTTCCGTAATCACTTCCGTTTCCAGATCCAGTCCGAACATCTCCTTGAGTTGCAGGTAGTCGAAGCAAAGCGCTTTGGGGCGGTTCACCTTCGGACTCTGGATAACCTTTCCGTCTTTCACAACCGTCACGCAATCCGGGTTACCACTGGGCAGCAGGATGTAGAAGCGGTCCTGCTTGGTGCCCAGAAAGGCCGGATGGGATTTGAGGTATGACAGAACGGTGGACCAGGACGAACGGTTGGCCGTGATGTTCTGGGTGGAGTTCCGGCTGCTGAACAGCGAAGAGATGGCTGCCATGTTCAGGTAGAGTATCGGACGGGCTTCCATGAACTCCATATCTTCCTTGACATTCATCGGACGGAACTTCTTGAGATAGCGGATGTTGAAGTGTACTTTTTCTGTACACTTTCCGATGGACTGCCAGCCCTGGAGCATGTTCCAGAAGTCGGCCACTTCGGAACTTTCCTGGGCCAGTTCGTTCTGGTTGCGCATGCCGTTGACCGTGGTTTCCAGCATCTGGGCGTAACTAAAGGGAAGATGCAAGGCGGATTCCAGCGTGCGCAGTGTGGCCAACGGAATAATCCAGTTTCCGAAGATACGGTCATGGATGCCTTCCTGTTCCATCTGGATGGCAAGTTCCCGCTTGGTGAGGGAATACATGTCGGGAAAGTTCTTCTCAAACAGCTCCCGATGTTTCAGAATGTCGAGGGTCAAGTGGGTCAGGCCCAGGTTGCAGATGGACTGCAGTTCCTCGTAATGCTTTTTCTCCAGGACGCTGAACGAGGTCTTGGTGTAAGCCAGGAAAAGAACACGGGTATAGAGCGCCATATCCTGCGTCGGCTTTTCCTGCCCGCAGATGACGACTCCCGTGCTGACGATGGTCTGAGAGGCCATGCCGTCCGTGTTGGTGTTCTTCTTGGTCTGGCCGCCACCGCCCCAAAGACCTTTGAGGAAAGCAATCTTGCGCACATCGAGGTCGTTCTTGTATTCGTCAAAAACAACCAGGGTGTTGACCGCCTGCGATACCCGGTCGTTCATGGCCGGAACGGAGGCCACACCCATGTTGGGCGGTTCCACGTCATGGAGGAAGAAGGCCTGCAGGCTGGTGGCCAGCGTGGTCTTACCGGTACCTTTCTCACCGAACAGGTTCAGGATGGGGAAATGCCGGGTGCGTTTATAGACCACGTCCCGGAAGAGGGTGGCAATTAGGTAGCCGAAAGCGATGCGGGAATTGTTGCCAAAGACTTCCGTCAGCTTTTCCACGAAAGAGCGGAGAAGCACGCCGTTGCTCTTTCGGTGCACCATCAGTCGTTCAAATTGGTAGATTTCCGCATTGTCCCGGTAGATTTTAGAAGTGGCGGGAATGTAATAGGCATGGTGGCTGTCATCCTGGATGATGCCCATTTCGTCGGCTTCATGAAAGACACCGTGCTGAAAGATGCCGTTGCCGAACGCAAAGAACTCCTTGCTCTCGTTCCATCCGAGCTTGCGGATTCGCTCGGCCGTCTGGGTGCGGGCATACAGGAACTCCTTGACGTTGTTGAGTTTGTCTATCTTGCCCAGCCATACGTAATTGCCGACCGAACCTATCTTCTGCTGGAAGTTGGAGATGGAGCACATTTCGGATTCTTTCAACTCGATGATGCAGCTGTCCCGAAAGGAATTGAACAGCCGGAACAGGCGGACACCGTTGCATTCGTCATGGATGTGGAACAGGGGTTCCATCCGAAAGTTGGAAAGGCGGATGGGGTCTTCATCATCCTTGCCCAGGCAATAGTAGCAGTTGTTGCGGACAAACAGGTTGAGCTGCCGGAGTGCATCGGTCTCTTCCTGCTGTTTGTCCATCATGGTCGGCTGCTTGGCCCTCTTGGCCTGGTTGCGGGCCTGTGTCACGGCATCCTTCCACAGGCGGGCTTTGCCGTAAATCTTACTCAGCTGCTCGATGCACTGCTCATATACGAACTGGTCCTTTACATAACGCAACAAGTCCGCAATCTGATTGACGCAATTGATTTCCCTGAGCAGTGAACTGGCCGTGGCAAACTGCTTCTCTGCCAGCCAGACGATAAAATGCTTTTCCCTCAGGTTGCGGTAGATTTCTTCGCTCAGAATGTAGCTGTCTGCATCATTCTTGACAAGCACTTCCCGTTGAGCATCTTTTGGAATAGCCCCTTCGTACTTTTCCTGCAGTTCTTCTTCCGTCAGTTCCCGGGTACCGAAGGGCAATTCCTTGACTGTGGCATGGAATCCTTTTCGGATGGCCAGTGTGCCGCATTCCATCACAGCCTTGAATCCGGGACCATATTGGCCTTCCGGAGCCACATCAGAGTCAGGAATGAAACAGAGGGAGGACTTGTAGCGCTTGAGCAGGTTCAGCTGGTTCTCGTTCCAGCTGGTACCCAAAGAGGCCACCGTGTTCTCCAGACCGATGGATTGCAAGCGCAACGCATCAGGAGCGCCTTCCACGATGATGAAATTCTCTGCATCCCTCAATCGAAAGGCGCGGTCGATGCCAAACAGGGTTTCTCCCTTGGTGTAGAGCACGCTGGTGGCGGAATTGATGTACTTGGGGGCATTCGGATTGGCACCGATGTAACGGGCCGTATAGGCAATGATGCGTCCCCACCGGTTCCGTATCGGAATCATGATCCGTTCGCGGAACATGGAGTAACTGGTGCCGTCCTCCTTCCGTTTGAGCATGCCCAGTTCAAACAGCAGTTCCTCTTTCAATCCTTTCTGCTGACAGAAATCGCGGAAGGCGTTGCTGTCTTTCGGGGCATATCCTAATCCGGCCTCTGAGCAAAAGTCTTCCGGCCAGCGGTTGTAGGCATAACACCGGGCATTCCGTGAATCCTCCGTAGTTGCCAGACGAAGGCTGTCCACAAAGAAGGTCTGGAGTATATCCAGTGTAGCCAGAAGGGATTCCTTGTGTTTCTGTTCGGCTACGGCTTCCCCGCTTTGTTCCTCTTCCTTTTCATAATCTACCGGGATTCCGTGCTGCTTGGCCAGAAAATGCACCGCATCGGTGAAGGAGAGGTTTTCTTTCTCCATGATAAACCGGATGCCATCGCCTCCCCGGTTGCAGCCGAAGCAGTGGTACAGGTTCTTGGACAGATTCAACGAGAATGAAGGGGTTTTCTCCGAATGGAACGGACATAGCCCTTTCATGTTGAGTCTGCCGTCACGCGATAGCTTCACGTACGGCTCTACAATGGACTCGATGGGCAATTCCCTGACTTTATCAAGTGTGCCTTCGCTAATCATAGCATGCGGAGTTTGAACCAGCAGTCCAGAATGGATTGCCCAGTGTATTTCAGACGATGGGGATTGTCCGGATTGATGGGCTGTATGTGGCCGTTCATCCGGTATTTACGGAGCGTTTTGTAGCTGACCTCCAAGGCAGCACAAGTCCTTTTGACGGTATAGACACCATGAGGGTCTACTGATGGCTTTGTCTCATTCATTTTTCTTAAAAAACGAGGAGAATACCTACAACATGGCAATCAGATGATAGAATTTCATGGCTATTTCTCTTACTTTCTCATGTCTTTTGGCAGTCTCTTGTACCTACTAATCTATTTCTATGTTCCGTAAGACTACAACTATACTGATGGAACAAAAAAGGTTTATGTATAGTTCAGTTTGATTGCATTGATAACCTTTTCCCTCTTTGTTGATGCTGTTTAGTTCTTATTTTGTATGCTTTACCGTCTTTTTAATACTGGTAATGGATGAAAGAGGCGGGCTTTCAAAGTAATCCTGGGTGGTCTTCTGCAGCATACGAAGGTCGGCGGTCTTGTATTCTACCTTCCCCGGACGCTTGTAGCATACCACCTTTCCCTGACGTCTCCATCGATCTACGTTTCGTCTTCCAAAGAGCTTGTAGGCCTTTCTCTGACTGATGAATTCAGGGTCGTCGTGCGTGTCTTTTAGCGCCTGAACTAGTTTGTTAACCAGGTCATTCAGAAACACATCGTAAGGGACTTCGTGGTCTATAAATTGTATCGAAAACATAATTTTGATAGTTTGGTTCTATAATATGCGTTTCACCTTGATGATGTGGTTTATCCGATCGGTCTTGGTGGTGTATTGACGACTCATGATGGCGCCCAGTTCGGATGCCTGAGTTCGTACACTTTTTAGTTTCTCAATGGGGAAGGAGATTTCGTCACCTACGTTAAGAGCGATGAGCGACGGACGGATTTTTGCCGAAATTTCTACCATAAATCTTGATTATTTAATGATTAATGATTAACTTTGCACTCAAATAATGAGAGCTTTATGCTCGCAAAATAACAAAATAGTGTTTATATAGCCAATATTTGAATGATATTATTTTGATTGAAGCTTAAAATTTAACTATAGACCATGGAAGTTGCAGTAAAAAGTGTGCATATAGGCGAGGCAATAGAGAAACGCCGGCTGGAACTTGACATCAGTAAGTCCGAACTCGGACGTAGAATTGGTGTCTCCCAGCAGCATGTCAACAGAATATTGAAAAGAGATACGATGGAGAGTAAGAAGCTGGTAGACCTATGTCATGCCCTGGACTTTAACTTTTTCACTTTGTTCTGTGAAGTGCCCCCTCAGATCTCGGCTTATCTCGCTGCCGTAACGCTTCATGGTGATGCCAACAATTTTATAGGTGATGCGCAGTTAATCGCTGAGCTGACCGCAGAGCGAGCTAAGGCTGCACAAGCAGAAGAGCGAGTAGCGGAATTGACCGAGAAAGTGGAAATGCAAAAAGAGTATATAGAATCCTTAAAGAATAATTTAGAGGATAAGAATGCTATCATTGAGCTTTTGCGCAAAGGCCAACAATGATGCTACCTTATTATATAATAGTGGTATTTTACATGTTGTTTTAGACTTGGTTTGCTTTTAAGTTGAACCAGTCTCGGTAATTTACTGATAATCATAATATGATTGCTGCCGCAGTTGCTGCAAAAATGCTTGCAAATAGGTTTTTTTGACAAGAAAATTCAACGGGTTTCTTTTCAGTTTTCCAATGAGTTTGAATTTGCTGAAAATCAAAAGCGTTTTAGAGCGGCGCAAGCCGCGGTCGAGGAATAATCTCGTAAGCATTCTATTTTCCGCCTTGACGCACATTATTCACAAACCTACCTTTGCGCCATAACCAAATAACAACAATGATTATGGCGAAAGAAAAA
>NZ_KB905472.1:1345157-1345740 GCF_000382445.1 Phocaeicola massiliensis B84634 = Timone 84634 = DSM 17679 = JCM 13223 | reverse complement strand
TAAAACTAAACTATTTTCTTACGGACATTTTTATTTTATCGGCTGAAAAACAGCCGATAAAATTGTCGTAGCGGAAAATAGAATGGTTACAATAATCTCAACAAAATCAAGGCTTCTTGAAAAGTGTTTGCGATAAGTTTTCCAAGCATAGCTAACCTTGCTGATTTTGAGAAGCTTTTCCGAGCGGCGCAGGCTGCAATCGAGGAATAGCACGATATAGCTGATACTCAATAAAATAGGCGGTATGCTTTTCATTTACAAAGGCTTACCGCCTATTGTATTTTTAAAAGGTACGTTCATTCCGCACGGAAAATGAGCGTAATAAACGCAAATGTTTAGAGAATGTTGTTGTGCTTTTCGTTGGGTGTTTAGAGTGTGTTTAGAGCCGTAATTGATGATATTACAGAAAGTTAAGACATTGGAAGCTGTTTGGAATAAATTTAAATAATAACATAATAAAGACATAGAACGATATGGCAACATTTAAAGGTAAGCATTCTATTTTCCGCCTTGACGCACATTATTCACAAACCTACCTTTGCGCCATAACCAAATAACAACAATGATTATGGCGAAAGAAAAA
>NZ_KB905472.1:1297215-1337782 GCF_000382445.1 Phocaeicola massiliensis B84634 = Timone 84634 = DSM 17679 = JCM 13223 | reverse complement strand
ATGTTAAAACTAAACTATTTTCTTACGGACATTTTTATTTTATCGGCTGAAAAACAGCCGATAAAATTGTCGTAGCGGAAAATAGAATGGTTACCATTTAAAGCGTGTGTTCAAAAAGAACGCAAGGACGGATTTTATCCGGTTTATATCAGAGTTACCCACCATAGGGGGACACAATTCATGAAGACCGACAAGATGGTCACGAAGAAAGAACTTTCCAGAGCGAAAGAAATCGAAGACCCCTACGTGCTTCAGTATTGTGCCGGGCGGATAGTGGAATATAACGAGCGGCTCAACAAAAAAGACATTGAACATTGGACGGTCAAGGAAGTGGTGGATTTTCTTACGAACGGCAATGACGATATTTGTTTTTCGGATTATGCGAGAGTGCATATCGACAGAATGATTGACCGTGGGCAGGAAAGGAATGCTAAGAACTACAAGCTTGCCCTACAACATCTGGAACGGTTCATCGGAACCAACCAAGTGATGTTCGCTCAGTTGACCTCTACGCAGGTGAACAAATGGATAAAGTCGCTTGAACAGACGCATAGGGCAAAGGAAATGTATCCAATCTGTATGCGTCAGGTATTTAAAGCCGCCATGTTGGAGTACAACGATTACGATAACGGTATAATCCGTATCAAAGTCAACCCATGGGTGAAAGTGGAAATACCAACGGCTGATCGTGCGGAGAAGCTTGCCATTACCCCCGAAGCATGTCGGGAGTTCTTTTCATTCCCTCTGCCGGAAAGTAAGATGAAATATCCACAGACGGAGTTCGGGCGTGATGTTGCTATGATGGTGCTTTGCCTTGCAGGAATCAACACGATTGATCTGTACAATCTAAGAAAGCAGGATTACCGGAACGGAATTATCCACTACCAACGGGCCAAAACGAAGAAGTTCCGTGCGGATGGTGCGTATATGGAAATGCGGGTGCCAGCAATCATCCAGCCGCTATTTGAAAAGTACATGAACACGGCAAAAGATGATGAGCGTTTGTTCAATTTCTATCAGCGCATGACTACATCGGACAGTTTTTGCGCCAATGTCAACAGTGGGATAAGGCAATTATGCAAGGCTATGGGAATGCCAAAGGAAGAGTGGTATTCGGCTTACACGTTCCGGCATACATGGGGAACAGTAGCTCAGAATGATGTACGTGCCTCTATCTCGGAAGTGGCGTTTGGCATGAACCATAGCAATGGACACAACGTAACACGAGGGTATATCAAGATTGACTTCTCCCCTGCTTGGGAACTGAACGAGAAAGTAATTGATTTCATTTTCTTCTCCGGTAAGGCTTCTGTACGTGAGCAGAAACAGGAGGATGTGCATTTCCGCTTGTCATACCGCTATATGGTGAATGCGGCTGCATACCACAACGGGCAAAAGGTGGCGGAACTGACCGATGTAGGCTTCAACAATGTGGACGAGGTGATTGCCCGGCTCGTAACTATGCTGCCGGATGATATTCCGAACCGTTCAATGGTGATGTTCAAAATCGTCAACCTCGACAAAGACCAGACGGTGGTGTACCAACGGCAGAAAGGGAAAGGATTCTGATTTTTTTTGTGACTTCACGAAATGATATAAGCCTGCAAGGTATTTTTCTTTGTAGGCTTTCTTTTTTATTCAATTTTTATTCTTGCCCTAAAATCGAAAATTTCTTCACGTGCGCACGCACGCGCGGTAGATGTAGTAGTAGATATATATATTTATTTTATGGTATATCTTCCGAAGAAATGGGATATAATTGTACATTTATTGCTATTTCTTCCGAAGAAATACCCTTTTCTTCCGAAGAAATGTACATTTATGGCTGTTTCCTCCGAAGAAATACCCCTTTTCTGTACAATTATGGTTATTTCTTCCGAAGAAATAAATGTAATATCTTCTGAAATTATGTCAAAAAATAGCTCATTTCAGCCATTTCAGAAGATTTTTGAGGTGCTTTTGAGCTGATTTTCGCATAAAAAATTCAATCTGTACAAGAATGTACATTTATGCGTGTTTTTTCCGAAGAAATACCCCTTTTCTGTACAATTAAGGCAATATCTTCCGAAGAAATCCGAAGAAATGGGGTATAATTGTACATTTATTGCTATTTCTTCCGAAGAAATGCCCTTTTCTTCCGAAGAAATTTTACGGTCCAGACATGAAAAAAGCGACATTCTCTCGAACATCGCTTCAAAGCAAATCAGTAAAATCGTCCCCTTTTCGGGTTGGGGTTCCCTTGACATGAAGACAATCTAAAGTAGAGGGTAATAGATTATTCTTCCTCGTCTTCTTCTCCGGCAAGTTTGACAAGCTTGTCCTCAATGGTGAGTTTGACCTCGCCATCGTCTATGCTGATATTCTTAGGCATGATGATTTTAATGAACTCTGTCGACACTTTCACCCTGTCTTTGGGGTCAAGTTCCATGAAGTCCTGCATTATTAGTGGCGTCACATCTCCTTCGGGTATAGTGTTGTGCGCTTCAAGCCATTTCTCAATCATCCCTTTTGCCAGTGCCGTTATTTTGTTGGGCGTACCTTTTTGCCGCCCTCCGGTCTTTTTTCCTATTGCCATAATGATTTGTATGTAAAAAGATAAAATGATGATGCGAAGATAACGGCTTACTTTCGCACGCAAGGTATAACTTTTAATAATCAAATAAAGTCTTATGGGTTTAATAGGAAGTGCCATAGGTGCTGCAGGCAGCATTTTCGGTGGGATCAAGGCATCCAAGGCCATGAAGAAAGCAAAACGTAATGTTGAGGCTCAACGGCAAAAGAATCAGGACTGGTACGACAGGCGGTACAACGAGGATGCCACTCAGCGGGCTGATGCACAACGCATCCTTACGCAAACTGAAGAGAGTATAAAACAACGTAACAAAGCCGCTGCCGGTAGTGCAGCCGTCATGGGCGGTACTGATGAAAGTGTGGCAGCGGCTAAAGAAGCGAACAACAAGGCTCTTGCCGATGCAACATCACAGATTGCCGCTGATGCAGAAGCACGTAAGGACAATATCGAAGCCACTTATATGCAAAACGACAATGCTTTCGTGGAACAGCTTAACGCCATTGAGCAAGGCAAGGCCAATGCCATATCGGGAGCTGTACAAGGAGTAACTAACGCGGTAAGTCAAATGCCTTTCTAAACTATTTCAATATGGCAACAATGGATGATATTTTAGGAAACGGAGGTGGTACGCCTCCGCCCAAAGGCTCTAAGGAATGGCACGAACAGCAGCAAGACGCTCCTTCCGTATCATCCCCGGCAAAGGGTACACAGAAATGGACGGAACAACAAGCAACTGCGGCTCCTGCCGTTACCGGCTCCCAATCTGAAACGGTCGCTGCACCTCCGGCCAAACAAGCCGATGTGAACGGTGGCAGTCTCTCATACGCTGAATTGTACAAAAAACTCAATCCCTATAAACCGCCAACGGACGAGGAACTTGCTAAAGAAAAGAAGAAGCAGAAACGTGAACAGATATTCGCAGCCATTGGTGATGGTATATCGGCACTCTCGAACTTGTTCTTCACCACGCAGTACGCTCCAAATATGTATACCGGTAAGAATACCATGTCAGAACGTACCAAAGTGAGATATGACAAGCTGATGAAAGAACGTGAAGGCAAGGAGAAAGAATATTATGAGGGGCTGATGAGGGCAAAAATCGCTGATGAAGAAAGGGATGACCGTGAACGTAAGTGGCAAAGGCAGCTTGGTCTTGACGATTATAACCGCATACGGAACGATGCCAAAGAGGAACGCGACAGGCAGATGTTTGAATTGAATCTCCAACTGCAAGGCAATAAAATATCCGCATCCGAAGCTGAAGCCAAACGCAAAGGAATTGAAGCAAAATATGCAGAAGAACTTGAAAAGGCAAGGCTTGAAACCGAAAAGGCTAAAGCTGGTGCTTCAAAGGCTTCCGCTTCCGCATCCAATGCCAGAGCAGAATATTACAACCGAGGTGGTGGCAGTGGAAAGGCCGGAGAATATCCGTGGTATGACAGCGATGGTAACAAGCATTTTGCACACTCGTATGAAGCCATGCGTCAGAACGCCATAGACAATGGAACATGGAACGAAGAAACTCAGGCTTCGACCACCGAGGTCAAAAGTGGAAGAGGGAAAACCGTCAAGACATCTGAAACGACAAAGCCCGGTAAAGGACATTCTTCTAAGCCACAGAAAAAAAGTCCAACGGCCGATAATAAAAAGAAAAGTCCAACATCATAAATAAAATACTATGCCTGAAGAAAAGGATAAGATAAAAAAACTGTATGATACGTTTGTTTCTGATGGTTACGACATGGAGAGCGAAGAAGATTTTCGCAAGAACCTGTTAGATTCAACCAAACGTAAAGCGGCTTACGACGCTCTTGTAAAAGATGGTTATGATATGGAGCCGTTTGAAGAATTTGAAAGCAATATAGGGTTTGGAAAGGAACGAACCTCATCGCAACAATCGGGAAACAGTGCTTCCGGAACGGTTGAAGAACCCATTTCACCTGCTAATGAACAGACATGGCAACCTACAGAAAAGGAGAAAGTAGCGATGTTGACCGAAACCGACCGTATTATGAACGATGTGAAATCCCATACACAAACATTCAACGAACGCATAGACAATATGCAGGAATATGGGATAAATCCCGGCTTGCAGACCAAAGAGGGAAAGATGATATTCAATCCTGAAAGTGGAAAGTTGGAGAAAACGTTCCTCACTCCTGCCGGAAATCGTTATTACAGCAAGTCATTGGCTGACATGGAAAGCTTTCAGTACCGCCAAGCTGCCGATATGTCCATAGGCGGACAGTTGCGCAAGGCAAACCTCCGGTTGCAGGAGTTGAAAGCCAAGCAAGAGGAAAGAGCATCAGAAGTACACAAGGAATGGGCAGAAGAGACAGAAAACAACAAAGCCCCTCTCGCTGCCATACTGGGAGCTGCCACTTATACGCCCCGCCAACAATCTGACAAGGAAAACCGTGCGTTATCCGTAGCCATTCGTGAAACAGAGGAACTGATTAAGAACCTTGAAGAACAGAAAGACCGTGAAAACGGTGTAGATGTAGGCTTTTGGCGTGGTTTCGGTCGCACTATGGGTGATGTGCGCACGTGGGATTTCGGTATGGGTGATATGCGTGACGCATTTACGATGATGAATGCCGATGAACTGAAAAAAGAAAATGCCACAGAGGGTGAACGTGAAGCGCATGATGCAATGATGGGCGCAATCCATGAGAAGCAACAAGCAGAGGAAAGATACAGCGGAAATGCAGATTTTTGGAACAGAGCAGGTGTAATGACAGGCTATATGCCGTCCTTCATGCTGGATTTCGTATTGACAGGTGGAGGATTTAACGGATTGTCCTCTTTCTCCAAAGGAAGTACCAAACTTGCAACAAAGGTTATAAGCAAAGAAACGGCTGAAAAAATGGCTCAGCAGGGTTTCAAGTCCTATATCAAAGAAAATGGAGCCAAAGGTTTGGGACGGTATGCAACCGACTGGACCATCAAAGCACTCGGTACAACTGCAGATGATTTGCTTGTACGCGCTCCACTTATGGCCAATACAGTACAGGCAGGGAAAACTACTGCTGACATTATTGACCGTAAACTGGGTGATGTGGTTGTTGATGAGAACGGCAACTATGATTTTTCCAACGACAAGACTTGGGGGGATGCCATTTGGCAAAGTGAAGCCAATGCCATCATTGAGAATTATTCGGAAATGTTCGGTGCACATCTTGATCCGGTCTTTACTCTTGGGAATATGAGCAAACTCGCCAATGTTGTAGGTGCAAAACGTATCGGTGCAGTGCTTTCAAAGGCTGACGCAAGTGCGTTGAACGGTATCATGGGACAAACTCATCAGATGTTCAACAAAATGGGTGTGAGTGATTATGTCGGTGAGGTTTCGGAAGAATACTATGGACAACTGTGGCGCACCATGCTCAATCTTGATGATGCCTATCAACAGAATCCGGACGGTACACGTACCAATTTGTTTGCCAGTGGCCAATTTCATGGTGACATTTGGGGAGGCATGGCACTCTCTATGGGATTGATGGGCGCAGGAAAACATACTTTGTCTGCTGCAAATTATACTTCCATGAAGCATGGTGTAAATAAAGCGGACGCAAAAGTGAATGAATTACTCGGCAAAGAGGTATGGGAGCCATTAAAGGCGACGCTTGACCTTACTACCAATGAGAATATCGGTGAAGTTGCGGAACTTATTGCCGGTGATAAAGATTTTACCATCAATGAGAAAGCTGCCGTTCTGGATTATATGGAACGCTCGTTGAATTTGCGAGGATTTAACCTTGCTTCTATGGCTCAATCACGTGGCGGCAACCGAAACGAAAGTGTACAACAAGCAAATGACAGTTATCTCGACGGGTATAATATCATTTCTTCGCAGGAGATGAACGATGCAAAGAACATGTATGAGTATCAGCGTGCAAGGGTTGCAGACCTCGTGGATGAGAGCATGTTTGCAATGATTGAAGAAAATCCAATTGCCGCATTAGAGTTTGTGAATGGCAACGAACAATGGAATGATGAAGATAAGGTTTCCGTAATCGATTATATTAATGCCAAGCAGGTGTATAACGGCATGATACAACGTGTACGTGATGATATAGACGGTCGTATCGAGCAGAGCAACTCAATGATAGATGTACGTGTGAACCATAATACCGGCATGATACAGGGGGCAACCATGAAGCAGGATGAGCGGAAGGTGTATGTAATCAGCGGCAAGCTTGTACCGTATGACGATGGTAGCGGTGTGAGCGTAACTGATTCGGACAACAGCATCATCATTCGCGATTCGGAAACCGGCGCACTTGAACAAGTATCACCTGATGCAGTATTGTCTCTTGATGAATCGCAAGACCCTAACGAGCAAAAAGAATTGGCAGAACAAGCCATTGTGGAGCAGTTCGCACGTGAAGCGGCTGATAAGATCGACGGTAAGGTTACATTCAATCCGGGTGATGCCTATACTATTACCGGACAGGATGGTTCACAGATGCAAGTACAGGTTATAGCCAACGAGGACGGTATTGTGGATAATGGGGACGGCACAGTTAACGTATCGGACGGCGTGAATATCTTCCCGTTGGCAAAAGAAACCATACAGCAACAGGCTGATGCGGCAAATTTGGCACGTGTGGCGCAGTTCGAGCAGCAGAGAACCATTGAGAATGCCGAACGGAAACAGGAAATGCAAGAGGCTGAAAGACCACAATACGCCCTCAATGACATTGTTTCGCTTACCGATGAGAACGGCGTTACCGTCCGTGGCAATATCACAGCGGATGCTGATGCGGACGGCAAGTATGAGGTATTTACCGAAGCCCCTATCAACGGCAAGCGTGTGAACCTGTTTACCCGTGATGAACTTGACAATATGTTGTTGGAGCATAACGGAGTAGCGTTTGAACGCCCTGCCGAAAATGAGAGCAACAATGGTGCGGAAAATATTCCCGAAAATGATAACAATGCCCCTCAAAATATTCCTGCCATGCAGAGAATACCAAAGGATGAGCAGGGAAATCCACTATATGAGCAGGCCGACAGCGACACAGCTTGGGATGCCATTGTGGAGCAGACTGAGGGTGATGAGGATATGGCACAGACCGTAGCCGATGGAATGGTTGCCGACAAGGAAGAAGCCTTGAAGAAGTTGGAGAAAGCCAAATCGAAAGGTGGCAACTCCATTGCCGAAAAGATTGCTTCCGAGAAAGAACGCAAAGCGGCGATTGATGCAGCCAAACAGGATTTGCTCGCTTGGCAGAAGATAGCCGGTACTGCCAACCGTAGAAGAATGGCAGCGGATGCGGAACGCAAACGAATGGCTGATGAAGCTGCCGCCCTACGCAAAGCGGAAGAAGAAAAGCTGCGTGCAGAGCGTGAGGAAGCCGAACGCGTCGAGCGTGAAGCCCTTAACGGAGTTCCCGACATGGTGGATGATACACCGCAGGATGCCCGCGCAAGGGGGTACAGACGTGTGAACGGCCATAAGATTGACAGGCAAGAACCATTGCAGACCGTACAAGGTAAAGAGGTGAACGTGAAGTTCAGCAATGATGTGCTGGCTCCCGGTCATGTGGCCGTGATTGACGCATCGTTGTTGCAACCGAGCCATATCCAAGGTGTGCGTAATCCTCTGCATTTTATTGATGAAGCGCAACCCAAGGAACGAAATGACGAAGCGAGCGTATTGTCTGCACGGAAAATCGCCGGGAACATTCGTCCGGAAGAAATCACATCGAGTATTACCGCTTACACCGGTGCGCCGACCGTAAACGAACGTGGTGAAGTTATACAGGGAAACAACCGCAGTGATGCCTTGCGTCTGATGTGGGAAAGCCATCCGGAACAGGCCGAAGCATATAGGCAATACCTGAAAGACCATGCGGAAGAGTTTGGTTTGCGTGCTGAAGATATTGCTGCCCTACAAAGTCCGGTGCTGGTAAATATGCTTCATGTGGACGATGCTACGGCTATTCCTCTGGGACAATACGTAGCACAGGACACCGAAAGCGGAGGTGTGGAACGAATCAAACCGAAAAATGCCTTACAGCGTATGGGAATCGAAGTACGTTCGTTTGCCAACCTGTTACTCAGAGCCTCGGACGATGAAGTGTCGTTTGCCGGGCTTGTGGATGCCAACGGTGCAAGTGTCCTAAAATGGATGAGCCAAAGAGGTTTCATCAGTCCCACACAATACAAGAGTGCGTTTGACAGCAAGGGTAACTTGACTCCCGAATCCAAGAATGATTTGCGTGGTATCATGTATCAAAGCATTTTCAAGGACGGTAGTACACGGTTGGAGGAAATGTTCAACGTATTGCCGGTAAAAGCACAAAAGGCTATTCTTGCCACTGCTTTTCGTGATTATGATAGTCCGAACAGTGAACGAATGGTAGATGAGATACAGAATTCCGTTCGTGCTTACTATGCTTTGTCCCAAGATAAAATGTTTGCAGAGGCAAAGAACTTCAAGGAAGCACGTACTGCCGTAGAAAGTTGGAAACGCCAGTATCAAATGGATGATGTCACTGGGGAAAGTTATCTCCCTGCTGATAATTTCAGTAACTTTGTCCTGCATTTGGCCGCAATGTATAAAGGTGAAAGCCAAAGCTTCATTCAAAATACATTCGGCAAGATTTATGACCTTATACAAGGCACACAGGAAGAAACTCTGTTCGAACAACCGGACAATACCCCTCGGACGCTCGTACAGGCTATTAAAGAAGCATTAAATTTAGATTACAATGGACAACAACGAAGCAATGTATTGGTTGGCGATACTGCAACAAGCCAACGAGGGCAGCAAGGAAGCAATGGAACTCTTGCGCCAAGAGAACGAGTTGAGAACGGAAATGGGACAACTGATGATACAGGAAGAACTGAAAGCATTGGTGGACAAAGCGAAATAGAATCTTCTTTATCACAAGAAGAAATGCTGTCTTCTGATGATACTGACAATCAACTTAGTGCAAAAATAGCAAGACGTATTGAAGTTCAAGAAGATGATTGGATTGAAAGCGGAAAGTATGGCGATACTTATAAACAGACAATTATTGTTGATGGTACTCATAAAGTTATAAAAGTTGATGCACCTGATACGAAAGGTAATTATATAGGTAGCGCTTATGAGTATGACGGTCAAACATTCGGAGACTTATTGGATGTTCTTAATTATATTGATGCATCTTTGTCTTTAGCCAATGCTGTTGCAGTGGCAGAGAAAGAAACCGATACTACTCCTACGGAGAAACAGAAAGAAGCTGGCAATTATAAGAAAGGTCATGTGCAGGTTGGTACATTCAATATCACCATTGAGAACCCGAAAGGATCCGTTCGTAGTGGAATAGACACAGAGGGCAACAAGTGGGAAACGATCATGCAGAACACCTACGGCTACATTCGTGGCACGGAGGGCGTGGATGGAGACCACATAGACGTGTTCCTCTCTGACGATATTGACGGGTGGAACGGACGCAGGGTGTTCGTGGTGGACCAGTATAATGAGGACGGCAGCTTTGATGAGCATAAGGTAATGCTTGGTTTCAATGAGACTGACGATGCCGAGGCAGCTTACTTCGCGAATTATGACAGCGACTGGGCAAATAATCACAAGACAGTGGTAACTGCCGTAAACTTGGAGGATTTCGAGAAGTGGATAGATAGTAGCCACCGTAAGACTAAAGCGTTTGCTGAATACAAATCAGTCAAAAGTGTTGAGGAACAGAGTTCAAGTACACAAGTCGACAGACTTTCTGAAATCAAATCACGCATTGAAGAACTGCACAAGGAACAAGAAGCCGCACATGGTCAGAGTGATATATTTGAGGAAGCCCGCATTATTTCCGAAATAAACGACCTCTTTACTGAACAGCGGAAATTGGAACAAAACAATTCCAATGAAGAAACGACAACACCGACTGATGCTGCATACACCATTACTCAGGCACAATATACCACCAAAAGGGGTAAGGTGTTGGATATGCACCTTGTGAAGTTCAATAATAAATTAAGAGATACTGTTCGGAAGCACACCACAATGTTTGCCAAACAACTGAAAGGCTGGTGGGACAAGGAAAAGCAAGGCTTCATGATGCGGAGCAAGGAAGATGCTGAACGCTTGGCAGAATATGCAACCGATGCACAATCACAACCACCTTTGTCTTTGTCTGATTTGTCAGAAGTAAATGACGGCAATGTGCAGTTTTCAGAACCTCAACAACAGAAAGCCACGAAGCAGGAGGAAAAGCAGGAATATACTCCTATATGGCAATACTCTGTTTTTGTTGATAAAGAAACAGGGGAAACTACATTAAGTCGTGATGATGTGAGCGGTCCCATACCTATTGGTGATGCACGTTTTCGTCAGACAACCAACAGCCCAGAGGAAATGTTAGACATTCTTCGCAATCCTCAGAACGGTATGCAAGAAGTTTTGGATGCAGTTGGCATTTCGCTCGAAAATAAAATTAAGACCCGAGAACTTGATCGCAAGGCAAAGGATGAAATTCGTGACAAAAGGACAGATTTCGTTGTTGACAAGGAAATGGATAACAGATATTCTGTTCGTACTTTGATGAAGATGATTGATGCGGAAAAACAGGCTGTGATGGATTTAGGAGAGAAGCGTGGTGGAGACGTTTATCATGAAGGAAATATTATTTTCCTGACTAAAGATAGTGCAGATAAGTTTGCTAATGAAGTCCGAACTCTTATCAACGATATGCGGAGTGAGCAACAACAAGACAATTCGCAGAAAAAGACTGAAGCGAGTGGTAACCGTCTTGTTACTGATGAGCGTTATGCAGAACTTCGTGAGCGTATGCGTAAGAAGTTGCTCGGTCAAATGAATATAGGTATAGACCCTGAGATTCTTGCCATTGGAACAGAGATGGCTGTTTACCATTTGGAGAAAGGTTCACGTAAGTTTGCCGAGTATGCAACGGCCATGATTGCAGACTTGGGCGATGCCATACGCCCTTACCTTAAAGCATTTTACAATGGTGCGAGAGATTTGCCGGAGGTGGCAGAGAACGGACTGGATGCAGACATGACTCCATACGATGAGGTACAACAATTCGATGTGGCGAATTTCGATAAGAAAAGTATTGATGCGCTTGCTACCGCCGAAACCGTAACAAGAGAGACCGAGGTGGAGCAAGAGGCAGAGATTGCACAGGAACGTATCAAAAAAAGTCGCCCTGCACGTAAGAAGAATGAGAAAAAAGCAGTAAATTCACGGAATCAAACAGGTGGGTTATTTGGTGATTTACTTACTGAAAATGACAAGGCTGATGCAGAACTGCATCGCCAATTTGCAATGACAGTAAAGGCTGATATGCTTGCGGCTCTTGACAATGGGACAAAGCCATACAGAAGCATTTTAGACCTACGCAAGCGTGCAAGTGAGTTGGGAATGGAAGTAGATAATGATGGAAGAACTGATATTTTGTTGCAGGAACTTGTTGAGGACGGATTGGTCAGAGCTGCACGTGAGGTTATTGAACGTAAAGGAAGTGCTAGCAGAGAATCATACGATTTAATCTGCAAACTTTATGAAATGCAACCAACCATTTCGGCACGAAGCAGCAACCGTATAAAGATGCAGCAGTACTCCACGCCTCTTCCTATGGCTTGGATTGCCGGCCGATTTGCAATGGCTGACAAAGCAGACGGAAGCGTGTTAGAACCAACTGCGGGTAATGGGATGTTAGTTTTCACTATTCCAGTCGGACAGGTTCATGTAAATGAACTTGACAAAACACGACTGGACAACCTACGTGAACAGGGATTTGCACAAGTAACACAGCAGGATGCGACAGAGCCATTCGATGGCGATGTGCGTTATGATGTTGTTATCGCCAATCCCCCATTCGGAAAGCGTGAGGCAGTTGAGTATGATGGAAAGAAGATACCGGGACTTGACCCGCAAATAACATTGAACGCTCTTTCAAGCATGAAAGATGACGGCAGAGCCGCTATCATCATCGGTGGAAATATGGAGTATGCGAACAATGGTGCTATAAAGAGCATGAAACCATTTTTCACCTACTTATATGACCACTATAACGTGAAAGGCGTTATTGACATGGGCGGTGGACTGTATGCGAAGCAAGGTACAACATTCCCCACTCGTATGATACTGATAGATGGCCGCAGAACCAATGAGGAACGGGCGCAGACTGCCGTATACCCTCCTGTGGAGAACAAAGCAATCCGCAAGGCTGAAAGTTTTGACGACCTGTACGAGATTATTAACGAAGTATTGAATTTTAATGAAAAGACAAATGGAACAGAAGTATTACGTAGCCAAGGAGGGCGACATCTGTCTGTCGCTGACAACGCATCCGGGGAAACTGACGGAGCAGGACATAATAGACAATCTGAGGCGGATGATGAGAGTGGAAGCCAAACAGAACGGAGAGGAAGAACCGGATTGGAGGGAAACTCTGAGAGCGGCCAACGACCTGTATTGGGAAAACGTGGACAGAATGATACAGTTGGCGAGACCGGGAGAGGAACTGATACCATTGGAAAGCCTTCAACTGACGGAAGAGGACTTGAACAACGAACTGTGGGAAATGAGCCTCAGCCAGTGGATGGAGTGGACGTTCAACGAATCGGACTGGGATTAAAAGGAAAACCCAAGAAAAGAGATTTGACTGAAGAAAAACTTCCTTATCGTCCTCATAATACAGCATTCAGACTTGAAAGCGTTGCCCCCGCAGCTATGGTCGAGGCAATGGATAAAGTGCTTTCTCAAATTGAAGCACAGCACGGCAGCATAGACGAATTTGTCAAGACAGAACTCGGATATGATACCATTGCTGAAACGTATCAAGCACTTGCCGCCGAGCAGATGGACAGTGTCGCTATGGCAATCTATCAGATGAAACAGGAACAAGCCCTTATTATAGGCGACCAAACTGGTGTTGGTAAGGGGCGCCAAATGGCAGCACTTATTCGTTGGGCAGTGCAACGAGGTGAGAAACCTGTATTCATCACACAGAAAGCAGACTTGTTCTCCGATATTTACCGAGACTTGGTAGATGTTGGAAGTGGAGACCTCGTGCCGTTTATATTCAACTCTGACGGTGCTATGGTTGATAGCAAAGGTAATACAGTACACAAACCTCTATCTTCCGCAGAAATGGCAAAAGTCTTTGCATCGGGAGCATTGCCCGAAGAATATGACTTCGCTGTACTCACCTATTCGCAGGTAAACACTGGCGATGCTGTCAGTCAGCAAGAAATGGAGGAAGCTGCCAAAAAGAGTGGCGCACGCACCAAGAAAAGCAAGAACGTGAAGAATGGCAAGGCTACCCCGAAAGCCACATTCTTACGTGTCATTGCAAAGGATAACTATCTGTTCCTTGATGAAAGTCATACGGCGGCAGGTTCGAGCAATACAGGTGCCTATCTGCAAAGTATTCTTCGTGGAGCGAAAGCCGCCACATTTGCAAGTGCTACGTTCGCAAAGCGTCCCGACACAATGCCTTTGTATGCAATTCGTACAGCGATGAGCCAAGCAAAGGTTGATCCGGATAAGATGATTAGTATCATTGAGAAAGGCGGTGTAACTCTGCAAGAAATTATGAGTCGTGAATTGACTAATGCAGGGCAAATGGTACGCAGAGAGCGAGATATGAGCGATGTTGTTACCGATTGGAAAACAATCACTGACCCCGAAACTGTTAGACGTGCAAGAGAGAATTACGACCGTACCATAGCAGCATTCAATGCCATTATCAAATTCCAAGAGGACTACGTAAAGCCGATGATTGAAGCATTGGATATGGAACTTGCTGTTATGGCAGAGAGCGCAGGTGTGAAGCGAGGCACAGATAAAATGGGCGTTGAGAACGTGCCATTTGCAAGCAAGACCTACAACTACACCAAGCAGCTTATGCTTGCCCTCAAAGTCAATGCTATTGCAGATGAAGTGGAAGCCGAAATCAATGCAGGTCGCCACCCTGTTATTGCGTTGGAAAGCACAATGGAGAGCAGTATTAAGGACTATGCCGCAGGAGAAATCATTGATGAGCCAACATTCAGTGCAAGCCTACTGAAAGGACTTGACACCGTTATGCAGTACACCGTCAAAGATGAGGACGGTAACGAACGCCACGAGCGATATTCTCCACAGGCATTAGGTCCGGCAGGAGAAAAAGCATATTATGAGTTGCAGGATTTCATTCGTGAAAGCACAAGCGATATCTTTATCAGTCCACTTGATGCCATTATCGAGCGTCTGAACAAGAAAGGATACAAAGTAGGTGAATTGACAGGACGTAATATGTATGTTGAGCGCAACGATGACGGACGTGTCGTTGTCAAGCGTAGAACTGACAAAGACAAAAAGAAAATGCAGAGAGAGTTCAACAGTGGTGTTCTTGATGTCCTCATCCTCAACAAGTCTGCATCAACAGGTATCAGTTTGCACGCTTCAGAGAAATTCAGCGACCAACGTCAGCGTTCTATGATTATAGCACAGCCGCTGAGCGATATTAACGACTATATGCAGATGATAGGACGTATAGACCGTACAGGACAGGTGCATAGAGGTTATTACATCAACCTCGGTTTGCCTGTACCCGCCGAGAACCGTTTCCTGATGATGCTTTCCACCAAACTGAAATCGTTGAACGCTAATACCACGACCTCACAGGATAGTGAAAGTAATGATGTGGAAGCACCGGATTTACTCAACAAGTATGGTAGTCAAGTTGTTGTTGAGTATCTTCGTGATAATGTAGATATATACGAGAAAATGGGTACTCCTTTGAAAAAGGGAGGACTCGGAGGTGGTCGTGTGCAGGCAAGCGAACTTGAAGATTACAAACCGCAAGAAGATGATGCACGCAAGATTACAGGTTATGTCGCTCTATTGGCAACAAAAGAGCAGGAGGAGTTTTACGATGATGTCGTAAGGCGTTATAACGAATTGATTAAATATCTCAATGATACCGGCAGTAACGACTTAAAGATTACTGTAATGCCACTCCGCGCAACGACTATCGAGAAACGCATATCTTCTGAGGGCATAGACCC
The DNA here is from genome assembly GCF_000382445.1 of Phocaeicola massiliensis B84634 = Timone 84634 = DSM 17679 = JCM 13223. Classification (GTDB taxonomy): domain Bacteria; phylum Bacteroidota; class Bacteroidia; order Bacteroidales; family Bacteroidaceae; genus Phocaeicola; species Phocaeicola massiliensis. The sequence goes on along the minus strand of NZ_KB905472.1, from coordinate 1,322,187 downwards.
TGATGGAAACAATCCATTTGCTCGCAATTCATTTGTTGAAAAGGTGGAAATGGATGTGTTGAGAAAGCCGATGAAAGCGGATGAGATACGCAAGGTAATAGAACAGATAAACAAGGGTGTTGAGCCGAATACCTATCTTGACAATGTTATTGAAACTATCCGCAAGGAGGACGAAGTTAGAATTGCTGCAGAAGATGAACGCTACGAGAAATCAAAGGCAAAAGCCATTGACGACATAGCCAAGCAGACAGAAAAAATCAATGGTCAGAAGAAACGCAGCGATGAAGAAAAGCGTGTTGCCATAGATAACTTTATCGCAGAGACCAATGAAAAGGTAGAGGCAAAGCATAAGGACAACATCTTGCGACTCAACACGAACAGCGACCAGATGATGCGCCGCTTGAGAATGTTTGAAGTTGGCAAGTCTTATCTTGTGCCCGATAACCTTGAGTCAATGATTTTCGACTTTGCTACTTCTGCTATCTTCTGTGGCTACAAAACAAAGGATAGCAAGATTACAGCCTCAACAACACTTGCGGTATTTGCTACCCTTGACGGTCGCAGACGTATTGAAATTAAACTTTCACAGATTGATGCGTTGCGAAGCATTGACAAGGTAACCAATGATAATTGGGATGCTGCACGTGCCACCACACTTGATAATTGGGATAGTCAGATACCAAGTGAGACACGAAAGACAGGTTTCATTATGACAGGTAATATCTTGCAGGCTATAGCCGATACACAAGATGAATACGGAGGCTATCCTGGACAACTCATTAGTTATACAGACATTGACGGTAATGTTCACGATGGTATCTTAATGCCCGACAAATGGAATGCTTCTATGCTGAAAACGAGCGGTGCTCCATTGAGCAGTCGTTTACAACAGATAAAAGACTATACTCCTATAACAAGCCACGATGGAAAGGTCGAGATTATGGGTAACAGTTGGGCAAAGATGTTCTACCTCACTGTTCCAAAGACAAAGAAAGACGGTGCGGTTTACTACGAGAACAAAACCTTGCTTCGTGCCGCAGGTGGAAACTTCTACCCTTACCGAGGAAAGTTGCGTGCGGATATTCCCGAGGAGCGCATAATAGAAGTTGTCAAGGAACTTGCCAAATTAGGCGTAAAAGTAAAGGATGACACAACTGATATTCTCCAACGTAACGGCATTGGTGCATATAACGATGATGAAGTCAGTTATGAGAATGACCCAGTGGCAAAGCTGCTCGGTCAGTCAAGGAGAACGGCAAAGCAGCGGAGGGAATTTGCACGGCGTGAACGCCAAAGAATGGCAGAACGTGTGGAAAGCCTTGCAGAGAAACTGCATCTTGACAATGTGGAGGTTGTTACTGATGCTTCCGTCTTGGATGGAAAGAAGCAGCGTGCAAAAGGCTTCTACTCGAAGAGTACAGGGAAGATAACCATTGTTATTCCCAACCATACAAGTACGTTTGATGTTGAACAGACACTGCTGCATGAGGCTGTGGCGCACTATGGTTTGCGCCAGTTGTTCGGAGAACATTTTGATACATTCCTTGATAATGTATTCAACAATGCCGATGAGAACATACGCAGACGCATTGTAGATATGGCTGCAAAAAACGGTTGGGATTTCCATAAGGCTACCGAAGAATATCTTGCTTCGCTTGCAGAAGAAACTGAATTTGAGAACATCAACGCAAGTTGGTGGCAACAGATAAAGGATTTCTTCCTGAATATGCTTCATAAGATAGGCTTTGAGGATTTTAGAGGGGTTACTCTATCGGACAACGAACTTCGCTACATCTTGTGGCGCAGTTACGAGAACCTTGCGGAACCGGGCAGATACAGAAACATATTGGGAGAAGCCGCTGATGTGGCAAAGCAGTATGAACTGAAAGTCGGAAATTATGCGGTTTCCGACCCACATCATCAGACTGTTGCAGAAAGTGATGATGCACTATACCGTACCGGTGACCCGGAAATACATGAAAGGGAGTTGGCTCGTGACCGTTATGAAAGGCGTGTAAAAAGCGGTATGTTCCAATCACAGGAAGCATTACAGGACAGTATGCTCGGCTTGAAAGAAGCCATGACTGCAATCCTTGGCAAGGAAACAAACATTGAGGATGTGGACGGATTTGAAAACGCATACTTGGGAGAAAACCGTCTGTCAAGTGTGAACAAAGCCGAGGCCGATGCATTTGCCCACACCCTGTTCAAGCCCATGCTTGATGAGGTTGCCAAACTTGCCAGGACTGAGGCAGAGCGTGAGGAATTGACTGATTACATGATGGCGAAACACGGTCTTGAACGCAATACATATATGCGTAATGAAGCAATCAATAACGGAGCAACCGATGCAGACCAAACCGACTATGCCGGACTTACAGCCCTTACAGGTATGGATAATGTTACTGATGCCGAAACGGAAGCACAGATAATGGTTAACGATTACGAACAGGCACACGACACTACCGACCTTTGGAAAAAAGTCAATGCCGCGAGCAAAGCAATACTTTCAAAGTCATACGAATGTGGCATGATGAGCAAAGCGACCTTTGACAAGATTTCAGATATGTATGATTTTTACATTCCACTACGTGGTTTTGATGAAAAGACCAGTTCTGAAGCATACGCATATCTGACGCACAAGCAAAGTGCATTCAATGCTCCTATCAAGAAAGCGGAAGGACGCAGGTCTAAAGCGGATGACCCGTTTGCCAACCTGCAATCAATGGCAGAAGGTGCTATCATGCAGGGCAACCGGAACAAATTGGTAAAACAGCGTTTCCTTAATTTCGCCCTCAACCATTCGAGCGACCTTGTCAGTGTGAGCGACATTTGGGTAGAATACGATACGGTGGCCGACGAATGGAAGCCAGTGTTTCCTGACAACATAGACAGTACAGATACTCCCGAAGTAGTAGAACGGAAGATGCTGGACTTTGAAACTAAAATGGAGTCATTGGCGCAGCAATATCCTGACCGGTACAAGCACGGCAAGGATACCGTGAATATTCCTTACCGTATTGTGGAAAGCCAGGATATGAGGCAGCACCAAATTGTAGTGAAACGTGGCGGCAGGGACTATGTGATTACCATTAACGGCAATCCCCGCGCAGCACAGGCACTGAACGGACAGACAAATCCCGACAATGATATGTCGGGGGCAATCGGAGCTATTCTCCGTGCAGGAGAAAATATCAACCGACAGTTGAGTGCGTTCTATACCACACGTAACCCAGACTTCATTGTATCGAACTTCATGCGAGATATGCTATACACCAATACCATGACTTGGATAAGGGAAAGCCCGAACTACGCACTGCGTTTTCATCGGAATTATATGTATGCCAACCCTGTAAGAATAAAGCAACTCTTGGCTAAGCACCGCAAAGGGACACTTGATATGAGTAACAAGACGGAAGCGATGTTTCATCAGTTCATGATGAACGGAGGAGAAACAGGCTATGCCAATATCCGGGACATTGAACAACATAAGAACGACATACGCAGGGAACTGAAAAAATCGAACGGCAAGATTCCTGTAAAAAAAGCATGGGACTTGTTAGGCGAACGTTTCGATGAGTACAACCGAGCCGTTGAGAACTGCGCCCGTTTTGCCGCTTTCATGACATCACGCGAAATGGGCAGGAGCATTGACAGAGCCATCTATGATGCAAAGGAGATAAGTGTAAACTTCAACAAGAAAGGCAGCGGAGCAAAATTCTATGACAGTACAGGGCAGACAAAGGCTGGTAATGCCAGTGCATTGGTATCGGGACTTGGTCGTAGCGGCTATGTGTTTTGGAATGCAGCCATTCAAGGTACGGCAAACTTTGGACGACAGATGAAACGCCATCCTGCCAAAGCTTTTACAGGTATTGCGGCGATGTTCCTTCTTGGTGCCATTGTTGCCTACTTGGGTGGCGATGATGATGACGATGATGACAAGAACGCATACTATAATCTTCCCGAATATGTAAGGCGCAGCAATATTCTTTTCAGGGCAGGAAACAGTTGGGTATCAATTCCTCTTCCGGTAGAATACAGGGCTGTTTACGGCATGGGCGAACTGATGATTTCCGTTCTTAACGGAAAGGAACATCTTACAGGCGAAGAAATTGCCGAAGCCATAACAGGACAGGCTACACAGATATTACCTATTGATTTCTTGGAGGGCGGCGGAGGATTGAATGCCTTTGTACCGAGTGCCTACAAACCCTTGTGGGAAGCCTACGTTGCAGAAAAGAGTTGGACGGGTATGCCACTTTATAAAGACACACCTTACAACAAAGATATGCCCGAATGGACAAAGGCGTATAAGAGCGCCAATAAATACATTGTCGGATTGGCCAATGCCATGAATGAAGCTACGGGCGGAGACCCATATACAAAAGGAACGATTGACTTTAATCCGGCAAAAATTGAATATATGCTGAACGGTTATTTCGGTGGCGTGTTCGGAACAATCGACAAATTGAGCAAGACCGCAGAAACCATTACAGACAACCGAGAGTACGACCCTCGCAGCTTCTTGTTGGTAAACAGACTGGTCAAAGCCGGGGACGAACGCACCGAGTACAGGGCTGTGAACAATGAGTATTTCCGATTGAAAGAGGAGCATGACCGATTGAAATCCAGATTAAAACACTATGAGGAAGATACCGACAACGACATATTTGACTATGCGGAAAAGATTGATTTCCTTTACAATTCACCCGAATACGAGCGGTATGAAATTTTTGAGGATTATCGTAGGGATATTGACGACCTCTATAATGAACTGAATGACACAGTTGATGATGAGGAACGTAAGAATATTGAGGCTGAATTGAATGAACTCAAAAAGGAAATGATAGAAGAAATGAACAAAACCCGTAAATAGTTAAACATAGGATGATTGCCCGGAGCAGTATATTTGTTCCGAGCAATCATTAAAATGATAAAAATATGCATGTAAATAAAAGCGAAAGAAAATTGCTGCCAATGAGCCGTATAGCTCCGGGAAGAAATGATGCCGCCGAGATAGATACTGTTGTTTCTGCAAAACGTTATGGTGACCGCAGGGCATTTGACATTCTTATGGAAGCACAATACTATTGGAGCCAGATGGACGACTTTCGGAAAGACCGGGAGCGAAACAAACGCTATACCTATGGTTTCCAATGGGACGATATGATTTGTGTGGACGGAAAATCCATGAGCGAGGAAGAATACATTAAAAGTCAAGGCAACGTGCCTTTGAAAAACAACCTTATCCGTAGGCTTGTGCGAAGCGTGCTTGGCGTGTATCGAAGCCAAAGTAAAGAACCGACCTGTACCGCACGTGATCGGGATGAACAGAAACTTGGTGAAACGATGAGTACGATACTTCAATGCAACATGCAGCTTAACCGAATGAACGATGTATACGCCCGAACTATGGAAGAGTTCCTGATAAGCGGTTTTATCGTTCACCGTAAATCGTACGGTTGGCGTAATGGAAAAGAGGATTGTTGGACGGACTATGTACAACCCAATAATTTCTTTATCGACAACAACATGAGAGATTTCAGAGGTTGGGATGTTTCCGTGCTTGGAGAAGTTCACGACATTTCTTTCGGACAGTTGTGTGAACAGTTCGCATCAAGTCCGCAGGAATACAGACAATTGCGCGACATTTACAAGTGGGCGGCAAGGAAAGATTACATAGCCACATACGCGGAGCGTTTCGGGTATAGCCGCTTGGAGAACTACGATTTTCTATTCACAAGCGAGCCGGGACGATGCCGTGTGATAGAGATATGGCGCAAGGAGCAAAAACCGAGATACCGTTGCCATGACTACCAAAACGGCGATATTTTCAAAATAGACGAAGAAGATTACGCACAAGTGGTGCTTACTGAAAATGAAGAACGTATGCGTATGGCCAAGGAAGCCGGTATGCCGGAAGATGAGGTTCCGTTGATAAAAGCTACTTGGTTTGTGGACGATTATTGGTATTTCTATTACCTTTCTCCTTTTGGCGACATATTGAGGGAGGGGGAAACGCCTTACGAGCATGGAAGCCATCCATATGTTTTCAAGGCATATCCGTTCATTGATGGTGAAATCCATTCATTCGTTGCTGATGTAATCGACCAACAGCGATATACCAACCGATTGATAACCCTCTATGACTGGATAATGCGGGCGAGTGCCAAAGGCGTGCTGATGATGCCCGAAGATTGCTTGCCTGATGGTGTGAGCATTGACGATATTGCAGAGAGCTGGACGGAATTTAACGGTGTCATCGTATACAAGCCGAGCAAAAGCGGAAAAGTGCCGGAACAGGTGGCCAATAACTCCACAAATATAGGCATTGCGGAACTGCTTAATATGCAACTCAAATTTTTTGAAGATATATCGGGAGTTACGGGCGCATTACAAGGAAAGCCCGGGTATTCCGGTGAAAGTGCATCGCACTATAACCAACAGACAGAAAACGCCACGAAGTCATTGCTCGACCTGCTTGAATGCTTCAGTTGTTTTGTAGTGGACGGAGCATATAAGGATGTGAAGAATATGCAGCAGTTTTATGATAGCAAACGTGTATTCAATATTGCAGGTAAGAGTGGTGCACAAATCGAATATGACCCGAAGAAAATACGTGATGTAGAATTTGATTTAAGCATTACCGAAAGCACTTCAACACCGGCATACAGGCATCTTGCTAACGATATGCTTATGCAGTTGTACCAGTCTCAGGCAATCAGTGTAGAGCAGCTGCTTGAGCATGGAGATTTCCCGTTTGCAGATGAATTGTTGCAAAGTATCAAATCACAGAAGGAACAGTTGGAGCAGGGCAAAGTGCCCGATGGTCTTTCTCCTCAATTGCTTCAACAGGTCGAACAAGATGCAAATATAGATGCAGTAAATCAGTTACATAATGCAATGAGAACTTAAACCAAAGGGGCACATCATCACAGATATGCCCCTTTCTTTATTCTTTGGATAATTGGTCGCATTCAATCCATGTTTCTTCAGTATCATCAAAACGAACGGTACAACCGTATTTATCAGTATCTATATCTAATACAGTACCGCTTTTCCCATTATCATTGCACATCACCCGGTCTCCGATGTTAAACTTGTTGATATTGTCAAGTGCGAGCGGGTCATTGGTAAGTGTGGCAATGCCATCAATATTTCCGTACTTTCCCATTCTCTTTGGTATTTGAAAATGAATCAAGCCATGAGAAATACTGTTTTCGTTTCAATGCAATAATAGCAGAAGGAAGCATAGCTGAACCGTTTCCATAAGTCGTGCAGTAGAAGCATTCGCGTTCAAGGTCGCCCACAAACGTATTATGATTGATGTAGCCTTTCTGTTTCAACTTACGGAAATTCTTTCTATCCATAATGATAAGTTGACCTTTTTTCCCACCGGCAGGCATAACATAGTAACGTTCTCCAGTTTCTTTGTGTTTTTCGTCTGCCTGTCTGACTGCTTCACGTAAACGAAGCGAAGCTCTGATTTTTCTGAAAATGTTCATTGTTCCTTGTTTTTATAGTTAAACTTATATTGTAGCTGCTGAAACAGCTTTTTTCTTTTTGACAACAAATCGTCCGATACGAAGCACAATCTTTGGAATTTCCATTTCAAAGAAACATATATGCAAGCCTATGGCTCTTGTCATTAGCAAGTCATCATGTTTACCGGTAATCGCTCCGAAAGCTCCGTTCGGTTTTTTCTCGTAACACAAATATTCGTCCAGACAACGTTCGTCACGTTCTGTGTATAAATTCTCACGAATAACCTTGACTAAGGTTGATATAATCATCGGTTTGGTTGAGACATTGGTATGGAAGCCGTATTTGGTAGGCAATCCCTCGCGTACGGCTTCTTCGGACTGACCACGTGCATAGAGATTAGGGTAAATCTCTTTGATTTGATTAAGGATGAACTGTGACTGGTCGCCATCTACCTGCCGCTCCTTGTCATGCGTTTCCAAGGTGTTGCTTTCTATCACCAAGAGTGAATTGTCATAAAAAGCCGCTATTTGTGCCGCTTTCCACGCAAGCTGGTCGATGTCGCAATGTCCGTACCATTGTGCCACTACGACAGGCTTGCCACCATCAATCATAAACAGACGGTCAAGCACAAGAACAACAGAGAAGTCTGCTTTATTGGAACGTCCACCCACATCGACAATCGTGAGGTAACGATTTGTAACAACTTCCTTTTCATCTGTTTCCGGCAACTCCCAAATATGCAACAATCCCTGTTTGTCTTTCACAAAACGCAAGTTCTGCAAAGCGTTCTTGCCCTCATCCGCATCGGCACAGACTTCACCGACATATTTAGGCTTCTTGCAGGTCTTACGCATTGCATCGACCTTGTATTTGTCGAACACACGTGCTCCCGAATGTACGAAGGCTTCCACATCATCAGACGGAAATTCGGCAGCCATCTGCCCATGGTCATTGTACTTCCTGCGTTCGGCTATGTACCAATGGATAGCTTCGAGCGTAGCACCTTTTTCCCACAGCGACCAAAGATACTTACCGCATTCCTCACGTTCGGAATCTGTATTTTCATTGTCCCGATTCTGATAAAGCCATTCTGCAAAATCCCATTTTTCTTTGTCCGAATCAAAAGCGAGTGTATATTGCTCGATGTCGAACCATGAAACGAACATTGCCTCGAATTGGGATTTCCCTTCTTTTGCGGCAGTATATTCGCGATGAAAGAAGTTCCCGGTGCCATTTGCTGTGCTTTCATAAACAATCATGGTGTAGGGCTTGAGGAGAATACCCGAACAGGCGGAGCGCACAATGTCTTCCGGTTTCTTTCCCTCCGTAGCCTTCCATATTCCCACTTCGGAGAGATGTACAAGATTGTAATCACCGCCACGACACGAATCCGGGCGTTCAGCCGTACCAATCTTGATTTTGCAGTTACGCTGCGGAATACGCGATATACTTCCCGATTTTCCCACTCCTACAATCTTCGGCTCGTTCTCATTGTAGGCTTCATCAATTTTATAGAGCATTTCGACAGGATAACTTTTAATCATCCGGTCGAACATATCCTTGATTTCATCGGAGCCTGCGCCCTGATGTGCAATGATAAGTGAGTTTAAGCCGGTTTTGTGAAGCAACTGCAACCATGCCATATAAAGCTGTGAAGTGGTGGAACCACCCCATTGCCGTGCTTTAAGCAGGATGATGCGTATCGGTTTCCCTGCAATACGCAATTTCTCAAGCCGATCCACAAAACGCCGTTGAGGTCTTGTCAGACGAAACAGGACATCCTCACCACCGCCTTTGGCCTTGATATAGACAAATGTTGCCGCCCAAAACGGAAAATCCTCGCGGCTGCGTATTCGTACAAACTGCTCTATGACCTTCAAGCGATCATCCTGATTGTCTTCCACGCCCATGTAGTCCGTGAGGAATTTGGAAATAGAACCGGCTTCGATGAGTTGGCGTACAAGCGGTACTTTCATGATACGTTCCGGTAACCACTGGGTATGTATAGGAAAGTCACTGATGGTACACTTTACACGTTTACCGACAGAACCTTCTCCGGTAATTGGATTGAACTTTGCATATACAATCGCATTGCGGCGTTCATTCTCTGTCAATATGTCCTTGATGGTCTTATCTTTCATGGTGCATGATTTTAACAGGCTTGTTTAGCAGAGCCATGATGAGTCCCAATACATAACACCAAAGATGCAATACGGCATTTATGCCCGGAAACAGGAAGCCTGCCACAAGGTAAAACAGCATCCATAACTGATAATACCGTTTACGTAATACCTCAAACGATATTGAACCAAACAGGGCGAAAACTAATCCGGACAATCCTACCGTTGGCGAATCCATTGTCGTGAAATATCCAAGGGTATCAACTGGAACTGTAACGGCAATCATATAGGCTGACAGCAATCTTCCTATCCCAATATCGTAAATGAAAATAATCGATAATAAACACCATGAATTGAGCAAGGCATGAAACATATTCGTATGGAAAAACGGATACAGCAAGCGTCCTGGCATATTACTTCCAGCGTAAATGCCGACAGTTTGCCAATCCCATTCTCCTGAAAATGACAAACACACAATCATGGCAGAAATTAGGAGAGCCGTAATCTTCTCAACTTTTCTTGCATCCATCGTTTTTTAGCCTTGCATATCATCATCTTGGCACTACCCGGTGTGAGATAGAATTTCGGTGCGGGTTGAGCAATCACTTTAGCACACAGCTCAGAAATGGTAAGTTCCGGGTATTCTGATTTGAGAGCGACAACCCTTGTATGAATTTCCTCATACATTTCTTTCTTCAACGGCCGCATACCGCTTAAATCGTTCTCACCACTCATCATGACGGAAACGACCAATGCTGCACGAATATCGCTGACCCAAAACCTCCGGGACGGCATGTTTACAATTACTTTATACACTTCAGGCATACGGATATAATCACACGATGAAATGTATTCATCGTATGCTCTCATCAAGTCGTTCATACGCTCCATAGAGTATTCCATAACTGCTCCTTTATGCTTCATTTTTCTTCCCGTTATAGTACCAAAGTTACCAATAGAAGCGTAAAAAGATAAACATGACATCCTGCTTTCCCTGCCTATTTTTGTCTTGTAGAATCTGACTATAAATTAAATTTTTGAATTATGCCTAATAATACGGAAGTTAAGAGCAATCGCGAGCGATACACAGAGCGATTGAAAGCAAAGTATCCGGACAGAGAATTTGCCGATGATGAAGCGTTATTCGGTCAAATCAATGACGATTACGATGGTTACGACAAGGAATTGTCCGGTTACAAGGAACGTGAAAAAGCGCTGTCCGACCTGTTTGCAAGCAACCCGCAAAGTGCCGCTTTCCTTACTGACTGGAGAAAAGGCGAAGACCCTATCATCGGTATGGTGCGCAAATTCGGGGATGATTTCAAGGCTGCACTTGAAGACCCCGAAAAGCAGGAGGCACTTGCAGCCGCCAACAAGGAATTTGCGGAACGAATCGCCCAAGAGAAAGAGTACGAGGGAGAGTATCAGAAGAACCTCGACGAAACCCTGATCACCCTTGAAACCATGCAACAGGAAGAAGGACTGCCGGATGAGGACATCGACAGCGCAATGGATTTTCTTGTAGGCATTGTACGTGACGGAATCATGGGTAAGTTTACACGTGAAAGTATAGAAATGGCCATAAAAGCAATCAGGCACGACAGCGATGTGGAAGCTGCCGGACACGAGGGTGAAGTAAAGGGGCGCAACAGCAAGATTGAAGAAAAACTACGCAAAGCAGGCAAAAATGATGGTACAGCCGACCTTGCCGGTAAAAACGGTGGCGGCAGTGGCGGTTCACGACAGATGCCTGACCTCGGTGCAATCGGGCGTTATGATGGTACACAGAACATTTGGGAGCGTGGCGGTGAAAAACGCAAGGCGATAAACAGATAAATATAAACCAATTACATTTTTAACTTTTAAAATTTCGAGCAATGAAGAAAACAATGAGTTTCTTTTGTCGCATTACGCTGATGATATTGGCGTTTGTGACGGGTGCATCAAGCGGTGTCATGATGGCAGAAGCATCGAACCTGCCTGATGCGGGTAAAACAACAGCCGGTGCGGACGGTACGGGTGGAACAGACGGTATTTCCACTGAAACAGGAGGGCGTGAAACCGGTGACCCAAATTTCTATTTGAGTGATGTGGACAAACGCATCGTGAAAATCCGTCCGATGGCTACTCCAATTGACCAAATCAGCCGTTATGCAAAATCAAGCTCCACCAATTCATTTGAAGTGAAGTATTACAGCGTGGGTACACGTGAAATCAAATGCAGTACCAACAAAAAGCTGGAAGCTATGCTCAGCGGTGCGAGCGTGTCGTTGCCGGTAGATGATTTGAATATGTTCACGTTGGATGATACCATTAGGGTAGTCGGTGTCAGTGCCATCACCAAACCGGACGGAACGAAATATACGGAAGATGACAGCAACGTTCCGGACCTCGTGCTTTGTGTGTGCGGAAAGGACAGCTCAACAAATCTTCCTACAGTGTATGCCGTAAATGGCAAAATGGATGATTCAAGCAAACAGCCGATTCTTGTTCCGGAAATTCCACAAGGAACAACGCTTGTACGCATGGGAAAAGCATGTGGGGAATTGGATGTTCAGACAGGACGATTCAATAATATCCCTATGCCTGAAACCCAGTATTGTCAGAACTTCATGATTCAGGTAGAGCAATCAACTTTTGACAAGATTGCCGCCAAAGAAGTGAACTGGAATTTCTCAGACATTGAAGAAGACGGTGTATATGATATGCGCCTCGCAATGGAAAATACTTATCTGTTCGGTGTGAAGCAGGTTATCAAGCACATTGCAAAGGATGGCATGAACACTTGGTTTACAGGTGGTATCTGGTGGATGGCCGGAAAGGACATCGAGGTGGGCGAATGGGATACTGACAAGAAATGTGCCATAATTACCGATGAAAACCTTGTGGATATTACCAAAGACCTTTTTGTTGGTACCGGCATCGGTAACAAGCGTAAGATTTTATTCTGTGGAAGTGATATGCTCTCTGCATTCTCCAAGATAAAGAGCGAAAAATTCCGCTTGAAAGATACCGTGGAGGTATGGAACTTGAAATTCAAATCTTGGGATACTGATTTCGGAGAAGTATTGACCATACATCATGAACTGTTCGATGTAAACGGAATGAGTGATTGCGGCTTTGCAATGGATCCGGAATATCTTTCCAAAAAAACACATGTGTCTTGGGCACGTAACGTACTCGACTTGCAAAAGGCCGGTATCCGCCGTACCGATGCGGTAGTTATCCAAGAGGTGAGCTGCCTGTATCTGCGCTATGCAAAGGCACATGCACGTATGAGACTGGCTAAAGCACCCGCCCAAGATTTAAATGCGGCATAATAAAGAGTTCATAAAGAATTATTAATTACCGGGGATGGGATAAGGTGTCCCGTCCCCTTTTTACTTTTAAGAATATGATTACGAAAACCTACAAGGCGAATACCAATATCAGTATTAATGTGGTACTTCCGAGCAAGAAGAACCTGCATATCGCATTCGTTCCATTGTCAAACGGAAGCAGTGTATTCACTACCGACAACGAGGACATACAGAAGTCTGTAGAGAACCATTACAAGTTTGGTAAACTGTTCAAACTTCATTCTGTACACGGGCAATCCGAGACAGTAGAAACAGCCGGAAAAGCGTCTAAAAACGGTTCATCTGAAAAACTTCATGCCGAAAGTACGCACAATGGTGAAGACACGCCTGACAACGAAACCGGCAGACAGGACGAAATGCCGCAAGAAGACGCAGGGGATAACAATACGACATCTCGCAAAGTCAAAGTAAGCGACATTGCAAGTGCAAAAGATTACCTTGCAGACACTTTCGGTATCAGCCGCACTTCCATGCGCTCGACCAAGGCAATCATGGAGCAGGCAGCAGCAAACGGAATTGAGTTTGAAGGTCTGGAATAAAGATAAGAACTTATGGCTGTATATCAGAAAAACAAAATACAGGAGGATGTACGCACCGCCCTGGACCAAAACATGAACAGCGATACGTTGAAGATTATAGGCGATGTGGACACTCTTGCACTTGACGACATCATTGCATCAAAGATTTTGGAAGCAGTAAAGCGTGTGCACAGCTCTGCACCGTCCTATTTGCTTGACGGCGGACACAACTTCGGTGATGCCATATATTGGAAAGAGCATGAAAGCGGATGGATATTACTGCCGGAAGATTTCATGCGTTTTGTCGTTTTTCAAATGAACGATTGGGAGCGTGCGGTATTTAATCCCATAAACACCGATGACCCTGAATATGAAAAACAGTCTTCCCGATTTAAAGGCATAAGAGGAACGTGTCAACGGCCTGTATGCGCCATATCCATACGACCGGAAGGAAGAGTGATGGAATTTTATTCATGCAAAACGACAGAAGCGAAAGTGAGCCGTGCTGTATATCTGCCTTACCCGAAAATAGACAAATATGGCGCGGTAGAAATCTGTGAGAAATGTTATGATGCTGTGATATATACCATAGCTGCATTAGTATTAACGACATTCGGCGATACGGAAAAAAGTGCCGCATTGAACGAATTGGCTAAATCTGTATTAATATGAGTTACGAATCAAAACATATAGACGGTGATGTCTCCGTTGGTCGCAATACAGCGATAGGTGGTGACGCGACCGTTCAGGGAAAGACCCACTTGAAAGGAAACGTAATGGTGGACGGCTGGCTTGAGGCAAAAAATATCAAGGGGGTGAGCAAAGGACTGTTCACAACCATCGAAAAACTGAAAGCGGCTTATCCTTTACCACATGACGGATGGTGGGCACTTGTGGGTGTTTCCTTACCGGCTCCCATATATGTGGGCGATGGCGGAGAATGGGTTCCGACCGGACAGAGTGGAGGAAACCCGACCATAGACAGCGGTCAGTATAACGAAGCCGTAGAAAAACTGCAAGAGGATATAACCAAACTGCAGGACGACATTACGGATATAGAGGCCCGCAACAAAGCGCAAGACACCAACCTCACCACGCTTGGTGATAGCGTCAACTCGTTGCAAGACCAAGTAAACACAACCAAGGATACCGCAAACAAGGCAAACAACAAGGCGAATGAAGTTGGAAGCCAACTGAACTCTTTCAAAGATTCAAAAGGTGAAAACGGAGGAATCGCCCCTCTTGACGAACAAGGGAAAGTACCGAGCCGACACTTGCCCGGATACATTGATGACGTGGTAGATTTTTATGGCATTTCCGTAGGCATTACTGTAAAAAATGAATCCATAGACAAAAATTCCAACGATGAGGGCTGTAAAGTTGTATATGATAAGGAACATGGTTGCTTTGTGCTTGCATACGTTCCGACAATCGGAGAATCCGAGGCTGCTACTTATTATAACAACTGGTTGAATGCAGATGTTTTCGGTACGGCAAGTACAAACGGGCGAATACCCTCTTCCGGCAAAGTCTTTCTATGTGAAGAAGATGGAAAAAGTTATCGTTGGAGCGGTAAGCAACTGACTTCAATTGGCTCCGACCTTGCTCTCGGACATACAAGCTCTACTGCATTCCCCGGTGATGAAGGTGCGAAGTTACAGGAAGATATGAAGCAGGTCGAAGAAAACAAGAAGGCAATACTTTCACTCAATAAACAAGTCGTATCGCGTAGCGTTGTGAATGTCAACCATCTGTTTGACCTTTCAGATAGGGAGATAACATTTTCCGTAGCACTTGACAGGTGTGCGACTTCTGAATATGCTTCTGCTTTGCAGATTCCGGGTGTTGTCTTGATATTCCTTACAGAAGCCGGATGGGTTTCAAAACAATGGACAAATACCTCTGATTGGAGTAAAGAAAGCAACTGGACGGATTTCGGGACTTCCGGTGGTGGAAACGTAGGCAACACCATCAACGTGAACGACCTTTGCGGAGATGGAGAATATACTTTGGGAACAGCCATAAAAGCTGTTGTTGACCTTGAGAAAGAAAGCGGGTTCTCTTATTTGAAAAGCGGTATCGTCCTTACATTCAAGACTGCGGAAAGTGATAAAAATGGCGCACCTGTATGGCTTGCTTATCAGTTCACACGCGATAAGAGTGACATCAGCCCTGATGATCTGAAACCGTGGGTAGCATTCGGCAGTGGCGGAAGCAAGGTGGAAACATCCGACAAACCGGTAGAGGGAGGAAAAGATGCCCTTTCCACAGGCGGGGCATACATAATGCAGGAGAAAGCTATCGGCGGATTTGATGAAGAAAGTGATGAAGACTACATTTACTACAAAGCCACCAACCTGAATGGCGGACAGATAGAGGATATTGTGCTTAAAATACCCAAAAATGGAGGTGGTGGCGGCTCCAGTGAGGATAGTACATTGTCTATCTACTTCGAGGAAGCCGCTCCTATTATGGCATTCGGCTCAGAGATAAAAATCAATGTGGCTTTGCGTAGTGTCAGCTATCCTGACGGTAACGAGGTGCTTGGTGTCATTCGTAACATCACTATTATTGATGCAAGCACCGGACTGATATTATCTAGTGAGGATATGAACACTGTAGGCTCTGCAAGTGCGACTGATTACAAGTTTGAACTTGACTTCACAAGTTATTTCAGCAGTGCCGCCAGCAAAAGCTTCTTTGTGCAAGCTACAGATTCGGATGGAAATACCAAGAAAAAAGCCATTACCATTATGGCTGTGGACATTACCGTAGAACAACCCATGGCTTTGAATTACACAAGTGATACTATCCTTGTTGCAGGTGGTCCGGCAAAAAATATCGGACAATTCTATAAATTCCCTAATAACACTTCATCCATTCTTGCAGTAGTGGAGATGTTCTATAATGGAGAATGGAAGAAACTTGGTGAAGCAACGGTAAGCGACAGTTATACCAAAGGTATCTCTGTCAATCCAACAAATGTATTCGGTGGCGGAGAAAGACTTTCGCATGGCGCATATCCTGTACGAATATACGGTACGGAGAAGAAATCCGGAGTAAAGGGAAACACCATCTATTCCGCTATCATGTGTGTGGACGAAAACAGTAATACTCCCATCGTCGCCATCAGGTTCAATGACAAGAACAACGGCACGTTACGTTTATATGACAACCTTACCGTAGAGGTGGCTGCGTATACTTCCGGCAAGACTGAAACGCATGTAGATGTTTTCTACAGCGAGGAGAAAGTTACAGCTGTGGAAGCTATGATTGCCGAAACGGTTACAGTGAACAAGCAGATAAGCGGATATAGTACGGACGGAAGCCAAAGTATTACCGTACATGCCGAAAGTGGCGGTGTATCCACCAATGAAATCAAGGTTACGATAAAAGGGAGTGCCATTGATATAGCGATCAAGGACGGTGCTTTGTTCGGATATGATTTTTCTACACGTAGCAACAGTGAGAGCGACCATACTATCACACATAACGGAGTGACAATGGATGTAAGAGGTGCAAACTGGTCAAGCAACGGATTTGTAGACTTTCTCAAGGAGCGTTCTTTGCGTATTGCAGAAAATGTAACAGCTGAAATATTGGATTACCATCCTTTTGGAAACGCATCAGTGGAAACTACGAGCGGATGTGCCATCCAATTTGCCTTTGCTACCAAAAATATCAAGGAAGCTGATTCAAAGCTGATAGAATGCTATGACCCTGATAGCGGAGCCGGTTTCTATGTCTGTGGAAATAAAGCTGCAATATACTGCAAGACTGGACAACCGGCTTTGGTGGAACGCTCATTCCGACAAGGTGAAAAAATTACCATGGCCGTAGTTGTAGAACCATCTACCATTTATGTATCACGTGGGGGAAGCAATTATTCCTGTATCAAACTGTATTTGAATGGTGAAGAGGTCGGCTGTATAGGATATATCAGCAATAGCGGTGCTATCCTTAATTCAAAAACCATAACATTTGACGGAACGGAAGGAGACTTGTATTTGTATTATGTACTTGCCTACAACAGTCATTATGAATGGGCGCAAGCTTTTAGAAACTATTTGTGCAAGTTGACTGATACTTCAGCAATGATACAGGAGTATGAAGCGGAGAATGTGCTTGATACACAGAACCGTCCGACAATAGAAGCCCTTTCCGCAAAAGGCATACCTTATTATGTGGTCGTGTCAGACCAGCAAACTTTTGACACGTTTGACAGTGATATTGATACAAGCAAGAAGTTCAAATGTACGTTGTTCTATTATCATCCGACTATGCCGTGGAGAAGTTTTAAGGCTATCAATGTGCAATGGCGCAGGCAGGGAACCACTTCGGCAAAACGGCCTATCAAGAACGACCGTTTCTATCTTCAAAAGAATGATGGTTGGGAGGTAACTCCTATTTATCCGGATTATGACAGTGAAGATGCTCAAATATCATATAAACTGATGAAAATAGGTTATGTCCGTGTAGGCGAAGATTCTATTCCGGTAAAAATAATAACGGTGAAAGTGGATTATTCCGACAGCTCCAATGCCAACGACTGCGGTGTGTGCGGTTTGATGAATGCCACATTTCGTGCACTCGGAAGTAATTACCTGACTCCCGCCCAGCGTTCATTCGATGGAACTTGGGCAAAGAGTGACATATCATTAAAGGGATTGGAAATGAATCACTCGACAGCCAATCATCCCATTGCCGCATTCCGTGCTACACAGGAAAGCTTGACAGACGCATGGTTTCATGCAAAAGGAAACTGGAAAGAGGATAAGGGAGAACAGGTTGCGCTTGGGTTTAAAGATACTCCCGGTTACAATAAAGGCTGCGTGAACTATGGAGATTTTGTGGAATATTTCGGACAAAATGGCGAAAGCCTCGACCAGATAGAAACACGTTTTAAGAATGATATTACCACCGATAAAGAAAAGCTTTATCTTCTTTCCCTATATTGCGGGCAGGACTACCGGTTTATGTCATACGAACGGGGAGAGTGGACGCGACAAGCCGGAGAGATGAAGCAGGAAAACGGCAAGTGGAAGATTACAGGCAAGGTTCTTAATCCGGTAAGCGGTTACGAATTGCTCACATATGATGGAATGAACTGGTGGCAAGGGGTTGGCAGCGTTGAAGACATGATGGAACCTACTACCGCAGAGTCCTCGTGGGTAACGAAACTCAAACTCGGACAGGATACTTATCCGATGTGGACAAGGTACTTTGAATGCATGATAGACGATGACCAGCTACAGATAGACTTGGCTATGGGACGAAAAGTTCCTTATGACCTTTATCAAGTCCTGAAATTCTGTGATAGTTGCGATTATGCCAAGGAAGAACTCGCAGGGAAATGGCAGGAAATTTGGAAGACACAGATGTGGAAATACATCAATCCGTACTCATTGGTTTCCTATTATCTTTTCACCGATTATCTTGCCGCTGTCGACCAACAGGCGAAAAACATGCAACCGATGTTCTTCCTTGAAGACGGCTGCAGCGTCAAGGACGGTGTTTATAGCGGAGCAAACGGTATGGAAGCACGAAGAATGTATCTTAATAAAGTTTATGACTGTGATACCTGTAACGGGAAGGATAATGACGGCGGGCAAACCATTGACCCGGAAGTTGACCCCGGTGACCTGACAAACAGTGCATACGCCGGAAGAGGAAGCGTGCTTTGGAATGATATACGTGGTCAGCAGACTATGGATGTAGACCAAAATGCCAATACAATTACATTGCCTGCAATAGCAGATACGATGCGTTCGCTTCCCGATACACTTGGAATCGGTGCCGGACCGTTTTCTCCCAAGGGGGCTGACTATTATTTTGTAAAACAGATAATGAAAAAATGGCCTAAAGTTGTTTCAAGTTATGACGGAGAACGGAAGTATATCAAATATACAGGATATAACGACCTCTATTTCTATGCATTGCAAGGGCTGGGACTGACATCTCTTCCCGCTTTTATAGAACAACGCTGGCGCATCCGTGACGGATACTACCGCTGTGGGGATTTCAAGGCAGAAAGCGGTTATATTGGTGGACGTATCGGTGCAAAAGAAGGTGCAGTCATCAGATTTAAAGCGGCCAAGAGTGGGTATTTCGGTATCGGTAACGATAGTGGAAACATTACACAGGGAATCTTTCTGAAGGCAGGGGAAAGCGGTACATTCACAGATTTCCAGCATGGGGAAAACATCATGCTGTACATATATCAGGCAGACCGCATGAGCATGATAGATTTAAGTGAAGTAAGTATTGACCCTCAATTCGGAAATACCCTTTCAAAAATGTCGTTGCTACAGGAACTGTATCTCGGCAGTGAAAATCATAAGGAATGGAAAATGTCGCCCGGAAACACCGGATTTCTTACCAATTTGGATTTAGGAGACATGCCGTTTCTCACTACATTGGATATTCGAAACACGGAAATTATAACCGTCAATTGCTCAAAGTGTCCACGAATGGAGAGTGTGCATGCCGATAATACTTCTTTGTCTGCAATAACGTTTGCTGAAACTTCTCCGATAAGTACGCTTGCCCTTCCCGGTACTATCACTGAACTTGTATTGAACAATCTGCCTAATCTGACTTATCC
Organism: Phocaeicola massiliensis B84634 = Timone 84634 = DSM 17679 = JCM 13223; assembly: GCF_000382445.1. Taxonomy (GTDB): domain Bacteria; phylum Bacteroidota; class Bacteroidia; order Bacteroidales; family Bacteroidaceae; genus Phocaeicola; species Phocaeicola massiliensis. The sequence goes on along the minus strand of NZ_KB905472.1, from coordinate 1,302,098 downwards.
CGGCGGGCTTTCTCTTGGTGGTGTCAGTAAGGTTACAAAAATATTCGTGAATGAATGTCCGTATATTGAAACGATGACTCTGTTGGAACAGGTGGTCAATGCAAGTGAATTGAAAACCGTCCGTATTCCCAACGTAAATGCTACAGCGAGTGTTGAAATGCTTCGTTCCATAAAAAACGGTGGGGCTATAGGATTGGATGCGAATGGTAATGCGTACGATGAAAAAGGACAGTGTAGCGGAATAACCGGACGATGGATATTGGTCGAACTGATAGAGCAGAACGAAATCGAAGAGCTTGTCCGGTATTTTCCCCAACTTGAACTTCATAATTCGCAGTTCTCTATTGTGAAAATCAGCGATACGGTAGACAATGATTCGTGTGAGAAGTATAGCAATCCCGAAAACAAGACGGGGGCGGATTATGGCAACACATATATTCCAAGCGGGCATACCCTTGCCATCAAGAAAGGATGCCATGCCTATAAATGCTCATTCAACACGAAGAAAAACCAGATGGAAGGCGTGCAGTTAAGCGATACGGATTTCAACTACCTGAAAAACGGCAGCAGCTTTGACATAACGGACACCGCCGGAGAGGGCTTTGATATATTCTGGCATGCTCCGCACCATTGGTACAAGGGAGTGAACGACTACAAGAACCAAGTAAAGTATTTTTTCCCTTCTATAACAGAGACCGAACCGCTCTCAACTGCATTGCATAGCAGAAAATCCCTGTTGTCGGAATTGCTATATATGGAAAATACCGGAGTGTATGCGATTGATGCCGTTGTCGGTGAAGTCATAGGCGAGGATGTCATAACCACCGCATCCAATACGAACAGCTACAAGATGGATGTGAGAGGAATGAAGCAGGTAAGATGGCCCGGTCTGAACCATGCCCGGCTTGGAGGCGTGTTCACTGATGAAAACAACCGTGTGCTCAGTACGTTCATCATGTCTGTAAGCCATACCTATTTTGACTTCAACATCGGTGATTATGTGTTCTGTGACATACCTAACGGTGCAAAATGGTTTTATTTCACTTCTTTCCGTGACATTGGCGACATAGAGTGCCTTGTTGTAGACAGTAGCAGTATTGAAGCCATAGAACCCGAATGGACCGAACACACGGTTGGCGACAACGACAGTCTGGTCGGTGTATATCCTATTACCGTTGACGGTTTGAAGATGCCACGCAGCCTTTCCGGTGATATACGTTCGAAGAAAGGCAACGGAACGTCCGTTACATCTAACGAATGGAAATACGACAGTGAGGGTAATCCTATTGAGATGCCTATCGGCGGTTTGAATTACACGGCAAAGGATTTCCAAAACATCTGCCGCTTACGTGGAGTCGGCTATCAGTTGCAGGATTACGAACAGCATAAAGAGATTAGCAATCTATGGTGGGCTTTGAGCGGAACAACCAACGAACAGTCGGTTGTGGGCAATGGCGGACATGACAGCATTCTGAATAAACTGGATTCCATTGGCATGGCTGACAGCAATAATACCGGCAATACGCTCAACTCCATACTTGGATTGAAGCATTATGTGGGTTGTGATTCAGAATGGATGGACTATATCGCTTTTAATGTGCCGAGCTATGAAGCGTTCTACAAGGCAAAATGCACGGAGAACGACAGTTCATATCCAATAGATTATACAGCGCATATTTATGACCCCGTAAACAAAACCGAACGGACTGTTAAAACAGTTGACGCTTCCAATGGAAATTGTGTCGTGCGCATAGTACATGGTGCCAAGTGCGATGTATTGCCCAGCAGAGTACACAAGGGAGATACAAGTATGTATGTAACACATTATGCAGCAGGATTTTGGATAAGTGGAAGCCGAGGCCGTTGTGTTTTGCGGTCCGGCTACGACTCGTATGCGTTCAGCGGTCTCGCTTATGCGTACGCGTACAACGCTTCATCGTACTCGTACTCGAACTGCGGGGCGCGTCTGGCCTTCCGCGGAAAATTCGTTATAATTGAATAGAGCGGACCTCGTGATTTCGAAAAAAGCGTTGGAGGGAGAGCCGTAGGCTGCTCCCTCTTTCTTTTTCTCGCGTAAGCGAGTCGATTTTTGAAACTAATTTTTATATGGTTGTATTTTTGTCTGTAAAACGTTCCATATATAGAACATTTTCACTATATTTGCATTGTGAATGATATAAGATATGGAATTGAAAACGAGATTCAAAGTAATAATGTCGAGTGAAGCCGATGCATTTCTTGACACTCTGCGCCAAGATGTTAAGGATAAAATTATCTATAATGTAGATAAGGTAGCCAATGGTTATATGGACAAAGATTTATTCAAGAAATTAGATGATACTGACATTTGGGAGTTTCGCACCCTGTATAAAGGTATTCAATATCGTCTGTTGGCTTTTTGGGACACCGACGCGGAAACGTTGGTCATTGCCACGCATGGATTTGTGAAGAAAACACAAAAGACCCCACGCAAAGAGATAAACAAGGCGGAAGCCGTCAGAATATTATATTTCAACTCAAAAAAATAAGTATATGGAAGCAATTAAATTTTATACCCTTGATGAAGTTAAGGATAAACATATAGGTGAGGTCGGTACACCGCACAGGGATAAGTATGAAGCTGAATTGCAATCATTTTTGATTGGGGAAGCCATAAAAAAAGCCCGTAAATCCCAAAACATGACCCAAGAGGAATTGGCACAAAAAATCGGTGTACAGCGTTCACAAGTATCCAAGATAGAAAGCGGACGTAATCTGACCCTTTCCACCATTGCGCGAGTGTTTAAGGCCATGGGTATGAAGGCGTCTTTGAGTATTTCCGGTTTAGGAAGCATAACTCTTTAAAAAAATAAAAGGCGGACAATCCCTCGCGCCGTTGTGTTTTGCGGTCCGGCAACAACTCGAATGCGAACAGCGGTCTCGCTTATGCGAACGCGAACAACGCTTCATCGAACTCGAACACGAACTACGGGGCGCGTCTGAAATTCTGTTGGTTAAATTAATCGGAGACCCTGCACAGGTACGAGATTACCACCGCCATTCTCCGAGGGATTCGAGCCTCGGCAACAGCATGATAATATATATTTATTAATGGAAAGCCGGAACATATCTTTAACCACATGTGGGGAGAGGTTGGACCACTCCCCACGAGACCGGAAGGCGGTCAGCGATATATACGATTTATTCCAACCGGCCGTAGCTGCAACTGCGGTCTGTTATCCGTTATATAATCTCATACCGGAGATTATATCCGATGAGAATTTGGAAAGGTCATTCAAGCGTGTCATGGCAAATCTGAGAAGTGCAGATACCCGAAGCGGAAATCGGCAAAGAGAGATAGCTGTAATAGATGGCATTGAATGTTCACCAAGAATGGCCCGTTATGTAAAAAACAAGCATAAGATACTTGATGCGCTGAAAGAACAGATAGGTAACGGCACATTCCGTATAAAGAACCTCAAGTCGTTTACTGTGGATGACGGACCGAAAGTAAGAATTGTGCAAGCCCCGTCAGTCATAGAGCGTATTGGAAGCAATGCGATTATGGAGCCGTTGGAAAAGCATCTTTCACCCCTATTGATAGAAACAACGGCTGCATCCATACAAGGACGCGGACCGCATGGTCTGTTCCATCAGGTGCAGGATACATTGGCAGAGAACCCCAATATACACTATTATTATCAAAGCGATTATAAAGGATATTATGACAGTATTGACCATGATATATTAATCTCCACAATCAGGCGATATGTCGGAGACCCTGTCTTATTGCCTATTCTTGAAAATTTTGTCAAAGCACTATATCCCAACGGGAAGAATGGCATAAGCAAAGGACTGCGTTCCTCACAATTCTTTGGAAACCTTTACCATAATGATATTGATCACCGGATGATTGATGAATATGGTGCAAAACATTACTTCCGTTTTTGTGATGACATCTTTATTCTCGGTGAGAGTAAACGTGATTTGTGGAAATTGCGGGACAAACTACACTATGAAGCAGCTCAAATAGGGCTGACAATAAAACCAAGCGAAAAAGTGGCTCCCATATCCTCCGGTATGGATGCCCTTGGCTTTGTCAACTACGGCGACTATACATTGCTACGAAAACGGACAAAAGTAAATGCAGCCCGAAAACTTTCCAAGATTAAATCACGGAAACGGAGACAGCAAATAATCGGTTCATTCAAGGGTATGGCCTGCCATGCAGATTGCAAACATTTATTTTATATACTTACCAAGAACAACATGAAGAAATTTTCCGAAATGGGTGTTACGTACACTCCAGCAGATGGAAAAAAACGCTTTCCCGGCAAGGTTATGCGTTTGAGCGACATCGTAAATATTCCAATTGAGATACATGATTTTGAAACAGGAATAGACACCAAAGAAGGGGAAGACCGTTATCTGGTATCGTTCCGCAATCCCAGGACTCAAGAATGGGGAAAGTTCTTTACTGCATCGGTTGAGATGAAAGGTATTCTTGACCAAATCAGCGATATTGAGGACGGCTTTCCATTTGAAACAGTTCTCAAATGTGAAATGTTTGACGGAGGCAAACGAAAATACAATTTTACCTGACGGGAAAAAGATAACATACTAATCCGCTCGGTATCCGCTACTTTTGTCGTAAATCAAAATTCATGCAATGGAAAAGATTTACGGCACAAAGAAGCGGCAGGATTGTCTTGTACGTACAGGACGCTCCAAGTGGATACTGTTTTATGGCTTCGGGAAAGATGATGAGAATAGTGAGAATGGCTGGGAGTACCGGCATACATTCGACCATAAACGTAAGCATTCTATTTTCCGCCTTGACGCACATTATTCACAAACCTACCTTTGCGCCATAACCAAATAACAACAATGATTATGGCGAAAGA
>NZ_KB905472.1:1059504-1297205 GCF_000382445.1 Phocaeicola massiliensis B84634 = Timone 84634 = DSM 17679 = JCM 13223 | reverse complement strand
GTAAGCATTCTATTTTCCGCCTTGACGCACATTATTCACAAACCTACCTTTGCGCCATAACCAAATAACAACAATGATTATGGCGAAAGAAAAAGTAAACTATCAGGAGGTATATGACCTCTACCAGTTATGCAGCGAGACCAAGGATCTTCGCGAGTTCTGTGCGGATTATGGAGTAAACTACGACAAGTTCATGAACTGGCAACGTCATCAGCTTTGGAGCGAGAAGTTAGGCAAGACAGTTCAGGTTGATCAGCCCAAGGTTGCTAAAGTCCAGATAACCGGTAAACCTTGCAACAGTCCAACTGTTAAGATGGAAGTGAAACAACCGGAAGGCGAACCTCCTATTAAGTGGGTGAAACTGCAATTGACATCTGGAGCGACATTGTTTCTGAGAAACACCAGCGTTCTTGATCTGAGTCTGTTGCTTAATAAAATGATAGGATGATATGCTTGGACTGAGTGCTAACCTGAACTATTACCTGTTCAACGGTAATGTGGATTTACGGAAAGGCATCTTCCGTTTGTGTGAAAGTATAAGGCAAGAGATGTCACTTGACCCTAGTGATGCGTCCAATGTATATATGTTCATGTCCCGTAACCGGAAGGTCGTCAAGATACTTCATTACGAACGCGGTTTTTATGTGCTTTACGAGAAACGTCCTGTCATTGGAAAGTTCAAGAAACCTGTGTTTGACGAGGTGTCAAAATGCTACCGGATACAGTGGTCTGACATGGCTTACCTGACGGAAAGTATCGTAGTCGACAGAATGTATGTAACTCCTAAAGAATGAATAATAAGGCGTTGATTTACAATGGAATAATACAAAAATAATCGATAAAAAGTTTGCGTAACTGCCTGATTTTTCGTACCTTTATATCATGATTGATGAAAGAGCATACGAGTTACTTTGCTGCCAGCTGGGTCTGGCGAATGAGGAAAAAGCAGGGCTTCGCAAACAGAATAAAGAACTGATTGCGAGGCTTGAGTCTATTGAAAAATCCAACAAGGAGAACTCAAAAACTCTGATTGATACAATCAATGACCTCAAAGAATCCCTCGAAAAGCAATCAACCACGGTTGAACATTACAGGAAAGAAATGGAACTTATGAGGAAGCAGCTTGAAGCAAAAGACGAGGTGAACATGATGCTTGCAAACGAGATATCCAATCTCAGACTTCAGCTTGAAGACAGCAGGAAACACCGTTTCGGCCGTACATCTGAGCAAAGAAGGCTGCTGAACAACCGTAACATTGACAAGTCTGCAATGGAGAAGTCCGAATATGACGGTTCTGACAAGAAAGGTGATGATGATAATAAGGCCAATGGTAACGAAGCTGGTGGCAATACCTCTTCCGATAACGCAACAGCACAGAACAGCAAGCCTTCAAGAAGAAAGGAAACCGCACCACGTGCGGAAAAGACCAGGCTGAAGGTGGACAAGGTAGTGGTACATGAAATAGAAGACTATTACCAACTCCCGGATGGTGCAAGGCTTATGAACCGCAACGGAATGGCTGATGTGTGGGAATACAGGTTTATAGAACATGTGCGTGCCCATAACGTGGAACATGTGTACAAGGTGGCAAGGGTAAAGCTTGCAGACGGCACTTTCACTAACACGATGGAGCATCCCTTGAAAAACCTTGGAGGAATCTTCTCTCCTGAACTGCTTGCCCGTCTGCTTTGTCTGAAATATGACTTCAGCATGCCTGAGAACAGACAGATAAGACTGCTTGCAAGAGAAGGCATCCATATAAGCAATACCACGCTGAACAGCTATATCCACAACGGAATCTCCAGGCTTAGGGAGTTTATGGAAGATGTCTTCAAGAAGTTTGTACAACAGGCAAAATACCTTATGGTTGATGAGACTACCGAACTCGTTGGAGTTGAAACACCGGAAGGTAAGGCTTACAGGAGAAAGTACTTATGGGCTTTCTTTGCAAAGCATGTCAAGTTGGTTTATTATCATTACAATAACGGCAGCAGAGCATCTGATGTGGCAAAGACCTTCCTTGATCATTTTATGGGATCTATATCTACAGACGGATATACGGTTTACAGAATGTATGACGGAGAAGGCTCAAAGGTGCTTCATATAGGATGCTGGACGCACTGCAGGAGGTTGTGGGTTGATGCTTTGCCATCAGACAGGACGGCGATGGACATAATAGATTCTATCGGTGATTTATTCAGGAATGAAGACCTGTTCCGCACAATGAAACTCAGCAGTGAGAAGATAAAGGAAAAAAGACTTAAACTTACGGGACCTGTTCTTGAACGTATACATCATAAGGTGGTCATGATGATGCAGGATGCGAAGATCATGGCTAACGAACTGATAAGAAAGGCTGCGAACTACACGATAAACCAGTGGAAATCCTTGAGAAATATCCTCAAGGACGGTTCAGCGGAAATATCCAACAATCTCTGTGAGCAAAGAATGAAACCTGTAAAGCTGCTGCTCAAGAACTGTATGAATATAGGAAGTGAGGCAGCCGCAGAAAACTCGGCATTCATCTTCTCCCTGATAGAAAGCTGTAAGTTGAACGATATAGATCCTCAGGATTACCTGAAGCACTTGTTTGAATGTATTCTTCATGGTAAGGACTGCGACAAGAAGGCTCTTCTGCCATGTTTTTATAAATCGGAATGTTAAAACTAAACTATTTTCTTACGGACATTTTTATTTTATCGGCTGAAAAACAGCCGATAAAATTGTCGTAGCGGAAAATAGAATGGTTACACCATAAACCCACACTTTCCGAAGTCAAGGAACTTGTTGTGTCCGCTATAAACACGGCTACGGAGGAAAAGATTATAAACGGCTTTGTCTGGAACGGGAAAGCGGTATATCTTTCACCCGAAAACCAATTAAACTTTTCCGCTATAGAACGTAGTGAAAAGATTCCTTATCCGCTTATTCTAAAAATCAATGAACAGGAAGATGGTACGCCCATCTATCATACTTTCGAGAATGCAGATGATTTTATTGCGTTCTCCCAAGCAGCGTGCGCCTATGTGATAAAGACTGTTCAGGAAGGGTGGAAAGAAAAGGATGAAGTGGATTGGACGGTATTTAATTTAAAAAGTAATAACGATGAAAAAGTTGATTGAATGGCTCGGAATGAGTAACAGGTGGAAACACCTCGTAGGAGGACTGATTATCGGCATTTTTGCATTTGGTTGGTTTACCGCAATGTATGCCGGAGTTTTGACAGCAGGTGCTTTGGAATATAAAGACAAGGTGTATGGCGGTAGATGGGATTGGATTGACTTTGGTCTTACAGTAGCCGGAGCAATGATAGGACAACTAATAGGAGGAACTTTAATATGGAACAACTAAGCACGATTATCCAAGTTGTCGGTTCGCTCATCACATTAGTTATATTGCCCTTGCTATTGCTTAGAAGCAAAAAGAAACAGGCAGATGCCGAGGCTGAAAAAACCGAAGCAGATAACATCACAGCTTATGCAGCTGAATGGAAAGAATTGTACGAGAAGAAGGAAAAGCGAGTTGTCGAACTGGACGCCAAAATTGACCACCTTTACGCCGAGATAACCAAGTATCGTGATGCTATCCGCGAGCTAAGCGAAAAGAACAGCGAGCTTGCCGTTCAGAATCAAGCACTGGAATTCCGGAAATGCAATAAACATGGTTGTGCTGACCGCGTCCCACCAAGCGAATATTAACCAAATAAATTATAAGTATGAAGATATTGATTGATAACGGGCATGGTGAAAACACTCCCGGAAAACGTAGTCCTGACGGTTCGTTGCGTGAATATGCTTATGCACGTGAAATTGCAGATAGAATAGCACATGAACTTTCCGCAAGAGGTTATGATGCCGAACGCATTGTTCGGGAAACAGTAGATGTTCCACTATCAGAACGTGCAAGGCGTGTAAACGAAGTTTGCGGACGATATGGAACGGCCAATGTAGTTCTTGTTTCTATCCACTGCAATGCTGCCGGAAACGGTGCAGAATGGATGAACGCAAGAGGATGGAGCGCTTATACATCGAAAGGCAAGACAAAGGCTGATAAACTGGCAACTTTCTTGTATGAAGAAGCTGAAAAAAACTTTATCAGTCAAAGAATACGCAAAGATAATTCTGACGACGATCCTGACTGGGAAGAAAACTTCTATATTTTGAGCAAGACAAAATGCCCGGCTGTACTTACGGAAAACTTTTTTCAGGATAACAAGGATGATGTCCTGTACCTTTGTTCCGAAGAAGGCAAACAAGCTATTGTCAAAACCCATGTAGAGGCAATAACCAGATATATTCAGAAGTATGGTAAAATGGTTTAAAGATATTGTAGCAATATTGTTTGTGGTATTATTTTTCACATCACTGTTTTTTAATGTGCGTTTTTGCATATCGAATAAAAAGTTACCTATAAATGATACCACAAGAATAACTGTTTTCGATACCATACCCTATTACAAGCCTGTACCCAAGGATAGTACCGTTATTAAATACATCACGCAGGTTCTTCCTACTGCAAAACCGGATAGTACGAAACAGACTCCGGACGTAGCAGATACGACTAAACCTCCAAATAAAGACAAAGACAGTGTTGAGGTTGAAATCCCCATTACGCAGAAGATGTATGAAACAGACACATATCGGGCTTATGTAAGTGGCTTTCATCCACAACTTGACAGCCTGATACTTTTTGCCGGGCGTGATATAATGACCGTAACAGGTAATTATCCCAAACCCAAGAAGAAAAAGTTCAGTATCAGTCTGCAGGTAGGATATGGAATAACATTGAGAGAAACGCCGCAATTTTCTCCATGTCTTAGTGTAGGTTTATCGTACAATTTGTTTGATTTCTGATTATGATAGATATTATATTAACGGTCAATAAGGAAAAAGTATATGAAGAGGTAGCAAAGACCACATCGTACACCGGTGCGAAAATGGATGATGAGCTTGCCTACGATCGTATATTTACGACGGATGAGGATAAAAGCATGCTTGAACGTTTTTGGTGCGAGAGTAAGAATACCATATGCAACAGTTTAAAGAAAATGCTTCTTGACGAAACGGAAGCTGACAGTGAATACAGGCTTTCGTTGGGGCTGTCGAATTCATTCGATGAAGCTCTAAAAGAAAGTATGCAGCGTAGCTTGTTTTCATTCTTCGTGATGAATGTCACTGCAAAGTGGTACACGTTTACCAATAAGGAAGAAGCTGCCGGATATGCAACGGAAGCTGCTACCTATATGGAGGATATAATGCGTAAGGCATTTTTCAAAAGAAAGCCCATGCGCCCGACATACGAATAATCATTAATTCAAAATATTATGGCAGAAAATAAGAAAACATTAACCGTGACACAACAGGTCAAAGAACTTGTCTATGATATTCAGAACAAAGCGTATTTGACGGGACAGGCACGAGAAGCGGCCGGCAAGAGCTATCAAGTCGCATCCAATATGCAAGCAAGTGATGACGATGAAAACAGCTATCAGATACGTCGTTCGTTGGCCAATGCCTTTTCCTCTTTAAAAAGTCTGCTTGGAGAGTATCTCAATGAGGATAATACAACAAGCGATAACCTGATGGATGAAGAGATAGATAATAACGGTAAACTTTCATTGGAGTTTTTGCTTCCGTCTAACTATAACAACGCTTCGGCGGACGCACTGGGAAATGGCATACATTCATATCTTGTAGATATGGCACTTGGAGAGTGGTTTGCCATAACCAGTCCGGAAGATGCCAATGCGTATATACAACACTCCGGGGTGAGTCTTGAAAACGTGAAGCGTGCACTCTACAAACGCAGCCGTCCGGAAAGACCGACTTATGATTAATTGATGTTCAAGCCTATGGTATATTGTCAAAACAGCCAGTCTAAAACAAAAGCGGTAACACTTGTATTTAAAAGGGAAGAACTGCTTTACGATGCGGAGAATTATTCTTTTGTGGAGGGCGACATTATGCAAGCGGAAGATGAACACGCCAGACATCAAGTATTCGACATCGGTCAGGACGGTAATGTGGACAGAGTTACGAGAATACTTAACCTCGTGCATTCTGAATGCGTGGAAATGTTGTTTCCTTATACGAAAGAAGAAATTTCCGATAAGCAGGAACCCCTTGATAATGTTATGACCGTGCCGGAAGAATACCTCATAACCCTTGTTTTGCCTGTGGAATTTTCATTGTCTACCGTGAAGTTGCTGAAACATCTGATACACGAATATATGGTCTGCAAGGTCCTTGCCGACTGGATGAGCATAACAAATCCAGGCAGCCAAGCCAACTGGGAAGATAAAGCCCGAAATATCCGAATCAAGATACAGACTTCCCTTGTTTCACGAAAAGGCAAGATAAGACGAAAACTAAAACCGTTTTAAGAATAGACAAGAGCCGGGGTGCATCACGCATACCGGCTCTTTCTCCTTATAAACAATCTGATAACCTTAAAAATAACTGACCTATATGTTTCATTTATCGTAGTCTGTTGAGCATACGGGGATTGAACTGGACACTAAATCCTAACAGGCTTTCGGATTTGTCAAGTGTACAAATGAGTGCAATTCTAAATGCTTTGTACGGTGTTCCTCTGAAACCACGCATATATTTGTCTGTACTGCTCCATACAGTATGCCAATTAAACAAATCATTCGAACCGTACAGTACTTGTACTACATGTCCCGACTTAAAATATCCACGTTGAATGATGGTATCTATCGTCTTGAACACATCTGGCTCATCCATTTTGAAAGGGCGGGTAACCACTAATGCCGTTATGTTTTCAGCAGATGATGTAGAAAAATCCACAAGTCTGTTTCCGTCAGCCATTGCTAATGCTTCCGGATACGAATTGACATTGTTCACTATGTCTGACAGCATCATTCCCCAAAGCTTTGACTTCAACGAAAACACATAAGCATAGCGTACAGCCGGGTTATACACAATGATATGCTGATTGGTATAATCATATATCATCCGGCAAGCGGCAAGAAAATCAAAAAACGGAATCATAGCAATATCGTCAAGAGCCGTTCGTTCATTTTCGCTTGCTTTTCCATTATAAACTGATAGAAGTTTATCCGATCTTGGCAAATCAGAAATAGAAAACAAATCTTCCGCATTTAAACTTTCTGATATGCACTGCACAGTAGAACCACTTATCAGCATAATACCTCTATTGGTGGCAAACAGCACTGCATTATCAATTTGTGTGATACTGTTCGTATTTATACAAACCTCCCGTGTTACAGGTTGCCGTGCTGAGTATGATCCCGTATTTGATACTTCTAAGGCCCATACACCTTCTGATGTAAAAGCATAAAGTGGAAACTGACCGAACTGTCCCTCTGATAAAGCTTTTACAGCCGAAGATATACCAAGAATAGTGCCAGTACCTATTGTATTGATACCGAGAACCGGAAAGTGAAATGGATTATTGATTTCCGATGTGTATATTTTGTTCGGTAAATCAATTATTCGCTGTTCACGGGGACTTGCTGTAGGATAATCACTAAGTCCTGTCGGAGGATTTTCCCAACCGGCAAAATAAAAAGCTCCGTTAAGGAATTTGTGCTGTTCAAGTGGCACTTCATAATATTGTGGTAATCCATAATGCGTCACAATAACTGCTTTGTATGCGTTTATATTAGGGTAGAACAAAAACAGCAATGGCGGATCCAATATTGACGCTTGATAAGATTCTCCATTGACCACTATGTCCCGACCATCCTGCTTGATATAGAAGTATACAGAAACAGGCATTGTTCCATCAAAATAAGTAGGGGACATTCCATCAAAATTAGCAACATATCCGTTGGTATATGTAATCATCGCTCCTGTGTTATACAAGTTATATAATTCTTTTTGAATGTTTGCGATGTTAAGTCTTGAATTATAAACAAACGAATAATGTGGAAGCAATTTATCATGACTGTCATAATCATCTGTCATAACTTCTCGTGTTACCAATGACTGTAGATAATCTTCTTCGATTACCAGTTTTGTACGTGTAGTGGAAAGTTGTTCAATACGGAGACTTTCAAGCAGGTAGAATTGCGATGTTGAACGAATATCCTCTTTTACATCATCAATACTTCTACGAGGAATCATCAAACGTCCACTTGGATAAGTCAGTCCGTTGGGGTCAAATGTAAAGGCATATAGTTTATTGAATGTATGATGTTGATAACGAATTGGAAATTTGGAGGTAGAAGCTGCTTGATTTATATGTTTGCATACACAATAAGAATTATAGTTTTCCGATTGTGCAAATCTTGTACATTTTCCGTTTTGGTCATAAGTATAAATAGGTTTTGAAACAAACACATCAACAGATCGAACTATATCTTTCCAATTTTTAAGCATATCAAGGCGAGACTGAAGAACAACGGCACAATCAAGGTCGTGTATCATTCCACATATTCGAAGTTGCGCATCTGTATACTTTCCCTTTCCCGTCAGGTGTGTCCAAAAAACTTGCGGTGCAAGGTCTGATGAAGCAATCATCAGAATCGGAGCCGAGTGCATTGTCAATGTTCCATCGTATAGCCGATAGGCGTATCTTACAAAGAAAGGAAAAATGAATTTGCCCTTATTTGTAGACCTTTCAGCAATAAATTTATTGATATGGGCAAGTACTTGGTCTGTAATTCGCGTTTTATTGTTATCAGAGAATTCATTCCAAATGCTGCCTTCACTAATAGCATCAAATGATATTGAAAATTCATCTGTCCGAACCATTTCACCCTGCAACCCAAATGAAAGTGGGCATTCAGGTATTTTTGTACCAAGATATAAATATCCGTCATTATTTCCTTTCCATAGAAAATAATGCATACCGTCAGTTGACAAGATGAGAAGCGTATTGCCAATAGCTGTTACCTGATATACCTCGTTAAATGAACGAAGAAAAACAGGCTGATGTGCGTCAGAACCATTCCACCAACTGATAGAATTGTTGTTAAAGATGATATAGTGCTTGAAGTTAGCCGATTTATGAATATACATAACCGAATCACCACCTTTGAATTGTAATACTTCGGATGGCGGCAATATGGGTTTAAGTGCACCGTTTTCGGGAATAACACCTATCGATGTTGCCAAGTCCCCATCGGCGCACTCATAGTCCGATGGGTTGGCAGAATACCCGTTGTATTTTATTTCTTTAATCATATCTTTCTTACAAAAGGAGTTTGGTAATGATTGGTAGCAATGTGCCATGATATTGGCTTTCCTTAGGCTCTCCAACGCATAATCTCGCCTTGTCTGTTACACCCGACACATCAAGTATGGCGGAGCACAGCCTTTTAGATGAGGCTCTGAAATGTTTCCCTTGCCTATTGGATGGAAACACACATGCTTCATGCCGACCGCCGGTTGGTGAGCGGTATCTGACATAAAGATATAATTCTCCGTTCTCACTCATAATATCCAGGACATCACCTCGCGAGAGATGAAGTTGCTTGGCTATATGAGATGTAATGTCTATTCTTCCCGAAGAATAGAATACTATATCAGCCTTTCTTGTATTTCCTAATATACTTTCCATTGGGCTTTTCAATTTGATAATAGATGAGACCTTTGCTTGTATGATGTATAGACACAGACAGTTTGACTATACTATCACCGGGTAACCCATGCTCATAAAGCATAAGACCGACCGACGGGCACAGACTTTCAAAGCCTATGCACTTATACTTGTCATTATATTGAATATCGCATAGTTGCGTCGGTTGTCCGATATTTGGATTGACGGTGAAGCCGAAAGAATCTTGTCCGGCAATTCTGAAAACAAACACTTGGGCTGCATCGCCCTTTTTCGCCTTACCTTTGATATGGAGAAACAAGCGTTTGGATAGCGTGATTGAATTGTCGTTACCATCGGCAATCACATAGTAGTTACGTGACTGCCACCATGTTTTTAGTTTTTTGATAATCATAATACGAAAATAGAATGATTCACAGATTATTATGGTTTAACTTTTTACAGACGAATCGAAATATATCCGGCGTGAACGGAAAGAAACTGTTTCGACAAATCGGAATGACAGAGTTGTTTCGATTTCCAGTCGATGCCGGTTGGCGGCTTCTTTTGTTGCAAAAATGTAAGAACAGATTTCTTGCTTTGTTGTTCCTTTTGTTGCTACAATGTTGGCATAATATTTGCGTCCGAAAAGGAATGCCATGATTTCTTTTAATACAGTTGAGTTCATATTGTATGATTTAATCAGTGAATAAATTTGTCTGTCGGGGTTCTTTGGAAACGGAAGAAACTCCGGTAATACTATTTACACGTTCAATTTCTCCGTCAATTTCCGTTTCAAATGCCTTGCATTTCCGCAAGTTTTGTTGGGTGCGACACTTGAAATAGTCTTTCTGTGCTTTGCGCATCAGAACTACCTTGGTAAAGAATGTTTTTGCATCCATATGATAAATACATTAAAATTCTTTATGGGTTGCTAATTGATAATCTTTCTTTTCTTCTTCTGATAGTTCGTTGTAGCAGCTTTCGCAAACAACAGGGTAACCGTGTTCTTCTTCAAAGTACACACCACAAAGTTGGCAACACCAACCGTCTATAATATCTTCTGCAATGCTCATGATTATTTCATTAATTCAAATTCATAAACCCACACCCACGGATTACTTTCCCATGTGCCTTCGTCGGACACTTTGTCAATGAGGTCGGCATAGGCATATTGAGGAGTAGAGTAAGCACGTCCCCATCCGAGCTTACCGGCGGCTTCTTTCAATGACATAGATGGATAATACCCAGTTATGTACTGAGGAGCTTTTGTCGGAATACTATGTACAATCTTCACAACACCTTCTGCCAAGCAATCTTCATCAGAAATATCCTGCAATCGCTGTATGCGGACGTTGGTTATGCGAATTTGATGGGGCATGAGGTTAGGTGCAACAAACATTTTGTTGTTCCAGCCCTTTTGACAACAAGCAGTTTCTTTGACATATCCATCTATTTCGGGAATGCTTCTATACAAGACCTTATCAGGTCTAAAACCTGCGTTCTTATAGCTTTGCGCTACAGCCACAATTTCACCAACCTTGTAACGTGGTAGAATTTCTCCGCCGTCAAATTCTCTTTCGTCTGCATCGTACATACATGGCCAGCCAACTACTTTCTTATCGGACTGACGTATATGTATGTTGAATCCGGCTACCCATTCCCCTTTAAATTCTCTCGGACATTTGATGACTCTTCGGGTCTGCGTCTTCCGACCATCCAATACAGCCTGAGTTAAGCCGTATTTATCGTTGAACATTATCTTTTTCATTGTAGTATTCTTTGTTAAAGCGTCCATTGTCAATCAGCCAACCAATAGCCAATACACAAGATTCGATAGGTGATGCGGTTTCAAAGGATTTCACATAAGGATAAGAGAGTAACCATGCATCGCTTGTTTCGTGAAACAAGCCAAAAACATTCTCACTGGTTCCTATTCTGATTTCGGTCGGAAGTAACTCCAACAGCCTACACAAACTCCATGCAGGGACATCCTCACCCCACAATCTATCAAATACTTCTTCACCGGTCATCGGTGTTCCATCTGGATGCTTATGAAAAGGCGATGCTAACTTTGCTATTCTTTCCGGCGTCCAAAACTTCCCTCTTGATGTTGGCGGCTTAGTTTGCAACTCCCATTCCAATGCAGGTACTTTACTCTTTGTGTAATGATACACCATATCTGCCGTTCCCGGCTTTAGTCCCAAAGCAAGCAATCTTTTTGACTGCTCATGGGTAGTACATATTTGCGATTTAAATTCCATTGCTCTTATTTTTGTTATTAGTTAAAACTGATTGCCACATACCTATAGAACCGTATGTATCCGAAACAATAAGAGGGATTCTCTGTATTATCACCTATCTCAATTCGCACGTTATAGCCTTTCATCCGTAAAAAGCGTGCAGCTATTTCATAGGTGGTGTATCGTTTCTCATGAATGTCCCAGTAACTGATTCCACGCTCTGTCTGAGGAATGCCTTTTTTCCGAATCTTCTTAAAGGATTTGATGGTTCGTATGATTTCTTTTTTATTCATATTTGTTCCGATTTGAATTATTTGTTTAGAATCTGCTTCATACACCTGCGAAACTCTTTTACAGATCCGGGATTCATGTTTTTACTAAGCATAATTTGGAAAATCTCCACCGGATTATACTTTCTGTATTCAACAGGGATTTTGCCAAATACTCCGTATTCTAAGATCGTATCTCTGATATCCATTGGAATTTTCAAAACTTTCAATGCTTTCTGCTGTTGTGGAATTGAATACGGTTGATAATTACTATCCCAATTTCCAAATACGGAAGTGACATAAAGAATCTTTCTTGCTAATCTTTTTTTCATATCTTTCCTAATTTGTTTTGAATTTATTTATAGTAGTATTTTTGTTAAACAGAGCCATAACAATCAATGCTAAAGCTACTTTCAATAATTGCTTTTTCCCAACAATTACGACATTACTACGATTTAGCCCATCATCAGTCTTGATACTGTACCAATTCTTATAAGGTGGCAGTACCTTATAGATATATATTTTCCCAATTACCTTTTTCATACTTATATTTTCAAATTTTATAATCCGTTATTCGTTAATTGGTAATTTCATAAAGCACATCCACATGGTCTTTCCATGTCTTCCGGTGGTATGCCCAAACAGAGGTTGCCGTTCGATAGCTTTCAACACTTCTTTGACTGTTATTTGGTCTTCATTCCATTTGAAAATCAAAACTCCGTAGTCTTCCAGCACACGAAAGCATTCATCTACGCCCTTCTTTATCAATCTTGGCCAATCTTCAGGAAGTTTACCATACTTCTTGGCTAACCAACTATCTTTACCAACCTTTAGCAAATGGGGAGGGTCAAATACTACCAGTTTAAAGGATTCATTCAAGAATGGCATTGCCGTAAAGTCAGATACAACGTCTGGGTGGATTTTCAAACTTCTACCATCACAAAGAATGTGTTCTTCATCTCTGATGTCAGTAAATAAGACCAAAGGGTTTTCTTTATCAAACCAAAACATCCTACTGCCGCAACAGGCATCTAATATGATTTTTGCTTTACTCATTTCTTATTGTTTTGAATTTCTTGTTTTTTTCTTTTTCTGCTACTCTGGCTCCTTTCTTGAAACCCTCTACAAAGCTGTCAAAACAAGCTCTATGGATTTCTAAAGTGCATCTTTGCATAAGTGGGCAAATCGAACATTTTTGGCTAAGCCCTGCGGACTTTTTAGCGAGTTTCGTTACATTTTTCATTGGTTTATCCTTTCATTCTGCCTAAAAAAGCAAGTTTAATCACATCATATTGAGTTCCTATCCACGCAAATTCCAACATGGCATTATCGTCTGCAATGTCATTAATTTGCATGATTGGGTAGTTACCTTGATTTGTGCTATAACAAACACACGAACTGTAAATAAAATCCTCAACCTCTTCTTGACTTCTTGGAACATTGAAATAACTGTCAAGGCTTCCGATTATATGCTCTTTCAAGTATTCGGAGCTATATGCAGCAGCAATCTTATCTTGATTTCTAAGTGCATATCTCATAACTCATCTTTATCTCCTAATTCAGACAACGCTTGTTCAAACTCTTTGAGTTTCTTAATGGCGTAATCTCTACGATAAGTGATTATATCACGACTTGTATAATTTGTATAGAACCGGTCTATAAGGTTTTGAATAAAAAACCTTTCAGGCTCTTCGCAATGATTCAATAGAATTACATAATTCGTGTTTCGTGGGTGGAAACATAGGAATCTATAATAATTCACTTTGCCGCAAGAACATTCAATTAAGCGTTCATCAGTCTTTAATTTCCTAATGTCTTCAGTGTTCAATATAGGTTTCATGATTTAATCCTCCATATTAGGTAGTAAATCTTCGATGTATGCCCAACGGATAATTTCTGCTTTTTTGTAAAAGTTATCCCAATTCATCGAATCAGGGATTACGTTAAATCTACCATTTTTGCATTGAGCAAGATAATTTCTTTTCCTTTCCGGACATTCTTTTGCATCATGCCACACGCTGTTGATGCGCCATTCTGCGCCCCATTCCGCAGCTTTAGTGTGTTCTAAAAACCTATCTACAAAACCTAGATTATTCGGGTCTGCTACAAACGCTTTTGCACGAAGATGCTCCTTTATTGCATCCTTGATGTCCTTTTTCATTCTTCAACTCCTTTCGGTTTGCTAATCTGTTTCCAATGGGTTATCTTATATTTATTCGTTATCTCCGCTATCCGCTTCAAATCATCTTTCGTCCAACCTAAACCATTCCAAACGGATAGCAAGTAATCAGTATGCAATTCATCATCGTCCAAGTTCAAATACTCGACACGGAGAATACATTTCGTTCCAATTACCGGCATATCTTCCGTATTTTCTTTACACTCGTGCCATTCCTCAAACTCATTCCAACGCCTTGCTATCTCTTCGCAAAGGATGTTTGAACTTTCCACATCACCTAAGTGGATTTCGGCTATTTGGTAATTCATCCCGTCCTTTATACAAAGTTCTGCATCCAATTCATCCGCACCAAATAAGCGTTTGCCTCGTGCTGGTAGGCAAATAAGTTTCAATGTATCAGTATCTAATTCGCCTTTGGCGTATGCCCAATTCAGTTTTATTTTTGTCATAACCCAAAAATATTTTTGTAAAATTCAAAATTTCTGTTTTCTACCTTTGCATCTTCCGGATAATAAGTAGCGCGATGATACCATTCTTGATAGCATTTCGGGCAAAACCATTGATTTAGCACAGCTATGTAATAGCCTGTAGATGCAGTTTCGTTGCAGTAGTCACAAATTCCTATTGCACCATATTGTCCTAATTCCTCTACAAGTTCTTTCCTACTTATTTGGATTACCTTGAATCCTTTTTTATTGTCTTTTATATTTGCCATACCATTCCTTTTTTATTCACAAAGCCCATAGTAGCTCATACAACTTGTTGCCACATCATCATCGAACAGAGAACCACCTGCACGTTTACTTTGTACATAACGAACAACATCGCTGATTAGAGGATATTCACCCTTATAATACTTAGATGAAATTTTATCAGGGCCGAAAAAACTGCTGTTGAACTGTTGTTCGAGACCTGCAATGTAGCTTATCCTTTCTGGCTCTTGTACGCTGATATTGTAAATGTCTTGTTGTGAAG
Organism: Phocaeicola massiliensis B84634 = Timone 84634 = DSM 17679 = JCM 13223; assembly: GCF_000382445.1. Lineage (GTDB taxonomy): Bacteria > Bacteroidota > Bacteroidia > Bacteroidales > Bacteroidaceae > Phocaeicola > Phocaeicola massiliensis. Next base: position 1,282,014 of record NZ_KB905472.1, on the reverse strand, counting down.
CCATCACGCAAGGAAAGCAACCAACACGTTTGTAGCCCATTCGGTAGAGCGGATTAGGCTGTATTCCATTTTCAAGTATATAGTCAATCACTTGTTGTGCCGACCAATCGAATACCGGACGCAATAGGTCATCAGCATATTTCTTTCGAAATGCCAATACATCTTTACGACGATAGGTGTGGTACTTGTCCTTACCATTCTTATCCTTACCGTATGGCTGCACATAATACTTGAAGTACGTACATTGCTTGGACATTTCGGCACGCTTGGCACTCTCGGCAGCACGTATTCCTTGTATAATCAGAACATCATCGTTTACTTCATCGAGTATGTAGTCAATCATCGGAATGGTTTTCAATTCAGATGTGCAGAATCTCCGTTGCGAGGATGGCCAGCGTGATTTCTTTTTTGTCAAATCTACCATGCCGTTAAACTTCTTTGACTTGACGGTAATGAGATTTAAGCCAAGTTGTTCCTGTACTTCTTCGATATATTTATAGGTCAATGGGTGTTCCCAACCTGTATCACAAAATACTGTAATAAAATCTTTTGTTAGGTTATTACGCACCCAAAGAAGTGATGCAAGACTATCTTTGCCACCACTGAATGAAACTATTACTTTCATCCTTTACCTCCTTTCTTCAATTCTGCAATAAGAGCATCAGCACCGCTAATGCTCCACTGGGCTAACGTTTCGCTACTTGCATCCACACACTGATTATGTGAATTGGCTGAAAATCCTTTCATTAGCTCTTTCGCAATCTCGTATCTGCGTTGTTCCCAGTCTATGGCTTTTTCAAATTCAAGTGCTGTTCCGGGCATTCTTCGACCGTCTTTCGTTATGAATGAACCGCATAAAACCTGCATAGTACCTGACGGTTCAACATCTATGACCTCGCCGGTAACCTTTACTTTAGCTTTAAGTTTTTCAGCAGCTCTCATTTGTCTCGTGTGTTCTGCTACACAAGTTTTACACCTGTTAGGATATGATTTGCTGAACTCTGAAATATGCTTTGTTTGCCCGCACTCTGTGCATTTTTTATAAATTGAATTGTCCATGGTTATTATTGATTATAAGTTTCTTGAATAGCTTGGAATATCTCATACATTACTTGTGGAACAATCGCATTGCCATATGCCTTTATCGATTCCTGCCGCCACTTTGAAAAGGCAATACCGTCCAATCTGGTGGAAATCCCATCATCTCGGCTACAAACAGGGGATTGAGTTGGGAAGCGTGACCAGTCTTCCGGGCAATAAGGTGGTTCAATTGGCTTTTTCTCGTTTTTCCGTCCTTCCTGTCTGCCGGAGTTCCTGTATTGTAACAGCTCGCTGTCGGAGTAGGCAACATTCCGTTTACTGCCATTGCTGTCAAAGCTGTGCCCATTTGGCTGTTCGGATTGTATTTCTTGCTGTATTTGTCCGCTTCCCGAGCATTGGGAGTAGGAAGCAACCGAACCATTCTCGCAAGTCCTACGCTTCCGTTCTGTCCGTTCTGATTGATTTTCTTCGGAGTACCGTTTCTGGTCGTAGCAAATTGGTCGTTCTTGCCAATTATCGCTCCAGTTGTTGCATCGCTTGCCATCGGTGTCGGAAGCAGTCCTACCGGATAGAATGTTGTCTTCCCATTTTCGTTGCATACCTTTAACCCCTGCGTCTGCACGGTGGGCAATAAAGAAGACACGGTCTCTTCTGTGCGGCGCTCCGACGGCACAAGCCGGAATAACAACCGGTTGGACGGAATATCCTTCACGTTCAAGGTCGTTACACACTGTTTCGACGACGTATTCCTGCCGATGCAATATTCTTTCTCGGTCAACCTCTCCGAACAGAGATTCTTCACGTCCCAACGCAGTTTCACTGCCGGGTTGTACCATTGAGAGGATTCCAGCAACGTTTTCACCAACAACCCAATCGGGCTGAATCTCCCGTATCGCTCGTAGCATTTCCGGCCAGAGATAGCGGTTATCTTCCGCTCCCTTTCGCTGTCCGGCAACGGAAAAGGGCTGACAGGGAAAACCTCCGGTGAGGACATTGATTTTTTCCCGCCACTCTGTAAAATCTGTTTTCGTGATGTCTTCATAACTTTTGCTGTTTGGGAACCAATAATCAAGTATTTTTCTCCCGAACGGGTTTATTTCACAATGGAACATATTTTTCCAGCCCATTATCTCGGCAGCTATTTCCGAACCACCGATGCCGCTGAACAAACTACCATGGGTAAACTTGTTCTTTTCCATGATTACGGATTTTTTGTTTTTGCTACTTCAGTTGGTTCATAGTACTTGCATTTGTCTGTTTCCGGATTGTATGCCGGACATACCCATCGCAAACGTATATCGGGTGAATCGGGCAAATAGCGTTTACAACTCTTGCGAATTGAGCAGGTAACGCCCGAACAATAACTATAATCTGTATTCATCGTCGTAATGTTTTTAATTAGTTTACTGTTTTCTGAATGACTGCTCATTGCCGAAATTGATGATTAGCATCATTTCACGGAAACGGTCTGCAATTCGTTCGTCGTAATATTCTGCAATTTCTTTTGCCGTAAGATTGGATGAGACCAGCGTACAGAACTGCTCTTCATAGCGGAAAGACAGCATATCCATGGCGGCGGTTACGTAATCGCCATAATGAATGCTTTCTTTCGGTTCGGAGCCGAGTTCGTCGATTGCGAGTATTTCGATTTGGCGCAGCCTTTTGTAGCGTGCCACATCGGAGGTGTTGTCGCGTGTGGGATTGTTATACGCTTTAGCCAGCAAGACGAGTTCTTTAGCCGATACCATCATGTAGCCGCGTATCGGATATGCATCCGCATTGCTGTTATACCCCTCATCAGAGCGCAAGTAGTTTATAAGGTTTTGCAATGCACGCAGAATGGTGGTTTTCCCATTTCCGGCATCGCCGCAAAGGAACAATCCGAAAGTGGAGGCTTCCGATGTAATCCAATTGGAAATGTCCCAAAGGTGCTTTTTGTATTGTTCGGTGGCATTAAATTCCCTATGCCTATGAGCAACTTCCACCCGGCACGCTTCATATAGCATAGCGTAAACTTGCTTGGCGGTATATGGCAATCTAAAACGAGTTACCATATGTTTTCTCTTCATCAGATTTGAGAAGATTACCTCTGCGTTGATTTCTGCTTTCGGGTCTAACTTTATCATCTTTTCTTTTATTTTTATCATTTACAATTCTCAACCATGCGTTGAAGTGCTGTTTGGCATCCTGTAAGGAAGAATGCCGGTCTTTCCCGTCTGCCAGGCATTGCACCCGGAAGTCGTCAAGACTGCTGCGCAAAGAGGAAATATTCGTTGCATGAAGCACTTGTAATTGGTCAAGCCAACACTCGTCTTTTTTCAGTTCGGCAATTTCTTCATCGATAGTCATGGAGTAAGGCTCGTATTGCAGTTCGTTTTGCACTGTTGTACTACCTTGTATCGTTTGTGGATTGTCATTCTTTCGTGGCAGTTTTTCAGTTTGTTTGGGCTTTCTTTTCTCGATTAGGTTATAATCCCCAATATAGCAAACACGACGGCACTGTACGCATATACGACTATACCTTTCCTGAATACCTTTAGAAGTCAATACTTTTTCAGCGTCAAACAATTCTTTTGAAAACAACCCCAGTGTCAGGCAGGTTTTGATTACTTCTGATATATATGCCTCCTCAAATCCCGTAAGCTCCGAGCAAATGAAAGGCAACTCTTTATCCCACTTCATATAATACCCACTCTTGTAGATATTGCAGAGCAGCAGAGCATATACCGTTATAGCTTTTCCACCTTGATACTTGATTAGTTTTCTTATTTTAAGGTCGTTAAATATATCTATATCCAGAGGGAAATAGTCAAGACCTTTTTTAAAAGTTCGTGCCATATCTGACTTTTTTAAAATTCATTTCTCAAATAATCATCCACTTCACGAATGAAATCATCTAGCGAAAAGCACAGAACATATTTGTATTCTCCGTTTTCACATATTATCTTTTGCCATTCTTTTTGTGATGGAGATTGATAGCCGCCTTTCTTTTTCATTTCAATGAGCAGCGCACCATAATCACGATTGCTTTTCAACAGAATCAAATCGGATACACCGGCTGTTACGCCCTCAGCTTTCAATTTGCCACCTGTAACAGTATCACGTCTTCCTCCGTTCGGCACAGCAAACAACCGGCCTTTTAACTTCGGATACTTCAAATTGAACCACTTTACGCAAGAGCATTGTATGCGATGTTCCTCATCGTCATATTTTTGCTTCTTTTTTCGTTTCCTTTCCATTTGAAGCATTTCCTCAAGTGTCATTGTCGCTTTGCTTTTCGGGTGTAACAATGGTGTCTTTTCCGGTCTTGTCTACTACAACTTTTTTCCCACCAACGGTTATCGTTGTCCTGCAACCTTCGGGGAGAGATTGTATGAAATTTCGTACAACAGGCGAATTGGCATTTTCACTGATGATATCCGTAATGGACTCATCTGCGGCATATGGATAGACGTCCATAATGGCAGTTTCCGCTACCGATGCAATTTGGTAGTCGGCCATTGTGCCTTTCATACCCTCATCCAGTTTATTTACTGCATCACGCAAGTCGGCTGCTTGTACCAGTACGTTGGTAGCCGTCTTTTTTTCTGCTCCACTTTTTTCATCTGAGGTAATGAAATACAGCTTGCACTTGAACCAGCGGTCGGCACTGTCTTCCTCACAGGGAAAGAGCTCGCTATAGTTGGCACGTTTAATGTCGGAAACTGTAAACTCACCGGAAATAAAGGGTGTCATTTCTTCAATGATGCGTGCTTCCGCTTCCGTGAAGCTGAGCGCGTCAACCAGATAGGGTTCTGTTACTTTCTTGTTCATTCCGTTATCCATTGTCTTTTCATAACGGATTTTACATTCAAACCACGTGTGCATCATGAGTTCATTTTTTCTTTGAGTTGTTTACTGACTACAAGTTTTACTGTTCGTCTTGCCGGAATGATTACCGTTGTTCTCTTGTAGATATTACGGGCTTTCCTTTCTTTTGTGATATAAGTCTTGATAGTGCCAAAACCACGTATATAGACACTTTCACCTTTACAAAGTGCTTTCTCAATAGCATCAAAAGCACAATCTACGGCTTGAATAGCCTGTGAGCGACTAATAGTCGTATTGTTGATAACATGTTCAACGATCTCAATTTTTCTCATTGTTTTTATTTTTATTAAAATGATAGATCACTATTGTTTGGCCTACAATTCTCAGTTTTGTATTGAGTATTTTCAACTGATTTTTTCATTATGATTCTTGATTTAAATCCGCAGATAGAAGTAGGACGATGGCTGCAATGGCAAAACTCATTCCTAAAATGGCATACGTATATGCTTTAGAGGATTTGGATTCTAAAGCAAAATGAAAGTTAACAGCAAAAATGATGATATTCAAAACAATAAATATTATATCAAAATAGATTCTCATATTACTTCTTTATTTACTGGTTACTATTATTTTTCCTCATAATCACAAATGCTAATAGGGATTCTTGTTAAATGTTAACGAAAGCCCATTTGTAGCGGCTGTTATTTCTATCTCTGGATATAATCTTTCTATTCCATGGATAAACTCCGTAGCATTGCTGTTATTGTCGGACAGATGCAGGAGTAGAATGTTGCATACTTGAGACAGGTCATTGGCTTGCAATGTGAGGAGACAGTTATCATAGGACATGTGCGACTTAATGGTGCGTTCGTAGCGTTTCTTGTCAATGCGCCCGGCAGTGAAATTTGCATCAAGAATTTCCTTGCTATAATTGCACTCCAACATTACATTGTTAAGACCGGGAAATTTGTATTTTAGGAAATAGGTGTCTGTGGCAAACAGCACTGTTCCGCACTCTTCATGACGGATGAGGTATCCGTAAGGTTCCGCAGCATCATGTTGTACAGGGAACGGTATCACTCTAAATCCATTTATCACAACTTGTTCGAATGGCAACAGCCCTTTTGCCCAATAGCTGGAAGAGAAACCAAGCGCATGTTTTGTGCCTTGACTCATATAGCAAGGTATGCAGGCGTTTATAAAATCGCCCACACATTTGGCATGGTCGCCATGCTCATGGCTGACGATACAACCAACAATGCTGTTTAGATTGAAGTCAAGAACCTTTTTTACTTTGTTGAACTTAACTCCGGCTTCCACTGCAAGTACCTCACCAGTCTTTTCAGACTGGAAGAGGTAACAGTTGCCTGATGATGAAGAACCTAACACATGAAGTTTCATTTCAAATAGGATTAATAGCCCGGTCCATCATCCTCGGTTGAGGCTTGTTTTTCGGTACTTGTTTCACCTTGGGGCTCTTTAATTTCTCCTGTTTCAGGGTCAACACCTGCCGGAACTTCGTTGGAAACCGGAGCTACTGCATCATCAAAACTGATAGTGCCTTTGTTGGCTTGCGTGGAAATTTCTTTCGCAACCTGTTCTGTAACATCGACATAATCGGCGTCCTCTACATTTTCTTCAACGGTACGCATACCCATTGACAGTTCCGGTGAGTATGTAGAGCACCAGAACGAGGCGGCACGGTAACGTAACATCTGTTCGGGCATAGTACGCCACTTGCTGCCGTTTTTGCTATACCAACCCTCATCAATCGCCATTTGTATGGTAACGGCTGTACCACGTAAGGCAAGTGGTGATTTTGATGTAACCGGTTTTCCGTTCTCATCATGCGTAACACCTTTAGGAGTAGTCCATGCCACACACTTGACATTTGCCACACCGTTATTGCAAACTCCATTTGATGTCAATTCAAACTTCAGTGGTTCAAAGCGTCCACAAGTATTGATAGTGGCAATTAGGAACTTGGACGACCAAGATGGGCGACCATATACAATGTACAAGTTCTGCATTACCATAAGAGGGGATGCGCCAATGCGTGTGGCCACATCGAATGCGATTACGCAGTTGGCTACTGCTTCGGCTTCAGAGACCGTTTTTTTAGGTCCTTCTCCGGTCTTACCGCCAACAACACCGCCAATGCGGTAACTTTCGGGTACAAGACTGGAATTGGCAAACATGGTGGAGAAACGGTTGAGCGTTTCAATGGTTGTCGGGTCAAAGAAGTTGATGCCAGCAGGAACGTTACTTTGATGTGTAACCGGTGTGATTTGTCTTTCGTTCATAATTCTAATAATTAAAGATTTAACTATTTATTTTACTGTTAGTTGACTGTCTGTTGTAACCTGCAAGAATATCATTTGTGCGTTGGAAGCAATGAATGTATTCACGCTTTCGGCACGGTCAATGAACATTGGAGCATAGACTTCGTAATGCCTTGCCAATGTGTTGGTGATGTCAATACCTGCGTTCACTTGCTTTGCTGTATTGCACGTACCATAGGACACACCATCAATTATAGGGATACATACTTCGTATTCGTTTCCGTCAAGAGTGGTATCGAAAAGTTTCCAGTGTACCATGCCAAACAGCGAGTTCAAACGGCTCTCACAATCATCAATGCGAGCTTTGGCAAACTTAGCAGCTATATATTCACGTTTCTCTATGTCGGCTATCTTCTGTGCGAGTTCACGACCTTCCTTTTCAAGACGCTCTATTTCTTTATCATAGTTGGCGATAATGGTACGGTTGTTTAGTTGGATTTCCAAGTTCTTAATAGCAGATTTCACCAACTCGGCACGTTCGGACAGTTCGGTATCTGTCTGAGTATATGTGATATTTGCTATTTCTTTTTCTATCTCATCCAAACGTTTTAGGTTTGCTGCATACGCAGGCAGCTCGTTTTCGTTGATGGCGGACGGTGCTGCTTTCGGGGTGGATTTCAGACGATCATACAGCCCTGCAATACATTCGTCAATGGCAGTAATCTTTTTAGAATGCTCTACAAGTTCTTCATTACGCCTGTTTAATTCCTCTCGGTATGATTCGACTTGTGTCGACAGGGATTTTCCACGTGATTGATTCTCTTTGAGCCTGTTTTGTTTATATTCTTCAAACTTTTGGAGAGCGTCTTGTATCATATTGTCGGGTAAAGGCTGGCCGCAATGAGGACAGATATTATCACCGGTGTACTGTGTGGCACGAATGGATGCCCATTCGGAACGTAATTCTTCAAGTCTGCTTGTTGTTCTAGTTATTTCTTCGTTCAAATACTTGATGCGTTCTTTTGCACGGGTAATGTCTATATTGCAATCCGATCGTTCGGAATGAATATTCTTCAACTCTTTCTCGATTTCATTACGTGTTTCGTTCTGCTTATCGGCTTCCTCCTGACGACTTCTCCTTTCTGCGGCAAGAATATCCTTCTGTTGCTGTTCGATTTGCCGTTTTTCACGGTTCAGCGCAGCTTTTTTATCGATGGCAGATTGCTTGCGAGCATCTTCAGAATGCAGAAGTTCGTTTATTTCTTCCAGCTCTTTCTTTTTGTCGGTGAGCATTTCTTCCAATGAGTTCCAATCCTCGGCTTCTGGTTTCATCTTGTCCGTTTGGTCGATACGTGGCTTGATTTCATCCGCTTGCATTTTTAGACGTTTTTTCTCTGCGGCAATCTGCCGACGATAATCTGCCAATGATTTGCCACTCAACATGTCTACGAGAGCGGTAAATTCTGCATTTCCCTGCGCCAATTCGTTGTCTGTTTTGGCTCCGGCAATGGACATTAACACTTCACGTTGAACATCTTGTTTTAACGATAGGAAATACTCGGTATTGGTTAGCATCTTGAAAAGGTTCTCATCAATGATTTCGGCATTTATACGTTCCTTATACTCATTGACACGAACAGGTACGCCGTCCCATGTGCATTCGGTGACATTCCCCTTGAACACTTCCTCTACTTGTCCACGAGGTTTGACCCATTGCTCCTTATACTCTCGTTTGATGGTAATTTCCGTTCCATCAACGACTAATGTTCCCTCTACGGAGCATTCACAATGCTGTAGGGGATTGCCCTTTTCGTCTGTGGTGCGCAAGTTGAAGTCTTTACGGTCTTTGCTGTCCTTGCCGAAAAGCAGCCAACAGAACGCATCCATGTGCCTGGACTTGCCGAGACCGTTACGACCACAGATACGTGTAACAGTGCCATCTGTATGGAACTGTGTTGTCCTTTCTTTTTCTCCACGCCAGTTGCGAAGCGTGATTGATTTTAGCTGAATTGCTTTCATCTACTTTGATTTTTAATAGTGAAAAAATAGTGGGAGGAACAGGATTTGAACCTGTGTCCTGCTGCATCTTGGCCATTTGGGTACGTACCGCCGCTCTATCCGCTGAGCTATCCTCCCTTATCATTTGAAATAGTCTTGTTGTAACCTTTGTAGTGTACGCAGTTCGATTGTGCGGTATTCAACTTTGCCCGGACGCTTGCAGGGGGTTATTTTACCCTGCTTGCGCCATCTATCCACATTGCCACGCCCAAACATAGCGTATGCTTTTCGCTGGCTGACCATTTCGGGGTCATTGTGTGTATCGGCAAGCATACGGACTACAGAGGACGCTACATCGCGGACGAAAGTGTCATAAGTAACGGATTTATCGGGAAAATCAATAGTGAGCATAGGATTACGGATTAAAGTGAATACTCTGCACGATAATTTTCATCGGTTTTAATGAAATATGTAAGCACTTTTATTAGGGAACGTTTAGAACCGGGCTTGGCAATAGAGTCAACCAGACTTTCTCTCTTTTGCTTGTCTGTAGCAATAAAGATGTAGCCCACGTGTCTTGCTTCCGGTTTAAGAGGCTTGATTTGAGAATTTAATTTTTTGAAATTGATAGACATGATATTGTAAGTTAAGAGGTTATTTGTTTTCATTTTGAAACTCCATCCATGATATACGTACCAGTTTCCATGTGAGAAAGATGAATACAGCTGATACAAGATAGCCAATGAACGATGCGATGTTTCCAAGTATGATATGTGCCACAATGCTGACAACCACCGCAAAAAGCATGATGCAGGATAGTATCAGTTGTGAAATATTTACAAATTTGTTCATGATGATTACAAATTACGATATTCTGATTACTGTTATGATACGCTTTTCTCGGTCCGTTTCTGTCTGGTACTTACGATTCAGGATAAGTCCGAGATCGGAAGCCTGAGCACGGACGCTCTTAGTCTTTTCAATGGGGAAAGTAACCGTTTTACCTACTTCCAAATCCGTTAAAGTTGGACGTACTTTTACTTGATTTTCTGCCATTTTATTTGTTTTTTATGGGTTATTGTTTAACTTTATAGTGCAAAACTAATATATTTATTCGTGGCGAACAAATATTTTCGTCATAAAATTTAGTGTATGCGAAATTAAATATTAGTCGACTAATTCAAGTTCCTGTAAATCATGAATTTAGAAATTGTTAGAAAATTGAGCGAAAACAGAGGTGGTGGATTAAAGAAACTTGCTGCTGATGTTGGAATGAGCGAACAAAATCTACATAGATGCATTAGAAACAATAAGATTCAAGCGGCAGACTTAGAGAAGATTGCTTTTCTATTAAAAGCTGACATACGAATTTTTTTTGATGATGAAGTATCAAGACTATCAAATAATACAGTTGAAACAAACGGCGATTTTAGTCCTGCTTCGATGATGGGCAACGTGTCTGTAGGCACAGATGCTATTCTTGTAGAACGAGTGAAGCATTTGGAAGAATTGTTGGCTGAAAAGGAGAGGTTGATTAAGGTTTATGAAAAGTTAGTAGAGGGAAAAAAATGAGATATATAGTTGGAATAATATGTCTTATTACTTCTTTACTGTTATGTGCTTGCAGTGAAGATGACGAGAAAGGCGCTGAACGCTATTCGGGTGTATTTTTGAGTATGGAGGCTATAGATGCTATTACTCCGGAAGATTCTTTTTCTGATGTCATATTGCATAATGTTGAGTTTGAAAAAGTGGAAGTAGGAAAAGGAGAGCCTATAGAAGCTGGTGATTACACTGTGAAGACAGAAACTACTTACGACTTAATCATGCGAGAATCCGAAGCTGATCTGTATATAAAAACAGAAAAAAGAACAGATAAAATGTTTGAGGCAACTTGTGTATATAAATATGTTTTTAAGCAGGGAACTTACGGAGTGATTGAAGTATCAGAAAATGCTATTACGGTCAACGGATATCCATATTGTAAACTTCAAAAATTTACACTAATACGTACTGAGCCAATTGGAGAAAAATATTCCAAACAAGATACAGAGACAGAAAATTACAAGGGAGTATTCTCCTGCAAAAGCAATGGTAGAAGCATAACTTTGTCAAATAGTGATTATATGTTTGAAGCCGCGCTTGATGGTAACGAATGTAGGTTAACAGAATTATCTCCTGAACATAAAAATATCGGCACATTAGAAAAGCAATGAACGGAGAGTACCCATATTGTAAAACAGAGCCTTTTATGGATGAATTGAAAAAAGCCGCATTCAATGCTATCTACAAAGATGGTTGTGATAATTGTGGAGATTGGATAGATACATTGGTAAACTGTTATTCCGAAGAAGTGGTGGACGCTCTTGGGAATAATCCCAATGAGGTTTATGCAGAATTGGAAGATATATGGGAAACCATGGATTATGAAGACCCTCGAACCGGTATTTGCCTAACTTATCAGAATTGGGCAGAATATTTCACAGGGGAGTTTGCCCATACAATCTACAATGAATTGATTAAATCAAAGCAGGTGAACGAACGTAAATAATCCGTTTTAAAGCGTTCAAACCTTTAAGATGATAAAAGTATCGTTTTTCGTATTTGTGTTGATTGTGGCTTATCTATTTGCCTTAAATGGGTAATATATCAAGACTGGTAGCGGCGAGTTCTTCGATAAATGGACGAAAACATTAATCATAATAGACAGATACGAAGAAATTGAATAAACGAATATTGTTGAGAAGTATTATATAACTCATTGAAAAGTATCTTATTTTGGCAGCGGCGCAGGCAGCGGTAGAAGAAGCTTAAAAAATAGCTAAATATTAAAAAAGGTCAGGCGGTTAACCTTTATCACAAGGTATTATCGCCTGACCTTTTTTTAGTATGTTTGTTATGTAGAACGATATACTTCTCAAAGTCTTTCAGAAAGTCCTAAGTCTTTTTGAGAGAGATGAAAATCCTCATCAACTTTCCAAACAATGTCTGCCCATCTCATAAGCTTCCCGCATCGCCGGCTTATCATTTATTTCTCCTGTATGCCAAACACCTGCTCCATACACAACCCCTTTGATAACCGGATTCTCCAAGCAATCTAAAAATCCTTGGAAAGTATCAATAGTACGTTCCATCAGTTTCCGGTCTCCTTCTGCAGCAGTGGCAATAAAATAAAACTCTTTGTTACCCATTTCTGTATAACGTCCGCAGCAACGGTCTATCAAAGTCTTCATTTGAGCACTCATCGTGTAGAAATAAACCGGAGTTGCCATTACTATCACATCTGCCCTTATCATTTTTTCCAATATTTCAGCAGTATCATCTTTTTGCGGACAAGGCTTATTGTAACGGCTGCATGTGCTACACCCGGTACAGTAATTTATTATTTTATCACGTAGAAATATCTTTTCCACTTCATTGCCTGACTCCATTGCTCCACGCATAAATTCGTCACACAATGTATCAGAATTTCCGCCACGACGCGGACTGGAAGATAATATCAGCACTTTCTTTGCCATAATTCGTATTTTAAGAGTTATTTTTGTTTCTTTTCCAACGGCAAAGATAAACTATCCGCCAATAATTTCTGTAGATAATTTACAGATAAAATAACCTCGATTACGGATTCTTCTTTCCTCTTATCTAAAATTCGTAAATCCCTCTTGCAAATAGGGAAATTCCCTATATAAATAGTAATATTCTCTTTATAGTATCATTTTCCCCACCTATTTTTGCAGTATAAGAAAAAAACAGTAAACTAAAATCAAATGGATTATGAAAACAAAGATAAGAGAATGCTTCGGTCTATTGGTATTTGTCCTAACCATGCTTAGTTTGACTTCATGCGAAGTAGAAATAGATAGCTGGTATGATAATGATGATTATAGTGAGGTATATTATAGAAAGACACATGAACTGTGCAGCCGTACATGGCAGGAAAGTTGGGAGCAAGATGGAAAATATTACACCCAGCGATTGGACTTTTATGAAAATCGGACCGGAAAAGACTATATACGAGTGGAGTATCGAGATGGCTGCGTAACTGAAGACATATATTACTTTGATTGGAATTGGGATAACAATACACAAACATGTATCCGTATGAAATACGGACCGGATGACGTCTCTTATTTTGAACGCATCTGGATGAGCGACAATACACTAAGTGGTTTGCTTGACGGTACAGAAGTTTATTTTAAAGGAAGGTATTAGGAAAAAAGAACGAGGTGGCTGTCAAAAGGCAGTCGCCTCGTTTCCATATCAGTACTTTCTTTGATAATGTAGATAAAGTTATTCGTTCTTCAGACTGAGAATGGGGTTTTCGTTGGCTATCCGCCATGACTTGATAATCACACAGCCCACGATGAACGCCAATACAACGATGAATACACCTGTATAAAACAGCCAATCGGTAGTCATTACATCCCGAAACTGCGACTTCCATACCATTCCTGTATAGTGCGAAAGAACAACGCCTATCAATATGGCCGGTACAGCGATACGGATGACATCTGTTGACAACATCAGCAAAATGCCTTTCACTTCCGCCCCATTAATCTTGCGGATGGCAATTTCCTTACTCCGACGCCGTATCTCATCATTAATATAACCTACCAATCCCATCAGTGTGATGGCTAAGATAGCAATGGTTGCCAAAATGATAGAATCCCGAAAAACGCGTTCTGAATGGAAAGAACGTTCCATCTGTTTGGCATAAGAGGTAAACTGTACATTATCTTGCGGATAAAGTTTCTTCATTTCTTCGTTCAAGCGTTTGAGGTTATCATCAAACGGTTCTTTCAGCCTCACATGCATTACATTGCCACGTCCGCTGCTCCAACGAATCTCGACCGGCTCCATTTGCGCCGCATCAATAAATCTGAACCCATCCAATATACCTGTCACCGTACCATGTTCGGGTACATACTCACCTACTCCGTTATTGTCCCACTTCATGGCACGCACAAATTCTTCGTTGACCAGTATTTCCCCTTCGGCTGTCGGTGCTTTTCCCGTTTTCAACCTCATCCCTATAAAATTAAAGAACTCCCTGTCAAAGAAAGTCAGGCGCGGAGAAAAAATCATATTGCCACTATTGTCATTCACCGGATAAGGAGACGGAAATCCCAACATTCCGGCTTCTGCCGTAGCAGCCCCTTCCACGTATGGCAGGTTATGAAGCAAACTGAGTGTGTTGTCCACATGCTCATACGAATCATAAACAGACGCCAACCGTTCCATATTGTAGCCTAAATCTTTTGACATCGTATAATGGTATTGAGAAAAGACTACACACGTCATCCCGACTAAGAATGCCGTACCTGCAAATTGCACAAAAAGCAACGGATACTTCCAGCGTTTCTTGTTTTCAGTGTATTGGCGGAAAACCTGGGTAATAGGAATTGAAGAAAAGAACCGTCCCGGCATGATACCTCCTATGAAGAACAGAAACAGCACCACCAAAGCAGGAGCCCAAATGTTTTGCAAGCTAAACAGTTCTCCGACAGGTGTCTGAATCAGTTCTTCTATTTTTTCATTGAAATTGAGAATGATAAAAGCAATCAAAGCTAAAGATATACATACGATTATGGCTGTTTCCCACAAAAACATTCCGAATATGCCTCCTGTACCTGCCCCATTGCATTTGTGTACGCCAATGGCTTTGGCACGGTAAGCCAGCGAAGAGAGAGAAATAAGCACGTAATTCAATGTCGCGGTGAACAGTAATGCTATTGCAAGTATACCCATAATATAAAGCATTTTCACTGTATTCCAATTGTCGAGATGCAGTCTGCGCAATGGAGAAACCATTACCTCAATACCTTTTACTCCAAACTTTCCATAGTGATCCATGGGCATATATTGGCTCATGATGATAGACGTTATACCTTTATTGATAATTTCCGCATCTGCTTTTGAATGCTTCAGGCGGACAAAAGCCTGATAATTGCCACCGGTGTTCCATCCCAATCCGCCTTTGTAATATTTCGTGCGATTGGCAATAGAGATAACGGCTTTCGGGCGATATAATGTGGTATTCAGAGGGATATCGGCATAAATACCTTTGACTATAAAAGGCTGATAATCTCCACCAATATTGTATAACAATGTTTTTCCTACCGCACCATCACTTCCGAAAACCTCTTTGGCAAAGGATTCGGACAAGAATATCATATCCGGGTTAGCTAAATCAAGCGCATTGCCTTTGTATAAAGGAAGCCCCATTGTTTGAAAAAAAGCAGAATCGACCATAAGAACCGTTTCCCTATAAGCTTTATTTCCATGAGACATCTTCCCATAAGCCTCTGTTACTGTCGTAAAACTTTCCACTTGAGCGGAAAAGTGCCGGGCAATCGCAGCAGCAGTAGGATAAATGTTATTGCCATGAAGCGGCTTTCCACCATCCCACCCTGTTTTTACCACATACAGCTGTTCGTTGTCCCGGTAAAAATTATCATAGCTCAATTCGTATGCTACTTTAGCAATCAAAATAACGGAGACAAGCAAACCTAAAGTAATGGATACCACTTTGACTATATTTGAACCTTTTCCACGAATGACATTTTGGATAGCATATTTCAATTGTTTCATTGCATTATGGTGTTTTATTTATGACTACTCAATACTAATTACTAATTTATTCTGATTTGATACTCTTTACCGGATTTTCATTAGCAATGCGCCACGCTCTGATTACCACACAGGTCACGACAAGCAACATTACGAACAAAGCAACTCCAATAAAATATAAAACATTATATAGATTCCAGGCATTATCGGGATAAATGCAAGTGGCACTTTCGATTTGTTCGGGCAGATTTTCAGCCTAAAGCCAGACGTTCTGCATCGGGATAACACTTCTCATAGCTTAATTCAAAAGCGATTTGCGAGAATAACA
This sequence comes from Phocaeicola massiliensis B84634 = Timone 84634 = DSM 17679 = JCM 13223, assembly GCF_000382445.1. Classification (GTDB taxonomy): domain Bacteria; phylum Bacteroidota; class Bacteroidia; order Bacteroidales; family Bacteroidaceae; genus Phocaeicola; species Phocaeicola massiliensis. Next base: position 1,265,985 of record NZ_KB905472.1, on the reverse strand, counting down.
ATATGCCGATAGTCAGTCCGAGTGAAAGAGAGATGAGCTTCGTCACATTACTTCCACGCCCGTGAAGAATCGTCTGGATTGCATAATATAATTGTTTCATCTGTGTTGTCTTGGGCTGTTACTCTTTGACGTTTGCTACAATGCTACCATCAAACAAATGGATAATTCGATGCGCAAAACTTGCATCGTGTTGTGAGTGAGTCACCATAACAATGCTGGTACCCTCTTTATTCAGTTCTGTCAATAAATTCATAACTTCGCTTCCGTTCTTTGAGTCCAAATTACCGGTAGGTTCGTCCGCCAAAATCAGTTTCGGATTAGTTATCACGGCACGTGCAATGGCAACACGCTGTTGCTGACCTCCCGATAACTGTTGAGGGAAATGCTTGGCACGATGACTGAGATTCATACGTTTCAATATTTCGAGGACACGCTCTTTGCGTTCACTCGCCTTAATACCCAAGTAAGTCAAAGGTAGCTCCACATTTTCAAACACATTCAGCTCATCTATCAGATTGAAGCTCTGAAAGACAAAACCTATTACTCCTTTGCGGAGTTGTGTACGCTCCTTCTCTTTCAATCCTGCCACTTCCTTATCTATCAACTTGTAACTTCCTTCGGTTGGGTTATCCAGTAATCCCAAAATATTCAGCAGAGTAGATTTGCCGCAACCGGAAGGTCCCATGATAGCAACAAATTCTCCTTCTTTGACTTCCATACTTACGTGGTTCAATGCTATGGTCTCCACTTCTGAAGTGCGAAACACTTTACTCAAATTCTCAATCTGTATCATATTCGTTTTTATTGTTTAATTATTCACTTTTAATACTGTTCACCGGATTATCATTTGCTATTCTCCATGTCTTTATCACTACACAACCAATGATAAAAAGTAAAGAGACAAAAGCTATCAGGATATAATAGTATATCGGAAATTCAGCCGTTTCAGAAAACTGGTCCGTCCACAAAGCTCCCAAATACCAGGCCCCCAATGTTCCGATACACACCGCAGGCATTGAAGTCCAAAATATATCTTTCGAAAGCAAAAGCAAAATAGAAGACGCCTCTGCCCCATTTACCTTACGAATGGCTATTTCCTTACTGCGACGTTGCATCTCATCATTAATATAACCAATCAATCCCATCAAGGTAACAAAAAGGATGGTTATGGTGGCCATTAGCGCAACACTTCGAAAATCGACCACAGTGCTGATTTGTAGTTCTGTTGCCCGTGTTTCAGACACAAAATTCAAATCTCCATCCGGCCAAATATTCTTCACATCTTCATTGAGTTTCTTTAAGTTCTCATCAAACGGCTCTTTCAGCTTTACTTGAATACAGCCACTAAAATCAGAACGATATTGGAATACAACCGGTTCCTCCGGCACGAAAATAGGATTAGATGAACGAAAATCTTCCGTCACTCCCACAATAGTACCCAATATTTCATCATTGTTACGAACCTGGCGACCGATAGGATTCTCTTTCCAATGCATAACTTCCAGGAACTTCCGGTTAACCACAACTTCATCCTGTTGCTTCAGGTTACGTCCTTCTTTCAGTTTTATTCCTACAAACGGAAGATAGTCTTTGTCAATTGTATTGCCTCGCATACTATATTGCTTTCCACTTTCCGTAGTAACCAGACAACCACTCATTCCTTCATATAGAGGCAGACTGCTACTTGCAACAGCTTCTACATAAGGCAAATTTTGAAAAGTAGAGCGTGCGTTTTCAGGATTACTGAAATAGTAATAGGTAAAAGCCATGCGTTCTGTGCTGAAACCTCGGTCTATATTGGTCATGTGATTGGATTGCACCAATACAAGCGCCAACAATGCAAAGATGAATGCCGTACCGGTAAATTGGATGAAAAGTAACGGACGCTTCCAGCTTTTCTTGCCTTCCGTATATCTGCGAAAGACCTGCGTAACCGGTATTCTTGAAAATTGTAATCCCGGCAATACACCACCCACTATGAAGATAAATAAAACGGCACAAACCGGTGCCCATAGATTCTCATAAGTAAACATGGCCTCCAGACTGGCATCTGCCATTCTTTCAAGCGGTTCTTGGAAATTAAGCATAAGGAAAGCCATCAATAGGACAGAGAGGAAAATAAGAATCCCTGTTTCCCACAGAAACATTTTCATGATTCCCCAATCTGACGCTCCATTACACTTGTGCACACCAATGATTTTGGCACGGCGACTCAGTGAAGAAATGGAAATCAGCACATAGTTCAATGTAACAGTAAACAATAGAATACCTGCTAAGATAAGCAATACCCAAATAATGCCCATACCATCATAATTTCTGGCCAGTCTTAAATCAGAAAAGGGAATCAGACGAAGCGACCAAGTATAATTCTTATCCTTATCTTCCTGCGGAATATATTTTTCCAGCATTTGGTCTATACGATTATTTATCGTTTCCATGTCGGAAGGATGGCGTAAGCGAATATAAGCAAAATAACTGTCACCTCCATTCCACCCCCAATAGTCCCAGCCATATTTTCGTGTGGTAGCCATAGATATGATAACCCTCAAATCATAAAATGTAGAATTCTCAGGATAGTCTTCATAAACACCTTTTATGGTCATCGGCATGCTTTTATTCAAATTCACAACCTTGCCGACAGGATCAGTCCCGGCAAACATTTCTTGTGCCAAGCTCCGGCTGATAAACAGTATATCGGGATTATTCATTTCCGAAGCCTGCCCTTGCAATATCTTTGTTCTCATTGTCTTAAAGAAACAACTGTCGGCTATCAATACACCCGGACTGAAACGAACGTCATCCTTATAAAGAGAAGTTCCTCCCCACCAGAAATGCGTTGTTGTGGCACTTTCCACTTCTTTGGGAAAACTTTCGGCTATGGCACCGGCCATAGGGCCCATTGTCATAAAGCCGGTGTCCTTCTCTCCGTTATGATTCCATTCAATCTGCACTGCAGCCAGACATTCGGAATCCTCATAGCAAGTATCATAATTAAACTCGAAGGCTTCGCGCGCGAATATCAAGATACTGACCGTCAAACCCAGAGTCAGCGAGATAACCTTTATAAGATTAGCCCCACGCCCATGAATCAATGTCTGAATTACATAATAAAGTTCTTTCATATTTTATTTTTTGTTTCTATTCGTTCTCTTAAAGAATAATGCAGAAAACGTGCCAAAGTCACAGTTCTCTATAAATAAGAGCTTTAGTTATTTCATTCCGCCCCGATAGTGTCTAATAATTAGACAGCAGTGTATGATAATTAGACAACAATGGTTTATTGCTGTTCCAAAAAGCTTATGTCTAATAATTAGACACTGCTTAGGAGGTTAGGCGCCAAATACTTATCTTTGTTTCAAGAATAAACCAAAAGATTATAGATATGCAAGGAACCATAATTGTGGTAGACGATAATAAAGGGGTGCTTTCTGCCGTTAAGCTGCTGTTGAAGAATAGCTTTGAGCGTATCATTACCCTCACCTCACCTATCACACTGCCTGCCGTGCTGCGTGAAGAGAATGCACAGGTGGTATTGCTTGATATGAACTTCAGCAGTGGGCTTAATACCGGCAATGAAGGGCTTTACTGGTTGCACGAAATAAAAAAAATGCAACCGTCATTACCCGTCGTGCTATTTACTGCTTACGCTGATATCGATTTGGCTGTACGTGGTATAAAAGAAGGAGCCGCGGATTTTATCGTGAAACCTTGGGATAATACCCGATTGGTAGATACACTGTCAGCTACATGCCGAAACAGTTCTAAAGGAAAGAAAAAAGCAGAACTCCGCAGGGTGGTATCATCAATGTATTGGGGTGAAAGCAATGCCATGAAACAGTTGAGGACACTGATAGAGAAGGTAGCCCAAACAGATGCAAATATCCTGATTACCGGAGAGAATGGTACCGGGAAAGAAATGCTGGCACGCGAAATCCATGCGCTTTCCGAACGATGCCGGCGCAATATGGTAACGGTGGATATGGGTGCCGTTACTGAATCTTTGTTTGAAAGCGAATTGTTCGGGCATGTAAAAGGTTCGTTCACCGACGCCCATTCCGACCGGCAAGGAAAATTCGAAGCGGCTCATGAAGGTACTCTCTTTTTGGACGAAATAGGCAATTTGCCTTATCACCTGCAATCCAAGCTCCTTACTGCCATTCAACAGCGTAGTGTGGTGCGTGTGGGCAGCAATGATCCCATTCCTGTAGATATCCGTTTGATTTGCGCCACTAATTGCAATTTGGAAGAGATGGTACTCAAAGGCAGGTTTAGGGAGGATTTATTATACAGAATAAACACCATCCATATTGAAATTCCTCCTTTACGTGACAGAAAAGAAGATATTATCCCCCTTGCCGAACGGTTTATCGACCGTTTCTGTAAGCAGTATGACAAAGGAAATATCATTCTTTCCTCTTCCGCAAAGGACAAGCTGCGCGAGCATCCTTGGTATGGGAATATTCGGGAACTGGAGCACGCCATTGAGAAGGCTGTCATCATTAACGAAGATGGAATATTGAATAACGAACATTTTCACTTTCCCCGTAAAGCCGGCACGCCTCCTGCCGAAGCTGCCGTCTCCACATTGGAAGAAATGGAGTTGCAGATGATTCAAAGAGCCATGGAAAAATGTAACGGAAACCTTTCGGCCGTGGCTGCCCAACTGGGAATAACGCGTCAGACCTTATATAATAAAATGAAGAAATTCGGTTTATGATGAAAAAAGTGACTGCCTCTTTTATCTTCCGCCTACTTGTTGTTGTCGCATTGGCGACATCCGGTTTATGGCTGTATATGCACCACAATTGGTTATGGTTATGCCTTGTCGTTCCCTTATTCTTCGTTTCAATATATTGGTTTCATCGCCTGTATACCTATAATACAAGAAAAGTGGCATTTTTGCTTGACGCCATTGAGAATGACGACCCGGCTGTGCGATTCTATGAACATAGCCCCGACAAAGACAATTCATCGGTCAACATGATGCTGAACCGCATAGCGCGAATCTTATATAATGTAAAACAGGAAACAGCCCAACGTGAGAAGTATTACGAGCTGATTCTTGACTTCGTGGAAACAGGAATCGTTGTACTCAACAGTAAAGGTGCTGTCTATCAAAAAAATAAAAAAGCAACGCAACTATTGGGAATGGACGTCTTTACACATACCAAACAACTATCCCGCATTTCAGACGAACTGAAAAAAGTGATGGAAGAAGCTCTTCCGGGAGATAAATCACAAGTACAGGTCAGTACGGAGCGCGGTACAATCAATCTGGCGCTACGCGTGTCGGGCATAAATATCAAAGAGGAAGAACTACGTATTATCGCTCTCAGCGATATCAACCGCGAGTTGGACGAACGGGAGATTGATTCATGGATTCGGCTTACCCGGGTTTTAACTCACGAAATCATGAACTCCCTTACTCCCGTCACTTCGTTGAGTGAAACCTTGCTGCAATTACCGGGAGCTGAAAACGAGGAGATGCGGCAAGGATTGGAAACGATTCACACGACAGGCAAAGGACTGATAAATTTCGTCATGTCTTATCGCAAACTGACACGTCTTCCTTCACCGGAACCTTCACTGTTCTATGTACGTCCCTTCCTCGAAAGAATGATAAAACTGGCGTGTCATCAGCATCCTTGTCCTCATATCAGCATCTCCCTGCATGAAGCGAAAGACGATTTGATTGTCTTTGCCGACGAGAACCTCATTGCTCAAGTGGTGACTAACCTGCTTAAAAACGCCATTCAAGCAATTGGTGATACACCGGACGGACTAATCACCCTGAGAGCATACTGTGACGAACAGGAAAGTGTACATATCGAGATTGCTAATAATGGTCCTGTGATCGACCCCGAAGCTGCCGAACAGATTTTTATTCCTTTCTTTACCACCAAAGAAGAAGGAAGCGGAATCGGTCTGAGCTTGAGCAAACAAATTATGAGACTTAGCGGTGGCACACTGACATTGTTGCCTTATAAAGAAGACAGGCAGACTACCACATTTGCATTGGTGTTCAGTTAAATTCTTCTATTGACCCAAAATCAAATAAAAAATCTCCTTTCACTACTGTCAATCAAAAACTATATTTCAGTTCTTTATGACAGCAGAGAAAAGAGATTTATATCTAAAAAGTATTTGAGTATTTTTTAGTTCCCTGATTTTTACTTAGCCACTTTTTCCAATCTCTTCATAATAGAGAACATAAATAAAGCAGCAACCAGACAGCATACAATCAATACACTCCATACCATCCACAACTGCATTTCACCCCAAATCTTACCAATTTCACCAACCAACTTATTACCTAATGCAGTAGCTACAAACCAACCACCCATCATCAATCCTTTATATTTGGGAGGTGCAACTTTAGAAACAAATGAAATACCCATTGGTGATAGCAGCAATTCAGCAAAAGTCAACACCAAATAAGTAGAAATCAACCAATTAGGAGATACTAATTGAGAAGAAGAAATACCATTCGCTTCCACTTCCGACGGTGTGGGAAGTCCCATAGAACCCATAGCCAAAATAGCAAAACCAATCGCAGCAATAAGCATACCAAACGCAATTTTACGAGGTGCGGAAGGTTCTTTTCCGGCTTTAGCCAAAGAGCTAAATACAGCTAAGGATACCGGAGTCAAAGCAACAACGAAGAAGGGGTTGAATTGCTGGAATATCTGGGGAAGAATAGGCAGAGTTGCATCCATCGTACTATAATTTACTCCCAAAAGAATAATGACAGCAACTGCTACAATACCTGAAATAGTTTTGCTTTTACTAATTTTAGATTGAAAGAAAGAAAAACCAGCGTAAACCAATACAATCAGTAAAGTAAGATTCCATACACTAAAGCCTAACCGATCGAGCCCTTCAGCAGAATGAGCTGTATAGTCACGGGCAAAGAAAGTCATGGTAAGACCATTTTGATGGAATGCCATCCAAAAGAAAATAACGACAGCAAATACAAGACACAAAGCAATAATGCGTTGTTTTGTCTCAGCTGGAGTAAGTTCTTCGGAAGTAGCAGCCTGTTGTGTACTCTTATTGGCGTTAGCTTGTTTTGTATTGACATCTGCATGTTTAAACGTAGAACGGAATGCATAATAAATAATGATAGAAATAATCAATGAGATACAAGCTACACCAAAACCATAATTATAAGCTTCCCCCAATTTATCAATATATGTAGAACAGAATGATGCAGTATCACCAGCAAAATTCTGAGCTACTTTCAGGCTTTCAAGTAATTGTGAACCCTCAGGAGTTATGGTTCCATTTTGAAACTGGTGTGCCAAAGCCGGAATCTGTCCATCGTATGTTAAGTTAGATTTTGCCAACATCCAGTTTGTTATTTCTGTCGCCATTGTAGGGGCATATAAGGCACCGATATTAATAGCCATATAGAAAATACTAAATGCCGAATCGCGCTTACTTCTGTATTCAGGAGCATCATAGAGATTTCCTACCATTACTTGCAGGTTACCTTTAAATAAACCGGTACCTAATGCAATCATTGTCAATGCACCGAACATCATCCATTTAGCGATATCATTTCCTGCAGGAATAGAAAGTAGCAGATAACCGAAAAACATGACAAAAACACCTGTGGTCACCATCTTTCCATAACCAAATTTATCGGCTAACCAACCACCGATTAGAGGAGTAAAATAAACACCAGCCAAGAATGTAGAAAAAATCTCGGATGTTTCGGCTGCCGTATATCCAAACTTAGCTTGCAAAAAGAGTGTGAAAATCGCAAGCATTGTGTAATAACCAAAGCGTTCGCCGGTATTGGCGAGAGCTAACGCATATAAGCCTTTAGGCTGTCCTTCAAACATAAGTAATAAGATTTATAATTAATAGTTAATATTGATTTTTTGCAAAGATATAACTTTTAGCCAATCTGAAAAAAAAAGAACCACGAAAGTGGCTCTTTTTGCATGATTATTCGATGAAAAGGGATGTTACTTCCGCTTTAGCTTCTTTTATAAGGTCATTGGGAGCAATTTTAATTTGTAATCCCCGTATGCCGGCACTGATATAAATAAACGGATATTCAGTGCATGTTTCATGTATATAAGTAGGAAAGTGTTTCTTCATGCCAATGGGAGAACAGCCGCCACGGATATATCCCGTCAAAGGAAGCAGTTCTTTCATCGGAATCAAGTCACATTTCTTATTGCCCGATACTTTGGCAGCCAGTTTTAAGTCTACCTCGTGTTCTCCGGGGATAACACAGACAAAATGCCCTGTTTTATCTCCGTGAAGTACCAAGGTCTTAAATACCTGCTCTATATTTTCTCCCAAACTGGCAGCTACATGAATGGCACTCAAATCATTTTCATCCACCTCATAAGGAATCAGCTCATAAGAAACCTTAGCCTTATCAAGCAGACGCGCTGCATTTGTTTTTGCTATTTTCTCTTTCATACCGAATAATCTTAATTCTTTAATTCTTCTTTGATAAATCGGGGTGTATAGCCTTTACTACTCTTGGCTACTTCTTCGGGAGTACCTGTGGATAGAAGTTGTCCTCCGCCGCGTCCTCCTTCCGGCCCCATATCTATAATATAATCCGCCAGTTTGATGACATCCAGGTTATGTTCGATAACGATAACCGTATTTCCTTTGTCCACTAATCTGTTGAGCACGGTCATCAGCACACGGATATCTTCAAAGTGCAAGCCGGTGGTAGGTTCATCCAATATATATAAAGTTTTTCCCGTATCGCGCTTGGAAAGCTCTGTCGCCAATTTCACACGCTGGCTTTCTCCACCGGACAAGGTGGTGGAAGGTTGTCCCAACTTGATATACCCCAGCCCTACTTCCTGCAAGACTTTTATTTTATTCAGAATCTGAGGTACGTTCTCAAAGAACTCCACAGCCCGGTTAATAGTCATATCCAGCACATCGGCTATGGATTTTCCCTTAAAACGCACTTCCAGCGTTTCACGGTTATAACGTTTGCCATGACATACTTCACATGGGACCAGGACATCAGGCAGGAAATTCATTTCAATTGTCTTGTAACCGTTACCGCCACAAGCTTCGCAACGTCCTCCGGTCACATTGAATGAAAAACGTCCCGGTTTATAGCCGCGTATCTTCGCTTCGGGCAGATTGACAAAAAGATTTCTTATATCCGAAAAGACTCCGGTATACGTTGCCGGATTGGAACGGGGAGTTCGTCCCAAAGGAGATTGGTCTACGTTCACCACCTTGTCTATATTTTCCAGTCCTTCTATGCTGTCGTATGCCAACGGGTCTTGCAGGGAGCGATAAAAATGCTGAGACAGGATAGGTTGCAGAGTATCATTGATCAAGGTGGATTTCCCACTACCCGACACCCCTGTCACACAGATAAGTTTTCCCAATGGAAACTCCACATCCACATTTTTCAGGTTGTTTCCCCTCGCACCCTTCAGCCATAAGGATTTTCCGTTTCCTGCCCTTCGTTCAGATGGAATCTCCAGCTTCATCTTCCCGTTTAAATATTGCGAGGTAAGTGTCTCTGTCTTAACCATTTCCTGCGGAGTTCCGGCGAATACTACCTCCCCCCCCAAACGGCCGGCTTTCGGTCCCATGTCCACTACATAATCTGCGGCCAACATCATATCCTTATCATGTTCCACCACAATGACAGAGTTGCCTGTATCCCGAAGTTTCTTCAATGAATTGATAAGTCGGAGATTGTCGCGCTGGTGAAGTCCGATACTCGGCTCATCCAATATATAGAGTACATTCACCAATTGTGAACCGATTTGAGTTGCCAAACGGATGCGCTGGCTTTCTCCTCCCGAAAGAGACACCGAGGTGCGGTTCAATGACAGATAGTCCAAGCCCACATCAAGCAAGAAACGCAAACGAGTACGAATTTCCTTTAATATCTCGCTCGCAATTCTGCGTTGTTTATCCTCTAAAAATTCATCTACCTTCATCAGCCAATCATACAACTCATTGATATCCATACTGGCCAATTCATAGATGTTCTTATCGTGTATGCGGAAATGCAATGCCTCCCTGTTCAATCTGGCTCCCTTACATTCGGGACAAACATCGGTCTTGGCAAACTGCTCCGCCCATTTCTGAGCTGTAGCGGAAGCATCTTTTTCCTGCATCATCTGTATGTACTTCACTATTCCTTCATACGTCACAAAATAGTCGGAAGAAGTATGGATGAGGCTGCTTTTTATCTTAATCCGCTCATCGGAACCATAAAGAATTTCATCAATGGCTTCGTCTGTCAAGTCCTTGACAGGTGTCTTTATGCTGAAATCATATTTTTCAAGCAATGCTTCTATCTGCCAGAATATCATTGCATTTTTATACTTGCCCAAAGGTGCTATGGCACCTTCATAAATAGACAATTCACGATCAGGAATCACTTTGTCTACATCAATAAGGTTGACATATCCCAATCCTTTACATCGCGGACAAGCTCCTTGCGGAGAATTAAATGAAAAATTGTGGGGAGCAGGTTCTTTATAGGACAATCCTGTAACCGGACACATCAGGCGTTTGCTGTAATGGCGTACCGTTTCTGTTTCCGCATCCAATATCATAATCAGTCCATCCCCTTGCTGCATGGCAGTTGCAACACTTTGCTTCAAGCGTTTCTCATCCTTTTCATTTACAACCAGTTTATCAATGACCACCTCTATATCATGGTTCTTATAACGGTCGAGTTTCATGCCGTGAACAATCTCACGCACTTCCCCATCCACACGCACATACAAATAACCTTTCTTCCTCACCTGTTCGAAAAGTTCTTTGTAATGACCTTTACGTGTACGCACCAACGGAGCCAGCATAAAAATCTTTTTGCCTTGATAATCTTTATGAATCAGTTCAAGAATCTGTTCTTCGGTGTATTTCACCATTTTTTCTCCCGAGAGATAAGAATATGCAATACCTGCACGGGCAAACAACAAGCGAAGATAGTCATACACTTCGGTTGTTGTACCTACGGTAGAACGCGGATTCTTATTCGTTGTTTTCTGCTCTATAGAAATCACCGGACTCAATCCTGTTATCTTATCTACATCAGGACGTTCCATTCCACCCAGAAAATTACGGGCATATGCAGAGAATGTTTCTATGTATCTGCGTTGTCCCTCAGCAAAGATAGTATCAAATGCCAATGAAGATTTACCGCTACCGCTAAGTCCGGTTATCACAGTCAGGCTGTTACGTGGAATTTCTACATCTATATCTTTTAAATTATGCACACGGGCACCGTATACATTAATTAATTCTTTATCTTCAATCATATATTTATGCTTTCAGCTACTTTTGGCAGGCAAATTTAATGCTTCTGGACGAAATAATTAATTAAAAAGCCTAATATTATTTGCTATTCTTTCCATATAATGTGAATAAAACAGTTTTTTTTGTACTTTTGCCCCTTAGTATAATCAACACACTACAAATGAAATTTATTCAAGCATTATATCTGGTCGCAGCTTTGTCTGTTGCTCCAGTCGGAATGATGGCTCAGACGCATTCCTCTGACAGCTATTTTCTGCACACTATTACCAAAGGGCAGAGTTTGTATTCGATAGCCAGTATGTATAACGTTACTACTGCCGATATCATTAAACTGAATCCGGGAAGCTCGGAACAAATAAAGGCCGGTGAGAGATTGAAGATTCCGCAGAAGAACGCAGGAAGCGGACAACAAACGTTTCACACCATTCAGGCCGGAGAAACTCTGTATAAGCTTACGCAGCGATATGGTGTCACTGCACAACATATATGTAAGGCCAATCCGGGACTCAGTGCGGAAAACTTCCGTATCGGACAGGTTATTGTTATCCCTGCACAAACAGAGAGCAGTGAGGAAACCATTATCAATGAAGTAAAATCGGCCGGAGCTGTTTCTTCCGCTTCCACCCCTTTAAAACCTAAATGTCGGGATATGCATCGGGTGGAAAGAAAAGAAACGATATACAGCATCAGCCGTCTATACGGCATTACGGAAGCCGAACTGATTGCAGCCAATCCCGAACTCCGTACTGAGAAACTCAAAAAAGGAAAGTTTTTGTGTATCCCCTACACATCTGCCGGAAACAGCCAAAAGGAACAGGAGCAACCTGTATCGCCGACTACTATACCGACCGACAATGAGCTCTTTGATAAGAGTAAGAAGGAAAATCCTAAGATTGCCACCATAAAAGCAGCCGTTATGCTTCCGTTCATGACCGACGGCAGCGGTAATCGTGATGAACAAACCCGCATGGTAGAGTACTATGAAGGTTTCTTGATGGCAGTAGACAGTTTGAAAGAAAAAGGTGTTTCTATTGATATATACACTTATGATACATATAATAATACCTCTTCGGTAAAATCCATTCTTGCCAAAGATGAAATGAAAAACATGAATATCATCTTCGGTCCTGCTTATCCGGAACAGGTTAAACCGGTGGCGGATTTTGCCAAGAAAAATAATATCCGCTTAGTGATTCCATTTACTTCAAAGGGTAATGAGGTGTTCAACAACCCGTCTATTTATCAGATTAATACTCCTCAATCTTATCTATATTCGGAAGTATATGAGCACTTTACACGCAAATTTACCAATGCCAATGTAATATTCCTTGATGCAGAGGATGGCGATAAAGACAAAGCGGATTTTATTAAGGGACTGAAAGAGGAATTGAAAGGCAAGCACATACCTTTTACTGAATTAAAAGGTGAGGCCATTACTCCCGAATCATTAAAGGGGGCCATGAATGCTACTTTGGACAATGTATTTATTCCTACTTCCGGTACAAACATTGCTCTGATTAAATTATTACCGCAGTTAATTGTTACCCTGCGTGACAATCCTGATTATCGGATGCAATTATTCGGCTACCCCGAATGGCAAACGTATACTAACGACCATTTGGCCAGTTTTTATGAATTGGATACTTATTTCTATTCTTCTTTCTATACTAACAATTTATTTCCCGAAGCTATCCGATTCTCTTCTGCCTATCGCAAATGGTACAGCAAGGATATGTCGAACACATTCCCCAAATATGGAATGTTAGGATTCGACACAGGCTATTTCTTCCTGAAAGGGTTATCACAATATGGAAGCAACTTGGAAGACAAGCTGAATAAAGTGACAGTCACTCCTATTCAGACAGGTTTTAAATTTGAACGCGTAAATAACTGGGGAGGCTTTATCAACCGGAAAGTGTTCTTTGTTCATTTTACGAAGAACTATGAATTGATTAAACTCGATTTTGAATAATGAAGAACTATAAATATATAGGTATATTGGTTCTGGCATGGTTATTCACCTTGCCGGCAACTGCACAATTAGGTGAAGAGCGACATAATTTTGCAGTTGGAATAAATGGAGGACTGAACATGAACTCTGTTAGTTTTGATCCTAAAATCAAACAAAATACCTTGAATGGCATGGAAATGGGTGTCACCATGCGCTATATGTCCGAAAAATACTTCAAGATGATGTGTGGAGTGCAAATGGAAATCAATTACTCACAACGCGGTTGGAGTGAAAAGATTGAGGATGGCTCCGGAAATACATACAGCCGCACCATGAACTATGTTGAGATTCCTCTTTTGGCTCATCTTGCTTTCGGAAAAGACGCACTGAACCGAGGAGTAAAGTTCTTTATCAATGCAGGTCCCCAGATCGGTTTCTTTTTAAGCGATAAAGAAGAAATGAGTGATAATTGGGATACTTCCCAACGCCCCAATGGGGTAACAGAGCAATACGGTAAGGCTGTAGAAAATAAATTTGATTATGGTATTGCAGCCGGCGCCGGACTGGAATTAAGCACAGGCATCGGACACTTCTTGTTGGAAGGGCGTTATTACATGGGGTTGGGAGACTTTTATAAGAGTACAAAAAAAGATTATTTCGGTCGGTCTGCCCACTCCTATATAGGCGTAAGGGCAACTTATTTATTCGATATAACCAAATAAGGCAGGCTCATCCGAAGAAGATATTGCCTTTCGGTCAAAGGTCGCATGACACGTATATATGTGTAGGGCTACACATATATACGTGTTGCTTTATACATACGTATGTATAGCCTCATGCGTATATACGTAAAGACCGATACATACGTATGTGTGTCCCGGTCATTTTCTTTTTAACTATTATTACGATTTCATTTGAAACTAAAAGTTAATTATTACCGTCTAATCCGATAAACAGTATTAATTGGTCTCCGACCAAGAAGACACGAAAAAAACTACATCATGAAAAAAATTGGTATTTTAATGACCGTATGCTTATTGGCAGGTATATGCCATGCACAACAAATACGCATATCCGGTAAAGTATTGGAAGCAAGCACTAAGCAAGCGGCGATAGCAGCCAATGTGGTCCTGCAAACCAATGATTCGACTTTTGTCAACGGTGCCGCAACCGACAACAAAGGAATTTTCCGAATAGAAAAAGTGGCGGAAGGAAGTTATAAATTGGTCATCTCTGCCATCGGTTTTAAGAAAAGCGTCATTGACCTGCAAGGACTTTCCCAATCTGTCGATTTGGGTACGCTGGAACTGGAAGAAGCCTCCCAACAACTGGAAGAAGTGACGGTTTCCGCAACCAATGTGGTCAGTAAGTTCGACCGAAAATTAGTGTTTCCCAACAAGCAACAAATCACTGCTTCAAATAGCGGTGTCGATTTGTTACGCAATCTGATGCTTCCACGACTGAATGTAAATCCTCTGGATGGCAGTGTTTCCCTGAATGACGGAAGTTCTGTACAACTGTGTATCAACGGACGCAAAGTGGGGAAAGAAGAAATTCAGGCACTTATCCCATCGGATATCCTCCGAATAGAATATCTGGAAGACCCCGGACTGCGCTACGGAGATGCAGGAGCGGTGGTAAACTACATTGTCCGCCGTTATGAACTTGGAGGTTCTGTCAGCACCTCGGCTCAGCAGTCGCCCTATGTGATGTGGGGAAACTATAATGTGTCGGGAAAAGTGAACTACAAGAAATCCGAATTCGGAATATGGTATGGCGCATATTCACATAAATTCGAGAATGCATGGCGCACCAATGAAGAAACGTTTGCAAAGGAAGACGGTACTTTTCTGCACCGGACGGAAGAAGGCATTCCTGATGTTACTTCGGAATACGCACAATGGGGCGGTATCAGTTATAACTTGCAGGAAGCGGATAATTATATGTTGAACGCCTCCGTCGGATTTTGGAATGAAAACAAACCACGGACCGGTTTCCACAGCACACTGTATACCCGTGAATATCCCGAACTTGCCACAGAAAGACTTGACTTTGCTCACAACCGTAACAGTCGTCCCTGGTTCGACATCTATTTTCAGAAGGAACTAAAAAAGAAGCAGTTTCTGGCATTGAACGTTGTAGGAACATATATCGGCAGTCATAACCGCCAAAACTATCAGGAAATTCTCGATAATGAGTTTGTTGCCGATTACTTCTCAGGTGTGCAGGGTGACAAATACTCCATCATCGCGGAAGGAATCTATGAAAAGACATTCAAGAAAAGCCGTTTCAGTTCGGGTATCAAACACACCCAGGCATATTCGGACAATGAGTATAGCGGAACACTGAACTATAACACACAGATGAAACAAGCCGACACGTATGCCTATGCGCAATATAACGGAAAATGGAAAAAGATGAATTATACGCTGGGGGTAGGTGTCACCCGTTCCTGGTACCAACAAATCGGACAAGAAGATTATGAAACTTACCAATTCAATCCACGTTTCAGCCTGAGTTATACATTTAATGAAGAATTTTATGCCCGCATGAATGGCAGTTTAAACAGTAATGAGCCTTCACTATCTCAGTTAAGTGCTGTAGACCAATTGATAGACTCATTGCAAATCAGACGTGGAAACCCTGATTTGAAACCATATAACAACTACCGGTTGAACCTGACATTGGGGTATAACAAGAAGAAAGTGCAGATAAATTGGTATACCAACTATCGCAATGCGCCCGATGTCATCATGGAGCAAACTTATCGTGAGAACGGGAAATTCATACGCAGCTATGCCAACCACCATCGCTTCCAGTCTTTGGAAAATGAGTTATCTGTCCGCGTGGGAATGCTTTGGGATGTACTGCAATTAAGAGGGAGTACGGGGCTGAGCCGTTATTGGAGTCACGGAACGGATTATAATCACACCTATACAAACTGGTATTACGAATTGGAGGCAACCGCCATGTATAAACGATTTATGGGATACTTCATGATACAGAGCAACCGCAACAGTTTCTTTGGCGAAAGCTTGAGCAGTGGCGAGAACTTGCATGTCCTTATGTTGCAATATCGCTTGGGCAAAGTCAATTTGGGAGCAGGAATCATCAATCCTTTCTCTGATAACTATAAGCGCGAACAGGAAAACAGGAATCGCTACGCCGGCTCCAAGGGAGCATGGCATGTGAAGGAGTCGGCTCACATGGCTTTCCTGACCTTTGCCTACAACTTCAGTTTCGGCCGCCAATATCAAAGCAAGAACAAGAAGATTAACAATAGCGACACAGACGCCGGTGTATTATAAAAAATATGCTTTATTGTTATAAGGGGTTGTGTCAAAACTAAACCGACCTATCCCATCGTCAGCTGTAGGGGCAGGGTTTGCCTGCCCGAAGACACAAAGCAAACTGTTTTCGGGCGGGCGGACCTCGCCCCTACGAACCAAAAGACAGCATTATCCACGTTTTTTGACACAACCCCTTATAATATTCTTCAGTCAAATGAAGGAATCGTTATCTTAAACGATCATAAGCTTTCACCAACACTTCATCTTTACCGATAGCACGAATAGCCAGCCAATTTAAAATAATAGCGACAAAAGGCAAGCATAAAGTCCACGAAGCAGAGAATGTCATGCTATCATCCTTCAACATAAAGATAAAAGTAATCAGTGTAGCATAATAACCTACCAGTAAGATAGTGCTGAAAATAGTCATACGAATCTGCAACATACGTTTCTTAAACATAAATATCGTAGTAAAAGAAAGCAATGCCGCTACTACCAGAATGACAAACATAGCCCAAGGAGCATAGTCCTTTACGCCGTCGGCAGAGACAATACACAGATTAGTAAACTTTGAGACACTGTAATCCTCAGCAATATAGGCTCCTACAGGAGTGCACATACAAACGATGAGCAGAATGGTAACTACCAATAAATAAACGGATTGAATGCGTTGTATCATAATAATAATCTTTTAATAACGGTTATACAAAAAAGAAGGCCGCTTCAGTGAAACGGCCTTTAGGGAAAGAACCTTTTATTGTAATTTCTCTTTTTCTTTGGCTGGGTTACGATAATAAACCTTACCTTCTTCGTATTCCTGGGCAGCAATCAAAGTCGGCTTCGGGAGCTTTTCGTAATAACGAGAGATTTCGATTTGCTCTCTGTTTTCAAAGACTTCTTCCAGGTTATCGTTGTATGAAGCGAACTCCTGTAACTTCTTTGAAAGGTCATTCTTCATCTCAACAGCAATCTGGTTGGCACGTTTACCAATGATAGCAACGGTTTCATATACATTGCCCGTATCCTCACACAGTTCCACCATGTTGCGGGTAATGGTATTCGACGGAGCGTTTGTCTTCTTGTAATCCATAATTTCTTATTTAGTTTTTTATTCGTTAATTTCCTTCACGTATTTCTTGGCATCCTTATAAATGTTTTCCACCTCTTTAATATATTTACTTTCGGGGAATTCGTTCTTAAAGGCATAGTATTCATCAATGGCATCACGCATACGCTCTTCTTTCTTTTCTTCCACACTTTCCTTGGCCATATCATACTTGGCGCGCAAAAGCAGGATAGAAATATCTTCGCGCAACTTGGTATAAGGATAGTCCTTTAAAGCATTCTGAGCCGTAACGATACATGCCAGATAGTTATTTCCGGTAGTGCTATATGAACTGTTTCCCGTATAAGAACCCAAATCATAATATAATCGGGCTGCCATATAATCTTTCATCACCAACTTATCCTGCAAATCGAATATCATTTGCTGTGCTTCCTGATGACGGTTACTGGCAGGGAAATACTCCATAAACATCTGCAACTCCTGAATGGCCTTATAAGTACTGCTTTGATCCAAACGGGGTTCCGGTGTATCCAAGAATAATGCTTTTCCCGAATAAAAACGAGCCTGTTCGGTATAAGTTCCACGAGGATATGTATTATAGTATGTGGAGAAATAGTGCGACGCCGTTATAAAGTCACCCTGGTTATAATATGTCATTCCTAACATATAAAGGGATTCTTCAGCTTTATCGGTTCCTTTCAAAATAGTTATCAACTCTTCCAGAATTGCCGCAGCTTTTGTGTTCTGCCCCTTGCCAAAGTAACTTTTGGCTGCTTCGTACTTATATTCGTAGTCCGTGCTTTTTAGAACTTTGTTGTACT
Organism: Phocaeicola massiliensis B84634 = Timone 84634 = DSM 17679 = JCM 13223; assembly: GCF_000382445.1. Classification (GTDB taxonomy): domain Bacteria; phylum Bacteroidota; class Bacteroidia; order Bacteroidales; family Bacteroidaceae; genus Phocaeicola; species Phocaeicola massiliensis. The sequence continues at coordinate 1,247,580 of NZ_KB905472.1, read as the reverse complement.
CTCCGCATGATGTTAATACACTGCCGGAGACAAGAGCTATAATGATATATTTTTTCATCTTATTTAAATAATTGCGCAAATTTACGCCTTTCCACCGAAAAATACAACAGTTATATGTTTTTTAATACTAAAAAGTCGACCAATCTTGTTTTTTTCAGGATGTATACGTGTTATAAGAGAAAATAACTGTAATTTTACAGCTTAGTCTTTATAAACATGGAATTATGAATTTTGAACTGATTTCTGATTATCAACCGACCGGTGACCAACCTGAAGCTATCGCCCAGCTGACAGAAGGCATATTAAAAGGAGTGCCTGCCCAGACACTTTTGGGTGTAACAGGTTCCGGCAAGACGTTTACCATTGCCAATGTCATCAAAAACATCAATAAACCCACACTGATATTAAGCCATAACAAAACGCTTGCAGCACAGTTATATGGAGAGTTCAAGAACTTTTTTCCTAATAATGCAGTCGAGTATTACGTGTCTTATTATGATTACTACCAGCCGGAGGCCTATCTCCCATCCAGCGATACCTATATAGAGAAAGACTTGCAAATCAACGAGGAGATTGACAAGCTCAGGCTGGCAGCCACTTCCGCTTTGCTTTCCGGCCGTAAGGACGTGGTGGTCATTTCTTCCGTATCGTGTATTTATGGTATGGGAAACCCTTCTGATTTCTATAATAATGTCATTGAAATCAAAAAGGGTAAATTACTGGACCGCAATGTGTTTCTACGCCGTTTGGTAGACAGCCTGTATGTCCGCAATGATTTGGAGCTGAATCGTGGCAATTTCCGTGTCAAAGGAGATACGGTAGATATTTATCTGGCATACAGCGACAACCTGCTCCGCGTGATGTTTTGGGATGATGAGATTGACAGTATTGAAGAAGTGGACCCTGTTTCCGGCATACGTCTCGCTTCTTTTGATGAATACAAGATTTATCCCGCCAATCTTTTTATGACCACCAAAGAAAGCCAGTTGCAGGCAATCTATCAAATAGAGGATGATTTGGCAAAAGAAGTGGCTAAATTTGAAGAAGAAGGCAAGCATTATGAGGCGAAACGCCTTTATGAACGTGTCACTTACGATATGGAAATGATACGGGAGTTAGGTCATTGCTCGGGCATAGAGAATTATTCGCGCTATTTTGACGGTCGTGTAGCCGGTACGCGTCCTTATTGCCTGCTGGATTTCTTTCCCGATGATTTTCTGATTGTCATTGATGAAAGCCATGTCAGTGTGCCTCAGATTCGTGCCATGTATGGCGGTGACCGCGCACGTAAAACCAACCTGGTGGAATATGGTTTCCGGATGGAATCTGCATTTGATAATCGCCCGCTAAAGTTCGAAGAGTTTCAAGAATTGGCAAAACAAGTTGTTTATGTCAGTGCCACTCCCGCCGATTACGAATTGATACAAAGTGAAGGGATTGTGGTGGAGCAAGTGATCCGCCCGACGGGATTGCTTGACCCTGTCATCGAAGTACGCCCCAGCATGAACCAAATCGATGACCTGATGGAGGAGATTCAGCAGCGTATCGAAAAAGAAGAGCGCGTATTAGTCACTACACTGACCAAACGTATGGCAGAAGAGCTAACCGATTATTTATTGCGTCACGACATTAGATGTAATTATATCCATAGTGATGTAGATACGTTGGAGCGGGTGAAAATTATGGATGAATTACGTCAGGGAACATATAGCGTATTAATAGGCGTAAACCTGCTTCGCGAAGGTCTTGACTTGCCGGAAGTGTCTTTGGTAGCTATATTGGATGCCGATAAAGAAGGCTTCCTTCGTTCTCACCGCTCATTGACACAGACGGCCGGACGCGCTGCCCGTAACATCAACGGAAAAGTCATCATGTATGCCGACCGCATTACCGAAAGCATGCAAAAGACCATTGATGAAACCAACCGCCGCCGCGAAAAACAATTGGCTTACAATGAGGAGCACGGTATTACTCCGAAACAGATTAAACGTGCACGCAATGCAGCTCTTCTGGGCACAGGAAATACCAATGCCGATGATGAAGTAAAAGTTCCGAAAGCATACGTTGAGCCATCCAACGGCAGTATTGCCGCCGATCCGGTTGTCCAATACATGTCTAAGCCTCAAATGGAAAAGGCTATCGAACGTACACGAAAATTAATGCAGGAAGCTGCCAGGAAACTGGAATTTATCGAAGCTGCCCAATATAGAGATGAGCTGCTGAAAATGGAAGAAATGATGAAGGAACGTTGGTGAGATTAGAATCTCACCATCAGTTCCATTACGAATTTGTCTTGCTCCGATTCTTTAGCCAGAGATAAGTCATCATAAAAATATTTCTCGTAATTGATACGCAAATCTGCCTGAAAAGCTTTTCCGAAACTCAGCGTCACGCCACCGGTCAGACGTTGACGGGAATAGTCCGTGATATAAAGTTGTCCTTCTTCATTGGCAACACCGTTACTATGATCGCCCATACTGTCATATCGTCCCAAGAAAGATATTTTCTTAAACAGCCCTTTCTTGATAGGCAAATCATAATTTACAAAGCCATTAAAAGCGTGCACATCTTTAAAAGCATCGTGAGCATATGTTTTATATAAGTATTCCACCTCAAAATGCCAATTGGAAAATTCATAATACGTACCGATGTCATACATATAGATACTATTTTTATCCGGGTGTACTTTTTGCGTGCTTAAAGTAAGGTTATAACCTTTCCAAGGCATTAATTGCAGCTTGGCTGAATAGTTCAGGGTGCTATGCCATTCTTTTTGTTGAGTCAGTCCCGAGCCATTGAATAGTCCGGCTTCCAACTTCATCGGCAAATTACCATCTAAAGCAAGAGCTCCGGTAGCACCCACATCACGCACATTCCCCACCTGCTTGGCTATGAAGGAGCGATTGGCAAAATATTGCTGATGAGGAGAGCGATGCGCATCAATAGTAAACGGAACACGCATCTGTCCCATTGTCAAATTCCATGTATCATTAGGAACGAAGCGGGCATACGCATCCAGCATCTTGATGCTTCCTTCATCCGATAAATCTATTTCTGCCTTATATGCAATAACCGGCAGTACCTTTCCGTCCAAACTGACACGGGCGTTTCTTACCTGAAAGCGTTGCATGCCTGTAGTAGTCTGAAGCTCGTATTTACTACGTATAGTCCCGTGAACCTTAGGAAGATATTCCTTGGGAATAGTTAGTTGCGCACCTGCGGTTGCTATGCTTAAAGCTGTAAAGACAGCGGCTGCGAGTGTTCTTCTCATCTTTATTATTAATGTGACTTTTTATTTTCGACTGCAAAGATAGAGAACCGATATATCTGCGATGTGTCATTCATGTTACAAACATGTTTCAATCAAAGCCTCCCGGAAACACCATTGAACCAACAATAATGCCAAAAGGGTTATTCGATAATTCGGGCTGTTTCAACTTTCTCCAAGCGAGCACGCAATTTCCCCATCATAGACCGGCGGATACGGAGCTTCATCAGGCAATCCATATCGTATGACTGTTCCAAGATTTCCGGTTCTTCTTCTTTTACGATACGCATGACGTCATTCATAAAAGGATATTCAAAAGCAACGGCAATCTCATCGTCCACCGTTTTTTCTATTATTGTGGCATTGGCTATCGCTTCTGCTGCCGCAGCTTTATAGGCGACGATTAATCCGCTTGTTCCCAGTTTGATGCCACCGAAGTATCTCACGACAACAATAAGAATATCAGTCAGCCCGTTAGAATTTATTTGTCCCAAAATAGGTTTTCCGGCAGTACCGGACGGTTCTCCGTTATCATTGGCACGAAAGTCTTTTCTTTCATGTCCAAGCATATAAGCATAGCACACATGACGCGCATCATAGTATTTTTTTTGATAAATATCAAGATGCTGTTTTATCTCTTCAACGGTATGTACAGGAATGGCAATAGCTATAAATTTACTTCTCTTCTCTGTATAAATACCTTCGGCTACACCGATTATCGTTTTATATGTATCTTCTTGTATCATCATCAAAGGAAATCATTATTATTGGAAAAATATAAAAACTACAACACATATCGGGCTATCCATGCACAAGCTTCCGCATCTGCCAATGCGTGATGGTGATTCTTCAAATCAAACCCGAAGAACTCGGCCACCGTATGTAGCTGATGATTCCGTAACCCTTTTAATTTGCGTGATGCCTGATAAGTGCAATAAAACTCATAATCAGGATAATCCATACAATAGGTTCTGAATACTGCTTTCAGGCAGGCTTCATCAAACGCCTTGTTATGCGCAACCAACGGAAGTCCTGTGATTTTGGGTTCTACTTGTTTCCATACTTCGGAAAAAACAGGAGCATTGGCCGTATCTTCCCGAGTCAGCCCGTGTACACGTGTGTTCCAATACAAATAATAGTCCGGTTCGGGATGAATAAGACTATAAAACTTATCTACAATCTCACCATCCTTTACTATCACAACACCCACACTGCACACACTGGTGCGCTCATTATTTGCCGTTTCAAAGTCTATTGCCGCAAAATTATCCATTGATTCTTTCTCTGATTTTTCCCCATGCATAGGTATCGAACAGACAACTGTTGCGCATGGTGTGGTACATCACTTTAAAGCAGGACATCGGGACGGCAGAATGCGAAAGTTCAGCCTTTTCGCCAAAAGCCTCTCTATAACCAGCTATAATTTTATTAATATTCATCGTATTCTTCTGTTTTTATCCGTTATCACAAATGTATAGAATATAATCGAAGTACACAATTACTACCCTCCTTTTATTTTAGTTCTTTACCGACCTTCTCCATGCATTAAGGAATAATTGCCAAGTTTTTCGGATAAATCGCCATTTCTTTTTTCTTGCATAAAACGGACCTTTGTATATCGTAAAACAACAAAAGAAGGATATGGAAAACTCTAAAATCATAAATAAAATAGTAGCGATGCAACCGGAACTTATGAGCTTCGCTTTTAAATTGACTGCAAATCAGGATTCTGCAAACGACTTGGTACAAGATTCTATCTTAAAGGCTCTGGATAATACACAGAAATTTATCCGCCAGGAAAACTTTAAAGGATGGATGTATACCATCATGCGTAATTTATTCATCAATAATTACCGCCGTTCTGTTCGTGAGCTTAATTTCCTGGATTCCAACTTCACGGACTATGCACAGATTCAGGTAGCCAAAGATGATGACAAATTTGAAGAAACTTATGATTTAAAACTGCTGTATAGGATAATCAACAAATTGCCCGATGACACGAAACAGCCTTTTATGATGTTTGTATCAGGACTGAAATATAAAGAGATAGCAGAAAAAATGGACTTGCCCATCGGAACAATCAAAAGCCGTTTGCACTTTGCCCGAAAGAAACTTCAAAAGGATTTGAGAGATTTCTCGTAAGGAACAGTCGGACAAAGGATAGCCACTTAATCATAATAGATTTTTAACATACAATTTTTCTTTCACAATTTCGATTCAAAGAAAGAGGATGTGTCAAAACTGTCGTTTCGTTCGTAGGGGCAAGGTTCGCTCGCCCGAAAACAGTTGGCTTTATGTCTTCGGGCAGGCAAACCCTGCCCCTACAGCTGACGATGGGATAGGCCGGTTTAGTTTTGACACCCCCCTACTAGCAAAATAATAGCATTATCAACGTTTTGCCTCCTTTTAATTTTATATTATTCCACTCCTATCTCATCCACAAACAAGAAAGCGTTCTTTCCGGGCATAGAATGCCAGGCAGGAAGTTTTGAAGTTGTCTCTGCAATTATCCGTACATATCTGGTTTTGACTTTATCAAACGAAATCTCTTCTTTACGAATTTGCATCTTTGTTCCTTTTTCCAATACGGGAATCTTCTTAGAGGCTATCTCACGGAAAACTTTTCCATCATCAGAGATTTCTATTTTCAGACCGGTCGCTCCGAATATGGCATCTCCCGGATTCAATAATGTATTGATAAAGGCCGATGAGATTTCTTTCGGCTCCTGCATATCAATGGTGATATCCGGATTGTTACCATAAAAACCGACCCAACGACCGGAACGGTAGTTCAAGTCTCCATAAAGTCCGTCTGTTAATGTACTTCCTCCTTGAAAAGTATATGATTTGTGAGGTTCTACATTCAGCGTCGCAGGCTTCATGGTAACAGCATTGAAATGAATTTCTTCCTTACTGATACTGCTATTGCCTTGCGGACGAACGGCTATTGCCTGAATAACTGCATCCTTATCCAGGTGCAATGTATCTGTGTAAAGAGAAGATTGGGCATTGGGCTCGCTGCCGTCTAATGTATAGTGCACTTCGGCGTTATCGAAAGTAAGAAAAAAGACTTTAGCTTTTCCTTCTTGTTCTTCGGGAACAACCTGAATGGTAACATCATAAATATCCTGACGGAAGTCATAACCACGATCTTTATAAATAGCCAATAAAGCCGGAAGACGATTCAGGAAACCGTCAAAATCCTTATGCGCAGGTTCTGTCCATTGAATCTCGGAAAGGGCTGCCATACGAGGAAGAATCTGCCATTCCATCTTAAGACTGTCACGAGTCCATTCAGTCCAGATACATCCTTGAGCCCCTATGATATATTGTTTTTCTTCCTCTGTCAATTCATCCGATACCGGTTCGAAAGTATAAACGCGCTCAAGGCTCTTTGTTCCCTTGATGCGATTGTAGGTAGGATTACTGAAATAGAGGTATTGAATGGGAGTCATTATAGCGTTATGATGCAGACGCACTGTCTCTATGCCGCCTCGGGGACTTGTCCACGACATAACGGTTGCCCCCGGAGCCAAGCCCCCTTCAAGCATTTCATCCCATCCCAACATCTTACGTCCTCTCTCACTGATTACTTTTCCGACTTCAGCCATAAAATAGGTCTGCAACCGGTTTTCTTTATTGTGTTTAGGAGTATCCTTCAGTCCCAGTTCGCGAATCTTCGCCTGACACTTAGGACATTCTTTCCAGCGTACCTTCGGACATTCGTCTCCACCGATATGAATGTAAGGGGAAGGAAAAATATCCATTATTTCATTTAATACATCTTTGGCAAACTCCAAAGCCTTCGTATTTCCGCCACACAACACATCCGGGAAAACTCCCCATTCGCACGGTATTTCATACGGACCTCCGGTACAACCCAATTCGGGATATGAAGCCAATGCAGCCATCATGTGTCCCGGAAGGTCTACTTCGGGAATAACTGTAATAAAACGGTCTGCTGCATATTTCACAATCTCCTTTGCTTCTTCCTGAGTATAAAATCCGCTGTGTGGAGTCTCGTCGTATTCTCTTGTGCTCCAATCCATCAAGGTACGTGGGCGCGTCGAACCTATTTCGGTCAGCTTAGGGTATTTCTTAATCTCAATTCGCCACCCTTGATCTTCCGTAAGATGCCAATGAAAATAATTAATATTATGTAACGCCAGCATATCGATAATCTGCTTCAGATAAGAAACCGGGAAATAATGACGACCTACGTCGACCATAAATCCGCGATAATCAAAACGGGGATAATCATTGACGATACCGGCAGGAATGGCAGATGCCGACTCTCTATCCTTCGTCACCGGCATAGATTTATGTAAAGTCTGAATACCATAAAACACTCCCGCTTCACTTCCACCTGCCAAACGGATATTATTGGATGTTACCTCCAGCCGATATCCCTCTTTTTGTTTTATAGCAGTATCAACAGACAGAATGATGGCATCACTTTCTTTATTCTCTGTCGTACATTGAACGGTAAGTCCCGTGGCTTCTTTTATATAAGAAGCCAAAAATTCAGCTGTCCGTTCCAGCTTTTCATTACCTGCCGGATAAACAATTTTTGTGCCCGAATGAATAACAAAAGGATTTTCCTGAAAATTTTGAACGACCTCTTGCGGTTGAGGAATAACATTCAGATTACCTACTTCTCTTTTTGTAGGGGTACATGCAGACAGGGTCAGTGCTACCCACATTCCAAGTCCTGCCCATTGCATAAATTGCTTTTTCATTGTTTAAAATATAATAATTTGTTGCAAGGGCAAAGATACAACAATCCGTTTTATCTGCTGTGTTTTACTCTAATCTTTCTTTTCTTCAGTAATGATTTTCCTCCAATGATCAGAGTTACTGCGGTAATCACCATCAAGATACCCAAAATAATGCGTGGAGTCAACTGTTCACCGAATACCAGTACCCCGAAAAATAAAGCGGTAACCGGCTCCAATGCACCCAAGATGGCAGTTGGAGTAGAACCTATATAATGAATAGCCTTAGTCATTGTCACCAGTGAGATGACAGTAGGAAAGACTGCCAGCGAAACAGCATTTATCCATAGCATCGGCGTTGGAATGACCTGCAATTCTGTACAGAACTGCAAACGCACTACATACACCGATAATCCGAACAACAAAACATAAAAGGTAAGTTTGGCAATCGGCATATCTTTGAGCGATGAGCGATTGACCCCCACTATATAAATGGCATAAGACAATGAAGAAAGGAAGACAAATGTGATTCCTACCAGGCTGAGTGTCTGTCCGCCCGGACTCTTGCACAACATGGATATACCTACAAAGGCAAGAGCAATGGAAAACATCGTAATGGGGGAAACCTTCTCTTTAAAGACCACCGCCATAATAATAGCCACTAATACCGGATAAACAAACAGAATGGTAGAAGCAATGCCTGCATCCATATAGTTGTAGCTCATGAAAAGGAACAAAGAAGAGAAAGCAAACAATAATCCCATTATGCAGAGTGGCAGCACATCTACCCTTTTTATGGCAAAAGATTGCTTTTGAAATTTCATCATAATGCCAAGAACGATAACAGCCAGCGAATAACGGTAAAATAATACTGTATCTACGCTCATTCCTGCACTGTAAAGGGGAAGAGTGAAAAGGGGGTTCATGCCGTAACTGGCTGCTGCAATCGCTCCAAGGATAAATCCTTTAGTCTTGTTGTTAGTCATTATAGTCTATCTTCTTAAAATCGCCGCGAAATTAGATATTTGTTCGCAATAAACAAAGGGAAAGAAATTTATTCTTTTGTCCTAACAACAATTTATCTATATTCCACCTATACAACAACAATAATAAATCATTTCCGAATATGAAGAGTTGGATTTCTTCTTATCACTGTATTGTTTTAGAGGTGTATCAAGACTCCAAAGTTTCTTCTGATACACCTCTCCAAAAAATTAATTCAGTTTATGAATAATCAATCCCGAACGAAGTTTTGGTTCAAACCAAGTAGTCTTCGGCGGCATAATGTTGCCGGTATCGGCAATATCCATCAGCTGTTTCATTGAAACAGGATAGAGCGCTAAAGCAACTTTCATCTCGCCACTGTCTACACGCTTTTTCAGTTCTCCCAAGCCACGGATACCACCCACGAAATCGATTCGTTTATCAGAACGAAGATCTTTAATACCAAGGATTTCATCCAATATCAGATTAGAAGAAATAGTTACATCCAACACTCCGATAGGATCATTATCATCGTAAGTTCCCTCCTTGGCAGTCAGGCTGTACCATTTGCCTTCCAGATAAAGGGAGAAATTATGGAGGCTTTGCGGTTTATAGATTTCCACACCCTTTTCCTCGATGACAAAGTTCTTTCCGACAGCCGCTAAGAACTCTTCGGGAGTCAAGCCGTTCAAATCTTTCACCACACGATTATAATCGATGATAGTCAACTGATTAGCCGGGAAACAGACTGCCATGAAATAATTATATTCTTCATCACCTTTATGATTTGGATTCTGCTTTGCCTTTTCTGCTCCGACCAATGCTGCGGCAGCCGAGCGGTGATGGCCGTCAGCAATATATAATGCAGGCATTGCGGCAAAAGCTTTAGTAATGGCTTCAATATCATTTTCCCGGTCTATAACCCAAAATGAATGGCCGAAGCCGTCACCCGGAGCTATAAAATCATATTCCGGTTTTTGAGAAGTGTATTTCTTAACAATAGCATCCAGTTCTGCATTATCGGGATAAGCGAAAAATACCGGTTCAATGTTGGCATTATTCACACGTACATGTTTCATCCGGTCTTCTTCCTTGTCACGGCGGGTCAATTCATGCTTCTTGATAATACCATTCATATAATCGGGAACATAGGCACCTACTACCAAACCATACTGAGTCTTACCATTCATGGTCTGTGCATACACATAATAGTTTTCCTTTTCGTCCTGCACCAGCCAACCTTTGTCCTGAAACATCCGGAAATTCTCAGCAGCCTTGTCATACACCTTCGCATCATGCTCGTCTGTACCTGCCGGAAAGTCTATTTCCGGTTTGATGATATGATAAAGTGATTTCTCATTACCCTTTGCTTCTTCACGGGCTTCTTCCGAATTAAGCACATCATAAGGACGGGAAGCGACTTGCTCCACCAGTTCTTTCGGAGGGCGAATGCCCTTGAAGGGTTTTATTATAGCCATAGAATATTAGATTTATAAGTTATAAATACTTATTTATTTACGCGAAACTTTTCGCAACCATCTTTCAGGAAACCCACAATCTGCCTGGCAGCTGCAATACCGGCATTTATATTCGCTTCGGCAGTTTGGGCGCCCATTTTCTTCGGTGTAGAGAAATAACGACCCGGAAAATGGTCAGCAAATTCGGCATGATGTACAGGCATAATGTCAGTAACATATTCCAAATCAGGACGGTCATTCATCAGACGCAGCAAGTCGGCTTCATTAATAACTTCCTTGCGTGCAGTATTAACCAGCAGACCGTTTTTAGGCATTTTGTCTACCAGATCATAATTGATAGAATTTTTTGTTTCAGGAGTAGCAGGAATATGCAGAGATACAATATTACAAGTAGCATACAATTCTTCGGTAGATGCAACCGCCTTCACACCGTCTGCTTCAATGACCTCTTTCGGACAATAAGCATCGTATGCATAGATGTCCATACCAAAGCCTTTGGCAATACGAGCTACATTACGTCCCACATTACCGTATGCATGAATACCCAGTTTCTTACCTTTCAATTCAGTACCCGAAGCACCGTTATACATATTGCGGACAGCCATCACCATCAACCCGAAAGCCAGTTCGGCCACAGCATTGGAGTTTTGTCCCGGAGTATTCATGACACATACATTGTGAGCCGTAGCAGCCTCCAAATCCACATTGTCATACCCTGCTCCGGCACGCACTACAATTTTTAACTCTTTAGCAGCGTCCAATACTTCAGCATCAATTACATCACTACGGATAATAATGGCATCGGCATCTTTAACCGCTTCCAGCAATTTTGCCTTTTCTCCATATTTCTCCAATAATGCCAGTTCATAACCTGCTGCTTCTATCTCTTTGCGAATACCGTCTACTGCAATTTTAGCAAACGGTTTATCTGTTGCTACTAATACTTTCATGGTCTTATTTGTATTAATAAATAAGGACGTACTCACAGCACGCCCTTATTCTTATAAATCAATTAATGAAGTTTCTCGAATTCTTGCATGCAATCTATCAAAGCCTGAACACTTTCTTTCGGCATGGCATTATAACAAGATGCACGGAAGCCACCCACAGAGCGATGACCTTTAATACCTACCATACCTTTTTCGGTTGCAAACTTCAGGAAGTCTGCTTCCAAATCTTTGTATTCATCATTCATAACGAAACAGATATTCATATAAGAACGGTCCGCCTTATCCGTTACTGTACCACGGAACAACTTGTTACGGTCAATTTCCGCATACAGCATTTCGGCTTTCTCTTTGGCACGCTTCTGCATTTCCGCCACTCCACCGTTAGCCTTAATCCAGCGCAAAGTCTGCAACGCTGCATAGATAGGAAGAACAGGAGGTGTATTGAACATAGAACCTCCGTCCACATGGGTCTGATAGTTCAGCATAGTAGGAATATAGCGTGATACCTTGCCCAAAGCATCATTCTTCACAATAACAAAAGTAACACCGGCAGGAGCCAGATTCTTTTGTGCACCGCCGTAAATGCAGATATATTTAGAAACATCAATCGGACGAGAGAAAATATCAGATGACATATCGGCAATCATAGGAACCGGAGAGTCCAAATCCTCATGAAGCTCCGTACCATAAATTGTATTATTGGTGGTGACATGGAAGTAATCCGCATCGGCAGGAACAGTATAATCTTTCGGGATATACGTATACGTTGCTTCCGCAGAAGATGCCACTTCGACAACTTCGCCAAACGCTTTCGCTTCCTTTATTGCTTTCTTCGCCCAAACACCGGTATTAAGATAAGCAGCTTTCTTTTCAAGGAAGTTGAAAGGCACCATACAGAATTCCAAGCTGGCGCCACCACCCAAGAACAGTACCGAATACCCTTCAGGAATGTTTAACAATTCCTTGAACAAAGCGACTGCTTCGTCTACCACAGGCTGAAAATCTTTAGCACGATGACTGATTTCCATCAAAGAAAGCCCGGAGCCATTAAAATCCAAAATAGCCTGAGCTGTTTTCTCTATAACCTCGCGAGGCAAGATAGATGGTCCCGCATTGAAATTATGCTTTTTCATTTGAAGTTAGTTTTGGTTATACAATTTGTTTATGTCTTACATTTGCGAATTTACACATTATTTTCAGCTTTCCAAAAAAAACGCTAATAAAATTACGATTTTCCACATAATTTTCTTTCAAATTAGTTAAATCTATTTTTCAATGCTTTCATTTTGTAAGCTATACTCCAACAAACAATGATTTAAAGCATATAAAAATAATCTTTTAGAATTATTCGTTCATTATTAGGAGTTGTAAAATGACATAATGACACTATTTTGCTTCTTCTATCAGCGTTTTCACCCCTTTTATTTTCTCATTCTGTATCAAATTAAGTGTTTGCTTTATCTTTTTGCGAGATACTGCGGCAAACGAATAATGGTCTTTCACATCAATCCGCCCAATTTCATCTTTATTCAGGTTACCTTTTTTAAAGAGAAACCCTACAATATCTATCTTATTGATTTTATCTTTTTTGCCCTTTCCTATATATAAGGTCACAAATTCGGGTAATGACGGCTTGGGAGTCACTTCGGGTAAGAGGAATTCTTCAGGGACTTCCGTCAAGTATTCAGGGAGCATTTCTTCCTGATGGAGTAGAATATAAGAATTTCCTTCAGCTTCCCAACGGGCTGTCCGGCCGTTACGATGGATGTATCCGTCTTCATTGACCGGGAGATGGTAATGAACCACATTTTCTATCTCGGGGATATCCAGTCCGCGGGCGGCAAGGTCTGTGGATATCAAGACATGGCAACTACCGTTACGGAATTTATACAATGAACGTTCACGGTCATCCTGCTCCATACCGCCATGAAAAATACCACATTGGAATTTTTTGGATTGAAGATACTTCCCTACCCGCTCCACACTTTCACGATGATTACAAAATACTAATGTAGAGCGACTGCCCAATGTACACAGCAATTTATACAATGTCTCCAGTTTATCTTTTCCGGGAGAGAGCACTTTATATAAATGCAAGCGCTGCACTGTTTGTTCCTCGGTATTCAAGAAATTCAACTTAATCGTTTTGTTCAGACCCGTAAATTGAGGAATCTCCTCGGCATCGGTAGCCGAAAGCAAAAAACGCCGCTTCAAACGGGGCAACTGCCCGATAACGGTAGCCATTTCTTCTTGAAAACCAAACTCCAGACATTTATCAAACTCATCAATGACTAATGTAGTCACTGTTTCTGCATCGATATTTTGTTTCGAAAGATGGTCATTCATACGCCCCGGAGTACCTATGACGACCGAAGGCTGCACTCCTTTGATAGTACGGTGCTCTTCCATGGCAGGGCGTCCACCATAGCAGCTCACAGCCTTAAAGGGTGTATTCATGGATTTGAAAACTTGGTCTATCTGCAAAGCCAGTTCGCGGGAGGGTACAAGCACTATGGCCTGAACACCTTTCACATCAGGTTTCAAGCTCTGTAACAAAGGCAACAGATAAGCCAAAGTCTTGCCGGAGCCTGTAGGTGACAATAAAATCAGGTCTTTTCCTTCTTTCCAAGTATCTATAGCCGCCTCCTGCATTGCATTCAGCTGCTCAATCTTTAAATTTGTCAATATATTCTTAATCATAACCTTTTTCCTTTTATACAAAAGTAAAGAAAAAGCCCGATAAAAGTTCATTTTACCGGGCTTATTTTCTTTAATCGACAAACATATTCTCTGCATCAATCCAACTGATATACCACCAGCGGGTCATCATAGTAATAAGTGGACAATACCAAACGGTTCGTTTTTTCGTCCAAAACCGTATATACACAAAAGTCATTCAACTTATACTTCTTTACAGGATTCCCATTCCAGTCGTATTTCTCAACGTACATATGATGCTTCCCTTTGTTGTTCTCCGCTGCCACTACATAAGGCGTTCTTCCCGAATAAGTGATATATACATAGTCACGGGTCGGAAGCACCTGCATATAATACGTCACATTAGCATCCAGCCCATCTGCGATGTGCAGAGTCCCTTCGTCAAAACCGGACTGCTGGAAGTTAAGCGTACGTTCTGCATTACTGTCCAAGTCCATGAACTTTATAATTCTGGCATATTTATATGCATAAACCATTCGATGACGCGCCGGATTGATGCCAAGACAACCGGTAGCCGGCATCTTCTTTGCCTGTTTCAGGGTCATGTCCTTTATTTCTTCTGTCCTGACGGAATCTCCTTCCAAAGTAGCCCGATATATATTTCGTCCTTTGGGATAAACGAAACTATTCTTACCGGCAGCATAGATGTGTTCAATATAGTCCCACATCGACTTTGAACTATGTATCTTTTGTATCGGATGTATCTCCAACTTTTTATCAAGCCCGTAAAGCATTCCTTTAGGTCGTTCGAACAAATAACACAAATAAGCAGGATTAAGGGAAGCTATCACATAAGGCGCAACAAATTCATCCGGTCCGTTACCGGTTCTTCCGACGGTTTTTATGTAAGTAAACTCAGGATAACGGAATATATAAAAAGGCGCATTCCGACTTTGCATAATCATCAGGCTATCCTTTATCACCATATTCGGAGAAGCAGGTTTAAAAATAAACGTATCCGGTTCCACTATATGGTTTCCCTGCAGTTCCACCACTTCACCGAAGGGGTCCTTATCTTTCAGAAAGACTTCGCCTTCTTCCAATGGAGGAAGTGCTACTATCTTTTCTTCCACAATACTATCGGCAGCAGGTGTTTCCTGAGGTTCTGCCGCATTGTTCTTTTTTCCGCCGCAAGCTGCCAGGCTTAAACAAAGAATAGAATAGATAAATAATTGTTTCATAATATAATAGATATAGGGTTTGGTAATGGGGTCAAATATAATAAAAGGAAAAAGGAATCAAGCATATAAGACCTAAAAAGATGAAACAAAGTATGCCCGTGCCGGTATCTTGCACACTCCCACAAAAAAACGAGGGATGTATCGAAACGCTCATACAACTAAAAATCACCCTCGCCACAGGAGTTGTAGCGAGGGTGATTTCAATAAAAGGGGAATTTTGTCTGAACATTATCCGCCGAAGTTGTCATACATGATAGAAGCAGGCTCAACACCCAGGCTATCCAGCATCTTAACAACTGCATTAGACATCGGGCCGGGACCACACATGTAGTATTCAATATCTTCGGGAGCTTCGTGATCCTTCAGATAAGTTTCATACATCACATTGTGAACGAAACCTGCGGTATACTTCACGCCTGCTGCATCGGCTGCGGGATCCGGACGGTCCAAAGCCAGATGGAAGTGGAAGTTCGGGAAGTCTTTTTCCAATTGCTGGAAGTCCGGCAGATAGAATACTTCGTTCAATGCACGTGCACCATAGAAATAGTGAAGTTCACGGTCGGTAGTGTGCAGTGTCTTGGTCATGTGCATAATCTGTGCACGCAACGGAGCCATACCGGCACCACCACCTACCCAAATCATTTCCTTCTTAGAATCGAAGATCGGGTGGAAGTCTCCGTAAGGACCACTCATCGTTACCTTGTCACCCGGTTTCAGCGTGAAAATGTAAGATGAAGCGATACCCGGATTCACATCCATAAAGCCGGGGCCCTGATCTTTCGGTTTGAACGGAGGAGTAGCGATACGCACTGTCAGCATGATACGGTCACCTTCGGCAGGATAGTTGGCCATAGAGTAAGCACGGATGGTTTCTTCCGTATTCTTACATTTCAAGCCGAACAAACCGAATTTTTCCCATGCGGGCAGATATTCCGCACCGATAAGGTCTTTATCGATATCCTTGTTGTAGTCCATTTCAAATTTAGGAATCTTAATCTGAGCGTATGAACCCGGAACGAAGTCCATGTGTTCACCTTTCGGCAAAGCCACAATAAACTCTTTGATGAAAGTGGCAACGTTCTTGTTGCTGATTACTTCGCATTCCCATTCCTTAACACCCAGTACAGATTCATCAATCTTGATGCCCAGGTCACCTTTTACTTTCACCTGGCAACCCAGACGCCAATGATCCTGTTGTTGTTTACGGCTGAAATGTCCCTTTTCAGAAGGAAGAATCTCACCACCGCCTTCTACAACCTGGCATTTACATTGACCGCAAGAACCTTTACCACCACAAGCCGATGACAGGTAGATGCCATTGACAGACAGGGTGTTCAGCAAAGTTGAACCTTGTTCTACTTCCAGTTCTTTCTCTCCATTGATAGTTATCTTTACTTTGCCGCTCGGAGTAAGATACTGCTTAGCTACCAGCAAAATAACAACGAGCAGAAGTATAATTCCAAGGAATACTCCAATACTAGCTAATATTAAATTCATATCCATTGTCTTATTCCTTTCCTTTTAGATTTTCAAACCAGAGAAACACATAAATGCCATTGCCATCAAACCTACAGTGATGAAAGTGATACCCAGACCTTTCAAAGGAGCAGGAACATCAGAGTAAGCCATTTTTTCACGGATGGCAGCCAGACCGATAATAGCCAGTGCCCAACCGATACCTGAGCCCAAAGCGTAAGTGGTTGCCTCACCAATGTTGATGAAATGACGTTGCTGCATAAACAATGAAGCACCCATGATGGCACAGTTTACAGCAATCAGCGGAAGGAAGATACCCAATGAAGCATAGAGCGACGGGCTGAAACGTTCAACCGCCATTTCCACCAACTGAACGATACCGGCAATAACGGCAATAAACAGGATAAAGCTCAAGAAGCTGAGGTCTACTCCATCAATCAGCGCATTAGGTGCCAGTACGTAATTTTCCAGCAAATAGTTCACCGGCAGAGTTACAATCAACACGAAAGTAACGGCTGCACCCAGACCTACGGCTGTCTTTACGTTTTTCGATACTGCCAGGTAAGAACACATCCCCAGGAAGTATGCGAAAATCATATTGTCCACAAAGATGGACTTTACAAACAAACTTAAATATTCCATATTCTTTTCGTTTTATAACGGGGATTAATTATTACTTTCCTGCAATTCTTTGTGTTTTGCACGTTGGTACCAAATGATACAAGCACAGATAATCAACGCCATAGGAGGCATCAACATCAAGCCGTTGTTCAGGTAGCCCAAGTCATAAACAGCCTGCGGGATAACCTGGAAGCCAAACAATGTACCGGCACCCAGCAGTTCACGGAAGAATGCCACGATAATCAGGATTTTGGCATAACCCAATCCGTTACCGATACCATCCAGGAATGATTCCCAAGGACCGTTCATCATAGCAAACGCTTCCAGACGTCCCATCAGGATACAGTTTGTAATAATCAAACCTACATATACAGAAAGCTGCACACTTACATCGTATGCGAACGCTTTCAAAATTTCACTAACGATAGTTACCAATGCGGCAACAACCACCAACTGAACGATGATACGGATACGGTTGGGAATGGTGTTACGCAACAAGGAGATAACGAAGTTCGAGAAGGCTGTAATAATGGTTACGGAAAGACCCATCACGATAGCCGGTTCCAGCTGAGCCGTTACAGCCAGTGCAGAACAGATACCGAGCACCTGTACGGTGACAGGGTTATTCAAACCCAGCGGAGTTAAAAGAACTTCTCTATTCTTTTTAGAAAATAATGCGCTCATATTCTATTTACCCTCCTCTTATTTATTAGTTAAAAATGAATTGTACATGCTCAGGCAATCCTTAATCATCGCATCTACACCTTTAGAAGTGATAGTACCACCTGAGATACCGTCTACCTGATAATCGGGTTTTGCCACCTTGCCGTGTTTTTCAACACCCAAAGCTACAGTACCGTTTTCCATTACATGTTTGCCCAAGAACTGATCCTGGAACTTAGTAGTGGTGATTTCTGCACCCAGACCCGGAGTTTCTCCTTGATGAGAGAAGTAAACGCCATATACAGTGTCTTTGTCATCATTCAATGCGATGTATCCCCAGATAGGTCCCCAAAGACCGGCACCATAAATAGGCAGCACATATTTGGTCTGACCATCCACGTCGCAAACGAATACATGAAGACGTCCGTTAGCGATTTCACCTTTATAAGAAGTCTGGAAAGCAGCATCGTTCTTTACCAAAGAACCGTCTGCCTGCATCAAATCGTCTTCTTTCACATATTTATCATATTCTGCATTCACATCTTTTACGTCATAAACGTTCAAAGCTGCCAGAATTTGTTTCTTTGTGTCCTGTTCTACATTCTGGTACTGTTTTTCTTTCAGAGAAGAAGACACGAATGCCAACAGGAATGCTACGATAACAACCATTATCGAAGCATAGATGATAGTATAACTATTACTATTAGTATTCATAATGTCCGATATTTTAGTTGTTAGTTGATTTTAATCTGTTTTCGCGGGCTGTGATGTTCTTCTGTACGATACAGTAGTCAATCAGCGGAGCGAAGATGTTCATCAGCAGGATGGCAAGCATCATACCTTCGGGATAACCCGGATTCAACACACGGATAACGATAGCCATCACACCGATCAGGAAGCCGTAGATGAACTTACCCTTTTCCGTACGTGCGGAAGTCACAGGGTCGGTAGCCATGAACACGGCGCCGAAGCAGAAACCGCCCAATACGATGTGTTCGTACCAAGGCAACTGAGCCATCATGTTATCTGTAGAGCCGAATACATTGAAGATCAATCCCATCACGATACCACCGGCAAAGACAGAGAACATGGTCTTCCAACTTGCCACGCCTGTCCACAACAGGATGATGGCACCCAGTGCGATAGCGATAACGCTGGTTTCACCGATAGAACCCGGAATCAAACCTACAACCATATCCCACATGGTAGCGGGAGTACCGTTCACATTAATCAGTTCGCTTGCACCCGGAGCGGCTGTAGCAGCCTGTCCCAACATCGTAGCGCCGGTAAAACCGTCCACTACCTGTCCGCCACCGATACCGAAAATGCTGTCAGTGCTTACCCAAACGGCATCACCGGACATTTTGGTAGGATAAGCGAAGAACAAGAAAGCACGGGTAATCAATGCAGGGTTGAAGATATTCATACCTGTACCGCCGAATACTTCCTTAGCGAAGATAACAGAGAATGCTGTAGCGACAGCCAGAATCCACAACGGACATTCCACAGGAACGATCATCGGGATCAACAGACCTGAAACCAGGAAACCTTCCTGAATTTCTTCGTTCTTCCATTGTGCCACCACAAATTCGATTCCCAGACCGACTACGTATGACACGATAATCTTAGGCAGAACAGCCAGGAAACCATAAATGAATTTTTCAAAGAAACCTGCCTCCTGGCCCACTGCCAAGAAGTGCTGGTAACCTACGTTGTACATACCGAACAACAAAGCCGGTATCAACGCAATAACCACAATCGACATGATACGCTTACTGTCAATCGCATCATGGATGTGAACTCCTGTTTTCGAAGTGCTGTTGGGTACGAACAAGAATGTTTCGAAACCGTCGAACACCGAACGAAACGCGTGGAGTTTGCCGCCCTCTTCAAAGTTTGGCTTTATCTTGTCGAGATAATTTCTTAACGCTTTCATTAACTTTTTATTCTTAGTTTTTAATTACTTAGCACATTTCCTTGCGAAGCATGTCCAGACCTTGACGCACAATACGTTGCAACTCCAGTTTAGAAGAGTCTACAAACTCGCATACTGCAAAATCTTCGGGAGCCACTTCGTAAATACCAAGTGCTTCCATACGGTCAATATCGCCGGCAATGATAGCCTTAATTAAATATTCGGGGAAAATACTCATCGGGAATACTTTGTCATACTCACCGGACATAATCATGTGGCGTTCGCCACCTTTGATACGGGCATCCAGTGTGTATTCCTTATTTCCGCATAACCAGCTGAAATAACTGCGGCTCGCACTGAACTGATTGGTGCGGGGCATGATAAAGCCCAGGAATTCGTGTCGGTCATCGCCTTCGGGAATCACGGTAAGACTTGTGGCACGTGCGCTCAAATATCCATTAGGTTTGACAAGCGTACCGGTCAACACGTTTCCGTTAATGTAGCGTAAGTTTGCACCTTCGGTTACACGTCCTGCAAATACATCTGTCAGCGACGCTCCTACTTTCAACTTGCAGTAAGCCGGTTTTTTCACTTCCGAACCGGTTAATGCAATGGTGCGGGTCAAGTCTACACGACCTGTATTGAACAAACGTCCGATGAAGATAACATCTTCTGCACGAAGAGTCCAAACGGTTTCGCCCTTGTTGATAGGACTGATGTGGTTAATCTGAACGCCAACGTTTCCGGCAGGGTTAGGACCGTCGAAAACTGTCACAGTCACATTCTTGGCGCTTGTCAGTGCAGGATTCTTCTGTTCTACGCTGATATTCAGATACGTCTTCGCCATTTTAGCCAATGCATCGAGTCCTGTCTGGAAGTCTTTTTCCTGACCTTTCAGAACGAATTCGAAATCGGCAGCCAATGGGTTGGTATCAAATGCAGAAACGAAGATGCCTTTCGGCTTGGCATTCGGGTCGGCAACCACGATATACGGGCGCTGGATGATGAATGAAAAGAGTCCGGCTTCAAGCAGGGCAGCCTTTACCTGTTCGCCTGTCATAGTCGAAACATCTTTCTTTCCAAACTCTTCGTAGTCCTGCTCTGCTGCCGCAGCAACGGAGATGCTAAGGACTTTACGGCGTTCGCCTCTCTCAATGCATGTCACGACACCGCTAACAGGAGAAACGAACTTTACTTCGGGGTGGTTCTTGTCTACAAACAATGTTCCCCCGGCCATCACATATTCCTGTTCTTTCACCACCACTTTAGGAGTCACGCCATGAAAATCATCGGGCACCAACGCATAGATGTCCGGCTGCTTCACGTCGAAAATCTCCTGAGCAGGTTTTCCTTTCAGGTTGATGTTCAAGCCTTTGTGTAATTTAATCACATTTGCCATATTGGGTTATAAAAAATGGTTTTTAAATTTGAGCGCAAAAGTACAGAAAAAAAATGTGAAAAAAGAAAGATTTGGCGGTTATTATGGAAAAAAATCCGTAATAATATAAACCTGTGTAATTATAGGGATTGACGGTACGCGAATTAAGATATTCCGGCATCGAAATACACGTACGTATGCAGGGGGCGATGCATACGTATGTGCAGGCTCATACATACGTAAGCGTAGGCTTATGCATACGTACGTGTAAGCCCTCGCTTACGTACGTGTTTTCTCCCGCAGTTTCTTGTGCAGTTTCTCCCGCAGTTTCTTGCGCAGAATCTTGCGCAGAATTTTGCGCGAATGTTATCAGTTATATATTATATTAATTTATTATATATAATTATTCTCCGAAGGAGATTCCCCTGAAGGGGAAGTTCTTCCGAAGGAACCTCCCCCTTCAAGGGGGATAACCATCCGGATGGGTATACATTCGGAGCTGCAAATTTTGCATGCCGATTTGCAAATTTTGCAGCTCCGTTTTTTTATTATTTTATTATTCTTCGTTCGCAAACATCGGGTCCCATGCCGGCAGGCGAATCGGTTTTTGCTTGAGGATATCCAGCACCTTGGCAGGGACATATTTCTTTTCCGCCACCACGCGGAACATATACTCATCAAACCATTTGTCCGTCATAATGAGATGACCTTTGTATCCGTTGGTGCTTCCCCAACTGTTTTCCACCATCCATTTTTTCGGTTTCCCGGCCTTATCCAAATCCACAGCCATCAGCGTCATGGCATGGCTGCTGCCACTGGCAAATGTCTGGATACGCTGTTTCTTGTCCATACCGAAAGTTGTCCCCATCAGTGACTCATAATCGTAATTATCAGGGTCCAGCAGTCCTCTCTTGCTATCAAGGAACTTACCCACATCGCAAGAAAAATACATCATTGTGCTGTCTTTGATGGAAGCAATGGCTATTTCCTTGATATCTTCTATAGGCAGATTGACATACGTCCAGTTCTTACCGTCATAGCTATGGCGGTCATAGTCTATCTCGTAGCATTTATAAAACTCACGGCTGGGGTCGTTCATCAGCATCACGTAATTATTGGTCAGGTCATTGCCCAGAAATTCCTTGTAGAAAGACAAGGGAGTGTACTCTTTCGCTTCGCCTCCCTTCATGCTCCAAGTGAACGTAGACACCGGCTCACCGAGTGTCAGCACCAGCATGCGATAGACCGTAGCCAGCATTTCCGTTTTCTTTTTTTCCAGTTCGGCGGGCTTGGCTCCGGCAGCAGCAGCCTCACGGAGTTGTAAGCCGAATTCTTTCAGTTTCAGTCCCATCAGATTATTCATTTTTCCTGTGTTATCACTGCTGAAAGTCTCCACCATCGCGCTCTTCGGTACAAGTCCGTATTTACCTATAATATCCGACACACCAGTAAATTGCCCTCCATCGCTCAAGGGATGCTTAAAGAGCCACTCCACCATCTTGTCGTCCATCGGCTTTTCACGCGTATCAATGATTCCCTGTAAGAAAAGATTCGATTTTTCCAGCTGGTCATAAAAGAAGCAGTAGTTCTGCGAAAACTCCATTTCATCCAGGCCGTACTTAGCTATCATCTGGCTGCGAAGCACATTCAGTCCCGTAAACAACCAGCAGCGTCCTGACGAGCGTTGATTGGTAATGCCTTTCGATAAGACTTTATTAGAGAAATGAGTGTCAAAGTCTGCCTGATTTTCCTGATTAAGTGCCAAGGTATTGATACTTGTTCCGCCTAAAGCATTGCGGATTGCCTTGTCGGTAGGAGTTGCCTGATAACTTTGTTTGATTTGATTCAGCATCTCGCTCGAAATGCCTCCCTGTTGTGCCTGCGCGGTCAATGCTGCCGCAAAAAGCAAGGCAAAAGTGATGTGTCTCTTCATAATATGAAAATATAAATTGATTATTTTTAGGTCTGTAAAAATACAAGTTATTTTTGAAATCCCCACTCTTCGGGAGATTTTTTTCCCGGTGTACCCATTCCTGTCTGCACACCGGGAAAAAAATTATTCGGTTATTTTCTTCTTTATCTTATAACCGATAACCGCCACCGTGATACTCATCAGCGGACTAATCAGATTAAAGAAAGAATATGGAAGATAAGTGAGTGTAGGCACACTCAGAATAGTTGCCTGAGTCATACCGCAGGTATTCCAGGGGATAAGCGGTGAGGTGACTGTTACAGCATCTTCGGTGGTACGGCTCAGTAATCGGCTTTCGTATCCGTTTGCCTCATAAATATCCTTAAACATATTGCCGGTCAGAATAATGGAGATATATTGGTCGGCAGTGGCCAGGTTGAGGAACAATCCCGATGCAACGGTAGAAGACACCATCCCTATACGTCTCTTGGTGAAACGGATAAACACAGAGGTGATACTGCCCAGCATGCCTCCTGCCGTCATAGCCCCTCCAAAGCACATGGCACAGACAATCAGCCAAATGGTATTCATCATTCCCGACATACCGCGTGTGGCAACCAACTCATTTATCTCTGCACTGCCTGTCTCCAGTTGGGTGCCACCGAAGAGCATGCCCATGCCTCCTTTGAAAAGTGCAGTAAGACCTGCTACCCCCTGCCCTGCTATCTCGCGCAACAAATCCGGCTGGAATATAAGTGCAAAGACAGTGGCCAGTGTGGTGGAGATAAACAAAGTAATGACCGAAGGAACCTTGCGGGCAATCAAAACTCCCGTCACGACGGGAACAATCATCAGCCACCAGGAAATATTGAATTTGGAGTCGAGTGCCTGCATGTATTCGGTAATATGACCTGTGTCCGTTGCCTCGTGAGACAGTCCGGCAACAGTGAAAATAATCAATGTGATGACCAATGAGGGGATGGTGGTTATCATCAAATAGCGTATGTGTGTAAACAGCGGAGTGTCCGTCACGGAAGACGCCAAAATAGTGGTATCGGACAGCGGGGATACCTTATCGCCGAAATAAGCACCCGAAATAATCGCTCCCGCTATCCAGCCTTCGCTGAAACCTTGTGCCTTGCCGATTCCCATCAATGCGATGCCGATAGTGGCTATGGTTGTCCACGAACTGCCTGTCATGACTGAAACAATGGCACAAATCACACAGGTAGACACCAGAAAAAAGTGAGGATGTATCACCTGAATGCCATAATAAATCAATGTGGGAACCACGCCGCTAATCATCCATGCCCCCGACAAAGCACCGATAATCAGCAGAATAATCAATGCCGTACTTACTCCGGCTATATTATTCGTAATAGCCAGTTCAAAATCTTTCCAAGCTCTTCGGTACCCTGCCATCCCTATCAATACACAAACAGCCGTAGCCGTAAGCAAACAAACCTGACTTCCGCCCGACAACGCATCGCTGCCAAAGACACGGATGGTGACAAACAATAATAAAATAAGTACAAATACGGGTAACAAAGAAATAAACGGAGAAGGAATTCTGTTATCTTTCATTCTTTTTTTATTCAGTTTTTATTCAAAAATGCTAATAAAGTGAATCTTTTTGCTTTCACCGTGCAAAGTTCGGAATATTTTTTGAGTTCTAAAAGTCAAGTGCAGCTATTTAAATACTTTTTTTGTATTTATGGGCAAACATTTTTGTATAGAGGACGTTATTAGTTGAAATTATAACCTAAAACTTAACAAACATGAATGAATTAGTTGGTGGCTTGGGCTACGCGGTAAAGAACTGGTGGATGTCCCTATTATTGGGATTGCTTTACATCGCAGTAGCATTATGCCTTTTGTTTGCTCCCGTGAGCAGTTATGTGGCACTGAGTGTCATTTTCAGTATTTCAATTCTGGTCAGCGGTATCCTCGAAATCTTTTTTGCCGTCGGCAACAAAAAGATTATCAACAGTTGGGGATGGTATCTGGCAGGCGGTATCATTGATTTGCTGATAGGTATTTATTTGGTATTCTATCCGCTGGTAAGCATGGAACTGATTCCGTTTATCGTCGCATTCTGGCTTATGTTCAGAGGATTCACCCTTTGCGGTTATTCCACCGACCTGAAACGCTACGGCACCAAAGACTGGGGATGGTATCTGGTATTCGGCATTCTGGCCATTTTATGTTCCATGGCTATCATCTGGCAACCGGGACTCGGAGCAGTCACTGTGCTTTATATGCTGTCCGTTACTTTCCTCATTATCGGTTGTTTCCGTATCATTTTCTCGTTTGAGTTGAAAAGATTGCATAAAAACAAGTAAAAATCCAAGTTTATTTTGGGCTACTTCGGACGTATTTCGTACCTTTGTTAGCCCAAAATAAGCAATGATATCAAGCAAAAGTCTTAAATATACAGTTCGCATACTGCTAGGTATTCTCTTGGGAGTTTATCTGGGGATAATTGTGCTTCTGAACATTCCATACGTTCAGGACAAATTGTCTTATATAGTGACCAAAGAGCTCCGCAAAGTGCTCAACACGGAAGTTTCTGTAGGAAAAATCGACATGGGCCTGCTGAACCGCATTATTGTGGAAGATGTGTTGCTGGAAGACCGCCGGGGCAGGGAAATGCTGAAAGTGGCGCGTCTGTCTGCCAAATTTGAAATACTCCCCCTGCTGAAAGGGAAAATCACTATTACCAGTGTTCAGCTTTTCGGCTTTTCGGCCAATATGGAGCGGGAAACGCCTCAGTCTCCTCCCAATTATCAATTTGTTCTGGATGCTTTTGCTTCCAAAGACACGGTGAAGACTCAGACAAATCTGGATTTACGCATCAACTCTTTATTGATAAGACGCGGACGTATCACATACGATGTCTTGTCGGAGCCCGAAACCCCCGGACGGTTCAATACCGGCCATCTTGCCGTAAAGAACTTCGCAGCCACCGTTTCGCTGAAGGCGCTCCGCAACGACTCGCTGAACGCCTCCATCCGTCGTCTGAGCTTTGAAGAACAGTGTGGATTTGCTTTACAAAAGTTCTCAATGAAAGTCACTGCCAACAATAAGCGACTGAATATAAAGGATTTTTCCCTCGAGCTTTCCAATTCTGCTTTAAGCATTGACAGCCTTTCCATGCGTTACGACAGTTTGCCGGATCTTCCTAAACTGACAGACAATGTGCAATATCAAGGAAGCGTCAATGCCTCTGTCGTACTCAAAGACATAGCCCCTTTTGTCCCGGCCTTGGCCAAGTTCGATACTCCGTTACATTTCAACATGGATTTCTCCGGTAAAGGAAAGAATATAGACTGCCCTACCCTGCGACTGACCGACAACCACAGTCTGATGATCAACGGAGAAGCATCCGTTGCCGACTGGAACGCAGGAAGAAATATGTATATCATGGGAAAGCTGACCGACGTAAACCTGAATAAAGAAGGCATCAGCACCGTTATGAGTAATGTGGCCGGGAAAGTTCCTCCTATTTTTCAGCAGTTGGAATATGTACGTTTTAGCGGTGATGCCACCGGATATCTTCACGATTTGATTATCACAGGACTCCTACACACCGGCGTAGGTACAATCAAAGCCGATGTTATGATGAGCATTGACAAACAACAGAACCGTACCTATTCGGGAAATATCGCCAGTGCCGACCTGAATGTGGGCAAACTGCTTGATAACGAAAAGAAATTCGGTACGGCAGACTTCAATCTGGAATTGAAAGGGTTCAACTATAAAAATCACTATCCCGAATCTTATATCAAAGGGAATATTGCCTCTTTCGAATACAGCCAATATAAATATGAGAATATAGCACTGGACGGCGTGTATAAAGACGGAGGCTTCAACGGCAAGCTGGCAATGGATGATGACAACGGCTCTGTTCAGATAAACGGCAATTTCAACGTGGCGTGCGCCATACCCGAATTCAACTTGAAGGCCGTCTTAAAGAATCTCCGACCGGATAACCTGCATTTGTCCGACAAATACAAAGATACGGACATTTCCCTGAACGTGACAGCAGACTTTACCGGGAAGTCTATCGACGACATGAACGGAAAAATCCGTTTGGACAGCTTGCAAATGAATACCCCCGAAGGGAACAACTATTTCCTTGACAACCTTACCATTACGGCAGGACAGGTAGAAGGACAAAAAGAAATACAAGTGCTTTCCTCGTTCATGACGGCTGTCATACGTGGAGACTATTCTTATAACACAATTCCGGCCAGCATATTGCAGACTGTTCAACGCTATATCCCTTCCCTGCTGACGCTGAACGAAAACATGCCGGTTCCTCACAACAACTTCAAATTCGACATCAGAGTAAATAATACAGAGTTCTTTCAAAAACTCTTTCAAATACCGCTGGAATTAAAGTTCCCTGCCTCCATCAAAGGGTATTTCAACGACCGCGAAGAGAAATTGCGCGTTGAAGGACATTTTCCGGCTTTCAAATATAATGGAACCCATTATGATTCGGGGGTACTCATCTGCGAAAATCCGTCAGACTGGTTCAAATGTTCCCTCAGAACCGGTATGTTGATGAACAGTGGTGCAATGGTGAATCTTACTGTCGATACCCAAGCCAAAAACGACCGGCTGGAAACAACTGTCAATTGGGGAAATAACACAAATGTCACTTACGGAGGTAAGTTTGCTGCCGTGACCCAATTCTATAAAACGGAGGGGAAACACCCCATCTTACAGGCCGACATTAACATCAAACCCACGAAAGTGGTATTGAACGATACGATTTGGAATATACATCCTTCGCATATTGCCGTAGACTCCGGACGTGTCTATATCGACAATTTTCTGTTTGAACATGAAAACCAGCATTTACGCATCAACGGAAAGTTGACAAAAAGCAAGGAAGACTCCTGCCATATCGATTTAAAGAATATCAATTTGGAATATGTACTGGATATAGTGCATTTTGATGATGTGGCATTCAACGGCTTGGTTACCGGGACTGTCAACATGAAGGGAGTAATGAAAGAGCCTGCCATGCACACCAAACTCAATGTGCATAATTTCTGCCTGAATAAAGCATTGTTGGGTGAAGCCGATATTACAGGCGTATGGGATTCGGAACTGGGCGGAGTACGCCTTGATGCAAAAATTGCGGAAGAAGGTATTTCGGCCACTCATGTCACCGGATACGTATCTCCGAAAATGAAAGGACTGGACCTGATGATTGAAGCAGACAGCACCAATATCGGACTCATCCAGCCCTTTGTGGAAGGCATATTCAGCGATTTAACCGGACGTGTCAACGGTCATATTAGACTCTATGGAGACTTCAAGCACCTGGATTTGGAAGGAGAGGCACGTGCCAATATAGATACCAAGATTGATGTACTGAACACCTATTTCCAAATACGCGATGATTCGGTACATATTTCCTCCGGACAATTACTGTTTACCGATGTACACGTGTACGACCGCGAAGGAAACAGTGGAGTAGTCAATGGCTATCTGCATCATACCAAACTAAAAAACCTAATGTATCATTTTAATATCAGTGGCGACAATCTGCTGATGTATGATACCCACGAAGGCGGCGATATGCCTTTCTACGGCAAGGTGTACGGTTCGGGAAGCGTCATATTGGACGGAGGAAACAATGCCATGACCGTAGATGCCTCACTGACAACAGGACACAACACCTCTTTTACTTATATCACAGGCATCACGACAGAGGCTACCAATACCCAGTTCATTACCTTTGTCGACAAGACCCCCAAACGTATCCATGATAATGTGGAAACCAATCTGTACCATCACTCGAATGTGCAGAAAGAAAAAGAAGAAGAGGGTCCTCCCATGGACCTGCGCATCAATATGCTGATTAACGCCACCCCCAATGCCACCATGAAAATCGTGATGGACCCGGTAGCAGGCGACAATATTACAGCAACAGGCAACGGCAATCTGCAAGTGAACTACTTTAATAAAGGAGACTTTAAGATGTTCGGTAACTACATTATCGACCAGGGAATGTATAAGCTCAGCATGCAGGAAGTGATTCGCAAAGATTTTACATTGAAGTCCGGCGGTACAGTCACCTTCACAGGTGACCCATATCAGGCCAATCTGGATCTTCAGGCGATTTATACGGTAAACTCTGCCTCATTGAGTGATTTAGGTATCGACACTTCACTTTCGCAGGGACAAAGCACCGTTAAAGTAAACTGCCTGATGAACCTGACCGGCAACCTGTCCAGCCCCGATATTAAATTTGACCTGGATTTACCGACAGTCAGGGAAGAAGACCGTGATGTGGTGCGCAGCATCACCAGTACAGAAGAACAAATGAACACACAAATCATCTATCTGCTGGGTATCGGTAAGTTCTACACCTACGATTACGCCAACAACGACCAATCTTCAAACGCTACCAGTTCATTAGCCTTCAGCACTTTATCCGGTCAGCTCAATAATATGCTCTCCCAATGGATGGACAATAAGAACTGGAACATCGGTGCCAACCTGAGTACAGGAGACAAAGGATGGACAGATGTAGAAGCCGAAGCTGTCCTTTCCGGCAGATTATTGAATAATCGACTGATAATCAATGGTAACTTTGGTTATAAAGATAATGCAATGGCAAACACCAACTTTGTAGGTGACTTTGAAGCCATTTGGCTGTTGACTAAAAACGGAGACTTCCGTCTACGAGGATACAATCAGACCAACGACCGTTATTTCACAAAATCAACCCTGACCACACAAGGTATCGGCATCATGTATAAAAAAGATTTCGATAAATGGAATGATTTGTTCCGTTGGTTCTTATGGAAAAGAGCCCATAAAAAAAAGGAAAAGGAAGACACCACCTCTTCCTCCCCTGCTTCGCAAACAAAGCGAAACGACAACTAATTACATGCTTTCATATTGATATATGTACATGAAATTCTGTTTTTGTCTTAGATAATATACTTTTGCGTATTTATCTGACATTAATTAATAATAAGTTCTTGATAACGATTTGAAAACATTACAGCCGCATTAATCTGCTACATTTTACTAATAACAAACAATTCTGAAACAGAAGTAGCCAAATTCCTTATTAGGAGCAAACAATTGATCACTTTTTCTTACTGTTTATTCTTATTCGTTTCATAGTGGAAAGAATTACACTATTTCAACTTTAATCTTTATATTAAACATATTGGCTATACGTTCTATATCCCGTTTCTTGGTAAGCGTATTGCTACATGTCATCAGATACCAACCATTACCGACAGGCTTTTGTGAACTTTTATATTTCTTATCAAGCGTATTGGAAATCAAAGGCACTTTATTTTGTTTCATTCCTAAAGTACGAATGCGTTCGGCACCTACTTCCATCACAAACTTACGAAAAGTCTCAGCTGCTTGTGGCTCTTGAATCACGTGACCATCAGCAAATGTAATCTTTAATCGAGTAGCCGGTGCAATTTCGCCTTTCGGCCCGGTCTTACCTATTTCCTTATGTTCCACCTGTGGATCAGGAAGAATCTCTTTGGCATCCGCTATATCTGCTGTGAAATTTCGTTTGCGAGACAAATGTACGCTAATAGGCGAGCCGGGTACATAATCCACAACAAGCACTAATTCACGCTGCACTTGCTTTAAAGCCGGTGCAATCGTCTCGGTTACAATCGGAAGGATTTCTTTTTTGATGATGTTCTCTTCCAAATCACTTACTTGTTTTTCGAGGTCTTCATTTAACGAAAGACCTTCTTTGCGCAATGTTTCCATTGCTTTATATAGGTCACTTAGTCGGGACATAGATTATTTTAGATTTTTCTCGATTGGATTTAACCGATTGAAGAATAAACTCTTAGCGAATTATTTGAGAAGTAGCGGTAACGAGTCAGTAACCGTGCGAATTTCAGCGCTTTACATTGCTATGCTGTCAAATAACTCTTTCATTTGCAAATGTAACATCTTTTTCTGAAAGTACGAACTATCGGCGGCAATTTTATAAAATCGGTTGGCAAAAAAATCATTCAGCCCATTCACGGGCTGTAATGTGTTAGGGGAATCTGCTTTGTCATTTTGTTACCGGAATTTATCCGCATGGAGGGAGAACCACACCGATCAGCCAAGTATGTCGTTTCATTATGCAACAGCCGGCAGAGCGTTTTTGGGGTGTAATACTCCGATATTACTTTCTTTTTGTTTTCTGATATGTGCAAATGCAAAAAGCCTCCGGAGAGCTACCTTGCCGGAGGCTTTGTTTATCTCTGTTTTTCCTTACTTTTCCCGAAGTAGAACTTTGGAAAAACCGGATATTTATTGATATCTGTTGCTGTTGGTTGATGACAGTTCTTGACCGTTGAAATAGAGTCATTCCCAACTCTGAAGTTACAGTGAAACGGTCAAACTATCCGGTACGGCCCAAAAACGTGATTCTTCCGTAGTTAGTACTGATTTGTCGCTTAAGTCAAAGCCACTGAACCCTTTAGGAACAAGTATTATCTCGCGGTCATGGTTGCTGAATGCAGGATTATTATCTTCACGGCTATAACCAGTTACCTCCCAAGATATAAACCAATAGAGGTTTTTGGCCCAATACATCTTGTAATAATTGAAATTATTTTCTGAATCTAATAAGGGGCGGTATATAATTTCTTGTCCGTTTATGTAACGTTCGCGCATTTCAGCGAGAGAAAGAGGTGTTCCGTTTTCATCTTCTGCCCAAGCTCTCATATCGGAATCAAGCATAGCCCATTTTTGTATTTCGGGTAGCCATACTTGATTTACCACATGACAGTCAGAATCTAACGAATCAGCGGGAAGGCAAGTGACAAAACGATTCACTATTCCTTCCGACAGCAATAACTCATGCAAAAGGATTGAATGGAGGCGGCAGTTAAAAGCTGGCTCTATCGTGCGGGTATATTCCCAAAGTCCTATTGCGTTACATTTCTTTGGATAGTTATTTTGATTGGCATGAGGAATATTCTTGGCTACGAAACGTGCCAATGCAATAGCTCTATTCCATGTGACTTCTGTAGGTTTCACAATGGTATCTAATCTGAAGTATTCACGGATTTGCTGTGCTTTGGCAGTATCTTGCTGATAAACAAAATTATATGACACACTATCTGGTGCATACTCACCAGCGTTCTTTAATAGTTCTATCTTATCCTTTCCTAAGGGTTCATTTAATTGTCTGTTGAATACATAACGTACTAACAATAGGGCTAATACAGTTAAGAGCAATAAGCCTAATATGCTCAA
Organism: Phocaeicola massiliensis B84634 = Timone 84634 = DSM 17679 = JCM 13223; assembly: GCF_000382445.1. Lineage (GTDB taxonomy): Bacteria > Bacteroidota > Bacteroidia > Bacteroidales > Bacteroidaceae > Phocaeicola > Phocaeicola massiliensis. Next base: position 1,215,060 of record NZ_KB905472.1, on the reverse strand, counting down.
ACTAAAAACTTTAAATATCTTCTTCATGATGTCAATAATAGGAATTAAAACTTCTGTTTATTTAACTGCAAATATAGTGAAAAAGCAATTCGTAAGTATTATGAACGGCTCTTTTTTCCAACAAGATAAAACGGTTATATCTTCATTCCCCTACCTTTCCTTTGCGACTGTATAGATCGGTGTATGCTCTGCCATAGCTTGTCGAATTACTCTTTGAACCACTCGGCAATGGGCTTTCTAGCAATAGCAAGAACCAGTTTGCCCCATCCGTCAGGGCTTTCAACACTTGAAAGCCTGACTTTTTCGGTCGTAAATCTCCGTCCGTGTTCCTCCGAGTAGAGTTTCCCTGCATACTCCAAAGGCTTTCCCTTGACGAGTGTTTCGGTCTGCCTTTCATCGAATCCCACGAGTCGGCACAGTTTTTCAATGTGCAACATTTCACGCAGGTAGGGAAACCATGCCGCCTTTGCGATTACCGTTTTCAGAAACGATATTTCCTGCTTGTGCCTTGTGTCCTTGTCCGCTATCTCCCTGCCGTGCTTCTGTTGCATTTCCCGTATCTCCCGGCTGTGGTCTGCCTGCATGGTCTGTATTCTGTCTTGCAGGGCTTCAATGGTTTCCTCGTGGTCGGCTACTTCCCTATGCAGGGCGGTGTTCTCCCCTTTCAGCGTCTTTACCTTGTTGTTACCGAAAAGAGAACCGAGGCTCTCGGCGATGTTGGCAGCTGCGGTGGTTGCCGTCCCTTTCAGCTTCTCTGTCTGTATTTCTTTTTTCGCCCGTCTTAGTTCCTCCTGCGCCGTTTCTTTCTGCTGTTGCAAATCCACCACTTCCGCTTTGAGGTTATCGGCGAGTTTCTGTATATCCCGATAATACTGCTGCGTGGACTTGTGGCGAGCTTTCGAGCCGTCTATGCCTCTTTGCAGCCCGTATTTCGCCATCGCTTCGGCATAGGTATCTTGGTAGGACTTCAATTTCAACCGTGTCATAATATCGTCTGCGCACAGCCTCACGGTGTCAATCGGTTTCTTGCGGTATCGCTTCTTCGTCTGTTCTTCCCTTTTCCTGCGCTTGCTCTCTCCCTTGACGATGGGGACGAGCGTAATGTGTATGTGCGGCATTTTTTCTCCGTGCGCAAAAAATACTCGAAATCGTTGATAAACGTAAGATTGAGTTCCTTTAACGGAATATCCTCTCGCTTGTAGGTATGGGGCAAAAACTCCCGAATATGGTTGCAGACCGTCCGATAGCGTGTAAATGTCCCCTGCGCCCTGCTGTGCCCGACTTTCTTCTCAAACTCGGCGTTGTGCTGCTCGAACAGCTTCAGCAAAGTTTCCTGCTTGACGCCGATACCGAGATAGGCGTCTTTGAGTTTGGCGGCGGTAACATAACCGTCCGTCTGCATCAGTTCTTGGTAGCGGCGGTTTACCTCAACACGGATTTTATCCACCGCAAGGTTGATTTTCTGCGCTTCGACACTCTTGCCCGAAGCACGGCTGTTCTTCACTTCCCACAAGCATGGGGGAACGTCCATCTTGCAACTGAACTGTTTAATCTCGCCATCCACCGTGATACGGCACATCAGAGGCAGGTTGCCGTTAGGCTTCTCGCTGCCTTTCTTCACGTAAAATAATACCTTGAATGTACTTCGCATAACTCACTCCTTTTTTTGGTTACAAAATTAGTTATTAGTGAGTTACCGACAGCTATGTAAATCTGCGCAAAACGCAGAAACATAACCTTTTAGCAAGAAATCTGCACCCGTTACGGGAGTAACGAAGTGGTAACTGAACTTCTGCACCGTTTGGCTTCGAGGTGGTATTTCGTTGGCTCTGCCCCATAGACAAACAAAGCGTAACGAACGCTCTATCAGCTAATTCGCTACGCTTTGCCCAAATTTACTTTTTCGCTATGTGTTTATTTTAGACTTTTCTCGATTGGATTTAACCAATTGATAAATAAACTTTTATCGAATTATTTAAGAAATAGGGATAACAATTTAACAACCCCAGCGAGTTACCCCACCGAAGGCATAGCTCATTTATTACAATCAAATTTCTGAAATGTCTTTTCTTCTTTTACAACCCCTTGCTTTATATGCCTGCATATTGCTCATTGCGCTACTTTTTAGGCAACATTTGTGTACCAAGATAATTGTATGTCACTTCTTGTATGTTATAAGGGAAGACATTATAATAACCGTCTGTTTGTATAATCTCCATGTTCAAAGCTTTTTGACCGTATGCTTTACGGAGTGTTGACCACTCGAAATCGAATGATGTTCCGGGACGCATCACCATGGTACGTTTATCGGGAAGTGATACCGGCTGTTGGAGGATGCGTACATATACATATAGGGTAGCCGTTGGCGGTAAGGTCGCCGAGGTCATTTTACGCATGGTATAGATGCCTTGAGCAATGGATTTTTCACAAGGTAGGGTGGCAAATGACGGAGCATTAGTGAAATGAAAGGCACAAGTTCCCCATAAGCAATAACCTTGTTGGGACAATTCGCTATTCTGCTTGGTTTCCACATTGACACACGTTAAGCCCGAAAGCGGGAAACGCTGTTGATTGATGTCGTACATTTGAAGTTCCGACAAACATTTGATACGGAAAACCTTATTGAAATCTGCCTTTGCCACAGCTTGTTCCAGTTCTTTCCGATATGTTGTACGAAGTTCTTCCAATGCAAACGGGTCATTGGCTGCTTCTGCATACTGTTGGGGAGCACAGAGAGAGGCATAGGTCTCGACTGATGCTGTGTCGATAGGTTTGCCGTAAAGTTTATGTGTGTAGGCGAACAAGATAGCCGGGGTAAGGTCGACAGCTCCATCCATATGAGAAACATGATGTCCGGACATGATGTTTCCTTTGGTTAAAGCCATGTTTAGATATACGCCAATCTTGAAATCGCCCTGTTCGGCAAAGACTATTTGGGGCGTTTCCGGCTGTTGGTAAATGCCGAACTGTTGATAGAGTTTGGGCTGGTAAGCAGGTATGTCGGTAATGACGGCAGTCCGTCCGGTTGAGTTTTTCGGATTCAGCTTATCAAATTGATTGTTGGCGTTTAGTTGCTTAACAAATAGATAGCCCGATGGCAATGGTTCGCCAATACGGAGCGTGTCGCCTACTTTATAAGTACGACCGTCACAAGCATCAATGCTCTGCTGGGCTTGGAGTGGTTGGCATAACAAACAGACACCACCTAACAACAAAGCGGTCAGATTCATTCTTTTCATACGTTTTTTTATGCTTAATTCTATAGTTCTCATATTAATAGATTTTTATAATAGTTGCAGTAATAATTAAGACTATTGATACAATAAAGAGTGATATATTGATTTTCTTTTTTTTCTGAAACAAATTAGCGATGCAAGCAGATCCCAAACCTAAACGAGCTATTATTGAATCAATGGTAAGATCATCGATAATGATAGGTACAATAGTCCATACCACAATAATCCATATTGAGAAATTGATTATCAAATAGATAAATCTTTCCATACTATTCACGAATTAAATAATATATTGAAATTCCAATAACAGGAAGTAATAAAACAATCAAGACATATAATATTCTGCTTCCTTGTGTGCTTTTTGTGCGTACAATACTTATAGTACGGCTATATCAAGCAAGAAAATGAGTATTATAAGTAAAAGGCTTATATCCATATCTACATAATTTTACGATTCTGTATTTACTTTTATTTGCTCTATCCTTATTTTGTGTGCAAATATATAAAAAGTGCCATTCATAAGGCATTATGAACAACACTTTTTTATTGTTTCCCGGCAAGATAAAATGGTTATATCTTCATTCCCCTGCCTTTCCTTTGCGACTGTATAGATCGGTGTATGCTCTGCCGTAGCTTGTCGAATTACTCTTTGAACCACTCGGCAATGGGCTTTCTAGCAATAGCAAGAACCAGTTTGCCCCATCCGTCAGGGCTTTCAACACTTGAAAGCCTGACTTTTTCGGTCGTAAATCTCCGTCCGTGTTCCTCCGAGTAGAGTTTCCCTGCATACTCCAAAGGCTTTCCCTTGACGAGTGTTTCGGTCTGCCTTTCATCGAATCCCACGAGTCGGCACAGTTTTTCAATGTGCATTTCTTTCGATGCGGCAGGTCAAACACACCTTGAAGCCGCATTATCTGCCCATATTTTATATTCCGGTTCGGGTAATCCGGCTTTACGACATTCAGACATCATCAGCCCAATGCCACGTCCCCAACTTTCCAAAACTTTTTGCTTGTACAGGACATTTACCAATAATGGATTTTGTGGTTTCGATTCATGCTCTGATTTCATTTTCCGTATCCCAGTTGGACGGAAAAGTTCCGGGGTTTTCTATCTTCACACGGTTATCATAAATGGCTATGCCCACCGAACCAGCGGTTTCTTTGTACGACCTATGTTGAAGAACGGTGTCCCATCCGAGGTGACTCTCTGCCGCGTGGAGCACGGTATCGATAATTCGGCACTTGCCAACAGGATGCAGGAGTTTGCGAAGTCTTTCCACCGAAGGCTGTCCAAGGCAGACGGAGATAAGGAGATAATCTTGTGGATGGCAAAGCCAAGCGCAACACTGTACAGGCCAACGAACGCAAGCCTGATATTGTGTCAGCATATTCCTACAACACCGGCATCACATTGGCTACCGAAGCCTGCAAAGAGAAAAACAATGAGATAATTAGATTGGGATAAAAGAATAACTTTCTGACATACAGCAATAAAAAAATACCCGATTTACGATGAATCGGGTAAGGGAGACTATGGCTCTACTTAGAGATTAAATGAAAGAGCATGATATAGCACCAAGTTTTTCTAAAATCACCTCGCTTCGAAAAGTGAGTAGCTCATTTTTATTTCCTATCTTTGTCGGGTAAAATTAAAGAATATGAAGAAAACTTATTTGCCAGCAGAATGGCACAAACAGAGCCTGATACAATTGACATGGCCCCATATAGACACTGATTGGGCCTATATGTTGGAAGAAGTAGATGCTTGCTTCCTTAATATAGCTTACGAAATTTTAAAACGTCAGCCTTTGCTGGTAGTAGCCCCGGAACCTCATCGAATCGGAGACAGAATCTATGAGCACGGATGCAATGTGAAGAATCTCACCGTTTCGGCCGTGAAGACTAACGATACATGGGCACGCGACCACGCCTTTATTACCATGCTGAAAGAGAACGGAGAACCGCTCTTACTGGATTTCTGTTTTAACGGTTGGGGAATGAAGTACGCTGCCAATTATGATAATATGATAAACTCCAATCTATATTATCGCTGCAAAACATTGACAGGAGAATATGTCTACCAAAGAAATTTCATTTTGGAAGGAGGTTCGATAGAAAGTGATGGAAAAGGCACACTCCTTACCACAGAAAAGTGCTTGTTGTCCTACAACCGAAACGAGAAAACGAAGGAAGAAACAGAACAATATCTGAAAGAAACATTCAACTTGAAACAGGTGTTATGGCTGAAACACGGTTATTTGGCCGGCGATGATACAGACAGTCATATCGACACGCTGGCACGTTTCTGTCCTGACGATACCATCGTATATGTGCAGTGCACAGACAAAAAAGACGAGCATTATGAAGAGTTGGTGGCAATGGAAGAAGAACTGAAAGCTTTCCGGACGCCGGAGGGAAATCCCTATCGCTTACTTCCCCTCCCTATGGCCGATGCCATTTATGATATAAATGGAGAACGGCTGCCGGCAACCTATGCCAATTTCCTGATTATGAATGAAGCTGTTCTGCTTCCCACATACAATCAGCCTCATAATGATACTCTTGCAAAAGAAGTATTGGAAAAAGCTTTTCCCGGAAGAGAGATTGTCGGTGTGGATTGCACGGCATTGATTAAACAACATGGCTCGCTTCATTGCGTCACCATGCAATATCCTGAAGGTGTATATTAATATAGACGTATATAATATGAGAAGAACAATTAAAGTAGGACTCATTCAGCAGTCTTGTACAGGCAATACGGCTGAAAACATGGATAAACTGAAACACAGTATAGAAGATGTGGCATCCAAGGGCGCAGAGCTAGTGGTGTTGCAGGAATTGCACAATACGCTTTATTTCTGTCAGACAGAAAATACCTCTCTGTTTGACCTGGCAGAAACGATTCCCGGTCCTTCCACCGAATTCTATAGTGGAATTGCATCCGCCAATGGTATCGTACTGGTCACTTCCTTATTTGAGAAACGTGCTCCGGGACTTTACCATAACACGGCCGTTGTATTCGATAAAGACGGAAGTATTGCCGGGAAGTATAGAAAAATGCATATTCCGGACGATCCGGCATATTATGAAAAATTCTATTTCACTCCGGGGGATTTAGGTTTCGAACCTATTCAAACTTCAATAGGAAAATTGGGTGTACAAGTTTGCTGGGATCAATGGTATCCTGAAGGAGCGCGTCTGATGACCTTGAAAGGTGCTGAAATTCTTATCTATCCCACTGCTATCGGTTGGGAAAGCACAGATACCCCGGAAGAAAAAGCTCGCCAACTGGAAGCATGGGTAATTTCCCAACGAGGACATGCCGTAGCCAACGGATTACCTGTAATAGCCGTCAATCGCGTAGGGCATGAGCCTGATCCTTCGAAACAAACAAACGGAATCCGGTTTTGGGGAAATAGCTTTGTAGCAGGTCCTCAAGGTGAAATACTGGCACAAGCCGACAACATGAAAGAGGAAAATATAGTAACGGAGGTAGACATTACACGAAGCGAAGAAGTTCGCCGCTGGTGGCCATTCCTCAGAGACCGCAGAATAGACGAATTTGACAAATTGACCAAACGATTTGTTGACTAAAAGATGAATAAGTAGAAAAACAGTAGAAACGTTATCGTTATATAAATTCACATATTCGTTAAACAAATTGCGATTGAAGCTGTTTTGTTATCAGATTATCTAAAAGATATATTGATTAACAAAACAGCTTTAATTATGAAAAAAGTATTATTCTTAGCAGCATTGTTACTTGTTTGCTTCAGCGGAGTAACAAATGCACAAACCAGAAAACAAAGAGAAGATGCCAAACGCGAAGCATGGAAAAAAGAACGTCAGGAAAAGAAGGCCTTGGAAGCACAGCAAGATTCCGTGTCTTTCATGAAAGCTATCGATGCCTTGAAAAACGGTTCCTTTGTTTTGGAAGCTGATAACGTAGTATTCCGTAACGGTATTATGCGTTTTGTGTCCTCAAACACCAACTATGTGGAGGTAAACGACGGACAAGGAATTATTCAGACCGCCTTCACTAACTTTGTGTATAACTGGAGCCCGAACGGTTTGGGCGGTGTCACTGTACAAGGAAGCGTAAACGGTATAAGTATGCGCCAGGACAAGGATGGCAATATTTATTACAACTACGGCATTAACGGTATTGCCGTATCAGCCACAGTCTCTATCGTGTTAACCGGTGGTACCAATCAGGCCAGTGTAACCATCAACCCGAACTTCTCCGGAAATACGTTGACCATGAACGGTTATTTGGTCCCTTACAATGAAAGCGGAGTATTTCAGGGAACAACTTGGTAAGACTTATCGAAAGGCAATATAAAAAAGGAGTTGTGTCAAAACGTGGATAATGCCATCATTTAGTCGTAGGGGCGAGGTTTTCGCTCGCCCGAAAAACAGTTTGCTTTGCGCCTTCGGGCAGGCAAACCCTGCCCCTACAGCTGACGATGGGATAGGCCGTAGTTTTGGCACACTCCCTTTTATGTATCTATCACTTTATTCTTTGATATCGATAACCAGATTCAACTCATCCAACTGTTTTTGATCCAAAGCAGCAGGAGCATCCAGCATCACATCACGCCCACTGTTATTCTTCGGGAACGCAATGCAGTCACGGATACTGTCAAGGCCGGCAAACAGAGATACCCAACGGTCGAGACCGTATGCCAAACCACCATGAGGAGGAGCACCATATTTAAATGCATTCATCAGGAAGCCAAACTGCTCTTGTGCCTTTTCGGGTGTAAAGCCCAGAATCTCGAACATCTTGGCCTGCAACTGAGAGTCATGGATACGAATAGATCCCCCTCCTACTTCTACACCATTCACAACCATATCGTATGCATCTGCACGAACGGCTGCCGGATCTGTATCCAACAAAGGAATATCTTCATCTTTCGGATGAGTAAACGGATGGTGCATTGCCATCAAGCGGTTTTCTTCTTCGCTCCACTCAAACATCGGGAAGTCAATAACCCACAGACAAGCATACTTATTCTTATCACGCAAACCTAATTGACGTCCCATTTCCAAACGAAGTTCGCACAACTGTTTACGAGTCTTCATGGCATCGTCACCACTCAGAATCAGAATCAAATCACCCGGCTTAGCTCCGAAAGCTTCTTTCATTTGCTGCAGCACTTCTTGTGAATAGAATTTATCTACGCTTGATTTTACATTTCCATCAGCTTCTACGCGAGCATATACCATACCTTTTGCGCCAATTTGCGGTCTCTTGACGAAATCGGTCAACTGGTCAAGCTGTTTACGGGTATAAACGGCAGCACCCTCTGCACAAATACCACCAATATATGCAGCATCATCGAATACAGAAAAGCCGTGGCCTTTCAGAATATCCATCAGTTCCACAAATTTCATTCCGAAACGCAAATCAGGTTTATCGCTACCGTAATATTTCATAGCATCTGCCCACGGCATACGGATAAACGGCTCGGTAAGCTCAACACCACGCAATTCCTTGAATAAATGTTTGGCCATTCCTTCAAAGGTAGAAATGATATCTTCCTGCTCCACAAAGCTCATCTCACAGTCTATCTGAGTAAACTCAGGCTGACGGTCGGCACGAAGGTCTTCATCACGAAAACATTTCACAATCTGGAAATAACGGTCCATACCTGATACCATCAATAACTGTTTCAATGTCTGCGGTGACTGAGGCAATGCATAGAACTGTCCCGGATTCATGCGTGAAGGAACCACAAAGTCACGAGCCCCTTCAGGAGTAGAACCGACCAACATGGGTGTTTCTATCTCAAGAAAACCTTTGCTGTCCAAATAGCGGCGTACTTCCATCGTCATTCTATGGCGTAATTCCAAATTCTGACGGACACAACTGCGTCGCAAATCCAGATAGCGGTATTTCATGCGAATATCATCGCCACCGTCACTATTGTCTTCAATAGTGAAAGGAGGAGTAAGTGCACTGTTAAGAACGTTCAGTTCCGATACGATAATTTCTATTTCGCCGGTAGGAATATTCGTATTCTTATTTGAACGCTCATTCACTTCACCGGTCACCTGAATCACAAATTCACGCCCCAAATGGTTAGCGCGTTCACAAAGTTCGGCATTCACTTCCGTATTGAACACCAGCTGAGTAATACCATAACGGTCACGAAGGTCGACGAAGGTCATTCCTCCCATTTTACGTGCACGCTGTACCCAGCCGGCCAACGTTACACTTTTGCCTGCATCGGAGAGTCGCAACTCTCCGCAAGTATGACTTCTGAACATATATTCTTTAATTTTAATCAATTATCGTGCAAAGGTACGATATGTTTTTCATTGTACAAAACCGCCTACAAGAAAAAAAATCCCGCTACTTCATAGTAACGGAACTTTTTTAACCTATACTGATATTCGGGCATCAATTCTTGAACATTTCAATCACATCCTTCAATTCTCCGGGAAACACCTCTCCTGTCTTTTTCCACAGTATTCTGTCTTTTCGCTGAAGTACGAAACCGGGAGCTGTTTCTATGTTATAGGCATCGGCCACTTTCTTGTCGCCCTCCATATTTACTCTGATAATATTGACCGGCGTTTCAAATTCATGAAGTAACGGCTCAATCCATTCATAATGAGGCGACCAGTCTGTATAGAATACAATCAGCAACAATGCGTCCGACTGCTTGGCATCTTCAATTTTTTCGGCTATATCCATTTTCTTTTCAGTTTTAAATTATCCTCTACTGCCCAGACTGTTCAGGTCCGGATTCAATTCTTTTACCGCCGCCTTCACTTCCTTCTTGGTGGGTTCACCGGTATTGGACACTTGTTCAACAGGATAGCACCGGTCATTTTCCATCAGTTCATCCTTTTGCTCCGTCTTTTTCTTCTTTTCTTCCTTATCCATATCTTTTCAATTTTAAGGTTTAATACTGGTAATGCAACAAAATAGGCAAAAAGATGGTTCGCACAATACAGAAAATATAGATGAAAGACATCATATAGAAACATATAATCACAAAGAGAGAAAACTTTTTCTGTGCATTCTGAAGTGAATCCGGAGCCCCTGATGCATCCACTTCATTATAATGACGAATGATTTCATTGTGTACAAAATCTAACTGAATTTCCTGCATATTGAAACAGCAAGAGAGCTATTTTCTTGATATATATAACTCTTTATCTGTTGTGTTAAAAAACGATTTACTGTTGCGTTATGAACATTTGTTCATTATCTTTGCAGTCGAAAACAATAAATATTTAATGTCACCACGTCCAAAAAACATCCGTAAAGTCAATAACATGCCTTCTGTTGCAGGCTTTAAACCTATAGCTTCAAACAGTAGTCGCAAGGATACTATATTCTTGCATTTTGAAGAGTATGAAGCAATACGGTTATGTGATTATGAAATGAAGACTCAACAAGAGGCATCTGTTTCAATGGGGGTATCACGTCCGACTCTTAGCCGAATATATACCAGCGCGCGTCAGAAGATTGCCCAAGCACTGGTTCGTGGTGTTGTTATAATGATAGAAGGTGGAGTAGCGTACACTGATAGTGAATGGTTCCGTTGCGGAGTATGCGGTTTGGTATTCAATAATATCAATCCTACACTTAAAATTCGCAAAATGGAATGTCCCATCTGCCACTCCAACGACATAAGCATTAGTAATATTAACATTAATAAGAATGAGATTATGATGAAAATTGCAATTCCGACAAAAGAGAATGTAGTTGACAACCATTTCGGTCACTGTGAGTATTACACAATCTTGACAGTAGGGCAAGACAATCAGATTCTAAGCAGCGAGACTATTCCTTCTCCACAAGGATGCGGATGTAAATCCAATATCGCAGGAGAATTAGAAAACATGGGAGTCAGCGTCATGTTGGCAGGGAATATGGGGCAAGGTGCTTTAAATGTACTTACAACCCACCACATCAAAGTTATAAGGGGGTGTTCCGGTAATATTTTGGATGTCGCTACCGACTACTTAAACGGGAAACTTACTGATTCGGGAGTAGGCTGCTCATCCCATGAACACCATCATGAATGTCACGGACAACAATCATAAAGAATGATGTTTATAAAGAACAAAATGCTACTTAACATTGTCATAGACTTTGTTATGTTGATAGCAATGGCATTGGTAAGTATAAGTGGCTTCATATTGGAAATAGTCATTCCTTCTCGCCATGCTGTCAAATTTCAAGGTGTTACTCCATGGAGTTCACAATTGTTGGGCTTGGGAAGGCATGATTGGGGCGAAATTCATTTGTGGGCAGGAATTGTTTTGGTCATTCTGCTTACCATTCATATTTTGTTACACATAAATATAGTATCGGCTTTTGTTAAAAAGAAATGCCCGAACCATATACTACAAATATTGCTCTATATTTTATTTTTAATGCTATTGATAATGACAATAATGCCTTGGCTTGTCTATTTATAAAGACTGCCATTATTTCTCCGGCTGTTTTTTAGGTAGGACAAATTCGGATTGAGGTATATAAGATTGACCTTGCTCTAAATTTGTCCTGCCTATTAAAGCGACTTCACGACATCAACCCTGCTCTGACAAGTAACCTCTTGACTTGTGTAATCTGAAACCTATATCCTTTAGACATTTCTTGACAGCCTATCCAATTTAGCTACAATCAGAATAGAGTTCGTTTTTCTGTACATCGCCAACGCTGCAAGAAGTTGGAGGCTGTTAGACTTCTTTCCACTCTCCGTTTCAATGTACTCAGCAAGTATAGGTTTATGCTTTACATCCTCATCGGAGACATCATCTGCGAAGGTTAGATTGTCGGCAATCTTGGCAGCAACACTCATTAACTCCTTTTTATTGAACCCGAACGCCTTCACTTTGGCTCAGTTTGAAAACTTGGGGGAATTAGTTAAAAACACTATCTTTGTGGCATGAAACAGAACCTTCAACCCCCTGCCACTCCACTGGAGATGTTGAGCTTGTTCTTTCCTGCAGGCCTGCTTGACTATTTTGACCTGGTTAACCATGTCTCTCAAGAGACTTGCTTCATTTTTTTTCTTGAGGAAAAGCCTTCCATTCCTCAAGAGCATTCCCATTTACATCTACATTCCAAAGGTTTCTTCCCGGAAATAGAAGTGCAAGACTTTCCTGTTCGCGGCAAGGCTGTATATCTACGCATCAAGCGGCGTCGTTGGGGAGACCCGGAAACAGGACAAACTTATAGTCGTGATTGGAACTTAGTAGCCTCCGGTACTCGCATAACAGCTGAGTTCGGAGCTTTTTTAAAAGCGTTACTTAGACAATCATGCGGTTAGTTGCCAAAGTGTAGCAGAACATTACTGTATGGATGGCAAGCAACTCCAGACTCAATACAAAGAACATTTAAGTGATTTCAATAATTGGAATCAGAAGGAACATGCTGAAGACTTTATTCTTTATCCTAAAAATATAGGTTATCATTTATGTATTGATGAAACGGCTTTAAGCAAAGGCGAACTATATACAATCCTTACCAATCGGGATAAGCATGGTCGAAAAGGCACCATTGTAGCTATTGTAAAGGGAACTAAAGCAGAGGATGTTATCAATGTGCTTCTCAAAATAGATGCCGATAAGCGCAACCAAGTAAAGGAAATTACACTTGATATGGCCGGCAGTATGCAGAAAATAGCAAAACGTTGTTTTCCCGGGGCTATGCAGGTAGTGGATCGTTTCCATGTCTCAAAGTTGGTTTATGAAGCTGTACAAGACCTTCGGATCGCTTATCGCTGGCAAGTAATGAAGGATGAGAACAGGAAAATCAAGGAAGCTAAAGCCAAGGGGGAAAGTTATGAACCTAAAGTGTTTAGCAATGGAGATACACTCAGACAGTTGTTGGCCAGAAGCCGGTACCTGCTGTTTAAGGCTCCGGACAAGTGGCTGCAAAGCCAGAAGGTAAGAGCCAAACTACTCTTTGAACAATTCCCGGATATAAAATCCGTGTACTATTACGCACTACGATTAGGGAAGATATTTTCAGACTATACAGATAAAGATGTGGCTCGTGCCAAACTGGCACTTTGGTATAATGAAATTGAGGAGTTTGGTTATGATACATTCACTACTGTTGCCAATTCCATTGAGAATCATTACGAACGGATATTAAACTACTTTGTGAACAGAAGCACAAATGCTGCTGCGGAAGCTTTTAATGCAAAAATTAAAGCATTTAGGGCTTCATTTCGTGGAGTAGTAGATAAGAGGTTTTTTCTGTATAGATTAGCAAAGGTGTATGCATAAAGGAGAATTAACAAATGTTAATCCCCCAAGAATTACAACTGAGCCTTCACTTTCGGTTTAAACCAAAGGTAAACCGCCCCATTCGGAGAATAAAAAAAGGAGCTACATTTTACTGTAACTCCTTGATTCTCATCAGTCGGGGTAGCGGGATTCGAACCCACGACCCCCTGCTCCCAAAGCAGGTGCGCTAACCGGACTGCGCTACACCCCGAATCTGTATTTTAGTGTTGCTTTGTTTCTCAAAAGCGATGCAAAGGTACGACTTATTTTTATATCTGCAAACTTTTACGCATCTTTTTTATTCCCCATTTTTATACTTTTCTTTTAGAGTACTGATTATTAAATCATTAATGATAAAAAAAATGTTTGTCATTTACACAGAAATTTCAAGGAGAAACAACTACCCTTCCCTATTTCGCTCGAAACTGAAATACTTCCTCCATGCAGATTCATTATTTGTTTGCATAAGCTAAGCCCGATGCCGGAACCTGTCGGTTTAGTAGTAAAGAACGGAACAAATATCTTATCCAGTACATCGGGAAGAATACCACTGCCATTATCAGTGACCGTAAGCATAAATATTCGCTTTTCCATTTCATAATGAGTAGCAATGATCACCTCCGGAATTTCTTGCTCTATACAAGCTTCACCGGCATTCTTCAATAAGTTAATAAGCACTTGCTCTATTTGAGAACGGTCTAACATCAATATTTTGTCTGCATCCTCTGTCCTATATATATAATGTATATCCCGGCTGGGAAATAATTTCTTTAAATCATCCAGTAATTCTTCCATTCTGACCGGAGCCAGAACAGGCATTGACAAGCGGGACAGTTTCCGATAGTTCTCTACAAATCCGAGCAGTCCTTTACTTCTCCGATAAATGGTCTGCATCCCTTGCAGCATAATACCGTAATCTTTCTCGTTCATGCCATTCTGCACAGCCCGCTCACTCAATGTTTCGCTTAATGAAATAATGGGTGCAATAGAATTCATTATCTCGTGAGTCAGGACACGAATCAATTTCTGCCAGGCCTCTATCTCATTTTCTTCGAGTACAGAATGAATATTCTTCAGATTTATCAGACGTAAATCCACTCCTTGAGAAGAATATTCGGTGACTGTCACTGCCAATTCCTGCATGACATCTCCACGACAGATGCGAACCGCCTTTACTTCACCCGGTTGAAGTGATGTAATAATAACAGGAAAAGAGGAATTGAGAGAAGACAATTCATTCAATGAGTGAATAGGATAACCGCATAAATCATGAACTGCCGCACAGTTCATCCAATGTACCATTCCACTGCTGTCTGCTACCAATAAACTACTGTCTACGGTGTCGAGCAATGTTTCGTAATATTGATAACGCTCTTCTTTTTCCGATAACTTCGTCCTAAACTCAGACACTACCTTGTTTATTTCTTCGGCAAGCAACTGCTCGGAACGCGACTTATGCCGGACTGAAAAGCTCAAAGAAAAATCGGAATATCGGATACCCTCTATCATGCGGGCTACCATAAGAGTTGTTTTCTGTTGCCATTGACATACATACAAGATGATGCCTAGAACAATCAACAATGAAAATAGTAAACAGAAATAGAGTTCATGCCGGAAAAACAGATAGGCAGCAACAGATGCTGCCGCCAATAACAGCATGAGCAACACAATACGGAGTGTTTGAAATCGATTCATAACCCTAACTTTTCTAATTTACGATAAAGAGCGTATCTCGTTATACCCAAATATTCGGCAGCACGGCTCAAATTACCCTCACTTCGTTTCATGGCACGCTCAATGGCATGGCGCTCCAATTGTTCCAAGTTCAAGATTTCATCAGTATCCACCTTTTTTTCGGGCTGTGGCTGCAACATAAAGTTAGCGGGTTTCAACAAAGAAGAATCCGACAAAATCACGGCACGTTCAATGGCATGCTGCAATTCGCGTACATTGCCCGGCCAATGATAGCGCATCAACTTTTGCTTCGCCTCCCGGCTGAGCCCGTTTATCTCTTTCTTGTATTTATGAATGTAACGTTGCAAAAAATAGTCTGCCAAAAGAAGGACATCCTCGCCTCTGTCACGCAAGGGAGGTATATGAATCTCAATGGTATTGATACGATAAAGCAAATCCTGACGGAAGTTTCCCTCTTCCACCATCCGGTGAATGTTTACATTGGTGGCACTAATCAAACGAACATCAATAGGAATCGTGCTTGTAGTGCCCAAACGCGAAATCTGCCTCTTCTCTATCGCTGTCAGCAGCTTGGATTGCATAGGCAGCGAAAGATTTCCTATTTCATCCAGAAAGAGAGTCCCTCCCGAAGCCACTTCCATGCGTCCTGCCTTTGCCTTGCGAGCATCTGTAAATGCCCCCTTCTCATAACCGAAGAGTTCGCTCTCAAAAAGGGTTTCAGGAATGCTTCCCAAGTCAATCGTTATAAAAGGAGACTCCCTGCGGGGAGAATAATGACGGAGCGAACGCGCCACCAAGTCCTTTCCCGTTCCATTCTCACCTAATATTAATATATTGGCATCTGTATCCGACAACTTCCGGATGGTGTCAAACACATTCTGCATTGCCTCCGAATGGCCAATCATATTGGGGACCGTTTCATCTTGTCCGCTCAATGCCACCACCTGCTCTTTCAGTTGCTTTATCTCCTTACGTGAATCCCGCAACTTAATGGCTGAAGATAAAGTAGCCAATAACTTTTCCTTTTCCCAAGGCTTAGGGATAAAATCAATCGCTCCCGCCTTGATAGCCCTTACTGCTTTGTCTGTATCCGCATAAGCCGTCATGAACAATACAATCGCCTGCGGGTCTAACTTCAAAATCTGTTCCAGGCAATCAAAACCTTCCTGCCCACTGATGGCATCACGGCGGAAATTCATATCGAGCAGAATGACATCCGGCTGAAAGGTAGTCATAAAAAAATCGATACGGGCCGGTTGGGTAGTGACTTTCACCTTCTCCACATAAGGCTCCAATAAAAGATTCAGTGCAAAAAGCACGTCTTCATTATCATCTATGATAAGTATTTTTCCTCTGTTTTCCATTATCTCTCTTTTATCATGCAGGAAATATCTTTTCCTGCGAGAGCAAAGATACGGCTTTTTAAGATGCGCTGTATGTGCGTATCCGCACTATTTTTGTGCGAATGCGCACGCGCCCATAAGCATGAGCCTACATACAAGTCTTTGGTAAACAGAGAAATGGCATTATGGCACGCATTTTGATAATTAGAAAGCATAAAACAAATAACATGAAACGATATTATATTTTAGCTTTTTATATCCTATTGGTTGCAGGAACAGCCACAGCACAAGAAGAAACAATCAGCCTCACACTGCAGCAGGCCATTGAAATCGCACAGGAACATTCGCCGCAAGCCCAAGCAGCACGACACACTTATCGTGCTGCTTACTGGAACTACCGCTTCTTCCGTGCAAACTATTTGCCGTCCGTTACGTTGAGTTCATCCCCCAACCTTAACCGGGAAATCAATAAGATTACCCAGCCGGACGGCACCAACCAGTTTGTCAAACAGAACCAACTGAGCACAGATCTGAGTTTGAAAATAAATCAGAATGTGTGGTTCACCGGTGGCAGCTTCTTTATCAAGACCACTACCCAACGCATTGATGAATTTGAAAATGACCTCACGGCTTACAATACCCAACCAATCGTTGTCGGTTATGAGCAGTCCCTTTTCGGTTATAATTCCCTGAAATGGAACCGCCGCATAGAACCCATCCGCTATCGTGAAGCACGCAAGACATACTCCGAAGCCTTGGAATTAGTCTCTTCCCAAACCAGCACCCTGTTCTTCAATCTGGCAACTGCACAAACCAATCTCGATATCGCCACTTCCAACCATGCATCGGCCGACACCCTGTATAGATATGCCGAAGGAAGATATAACATAGGCACCATTAATGAAAATGAAATGCTCCAACTCGAGATAAACAAACTCACGGAAGAAACCAATGTAATGAATGCCCGCATCGAAGTGGAAGATCAAATGCAAACCTTACGTTCCTTTCTGGGTATAAACCGCGAAGTCAACTTGAGGGTCATCCCCGATGATGAAATTCCCAATTTCGAGATTCCCATGCAGGAGGCACTGCATCTGGCATTCAAGAACAGTCCCGAACCTGAAACATACGAGCGTCTGAAAATGGAAAGCCGCAGCGAACTGGCTTCTGCCAAAGCCAATGCCGGACTAAAGGCTGATCTATATGTTCAGTTCGGTTTGTCACAGACAGGAAACAAACTTGCCGATACTTACCGCGACCCATTGAAGCAACAATATGCCAGCATCGGCATCTCTCTGCCCATTCTGGATTGGGGACGGGGTAAAGGACGAATACGGGTGGCCCGGTCTAACGTCGACTTGGTAAACACACAGGCAGAACAGGCTCTAAAGGATTTTGAATTGAACGTCTGCAAGATGGTGCGCCAATTCAACTTGCAAGCCTATCGGGTAGCCGTCGCTTTCAAGACCGACAAGACAGCCGAAAGGCGACATGAAGTGGCAAAGCGATTGTACATTCTCGGAAAATCCACCATACTAGACCTCAATGCTTCCATTACCGAAAAAGACAGGGCAAGGCGTGATTATATCACCGCCCTGAAAACATATTGGAGTCTGTACTATGGAATAAGGAGCATGACAGGATACGATTTTCAAAACCATTGCCCGATAGAGGAAAGCCTGCCATACAAGTAAACCCAACATGCCGTGCATACGGAAAGAACCGGAAACGAACAAATAAATAAAAACTATGGATATTAAAATTGAAAAGAAACCGTGGTATATACGCCATCGTTATTATCTGCTGGGAGGTACAGCCTTTGTTATCTTCCTGATTTATGTCATCAGCCTGTCATTCGGACCCCGCAAATTGCGAATCGAAACCGACAATATACAAATTGCTGAAGTGAAGAATGACAAATTCATGGAATACGTTGATGTGGAAGGATTAGTCCAACCTATCCTGACCATCAAGATAAATACCCGCGAAGCCGGCAGCGTGGAACGCATCATCGGCGAAGAAGGAACCATGATGGAGAAAGGAGATTCCATCCTTGTGCTCAGCAATCCCGATTTGCTGCGCTCTATCGAGGACCAACGCGATGAATGGGAGAAACAGCGAATCACTTATAAAGAGAAGGAAATTGAGATGGAGCAAAAAAGCCTCACGCTGAAACAACAGACTCTGCAGACGCAATATGAAATGAACCGCCTGACCAAAAGTTTCGCTTTGGACAAAGAAGAATACAAGATGGGTATTAAAAGCAAAGCCCAACTGGAAGTTTCGGAAGACGAATATAATTATAAACTGCAAAACAGTGCCCTTCAGATGGAAAGTCTCCGTCACGATTCGGCTGTGACGCTCATCCGAAAGGATTTGCTGAAGAATGACCTCGAACGCGAACAAAAGAAATTTACGCGTTCACTGGAACGGATGAATAATCTGGTGGTCACAGCACCGATTGCAGGACAACTCAGTTTCGTGAAAGTAACTCCGGGGCAACAGGTCGCATCGGGCGAAAGCATAGCCGAAATCAAAGTGCTCGACCAATATAAGATTCACACCTCGCTTAGCGAATATTACATCGACCGCATCACTACCGGTCTGCCTGCCACCATCAATTACCAAGGGAAACGTTATCCATTAAAAATTACAAAAGTAGTACCAGAAGTTAAAGACCGTATGTTTGATGTAGATCTTATTTTCACCGGAGAAATGCCTGACAATGTTCGTGTTGGCAAGAGTTTCAGGGTACAGATAGAGTTGGGACAACCCGAACAGGCCATCGTCATTCCACGCGGAAATTTCTATCAAGTCACCGGCGGGCAATGGGTTTATAAAGTAAATGCCTCGAAGACCAAAGCCATCAAAGTGTCTTTGACTATAGGACGCCAAAACCCACAACAGTACGAGATAACAGAAGGATTACAGCCCGGAGAATTGGTAGTTGTCACAGGATATGATACCTTTGGCGACGCAGAAGAACTGATATTGAAATAAAAGCACGCAAAATGAAAACACTGAAATATGCCGGACGCTTTCTGATGCGTTCAAAATCATATACAATCATTAATCTCCTGGGACTGGCGTTCAGCCTGGCCTGCTGCATTGTCCTGATGCGGTATATCCACCGGGAACTGACTGTGGACTCGCATTGCATCGACCCGCAACACATTATCATCCCGTTGCGGGACATCGACGGAAACGTTCACCCCGGAAGTCCGGAAGAAGGCTGGTCGGACACAGATTCAGCCTACATCCCGGAAAATAAAATCGTAGAACAATGCCGCTTGCAGGCACAGCAAAAAGACAATGTAAAGTACAAGAACAGTCATTATGCAATGAACATAATGGCCGTCGACTCTACATTCTTTCACTTTTTCCGTTACCCCGTATTGACGGGAGAGGCACGACTGACAGCCCCCGACGATGCTGTCATCACCCGGCAGTATGCCCGCCGACTGTTTGGGAAAGAAAATCCGGTAGGGAAAGTCGTGGAGTATTATGGGAAAGACGTCATTATCCGCGGAGTGATAGATGAACCGGGATGTAAGACCTTACTTCGGTTTGACATGCTCGTGTCATACAACTTGGTAAAGCAATGGCAGCGAATGGATATATCGCTGAAGCGTGTGCTGCCCGGAGTGGACCTGGACGAGATAAACCAAGTCAGCAACGTATTTAAGAAAGACAAAAATGGCAACAGCATACGTTGGAAATTCATTCCTTGGGAAGACTTCTATTGGGAAAACGCTATCGGGCATGATGACGATTACGACTCCATCATGCAATTCGGGAATCACACACATCTGTATATTCTTTCGGGCGTAGCCATCTTATTGTTGTTGGTAGGGATATTGAACTTCATCAATATATATATGGTATTCATGATGAAACGTTCCAAAGAATATGGAGTTAAAAAGGTATTCGGCTTGCAACGCTTGCCGCTATTTCTGCAAATCTGGTTGGAAAACCAACTCCTGGCCGTTGTCGCATTGCTGACGGCATGGCTGTTGGTGGAAGCCAGCCAGATTCCTGTCAGCCAACTGATGGGTGAGCGAATCGGCTACTCTGCATTCGATTGGCAGATATCATTGGGCTTCTTGGTCTTATTGCCTTTGGTTACGTCCGTCTATCCGTATATCAAATACAATTACCTGTCTCCCATTGCGTCCATCCGTTCGATTGCATCGAATCGCCAATCCATCACTATCCGCATGGCATTCCTGTTTTTGCAATACATCATCACCATATTGCTGCTTGTCTTGTCGCTCTATTTTGGCAAACAGTTGAACTTTTTACTATCCACCCCTCCCGGATATCGGACGGAAGGCATCCTCAGGGCCGAATTATTCCACGAGAACAACAATCATCTCGTGCGAGAAGAAGAGACCGACCGAAACAAGCGTGCTGCCCGATATAGTTATATCAAACAACAACTGAACGAATGTCCCTACATTGAGATGTGGATGAACTCACGTCCTTCCATATTAAGAGGAAGTTCCTTCTGCACATTGCTGAATGATAAAGATACACGTCTGAATATGCTCACGCTGTTTCCTTCTCCCAACTTTTTCCATTTATATGATTTGAAGGTGCTGGAGGGAGAGATTCCGCAAAAGTTTGAAAGCTGGAGTGACTATAAAATCATTCTGAATAAAGCGGCGATGAAAGCGATGGGATATGCCCGAATGGAGGATGCTTTTGTACGAAGCGAATCACCGCTTTGGATAACATTCAGAAATGGGGAAATGGAAGAGGGAGGAACCAAACTAATGCCCGTGGTAGCTGTGATAGATGACTATTATCCCGCCCATCTCACCCAAGGAGTAAAGCCGATGGCATTTGTTGTCGGAAAGGAAGACGTCAGCGGTGACTTCATAATAGCCACCAAGCCCGGTAAGGAGAAAGAAGTGATGGAGCTCCTTAGAAAAATAGAAAAAGAAGTATACAACACGGAAGAGTTCAACCATTCCTGGCTTACGGATGAAGTCAGCGACTTATACTCCGAAGATAGAGAAACGGCTCATATTTACTCTGTCTTTGCTTTGATAGCCATTGCTATCTCTTGTCTAGGCCTGTTCGGATTATCCCTGTTCGACATCCGGCAGCGTTATCGCGAAATAGCTATCCGCAAAGTGAACGGAGCCGGCATGAAAGATCTTTATCTGTTGCTTTTCCGTAAATATATCAAGGTGATAGGCGGTGCATTTATAGTAGCTGTACCTCTCTCCTATTATCTCATACATATCTATACGAGGACATTCATCATGAAAGCTCCTGTCGGCATCGGCATCTATTTCATTGCTTTATTGGTAATCCTCCTTATTTCATTGGGAACCCTGATATGGCAGATACACAAAGCCGCCAACATAGACCCTGCAAAAATCATAAAATCAGAATAATCAATCATAAATTAAGACTATGCTTCAACACTATATAAAAACGGCCTTTCGCCATCTGTTAAAATACAAGACACAGAACCTGATATCCATTCTCGGGTTATCTGTAGGCATTTTATGCTTTAGTATCTGCCTCTATTGCAGCCGGTTCATCTACTCTGTCGACCAATGCTTCACCAATAAAGAACGCATTGCCAATGTAAACCTCTATACACCGGACGGCGACATCTATTCGGGTATTCCCGCCAATCTGATAGAGAGCCTGCGCCAAACACCAGTTGACGAAGCAGAAGACTACACCTTCGTTGGCTATCCCCGTCCGCGCAGTTACAATGTAGAAACGCCCGAAGGAAAGGAGTTGCCCTACGAAGACTTATACACCATGGAGGTAGATTCTTCCTATAACAAAGTATTCACTCCCCAAATAGTGCAAGGTTCATGGGAAACGGCTTCGAATACCCCAAATTCCGTAATACTGACCCGCTCACTTGCGCGGAAAATATTCGGCAATGATGAGAGTCCGATAGGGAAACGGATGATATTGGCACAACGATTGTCCACCTCACCCTCCACCACGCCACGCACAGGAGGCATCTCCTACACCATACAAGCCGTGATAGAAGATATCCCACTCAATACCAGTCTGAGTTTCCTGCATCAAATTGATATGCTTACCCTGAACGACAGTGAAGGTGTATTGCAGTTTGAAAGTAATAATAATATGACAGGCGGCTTGGGATTCGCCCTTCTCCGTCCGAGTAAAACGCCTACCCAGCTGGAGGCACGCTTTCGGGCAATGAACCTGAAACATACGATGTTCAAGAAAGAGAATGACGTGACAGCCTCTCCCTTTGGAAAGAATTTCCTCGAAAAATCCATCGCCCCTTATTTTGCCGGGATTACCTCCGTCATCGGCCTGCTGATTTTACTGACCGGTTTGCTCAACTTCTTCCAATTCCTGACAGGCAGTTACCTGAACCGCTCACATGAGTTCGGCATACGCAAAGCGACAGGAAGCGGTGACAGACAATTGTTCGGACTGCTCTTTACCCAGGCCGTATTCATCTCATTGATTGCTTTTCTGTTCACCTTCAGTATGATAGAAATGCTCAGTCCGTTCCTGTCTTTTTCATTGTTCAATTTCACCTTGCTGGTGGAACGGAACTTATTACTGACACAGACTACAGAATATATGGCAGGTATCCTCCTGCTGTGTTTATTATTGTGTCTGATAACCGTATGGCGAATAAAACATATTTCCATACAAACAGGCATTCGCGGCAGCAACCCCAAACGAAGCCGCCACAGCATACGTAATATCCTTTTGGGCATTCAGTTTTTCATCTGTTGGCTGTTCGTCGTGTTCACAACAGCTCTTTATCTGCAAGCCGACAAGACCGGAAGCACCCTGTTTCATACACTGACAGAAAAAGAAAAATCCGAAATCATCAGTCTTCCATTGGATTACCGCTTTATGAAGAATAGCGAAAAACTGGCCTTGATAGAACGTATCAGCCGCCATCCTTCCATTACAGACAAGCTGCCGGCAGACATAAATTATCTGGGTGGCATTTCGGGTACAGGTATGTATACTGAAAAAGGAAACCGGGACAGCTATATAGAAGTCAACATTATGAACATATCAAGCAACTTCTTCGAGTTTATGAATATCCCCATCCTGAGCGGACATACTTTGGAAACAAACGAACAGATGGTGGCAGACCATAAACTAACGGAACGCATGAAGAAAGATTTATTGGGAATGACTTTATACAACTATGAAGACGGATATACCGTATGCGGCACTTGTTCCGATTTCATAGCAGATACCTATAACCAAAGTCAGGGATTCATCTTTCTGCCCTGCAACTTCAATGAGTATGTGGGCCATTGCTATCTGAAGTGTAAACCGGGCAGTGTGGAAGAAGTAAAAAGCTTCATAGAAGAGACATTGAAAGAAAGTTTTCCTCCAAGCATACAACCCCGGATTTCCACCTTGCTGGATGACATACATCAGACACAAGCCATAGAAAACAAGATGAAAGGCATTATTTTCTTCTTCTCTTTTGTCAGCCTGATTATCACTTTATTGGGCGTTTATTCAGCTATTACTCTGGATACAGAACGCAGACAAAAGGAAGTGGCTATCCGCAAGGTGAACGGTGCCGGACTGAAACAGATTATCCTGTTGTTTGCCCGTATGTACATTTATCTGCTGGCATTTTCCGCCATCATAGCCTTCCCCATCTGTTACGTCGTGTTCCAGCTATGGAAAAATATGTATATTGTGTTCTTCAATGACGGACCACTGTTTTGGACTTCTATCTTTATGGGAGTAGCCGCCATTACGATACTGACCATTATTTTCCGTATTCTGAAGATTGCAAAGACTAATCCTGCCGAAGTTATTAAAAACGAATAAAAACGACTTCAACAATGATAACACATTATTTAAAAGTAGCTTTAAGAAATCTGCTAAAATACAAAGCTCACAGCTTTATATCCGCTATCTGTCTGGCAATAGGCATCACCTGTTTCTGTCTGACGAATTATTTTATTGATATTGTAACCGCACAAACAGATTTGCCGGATTACGAGCATCGCATCAGCCTGGCCTGCTGTTCGGAGGATACCGCAGCCGACATCTATTGGAAATTGGATGACATCCGTTATCTGGATGAACAATCCATAACAGGCATGGACAGCCTTGTAACAGCTTCTTTTCCTCGCAATACAGAAATCACGGTCATCGACAAGAACCAGCAAGAACTGCCTTTCATCATCAAATACCAATGTGTTTCCTCTTCCTTCTTCCCCTATAAGGTCATCCGTCCGGTCAGTGGAAAAGGAAAACTCGATGCCCCCGATGAAGTCATTATTTCCCAAGAGTTCGCCCACAAAGCGTTTGGGAAAGAAGACCCGACAGGCATGATCATCCATCTCGTGCCAACGTATAAAGAGTATCCCGAACAGATAAAGGATTACAAGATTGTCGGTGTAGTTACCGGCCAAGACATCGATTGCTATTTTCCCTTATCCATGGATCCGTATGCATCATTCAATGTCGGTACTTTCCTCATGGGAGAAACCACTCTGGAAAACCTGAACAAGCAACTGAAACAAACAACTTGGCAGCGTGGGGAACTGAATGTACATGCATACGCCAGCCTGAATGCGGCACGCAATGATGATTTGCAAAGAAACATCACCATGCTGCTTTTCCGCTTTGTCGGTTCTCTTATCCTGTTGTCGGGACTTATCAATTTCCTGAAATTCATCATCCAAATGTTTTATAACCGGCAACGTGAGCTGGCACTGCGCAAATGTCTTGGGTCGAATATCAAGGGACTGTTCTCGCTGCTCTTTGCCGAAATATTCTGGATGCTGTCCGTTGCTTTCCTTCTTTCATTAATCATAACAGAGGTTGTAGTATCTTTGGCATATGTCTATATACCTCAAGAAGACATGATTTCCCTGCCTATGCCAAAGATATACGGCATGCAACTGGGACTGTACATGGTGTTGCTGTTGGTATGTATGTCCGTCATACTGTACCCCATTCACCGGTTGCGACAATTGAGCATCATTCATTATATCGTGCAAAAACGGGAACGGCACGTGTTTCGCAACATCATGATAAGTGTACAATTGGCTATCTCCATTTTCTTTGTAGGGGGCGTATTCGGAATCACACTCATCTTTAACGATATGTTCGACAAAATGTACAGCCCGTTATCTTCTGAGGAAGAGAAACAGATTGTATCTCTGTCGGTAAACAGCATTCGTATGCGGCAGAACATGGATGCCATTCTTTCGGATATCGACCGTCTGCCCGATATCACGGACCGGATATCCCTTTCCCGCTCCTTCGACATCCAAGCATTCACCTATATGAATTACATCAAAAACGGCCGACCCCAAGGACAAGTGCTCATGGCTACCGGAGATCCGCACTATTTTGAGTTCTTCAAGATTCCGATGGAAGGAAAACTAGTGGACAAGAATGACCGGGGAACGGTGTACGTCAGCGAGCAGTTTAAAGAACAATTACAAAAAGACAGCATAGAAGGCAGCGTCACGCTGAGCGGAGATGAATATCGCATAGCCGGTACTTTCCGTGCATTATATAAGGAAGGCGGACAACGCAATCTGTCCGGTTCCGTATTTTTAGCAGACCCCTATCCTTCCGCTTATTACTTCAAGACCTCCGGCTCCGACGCTACCTCAAACGTAATCAAAGAGATAACGGAAATATGCCGCCGCTATGTACCTGCTACACTTCCACTGGATATTCACGATTTCAGTGACTCCAAGCAAACCGTCATGGGCACTGTAAACCTGATGCGGAGTGCATTCATGTTGCTGGCCATTGTCAGCCTGCTGCTGGTGATACTCAGCATTTATTCCGCCATCTCCATGGATACGGTCAGCCGGCAGAAGGAAGTAGCCATTCGAAAAATAAACGGAGCCACACCTAAGGTCATCGCCCTGTTGTTCGGCAAAACCTACTTAATTATTTATGTTCTCACTTTTTGCTGCGTCTATCCCATATTAAGACTGACTTTGGCAGAGTTGGCCGCAGACACTACTCTTGGGAATATTTATAGCTGGGACAAAGGCATGCTACTGTTCCTTGCCATCGCCCTGCTGATATTCTTGGTAACGGCTTACAAAATATATGAGATGATGCACCTGAACCCGGCAAATATCGTAAAAAAGGAATAAAAGAAACGTTCATCGTGCGCTATCGCACACGAATAGTGCAAAAGCGCACGATGAACATACACTAAGGCATTCCGTATAGCTCTTATTATCAACCAAATACATTTCAGGCACAGTTATTGTATATTACAATAAAGAACAAACACTTAAAAAACCGCTTTTATGATTAAACATCTTTTGACCATTACCCTCCGCAACATGACCAAACAGAAAGTAAGGAGCATCATATCCATACTTTGCATCACGGCAGGGCTGCTATGTTTCAGCGTTTGCCATTATTATAGCACCATCATGAGCCGAGGTAATAAATTCTTGGACACCTATGAACGCATGGCAGTCATTCGGGGTAAAAACCATCCCAACATGTACATAGGATTCAGTCCTGACAAGATAAAAGGATTGGGCAACGAAGAGATACTGGGAATGGCATTCTTCACTAATGGAACTACTAATTTTGAAACACAATCGGATGCCGTCTATCGTGTTTCTACCACTTTCTGTAACCATGACTATTTTCTGGTTTTCCCTCCAAAACTCATTGAAGGAAGCCTGAAAGACTTCGACAAACGACCGGACATCATTGTCGTGACCAGAAACTTCATCCGAAAATATGCCGATGCAGGCACTACCATCGGTTCTTCCGTCACCATCAATAAAAAAGTTTATACCATAGGAGCCATCATAGAATCTTATCCGGCCGGCATGAATAACTACATCACCTCGTATGATTTATTTGTCCCGTCCCCTGAATCATACGGTGATAAAATACTGTTACTCAGAAATCCTTCGGATATAGAGACTGTGAACAAGCGGTTGGCATTGCTTGACTGGGAGGGCTACCGAGCAGAACCTCAATGCTATCTGATGAGCCAACTCCCCCACAGAGCGGGTATGGAATTGTATATCAGCATCATCGGATTGATTATCCTGATTGTTGCACTGACTAATTATTTTTCATTCAGCATCAGTTCTTTTGTCAACCGCACACGCGAAATAACCCTCAGACAATGCCTGGGAGGAAAGAGCAACAACATCTTCGGATTGTTATTCATTGAGCAATTCATCATTCTGACTTTCAGTTGCATTCTTACACTTGCCTTGTCCGAAAGCCTGTTACCGGCTTTCATCAACAGCCTGAGCTATGACATCCGGCGGGAATTGGAAATCGACATTCCTTTTCTGTTAGCAAGCGAACTAAAATATACGGTTCTCATCTTGGGAGCCTCATTCCTTCTGTGCTATGTGTCTGTCACCAGAATCATCCGCCATATACACCGCAAGGGGCTAAGCGGACGAGCCGGCAGAGGGAAGCATCTGCTGCGCAATATCTCGCTGGGTTCACAATTCTTCTTTTCCTTTCTTTTCCTTTTCGGAATTGCAGGAATATATATGCAAATGCAAAGCTATTCCAGCAGCACCACTCCCCTATTAACAGATGACGAAAAGGAAAACCTCATTATCATTCCCACCTACTCGTATGACAACAAATTAAATAAGGAGCTAACAGAAGTTTGTGACTACTTTCGTGCTAAAAGTTGGTGCGAATCATTATCTTTATTCTGTTTTAATACGATGAATATAGGAAAGAAATACGTCATCGTCCATCAAGTGACTGAAGAATATCTGAACCAGATGAAAATAGAGAAGCACCACAAACCGGGAGAAAAATTTGCTTATATCACACCTACCATCGATACTGAGATAAGAAGTGACAGCAGTTTCCAAACCATCCGGTTCAGAGAAGAATTGGAATACCCCATCAAGGGACAGTGCCAAGTATTCCCTCAACCCCAATACGGGACTTCTTATTTGACAGTACTTCCTTTTGAAAAAGGATATGAACCGGACAACATCATCTTACAGTTGAAAGAGGGTGCGAACCGCAAGCAAGCCCTGCAGGAAATAAAAGAGAAAATAAATCCTTATTATCCGGCAAATGCCACATATGAAGCAACAACGCTTTATGACAATCAGGTAGAAGGTTTGAATGTCTTGCGAAATCTGTTCATCGTCTGTGCCATCATATCACTGCTAATTACCATTTTGGGAATCTACCATTCCATACAGATAGATACGGAACGCCGACAAAAAGAAGTAGCCATCCGAAAAGTCAATGGAGCCCACATCAGCGATATTTATTGGCTCTTTGGCAAAAGCTATGTAATGCTTTATCTGGTGGCAATGATATTGGCCGTACCGATATGCCTCTTTCTGATGATTATGGCAGACAGCATGATAAAGTTCGACTACAGGCATCCGATGCTATGGAGTATTCCAATGCTTGTTGCCGCCATGGTCATCCTGCTGACCATCAGTTGGCGCATTTACAGGATAGCCCGCATCAATCCGGCAGAAATTATCAAAAACGAATGATATAATAACATTTAAAAATAGAACAATGATGATTAAGACAGTAAACTTACAGAAAATCTTCAAAACAGAAGAAGTTGAGACATGGGCATTGAATAATGTCAGTCTGGAAATTAAAGAAGGCGAGTTCGTCGCCATTATGGGTCCTTCGGGTTGTGGCAAGTCTACCTTATTGAATATTCTCGGATTATTGGACAATCCGTCGGGAGGCGAATACTACCTGAACGGCACAGATGTGTCTAAATTTACCGAAGCGCAGCGTACCAACCTTCGTAAAGGTGTCATCGGTTTCGTTTTTCAGAGTTTCAACCTGATAGACGAATTAAACGTTTACGAAAATATCGAGCTGCCCCTGCTTTACATGGGCATTCCGGCTTCCGAACGTAAGAAACGGGTGGAAGAAGCCATGAACCGAATGGCAATCGCCCATCGTGTAAAGCACTTTCCGCAACAACTTTCCGGTGGTCAGCAACAACGTGTAGCCATTGCCCGTGCCGTAGTAGCCAATCCCAAACTAATCCTTGCCGATGAGCCTACCGGAAACTTGGATTCAAAGAATGGCAAGGAAGTGATGGAACTGTTGACTGAACTGAACAAGGAAGGAACAACCATCGTAATGGTTACACACTCCCAACATGATTCGGGCTATGCGGGAAGAACCATCAACCTGTTTGACGGGCAGGTAGTAAACGAGGTAAAAATCTAGACCGCATTTTTCAGGAACGAATGGCACGGAGTTCACGGAACAAAAAAAGGAATCCGTGTATCCGTGCAATTCTGTATCCAAAAGAAAGTGTATGAAAAGAAGCACTGTCAGAAGGGAAAGCCTCCAATGATTTAATCTTAAATGTTCTGAACCTAAAAGATACAAAGAAATGAACACCATTGCCATCTTTAAAATCATCTTCCGCGGTTGGTGGAGAAATAAACTGTTTATTCTCATCTCCCTCATCAGTCTGACAGTGGGACTCGGATGTACCAACCTGCTTGTCACTTTCTTTATTCACGAGTATAACATCGAACAGCAGACGCCCGACCGCCATCTCATCTTCGCACTGCGACAAGACTCTCCGATGGAAGAAGGTGTAAAAGTATCCTACGTCAATGCGAACACCGCCGAACAAATAAAGGGAAAATATGCTGAAATCACAGACATGCTACGCCTGAATGGGATGTACGCGGACATCTGTAAATACAACGGAATAAAATATGAGCACCCGTTATTTATCTGTGCAGATTCCACATTAAATAAGTTCTTTCACTACACCACCCTGGAAGGTAATCTAAGCACAGTCTTGACAACACCGGACAAAATCGCCATCAGCGAAACCTTTGCCCGTAAACTATTTCACGGTCATAGCGGAATAGGAGAAATGATTGAGATTATTGACGCAGATGGTAAGACACAAAAATATGAAGTAGGTGCTATTCTGAAAGAACGCCCACAATCATTCCTGCATTTCGACTTGTTAACCGGCATAACAGGAGAATTTTGGGGAGGCCCAACTCTTCTAAAGTTACACCCCGGTGCTTCCGCATCGCTCTTACAAGAGAAAATAAGAAAGGATAAAATACCGACTCTCACTCCCGGAAGTACACAATATTATGTAGATGCTCTCAAAAACCTGTATTTTAATACCAACAAGAACAGCAAGCAACAAGAGCTTCCCTATTTCCAGCAAAGCGACGTACCTTTACTCTACATCGGCCTGATTTCGGCCCTGCTGGTACTTGCCATTGCCTGTTTCAACTATACCAACCTGAGCCTGTCACGCACCCTGCAACAGATAAAAATGATACATATCGAAAAACTGATGGGAGCTCAACTGAAGGAAATCCGCAGACAATTATTCTACGATGCGACGCTCACCGTACTATTGTCATTTCTCTTTTCCTTGCTGCTTATCAATGACTTACTACCGTGGTTCAATGAATTACTGTCGGCGCATCTATCCCTTTCTTTCTTTTTCAGCTGGCAAGTCTTGCCATTGCTTTTAGCATTTGTTTCTGCCATGGCAGTGATACCCGGCTTATATATCAGCCGGAAACTTTCCCGCCAAACCCTGAGCGAATACAGCCACAATTACACCGGAAGAAGAAAGCAGCAACAGATATGGATACTAGTCACCCTGCAATTCATTTTTTCTATAGGATTAGTTTATGCCACAGCAATGGCACAAGCTCAAATGGGTTTGTTGAAATCCCGTGCCTGCCGCTATGAAAATACCATCGAGCTAAATGGGAAAAGTCCCTTCTATAAAGAACTGAAAAACATCAACGGAATAGAATCAATATCCTTATCCATGAGCTCTGTACTGAATGCGTGGATGCACGAGCTTCCCATGCAGCAACCGGACGGCAGCGTGAAACATTATTATACAATACAAATTCCAACAGACACTGCATTCCTCTCAACCATGCACATACGCCAGCTGGCGGGTGTATCACCGGCTAAAGCATATCAGGAATACTCTCATCCGGTATTTATCAACGAGAGCTATGCCCGCATATTGAACATTGATGCTTCCAAAATAGGACATAACCTCCGTGAATTTGATACATTTTCCGATAGCCTGAGCATATTGGCAGGTATCATAGAAAACTTCCCTTTCAATTCACTGGAAGAAGAAATCGCAGGACAAAAAATCTCTTTTGCACCCGAAAGCAGCCTGACCAGAGCAGGTATGTTTATACAAGCCAGACTACACCCCGAAACACGTCATGAAACGTTGGCACAAATCAAGGAGTTATGGGAGAAAATGTATGACGGAAGAGAGTTTCAGTACACAGACATGCACCAACAGTTTATGCAACGGAACAAGATAATTACGACTCTGTCCAAAATCTTGATAAGCTACTCACTCATAGCAATGGTACTTACCTGTTTCGGACTGTTCGGCATTTCATGGTATGCTGTCCGCCACCGCACCCGTGAAATAGCCATCCGCAAAGTGCATGGTGCCTTAAACCGGCAAATAGTATGGGCATTGAACCGCTCTTTTCTATGGCAAATCCTGATAGCATACACCATTGCCATACCCCTTGTGTGGTGGCTCATGGAACATTGGCTGGCACAGTTTGCTTACCGGGCTTCCGCCACTTGGTGGAATTTCGTCTTACCGCTTGCTCTGGTCCTTGTCGTCACAGGCATTACAGTGACTATACATAGCTATCGCGCTGCCCGCAGCAATCCGACCGAAAGTCTCAAAACCGAATAACCACACCCATGGGCGTTGCATCAGACTCTCTTTCGCTTCTCCTGAAAAACAACAAGAGAGACGGAAACTACAATCAATGCAATGCCCATTGCACTATATACGGTAAATAGCTCTTTGAATACAAATACACCTATCAGTACTGCCGTCAACGGTTCCAGTGCACCGAAGAGAGAAGTCAGCGTAGGTCCTGCCAACTTAATGGCCTTTACCAGAGTAATGTTTGATATGGCCGTCGCAGGAAGTGCCAATCCAAGAATATACAGCCAAGTGATGCCATTGGTTTCCAGACGGATGCCTCCCTCCCAACACATACCTCCCAAGAAGAAAAACAAAGCGCCCAATCCCATCACATAGCAAGTCAAAGCCGTGGAATCAATATGTACAGCACAGCTTTTCCTCACTCCTATAATATAGCCTGCATACGAAAACACAGAGATACAAGCAGCTACCAACCCTACCCCGGTATCTCCTCCACTAAATTCAATATTACCCGACGACAGTAATGAAGCTCCTATCAATGAAAGCAGTATGGCAGTAAATGTAACGACAGATTTCTTTTCTCTGCAAAAAACAATCATAACAACAGCCACTGCCAAAGGATACATGAAATGAATAATGGATGCCACTCCGCTTGCTATATTCTGATAAGCAATTACCAGACTGAATGAGGTAACCGCCCTGAACAAACTTAGTCCGAAAACGGTCATAAACTCCTTAGCCCCCAACCGGAAATTACATCCTGCAAGGAATCCGAACAGTAGCAATACCACCGTGGCTACTCCCCAACGATAAGTCAGCACTTCAAAAGAAGAAAAGCCGACAGCCAATAAACTGATAGAAAAAAAAGGCGCCAGCCCGAAAGTTGCCGACGACACTGCTGCATATATAATTCCTTTTAACTGATTCATTCTGTCACTGTCTATCTGGAAACAGACACAAAGATACGAAAAGCAACTCATGCACAAAAGCCCGCGAGCGTAAATATTCTCAGATGAGGCTGACACAATGACATATATACGTATAGGCTTATGCGTACGTACGTGCAGACTTATACATATATACGTGAAGACCGATGCGTACGTACGTATCGGCTCACGCATACGTATGCATATCCCGACTGACCAGATACCGAATCAGACATCTGCTGAAAAACAGATGCGGCTCAACAAAATATTGTCAAGCCGCACCATTAAAACAAATTCTTTTATTTCAATATGCCTAATTTCTTAAAGCATTGAGTCAGCTTATCTACTGCATAGTCAACCTGCTCTTTGGTATGGGTAGCCATCAAAGCAACACGAACCAATGTATCTTGGGGTGCACATGCAGGAGGAATAACCGGATTGATAAAGATTCCTTCATCAAAAGCCAATTTGGTCACCTCGAATGTCTTGTCAGTATCACGCACATAAAGCGGAATGATAGGACTCTCGGTATCACCGATTTCAAAACCGGCCTGACGGAAACTGTCTAATGCATAATTTGTAATCGTCCACAAGTTTGCCTTACGTTCGGGCTCTGTCTTCAAGATGTGAAGTGCTTCGCGTGCGGCAGCCGTTGCAGCCGGAGTGTTACTTGCAGAGAAAATATAAGAACGTGAATTATGACGCAACCAATTTATCGTGTCTTTGTCTGCTGCCACAAAACCACCGATAGAGGCAAGTGACTTAGAGAAAGTACCCATAATAACATCTACCTGATCAGTCAGGCCGAAGTGGTCACATACACCGCGTCCCTGATGACCGAATACTCCCAAGCCGTGAGCTTCGTCTACCATGATGCTGGCATTATACTTTTCTTTCAGACGGACAATTTCGGGCAAGTTTGCCAAGTCTCCTTCCATAGAGAATACACCGTCAACCACAATCAGTTTCACCGATTCGGGCTTGCACTTCTGAAGTTCTTTTTCAAGAGCTTCCATATCATTGTGCTTGTACTTTAACTGAGTAGAAAAAGAAAGACGACGTCCGTCTACAATAGAAGCGTGGTCACGGTCATCGCAAATGATATAATCATTACGGTCTGTCAG
This sequence comes from Phocaeicola massiliensis B84634 = Timone 84634 = DSM 17679 = JCM 13223, assembly GCF_000382445.1. Classification (GTDB taxonomy): domain Bacteria; phylum Bacteroidota; class Bacteroidia; order Bacteroidales; family Bacteroidaceae; genus Phocaeicola; species Phocaeicola massiliensis. Next base: position 1,180,783 of record NZ_KB905472.1, on the reverse strand, counting down.
ACATGAAACCACACCTTCGTTTACCGTAAAACCGGTAGAATAAACCAGCGCATCATCCTTACCTACGAATTCTGCCAATTCTTTTTCTAACTGAACATGAAGGTCGAGTGTACCATTCAAGAAGCGTGAACCTGCACAACCTGTACCATATTTACGGGTTGCAGCAATTGCTGCTTCAATAATTCTTTTGTCGTAAGTCAGCCCCATATAAGAGTTAGAGCCAAACATCAGGACTTTTTTTCCGTCCATGATAACTTCCGTATCCTGATGGCTGTCTATTTCACGGAAATAAGGATAAACACCCTGTTCCATGTATAACTGAGGCAATCTGAATTTACTTAACTTGTCTTGTAATAATCCCATATTTTATTATATGTGGCGTAAACCTCATCGGTTTACATTAAAATAAATGTATATAAACTCACTAATACATTCTGTTTTTAAAGGAGTTCCCGTCAAAACAGGCTGCAAAGATAGTAATTTCTACAAAGCATTGTTCTCTTTTTCAAAAAAAATATTTAGTAACCTCAAAACTTTTATGATTTTCGATGGTTATAACTAACAATGTATTACTTTTGTATCTCATTTGAAAGCTAAACGACCTAAAGAAGTATGACCGCAAAAAAAAGAATTGTATTTGTTGTAAATCCCATCTCAGGAACACAAGGGAAAAAGGCCATATTGAAATGGATTGACGAGCGCATAGATCGTGCGCTTTTTGATTATTCTATTGTAAAAACACAATACGCCGGTCATGCCGTTGAAATTGCAGCTGCGGCTGCCAAAGACAATGTAGACATTGTAGTAGCCATAGGCGGTGACGGTACGATTAACGAAATCGGCCGTTCGTTGGTACATACAAACACGGCATTAGGCATTATTCCTTGTGGTTCAGGCAATGGATTGGCACGGCATTTACATATTCCGATGGATGCTAAAGCAGCTATTGATTTGCTGAATACCGGTGAATGCACTTGTGTGGACTACGGTAAGATAAACGACATGCCGTTTTTCTGCACATGCGGTGTGGGCTTCGATGCCTTTGTGAGCTTGAAATTTGCCGATTCCGGCAAAAGAGGCTTATTGACTTATCTGGAAAATACCTTGCACGAAAGCCTGACTTACGAACCCGAAACTTACGAAATAGAGAATGAAGAGGGGACAATTAAATACAAAGCATTCCTGATTGCTTGCGCCAATGCATCGCAGTATGGCAATAATGCCTATATTGCTCCTCAGGCTTCTTTGACCGACGGACTGATGGATGTCACCATCCTGGAACCGTTTACCGTCCTTGATGTCCCGTCCTTGTCTTTCCAGTTATTCAATAAAACGATTGACCAAAACAGCCGCATTAAAACCATGCGTGCCAAAAAGATAAAGATACACCGCACCAAAGAAGGGGTAATGCATTATGACGGCGATCCGGTGATGGGAGGTAAAGACATCGAAGTGGAACTCATTCCTCATGGACTGAATGTGATAATCTCCAATAAAAAAAAAGAGGAGGAACCTTTTAGCCTCCTGCAACAAATCGTAGAGTATTTTAGCGGTTTGAAGCCTAAACATGAAGAGTTGATTAAACAGAAGTACAATCATCTTTTCGTATTGAATCGTCATCTGCTCAGGCGATTATCCAAAAAATAGATTACATTTTCAAATAAAAATCTTTGGTTAGCGCTATATATTCTTCACTATATATATGGCGGGAGAGTTCCACAACCAAACAGCTCTCCACACTCACCGCCGGTTGCTTTTTAAATTCCATCAATACCCGCTTGGGAGCGGCATCCGGCTTTGTCTTTATCCATGTACGACGAGACAAACACAGCCCTCCCTCCGAGGCGATTCTCATAAACTCATCCATACCATCTGTCGGAATAATGACAGAGAAACGCCCTGATGGAGAGAGTAATCTTCCACAACTATCTATCAGAGATTCAAAGTCCAAACCAACTATATGACGAGCTATGTTTCTTTGTCCGTCAGGACATTTCAGAGAATTGAAAAAATAAGGAGGATTTGACACGATAACATCATATCGGATATCCGAATTAAAGCAACAAATATCATGACGTTCCACCTCTATCCTACCAGGCCACGGTGATTTTTCCACATTCTCTTTGGCCTGCTTCACGGCATCTTCATCTATGTCGACAGCCATAATATGCGCTTCACTGCGCTGGGCAAGCATCAGGGCTATCAACCCTGTCCCGGTGCCGATATCCAAAATATCGCGCGCACCGGACACATCTGTCCATGCCCCCAGCAATACCCCATCCGTGCCTACTTTCATGGCACAACGGTCATGATAAACAGTAAATTGTTTGAATGAAAAATAAGGGTTTGGCATAGCTGTTATATTATTTTTTTGCCAAAAGTAGTCAATTCAGTCTGAATACGCCAAATATTAGGAATTATTTGATTTAAAAAACTCATTTAGTACTCATGAATTTTCCTTATTCGCCAAGGAATGATTAACTTTGTCCCCGTTTTGGGCAACAGCCCAACATTTAAAAACACAACTAGGAAGATAGAATTATGGTTAAAAGAAAAAAGACAGAGGATATTTTGATGAATACAGATGCTGATGACATCTCTATGCTGGCTGAAATTCAAACCGATACGGATGATTTATCTGCAATCGAATTTGAGAAAGAAATTCCTATAATGCCTTTGCGCAATATGGTCATGTTTCCATCGGTAGTCATGCCTGTAACTATCGGACGCCCCAGTACTTTGAAACTGGTCAACGCTGCATATAAGAAAAAACAAGCAATAGCCGTTGTATGCCAAGTACAAGGAGACTTAGACGATCCGGGATTTGCCGACCTATACCATGTGGGAGTTATTGCAAAAATTCTCCGTATTTTTGAAATGCCGGGCGGTAATACGACCGTTATCATGCAGTCAAACGGCCCCAAAATCCATTTGGACAATATAACCAAAACCATTCCTTATTTAAAAGGAACGGTTACAGCTATCAATGAGAATAATGAAGAGCAAGACAGCGATGAATTCAAGGCCCTGACAGACACCTGCAAAGACTTGACCGCCAAATTTATTGACGTTTCGGAAAAGCTCAGCCCCGATACGGTATTTGCTATAAAGAATCTGGACAATCCGGAAATCCTGGTCAACTTTATCAGTTCAAACTTTCCTTTTACCGTTGAAGAAAAAATAGAATTACTGAAATATGACGTACTGAAAGAGCGTATGTATCGTCTTATTCAGATACTGAACCGCGAAGTACAACTGGCCAATATCAAACAAAACATCCAGATACGTACCCGCGAAGATATCGACCGCCAGCAACGTGAATACTTCCTGCAACAGCAAATTAAGAATATTCAGGATGAATTGGGTGGCGGACAAGAGGATGAGATTGATGAACTGCGTCAGAAAGGCCAATCAAAAAAATGGGGGAAAGAGGTGGCAGCACTTTTTGAAAAAGAGCTGTCAAAGCTAGAGCGTATCAATTCGCAGTCTCCCGATTTTAATGTGCAACTCACTTATTTGCAGACATTACTGGCTTTGCCTTGGGAGTCATACACCACAGACAATCTGAATATCGGCAACGCAGAAAAGACCCTGAATAAAGACCATTACGGATTGGAGAAAGTAAAAGAACGTATCTTGGAACACTTGGCTGTACTGAAGTTGAGAGGTAATATGAAATCGCCTATCATTTGTCTTTACGGTCCTCCGGGAGTAGGTAAAACATCTTTAGGACGTTCTATAGCTTCTGCCTTGAAACGTAAATATGTACGTATGTCATTAGGTGGCGTACATGATGAAGCCGAAATTCGAGGACACCGCAAAACCTATATCGGTGCCATGCCCGGCCGCATCATCAAAAGTCTGATAAAAGCCGAATCGTCCAATCCGGTGATTATCCTGGACGAGATAGACAAATTGGGTAGCGACCACCGCGGAGATCCCAGCTCGGCTATGCTGGAAGTGCTTGACCCTGAACAAAACAACACGTTCCATGATAATTATCTGGACGTTGATTATGACTTATCCAAGGTAATGTTTATCGCCACTGCCAACAACCTCGGAACAATCCCTCCTCCCTTGCTCGACCGCATGGAGTTGATTGAGGTGAGCGGATATATCACAGAGGAAAAGGTGGAAATCGCCCGTCGTCACCTCGTGCCGAAAGAACTGGAAGCCAACGGCATAAAGAAAGGATATGTGAAGTTCAGCAAACAGGCTTTGGAATATATCATCGAAAATTACACACGTGAAAGCGGTGTACGGGAGCTGGAGAAAAAGATAAATAAAATCATGCGTAAGATTGCCTTGCAGTTTGCACGTGATGGTTTCGAAAAGGTGCATGAAATTAAGCCTGACGACGTAAGAGAATATCTGGGTACTCCCGAATATACTCGTGACAAATATCAAGGCAATGACTATGCAGGTGTAGTAACCGGACTGGCATGGACAGCCGTAGGCGGAGAGATTTTATTCGTAGAAACCAGCTTGAGCAAAGGGAAAGGCGGCAAACTTACCTTGACCGGAAACTTGGGTGACGTAATGAAGGAATCTGCTATGCTGGCCTTGGAATATATCAAGGCTCACACCCAGTTACTTAACCTGAAAGAAGATATCTTCGACAATTGGAACATACACGTCCACGTGCCCGAAGGAGCAATCCCTAAAGACGGCCCCTCCGCCGGTATTACCATGGTAACTTCATTAGCTTCCGCCCTCACCCAACGCAAAGTGAAAGCAAATCTTGCCATGACGGGAGAAATCACTTTGCGCGGAAAAGTATTGCCGGTAGGTGGTATCAAAGAAAAAATACTGGCAGCCAAACGCGCCGGTATCAAAGATATCATCTTATGCGAAGAAAACCGCAAGAATATTGAAGAAATACAGGCAATATACCTGGAAGGACTAACTTTCCACTATGTAAATGACATTAAAGAGGTGTTGAAGCTTGCTTTGACTGATGAAAAAGTAAACGGTGCCATAGACTTTAATATTACTAATCAAACAAACGAAGAAAAGAAATAATATGACTTTTGACTTACAATATACAGACCCCAAATCTAATGCCCGTGCCGGAATCATCACCACAGACCACGGACAGATAGAAACTCCTATTTTCATGCCGGTAGGCACATTGGGAACAGTAAAGGGCGTGCATTTACATGAGTTGAAAGACGATATTAAGGCACAAATCATATTAGGAAATACGTACCATTTATATCTGCGACCGGGACTGGATATCATTGAACGCGCCGGCGGCTTGCATAAGTTTAACGGCTTCGACCGTCCCATGCTGACCGATAGTGGCGGTTTCCAGGTCTTCTCCTTGTCGGGCATCCGCAAAATGCGTGAGGAAGGTGTGGAGTTTCGTTCACACATCGATGGCTCCAAGCACATGTTCACCCCCGAAAAGGTAATGGATATAGAACGAACCATTGGAGCAGATATTATGATGGCTTTTGACGAATGTACACCGGGCACCGCCGATTACGAGTATGCAAAGAAATCCATGCAACTCACCCATCGCTGGCTGGACCGCTGCTTGAAACGTTTCAACGAAACAGAACCCAAATACGGATATAAGCAATCATTGTTTCCTATCGTACAGGGTTGTGTGTATCCCGACCTCCGCAAGCAAGCGGCAGAATTTATTGCATCAAAGGGGGCCGACGGCAATGCCATCGGAGGCTTGGCTGTAGGTGAACCAACCGAAAAGATGTATGAAATGATTGAGGTAGTCAATGAAATACTGCCTAAAGACAAGCCTCGTTATCTGATGGGAGTCGGCACTCCGATAAATATATTGGAAGGAATTGAACGCGGTGTAGATATGTTTGATTGTGTGATGCCTACCCGTAACGGACGAAACGGAATGCTTTTTACCAAAGACGGAATCATGAATATGCGTAACAAGAAATGGGAAGATGACTATTCACCCATTGAAGCCGATGGTGCATCGTATGTAGATACCATGTACAGCCGCGCTTATCTGCGCCATTTATTCCATGCACAAGAGTTGCTGGCCATGCAAATTGCTTCCATCCACAATTTGGCTTTCTATCTGTGGCTGGTGGGTGAAGCACGCAAACATATCATTGCCGGTGATTTCTCGACATGGAAGCCTATGATGGTAAAGCGCTTATCCACAAGATTATAATTTATACAAAATGAAGAATTGGTTCAAGAAGAACATAGGTAAGTTCACGAAAGACAAAGAGCAGTCACAGACCGGCAACAAACGTTTGCAAAGCAGATGGCTCAAGAGACTGGATATATATATCATCAAGAAGTTTCTCGGGACCTACTTCTTTGCCATTGCATTGATTATTTCCATTGCAGTAGTGTTTGACGTGAACGAGAATATCGACAGGTTCATTAATAATAAGGCCCCGCTGAAAGCGATTGTCTTTGATTATTACATGAACTTTATTCCTTATTTCTCCAATCTGCTCAGTCCGCTGTTTGTCTTTATTGCCGTTATCTTCTTTACTTCCAAACTGGCGGAAAACTCAGAAATCATTGCCATGTTCTCTACGGGAATGAGTTTCAAACGAATGATGCGTCCGTATATGATTTCAGCAGCTATTATTTCCATAGTAGCCTATGGATTAGGCGCATACGTCATCCCCAAAGGTAATGTGACACGACTCAATTTTGAAGACCGCTACAAAAAGAAAAAAAAGGTGGAGTATGTACGCAATGTACAGATGGAAGTCGACAGTGGTGTAATTGCCTATATTGAACGCTATGAGAATTATAACAAGACGGGCTACCGTTTCTCTTTGGACAAATTTAAGGATAAAAAATTGATATCCCACCTCACCGCACGCAGTATCACCTATGATACAGCCAGTGTGCACAAATGGATTATCAAGAACTATATGATCCGGGAGATGGACGGTATGCGTGAAAAGATTACCAAAGGTGACCGGATGGACAGTATCATAAAAATGGAGCCGCAAGACTTCCTTATTATGAAAAACCAGCAGCAAACAATGACCAGCCCTGCCCTGAAGAGCTATATTGACAAGCAGAAGAAACGCGGTTTTGCCAATATCAAAGAGTTTGAAATAGAATACTACCAACGCATCGCCATGTCTTTTGCCGCCTTTATTCTGACCACCATCGGTGTTTCACTGTCTTCCCGTAAGGTTAAGGGAGGAATGGGACTGAATTTGGGTGTAGGCTTGGCTTTGAGCTTCTCTTACATTCTATTCCAAACGGTTTCCGCAACTTTTGCCATCAATGGAAATACTCCTCCGATTGTGGCGGTATGGATACCTAATATACTCTACACATTAATAGCAATCTACCTATACAGAAAAGCTCCTAAATAATTATAGGAGCTTTTCCAGTTTTTCACGCCAATCTTCTCCATTAGCAGGCTGCAATGTGACAAAACCAAATTCCTTGCCTATGGAGATATTTGAAGCACCATCATCCACAAAAACAGTTTCGGAAGGATTCAACGCAGCATCTTTTATCATATATTCAAAGATGCCCCGATCAGGCTTTACACATTTCACTTCATAAGAAGCATATATCTTGTCCACATAGTCATCCAATGGACGGCCTGCTGATGTAAATTCCCTGCTACGTGCCCATCCCATAATATATGGATTGGTATTACTCAGAATATAAACATTGTATTTACGTTGGCGAAGAATATTCAAATAATCCAACTTATACTGTTCCACAGCTGTGACAAATCCTCTCCACCCCAGTTCTACCTCTTTGTATGTCAATTCCTTACCACAGATCTCACTCAGTTTCAGCCGAAAAGATTCTGCATCGATACGTCCGTCCTCTATTTCCAGGAAGATACCCTTCTGGTGATACTTATCAAGCAGATTATCCGCATCCTTCACTCCTATTTCAACAAACTTTTTTACTGCGCGGTCACGGTCGATATCAATAATCACCCCGCCAAAATCAAACACAACATTCTTTATCTGTCTCATACCTTTTTAATTAATTATTGCAAAGATAAGCATTTGAAAAAGAATAGAGGATGATGTAAATCAATAAAAAACACTATTTTTACCTACCAAAGAAAATATCAACCCTCAAAAACAAAAACAAATGAAAATAAGAAACCTGCTTATTCGGAGTATGTTCTGTCTTTTAACCTTTATACCTACCCCCTCTCCATCCGCCTGCCGGTTCTCTCAAGAAGAACAAAACGACAAGGAACAAACAATATTAAGAATATGGAAAGCCGGGGAAACAGTCAGTCGGAAGAGTATAGTACAGTTTGGAACAGCCAATTGTTTTAAAATACAAAAGATTGACGACACCCTCTTCAAAAGAATCTATGGAAAGTCCTATAAAACGAACTGTACCGTACCGAAAGAAGAATTACGCTATCTGAAGGTGCTCCATTATAACCTGAAAGGAGAAATATGCCTTGGCGAACTGGTCTGCAACAAAGCAATAAGCAATGATTTAATCGAAATATTCCAGGCTTTGTATAAAGCACGATATCCCATTGAACGAATGGTATTAATTGATGAATATAACGCAGAAGACAATCGGTCCATGGAAGCCAACAATTCCTCCTGCTTCAATTTCCGTCTTGTGCCGGGCACCCGGAAACTATCCAATCACAGTAAGGGATTGGCAATAGATATCAACCCGCTTTATAATCCTTATGTCAAGACCAATAAGAACGGAAAAATCATTATATCTCCCGAAAAAGGGAAAAAATATGCCGACAGAAAACAATCCTTTCCTTACAAAATAGACAAGAATGATTTATGCTACAAGGAGTTCATTAAACACGGCTTCATTTGGGGAGGTGCCTGGAAGAGTTTGAAAGACTACCAGCACTTTGAAAAAGTACGTCAGTAACTCTAAAAGGAAATGGATGAAAGAATTTTCAAAAAAGAACTAAGTCTTTTCCAAAAAGGCCATGGAGTTTCTAAAAAAGCTCTTGTTCTTTTTAAAGAACGTCCTTGTCTTTTTGAAGGTGCCTGATTTCACGTTAGTATGTATAACCCCATGAGACGTATGTGTAAAAGCGTGTTTCTGACACGGAACAAGACAATAGCAGAAAAATAAAAAAGGGGTTGTGCCTAAACGTTGATGATACTGTCATTTTGCCTGTAGGGGCGAGGTTTGATAGACCATTTAGTTTGGGCACACACCCTATCATTTTTGTTGTATTTTTTGTTTTTCCTTACGGAAACTCTCTTCTTAGTTTAAATAAGAAGAAAGTTGGGATGGAGTGATGTCCTTCGCTACAATGACACCGTTTTTATCCAAAAGAAAATTCTTAAACCCTTTATTCAAACGATAAGTTTTAAATAAATCGGAAGAATTACCTGCCAGTTCAACAAAACAATTAGATGTCGAAATCCGGTCTTTTTTAATGGTTTCGTTAAATATTGATTTAAATTCATCAAACGAAACAGAAACCATTTCCACATTATCAGCCTGCTCTATTGCATGATTCAAGGTGGCGTTCTGCACTCTCGAAGGAGCATCATAGCTGGCCCAAAAACTAAGCAACACGTATTTACCTCTCAAATCCTTTAAGTCAATCAGTTGCTTTTCGCCACAGATGGTAAAAGTCGGAGCCTTATCTCCTATCGTCAATCCTTCTGTCGGCGTGTCTTTCCCTACAAATGAGAACGAAATCAAGGAACTAATGATTAATACAACAAAAATCCACTTTACATTTTTAATCATGTAATTCGGTTTTGGTTAATACTATCCGAGACTGCCCTTAAACAGTAATTTCTCCCCGGAACATTGTCTTTTGGCCTGATAATCAAAGCCATTATATTTAGAAATCCGTGGCAAAGGTAAGGAGTTTTTATGCCAACTCCAAGGAATCACATCAAAAAATATGTTATATAGCATAAATTCATCCATTCCATCGAGAAAAAAGAATCCCCAAAAGATAGCTTGATAGGATTAAATTGCGTACTTTTGCAATCTGTAAATAGCAACATTTTATGTATGGATACAAGTACTGAACTTATTTTAATTCGTATCACCGGTTTGGACAGGCCGGGACTGACAGCTTCCATTACGGAAATACTTTCAAAATATGATGTTACCATTTTGGATATAGGCCAAGCAGATATTCACAGCACTCTTTCATTGGGTATTTTATTTAAAAGCCGGGAAAAAGATTCGGGTAATATCATGAAAGATTTGCTATTTAATGCATCCTCTTTGGGAATCACCATCCGTTTTTACCCCATTACGGTAGAAGAATACGAAGAATGGGTAGGAATGCAAGGAAAGAACCGCTATATCCTGACCTTGTTGGGACGTAAACTTTCTGCAAAACAAATTGCAGCCGTCACGCGAATCATTGCAGAACAAGGTCTGAATATAGATGCTATCAAACGCTTAACAGGTCGCGTTCCTTTGGATGAACGAAAAGCAAGTGTACGTGCCTGTATTGAGTTTTCTGTTCGCGGCACTCCCCGGGACCGGGAGGAGATGCAGCGGGAACTGATGAAACTCAGCAGCGAGTTGGAAATGGATTTTTCTTTCCAATTAGACAATATGTACCGCCGTATGCGTCGCCTGATCTGTTTTGATATGGATTCTACACTTATCCAGACAGAATGTATCGACGAACTGGCAGAACGTGCCGGCGTGGGTGACAAAGTAAGAGAAATAACCGAACGCGCCATGCGTGGTGAAATAGACTTTACCGAGAGTTTCACCGAACGCGTAGCTCTGCTGAAAGGCTTGGATGAAAGTGTAATGCGTGAAATTGCCGAAAACCTGCCCATTACGGAAGGGGTGGAAAGACTCATGTTCGTATTAAAACGATATGGCTATAAAATAGCTATACTTTCGGGTGGATTCACCTATTTCGGCAACTACCTGAAACAAAAATACGGCATTGATTATGTTTATGCCAATGAACTGGAAATAGTAGACGGTAAATTGACCGGCCGCTATTTGGGAGACGTAGTAGATGGAAAGCGTAAAGCAGAATTATTAAAACTGATTGCACAAGTAGAGAAAGTAGATATTGCACAAACAATAGCCGTAGGCGACGGTGCCAATGATTTGCCCATGTTGTCTACTGCCGGACTAGGCATTGCATTCCATGCAAAACCTAAAGTGGTGGCAAATGCCAAACAGTCCATTAATACCATCGGGCTGGATGGGGTGCTTTATTTCCTTGGCTTTAAAGATTCTTATTTGGAAGAACGCGGCAAACTGTAAGAAAGATAGTATAAAATATATATATGAAATTTTCAGAATTAAATTTAGAAGAGAGTGTGCTCCAGGCATTGGAAGCCATGAGATTTGAGGAGTGTACTCCCGTACAAGAACATACAATTCCTATCATCCTTGAAGGAAAGGATTTGATAGGAGTAGCACAAACCGGTACCGGTAAAACAGCGGCATATCTACTCCCCATCTTAAATCAATTAAGTAAGGGAGGTTATCCCGAAGATGCCATCAATTGTATTATCATGGCACCCACACGCGAACTGGCGCAGCAGATAGACCAACAAATGGAAGGTTTTTCTTATTTTATGCCGGCATCCAGCGTAGCTGTATACGGAGGAAACGATGGAATACGCTTTGAACAAGAGAAAAAAGGACTGACTTTGGGAGCAGAAGTGGTTATTGCCACCCCCGGTCGCTTAATCAGCCACCTCAGCTTAGGATATGTAGACCTTTCCAAAGTATCTTTCTTCATTTTGGATGAGGCAGACCGCATGCTGGATATGGGATTTGCAGACGACATTATGCAAATAGTGAAATATCTCCCAAAGGAACGCCAGACAATTATGTTTTCTGCCACGATGCCTGTCAAGATACAACAGTTGGCCAAAACCATTCTGAGAAACCCGGAAGAGATTAAATTGGCGGTATCCAAACCGGCTGAGAAAATTATCCAGACAGCGTATATCTGTTATGAAAATCAGAAGCTGGGCATTATACAGTCATTATTTCAAGACCAGACACCTGAACGCGTGATTATCTTCGCATCATCCAAAATGAAAGTGAAAGAAGTAACTCAGGCTTTCCGCCGCATGAAACTCAACGTCGGCGAAATGCACTCTGACCTGGAACAGGCACAGCGCGACCAGATTATGCATGATTTCAAGAGTGGAAAGATAAATATTTTGATTGCAACCGATATTGTTTCACGGGGCATTGACATTGATGACATACGCTTGGTCATTAATTATGACGTGCCGCATGACAGTGAAGATTATGTGCACCGCATCGGTCGAACAGCACGTGCAAACAACGATGGATGTGCCATAACCTTTGTCAGCGAAAAAGAGCAGACACAATTTAAGTCCATCGAAAACTTTATAGGTAAGGACATTTATAAAATTCCAGTTCCGGAAGAATTAGGCGAAGCACCCGAATATAATCCCCGTAGTAATAATGGTGGAAAAAGAAAAGGGAACTTCAAAGGTAAAAGAAACAATTCCACACGGAAACCCGGAAACAACACTAACGGTAAAAAACAGCAAAAATAACAGAAGCTGTAAGTTTTGTATTATCCGTCATGGGAAGGATATCAAAGCTAAAACGGCCTATCCAATCATCGGCTGCGGGGGCAGGGTTCACCTGCCCGAACCAACGGTCACGACCTTGAGAGTAATACACAAAGCAAATATTGTTTTTTTGGGCGAGCAAACCTCGCCCCTATTAATAAAATAACAGCATTATCAACGTTTTGACACGTCTCCGCTCTTATTTATTATTCAACGAGCCAGCTCATAAGATAATTTACCATCCATATCTATCGTGATATTGACCACATAACAAGAAGCCCCATCCGGTATACAAACAGTAGCCTGATAATGATAGCCTTTTGCATCGACCCCCATAAAGTCCATATCCGAAAGGATTGCCCATTTCAAGAAATCATCGGGTATGACATGCTTGAACATCTGCCTCGTGATATCTTTCGCAAACAAACTCCGTTTTCCTTCATATACACAAATATGAATGATGTTGTCATAATATACATTATCCACACTCAGCCCCTCTTCCGACACCCCCGGACGCATCACTTTTATTCTGGACGGATTGATATAGACATATCCGCGATAACGGGTATTATCATACATTACCACCGAATCTTTCTTAATAACTTCCGTATAAACAGGGACTTCCTGTTCATGAATAAAAGATAAAGAATCGGCATTATTCTCTGCCCTATGCAGGCGAATGACATCTCCTACCAGTGAATGAAACCAGAAAATATATTCTCCCTGTTTCTCTATCTTATAATTATTTATCCGAGCCCCATAAGTAGTCAATGTATCGCCTATAATTTTAAAAGCGACAGGAGCGACGGCAGCGTCAGCATAATAAATCGTATCGCCCGCAACTTGCAGCACGGCAGCTTCCGTATTGTCGTCCAGCCAAATGCCTTGCAACTTTTCTTTCGCCTCTCTATCTTCTTCTTGCAAAGCCTCTTTGTCCTGATTAGCTCCGCAAGCAGAAAACATCGCCGCCAAAACGACAATCAAATATGATTTGTACATCTTTAACGTAATTATTTGCCTATGCAGCGATAAACAAAACCTAAATCCTGAAGTTCTTTTGCATCATAGATATTACGTCCATCCAAGATTACAGGCTGTTTCATCGTTTTCTTAACAACTCCCCATGCCGGCAAACGGAATTCTTTCCATTCTGTCACCAACATCAATGCGTCAGCATCCAAAAGAGCATCATACATATCGCAAGCATAGAATATCGTATCACCTATTCTTCTCTTTGATTCCCCCATCGCCGCCGGATCGTAAGCCCGAACCACACAACCTGCCTTCCTCAATTTCTCAATCAATACCAGTGCAGGAGCCTCACGCATATCATCCGTGCCGGGCTTGAATGCCAGTCCCCATAAAGCTATGGTCTTGCCTTCCAAATCACCATTGAATATCTTTTCCAATTTCTCAAAAAGAAGGCTTTTCTGGGTCTCATTCACCTCTTCCACAGCTTTCAAAACCCGCATCGGATATCCATTTTGTTCTGCCGTCTTGATTAACGCCTTTACGTCTTTAGGAAAACAAGAACCGCCATAGCCACATCCCGGATAAAGGAACTTACGACCAATGCGACTGTCAGAACCTATCCCGTCACGTACCATATTTACATCCGCTCCCACCAATTCACAAAGATTGGCTATGTCATTCATAAAACTGATACGGGTAGCAAGCATTGAATTGGCAGCGTATTTAGTCATCTCGGCAGAAGGAATATCCATAAAAATAACACGTGAATTCAGCATCATAAAAGGCTTATACAGTTTGGTCATCAGCTTCTTTGCCCGTTCGGATTCAACACCTACCACCACACGGTCGGGACTCATAAAGTCATCAATGGCATTGCCTTCTTTCAAAAACTCAGGGTTGGAAGCCACATCAAACTCTATAGACACCCCTCTCTTATCCAATTCAGCCTGAATGGTATCTTTCACTTTATGCGCAGTTCCCACCGGTACGGTACTCTTCGTCACCACCAACGTATATTTTTTCATGTTAGCACCAATTGTTTTGGCAACTGCCAGCACGTAACTCAAATCAGCACTTCCGTCTTCATCAGGCGGTGTACCTACAGCACTAAACACAATATCTACATTATCGAGACAGTTCTCCAATGCAGTCGTAAAATGAAGACGGCCGGCATTGACATTGCGTTGCACCATGTCCTCCAGTCCCGGTTCATAAATGGGAATAATACCTTTCTGCAGATTCTCTATCTTCTCGGCATTTACATCCACACAAGTTACATTTACGCCGGTTTCGGCAAAACATGTACCGGTTACGAGTCCAACATATCCGGTTCCTACAATTGCTATATTCATTTTATTATTAGTTAGTCTAACTTTTTATACGCTGCAAAATTACAATAAAAATATGTGGCAAGGACATTTTCCTTCATAAAAGTTGCGCTGAAATGGAATAAAAATGCTATTTTTGCACTATGATTGAATTGGCTAGACATATAGAAATTCTATTACTGGAAAATGATTGCGTCATTGTTCCCGAGTTAGGTGGATTTATAGCTCATTATCAACCAGCTTATTACGCTGAATCTGATAATATCTATTTCCCTCCTATGCGTACCATTGGCTTCAATCCCCAGTTGACAATGAATGACGGACTGTTGGTGCAGTCATACATGCAGGTCCATCATACAGACTTTCCGGATGCAACCCGGATGATTGAACAAGAAGTAGAAGAACTAAAAGATACTTTATATAAAGACGGACATGTCCAATTATATGGTATAGGCGATTTGCACTACACAATTCATAATTCTTACGAATTCCGTCCCAATGAAGAAGGTATCCTTTCTCCTTATTTATACGGATTCAGTTCTTTATCCATCAGTCCTTTATCAGAAAATAATTCAACTATTGCTTCAACCAAGGATATGGTGCTAAAGCCCCAAAAAGAAAAAGCAGCCATCCGTTTCAACCGTCGCTGGTTGGGTAATGCTGTTGCCATTGCCGTAGCGGTTATCCTGTTCTTTTTCCTTTCTGTACCTGTAGAAAACACATACGTGGATAAAGGCAATTATGCTTCCTTGGGAACAGACGGATTATTTGAGGCTATCCGCTCACAATCGTTGGCCACCACTTTGGTTGTACCGCAACAGCAAAAGACTGTTCAAGCCAAAAAGACATCGGGTAATACACGGCAGCAAGCAGGACACAAAAGTTTAAAACCTGTAGCCGTAAAAGTAGAAAAAGTCGGTTCACCGAAAACAGAGACTTCCAAACAAGAAACAGGCAAAGAAACCCCTAAAGCGGAAAAAACTGTTGCCCGCAAGACAACTCCTGCAACGGCAACCGCATCTTCTGCTTCTGTTCCGGCACAAAATAAAGCCGAAGCTACCACAGCAAAGCCAAAATACTTCATTATAGTATCTAGTTTGGCAACAGCTGCCGATGCACAACAAACATTAAACGAATATAAGCAAAAAGGCTTTAAAGAAGCAAGCATCATCGAAGGAAGCGGACGTTACCGCCTTGCCCTTTATGGGTTTGCCGACAAAAATGCTGCTTATAAGAAAATGAATGAGTTGAAAAAAGACGAAGCATTCAAGAATGCATGGTTATTAAGCTCTAAATAAACAGATTATCTCCCATGAAAAGAGTTTTATGTCCTAAATGTGACAATTATATTACCTTTGACGAAACAAAATATACCGAAGGCCAGTCTTTGGTTTTTATATGCGAGCACTGCAAAAAGCAATTCAGTATCCGCATCGGAAAATCCAAATTAAAAGCTACCCGCAAAGAGGAGGTTCTTGACGAACAAGCCAACAACGAAGACTTCGGAAGTATCGTGGTGGTGGAAAATGTCTTTGGCTATAAACAAGTATTGCCTTTAAAAGAAGGGGATAACCTGATCGGACGCCGCAGTAAAGGGACCGATGTGGATATTTCTATCGAAACATCCGACCCTAGCATGGATCGTCGCCATTGCGTAATCAATGTAAAACGAAACAAACAAGGAGAACTCATTTACACCTTGCGGGACAATCAGAGCATCACCGGAACATTTCTATTAAATGACATATTGGGAGACAAGGACCGAGTCAGAATAGAAGAAGGAGCCATCATCACCATAGGTGCTACTACTCTTATTCTGCGAACAGCAGAAAAATAGAAATTATGAAACGTATTATACTCATCACAGGCGGCCAACGGTCGGGCAAAAGTTCTTATGCAGAAAAATTAGCTCTCAGTTTGTCGTCCAATCCTATTTATATGGCTACCTCCCGCATCTGGGATGAAGAATTCCGCCAACGGGTCATCAAGCATCAGAAACGCCGGGGACCGGAATGGACCAACATAGAGGAAGAAAAGGAACTGAGCCGTCATCAGGTAGACGGGCGGGTGGTGCTGATAGATTGCGTGACTTTATGGGCCACAAATTACTTTTTCGATCTGGATTCTGACGTGGATCTGTCACTGCAAGCTCTGAAACAAGAGTTCGATGCCTTCACAGCACAAGATGCCACTTTTATTTTTGTGACGAACGAAATAGGTTCAGGGGCTGTTTCCGACAATCCCATCCAGCGCCGTTTTACGGATTTGCAAGGTTGGATGAATCAATATATTGCCTCCCAAGCCCATCAAGTATACTTAATGGTATCGGGTATTCCTGTATTAATAAAACAATAAGACCATGAAAACTTTCCATATCGAACTTCCCGACTTACAGATACGGGAAGCATTGATAGACAAAATCAATAACCTGACCAAACCAAAAGGTTCTTTAGGCGTACTGGAAGAGCTGGCATTACAAATCGGCCTCATCCAACAAACCCTCTCTCCCACTCTCCGCCATCCCCACAACATCCTGTTTGCTGCCGACCACGGCATCGTGGAAGAAGGTGTCAGCAAATCGCCTAAAGAAATCACCTGGCAACAATTGAGCAACTTCCTCCACGGTGGTGCCGGAGTTAACTTTCTCTGCCGCCAACACGGATTCAAGCTCGTACTGGTAGATGCCGGAGTTGACTATGACCTTCCTTACGAGAAGGGAATTATCAATTGTAGCGTAGGTCGCGGTACCCGAAGCTTTCTCCATGCCCCGGCCATGAGTCATGAAGAGATGGAGTTATGTCTGGAACGCGGTGCACAAATGGTAGATAAGGCATACGCCGACGGTTGCAACGTAATCAGTTTTGGAGAAATGGGAATAGGCAATACTTCCCCCTCCTCTGTCTGGATGCATTTATTTACAGGCATTTCTCTGGAACAATGCGTAGGAGCCGGCAGCGGACTGGATTCGGAAGGCATCCGTCATAAATACAATATATTGAAACAAGCAGTCGACAACTATCAAGGCGACGGCTCGGCAAGAGACAAGATTGCCTGGTTTGGAGGCTACGAAATGGTAATGGCTATCGGCGGTATGTTGCGGGCAGCCGAACTGAAGATGCTGATATTGGTCGATGGCTTTATCATGACCAACTGCATCCTTGCCGCTTCCCGGCTCCACCCGGAGGTATTGTCATACGCCATCTTCGGACATCAGGGAGACGAGGCAGGACACAAACTGGTACTTGAAGCCCTGCATGCACGCCCCTTATTAAATCTGGGACTCCGGCTGGGTGAAGGAACCGGTGCTGTCTGTGCCTATCCCATCATAGTCTCTGCCGTGACCATGATGAATGAGATGGACAACTTTGCCCATGCAGCCATCACAAAATACTTTTAACCATGAAACTCCTTGCCGCACTCATATTCTTCACCCGGTTGCCATTCTGGAGAATAACCGAAGTTCCCGCCGCTTATTTTAAGCGTGTGGTCGATTATTGGCCTTTTGTCGGTTGGCTCACCGGAGGAATAATGGCAGGCACGCTATGGCTCTCCGCCCAATTCCTTCCTATGTCTACAGCCGTCATCCTTGCTTTACTGGCACGCCTGCTTGTCACGGGTGCACTGCACGAAGACGGTTTGGCAGACTTTTGCGACGGATTTGGAGGCGGCACTTCGCGCGAGAAAATCCTTTCCATCATGAAAGATTCCCATATAGGAACATACGGTGTATTGGGACTTCTGTTCTACTTCGGACTCCTATGGAACCTGCTTTCTACCCTATCGCTTTCCTTGGCATGCATGGCCGTAGCGAGCGGAGACGCATGGAGTAAGTTCTGTTCCGCACAGATAATCAACATCTTGCCGTATGCACGCAAAGAAGAAGAATCAAAAGCAAAAGTCATTTATGACCGGATGAGCATTTCGACATGGCTACCGGCATTCATAGCCGGCGGACTCCCGATGTGGCTTTTCCTGAACAGGTCTTATTGGTGGGCAGCCCTTGCACCCGTTGCCGTCTTTTTCCTTTTATGGCAATTGCTGCGCAAGCGTTTGCAAGGATACACAGGCGACTGTTGCGGAGCCGCTTTCCTGCTGTGTGAACTATCTTTCTATTTAATAATAAACCTAATTTATACCAACTTATGGTAGTATACCTCATTCGCCACACTTCCGTAGATGTCCCTCAGGGAGTGTGCTACGGACAGACAGATGTCCCTTTGAATCCGACCTTTGAAGAAGAAGCCGCACAGACTTCCGCCCGGCTCAAAGGCCTTCAGTTTGATAAAGTATATATGAGTCCCTTAACCCGCTGTGTACGTCTGGCTACCTTCTGCGGTTACCCGGATGGCGAACGAGATGACCGTATCAAGGAAATCAACTTTGGTGACTGGGAAATGCAACGCTTTGATGAAATAACCGATGCCAACCTCCAGAAATGGTATGCCGACTATCGGAATGTGAGGGCTACAAACGGAGAGTCGTTTCAGGACCAATACCAACGTGTAGCCGACTTCCTGAATGAGCTTCGCCAAAAGCCATACAAACAGGTAGCCATATTCGCCCATGGAGGCGTATTGATCAATGCCCAAATTTATGCCGGAACAGTGAAACCCGAAGAGGCTTTCGGCGCACTGACTCCATACGGAGGTATCATTAAGATTGAGATATAAATTTCCCTGCGTTTCATTGCTTATAACGGAAGAAAAGGGTATGCTGCCATCAGACAGAGAATAACCCATATCACCATTATTCCCTCGGCAAACCGGTTTACCCGGACAGCAATACGCATATCTGACGAGTAAACCGGCCGATTATTATTGCCTATAAACGGTTTGTAAACCATCTCACCGAAATAATGATGAGGCCCCCCGAAACGGCAATTCAATATCCCCGCCAAAGCCGCTTCGGGATAACCGGAATTAGGACTTGCATGCTGATTACCATATCTTCCCACAAACTTCAATAAAGAAAGACGACCGGTAGAAAGTATCATCAGAACAGCTGTCAAACGAGCCGGAATATAATTGGCAATATCATCGATACGGGCTGCCCACCGACCGAACTGCAAATATCTTTCGTTCTTATATCCCACCATAGAATCCAACGTGTTTATCATTTTATATGCCAACATACCGGGAACTCCCAATAACAAATACCAAAACAAAGGAGCAATTACCCCATCGCTCAGATTCTCTGCCAAAGTCTCTAAAGCCGCCAGCCTCACCTCCTGATCTGTCAGTCCGGAAGTATCCCGTCCCACAATGCGGGATACCTGTCTTCTACCCTCCTCCAAAGAATGGTCGGCAGCCATAAAAACCATACGCACCTCATTGATAAGCGTAGTCCCTGCCAAACAATAAAAGATAAGAACGGCCGAAACCGCCACGCCTATCCAAAGATTCATAGCATATAATCCGTGTATCAATAATGCAGAAGCTCCATAAATGAATACAATAAGCACAACAGCCGTACATGCTCCTTTCTTCACCCGGTGTTTCCCTTTGTTCCATCGTTTTTCGCAAAAAGAAATAAGTTTGCCAAAACCTACTATGGGATGAGGAAGCCAGGAAGGGTCACCTATCAACTTATCCAATAACCACCCTGCCAACAATGGTAGGATTAATACAAATATGTCCATTTCTTTATAGATTCTATCAATTCATTATTCTCTTCCGGAGTTTGTGTAGCAATGCGAAAAAAATGCTCGTTCAGCCCTTCAAAATTGGATGCATCACGGATAAGGATACCACACTCTCCTGCCAAGTACTCCTTCAAAGCTGCGGCCCGCCCCATTCGTAACTGAACCAACATATAGTGTGTATCCGAAGCCCATACCTCCATTCCTCCTATTGCAAGCAGTGCTTCAGCCAATCTGTCTTTTTCCTTTAGTAACAATGATATATCTACATGATATTCTCCGGCATGCCGAAGCAAATAATGTCCTGCTTCAATGGCAAGCTGATTGACAGACCAAGGCATACGCTGCAAACGGATTTCACGCAATAAGATTTGATTTGCAGTCATAAAACCCAAACGGAGTCCGGGGACAGCAAAGCGCTTGGTCATGGAATGGAGCAGAATCACATTAGGATATCCGGCAGCTTCCCTGGCCGACAGCAGCGGTTTTAATGTAAAGAATTCATAAGATTGGTCTATTACAAAACAGCACTCCGTATGTCTTTCTATAAATGCTTTCAAAACGTCTTTATCCAATACACTTCCTGTAGGATTATTAGGATTGCATATCCATATCAGGTTTGTTCCCGACGGTATCATATCCAATGCGTAAATAACCTGTATCTTGTGGTGGTGAAGACGGCAAGCATCGGCATATTCACTGAAAGTAGGCATCAGGATGGCAGAATTTTTCCCCCTGAAGGTTTGGGCTATCAAATAAATGGCTTCCGTAGCGCCATTAGTCACACAAACCTCCTTCCCGTCCGACAGATGAAGCGAATGTGCCAATGCCTGTTCTAAAGAATAAGGCTCCGGTTCGGGATAACTTTGAATACTTTCCATCCGATGATAAAGATGCTCACGCAAACCATTATGATTTACATGATTATATACATTTGAGCTAAAGTTTATCCTTATCTTTTGCCCATATTTATAGGCATCATCTCCGTGTCCATCAATCATTTTTACACATTATTTGGTATAACAACGGCAGATTTAAGTGTTTGCGCACGTGTGCCGCCAACTTATCATATTGTTCTTCTTTATAGGCTTCATAATCCGGACTCTGCCGATGCAGCTTGTCAGCATAAGGCTCCAGCAGAAAATCGATGAAAACCTGATTATCAAGGATACCATGAATATAGCTTCCCATACATTTCCTATCGACAAAATAGCCATCCGCTTTTCCGTCTTCCAATTTATTCAATGGAGACACAGGAGAACCGGGTACAAGCTCAGTCTCTCCCATGTGAATTTCGTATCCCCGGCAAACTGTTTCATTATCCCGGAAATGGAAAGCCACCCGGCGAGTTACCTTCTCACCTTGCATGGTAGTTATCATGGGAAGCAATCCCAAACCCGGCAGTTGACGGATATCTCCCTCTACTCCATCGGGATCGCGGACTTCCATTCCCATCATCTGGTATCCGCCACAAATCCCCATGACCGAAGCCCCTTTGCGATGTGCACGCAAGATAGCTTGCGCCACACCATTACGGCGAAGTTCATATAAATCATCTAATGTACTTTTACTGCCCGGAAGTAATATGATATCCGCTTTTGCCAGTTCTTCCGTATTATTCGTATAGTAAAGATGCACACGCTCATCGCGTTCAAGCATATTGAAATCCGTGAAATTAGACAGATGACGAAGCAATACCACCGCCACATTCACCTTTCCTTCTATCGCCTGCATACGTTTATAATCCAGCACAACCGAATCTTCCTCCTCGATATGAATATCCTTATAATAAGGAACCACTCCCAAGACAGGAATACCACACAACTCTTCCATCATTTTTATACCCGGTTCGAAGAGGCGTATGTCTCCCCTGAACTTATTGACAATGATGCCTTTTATACGTTTACGATCTTCAGGCGTTTGCAGCATGACCGAACCATAGACGCTGGCAAACACCCCTCCACGATCAATATCCGCCACCAATAACACATCGGCACCGGCATAACAAGCCATCGGCATATTGACCAAATCCGTATCTCGCAGATTTATTTCCGAAATGCTGCCGGCTCCTTCCATAACAATGGGGTTATAACGGGCAGCCAAACGATCGAAAGCAGCATTGACTTCTTTTCTCAGCTCCTCGCGTCCCTCCTTGCGGAAGTATTCGTACGCATCACGGTTACCAATCGGCCTGCCGTTTAATACCACCTGAGCGGTGTGGTCCGAACTGGGTTTCAGCAAGAGCGGATTCATGTCTGTGTGACAGGGCACTCCGGCTGCCTCGGCTTGCACCGCCTGTGCCCGTCCTATCTCCAGCCCCTCGGGAGTGGCGTAGGAATTCAATGCCATATTCTGTGCCTTAAAGGGAGCCGGACGGTAACCATCTTGCTTGAATATGCGGCACAAAGCGGCTGTAATGATGCTTTTTCCCACATCACTGCCTGTCCCTGCCAGCATGATAGGGTGTAAGTTCTTATTCATTCTTCCCAAAGCTTTAATATGTCGGCTTCTCCCCAATACAAATGGGTATATCCGGCTATCACATTCTTATATCTGTACAAAGGAGTATTTACCTCCATTCCTCTGACGGTAAACTGTTTTGCCACCGAAGGAAGTGCGTCGGGCTCTATGATGTTGGAGTAATGGAACTCATGCCCCTTCAGTTCCAGTCCGTTATACTCTAACCGACGATACCCCAAATGCAACCTAGCCCCCACCATTGTACAGTCCAATGGCAAGACGCCCGCCATAGCATAGGCCGTTCCCCCCTGACGCGCCGTAAGTGAGCGGGTCAGGAACATCATTCCGCCACATTCCGCCAATACCTTCCCTCCTTCCTCGGCAAAAGTCTTTATCGCTTCCATCAGTTTCTTCCGACGGTGTAACTGGCGGGCAAAAAGTTCGGGATATCCCCCGGGAAGATACAATAAATCTGCTTCCGGCAAATCACTGCCATACACGGGACTGAAATAAGTAATATGTCCCAGCTCCGCCAGCCGAGCGATATTCTCACGATAAATAAAATTGAATGCCGGGTCGCGTGCCACTGCTATTTTCAGTTTTTTTGTACGGGGAGTGAAACTCTCCACCCCGACTTCGGAACTGTATGGCAATATATACCGACATGGGAAACCACGATGACAAATATTTAAAAGTTTATCAATATCCACATACTTTTCTACCAATGCTGCCGCCTGCTCTATCAGTACGTCCATTGCGCGTTTGGCAGTCAGTGTAAGTCCCAAATGACGCGATGGAATCTTAAGCCCATCTGTAAAAGGGAGATAACCCAGACACTCTACACCGGCATCGGCACACGCATCTTTCAGATAATTATAGTGAGGTAATGAAGACACCTGATTGAACACTACTCCGGCAATCTTCACATTCGGATGAAAATGCTTGAACCCATAAATCAGAGGAGCTACGGAATAGGCAGCAGAGCGTGCACTGACAACCAATATCACCGGAATGCCCAGCAGTTGCGATATCTCTGCACTGCTTCCTTCCATTCGGCTGTAACCGTCAAACAGTCCCATTACCCCTTCGGCAACACATACATCGGCTCCCTCTCCATACTTATTATAAATATGCTGTACATGCGTCCTCGATGCCATCCAAGTGTCCAAATTCACCGACTCACGGTCGGCTGCCAATGTGTGAAACTGAGTATCAATATAATCAGGGCCACACTTAAAAGGCTGCACCCGCATGCCTCGTTTCTTCAACGCACGCAGCAGTCCCATCGTGAAAGTCGTTTTTCCGCTTCCCGAAGTAGCGGCCCCTATAAGCAATTGTGGCTTCATCTTTTCAATCTATATTTCAAATCGGGTGCAAATATAAAATAAATATCTAACTTTGTGTCCGATTTTAGCAACACAATCCCTTTCCTGACTTTGTTTACCTTCCTGATACACATGAAAAACTCCCATTAACAGATATAGAATAATCATTTAATTAATTATATAATAATGGAACTTTTTAGAAATCTATTTGAAGGATACCCCAACCTGTGGGGTGGCGGAGTAGCACACTCCGTATTGATTCTTTCGCTTGTCATTGCCTTCGGTATCATGCTGGGGAAGATAAAAGTGGCAGGCATATCATTAGGTGTGACATGGATACTTTTTGTAGGAATCGTATTCGGACATTTCAATCTGAACCTGGATGAGCATCTGCTCCATTTCCTAAAAGAATTCGGATTGATACTGTTCGTCTACTCTGTCGGTCTGCAAGTAGGACCGGGCTTCTTCTCGGCTTTCAAGAAGGGAGGATTTACGCTGAACATGCTTGCCATGATGGTCGTATTTCTGGGAGTTGTCATCACGGTGACACTGCACTTCATCACCGGAGTGCCTATCACCACAATGGTGGGTATCCTGTCGGGAGCTGTCACCAATACCCCCGGACTGGGAGCCGCACAGCAGGCCAACAGCGACTTGAATGGCATTGATGCACCCGAAATCGCACTCGGTTATGCCGTTTCATACCCGCTGGGAGTGGTAGGCTGCATCCTTTCACTGCTTGCGCTGAAATATTTATTGCAGATTAAACCGAAGCAGGAAGAGGCAGAAGCAGAACGCGGTTTGGGACATTTGCAAGAACTGACCGTACGCCCCATCTCATTGGAAATCAGAAATGAAGCAGTAAACGGAAAAACGATTAAAGACATTAAACCGCTGGTAAACCGTGACTTCGTTATTTCGCGTATCCGCTACTGTAACGGAGACAAGCAGACAGAACTTGTCAACTCAAATACAATCTTTCATCTGAATGATGAAATTCTTGTCATTGCCAACCCGATAGACGTGGAGGCAATTACCGTTTTCTTTGGCAAACAGGTAAATGTGGAATGGGATTTTAAGAATAAGAACCTGATTTCCAGAAAGATTCTGATTACCAAGCCTGAGCTGAACGGAAAGACTCTGGCACAACTTAAAATCCGTAATGATTTTGGAGTCAGTATCACGCGTGTAAACCGTTCGGGAGTAGACCTTGTCGCCACTCCCCACCTGCAATTGCAGATGGGTGACCGTGTAAAGATTGTCGGCAGTGAACTGGGAGTGGCGCAAGCCGAAAAAATACTAGGCAACTCGATGAAACGATTGAATCACCCTAATCTGATTCCTATCTTTCTGGGTATCGCACTGGGATGCATATTGGGCAGTACTCCGTTCATGTTCCCCGGCATTCCCCAACCGGTTAAGTTGGGACTGGCAGGAGGACCGCTTATCATCTCTATTCTGATAAGCCGCTTCGGACCTCAGTACAAACTAATCACCTACACTACCATCAGTGCGAACCTGATGGTTCGCGAGATAGGTATCTCTTTATTTCTTGCCTGCGTGGGACTTGGTGCGGGTAAAGGATTCATTGAAACGATTATCAATGAAGGAGGATATATATGGATAGGTTATGGTGCCATTATCACCGTGCTGCCTCTGCTGATAGTGGGATTTATCGGGCGCTATGTTTTCAAGTTGAACTATTATACCCTTATCGGAGTATTATCGGGAGCAACGACCAATCCGCCCGCTTTGGCTTATTCCAATGACCTCACCTCATGTGACGCACCCGCAGTGGGTTATGCCACTGTGTATCCGCTCACGATGTTTCTGCGGGTACTCACGGCTCAATTACTGATTCTCTCGCTCGGATAAGCCGGCACAGTAACGGTCTATTCTTTCTGCAACACGGATTCCGCAGATTGGCTTCGGCTTCATTTCTGCGAAATCCGTGTTGCTTTTTTCCTTTCGAGAATCCCGGCAGTGGGTATTTTCTTTCATTTAATTAAAATCCCCCCAACCATTTCTACGAATGTTTTATCAGTCTGTTAATGCGCATAGCATTGAAAATAGCCAGCAGAGCCACACCCGAATCTGCAAAAACAGCTTCCCACAGTGTCGCCACTCCTACCGTTCCCAATGCAAGGATGGCAAATTTCACTAAAAAAGCCAATATGATATTCTGCCAAATGATGCGACGCGTGTATTTTCCTATCCTGACAGCCGTTACCAGCTTCGACAAGCTGTCGTCCTGAATAATCACATCTGCTGTCTCAATCGCTATATCACTTCCCAAACCTCCCATCGCAATGCCAACATCGCTCAATGCCAACACCGGTGCATCATTGATTCCGTCTCCCACAAAAGCCACACAATGTTTCTCGTCCTTCAACTTCTGAAGGCGGGCCACCTTATCGGCCGGTAATAAATCGCCATAAGCATGCCGGATATCCAGACGGTGTGCAATGTTTTGTACCAATGCGGTCTTATCCCCCGACAGGATTTCAAAATGCCTGATACCTTGTTGCTTCAATCCTCGAATAGCTTCTACCGCATCATCCTTCAGCTCATCTTCCATAACAACCACACCTGCATAAATACCGTTGCAGGCACACAGTATCAGGCTTTCGGGCATTTCATGCAATCCTTCCGGATAAGCTATTCCATACTTGTCCATCAACCTATAGTTGCCTGCCAGTATCTGTTTGCCACCGATGTATGCTTCCAGTCCGTACCCGGCAATCTCCGTCACCGCCCCTACCGGATAAAGGGTTGCCTGCTGCTGTTTTGCATACTCCACCACGGCTTTTGCCATCGGGTGGCTGCTCTTGCTTTCTGCCGATGCAATATATTTCAGGACTTCTGCCTCCGAATATATTCCCGCAGTCTCTATCCGGCAAACGCGAAAGTTGCCTGTAGTCAGTGTACCGGTCTTGTCAAAAACAAACGTGTCTGCTTTCGTGATGGCGTCCAAATAATTGCCCCCTTTGAAAAGAATGCCTTTGTGTGATGCCGCACCGATGCCTCCAAAGTAACCCAATGGAATACTCACTACCAGAGCACACGGACAGGATATCACGAGGAACACCAGAGAACGATACAGCCAGCTGGCAAACAGATAGATAAAGGATGGCTGCACCAATGAATAAAGAAACGGAAGCACCGGAATAAGAAATGCAATCCCGATAACCGCCGGAGTATAGTAGCGGGCAACCTTACGCATGAACAGTTCTGTCGGTGCCTTGCATTCGGCAGCTTCCTCCACCATCTCCAGCATACGTGCCAAGGTGCTTTGGCTGTAAGGTTTCGTTACACTCAGCCGAATGGTCTCATTTACCGGAATCATACCTGCCAGCACTTCACCGGATTGCCTCACCGAGCGCGGGAGACTTTCACCGGTCAATGCCGCCGTGTTGAATACTCCCACCTCATTTTGCAACACACCGTCCAAAGGGACTTTCTCGCCCACTTTTACTTCGATGGTTTCTCCTGTCTCTACCGCTTCGGGCGAAACAATCGAATATTGGCCTTTACGAAAGACAGAAGCTGTGCGCGGACGCATATCAAGCAGGGCACGAATATTGTCGCGTGCTTTGTCTACGGCGCTATCCTGCAACTGCTCGCCTACAGCATAAAACAACATTACTGCCACCCCCTCCGGATATTCACCAATGCAAAAGGCACCTATAGTAGCAATCGTCATCAGCATAAACTCACTAAAATACTCTTTCTTCATCAAATGCTCCCATGCTTCAGCCATGACAGGAAGGCCAACCGGCGCGACTGCCGCCAGAAACCAGACAAGACTGACATAAGGCAGTGCAAACCATGGCGTCTGTGCATATTCCAGCAGAACTCCCGCCATCAACATCAGAAACGAGAAGATTTCATTACGATACTGTTTCATATCTATTGTCTTATTTGTTACCGACGCAAAGGTAAACGAAAAAACATGCAAGTAAGTTGCAAAAAAGAAATTCATAAATATGATTCAAGAATACCTAAAATAAGGATTTTAATCCGCCCGGCAACCATATATAGATAAGGAAAGCAAAAATATGTCCTGCCCTTTGCCACATTGTGATGGGAAATACATAACTTTGAACACTGAATATCAAACATAACGATACGATAATGGAAAATATAATAAAAAAGATAAAGCAGGACTATCCGGTATCCGACCAAAGTATAGATTTGCTGGTCCCGTGCCTGAAGCCTCATCGCTTCCCCAAGAAATACCAATTGATAAAAGAAGGCATCTATTGTAAGGTGGCCTACTTTATAGAAAAAGGAATGACTCGTTCCTATTGGCTGGTAGACGGAGAAGAAATCACAACATCTTTTTCATGCGAAGGTAATATAGTATTCAGCATGGACGAACTATATTACAATAAGCTGAGCGAAGAATTCGTAGAGTCACTGGAAGATATGGAGGTTTATGAAATCTCACTCAGTCATCTCACCCATCTGTTCCGGACCAATATCGAATGGGCAAACTGGGGAAGAGTTATCCATCAGGATGAATACAGACGCCTGCACCGCACTCATAAGGAACGGCTCACCTTGCCTGCCAAAGAACGATATGAACAGATGAAAATACAATTTCCTGCCGTATGCGAACGTGCCAACTTGGGATATATCGCTTCCTATCTGGGAATTACTCTTCCCACACTCAGCCGCATCAGAAGTAACGAAAAAGAGTCCTGAAAAGAAAACAGCCTGTATTCAGGAAGATTGAATCTGCCTCTATAAGAATAAGCGTTTTCATCCTTTCGATTATGCCTGTCTATAAGTCGGATTACTACAGTCTTCGGCAATGGACTGTATAGTCTGTTGCAGTGAACCGTACAGTCCACCGTAACGGACTGTACAGTCTGCCGTAACAGACTGTAATAATCTTCCGTTTAAAAGGGCTTGGCTGACTCTAAGAAATGGCTTACTCTTTTCTTGGTTGATGATATAATATATTAATCCCCAAGAAAATAAGGTGACCCGTTATTACAATAATACCTACTCATTACCAATTCTTCACTGAACATTACCCATTTTTGGGTATTGCCCCACCCTTTAACTCCCTCTAACTTTGCAGCATCTTAAAATTATAAAATTTAAAGCAAATGAAGAGAAAGGTATTATTGTTTTCTATAGCCTTTGCAAGCTGTATGACCGGTCTATATGCCGAAAACGGCATTGACAAAGACAAAGAAAGCAACCGCACAGAAAAAACAACGGGAAAGAATGCTCCCCAAAAGTCAAGGCTTACGTTGGGGGGCTATGGTGAAGCTGTAATGACACGCAACTTCTACAGTGACAATATCAACCGCTACTCTAAAGCGGAAGATTATAAAGATGCCAAAAGTCATGGACAGTTCGATCTTCCTCATGTAGTCATCATGATAGGATATGATTTCGGCAAAGGCTGGACAATGGGAAGCGAAATTGAGTTTGAACACGGTGGAACAGAGTCTGCCGTAGAAATGGAACAGGAAGAAGTGGGCGAATGGGAAAAAGAGATAGAACGTGGCGGTGAAGTTGCCTTGGAACAATTCTGGATACAGAAATCATTCTGTCCTGAGTTCAATATCCGTGCCGGACATATTATAGTTCCTGTGGGGTATACCAATGCCCATCACCTTCCTAACGAATTCTTCACTGTATACCGCCCCGAGGGAGAGAACACAATCATGCCATGCACATGGCACGAAACCGGTATAAGTATTTGGGGACGCACCGGTGACTGGAGATATGAAGCCATGTTGATTCCTGCCCTCAATTCAATGCATTTTTCAAAAGACCAATGGATAAAAAATGGTTCGGGCTCCGCATTTGAGTTCACTCCGGCCAACAATTATGCAGTAGCCATGCGTATAGACAACTATTCCGTTCCCGGCTTGCGCATGGGACTGAGCGCCTATTACGGCCATAGCTTCAATAATACTCTTCAGGCAGACCAAGGCAAATACAAAGATACCAAAGGAGCTGTAAGCATTGCTGCATTCGACTTTGATTATAAGGGACACAACTGGATAGCACGCGGAAACATAGATTACGGGCACTTGGGAGATGCAGCGACCATATCAAAATATAACCGCGAACAGTCCAGCACATCGCCCTATAAGCGTACTCATGTGGGAAAGAATGCAGTGGCAGGCGGCATTGAAGCCGGATATAATGTATTCTCCCAAATCAGAAAGTTACGCGAATCGGGAGACAAACTCTATGTGTTCGGACGCTATGAATATTATGATTCTTATGTACCGGTCAAAGGAGCTACAAAATATTCGTGGACAGACCGCCAACGTATGGC
This sequence comes from Phocaeicola massiliensis B84634 = Timone 84634 = DSM 17679 = JCM 13223, assembly GCF_000382445.1. Classification (GTDB taxonomy): domain Bacteria; phylum Bacteroidota; class Bacteroidia; order Bacteroidales; family Bacteroidaceae; genus Phocaeicola; species Phocaeicola massiliensis. Next base: position 1,150,262 of record NZ_KB905472.1, on the reverse strand, counting down.
AATAGGCGTTAACTATTATCCGATAAAAGAAATAGTTGTGAAAGCAGAGTATTCACAACGCTTCCTGAAAAGTCAATATAATAACGAACCGTCCATTTCTTTAGGTATTGCTTATGCAGGCTATTTTATAAAATAACAATAATTTAATATTTAATTAAAAGAGGTATGAAAAAGTTTTTAAGATTTCCCCTGTATGCTGCCATGGCAGCGATGATGACATTCAATTTCAGTGCATGCAGCGATGATGACGACCCGGACGGCGGTGATACCGAATTATCTGAAAAAGATAAAAGATATCAGGCTATTGCTGATCAGTTTACCAAGAATACAGTGATTGTTACATACACCGGTCTGGCTGACCAGACAGAAGCTTTGGTTGAAAAGCTGAAAGCACTGAAAGCCGATAAAACGGATGATAATGTGAAATCCGTGTGTGAGACATTCCTCAACGCACGTGCATGGTGGGAAAAGAGTGAAGCATTCCTGTTTGGAGCAGCTTCCGACTTTGGTATAGATCCGCACATCGATTCATGGCCGCTTGACTTGGATGGTCTGTTGGACGAAATGAAAAACACATCTCACATTACAGCCATGGAAGCTGAAGATGCCGATGTATGGGCAGGTGTAAAACTCGGTCCGGAGTTGCTTGGATTTCACGGTATCGAATATATTATCTTTGAAGCCGGCAGCCCTAAAGCAGTCTCGAAAATTAAAGATAAAGAATTGACTTATGCCATTGCCGTGGCAGGCGACCTGCGCAACAAATGTTATCAATTGCAGATATCATGGGCCGGTGCAGACAATGTGGACGCAAACCGTGTAACCAAAGTAGTAGACGAACTGGAATGGAATACGACTGTGGCAGGCGGTGAAAACTCGTATACACAGAACATGATGCTGGCCGGACAAGTGGGCAGTACTTACACCAGTTGGACAGGAGCTATGCAGGCCATCATCGACGGTTGCAAAACCATTGCCGACGAAGTAGGCACCTCTAAAATCGGAAAGCCTCACACCGGTGAAGACAAAAACTACATCGAATCTCCTTACAGCTACAACTCCATCACCGACTTTTATGACAACATCATCAGCATACAGAATGCCTATATGGGTGGTATAGAAGGACAGCGTGATGAAAGTAAATCATTGCACAACTATATGGCATCTGTAAACGCCGACCTGGATACCAAAACGATCTATGCCATCACCAGTGCATTGAACAAAATAAAAGCAATGAAAGCACCGTTTGTATTAAACTATACGGATGACTCTTGCCAAGAGGCAATGGATGCCTGCAAAGCCTTGGACGATGTCTTAACGGAAGTAAAGGCTGAACTTGCCAAATAAAATAGCAACACCAATATATCTGAGAACAAACAAAGAAGAACATGAAAGGATTTTTTTATTCAAAATATTTCCTGATGGGACTGGCGGTACTCTCGTTCGCCGCTTGCAGCGATGAAGATGCTCCGCGGCAAATTAATCCGCCGATAGAACCGGTTACGGATGAGGAATGGTATGCCGGAGGATTGCTGGGTACTACCTTCAACAGTTCGGCTTCTGCTTACGAAGACCCCACCCCTGCTGTCGAGAATGCCGGTATGACCGACAAGTTCAAGTATGGAGAATATTTCTTTGAGCGTACCTATACACAAAACACGAAGCCGTTCAACGGTCTCGGTCCACTTTATGTACGCAACTCCTGTATGTCCTGCCATCCGGGATATGGGCATGGGAAACGTATGGAACGGTATCGTGCCGATGATTGGGGAAACGGTTATCTGCTGGTAGTGACAGACCATACCGATACTTATCTTTCTTCACTGACCGGTATGCCCCAAACCAAAGCAACAGCTCCATTCAAGGCTCCCATTGATGAAGATAAAATCAATATAGAATGGCTCGATTACACAGATGAATGGGGTAATAAATTCCCTGACGGAGAGACCTACAGCCTGATTTATCCGGAAGTCACCATCCCTGAAGATGCCTATTATGTTCCATTGGAAGTGAATGGTAAGACGGTAGATTATGCCAATGTCAAGGTTCGTCTGGAGTCCACCATCGGCATTTATGGTACCGGATTGATAGATGCAATTCCCGATGATTCACTGAAAGCCGAGTATATCCGCCAGGAAAAAGCCGGTGTTTCACTGAATCCCAGCTTCTTTGCCAATGGCAAATGGGTGAAAACCTATGGCAACACCACTCACCCGTTCCGTTATACTTATGCACTGAGCCGTGGTCCGCTGCAAGATGCGGCAGGAGCCAATGCCATTTGGAATATTACCAATGTAACACGCAGCAACCGTCGTTATCATTATATGACACAGACTTATGCCAATACAGCGGCAAATGATCCTGAAGTGCAAAACAAATTCTATGAATATTTTCCGGATTGGAACAAAACCGGAAATGTAAAGGAAGATATCATAAACTATCTGATGAATCAAGAACTGCCAGTCGAAATGACAGATGATGATTATGTGGACTTTATGATCTGGCACAGAGGGCTTGCAGTGCCTGCGGCACGTAATCTGGATGATCCCGACGTGCAAAAGGGGCGTTCGCTCTTCCGCGAAATCGGTTGTGCCAGCTGTCACCGCCCATCATGGAAAACCGGCAAGGACAATTTTACAGATCCAAGCGGATTCTTCAGTGACGGAGATGCACGCTTGCCCAGATATCCCGATCAGACCATTTGGCCGTATAGCGATTTTGTACAACATCGACTGTATATGGAGAATGATATCCGCACCGGCTGGTGCCGCACCACCCCGTTATGGGGACGTGGCTTATCTGCCATTTGCACCGGAGCCAGTGACCGTCTGCACGACTGTCGCGCACGCAATGTAATCGAAGCTATCATGTGGCATGGAAATGCACAAAGTGATGCCCGGTGGACAATTGAGAAGTTCCGTACGTTAAGCAAAGAAGACCGTGAAGCTGTCGTGAAATTCATTGAAGCAATCTAATTTTTATCACAACAAGAGGCTGTGCCACAATCCGGCATGCAGACAGACCGAATCGTAAAGACAGCCTCTTGTGATACGTCATCAAAACTGAAGCTACATGAAACTATTGAAAAGAATTGCTTTCTGCTTATTGGGCATCCTGCTTTTTGTCCTCACCATAGCTACAATACTGGAAAAAGTAAACGGTACGGAGTTTGTGAACAATCATATTTACAGTTCCGTACCCTTTATCATACTGTGGGGAAGCACAGCCCTTGCTTCCTTACTCTATATGATAAAAAGAAAACTCTACCGCCAATGGACCACATTCCTGCTCCACCTTTCTTTTATCCTGATATTGGTGGGAGCATTTGTCACATGGATAGATGGCGAACAAGGAACCTTACAACTGAAACTTGGAGAGAAAACAATGTCCTTCATAAACAAAGGAGGAGAAAAACGCACTCTTCCTTTCAGCATCTCACTGGAAGATTTTGAAATAATTTACTATAAAGGAACACGGGCGCCTATGGATTATGTCAGCCGGATAACAGTTTCTGCCGAAAATAACAGTGAAAGTTTAGAAGGAGAAATATCTATGAACAAAATATTTTCATTCATGAATTATCGCTTTTACCAATCCGGGTATGATGCAAACGGACAAGGGACCGTTCTCAGCGTCTCCCATGACCCCTATGGGATAGGGATTACTTACACCGGATATAGCATACTGCTGGTTTCCATCATTCTATTTTTTCTTAATCCTCAAAGCACATTCCGCCAATTAATGAAAAGCTATCGCAACAACAGTCAGGGCATAAAAAAGGGATGCAGCATCTTATTCCTGTTGTTTGTCTCCACCTTTCCGATGGGAAGCCGGGCAATGGCTGCCGACCATCCCTTGCCGAAAACTCTCCCACGCGAAACAGCCGGCCGCTTCGGTGACCTTTATATCTTGTACAACGACCGTATCTGCCCCCTGCAAACTTTCGCAAGAGATTTTACAATCAAGTTATATGGCAAACCGACATATCACGGCCTTACCTCTGAACAAGTTCTGACCGGCTGGCTATTCTATTATGACAGTTGGAAGAATGAACCTGTTATCCGCATCAAAAGCAATGAAGCCCGGCGCTTATTAGACATAAAGGGGCAATATGCCTCAGTGAAAGATTTTGCCGGTAACACCAATGAGTATAAGTTGGAAGATGCAATGCGGCAAATCCATTTAGGACGACAGATAACAGACAGGAAAGGCATAGAAGAAGCCAATGAAAAATTCAATATCATCAGCATGGTATGTACCGGAGCGCTTATGAAAATATTTCCCTATCGGGATGCAAAAGGAAACACCTTGCAATGGTATGCGCAAAGTGACCGGCTTCCCCATGAAATGGGAAATGAACAATGGACTTTTACCCGCAAGGCAATGAATTATGTCCATGAGCAAATCGTCATGAAAAGATTTGATGAAGTAAACCGTTTACTAAATAAAATCAAACAATACCAGCAGAAAGAATGTGGAGAAGCACTTCCTTCAGCAAGTAGGTTCAAAGCAGAAAAACTATATAACCAATTCGATTACAGTAAACCTATTGCCATATTCTGCCTTTGTATCGGTTTATTTGCTTTTATTTACTATTGCCGTTGCACGGTAACAGAGAAAAACATCTGTTGCAGTTTAGCATTTATCTTTAATCTGCTGCTCTGCTCCATCTTTATCTATTTATCCATGACCATTGTCCTGCGCGGTTATGTAAGCAACCATCTTCCTCTGTCCAACGGTTTTGAAACAATGCAGTTCATGGCTTGGTGCACAGTCTTGCTTACTTTTTTTCTACAGCGTAAATTCACCCTGTCAGTACCATTTGGTTTCCTGTTGTGCGGACTTACATTATTAGTCTCCATGTTTGGCGAACAGAATCCTCGAATCACCCAATTAATACCGGTCCTCCAATCTCCCCTACTCAGCATTCATGTAGTAGCAATTATGACAGCCTATTCATTACTGGCTTTCATCATGCTGAACGGAATAACGGCAGTCGTTCTACATTACTCAACAGAAAATTGTGAGACAGCAATAGATTTTTTGCAAAGAATCAGCCGGCTGATTCTTTACCCGGCCGTATTCCTGCTCACCATAGGCATCTTTATCGGAGCTGTCTGGGCCAATGTATCATGGGGGCGCTACTGGGGTTGGGACCCGAAAGAAGTGTGGGCACTTATCACCATGCTGGTTTACGCGCTGGCACTGCACCCGGCCTCTCTAAAATGGTTCCGCTATCCGATGTTCTTTCATGTATTTGGCATTGTGGCGTTCCTCACTGTATTAATCACCTATTTTGGAGTGAATTTTCTGCTCGGAGGCATGCACAGTTATGCCAATGGATAAAAAGAATGAAAAGAAGCATTGCCACAATGCCATAAAATTATAAATTTGCAATATTTAAAGCATCAACTATGATAAACTATAAAACCATAAATAAGAACGAGAACGTAATGGTCTGCTATTCTGAATTTACTCCTCCAAAAGGCGTTACCGAATATCAGGTCATGATTCAACTGACAAAACCCGGACAATCTTATGAAGAACAACTGAAATTGCTGTTGGATACCTATTCCGATTTGAAAGAGAATGAATTTAAAAAGGGTACTACTATTTTCAAGCGATACTTTCTGAGCGATGCCGCCAATCAGACCGACCTGCTTTTGGCAGCGGAAACGGAACACTCGGATTGTGCCTTATCCATCATAGAACAGGCGCCCTGCAATGGTACCAAGATTGCACTATGGACTTTTCTGCAAACAGAAGTAAGTACCAAGGCGCTTCCTGAAGGACTCTTCGAGGTGGCACACAACGGCTATCGTCACCTTTGGAAAGGAAGAGATTTCAACCGTGCCTCTACTTCGGAATACCAGACGCGGCTGTTGCTGAATAACTATGTGATGCAGCTCAGTGAGCAGAATTGCAAACTGGCAGACAACTGTATCCGCACATGGTTTTTCGTACAAAATATAGATGTCAATTATGCAGGAATGGTAAAGGCACGAAATGAAGTGTTCCTCACACAAGACCTTACGGAAAAGACACACTACATAGCCAGCACCGGCATCGGCGGACGGCATCCCGACCCGCAAGTGACAGTGCAGATGGATGCGTATGCCATCAACGGAATACAACCTACCCAGATACAATTCCTGTATGCCACTACCCATCTGAATCCCACATATGAATACGGAGTGAGTTTTGAACGCGGGACGTGTGTGAAATATGGCGACCGCAGACAGGTATTCATTTCGGGAACTGCCAGCATAAACAATAAAGGTGAAGTGGTGTACCCGGGTGATGTGCGTAAGCAAACCAACCGAATGTGGGAAAATGTGGAAGCACTGCTTAAAGAAGCCGAATGTAGCTTTGATGATGTATCACAAGCCATCATCTATTTGCGCGACCCAGCAGACTATACTATCGTTAAAGAATTGTTTGACAATAAATTCCCCCATCTGCCCCACGTCATTGTACATGCACCGGTATGCCGTCCCAAATGGCTGATAGAAATGGAATGTATTGCTGTAAAGTCCGATAAAAATGAAGAATTTAAGGACTTTTAATATGTAAAAAGCAAATTTTCATAAGGGGATGTCAATACTAAAAAAGGAAGTGTGTCAAAACGTGGATAATGCTGTCGTTTGGTTCGTAGGGGCGAGGTTCGCTCGCCCGAAAACAGTTTGCTTTGTGTATTACCCCCTCAACCAAAAACCGTTATACTATTTCCCTATAAGGAAGCATACAGTTTCGGCATCCGGGCATGATGCCATATATAAGAAGCAGGATAAATATCTTCCTGTTCTTTATCAAGTATCTTCTTCAGAATGCTGCATTTATTCTCACCCGCCACTAAGAAGCAAGTATGTTTTGCCTCTATCATCGGTTTTCCCGTCATGCAGATACGAACCGTTTTATTATAAGGATTGACTGATACAGCATAAGGCTCAGCAGCCGTCAACAAGTCTTTCCGGTCAGGAAAAACAGAAGAAGTATGCCCGTCCTCTCCCACTCCTAACAATACAAAGTCAAAGACAGGTACTTCATCTACAGTCGGCACGGTAGCCTTTACCAGAGAAGAATACAATATAGCTTCCTCACCGGGAGCACCCTCGCCCACTATGCGGTAATAATGTGAAGCCGGCAGATTTATCTTGCCGAACAAAAGGCGGTCGGCAAGACCGAAGTTGCTTTGTGCATCGGTAGGCGGCACACAACGCTCGTCCACCCAGTAAAAATAAAGGCGCGCCCACGGCGTGTATGCCGCAAACTCACGCTCCCACACCTCAAACAATACCGCCGGGGTCGTTCCTCCGGAAAGGGCAATGGTAAAAGGACGTTCGGGCTCTTTCTCCATTGCCTCCAATATATGAGTAATGAGGGTTTGTGATGCCTGTCGGGGCGATATATACAAATATTTATCAGGTATCATAACAAACAATACAGTTTAGAATGTGTCAGATTCTTACAAGGATTAGTCCATTCGGCATGGCTGCGCTCTATGAGCACGTCCGCCTCTTTCGGTCCCCATGTTCCGGCGGGATAACCATAAAGAGGGGTCTCCGGATATTTCTTCCAGTAATCCAGAATCTTATCAAAATACGTCCAGCTCTCTTCCACGGCATCCGAACGGGTAAACAAGGTGGGGTCGCCCGCCAAGCTGTCTTCCAGCAAGCGAACGTAAGCATCACCCGTCTCCTGTGCATTCCGGTCATAACTGTAATCCATCTCCATTGTCCCCATATAAAACCCCGAACCCGGCGCTTTCATGGCGATACGCTGCAAGATACCCTCATCGGGCTGGATACGGAGAATCAGTTCTTCACCCCGATAGAACCCTTCCTTCATCTTAAACATCTGCATGGGAGCAGGTTTAAAGTGGACAACAATCTCAGTTACCTTGGTCGGCATCTGCTTGCCGGTTCGGATATAGAAAGGCACACCTTGCCAACGCCAGTTGTCTATCTTGAGGCACATGGCAACGTAGGTATCCGTGCGCGAATCGGGATTTACATTCTTTTCTTCACGATAACCTGCCTGAGTCTCGCCGGCGACATATTGACCGCGGATGACATTCTCTCGAATGTACTCATCGGTCAGCGGATGAAGCGATTGGTACACCTTAATGACCTCGTTTCGGAAACCGTCCTTATCGAACTTGGCAGGGGGTTCCATGGCGGTAATGGCAAGCAACTGCATCAGGTGGTTCTGCACCATGTCGCGCAACGCACCCGAACCGTCATAATATCCGCCACGGGTTCCGATGCCCATATTCTCGACAGCGGTTATCTCTACATAGTCAATATAGTTACGGTTCCAGATAGGTTCGTAGATGGTGCTTCCGAAACGTGTCACCATGATATTCTGCACCGTCTCTTTCCCAAGGAAATGATCGATGCGATAGATATCCTCCTCCTTGAAGTAGGTAGCGTAAATCTTATTCAACTTACGCGCCGATGCAAGGTCGTAGCCGAAAGGCTTCTCAACAATAATGCGCTTCAGCCCCGGCTTCTTGAGGATGCCGGCGTCATGAAGATATTTCGGAATCAGTTCGTAAAGCAACGGCGGAGTAGCCAGATAGAACAGGTAATTCCCATCATTCTCATATTGGGGCGACAGAGCTTTCAACCGCTCGTTCAGCCGGGAATAAGTAAAAGCATCGGCAGGGTCCATCGACTGATAGTAGACAGTGGAAAGAAAATCATCCAATGACGCTTTCTCCTTTTCATCCAGAGAAGGAGACTTCGCCAGCTCCTCCTTCAGATAGCTGCGATAGGTTTCATCCGAATAGGCAGTGCGGGCACATCCCACAATGGCAAAGTGCGGAGGAAAACGTCCTTCGTTGTGAATCTTCACCAAGGCAGGCATCAGCTTGCGCCGGGTGAGGTCGCCCGATGCGCCGAATATAACTAAAAACAAACTATGTGGTAAACTCATAAATCAAATTCTTTTTATCGGTTCTTGTTATTTCTTCTCCTGCCATTGTTCATGGAAAAACTCGCCTCGCGGACTATCCACCCGCTCGAACGTGTGTGCCCCGAAGTAATCGCGCATCGCCTGAATCATGTTGGCTTGCGAATGATGGGTGGTCAGCCCCAGGAAATAATTCAATGCAGCAGAGAATACGGGCACGGCCAGTCCTTCTTTCAGCATGATACTCACCGATTTCTTCCATACGGGAAGAGCCTCCGCCACTTCCAAACCGAAATGCCGGTCGAGCAACATGTGCGACAGTCCCGGTGCACGGTGATAAGCCTCGGCAATATCGTTCAGGAAAGCAGAGCGGATGATGCAGCCGGCACGCCACAGCAAAGCGATGGACGAAAGGTTCAAGTTCCATTTATAGGTGTCACTCGCCGTGCGCATCAATGCAAATCCTTGTGCATACCCCACCAGACGAGCCGCATAAAGAGTGGCCTCCAGCGCAGCAACAGTATCCTGATAATTATAAACCGGATGATTCTCAACGTGCATATAATGTTTGGCCATCAACACACGCAAGCTCTTTTCCGCAGACAGATTACGTGCAAACACAGCCTCGGCAATTACATCGAGAGGAGTATTAAGCTGCAACGAATTGATAACGCTCCAACGCCCTGTACCCTTCTGTCCGGCAGCATCCAGTATGCTGTCTATCAGATAACCTCCGCCACACTCCTTATGACGGAGGATGGCTGCCGTTATCTCAATCAGGTAGCTCTTCAGACGACCTTGGTTCCAACGCTCGAACACGTCAGCCATCTGCTCATTCTTCAGAGCCAACAGATTCTTCAGCGCATAATAGGTCTCTGCTATCAATTCCATGTCACCATATTCTATACCGTTGTGCACCATCTTCACATAATGACCGGCACCGCCCGGACCTACCCACTCGCAACACGGACTACCGTCTTCGGCACGGGCTGCAATACTCTTCAGCATCGGCTGTATGAAGGGCCATGCCTCCTGAGCACCGCCCGGCATGACGGATGCGCCATGCAATGCACCTTCTTCGCCTCCGGAAATGCCGCAACCTACAAAATACATTCCTTTCTCATACAGTTCCTTTACCCGGCGCTCCGTATCCTCAAAATTAGAGTTTCCACCATCGATTATAATATCACCTTTATGCAACAAGGGAAGCAATCTGCCTGTCATTTCGTCTACTGCAGACCCTGCCTGCACCATGAGAAATACGACTTTCGGAGTCTTCAGTGCATCCACAAATTCCTCCAAAGTCTGCGTACCGACAATGCTTTTGCCTTGCGCACGCTTAGCTATGAAATTATCAACTATATGTTCTTCTTTGCCGGGAACTGTGCGATTCCACACAGCTACTTTCCATCCTTTACCTGCCAGGTTCAGGGCCAGATTCTGCCCCATCACTCCCAGTCCGATCAATCCGATATCTGCCTTTTCCATAATTTAATCTTTTTATATTTAACAAACGGCAGATTTATTTGTTCAATAATTCTATCTTTGTGAATATATCAATCTTACATTATGATGAAAAAGATTAAAATAGGGTTATTACCCCGTATTATCCTTGCCATTGCATTAGGTATCGCATTCGGCAACATCCTCCCCGGAGGATTGGTAAGAATCTTTGTGACCTTCAACGGAATCTTCAGTGAATTCCTCGGTTTTATCATCCCGCTGATTATCCTCGGGTTAGTAACACCCGCCATTGCCGACATCGGGAAAGAAGCGGGAAAAATGCTGGTAGTCACCACACTCATAGCGTATGGAGCAACCTTGTTTTCGGGATTCCTTTCCTACTTTACAGGCATCACATTTTTTCCGTCGATGATTACTCCCGGCGCTTCTATCGAACAGATAAGCGAAGCCCATGATATCGTGCCTTTTTTCACGGTAGCCATTCCACCTGTCATGAATGTGATGACCTCACTCATTCTTGCTTTTACACTGGGACTGGGCATCGCCCACTTGAACACCACAGCACTCAAAGATGTATGTAATGACTTTAAGGATATTATCATTAAAACCATTCAAGTCATCATCCTGCCATTACTACCAATCTATATCTTCGGCATTTTCTTGAATATGACGCATTCAGGACAGGTTATGAATGTATTATCGGTCTTCATCAAGATTATCGGAGTTATCTTCCTGCTGCATATTTTCCTGCTCATTTTCCAATACTCCATTGCGGCTCTGTTTGTCCGCCGCAATCCGTTTCGTTTGTTGGGGAGAATGCTTCCGGCTTATTTCACTGCGTTGGGCACACAGTCGTCGGCAGCCACCATTCCTGTCACCCTGCGACAAAGCATCAAGAACGGAGTGAGTGAAGACATTGCCGGCTTTGTAATCCCGCTGTGCGCCACTATTCATTTATCGGGTAGTACACTGAAAATAGTGGCATGCGCACTGGCACTGATGATGATGCAGGGAATGCCCTTCGACTTCCCGATGTTTGCCGGGTTCATCTTCATGCTGGGCATCACAATGGTAGCTGCACCGGGTGTTCCGGGTGGCGCAATCATGGCTGCACTGGGCATCCTTTCCTCTATGCTGGGCTTCGGCGAAAGTGAACAAGCCCTGATGATAGCACTCTACATTGCAATGGATAGCTTCGGAACTGCATGTAATGTAACAGGCGATGGAGCGATAGCCCTGATCATCGATAAGTTTTTCGGAAAGAAATAACTATGATTTAAAACACCGGCATCTGCCAAATAAAGCCCACAGACACTCGATTAGTCGAATAATTATCTTCTCCCAGTGCTTTAGCCCGGTCGGCAAATCGATAAGAACGACCGGTATAAGCCAGGAAGAAATGCAAATTGGTCTCCATCGGATAATACTCAATACCGCCTACATACCCCCATGCCGTACGGTATTTCCCTTTTTCCACCTCATCACTGCTTTTATAAACGGAAGCTGTTTCATACATACCTTTGGCAAACAGATTCCATTTCGGAGCAAATCGATAGTTGACATGAAGCACGTATGACATATATTCGGCGTTAAATACATTATGATTCAGGTCACCACCTATCATTCTTGTTATGATTCCCTTGCGGTCTACTCCTTCACGAGAATACATCCAGTCAAAATAAGCATGCCACTGAGGATTGAAATTGAACTCATTACCCAAAGCATAATAATACATTTTCTCGCCTTTTGTTTCGTTCATAACAGAGGCAGACCACCGGGTCTTGAATACATCCATGAAATTACCATTCCAGTTCAAGGTGTAAACCAACGGAAGCTTTGTCCGTTCCAAGTCACCATACATCTCTTTGGAAGGTCCATTCAGGCTGTTCAATACTTGAAACTGAATTTGCTGGTGAGGATTATAATTATAGGCCACATTCAATCCGGTCATGAAGTTGTTCATGTTCTCTATCATGTCGCTGTATTCGTAAATGTCAATCGGGTTGACATCAAACTCAATTCCTCCGTAAGCAGTGCATTGCTTGCCGGCAAAGAACGAAAACTTATCAAGTTTGACACCTATACCTGCATAGTCAATACTGGTAGGAACATTGTCAATATTACCCGATCCATCATTACCACGATTAAGACGCTGCCGATAACGATAGCTCAGCCAATCGTTGATATTACCCTTCATTTCGATGCGGAGCTGTTTCATCTCGAATGCCCCTTGATCGAAACCGGACTCATTCCATTTCATATTGAAGTCACCATGCATGTTGAGATAGAGATTGAACTTATCGGTTTTCTTTTTTATACCGGTCACCTCTTCAAAGAGGCTTTTATCGTCCGACATGAAATCACTTTTTGAAGATTGTGCATATAGCGAGTGTGAGCCTGACATGGCAATGGCCGTCAGGCATAATAACATTATCCTTTTCATAATTAAGTATGGTTTGGGTTTTGAAAATAAATGAAAACGGGAGTGTTTCAAAACTAAAATGGCCTATCCAACCGTCAGCTGTAAGGACAGGGTTTGCCTGCCCGAAGACACAAAGCAAACTGTTTTCGGGCAAGCGAATCTTGCCCCTACGAACTAAACGACAGCATTATCCGCGTTCTGACACAACCCCAAAAACACCGGGCACCTGCCCTATGTAAATCAATTAATACTCGTTGAAGTATTGCTGAATCTTCTTCCAGTCATTTGTCTTTGTCAACGCAAGCATCAACAATACACGTGCTTTCTGCGGATTCAGTTCTTGAGAAGCAACAAACTGATATTTATTGTCATCCACTTCTGCATCAAGAGTGGTAGGACCTGTCGGAACACGGCTGGAGCGAACGACCAGAATCCCCTGTTTACGCGCTTTTTCCAACATGGGGAACAGGTTCTGATGAATGTTGCCGTTTCCCACACCGGCATGCACAATACCCTGATACCCCCCGTTGAGGAACGGAGTCATCACATCGGCATCTACATTGGAATAGCTATAGACAATACCCACTTTAGGCAATTTATCTAGATTTGTCACATCAAACTCTGACTTGGTAGTATGACGTTTCAAAGACTCCATATTATACGACACTTTTCCATTAAGAACATATCCCAGCGCACCCGAATTAGGAGACTGGAAAGTCTGCACATCTACCGTATTCATCTTGGTTGCTCCCTGAGCGCCCAAGATCAATCCGTTCATTGCAATCACCACTCCTTTTCCTTTCGATTCTTTGGCGGCAGCAGTAACTACTGCATTATAAAGGTTCAAAGGACCATCGGCACTCATTGCCGTAGAAGGACGCATCGCCCCGACCAATACCACCGGTTTATCACTCTTCACGGTGAGATTCAGGAAAAATGCCGTTTCTTCCATCGTATCTGTCCCATGAGTTACCACGATACCATCTACATCATCACGCTTGAGCAGTTCATTGATACGTTTTGCCAATGTCAGCCAAACGGCATCATTCATATCCTGAGAACCAATCTTTACAATCTGTTCACCGGTCACATTGGCAATCTTATTCACTTCGGGCACTGCATCCAGCAATGTGCCGATAGCCACTTGTCCGGCTGTATAATTCGTATTGGTAGCCGAAGCACCGGTTCCGGCAATTGTTCCTCCTGTTGCCAAAATATGAATATTAGGCTTTTGGGCAACTGCTGCAAAGGCGCCGAATAACAACGTCACAGCCAGCAAACTGAGTTTTCTTAATCCATTCATAATTTTTTCTAGTTTAGGTAGTTAATATATTGAGACTATAATATTTGTATGAGCAACAGTCCGATAACAATCGATACAATTGTGGCTACAAGACCGGGCATCATAAAAGAATGGTTCAACACCCATTTCCCGATACCGGTAGTTCCTGTACGGTCAAAGTTTATGGCAGCAATCACAGTCGGATAGTTGGGAATAAAGAAATAACCGTTTACGGCCGGGAACAAGGCTATCAGCATCATTGGCGAAATGCCCAAAGCAATGCCCAGAGGCACAATAGCGCGCACAGTCGCCGCCTGACTGTAAAGCAGAATAGACATTACAAACAATGCCACACCGAAAAGCCACGGCATCTGACGGACAATTCCTTCAATAGAACCTGTCAATTCTGTTATATTACCATTAATGAAGGTATCCCCCATCCATGCGATACCGAAAATAGCAATCACTGCCTGCATCCCTGCCGGAAATACACTTCCCTGAGTTGCCTTGATACCGTCAGTACGCGAGATAATCAAAATGAGTGCGGCAGCCGATAACATCAGAATTTCAATCAGTGAAGGCATGTCCATTACTTTTCCGTCAAACGAAGGACGAAGACCGGGAATAGAGCCGAACAGCACAATCAGCAGAGTGGCCACAATGAAGATAATCACAGAAAGACGTGCCTGAAACATATTCTTGACGTCATTCAGCTCCACGTGCTTATCCTCCAACAGACCTTCTTCCATACGACGCAGATACTCAGGGTCTTCCATCAGTTCCTTACCTACTCTCATCGAAGCGAAAGCGCCTACCAGCACACCTATCAAGGTAGCAGGAATAGTTATTTTCAATATATCAAACAGGGTAATGTCAAAACCGGTAAGCAACCCGAGAAGTGCCACGGTAGCAGCAGAAATAGGGCTTGCCGTAATAGCCTGTTGAGATGCGATTACCGCAATACCCAAAGGACGTTCGGGACGGATTTTTGTTTCAGCGGCAACTTCGGCAATCACGGGAAGTACAGAATAAGCTACGTGTCCTGTTCCGGCAACAAAAGTAAACAAATAAGTCACCAACGGACTCAGAATAGTAACATGTGCCGGGTTACGGCGCAGCAAACGTTCTGCCAGCTTGACCATAAAGTCCAATCCGCCTGCCGCTTGCATACAGGATGCGGCAGATATAACGGCAGCAATCATCAACATCACATCAATGGGAGGCGCAGTAGGCTGAAGTCCGAAGACAAAAGTCAAAATAGCGAGGCCCACACCTCCCATCACTCCAAGTCCGATACCTCCTAAACGGGCACCTACAATAATAGCGGCAAGTACAAATAGTAGTTGTAATAACATGATTCGTTTTTATCGTTATAAAAATACATTTTTAATTCTCATAACAAAGATAGACCAATTCTGTTCTATAAACCGTAAAAAAGCGGAGATTTTTCTTTTTTTTCACTACCATAAGAAGAAAAGGCGTAGTTTTGCAAGTAGTCAGCCAAACATTTTTCCGGCTTAATTGTTTAACATAAAATAGTTATATAATAATAAAGTAATGAACAGAATCTGCAATCTTTTTGGTATTACATATCCTATTATCCAAGGGGGTATGGTATGGTGTAGCGGATGGCGGCTGGCCTCCGCCGTGAGCAATGCAGGAGGACTCGGTCTGATTGGCGCCGGCTCCATGCACCCCGAAACACTCCGCGAACATATTCGGAAATGTAAAGCAGCCACAGAAAAACCTTTCGGAGTGAATATCCCGCTGATGTACCCCGAGATAGATACAATCATCCAAATCGTAATCGACGAGGGAGTAAAGATTGTCTTTACTTCTGCCGGAAATCCGAAAACATGGACAGAACATCTCCATCAGCATGATATAACAGTAGCCCATGTCGTGGCAAGCAGTAAGTTTGCTGCCAAATGTGAAGAAGCAGGTGTAGATGCCATTGTTGCCGAAGGCTTTGAAGCAGGCGGTCACAACGGTCGTGAAGAAACCACTACCCTATGTCTGCTACCTGCCATAAAAAAAATTACAACCGTTCCGGTTATGGCAGCAGGAGGCATCGGCTCCGGTGAAAGTATCTTGGCCGCCATGACACTGGGGGCCGATGGAGTCCAAATAGGTACACGTTTTGCATTGACCGAAGAAAGTTCGGCACATTTCACATTCAAGGACCGTTGTCTGCGGCTGAATGAAGGCGATACCCAACTCACATTAAAACAGCTTTCGCCTGTCAGACTCGTAAAAAATGAATTCTTCAAGCAAGTGGAAGAAGCAGAAACACGCGGTGCATCTGTAGAAGAATTAAGAGAATTATTGGGCAAGGGACGTGCCAAGAAAGGTATTTTTGAAGGAGACATTTACGAAGGTGAAGTGGAAATAGGACAAATAGCGTCTTCTGTACATAGTCTCAAAACAGCAGAGGAAGTAATCAAGGAATTGATAAACGATTTTAATGCAGCATTAAAACGTACAAAAGAAATACCTTCTTTTATCCTATAATTAATAACTTGCATCGATTTATATTTATATCCGGGCAGACTTATCTATATGCCCGGATATATCCATGAAAACGCGATGTGTTTTTTCAATAGCTATTCATTTCTTTTCAGGTGCAATGAGCCGGTAATACACATCGGCAATTCATCTTTATAATGTGTCACCATTATCATTGTTTTATCCCTGCGCCGGCAGAAAGTCTCAATAATATCTTTCACCAAACGGCGGTTTACCAAATCGAGTCCATGCAACGGTTCATCCAATATCAGTAATTCCGGGTCTTTAACAAAGGCACGTGCCAACAAAACCAAACGTTGTTCTCCGCTGGAAAGCTGTAAGAAACTACGCTCCTTCAAGTCTGCAATACCAAAAATATCCATCCACCACTCACAAGTTTCCATCTGTTCGGGACGCGGACGTTTATAAAGCCCCACCGAATCATGCAATCCGCTTGCCACAATATCAATGGCCGGTAAATTCTTTAAATAGGCACGATGCATCTCCGGGCTGACATACCCGATATGCTTCTTTATTTCCCAAATGCTCTCTCCTGATCCGCGCTTACGCCCGAACAAGGTTATATCACAGGCATAGCTCTGCGGATTATCAGCACAAACCAAACTCAGCAATGTAGATTTTCCGGAACCATTATCTCCGCTAAGAGCCCACTTCTCACCACATTTCACACTCCAATCCAACTCTTTCAGGATAGTCCTTTCACCGTAACGGATACTCACTTTATTCAAATCTACCACATGGTCGGTATGATAAAAGCCATCACCATAAGGAAGAGCCAAGATACGTTCTTCTTTCTCCTTTGAGAGCACACGTTCGGGGACAGGCTTGCAACCGGCAAGATAAGCTTTCAACGTAATTTTATCACCGCACATACGATTTTCTACAGGAATTACGTGCGTAATCAACGAAGGTATATCATCTGTCTTTGAAAGTACCAGAATTACTTGCAGACAAGTCATCCGTATAAGTTCGCAAAGCAATGCATGAAGTTGGTCACGTGTCTTGGCGTCAAGTCCGATAAAAGGATTATCCATTATCAGCACACGAGGGTTACTCAACAAAGTCTTGGTCAACTGAAATTTACGTAACTCTCCACTCGATAGCAGAATAATATGTTTATCCAGCATCGTTTCTATGTCGAACAAGTCATACAACGTTTTTTTCAGTTCGGGATTCGTAGCTTTCGGCAAAAGGTCACGAACGACAGGCGTTTCATCCAAATCATGGGTATTCCAGCGCTGTTGATAATAATAATTACCGTCTGCATCCCCATAAGAGTCCCTGAAAGCAATATATTTTATATTATCATACACCATCTTTGAGGGAGAAGGCGAAAAATCATACTTCACTTCGTTCATTAATAGCGGCCAACGCCCGATAATAGTATCCACCAATATGCTTTTTCCTGCTCCGTTCGGACCTACAATAGCAATATGTTCACCTTCGGCAAGCGTCATGTTTATCGGCTTTTTCATCCGATAAAGCGGATGACGGACAACCCCGTTCTCAATAGCAATAATATTCTGCATTTCAATATCTCATTTTAGTCTTAAACAGAATACAAAGGTAGATAAAATTTAATAGAGCGCTTACCCCATCCCTATATTTTTCTTGCCCGGAAAACATTCCTCAGAGCATAGAAAAATATGGGTTTTAGCATAAAAAGTTAGGTTTTTTCATCCTTTTGTCATAACTTCGTGCACTTTTTTGGAGAAAACTTATGTATATATTCCGTTCTATTTACGAAATCATAAATACCATATCCACGGCAAAAACATTGCTGACGGAAATGTTCGAAAAGAGAAAAACCATCAGTTTCAGATACATCGATGCCTTAGAATTATTAAAAGACGATGAAAATCGCCTTAAAATATTAATTGAAAAAGAAGTGATTCACCAAAATGGCAACTTCTTGGAGCTGGACGTGCGTTTTCTCGATTTCTTTGAAACGCTACTTGAAGCCAACGAAGAAATCGACACAGCCACAATTGACGAAAACATCGAATACCTGCACGAGCTGATGGATTATTATCTGAAAGAAAAGATACAATCACGCAAAGAGAGCTATGTGAGGAACATCAAACTGACGTTCCAGAAAATAGCTCGCGTAACAATACGTAATATCATGAATTTGCAAAACAGTATCGACAACACTTTCAAACATGAACCAACATACCAAATCAAAATAGCCAAGCTGAAGAATCTGGACAAGAAGCGCATCAATATACAGAATCTCATTGACTCCACCGAGCACCTGATTCTACATGAAGAGCGACTTTTTTTCCAACAAGCCACCGATGAGGAATTAGGACGCATCTTGCTGGAACTGCGTCAGGAGTTGCAATTGTCTGCTCACAGCCTCATACGGGCGCAACAGGATATAATCAACTATCTGAACCAAATAAAGAATCAAGTAATATTGGTAGAGAAAATCCGAAAAGTAAAGTATCTGCAAGACCAGTTTGAACTGCGTGCCCGAAGCAACCTGGCAGAAGTAATGGAGAATGAACATTCCGTCTTGTTGGAAGGCTGTACACAGACTTCATTCAAGCTATCGCCCGAATATCTGGCAAGTGACGAAGCACGCCCCATTATCCTTAGAATCCTGAGCAACCGGAAAACCCGGGAGCATATCCGCAAGAATGAAGCGGGTGCTTTTAGTGAGGAAGACATGAAAGCGCAAGCCATGTATGAGGAAGTGGTAAACTTGGAAGAAGTGGTTAAAAGTTTTCTACAATCGGGTGCAGAAGCACAATGGAAAAACGAGCAACCCAAAGACTTGTTTACCTTTCTGCTCCATTATTCTTTTCAACGTGAAGTAAACGAAGAAGAATGCACCACACTGTTTTGCCAAATAGTGTCGCTCTACGAAGACAAATTAGAAATAAGCGATGATTTCGGACGATACAAACAATATGAATATGCCAAAATATACCCTTTATAAACTATGAATTTGAATATACAAATACCGGACAATACAGCATTAATCTTCGAATATATGCAAAAAGGGCAATTTATCTGTTCCAACAGCACAGATATCGACTTGCGCGACATGTATAATATGATTGATGAGAACTACGAATCTTTATACCAATACTTTTCACAAATAAACTATACATTAGAAAGGGGAAACGAGTATTTCTACTTCTCGCGCACGGAATCAAAAACCACATTGGAACAAAAGATACTCCGTGCCTATTATTGGATAGATGTACTTGATTTCTTCAAAACTTACGATGAAACATTCGGTGCAGGCTTCCGCTTCCAGCCGGAACAAATTTTGGTAGAGGCCAATATCAATGTTTTGCTGCAAAATAAATTAGACGGTATCCGCAAACATTTCTCGGACAAGGATATCCGCAAAGACGTGCTCGACAATATGATACGTTTGCTGGCCAAAGAATCGTTTATCGAATTGGAAAATGAGAAGACTAATACTTATAAGGTACTGACTTCATGGCATTATCTGGAAAAATTAGTCGATAGTATCAACATTTTTGAAGACATTGAAGATGAGAAACCTGAGTAGAATAATTTTTATCAATAGTGCGAATATTCCTTATTCGGACAATATATATCTGGATGGAAATATCCACTTTATCGGCACACAAGGAGTAGGAAAAAGTACCATTCTGCGTGCTATCTTATTTTTCTATAATGCGGACACGCAGAAACTGGGCATTCCCGTTGAAAAACAAAATTACACGGACTACTATTTTCCTTTTGCCAACTCATATATCATTTACGAAGTAACAACGGAGCATGGAGCATTCTGTATCCTGAGCTTTAAAGCCATGAACCGGGTATGTTATCGTTTCATAGATTCACCTTATCGCAAAGAATTCTTTATTGACGAGAATCGCACCGCCTACAGCGGCACAGACCGTATCCGTGCCATGCTCGACCAACATGAAGTGGAGTATTCGCGCATCATTTATACCTACGACGAGTATCGTAATATCCTATATGGCAATGCAACGAGTACTGAATTCCGACGTTATTCCTTGATGGAAAGCAAACAATATCAAAACATTCCGCGTACCATCCAGAATGTATTGCTGAACTCAAAACTTGATGCCGAATTTATCAAAAGGACTATTATCTCTTCTTTAAATGAAGAAGAAATATCCATCGATCTGAATAGTTACAAAGAGCATTTGAAAGATTTTGAAACGCGCCTGAGAGACATTAGTGAATTTCAAAAGAAAGAGACACAGAAGCAGGCAACGGAGATTACCCAACTATCACAGCAAACAACCCGTCTGCAAAGTGATATCATGCAAAATTGCCGCGAACTGGTGATTGCCGGTCGAAAAGCATCCGAACTGCTGCCCGAATGGAAAGAAAAACGCGACAAGGCTGGCAATGACATACAAATACAGGAAAAGCTGAAGGCAGAATTACAAAATGAATCACGGCAGCGTTGCGAAAAAATACAGGAAGAACTGACCATCGTCAGCAATGATTTGAAGAAAGCCGTTCTGAAGGAAAAGGAATATGAAGAACATCATATACAGGAAGTGATGGAACGTTCTGCCAAAGAAATGGAATGGAAAAACAAACGTCTCGGTTTGCAGGAAGAACAACGCATATTGACTTCGCAATACACGGAAATCTCTTCTAAATACAAATTGCTTATCCAGAACCTGGATAACCAGTGGAATAAAATACACGAAGAGAAAATTCATCAATTGGATACATTAAATACTGTTTACAATGCCCGTTTGGAAGAAGCTCGTAAAGAAAACCAAAACCAAACAGAAGCTTTGTATCAGGAGTATGAGAACCTGTCACAAAAACTGCATCCGCTAAAAACCGAAAAACAGACAAAGCTGAGCGAAATGGATTATCGTATTCGTTCATGCCGCAAAGAAATCTTCTTCGAAAAGGAACAAGAGGAATTAAAGATGCGCATTCAGTCGTACACCTCTACTCACTTGGAGCGAAAAACACGTATCAATGAGGCTCAAATCATTATCAAAGACTTGATGATGAAATGGGAGCATGAAGTTCAAAAATTGGAAAAAGGGATAGATGATGAACTGTCGAAGTCACAGATGGAACTGCAACAGTTACATGTCCGCATACAGGAATTGCAGCAGTTTCTTACCCATAGTAAGAGTACCTTACAAGGCTGGCTGAAAGAAAACCATAAAGGATGGGAAGAAACAATCGGTAAACTATGCGATGAAGCTATATTGTGGCAAACCAACCTCTCACCGCAAAAAGCAGAAGGCAATTCTTTTTATGGAATCCAAATTGATTTGAATGTCATAGAGCGTCACATCAAATCTATTGATGATTATAATAAAGAAAAAGAGGAGAAGGAACAACGTTCGGCAGAAATCTCTATGCGCATGCAACGTTTGCAAGCCGAAAAAGCAGAGGGACAAGAGCAAATAAAGCGAAAATACCAGCCGTTGATAAAAGAACAGAAAAGCCGTATCAACCAGTTAGAATATGAATTGGAAAAACTGGAACGCCAATACCAGCAAGACATGCTCGACCTTGAAGACTGGAAGAAAAAAGCAGAAGCTGCCCGTAATGAAAAGTTAACCCGGCTGGATGAGGAAAAAAGCAAAATTGCTTTAGAACTGGCTTCCGTCAATGAAAAGCTGGATAACTTGGGACAAGAGAAAGCAAACAAGCTCAATGCCTTGAAAGAAGCATGGGCACACTTGCAAAACCAACTCTTTGAAGAAAAGAACATCCAACAAGAAAATATACGCAAAGAAGAAAAAGAGGAACAAAAGCGTATCAATGCCGGCAAAGCACAGCATGAGGCAGAGATGCAAAAAGAGTTGCATTCCCAAGGTGCCGATACCGAACGTTTGCAAAATATCGCCAACCAACTGGGACAGATTGAGCAGGAGTTGTCTTTCATCAAAAAACACGCAACACTGATTATCGAATATCAAAAAGACAAACGAGACCTGATTGAACATATCCCTACATGGAAATATCAGGAAGAAGACCTGAGAAAGCAATTAAAGAAAGAACGGGATACCCTGAGAGCAGAAGTTGATACCTTGCAGAAAGAGATAGACAGAATAAAGATAATTTTACAAGAAGCCGAAGGTAATATTCGTCATTTACAACAGAATCTGGATGCTTACGCCAATATAGAAAGCTTTGATTGGTATAAATCTCATCAGGATATTTTCAAGAATGGCCCTTCTATGACAACTATTACACAAAAAAGTTGCATGGAGTTAATTGACCTGTTGAATCAATATTACATGCAATTCATGCAGATGCAAACCAAACTGCGTAAAGCTGTAAACCTCTTCACAGGACACTTTGACGAAAACAATACTTTCAAGTTTAAAACCAAATTTAATGAAGACTGGGAATACATACGCTTTGCTGATGAGTTGCACGATTTTATAGAGGAAGATAGAATTGACGAATATGTACGCCGTATCAATAATGAACATTGGGATACATTTAAACGTATCAGCATGGATGTCACTTCACTTTCTTCTTCCGAAAAAAATATACAAACAATTATTGGCAAGATAAATAAAGGATTCGCTACCTGCAATTTTGTAGGTGTCATTCAGCGCATCGAGATGAAAATGGAAGAAAGCAGTAACCGAGTGGTAAATGTACTGCATGATATTCAAAAATATTACAAAGAATATGGTTATGACCTTACCCCCGAAACAAACTTGTTCTCTTCCGAAAAAGAGCCTTTGATAAAAGAAGAAGCCATCAAGCTGCTGCGCGACTTTATCAAAGAAATTCATGCCTACCGTTATGACAATATCCGGCTGTATGACTCCTTCGAACTACGTTTCCGCATTGTAGAAAATGGTAATGACACAGGATTTGTAGAGAAAATTTCAAGTGTAGGTTCGGAAGGTACGGATATTCTGGTAAAAGCTATGATTAATATCATGCTAATCAATGTATTTAAAGAAGCCGCTTCACGAAAGTTCAAAGATTTCAAGTTGCACTGCATGATGGATGAAATTGGAAAACTCCATCCGAACAATGTGGCAGGTATCTTGAAATTTGCCAACGACCGGAATATTATCCTTATCAACGGCTCTCCTACCGAGCTCAACCGAGAAGCATACAAGCATGTGTATTTATTAACAAAAGATTCACAGAGTAAAACACGTATTGCACGGTTAATTTCAGACACCAACATATAATGATAAATATTACATTAAACCAAGTGCGATTGTTGAAATCTCTCTCTTTAGGGGAGAGATTTCCTTTAAGCAATTTAAAAGGAAAAATCTTTCAACAGTTATTGGATGAGCATGTCTTATCAAAGTTTCCACAAGGAAATGGTTTTATAATCTATGCTCACTCTCCCATTGCCTTACTAAACCATTTAAGTAATAAATATATAAAATGTTCCCTAGATGATTACATCGAAAAGATGGAAATAAATGAGCTAAGGAAAGTAGACAATATATTGATGAGAGGGAACTCAAAGAGCAATGAAACGCATCCCATGAATGGTTTTCTGGTGAAAAGCATTGAACCGATTGAAGTTTCTCTCTCCAAAAGAAAACTGGTGCTTTCTCCCGAAGTGTGGCCTGTCTGTTTCGTTTCAAATCATGAAGAGTTCACAATTCCCTCGGATGTCACCATTGTTATGGTAGAAAATCCTGAAAACTTTATCTTTATAGAAGAACAAAAGGAGTTCTTTGAAGGAATGCGACCTTTATTTACAACTTATTATCCCAGAGATACACATCGAAGTTTAGTGAATTGGTTAGAAACATTGCCTAATGCATACATTCATTATGGTGACTTTGATATTGCCGGAGTTTATATTTATCAGGATATTTATAAAAAACATATCAAAGGTCCTAAAAAATTCTTTGTTCCTAAATTTATTGATAAGTTAATGCATCGATTCGGTGATGCAGAACTTTACGATAAACAATTGAGTTACAGAAATTCCATCATTTCAGATGAACCAGGCATTCAAGAACTAATGAAAATTATCGATAAAGAACATAAGGGATTAGAACAAGAAATCTTTAATTCAAAAGAATATAAAAAATATACAGACTAACTTTCTCTTCTTTCTATTATACTGAAACAAGTTTAAGATGCTAACTTACTTTTTAAATCATTTTTAATCATGTGAATACTGTCACTGAAGTATTTCTTATAGAACAATAACAAAATAATGACTCCGCAACTGATAGCTGCATCTGCAAAATTAAAGATCGGACTAAAGAATATAAAATTATCTCCTCCTATAAATGGCATCCAACCGGGCCAGTTAAATTCAAAAAGAGGAAAATAGAACATATCGACAACTTTTCCGTATAACCAATCAGTGTATCCATGTCCTATCGGTACAAAAGTTGCCACTTCAGATAAGGTACTTTGACTGAATATGACTCCATAAAAAATACTATCAATAATATTTCCAATTGCACCTGCCAATATCAGGGAAATACAAATAAGATAACCACGTTTACAATTAGCTTTGATAAGTCGGCCTATATACCATATAATAATCCCGGCAAATAAGATACGGCCTATTGTCTGTACTGCTTTGGGAATAACTTGCATACCAAAAGCCATCCCCGGGTTCTCAACAAAATGAATATAGAACCAATCGGTAATGCGAATACTTTCATTATAATACATATTCGTTTTTACCGCTATTTTTATGATTTGGTCAAGAATTAAGATTCCCATCACAATCAACAAGGAAAGCCATCCTTTAGAAATAGTATTTTTCATAAGTATTATTTTGTGTTTTTAAATAGTTGCAAATATACTGAAGAATTTCTATCAGCAACCATTTTCATACCCGAAATGTCATCTTCCGATACTCTGACGGTGATATTCCTATTTTTTTCTGCACATATCGGCTGAAATAGGATACTGAGGAAAAATTCAGCTTTTCGGCAATCTCTGTCAAGGAGAGTTCCTTCTGCCATAGCAGACGAGTGATTTCCAAAAGAGTAAAACGATCTATCCAGTAAGTAGCAGGTCTGCCACTCACCTCTTTACATATCTCCGACAGGTAATGAGGAGTAATGCAAAGTCGGGAAGCATAAAAGTCAAGACTACGGTGACGGATATATTCGCCATTATACAACAATTCGATGAACTTCCGCAGCAGAAAAGTTATATGTTCCGACAGTCGGACCGCCTCCCGTCTGCGTGCATGGATGTCGTAGAGATCGAGAATATGGGCGGTAAGCAGACTGCCTAGTAATTCTTCCCGGAAAAGATGACCTTTATCCTCCATACGCTCCCGGATACACAGCATGGCCTGTTTGCACACCCGGAAGTCATGAAATGAAAGTTTCATGACCGGATTCTGCAAAAGTGACAAATGTCCGATGATGCCGTAATTGCTGCGAATGGCTATTGAGGTAATAAACAAATCCGAAAGGCTCATAAAAATGCCTTGGAAGTCCCCGGAGTCCGAAAAGTCCGACCCAAGTGTTGCATTGGGCAGAATCACATAATCTCCTGCCGCAATGTGATAACGGGTGTCTTGAAACGTAAAGCCCATATTGCCTCCGCTGCAAAGAATATGAATGACTCTTCCCGTATGCCGCAGGGCATTGAAGTCCTGCAATGTATCAGCGAAAATAATCCCATCAAAGTCTGTATGCTCCATTTCCCTTATTCATTTCCTTGCAAAAGTAACCAAAAACCACGAATAGTGAAAATACTACCTCGAATTATGTAACAAAGAAGCGAGAAGTGCGTTGTAATTTTGCATCAGAAGCTAAAACCATAAAGAATATGAAAAATGTAAGATTGAACAACGGAGTAATGATGCCTGCCATCGGGTTCGGCATCTTCCAAATTCCTGAGAACGAAACGGAACGGATTGTGAATGATGCGATTGAGACCGGCTACAGGAAGTTTGATACAGCCGCCTCTTATTTCAATGAGGAGCAGTTAGGCAACGCCATCCGACATAGCGGCATGAAACGTGAGGAGTTCTTCATTACCACCAAATTGTGGGTGCAAGACTACGAATACGATGATGCCCTGCGCGCTTTCGATTTATCGATGAAAAAGCTCGGGCTGGATTATCTGGACCTCTACCTGATGCACAAACCATACGGAAACTATCGTGGTTATTCCTAAATCCGTACACAAGGAGCGAATGGTAGAAAACTTCAACATCCTTGATTTCATACTTTCTGAAGAAGAAATGGCCGCTATCTCCCTACTGGAAACGGGGAAAAGCCCTATCTACGACGACATGGACTTAGCAACTGTGAAAGGAATCGGATTGCACAAAATCCATGAATGATTTTAGAAAGAAAAGAGAAAATAGAATATGAACCCTTAAAAACAGAATCTTATGCAGACTATCAAATTGAACAACGGCATCGAAATGCCGGTATTGGGATACGGAGTATTCCAAGTATCTCCCGAAGAGTGTGAGCGTTGCGTGCTCGATGCCATCAGCACTGGTTATCGGCTGATAGACACGGCGCAGGCCTACTATAATGAAGAGGGTGTGGGCAATGCCGTCACTCGCTGCGGTGTGCCCCGTAACGAACTTTTTCTTACCACCAAAATATGGATAAGCAATGCCGGAGAGACAAACGCCGCCCGCAGCATTGATGAATCTCTCCGTAAACTGCACACCGACTACATCGACTTGCTACTCATCCATCAGCCTTTCAGCGACTACCCGGGAACATGGCGGGCCATGGAGAAGGCCGTAAAAGATGGAAAAGTCCGTGCCATCGGCCTTTCCAACTTCTACCCCGACCGCTTTGTGGATATGGCGGAATATGCCGAAATCAAACCTGCCGTGAACCAGTTAAAGACGAATGTGTTCAGCCAGCAGTGGGAGGCCGAAGCCGAAATGAATCTCTATGATACACACATCATGGCTTGGGCACCGCTGGCGCAAGGTAATCCCGAACTTCTGACCAATCCCGTACTGACTGCTCTAGCTGAGCGATACAATAAAACAGTGCAGCAGGTGGCTCTGCGTTACTTGATACAACGCGGCATCATCGCCATTCCGAAGAGTACTCACACCGAACGTATGAAACAAAATCTGGATGTATTCGACTTTGCCCTCACACCGGAAGATATGGAAAGCATCCGTCCGCTCGACAAACCCGACGACTTCCGTTGGTCGCACCGTAATCCCGAACTCGTAAAATTCCTCCTGAATTACGACAGACAGTTTAACCCGGACAATAAGAAGTAAGAATATGAAAATTTCATAAAGCAAGAATCCTTTTTTCTATTTCCAAATCATTTTCATTCAGTTGGGGAGACGGTATCATGCAAGTACGGATACAGTCTCCCTCCCGACAAGTATAATCGTAATATTTCTTTTGCAGCTCCGTCAAGTTTTCAAGTGCCACAAGCTCCCCTTTCAATTCCAGGAACTCCTCCATGTCCGTACTGTCACTTTGCTTTACAAAGAGAATACGGCGTGATATCGGATTCCTGTTATAATCCAGGCTGAGATATAACCCTTTCAGAAAAGGAGGGAAATCATACATGGGCAATTGCAGGTAAATGCTGAACAAAGCCATTTGGGGAGCTTCCCGTTCGTTGAAAAAAATATATCCGTTCTGATGGTTATTAAACAACCCTACCCCCCGGTGAGTCGTGTTATAAGCACTCATGTGAGTCACCTTCACATACGTGTTATCTTCGGAAGACTCTATCAGGTAAGGTTCCACTTTCAGGCAGTTGCATGACGAAGAAAGACTGTAACTCAAATAGCTGCCACTATAATTATAAACTTCCTGAACAGAACGCTGCATCTCGGCAGTCATCATTTCCATAAACGGATTCGCCTTTGTCTCGCCATTGGCAGGTTCCAGACTGAAAAGCAATTCTTTGATGCTTGACAAATTTCCCATCAAGCGTTTCTTTGAAATGTTATTGACCTGTCCCAAAGCCAAATCCAATGAATTTTCTTCAGAATGTCCTTGTTTCAATGAGGTTACATAAGTGGGCAGGACACTGGAATAAAGCGCAGACAACACACTGGGAGCCATATCGATAAAATCTGCTATTTCTTTCATTTTCAATCCGTTATTACGGAGGTATTCTATTCTTCTATAAATTTCTATTAAATCATCCATGGATATTATCTTCTATATTGAACTTACAAAATACAAGTTTCCGTGTGAACTTACAATGACATACACATTACATTAATATTACATCATCAACTCCTCGCTATATGAAAAATATTAATCATAAATATTCATTTTTTCTCCGACCGGATGAGCATACTTTTGCTGCCGGAAATCATCGGAACGGGACGCAAGACTCCGCTTTTACGATGATAAAAACATAATTTGCAAAAACAAGTAAAACAATAATGGAAGCAAAAAGCGAAACGAACAAACCAATATCCAATTTCCTGTTTATCTTATGGGCAGGAGGAACAGCCTTACTTTCCTATTCATTGGTATATGCACTGCGTAAACCTTTTACGGCTGCCACTTTTGACGGAATGGACTTTTTCGGAATGGATTACAAAGTAGCCACTACTATCATGCAAATCTTCGGCTACCTCATCTCTAAGTTTTTTGCCATTAAAATTGTCTCCGAATTGAAACGGGAGAACCGGTTGAAATTCATGATATTCTCCGTGGCTCTTGCCGAACTTGCATTGGTCTTTTTCGGACTGCTCCCCACTCCTTTCAATGTATTTGCATTGTTCTTCAACGGACTGGCGCTGGGGTGTATGTGGGGAGTTATCTTCAGTTTCATTGAGGGCCGCAAAGTGACCGACATATTAGCTAGTTTGCTGGGAGTAAGCATGGCTGTGAGTTCCGGAATGGCAAAATCACTCGGGCTATTTGTCATCAACACATTCGGTGTCACAGAATTCTGGATGCCTGCCCTGATAGGCGGTCTGGCTTTTCCGCTACTTGTCCTGATGGGATGGTCGCTCAACAAACTGCCATCCCCCACTGACGAAGACCGCGCCCTGCGTTCGGAACGCGTAGCACTGAACGGAGAACAGCGCCGGCAACTGTTCAAAAGCTATATGCCCCTGCTGATAATGTTGTTTTTTGCCAATCTGTTCATCACCATCCTGCGTGATATCAAGGAAGATTTTCTGGTCAACATTATTGACGTAAGCACTATCTCTTCATGGTTGTTTGCACAAGTAGACGGCATGGTAACACTGATTATTCTGGGAATATTTGCCATGATGTCACTGATAAACAGCAATTACAGGGTGCTGATAGTGCTCCTTTCCATGGTGATAGGTGGAGCCGTAACCATCAGTTATCTGGCATTCAATTATGACACACTGCAATTGCCCACCCTTTACTGGCTCTTTATACAGAGTTTGAGCCTGTATATTGTCTACCTGAGTTTTCAAACCTTATTCTTCGAACGGTTTATCGCCTGCTTCAAGATTAAAGGGAATGTGGGATTTTTCATCGCATCCATCGACTTTATCGGATACACAGGAACGGTTTGTGTGCTTCTTTTCAAAGAATATTGCAGCCCGAATATCGACTGGATGCAATTCTACAACCAATTTTCGGGATGGGTAGGCATCGTTGCCGGTATTGCATTCATCGGTTCGGCAATCTATCTGATGCAACGATACAAAATGGAAAAACAGAACTTACCCACGGAATGTTATCACCCGACGGACAACGCCACGAATGCTTTCCCGCAAATCCAATCCACTCCTACAGGAAATGAATATGTGTAATTATGGACTGGGCAGGAACAGCAGTCGATTACGGATGTTTTGCACCTGTTGCCGCCTTCTTGAAGGCCTTTGGTGAAGTAGGTATCACTGTAACCATGGAAGAAGCACGCCGCCCTATGGGAATGGCAAAAATAGACCATATCCGTGAACTGTTCAAGTTGCCCGGAGTGACAGAGCAATTCCAAAAACTATACAACAGACTTTGGACGGAAGAAGATGTGGTTGCCATGAACCGTGAATTTGAGAAATATCTCTTCGCTTCTCTTCAGGAATATACCACTCCTATCCCCGGAGTCATTGAAACCATTGGCGAACTGAAAAAGGCAGGCATTAAAATCGGCTCCACCACAGGTTATACACGCGCCATGATGGATGTGGTCCTGCCGGGAGCTGCCGCCAAAGGTTATACCACAGACAATTGTGTCACCCCCGACGGTCTTCCTGCCGGACGTCCTCAGCCTTTTATGATTTACAAAAACATGACAGATTTGAATGTACCTTCCGTAACAAGTGTTGTGAAATATGGGGATACCATTGCCGACATCAAAGAAGGAGTGAATGCAGGCGTATGGACTGTCGGTGTCATTCTGGGCAGCAACGAAATGGGGCTTACCCAAGAAGAAACCGAGAAACTTCCATCAGATGAACTGAACAAACGCATGGCTGCCGTCAGAAAACGCATGTATATGGCAGGTGCCCATTATGTGGTAAACAGCATTGCCGAACTCCCCGAAATTATTGAAATTATCAACCATAAAATAAACTAACACAATGAGACCATATTTACTTTTGACTCCCGGCCCTTTAACAACATCAGAAACAGTAAAAACAGCCATGATGACCGACTGGTGCACATGGGATGAGGATTACAATGTGCACATCGTTGAAGAAATCCGCAAAGGACTGGTGAAACTCGCTACCCATAAAACCGATGAATACACAGCCGTTCTGTTACAGGGAAGCGGTACTTACTGCGTAGAAGCAACATTGGGAAGCGTCATCACCCCGAAACACAAATTACTCATTCTGAGCAACGGCGCATACGGTGACCGTATGGGAAACATTGCCGAATACCACGGCATGAACTATGACATGCTTGCTTTTGATGAAACCGAACAAGTATCCGTGGAATATGTGGACGACTACCTGGCACATAACGCAGAAATCACACACGTGGCAGTGGTGCATTGCGAAACAACGACCGGCATTCTGAACCCGTTGAAGGAGATTGCCCACATGGTAAAGATGCACGGCAAGAAGTTGATTGTGGATGCAATGAGTAGCTTCGGAGGCGTACCCTTGGATGTAGAGGAACTGGGTATCGACTTTATGATCAGCAGCGCCAACAAGTGCATTCAGGGTGTACCGGGATTCGGCTTCATCATAGCCCGCAAATCCGAACTGGCACACTGCAAGGGCGTATCACGCAGCCTCTCTCTTGACATTTACGACCAATGGGAAACAATGGAGAAGGGACACGGCAAATGGCGCTTCACCTCTCCCACTCACGTGGTACGCGCTTTTAAACAGGCCATGGACGAATTAGAGGCCGAAGGCGGCGTGCAGGCACGTCACGAACGCTACTGCCGCAATCACGAGGTATTGGTGGCAGGAATGCGCTCTCTGGGCTTCAAAACCTTATTGGATGACACCATACAATCTCCCATTATCACTTCTTTCCTGTACCCCGATGCGGCATTTGATTTCAAAGAATTCTATAAGCAACTGAAAACAAAGGGATTCGTGATTTATCCGGGTAAAATTTCACAGGCAGATACATTCCGTATCGGAAATATCGGCGATGTATTTCCTGAAGATTTCAGCCGACTGATTGATGCCATAAAAAGCACAATAAAGGCATAAAGTCTTCTCGCATAAAAATGGTAATTGTTTCTCGCTATACCAAAAGAGTGAAACAGTTGATTATCAAATGATTAACAATTTATTTGGGACCACTTGGACCAGGGCCCGCCTTTATGAGAATCCGGCCCCAATAAAAGACCATTAATAAATTGATAATCAAACCGATAAAGCGGACAAGCCTATTAAATGAAATTCGGCACTGTAATCAATGAGATTATAAATCATTCAAGCACCTATTCAGCGAAACAACAAACTCATTGCCAACAGATATTATTCATGTAATAATAATTCATATTCCATAAAAAGAGCTTGTCCGTTTTACAAATCAAGAACATACTGATAAACAACAATATATATATTCATATCAGCAGAAATCCGGGGTCAGAATCTCATAAAGACGGGCCCTGGTCCCAGTGGTCCCAAATAAATCATTAATTCTTTGACAATCAATTATTTAATTATAACCCACATCACAAATCCGCAGTCCGTTTTATAAAGAGATAAAAGCGAAAAATAAAACATGAAAAAGGACTCCCGAAAAACTCCACTGTCTTTTTGCAAAACCTCTAAGTCTTTTGCGAAAAGACAGTGGAGTTTTGCAAAAAGCTGAAAGAGTTTTTTCAAGAACCTCAGAATTAAAAAATGCGGTTTTCTTTTCGTCTCCGTCACATCTCCCAATATCTATCGCAAAGATTCAGATATTCCATTTCGGGTTGATTGCCAAAAGAGAGTGCAAAAAAAGAAGTCTTCCGACGTTTCATCACTCTTATTTGTTCTTTTAAATCTTTGGATAACGGAGGCATCTCGAAGTCTGAAATCAGGACAATATCCGACTCTCTGAAATCGTTTCCGTTAATGATATGCGCCGCTTCGCGAAGGGCGGGTTCTACATCCGTTCCTCCGTTGAAGGATTTATTGAGAAATTCGGCCAGTTTGGGCATGTCGCGCGACAAATCTTCCACCAACAGAGCTACAGCCTCATCGGAGAAGTTGATGACATAACATTTGCGGTGAGTCTTTTCCGTCAACTGAGCAATGGCAAGAATCGCAGACTTGGACAGGATTTCCCGGTCGCCCTGCATGGAGCCGGACGTATCCACACAGATGATATAAGGCCCTTGTCCCGAAACTTTCTGCTTGTCATTCTTCACCGGGTCTGCTTCTTTCGATTTATAATCAAACAGTTGCAACCGCTTCTCGGCATACCGTTCCATGAACACGGCACGCAGCGAATCGTCCGCCAGATAACAATATTCTATCGGCAACAGACTGTTCAGGTCATTGCCCAAAGTGACGCCCGTTATATCGCTGTGCGGAGAATGGCGAATCAGCATCTTCTTATCCACTCCCGAAAGAGAATCATATTTCAATGGTTCCCGGTGCTTTCTCCCCAAAAGATGCGCCAGTTGCCGGATGGCAGGATTGCGTTTCATCACTTGCTCAAAGGGGAGCATCTTGCGATACAAATCCGGGTAGTTGTGAAGCAGCCACTCCATGCGCGACCCGAGCAGATGATTGCCCGACTGTTGCCCATGTTTCTTTACCAACAGATCGAAACTCTCGCAAAGGCTGTCGATGTGCATATACTGATAGTCGTACTCCTTGCGGGTGAGCAACTGATGCCATTTATCCAGGAAAAACTCCTTTGTCTGCGTTGCTTCCCCTTTTAGCAGAGAGCAACCTTCCATTCGTGAGATATAGTAATCAATATTGAGTTCGGAAAGCTCATAACGCTTCTTGAATGCACTGCGCATCTGTTTCAGGAATTGCAGGAATGCCATGTCCGGCAAGTGTTCCGAGGAATAAAAAGCATCCCACTCGGGAGTGTAGCGCGAATAATATTCCTGCAGGGAAGGCGTTGTGCGGCGATAGTAGGCAAGCACTTTTTCCTCCAATTCGTGTCGGCGCACCACTCCGCTGCCGATATCATCCCCGTATGCTTTAAACGTTCTGTCTTTAAGCTCCTGTGAATAAATCATCTTCAGGTCTCTCAACCTTATATTCCTGGTTCTCTTTTCGGTACGCATCAGCCATTTCGTTCAATTCGTTCTTATATCGTTCTATATTGTTCTTTTGATAGGTGAGCATCCTCCGCATCAGGAGGCGTTGCCTTGCACTCAGGAAAAGATGATTTTCGTAATACTCTGTTTCGGCAGCAAGCAACTCGTTCCAGTCTTTCTCCATTCTCTTCAAAGCTTCGGTCACCGAACGGTATTTCATGCCCAGGTCTTCCGGCTCCGGTTCGGGAGACGGAGGCGGACAGTTCTCATAACACATCAGATGATATTCATAATTGTTTATATAAACGGAGCGAGTTCCCCGCTTCAACGTATATATCTTGCTACGGGGAACTTTGGCATGAAGCACCGAATCATATTTTTTCAGAATACAACAATTTGCTTTGTACTTGTCTTTGTGCAAATAGAACAGTTTCCCTGTTTTGTCAAGATGCCGGTAATCGGAAGCAAAAATCAGCAAACGCTCTCTCATGCGGACTCCCTCCACCTGATAGTAATAGGTATCCACCACCTGAATGCCGGGATCATTAAGCTCGCGCAAACTGTGTTCCGAAGATTGACAGTCTTTCAGTTCCTCGATATCTTGTTCCAGCCCCTTTATGTTGAGCAGATAGCCCTCGGCACTCTTCCGTATGGCGGCGGCAACCATTTCTTCAATGGCTTCCATATGCTCCGTTTCGCTCCACAAGCAATAAGATAAAAGCGTACAGTCCGACAGGCGGATGGTATCCGAACCGTTCAGGAAAGCGGACGTCTTGAGCAGCTTTACCATCTTCTTCCAGCGACGGTCGGACACATAGAGAGGAGCTGAAATACCACCCTCGTTCTGCACTTGCCGGTTATATTGCTCAATGCCGTCTTTCAGTGCATGAATCACTTCAAAAATGGAGTAATGAATCTTTATGGCAGCTATTTCCTTTTCCCAACGGACATATTCTTCACCGGTTATTTGAAGTTGTTCATCCACCACCGGTTCCGTTTCGTCGGTAGACGAAATCATGCGGTCAAACTCACCCATATCTTCTATTCCTCCCACCAGACAACGAAGCAGGAATCGGTCCCATAGAGCTTCAAGTCCCTGCCCTTGTGCCGGAAGTTCATTGGATGCTGCAATCAGACCTTTCAGAGGAACCCGAATAGAAAACTGTCCGTTACGATAAATCTTTTCATTGATAATGGTCAGCAAAGCATTCTGAATGGCAGGTCCGGCTTTCCATATTTCATCCAGAAAGGCAATGGTAGCCGAAGGCAGATAACCATCGACAATGCGTTCGTAGGTATCCGCATCCTTCAGTTTGGAGATGGATACCGGCCCGAATATTTCATCGGGCGTACTAAAACGGGACATGAGATACTCGAAAGCGTAGGCATCCCGAAAAGCCAGTTTCAGGCGGCGCGCCACCATACTCTTGGCAACTCCCGGAGGGCCGAGCAGGAAGATACTCTCTCCTGCCACTGCCGACAGCAGGGAGAGTGCCACCACATGCTCTTTCTCGAAAACACGTTCGTTAAGTTGTTGTAACAGGGATTCTATACGAAGCTTTAATTCATTCATTTTACTTTTTCCTTTGAAATTTCATTGTGCTGTTGCCGATTCTTTTCAAAACGCAGTCACAAAAGTAGTGCATTTATTCAGATAAAAGATAAAATCCGGCTCTTATCTTGTTTCTCACGCCGAATTATCTATCTTTGCGCCCAACATTGACAAACCATGAAAACATTAAAAGATATTGCAACGGCAAGGTTGCTGAACCAACATCTGCTTCGCCCGCTATTCACTGCCCCACAAGAGGTAGTGTCGTGGATGGGAGCAATGCAGGCACAGGATTTCTCCATGTGCCGGTGGGCCGTCGGAGTAAGGATGCGGAAGCCCTCGGAGGCCGGCGTTATCGAGGCACTCAACAAGGGCGACATCATCCGCTCACACTTGAACCGTTCCACCTGGCAACTGGTCACTAAAGAAGACTATCATTGGATGATGCCACTCCATCGGGAGCGTTCCATCCGTTCGTGGTGTGCATTTGCCAAACAGTCGGGCAACCCGATTTCCGACAAAATGATGGACAACAGCCGTGAGCTTCTGACTAATATATTAGGTGGAAAGAAGCATCTGACACGAGAAGATATCATACCTTTCTATCAGGAAATAGACATCGACAATGCTCACACCGTCCGCCACCTGTTGGCAGTGGCAGAGGCGGAAGGCATCATCCATAACGGTTGCACCGACGGCAGGAAGATAACCTACCGGCTTTACGGAAAAGATGAAAACAAGTTCGGTTGCCTGCCGAAAGAAGAAGCATTGGCACGCTTGGCAACAAAGTATTTCCAAAGCCACGCCCCCGCCACACTCGCCGATTTTGTATGGTGGAGCGGATTACCGGTGAAAGAATGCCGCATAGGAATGGAACAGATATCCTCTGCGCTGACCGTAAAAATGATAAACGGTACGGAATATTTCCTGCACGAGAGTAATCGATATGGCAAAATGCAAAAGGACAGCATTACACTTTTGCCTCCCTACGATGAATTGCTCATCGGCTACAAAGACCGTTCCGCCGTACTCTCCAAGGAGCACGAAAGGAAAGCCTACAATACGTTCGGCATTTTCTATCCGGTGGTTCTGCATGAGCATCGGATAGCCGGCAACTGGTCAAGGAAAGAATTAAGCGTTACTTTTTTTGAAAATGATAAGCCGGATGCAGCGTGTTTGGAAAAGGCAAAAAAACAATACGAGAAATTTGTAAATACCAACCGATAAAAATGACACAGCAAATGAAAGCAAACCTTCTCTCTCCCGATAAAGACCCGATGGGGGCAGCTATTACCGACTATTTTCACCATCAGAAGGCAGGAAAACTACGTGTATTCTCATCTCAGTTTGAAGAAGATGAAATTCCCATTAACCAGCTTTTCCGTTCGTTCGACGAAATGTCCGAACCGGAGAAGACAGCTTTGCAAATGGCAAGCGGAAAGATTCTGGATGCCGGTGCCGGAAGCGGTTGCCATACCCTGGCATTGCAAGAAATGGGAAAGGAAGTTTGCGCCATTGACATCTCCCCGCTTTCAGTCAAGGTTATGGCAGAACGCGGTGTACGTGATGTCCGTCAAATCAACCTTTTTGATGTAGGATTTCTTGAAACATTTGATACCATCCTGATGCTGATGAATGGTTCGGGCATCATCGGGAAATTAGAAAATATGCCCGATTTCTTTCTGAGAATGAAACAATTGCTTCGTCCGGGAGGATGTATTTTAATGGATTCGAGCGACCTGCGCTATCTTTTCGAGGATGAAGACGGCAGCTTCCTGATAGACCTTGCAGGAGATTACTATGGCGAAATTGATTTCCGGATGCAATATAAGAATATCAAAGGAGACCGTTTCGACTGGCTCTATGTGGATTTTCAAACACTCAGTCTCTATGCTGCCGAGTATGGCTTTGAAGCAGAGCTGATAAAAGAAGGAAAGCACTATGATTACCTGGCTTGTCTGCGGATGAAATAAAACCGCGAATGTCCGAAATCGAATTCCGAATATTCGCGGTTTCCTCATTAAGCCATCGAGCCGCCCACAATATCAAGCAATTCATTGGTAATTGACTGCTGGCGGCTTTTGTTATACATCACCGTCAGCTCCTGCAACAACTCATTGGCATTGTCTGTTGCAATCTGCATGGCCATGGTCCGTGCCGCATGTTCGGCAGCATTCGAATCCAGCAATACGGTGAACATCTTCATACGCAACACCTTGGGTAGCATTTCCTGCATCAGTTCCTCGGCAGAAGGCTCAAGAATATAGTCTATCGTCCTCTCTTCCTCCTTCTTTTCATTATTTAAATCAATGGGAAGATACGTCTCGCGAGTCAATATCTGCGAAGCGGTGGACTTGAAATGATTATAGAGCAATTCCACTTTATCCACATCGCCATGCAGGAAGCGTTTCATCAAATCGGCAGCCAGGTCGGCAGCCTCCTGATAAGAAGGTTTGTCTGCCATGTGCTGGAAGTCGCCTTCAATGCGGAATCCCAGCTTCCTGACAGCATCCGCCACCTTCTTTCCTACCGGGAAAACCAGAATATTCTCCAATCCCAACGGCTTGTATTCTGTCAGCAAATCGACCAGGTGCCTGATGACATTGGCATTAAACCCGCCGCACAGACTGGTATTGGAAGCAAACACCACGACAGCCACCTTTTTTACTTCACGCTTCACAATGAAAGGAGACGTCACCTCGGTACAGTTGCTCATAAAATCGGTCAGTATATGGTGCAGCCTGCGTTCGTAAGGAAGCATACTTTCTATGGCAGCCTGAGCCTTATGCAATTTGGCTGAAGCCACCATTTTCATAGCCGAAGTAATCTTTCGGGTATTGTTTACCGAGGCTATTCTTCCTTTTACTTCTTTCAGTGATGCCATGATAATTATTGTTCTTTATAAGATTGAGCTGTTTCCGCAGCCACTTTTTCTATGATTCCGGTTACTTCCTCATTGATGACACCGCTTGCCAGCACATCAATTACATCCTGCTGATGATTGGCGCGCATCGTTTCCAAAAAAGTATTCTGGAATTCAATCACTTTATCCAAAGGTACATCATGCAGCAAGCTATGTACCCCGCAATAAAGGACGGCAATCTGCTCGCCCACCGGCATCGGGCTGTACTGGGGCTGAATCAATAACCGGTTGTTCTTACGTCCACGGTCGATGGCCATGGCAGTCACGGCATCCATATCACTGCTGAACTTGGAGAATGCTTCCAGTTCACGATACTGTGCCTGGTCTATCTTCAATGTACCCGCTACCTTCTTCATACTCTTTATCTGTGCGCTACCACCTACACGGGATACAGAAATACCTACATTGATGGCAGGACGGAATCCCTGGTTGAAGAGGTCCGTTTCGAGGAATATCTGACCATCGGTAATGGAAATCACATTTGTCGGGATATAGGCCGAAACGTCTCCCGCCTGCGTCTCGATGATGGGCAGGGCTGTCAACGAGCCACCACCTTTCACCTTTCCCTTCAGGCTTGCCGGAAGATCGTTCATCTGTTCTGCCACTTCCTGCTGGTTGATTATCTTCGCGGCACGCTCCAACAAACGGGAATGCAAATAAAAGATATCTCCCGGATAAGCCTCACGCCCCGAAGGACGGCGGAGAATCAACGATACCTCACGGTAGGCAACAGCCTGCTTGGACAAGTCATCGTAAACGACCAACGCATCCCGACCGGTATCGCGGAAATACTCTCCGATGGCAGCTCCTGCAAACGGAGCAAAATATTGCAAGGCGGCAGGGTCGGCAGCAGTAGCGGCAACTACGATAGTGTAGTCCAATGCTCCACGCTCCTTCAGCACGTTCACGATATTGGCAACAGTAGAACCTTTCTGTCCCACGGCTACATAAATACAGTAAACAGGTTTGCCTGCTTCGTAATTCGCTTTCTGATTCAAGATGGTATCGATGGCAATGGCGGTCTTTCCCGTCTGACGGTTGCCGATAATCAATTCACGCTGTCCGCGACCGATAGGAATCATGGCATCGACAGACTTCAAGCCGGTTTGTAACGGCTGATTGACGGGCTGGCGGAAAATCACCCCCGGAGCCTTGCGCTCCAACGGCATCTCACAAAGCTCACCGCCTATCTGTCCGCGTCCGTCAAGGGGTTCGCCCAATGGGTCAATAACGCGTCCCAACATACTTTCGCCCACCTTGATGGAAGCGATTCGTTTGGTGCGTTTTACAATCATACCTTCCTTAATCTGATCGGTAGGTCCTAATAACACCGCACCCACATTGTCCTCTTCCAAATTCATCACAATGGCTTTGATGCCATTCTCAAACTCCAGCAACTCATTCGCCTCGGCATTGAGCAAGCCGTAGATACGAACCACGCCATCGCTCACCTGAAGCACCGTACCCACCTCATCAAACTGAAGTGAGGTATCGATATCCTTGAGTTGTCGAAGCAATACTTCGGATACTTCGCTGGGTCTTATATTTTCAGACATAGTCTTTACTTTTCTTTTTTATACTATTCTTCTGTTCTTCTCTATAAACTGCTGTTTCACTCTGCGTATCTGGCTGGCAACGCTTGCATCCAAGCGGTAGGTACCGATTTCGAATATGAAACCACCTTCCAACGAGGCGTCTACTTTTGTAGCAAATTCAGCAGTTCCTTTCGTACGGCTGACTACTATCTTACGGATACGCTCCACTACTTCGGGAGCTACCGGATAAGCCGTGGTCAACTTGCCTATGCTGATATTTTTCTGTTTCCTGTACAGGTCGATATATGAATTTATCATAAACTGAAGAAACTTTTCACGCTTTT
Source organism: Phocaeicola massiliensis B84634 = Timone 84634 = DSM 17679 = JCM 13223 (assembly GCF_000382445.1). Taxonomy (GTDB): domain Bacteria; phylum Bacteroidota; class Bacteroidia; order Bacteroidales; family Bacteroidaceae; genus Phocaeicola; species Phocaeicola massiliensis. The sequence continues at coordinate 1,109,766 of NZ_KB905472.1, read as the reverse complement.
CCTTCAACACCAGTTGTACAAAGCGTTCCAGCTCCTTTGTCACTTTCCCTCCGGCAGCTTCCACTACCAGCCTCAGCTTTACATCGGGCGCCAGTACAGGATTGTCCATAGCCTGCCGCAACTCGGGAACTTGCGCATAACTGTCTTTCAGCAACAACGCTTCCCGGTAAACAGCATCTTCCACCTTCGCATCATCGGCATACGCCAGCAATGCCTTGGCATATCGCATAGAAACTACTCCTATATACATGGCAAATCAGTTTTTAGAAACAGTCAATTCATCCAGCAGCCGGTCAATCATTGCCGTCTGCTTGTTCTCGTCGTCGAGGTTCTTACGCAACACTTTCTCGGCAATATCAACGGACAGAACCGCTACCTGACGGCGTATGTCACGGATAGCATCTTCTTTTTCTGCCTGGATTTGGCGCTTCACCTCTTCCATCATTTTATCTCCTTCTATCCGTGCCTGTTCTTTGGCTTCCTTGATAATACGGTCTCGTGTCGCCGCTGCTTCGTTCAGTATGCGTGCCTGTTCCTCATGAGCTTTAGCCATGATGGTTTCACCTTCGGCTTTCAGGTTAGCCAACTGTTCGTTTGCTTCTTTTGCCACCACCAACGAACGGTCGATGTACTCCTTACGCTCATTCACCATCTTGACAATGACGGGAAAACCGTATTTGGCGAGCACAAAGAACACGATGCCGAAGGAAAGCAACATCCAAAACAACAAACCACTATCGGGCACTAATAATGACATAACTTCTTTTTATTTTTATAATGCAAGGAAACAAACCACAATGGCGAACAAGGCTACACCTTCTACCAAGGCGGCGATGATAATCATATTCATACGGATATCACCTGAAACTTCCGGCTGGCGTGCAATAGCTTCCATAGCCGAGCCACCAATCTTACCAATACCCAAACCTGCACCGATTACTGCTAAACCTGCACCCAGTGCTGCACCTACTTTACTCAAGCCGACTCCGGCTGCTGCTTGTAATAATACTGTTGATAGTAACATAACTTTTCTATTTTTTAATGATTTATTTTATGCTTTTTCTTTCTCTGTTTCTTCTACACGGGACAGTCCGATAAACACTGCCGACAGCATGGTGAACACATACGCCTGAATAAAGGCTACCAGCAGTTCCACAAAGTTCATAAAGATGCAGAACAGAACGGATACCACTGTCATCGTGCCGTTTATGGCAGGTCCCATGCCGACTGTTACGAATATCAGGCTGGTGAGCGCCAAGATAACCGAGTGACCTGCCATGATATTGGCAAACAAACGTATCATCAAGGCGAAAGGCTTTGTGAAGATACCGAACAACTCTACTACCGGCATCAACGGCACAGGGCACTTTAACCATGTAGGCACATCGGGCCAAAGGATTTCTTTCCAATATGCCTTGTTGCCCCACACGTTGACAGCAATGAACGTACACAATGCCAATACCAGTGTAATGGCAATATTCCCCGTCACATTTGCTCCACCGGGAAAGATAGGAATCAACCCCATGAGGTTGTTGATGAACACGAAGAAAAATGCCGTCAACAGAAAGGGAGAATAACGCTTGTAATCTTTTCCCACACAGCCCTTGATTACATCATCTTCTATCATCATCACAAACATTTCCATGAAACCGACAAAACCTTTCGGTGCGGGAGAATCAGGCGTGCGCTTCTTATACCAACGGGCAGTACCCAGAATAATGGCAACCAGCAACACACTGTTGATTAGCAGAGCAAGTACTGTTTTTGTAATAGAAATATCAAACGGGCGAACCTCCTGTCCGGCAGCATTCACTTCTACAATCTTTCCTTTATGGTCTCCATCGGTAGCGATACGCAACCCTTCGTACTCACTGCCTTCATGTGCGATACGGGAAGAAAGAAAGGTATGCCATCCCGTCTCCTTACTGTATACAATCACCGGAAGAGGAATCACAATATCCTTATCACCCCACTTAGTGATATGCCATTCGTAAGAATCCTGAATATGGCCGAACACGATATCCTTCGCATCCACATTTTCCTGCTGCTGACTCACATTGATATCTTCGGCTTTCACCGTACCGACACCCATCATCAGCAAACAAAAAACAATACCTATCAAATACCTTACCTTATCCATTTTTTTCTTTTTTGTCTTTTAGTTTAATCTTCAAATTGCTTTCAAACACGAAGAAGAATATACTTTCATACAGCATGCTGAAAAGGTAAAACAAAAAGAAAGTCAATACGAAATCCTCCTTATGCACTTTGACGTGCAACACATAGAACAACAGGATTATCATCGAGAATACCATTTTTACAAACTTCATTCCCATATAGACGGAAAGCAACTTATGCGGCGTATACTTCCGACAGTAGTCGAACATAAAAATATAATACCATCCGAAGATATAAAAATACAGAGGAATAAAAGGAAACCAGGCAAAATAATGCTCCGGCCAAAATAACTTGATTGCTCCTCCTACTACCAGTCCGGCGACCACCATCATAACGGTCTTCCAGATTAAAAATCGCTTTTTTGTCAGTGTAAATCCCATAGTTTTGACTCTTTAAATGTTATTGTTCTACGCAAACCGATACTATATCCTGTTTTACCTCAACAAAACCACCCTTGATAGCGACTTTTTCCGGTTTCCCATCTTTCACATAAACGATTTGTCCCCCGGTAAGGGAAGAAATCAGAGCTGCGTGTAACGGCAGAAGAGTAAATGCACCCAACGTACCGGGAAACTCTGCATTCTCAACCTCTCCTTCGAAAATAACTCCTTCGGGAGTGGCGATTGTCATATTCAGAAACCGTTTCATAAAGCACTAATTCTTTTTATTGGCTGTTTCCAGCAATTTCTTACCTTTTTCTATTGCTTCTTCTATTGTTCCTACGTTCAGGAACGCTTGTTCGGGCAGGTAATCCACTTCCCCGTCCATAATCATATTGAATCCTTTAATGGTATCTTCGATGGAAACCATCACCCCCGGCACACCGGTGAACTGTTCGGCCACGGCAAAGGGCTGTGACAGGAAACGCTGTACACGACGTGCACGGTTTACCGTCCGGCGGTCTTCGTCCGAAAGCTCATCCATACCCAGAATAGAGATGATATCCTGCAACTCTTTGTTGCGCTGAAGGATTTGTTTCACGCGTTGCGCGGTGTCGTAATGTTCCTGTCCCACAACATTCGGGTCAAGAATACGCGAAGTGGATTCCAACGGGTCTACCGCAGGATAAATACCCAACTCGGTAATCTTACGGCTCAATACCGTTGTAGCATCCAAGTGGCTGAATGTAGTGGCAGGTGCCGGGTCTGTCAAGTCGTCGGCAGGCACATATACCGCCTGTACGGAGGTGATAGAACCATTCTTGGTGGAAGTGATTCGCTCCTGCATCTGTCCCATTTCGGTAGCCAGTGTCGGCTGATACCCCACAGCAGACGGCATACGTCCCAACAAGGCAGATACTTCTGAACCGGCTTGTGTGAAACGGAAAATATTATCAATGAAAAACAGAATATCACGCGGTCCGTTGGCATCCCCACCCTTACGGTCGCGGAACGATTCGGCAACGGTCAACCCGGAAAGGGCGATGGAAGAACGTGCGCCGGGAGGTTCGTTCATCTGTCCGTACACCAAGGTGGCCTGTGATTTCTCTACTTCGTTGTAGTCTACTTTAGAGAGATCCCAATTTCCCTCTTCCATGCTTTTTTTAAACTCTTCTCCATAGCGGATAACGCCTGATTCAATCATTTCACGCAACAGGTCGTTACCTTCACGGGTACGTTCGCCCACTCCTGCAAACACGGAAAAACCGTTGTGCTTCTTGGCAATGTTGTTGATCAACTCCATGATAAGTACGGTTTTTCCTACACCGGCACCACCGAACAACCCGATTTTGCCCCCTTTTGAATAGGGCTCCAACAGGTCGATTACCTTGATTCCGGTAAACAACACTTCCTGTGTAGTAGACAAATCCTCAAACTTGGGAGGTTCACGATGAATAGGGTATGCACCTTCTTTACTTAACGGCTTCATTCCGTCCACGGCATCGCCCACTACGTTCATCAAACGTCCTTTAATCTGATTGCCCACCGGCATGGTGATGGGATGTCCTGTCGGTATTACTTCCATGCCGCGTTGCAGTCCGTCCGTACTGTCCATGGCTACGGTACGCACCGTGTCCTCACCGATGTGTTGCTGCACTTCGACAACCAGCGTTCTGCCGTCCGGTCGTTTAATGGTCAAAGCGTCGTGAATACTAGGAAGAAGAAGGTCGGTATCGATATCTTTGCCTTCGAAATACACATCGACTACCGGTCCGATTACTTGTGATATATGTCCAACGATTTGTGACATAAGCTTCTGTTTAGTTTTATTTTATAATTTATCTTTGCTATAGAAACAATCTTTTCACCGAATTGTTTAGGTCGGTTATGCACCAACGTGCGTGGCAAAGGTAGAAATTATCTTCAATCATTATTCCCCGACTAACATTTTTTACACTTTAAAACGACATATATCCATTAAAAGGGGAAAAACAGAACAATTTTGATAGAAAGAAGTGAAAGATTATAATTATTCTCCCCGAAGCAATATGTATAAGTAACCGTTTGACACATAGCTCCGGAGAGAAAAACATTAAAAAGTATGCATACTACTCCTTATACATACCTTCTCTGGATAATTGCTTGTCCAGATTAGCAACTCCGAGTGCCACTATTGCAGTCACAACTGCCGTATGCTCCTGATATTCGGGAATATTCTTTGTGTAAAGATCACGTTCGGTATGCCAGATTTCTCCGTAAGAAAAATTATATCCTTTGATATCATCTGTCGTGAAACCATAAGTAGGAACACCCTCTACGGCAAACACACTGGCATCGGTTCCTCCCGTTGAAGTGGGGCGTTTACGGGGTTTGGCAACTTTCACCTCGAACGGGAAATCAGGATTGATATTCTTCACCGGTTTACAGATTTCTACAAAATCATCATACATAGCTTGTGGAACGGAAATACCAATCGGAGGAGTAGGTCCGCCATCCCGGTTGAACAGATTCGCAATCTTTCCCAACTCATTCTGATGTGTGCGGGCATATGCTTTTGCACCCAGCAAACCGAATTCCTCTCCGGCAAAAGCAATGAATAGAATGGTACGTTTGGGCTTCGCTCCCGAAAGGGCGATAAGTCGGGCAGCTTCCATCATAGGACCGATTCCCGTACCGCAGTCAATTCCTCCCGTTGCCACATCAAACGCATCGAGATGACCACTGATTATCACATATTCATCCGGATATTTTGTACCCTTTATGGAAGCTACTACATTATGGTATTTCACCGGGCCAAGCTTGAAATGGTTACGAATATCAAACTCCAACCAAAACTCCCGGCGTTCTTTTGCCATCTGTTCTATAACGGCATACTGATGCTCATCCAATTTAATATCACATACTTCGGGTAAATTATCAAAAGTGGTATTCTTGTCGTTCACCAACGGCCGGTCATAGAGTGCACGCAAGGGTACGGAAGCAGACTGTATGAAACCCAGCACACCGGCTTCGCACATCTCTTTATAGAATAACCCCGGCATACGACGCAAAGGAATCGTCTTGTGATGTGCACCCTTTGTCCAATTCTCCTTCATCAACGAATCATTCATTTGTTCAATCTTCACGTTTTCCGCTTTTATCGCATTGCGAATTGAATCAGCTTTGGCAGAATGATCGACAGGCCAGCCCACATTTTTTCCCGAGACCAACACCCACGCCCCTTTCAACTGATGTCTCATACGTTTCAGCTCAGCTTCCGTTGCGGGTTCTATCAGCACATGGCCACGTTGCAGCCCTTTGGTTCCCGAAGTATAAGAAGGAGTGACAAAATGCAGATTCATCGGTTGGTCGCCCCCGATAAGGCGTCCGAACCATGGACCACGGTTAAAACCTACAGGCAACTCACCGGCTTCTTCCAAATGAGCTTCGATACCCCAACTCCTAAATTCGCGGAGCATCCATTCGGCAGCATTATCATAGGCATCAGAGCCAATGGGACGACCTCCAAAACGATTAGTCAGGACATCCAGCTGATGCATTACACGATTATCGGTCGTTCCTATTTCTATTATTTTCTTCACGGCGGCAGGTTGAGCATATACATTTCCGGCATACAAAGAGGCCACCAAAAAAGACACGGCACAAAGGTTTTTCATCATAACAGTTTCGCTTTATCAATGATTAATGACTGCAAATATAAAACCTTTCATGAAACCTTATCCATTTCAAGCTCTATAAATTTCCATTTCCCCTGAATGATAATGTAATTCGCACCTACATAAAAAGCTATGTCTGCATCACGCAGCCATAACTTTAAAAGAGAGTTTTATGAATTTATATAAAGTAATTGCAATCAAATGAATTCTTCGACCAAATACATCTCATTGAAAAGTGTTTGCGAGTAATCGGCAGCGTTTTTTTGCAATAAATCAAGCAACAAATATTCTCCTCTGCGAACCCAATACACAAACTCACGCCGGGGTTCGTAAGTCTCGGCAAACTCCAGTAACCGCTCCAGTTCAAAATCATTAGAAACAATACCCGCACCACTCAAAGACGCATCGTAAGCATTACAGTCCTGTTCGATGTGTGCAGGAACCATCATAATGGGTTTTCCCAAATACATAGCTTCACAGATGGATTCAAACCCGGCAGTGCTGGCATAGGCTTTACAACCTGCCATCTGACGCAAAAATTCCACGTCATCCAACTGATAAAAAGTCAAAGTATCATCTACTTTCTTCACCGGTTCTTCCTCCCATTTATCCCAAAAGAAATGAAGCGGAATATCGGGATGCTTTTTATGCCATTCCATTATGTTCTCACCAAAACCTGAATTGACCATATATCCGTGCACATAATCCCCCTTACAAGACTCATATAATAAAACTTCCCGACGGAGTAATGGAGGAACAACACGAATGTGACACTTATCATCATCTTTCATGACACGAAAAGAAAGAGCCAATCGTTCGCGTGCTCCGATAGCAGTCAATCTGGTAAAGAATTTCAGTAATGCCACATTCAACTTTCCGACACGAGGGAATTCAAAATCTTTATGAAGAAACAAATATTGATGTCCGATACACACCTGAGGCACCGAAGGGCGAAACAATAAGTAAGTGAAACCTGTGAGCAATTCATAAAAATTAATAACCATGTCGGCTTCACTGGCTTCGATACGCTGGAAAATATAACGAATACTGTTCATGTAGACAGGCAGTTTTACCAAATTACAAGCAACACTGCGTATCAAACTCACCCGTTTGTTGGCTGGCGTAGGCGTAAAGTTCGGACTGACAAAACGTTTTACGGGTGCATGAATGCTACGGTTAAAAAATCCCGGCAAACGCCGCGAACTGCTCTTTCCCACCAACACTTCCACAACCTCGTGGCCGTTACGAAGCAAAATCTCTTCCAAAGTGATTGCCTGGGTAAGATGTCCCCTTCCCTCTCCTTGAACAATAAATAAAAATTTCATGAAGCAGCATATATTAAAAGTTTCACATTCATTCCGGTTATCTTTTAAAAACTATGCAAATATCCATGTTGTTCATTACAAGATAATGTCAAGGGAGTTACTATATGGTTAATTTAAACATTGGGAGTGTGTCAAAACTAAACCGGCCTATCCCATCGTCAGCTGTAGAGGCAGGGTTTGCCTGTCCGAAGACACAAAGCAAACTGTTTTCGGGCGAGCGGACCTCGCCCCTGCGAACCAAACGACAGCATTATCCACGTTTTAACACAACCCCAAGTAGTATTAATTATCGATATCAATCACATTAAATTTTAAGTCAAACTTGATTTCCCATCCATTGGAGAGCTTTATTTCATAGTCTTTTTTATCCTTTTCAATCCTCAGGACTTTAGCGTCTGGATAATTGGTTGACACATACTTCTGAATTTGAGCAGGAATCACATTACCCGGAACAGAGCTATATTTACAATTCACTTCTGTCCATGCTCCCCGCTTATCAAATTCCAACTTATCGCCATTCGTAAAAATTACATCATAACTTTTATCAAAGAGATCGGTTTCCATTTTAGCCATAGCTACTTTAGCAGCCGAAAAGTACTGTTTGATGAAAGTTTGAGCCGGTTGCGGTAATTGGTTAACTTGTATAGGCTTGTCATCATCGGCCATAACTACAGTTTGCAACGCGAATAAACACACTAAAAATAAAAATACCTTTTTCATAATCTGATTGTTTTATAAGTTATACATCATTGTCTTTTCTCTGATGCAAAGATTAAAAGAGATTCTGAAAAGAATTTGAAAAGAAGCACAGGAAACGCCTTTTTTACGAACTTTTTTTTATGAATTTAAAAAGTTGACCAAACTTTCCCTCTTAAATTGTTGGCACAAACAACGCTTATCATCGATTTACGACACCAAGTCATAATCTTACCTCAAAACAATGCTCCCCTTCCCGATAATAATAATGTAGATATATACCTTGCATTTTACAAATAGAATCGGCAAGTGCAAGTCCCAAACCGGTAGACCCTTCTTTCTTCTTTCCCTGATAAAAACGTTCAAATATATGACGACTGTCCAGTTCTGCTTCTGTCCCCCGATTGCAAAAAGTGATAGTACATTCCGTAATGATAATCCGAATATAGCCACCCTCTACATTATGAACAAAAGCATTTTTCAACAGGTTGGTAAATAACACCACTGCCAACATTTCATTCATAGTAATGAAAAACGTCCCTTCTTCCTCCACCTGTACTTCGATATGACGATAAGCATATACTTCTTTATAATCAGTGAGATATTGCTTAACCAAGCGATTAATTTCTATCTGAGAGGTCTCCGAGAACTGTCCATTTTCAATCTTGGAAAGCAACAATAAAGTTTTATTCAATTTTGTGATGTGTTCCAAGGTCTGGTGAGTCTTCATCAAGTCTGTCAGTTGAGCTTCGGAAAGAGCCTCATCCTCCATTAACATTTCCACACGATTGAGGCAGATAGAAAGTGGAGTTTGCATCTCGTGAGAAGCATTACCAATAAATTGCTTTTGCTGTTCAAACATCTTTTCGCTACGCTCCGCATAACGAATGGCCGCCTCATTCAACTTTTTAAATTCCGAAACCTGAGTAGGATTATGTAAAGGTTCATTCTTTGTTCCGATTCTATATTTATCCAACCAATTCAACAACACATAAAGCGGACGCATATTTTGATAAACCACCCACACATTTATCAAAATGGTAATAAGCAACATAATAACATACAGAAATATAATCCATCCCGTAATGGCTTCTTTCAAGTCCTCCTTTTCAATAGAAGGTGTTGCAACCGTCAGCTCAAAAAAACGGTCTCCGTCATCTTTAAAGAGCGTAGTCAGGATACGTGCCGGTTCTGTTTCTCCTTTTTCGGGAATATACACCATTGAATCTTTATAGAGTATATTTTCACGACTGACAGCATATTCTTCTGTTACCTCTTTTAAGAAATATTGATTATTGGAAGCTGTATTCCTGGATGGCAATTCTTCGCCTGCCAATGCACGGATAATAATAATTTCCGAGTAGTCTTCAAGTGCATCATCCACCTCGTCGTTAACTTCATCCATGACAGCGATATAAAAAAAGATAGCCCATCCGGTCAGAATAACTGTCAGGGCAAGCGATATACGAACCAGTATGTAATAAATCAGCTTCATCAGTCCATAGTCATTTTATAACCCAACCCATAAACGGCTTTCACCTCAGGAGTCGCACCGGCCTCCTTCAAATGCTTTCTTAAATTCTTTATTTGAGCATAGATAAAATCAAAATTATCTACTTGATCTATGTGATCACCCCAAACAGATTCGGCCATCGTATTCTTATTGACCAAACGTCCCGGACGATTCATGAAATAGACCAGAATGTCATACTCCTTACGATTCAAATCCAGTTCCTTACCATCTACCTGTACACGGTATTTATCAGGAAAAACTTCTATGTTTCCATATTTTATGGTAATTTCACCATTCTGCTGATTCCGTCGGATAACACTCTTGATACGTGCATTGAGTTCTGCCAAATGAAAAGGTTTTGGTAAATAATCATCTGCCCCCAACTCCAATCCCAAGACCTTATCTTCCAAAGAATCTTTTGCCGAAATAATAATCACGTTCTCACGTTTACGCATCTCTTTGAGCTGTTCAAGCAACTCCAATCCATTACCATCAGGCAACATTATATCCAGCAAAATGCAATCGTAAGTATAATCCTCTATTTTTTGGATACCTGTCCGAAAATCAGGAGCTACTTCTACTATATAGCGTTCTTTTTCTAATGAACGTTGAACTACTTCACGTAAATTAACATCATCTTCTACTAATAATATCTTCATAACCTTTGATATTTATGACAAGCAAAGAAATAAGATAATTCTGAAATAATACTGAAATAGAGAAAAAATAATTGGGGATGTGGACATTTCTTAAAAAAAGTGTGCCAAGAGCTCGAAATATCCCTCGTATTCCAACGTCATTTCGCTCTTGACACACGGTCACAAACTCTCTCTTTAAACCCTAATTATTCGATTTCCATTTTTGAAAAATCCATCTGTTTCACTTCATTCGGAGTCGGCTCGTCCATCAGTTCAAAAGGAACTGTCACTTCACCGTTAACAGCCGAATTCAATTTTATCTTAACACCTTTCATTCCGGGAAGAGCCTCAATAGAATTAAGGTTAAATGAAACAGCTCCATTTCCATAAAGACCGGTCATATCATCATAGGTATTATAACGCAACTCCAATGTAAGATAACCTTCAGAATCCAAAGCTAAGGGAGTTGTATGTACCAAACTGATGCGATGCTTTTCCTGTGCAGGCAGATTCTGCGTAAAAACAATATTCATATATCCGCCACCTATCCACATATTCCTCTTTTCAATATAAATAGGATCATTCCCCAATTCTGCATCGTTTTCTTCCGTAAGCTCCTCAACATCTTTAGTCAGAATGGAGCGAATACCCTCTATCTTGATAGCGCAATCATATCCTTGAAAATCATCATACAACGGATTGAATACGATAACAACACGCTCTCCATCCTCCGGCGACCAAGGAAAAGCCGATGCAGCAGGCCACAGAGTCCCCCACGTATCACCTGTCAGTGAATAAGTGTGGCTGTCTTTAGCTTCCACTGTAGCCCAATCAACAGCAATATCACCTATTGAATATCCATCACTATCGTCACATGACTGAAACATAAAAGAAGTAGCAGCCAGCATGATTCCACAAAAATGAGCTAACTTTTTCATAATCTCTCTGTTTTTTATATTCTATTCATTAAAGAATGAAAATGATGGATTACTGCATATACCCTTTTACTATTTAACGTATTTTCAGCAAAAGTTATAGATATAAATTTCTTCGTAAACTCAAATATAATCACACAATATTCCCTTTCCCACGAAAATATACGCAAGGTTCCCCTACGGTAAATGAGAATATAGTTCAAATAGAAAGCAACTATCCCTTCACACTCCGATTAATACTTTCTATATAATCCAATATTTCTTTGCGCCCTAGTTTTTTCTCAGAAGAAGACAAGAAATAAGGAGGCAATTCTTCCCATTGTTCACTCAGCTTCTTCAGATATTTGTTCACATTATCTTTTGCCTTCCCTCCCGACAATTTATCTGCTTTAGTAAATATGATAGCGAAAGGGACTCCATTTTCTCCCAACCACTCCATAAATTCCAAATCGATTTTCTGTGGCTCCAAGCGACAATCTATCAGCACAAACAAATTTGTCATTTGCTCGCGCCCCAAAATATAATCTTCTATAATTTTCTGAATTTTATCTACCTGCTTCTTACCTCTCAAAGCAAAGCCATACCCCGGTAAATCCACCAAATACCATTCGTTATTCACTAAAAAATGATTAATAAGCAACGTTTTTCCCGGAGTGGATGAAGTCATTGCCAGCTTAGGACGTTTGGTCAGCATATTTATCAAACTGGACTTGCCCACATTGGAACGGCCTATAAAAGCATATTCCGGCAAATTACCTTGCGGACACTTATCTACCTTTGTATTACTTATTACAAATTCAGCACTGAGTATTTCCATATATTTTTTTATTTTTAATACTTAAACAAGTTAACCCCATAAAAGTTAAGAATCCATTGAACATCAGCATCTCGTAGCCAAACTGATAACCGGTGTAATTAAACACCACCCTGTCTATGGCATAACACACCAGCGGAGATGCTATCGCCACATAAGGCACAAAGCGGTCACGCGGGTGCAACTTGGTGAACAGTCCGAACACAAACAGCCCCAGCAACGGTCCGTAAGTATAGGAGGCTATAACATATATCGCATCTATCACACTCTTATTATTCACCACTTTAAATAGCAGAATGAACCCAATAAAAATTGCCGAAATGCAGAAATGAACTATCTTCCTGCGTTTTTCCGCTTCTTGTTCGGGCAAATGACTGATACCCATAATATCGATGCAAAAGCTAGTGGTCAGAGCAGTCAATGCAGAATCGGCACTCGAAAAGGCTGCCGCGATAATCCCGATTGTAAAGAAAATCAACACTGCATATCCTAAATGCCCCTCTGCCGCAAACAGAGGAAGAATATCATCGCCTCCCGCCGGCAATGCCATCCCTGTCCGACTTGCCAGCAACAGCAACAAAACTCCCAAAGACAGAAACAGGAAATTGACCGGGACAAAAGAAATGCCGTAGCAATACATATTCTTTTGTGCTTCACGCAAGTTCTTGCATGACAAGTTTTTCTGCATCATATCCTGATCAAGTCCTGTCATTACAATCGTGATAAAGATGCCGCTGAAAAACTGCTTATAAAAGTTCTGTTTGGAATGCCAGTCATCGAAAACGAAAATGCGACTATGTTCATTGTCCTTCACGGTCTGCACCACTCCCGAAAAATCGAGTTCGAGTTGTCCCGCCACATTATATATTATAAGTCCCAATGCCAGCAAAAGGCACAAGGTCTGCAAGCTGTCAGTCCACACAATCGTGCGAATGCCGCTTCTGCGCGTGTACAGCCAAATCAGCAATACAATCCCTATCACCGTCACGACAAACGGAACCTCGAATACATCAAACACATAATGCTGAAGTATCAGGCAGACCAGATAAAGACGCGCTGCCGCCCCTATAATCTTTGAAAGAAGAAAAAAAGAAGCTCCCGTTTTATAGGAACATCTCCCTATCCTATCATCCAAATAGGAATAAATGGAGGTGAGATTCAGTTTATAGTAAAGCGGCAGCAACACATGGGCTATAATAAGATAGCCTACAAAAAAGCCCATACAAGTCTGCATATAAGTCATATCGATGCTACGCACCATGCCCGGAACAGAGACAAAAGTAACTCCCGACAACGAAGCTCCAATCATGCCGAAAGAAACAACATACCAGGGAGAACGGCGGTTACCACGAAAGAAAGCATCGTTATCGGAATTCTTGCCGGTGAAACGAGCCACAAGCAACAACATTCCGAAATAAAGAAATATGGTCAGCAGAATATAAATTCCGTTCATGTTATTTTTTTGACTGCAAATGTACGCAAAATCACTTAAATTCCGTAAGTTTGCAGCCATTATATAGGAATTTAATCGATGAACCAACAATACCCTTCCATATTATTAGAAAAAGCAGTAGGAGAATTTGCCAAACTGCCGGGGGTGGGACGAAAGACTGCCATGCGCCTCGTTCTTCATCTTCTGAGACAGGATACGGCTACTGTAGAAGCATTTGGCAATGCCATTATTACATTAAAACACGAAGTGAAATATTGCAAGATCTGCCACAATATATCAGATACCGAAACATGCTGTATTTGTTCAAACCCGGTACGTGACGCCTCCACCATTTGCGTGGTTGAAACCATCCGTGACGTAATGGCCGTGGAAGCTACACAGCAATACAAAGGACTGTATCATGTACTGGGCGGAGTGATTTCGCCAATGGACGGTATAGGGCCTTCCGACCTGCAAATAGAAAGTTTGGTGGAACGTGTCAAAAACAATGAAGTGAAAGAAGTTATTCTGGCACTTAGTTCTACTATGGAAGGAGATACAACCAACTTCTACATTTTCCGCAAGTTAGCTGACACCAATGTCAAACTCAGTGTTATCGCGCGAGGAATTTCCATTGGCGATGAGTTGGAATATACAGACGAAGTTACTTTAGGACGCTCCATTGCAAACCGCACATTATTTACAGGAACAGTATAATTATTGAATTAAAAAAGATACAATGGAAGAAAGAATAAATAAAACAGTGAAATATCTCCAGGCAGAATATATCATGATATGGATCTTGCCTATAGTGTTAGTCATCCTCTACGAAACGGGAATAATGACGGAAGGAGACTATGCCGGTGATGCCCGCATGGACTATATACTACAGACAATCGGTATACTGCTGACAGTAGGATTAATACCTTTATCCCTCCGACTATTCAGCCTGTCACTGGTAAAATGTGTCAAACTACTTTCACTCCCCGATGCCCTGAGCAGCTATCGCCGTTGGAGCGAAATCAGATTGGGACTATTGGTAGTGCCTGTATTGACAAACTTGTCGTTTTACTACCTCACACTCAATACTACCGGTCTCTTTTGTGCTGCCATGTCTCTCATTGCTTCCCTGTTTTGTGTCCCTACCCGCAAACGTATATGGAACGAACTCGACTTATTAAAGGAAGAAAAGGAGGAAGAATAATGGCACGACAATTAGAAGAAAACGGAATTAAGCTTCGCGCTCCCGAGCCGGAAGATTTAGACTGCATGTTCCGATTCGAAAACATTGTTGATTTATGGGATATCAGTAATACCACAGGACCTTACTCCCGTTTCCATCTGAAACAATACATTGAGCAAACGCAAAATGATTTATTTACAGACCGCCAACTCCGATTAATGATTGAAAATAGCGACAGACAGGTGGTAGGGATTGTAGATATTTGCAATTTTGACCCTCTGCACAGTCGGGCAGAGGTAGGCATCGTCATAGACGAAGCACAACGGAGGAAAGGAATAGGCAGACAGGCGCTATCTCTCCTTGAAAGCCACTGTTTCCATTACTTGGGTATCCATCAGCTGTTTGCATATGTAGACACCGCAAACAAACCCTGCCGCAAGCTATTTACTACTTGCGGTTATCAAGAGTGTGCACTATTAAAAGATTGGATGCATACCGGCAAAAGTTATCGGGATGTGATAATGCTCCAAAAAATAAATTTCTAGTTAAGCATCGGATATTGAGGATAACGTGCCCAAATAGCATATCTACCTCCTAATTTAGCAAGCATGGTATGCCATAAATCACAGAAATTCAAATCCTGCAACATCTCTTTATTACTATCCACTATCAACCATGATTTCTCTTCTATCTCCTTAATCAATTGCCCTTTCTCCCATCCGACATATCCCGAAAAGAACCGAAATACCCCTTCTACCGGTTTACCATCAAGAATATATTTTTGCACCTCGCCAAAATTGCCATTCACATATAATCCATTAGCCAAAGGTATTGCTCCCTTCAAATCTTCTAACGTGTGCAAAAAGAAAATAGTTTCTCTACTTACCGGACCTCCTTTATATATAGGCACACGCTGTGCAAATTCCAATGGAGGCAACAGTTCATTCAACAAGATATGGTTACGAAATTCTTTATTCAAAATTATTCCCATACTACCTTCTTCATTATGTTCTAGCAACAACACTACCGACCGGGTTAAATCATGACCACGAAAAAAAGGAGATGAAATAAGTATATCCCCTTTCATAGGTAATACCCTACCAGACTCTATCTGAAAAACACGCATATCCATAGTTAACTTCTTCTCTTTTTTAATTGTAATACCAATATACGGAATAAAATCAAATTAAAAAAACATCTCCTCTCCTTTTTTTGAAAAATTATTTTCCTTGAAATGTAAATGATTCACTATCAAGACCAATAGAAAAAAGTTCAGAAAAAAAACGTCCAAACATTTGCAGAATTCAAATTATTGCGTACCTTTGCACCCGCAATCGAGAGAGAAAGCATTGAAAGAAATACAAGTTGAAATATTGGTGCGTTAGTTCAGTTGGTTAGAATACATGCCTGTCACGCATGGGGTCACGGGTTCGAGTCCCGTACGCACCGCAACTTTTTTTTCGATAACAAATATATTGGTGCGTTAGTTCAGTTGGTTAGAATACATGCCTGTCACGCATGGGGTCACGGGTTCGAGTCCCGTACGCACCGCAATAAACATTGAAAATCAATGTTTTACAGAACAAACACCCGACTTTACACCCAAGAATGTAAAGTCGGGTGTTTTTTTGTATTATTTAATTTATCATCTTTGTGGTAGAGGATAAAAATAAAGCAAACGAAAAGAACAACCAAGTTTTCTTCATTTGCTTTATATGATATGCAGGCTTATCTGCTTAATATATCATTATCAATTCAGGATGTATTCAGGAATGGATGCTGTTGCAAATGCTCCTATTATTTCATAGTCTGTTTCGGGAACGGTCAGTATCATGGTGTAGTCTCTTGGGGGAACGCTTTTTGTCGTGGCATTGCTGATAAGTTCCACCCAATCCACATCCAAATAGCTTTTGATAATTTCCAGTACTGCTTGAGAATCACTAAACGATAGGGCGAAGTCATGGATTTCCATTGGAGCATTTTGTGCAAAGTTTCCGGATGGATCGGCTGAATAACTCAGACGCAAATAAGAAACTGTTTCCTCTCCATTCTGCTTGACAAAGAACTCATAAGTGCCTTCGGCAAGTGGTGTATTATTCAATTGGTGCTGCATATTGTCCATTGTAAAAAAATAGCAATCCCGCGCTTTATTGTTAACCAGATAGAGCATAAGGTTTGAAGTCAGCGTGGGATGATTGCTTTCAGCAATGCCGTATGCAATGTAGCAGTCTGTGACTTTCACTTCGACTGTTTCCTTGTCGCCTGTCACATTGTCCGTCAGAGTAAGCGTAGTAGTTCCTTTCTGTTTGCCTTGCAAGGCAACATAGGTACTTCCTCCTTCATTCTGAACCTTGTTGGCTTCTACTATCGTTTCGTCCGCTACGGACAGGCTGATGTCGCCGCTTCCATTGGTAATGGGAATCTCAGTGATGCCGCGCCACAATCTTACTTCATAATAGGTCTTTTCAAGGCTGAACGGGGACATTGGTTCATTTTCATTATTGTCATCGTTACATGCAGAGATAAATAGACTGATGATAATAAAAAAGGGAGCGATAAGTTTATTCATCATGACTATGTGTTATTGTTTTTTTATGGTAAATTCCACCTTTTGAAGTCCCTTTTTATAAACATTGGCAAGGATGAGTGCGTAACGAACTTCTTCGCCGGACTGCATGGATTGTGTAATGTGGGTAAACTCATCTTCGGGTACAACATCTTTGAACATCGGACCGTGTGATTCGTTGCGTACCAAACGAATTTCATCTGTAAACGGAGACAGAACAAACGAATAAATAGCCATGTAAGGCACGGACTCAAATTTCACCCAATTCGGGTCTTCTTTGTCAAGGACATCTTCCAGCCATATACGCGCTGAACTGTAGGATGGCAGCATTGAATCATACCCATCGTCATAGACTATTTTACCATTCTCATCAACAATATACCCTTTGCTGATGGCATATTTCTCAAAAGGACACAAATCTTGATATTCAATATCTTCTTCGGATGTTATCTCCTCATCGACCGGAATTTCCGGTTCTGTCACAAGTCTGTCTTGGAGAATACGGATAAGCGAATACGTACGGTCGGAACCATCCGCAGGTGGATTGGCGAGAATTGTCCGCTTTACCGATAGATAGTATTCGTGTCCTTTTATGTAAGTAAAGCCCTCAATGCTGTTGAATCCGAGAGGTTGCCATTCTTCGGAATCACCTTCCGTCTTGACGAGCATGCACTCTATGGGATTCTCCTTTTTGTCGTCGCCCCATGCATACATTACGCCTGTTTCTGCTGAAACCAGCATTCTAATCTCTTTGACTGAATCTTGGGGCTCATCATCACTGCAAGCTGATAACAGAAAAACTGTGATGAACAGAAATTAATACTTCGTTAAAATTGTAACTAATCCGTTGAAAATAAGCACGCTGATTGATAAAGTTTAGCATAATAAAATAGGTCAAGTGTCTGATTTTCATTATCTTTAATGGTATCCTACCACACATTAAAGCAATGAAAGGAACAGCACTTGACCAATATGAGGAAATCGTAACCGATGCTTTGAAAAGTTATTCAGCGAAGTTACGCAAAAGTTTTAAAACAGCATTCATCCAACTCATGATTTTGTATATGGCACTGCCAAGAAAGATAAATTTCACCCAAATGGGCCGTTACTCGGACAGTTCGGAACAACGTTTCCGGCAGTTGTTTGAACGTGAGTTGGACTGGATGCAGTTCAATCTCTTTCTTATGCGGCAGCGGTTTGGTGAAAATGCTAGAAAAGCCATTGCCATAGACGCGAGCTACATTTCAAAGTCGGGAAAGAAGACTCCTTATATTGGCAAGTTCTGGTCGGGATGCGCTTCTGCTATGAAACGAGGTCTGGAAATTCTCGGTATCGGCATTGTCGACATTGACAGTCGGGACTGTATGACGCTGCGTGCGGAACAGACACCGGACAAGGCGTATCTGGAAAAGCAAGGCGAAGATTACAGCCTTGTGGACTGGTATCTTGACGTGCTCCGCAAATACAAGGATAAGCTGCTGCGCATAACACGTTATGTCGTTGCAGACGCATGGTTCTCAAAGGCAAAGTTCGTGGGTGAAACCTGCCTGATGGGATTCCATGTCATCAGCCGCCTGCGTGATGATGCCGCCTTGTGGTATGCACATGACGGTGTCCGCACGGGCAAGCGGGGACGGCCGCGTATCAAAGGCGAGAAGATTGATTTTGAGAAACTCGACCTTCAGCGTTGTGAAGTTCTCGATATTGAAAGAGGAAAGGCTTACTCAATCAAGGCCTATTCAAAGACAATGAAACGCAACATCAAAGTCGTGGTTCATTATCCGGAATCAGGAGGACATAAAATCTATTTCTCCACCGACCTTGACATGGTGGCCAAAGACATCATCGAATACTACCGTACAAGATTCCAAATTGAGTTTTGCTTTCGGGATTCCAAGCAGTTTACCGGACTCAACGATTGTCAGGCAAGAGACTTGAGGAAACTTGACTTCGCTTTCAATGCTTCACTGGCCTCGGTAAACATCGCAAAGGTCATGCGCCAACGATACTATCCGTCGCTTTCCATCGGACTGCTAAAGGCCTATCTGAGTAATGTTTATATACTCAAAAGAATTTTTAGTAAGTCCGGTCTGAAACCGAACAGAACTTTTAATACTAAACTTATCAAAGAACTCTTTGGCTTTGTGGCGGAAGCCGCTTAGCCGATATGTTGAATTTTTAACGGACTATTAAGAAATGAAGTGATAAGTTTATTCATATTCTGACTGTTATGTTCTTGATTGACCCTGTCAAGATGTTAAGTTAATAATAGCAGAAAACGTGAGCCAACTATGCTACGTCTTAACTTGAAGGTCGTAGGAAACCATAGATGCAGATGTAACAATAGCAGCCCACGCTATAGCGTGAGAACCACTATGCTATCCTTGCATCTAATTTGAAAATTTCCTACGTTTTCAAGTACAAGATAAGCATAACGCTTCTTCTTTTTCTCTTATGTCTTGGAAAGAGTTGCCTCAATCCGTTTGCAAAAATACAGAATTTTATTGAAATCCAATCAAGTACCATCGAATTACATCCTAAATCCTCTACTTTTTCTTGGCTCTTCTGCTGATTTACGTAAACTATGCCGTAATTTATCAAACTGTTCTTTGAACCATTCGCCAATCGGCTGTCTGTTTATGGTCAGTACCAGTTTGCTGTCATCTGTCGGATTCCTTTCTACCTTGAAAATATCATTCTTGATATCAAACTTCCGCCTGTGTTCTTCGGAATAAATCCTGCCATTGCACCTGATAGCTTCTTTCTTTGTCAGGAGGCTCTCTATCATTTCTTTGGTGAAGCCGATGGCAGCGCACAACTTTTCCATTCTCAACATCTCCCTGAGCATCGGAAACCACTTGAAAGCCTTTTCAAGCAGGGTATTCAACCGTGATATTTCCTTGTCTTTGGCTTCAAGTTCCTGATTGTGTATTCCTTGCAGGTTGCGTATCTGCTTGCCGTGCTGTTCCTGCATACGTTGCATTTGGGCTTTCAAGTCATCAATGCCCTTGTCCCGTTTGGCAATTTCCTGACGCAATTCTTCATTGGACTGCTCCAGTTTCTTCATTTTTCCGCTGCCGAAAAGAGAACCCACTCCGCTTGCTATAACCGTAGCGGCATCGGTGGCTGCACTTTTGAGCTTGTCCGTGCGTATCTCCGATTTCACCTGTCTGAGTTCCTGTTCGGCAAGGTCTACCTGCTGTTCCTTATGCCGCTTTATGGCTTCTATGCGTTGCAGTTCGGCTTTCTGCTTCTCAATGATGAAGTCGTTCCGCTCCAGATGTTCTTTGCCTGTTACGGCTTTTGACTTACCACGCTCCATCAGAAGGATGTCGGATGCCAAGGTCTGCATCTGCATCATGTCATCGTCATTGAGCTTGCGGCTCCTACCTGTATCGTGGTTCATCCAATCGAATACGATATGCGCATGGTAATTCGGTTTGAACCACCTTTCGCCTACCTTGAAACTCTCCCTGTCCTCCGGGTCAGGCTGTCCGTTCAGCCAATGTCCTTCGTCTTTGTGCAGGAAGATTTGGAGCGGTGTAATGCCCCAGCGTCTTTGGCACTCCTCGCCAAATTTATGCACATCTGCCAGTGTGGTGTCAGGTCTGATGAGCAATACTCCCTCACGTATGGGGGAACATCCTGCCACTTTGATAATCTTGCCGTTCTTCCCTTTGCGCTCACGCTCCTTTTCCTGCATGGCACGACCAGTCTTTTCCTTGACCATCCGTTTGATGTCCTCATAGTGCGCCTGCAATTCGGGACTGCCGAAGTCCGGGTTTATCCACTGCTCGTTATTCGCAGAGAGTTCGGATACCACATATACCTTGGATTTTCCGATGTTGCGCATATACTCGGCAGTTCTCCGGTTATGAGCCTCGCTTGATGCCACATTGCAAGGCTTGATATGTATGCTTGATTTTGTTGCCATCTTTTAATTCTGATTGAGTTGTTTACTAAATCTGTTTGTTGCTTTCCGCGCATATCCGCAAGGGGTTCTTAGGGGTGTAACCCATAAGCGGAGTTTCCAAAGAGAGGGTCACTCTTTGGTCGGGTTGCATAGGGCTGAAAGCCCTTGCCGGGTTCTTAGGGCAGCGTCCTAAGCCCCTCGGGAGAGCCCACAACTACGCAAGCGAAGCGCGTAGTTATAGTGGGCTATAACCGGAAGCCTTTCGGTTTCTTGGGTAACGCATCATTCCTCTTTTTGACGAATTGCATTTGCTCTTTTCTATCCGCCATGCGTTTCTGCAAATACTCGTTCAGGTCTTTGCATCCGCTGTAGATTTGTGAAGCGTCCCGTATATGCCGGGTGCTGTCGTATTCCTTGCGGATTTGCTGAAGGGCTTCCATTCCTGCACGGTCATTGTCAAAAAAGCAGTGGATGCGCTCATAGCTTCCCAATGGATAAAGTGCTTTGGAAACATTGGCAACAGAGTTCAGAACCATGTAATCCTGCCTGTCGAATTCAAGGTATTGCGGACAGCTTTCGAGCCGCAGGGTCAGAAATGAGAGGTAGTCCATAAATCCCTCGAAAACGAAACACGTGCCCTTTGGCTCTCCCGACTGTCTGATGTGGGATATTTCCTTCGGTGCGATACAGCCCTTGAAATATCGGTTGCGGATTTCATAGCCGCCCGACATGTTGGGAAACGCAATGGCGAAGTACCGTTTGCCGTTGTGCGTAAACCGCGCTTCCTTACATTCTTTTTTCGCCAGTGCCAGATTTATCCCCCTTTCCTGCAAGTAAGCGAGCAAGGCAGGAGAAGAAAGCGGCACGATTTCCAACTGTTGGAAACTCGGCTCTGTAAATGACTGCTTGCGAAAAGAGAAAGAAACGGGGTGCACGTGCGGTGCTTGTTCCTCTATGCGTTTCAAAAGGTACGGCACGCTGTCCGTTGCATAGAGGTGCGAAGCCAGCGCGATGATGTTGCCGCCCTTGCCGAGCGCAAAATCATACCATTGGTTCCGCTCGGTGTTCACCTTGAACGAGGCTTCGGTTTCTTCCCTGAACGGTGATTTGTACCATAGATTGATGCCCTGCCGCTTCACCGGGCTATATCCCAAGCTGTGAAGGTATTCTTCCAGCCTGATTTGTTTTGCTGTCTGTATGTCCATAAATGATTGTCTTTATCGGTTATTGTTTGTTTTTCTTTTCGCCAGTATCTGTTTATAGGTTACTGGCTGTATAACCACTTCACTTTATTGTCGTATATATAGGATACGGCTTAAAGTGAAGCGGTTTGATGCGCTCCTGCAACCACTTCGCTTTATCCTAATATATAGACCCGGAGAATAAAGTGAAGTGATTGCAGGAAGCGTGTCAATAGTGGAAATCCGGTTCGTATCTGTACTTCCTGCCGTTCTCCTGCACTATCATCCGCTTGTTCTTCAACACTGTGATGAGTTTAACCAGCTTGTTGTCGCTTAACGGAACACCCACCAAGGCATACGACTCTTTCAATGCTTTGCTCAGTTCCTTATATCCGTATTCGTCCTGCAACGAAAATGCGGCTTCCAGTGCTATCCGGTGTTGTTGCTCGGAAATGTCCTTGCAGGCATCGAACCTTTCACCTTGGGGTCTGCCGGGCGCTTTGGCTTCTGTCTGGTAATCCTCCATCAGTTCAGGCAATGCCCTTTCATTGATGCGGAAGGCAAACGGCTCGAAGTCCATCGCACGGATGTGCATGGCAGAAACCTTGCTGATGTCCCCGTTACTTTTGTCCTTTTCAACGAGCAGTACGCTTTCAGCCTTGTTGTTCAGTTCCGTGCCGATATGTCCCCTTGCGTTCTCATCCCCCTTGTTCTGGTGGAGTATCGTGTGGATATGTATCTGCCTGTCGTCCGTCCACTGCATCAGTTTCGATATGATGCGTGTCGATTCGCCGGGGCTGTTGATGTCATACACCATGTCACGGATGCCGTCTATCACTACCATACCGAGGTTCGGTGTATGGTAGATTGCCTGTTCGACAATCCTTATGCGTTGCTCCGGCGTATATTTCCGCAGGGCAAGGAACTCAAGGTTCTCGTTGTCCCTGTCATCGGGCAGCCCTGCCATGCGCATGATGCGTTCCATCACATTCAGGCAGTGGTGGGGGCTTTGCTCCGTATCCACGTAAAGCACTTTCCGCTTGGCTTCGGGAAGTTCAGCCGCATACCTGAGCACCGTGCCGTTCTTCAAAGCCGCAGCCACGATAGCCGACACATTGAATGTCTTCTTGCTTTTGGCTTTGCCGATGGATGCACTGAAATTTCCCAACGTGCCGATTACAGAACCTTTCACGCTGAGGATTTCTGGCGCTTTCTCGTATTTTCCCGACAGGCTCAACCGTGAGGCTTGCCAGAGGATTACCGCCTGTTCGTCCGATATTTCCCGGATGTCTTTCATATAGTCCATAGCAATTCCTCCCGTTACTTGCGTCCGCCTGTTTTCTTCCCTGCCAGTTCAAGGGCAAGTTCCGCATCCACGATAATCTTGCGCCCTATCTGGGTGATAGCCTTGTCTATTTTTCCGCTTTTCTTTATGCGGTTGGCGGTGGGCAGGCTGCATCCGAACAGTCTGGCTATGCCGGGTATTCCGTACACATACTTTCTGTTTGTGTCCGTTACGGGCTGTGGCTGCGCTTCCGTCTGAACGGAAGCGTGTCTGCTTAACATTATGAACTCTTCACCCGTCATCTGCCAGACGGGTTTGGATAATAATTCTTGTAGATTTTGCATAGTTCTACTTTTTTGATTCAACAATCAGCCCTGCGCACTGGCTGTTATTTCTGTTCTCGAACGGTGCAAAATTAGGTAGGGTTATGGGTGGTAAGGATGGGGGCGGTATAATCCGAGCATCGCTGTATATTATTGAATATCAGAAAATAAAAATACCACTCAAAAATTAATTTGAGTGGTAAAAGTGGAACTTTCGTAAAATATCAGGATATGTCACCGATTATCTGAATATATGCTCCATTTCTTTGGCGAATTTCTGGTTGCTGTCACTGGGGAAATCAGAAACTGGCTCCTTGTACTTGGACTTGTAGTAGCTGTCATCAATATCCAGCAGTTTCAGTATCCCGGCTTTCCATTTGTCCTTGTCCTGTTTGGAGAGTTTTTCGCTCATGAGGAATATCAGATAGCATACACGTATCTTCTCTCTCGGTTTAATTCTCAACTTGCAGTTGCAGGGGTGCAAGTTCATATTGGCATAAAAATCCGGTGCGGAAATTTCCTCGAACTGTTCTCCAACACATACCTCATGAATGAGCGAAAGCAATTTCATGCTGAAATACTCTTGTTGTTCATCCGCCGTTTCCTGCTGACTGATTGGCTTGCCCGGCTCGTCCTGTCGTTTCCCGTCAGGAATGTATTTCTTCAATATATCCAGAAAAAGGCAGCTTTGACGGTACATGTCCGCACAACGGTTCTTCATATATTGGAATGCCTCTTTCCTTGCTGCCTTTTGCTGGTCATAGAGTTCATTCAGTTTGGCTCTTTCCTTGTCATATTCAGCCTTGCAGCGTTCATATTCTTTTTCAGCCTGTTTTTCCTCTTCGGCAGTATGTTCCCTGTAGCCAATGGAATCATACCTGTTGTTGGCTTCATTCAGCGGCTTGCTTAGGCTCCTTGTTACATCCTGTTGGGCTTCAATTTCAAGGGAATACCTTTCCATGTGTCGATAGCAAGCACGCTCTACGGCACTATCACTCAACGGGCACACCTCATAAGCCTGTATGCTCTTTTCTATTTCGGTTTTCAGGCTGTTGAGTATCAAGGTGTATTGTTCTTTTTGCCTGTCAAGCACCAGTTCAAGGATAGCAGCCTCAAAAGACTTCATGTCATTGTATTCCTGACAGAAATCGGAAATGAATTTTTGTCTGTCAAAAGAGAAAACGCGATTGTCTATATAGTCCCTGTATATTCTATTGAGTTCCCCGTATCGGAGAATCATCGTCTGTATCTTGTCTGCCATAGGTGTCCTACTTTTGTCTGTTCTTTTCATTGTCAAGAAGCATAGTCAGTTCTTCTTCCACCTGTTCTATGCTTGGCAACGCCGATTTCAGGCTTTCCGGCACAGCCTTGCTGAGCTGGTAATCGCTGATGCCGATAGGCTGGTCATAGCCTGTCAGTGCATATTGCGCGACAATCTCATCCTTGCCCTTGCACAACAGCAGCCCGATGGTCTTGTTGTCATTCTCTCCCCTCAGTTTGTCATCCACCACATTGATGTAGAAGTTCAACTGTCCGGCGTATTCCGGTTTGAACGGGGTAGCTTTCAGTTCCACAACTACGTATGCATGGAGCTTTATGTTGTACAGAATCAGGTCGGCATAGAAATCGCTGTCGCCAATCTGGAAATGCTTCTGCCTTGCGACAAAGGCAAATCCGTTGCCCATCTCCAACAAGTATCGGGTGACGTGCTTTACCAACTGTTCCTCTATGTCCCTTTCGTCCGCACGTTCTTTGGCTCCTGCCAAGTCGAAGATATACGGGTCTTTCAACAGGTAGTTGGCAAGGTCGCTTTGGGGTGCGGGAAGCGTGGCGGTAAAATTATTGACCTTGCGGCTGTTGATTTGCCGTTCAAACAATTTGCTCTCAATCTGCATTTTCAGGACATTGCTGCTCCAGCCCATTTCCACGGATTGCTTCATATACCAGTAATCGACGCCTAATGGGAGTGAGCTGTTCAGCAGAATCACATGGCTCGCCCAATTGATTCTTGCCACAGGTGATGCAAGGAACAGTTTTTCTATATCCTCTATCGGTATTCGGCAAACGGTAGCTACTGTCTGTGCTACATTCTGAATTTGTGCAAGAGGTTCTTGCATAATTGCAACTTCTTTGTTGTCAGAGGATTGAATTTGCGCAAGAGGCTCTTGCGTAAATGAAGCATTGTTCAGGCTTTGGATTTCATCCGTGATTTTCCGCACACTTGGAGTAATCAATTTCGCATCGGTTTCGATGAAACTCCGTAATACGGTCAATGGATATGAACGTGCGAACTGGCACATATAAGCCAAGTTCCTGACCGAATATCCTTTCTTTTCGGGATAATTGAACCGTATCGCCTGCGCCAGTTTCTTGATGACCTTGCTGCCCCAGCCTTGCAGGTTCTGATGGTACAATATGTAGTTGCCCATCTTCCAGTAATGGAACAGCATCTGTGCATTGGCGGCACTGATGAGCCGGACTTGCGCCTGCTCTATCTCTGAACCGATGGCATTGACGAAAGCCTCGAAACTTCTTTTCTCTATATTGGTATCGTTGTTACTCATTGTTGTATGCTTTGAAAGTCACAAAGGTAAGCCCAATTACAGGCTTTCCATGAGACTTGATGATTGTTTTTTTTATAGTTGGTTGAATTTGTTCATCGCATTGGCTTTCACATCGTCAGCGATGTCAATATAAGGTTTCATTGCCTTGTAGTCGCTGTGTCCCGTCCATTTCATGACCACCTGAGCCGGAATGCCGAGAGCCAAGGCATTGCAGATGAAAGTCCTTCTTCCGGCATGGGTGCCCAGCAATGCGTATTTGGGCGTAATGGTGTCTATCCGCTTACTCCCTTTATAATAGGTCTCGCTTACTGGCTCGTTGATTCCGGCAAGCTCGCCCAACTCCTTCAAATAATCGTTCATCTTCTGGTTACTGATGACCGGAAGAGCCTTATGCCCCTCAAACTCCACATCTTTATATTTATCAAGTATCGTCTTGCTGTGGTTGTTCAGCTCGATGATAAGCCTTTCGGCGGTCTTTACCGTGGTGATTTCTATATATCCGTCCCTGATGTCGCTTTTCTTCAGGTTATGCACATCTGAATATCGGAGTCCGGTGAAGCAGCAGAACAGAAAAACGTCCCTCACCCGTTCCAGATATTGCTTGGTTTCGGGTATCTGATAGTTTTTGAGTTGGTTAAGTTCGTCCCATGTGAGGAATATCACTTTCTTCGGAGTGCTCCGCAATTTAGGGTTGAAATCCTCATAGGCATTGTTCATGCAATACCCTTTCTTGGTACACCAGCGCAGGAACCATTTCAGGTAAGCGACCTGTTTCATGATGGATGTGTTCCGCATGTCTTCGATGTCTTTCAGGAAATTCACATACTTTGTCAGCTTGGGTTCGTCCAACGATTCAAAAGTCAGTCCCTTGTCAAACTTTTCAAGGTGCTTCCTTACTGCGGCAAATTTCTCATAGGTGGCATCAGACCAGCCGTTTTGCGTGCCGCACTCCTTGATGAACTCGTCAAACACCTCCAAAGGGAGAAACACCACCGGGGCTTCCTCCTCTTCCTTTTTCCCATCGTGCAATCTGTTGAACGCATCCTTTACCTGTTCGGTAGTGGGCATGAATCCCTGCACCTCGAACTCCTTGAAGATATTCTGTATTTCGGTGTAGTATTTCAGCAAGTCCGCATTGATTTCCGATGCGCTTTGCTTCAGCTTGTTGGTGCATCCGTTCTTTACCCGCTGCTTGTCGGCATCCCATTTGGCGACATCAATGCGGTAGCCCGTTGTGAACTCAATGCGGTGGCTGGCGAAAACCACACGCATACGGATAGGGACATTCTCCACGATTGGCACTCCGTTCTTCTTCCGGCTTTCCAATGAAAAGATGATGTTTCGTTTGATATTCATAATTGGGTGCGTTTGAAATTCAACACCCAAATATACACCCAATAATTGGAATAGCAAAAGGTATTTAATGATATTTAGTAATATAGCCGATTTATAATAACTTGATTATTATCAGTATATTGCAGTTTTATGAGATTTCTTGATTGTGTAAGTTAAAGTCCCGTCCGCACCGCTAAAAAGGAATCCGCTAAAAACGGGTTCCTTTTTTCGTTAAGCCGAAGATATCTACATAAATAGGCGCCCTCCCTACGTTGTTTCATTAGCCGGACTAAGCGTTTTCATCCTTTCTATTATGCCTGTCTGTCCGTCAGATTACTATAGTCTTCGGCAGCGGACTGTATAGTCCGCTACTGTAGACCGTACAGTCCATTGCAGTAGACTGTACTGTCTGCCGTCGCAGACTGTAATAATCTTCCGTTTAAAAGACCTTGGCCGACCATGGGAAACGGCTTATTCTTCCCTTTGCTTGTGGTATGACATTTACCCCCCAAAGAATAATAAGTGACCCGAATTTTCTCAAAATATTATGCTCACACACTTTTTGACTTAATCCCAATTAAGTATATATTTACCAAAATCTTACTAGTATTTACCGATATTTTCACCTATTATGATACCGCCTTTGATACCATTGGCGATACCGTCTTGATATTTTTCTTGCCAGACTACGCTGTCTTTCGGATTAATCATTTGCAGATAAAGAGTCTTACTTTTATCCGATAAGCCGAAGGTTTGTACATCCAGCTGATAAGCTTTGAACCAAAGGTCTTCACCTGCTTCATAAATTCCTTTGCTTGTTTGCAGATATATACACTCTGAAGGATAACCAGACAATTGTTTGTTAACCGAAGAGAACAAACTATCTATAGTACTTGTTCCATTCGTTTTTTCATTTGCAAGAAAATTCCGTCCTTGCGCATATATAGAAAAAGAACATATGAAGTATAATAAAATAATCTTTTTCATAACTCTGTAGTTGCATTTTATTATGAAATAATATGTATACAAAAATAATAAAAGTGCAATTCATTAACAATCAGAATTACACTTTTTTTCTGCCAAAGAATTATATTTTCAACCTATTTCTCGGCTTGTTCTCTATCTTTTAGAATGTGGCTTACACCCAGTTTTTCTTTAAAGGAAAAGCCTATTTTTGATTTCGAAGTAAAAAAACATATCCAATACTTGCCACAGACTTTTGTTACTGAGTAAAGAAATAAGAAAATCAAAACTGTTTCTTAATTTAGAATACATTTTAGTTGTATCTTCTATTCTTTTTCTCTTACTTTGTAAAACTAACATATCAGTATTATCGCGTTTACATATTTGAAAACCAAAATTAGCATGAAAAGGAATATATTATTCATGTTCTTTTTACTGCCTTTTATCGCTATGGGGCAAACGTACAAATATATAGGGATAGAAGACGGACTGAGCAACCGAAGAATATTCAACATTCAAAAAGACTCAAAAGGATATATGTGGTTTCTTACCAATGAGGGAATGGACCGCTATAATGGCAAAGAAATAAAACACTATAAATTAGCTGACGAAGAAAATAAAAGAAATGCCCAAAATCATCTTACATGGCTGTTTCGAGAGAAAGAAAACTTATGGATTGTAGGTAAAACCGGAAAAATATTTGAATATCATCATCAGTTTGACAGATTTATACCCACCTATAAACCTGCCAACTTATCCTTGTCTATTTCATACAGCTATTTAGACAATCGAGGCAATATATGGCTGTGCGACAAAGATTCGATTATACTATATAATACGCAGAGTGATCAAATTTCACGTATTTACAACCCACTGAGCAGCAACATTACCTCTATGGTACAATCAGACAACTCCCATTTCTTTATTGCGACAGAAAAGGGAATACGCTATTGCTGTATAAATGACAATGAGTTACAGCCAATTCCCATTCCTCCATTGGATGAAATCAAAGGGCAAATCAGCGAACTCTATTATCACAGAGTATTGAAACGACTGTTTATCGGAACATTCGAAAAGGGCATCTTTGCCTATGATTTGCCCACGCGCCAAATTCTTCATTCCGAAACAGATTTAAGCGATGTCAATATTACCCAAATCAGTGCCCTGAACGAGAATGAACTTTTAATTGCTACCGAAGGTATGGGGATTTACAAAATTCAGGCTAACAGTGGCGTGATACATCCTTATCTCACCACCAACTACGAAAGCAATAACGAGATGATGGGAAATATCATCAATGATATCTATGTGGATGAGGAAAAGAGAATATGGCTTGCCAATTATCCTACGGGAATCACCATAGTCGACAACCGATATCAAAACTACCACTGGATAAAACATTCCATCGGCAACAAGCAATCTCTGATTAATGATCATGTGCATACCATCATCGAAGATAGCGAAGGAGACTTATGGTTTGGTACCGGCAACGGTATCAGTCTTTACAATACTAAAACACGTCAATGGCATTCGTTCCTGAGTTCTTTTGACAAACAACTCAAAGATAAGAACCATATATTCATTGCTTTGTGCGAAGTTACTCCCGGAATTATTTGGGCAGGTGGATATACTTCCGGTATTTACAAAATTAACAAGAAAGCACTTTCTGTGGAGTACTTCTCTCCTTCATTGCTGACGCCCATCAATATGCGCCCTGACAAATACATCCGAGATATGATAAAAGATTCCGAAGGAAATATCTGGTCCGGAGGATATTACAATCTAAAATGCTTTGACTTAAAAAATAATAAGGTAAAATTATACCCCGGGGTAAATTCAATTACATCTATCAGAGAAAAAGACAGTGACCACATGTGGATTGGCACTGCTACCGGTTTGTATCTGCTAAATAAGAACACAAGCCAATATAAATATATAGAGATTCCCGGAGAGTCTACTTACATCAATACTCTTTATCAAGCTCCCAACGGATTATTGTACGTCGGTACCAGTGGTTCCGGTCTAATAATTTATAACCCCGGCAAAAATACCTTCAAACAATTCCACACAGATAATTGTGCACTACTCACCAACAGCATCTTTACCATACTGCCCGAAGTGAACGGAAATATCATAATGAGTACAGAAAACGGTATCACCTGCTTTTCCAGCAAAGATAAATTATTCTATAACTGGACTAAAGAGCAAGGGCTTATGTCTGCCAACTTCAATGCTTCTGCCGGTGTATTACTCAAAGATAAAGGATTTATATTCGGCAGCATAGACGGTGCCATCGAGTTTCCCAAGGATATTAAATTTCCTCATTATCAATTTTCCAAAATTATTCTAAGTGATTTCCGACTATCCTATCAGCCTGTATTCTCCGGTGAAGAAAATTCTCCATTGACGGAAGATATCGATGATATAAAAGTATTGAAACTGTCTCACAATCAAAATACTTTTTCACTAAAAGTATCGACCATCAACTACGACTTTCCATCCAATGTGCTTTACAGCTGGAAACTGGAAGGCTTTTATACTACCTGGAGTCCCCCGAGAGCAGAAAACATAATCCATTTCGCCAA
The DNA here is from genome assembly GCF_000382445.1 of Phocaeicola massiliensis B84634 = Timone 84634 = DSM 17679 = JCM 13223. Classification (GTDB taxonomy): domain Bacteria; phylum Bacteroidota; class Bacteroidia; order Bacteroidales; family Bacteroidaceae; genus Phocaeicola; species Phocaeicola massiliensis. Next base: position 1,078,301 of record NZ_KB905472.1, on the reverse strand, counting down.
TCTGAAACCCGGAAAATACAAACTGTATATTCGTGCTGTGTCCAAAGAGGAACAGAATGTCATATTCGAAGAACGCACCATCGATGTCATAATCGCACATCCGGCATGGCTCAGTTTTTGGGCTATATTATGCTATATAGTGCTAGGGATACTCTTGCTTTTTATCATTACCAGAATTATCTATCTAAAAAAACAGAAAAAGATTTCCGATGAAAAAACTCAATTTTTCATCAATACCGCACATGACTTGCGCACGCCGCTAACCCTGATCAAAGCTCCATTAGAAGAGTTGAGTGAAAAAGCACAGTTGACGGCAAGCGGACTCAACTGTATGAAAACTGCTCTGAAAAATGTGGACGCTTTGTTACGTTTGACCACCAATCTTATCAACTTCGAACATACCGAAGTCTATTCACCTAAGCTATACATAGCTGAATTTGAGCTGAATACTTATATGCAAAACCTATGCAATGGTTTTCATTCTTATTCAGCCACAAAGAATATAGATTTTACTTACGAAAGTAATTTCAAGGAAACGAAAGTATGGTTTGACAAAGAAAAGATGGACTCCATCTTAAAGAATATCATATCCAATGCCTTGAAATACACTCCTGATTATGGTCATGTAAGCGTCTGCGTCACCGAGACCAAAGACTCTTGGAAAGTCAAGGTATCTGATACAGGAATTGGCATTCCTGCCAAAGAAAAAAAGAAAATATTCAAACTGCACTTCCGTGGCAGCAATGCCATCAATTCTAAAATAACCGGTAGCGGAATCGGACTAATGTTGGTATGGAAATTGGTAAAGCTTCATGGAGGAAAAATCAATATCGACAATACCGAACATCAGGGAACAGACATCAGACTTATTTTCTATAAAGGTTATGAGCATCTGCGTCATTACAGCATCGTAGAGCCGAATCAAGAACTGCCGGTCAAAGAAGTTGTCGAACAAGCGAAAGTTACAGAAACGCCCGAAAAGCTACAGGAAATGATTGAAGCCGCATTATTACAACGCATTCTCATCGTAGAAGACAATGATGAATTGCGCAGTTATCTCGCCACATCACTTGCAGGAGCTTATACCATACAAGCTTGCAGCAACGGAAAAGAAGCATTGATTATCGTTAAAGAATTTTGGCCTGACTTGATCCTCTCTGACATTATGATGCCCGAAATGCGCGGAGATGAACTATGTACAGCTATTAAAACAAATATTGAAACATCACATATTCCTATCGTATTACTCACTGCGTTAAACGATGAGAAGAATATTCTAAATGGATTGGCAACCGGTGCAGATGGTTATATCACCAAACCATTCAGCATCAAAATGCTAAAGGCAAGAATATCCAATATACTGTCCAACAGAGATTTATTACGGCAAAGATATGCGATGGCCACTAAAATGGATTCAGAAAAGCCGGGATTGTTGCCTGCTGAAGCCAACACACTGGACTGGAAGTTCATAACCGACGTAAAGAACAATATAAAAAATAATATTGATAATACAGATTTTACCGTAGACTCTTTATGCTCATTACATAACATGAGCCGCACTAGTTTCTATAACAAACTGAAAGCATTGACAGGACAGTCTCCCGCCGATTATATCAGAGACTTCCGTCTGAATACGGCTGCACAATTGTTGCAGAAAAAAAAGTACTCAATTACAGAAGTAGCAGAAATGACAGGATTTTGCGACAGCAAATATTTCAGAGAGGTATTTAAAAAGCACTTCAATGTAAGTCCCAGTAAGTATGGGAAAGAGGATAAAAAATAAGTATAAGATATATTCAGGCAGGCAGTTACAACAGTTCCTTACACTTATATCATAAACTGTAGGAGTGTGTCAAAACCAAACCGGTCTATCCCATCGTCAGCTGTAGGGGCAGGGTTTGCCTGCCCGAAGACACAAAGCAAACTGTTTTCGGGCGAGCAAACCTCGCCCCTACAAACTAAACAATACCTCATTACCCTTCTATTTCACTCAGTTCCAACCAACGCATTGATTTTTCATCAATCAAATCATTCAGTTCCGGTAATCGCTTCGATTTCTCGGTCAGCTCTTCTACACTCAAGGTTCCACTACAAAGGGCAGATTCTATATCTGCTTTCTCCTGTTCCAGTTCTCCTATTTCCTTTTCCAACCGCTCGTACTCCTTCCTTTCCTTGAAAGTCATACGGCGTTTATCATTCAACCGTACACGTGCCGTTTTCTCCTCTTTCGGCTTCTCGGCTTCCTTCTCACGTTGCTCTTTCACTTCGCGCCAATCTCTATAATCAGAATAGTTGCCGGGAAAATCACGAATATCACCTTGTCCTTTGAATACCAATAAGTGGTCTACCACCTTATCCATAAAGTAACGGTCATGACTCACCACAATCACACAACCCTTAAAGTTCTGAAGATATTCTTCCAACACCTGTAAAGTAATAATATCCAAATCATTGGTTGGTTCGTCCAGTACCAAAAAGTTTGGATTACGCATTAACACCGTACAGAGATAAAGCCGGCGCCGCTCTCCCCCACTCAACTTATACACATAACTGTGCTGCGTTTCAGGTGTAAAAAGAAAATGCTGAAGAAACTGCGAAGCTGTAAGGCGCTTACCATTGCCCAGTTCAATTACTTCGGCAATATCCTGCACCACATCTATCACTTTCATCTGTTCATCAAACCGTAAGCCATCCTGCGAATAATATCCGAAACGCACCGTCTCGCCAATATCTATCGTACCGCTGTCCGGCTTCTGCTCGCCCATCAGAATCTTGATAAAGGTGGATTTTCCCGTACCGTTGTTTCCCACAATTCCCATCTTCTCGTATCGGGCAAAGATATAAGAGAAATCGTCCAAAATCTTCAAGTCACCGAAACTCTTGTAAAGATGGTCTGCTTCAAAAATTTTCGAGCCGATATATGACGCCTTCATTTCCAGCTTCACATTACCGTCATTGAAACGTTGTTTTGCCACCTTTTCCAGCTCATAAAAAGCCTCCTCACGATAACGCGCTTTATGTCCGCGTGCCTGTGGCATACGGCGCATCCATTCCAATTCCGTACGATATAAATTATTGGCACGGGCTATTTCAGCGTTTGTCGCCTCTATGCGTTCTTGGCGTTTTTCTAAATAATAACTGTAATTACCTTTATAAGAGTAAACCTGCTTATTGTCTATTTCGATAATTTCAGAGCAGACGCGATCAAGGAAATAGCGGTCGTGAGTCACCATCAAAAGACTGATATTGCCACGTCTCAAATAATCTTCCAACCACTCCGTCATATCAAGGTCGAGGTGATTGGTAGGCTCATCCAAAATCAGGAAATCAGGCTCCGTGATAAGCACATTCGCCAAAGCAACACGTTTGAGCTGTCCTCCCGAGAGATGCTTCACCTGCTGATTGAAATCACGGATTTTAAGTTGCGAAAGAATCTGTTTTGCCTTTCGTTCATAATCCCAGGCTTTTTCATGTTCCATGCGTGCCAGCAGGTCCTCCATTCCCGGATTACCTTCGGTTTCCATACACCTTTCATATTCCTTAATAAGTTGCACGGTAGTATTACCGTGATGGAAACACGCTTCAAGCACAGTCAGTTCTTCGGGATAGTGAGGATCTTGCTCCAAGTAGCCTACACACAAATCACGACGAAACACAATGCTGCCTTCATCATAACCTTCTTTTCCGGCTATAATATTCAATAATGTAGTCTTACCGCTACCGTTCTTGGCTATCAAACCGATACGTTGTCCTTCGGCTACCCCCAAAGAAATTTGATTAAATAAAACCAAATCACCAAACGATTTTGTAAGTCCGTCTATCTGTAAATATGGAACCATTCTCTTTTTTAATTAATATCATCCAACACAGCTTCCGCTTCGCGCTTAATTTTCTTAAATTCAGCCTTCAGGTCACAAGGAAGGTTTTTCTTCGCTTTATTCCATACTATGGCGGCAGGATCAATCAGCATATCGGAATTCATAAACTGCAAAGCCGGATATTCTTCCTTTCCGTCTATCACTGTCACCCATTCCATGCCTTCCATCTCATTAACCAGAATTGTGCCAAAAGCCACACCGAAGTTCTCCCAAGCCATACGCTGTTGAGGTTGGAAACGCCCGCTATCCATTACCTCCTGAATCTTTTCGATATCCTCTTCCTGCGAAGAGAAGTCTTTTGTAAGCTGTTTCTTTATCGTACTTGAGGCCCATTCATAAGCACTATTCACCTCGCCTATCTCAAGCACTCGAATAGGAATAATCTCTTTAGGATAAGCCTTATTTTCACGGCGTATTTCTATGCTGGCGATAATATTCTCGGCAACAGTTTTATCACCACCCTTAGCTACCGTAAAAGAACATTCCACGCATATATCACGACAATCAATAACCCAAAAATGAGAGGTGTACCAAATGCCTTCTTCCTGAAAGCTATCCACACTGTAAGCCGATTGCACACCTCTTATCAGGGTCAATTCAGCAGCCGGATTTTCTTTCAATTCATAACTGACACATTCTTTTCCATAGTTTGTGTCAGCACCTCTATAAGCCGAGATACGGAAATTTCCACTCCATTTGTCGGGGTCATAAAATAAAAAACTCTCTTCTGTATCTTCAAACTCACGCCAACCCGCAGGATATTCCAGCGAGAACCAGCCACCGGGAGCAATGTATTTCATAGTTCCTATTTTTTATATTTATTTATTTCACCGGTAATACTTCAATCCAATAATCATCCGGATCATTAATGAAGTATAGCCCCATCTCTGTATTTTCATAACATACACATCCCATTTCTTTATGGAATTTACGCACTTCGTCATAATCTCCTTCTACACGCAGACAAAGATGGCTTTCATTTTCGCCCAATTCATAAGGCTGCGGATGATCACGTAACCAAGTCAGTTCCAGCAAGAAGTTACTATGATCATCAGCCATATATACTAAAATAAAAGAACCATCAGCAGCTACTTTTCGATTGGCTTCATGCAGCCCCAATGCAGTTTCGTAGAATCGAATACTCTGTTCCAAATTCGTTACATCAATATTAAAATGATCAAATCTTCCTTTTACTTTCATATTTCTTTAAATTTTTATAATCTGTCCGGGATACTTTATTTCTATAAAATGTGTTCCATGGGTTTCTGCCAAAGCACGGAAAGCATTTGCTTTCCCATAGTCGGGCGCGAAATGCATCGGTACAAAAATATTTGTTTTTATTCTCTTCACAAACTGTTCGGGACCTCTCATATATTCACGTCCCAAACGCGGATCTACAGGAAACATTGCTACATCCAGTTCATGCGTATAATCATACAGGTTATCCACTTCATGAAGGAAATTCTTTTCATATCCCTTCCATTCCTGTTCCGTACTTTCTTCCATCCAATGCCAGTTATTCAAATCGCCGGCATGGAAAAATTTCTTATTCTCTACTTCTATCAGAAAAGATACTCCTACATCCGTAGATCCGAATGCCCTGACCGATAAGGTTTCATCAGCATATTCCTCTCCTTTTTTCAACCAGACGGCGTCTTCTTTCTGCGCTCTTCTGTGTTTCAGAATATCCTTCGAAAAGATATAGATAATGTCTGGTCGCTGTGTTTTCCAGTCCAATACTTCCTTATTGAAATGATCTGGATGAAAATGGCTGGCCAGCACATATAACTTTCCGGGGCGGTGCAAAAGTTCATCATGCACCTTTCCCTGTTCAGGTGCCACCACCGGTTCTTCAGGCTGTTCATTCATCAACCTGCGCAAAGCAGCTTCCGCCTGTTTATCTTCTGTGTCACGGTAATAATCCATGATAACAGTATACCCATCGCCCAACAGGGCAAATCCGCTATGATAAATATAAACTAATTCCATACCTTTTATAACAAACTTACTTACCAATAGGTTGTACTTGCGCACGTGTCTTCTTGTCTATCTCCAGAAACATATAATTCACTTTTCCCGAATGGATAAGCGATTCGTTTTCTCTATATTTCTTATTGGCATATTCTTTTGATTTCTCAAAAGTAAGTTTCGACATTTGATTCTGCGATTTCCCCACCATGGTAGAATCCAGTTTTTCATCAGGAAAGAAATCGTCCAAATTCACATCTCCAATCATTGTTGTCTCCAGAAAATTCATATCGGTGTGAGTCTTGTCTGTGTAATAACCCACAAACATGTGCCCGGGGATACGTACCAATATAGGATTGATATTTATCGCCTTGAGCAATGAGGCGAGCAACACGCTCCCATCTACACAGTTTATCTGCGAAGACTCCAATGCATCATCCAACGTACGCACACGCTGAGTATAAACCACATTCGACGACAAACTGCTATTGGTTGTGGAACTATATTTAAAGTTACGTTTTTGCAATACATTCCATAAAGCATAAACTTGCTTATCCACATTTTCGGATTGACTTGTATCTCCCTGATACCCCAGGAAACGATTGACTAAGCGCGTGTCCAATGCTTCACGCAAAAGTTTGTCTATCTGCGGATGTTCCTCGTTCACATAAGCGGCAAAAAACTCACCTGTATCGTGAAATTTCATTTTATCGTCTACATAACCAAGCGGACACTCATTGATACTCCGCATAGAAATGGTTTTCAATCGCTGAGGCATTTTTTTTCTGTTAAGTTCCGCCTTGACAGATATACTAACGGGCACTGCCTGATTATTGTCACGCAAAGCCTGATAGTTCCAAATGATGTCGGGGAAAACAAGATATTCCTTACCGGGCTTAGGCAAAATAAATTCGGAAACAGATTCAGAGAAGAAAGGAGTTTCAGCCACTTCAATACGCAATTTACTATTGGCATAGCTGTTTTTTATACGAATAGCAATACCTGATTTCGGATTACCAATATAATCGGAATCGGCAGGAACAATCAAGTCTCCATCCGTAGTAGCTGTAGAAAGTATAGTAGCCGGAAACACATTCCCCCCTAATTGATCTGTTATTTCGAAACCACTCCGAAACGGTTCATAGCGATAAACAAATACAGAAAATGCCATCACCAAAATGATAGATAGCACAATAGTTGACCACTGCCATCTATCGAGTTGTTTCAAATTTACTTTCCTCATATTCATTAATCCATTTACCCGACATGAAACCGAAGTCTATAACCGTCACCAGACTAAAACTTATATTCACTATAGGGTCGGATATATTCCTCCCCTACAATAGACAAAATAACAGCTGTTATTTTGCAGCGATGCTTTCGATTTCCACCAATGCACCTTTCGGCAATGCCTTAACTGCTATTGCAGAACGGGCAGGAAAATCACCTTCAAAATACTTGGCATAAACAGCATTCATTTCTGCAAATAAGGACATATCCGCTAAAAAAACAGTAGTCTTTACAATATTTGCAGTAGTCAAACCGGCTGCTGCCAATACATGCTTGATATTTTCAAAAGCCTGAGCAGTCTGTTCGGCAACTCCTCCCGGAACAAATTCACCGGTAGCAGGATCTACAGGCAACTGACCTGAGAGAAATACCATACCATTTGCCTCAATCGCCTGACTATAAGGTCCTATAGCTGCAGGAGCCTTTTCTGTAAAAATCACTTTTTTCATGTTTATTCAATGTTTTAATAATAAAAATCAAATTTTCATGGGCTAAATTAGCACTTTTTCCGCTATAAAACACAGATATGCCTAAACAATCTGACTTTTTTTTACGTTCATTTAACATCGGTACCGAGAGAAACATAGGCCGATATTTTGAAGCGTCTTTTTTTATTAATTTTAAAAATATGGTATTTTTTTCTCCTATTTGAAGAGTTTTTCAAAAAAAACAGCTACATTTGCATCAGTAAACGCAGAATTTGCCAATCTGGCAAGTTTCGTTTACGTTCCGATATAATATCTATAACATATTAAATCCCGTAATCATAAATTATGAACTGCGATCTCAAGACATTTCATGTGCCGATTGCGTTCTTTGATTACACAATAAAAAAATATTTTACTAATAACATATACTATATGTATAACATCATTCAATTAAACGACAAAGACTTGTCAGAATTACAATCAATCGCCAAAGAGTTGGGTATCACTAAAACAGAGTCTCTGAAAAAAGAAGAACTCGTTTATAAGATTCTGGACGAGCAAGCAATAGTCGGAGCAACCAAAAAAGTAGCAGCGGCCAAAGTAAATGAAGACCGCAAAGAAAACCAGCCTAAAAAGAGATCACGTATCAGTGTTAAAAAAGAAGGTGACAAGGTATATACTGCCACCAAAGATAAAGCACAAAAGCTAGAAGCAGCTACTCCAACAACGGCTGCACACATCGCAGAAGAGGCTGAAAAAGAAGCAGTTTCCACAGTTGAAACAGCTCAACCCATCCAAGAAAAAACAGTAACAGAAGCAGTTGAAAAGTCTGAGCCGAAGAAAAGAGGCCGCAAGCCGGGTACGAAGAATAAAACTGCTGCCAAGACAGAAGAACAACCTGCTACAACAGCAGAAGAAACCAATAACACTACTCCTCAAAAAGTTTCGGCAACCAATACTCCGAAAGAAAAAGAGGTAATTCTTCCCGAATTGGATTTCGATAGCGATACAGACGACTTCATTCCAATTGAAGATCTCCCTTCGGAAAAGATTGAACTTCCTACTGAATTACTTGGAAAGTTTGAAGCAACCAAAAATGAGGCACCTGTTCCCACTGTCACTCCAGCTTCTAAATTCCAGCCTCGCCAACCACGCGAACAAAACCCGAGATACAACAACCCCAATCAACGCAACAATAATAATTATAACAACCAGCGTCCGACCAACAATAACAACACAGAAGGTCTGGAATCTCCACAGCAACCCCAACAATCGGCTCCCGAGCGTAAGCCGGTAGAAAAGCCTTACGAATTTGAAGGTATTCTGACAGGAACCGGTGTTTTAGAAATCATGCCTGACGGTTATGGTTTCCTTCGTTCATCAGATTACAACTACCTTTCTTCGCCAGATGATATTTATGTGTCACAGTCACAAATCAAACTATTTGGTCTGAAGACAGGCGATGTAGTCGAAGGCTCTATCCGTCCACCTAAAGAAGGAGAAAAATACTTCCCGCTGGTGAAAGTAGAAAAAATCAATGGTCTAGACCCCGGACTAGTGCGCGATCGCGTTCCATTCGACCACCTCACTCCGCTGTTCCCCGACGAAAAGTTCAGACTTTGCAAAGGTGGTTACAGTGATAACCTTTCTGCCCGTGTGGTAGATATGTTCGCCCCCATCGGCAAAGGACAACGTGCACTGATTGTGGCTCAACCTAAAACCGGTAAGACCATCTTGATGAAAGATATTGCCAATGCCATCGCTGCCAATCACCCCGAGGTCTACATGATTATGCTGCTCATTGACGAACGTCCTGAAGAAGTAACTGACATGGCCCGCAGTGTCAATGCCGAAGTTATCGCTTCTACATTTGATGAACCGGCAGAACGTCACGTCAAGATTGCAGGTATCGTGCTCGAAAAAGCAAAACGCATGGTAGAATGTGGTCACGATGTCGTGATATTCTTAGACTCTATCACCCGATTGGCTCGTGCATACAATACTGTTTCCCCCGCTTCGGGTAAAGTATTGTCGGGTGGTGTAGATGCCAATGCATTACATAAACCCAAACGTTTCTTCGGAGCAGCACGCAACATCGAAGGCGGCGGTTCACTTACCATTATCGCTACCGCATTGATTGATACCGGTTCTAAGATGGATGAAGTAATCTTCGAAGAATTCAAGGGTACAGGTAACATGGAGTTGCAACTCGACCGCAACCTTAGCAACAAACGTATCTTCCCTGCTGTCAATATCGTTGCATCCAGCACCCGCCGTGATGACTTATTGCTTGATAAGACTACACTCGACCGCATGTGGATTCTGCGTAAATATCTGGCAGATATGAACCCTATCGAAGCTATGGATTTTGTAAAAAGCCGTTTGGAAAATACGCGTGACAATGAAGAATTCCTAATGAGCATGAACTCATAAACAAATCATAGTTTCATATACACTATAAAAAGACTGCGTGCACCTCCTGCAGAGCACGTGGTCTTTTTATTTATCTATAATAATACCAACACAAACCTTTCTATTATTTTGCAAATAGTTTTTTGAACAACGATATATGCATACTAATTTTCTATACATTTTTCCTACAAATAATAGCCATACCCACAATCCATAAATCGAAAATAATCTTCCTTCCAATATAAAGCTAAAAAAAATACATATAACCTTGATTAGATTTAGACATTCGGTGCTAGTCCGTAACACTTATTACCTCCAAATTCATAAAATCATATCCCCAATAAAAACTCCATTAACATTATACAATAAAAAATCCGGTCAATTCATCAAGGATCAACCGGATTTGTATATTAATATTTTAGTAGAATTTAGAATGGTAAATCGTCTTTCTCGTCTGTTGAAGCAAAATCTACCGGAGCTGCCGGGGCTGCATTCATCGGCGGGAACGGAGCATCAGGTGCTACAGGAGCCTGAGCACTCACACGATCCACTTTCCAAGCACGAATACTGTTGAACCAACGCCCGTTCCACTCACGTGCATCAACATCGAAATATACATTCAATTCTTCACCCACCTGAATATTAAACTGCGCTATTTTGTCTGCACCAAATACATCAAAACACATCTTACGCGGATACTGATCGTGTGTCTCAATCACATATTCCTGCACTTTCCATTCATTTCCAGTTTTTGAGACTCCGCTTCTCGGTTCGAGAACCGCTATAACTTTTCCTGCTAATTCCATTATGATAAAATTTAATTTTCGGCACGAAATTACGCTTTTCCCGGCGAGTAAACTAATTTTTTCGCTATTTTTTGCGTGCAAACCATAATCTTTTCGTAACTTTGGCAGTTAAATGAGACCTATATGTAGAATATAAATATAATAATATAAAACTATGAAGTTCATCGTTTCAAGTACTGGATTATTCAGTCATTTACAGGCTATTAGCCGCGTTATCAATTCTAAGAACTCGCTGCCCATCCTTGATTGTTTCCTGATGGAGCTGACGGATGGGACACTGTTCTTAACTGCATCCGACAGTGAAACAACCCTGTCCACCTCTTTGGAAGTGATTGAGAATGACGGTGACGGACGCTTTGCTGTTTCTTCCAAAACCATACTCGAAGCCCTGAAAGAAATTCCGGAACAGCCACTGACATTCGAAGTGAATACAAATAACCTGGAAATCACCGTACAATATCAAAACGGTAAATACAGTCTCATGGGACAAAATGCAGATGAATATCCTCAGGCTCCTGCACTGGGCGCCAATGCTGTCCATGTGACTATAGGAGCACCTGTAATGTTGGGAGGCATCAACCGAGCTCTGTTTGCAACAGCCGACGATGAGCTTCGCCCGGTGATGAATGGTATTTATTTTGATATCACTACCGAAGATATCACCTTCGTAGCTTCTGATGGCCATAAGTTGGTACGTAACAAGACTTTTGTGGCTCACGGCGATGAAAAGGCCGCATTTATCCTGCCCAAGAAACCGGCCACTTTGCTGAAGAACCTCCTGCCCAAAGAACAGGGAGATGTACAAATCGACTTCGATGACCGCAATGCTATATTTACTCTGGAGAACTACAGAATGGTATGTCGTCTGATTGAAGGGCGCTATCCGAACTACAATTCTGTCATTCCGCAAGATAATCCGCATAAAGTGACTATCGACCGGCAGATGCTTATCAGCGCTTTGCGCCGCGTTTCTGTTTTCTCTTCGCAGGCAAGTAGTTTGATTAAATTGCGCCTCAGCGAAAACCAGATACAGATTTCGGCACAGGATATCGACTTCTCAACCTCAGCAGAAGAAACACTGATTTGCCAATATGCTGGCAATGCCATGAGCATCGGTTTCAAATCGACTTTCCTGATAGATATTCTGAATAACCTGACTGCCCAAGAGGTAATTGTAGAATTGGCAGACCCATCACGCGCAGGTGTCATTGTTCCTGCCGAACAGGAAGAGAAGGAAGACGTGCTGATGCTGCTGATGCCTATGATGCTGAATGACTAAATATAATAAATTACAACTCGAAACAGAATGAAATTGAATTTGAAGAACCCGATTGTCTTCTTTGATTTAGAGACAACAGGTACTAATATAAACACCGACAGAATAGTAGAAATTTGCTATCTGAAAGTGTATCCAAACGGCAATGAAGAGACCAAGACCATGCGCATCAACCCAGAAATGCATATCCCTGAACAGTCTTCGGCCATTCATGGTATCTATGATAAGGACGTGGCCGACTGTCCTACTTTCAAGGGAGTAGCTAAAGACATTGCACGCGATATCGAAGGATGCGATTTGGCCGGGTTCAACTCCAACCGCTTCGATATACCTGTTTTGGCAGAAGAATTTCTTCGCGCCGGAGTGGATATTGATATGATGAAACGCAAATTTATTGATGTGCAGGTAATTTATCACAAACTGGAACAACGGACTTTATCGGCTGCTTATAAGTTTTATTGCCAAAAAAACCTGGAAGACGCTCATACTGCAGAGGCCGACACCCGTGCTACATATGAAGTACTGAAAGCACAATTAGACCGTTATCCCGAAGAATTACAGAATGATATGGCATTTTTGGCTGAATACTCCAGTTTCAACAAAAATGTAGACTTTGCCGGCCGCATCGTATATGACGAAAAGGGCGTGGAAGTATTTAACTTTGGCAAATACAAAGGAATGTCGGTCAGCGAAGTGCTGCAAAAAGACCCCGGCTATTATAGCTGGATTTTAAACGGTGACTTTACGCTGAACACCAAAAACGTATTGACTAAAATCAGACTACGCGAATCAGGACTGACTACTAAATGAGCATGAAAGGAAAGAAAATCGTATTAGGTATAACCGGAAGTATAGCCGCCTATAAAGCGGCTATACTCATTCGAGGACTTATCAAAAAAGGAGCGGAAGTGCAAGTAGTCATTACACCGGCAGGAAAAGAGTTCATCACTCCCATTACTTTGTCGGCACTGACAAGCAAACCCGTCATCAGTGAATTCTTTGCACAACGGGACGGCACCTGGAACAGCCATGTGGACTTAGGCTTATGGGCTGACGCCATGGTGATAGCTCCGGCAACAGCATCCACCATCGGAAAGATGGCAAACGGAATAGCCGACAATATGCTGATTACGACTTACCTGTCAATGAAAGCACCTGTCTTTGTGGCTCCGGCCATGGACTTGGATATGTTTGCACATCCTTCCACCCAACGGAATCTGGAGACATTGCGCTCGTATGGAAATCATATCATAGAACCGGGAGAAGGAGAATTGGCAAGCCATTTGGTAGGCAAAGGACGAATGGAAGAACCGGAAAAAATCATAGAAGAACTGGAAAAGTTCTTTGAACAGCAACAGGATCTGGCGGGCAGGAAAATCATTATCACAGCCGGTCCCACTTATGAAAAAATAGACCCGGTGCGATTCATTGGCAATTATTCTTCGGGAAAAATGGGATTTGCGCTGGCAGAGGAATGCGCCTCACGAGGCGCCCATGTAACCTTGATAAGCGGTCCTGTCACACTGAAAACACAGCATCCGCACATCCGCCGCATTGATGTGGAAAGTGCCGGAGAAATGTATGAAGCCGCCAGCCGTGAATTTACCGATGCCGATGCAGGCATTTTATGCGCTGCCGTGGCCGACTTCACGCCGGAAAGTGTGGCCGACCATAAGATTAAGAGAGAAAAAGACGATTTGGTATTACAACTGAAACCGACACAAGACATCGCCGCTTCGCTGGGAAAACAAAAAAAGCCGGGCCAAAAGCTGGTGGGTTTCGCACTGGAAACAAACGACGAACGGCAGAACGCACAAGGAAAGCTGGAACGCAAGAACTTTGATTTCATTGTGCTCAATTCACTGAATGACAAGGGTGCCGGTTTTCGTTATGACACGAACAAAATAACGATCATCGACCGCCAAGGATACACTGACTATCCCCTGAAAAGCAAGCGGGAAGTGGCGTGTGACATTATAGATAAACTGGTAAGGAATTAAAAAAAGAATATGCTGCAATCTATCTATATACAAAATTATGCATTAATTGATACGCTCGATATCAGTTTTACCCCCGGTTTTTCGGTCATCACCGGAGAGACAGGCGCAGGTAAATCTATCATTTTGGGCGCCATCGGCTTGCTGCTCGGACAAAGGGCTGATATCAAAGCAATCAAGAAAGGTGCCAATAAATGTATCGTAGAAGCCCGTTTCAATATTTCGACTTATCAAATGGAGCCTTTCTTTGTTGAAAACGACATGGAGTATGACCCCGAAGAATGCATCATACGCCGCGAACTTTATGCTTCGGGGAAGAGCCGCGCCTTTATCAACGATACCCCTGCCTCACTGGTACAAATGAAAGAACTGGGAGAGAAATTGATAGACGTGCACAGCCAGCACCAAAACTTACTGCTGAACCACGAAGAGTTTCAAATGAACGTACTCGACATACTGGCACATGACGAACAAGAACTCATCTCCTACAAAAGCCTGTATGCAAAGTATAAAAGTATCTGCAAGCAATTGGCAGACTTTATCGCTCAGGCTGAAAAAAGCCGTCAGAATGAAGATTATATCCGTTTCCAATTGGAGCAACTAAATGAAGCGGAATTACGGGAAGGAGAACAAACGGAACTGGAACAGGAAGCTGAGACATTAAGCCATGCCGAAGATATAAAAGCAGGCTTGTATAAGGTAGACCAAATCATGTCCTCAGATGAAGGAAGCCTTCTTTCTGCCACCAAAGAGTGCATGCAGACCTTGCAAAACATTGCCAAAGTATATGCACCGGCACAAGAATGGATAAACAGGCTGGACAGTTGCTATATAGAACTGAAAGACCTGTCGCACGACATCGCCGGTGCACAGGAAGAAATAGAATTCAACCCCAACCGGCTCGACTTTGTGAACGAAAGGCTGAATCTTATTTATTCTTTGCAGCAAAAACATCGTATGCAGACCATCGAAGAGTTAATCGCCCTGACAAACGATTATCGGGAACAACTCAACGCCATTACTTCATTTGATGACCGCATTGCGCAGCTGACTGCGCAAAAGGACACTTTGTACAACAAAGTACTGGAACAAGCCAAAGTCCTGACCGGACTGCGTGTACAGGCCGGCAAAGACATTGAAAAACAAATGCAATCACTGCTGGTCCCTTTGGGCATGCCCAACGTTCGTTTCATGGTAGAGCTTACTCCCCGAAAAGAACCGGATTCCAAAGGAATGGACTGTGTTACTTTCCTTTTCTCGGCCAATAAAAACGGGACATTGCAGAATGTAGCTTCTGTTGCTTCGGGCGGTGAAATCGCACGTGTCATGCTATCCCTGAAAGCCATGATAGCGGGAGCCGTGAAACTCCCCACCATCATCTTCGATGAAATAGATACCGGAGTATCAGGCTCCATCGCCGAAAAGATGGCACTCATCATGGAAAAAATGGGAAATCAAAACCGACAGGTAATCAGCATTACCCATCTACCGCAAATAGCCGCCAAAGGCATCACACATTACAAGGTATATAAAGAAGATACCGATACAGGAACCAACAGCCACATACGCCGGCTGACCAACGAAGAACGAGTGAAAGAAATAGCAAATATGTTGAGTGGAGCTACCTTGACGGATGCCGCACTGAACAATGCAAAAGTTTTATTAGGATATAAATAAAGAATATGACAGAGAAAAATGAAATGATTTTCGGTGTACGTGCCGTTATCGAGGCCATTCAAGCCGGAAAAGAGATAGACAAGATATTAGTAAAAAGAGACATACAAAGCGAACTCTCCAAAGAATTGTTTGCCGAATTGAAGGGACGGATGATTCCTGTGCAACGCGTGCCGGTGGAACGCATCAACCGCATCACCCGCAAAAACCATCAGGGAGTCATAGCTTTTATTTCAGCCATTACTTATCAAAAAACAGAAGATATTGTTCCTTACCTTTTTGAACAAGGAAAAAATCCGTTGCTCATCATGCTGGACGGCATTACCGATGTGCGCAACTTTGGTGCCATTGCCCGCACTTGCGAATGTGCCGGAATAGATGCGATTATCATTCCTGCCAAAAACAGTGTCAGTGTCAATGCAGATGCCATGAAGACTTCTGCGGGAGCCTTGCATACGCTGCCCGTCTGCCGTGAACAAAGCCTGACCGAAACCATCAAATTCTTGAAGAACAGCGGTTTCAAGATTGTCGCAGCTACCGAAAAAGGCGACTATGACTATACCAAGGCAAACTACAAAGACCCTGTTTGTATTATTATGGGAGCAGAAGATACGGGTGTGCCCTACGAGCACTTGTCATTGTGTGACGAATGGATTAAAATTCCATTGCTGGGCAAAATCGAATCACTGAACGTATCTGTTGCCGCCGGTATCCTGATTTACGAAGCCGTGAAACAGCGTGGCTTTACTACTGAAGAATAACAATAAAAACTATATCATGAAGAAAGTACTTTTGATTCTGATGTGTTGCATGGCCATCCAATCGGTTCATGCCCAAGACACTCCCAAATGGGCCGACAAAGCTAAGAAAGCTGTTTTTTCTATCGTAACTTACGATAAAGAAAACAAAATTAAAAATACCGGTAACGGTTTTTATATCAATAATAACGGTACAGCCCTGTCTGATTACTCTTTGTTTGAAGACGCAGAACGTGCCGTCATTATCAACGCCGATGGCAAAGAACTGCCGGTAACACGCATTGCCGGTGCAAATTCAATGTATGATGTCATTAAATTCCGTACAGAAACCGAGAAAAAAATAACCGCTCTGAAAGTAGCCACACAACCTGCCGCAGTAGGAGAAACTGTTTATCTGCTCCCCTACTCCACACAAAAAGCGGCTACCTGCCAAACCGGTAAAGTGACCCAAGTAGATACTATTGCCGACAAAGCTTACTACTACACACTGACAATGACCACAAGTGACAAAACCGTAAGCTGCCCCATTATGAATGCAAATGGCGAAGTACTGGGACTGATTCAGAAAAGTGCATCCGAAGAAGATAAAGAAAGCTATGCCATCGGTGCATCTTACGGCGAATCATTAAGTATTTCCCCCTTATCTGCCAATGACATCAATCTGAATAAAATAGGCATTGCAAAGGCATTACCCGAAACAGAAGACCAGGCCTTGGTATATCTTTATATGTCTTCATCACAGATGGATGCCAAAAACTATCTGGCAACTCTAAACGATTTTTTACAAGCATACCCCAACAGCACCGAAGGGTATACACGTCGTGCCGGCTACTACATGAACATCGGAGATGATGAACATAATGCATTGGCCGAAGCCGATTTGAAAAAGGCTATGGACGTATCAGGCAACAAAACAGAAGGACAATATAATGTGGCTAAGATAATCTACTCTTATTGCATTAACCTTGAAGAAGGCAAAAAAGCATACGGAGACTGGAGTTACGACAAAGCATTAAATATCATTCGCGAAGCTATCGCAACAGATGCACAACCGGTTTATATTCAATTGGAAGGCGATATTTTATTTGCAATGCGCAACTATACAGATGCGTATAAGAGTTATGAGCAAGTAAATCAGACTCCTTTAGCATCTGCCGCCACTTTCTATTCGGCCGCCAAAACAAAGCAGTTAATAGAAGGAACCGAGATGAATGAAGTGATTGCTCTTATGGATAGTGCCATTGCCCGTTTCACTCCTCCTTACACTTCCGAAGCTGCTCCTTATTTTTACGAACGCGCCGAGATGAAAGCACAAACAGGCAAATATCGTGAAGCGGTGGTTGACTATGATAAATTTTACGATGCCATCGGAGGGCGTGTCACCGCTGCTTTCTATCTACAACGTGAACAAGCCGAAATTCAATGCAAAATGTATCAACAAGCCATCAACGACATCGACAAAGCCGTAGAAATGTCTCCTGAAAATGTAGAAATGTGGATAGAAAAAGGTTCTGTACATCTGCGTGTAGGACAATTTAATGAAGCTGTAGAAGCATTAAAGAAAGCAATTTCCCTCGATCCTAAAGCAGCTGCAGCATATCGTATGCTGGGATACTGTCAGGTGCAGCAAAAGAATAACAAAGAAGCTTGTACGAACTTTGCCAAAGCAAAAGAATTAGGAGACACTGTAGTGGACAGCTTAATTCAGAAATATTGCAAGTAAAAAGAAAAAAAGTTCCTCCACATCCATCTATGTTTGTGAAATTATACACCACATAGAAAGACTTTTTTCTAAAAGCTTAAAAATCCGAGTTTCCCTAAAGCTCGGATTTTTTTATTCAGCCCCTTAGGACCGGACCGCCAAAGCTTCTGTCCGGTTCCGTTTATCCTCCCCGGGAAATTAAATCAAAAACTTCGAAAGTTCCTATTATAGTATTGCAGCGAAAAACAACATGCTTTCCGAAAGACACAACATGCTTTCTAAGAGAAAGTAATATTATGTCGATGAAAGGAATTCTACCCATCGGTAAAGTCAATATAATCTCCTTTCACACATAACAGATATTGAAACCTTCTATCCATAAGGATTCTGTGTGAAAGCTATCAAAGCCCCCCCTCAATACTTTTAAGTTAAACCAATCTTCAGATTACCCCTAAAGCTTACCAGATATGGGAATGCCATAATACCGTATCGCTCCCGCGTCAAAGAGCACATTTTTGGGCTCAGTTGTAATTCTTGGGGGATTAACATTTGTTAATTTCCCTTTATGCATACACCTTTGCTAATCTATACAGAAAAAACCTCTTATC
>NZ_KB905472.1:931950-1058434 GCF_000382445.1 Phocaeicola massiliensis B84634 = Timone 84634 = DSM 17679 = JCM 13223 | reverse complement strand
GGCAACTAACCGCATGATTGTCTAAGTAACGCTTTTAAAAAAGCTCCGAACTCAGCTGTTATGCGAGTACCGGAGGCTACTAAGTTCCAATCACGACTATAAGTTTGTCCTGTTTCCGGGTCTTCCCAACGACGCCGCTTGATGCGTAGATATACAGCCTTGCCGCGAACAGGAAAGTCTTGCACTTCTATTTCCGGGAAGAAACCTTTGGAATGTAGATGTAAATGGGAATGCTCTTGAGGAATGGAAGGCTTTTCCTCAAGAAAAAAAATGAAGCAAGTCTCTTGAGAGACATGGTTAACCAGGTCAAAATAGTCAAGCAGGCCTGCAGGAAGGAACAAGCTCAACATCTCCAGTGGAGTGGCAGGGGGGTGAAGGTTCTGTTTCATGCCACAAAGATAGTGTTTTTAACTAATTCCCCCAAGTTTTCAAACTGAGCCCACATTTTTGCACGTTACATCCCAAAGACAAGGACGTTTTAAAAAAAGAAAAAGCTAATAAGTTTGTTATTAACTTATTAGCTTTTTAGTAGCGGAACCGGGACTCGAACCCGAGTTTCAGCCGTGAGAGGGCCGCGTCCTAGGCCACTAGACGATACCGCCATTTTTAATCAGGCCTTTCTCTTTTTCTTTAAGGCGGTGCAAATTTAGAATATTATTTTGAAATTACAAAATAAAAATAGTTTTTTTTGAGGCTTTGAAACTTTTTTTCGGATCAAGTCAAAAAAGTGTGTGGACATAATATTTTGAGAAAATTCGGGTCACTTATTATTCTTGGGGATTTAAGTGTCATATCACAAGCAAAGGGAAGAATAAGCCGTTTCCCGGGGGCGGGTAAGGTCTTTTAAACGGAAGATTATTACAGTCTGCGGCAATGGACTGTACAGTCCACTGTAGCAGACCGTACGGTCCACTGCAACAGACTATACAGTCCGCTGCCGGAGACTGTAGTAATTCGACAGACAGACAGGCATAATCGAAAGGACGAAAACGCTTGGTCCGGCTAATGAAACGGCTTAGGAAACTCAAAAACACATGCAGGGATTGGAAACCGGAGGAGACAAGATCAGGGGACAGGTATTTGATTGATATGTTAAATCCCCAAGAATAATGACTGCCCCTAGGTACTACCTACCAATCCAAAAAATCGGCTGAGCCCCTAAAAGCCAAAGAAGGATTAGAAATTTTCATTCTAATCCTTCTTTGGCTTTAGAGGTTCCTGGCGGATTCGAACCGCCGTACACGGTTTTGCAGACCGCTGACTAAGCCACTCATCCAAGGAACCCTTTTTCTTTGCAACCGTTGTTTCTCGATTGCGGTTGCAAAGGTACGACTTTTTTTTGAACCTGCAACTATTTTGATGTTTTTTTCTTCATTTTCCTGCATTTTTTTCGCAATTACACTTCTGATTGGTGCGAATGGACTTAATGGAACAGTCCGAAGTACATCCTTCACAGGGATTCTCGTTATTCTTTATCCTCTTGAAATACAAAAAGATACGAAGCCCAGCCCATATCATACACAAGAAAACAATGACTAAAACTATGATTTGTTGTAATTCCATGCTTAAAAAAACAATAAGAATAAAAATGAGTTCACTAAATAATCAAATTTCCCAGTTGATAAACAACAAAAGCAATGCACCACGCTAAAACCGTGGTATAGCCCGCAGCAAATAATGCCCATTTCCAACTGCCCGATTCTTGTTTTATAGCAGCCAAAGTAGCTATACACGGAAAATATATTAGCACAAAAAGCATATAAGCCAAAGCAGCAAGTGGCGTGATAGGAATACGATTGGAAAGATTCACATTTTCCACATCCTCTTCATTCGTATAAAGAACTCCCAATGTGCTAACCACCAGTTCTTTTGCCCCGACTCCGGAAATAAGTCCGATGCCAAGTTTCCAATCAAATCCCAAAGGTTCGATTACCGGCTCCACTGCTTTACCTATCTGACCAATATATGAGTTTTCTTGCTGTTCTGCCACTGTTTCATAAGCATCATGTTGCGGATAATATCCCAAGAACCAGATAATGATAGAAGCAATCATAATAATACCCCCCATTTTCTTCAGATATTGAGCCCCCTTTTCCCAAGTATGGCGCAAAATACTTTTCGTTGTCGGCATACGATAAGGAGGGAGTTCCATCACAAAAGGCGCATCATCGCCTTTCACCAGAAACTTACTGAAAAGACGTGCCATGAGAACCGCCAATATAATTCCTGTGGCGTAAATGCACAATAATACAAAACTAGCCTGATTTGGGAAAAAAGCTCCTACCATTACTAAATAAATAGGTAAACGAGCACTACATGACATCAGCGGATTGACCAGCATCGTAATAAGCCTGCACTTACGGTCTTCAATGGTACGTGATGCCATAATAGCCGGCACATTGCATCCGAATCCCATGATAAGAGGTATGAACGACTTTCCGTGTAATCCCATTCGGTGCATAATCTTATCCATAATAAATGCAGCACGTGCCATATATCCTGAATCCTCCATAACAGATATGAAGAAATATAGAATAAGAATATTGGGCAAGAATACGATAACTCCGCCTACCCCGCCAATGATACCGTCTACCAGCATATCCTTCAATGGACCTTCGGCCATATTATTACGAATCAGATTTCCCAATTGATCTACCAACCACTCAATTCCCTGCATAGGGTAATCCCCCAATACGAATGTTCCTTCGAACATGATATAAAGGAAAAGGAAAAAGATAGGATATCCCCAAATACGATGAGTCACAATACTATCAATCACACGAGTGGTCTGCTCCTTTTCCATGTGATTGTCTGTAAATGTTTCTTTCAACGCTCCGGTTATGAAACCATACTTGGCATCAGTAATGGCCTGTTCACTATCTTCATTCATCACATTATAAATACGCTGAACTTCTTTGTCACGCAAAGCTAAAATTTCACCTCCATTGGGAAGTGTCTCAACAAAAAGTTCGATATCCTTATCATCTTCCAACAATTTAATGGCCAGGAAACGAGTAGAATATTTGTGTCGGATTTGCTCGTTGACACTGATTAATTTCTTCACAGCTTGAATGCTGCGTTCCAATTCAGGCCCATGATTTATATGAATATGACGGAAAATACCACGCGGCCTAATGTGTTCTTCTTCACTGTGACTGCCAAATTTATGATCAGGAACATAAGTTTCATGCCAATCACGCAAATCCTCCAATACTTCCGTACGGATTTCCGCCTTCTTTTGAGTCAGAAAATCACTGCCCTCATAGATGCCGATAATCACATGGAAAAGTTTATCGACACCTTCTCCTTTACGACAGACAGTGGGCACCATAGGTACGCCAAACAACTGGCTCAGCTTGAGATAATCCAGTTTGTTGCCACTTGCCTCAAGTTCATCATACATATTCAGAGCGATAACCATTCTCACGTTCATATCAATAAGCTGAGTAGTGAGATAAAAATTCCGCTCCAGATTCGAAGCATCTACCACGTTGATAATCACATCGGGAGTCTCATCAATAATATGTTTGCGCACATATATTTCTTCAGGAGTATAGGCTGACAAAGAATAAGTACCGGGCAAATCCACAATACGGAAATGGTATCCCTGAAAATCAAAAAAACCTTCTTTGGCATCCACAGTGACGCCGCTATAATTTCCTACGTGCTCGTGAGCACCGGATGCTATATTAAACAGCGAAGTTTTTCCGCAATTAGGATTACCTACCAGTGCCACATTTATGGTACGTCGTTTTCCTTTGGCCAATGCCACCATTTCAGCTTCGGGCACTGTTATTTCTTCTGTTATGGAGCCGTGATAAGGACTTTGAGTGGTACGTGCTTCTTGTTCACTCACTACCTCTATCATCTCGGCTTCTTGCCGGCGAAGAGAAATCTCGTAATCTAGCAGTCTGTATTTTATCGGGTCTTTCAGGGGGGCGTTTAAAATTACTTCCACGGTTTTGCCTTTTATAAAGCCCATCTCTACGATACGCTTACGAAAGCCTCCGTGGCCTAACACTTTGACTATTACGCCTTTTTCTCCTGTATTCAATTCAGATAAACGCATTTTCTTTAAAATTTTCTGCAAATATAGTTCATTACTTAGAGGTATGCAAGTTGTTTAGACTGTTTTTAAATAAAGAATTTCATCATAAACAAAAATAGCAATATGCAAACCGACGGATGAAAGAAAACAGGTATTCGCTTTCTATAATCTCAAAGAAGCATTATCTTTGTAATATGTTTCATTTAGACGTCAATAGATTTATAGAAGAAAAATCTTTATTTTTTCAAAAAGATAAGATTTTAGTGGCACTAAGCGGCGGTGCTGATTCTGTCGCTTTATTACGTGTGCTATTAGCTTTAGGATATACCTGCGAAGCTGCCCATTGCAATTTTCACTTGCGCGGCAAGGAGTCAGACCGAGACGAAAACTTTGTACGAGGCTTATGTAACGAACTAAATATTTTATTACATGTGGTACATTTTGATACTCAAACGTACGCCACAAAGCATCGCATTTCCATCGAAATGGCAGCTCGAGAAATGCGATATGAATGGTTTGAAAAATTAAGGCAGGAGTGTGATGCTTCCGTTATTGCCGTAGCCCACCATAGAGATGACAGTGTAGAAACATTCTTATTAAACTTAATTCGGGGAACAGGCATCAACGGCCTGAAAGGAATAGCCCCGCTAAACGGTCATATTGTCCGTCCGCTACTGAACGCGAGTCGACAGGATATTCTACAATATCTTGAGCACTTACATCAAGATTACGTAACAGACAGCACTAATCTGCAAGATGAATATATGCGGAACAAAATCCGCTTGAATATTCTTCCAATGTTGGGAGAACTAAATCCATCTGTCAGTGAGAGTATTGCAGAAACAGCAAACCGACTGGCAGAAACCTCTCTCGTTTACAACAAAGAAATGGCCGAGGCCAAAAACAGAGTTATAAAAAGAAATGGCAACAACCTAAAAGCTATTCATGTAGAACGCTTGTTGACAGAAGTTGCCCCCGCCTCATTACTGTTTGAAATATTGTATCCACTAGGATTTAAACCTTTACAAATAAAAGATATTTTCCACAGCTTATCAGGACAGCCGGGAAAAAGATTTATTTCTCCCGAATGGGAAGCTGTACGAGACAGAGAATATCTGTTGCTTCAAACCAGAACCATAGAAAGCACAACCGACCCAACTCCACAGCTTTGCATCAAGACGCTGGATTTATCGGATGATTTTATTATTCCTAAAGAAAAAGATGTAGCTTGCCTGGATGCAGACAAGGTAATAAGCCCTCTCATTATTCGCAAATGGCAAAAAGGAGATAAATTTGTTCCTTTTGGCATGACAGGAAAAAAGAATGTAAGTGATTATCTCACCGACCGCAAATTCTCTTTATTCGAAAAAGAGAATCAATATGTTGTATGCTCAGACGAAAAGATTATCTGGCTGGTAGGAGAAAGAAGTGACAATCGCTTCAGGATAACAAATACTACCAAGCGAGTAATGATTATTCGTTTACAAAAAGAGCGATAAACACCCTATCAGCCACACAAGATTCATAAACTTCCTGTTTAAGTGCGGATTACATAAAGAATAGGTTGCACCCACCGCAATTCCCATGTAATCCGCATCAGAAAATTTCATCTGAATGCAATGATTAAATTATTCCCGGACTCTGTGATAACGCATTATCATTCCCCCATTATCCAAAATCAATGAATCTTTATCAAGTTTCAAAACATTCATCGTGTCAGTAGAAGCAATCGTTTGACCATTACCTATACTTTCGATATCCATGATTAATTTATCTCCTTCACGTTTCCAAGTCTTATACACAAGTGTCGCAGAATTAATCGAAGCTGCTTTTCCATCTGCCGCCAGCAAAAAGCCATCTTCTCCATCCATACCACTAATAGGCTTAGTCCACGCACCAATTATCAGTTCTGCAACAACAGGTTTTACCTGCCAACTTTCCGCTACATTAATACCATCCATCACCTTATAATCAACAGTCAAGGTATCATTCAACGCAAAGCTGTTTCCCGTGTAACCGGCATCTTTCGCATCTAACGTACTTACAAAAACAGTATCATTATCTACCGTAACCACAGTTACTCCATTCATAGTGGCATCACAAACGATACCGGTCACAGATTTTTCCACTGTTTGATTGCATGAAGTCATTAACCCCATCATGGCTGATACTACCACAAAAATCTTCTTCATTTTATCATTATTTTATCATAAAACAGTTAACCATCATCTATATTCGTTGTAAAGATATGAATTATTTTTCTCTGAAAAAGAATAGCACAAACAATCTTTTCATTTTAGCAAAAACTAAAAATCTTATCTTTTTGTTTATAAAATAAGCGATTCCATAGATAAGCCGCTTGAGAATATGTATCGTATAACAGAATTAGACGCTGACACTAATTCTGAAAAATTTGGAGCACAACGTAAATGTATTGCCAAACGATGCTCTATGCTCCACACAGCCGATTATCTAATGAATAATTCAACCCGATAAGGAGAATTTATACAGCCCTTATACCGGCTACAACCTAGATGAATGGGCGGATATGATGTTATATTCGATCAAATTATACTTTTGTTCCCCGACCATAGCGCATGGGCCATGAATAATAGAAACCCGAAGAATAATACACCCTTTTAGGAAAAACCAAAACTTCGTCCTATCATCAATGTTCGTCTTGAAAGCAATGATATATACGAAAAATTGAGATGTTTATTAGAAAATCAAAAAACATCATGCTCCCATAAAGGTAGCCATACAATATTTAGAGTTTTGGGAAAGAAAATAATTTTAAATATTAAACGCTTACTATCAATACTTTATTATTCCAACACAAAAATATATCTAAAAAAAAGCGCAAAAGATTTGCACATCTCGATTAATCCGCTTATCTTTGCACCGCGTTTGAGAGATAACGCCTCTGAAAAGGAAGGAAGTTTGGGTGAGTGGCTGAAACCACCAGTTTGCTAAACTGACGTACGGGTAACCGTGCCGGGGGTTCGAATCCCCCAGCTTCCGCAAAACATCCGCTAAATCATGATTTAGCGGATGTTTTTTATACCTCTGACCACGGGTCAACGTAAAATAAAACGATGAACAAAAGTTTTCGGCTCCAAATGTCTAACCTTCAAGACTCAATTAATCTCATATATCTCAAAAAATGACTCTTTATCAATACTCAAAGAAACCTTCTCTGACTCCTTCTGTCCGATAAGGTTCACAAAAATATTGAGATATAATTCAGTAAAAGACAAATTCCAACGATCATATTGCACATCAAAAGTATACAAACGCTCAGCAGTATTCAATTCAGCAAAAGCCTCATTGCTTTTACATAAGAACACATCTTCCGAAACAGCAGGAGGATAAGGCAGGAAAGATGCAGAAAGCATCATATAAATATAGTCTGTATACCAATGTTCCGTATAGTACCTGAATTCGCCTTTTAATCTGAATTTAATCCTGTATTTCTTAGCCGGATTATCATTCATGAAAATAGGCTGACGATATTCCTCGGGGAAATTACCATCATAATAAGAATTACTCATTCCCATCTCCGACTTACCTTCTCCCCTAAAGCCCTCCATGGTAACATCCGATACAGCATTCTTTGGGTCGAACTTGAAAGTCAATTTACCGATGGTCTTGTCATAAGGATACACGGCAAGCGTATCCAGCACATACGATTCCAGGTTATGACTCTCTGCAATCAATGTCGCATTGCCGGTGGGTTCCTCGCTGCCACCTTTAATTATATCAACATTATCTAAAGGATAATAGATGGAATCTTCTTCCTCGTTACAACTGCCAAAAAACAATGCACACAGCAAAAAAACAATGAACTTATTCATATTTTATCATTTTAATATCGCAAAGATAACAAAAAATACGTCATTCTACACTCAATATACCTATTAGTAGTGATGTATACCTCATAAAAAAGTACTACCTTTGCATCCCTAAATCTTTTAATGGATATAACAGTATGGAAATGAACAAAGTTTTTAAGGATGGATTGTGGAGTAAGGAAATCAACGTTTCGGACTTCGTACATACCAACATTACCCCCTACGAAGGCGATGCCTCATTTTTGGCCGGCCCTACAGAGAGAACAAAGAAAGTGTGGAACGAGTGCCTTAAAGCGTTGGAAGAAGAACGCACAAACAATGGCGTCCGTTCTCTTGATAACGTAACAGTTTCTACCATCACTTCTCATAAAGCCGGATATATAGACCGTGAAAACGAGCTCATTGTCGGACTTCAAACCGACGAACTGCTGCGCCGTGCCATCAAACCTTTCGGTGGTATCAAAGTAGTAGAAAAGGCCTGCCGTGAAAACGGTGTGGAAGTGGATGAAAAGGTGAAAGATATCTTCTATCATTACCGCAAGACCCACAACGATGGCGTATTTGATGCGTATACCGAAGAAATCCGTTCGTTCCGTTCACTTGGTTTTCTGACCGGATTGCCGGACAACTATGCCCGCGGACGTATCATCGGTGATTATCGCCGTTTGGCTCTTTATGGCATTGACCGCCTGATTGAAGCCAAGCAAGAAGACTTGCACAACATCGGCAGTCCGATGACCGATGCCCGTATCCGTTTGCGCGAAGAAGTGGCAGAACAAATCAAAGCCCTGAAGGAAATCAAAATAATGGGAGAATATTACGGACTGGATTTGAGTCGCCCCGCAACAAATGCACAAGAAGCCGTTCAGTGGGTATATATGGCTTATCTGGCTGCCGTAAAAGAACAAGATGGTGCAGCCATGTCACTGGGCAATGTATCCTCATTCCTCGATATCTATATTCAATACGACCTTGACAATGGCAATATTGACGAGACTTACGCACAAGAACTGATTGACCAGTTCGTCATCAAGCTGCGCATGGTACGTCATTTGCGTATGCAATCATATAATGATATCTTTGCCGGAGATCCGACATGGGTGACTGAATCCATCGGTGGACGTTTCAATGACGGACGTACCAAAGTCACCAAGACTTCTTTCCGTTTCTTACAGACATTATACAATCTCGGCCCCTCTCCCGAACCTAATATGACCGTTCTGTGGAGTCCTGAATTACCGGAAGGATTCAAAGAATTCTGTGCACAGGTTTCTATCGACACTTCTTCTATCCAGTATGAAAATGATACCCTGATGCGTGAAGTTCGTAACTGTGATGACTATGGTATCGCTTGTTGCGTTTCTTATCAAGCCATCGGCAAGCAAATCCAGTTCTTCGGTGCGCGTTGTAATTTAGCCAAGGCGCTGTTGCTGGCCATCAACGGAGGACGTTGTGAAAACACCGGTACAGTTATGGTCAAAGATATTCCTGTCTTGACAGGAGACCTTCTGAACTTTGAAGAAGTATGGTCTAACTATAAAAAAGTATTAATGCAAGTGGCCCGTGTATATAATGATGCCATGAACATCATTCATTATATGCATGACAAGTATTACTACGAAAAAGCTCAAATGGCGTTTATCGATACCGACCCGCGCATTAATCTGGCATACGGTGTAGCCGGTTTGTCTATTGCCATCGATTCACTGTCGGCCATCAAATACGGTCGTGTACATGCCAAACGCAATGATATCGGTCTGACCGAAGGTTTTGAAATTGAAGGTGAATTCCCATGTTTCGGTAACGATGACGATCGTGTAGACCATTTAGGCGTAGACCTGGTTTACTTCTTCAGCGAAGAATTGAAGAAACATCCGGTTTACAAGAATGCCCGTCCCACCTTGTCATTGCTGACTATTACCTCCAATGTGATGTATGGCAAGAAAACCGGTGCGACTCCCGACGGACGTGCCAAAGGTGTTGCTTTTGCTCCGGGCGCCAACCCCATGCACGGACGCGACAAGAATGGTGCCATCGCTTCTCTGAGTTCTGTGGCAAAACTTCGTTACCGCGATGCCCAAGATGGTATCAGCAACACATTCTCTATCGTTCCGAAATCACTCGGTGTAGATATGGAAACCCGTATTGAGAACCTGGTGACCATGATGGACGGTTACTTCACCAAAGGCGCACACCACCTGAATGTAAATGTCCTGAACCGCGAAATGCTGGAAGATGCAATGGAACACCCTGAAAAATATCCGCAGCTTACTATCCGTGTATCAGGATATGCGGTTAATTTTATCAAACTGAGCCGTGAACATCAGTTGGAAGTTATCAGCCGTTCTTTCCACGAGAGAATGTAACATCCATATTATAAATACAATTATCCTAGGGGCGGGCTTTAAACCTGCCCCTATAAGCTTAAAGACAAACCATTATGATTAGAGTACACTCCTATGAGTCAATGGGTACATTTGATGGGCCCGGCTTGCGTTTAGTCGTTTTCCTGCAAGGATGCAACTTCCGTTGCCTGTATTGTGCCAATCCCGATACCATAGATATAAAAGGTGAAAGTACCGAAACGCCGATAGACGAAATTATCCGTATGGCTGTCAGTCAAAAAGCATTCTTCGGGAAAAAAGGCGGAATCACCTTTAGCGGTGGCGAACCGACCTTACAGGCAAAAGCACTGATTCCCCTCTTCCGGCGATTAAAGGAGCAAGGCATTCATATTTGTGTGGATACCAATGGAAGCATCTGGAACGAAGATGTGGAAGAACTACTGAAATTGACCGATTTGGTATTACTGGACATAAAAGAATTCAATAATACCCGCCATTTGCAACTGACGGAGCGCAGCAACGAGCCCACCCTACACACAGCTCAATGGTTGGAACAAAACGACAAACCATTTTGGCTACGCTATGTACTAGTGCCCGGATACAGCTCTTTCGAAGAAGATATCCATGCATTAGGCAACCATTTTAAAGATTACCGAATGATTCAAAGAGTCGAGATATTACCCTACCACACTCTAGGGGTACACAAATATGAAGCTATGAAAAAAGAATACCGCCTCAAAGGAGTAAAAGAAAATACTCCCCAACAGTTGGATACAGCCAAAGCTTTATTTGAAAAATATTTCAAAACGGTATATCTGAACTAAGTATCAACAAGACAATAAAAAATTAGCATTATTTTCCATAACAAGCTTGATATGTCCTTCTTTTTGTTTATTTTTGCACAACTAAAAATATCTTATATTAACAACTACTAAATAGCACAAAATGAAAAAACTATTATTATTCTGTTTGCTACTATTCATCAGCGCAGAAAGTATACAAACAGCAGCTCAGGAAAGTAAGGAAACTAAAAAAGAACAAGGAATATTCAATTCAGTTGCTGTAGGCTTAGGCGTAGGTACTACAGGTATCAACATCGATGTAGCAAGCCCGATAGGAAACCATTTTGCCCTGCGAGGAGAGGTGAACATCATGCCCGGATTCAGCTACAGCGACGAAGTCGATGCCAGTGTACTTAACTCAGCCACCGAACAAGTCTACGCCCCCATCAATGTGGAAGGTAGCTTGGCACGTACGACAGGAGCCTTACTGCTCAATGTCTATCCGTTTAAATCTTCCAGCTTCTTTGTATGCGGCGGTGCTTACTTTGGCGGTGCAAAATTCATAAAGATAGAAGGACACAGCGATGAACTTCAACAACTGGTCACTGAAGGTAAAGAAGCAGGTATCGAAATCGGTGATTATTTTATCCCTGTAGACAAGAACGGAAATGTAAACGGAGGATTAAAAGTAAATTCATTCCGCCCTTATTTGGGTCTTGGATTTGGTCGTGCAGTACCCAAAAAGCGCATCGGCTTCATGTTCGAATTGGGCGTACAGTTCCACGGTACTCCTGAAGTTTATGCAGACAATGCCGAACTCACCGCCATTAATACAGTGGCAGACAATGAATTCTCGGATATTATCGACAAACTGACTGTATATCCGGTACTTAAATTCCGTTTGAGTGGAAGAATCTTCTAAAAGCTGAAGAATCTATTTATCCATAAAAGAGGTGTACCTGAAGTTATCAGCCTTTCAAGCAAACTTTCAATACACCTCTTTCTTTATTCTTCCAATCCTATTTGATTATCACCATCACATCCCGCGCACCGTGAGCTCCCATAACCAACGCCTGCTCAATATCAGCAGTCTTCGACGGGCCGGATATATAAGTACCAAAGCCATATTCCCCGGTATGTATACGCTTATATGCTTCATGCATATTATTCACAATTCTCCCTTTATCAAGCAGAATCACCAGTTTTTCAGAAATAAAATAAAGAGCACGTTGCTTGACATCCTGTTCTATCCAAACGGCACCATTCTCCGCCACCCCAATCTTCCCGTCAATAATTGCCAAATCCGTGCCGTCCAGTTCGGCAGGGTCCTCAACATTATCAGGATTAAAAGTAGCACATGTAATACCTTCCAGATTGGAAGCGATACGTTTGGCATCGGGATAAGACTCCCTGATCAGTTTGTTTATATCCTGTCCTTCCTCTAAAAAAACAGCCTCCCCTCCCACCTGCTTCATCATAAAATAAAACTGCTCTACCACATTAGGATAAGTCAATGCATGCTCTTCCAATGGCTTCAGATCAGGTTTCTCATATTTCACGTGTGTAGCACGGCGGATGCTCTGCAATATATCTTCTCTACTACTCATAATATTCTATTTTACTTTACCTTTCTTCCACATCTCGTTAAAATTCTCTTTGGCAAATTTAGGCAAATCACGTCCCTTTCCCCATGTCACACCCATCATTCTCAGCACCTCTCCGCCGACCGGAGCCAAATCCATCGCTGCATTGAAAGCCCAAGGACGGTTCATTGCAAACTCCATGCCACCGGACATTATCTTTTTCATGGCATCCGCTTTACCCAACTTATCCAAGTCCTGACGCCACAAATATATCTGTTCTGCCAAATCAACCTTTACCGGACACACATCCGAACAAGAATAACAAAGCGAACAAGCAGATACGTTATCATAATAATGCAACGGAGCCTTCAGCATACCCAGATTAATGCCAATAGGTCCCGGAATAAAATAAGTATAAGAATAACCACCACTGCGGCGATACACCGGACAAGTATTCATGCAGGCACCGCAACGGATGCAATTCAACGTCTTTATGTGCTTCCGATCAGCCAATATTTTACTACGACCATTATCTACTATAATAATATGAAACTCCCCGCCCTCCCGCGGTTTACGAAAATGAGAAGTATAAGTAGTGACAGGCTGTCCGGTGGCTGAACGTGCCAACAAACGCGTAAACACAGCAAGCGATTCACGGTCAGGCACGATCTTCTCCATGCCAAAAGCAGCTATCTGCAACTTGGGTTGCGATACCCCCATATCAGCATTTCCTTCATTAGTACAAACAACAATCTCACCGGTAGAAGCCACAGCAAAGTTAGCTCCGGTCATGGCAGCTTCAGCATGAAGAAACTTTTCACGCAGATTTTTACGAGCGGCATGTGTCAAATAAGTAGGATCAGAATTTCCCTTCTCCGTTCCTAATTCTTTCTCAAACAATTCCCCCACCTGCTCACGCTTTACGTGAATAGCCGGCAGCACGATATGACTTGGTTTGAGATGCATCAATTGCAAAATACGCTCACCCAAATCACTTTCCACCACCTCAATACCTTTATGCTCAAGAAACGGATTTAACTCACATTCCTCTGCCAACATCGATTTGCTTTTTATAAAATGCTTCACACCGTGCTGATGCAAAATATTATATACAATATTACAATACTCATCTGCATCCTTCGCCCAATATACATGAGCTCCATTGGCACGGGCATTAGTTTCAAACTCTACCAGCAATTCATCCAAATGACTGTTGCTGTACAGTTTGGTTTCACATGCCATTTCGCGCAATTCCTCCCACTCAGGCACCTCCTTACTCTGTTTGTCACGCTTAGCCCTTACCAGCCAAAGGGTTTCGTCATACCATGCAGCCTGCTTCTTATTTTCCAGAAACCCGGCTGCTGCTTTTGCATGTTTCGTACTCATAATCCAGCTGCTAATATTTCAACAATATGTAATGTTTTTATCGGAAGTTTCTCTCGGGCAATGATTCCATTCTGATGCATCAGGCAGGAACTGTCGGCCCCTACGATATATTCGGCACCTGTTGCCATATGACGATGCACCTTATCATGCCCCATCTGAACAGATACAGCTGTTTCCTCCACGGAAAACATTCCTCCGAAACCACAACACTCATCAGGACGGTCGGGCTCCATAATCTCTATGCCTTCTACCAGAGAAAGTAAGTCACGCAATTTATTAAAGTAAGGAATATTGAGTTCGCTAGGCGAAGAGAGTCCCATTAAGCGCACTCCGTGACAACTGTTTTGAAGAGAAACTTTATGTGGGAACTTAGCTTGCAGTGAAGTAGGTTTTATGACATCGTGGATAAACTCGCACAAATCATATATCCTTTCTTCACTGGCGCAATGATGTTCTTCCGCCTTCAACAAGCGCCCGTAATTATCGCGCACAAAGACCACACAACTGGCCGACGGACCTACTATGTAATCATAATCTTTAAACTTTCTGTCAAAATGACGAGCCATTTCCACAGATTCACTCTCAAAACCGGCATTTGCCATTGGCTGGCCGCAGCAAGTCTGATCCAGCGGATAATCCACGTCTACCCCCAAACTTTTCAGGAGTTTATACGAAGCTACCCCCACCTGAGGATAAACCGCATTAATATAACAGGGAATAAATAAACCTACTTTCATTGTTATCAGTTAATATGTGTCCTATAAGAACAACAAATTTAGAAGAAAATTGTTAAGGAGGCAATCGGTTTTTCTTTTTATATTCCATTTTTTATCCCTATCCTCTGCCATGTAAAACGTTTATCCGCATCGATAAACACGTTAATACGTATCAAGCGATGCATACTAATGTGTTATACACCTTATAGAAGTTCTACTTATAAAAGCCAAAAAACAGAATGAACAAGTCCAGCCAAGAGCTCATTCATCCTGTTTTACCGATTGCCATCTTTCTACAAAGAAAGGGTAAATATCATGAAACAGTTACACACATGATCATATTATTTTCTAGGCTTCAAGAAGCTTTCCGGGAATTTTACCTCCTGTTCGATATGATTATCCTTCAAGCGAATCCACGAACGGAAGCCCTTTTCGCCTTCGGTCAATTCAATGACTCGTGCACCATTAGGTAAATTGTTATATACGGTATCACCACCCGTATAACGCCCGTATGCCAACAATACACCATGCCACATCACAGCATAGTCATCATCATGGTCGTGTCCCACAAAAATACCTTCCACATCACCCATCTCTTTCATTGCCGTAAAAAGACCTGAATTGAGGCGGGGTGCGCAAGCTCTTTCTTTACGAATACCAAACAGCACAGCAGTTTCATCCGATGCAGCCTGATTGTATTCGGGCAAAGCAATATGGAAGAAAGCCAATGACGGAACAGGGTTTCCACCGTTGGCTTCTGTATATTTCCGGCTGTTTTCACGATACCACTGAATTTGGTCGAAGTCTATGTAGTCATATCCGCCTATCCCCTTTATCTGTGAATAAGAATGTGAATCGAATACATAAAGAATCTCAGCATCCTTGCTTCCGTCCGACGATTTCAAGGGGAGAATAAAATTGGTAACACCCGAAATGCCTTCGGTAGTAGTGGTCAGGTTGTGAGGGATGCTTTGAATAATCTTAAACAGTTCTTCACGAGTCAAACCTTGCTCATTGTCATGATTACCAAAAGTAACGGCAAAGGGAATTTCACGTTTGGAAACCAAATTCAATACAGTGCGCATTCCCTCTTCGGCAGGCTTTCCATAAATCACATCACCCGTAAAAATCACCAAATCGGGTTTCTCGGCATCAAGCACTTCATTGATTCGTTCGATAGAAACATCAGACCGAGGATCATTATAAATGTAATGCACATCTGTAAACTGCACGATTTTGAACTTCCCATTGGCATTGAACTTCAATGTTTGGGCATTGCCGGCACATACAAGCCCCAGCAACAGGCATAAAGTCAGAAATAGTTTTTTCATGGTTCTTATTTTTAAATTTACTCAATAGTTATCTTGAATTGGTCGTATGGAGCCGTGCGCCAAGCCTTATCGAAGGTAGTGGGAGACAGCGCAAACAAGGGCGAAAAAGTACGCACCGAAATCGTTTTCCCGTCAGGCAAGAACTCCATCAGCCTCAGCCAGCAATCGCCTCCGTTGCCATGCCATTGCCCGTCGGCGGTCTGAGCATTAAACATCATCTGAGAAACCTGTTTTCCGAATTTGTTTTTATCCGTGCGGAAAGATACTTGTCCCTCATAATCCACAATCTCACATTCGTGGCCACATATCACCATACAGATATTCTGAGAAGGATAGACCAGTTTGTCCCAAATTGCTTGTCCGTAATTAGCCGGAGAAACTTTATAATCTTCCTTGACATGACGTACCGCCTCCGGTGACATATAAGAATGGGTAAGCAAAATCACCTTATGATTTTTATATTTGGGCTTCCCGGTCAGTTGGCGGGCCCACTCTATTGCTTCATCACGTGGTGCGAACTCCAGTGAAACGACCAGCAACTTTCCCCATGTGTCCGTTTCAAATTCATAAGCAGCATTTTCCAAGGTCGGTATTCCCTGATAATTACATCCTACGGACACCAATGACTCGCGCCAACAAGCATTACGTTCCGCCGGAAAGTAATCCGGGAAATGACACAAACGGTTTTCCGCTTTCTCATAACCATAGTCATGATTACCTGTAC
This sequence comes from Phocaeicola massiliensis B84634 = Timone 84634 = DSM 17679 = JCM 13223, assembly GCF_000382445.1. Taxonomy (GTDB): domain Bacteria; phylum Bacteroidota; class Bacteroidia; order Bacteroidales; family Bacteroidaceae; genus Phocaeicola; species Phocaeicola massiliensis. Next base: position 1,041,668 of record NZ_KB905472.1, on the reverse strand, counting down.
AAATTACATAAGGAACCTTGCCGTCCAAACGTTCAAAAGCACGTGAAGCTGCCTTCCACTGCTCTTCACTAGTCTGATTCCCATTCACCCCGTCGGGTATACGGATTTCATTTTGCTCCACCAAGTCACCGGTACAAAGCACCCCTTTGATGTTCAGCGACTTCAGGCTATTGGCAATCCATGCAGTCTGCAACTCAAAGAGAGGTTGATTAGCATCAAACTTCACATAGCTCTGAGGGTCGGGAATCAATACCATGGAAAAGGAACGTTCATGACTCAATTTCGGGCGCAAGGGATAAACTTGCGCCGAAATTAATTGAGAAAGGCATAATAATGTGCCTAGCAGAATAGAGTGTTTTTTCATATATTTATATTATTCTATTATAGATAAATGAGGTTATAATTGTTTCACAAAAGTATAAAAAAACAATCATCCAGTAGAACATTTTCGATAGTTATTATAAATTCAGTTCACCAATATCAATAACCCATAAAAAAGTACTCCCCGCGAATCACTTCGCAAGGAGTACTTTTCAACTAATAACTAACTTGTGGTTTACGTAATTTCTATATGACTAACTTATGATGCAAAGATAAACGTTCCGGCCAACTCCCGCAATCGCTTCATTTAGGTATTTTGCCACCATTTACTCCCTATTAATAGGTATCATTCATCATAAGTTCATCTTTACTTCGCTTAGTTCTACCAATTTATTTACAATAGCATAAATAGTCAGGCCGGCAGGAGAATGTATTTGTAGCTTGCGCGCTATGTTGCGACGATGGGTAATGACCGTATGAATAGACAGAAAGAGTTTCTCTGCTGTCTCCTTATTGGTCATGCCACGCACTACACAACAAATTATTTCTTTTTCTCTTTGACTTAATGTTTCTTGTTCATTCTCATTGTCATCTTCTGCCCCAATGTGCATCAAATCAACTAATTTCTTATTTAAGGTTTCAATGTCATCATATAATCCGACTGTTTCATCATATCCTTTTAGCAAATTACTATCTGTCATTGAACAAAGCAACGACACACATTTAATAACCGTTTGAGGATATGTAGCTTTAAATTCGTCGACATTGAACCATCCTCCGAACCCCGGATTCACAATCAACACCTCGGGCCGATGTCCTTGCATACAATTATGCAACCCTTCCATCGAAGTAATTTCCACAGGCTGAACCGGAATATCGGGCAATCGCTTCAAAACTGATATCAGTCCGCTACGCACAATGACTGAAGTCTCAGCCACTGCCACATGTATAGGGTCTGTCCGTTTCATTTTACCTCCTTTTCTAACCGAAGAACGGCGGGTACAAACAAATAATCCTCCACACGGCAATGTGATGCCAAATCCTGCTCGCAGCTAAAAATGTCAAACAATACTGCATTCAGCAAATAATCATTCCCACCGGCGGGATAATACTTGATAATGATATTTTTTAATTCTTTCAATTTAGCGTCTATCTGATCATGCCGACGTGCAAATTGTGAGATACGGAAACCGCTCTCTCTATTGCCTGCAACCAGATTCTCCACATAAGTAAACACATTCATATCTTCATAATCCATGTGTTTACGTACCTCTGCCACATACGCATCAAAGAATTTCAATATAAGGAAAGCAACTTCATTTTGCACCGAACAATCAATGGCCTCTATCAGTTTGCGGCGTATGGTGGGTAATTGAAAATCAAGAAAATAGTGATGTGCCTGCTTTAAGTAGTTCATCAAAGCATGAATAGAAAGATCTTGCATTTCGTCAGCCATACGGTTATTCTCTTCTGTGATAAAATTCACCACAGCCAGAAATGTCTTGCAATCCACTCCGTTTGCCCGGCATACTTCCTGCACAGTCTGATCGCCAAAGCCTAACGAGAGGTCGAAACGGCTCATCACCTGCAACAAAGTATAATTACCGCATATCAGGTCACTCATTTTATCTGTTGGCACATAATTATTTGTCTTATACATAGTTATCTGTATTTGTTTCTCTTAACGGCTGCAAATTTACGGAAAAGAACAAAAGCTTGCAATCCCCATTATTAGGTATTTTATACGGAGAACAGCAGCCTCATCTCATAAACGAGGAAAGACTAAGCCGTTTCTTACTGTCAGCCTAGTCCTTTTAAACGGAAGATTATTACAGTCTCCGACAGTGGACCGTACAGTCTGCCACGGTGGACTGTACAGTCCGTTACCGTAGACTGTATAGTCCATTGCCGTAGACTGTAGTAATCCGCCTTACAGACAGGCATAACCGAAAGGATGAAAACGCTTAGTCCGGCTAATGAAACGACTTAGGGAGTTCAAAACGTATGCAGAGTTTGAAAACCGGAGGAGACAACATCCGATGAAAGGTGTTGTGCCGTCACTTGTTATTTTTGGGAATTTAACATATTCCTTGCCAGTGCTTCCAAAAACAAAAAAAGAGCTGCTCCGGCATAACCGGAACAACTCTTCACTATATAATAAGATATCAATTAATATACTTCAACTTTAGCAGCAATCGCTTTACACTTGTCACGAAGTGCATCCAAGTCACTTCCATTCGGAGCATAGCATACCACAACTCCCATGCGGCGGTTAACCTTTGTATAAGGTTTACCGAAAATACGCAAATAAGTATTGGTTTCCTTGCATACTTCCTCTTCGCCACGATAACGCGGCTGCTCTTTGCTGGCAATCGGTGACAAAATAACAGCACTGGCACCTATACGTTCCTGAGTAATTTCAGGAATAGGCAAACCCAATACAGCGCGTAAATGAAGTTCAAATTCATTCAAATTTTGAGTTCCTGCCAATGTCACCATACCGGTATCATGCGGACGTGGAGATAATTCAGAGAAATATACACCATTGTCATGACTCAAAAAGAATTCAACTCCCCATATTCCGGCACCGGTCAATGCTTCAGTAACTTTAGCAGCCATGTGCTGTGCTTCTTCCAGATGCTCAGGAGCAATATGAGCGGGTTGGAAGCTTTCGCGATAATCACCGCCCTTTTGCACATGACCGATAGGAGGACAGAACAGTGTAGGACCATTTTTCTGAGTAACAGTCAACAAAGTGATTTCACTGTCAAACTTAATAAATTCTTCGATAATCAGCTCCTTAATGTCACCACGACTACCTTCACAACCATAGTGCCATGCCTGTTCCAGCTCTTCCGCACTCTTCACCAATGACTGTCCTTTACCCGATGAAGACATCAACGGTTTGACCACACAAGGAAAACCTATTTCTTCGGCAGCCTCTTTCAATTCTTCCAAAGACTTGGCATAAAAATACTTGGCAGTCTTTAATCCGAGTTCCTTAGCGGCCAAATCACGTATGGCCTTACGATTCATGGTATAATTCACAGCTTTCGCACTAGGTACTACCTGAATGCCTTCCTTCTCCAAATGATAAAGCCTTTCAGTACGAATAGCCTCGATTTCAGGAACAATAATATCAGGCTTATGCTTAGCCACAACTGCATCCAATGCATCACTGTCCAGCATACTGAATACTTCAAACTCGTCTGCTACTTGCATCGCAGGTGCCCCTGCATACGAATCACAAGCTACTACATACTGTCCTTTACGTTTCGCTGCAATGACGAATTCTTTTCCCAGTTCGCCGGAGCCCAGCAATAAAATCTTCTTTGTCATAACTATCTATCTCTTTATTTTGAATTTCCCGTAAACAGCAAGCAGAGAGGAGTGTGTCAGAACCCAACCGCCTGTCCAATCGTCAGCTGCAGGGGCAGGATTTGCCTGCCCGAAGACACAAAGCAAACTGTTTTCGGGCGAACGGACATCGTCCCTACGAATCAAACGACAGCATTATCCACGTTTTGACACACCCCCTTCCGCTTGCAAAGATAATGTATTTTTAAACTACTGATATATCAAACAGCCAATAAATGGTGTATTTGAAAGAAAAAACCGAAGCCGGCAGACAAAGCTATAAACCACAGCACGATAAAGATAATCCGGGTAACAGTAGACATGGGTTGCCAACCACCGAAATGACGCATCAGGATATGTATCAATCCGATGATAGGAATACCAATAACCAATATGCCGGAAACAGCCAAGCCGATAGTAACTGTAGGAGATGCTCCGGCAGCATTCCAATCCACTGCCGGCAACACTTCGTAAAGAACAGCCGGTGTAGCAGCAATCAATCCGGTTGCCACCATTAACATGGCGAAGCATACCACAAATATCACAAAGACTATAGGAGCGCAGCAGATAGCCAAAACAATCAATATAAATTTGATTAATACACCTGCCACACCGACAATTCCCTCACCTATCCGCTGCAACGCACTGTGAGGCTTGCCCGAATGAACGTATTCATTTACTTTCTCAAAGTTATCTGTAACCGTCCTTCCTATATTCTCTACATTGATTTTCGCTCCACGCATTGCCAATTTTTCAGGTACGGTTCGAGCCAAAGGAATGACAATCCAGGCGATAATATATGCTATGACAAAACCTTTCAGAGAGATTCCCAATATCAAGAAGATTATTCGTACCCATGTGGGATCCCAACCAAAGTAAGCAGCCAAACCGGATGCCACACCTCCCAATACTTTATTGTCCGAATCACGGAACAACCGGCGAGGTCCTTTTGCTGTCTGCGAATAAGTGCTTCCATCCTTCGATGTTTCCCCTCCACCGTCAGCCTCATCACCCAAGTCTTCGGGCTTACCCATCTGAGCAATGATTTCCTCTACATCTTCTATCGTAATCACCTGTTTCCCATCTCTTAAACGGTCAGTAAACAGTTCAGAGATACGCAATTCCATATCATGCACTATTTCTTCCGCTCCTTCTTCGCGGCAAAAATGTATCCGCAAGTTACTTAAATAAGTATCCAGCAATTTATATGCATCTTCATCTATATGATAAACGGTGCCACCTAAATTTACAGTCAGAGTCTTTTTCATTGTATCCTGTTTTTAATTGTTTCTTAAATGGTTTACTGTATCCGAAAGCTCATCCCACGCATTTTCCAATCCGCTGAGAAAAGTTTCCCCTTGTGGCGTAAGCCGATAATATTTACGCGGAGGCCCCTGAGTCGATTCCACCCATTCGTAAGAAAGCAGCTCATCGTTTTTCAACCGGGTAAGCAACGGATAAAGCGTTCCCTCTACCACGATGAGCCGGGCTTCTTTCAATTTCAGAATAATATCCGAAGCATAGAGCGGCTCCTTGTGCAACAGCAATAAGATGCAATATTCAAGCATTCCTTTGCGCATCTGAGATTTTACATTATCAACATTCATATCCTATAGTACTTTGTTTGACACAAATATATGTATTATATAAGTACCTTGTATTACATAGTACTTTTATTTTGCGTATTTTAACTGAAAAATCAAAGAAAAGGAAAAGGAAGAAACAAGATTAGGAAGGAAAGACTTATATTTGCTCCTCGTTAAACCTATAAAAGTACAAAGAGTATGTTTACGATACGGAAAGCAACTACAGAAGATATTCCATTGATTCACAAGATGGCACAGGAAGTATTTCCTGCTACCTACGCAGACATTCTTTCCCCCGACCAACTTGACTACATGATGGAATGGATGTATTCCATTACAAACCTACATAAACAGATGGAAGAAGAAGGTCATATTTACTATATTGCCTTTAAAGGAGACATACCTGCCGGCTACGTTTCCATTCAACCCGAAGGAGAAGATTTATTCCATCTGCAGAAGATTTATGTACTCCCTTCTTTTCAAGGCAAACATTTGGGAAAGTTATTGTTCGAGCAGGCTGTAAAAGCAATTAAGGAGATTCATCCCACACCGTGCGAAATGCACCTGAATGTAAACCGTAATAATAAAGCGCTCCGATTTTACGAATACATGGGGATGAAGAAAGTAGACGAAGGAGATTTTGCTATCGGCAACGGATATTATATGAATGATTATATAATGGGACTCACTATCTGAGTCCCTCATTTCACTACTTTACGCTTCATATCACGGATGATATCTTTATCTTCCGGACTTACCCGAAAAGATTCGGTTATTTTTTGGAGCGCTTTGTTGTAAGTGAAGTCATCCAAACGATTTTCTTTCAGCAACAGCATCGTTTCTTTTGGAAATTTCACATAACAGACAGAAAGTGCCCAAGCCACTGCCATCTTCACATAATACCCTTCGTGGTCGATACGATTCATCCATTGCAATACGTTCTGTATATAGTCCGCATCAATGTAATGCGCCATCGCCATAACGACCCCGAAACGAATTTCATATTCTTTATCCGACTGCATCCATCCTTCCAGAAACTGCCATACACGCTCCTTATTCCTGTCAACAAACCGTTGCTTACCCGCAAAGTCAAAGGTATCACATACAGACCAGCTATTGATAAGGGGTACGAATCCAGAAACCAATGAAAGATATTCTTCCACATCTTTTATTTTCAGGCATCCAATCACCATGCCTTGAAGCATGCGTTCTTCCATATAAAAAGTATCGGCCGATTGCAGATAAGCCTGCCAATCATCCTTGGCTATTTGAGCCGCCAATTGCCGAAGGGCCGGGACACGGACACCCAATACATTTTCAATGCCCGGATGGAGGGACTCGGTAAACTTTTTATTACCTTCTCCCGCCAATCGCAACAAATTCTCTTTTATGGTTAACCCGTTGATACAATATTCATTCATCATAACGATTTATTCAGATTATAACAAACTTCCTTCCAGCCTTAATAAAAATTCCTTTTTGTCCATTCCGGCCGCATATCCTACCATTTTTCCGTCCGTACCTATCACACGATGACAGGGAACCACTATCAATAATGGATTTCTGTTATTGGCCATACCTACGGCGCGCACAGCTTTAGGGTTGCCAATGGCTACAGCAATCTGTTTATAGCTGCGTGTCTCTCCATAAGGAATATCACGGAGAGCCTGCCACACCTGCTTTTGAAAATCAGTCCCCTTAAGCGACAAAGGTAAATCAAAAACTTTACGTTTGCCATCCAGGTATTCAACGAATTGCTTATACGTCCTCCGAATCAATTCCGACTCACGTTTCTCACCTTTATTCTCGGAATAATGTCCCACATTGATGGCAATAACAGCATCGTTCTCCTCACAAATGGTGAGAAGTCCCAATACGGTTTGATACTGATAATAATTCATAATGATTTACCTTTATATAAATGCAAAATTATTCATCCCAAACCAAATAAGCCGAAATCAGCCAATGGTTCAGTTTATCCCCATCTACTTCCTGAGCTTCAGGAATACTAATCTTAAAAGTATGTTTGCCGGCTTTCAAATCGCCAAGCATCACTTCTTCCGGTACTACATCCGAACCCGGGCACCAGTTGGAGCGCGATAAATCCGATGAGCCCAACGGTTCTTCTATTTCTTTTTCTTCATAACCATTCTTACCTATATAAGAGGAAAGCCGCTTAATCAGCCACACTCCTGTCCCCGGATTGAAACGACGGAAAGAGGCACAATCATCCCGCCATGGAATAAAATCGAGCACATTCTCGCCATCTACCGAAACAATATTGCGTTTCTTCACAAATTCATCTCCACCGCTATGACCGCCATGACCGGTTACAATATATTTCAAACGGACATTCTTTGCATGACGAGGCAGTTCAAAATCCATTGCCACATCTTTACGGGCAAATATATCGGGATAAGTCTGACCGATATAATAAACAGTGTTTATCAAAGGCTGTACATGGCGCTTGGGTAACGCATCGCAACTTATCTTACTCTCTTTTACCTCGATATCCAGACCGACAACATATCCTTCGGCTGTCCATGTATCAATAAAGATACCGATATAGGCTTCCTTCTCCAAAGCAGGATAAAGGTCGGTAATGTCTTGTTCCCAAACCACATTCTCCGCCCATTCGGAAATATAAACCGGCTTGCGTTTGGCTCCTATCTCATTGTCTTTTTTACTATAAAAGCCTACTCCAAACGGAGTCATAAAGCGCATCAGCTCTAACGTAGGCACATAGTCCTTACCCGGAACAATACCAATCATATTTTCATATTTCAGACTGTCTACCGGCGGAAAAGCTGCCTTTCCTTGCGCAATGCTCATCAAGTTGACAAACGACTCTTTGGGCAATGCAAAACAAGAACCGGACTTATCCCAACGATCGCCATTGGAAGCCAAAGTAAGACGAAGTTTCACACGTACATTCCGCTTATAATCAGGCAAAGATATCTTTTTAAGAATAATACGCCCATTCACCAAACGGATAACGCCATCTGCACTTGCCGGAGTGTAATTGGCAAATGAATCCGGACGGAAACAGATGTTCGTTTTATCAAAGATTTGAATTTGGGTGTCTCCCAAGGCAGGCAACTCCTTATGCTTAGCCGCATTAGCCGGCATAATAAAAGAGGTAACCAATGCAAGAGACGCAATAAAAGTCAGTAGATTATTTCTTCTCATATAGCTGTATCAGGTTGATTAATATTATCCATTCCAAATAGGGAGTGTGCCAGAATGTTGATAATGCTATCATTTGCCAATAGGGGCGAGATTTGCTCGCCCGAAAACAGTCTGCTCTGTGTATTCGGACAGGCAAACCCTGCCCCTACAGTTAACGATTTGGCAGGTTGGTTTAGTTTTGACACGCTCCCTTACCTACCAGGCATCATTATACCGGAAACTTGCTCCGATTCATCAACAGTTTATTGATGTTGTTCGCGCAATAAGTCATTCACCGTCTTCACCGGATTAAAAGTACCCAAAGGAACCTCTACAAAGACAGTACTCCAATCACTCATTGCACCATTCCAAAGTCCCGGAAGCTCCAATGCTTTCAAGTCCTTGCCATTTTTCGACTTATACGAAATGAATCCGGTTGCCTTATCTACATAATTCACCAAATCAAATTTACGGCCTTTATAGTCACGTACGGCACAAACCAAATCTACCGGATTAAAGTGAGTACCCTTTTCAAACATGGCTTTCTTTTCAGCATCATTCATATCAATCTGAGAACTTTCCAAAATCTGCAAAGATACTGTTCCGTCGGGGTTATATGCAAGGAACGGACCTCCACCGGGTTCTCCCACATTCTTCACCATACCGCAAACACGCATTGGTCTATTCAGTTTCTTACGCAAATAGATAACCAGCTCCGCATCTTCCAAATCTTTAATCTCATTATTGCGACAGCATAACTTCTGCTGAACGAAACGAATGATTTCTTCCAATTGTTCATGATTATATTTGCCGCCATCCAACAATTCCAAATATTCAAACGCTTGCTTTTGAAGAGTCACCAATACCCCGGCAATCAATTTCTTGTAAGCAACGGTTTCGTCCTTCAAGCGGTCGGGCACCACATTATCAATATTCTTAATAAATACAATATCCGCATCCAAGTCGTTCAAGTTTTCAATCAAAGCACCGTGACCACCGGGACGGAACAGCAACTTACCGTTATCACGGAACGGCTTGTTCTCCATATCAGCTGCTATTGTATCGGTACTCGGTTTCTGCTCCGAGAACGAAACGTTAAATTCCACCCCGTATTTTTGAGCATAAGTTGCTACCTTTTCATCCACCAACCGTTTAAACAGTTCACGATGCTCGGTAGAAACCGTGAAATGCACGTTTACTTTTCCGGTCTTTCCGACTGCATACAGGGCTCCTTCCACCAAATGTTCTTCCAATGGAGTACGTACACCATCGGCATAACGATGAAATTTCAACAAACCTTTCGGCAAAGCACCATAGTTCAGTCCGACAGCTTCCAACAAGTTTGCTACCACCGGCTTATAATTCTTTTCAGCAATCAATGCATCAATATTCTTGCCGGTATTGTCCAAACAAGCGGCATTCAAGTCATTATAAAAAGCGAAACCATGAATATGGTCGAAAAACTTCTTTTCAAAATCTGTTTTGGGAGCCTCATAATCCGCACCCAGGAATTCAAACAAATTCTTAAACATGCGACTGGCTGCCCCGGAAGCCGGTACAAACTTCACAATTGTTTTTTCACCCTGTTTATATGTATCCCATGCTTCCAGATATTCTTTCATTTCACTCTCTGCAGGAGCCATAATTCCCTTATCGATAGAAGCGGCAGCGTCCAGTTTCAAGAAAGGGAAGCCTTTTTCAAAGCAAGCCAATTGTTCAATTATCTGTTGCTCTGAAATACCTTTTTTCGCTAATAAATCTTTATCTTCCGGTGTTAACATAAGTATATGAATTTAAATGGTTTAATTACCCGTTATCTATTTTAATTATTCATTAATGCCCAAAAATACAAAAAAATGCCGTAAAGCCATCCAAAAAAGAAAGAAAAAAACTACCTTTACGCCGAAAGAAAAGATTTCACGTGTTATGGAAGAAAAAACGTTTTTCACAGCCAAAGAGCGTGAACAACTGTTCACTCTTTACAAACGGTTACTCCATCTATCGGGAGACACCTTACAAAAAAACGACTGTCGCAAGCTCAAAACGCATCTTATCAAGGCAGTTGCCGAAGGTAGTATGCCACGAAATAACTTTGGAATGAACCCCATCATCAAAGATATGCAAACCGCTGTCATTGTTGCAGAAGAAATCGGAATGAAGCGAGCTTCTATCTTGGGAATCATGTTACATGAATCGGTAAAAAACCATTTGTGCAGTTTGGCATCCGTACAGGCAGAATATGGAGAAGATGTGGCAGGAATTATTCGCGGACTGGTTAAAATCAATGAGTTATATGCCAAGAGTCCAACTATCGAATCAGAGAATTTCCGCAATTTGCTTCTTTCTTTTGCCGAAGACATGCGCGTTATCCTGATTATGATTGCCGATCGCGTCAACCTGATGCGCCAAATCAAGGACTCGGAGAACGAGGAAGCCCGCCAGCAGGTTTCCAATGAAGCGGCCTACCTTTATGCGCCACTTGCACACAAGTTGGGATTATACAAATTAAAGTCCGAATTGGAAGACTTGTCGCTGAAATACACAGAACATGATGTTTATTATCATATAAAAGATAAGCTGAATGCCACAAAAGCATCACGAGACAAATATATCGCCGCCTTTATCGAGCCGATTCAGAAGAAACTGGAACAAGCCGGACTAAAGTTTCACATGAAAGGACGCACTAAATCCATCCACTCCATCTATCAAAAGATGAAGAAGCAGAAATGTCCTTTCGAAGGGGTATATGATTTATTTGCCATCCGCATCATCATCGACTCTCCTATCGAAAAAGAAAAACAAGAATGCTGGCAAGTGTATTCTATCGTAACCGATATGTATATGCCCAACCCTAAACGGTTGCGTGACTGGCTTTCTGTTCCCAAAAGTAACGGATACGAATCCTTGCATACCACTGTTATGGGACCTGAAGGAAAATGGGTAGAAGTACAGATACGGACAGAACGCATGGACGATATTGCCGAAAGAGGACTTGCCGCCCATTGGCGTTACAAAGGAGTGAAAGGCGAAACCGGATTGGACGAATGGCTGACAACGATCCGTGAAACATTGGAAAACGCAGACAGTGACTTGGACGTGATGGACCAATTCAAGCTGGAACTCTATGAAGATGAAGTATTTGTCTTTACTCCGAAAGGTGACTTATATAAACTCGCAAAGGGAGCTACCGTGCTCGACTTTGCCTTTACCATCCATAGCAAGTTGGGATGCAAATGCATTGGTGCCAAAGTAAACGGCAAAAATGCACAGCTACGACAAATTCTGAATAGTGGAGATCAAGTGGAAATCATGACATCCAATACTCAGACTCCCAAACGAGACTGGTTGAATATTGTGACCACCTCCAAGGCACGTACCAAAATACGTCAGGCATTAAAGGAAATCGAGGCCCGGCAAGTACAGTTTGCCAAAGAAACCATTGAGCGCAAGTTCAAAAACCGCAAACTGGAATATGATGAAGCAACCATGATGCGCCTCATCAAGAAACTGGGTTATAAAACAGTTACAGAATTCTATCAGGATATTGCCGACGAAAAGCTGGACGCCAATAATATACTGGATAAGTATGTGGAGATGAAAAAGAAAGAAACGGAAGCACAGCAAGATATCACCTATCGCAGTGCCGAAACATATAGTATTCAAACTCCTGCCGATGACAAAACGTTCAAAGATGACGTATTGGTGATAGACCAAAACCTAAAAGGACTGGATTTTAAACTAGCCAAATGTTGTAATCCGATTTACGGAGATGATGTTTTTGGTTTCGTTACTATCAACGGAGGCATTAAAATTCACCGTACCGACTGCCCCAATGCCAAAGAGATGAGAGCACGTTTTGCTTATCGTATAGTAAAAGCGCGATGGGCAGGCAAGAGTCAGGGCAAACAATATCCGATAACCCTGCGCATCGTCGGCCACGACGACATAGGTATTGTAACCAATATTACCTCCATTATTAATAAAGAGAACAGCATCACTTTACGTTCTATCAGCATCAACTCACACGACGGATTATTTTCGGGCATGATGACAGTAATGGTGGATGATACCTCCAAATTGGAATTATTGGTAAAGAAAATAAAGACTGTAAAAGGAGTCAAACAAGTCAATCGAGGCTGACAAACGTGTTTGTATAACGAATCTAAAACAATGGACGAATTACAGAAAAGAATAAAAAGTTTTGCCTATGCCTTTACAGGCATAGGCAGTTTCCTGCGTAAAGAACATAACGCTTGGATTCATTGCATAGCCATTATAATCGTAACCATAACCGGATTTATCATTGGCATCAGTCGAATGGAATGGGTTGCGGTACTTCTGTGTTTCGGACTGGTATTAGCCGCCGAAGCTTTTAATACAGCCATCGAACGATTGGTTAATCTGGTATCTCCCGATTATCATCCCATAGCCGGAGATGTAAAAGATATAGCTGCCGGAGCCGTTTTGATATGTGCCGTTACAGCGGCGCTTGTGGGAGCAATAATCTTCATCCCCTATTTTTAAAGGTGTTAATTAAACATTTATTTCACTAACTTTTTTCTACCTTTTATATAGAAATCACTAAATTAGCAGCGATTATTTTAATAATAAAAATTATGAAGAAGATTTTAGTTTCAACTCTATTGTTGGTTATCAGTTTAGTTTCTTATGCAGCAATACAAAGTGGAGAGGCAGAAATTACTTTTGAAAACACATCACATAATTTCGGTACATTCTCTGAATCAAGTCCGAAAGTAACATGTACATTCAAATTTAAAAATACAGGAGATGGTCCATTGGTTATCCATCAGGCAATTGCATCATGTGGATGTACTGTTCCTCAGTATCCCAAGGAACCTATTAAACCGGGAGAGAGTGGACAAATCACAGTCATTTACAATGGTGCCGGCAAATTTCCGGGACACTTTAAGAAATCCATCACTATCCGCAGTAATGGGAAAAATGAAATGACACGTCTTTATATAGAAGGTGATATGCTTCCCAAAGATGCAAAACAATAAGAGACTTCCCTTTCAAGAACTCCCTAAACAGCTCTCAAAAGTTATTTAGGGAGTTCTTTTTTATCGGTGCACCTTATAATATAAGAAAAAAAGGACATTTTTCCTAAATAATAAGACACTCTTTATTCCCTAAAAATGACGTACTTTGCAACAAAATCAAAAAAATGAGAAAAGGAAACTTATTATTACTTCTCTTAATAGTGTGCTTTACTTCATGCGAAATGCTTGAATCTCACCCTTATGATGCACATATTACAGGCGAACGAGGTATAAACGCAAAAAACTGTGAGCGTATAGAAGAAGCTATGAAAGGCAAGAAAACTTTTCGTTTTGCTATGATTAGCGACACGCAGCGATGGTATGACGAGACAGAAAAAGTGGTAGAGAAAATCAATGAACGCGGAGATATCGACTTTGTTCTTCATGGTGGAGACCAATCAGACTTCGGTGCTACAAAAGAATTTCTTTGGATGCGTGATATTATGAAAGGATTCCAAATGCCTTTTGTCTGTGTTTTGGGAAACCACGATTGCCTCGGCACGGGAGAAGATGTCTATAAAGCAATCTACGGCAATCCCAACTTTGCCTTTACAGCCGGAAATGTTCGTTTCATCTGCCTCAATACCAATGCAATGGAATATGACTATTCACAACCTGTACCCGATTTTGGATTCATGGAAGATGAATTGACTAACCTTCCCGAAGGTATTGAGAAAACTGTTTTCCTGATGCATGTAAAACCGTACGAGTTTATCTTCAACAACAACGTAGCCAGAGTATTTCAGGAATATGTAAAGCAGTTCCCCAATGTACAGTTTTGCCTTTATGGACACGAACATCAACTGACAGTGGACGATTTATTCGGAGACGGAATTCTCTACTATCAATGTCCTAACATCGGAAAACGAACATATTTGGTATTTACTATTAAAGAGGGAACTCATGAATATGATTATGAAGCAGTTGAATTTTAAGATTGTCCTATTATTCCTAACAATATATGTCTGTCCCCACAGGACACTTGCACAAAAAGATACATTATTATATAGAACATTAATCCAAGACAGTATCCTTATTCCACAAAAAAGTCAAGCAACAATAGAAGAGGAAGAGGGTATCTTCACGGAAGTTCCCAAGCATTATCGTAAATACGATAAACGTGTCCACCGCTATCGCAGTGCGTGGGAAGCCTTGATTCCCACACACACAAAGATACAATATGCCGGAGGTATGGGATTACTTTCATGGGGTATCGGATGGGATTATGGAAAACGCGGACAATGGGAAACCGACCTTTTATTAGGTTTTATCCCTCGCTATTCTTCTCGTCATTTCAAAATGACAATGACATTAAAACAGAATTTTATTCCTTGGAGTGTCTACTTGGGAAAGGACTTTTCATTAGAACCGTTGACCTGCGGACTTTATTTTAATACCGTATTCAGCGATGACTTTTGGACGGAAGAACCTGACCGCTATCCACATGGATATTATGGTTTTTCCAATCGTATCCGTACCCATATATTCTTAGGACAGCGCATCCGTTTTGATGTACCCGAGAAGTATCGCAAATTCTCGAAAAGCATTACTGCTTTTTATGAAATCAGCTCATGCGACTTTTATTTAGTGAGTGCATTTACCAATAGTTATCTTACTCCCTTAGATTACCTTCGGTTATCATTTGGACTGAAATTTCAGATATTCTAATGAGATTATAGGCATGTTTCTCTAATTTTTCATTATTTTTGGGCATTTATTGTGATAAATTTCAAAAATAATAAAATAGAGAAACATGAAACAAGAACAAGAAAAGCCGGTCGGATTGCCCGAAAATGCTTTCCGTCCATTGAAACCGGGAGAAAAGTATCACCCCATCATGTCACCCGACAGACAGTACCCGGAAGTGAATGCATGGTCTGTCACCTGGGGTATTTTAATGGCTATATTATTCTCAGCAGCAGCTGCTTATCTGGGGTTAAAAGTAGGTCAGGTATTTGAAGCAGCCATACCTATTGCCATTATTGCCGTCGGTGTGTCAGGTGCAGCCAAACGAAAAAATGCATTGGGTGAAAATGTAATTATCCAATCTATCGGTGCCTGCTCAGGAGTTATCGTAGCCGGTGCCATCTTTACCCTTCCTGCCCTTTATATCTTACAAGATAAATATCCAGAGATGACTGTCAACTTCTTCCAAATGTTTGTCAGCTCATTACTAGGAGGTATTTTAGGTATTTTATTTCTGATTCCTTTCCGCAAATATTTTGTAAATGACAAACACGGCGAATACCCTTTTCCCGAAGCAACAGCCAGTACTCAAGTACTTATCTCGGGTGAAAAAGGCGGCAGTCAGGCAAAACCACTTTTATTTGCCGGGCTGATTGGTGGGCTTTATGACTTCATTGTAGCTACCTTTGGCTGGTGGAACGAGAATTTCACAACCCGCGTTTGCGGCTGGGGTGAAATGATGGCAGACAAGGCAAAAATAGTGCTTAAAATCAATACAGGTGCAGCCGTTCTCGGTTTGGGCTATATTGTCGGTCTAAAATATGCAGCCATCATCTGTGCCGGTTCATTGGTCGTATGGCTGGTTATCGTCCCGGGAATGTCGATATTGTTCGGAGACCAAGTACTGAACGCTTGGAATCCGGCTTTGACACAAACCGTCAGCGAAATGTCTCCCGAACTTATCTTTAAAGAATACGCCAAAAGTATCGGTATCGGTGGTATTGCCATGGCAGGTGTCATCGGTATCGTGCGCTCATGGGGTATCATCAAAAGTGCAGTGGGATTAGCATCCAAAGAAATGGGAGGCAAGAAAGTAGAGACCAATGTTATCCGCACACAAAAGGATCTTTCAATGAAGATTATCGCTTTCGGCTCTATCTTTACCATCCTGCTGATTTCCGTCTTTTTCTTTTTCGATGTGATGCACGGAAACGTATTGCATAGCATTGTCGCCATTTTATTGGTTGCAGGTATTGCTTTCCTGTTTACTACCGTTGCTGCCAATGCCATCGCTATTGTCGGAACCAACCCTGTATCGGGAATGACACTGATGACTTTGATTCTGGCATCTGTTGTAATGGTAGCGGTCGGTCTGAAAGGTGCGACCGGTATGGTAGCCGCCTTAGTAATGGGAGGGGTTGTTTGTACCGCACTTTCTATGGCAGGCGGATTTATTACCGACCTGAAAATCGGCTATTGGCTGGGAAGTACGCCTGCCAAACAAGAAACATGGAAGTTCCTCGGAACTCTGGTTTCTGCTGCTACCGTAGGTGGGGTAATTATGATTCTGAATAAGACTTACGGTTTTTCAAGCGGTGCTTTAGCGGCTCCTCAAGCTAATGCAATGGCAGCTGTCATCGACCCGCTGATGAACGGAGTAGGCGCACCTTGGTTGCTCTATGGTGTCGGTGCTGTATTGGCACTTGTGCTCACTTACTTCAAAGTTCCCGCATTAGCTTTCGCGCTCGGCATGTTTATTCCTTTAGAGCTTAACTTGCCGTTGCTGGTGGGTGGAGCCGTCAACTGGTATGTGACTTCCCGCAGCAAAGACGAAGCCGTCAACACGGAACGAGGCGAGAAAGGTACATTGTTGGCATCGGGCTTCATTGCAGGCGGTGCATTGATGGGAGTAGTCAGCGCAGCAATGCGTTTTGGCGGCATCAATCTGGTCAACGAGGAATGGTTAAACAATCCGTGGAGCGAAGTGGCTTCATTAGGTGCTTACATACTACTGATTATCTGGCTGGTAAAGGCAAGTATGCATATCAAGAAATAAAACAGCAGGTATATATATACTTAGGCCCATGTATGAGGGTATGCCATGTCACTTTGGCATACCCTCATTAACTAATTGCCTTCAAAACTAACAAATATGAAAAACTTAAATACAATGAAGCGACTGTTCATGATGAGCTTGCTTGCAGTCTCTACTGTTTTATCCGCACAACAATCGACAGAATTAAAATTATGGCCCAACGGTGCTCCTAATACAAACGGTATCACTACCGACGAGCAAGAACCAGAAAAGAACCGTATCTCAAATGTCACAGTCCCTACCCTCACTATTTATCCGGCTACCCAACCAAACGGTCTGGCAATCATCATGTGTCCCGGTGGCGGATACACTCGCCTGGCAATGGATCATGAAGGACATGACATGGCACAATGGTTCAATACACAAGGTATTACTTATGCAGTATTAAAATATCGCATGCCCAATGGACACAGCGATATTCCTTTAAGTGACGCTCACCAAGCAATTCGCCTGATGCGCGAGCATGCCAAAGAATGGAACTTTACCAAACTGGGAATCATGGGAGCATCTGCCGGCGGACATCTGGCAAGCACTGCAGCCACACACTATACAGCCGAAACACGCCCTGATTTTCAAATTCTTCTCTACCCCGTAGTCAGTATGAATCCGACCCTTACCCATAAAGGTTCGCATGACAATCTATTGGGCAAAAATCCTTCCAAAGAATCAGAAGCACTCTACTCCAACGAACTGCAAGTAAAAGCAGATACTCCCCCCGCTTTCATTATACACAGTAGCAATGATGAAGCCGTGCCGGTAGCTAACAGTATAAACTATTATATGGAACTAATTAAGAACAAGATTCCCGCCTCACTTCACACCTATCCCATCGGTGGACACGGCTGGGGGTTTCATGACAGTTTCCCATACAAACGCCAGTGGACCGAAGAACTGGAACAATGGCTCAAAAAAGAAATACAATAAAAAAACAGGGTGTGTCGAAAATTGACAGTATCATCAACTTGATCTGTCATTCTACGCTTTGACACACCCTATTTTCAGTCCTTTAAAAACAAATGTTTATCTCTTATTTTCTTGCTCCCAACTGTGCATCTAAATAGAACAAACCGGCTTCACCACCCAATTTGATTTTATCAACAATCCCTTGTACTGTGGCTTCTTCTTCTACTTGCTCACGAACAAATCCCCACAAGAAGTCCTGAGAAGCTTTGTCTTTTTCATCAGCAGCAACATCTACCAACTTGTCAATCAACTCAGAAACATGACATTCATGCTTATAAACATGTTCAAAAACAGCCAATGGTGATTCCCACTCTTGGGGAACAGTATCAATAGCACCCACTTTTGCCACACCACCACGTTTAAAGACGTACTGAGCCAACATATCGGCATGATCATTTTCTTCACGAGATTGAGCTTTCATCCATGCAGCAAAACCCTCATATCCTTTTGCTGCAAAAAAATAAGACATAGAAAGATAAAGGTTAGCTGACCACATCTCAGCCACAATCTGCGCATTAATAGCATCTTGTAATTTCTGCGAAATCATAATCTTAGTTTTTTAGTTAGTCATTTATCATAAATTATAGTGGCAAATATAAAATTAAATTTAATACTTTATACCGATACAAGAGTTTTTTTCTTATTTTTTTTGAATAACGCCACTTAAAGCTTTGTCATTCAAAAGAAAAGATTTATCTTTGCACCCGCTAATACGAGATATTAGCATAAATTCAAATCATTAATTATAAAAACGTTATTTAGAAAATGGCAACTAAAATCAGATTGCAAAGAAACGGACGCAAAAGCTATGCGTTTTACTCAATCGTTATCGCTGACGTAAGAGCTCCACGTGATGGTAAATTTACTGAAAAAATCGGTACTTACAATCCTAATACCGACCCTGCCACAGTAGATTTGAATTTTGAGCGCGCACTTCATTGGGTAATGTGTGGTGCACAACCTACTGACACAGTACGCAACATCCTTTCTAAAGAAGGTGTTTACATGAAGAAACACTTATTGGGCGGTGTTGCTAAAGGCGCATTCACCGAAGCAGAAGCTGAAGCTAAATTCGAAGCTTGGAAAAACAACAAACAGTCAGGTTTGGCTGCTTTGAAAGCTAAGCAAGAAGAAGCTAAGAAAGCTGAAGCTAAAGCTCGTTTGGAAGCCGAAAAGAAGGTAAACGAAGAAATTGCAAAGAAAGTAGCTGAAAAGAAAGCTGCTGAAGCTGCTGCTAAGGCTGAAACAGAAGCTGCTGCTACTGAAGAGGCTCCTGCTGCTGAAGCAACCGAGGCTCCTGCTGAAGCATAATTCACACCTTTACTTCAAAAGAGTTAACTCCTCCGAAAAATCGGGGGAGTTTTTTTATATACAAGTCCATTTATGGCTCAGTTCAAACTACAAGAAAGATAGCTTTCACACAGAACTCCCATGAATAGGAGGTTTCGATAGCCGTTATGTGTGAAAGGAAATCGTACCAACTTTCCTGACGGACGGGATTCCTCTCACCGACATAATTTCATCTTCTCCCCAAAAAACACATAGTCATTCATGTAATACTATACAAAAGCTTTTTAGAATTTCTTTATGCTAATTTTCTAAGACTCTAAAACAATCTATTTAATCTGTTAATTTTAGTCCCGTAATAATAGGATTATGGTCTGAATAACGATAAGGATTGGGCTGGAAAAAGGAAGTATATTGATACTCAAAATAGGCCGGTTCACTAGCATTTATGTCCCAAGGTGCCGCCCCGGTCACCTGCCCGGTCAATGTGGAAGAGCTAAGAGAATGATCCAAGTAACCTACCTCACCCTGATAAACATAACTCCAACTGTCAGGAGTATACTTTTGCAATTCATTAGTATAGCCAGCCTCCGTAAATATACGTACCGGATCCTCATTAGAATAACTGTTCAGGTCTCCTAATACCAACACGTCAGTATCACCATAATATTTTTTCAGATTTTCGTACGTAAGCAGGCAATCCTTAGCCTCTTGCACCCTTCGCGAATTGAACTGAGACTGGCCATCCTGCTGATCTTTATCACCTCCGGTAGCATTATTGCCCGATTTTGATTTAAAATGGTTCATAGTCAAAATTACTCTGCTGCCGTTTTCTTTCAACTCAAAGCATTGTGCCACATGACGAAGAACCAGATATGTGCCTTCATAAGTTTTAAAATCCATATAAGGAGAAACTCTTTCTGTATCATAAATAAAAGCATTCTTTGTATAACTTGTTATTTTCTTATCTCCACTGTCTATGCCTTTATATTTACCGGTCACACCATATTCCTCATTCAGTGCCTGTACCAATTCATTGACCGAATAATCTCCTTCTTCGATTTCACAAATAGCATACACGTCAGCATCTATTTCTTTCATCGCTGCCAAAACTTTCTTCCGTTGCCTCTGAAAAGCGGCCTCATCCTTGGCTCCATTACTATGTCCCCACATAGAAGGGCTTGCCATATAATATTCAAGATTCATACTGGCTACTTTCATATTATATTTTCCCACCTCAGGAACTTGGGGACGTCTATTCTCTTTAATTACCGGTCGATCAGTGATAGTCAAAGCATAGTTATCTCCCGAAACAGATACCTTTCCTTTTAAATTCTCCATCCTAGTTCCCACGCGCAATGTATGATCCTCATCTGTCAATACAATCTCACCCGGAATCAGCACCAACTTATTTCTCATATTCTCTTCCAAAGCTTTTTTATAATCCGAAGTACCCGGCATTACTTTATCAGTTGGAGTACGTAAGACTTGAGAAGAAAGAGTGATATTGCCTGTTGCCGACCCTTTATAGGTAGAGGAGACAAACATTGCATTTTTTAGCGTTACTTCCTTTCCTACCAAATCATTCGTAAAATCATCGGGAAAGATATAAGTTTTTACTACGGAATCGGAATCTGATTCCAAAGGATCTTTTCCACCACTGCAAGCCCCTACAAAGAGTAATCCTGCAATCCACATGATATTTCTAATATTCAAGCTATTCATATAAACTTTCTTTAAATAAAAACAGAGGATGTATACCATTCAGTATACACCCTCTATTTAATCAATTCAATTTTCTATCATTCAACCTTTTTCATTGAATCTTCTACATATTCAAACTTACCATTACCAACCACTTTATAAACAGCTGTCCAATTAACATTAGAGCTGCCATCATAAATTACAAAGTTTACAGTATAGGTAACATCAATACCTTCTACAGGAACAGCATCAGCATGATTTTTTTCCAATGCCGGAATAAATGCTTTAGGCAAACGTGCCATTACAGTTTCTGTAATCTTGGCATCATCCATTCCTTCATAACCTTTAGCATACTGTTCACGGAATTTAGCCGGACGTAAATCAATATTATTTTGATATGCAGTAGCTCCAAAATAATACTCACTTCCTGTAGGAGAAGCATAAGTTGTGGTATATCCATCACCTTTCTTAGAAATGCCAAGTTCTTTCTGATCGATATTTTCCCACACCCAATCTACTATAGCCTGATAATATACAGATATATCAGCTTGATCTTTACCATTCGGCAGATTGACCACAACGCTAGGATCATAGTTCCATTTACCACTCGTTTTTACATATTGTTCAGTTTTAGTTGTCATATAAGTATTCTTTCCCCAACGGGCATTTGCAGTAGAATAAATATACGAATCACTATAAGCCTTAACAGAACCACTATAGTACTTATACACAATAATCTTTTCAGCATCATTCAAAGGATAAGCCACCTTCTTAGCCAAATACGCAGGCAAATAGTCCTCAGCCAAAACGCTAGAGCTAAAATTAAAGTTCTTACCCGGTTCACCCATTGCTGTATAATCATCGGGAGTCAATACAAATACATCTTCATCATTTACCACATTCCAACCCTTTGCTGACTTTTCATAGAAAGCATATTGAGGTTCGGACTTAACCAAAACCGGAATATCATTTCCTATGGTAATATTATCAAGTTGGTAAGTAGTTGATTTCTCATCATCCCCATTACCTACATATTTAAATGCTATATTAACATTTTTTCCGACATAATCTGTCAAGTTAAAAGTCCCCGCCAAAGCCAATGTACCATATCCTTTCGATGGTTCTTGAGGAATATCAAATGATGATGTTATATCGGTCCATTTAGCCTTTGACACATCTTTCCCGTCAAAATCAGTCGAAATAAGAACTGACAAACAATCTGCATTCCAATAACCCACACAAACTTCAAAAGCAAATTTATTATTTTCATCTTCAATTTCAACAGAAGGAGTGACCAGCCATGCTTCACATGCTCCCTTTCCATTGGCAGAATAGCTGATATACTGATTATCATTATAACTTTTCAACGACCATTTAGCTCCTCCGGTCGCACTAATATACCAATCTTTAATAGAAGTCACATCACCTGTTTCCAATGATTCGAAGTCATATGAAAATACAGGGTCATCCATCTTTTGGGGTATAGCGTCAGCGTTATAATTATATTCTGCAAACACATGACTTCCCTCTTTGGCATCTGGAAAGACCTCATTTAAAACCTTATATAACTTTGAAGTTGTAGACTTATTAAGATATGCACCATAATATCCCTTTCCATGAATAATCTTATAATCATCATCCTTCAATTTATAATAATCGATATTATAGTATTTATCATGTTTCTCCGATTTTTCCTCTTTATAATCAAATGTGATTTTAAAACTGGAGCCTTCATCGGCAGAAGGATACTGTCCGGCCAACCAATTCGGCAAATAATCCTGCGCTTCATCCGCTGCAGAAAAATACTGATTAGTTTTTGGATTACCTTTCAAAGAAGCCCAATCTGTGAATGTTATATTCCCCTTCTTTATATCAGTCGGCTTACCAAAATCTTCAAAGCCATCAAAATTATCCTCATTATAGTCACAACTCACAAGAGCCAAGGCTACAACTGCACTATATAATAATGTATATTTTTTCATCATTTTATCGCTTTTAGAATTAGAAATTAATCTTCAATCGCAATGAATATGTACGTCCAAAAGCATAGAATACACCATAAGCGTTCTGCCATGTACCATCGGCATCTGTTGCATTTACAATATATTCTTGGTTGAACACGTTATTAATGTTACCATACAAGGTGGCTTTGCAACTACCAATTTTGAAACGATAGCTTGCATTAAAATCAAACTGACCTCCAGAAGGAATCTTCCAAGGATCTTTAAATGTCTTCACACCACCAACAACCAAACTGCTTCCGTTCAAGGCGAAGTCTGCATAGTTATTTGCATAGAAATTATAGTCCAATCCAGCCCGAAAACCATCAAGGAATTTCACAGTAGCACCCAATGCACCTGTCAACTGTGCAGAGTCACCTACTTTTACACCCTTCAACTGAACTTCAGATTTAGCATGATCCGGAGCATAAATATCAGAAGCTATGGTACCTTTCAAATCTGCCAAAGGTTGTCCTTGTCCATTGTAATAATATCCGGTAGCATTACTATCCCACTGCCAATCACCAACAGAAAGCATACCGTTAATAGTCAACCAACGAGTCGGTTCTGCAACAAAGTCTAGTTCTACACCCATATGACGCGCGTCAACACCTTGCATATTAATGCTATAACGGTCTACCGGATTACTATTTTCATCCAAAATATCACCACCCTTTGTCATAGTCTTATCCATCCAACGGGTATAATAAGCATTCAGATTAACATTCAACCAAGAAGAACGATATCCATAACCTAATTCTGCAGAGAATACTTTTTCATTCACAGCATTAGGATTGGTTGCATTACTTACAGCTGCCGACAAGAAAGCACCATAAGAGAAAAATGGAGCACGACTGATATAACCAATGTTAGCAAAGACGTTATGATGATCACTAATATTAAAGTTTGCACCACCTTTAGCTGTCCATCCAATAAAGTTTACTGTTTCTGATTCAGCATGCTGTTTGTCGTAATAGAGACGGTCATAACGCCAATAACCGGTATTGGAGACAGAACCTGCCAAGAAAGCACTTAACTTATCTTTATTATATTCTGCTTGTGCAAAAACTCCTTCCTGCATAACATATCCGTCATAATCACGATAAACCACATCACCGACAGTCAATTTTTCATATTTCCAATTAGGATCTGCAGCCGCTGCATTATTGACAGCCTTCACATTCTTACGCGAATCATAATCCACATAATATTCACCGCCATAAAGATCGCTCAATTCATTTGTATGAGTACCTTTATAATAACGGAAATCTAGTCCTCCATAAAAATCAATATTTTCTCCCAATTTAGTAGTGAAAGTCGACAACAAACCATACCAGTTGTGATAGTTTTTAGATTTCGACATGGCCAACATAGAACCATTTTCACTTTGCTCATTGATTTCTTGGATCTTATCATAGGCAAAAGTACCATCTGCATTACGGAATTTTGTTGTCAACTTACCATAAGAAGCGCCACGCCAGTCTGTATAAGAGTAACCAAATTCCGAATTACCTTGTCCGTTATAACCATTACCACGGCCAATAGAAACATAAGCAACAGTACTCAAAGTAGATTTATCATCTATTTGCCATTGGTGATTCAATGAAATCTGAGGTTTGTGATACTCATTATAGTTGGAAGATTTACGCTCACCGTTTTTTCCAAAACCATAAGACGGATTATAACGGTATGCACTTTTACCTTTCATATATTTCTTTACTTCCTGCCAACCTTGAATGGTTAAGCCATCATAACTACTACTACGTTGATAATGACTTTGAGGAGCACCAAAGGCAGTAAAAGACAATTGATGAGCATCATTTAACTTTTTAGAGACATTAAGAAAATAATTATAACCTTCAAAATCTGTACCCTGAATATAACCGTCACCCCATTTCTTGCCGCCTAATAAACTGACAGCCCATCCTCCTTTCATCAAACCGGTAGAAACAGAGAACAAAATACTATTCATGCCATCATTACCCATACCGTAAGAAATAGAACCGCCTTTCTGAGCATCTGTAGAACGAGTTACAATATTTAAGGAGCCACCGACAGAAGGAACTGATACTTTAGAAGCACCCAATCCACGCTGTACCTGTGTGCTACGAGTAACATCGCTCAAACCTGCCCAATTGCTAAAATAAACACCACCCCATTCCATATCGTTTACAGGAACGCCATTTACCATTACCGCAATATTTTCGGTTTTAAAACCACGCAAATTAATATCCGAATCTCCATAACCTCCACCTTGTTTAGTAGCATAAACTCCCGGAGTTGATTTTAGAATTTCAGGAAATTCCATAGTTCCAAGTTTTTCCTCAATAAATTCCGGAGCCACAGTAGATACTGCTACCGGAGTTTTACGAGCTACAGCAATAGATGAGGTTACTACCACATCCCCCAATGTATGGGTATCCAAATTCATTTTGACTACTCCCCAATTTACCTCACCTTGCTGAGTCAGTTTAATAGACTTATCCAAGTAACCTAAATACTTAATTTCAATTGTTGCTTTAGCTGAAGTAACTTTCAATGTGAAATTACCTTCATAGTCTGTAACAGTACCTAAACTAGTACCGCCTACCGTAACAGTTGCGCCAATCAATGGCTCATTGCTATCGGCATCTACCACTGTCCCTTTTACTGTTGCCTGCGCACCAGCTGTAGCAGCAAAACATAGTGTAAAGACTGCCAACATAAGGAAATGCTTTAGATGATTTCTCATAATTTTGTTTTTGATTAATAGTTAATAGTTAGTTAGAAACACTAAATAGACAACAAAGATAGGAATTATATTCATATTAATTGCATTAATATTGCAATAATTAAAGAAGCGACAGGTATTTTTCCGAAGATTATTAAGATTATATTACATTTTCTAAATTCTACAATATTTTCCCTTTTAATGCATAGTAATCCAAGTCCAAAAACAAAACTTCCATTCGCACAGTTTACTATCTTCCACCGAACCTTTATTAATAAAAATCCCCCTTAAGGGATAGAATCTCTTAAGGGGGATATAACATAAAACATCAAATTATCAATCAATCTTCCATCAATTTGCGATAACGAACCCGCTTAGGCTCTTCATTACCTAAACGCTTCATCTTATTTTCTTCATATTCAGAATAAGAGCCCTCAAAGAAGAATACCTCACTGTTTCCTTCAAAGGCAAGGATATGAGTGCAGATACGATCCAGGAACCAACGGTCATGGCTGATAACTACAGCACATCCGGCAAAATCGTCCAAACCCTCTTCCAATGCACGAAGAGTATTTACGTCGATATCATTGGTAGGCTCGTCAAGCAACAACACATTGCCTTCTTCTTTCAATGCCATAGCCAAATGTAAACGATTTCGTTCACCACCCGAAAGCATTCCACAAAGTTTCTCCTGGTCGGCTCCCGAAAAATTGAAACGGCTCAGATACGCACGTGCATTAATATCACGCCCTCCCATTCGGATAAGTTCATTACCTCCACTGATTACCTGATACACTGTTTTATTAGCGTCAATATCTTTATGTTGCTGATCCACATAAGCCAGCTTCACTGTTTCACCCACTTCAAAAGTACCTTTATCTACCGTCTCCAGTCCCATTATCAAACGGAACAAAGTAGTTTTACCGGCACCATTCGGTCCAATCACTCCCACAATACCATTAGGAGGTAACATAAAGTTTAGATTGTCAAACAATAGTTTATCACCATACGCCTTTGCAACTCCTTTGGCTTCAATTACTTTATTTCCCAAACGAGGACCATTCGGAATAAAGATCTCCAGTTTTTCTTCTTTTTCTTTCTGATCTTCATTCAATAATTTATCATACGAATTTAAACGAGCTTTACCTTTCGCTTGACGAGCCTTCGGTGCCATACGTACCCATTCCAACTCGCGTTCCAAGGTTTTACGACGTTTGCTGGCCGTCTTCTCTTCCATCTCCATACGCTTGGTCTTCTGCTCCAACCAACTGGAATAATTACCCTTCCAAGGAATACCTTCACCACGGTCGAGTTCAAGAATCCACCCGGCCACATGGTCAAGGAAATAACGGTCGTGAGTAATACAGATAACAGTTCCTTCGTATTGTTGCAAATGCTGTTCCAACCAATCGATACTCTCGGCATCCAAATGGTTAGTCGGCTCATCCAACAATAAAATATCCGGCTTTTGCAACAATAAACGGCACAATGCCACACGACGACGTTCACCTCCCGAAAGATTCTTCACAAGCTGGTCTTCAGGTGGACAACGCAAAGCGTCCATCGCACGTTCCAGTTTACTGTCTAAGTTCCATGCATCCGTCGAATCGATAATATCTTGCAATTCTGCTTGACGAGCAAAAAGTGCATCCATTTTCTCCGGGTCTTCGTAGTACTCGGGAAGACCGAACTTATTGTTTATTTCTTCATATTCGGCAAGCGTATCAACTACATTCTGTACGCCTTCCATTACAACTTCTTTTACTGTCTTATCATTATCCAAATGCGGTTCCTGCGCCAGATAACCTACTGAATAGCCCGGAGAAAAGACTACTTCACCTTGATAGCTCTTCTCTAAACCGGCTATAATCTTAAGTAATGTAGACTTACCTGAACCGTTCAAACCGATAATACCAATCTTGGCACCATAAAAAAAGGATAGGTAGATGTCTTTTAATACCTGTTTATTCGCCTGGAAAGCTTTACTCACGCCTACCATCGAAAAGATGATTTTCTTGTCGTCTGCCATATCTTATATCTTAATTTTTATAATTGTTTTTCTTCCATTCTCTTATAATACCAATTATGTGTCACCGTTTCATAAAGAACTAATGAAACCACACAGATGCCCAAACATATCCAATATATCGTGTCGGGATAATTTCCTGTCCATATATTCTCGAAAAACAAGCCCCCCAACAAGCCTACTTCCCATAACAACTGATAAGTATTATTCCCCGTACCTCTCTCACAATGTAACGGCAGGCTTATCATTATCACAAAAAAGCGAGATGCAGTAATTCCAATGCCGATACCCAACAAAAGAGCCGCAATGTAACTACTCATTAAACTGTTTGAAAATGCCATCAACAATATTCCTGCAACCAAAGCCGCTTGACCGAACTCCATCTCTGCACGACACGAAGTATGTGAAAGCGCATATTTGGAAATAAGTAGTGAAACGGCAAAGCCTATCAAAATACAAATATAGAATATTTCATTATAAATATGTGCAATAATGACTCCGAATATAAAAGAGACCAACAACATATTTATTCCGGGAAGAAGTGTACGAGGCAATAAAAAACGGTCTAAAGAAAAAAGAGGAGGACATAAAGGAGCACGGAAAGGGATATGAAGCAGCGGAATCAGTAGCAATGCACCTATTCCAAATGCCGCACACACATAGACCACACAAGTAAAACTCCAATAAGGATATATATAAACCCCCAACGCCAGCCCCAATGCCATGCCGAATCTTCCAAACCAAGTAAAAGCAACGTTAGCGTCTGTACGTCGGCGTGAAGCTGTAACATCAATCACCAAGGTACTTCCGGTAGTCATTGTCACCACACTAAACAATGCTCCTTGCACCATACGCAACAAAGCCACTAATCCGACGGTGGCAACATAGGGATATAATAAACTTACTCCGGCTAATAAAGCCAAAGTAATCACACATACACTTTTTCGTTTAAAGGTGTCTATTATATAGCTGTTACAAGGACCGGGCAGAAACATTGTCAATCCGAAGACGGCAACGGCTCCCCCTGCTTCCGCATAGCTGCAATACCAATGTTGCACCATCCACAAAGGAAGTACGGGCAACATGATATAAAGCGAAATATAAAGAAAAAAGTTTGAAAGAGACAAGATTACCATGTCTCTTGTCCATAATTTCGCCCTTTCATACGGAAAGAAGAAGTCATCAAACATATCGGAACCTTTTATTAATATTGTTCGTTCTCGTTAGGAAAATCCCCGCTTTTCACATCTTCTACATATTGTCCGATTGCACCTTTCATCACAGTATGCAAGTCTGCATAACGACGAAGGAAACGCGGACGGAAACCATCAGTCATTCCAAGCATATCAGCAACGACAAGTACCTGACCATCAACATTACCACCGGCACCAATGCCAATCACAGGTATAGTCAGCTCTTTTGCCACCCTTTCGGCCAATGCTGCCGGAATTTTTTCGAGCACTAGTCCAAAGCATCCGGCATCTTCCAACAGATGAGCATCACGAACCAACTTTTCCGCCTCTGCATCATCCTTTGCACGCACAGTGTAAGTTCCGTATTTATTAATGGATTGAGGCATGAGACCCAAATGTCCCATGATTGGAATACCTGCCGAAATAATCTTCTTCACTGCATCGATAATCTCTTCCCCGCCTTCCAGCTTTAATGCATCGGCATGAGTTATTTTCATTATCTTAATAGCATTGGTCACAGCTTCATACTCAGATGTTTGATAAGTACCGAAAGGCATATCGACCACCACTAAAGCACGTTTTACTCCACGTACCACTGATTTTCCATGATAAATCATTTGATCGAGTGTTATTGGAAGCGTAGTTACATTTCCCGCCATTACATTAGAAGCGGAGTCACCCACTAAGATAACATCAATACCAGCTTCATCCACAATCTGTGCAGTAGTATAGTCATAAGAAGTCAACATAGAAATTCTTTCACCTCTCTGTTTCATTTCCACCAAACGATGGGTGGTCACTTTACGCGTATCACCAGAAATATATCCTGCCATATTTACTTTAAATTTTATAAAACGGCTGCAAAGGTAGAGGTTTTATATGACATTACCTCATTATCTCTTTCATTTTTTCAAAACCAAACTCTTTAAAGTCCTGAATAACAACATCCGCCTTATCACGTATTACCTCTGCAGAGTTGGTGGTTGCCAGTCCTACTACCGTCATCTTCGCACGATTCCCTGCTTCCAGTCCATGAAATGAATCTTCAAACACAATACAGTTTTCAGGAACTGTGTCACAGACCTTGGCTCCTAATAAAAAACATTCAGGGTCGGGTTTTGAATGGGTAAACATTTCAGCTGTAAGAATAAAATCTACATTTGCTTTCAACTCAGGATGTACACGATAAGCGTTACTCATTTTTTGTTCATTCGAACTTGTTACTATAGCTATCTTTATTCCATTGACACGTAATTCTTTCATAAAATTCTCTACGCCGGGTATATATTCATATAACATACCTTTCTCAAAATTGTTCAAGTCAGCCGTGATTTTTTTCTGAATATTGTCCATTCCTGCAAAATATTTATCATAAATCTGCGTAAGGGTCTGACCTTTAATCACACGCCCAAAATCTTTTATTTCAGGATGGTATCGACGTCCCAGCTCATCCCAGAAAACGCTATATTGAGTTTCTGTATCCATCACTACACCATCAAAATCAAATAAAGCTGCAATGTTTTTTGTTGTATCCATATATTAATTTAGATTGATTTAACGTGGTAAAGGTCTGAATAATTCGCCACATTCTTAACTTTGCATTGCTTAAAAATCATAAAATTGAATATGAACCTTAGAAATGATTTCATTGTTATAATTTAATAATATAAAAAACAAGACATGTTGTTCAATGCAGAAAATATCCTATTAATTGGGTCCGTATTACTTTTTGTAAGTATCGTAGTTAGTAAAACAGGCTATCGCTTCGGCGTTCCTACATTACTGGTGTTTTTATTAGTCGGAATGTTTTTCGGCAGTGACGGACTGGGACTGCAGTTCCACAATGCCGGTGAAGCGCAATTCATTGGCATGGTGGCATTAAGCATTATTCTATTCTCAGGCGGCATGGACACCAAATTTGCAGAAATTCGCCCGGTACTGCCACAGGGAATACTGCTCTCCACTGTGGGGGTATTACTGACTACACTCTTTACCGGTCTTTTTATATATTGGATTTCGGGATTTAAACACGTGAGCATCACCATGTCACTTATTACGGCCATGCTGTTGGCAGCCACTATGTCTTCCACAGATTCAGCCTCCGTTTTCAATATTCTGCGTTCGCAAAGCATGAATTTAAAGCATAATCTGCGTCCTATGCTTGAACTGGAAAGTGGTAGCAATGACCCTATGGCATATATGCTGACAATTGTTTTAATCCAGTTTATAAATTCTTCGGGTATGGGATTTATGGATATTCTGGGCTCATTCTGCATTCAGTTTATAGTAGGTGGAGCTTCGGGATTTTTATTGGGCAAGTTAGCTATTCTCATCTTAAACAAAATAAACCTAAATAACCAGTCCCTCTACCCTATTCTATTATTAAGTTTTATTTTCTTTATTTTCACAGTCACTGATTTATGTAAAGGAAATGGTTATCTGGCTGTTTACATTGCCGGTATCATGGTGGGCAACAACCGCATAACGAACCGGAAAGAGATTTCAACCTTTATGAATGGTATGACATGGTTATTCCAGATTATTATGTTCCTGACATTGGGACTTTTAGTTAATCCTCATGAAATGCTGAATATTGCTGTTCCCGCCCTCCTCATTGGTATATTCATGATTGTTTTTGCACGCCCGCTGAGTGTTCTGATCTGTCTGCTGCCATTTAAGAAAATGAATTTCAGTTCACGGATATTCGTCTCATGGGTAGGCTTGAGAGGAGCAGTACCTATCATATTTGCTACTTATCCCGTGGTAGCCAATATACCGGATTCCAATCAAATATTTAATATCGTATTCTTTATCACTATCTTATCTTTAGTGATTCAGGGAACAACCATTTCATGGATGGCTAAATTACTCCATTTGGCTACTCCTCTCGAAAAGACCGGCAATGATTTCGGGGTAGAAATCCCTGAAGAAATCAATACCGATTTAAGAGATATTATCCTGACTGAAGAAATGCTGGCAAAAGGCAACCGTTTGATGGACATGAACCTGCCTAAAGGAACATTGGTAATGTTGATAAAACGAGGAAACGAGTTTATGATTCCCAATGGTTCACTGCAATTACATGCAGGAGACAAATTACTGATTATTTCAGAGAACAAAGAAGGTACACCTCCCCCTCTCAGTTAAAGAGGGGAGCAGGTCAGAAACCGAACAATAACATGATATTAAGTACTGAAACGATAATAGCAATGGTGTAGAGCACAAAACTACTCCAACGGGAGTTGGCATACTTGCCCATCACTCTTTTTGAAGAAGTAAGCCCTACCTGCAAAAACACTGTGAATGGAAGCTGAATACTTAAAATCATTTGAGAAATAATTAATCCATAAAACGGATTATCAATGAAAAAAATAATCACCAAAGCCACTCCCAACGACAGGAGCACCCCTATACGTGAGTGAATATCCTTAATATGATATGATTCTCCAAAGATACCGGCAAAGATAGAACCTGCCGCCATGCCACTGGTTATGGTAGAAGAAATACCTGCCATCAGTAAAGCCAGTGCAAAAATCAATCCGGCATTATTCCCCAATAACGGATCAAGCAACGACTTTGCTTGTTGTAGCTCCTCCACCTGCGTATTTGTTTTAAAGAAAGTGGCAGCAGCCAACAATATCATCGCACTATTTATCGCCCATCCCACAATCATGGAAAACAATGTATCATAAAACTCATATTTCAAAACTTTACGAATCGAGCCCTCATCCTGCTTGTTATATTCATGGCTCTGTATCACCTCCGAATGCAAGAATAAATTATGGGGCATTACTACTGCACCGAGAACACTCATTATAATTAGCATACTTCCCTGCGGAATACTCGGCACAACCCATGCACGTACTGCCATCGGCCAATCTATGTCTACCAAAAAGAGTTCGTATAAAAAAGATAAGCCGATGACGGATACAAATGCAATAATAGCTCGTTCTATCTTCTTATACGAATTGGAGAACAGCATGATAATGACAAAAAGAGTTGTCAGTATAGAACCCCATACAATAGGAATATCCAATAGCATCTGTAACGCAATAGCCCCTCCCAAAATCTCTGCCAGTGAAGTAGATATAGACGCCAAAACAGCACTGCCCAAAACCGGACGTGCTATCCATTTAGGACAATATTGTGTAGCAGCTTCACTCAGACACAAACCGGTAACAATACCCAAATGCGCGACATTATGCTGTAAGACAATCAACATTATCGTAGAAAGTGTGACAACCCATAACAGAGCGTAACCAAACTCCGAACCGGCTGCAAAATTGGACGCCCAGTTCCCCGGATCGATAAATCCGACTGTAACCAATAATCCCGGACCAATATATTTAAAGAAATCAAGACCACCCAAATAGCGTTTATGATCTTTCCGTTTTAGTTCATCTATAAAATTAGACATGCTTTACTTTTTTTGCTTGCACAAACATACGAATAAAAAACAAATAAACACTTGCTTTGTTTACATATATATTCTATTTTCGCTCTAAAATACCCAATAATAATGAAAAAGGAAATCTTACTATCCGCATTGCTCATAGCTACATTGGCTGCCTGTACAGGCAAAGGACCTGCCCGCAAATTTAAAGAGACGGCTGAAAGGCTGAATCAAACCTACCCCATCCGCTTGAATGAAACCATCACCATTGATAGTACTCATTATAATGAAAAAGACAACACTGTGAGTTACTATTATACCGTGACAGGGGAACTGGATGACCCTCAATTCATGGATAACAATTATGCCACTTACAAGAAAGCCTTACAAGAAGCTATTGACAACTCGGTAGAGATGGAAGAGTATCGAAAATTTGGAAGTAAAATCAAATATATTTATTACTCGGGAAGCAATAAGAAAAAACTGGCGGAATTCGTTTTCTAAATGGTTCCGGCACTACCACCCCACACGTACTAACGCATGAGCTCACACATATATATGTGTGAGCTCACACGAACGTATGTATAAGCCTACACGTTAGTACGTGCAAATCCATGCGTACTAACGCGTTATTCTTCTTCTGGTTTTGTAAAGCGAAACAGGGTCGGATCTACCGGACGAATCAATACATTCTGTCCTTTTTGAAACTTCGCTTTCAGTTTGGCAACCGTTTTTTCCAATTTCGATTTATTAGTATCAAAATATACAAAACAAGTGCGGTTCACCAGCCCTTCCTGACCTTCCAAATAATTCTTTAGTTGATAACTATAATGAGAACGTTGCGGCAACAATTTATTATTATCCAGTTTTACACTATCCAACAACTGGATATCTGTAAAATAAATCAATGAATCTGTAAACGAAGCAGACACGCCTACTATATATACAGCTTTGGTTTTATTTCCTTTTAAAGAAAATGCCGAACATAAAATCAGCACGACAAATAAAGAGCAGAAAATCTTGATGAATCTCATAATTTGTTTTTTATTATTTTATTAGGGACAAAAGTAGTTATTTACCGCTAAATATGAAAAGGTAATAGATAAATTAACATTATTCCTCTATAAACGAACAAAAGCACAAGATGAAAGAGCAAACTTTCAACTCATGCTTTGTTTTCTTTTTGTTTTGGAAACCGAATTTGGTCTTATCCCAAATAGGCCTTGAGCAGCTTGCTACGTGAATTTGCTCTTAATCTTCTAATGGCTTTCTCTTTAATCTGACGTACGCGCTCACGAGTGAGTCCGAATTTATCGCCGATTTCTTCCAACGTCATTTCCTGCGTGTTAATACCGAAAAACATCTGGATAATATCCTTTTCTCTTTCAGTTAACGTAGAGAGCGCTCTATCGATTTCCTTCGAAAGTGACTCATTAACCAAAGAACGGTCTGCCATAGGAGAGTCGTCGTTTACCAACACATCCAACAAGCTGTTATCTTCCCCTTCCACAAAAGGAGCGTCTACAGAAATGTGGCGGCCTGAAACTTTCAACGTATCCGAAATCTTGTCTACCGGAATTTCCAATTCATCGGCTAATTCTTCCGGAGAAGGACGACGCTCGTTTTCCTGTTCGAACTTAGAGAAAGCTTTGCTGATTTTATTCAGCGAACCTACCTGGTTCAACGGCAAACGGACGATACGTGACTGTTCTGCCAATGCTTGAAGGATAGACTGACGAATCCACCATACAGCGTAACTGATAAATTTAAAGCCTCGAGTTTCATCAAACTTCTCGGCTGCCTTAATCAGTCCCAGGTTTCCCTCATTAATCAAGTCAGGAAGACTTAATCCCTGATTTTGATACTGCTTGGCAACAGATACAACAAAGCGCAAGTTTGCACGTGTCAGTTTTTCCAATGCCACCCGGTCGCCTTTACGGATACGTTGAGCGAGCTCTACCTCTTCTTCTACAGTAATCAAGTCTTCGCGGCCAATTTCCTGTAGATACTTATCAAGAGATGCGCTCTCTCGGTTAGTGATACTTTTAGTAATCTTTAATTGTCTCATTCTCTATAAAACAAATTTGGGATGCAAATTTACAATATTAAAATGGAATAACATCCATTTTGTTTGAAATATTTTTGCCAATAAATCAAAAAAGGACTTATATCGAGCTAGTTCCTAAAATTATTGGATTATTCCAAAACATATAGTCTTAATTATTTTTATTAAGGACGCTTCTTTTAAATATAACAGGATGCACGACTAGTATAATACAGCCGTGCATCCACCAAACACACACCTATTGAAAAAATCTTATTACCTTATGTATTTTTATCTTTTATGAATCATTCCTGAGTCAAGTCCACGGCATAATTGGCACGTTTACCCGATGGGAACATACCGCTTAAGAACAATACCTGATCAGGTGACAAAGTTGCGGCCTTCAACACATCTTCCAAATCATTAACCGTTCTAATCACCTGTCCGTTGGCTTTCAGAATAATGAACCCTTTGCGAACACCGGCAGCTTTCATCTTACCTTCCGTTACTCCTGTTACTTCAACACCCGAACCAAGATTGAGTTGCTTCTTCAGTTCTTGAGGAACTTCGCGGAATGCAGCACCCAATATTTCCATGCCTGCATTCTTAACAACTTTTGTAGTACCTTGTTCGTTCTTTAAGGTCAGTTCAATATCCTTTTCCTTCTTGTCACGTAAAACTTTTACCGTAACCTTGTCACCCGGACGATGCTTAGCCAATCCCTCCTGCAGCTCTGCAAAGTTCTTCACTCTCTTGCCATCTATTCCGATGATGACGTCATTTTCCTGCAATTTACCTGCAGCAGAACCGCCTTCAATAATTTCACGAACCCATACACCATCTACTGCGCCCAAGTCTTTTATTTGTTTCTTCATCGCCTCATCCATCAACTGCTGTTCATCATTAATCGGTGTACCTTTGATACCTAAAATAGCACGCTGTACGGTTCCATATTCTTTTAAATCTGCCACAACCTTCTTCATAATGCTAGCAGGAATAGCAAATCCATATCCCGAATAAGCTCCTGTCGGTGAATACAATACTGAGTTAATACCAACCAATTCACCTCTTGCATTAACCAATGCACCACCACTATTACCTTGATTGATGGCGGCATCTGTTTGAATGAATGATTCTACACCTTGATTGTATACACCCAATGTACGAGCCTTTGCACTAACAATACCGGCAGTAACGGTAGATGTCATATTAAACGGATTACCTACCGCCAGTACCCACTCTCCTACCTTCAATGCATCCGAATCACCTACGGGAACTGTAGGAAGATCATCTGCTTCAATTTTAACTAAAGCTAAATCCGTGCTAGGGTCTGCACCTATCACACGTCCCTTAAATTCACGTCCGTCATTCAGTTTGACACTAATTACATCTGCATTATCAATCACATGGTTATTAGTAACAATATAGCCATCTCTGGAGATTATCACTCCCGAACCGAATCCAACTCTTTCCGGGGTATGCACCTGACGTTGTTGACCGCCTCCTCTGCCGTTTCCAAAAATATCACCGAAGAATTCAGAGAACGGATCACGAACCGTTACCGTCTGAGTTTTAGACTCCTGAGTAGACTTTATATGAACAACTGCATGTACAGAATTCTCGGCCGCCTGAGTCAGATCGACCGGTTGCATATTAACCGCATCCAAAGCAGCCAATCTTGTATTTTGACTTTGTTGGAACACATCATTAAAAGCCAGACTTTTATTCTGTTCAGGCTTCAACATAGTATAAGTCGTTACTCCCGCTACACCTGCGCTAACAGCTACAATCGCCGTTGCCCCTAGTACCATTTTAGTTGCTTGTTTCATAACTTAATATCTATTAGTTTGTTAATTTCATTTTTCAGTTTAACTTTTATACCGCTAAAGTAATGACAAAATATGTACGGTTGTATGCATTGTCAGATAAATTTTCCCTCTTTTAACAGAGGCATACAGGCACTTAACAGGGGTTAACCGCAATATCTGCCAAATTTGCATTCGTTATCAATAGCTGACAACAGACCTGTCAGAGGTATTAATTCAACATTTCACATTCATTTCGATACTTTTTCTCATCCTTTTGCAGCTTTTCGAGCTAAAAGCATTATCTTTGTCTTCTCAAAGCAGTCGGTCGGTCTGTCGCTGATGCCGCAAGGCAGAAGAGGAAAGTCCGGGCAACACAGAGCATCCTACTTCCTAACAGAAAGCTATCTGCGAAGGTAGAGTAATGCAGAAGAAAAAAACCGCCTTGTTCTTTCGAGAATAAGGTAAGGGTGAGAAGGCGGGGTAAGAGCCCACCAGCCGCATGGTGACATGTCGGGCTGTGTATCTTAGGAGTTGTAAGGTCATGTAAACCGGCATTATGAGGGTTGCTCGCCCCACGTCGGAGGGTAGACCGCTAGAGCCTGTTGGTGACAACAGGCGTAGATAAATGACAGACGCCTTACCGCTAGATAAGGAACAGAACCCGGCTTACAGACCGACTGCTTTTTTTTATATAAAGAGCCTAAATGAGTACCATGAACAAGGAAAAGCTGAAAGGCCTGCAATCGTTTCTCAAAGATGATATATGGCGAGTGACGGAAGACGAGGTTAGTAAATCCCGTGGAATATTTTATAATGCAATAAAGATAGCAACCCTCTCCATCCGTGAGTTTACCCAAGGACGTATTATTAATAAAGCTTCGGCACTGACATACAGCACGCTGCTTTCCAGTATTCCTATATTAGCCATCTTATTTGCCATTGCGCGTGGTTTTGGCTTCTCCAATTTATTGGAGACTCAGTTTCGCAGCGGACTGGAAGGACAGAGTGCGGCCGCAGAAACAGTTCTCGGATTGATTGACTCTTATCTGATTCATGCCAAAAGTGGTATATTTATCGGTATCGGTTTAATCATGCTGTTTTGGACTATTCTCAGCCTGACATATAACATAGAACGTACTTTCAATTACATTTGGCAGGTGAAGAAACCACGCACTCTTTACCGTAAAATGACAGATTACTTTTCCATCCTTTTACTTCTTCCGCTATTAATCGTATTGTCAAGCGGTATATCCATCTTCATGACAACGATGCTGAAGAACATGGAAGATTTCGTATTGCTGGCACCGCTAATGAAATTTATGGTCAGACTTATCCCTTTCATACTCACATGGGGTATGTTTACAGGACTGTATGTGTTTATGCCGAACACAAAGGTAAAAATCAAATACGCTATCATACCCGGTATCATAGCCGGTACTGCGTTCCAAGCATTCCAATATCTATATATCGGAAGTCAGATATGGGTTTCACGTTACAATGCCATTTATGGTAGTTTTGCCGCCATCCCAATGTTCTTGCTGTGGACACAAATATCGTGGAGCATCTGTTTGTATGGTGCGGAACTGTGCTATGTAGCCCAAAATTTGAAAAATTACAGTTTCAGTAAAGAGACAGCTCATATCAGTCGTCGGTATCATGACTTTCTTTGCATCCTTATCATGTCGCTCATCTGTAAACGCTTCGAAACGGAAGAACCTCCTTATACCGCCGTCACATTGAGTGATGAACATAAGATTCCCATCCGGCTAACCAAAAACATATTATATGAACTGCAAGATATGCACATGATTTATGAAACTCCTGTAGATGATGACGATGAATCCTTTGCATATCTCCCATCTGTGGATATAAACCGGATGAATGTGGCAATGCTCCTGAACAGACTGGATGTAGCCGGTTCAGAAGCATTCAAGATTGACCGTGAG
Source organism: Phocaeicola massiliensis B84634 = Timone 84634 = DSM 17679 = JCM 13223 (assembly GCF_000382445.1). Classification (GTDB taxonomy): domain Bacteria; phylum Bacteroidota; class Bacteroidia; order Bacteroidales; family Bacteroidaceae; genus Phocaeicola; species Phocaeicola massiliensis. The sequence goes on along the minus strand of NZ_KB905472.1, from coordinate 1,002,321 downwards.
CGATACAGTGCTCCGTGGGAAGCACTGATGCGAGCTCGCGAAGAATATTATCAAAGCACCAGCAAGATACTGTTGAAAGACCTTTAGTTATTGAATTGCATCATACGGCTCAAATATTTGCCGATGATATCGAATTCTATATTCACAATGCTTCCCGACTGGAAAGTGTGGAAATTGGTATGTTCGTAAGTATAAGGAATAATAGCAACCTGAAAAGTATCATCTGTCGGATTGCACACAGTCAGACTAACACCATTTACGGTAACCGAACCTTTATCAACCGTCATATAACCACGCTTTGCCATCTCCTTGTCAAACTTATACTTAAAGGTATAATAACGGCTACCATCCACGTCCTGGATGCTGATACATTCCGCAGTCTGATCTACATGCCCCTGCACGATGTGTCCGTCCAAACGTCCGTTCATCATCATACTACGCTCCACGTTCACTTTATCCCCTACCTTCAACAATCCAAGGTTGGAACGCTCCAATGTTTCTTCAATGGCAGTTACTGTATATGTACCATCCTGAATGCTTACCACTGTCAGACAAACACCATTGTGAGCAATACTCTGATCTATCTTCAGTTCGTCTACAAACGAACATTTCAATGTAAGGTGCAGGTTAGTTTGTTCTTTTTCCAAACGCACTACTTCTGCATATTCTTCTACAATTCCTGAGAACATAATTCATTAATTTAATAGTTAAAGTGCAAAGATAAAGAGAAAAAGCCGTCTTAAATAAAAGATTTATGTATTTTTGCACAAATTACTTTGCAAACATTACTAATACTAACAAATATGGATAGCACAAGAATCGTTGGCGAAAAGATTAAATCGCTGCGTGAAACAAAAGAAATCAGTGTAGCAGAATTAGCAGAACGTTCAGGGCTTGCCGAAGAGCAAATCAACCGCATAGAAAATAATGTAGACCTTCCTTCACTGGCTCCTCTTATCAAAATAGCACGTGCATTGGGAGTACGCCTGGGCACTTTTCTGGATGACCAAGAAGAGCAGGGAGCAGTCGTTTGTCGCAAAGAGAGTGCCGAAGATACAATCAGCTTTTCAAATAATGCAATGGACTTACGCACTCACATGCGCTACCATTCTCTGTCAAAATCGAAAGCCGACCGCCATATGGAACCTTTCATTGTTGATGTAGCTTCGAATGACAATGTTGAGTTTACCCTTTCGTCGCACGAAGGAGAAGAGTTCATTTATGTAATGGAAGGTGTCATTGAAGTGTGTCACGGCAAAAAATGCTATGTGATAGAAGCCGGAGACAGTATTTATTATGACTCTATTGTCCCCCATCATGTGCACGGACTTTGCGGACAGGCAGCCAAGATATTGGCGGTAATCTATACACCCATCTAAATCGGATTTTGACATGGAATTATATACCCGAACCCTCGGAGACTGGCTCGAACATTGGGCTGAAGCCACTCCCGATAAAGAATATATCGTCTATTCAGATCGTAACCTGCGTTTTACCTGGAGGCAATTCAATGAGCGTGTTGATAATATGGCAAAAGGATTGCTTGCCATCGGCGTCAAACGAAATACTCATGTAGGAATTTGGGCAGGCAATGTACCCGACTGGCTCACTTTCCTGTATGCTTGCGCCAAAATCGGTGCTGTAGCTGTAACCGTAAACACCAACTACAAGCAAGCCGAACTGGAATATCTTTGTCAGAATTCAGATATGCATACGTTATGTATCGTCAACGGTGATCGTGGCTCGGATGACTACGTCAACATGGTTTATGCCATGCTGCCCGAACTGAAAAGTTCACAACGTGGGTATCTGAAAAGCAAGCGTTTTCCTTGCATGAAGAATGTCATCTACATCGGTCAGGAAAAATACAGAGGAATGTATAACACTTCTGAAATCCTCCTATTGGGAAGTAATGTAGAGGATGACGAACTCACTGAAGCCAAGAAACAGGTGGACTGCCACGACACGGTGAATATGCAGTACACTTCCGGCACGACAGGATTCCCAAAGGGAGTCATGCTTACACATTATAATATAAGCAACAATGGCTTCCTCACCGGAGAACACATGAAATTCACTTCTGATGACAAGTTGTGTGTTTGTGTCCCTCTTTTCCATTGTTTCGGCGTAGTACTTGCCACCATGAACTGTCTGACACATGGATGTACACAAGTAATGGTCGAACGCTTTGACCCGTTATTGGTACTTGCGTCTATTCATAAAGAACGATGTACAGCCCTTTACGGAGTTCCGACAATGTTCATTGCCGAGCTGAACCATCCGATGTTCGATATGTTTGATTTGTCAAGCCTTCGCACAGGTATCATGGCCGGATCTCTCTGCCCGGTGGAACTGATGAAGAAAGTGGAAGAAAAGATGTTTATGAAAGTGACCAGCGTATACGGACTGACAGAAGCAGCTCCCGGCATGACAGCCACTCGTTTGGACGACCCATTCGATGTGCGTTGCAACACAGTAGGACGCGATTTTGAGTTTACAGAAGTCCGGGTAATCGACCCCGAAACCGGCGAAGAATGTCCGATAGGCGTACAAGGAGAAATGTGCAACCGAGGATACAATACCATGAAAGGCTATTATAAGAACCCGGAAGCCACTGCCGAAGTGATAGACCGGAACGGCTTCCTGCATTCGGGAGATTTGGGAGTCAAAGATAAAGATGGAAATTACCGAATCACAGGGCGTATCAAAGATATGATTATCCGTGGTGGAGAGAATATATATCCACGTGAAATTGAGGAATTTCTCTATCAGATGGAAGGAATCAAAGATGTACAAGTAGCCGGTATTCCTTCTAAAAAATACGGTGAGGCAGTAGGCGCCTTCATTATCCTGCACAAAGGAATAGAAATGAATGAATTTGACGTTCGTGAATTCTGCACAGGCAAAATTGCACGATACAAAATACCCAAATATATCTTCTTTGTTGATGAATTTCCAATGACCGGCAGCGGAAAGATTCAGAAATTCAAGTTAAAAGATATAGGACTGGAGTTATGCCAAAAGCATGGAATAGAAATTATTTAATATATATTCATGGGGTCAAAACAGGGATAATGCTGTCGTTTAATCCGTAGGGGCGAGATTCGCTCGCCCGAAAACAGTTTACTTTGCGTCTTCGGGCAGGCAAACCCTGTCCCTACAGCTGACGATGGGATAGACCGGTTTAATTTTGATACACTTCCATGTTTTTCTTGTTACAATATCCAGCAACAAGCATCAGTTATCACCCTTTTACCATTTTTCGCCGATACTTCTATGTTGTTCTCCCCTTTTTTCAGCCGAATATCTTTAAAGATACACACTTTTACACCATCCGGCTGCATTTTTTTTATTATTTGTCCGTTTACCTTCAGAGTTACTTCTGCACAATTAGAAAATATCTGTACCTCTGTCACTGGTTTTACGCGGTTCACGCTACGGCGACCGGCAATATAAACCATCGGTTCAGGATTCCAGTTTGCTTTATAAAAATAAAATGCATCCTTTTTAACTTTACGGTCGTGCGTCACCAATCCTTTATCATTGATACCCGGACGATCCCCTTCTGTACGATGAGCTGCTCCGAAATCAAACATATTCCAAACAAAACTGCCCCAAACGTATGGACGTTCACTAATAATCTTCCAATTCTGAATATGATATTCCGTCTGCCAGTTTTCCGGATGCCACCAACTTCCCGGGCTGGTTTGTACCAATGAATCCTGCTGATGATAAATACTTGCTCCTGCCCCATACTCACTGATAGCAATCTTTATTTCAGGGTGTGCCTGATGTGTCTTGTCCAGCCATGAAGCCAATGTCGCCGGAGTTGCTCCATACCAACCGTCATATCTGTTCCACGCAATATTATCTGTTATGAAATTAATAGCACCGCCTTGGTTACTGGCTGATGTGGTGGGACGTGTAGGATCTTCCTGATGTGCCAGCACATTCAGTTCTTTAATGTACTCCAACGGATTATCTCCATTTTCTTTCAGTTCATTAAATAACCCCCAAAAACATATACTCGGATGATTAAAATGTTGACGGATCATCTCCTTCAACTGCTCCTTACCATTTTCACGAAAAGAAGGCTGGTCGACAAAACCTTTATCAGCATAACCTCCGGGACCGACAAACGGTATCTCTGCCCAAGTCACAATTCCATTCCTATCCATTAAATCATACATATAAGTAGCTTGTGGATAATGAGCCAGACGAATGGCATTTACCCCCATTTCAAGCATCAACCGAGTATCTTCTTCATGATGCATCGGACGAAGTGCATTTCCCACCTCTGCCCACTCCTGATGACGACACACCCCATGCAAAGGCAAATGTTTTCCATTAAGAAAGAAACCCCGATCGGCATCTGTCGCATAATAACGAAGTCCCAACGGCTGTTCCACTTTGTCTATCTCTTTTCCATCCTTCACCAGGGTTATCACTGTCTGATACATAAAAGGATCTTCCCTGCCATTCCATAAACGAGGATTCAGCAAGGTAAAACTCATTTCTTCGGGTTGTACGCTGGTATGAGGTGCAACAGTCACCTTTTTATCCGCCTGATAAACCACTTTATCTCCTTCTTTTACTTGGAGCCTAAGAGTTGCCTGCCGGGGATGTTCCGTTCCGTTCGACAGGTTAATACGAGCCAAAACAGCGGCTTGTTTCTCACCCACATGCTGCTGAAAAAGATATACTCCCGGAGAAGCATAATCCAAAGGAGAGATACAAATATCTTCCGTAACAAGTAAATGCACATCCCTATAAATCCCCCCATAGAAATTAAAGTCACCTACCAAAGGCATGACATCAAGCTGTTCACCATTATTCACACGAACCAGCACGGTATTATCTTTCCCATAATTCACCTTATCGGTGATTTCAAAAATAAATGCCCCATAGCCACCCCGATGCTCTCCTATCTGTTTGCCGTTGATGAAAACATTGCTTACACAGTTTGCTCCTTCAAAACGGAGAAACAGTCGTTTGCCTTTCCACTCGGAACGGATAAATAGTTTCTTGTCATAATTACCGATTCCTCGTTTATAGTCGGGTTTGCCACTCAAAGCATCTTGTGCATTCCAAGTATGAGGCAAATCTACCCGGCGACTTGAATTCTTATCCACTTGATGGGAGAATCGGAAGTTCCAATCCTGATTGATGAGTATATTTTCTCTTTGCGCAAGAGTCTGCATACTTACTGCCATGGCAAATAATGCAGAGAAAGTCAGTCGAAGGTGTTTCATGTTCTTACCTTTTAATATCCATGTAATCTAAATTCAACAATACCATTACCTCTACAAAGGCTTTGTTATACAAAGATAGAATAGTATCACTACCGCCAACTATAACTTTTGTCGGTTTTATCTCATAAATTTGTCCAAATAAGGGAAGAACGAGGTATATGGGCATAAAAAAAGGAGCAACGCCTTGCTCCAACCTTTGTTAACCTTAAATCTAATACTATGAAAAACACAGTGCAAATATACGGACTTTCGGGAATTCTGCAATAGTTTATCTGTATTTTACGCAGCAAAACAATGTTATTTAACATAAATCGGTATCCCGTTTACAGCTGTTTGCAAAACCGGGATACCAATTTTAATTTCATTAAAAACTTGATTAATAAGTATGGCCGTCTTTTTCCAATTCTTGTGCTGTAATAGGCTTTCGGTCTATTGCACGCCAAGCATAAACAATGTATGCCAAAACAAAAGGTACCAAAACAGATACATAAGCCATGACGCGCAAAGTAAACTCACTGGAACAACTGTTGGCCAGTGTTAATGAACTTTGCAGGTCAGCAGTAGAGGGATAATATGCCGTGTTATTATAACCCACACAAAGGAGCAGCGCCAAAACCGTCAGCACAGTACCGATGCCTGCAAACCAGATACCGTTGGTAGATGTCTTGCTGAAAACAGATTTGCCGATGCCGAACAATACACCGACCACTCCTATCAGGAATAAAACCAACAAGACAGGCATATCAATGAAATTCATAAAATACTTGTAAGGTTCCATATATACTTCCTGCGTATCGGGACTGACAGCAAAACCATCACTCAATAATGTATGTATCACAAATGCCAGGAAAAGAATCAGGAAAGGAATCGTATCTGTAATCAATTGGCGACGGCAATGAGGAATCAATTCTTTATCACGGATATTATTGATAAAATACAAGTTGCCCAATATACGTGCCAAGAACAAAACAGCAAAGCCCAAAACAAGATTCCATGGATTAGTCAGTGCATCCAACCCATGCCATCCATTGGCCCAACTGCTGATGACAGGCATCAGTTCATTACCCATATTTCCTTTATTCACCAAGAAATTAGAGCCCGTAAAGAATGTAGCCACTGCTCCTCCCAGCAATAACGGCCCTACAACTCCGTTGATTACCAGGAACCATTGATAGGTACGCTTGCCCAAAATATTACCCAATTTAGACTGAAATTCATAAGAAACAGCCTGCAACACGAAAGTGAACAAGATAATCATCCACAGCCAATATGCACCACCGAAGCTGGTGCTATAAAACAAAGGAAATGAAGCGAAAAAAGCTCCTCCGAAAGTAACCAACGTAGTAAAAGTAAACTCCCACTTACGTCCTGTGGAATTCACCAGCATGGTACGCTCTTCGTGAGTGCGGCCCAAAGTGAACAGTAAAGAATTGCCACCCTGCACAAAAAGCAGAAACACCAACAGGGCACCCAGCAATGAAACCAGGAACCACCAATAATTTTGTAGAAATATATAGTCCATAGAATTTTATTTAAATGATAAATAATGGAATTACCGCATACAAAAGTTATTCACCTTTTATTGCCTCCGGTCCTTTCTTTATGGCCTTAACCATAATATTGATTTCAGCAATCAGCATAATAGTAAACAATATCAGGAAAATAAAGAAAGTTATCTGCACGGAGCTCGTCTGCAACTTGGAAATAGCGGCTCCCACCGGCAACATATCCTGAATAGCCCACGGCTGACGACCTACTTCGGCTACCACCCAACCGGCTTGTCCGGCAATATACCCCAACGGGATAGTCCAAAGTGCAAGTTTCTGTAACCACCCTGCATCTTTCAGTTTGTCTTTCCGAGACAGGACAAGTACCACAATAAAGAATAAGATGAAATATCCTCCCAACCCTACCATGATGCGGAACGACCAGAATGTCAATCCGACAGGAGGAACCAAATGAGCAGGATCTTTGATATATCCGTATCCGAAATAAGCCACATTCTCATCCAATGTCCGGCGTGCTACACTTGCAGCCTCTTTATTACCCTCCTTCTGCGCTTTGCGGAAAGCATCCAAAGCAGCAATCGCCTTTTGACCGCGCTCTATTTTCTCTTGTGCAGAAAGAGCGATGGTTCCCTCCGGAGTTTGGTAACCGCCTTCCAGTAAATTATTGATGCCCGGCACATATCCGTCTATGTCATGAGTGGCCAGAATAGAAAGCATTTTTGGAATCTTTATGTCGCCTACCACCGTAAACGGCATCCCATTGCCACCCTCTTGAAGTCCTTCGGCCGCAGCCATTTTCATCGGCTGCACTTTGGCCACCTGAACGCCGGAGATATCTCCTGTCCATGCCACTATCAGCGAAGCTGCCAACCCAAAGACGGCAGCCACTTTGATGCTTGCTTTCGCAAATTCAATCTCGCGCTTGCGAAGCAGATACCAGCAACTGACACCCACTACAAACACTGCACCAAGTACCCAACCGCTCAGCACGGTATGGAAAAACTTAGCCACAGCCATCGGCGAGAGTGCCACCGCTGCAAAATCCACCATCTCATTACGCACTGTCTCAGGATTGAATGCCATGCCCACCGGATATTGCATCCAAGCGTTGGCAACCAGAATCCACCATGCAGAAAGTGTTGCACCGATACCTGTCAGCCATGTAGATGCCAGGTGGAAACGTTTACTTACTTTGTTCCAGCCAAAGAACATAACGGCAATGAACGTTGCCTCCATAAAGAAAGCCAGAATACCCTCGATGGCCAGCGGAGCACCGAAAATATCACCTACAAACCAAGAGTAATTACTCCAGTTCGTACCGAACTCAAACTCCAGAATCAATCCCGTAGCAACACCTACGGCGAAGTTAATACCGAAAAGCTTCATCCAGAACTTTGCCGTGCGTTTCCAGAATTCCTTACCTGTGACTACATAGAAAGTCTCCATGAGCCCCATAATCATAGCCAGTCCTAATGTAAGAGGAACAAAAAGCCAGTGATACATGGCCGTCAGTGCAAATTGCGCCCGCGACCAGTCGATTAGCGAAGTGTCAATGTTTTCAAACATACCGTTTTGATATTAAAATATTTATGGATTTGCGCGTTTAATCAATTCTTCCCCTACATATTGCTGCTTCTCCTGAGGGGTCTTCTCCTTTAAAAAAGAAGGAAAGAAAAAGAGTTTCAAAATAAAAAACATAATAAACAGTTTAATAAGAATAATGGCCCAAAGCGTCCGGCCAAGGGTCATCTCACGGAAACCGTCCCGATAGAACGTCCATATACGAACTAACAAAGTATTACTCATAGAAACTTATCTTAAACTTGTAATTATTACAAAGAAAAATACTTTATCGGTAAAAAACAAGTTTTTGTCCATAGAAATGTGCGGGGAATCTATATTTATTGCCGATAAAAGCAATGTCCCCTACATTTGCAGTAACAAATTAAACCGCAAAAAGGATGAAACAACGAGTAGTATATTTAGCAATTAGCTTATTAGCGACCTCTTCATTGACCGCTCAGGAAGCAAAAAAATGGACTCTGAACGACTGCATTGAATACGCTTTGGAAAAGAATATCCAGTTGCAACAGGATAAAATTTCATTGGAAGAAAGTGATGTGGATGTAAAGACTGCGAAAGCAACCCTCTTCCCCAGTCTATCGTTCAATACCGGACACAACGTAACAAACCGTCCGTATCAGGAAAACAGCAGTACTGTAAACGGCACTGAAATTATCAGCAGCAACAGCAAAACGACTTATAGCGGCAACTACGGACTGAATGCTCAATGGACGGTTTGGAATGGGAACAAACGCATAAACACAATCAAGCAAAAAAAGATGAGCCGCGAAATAGCGGGACTTACCGTAGCACAAACGGAAAATTCATTGCAAGAACAAATCGCACAAGTGTTTATCCAAATCCTGTATGCCGATGAATCGGTGAAGATTAATGAGAATACCTTGCAAGTGAGCCGCGCCACTTATGAACGCGGTGTAGAACTCTTCAACGAAGGAAGCATCTCCAAGGCCGACCTTGCACAATTGGAAGCTCAGGTTGGTAATGACCAATATCAACTGGTTACAGCCGAAAGTTCGCTCCGGGATTATAAGTTACAACTCAAACAACTGCTCGAACTGGACGGAACCGAGGAAATGGATCTTGTTCTCCCCACTTTGACAGACGAACACGTGTTGCAACCTTTACCCGGCCAAACGGATATATATCAGCAGGCACTGGCTTCGCGTCCCGAAATACAAAGCAGCAAACTCAATATCGAAAGCTCAAAGTTGGATATTTCCGTTGCCAAAGCAGGCTACTATCCCACCATCAGTTTAAGTGCCTCTGCAGGCAGTACCACCAATAGTGCCAGCGAAAACGGTTGGGGAAAACAAATGAAGTATGGTTGGAACAACATGATAGGAATTAATCTCAGTATTCCTATCTTTGATAACCGCCAAAACAAAAGTGCTGTTCAGAAAGCACGTCTGCAATACAGCAGCAGTCAGCTCGACTTAATCAATAAGCAAAAGGAGCTTTACAAAAATATAGAAAGCCTCTGGCTGGATGCCACAAACGCCCAACAGCAATATGATGCAGCCGAGAGCAAACTGAAAAGCAGCCGAATCAGCTTTGATATGGTAAACGAACAGTTCAATCTGGGCATGAAGAATACCGTAGAACTCCTGACCGAGAAGAACAACCTGCTCAGTGCACAGCAACAACGCATCCAAGCCAAGTATATGGCTATCCTGGACCGCACCTTGCTGAACTTCTATGCAGGACAAGAAATAAAGTTATAATACCGAAAATATAAACGTTATACATAGTAATACAGTATGGAAAAGAAGAAAACGATCCTTCTCAGTGCCGCAGTCGTCATGGTTGCAGTCGGCGGTTTTTGGATGCTTGGAAGCTCTGAAGCAAAAAGCACAGTGAGCTTTGCAACAGAAAACGTAAAAAAAAGCAATATCAGCAATTCAATCACTGCTACAGGAACCATCGAACCTGTGACGGAAGTCGAAGTCGGTACTCAGGTATCAGGCATTATCGACAAGATTTACGTTGATTATAATTCTGTGGTAACCAAAGGTGAACTGATAGCAGAAATGGATAAAATCACACTCCAGAGCGAACTTCAGTCTGCCCGGGCTACTTACGATGGCAACAAGGCTGAATACGACTATCAAAAGAAATTGTACGAACGCAACAAGAAGTTACACGACAAGCAGCTCATCAGTGATACCGATTACGAACAGTATGTATATAACTACGAACGTGCAAAAAGCTCTTTCGATGCCAGTAAAGCCGCCCTTGCCAAAGCCGAGCGCAACCTTTCGTATGCCACCATCACCTCTCCCATTGACGGAGTGGTAACCAGCCGCGATGTAGAAGAAGGACAGACAGTTGCCTCCGGTTTCGAAACTCCGACTCTCTTCACCATTGCCGCCGACCTGACCAAAATGCAGGTAGTGGCAGATGTGGATGAAGCCGATATTGCCGGAGTGGAAGACAGTGCCCGCGTCACATTCACCGTGGATGCCTATCCCGATGATGTATTTGAAGGTTATGTAAGACAAGTACGTTTGGGAAGCACCAACAGCAGTAGCAGCAGTTCCACTACCGGCACTACTACAGTTGTCACTTATGAAGTAGTCATTACTGCCGATAATCCCGACTTGAAGCTGAAACCCCGTCTCACAGCCAATGCCACTATCTATACATTAAACAAAAACAATGTATTGACTGTGCCCGGCAAAGCACTGCGGTTCACACCGAATAAAGACATTGCCAAAGGATATAAAATCAATGACTGCCAAGGAGAACACAAAGTGTGGACACTGGAAGGCAATACTTTTACCGCACATCCGGTTAAAATCGGTATATCAAACGGTACATTGACCGAGATTCTAAGCGGCATCACCGAGAATATGCCTGTCGTCACGGAAGCCGTGGTCAATAGCAATGCCCCTCAAATGGAAGGAGTCGGTGAAAATGGAGAAAGAAGTCCCTTCATGCCCGGCCCTCCGGGAAGCAAGAAAAAAAACAATAAATAAACTTGCACATCAAAACCTATATGCAAAAAAGACAGATGAAAAAGATTATCGAACTTCAAAATATCAAACGAAACTTCCGGGTGGGTGAAGAAACCGTGCACGCCTTGCGCGGCATTTCCTTCACCATCTGCGAAGGAGAGTTTGTCACCATCATGGGTACTTCCGGTTCGGGCAAATCCACCCTGCTGAATACACTGGGGTGCCTTGATACCCCCACCAGCGGAGAATACCTGCTGGACGGCGTATCCGTCCGCACCATGAGCAAACCCCAGCGTGCCATACTGCGCAACCGCAAAATCGGTTTCGTGTTCCAAAATTATAACCTGCTGCCTAAAACTACGGCAGTGGAAAATGTGGAACTCCCACTGATGTATAACTCTTCCGTTTCGGCAACCGAAAGACGGAAAAGAGCCATTGACGCCCTGATATCCGTCGGATTGGGTGACCGCCTGGAACACAAGTCCAACCAAATGTCGGGAGGACAGATGCAACGCGTGGCCATCGCCCGTGCTTTGGTCAACAACCCGGCTGTTATCCTTGCCGATGAAGCGACCGGTAACCTTGATACCCGCACCTCTTTCGAGATTCTTGTACTCTTCCAGAAGTTACATGCCGAAGGACGCACGATTATCTTCGTTACCCATAATCCCGAACTGGCACAATACAGTAGCCGTAATATCCGCCTGCGCGACGGTCATGTGATAGAAGACACGGTCAACACACACATCCTGTCCGCCGCCGAAGCACTGGCCGCTCTGCCTAAGAACGATGAAGACTGACCTTCATCAGCAATAAGAAACAAATTAAAACAATAGCCAATTATGAACGGAACAAACCTATTCAAAATAGCTCTCCGGGCTCTAGCCAACAACAAATTGCGCGCCTTCCTCACCATGCTGGGTATCATCATCGGCGTAGCATCCGTTATCGCCATGCTTGCCATCGGCCAAGGCTCGAAGAGAAGTATCCAGCAACAAATCTCGGAAATGGGTTCGAACATGATTATGATTCATCCGGGAGCCGAGATGCGCGGCGGGGTTCGCCAAGACCCTTCGGCAATGCAGACATTGAAACTGGAGAATTATGAGAAACTCAGCGAAGAGTGCACTTACCTCTCCGGCATCAGTCCCAATGTATCTTCCTCCGGGCAATTGGTGGCAGGGTCAAACAACTATCCCTCCTCGGTAAGCGGAGTAAGCATTGATTACCTTAACATCCGCCAGCTCAGTGTGGAACAAGGCGAAATGTTTTCCGAAAACGATATCCGCACCGCCGCCAAAGTCTGCGTCATCGGCAAGACCATTGTCGACAATCTTTTTCCCGACGGCTCCGACCCTATAGGAAAAGTCATCCGTTGCAACCAAATACCCATGCGTGTTGTGGGCGTATTGAAGTCCAAAGGTTACAACTCCATGGGACAGGATCAAGACGATGTGGTACTCGCCCCATACACTACCGTAATGAAACGATTGCTTGCACAAACCTATCTGGGCGGTATCTTTGCCTCTGCCCTGACCGAAGACATGACCGAAGAAGCGGTGGAAGAAATCACTTCTATCCTGCGGCGAGAGCATAAGCTGAAAGCCACCGATGATGACGATTTCACCATTCGCACCCAGCAGGAGCTGAGCAGCATGCTGAATACCACCACCGACCTGATGACCACACTGCTCGCCTGCATTGCCGGCATCTCGCTCGTGGTAGGAGGTATCGGAATCATGAACATCATGTATGTTTCCGTTACCGAGCGTACACGCGAAATCGGCCTGCGAATGTCAGTCGGAGCACGCGGTGTCGATATCCTTTCACAGTTCCTCATCGAAGCCATTCTGATTAGTATCACCGGCGGTGTGATAGGCGTGATTATCGGTTGCGGTGCCAGCTTCATGATTAAATCAATAGCCCACTGGCCCGTATTCATCCAACCTTGGAGCGTACTGCTGTCTTTCGCAGTCTGTACCATTACGGGAGTTTTCTTCGGATGGTATCCGGCCAAGAAAGCGGCAGATCTTGACCCGATTGATGCCATACGTTATGAATAAAACAATTTAGCGCCACACCATTCTTCTCGTTTCATGACTGTGGGAAAGTAGCCCACAGACTTGAAACGAGAAATTTATCGCTACGATAAGATAAATTTAATACCTTCTGCATCCTATTTTAACCCTGAACTTTTTATCTTTGCCTATTATGAAACAAATATTCTCTCAACGTCGCCCGCTGGAGCCGGCCATACATATCGTCAGCTGGTTGCTGATATTCGGCTTTCCACTTGTTTTTGCAGACAGAGGAAACAGCATGGACTGGCATCAGTTCCTACGCCACAGTTGCGTCCCCCTCTGCTATTTTCTGATATTCTACATCAACTACTTATGGTTGGTACCACGCTATCTCTTCAATGACGAGATGCGAAAATACATCATCGCCAATGCCATCCTCATATTTTTCTCCTCATTGATGCTTCACTTGCTGCTGGAAGCCTTCAGCACTCCTCCACCCGAGGAATTTACCCGGCGGATGCCTCCACGCTGGATATTCTACATACGCGACATCGTGCTGATGATATTCGTTGCCGGACTGGGAGCTGCCATCCGCACCAGCCTGCGATGGAGACAAGCGCAAGAAATGCTTCTGGAAGCCGAACGGCAAAAGACGGAAGCGGAATTGAAGAATCTCAAGAACCAATTGAACCCCCATTTCCTGCTCAACACACTGAATAATATCTATGCACTGATAGCATTCAACTGTGACAAGGCGCAAGAAGCGGTTCAAGAACTGAGCAAATTGCTCCGACACGTACTTTACGACAATCAGCAAACCTTTGTTCCATTGGAGAAAGAGCTTGACTTTATCCGTAATTACGTGGCACTGATGCGCATCCGGCTGCCTCAGCAAGTAGAAATAAGCCTGCATCTGGAAACCGATCCGGGCAGTTCGTTACTCATTGCCCCCTTACTCTTTATTTCTTTGATAGAAAATGCCTTTAAACACGGCATCAGTCCTACAGCTCACAGCTTTATCAGCATCGCCATCACCGGGAATACAGATGGCACGGTACGCTGCGAAATACAGAACAGCAACTACCCCAAAACCGGACAGGACAAAAGCGGCAGCGGCATCGGACTGGAACAGGTAAGCAAACGATTGGAACTGATTTATCCCAAACATTATGAATGGGAAAAAGGCATCAGTGCAAACGGTCAGGTTTATTCTTCTATATTAACCATTCAAACCAAAAACTTATGATACTGAATTGCGCCATAGTAGATGACGAACCTTTGGCTCTGGAATTGTTGCAAAGCTATGTGGAAAAAACCGCTTTCCTACGGTTGGCAGGCAAATACTCCAGTGCAGTGCAGGCAATGAATGAGATACCCGCACACGAAGAAATTCATATACTTTTTCTCGACATACAAATGCCGGAACTGAACGGATTAGAGTTTTCACACATGGTGAACCCCGAAACACGCATCATCTTCACTACCGCTTTCGGCCAATACGCATTAGACAGCTACAAGGTCAATGCGCTGGACTACCTGCTGAAACCAATCAGTTATGCCGATTTCCTACAATCGGTGAACAAAGCGATGCAATGGTTCGAACTGAAACAAAAAGCCGGAAACAGACCGGAAGAAGAAGTTAATAACGAATATATTTATGTTAAAAGCGATTACAAACTAGTACAGATAGCCCTTGACAAGATTCTATACATCGAAGGACTGAAAGATTACATAAAAATACATATAGAAAACGAACCCAAAGCCATCTTGTCACTTATCAGCATGAAGGCTATGGAAGAAAAGCTTCCGTCAAAGCATTTTGTACGTGTACATCGCTCATTCATAGTGCAAAAAAGCAAAATAAAGGTGATTGACCGGGGACGCATTGTTTTCGGCAAAGAATACATTCCTATTTCCGATAGTTACAAGCAAGAGATACAAACTTATTTGAATAGTCATTCTGTATAAAAAATCTTATTATCAATAGAATAATAAATCAAATTCGTCGATATCTTTTTGCTAAAAACAAATAAATTACCTATATTTGCAGCATAGACAAGGGAAGTTGTGAAACTTCTTAATAGAATAGTTTAGTTAAGTCTAGTTTAGTTTTTGTGTTGTAAGTGCTCCCTCCGTAAGCGAACGGTCAGGGAGCACGTTTTTTATCTATAAACAGACCTACCGTATACAAAGGGAAGATTAAGCCATTTCATATAGCAGACTAAGGTTTTTTGAACGACAGATTATTACGTCCTGCAGCAATGGGATGTACGTCCCACTGCAATGGAACGTACGTCCTGCCATAATGGGACATACGTCCTACTGTAATGGGACGTAATAATCCACTATATGAAACTGCTTAGTCTGAAGGAAGAAAATGCTTAGTCTGCCCGAAGATATGTCTTTATTTAATTTTAACGAATTTATTTCTGTGGGAGAGTGAACTAAATGAATGAATGCCGTGTTATATATTTGTGTTTTTCATAGTAATAGATTTAAGATTAATAGTTAGTATTTGCTTGTGAAAGTCAGTACACTTAAGGATAAAGGCGTTTATCCGAAAAAGAAAAAAGAGGTCACTCCCTTACGAGTAACCTCTTTCTTCTTTTATTTCATCTTTCTTTTATTTCATCTCACGCAATGCCTTGCATAATTGGTCGGGACAGGAAGTGGAACGATTTCCGCACTTCACTCCTTCCAGCTTCGATATTATATCTTCAACTTTCATTCCCTTTACCAAACGGCTGATGCCCTGAAGATTTCCATTGCATCCGCCCCAAAAGAATACCTGTTGAACCACATCGTCTTCCACTTCTACCTCAATGTGGCTGCTGCAAGTACCTTGCGTTTTATAAGTAATCTTCATTTTTACTCTTCCTCAGCAGGTTTCATGTTTGTATAAACCGTCTGGACATCATCAAATTCTTCCAAACGCTCTACCATCTTATCAATTGTTTCGCGCTGTTCGGGAGTTACATCCTTCAGGTCGTTAGGAATATAAGTAAAGTCACCACCGACTTCCTCAAAACCGCATTCTTCCAAGTGTTTCTGAATAGCGGCATAGCTCTTCGGGTCACCGTAAATAGTGATTGTTCCTTCTTCTTCATCGATATCGAATTCATCTTCTACATTGTAATCTATCAAATCAAGAATCAGTTCTTCCATATCAAGACCTTCTTTACGCTTAAAAGTAAAGACACATTTATGATCGAACAAGAAAGCCAATGAACCGGTAGTTCCCATGTTGCCGCCAAATTTGTTGAATACAGAACGGACATCTGCTACAGTACGAGTGGTATTATCGGTCAAAGTATCAACGAATACTGCTACCCCGTGAGGGCCGTATCCTTCGTAAGTCATACCTTTGTAATCGCTGGTATCCTTACCCATTGCATTTTTAATAGCACGCTCGATGTTATCCTTCGGCATGTTTTCGCGCTTACAAGTAGCGATAACACCACGCAAGGTCGGGTTGTTTTCCGGTTCCGGTCCGCCTGCTTTTACAGCAATAGCAATTTGTTTACCCAGTCTTGTAAAAGTCTTGGCCATGTGGCCCCATCTTTTCAGCTTTGTAGCTTTTCTATATTCAAATGCTCTTCCCATTGGATTATATTTTTATAAATGGTTATTTTATCAATTATCTTAGTTTCGCATTCAATTTGCTTTCCAGATTGGCAATCAGCTTAGACATGATTTTGTCGATTTGCTTGTCGTTCAGTGTTGCATTTTCATCCTGCAACAAGAAGCTGACAGCATAGCTCTTCTTACCCGGTTCCAAATTCTTGCCTTCGTATACATCAAACAGTTCTACTTCTTTCAGCAACTTCTTTTCTGTTTCGTAAGCTATCTTTTCGATTTCGGCAAATTGGATATTCTTGTCGAGTAGCAATGCCAAGTCACGTCTTACAGCCGGGAACTTGGAAAGTTCCTTAAAGTTGACCTTCGAAGTCTTGATGGCTTTCATCAGCTCATTCCAATTGATTTCGGCATAATACACTTCGTTGTCGATATCGAATGCTTTCTGAATCTTCTTGCTGATGACACCAAACGTAGCCAATAACTTGCCGCCACGGGTGTGTACGCTGACAGCTACAGAATAGATATCATTACTCAAATTACCGAATACCACATTACCGAAGTTCAAGCCCAAACGAGTGAAGATATTCATCACATAAGCTTTCAGTTCATAAACGCTGGTGTTTTCATCAGGATGTGCCCATGAGTTGCTCACACGCTTACCTGTCACCCACAATCCCAGATGATATTCTTCTTTGTATGCAGCCAATACCTTTTCAGGGTTCTTCTTTTCCGCATTAAAGAAATAGCAGTTACCGAACTCAAAGAACTTCAAATCGGCATTCTTACGGTTGGCATTGTGCTGGATGCTTTCCAAGCCGCCGAACAACAGCGTCTGACGCATTACATTCAGGTCATTGCTTAACGGATTCATTAAGTTGACAAGGTTTTCGGGCTTGTAGGTTTCCAAACCTTCATAATATCCGGCAGCAGTCAGTGAGTTATTCAGAATTTCATTGAATCCGCAACCTATCAACTGTTCGGAAATCAAGTTCTGAAGCTGTTGGGATTTATCTACTTCCCCCTTCGTGGTCAGGCTTGACTTTAATGTTGTGGGAATTTCCACATTATTATATCCATAAATACGGAGAATATCTTCTACCACGTCACAGTCACGCTGAACGTCTACACGGTAAGCAGGAACTTGTAAAGTCACTCCTTCGGGAGTCTCGTTTACAATCTTCATCTCAAGACTGGTAACGATACTCTTTATCGTCTCTGCCGGAATTACTTTCCCAATCAGAGAATGAGCTTTTTCATAGTTTAATTCTACCATGAAATCAGCAACCGGATGAGGATAATTGTCTTTAATTTCAGAAGCGATAGTTCCGCCTGCCAGTTCTTTTACCAGCAAGGCAGCTTCTTTCAAGGCATAAATAGTTCCGTTGGGATCAATACCACGCTCGAAACGGAAAGAAGAGTCGGTACTCAAACCATGACGACGCGCCGTTTTACGCACCCAAGTCGGATTGAAATACGCACTTTCGAGGAATACATCCACTGTTTGTTCCGTAGTACCTGAATCCAAGCCACCAAATACACCGGCAATACACATCGGCTCTTCAGTATTACATATCATCAAGTCTCTATCGGACAAAGTACGTTCCACTTCATCCAAAGTGGTAAACTTAGTACCTTCGGCAACAGTCTTTACAACAATCTTTCCACCCTTAATCTTATCGGCATCAAAGCAATGCAGCGGTTGGCCGTAAGCATGAAGAATGTAGTTAGTGATATCCACAATATTGTTGATTGGACGAAGACCTATCAAACGCAGCTTGTTTTGCAGCCAGTCGGGACTCTCTTTCACGGTAACACCTTTGATGGAAACTCCGGCATAACGGGGACATGCTTCGGTATTTTCTACTTCTACAGTGATATCCATATCGTGATTGTCTACCTTGAAGCCTTCTACCGAAGGACGGGTTAACGTAGCCTGTCTGCCGTTTTGAATCAAATAGGCATACAAGTCACGTGCCACGCCATAGTGAGAGCAAGCATCCGCCCGGTTCGGAGTAATATCCACTTCAAGTACATAGTCGCTCTTGATGTTATAATAATCTTTGGCAGGAGTTCCGGGCACAGCATCGTCCGGCAGAACAATGATACCGTCATGACCGGTTCCGATACCAATCTCATCTTCGGCACAAATCATGCCGATTGACTCAATACCGCGAAGTTTTGATTTTTTTATGGTAAAGCATTCTTCACCGTCATATAGCTTTGTGCCCAAAGTGGCAACCACAACTTTTTGTCCGGCAGCTACATTAGGAGCACCGCAAACAATCTGCACAGGTTCTCCCTGTCCCAAGTTAACCGTAGTTACATGCATGTGGTCAGAGTTGGGATGAGGTTCGCAAGTCAGCACTTCACCGATAACGATACCTTCCAGACCGCCTTTAATTGTTTGGACTTCTTCTACGCCTCCTGTTTCCAGACCGATAGAAGTCAGCGCTGCTGCCACTTCATCAGGGGTCAAATCGAAGTTGACGTATTCTTTCAGCCAATTATAAGAGATATTCATATATGATATATTTTATGTATTTCAAAATGACTTGCAAATTTAGTAATTATTTTCTTTTCTCCTGTTATGAGAACCCGTTTAATTTTCATCAACCTCGTCATTCTGAACAAAGTGAAGAATGACAGGATAAGGATTAAAACGGTAAAGGTCCTTCGGGAATGGGTGCTCCGAACGGATTATTATCGGCAGGTGCAGCATCAGAAGGCGGAGGCGGTACACTGCTTCCACCGCCATTCATTTTGGAACGGATAATTCCCGGTTCTTCTCCCGGCAACGGTATAATCATTTCATCATCCGGATTCTGGAAACGGGCGAACTCACCGCGGAAACGCAACAACACATCGCCCACAGCACCGTTACGATGCTTGGCAATAATGATTTCAGCCATACCATGCAGGTCGTTTCCTTTTTCATCCTGAAATATCTTATAATATTCGGGGCGATGGATAAAGCACACCATATCGGCATCCTGCTCGATGGCCCCGGATTCACGCAAGTCACTCAACTGCGGACGCTTTCCGTCAATACCTTCACGGCTCTCCACACCACGATTCAACTGACTCAGGGCAATAATCGGAATGTTCAGCTCCTTTGCCAAGCCTTTCAACGAACGTGAAATAGTACTAACCTCTTCCTGACGGCTGCCAAACGACATACCGCTCGCATTCATCAACTGCAAGTAGTCAATGATAATTATTTTTACTCCATGTTCACGTACCAAGCGCCTTGCCTTCGTTCTCAATTCGAAAACCGAAAGAGAAGGGGTATCATCGACATACAACGGAGCGTCATACAATTCCTTAATCTTATAGTCCAACTGCCCCCATTCGTATGGAGCCAACTGCCCACTCTTAATTTTCTCGCCCGGTATTTCGCACACATTGACAATCAAACGATTGACCAACTGCACGTTCGCCATTTCAAGCGAGAACAATGCTACCGGAATTTTTGCATTGACTGCCATATTCTTAGCCATTGAAAGCACGAATGCTGTTTTACCCATGGCGGGACGAGCAGCAATAATCACAAGGTCGGAGTTCTGCCAGCCCGAAGTCATCTTGTCCAGTGCATGGAAACCACTCTCCAAACCACTTAAACCATCCGTCCGAGCCGCCGCCTTCTGAAGCATCTCATACGCCTCCTGAATAACCGGATTAATCTGCGTATAATCTTTCTTCATATTCTGCTGCGAAATCTCGAACAGCTTCCCTTCAGCTTCTTGCATCAAATCATCCACATCCTGTGTCTCATCGAAGGCTTTCGTCTGAATATTACTGGTAAAAGAAATCAGTTCGCGTGCCAAAAACTTTTGGGCTATAATTCGCGCATGATATTCAATATGGGCAGACGATGCTACCTTCCCACTCAACTGAGTGATATAAAAAGGACCTCCCACTTCATCCAAATCACCGGTGCTGCGCAACTGCTCGGCAACGGTCAGAATATCCACCGGCTGCTGGCGTAGTGCCAACGCCGTAATAGCCTGATATATCAACTGATGACGATGCTCGTAAAAAGACTCGGGGCGAAGAATTTCACTCACCAGTGAATATGCGTCTTTTTCTATCATTAATGCTCCTAATACTGCCTCTTCCAATTCAGGTGCCTGTGGCTGCAAATGCCCATATTCATCAACAGGCTTTGCCTTTACAGTTTTAGGAGTACGTGTCGTTTTTCTTACTTCTGCCATTTCCTTTCGTTTAAAGTAGGGCAAAGATAGAACTTTTTGACGAGTTGAACATCCAGCCGGGAGCAAAAATAATAAAAGAAATACGAAGACTTTTTCTATAAAACATGAACAATCCATACACAAAATGGTTTTTTATATGGTTAAATGAAAAGTTTACCTTATATTTGAGCCGTGTCACGTGCTCAGGAGCCGTAATAAAGACACACTAGAAATTAATCTAAATAAAAGAATATGATAACATTTCCGAATGCTAAAATCAATCTGGGCCTGAATATTATAGAAAAACGCCCGGATGGTTATCACAACCTAGAAACAATTTTTTATCCTATCAATCTTCAAGATGCGTTGGAAGTCACACGCTCCACAAACAGTGACAAAGAGTACAATCTCCATGTAAGCGGAAGTGCTTTGGACGGCGAACCGGAAGATAATTTAGTAGTTAAGGCTTATAAGTTACTGAAAGAAGATTTTCCACAAATGGCGGCCATCGAAATTCATATGTACAAACATATTCCTGCAGGAGCAGGATTGGGAGGCGGATCGTCAGATGCAGCATACATGATTAAATTATTAAATGAAAAGTTTGCTCTGAACATCAACCATGCGAAAATGGAAGAATACGCGGCACGCCTCGGTGCCGACTGTGCATTTTTCATTCAAAACAAACCGGCATTTGCAACCGGCATAGGGAATATCTTCGAACCGGTCGATTTGTCTTTGAAAGGATATCACATTGTATTGGTCAAACCGGATATTTTTGTTTCTACCCGTGATGCTTTCGCTGCCATAAAGCCACAACGTCCTGCCGTTTCCTTAAAAGAAGTAATCAAGCAGCCGGTAGATACATGGAAAGACAACATGCAAAATGATTTTGAAGACAGTGTATTCTTGAAATTCCCCGAAATAGCTGCCATCAAAGATGAATTATATGATTTGGGAGCCGTATACGCCTCCATGAGTGGTTCCGGTTCGTGCGTATATGGTATATTCAAAGAACCTATAGAGAACGTAGAAGATAAGTTCTGCCAGTGTTTCTGCAGACAGCGTGAGTTGGAGTAAGGATTAACCATTCTTCTAACTTGTTCAGAAAACTCTTCAAACAGCCGGTGCATGCTGTTTGAAGAGTTTTTTATGTCATCAAACTTAGAATGCAACACACAAGCATAAAAAAAACTGTCCCCCGACTCACGTCGAGGAACAGCCACAACACAAACACAAAATAAAACACGACAAAACTACTATGCAATTTTTTAGCCTGCTCTATGTTTTGAGTAACATAACTTACCACCGGTCAGGTATTCACATATCCAAGAGGGGTTTCAGGTTATTTGCACTATAAAAACGCCACACTAGCGTCCTTTGTTCATCGGTCTTTCTAAAAATATCTTAATTCTTTATTGAATTCCTCTTTCTCTTAACTTAACCTGCCAATTCCATGCAGATTTCAGTGTCTCTTCGATAGTAGCCTTTGCCTGCCATCCTAACTCTTCGTTAGCGAAAGTCGGGTCAGCCCATACCTTAACAATATCTCCCTGACGACGGCCTACAATCTTATAGTTCACCTTCACGCCTGTAGCAGCTTCAAACTTATTCAGCAGTTCCAATACAGACAAGCCGCGACCTGTACCGATATTGAATACTTCCACACTTTCTTTCTGCTTATCGTTCAAGATACGATCCATAGCAATCACGTGAGCCTTAGCCAAATCTACTACATAGATGTAGTCACGGATACAAGAGCCGTCAGGAGTGTCATAGTCATCACCAAATACGCTCAATTGCTCACGAATACCCATTGCAGTTTGAGTGACATACGGCAACAAGTTTTGAGGTACGCCATTAGGCAACTCACCAATCAATGCAGACGGATGTGCACCAATAGGGTTAAAGTAACGCAACATGATAGCGTGAACAGGAGAACCTGATGCTACAGTATCGCGGATAATTTCTTCATTAATTTGCTTTGTATTGCCGTATGGTGATTCTGCCTTCTTGATAGGAGCAGCTTCAGTTACAGGCAATGTATCCGGCTGACCGTATACCGTACATGATGAAGAGAAGATAATGCCTTTTACATTATGCTTAGGCATCAACTCCAACAAGTTGATTAACGAAACCAGATTGTTACGATAATACAACAACGGTTTTTGGCAAGATTCACCTACTGCTTTGCTGGCTGCAAAGTGAATAATACCTTCAATACCGGCATATTTAGTAAACAGTTTGTCCATACCTTCATAATCCAGACAGTCCAACTTCTCAAATGCCGGACGGATACCTGTTACTTTTTCAATATTGTCAACCACATCGGCGTTAGAGTTTGAGAGATTATCTACAATCACTACGTCGTAACCGCTTTGTTGCAGTTCAACTACGGTATGAGAACCGATATATCCGGTTCCTCCTGTCACTAAAATTCTCTTTTTCATAAGACTTATTATTCTGTCGTTTTTAATAGGTTCAAAACAACTTAGAAGGATAGATACCCTTACGAATCATGTCGTTGATACGAAGAACTACCTGAATCTTATCATCGTGCGAAACCAATCCCATCCATCGGGCAGGTGTTTCAATCACCTTCACTCTGACTCCTTCTCTTATCCGTTTATTCATAAAAGCAGGTATAGAATAATGAGCTTTCAAATCCATTCCGTTTTCATCAATAAACTTATCAAATGCAGCTTGCATTTCATTAAATATATCCGGCCTGAAGCCCCACATATTCATTGAAACCAAACTATTATCATCCAGTGCCACCCATTTATGCACCTCATTAGGATACATGGGATTACCACTGATCCGCTCCACTCCTGTACGGTCTGTTACAGAAATTAAATATCCGTTTTCATCCACTTCACAAATTCCCCGGGTTACTCCACCGCTCTCCGCTAAAACGTTTTTCAATCTATAGCAGACATTGAAACTATGATAACCGGCATCTTTCAATGCCACTAAATTATTATACAATAATTCAAAACTCTCACGCTGATAGAAATTAACTGCATTTATCACTCCAAATGGGGCATCTATTAATTCTTCTCCCATCAATACAGCTCTTACCGAACCATAAAGTGCTGTTCGCTTCGGATTACGTTTTTCTTCGGGAATGGTTTCTACATCCTGATAAACATATTCCACATCCACCACGTGCTCGTATTTGCCTGAAACCAGTTTTTTGAATTCTTGTTCAAAATGTCTACTTATGACAAATACTATTTTATCAAATCCCACTCTTACGGCATCATATACGGAAAAGTCTAATATCGTTTCGCCATTGGGACCAATCCCTTCCAGCTGTTTTAATCCGCCATACTTATTCCCCATAGTGGCCGCAAGTACAATCAATGTCATAGCCATTTGGTCTCTCTATTAATTCTATTGCAAAAATAAGCATAATAATTGAATTAAACAGTACGAAAAACGAAATTCTTTGTACAAAAAAGTCCGAAGCACTGCTCCGGACTTCTGAATTACCTTATTTAAAGGATGAATTACTCTACTCCAAACAATACAGCCAAACCTTTGTCAACACCGGAGAATCCCATAAATGCCATAGCCAGCAGACCGGCAGTAACCAGTGCAATAGCCATTCCCTGCATTCCTTTCGGAATATTTACCAGGCTCAGTTGTTCACGGATACCGGCAA
The DNA here is from genome assembly GCF_000382445.1 of Phocaeicola massiliensis B84634 = Timone 84634 = DSM 17679 = JCM 13223. Lineage (GTDB taxonomy): Bacteria > Bacteroidota > Bacteroidia > Bacteroidales > Bacteroidaceae > Phocaeicola > Phocaeicola massiliensis. The sequence continues at coordinate 977,566 of NZ_KB905472.1, read as the reverse complement.
ACAACACCATAGCCAAGGCAAAACCAAGAGCTGTCGAAAAGGCGTAAACTACCCCGGTCAACAAATCAAAGTCTTTTTGGATTACCAATATAGCCACACCCAGAATACAACAGTTGGTGGTAATCAGCGGAAGGAATACTCCCAATGCCTGATAAAGGGCAGGAGAAACTTTCTTCAGAATGATTTCTACCATCTGCACCAATGCTGCAATGACAAGGATAAAAGCAATGGTCTGCAAATACTCCAGTCCGAAAGCATCAAGCACAAACTTCTGGATAAGGTAGGTAACAATGGTAGCGATGGTAAGCACGAATGCAACAGCCGCTCCCATACCCGTAGCTGTCTCAACTTTCTTGGATACACCGAGAAACGGGCAGATACCCAGGAATTGTGACAACACAATGTTGTTCACAAATATAGCGGTGATAAATATCAATATATATTCCATATTCTTACTTTTTACGGGTTATGCTTTCTTCAGTTTATTCACAATCGCAATGAGGTAACCCAATGCAATGAAGGCTCCCGGTGCGAGAACGAAAATCAACATTCCGTATTGCTCCGGCATGATGGCAATATCAAACAGCTTGCCTGTACCGAGAAACTCACGTACACCACCAAGGATAGTCAATGCAAGAGTAAATCCGAGTCCCATACCCAGTCCGTCGAAGAATGAAGGAACAGGACCGTTCTTTGCGGCAAATGCTTCGGCACGTCCCAGCAGGATACAGTTCACTACAATCAGCGGGATGAACAATCCCAATGTAGCATAAAGTGCCGGCACGTATGCCTGCATAATCATCTGCAACAAGGTTACAAATGACGCAATAACCACAATAAATGCAGGAATACGCACCATATCAGGAATCAGATTCTTGATAGACGAAATTACTACATTCGAACAAATCAACACAAACATGGTTGCCAATCCCATACCCATACCATTGATGGCCGAAGAAGTGGTTCCCAATGTAGGACACATACCCAAAAGGAGTACAAACGTAGGATTCTCTTTGACAATCCCGTTCATCAATACTTTAAAATTATTCATAGTCTGCTCCTTCCTTATTTTTTGTTTTTACAATCTTTGTTAGGACATTCAGCTTTCTTGCAATCAACGTTGGCACAGTTGGCTTTCTTGCAGTTGACAGAATCGCATTTTTCACCACAAGCAACCTTGCATGAATCACATTTTGCATCACAAGTCTGTCCTTCCTTACAGAGAGTTCCGCTACAAGCTGTTGTATCCTTTTCCACTGTTGCCGATACTTGCTGAGTAGCTCCACTGGCTCCGTCTACCTGCTGACCGCTGTAAGCAACGTATGCATTATTCACTGCCTGCAAGAATGCACGCGAAGTAATGGTAGAAGCAGTAATGGCATCCACCTGTCCGCCATCCTTGCTCACTGTCAAGGCTTTCTGTCCCGGATTCATGCCGGTAATATCGCCTTTACCGCCTTTCTTAAACCAATCGGCTGCTTTTGAGCCCAATCCCGGAGTTTCCGCATGGCTCAACAAAGAATAATCAATAATATTGCCGTCTTTATCGAAACCAACCAACACATTCAGTGCACCACCGAAACCATTAGCAGAAGATTCTACGGCTGCACCGATAAATTCTCCGCCTTTGGTTGCTTTATATATTTTATAGGTAGCACCTTCCAGTTCTATTGTCTCAGGGGCTTCGGCAGGATTGTTATCGAATCCCGGAACTACGATAGCAATGGCATCACTCAAAGCCTTGGCATTAGCCTGCGCAATGGGTTCCTTTGTCAACTCATTCACATAACCCAGCAATGCTCCGGCTACCACGGTTACGCCTGTCAGCACGATAACCATGTTTTTCAAAGATGATTCTAGTTTTTTCATTTCTTCACTACCTCCCCGAATCTTTTAGGTTTGCAATAAGTATTGATTAACGGAGTGAATGCGTTCATAATGAATATAGCGAAAGACATACCTTCGGGATATGCACCGAACAAACGGATAACCACAGTCAGGAAACCGATAGCCACACCGTAAATAATCATACCTTTATGAGTCATAGGCGAAGTAACATAGTCGGTTGCCATAAAGATAGCACCCAACATCAAACCACCTGTAAACAAATGGGCCAACGGAGATGCGTAAGCAACCGGATCAACCCAATGCATCAAACCGGCAAATACAAACACTGTCACCAATATTGATACAGGAATATGCCAGGAGATTATCTTTTTCCACAACATATAGCCCAAACCGAGCAACAGCGCTAAAGCGCTGACCTCACCCAAAGAACCCGGATTGTTACCCAAAAACAGGCTCATGGTATCGGGCAACTGTCCCAATGCATTTACATCACCTTTGACTGCCATTTTCATTAGAGCCAGCGGAGTAGCTCCTGTCTGAGCATCGGTATAACTTCCCCATTGTTGAACCAACGGCCATGAAGTCATCTGCACAGGAAAAGAAATCAGCAGGAAGATACGACCTACCAGCGCGGGGTTGAAAGGGTTGCAGCCCAGTCCGCCAAAAGTCATCTTACCAATGCCGATAGCTACCAATGCACCGATAATAATAATCCAAAGCGGCAGGTTGGAAGGCAGGTTGAATGCCAGCAGCACACCGGTTATGACGGCTGAACCATCACAGATGGTAGAGCGTTCTCTCTTCAAAATAAACTTGGTAATCGCCCATTCGAAGAATACACAGGCAGCAACCGAAGTCAAGGTCACCACCACGGCGCCCAGCCCGAACATATAGAATGAAACCAGCAACGCAGGTATCAACGCGATGAGCACACCGTACATATTCTTTTGTACACTGTCACCGCTATGGACGTGGGGCGATAATGATACTATTAATTTATTAGCCATACTATTTTGTCGAATTATTTTTTAGCATTACGTGCACGGATAATACCACCTACTGTGCCCTTACCCAAACGGATATAGTCCAGCAAATAACGATGAGACGGACAAGTGAACTGACACGAACCGCACTCGATGCACGACATTACATCTTCTTTTTCTACTCTCTCCCAGTCCTTGTGAGCCGAAAGTGTTGCCAATAAGAAAGGCTCCAGTCCCATAGGACACACACTGACACACTTGGCACAGCGGATACAGGGCTGAGCTTCCGCACGGGCAGCTTCCTTATCATTCATAATCAGCACACCCGAACTACCTTTACAGATAGGAACTTCTGTATTAACCAACGCTTTACCCATCATCGGACCACCGCCAATCACCTTTCCGGTATCTTCGGGCAAACCACCTGCCGCATCAATCAGCTGGCTCATCGGGGTCCCCATACGGGTGAGGAAGTTGGAAGGATTCTTGACAGACTTACCCGTAACGGTCACGACACGTTCAAACAAAGGTTTGTTCTTCTGAACAGCTTCATAAACGGCAAATGCAGTACCTACATTCTGAACCACCGCACCTACGTTGATAGGAATAGCAGGAGGAGCAGGAACCTGACGACCGAACACAGCATCTATCAACTGTTTCTCACCACCTTGCGGATATTTCACCTGCAAAGGAACTACCTCTATACCGGGATATTGAGCAGCCTTTTCAGTCATCAGCTTAATAGCATCCGGTTTATTATTTTCAATGCCGATATATCCTTTAGTCACTTTCGCAGCTTTCATCAGAATACTGACACCCACCAGCACCTCGTCTGCCTTTTCCAGCATCAGACGATGGTCGGCAGTAAGATAAGGCTCACACTCTACAGCATTGATAATAACACATTCCGCCTTGCATCCCGGAGGAGGAGAGAGCTTCACATGAGTGGGAAAACAAGCACCACCCATACCTACCACACCGGCATCTTTTACTTTAGCAACAATTTGCTCGGGCGTTAACGTACACTCTTTCACCAATGTAGAACTGCGATCTATTGATTCTTCCCATTCATCACCGTCTACATCGATAAAGATAGCCGGCTTACGGTAACCGCTTGCATCAATCACGGCATCCACCTTATTCACTTTACCGGATACAGACGAGAAGATGGCTGCTGAAACAAAGCCACCCGCCTCAGCAATCTTCGTACCCACCTTTACCACATCGCCTTTCTTCACGATGGCAGTAGCAGGAGCGCCGATATGCTGCGACAAAGGAAATACCGCCTGCTTAGGAAGCGCAAGGGTCTCGATAGCTTTGCCTGCTGACAATTTATTTTCTGCCGGATGTACTCCACCAATTCTAAATGTCTTCACTGTTATATCTTTTTAATTTTACTTACTTTGAATTTTGATTATGCTTCAGCCTTAGGAGCTTCAGGTGCTTTCGGAGCCTCAGCTTTCGGAACTTCCACCTTTGGAGTTTCCACTTTTGCAGCAGCCGGTTTAGTAGCAGCCGGTTTAGTAGCAGCTTCACCTGCCGGAGCTTCCACCTTCGGTTTACGCGGCGGGAAATTGATGGCCTGGATAGCACCCTTCGGACATTCCTGTTCACACTTGCGGCAAGACTTGCACTTGGCCGGATCAATGTATGCCAGATTGTTCTCCAGTGTAATCGCCTCAAACGGACAGACTTTCACACACTTGCCACAACCGATACAGCTTGCCTTACAAGCTTTGTTAGCCACGGCTCCTTTGTCTTTGTTCACACACATCACCACTACACGACGGTTGTTCTTGCCTTTCGGACGGATTTCAATAATCTTGCGCGGACAAGCTTTGCTGCAAGCGCCACAAGCCGTACATTTCTCTTCATCTACTTCAGGCAGCCCGGTTTCAGGATTCATGTGAATAGCATCAAACTGACACGCTTCCACACAATCGCCACATCCCAAGCAACCAAATGTACAACCGGTCTCACCCCCCGAAGTGGCATGAGCGATGGCACATGACTTAGCTCCATCGTACAGAGCAGTACGAGGGCGGTTTTCACAACTACCGTTACATCTCACCACCGCAACTTTCGGTTCGGCAGCAACGGCTTCCAATCCTAAAATGGCAGCAACTTTCTCCATAACGGGAGCACCGCCAACCGGACATAACTTACCCTCCAGCGAACCGGCATCGGCAGCCTTCACACAGGCACCGGCAAAACCGGAACAACCGGGATAACCACATCCACCGCAATTTGCCTGAGGAAGCACTTCGCTAACTTGGGCAATCCGCGGATCTTCATACACAGCAAACTTCTTGGAAGCGGCATACAAGATTACCGCGGCAATCAAGCCAATCGCTCCCAACGAAATTACTGCAACCAGAATTAAATCCATAAGTTTTAGTTAGTTATTTATTAATTGTTTTTTATAGGTTCAAGCGTAAAAGAGAACTTCTTACTCAACTTTCCTCTACATATATATATAATAAAATAATATGGAGCTAAAGCCAATAAAGAAATAATGGCCGACTTCAGTTCATCACCACCGGTAAGATGCATCGTAATGAATAAAGCAGCCAACAATATCAAGAAAGGGACGCCAAAAGCCAAAAATACGGCCTGCATCCCCATAGAAGTCGTTCCATAAAGCATTACCTCCTCACCCACTCGGTAAGAAGAAGCTTTCGTGTCGAAAACATCAACCAGCTTTTCTTTGCTCTCGGATGCATTGCAGTGTCCTTTTACGCTGCAAGCTGAACAGGCAGAAGTTTGAACGATTCTCACTCGAATATGAAAACCGTTTATGTTTTCCACAATACCACGATGTTTGATTATATCGGTCATTTTTGCAAACTCTACATTACAAAACTGTGGCAAAAGTAATACTTTAATTGCAATCTATGAAGGATAAAATGATATTTTCGTTATAAAAATCGTTTTTTTTATCGGAAGATATCGAAATAATAAGCAAAAAGGTATATCAAAAGTCCCCAAGCACTCTTGATATGCCTTTTTCTCTCTAGACCTTACTCTTACTTTCTGCCACCTCCACCAGATAAACACTGATGCAAATCATAACAATCGCTCCCAGTTGCGTCCATGAAAAACGGTCTTGCCCCAACAAAAATGAAGTAACGGTTGCTACTATTAATATCAGATATCCATAAATAGCCACTAATGTCGTTTTCAGGTATTTCAATCCGATGGGAAGAAGCAAATAGCTGATAGTTGTCGGAAATATGAGTACAAACAGCAATACCAACATCGGGGTGGAAAAAAGCGACATGCTCATTATAGGTGCTTCAAATCCATAGATTGAATTGACAATAAGCGACATTACCGCTGCTCCCAAAAATGTATATTTCAACAAGGTCATATCTCCCACTCCTTTAAGCAAGCGATTGCTGACAACTAAATATATAGCATAAACTATCGAACTGACCAAGCATATCAGGTTTCCCGCCATGGCATTGGATGCCAAATCGTCACCGGGCTGTGTAGCAATACAAAGAATAGCTCCTCCCAATCCCAAACCGATACCAAGAAGTTTCATCCATGTTACTTTCTCTTTGTAGAATAAGACAGTGATAACAAATACCCAAATGGGTTCCAGACTGACAAATATAGAACTGGATACCGGTGTAGTCATACTGATACCTAAAAGGTAAAAAAACATATATCCGTACATTCCTAATGCTCCTAACAAAAAAAGCTGCCATCTCTGACGGGTGGTAGAATCTTCCGGTTTACAGAAAATATCGATAAGCCAAAATGCTGCCGCCCCAAATACCAGGCGGAATGTTACTCCTGTGACCGGAGCAATCCATAAAGGCAAAAGATATTTCAACGCATTCATATTAAAGCCTCCCAATGCTTTGGAGACTATCATGCTAAGGTTTGCTTCAACTTGTTTGTTCATAATAAGTTTTTTACATGGGTATAACCATATAAGCAACCCTTTGGTTCAAAGCACCTCTAATAAATTCACACGTAGAAACTACAATACTTCACACTGCCATCTTTTCTGTTATATCTTCTCTTGCCTGACATTAAGCACTCCTCTCTTTAAGAATAAACTTTTCATTCCTTATAACTAACTATGTTCCATTACAGCAAAACGAAATAACAAGGAAAGGGGAGACAACTGCTCCCCCGATTTATATTAAAACGACTCATAAGTACTCAGAATTCCAATTTTTCCTGTTTCATCACAATAAACATTGCCATTAACGCAATCATCAGGTTCAACCAGAAAGCAAAGGTATACGAATGGGAATGAAACAGATTCTGGGCTATATTCACAATAAACGGACAAAGAAGAATAGCCACATAATTCATCGCCATCACAAAGGCAAGTGCCAATGTCACCTTATGGGGTACAGCCACATCAGAAGTTTTATCATAAATCAATGGCTGAATAATACCATAAGCCAATCCGTTCAAAATACACCCCAAAGCAATAAGTATCTCAGAACGACTTACCAAAATAATTCCCATACCGCAAGCTATCAGCAACAAGCAAATCATATAGATACGCCGTCCCAGCATCTGCACAATCTTGTTCAATACAAAGCCCGGCGCCATGATAGCAAGAAAGAATAACGAAATCAGGATGCCCGCCCGCCCACTGGACAATCCATATTCTTCCATCAAAAAAGGAAGATTAAAACTGACGATTATCACCAGATAAGTAGCCAGTCCGTAAAATGCCATAAGTTTAACCAGCGCCTTCACATCGATACCTCGCTTGCCCATCTCTTTTACAGTAGAGGCAGGTACGTCATCTTTGGGATGATAGCCGGACAAATCTTTCTTTAAATAACATGTAAGAAAGATGGATATAAACGGAAAAAGATAAACCAGAAAGGGCAAGTGCCAGTTCACTTCTGCCAGATAGCCGGTCAGTGTAGTGGCAAGTACTAATGTAATATTGGTAATAGCGGAACTATAGCCAAACTGCCTGGTACGATAACTACCGACAAAGTATCTGGATATCAACCCGGTGGACAAAGGAACAATCAATCCCGAACCAATGCCCAGCATGGCACTGATAGCTATCAGTTGCCACATTTTACCGGACAACAGATAGAGTATGCCGCTTACTCCGAAAATAGTCAATCCTACTTGCAACAACAGCAGATTGTTCACCTTTTCGGTCAACTTACCCGATAACAAAATAAAAGGGATAATAAGAAGTGAAGGTAACGAAGAAAGCATCTGGATTTCCAAATCCGTGGCAGACGGAAAAATTTTGTTCAAATCCCCCAAGATGGGAGAAACTGCCAATCCCGGCAATGCATTTAATGCCGAAATAGAAAATATACCTATTAATGTAATAAGGGGAATTGTCCCCTGCCCTGTTTGTATTTTCATAATGAAATTGGTTTATATTATGATAAAAACAAAATGTAAAAGAATTGGTTCAATAATAAACTCCCTGCAAGTTACCATAAATTAAAAAACATAAAATCAAGGAACTTTTCATTACCCCTTATGTTGAGGGAGAAAAACGCGGGAAACTCCCACGTTCTTCATTGTATTACTAACCTAAACTTTAAGTAAAATGAAAGATTGTAATTGTGATTTGAGAGAAGGTGACGCAAAGACATCTGTGTTTGGCTCAAATGAAATGCTACAGCCTGCCCCGGTAGACACTATTCCGATGAACCCTACCACTCCGCAGATTGCCTATCAAATGGTAAAAGACGAAACATTTGCTCAGACCCAGCCACGTCTTAATCTGGCTACTTTCGTTACTACCTATATGGACGACTATGCCACCAAACTGATGAACGAAGCCATCAGCATCAACTACATTGATGAAACAGAATATCCTCGTATCGCAGTGATGAATGCCAAATGTATCAATATCATGGCTAATTTGTGGAATTCACCCGAACAGGCAAAATGGAAAACCGGAGCACTGGCTATCGGCTCCAGTGAGGCTTGTATGCTGGGAGGAGTAGCCGCCTGGTTACGCTGGAAAGACAGACGTAAAGCTCAGGGGAAACCGACTGACAAGCCTAACTTTGTCATTTCAAGCGGTTTTCAGGTTGTTTGGGAAAAATTCGCCCAACTGTGGCAGATTGAAATGCGCCAAGTACCTCTCACCTTGGACAAAACCACTCTGGACCCCGAAGAAGCACTGAAAATGTGTGACGAGAACACCATCTGCATCGTCCCCATCCAAGGTGTGACATGGACAGGTTTGAACGATGATGTAGAAGCACTGGACAAAGCACTGGATGCCTACAACGCCAAGACCGGTTATGATATTCCTATCCATGTAGATGCTGCAACCGGTGGTTTCATCCTGCCGTTCCTCAGCCCCGAAACAAAGTGGGACTTCCGCTTGAAATGGGTTCTCTCTATCAGCACTTCCGGTCACAAGTTCGGACTGGTTTATCCGGGACTGGGATGGGTAGTATGGAAAGACAAGAAATACCTTCCGGATGCCATGTCATTCAGCGTAAACTATCTGGGGGCAAATATCACTCAGGTTGGTTTGAACTTCAGCCGCCCCGCCGCACAGATTCTGGGACAGTACTACCAATTTATCCGCCTGGGATTCGAAGGATACAAAGCCATCCAATACAATTCCATGGAAATCACCAAGTACATCCACAGCGAAATAGCCAAGATGACTCCGTTCGTAAATTACAGCGACAATGTGGTGAATCCTTTGTTCATCTGGTACATGAAACCCGAATATGCAAAGAACGCCAAATGGACTCTGTACGATTTGCAGGCTAAATTACAGCAAAGCGGCTGGATGGTTCCTGCCTATACTTTGCCGGAGAACATCCAGAATTACGTAGTTATGCGTGTGGTAGTACGTCAGGGATTCAGCCGTGACATGGCGGATATGTTGTTGAACGATATCAAGAATGCCATCAGCGAGTTCGAAAAACTGGAGTATCCTACTCAGACCCGCATTGCCCAAGACAAGAATATCACTGTAAAAGGTACTGTGTTTACCCATAATGCACATAGCAACGCTGCTAAAAAATAAGCGTAGATAACAATAATGGAGTTGTGTCAAAACGTGGATAATGCTGTCGTTTTAGCTCGTAGGGACGAGATTCGCTCTCCCGAAAACTGTTTGCTTTGTGTCTTCGGGCAGGCAAACCCTGCCCCTACAGCTGACAATTGGATAGCCCGGTTTAGTTTTGACACACTCCCTTCAATCGAATTAATTTATGGAAAGAACTATAACTATCCAACAGATAAAAGATGTTGCACAGGAGGCTTACAATCTGTATAAAGACAATACAGAAGGTAAAAATGCCGATTACATTCCTTATTTGGCTAATATCAATCCGAAACTATTCGGTATCAGTATTTGCCTGATGAATGGCGAAAAAATTCAATTGGGTGACTATCAATACCAATTCGGCATTGAATCTGTGTCTAAAGTATTGACAGCTATACTGATTCTTCGTCAATATGGCGCACAGAAAGTACTCGAAATGATTGGTGCAGATGCAACAGGACTGCCGTTTAACTCCATCATGGCTATCTTGCTGGAGAATGACCATCCCTCTACTCCATTGGTAAATGCAGGAGCCATCAGTGCAGATAGCATGGTGCAACCCATTGGCAACAGTGACGCCAAATGGAAAGCTATTGTCGACAATATGACTGAACTCTGTGGCAGTGCTCCCCAATTGATTGACGAACTTTATAAATCGGAATCGGCCACTAACTTCAACAATCGTTCTATTGCCTGGTTACTGAAAAACTATAACCGCATCTACGATGATCCTGATATGTCCCTCGACCTCTATACCCGTCAGTGTTCCATGGGCATCACAGCCGACCAATTGTCAGTCTGCGCAGCTACAATCGCCAATGACGGCCTCAATCCTGACACCAAGAAACAGGTATTCGATAAAGAACTTGCTCCGAAAATAACTTCTCTGATAGCTACTGTAGGTTTCTACCAGCACACAGGCGATTGGCTTTACACCTCCGGTGTTCCCGCTAAAACAGGTGTAGGTGGCGGAGTACTGGGAGTGATGCCCGGAATTATGGGTATCGCAGCTTTCGCACCTCCTTTGGATGAGGCGGGAAACTCTGTAAAGGCACAACTTGCCATTAAATATATCATGAACAAACTAGGTATGAATATCTTTAACGGACATCGTATCAGTATCAGTTAAATCTGCCTTTTCTCAATCAAAAAGCCGGTCTTTTTCCTACCCGTTCAGGAGATGACCGGCTTTTCCTTTTAAAATATTTTCCTCAAAACATTTTTAGCATTCTGACATTATATCTATCTTTGCAAAGAAAGATAATTATTTATATTATGAAAAACAAGTTTATACAGAAAATCAGTCTAGGCGCCGCACTATTGCTACTTACAAGCAATACCACCTTTGCACAAGCTCCCGAGCAAAGTTACACACCAACCCCCGAGAACATGAAAGCACGTCAGGAATTTCAAGATAACAAATTTGGAATCTTCCTTCATTGGGGTATCTACAGCATGACCGCACAAGGTGAATGGTATATGACCACCCACAATATCCACCGCGATGAATATGCCAAATTAGCATCGGGTTTTTATCCTTCACGTTTCAATGCCGCTGAATGGGTATCGGCCATCAAAGCCTCAGGTGCCAAATATATCTGTATTACCAGCCGCCACCACGACAGTTTCTCGATGTTCGATACCAAAGAATCAGATTTTGACATTGTAGACGCCACTCCGTTCAAACGGGATGTGCTGAAAGAATTGGCAGACGAATGCCACAAACAAGGCATTAAACTCCATTTCTATTATTCACACTTAGACTGGCGTCGCGATGATTATCCTGAAGGAGGAAGCACCGGACGCGGGACAGGACGTCCCAAAGGACACGGAGACTGGAAAAGTTATTATAAATTCATGAACAACCAGTTGACCGAACTACTAACCAATTACGGACCGGTAGGTGCCATCTGGTTCGATGGAGTTTGGGATCAGCCCAAAGATTTCGATTGGCAACTGGAAGAACAATACGCATTAATCCACAAACTACAGCCCGCCTGCCTGGTAGGTAACAACCATCACCGCACTCCGTATGCCGGTGAAGACTTCCAGATGTTTGAACGCGATCTGCCCGGTGAGAATAAAGCAGGACTTTCAGGACAGAGCGTCAGCTCACTTCCTTTGGAAACCTGTGAAACCATGAATGGAATGTGGGGATATAAAATTGAAGACCAAAATTATAAGTCGCCCAAAGCGTTAATACACTATTTGGTTAAAGCAGCCGGAAAGAACGCAAACCTGTTAATGAATATCGGTCCGCAACCCAATGGAGAACTTCCCGCCACAGCTGTAGACCGCCTGAAAAAAGTGGGCGAATGGATGGACCAATACGGAGAAACTATTTATGGAACACGTGGTGGAGATGTAGCTCCCCATCCATGGGGTGTATCAACCCGTAAAGGCGACCGTTTGTTTATCCATGTATTAGATTTAAAGGATAATACGCTTTACATACCTCTGAAGGCAAAAGTAAAAAAAGCAATGCAATTCACCGATAAGGCTTCTCTTTCCTTCAAACAGGACAAAGACGGTATATTGTTGAAGTTACCCAAAGTACCCGACGATATAGATTACGTGATAGAATTAATTATTAAATAACCTTTATGAGCAACAAATCAAAAATTGAAATCTGCGCCAATTCTGTTGAAAGTGCAGTAAAAGCACAACAGGGCGGAGCCTATCGTGTGGAGTTATGCGCAGGTATTCCCGAAGGAGGTACCACTCCGTCGTTTGGCGAAATACGCATGGCACGCCAACTCTTACAACAGACCAAATTGCACATTATTATCCGTCCCCGTGGCGGAGATTTTCTATATTCTCCATTGGAACAAGAAATCATGTTGCATGATATTAAAGTAGCACGCCAATTAGGAGCAGATGGAGTAGTATTCGGTTGCCTGACAGCTGATGGCAAAGTAGACGTGGAAGCCATGGAAAAATTGATGAATGCCGTAGGCGACATGAGTGTCACTTTCCATCGCGCTTTTGATATGTGCCGTAATCCGCAAGAAGCATTAGAACAAATTATTGAACTCGGTTGCCACCGTATCCTTACTTCAGGTCAGGAAGCCACTGCCGAAAAAGGTATTCCCCTCCTTAAAGAATTGGTAGAACTGGCCGACGAACGCATTATCATCATGCCGGGATGTGGAGTAAATCCTAAAAATATTCGTAAAATTGCCGAGGAAACCGGTGCCTGCGAGTTTCATTTCTCTGGACGCACCACCTGTGAAAGCGATATGCTATACCGCAACCCCAAAGTATCAATGGGTGGCACTGTGAAAATCGAAGAATATAAAAAGGATGTAACCGACCCGGATATCGTTAAAGCCGCCTTAGCCGAACTAGCCTTGAAAGACGAAAATGATAAGGCTTTGGAAAAGAAAACCAAAGAATCCAAAAAGTTGAAGAGGGTTAAAAGAGATGATGAGTGGGATGATGAAGATGATGATTTGGAAGATGATAAATAATCCGAAAGACAATCAATAATAAAAAGAATGAGGCTATCCCGAAAAAAAACGGAACAGCCTCATTTCTTTTATATCTGCCTACAAAAGTTTAAAGCTTATGGATTACTTTCATCAGTTGCTCGCCTAAGCCGATGGTATAACCTTGTGAGACAAATACTACACGATTAAAGGTATCCCCAATAATAAACATAGGCAAAATAGTCTTGTTAGGCAGCTTCATGCCTTCAGCTATCTGTTTTTGGATAGCCCCGTCCGCATCTATACCATATGTAATAGTAGAGGGCAATCCCGGAAATTCTTCAGGCCGGAACTTCTTGAACTGTTCTTCATTGGGGAATAATAATACAATACTTCTTCCCCACTGCTCAAAATCTTTGCTCAATGCTGCAATATCACGCAATGCATGATTTGTAGGTTCCTGACCGGCTCCCAATACAGCCACAATATAATAACCACGCCCGGTGGTAGAAAGGATGGATTTCAACTCATCACTATCAATCGGCTTATAAAGAGACTCGGAATTGAAATTGCCGATAACCTGAACATCATCCTTGCTTTCGCGCATCACCAAATCAACAGTAGTCGTTTCTCCCGGCTTGATGGTAAAAAAAGTAATATCAGAAAGCACACCGCCATTTGCCAGACGAGTCCCTGTCACCAACATATAATTCCCTTCATCAAGTGCCGTTCCATTCTTCAGCAAATTGCTCCAGGTGGCACCACCTCCCATATCGATATCACCTTCGTCATAATTCAGTAACTGCAAAGTCCCTTCGGGAGTCACCTTTGAAATAGTAAAGTGAGAATAATATTTGGGATCTTCCAATGATTTGATTGGAGTATATTTTGCAATCAATTTACCTGTCTGTGCAGCTGACGGAGAAACAGCCTCAAAGTCTACATCAACCGGTCTCTCATCACCTATAATCAATTGCACCTTACCCGTCACCTCGTCAATACGTGCCGGAATCCCCATGCTTCGCGCCATGGATACAAAGAATATATCACGGCTATGCGCATCTGCCACACGAGCACGCCATACTCCGGCAGGTGAGATCGGTGCACCGCCCAAATTGCAGTTGTTGTCCACCTGAATGCTATCGGCCACCCAGGAAGCCAGCTTCATCGGATCGGCACGGAACGCTTCCATATCTTGTTTTGAAACAACCTTACCGAAGAAAGACTTATACGGTGTCAGCATTTCATTGCTTACACGCGGATTACGGACAAAACGGCGGAAATACTCTGCATTTTCGCAAAGGCGAGACTGCATGTGGTCTACCAATACTTCAAGACTGACATCGCGCAAGTCTTTAGAGGAAATTCTCTGCAGAAGGTCTATTCCCCCCTTTTTTGATTTATCGGAACGCAAGCGGGCAAGGAAATCACGGATCACCAGATGATTACCGCGTGACGCAACCAAAATCTTAGCCACGGCTTCTTCATCCAATTTATACTCCTTCGCAAAGTTACGAGCCGATTCATCACTCATAAACGTAGCTACATACGCATTGCGAATGGAATCTTCCTGTGCCATCCGGCGATTATTTCCGGCACGCTGTTCGGGAGTAACTTCAGGCATATTGACACCTTCGGCAGGAGGAACAATATCCACTTCCACCATGTAATTATCTCCTGCTGTTTTATCCAGCTTCACTGTCAGATTATTATCCTTCCCAAATGAAAGTTTGGAATATCCGAACTTACCATCCTTAGAAGCCCATACCAACATATCGCCTTTACCGGCAGTAAGGAATGTTTTTCCCCGGGTATCTGTCTGTTTACGGGCCACAGTATAAAATTCAGCATAATTGTATACTTTAAATTCCACCTTTGCATCAGTCACCGGATTGCCTTCGGCATCCACCACGGTTACCTCAGCTTTAGCTGTCGGGGCATAATTATCAATTACATTGATCTCTGTATAATTGGGAGTTTCATACATTACTTCTTCCGGACCGTTGTATCGTCCGAAGACTTTCGTATGCATCAACATTCCACGTGAAGCCGGAGCATTAAACCAACCTAAATCCAGAACCGGTTCAGGTTCACACGCACCAAAGAAATGCCATTTTCCATCTACCCACGCTTCCACCCAAGCATGATTATCATCTGTATGTGCCCAACGGGGCGTATAAACCTGACGGGCAGGAATACCTACCGAACGGAGTGCAGCTACCGTGAAAGTCGATTCCTCACCACAACGCCCGTAGGCCGTCTTTACAGAAGCGAGTGGAGAACTGGTTCGCGCATCGGATGGTGTATAGATTACCTTTTCATGACACCAGTGATTTACTTCCAACACAGCATCGTGTAATGAAAGTCCCTTTACCCGATCCTTCAGCTCTTCATAGAACACCTTACGGCTGTCATCCAAATTCTCGTTATTCACCCGCACAGGCAGAACGAAATGACGGAACTCACGCTCCGGAATTGTCTTGCCCCACGGCATTTCCTCACGGGCTTTCAATGAATAATCAATATTTTCCAGATAATACTCACCGGAATAGTCCGTAATATCCCCCAATGGCATATAAGCATATAGGAAGGTCAGAGCTTCCCGCTGTTCGTCACTCATCGGTTGTTCGAACACCTGAAACAGGTCTCCGTGCGACAACTTTGAACGTCGGGTTTCAAAGTCTTGCTGAACGGCATTCCGTTCGGCAGCATCACTTATCAAATGTTTGTTGTTGGTGCACGAGGTAAAACTCAGCATTAAACTAAGCCCCGTGGCACATAGAGCCAATAACTTCATGTTGTTAATTAATTAAGTTAGCAATTATTATTGGCTACAAAGATAAAACTTTTTAGCAGGAATGCGAAAATAAATATTTTTAAGTGTCCTAAAAGCTATTTATCTGCAGAAACATTGTGCCGGGAAGTATCGGCATTCGCATTTTGCTTTTCATAATACTCTTGTTTCCGCTTATTTGCCTGCTGCACCAGACTGGTTACATATACGGTAAAGATAGGAAACATCATCATTCCAAGCGCAGCCAGTACCACCGAAAGTATCTTGCCGGTCGGAGTCACGGCATAAATATTGCTACCCACGGTGGTCACATCCATAAATGCCCACCATAATGCACTCCAATAATCTGTCACCATCGGGTTCACCTTATGCTCCAGCACAAAAAATATCAGACTGGCAAAATAAACTGTCGCCATCAACATAGTGATATAGGAAGTGAACAAACCCGAAGCTTTGCTTCCCGAGAGCCACCCCACCACAATGGCCAGCGCATACCCTCCTCTTAGAAGAGGTATAAAACGAAGAAAATAACTTACCTCCGGAGAAAAAGTGATGTGATAATAATCAATGATATTCAGATATGGAATAGAAACCAGCAAAAAAACAAAGTGACTGCTCAAGTATCTCCATTTATCGGGTGCCAGAAAGAATTCAAGCAGAAAATCAAAAAGGAAAAACATACATATCCAAAATTGTATTCTGAGATAACTCCCCTGATTAATAAAAGGAATATTATGGAAAGTATCCATCGAAATACTTATGATTAAGAAAAGAGACAGACAGAGGATTAAGACATGCAGAATCCCATAAATTCCTTTTCGGGAATAGATAAAAGAAGAAAATGCTGTTTTCATAAACTATACCTATTTATTATTGTTTCCCCTAAAACACCTTAAAACTGTACTTTGTTTACTCGGCACAACCGGGGTTAATAAACCTAAACGGATAAACATCAATTCGGGGAGGTTGTTATAGACACGTAACAAAAACAAATATATTTTTTAAACCTAAACTTTATGGCAAACATTAGCAAATCAGTCAAGCTCGGGGTATTTACCCTCGCAATTATGAATGTAACTGCGGTTGTTTCCCTGCGTGGGCTACCTGCAGAAGCCGAATATGGACTGAGTTCGGCATTTTATTATCTTTTTGCAGCCATCGTCTTCCTGATACCGACTTCATTGGTAGCAGCAGAATTGGCAGCAATGTTTCAGGACAAGCAAGGCGGTGTATTCCGCTGGGTTGGTGAGGCATACGGAAAGAAGTGGGGTTTTCTGGCTATATTCCTTCAATGGGTGGAAAGTACAATCTGGTATCCTACGGTATTAACTTTCGGAGCGGTGGCATTGGCATTTATCGGCACAAACGACGCTCACGATATGTCACTGGCCTCCAACCGCTATTACTCATTGGCTGTGGTGCTTATCATTTACTGGCTTGCCACTTTCATTTCACTGAAAGGGATGGGCTGGGTAGGAAAAGTTGCCAAAGTCGGCGGTATGGTAGGCACCATCATCCCGGCAGGCCTATTGATGGTGCTGGCAGTTATCTATCTGGCATCGGGCGGACAAAGTCAAATGAACTTTGACGGTAACTTCTTCCCCGATTTCAGTAATTTCGACAATCTGGTACTTGCATCCAGTATTTTCCTTTTCTATGCCGGTATGGAAATGGGCGGTATCCATGTGAAGGATATGGAGAATCCTGCCAAGAATTATCCGAAGGCTGTATTTATCGGTGCAGCCATCACAGTTGCCATCTTCGTACTGGGTACTTTCGCATTGGGTATCATTATCCCGGAAAAGGATATCAACCTGACTCAGAGCCTGCTGGTCGGCTTCGACAACTACTTTAAGTATGTACATGCTTCCTGGTTATCTCCTATCATTGCCGTTGCATTGGCATTCGGTGTGTTGGCAGGCGTATTGACTTGGGTAGCCGGTCCGTCCAAAGGTATCTTTGCCGTAGGTAAAGCCGGTTATCTGCCCCCGTTCTTCCAAAAAACCAACAACAACGGTGTGCAGAAGAATATCTTGTTAATCCAAGGTTTGGCCGTGACATTGCTCAGCTTGTTGTTCGTAGTGATGCCATCCGTACAGAGCTTCTATCAAATCCTGTCACAGCTCACCGTGTTATTGTATCTCATCATGTACCTGTTAATGTTTAGCGGTGCCATTTATTTGCGCTATAACATGAAAAAGGCTCCACGTCCTTTCCGTATCGGCAGTAAAGGCAACGGTTTGATGTGGTTCATTGCCGGACTCGGTTTCTGCGGTTCATTACTGGCATTTGTGCTCAGCTTCATCCCGCCCAGTCAAATATCAATCGGCAGTAACACCGTATGGTTTGCCGTATTAGTTATAGGATGTATCGTTGTTGTCTCTGCTCCGTTCATTATCTATGCATCTCGTAAGCCATCATGGGTAGATAAGAACACACAGTTCGAACCTTTCCACTGGGAAGAACAAGCTGCCCCGACAGATGCCCCAACAACCGGAGAAACAAAATAAGCTGTCTCCCATACTTTTATCTTGGAAAAGAGAGTGCATCAAAATAAAAATTGACTTTGAACACTCTCTTTTTCTTTTCCCGCCTATATTTCTTTCCTTTCATTCTTCCTATTCAAGAAAACATTCCTATATTTGCAGAGTAATTATCTTTAAAATTACTCTTTAATGATATGAAAGTGTTGGGTTATGGATTTATTGTGATGCTGCTATTGGTATGCCTTGCCGGGTGTACTCATTCCCCTTGTTCATCCCAACATAAAATAGCACTTATCCATTCTTACCAGAGAGGTTATAACAACGCCGAGCGAATTAACAGACTCTTTGCCGATGAACTGAAGAAAAACGGGCTACAATGTGAAATTAAAAGTTATTATCTCAACTGCGAAAAATACGGCAGCACAGATGAAGAACGTCGCATTTCCGGGTTCATCGACGATTCGAATATATGGGGAGCCGATTTAATAGCAGTCCTTGACGACCAGGCCACTTATTCCCTGATGTCATGCAATCATCCGAAAGTCAGAGAAATACCTGTCGTTTTCAGCGGAGTGAACTACCCCAATACAGAACTACTGCAACAATATCCCAATGTAACCGGATACATCGACAGACCCGATTACCTCAAGACTTGCCAGATGATTGAACGGATTATGGGAAAAGTATGTATCCACGTTATTAAAGGAGGTACTTTTCTGGATAAAATTATATGGAAAGACCTGGAAAAACAATGCACAGGACACAATATCAACATACGCGACAGGGTGAATGAACGGATATTAAATATATCCCCGGATTCACTAGAGAATAAAAAAATCTCTCCTTTTGATTCGGAAAAACCAACCGAACTCTCTTATCTCGATACAACCATGATTGCCAAACTGGTCAGCGACTCTGTTCCCGCACGCCGGTTATTGTGGATGGCCAGCGGAGTTTTCGATTATTCCTTGTTTCTATATACCAAACGTGATTTCACCACTTTACGCATCGGCAGTTTGTTTGACAATCCCGGGTTTGAGACCATAAATGAAGGATTCGGAACAAATGACTATATGCTCGGAGGCTATTTTACACCTATCGAAATTCAAATAAAAGATATGGCGGCAGGAATAAAAGAAAGACTGGACAAGAAAATGCCCGGTCAGCAATTACAGCAATGCGCCAAACAGTATGTCGTCAATTGGGTTACTTTGGAGAAATATAAAATACCCGAAGAAAGTATTCCCGAAGAGTATATAATCATGTACAAACCTTTCAGCAAAAAATATTCCACTCTTATCCTGACCATCAAAATCGTTGTCGGCATCCTTCTATTGTTATTTGTAAGCTACCTCATTTATATATATGGACGGGAGAAAAAACGGAAACAGGATGCTTTGCGCAACTTAAAATATGAGCATGAGCTACTGATCCTTGCCATGGAAAGCGGAAATACGTATGCATGGCGGTTTGATGGAGAAAAAGCCATTTTCGATCCACAGTTTTACGAACTGATTCATTATGACTCTCCGCAAATGAACATCGATGATATGGTAAAATTCATTCACCCAGACGAACGAGAGAGATTTCTGCATCAGGTGGCCAACCTTTCAGACCATCCCAAACGGACAGCACAATACCGCTGTAAGTTTACAGGTGAATATCAATGGTGGGAGTTTCGTTACAAACAGATTTGTCACAATGACAATATTCATATCATCACCGGTCTGCTGCAAAATATCCAAGAGGTAAAAGACAAGGAAGAAGAGCTGATTCAAGCCCGCAAGGTTGCAGAGCGGGCAGAATTAAAACAATCTTTTCTGGATAATATGAGTCATGAGATACGCACTCCTCTCAATGCCATCACCGGGTTTTCCAACCTGCTGACTACGGAAAAAGACCTTTCGGAAGAAGAGAAACAGGAATTTATCTCCATCATCAATGATAATACCGATTTATTGCTCAAACTGGTTAATGATGTGCTGGAACTATCACGCATTGAATCCGGCAATATGTCATTCAATTACCGGGAAGAGAGCGTCCGTTCTTTGCTCAACAGTATTTACAACACCCATCAACTGACTATTTCATCACCCTTAAAATTTATCAAGGAGTTTCCCGAAGGAGATGTATTTGTACACATAGACAATATGCGTATGACACAGGTCATCACTAATTTCCTGAACAATGCCAAAAAGTTTACAAAGAGCGGACATATCAAATTAGGATACCATCATCAACCAGCCAGTCATGAAGTGCATATTTTTGTAGAAGATACCGGAGCCGGTATTCCAAAAGAAGAACTGCAAATCATATTCGACCGATTCTATAAACATAATGAGTTTGCACAAGGAGTAGGACTTGGCCTGTCTATCTGTAAAGTGATTGTTGAAAAAATGCAGGGACGTATCGAGGTTACTTCCGAAATAAACAAGGGCAGCCGTTTTACTGTCGTACTGCCCTGCCTGTAATTGAGTTGTTTTAGTATTCTTCCATTTTAAGACAATATTCTTTTCGGTAGTGTAAAATGTAAAACAATATAGCCCAACATCCCGGCTATCACCGTACCGCTCAAAACACCCAATTTTGCCTGACTTAAAAGAACCGGAGAAGCTTCGAATGATAAATTAGCTATAAACAGGGAAACGGTAAAACCGATACCTCCCAACAAGCAGATACCTGCCAGGTTCACCCAGTTCATACCCCCGGCCATGCCAGCCAACCCACTTTTGACAATAAGCCATGTAAAAAAGTAAATACCTACAAATTTTCCGACTACCAATCCCACCATGACCGCCCATGTAGGTGTTCCCACTTCAATGCCTCCGTGACCGGCTGTCAGCACCACACCAGCATTAGCAAAAGCAAACAAAGGAATAATCACATAATTCACTAATCCATGCAGACTATCTTCCAATGACTGTAAAGGAGAAATCACTCTATCGGAAGCCGATTCGATACTTTTCAACACATTAATCTGCAATTTGCTCAAAATTATACCTTCTTTGTCTGTACTCGGAAATATTTCTATGTTCTCCTTAATACGGTTAATATACTTACCTATCTTATAATGTGGTGTAGCCGGAATCGTAAACGCTACTATCACCCCTGCAATAGTGGCATGAATACCACTTTGTAAAAACAGATACCACATCACCAGTCCCAGTAAAAGATAAAACCAACGATTGTGTATATGCAAATGATTACCGGCACAAAGCAAAAAAAGCACTCCAAAAGAATACAACAAGAAATTCACATCCAGATGGGAGGAATAAAATAAAGCGATTACCAGAATACCACCAATATCATCCACCACAGCAAAAGCCGTCAGAAATATTTTCAGACTGATAGGTACACGGTTGCCGAATAAGCTTAGTACCCCCAGGGAAAAAGCAATATCCGTTGCCATCGGAATAGCCAGACCACTCTCGGCATCCGTACCCGACGTCATACAATAATAGATAATAACCGGAACAATCATCCCCCCGCAAGCCGCCACTATCGGCAACAAAGCCTGTCGAAAACTGGACAACTCACCCACCAATGTTTCACGCTTAATTTCCAGTCCCACACTAAAGAAGAAAATAGTCATCAAAGCATCATTGATAAAATTCATCAAGGTCATGTGATTCCCATTATGACTGAACAAATTAAATTCCCCTATCTGAAGATGTACTTCTTTATTCCAAAAAGCTGCATAAGCGTCTCCCCAGGGAGAATTAGCTATAATCATCGCCAGAAGAACGATAACCATCAATAGAATTCCCCCATTAATGTGATACCGCGTAGCACTTAGAAACGAAACATTCATGTTTCCGATTTTGAGTTTTTCCATGTCTTTCCTGTTATAATATTAGATTCGTGATAAATTCTTATAAAACACGAACCTTCCTGTTATCTTTGAAGTCAATAACAGAAAGGAACGCTTTATTGTTTGTATAAAATACTCTTCTTACGAAGTATATGTCAGCCGTTATAGCTTCGTAACGCCAAGTTTTTCACCCACAGTACAAATATACTGGTTAAAATTAAATTTAGCACAAGAGTTAACACAGAAATTACCAGTGCAGGGCCTCCTAAATTATATCCCAATGCAATAAAGATGATTCCCGCTCCTACTTCTCCACGAGTAAACATACCGATAGATAAAGCAAGACGCTCGCTCAACTTACGGTCTCTATAGAATAACACAGGAAACAGCTTCCCGACATTCGATAACAAAGACACGATTACCACATGATAAATAATCATTCCCCAAGACATCATTTCTTGCGATCCGGTAATGGAATGAGTACCGCTATGCGTCTCCGAAAAATCCACTCCGACAAAGAGAGGCATACTCATACCCACCAGGAACATAAACAAGAAAGAAACACCGGTAGATACCTTATGCTCCAAAGGAGTATCTATCTCCTTATGTTTCATAACCATACCCAAAACGAAAGCCGGCAATAACACTTCAATATGGATACTTCCTTCGTCTCCATAAAAATATTTGCTCACCATATACACCAACTGTGTAACTGCAAAAACTGCCACCGAGTAAAAGAAAATCGCTTTCCAGTCTTGCCGCCAATTGTATTTCCCTAACTGTTTCCAGCCGATAGAGAGCAGAACAAACACTACTAAAACAATGATAATCAATTGCCAGCGCAGACCCACCATCATTATTTGCAACGGAATCATCAGTAAGATGGTATCCAGGTCGTCAAAGATAGCCAACACCTGAATCTTTTTATAAATCCAACTTGATTTTAATCCGAGAGCCGCCAACATGGTAAACAAGATACCTGCAGAGGTGGGCGCCGCAAAACGGCTTAACAGAAGATTTTCTTTCCATGCTTCCCAGCTATGCCAATATTCGGGCGGTAGCAAGACAAATACATAATAAACGGCTATCAAAATCCATGGCATCGCTGCCGTAGCCATTGCAATAAAATAATCCTCAGCATAACTCTTCCACCTTGTTTTATCCATGACAAACTCACGTCCGACATTAATCATAATAAAACTCAGGCAGATGTAAAGCAATACATCAGACACACTCTTTATGGTAGTATACCCTTCACCTACCGCCCCCGGTAAGATTTGGGACACCAAAAGACCCATCATCAGAAAGGCCGAAAAAGACAGAACTTTTCTCATTTATATTTATTTAAAGATTATATAATAATGGAATGATTGCCTTGAAAGTTCTGCTGACAGCGACAATCATTCCGGGTATTTTAGATTTTTAATCCAACTTCAATACTGCAAGGAACGCTTTCTGCGGTACTTCCACATTACCAATCTGCTTCATACGCTTTTTACCCCTCTTTTGCTTTTCAAGCAATTTACGTTTACGACTCACGTCACCACCGTAACATTTTGCCGTTACATCTTTACGGACAGCCTTTATCGTTTCACGTGAGATAATTTTTGCGCCGATAGCCGCCTGAATAGCAATATCAAACTGTTGACGTGGAATCAACTCCTTCAGCTTCTCACACATCCGCTTGCCCAAATCGTATGCATTGTCGACATGTGTCAATGTAGAAAGAGCATCCACCGACTCACCATTCAACAGAATATCCAGTTTTACCAGTTTGGAAGGACGGAAGCCTGACTGATGATAATCAAATGAAGCATACCCCTTGGAAATACTCTTCAACTTATCATAAAAGTCAATCACAATCTCTCCCAACGGCATTCTGTAATGTATTTCCACACGGTTTCCCGATACATAATTCTGACGCACCAATTCTCCGCGCTTGCCCAGACACAAAGTCATAATAGGACCGATATAATCGGTTGCAGTAATCACGGTAGCATCAATATAAGGTTCCTCGATATGGTCAATCAGAGTCGGGTCCGGCATACCTCCGGGGTTATGCACCTCATTGGCATGCCCCTGCTTGTCATATACCATATACGATACATTCGGAACAGTAGTAATCACATTCATATCGAACTCACGATCCAAACGCTCCTGTACAATTTCCATGTGCAGCAGTCCCAAGAAACCGCAACGGAACCCAAAGCCCAAAGCCAATGAAGACTCGGGCTGGAACGTCAATGAAGCATCATTCAACTGGAGCTTCTCAAGCGAAGCACGAAGATTTTCATAATCTTCCGCTTCAATGGGATAAACTCCCGCAAACACCATCGGCTTCACCTCTTCAAATCCGGCAATTGCCTTCTCGCAAGGACGGGCAATATGAGTGATAGTATCTCCCACCTTCACTTCCCGTGATGTCTTGATACCTGAAATAATATATCCCACATCACCGGTACGCAACTCATTACGAGGCATCATATCCATTTTCAAGACTCCGATTTCATCGGCATCATATTCCTTACCCGTATTGAAGAACTTCACTTTATCTCCCTTGCGTATCACTCCATTCTCTATCTTAAAATAAGCAATGATACCACGGAACGAATTGAATACAGAATCAAAAATCAAAGCTTGAAGCGGAGCCTGGTCATCGCCCACCGGATGCGGCACACGTTCGATCACAGCCGCCAGAATATCTTCCACTCCCATGCCGGTCTTACCCGATGCACGAATGATATCTTCACGTTTGCAACCCAGCAGGTCGATTATTTCATCTTCCACCTCCTCGGGCATTGCACTTGCCATATCACACTTGTTCATCACGGGAATAATTTCGAGGTCGTGCTCCAATGCCATATAAAGGTTGGAAATAGTCTGCGCCTGCACTCCCTGTGAAGCGTCCACTACCAGCAAAGCACCTTCACAGGCAGCAATCGAACGAGATACTTCGTATGAAAAGTCTACGTGTCCCGGAGTATCAATCAGGTTAAGGATATATTTTTCTCCCTTATAGGTATATTCCATCTGAATGGCATGGCTCTTAATAGTAATGCCTCGTTCTTTCTCCAAATCCATATCGTCCAACATCTGTCCTTCAGTCACCTGAATGGTATTGGTGAACTCCAACAGACGATCGGCCAAGGTTGATTTTCCATGGTCGATATGTGCAATAATACAAAAGTTACGGATATTCTTCATCTTCGTCGTTTAAATTTCGCGCAAATATACAAAAAAATGCGTTGGCTACATACAAAAAACGATGTGCCAACGCATTTTTTATGAGTTTCTTTTTCTTGTTTACACCAATTTTACAAAGACTTCCCCTTCTACTTCAGAAGTTTCTACTTTGTCTTCTCTTAACAACCAACCCAAACCAAGATAAAAATCCTTATCAGCCTTCAATTTCGCAGCCTTTTTGATTTGTTTTTGTGTCAAACCTTCGGTTCCGTTCAGTGCTTCCCAGATTTGTCCGGCAAGAGCACCAGCTTTTTCTTTCAACATTTTCGATTTACTTTTAGTTAAACGTTAATCCGCATCCGCTTTCAGCATTGACGAATGTTTGTGTTTCTTATCGGTTGCAAAGATACACAAAATTATGTTATTCAACACGTTTGAATCAGAAAAGTTTTATTTTCTATAAGAAAAAGCGATTTTCTCAGTTATTTTTTATGCATTTCGAGATATTCACTCCAAATTTTAGCAGCTTCTTCCACCATCTTTACACACGGACGCTTGGCATAATACTGTTCCGTGCGGGCTTCCGGGGTAGAAATAACCGGTTCTTTTTTGCTTAATCCCAACAAGTCGGCACATCTCAATGCACCGTTTCTGCGCTTGAATTCTTCCGCCAATTCCTGCACCAGCGCATAATTGGCAGCCTTTCCCTCACGATCACTGCCTTCCGTAGCCCCGGTTTCGAGTCCGGCAAGCAGGAACATGCCACAAGCCGCCCCACACGTTTCACGCATACGTCCTATACCGCCTCCGAATGAAGCAGCCATCCTCAACGCCTGCTCACGCGTAAAGCCATACTCATCGGCAAAGGCGGCAACAACAGATTGGGAACAGTTATATCCTTCTTTAAATAAAGCTATTGCTTTTGCTACTCTATCTTCTTTCATTTCGCTACATTATTTACTATTTCATGGTTCATATATCCTTTCAGATTCTCCACCGCAATGTCCATCAAACGTATACGGGCTTCTTTGGTTGCCCAGGCGATATGAGGAGTGACAAAGCAGTTCTTGGCCGTCAGTAGCGGGTTGTCGTACTCAGGTGGTTCGGAACATAAAACATCCAGACCGGCGGCAGCAATCATCCCCTTATTCAGTGCATCAGCCAAGTCTCTTTCATTCACCAACGGACCGCGCCCGGTGTTAATCAATATAGCTGTAGGTTTCATCATGGCAAGACGAGCCGCATTGACCAATTCTTTTGTTTCTACAGTCAACGGGCAATGCAGACTCACCACATCACATTCACGGAACAACTCATCCAATTCCATTTTTTGTATTCCTTCAGGCAATTGAGCCTGTACTTTCGAAGTATACGCACACACCTTCATCCCGAAAGCAGAAGCAATGCGTGCAGTTGCTTTTCCTGTATTTCCCAACCCTACAATGCCGATTTTCTTTCCATCCAATTCCGTCAATTCGGTATCCCAATAGCAGAAATCGGAATTGTCCGCCCAACGTCCCTGCCGATTGGCATGGGCATAATGTCCCACACGCTGAGTAATGTTAAGAAGATGTGCAAACACCATCTGTGCCACAGAAGCGGTACTGTAGGCAGGGATATTCGTCACAATAATACCGCGTTCCTTGGCAGCCGCTACATCCACTATATTATATCCGGTAGCCAAGACACCGATATATTTCAATGCAGGCAATGCCGCCATATTCTCCGCAGTAATCACCGTCTTATTGGTTATAAGTACTTCCGCTCCGGAAGAGCGTTCCATCAACTCATCAGGAGCTGTACGGTCATAAACCGTCAGCTCACCCAATGCTTCCAGCCCATTCCATGACAAATCACCGGGATTTAACCCGTAACCATCCAAAACAACTATTTTCATACCCTTTTATTATGATTATTCTTTAAACTTGTCTCCCCAAAGCCCTTGCATCCGTTCTTTCAGTTTTACTTCCTGAGCATTATTCTGCGGATGCCAGATCCGGCTGTTTTTTATCTCATCAGGCAAAAACTGCTGGTTCACAAAGTTTCCCTGATAAGCGTGTGCATATTTATAATCCTTACCATATCCCAACTGCTTCATCAGCTTGGTAGGAGCATTGCGCAGATGCAATGGCACAGGCAGGTTTCCCGTAGAGCGTACCAACTCCAATGCACTGTTGATTCCTTCGTATGCAGAATTACTCTTCGGACTGGTAGCCAGATACACAGTTGCCTCTGCCAAGGGAATACGTCCTTCGGGCCAACCTATCTTCATCACCGCATCAAAAGCCGTATTTGCCAACAACAATGCATTCGGATTGGCGAGTCCGATATCTTCTGCCGCCGATATCACCAACCTCCGGGCTATGAAAGCCGGATCTTCCCCGCCTTCCACCATCCTCGCCAACCAATAAAGCGCACCGTCGGGGTCACTGCCCCGGATAGACTTAATGAAAGCGGATATAATATCATAATGCATTTCACCATCCTTATCGTATGCCAGCGGATTCTGCTGCAAGCGTTCCGTCACTTTTTCATCAGTTATCACTATCGCTCCATCATCGGTATCGGCCTCAACCACCAGTTCCAATATATTCAGGAGTTTACGGGCATCTCCACCCGAAAAGCGAAGCATCGCGTCCGTTTCCTGTAACTCGATATGCTTCTCCTTCAAAATAACATCCTTGGTGATGGCGATATGCAAGAGTTCCAGCAAATCATCTTTTTCCAATGACTTTAATACATATAATTGACAACGGGACAGTAACGGGCGAATCACTTCGAAAGAAGGATTCTCTGTAGTAGCTCCAATCAAAGTCACCACTCCGGTCTCTACAGCCCCCAGCAACGAATCCTGCTGTGATTTGCTGAAACGGTGAATTTCATCTATAAATAAAATGGGACCGGCCTGCGAAAAGAAACGGTTGCTTTTTGCTTTCTCTATCACATCACGCACATCCTTCACCCCCGAAGTGACGGCACTCAGCGTATAGAAAGGAGTTTCCAGCTTATTGGCGATAATTTGTGCCAATGTGGTCTTTCCTACCCCCGGAGGCCCCCAAAGTATGAAAGAGGAAATGCGTCCTGCATCAATCATCTTCCTCAGAATTGCCCCCTGTCCTACCAGGTGCTTCTGTCCTATATAATCATCCAACGTCTTCGGACGCAGACGTTCTGCTAACGGTTGTGCCATAGTTGTATCTAGTTATACTGATGTTGCAAAGTTAATAAAATAATACCTTTAATCGGCTCACTGACATAAAAAAGTGCCCCTGCATTTTGTTCAAATAACAGGAGCACCTCAAGAATATAACAGAAATGGTTTTTCCAAATAGCCGAAACAACAGTTTGATTAGAAAGTCATCATCACCATCAATCGGATACCCCATTTATTAGCACCCGGATTATCCAGATAATTAAGACGGCGTACGTAGTCGATATGTAGTATCTTGAAGATATTATGAATACCTACCGAACATTCCATATAAGGCGTTTTAGAATCCATCACAAAACTGGTAGGATGCCCGTCGCGCGTGGGAAACAGGAACAGTTCACTGTCACCCGGATTCTTCAACGGATTATTCTTGTCCGTCAAATGACCGTACAGCATTTTGAAACCGATAGCCTCACGCCATTTTAACTTCTTCAGCAATGGAATTCGATTGAATATCTTTCCATTCAAATCCCAGGAAATATCAAACGAAGCATAACGGTCGTTCAAAAATTCCATGTTATTGACCAAATTGAAAGTCTCACGCTGGAGAATATATGACAAGTTGGCTGCCGGCATAATCAGCAATGGGAACGGCACTTTATTCCACTGCGCCCCTCCCTTCAGGAACATATCAATCTTGCCCCATGAAGAAAACCAAAAACGCTTATATATACCTACTTCAGTCAGGTTGTAATTATATTCACCTCCAAACACACCTTTAAAACCGGTCGTATGCGACAGCGTGAACACCGGGGCATCAAAAGACACCGGCAAGCGACGCTGCTTGGTATTGATATAAGTTTCTCCCGGTGCATATCTGAAAGCCAGCGAAGCCTCCATTGTTTGAATGTCCGGTATCAATGTTTTTTTGTCATCATTGGTAATGTATGCCAAGCCGCCGGTAGGTTCATCTTTACTATGCTTCACCTCAACAGTGGTTTTCAGTCCGTATTGAGTTTCATTCTCATACTTCAATGCAACATTGCGCACGTATGACATTTGGTCCACTGTAGTAGTCTTGAATGACACAAACACATTATCCTTATCTGTCTTCAGAAACTTATCCGTCGGCGACATCACATCATATCGGTAAGTCAGAGTGATGGAATTTTTCGGGAACTCGCGCGGCAGGTATTCCTTTTTATTGAAAGAATATTCCATTTCCGCCATATACTTGGAACGATGATCTTTGAAACCGTAAGCATAATACCCCTTAAAGAATAAATGCGGATTCAGGTTTGCCGTAGTCTGCGCACTCATACGCAGGCGAAGCCCGTCTATATAGTTATTTGAAATCATGGTATTCACCGGACCTATATCCACCTTGCTCGGATGATCTTTCGTTCCGGTTTCCACAAAATTCTCAACAAATGCTTTCAGCACAAATATCACATATTTAAAGCCGGGCATCTGCTCCAACCTCTTGACCAGTACATCCATCGAGCTTTCCGTCTCTGTCAGCGGCACCTGCCGATACTGATTCCAGAAATCCTCTCCCCTCATCATGGCATCCGCCTCTTTTATTTCCGCTCCCTTTCTCTTAAACAACTGTTGCGGCAATTCATCAAATGCATAATCCGAATAACGTGTCATTCTCCGGATTTGAAACCCCTGCATAATTTTCATCAGGGTCAGCTCCACAATCATGTCGTCTGTTTTCAGCACCCATTCACCGTTCGGCAGTTGCTCAAACTCCTGAATGATATCCATGTTATCGACAAAGTTCACACCCGATTTTTTAGGCAGATTCATGGTACACTTCTTTACAGTGTAACTGGAGTCGGCCAATACATACAAGTGTCCTGTAAAACCGAAATCCTGTGAATTATTGGGAACAAACGTCAAGTGGAAGCAACGATCCTTATCCACATACGTCGTATCCATAATATAATATTTGTAGAAAGAAATGGCATCGCTGGAAGATATAGGACTGATAAACGGGTATTGCAGCAAGCGGATATCATCATCATATATATTCACATCCGTGAATACGTCTTTCAATACCGTACTCAGCATATCCCCTGTAGCAAACAATTCGTTCACCCCCGATGAATTCATACCTTTAATGATATTCTTCTCACTCTTCGGATGCTTACGATAAATTTTCTGTGAAGCCGTTTCGTCCACAGAAACAGGAAGAATAAACTTACCCGTTTCCTCGCAAAGCTCAATCTGATCTTTCAGGAAAGGCATCTTTTTGTACATCCCTTTGTCCAGCATTTCGGGAGTAACATCATTTAAAGCCATCGTAATCTTCTGATACTTATTGTATTGATAGTAATCATTTTCATCCAGCTTGTTATTTCGCTTATGGGCAATGACTTTCTTCATCATCTCCACCGCCGGATTATTCTTACGGGAATATTTTTCCCGTTTAGGCTTCACGATTACTTCCTGCAACTCGATATCATCCGAACGCAATTTTACATTCATCGTTTTGGTTACTCCGGGAATAATATTCACCACCTTGTTGACATAACCCACCGATGAAAATGTCAGTTTATTCCATCCCTGACGCGTTTCCACACTATAATGTCCGTCAGCATCCGTTATTCCGCCTACTCCTTTTCCCTCATAATACACAGAAGCATAGGGGATTGGTTCATTCGTTAACGAGTCAGTTACAACGCCTTGTATTTTTTGGGCAGACGCAGCAATTGTACTAATCATCAATACCCAAAACAATAAAAACGACTTTATATATTTATTCTCCATATCTTTCTACCGGTATCTTATATATATATACGAGAATGCAAATTTAATCATTAACTTAAAAAGAAGTTGCTAATATAATCTAATAAAAAAAGAAATCTTACGTTTTGACCAATATTTAAGTGAAATATAACAGATTATTCACTTGAGCAAAAGACAATAAAAAAGGGGTCTTTTCACAAAGCCCCCTTTTTAAGTTTTCAATAGGTATTAGTTTTTTTTAAGGTAAAAAGATTGTTTTCAGGATAACGATGCAAATATCGAGCCTTTTTTTAAACCAGCCAAATAAAAAACTATGCCATACAACATGTTTTTAGACTTTTCTGTCTTTTTTGGCTATTTACAAACCGAAAAGCTCTTTATCTGCCTCATTACATAGACAAAGATAAGATTTTTTTGGGAGAATGAAAACATTTTATCGTTTTTATTCCTTCCCTATAAAGTGCTCATCCACTTTTCTGCTATGCTTTAATACTTTGGCATCAATGAAAAAAACTATCTCTTCGGCAATATTCGTTATATGGTCTCCTGCCCTTTCGAGCTTGCGAATCACAGTCCCCAGTTCCAGACAAGTCAAAAAACAATCGGGATGCTTTCCCAAATATTTAGTCAGCACCCCCGGAGCATCCGCATTAATCTGATCCAACAAATTGTCCTTGCCTAAGACAGCCAATGCCAAATCCAAATCTTCTTCATTCAATGCAGTCTTGGTCATTTCAAGCATACCGAGTACTTGTCTTTGCATCTCCTCTATCCGCAGTTCACGGAGTAATTCTCCATCAAGTGCTGTTTCATCGCTTCTCACCACAAAACGGGCAATGCCTTCGGCAAAATCTCCCAACCGCTCTAAATCGCTGTTTATCTTGAACATGGCCAACACAAATCGCAGGTCTATCGCCACCGGATTATAAAGAGCAATGGTATCTTCCACATCGCTGTCTATCTTCAGTTCGAAAGCATTAACCCGTTTCTCTCGAACAATCACCTGTTGCGCCAGGTCACGGTTGAATGTCAATACCGATTCCCCGGCCCTGTCCAACTGGTTATACACCAGTGTCCACATTTCGTTCACCTCTTTTTTCAGTGAGGTAAGCTCTGATTCTATAAATTTCACCATAATATCATCTTTCTTTTTGTATTCTTTTTTTCTGACGGTACCCCCATCATCCGAAACGTCCCGTAATGTAATTTTGAGTGGCTTCTTTGCTAGGGTTTGTAAAAATCTTCTTCGTATCGTCATATTCCACCATCGAACCCATGTAGAAGAAAGCGGTTTTGTCACTGACCCGTGCTGCCTGCTGCATATTATGGGTTACAATAACAATGGTATATTCCTTCTTCAGTTCGTGAATCAGTTCTTCCACCTTAGCGGTAGAAATGGGATCGAGCGCCGATGCAGGTTCATCCATGAGCAAGACGGAAGGCGACACAGCCATGGCACGCGCTATGCACAAACGCTGTTGCTGTCCGCCCGAAAGAGCAAAAGCGGACTCTTTCAACTTGTTCTTCACTTCATCCCACAAGGCAGCTCCTTTTAATGTTTCCTCCACCCGATGACGGATAAATTCATTATCCTTCACTCCATTTACCCGCAACCCATAGGCAACGTTCTCAAAAATACTTTTCGGAAAAGGATTGGGACGCTGAAACACCATTCCCACATTCTTGCGAAGTTCGTCCACCTGCACAGATTTATCATAGATATTCACGCCATCTATCTGTATCTTCCCCTCAAGGCGTGCACCGGGGATCAAATCGTTCATACGATTAAAGAGACGGAGAAAGGTAGACTTTCCGCAGCCCGACGGACCGATAAAAGCCACTACCGCTTTTTCTTCAATCGCCATACTGATATCTTTCAATGCCTGGAAATCTCCATAGAAGAAATTCACATGTTGCGCATCTATCTTATTCATATATTATAGATTAATTCGTTTTTAATTTATTCGAGAAATACCTGCGAAGTCCGTTCGCCAGCAAATTGACCACCAGAATAATAAGGATAAGCACTAAAGCAGTTCCGTAAGCAATGGGCAATTGTGACTCCATATCGGTTCCACTGGTCGATATGACATAAAGATGATAAGGGAGGGCCATGCATTGGTCCAATATGCTATGCGGCAACTGCGGCAGGAAGTAAGCGGCACAAGTAAACAGAATGGGTGCGGTTTCTCCCGATACCCTTCCCATTGCAAGAATAAGCCCCGTGATAATATTAGGCATCCCCATCGGAAGAATCACGTAGCGGATAGTTTGCAATTTGGTCGCTCCCAACGCCAGGCTGCCTTCGCGGTAACTATCCGGAATAGCTTTCAAAGCCTCCTCGGTAGTACGGATAACCAACGGCACACAAAGCAAACCCAATGTGAGTGAACCCGCCAGAATACTATCGCCAAAACCCAGGTACTTCACAAACAGCGCCATACCAAACAAACCGAAAACGATAGATGGGATGCCGCTCAAATTATTCGTCATCACCCGTATGAAGCGGACCAATTTACCTTTCGGAGCATATTCGTTCATATAAATACCGCTCATCACGCCCACAGGAAAAGCAAACAATGCACTGCCTATCATCAAATAAAAAGTACCCACGATAGCCGGCCAAATGCCTCCTCCCGTCATTCCGTCGCTGGGAGGCGAAGTGAGAAACTTCCAGTTGATAACTCCTATACCTTTATATATAATAAAGCCCAAGATGCAAAACAAAATCAGTACAATACTGTAACTAAGCAGTTTGAACACTCCGAACGCAATCCACTGTGAACGTCTCTTGCGTACCCCTTGTCGGGCATTAAATATATTATCTTCCATATTCTATCGTATTATGACTTTCTTCCGAAACCCGCTCCGGTTTTGGATGATATATACTCTACACTAAAATTGATAATCATGGTAATCAGAAACAGCACCACCCCCAGCAGAAACAAGGCCTCATAATGTGCACCACCGGCAGGAGCTTCTCCCAATTCGGCAGCAATCGTCGCAGGAATTGTGCGTAGCGGTTCCAGAATCGTTGTCGGTATCACAGCCGCATTGCCGGTCACCATCAGCACAGCCATCGTCTCACCAATGGCACGTCCGATGCCCAGCACCACTCCCGATGTAATGCCTGAAATGGAAAACGGAATCACCACTTTATAGATGGTCTGCCAATGCGTGGCTCCCAAAGCCAGACTCGCCTCGCGCATGGCACGCGGACAATTACGCATAGCATCCTCGCTGACCGTGATAATAGTAGGCAAAGCCATAATAGCCAACACAATACTTCCAGCCAAACCGGTCTCTCCCACCGGCAAATCGAACACCTTTTGAATGAGAGGTACAATAACTATCAGCCCGAAGAATCCGTATACCACCGACGGTATACCATTCAGCAATTCAATAACCGGTTTCAGAAATCCGCGTGTGCGGCTGCTTGCTACTTCCGACATATATACAGCCACAGACAATCCGAACGGCAATGCAAAAAGAATCGCAAAGAAGCTCACCCAAAGTGTTCCCATGACCAAAGGAACAAAACCGAATTGCGGGGCCGGAGTTGCTGTCGGGAACCATTCTTTACCGGCAAACACTTCCGAGAAAGAGATATGCTCATCTTTCAGCAAACGACCCGGAAAGTCCTTCTCTATAAACTTTGCCGGGACAAAAGCAATGATACCCGGATGGTCTGCCACTACCTTACCGATACATTCTCCCGCCTTGTCGTATTCCGCCCCCAACTCTTCTTCCGAAAAATAAGAAGTAATATCTTCCAGCCGGAATACCTTAATTCCGATATCGGGACCTCCCACTTCACTCCAATTGGTTATCTCTTCGTCAAACACATCTTTAATTTGCACCGCACTCAGTTCCCTGACCGGATTCTTCCCGTTGACAGCCAGCACATACCCTTCTTCTGTTACCTTGTTGCCAAAGAGTCCGAATGCCTCCGTAAACAGAAAAATGACAATCAGTACTATCGTAATACTTGTGATAAAGCCACTGCAAGTCAATATTCCTTCGACAATCTTTTCCCAAACTTGTTTCATACTGTTTTAGTCTTCTATTAGTAATCGATGCAAAAAAAGCTTCTCGATATTAAAATGATATGAAAGGAGCTTGAAGTATTTGCTACAATTATATTACAAAGTTGTTACACCCGGACAGAAAAGTCTACTCCTCCACCTGAAAAGCAACACCTCACCTTGTAACGGAATCGTAATACACAAGTAAAACAAATGACACAGGAAAACGTTTCTTTTGCACATGAATTAATATAATAACTTATGAATCAGTTAAAAGCCCTGTTTTTCTTTGTCTTATCAATTTGCAGCCTGCACACTGCCGCACAACGCATCAAAGGCAGCGACACCGTATTACCTGTCTCACAAGAGACTGCAGAAATATTTATGAACACTCACCCCGAGCAGCGGGTAACCGTCACCGGTGGCGGGACCGGAGTCGGCATATCCGCCCTCATGGACCATACCACCGATATCGCCATGGCTTCACGCCCCATCAAGTTCAGTGAAAAAATGAAGTTGAAAGCTGCCGGACAAGAAGTAAAAGAAGTAATTATCGCTTACGATGCCCTTGCCATCATCGTCCACCCGGACAACCCTGTCAGCCGCCTCACCCGGCAACAATTGGAAGGTATCTTCCGCGGAAAAATTGTAAACTGGAAGCAAGTGGGAGGCCCCGATATGAAAATCATTGTCTATTCTCGCGAAACCTCTTCGGGAACATACGAATTCTTTAAAGAAAGCGTCCTAAAAAACAAGAACTATATGAGCGGCAGCCTCTCCATGCCGGCAACCGGCGCCGTCATCCAGTCCGTCAGCCAAACCAAGGGAGCCATCGGATATGTAGGTCTTGCCTATCTGTCCGACCGTGTCAAGCCGATAGCCGTCTCGTATGACGAAGGAAAACACTATGTACTCCCCACCATGGAAAACGGAACAAAAAGACAATATCCTGTAGTGCGTCCGCTCTACTATTATTATAATGTGTCCGACAAAGCGAAAGTCAGCCCTTTCATCGAGTATGTACTTTCCCCTGCGGGGCAAAATATTATAAAAAAGGGAGGATATATTCCCGTGAAATAACGCATATCCCAAAAAGAATACGTATTTTTGCACCTTAAAGTGTAAAATTAATATCACTATGACTGAAATGAACGCTACAGAAGCTACAGAAAAGAGAAGTCTGAACTTCATCGAACAGGCAGTAGAGAACGACCTGAAGGAAGGTAAAAACGGAGGAAAAGTCCAAACCCGTTTCCCGCCTGAGCCCAACGGTTATCTCCACATCGGTCATGCCAAGGCCATTTGCCTGGATTTTGGGATAGCCGCACGCTATGGTGGAGTATGTAACCTGCGTTTCGACGACACCAACCCGACCAAAGAAGACATGGAATATGTGGAAGCCATCAAGGAAGATATCCAATGGCTCGGATTCCAATGGGGAAATGAATATTATGCATCCGACTACTTCCAGCAATTGTGGGACTTCGCCATCCGTCTCATCAAGGAAGGAAAAGCTTATATAGACGAACAGAGCTCCGAAGTGATTGCCGCACAGAAAGGCACGCCCACCCAGCCGGGTGTAGAAAGCCCTTACCGCAACCGCCCTATAGAGGAGACACTCGAACTGTTCCAAAAGATGAACACCGGAGAAATAGAAGAAGGAAAGATGGTGTTGCGTGCCAAAATAGATATGGCAAGCCCCAATATGCACTTCCGCGACCCTATTATCTACCGCGTAGTAAAAACGCCCCATCACCGTACAGGCGAAACATGGAAAGCATACCCCATGTATGACTTTGCCCACGGACAGAGCGACTTTTTCGAAGGTGTAACCCACTCTTTATGTACATTGGAATTCGTTCCTCACCGTCCGCTCTACGACCTGTTTGTGGACTGGGTAAAAGAAGGAAAAGACTTGGACAACAACCGCCCTCACCAGTACGAGTTCAACAAACTGAACCTGAACTACACGCTGATGAGCAAGCGTAACCTGCTGATTTTGGTAAAGGAACACTTAGTAAACGGTTGGGATGACCCCCGTATGCCGACCCTCTGCGGTTTCCGCCGCCGTGGTTATTCTCCTGAGTCCATCCGCAACTTCGTTGACAAAATCGGTTACACCACATATGATGCCCTGAACGACTTCGCGCTGTTGGAGAGTGCGGTGCGCGAAGACTTGAACACCCGTGCCACTCGCGTATCCGCCGTAATCAATCCGGTGAAACTTATCATCACCAACTATCCGGAAGGACAAGTGGAAGAGATGGAAGCCATCAACAATCCCGAAGACCCGACAGCCGGCACACATACCATCGAGTTCAGCCGTGAGCTTTGGATGGAACGCGAAGACTTTATGGAAGACGCTCCGAAGAAATACTTCCGTATGACTCCGGGACAAGAAGTCCGCCTAAAAAATGCATACATTGTGAAATGCACCGGTTGCAAGAAAGACGAAGAGGGCAACATAATAGAAGTATATGCCGAATACGACCCCGATACCAAAACCGGCATGCCCGGCAGCAGTCGCAAAGTGAAAGGAACACTGCACTGGGTGAGCTGCGCTCATTGCCTGAAAGCAGAAGTACGCCTGTATGACCGCCTATGGAAGGTAGAAAACCCACGTGACGAAATGGCTGCCATCCGCGAAGCCAAGAAATGCGATGCACTGGAAGCCATGAAAGAAATGATCAACCCGGATTCATTGCATGTTCTGACCGAATGTTATGTAGAAAAATACCTTGCAGAAGCCAAACCACTGGATTACTTACAGTTCCAGCGCATCGGCTACTTCAATGTAGATAAAGACTCCACGCCCGAACACTTGGTGTTCAATCGTACCGTATCTTTAAAAGATACCTGGAGTAAAATTAATAAATAAAAAACTGCTTATGAATAATGACCTGTCTTCCTATTTTGAAGACCCGGAATTTAAAGAAGCGTTAGAAAAATACGAGGGTATGGTGAAAAACCATACCCCCGCTTATTTTGATGCTGACGAACTGACAGACATCGCCGAATATTATGCTTCAAAAGGAAGACAAATAGAAGCAGAAGCCGCAATAGACTTTGCTTTACAACTGCATCCCAACGATACGGATGCCTTGATTTTTCGTGCCCGTTCCCTGGCCATGAAAGGCAGGCTGGACGAAGCATATATGGTTATGGACTTGATTGAAGACCGGTCGGATCGCGAGGTGAGGTTCTTGAAAGCCGATTTGTTGATGGAAGAAAAACGCATGGAAGAAGCCGACCATGTATTCGAAGAACTAGCTGCCTACGAAGAAGGAAAACTGGAAACCCTTATCGATATTATCCTCGCTTATATAGATGCCAATCAGGAAGCTTTGGCAAAGAAATGGATCAAGCACGTGGGCGAAACATACGATCTTGCCTCCCTTTCCCAAAAAAACCAGAAGTTCAGAGACCTATTGTGTGACTTTTATATCACTTTCAATAATCCCGAAGCGGCCATTCCTCTTCTGCAAGCCACACTCGACTGCTATCCCTACTCCATCAATCATTGGAACAGTTTGGGCAAATGCTACTTGAGCACCAATGACTATGAAGAGGCACACGAAGCCATAGACTTCGCACTGGCCATCGATGACAGCAATGCGGAGGCACTGACGCTTAAAGCCTTTTGCTACCAACAAAGCGGTGAACTTCAAAAATCCTGTGATTACTATCTCCGCCTGGCAGAGCAACAGGAAAATAAAACACGTGCTTATCTGGCATTGGCAAAGACCTATTTTGAGATGCAGGATTATACCTCCTCCATCTATTATATAGAAGCACTGCTGGACAATAAAGACGCATTAAGCAAATACGAACTGTCCGAACTATATGGCGACATAGCTTTATGCCATGCCGCCCTGAAGCACATCGGCGTGGGACAAGCATCCATCCGGCGTTCTTTGGAACTGAACGAGAACGACCCCGATACGCTTATCGTTGCAGGACGATTCTTCCTGATGGAAGCCAAAGCATGCAATGACGAGACTGCCAAAGCAGAAAACCAGGCCAAAGGAGAACTATACTTCCGACAGGCATTGAACTTAATCATGGAAGACGAACGGCTGGACTATCTGTTCACTATCGGCGCTGCTTGTTTCGACACACAGAACTTCAAGCTTGCCGCACAATACTACGAACAAATAAACCGTGAGTTTCCCGACAATGCACCCGCCACTTATTTCTTTCTGGCCTATTGCTATTTCTATCTGGAAGAAGCCATCTCCTGCATGCATTACATCGCAAAGATGAAGCACGAACTGCCCGATGCGTACAGCAACCTGGGCACAAGCGACTCTATACTGAGCGATACACGCTTTAACGAATTAATGCGTAACCTGAAAGACAGTGTCAATAATGGAAAAGTAGACTTAGATAATTTCTTATAATTAATTAATCATGGAATCAGTTGCATTTATCCAATGGTGCTTAGATCACCTGAATTATTGGACTATTACGTTATTAATGGCCATTGAAAGCTCTTTTATCCCCTTCCCGTCGGAAGTGGTGGTTCCCCCGGCCGCTTATAAAGCTGCAGGAGGAAATAGTGACCTGAATGTATTTCTGGTAGTTATTTTCGCCACCATAGGAGCCAATATCGGTGCCATCATCAATTATTACATTGCTTACTTTGTCGGCCGACCCTTGGTATACAAATTTGCCAACAGCCGTTTCGGTCACATGTGTCTGATAGACGAGGCAAAAGTACAGAACGCCGAGCATTACTTCGACAAGCACGGTGCTCTTTCCACCTTTATCGGCCGCCTCATTCCGGCAGTACGCCAGTTGATTTCAATTCCTGCCGGCCTAGCCAAAATGAAGCTGTCCACTTTTCTGCTCTACACTACATTAGGTGCAGGCATCTGGAACTGTATCCTGGCGGCAATCGGCTATTATCTGCAATCAGTGGTACCCGAAGAACAACTTTTGAGCACAGTAACCGAATACAGCCACGAATTGGGTTACTGCTTCATTGCCATTGGTGTATTGGTAGTGGGCTTCCTTATTTACAAAGGACGAAAATAAGTGAACCTTTTTCTACTTACGTTTGTTATAATTACAATATCAGAACTAAAACAATAAAATTATGGCAAAAACAGCATTCAAAGGCACACCGGTAACATTAGCCGGCGAATTTGTAAAAGTAGGAACTCCCGCACCCGAATTTACATTGGTAAAAGGTGATTTAAGTAATTATACATTGAAAGACGGAAAAGGAAAGTATTTGGTACTCAATATCTTTCCGAGTATGGACACAGGCGTATGCGCCACCTCTGTGCGTAAATTCAATCAATTGGCAGCCAACCGCCCGAATGTGACGGTACTGGCCATCTCAAAAGATTTGCCTTTCGCACAGGGACGCTTCTGTACCACAGAAGGCATCGCCAACGTCGTTCCCTTGTCCGACTACCGATATACTTCCGATTTCGCACAAAAATACGGCGTACTGATGACAGACGGACCTTTGGCAGGACTTCTGGCCCGCTCGGTAGTGGTCATCAACCCGGAAGGCAAAGTGGTATATACGGAATTAGTACCCGAAATCACTCAAGAACCCAACTACGAAGCAGCCCTGAAAGCTGTGGAGTAAAGTAATTCATAAAGGTGCTTTCACACCTAACAGCACGTTAATCTGCTTATAATAAGCGGATTAACGTGAAACTCTAAATACTCCCGGCACCGGACGATAAGCATCAATACCGACAACCTTCTCTAACATATTCCTCGCCATCCAAGACTTTATACGACGATAAGCCGTACTACGCGTCATGCCGCATACACGCTCCAATTCAAGACGAGTGATGTAACTGTTGTATTTAAAATAGTCACTCAGTATCCCCATCAGTTCGATATCCGAATAATTCTTCGTATGTCCCCCTCTTTCGGAACGGATAAACTTCAGCCCCTCCAATTTACCGCATATAGCCTTCTCCGGCTTATACACCACCGACTTAAAACGGATGGATTCCGCCCGCACCTCTCCTTCCTTCTCCACATCGCCCGGACACGATAATGTCATCTGGAAATAACCTATACCGTCGATATGCACACAATTACCTTTTTGCAGTTCCTCCACAAAACGGTCACTCATTTCGCACAACACTGCCCTCAAATCACTCTTTGTCAAACTGGTCGCTTTCTGTATGTCATCCCCCAAACTCCAAATACTAATCGTTTTTGACCTGGCTACACGGGCGTGCAGATGCACCACCTCCTTCCCATCCACTTCACGGGGAGGGCTCTTATACAAATCATATTCCACCTTCATAATCTTCTCCTTTTACTGACTATTTCATACGTTTTTTCCTCATCGTTTCAGCCGGATGAAATGACCATCCCACCCGGCTGACATGCTCGCTTCACCCAGGTAGAATGGTCGTGCCAACCAAGTGGAACGATATCATTTACAGCATAAAGGTAACAAAAAAAAGACAGACAGACACCACGTCAGGCATTTATTTCCGATAAACGGAAAAATATCTGCTAAAGCTGCGAAATATTTGCAAACCCCTCTCCCAAGGTCGTAACTTAGCCACATAGAAACCCAAAAACAAAGAAAAATGAGCAAAAGGAACTTGAAAAAGCTGAGAAAAGAGAATGAATCTTTAAAAGAAATGTGTGCCCGAAAAATGGCTCCGTCCACTGACCCTATACTGGATGCCATTTTGCAGATGGAATCTTACCTGAAACGCCACTATGATTTCCGCTTTAACCGAATGAACGAAATAACCGAATACCGCACGCACGGTACTTTGCCTTTCGCTCCGCTGAGCCAACGAGACTTGAACTCCATCTGCATTGCAGTCCGCAAAGCAGGAATAAATTGTTGGGATAAGGACGTCAACCGTTTTATTTACTCCACACAAACCGGCAGTTATCACCCTTTCCTGCTCTATATGCAGGAACTTCCGTTGTGGGACGGTACAGACCGGCTGACCGACTTGGCACAGCGTGTTTCTACCGATGATTACTGGATACGGAGTTTCCACCGATGGATGTTGGCAATGGTAGCCCAATGGATGGGGCTGGACAACACCCATGCCAATAGCGTAGCCCCCATTCTGGTCAGTCGGAAACAAGGAAAACAAAAATCCACGTATATAAAAATGCTGGTACCGCCCGAATTGCAAAACTATTATACCGATGACTTCAACCTGAATTCCAAGGGACAGGCCACTCGTAAATTATCGGAATATGGGCTGATATGTATGGATGAATTTGACAAGGAAACCACCAAGAAGATGCCTTTATTAAAGAATCTGATGCAGATGGCAAGCCTGAGTTTCATCAAATCATATCAAAAGAGCTTCTCCAAACTGCCTCGAATCGCTTCGTTTGCCGGTACATCCAACCGCAAGGATATTCTGACCGATCCTTCGGGAAGCCGCCGTTTTATCTGTATCGAAGTGGAAGAGAAAATCAATACAGAAGATATCATACATTCACAAATCTATGCCCAGTTAAAAACAGAACTGTTGCGTGGGAAGCGTTATTGGTTTGACAGTGACGAAGAAGCGGAAATCAATCTCCATAACCGGGAATTTTACAGACAATCAACAGAAGAGAGCATATTTAATTGTTGTTTCCGGGCGGCACAACCTGATGAAACGTATATGGAACTGTCGGCAGCAGAAATATTCCTATGTATCAAGAAGCGCTATCCCCATGCATTAAAGCAGGCATCTCCGGCTAGTTTCAGTAAAGTATTGATGTCACTTGGAGTAGAAAGGATACATACGCGCACCGGCAATCTCTATCGGGTGATAGAAATGAGATAACTCCTTTCACACAAATGCGCTATAAATCAATATTTTACAGCGCATTTTGTGTGAAAGGAGTTTTTCTAAACTTTTCTTTCCGTACTATTTGGGACTTTATTCTTAGTCAGCAAAGCTCAAGTCACATACCGGTATTCCGACCTGATACTTTCTCAAAGCATTCTCACTCATCTTCCGTTTCACCTTAGAAACGGGTACCAGATAATAGAGCATCGGATTATTCGGTTTCTGTCCGTACCCTATTAATACAAAATCAACTTTCTTCCTTCTCCGGTCAATCAGTTCTTTCCGTGAGAATTTATAAGCACCACTTTCTGTAAAAGGATACCAAGTGCACATCACATTCACCGGCTTATCTGCTCTATTCACAAGAGTAAGAAAATTACCCTCACTTACCGTGCGACACTTTATCAAACCTCTCTCATTAATGAACTTGCAAATGAAGGAAGCAAAGGTGTTATTATTGGTATCCTTTACCTGTGCAAATAATATTGTCGGCAAGAAAAAGCATAAAAATATGCTCAACTTAAAATATTTACTCATTGTTGGACCACTATTTATAAATTAAATTGGTAGTCTTAACAATGGAGAGAAGATATTTGTTTAAGAATAGAGATAATTACCATCATTTCAAACACTCTTCACAGCCAAATCCACTTAAAACATAAGACAAGTAAATAAAAACACAACCCCAATATAGCAATTGTTCAACTTATAAAGTCAATATTACTAACATTCATAATACACCTCTTTACATAGAATCAGGTAACCATA
This sequence comes from Phocaeicola massiliensis B84634 = Timone 84634 = DSM 17679 = JCM 13223, assembly GCF_000382445.1. Taxonomy (GTDB): domain Bacteria; phylum Bacteroidota; class Bacteroidia; order Bacteroidales; family Bacteroidaceae; genus Phocaeicola; species Phocaeicola massiliensis. Next base: position 933,512 of record NZ_KB905472.1, on the reverse strand, counting down.
TTTGAAAGACATGATTTTCCCAAACCAATTTATAATCATGTTTCTTTAAGAATTGATTGATAAGAGCTATTTTCTTACTCTTATAACTATATGTATCAGGTAAGTCTTCCCGATTCCACCCAGCTGCTTCTTCAAGCCAAAGTGAACCAGGCAATACCCCCTTTTCACGGATTACGACAGGAAGTGTATCCCTCTCTTTTTCTGCACGCAAAAATTGCCGTTCCATATTATCAGCATCATACGTCCAAGGCCACGGATTATACAAATATGGCTTAGTTCGAGTTAGATAATGAAGAGTTGCCATATTTTGGAAGAATAATACATAGTCACCTTCTTTTATATAGTTTGCACTATGAATTAATAAAACATCAACAGCTTCTGCCTTTTGCTTTGTTGTTAATGTTGTTGCCAAACTTGAACTATGTATACAATATTTTTTGTCAGCCCTTGAACCCTTATCAAAATAGCACTGTCCTAATATTGTAAATAATTGTAACATTATATAACCACTAACAGATAATACTCCTGCTAATTTATAAAAACAATAGAGCTTTTTACTTTTTAATGTTCCTATTATTTTTAAGTACAATATAAGACATAGAGGTATTAACCACCAAATTGCAAAACTCCCCATATTACCAATTCCAAAATCACTCCCCAGTGGCATAAACACCGACAAGCATAAAGCAATGCTTAACAAATAAACAATCTGAGGTTGATTCCTATATAAATAGAATGAATAAGCAATAACAATAAATGATATTCCATACAAAACATAGATTCCTCCTAAACGATACACAAGGAAAAAAGAAATAACAGCTATTATTATTGCCCCAAGATACAGACAAGCAGAATGATATTTCCGTACTATTTTAGTTATCACAAACAACATCGTTCCATAAATAATCAGTATTTTACCTATTTGATAATAGTTATCTATATAAGTATAAAACATAGATGATAAATTATGCGTAGATGTAGAAGAGGATGCTGCACTAAATAAATTATTCTTCAATGAAGATACAAAAATATCAAAATGACGGAAAACTAGCATTACAGCCAAAACAATTATAACTCCACTTAAAAGACCTATAAAACTAACTCGTATTTGTTTAAACAAACTCAAATACGATCTTTTATAATAGAAATCAACAATAAACAGAATAGGCAAAAGCCCAATAAGGGTAATATTAGGTATACGCACAAAAATATTTATCCCTATCAAAACTGAAGCTATGAATAGCTTTTTATATGAATTAGTATTTAATGATTCATATAAAAAACAAGCAATCATAGAAGCAAATAGTGCACTCAAATAATTATGATGAAAAGCTAATATTCCGAAATCTTGCTGAAAGAGGACTAACAAAAAGCCTAATACTACAATCCATTTTACAGATGAGATATTACTCAATATTCGATTAATAAAATAGAATATACATAATATCACCAAAACCGTTAAAAGACCCTTAAATCCGCAACTCCATTCCCGAAGTGCTACCTACAAGAGAAATGGACTTTTGATTCGTAAGACAGCCATTAAGTCCTCGCGTCCGTTTCAA
>NZ_KB905472.1:760443-930610 GCF_000382445.1 Phocaeicola massiliensis B84634 = Timone 84634 = DSM 17679 = JCM 13223 | reverse complement strand
GTAAGTGAAAACGCTGACATGGCAAAAACCTGGGCAACAAAATGTTGCTCAGGAACTTATAAAAATAATTATCAATTATGTTGCGGAATTAAGGAAGACGAAAAGACAAATATCCTCCCCAACCAAAAAGTTTTTCCCACAAACCTCCAACCAAAAGAGTAACATAATATAAGAAATTATATTCTACACTTTGTGGACATATAAAAATTTGTTGATAAGCCGTCATTGTCCACCCTTCGTCACACAAGTCAAATCCTTGAAATCCAACCAAAAGCCCATATAATAATATACAGAAAAATCCCCATCGATTATTCTGATTTTGCGATAAAAAATTATTCAAATACATTTCAACTATTTTACAATTTAAACCAAGGAATCACATTCTGGAGATAAAATATACTCCAACCATAATAAAAAATACACCAATAATTTTATTACATGTAACAGACTCATTTAATAAAAAATGCCCTAATAAAAGAGTAAACACATAGCCTAAACTTACTAAAGGATAAGCTCTACTTAATTCAATCTTTGATAAAACATAAAGCCAAAATAATAAACTTAATCCATAGCACAATATGCCACTTAGCAAACGCATATTAATAAGTCCACTCATCAAAGTATAAAAACCCTCATCTTTATACCATATAACTTGTTGTACGCCCACTTTTAATAGATATTGAGCAAATGCACCTAACATTATACTAATCAAAGCAATAATATATACCATAATTACTAGCTGTACTATATTTAAAGTAACCATTCTATTTTCCGCTACGACAATTTTATCGGCTGTTTTTCAGCCGATAAAATAAAAATGTCCGTAAGAAAATAGTTTAGTTTTAACATTCCGATTTATAAAAACATGGCAGAAGAGCCTTCTTGTCGCAGTCCTTACCATGAAGAATACATTCAAACAAGTGCTTCAGGTAATCCTGAGGATCTATATCGTTCAACTTACAGCTTTCTATCAGGGAGAAGATGAATGCCGAGTTTTCTGCGGCTGCCTCACTTCCTATATTCATACAGTTCTTGAGCAGCAGCTTTACAGGTTTCATTCTTTGCTCACAGAGATTGTTGGATATTTCCGCTGAACCGTCCTTGAGGATATTTCTCAAGGATTTCCACTGGTTTATCGTGTAGTTCGCAGCCTTTCTTATCAGTTCGTTAGCCATGATCTTCGCATCCTGCATCATCATGACCACCTTATGATGTATACGTTCAAGAACAGGTCCCGTAAGTTTAAGTCTTTTTTCCTTTATCTTCTCACTGCTGAGTTTCATTGTGCGGAACAGGTCTTCATTCCTGAATAAATCACCGATAGAATCTATTATGTCCATCGCCGTCCTGTCTGATGGCAAAGCATCAACCCACAACCTCCTGCAGTGCGTCCAGCATCCTATATGAAGCACCTTTGAGCCTTCTCCGTCATACATTCTGTAAACCGTATATCCGTCTGTAGATATAGATCCCATAAAATGATCAAGGAAGGTCTTTGCCACATCAGATGCTCTGCTGCCGTTATTGTAATGATAATAAACCAACTTGACATGCTTTGCAAAGAAAGCCCATAAGTACTTTCTCCTGTAAGCCTTACCTTCCGGTGTTTCAACTCCAACGAGTTCGGTAGTCTCATCAACCATAAGGTATTTTGCCTGTTGTACAAACTTCTTGAAGACATCTTCCATAAACTCCCTAAGCCTGGAGATTCCGTTGTGGATATAGCTGTTCAGCGTGGTATTGCTTATATGGATGCCTTCTCTTGCAAGCAGTCTTATCTGTCTGTTCTCAGGCATGCTGAAGTCATATTTCAGACAAAGCAGACGGGCAAGCAGTTCAGGAGAGAAGATTCCTCCAAGGTTTTTCAAGGGATGCTCCATCGTGTTAGTGAAAGTGCCGTCTGCAAGCTTTACCCTTGCCACCTTGTACACATGTTCCACGTTATGGGCACGCACATGTTCTATAAACCTGTATTCCCACACATCAGCCATTCCGTTGCGGTTCATAAGCCTTGCACCATCCGGGAGTTGGTAATAGTCTTCTATTTCATGTACCACTACCTTGTCCACCTTCAGCCTGGTCTTTTCCGCACGTGGTGCGGTTTCCTTTCTTCTTGAAGGCTTGCTGTTCTGTGCTGTTGCGTTATCGGAAGAGGTATTGCCACCAGCTTCGTTACCATTGGCCTTATTATCATCATCACCTTTCTTGTCAGAACCGTCATATTCGGACTTCTCCATTGCAGACTTGTCAATGTTACGGTTGTTCAGCAGCCTTCTTTGCTCAGATGTACGGCCGAAACGGTGTTTCCTGCTGTCTTCAAGCTGAAGTCTGAGATTGGATATCTCGTTTGCAAGCATCATGTTCACCTCGTCTTTTGCTTCAAGCTGCTTCCTCATAAGTTCCATTTCTTTCCTGTAATGTTCAACCGTGGTTGATTGCTTTTCGAGGGATTCTTTGAGGTCATTGATTGTATCAATCAGAGTTTTTGAGTTCTCCTTGTTGGATTTTTCAATAGACTCAAGCCTCGCAATCAGTTCTTTATTCTGTTTGCGAAGCCCTGCTTTTTCCTCATTCGCCAGACCCAGCTGGCAGCAAAGTAACTCGTATGCTCTTTCATCAATCATGATATAAAGGTACGAAAAATCAGGCAGTTACGCAAACTTTTTATCGATTATTTTTGTATTATTCCATTGTAAATCAACGCCTTATTATTCATTCTTTAGGAGTTACATACATTCTGTCGACTACGATACTTTCCGTCAGGTAAGCCATGTCAGACCACTGTATCCGGTAGCATTTTGACACCTCGTCAAACACAGGTTTCTTGAACTTTCCAATGACAGGACGTTTCTCGTAAAGCACATAAAAACCGCGTTCGTAATGAAGTATCTTGACGACCTTCCGGTTACGGGACATGAACATATATACATTGGACGCATCACTAGGGTCAAGTGACATCTCTTGCCTTATACTTTCACACAAACGGAAGATGCCTTTCCGTAAATCCACATTACCGTTGAACAGGTAATAGTTCAGGTTAGCACTCAGTCCAAGCATATCATCCTATCATTTTATTAAGCAACAGACTCAGATCAAGAACGCTGGTGTTTCTCAGAAACAATGTCGCTCCAGATGTCAATTGCAGTTTCACCCACTTAATAGGAGGTTCGCCTTCCGGTTGTTTCACTTCCATCTTAACAGTTGGACTGTTGCAAGGTTTACCGGTTATCTGGACTTTAGCAACCTTGGGCTGATCAACCTGAACTGTCTTGCCTAACTTCTCGCTCCAAAGCTGATGACGTTGCCAGTTCATGAACTTGTCGTAGTTTACTCCATAATCCGCACAGAACTCGCGAAGATCCTTGGTCTCGCTGCATAACTGGTAGAGGTCATATACCTCCTGATAGTTTACTTTTTCTTTCGCCATAATCATTGTTGTTATTTGGTTATGGCGCAAAGGTAGGTTTGTGAATAATGTGCGTCAAGGCGGAAAATAGAATGCTTACATATTTAAAATACGAGTTCACTTTTCCACAAAAAAAATGAACTATACTAAGTTACTTTATATAATAACCATAATCTGCAAATTCTATTATCTCTTTATCTCCCGCACTATCACCATAAGCATATAAAATATAATTAGTTCGATCTGGTTCTTTTTCCAATAGACGATTTACTTTTTCCTGTCCGTAGCAATTCTTAGAAGAAAAATTACCTGTTAATTTTCCAGATAAATCTATTTCTATTTTTGTTCCTAATACATTCTGTACGCCATATTTTTGGCACCAAGGTTTTATCCACTCTTCTATACTTGCACTAATTACATATACTTTAGCCCCATTGCGTAAATAAGCATTTAACTTTTCAATTTGTATAGGATTTTTAATATATTCTATTTTTGATGCAAAATCAACACACAACATTTGAAATTCACTATAGCTTATTCCATGAAAAAAATAAGTAAAAAGAGCTTGCTTAGCCTTCCAATTTGGATAAATTTTCAATTTATAAGCTATCAAAATAGGAGAATTAAGTAAAAGTCCCATATAAAAAGAAAATTTCCCATGTGAGAATTTTATAAATTCAAGTAACGTATCTTTTGTAGTTAAAGTACCATCAAAATCAAAAACAACAATTTCTCTTTTATCCATAACCTAGAAATAAATAATTACCCAAAAGCACAGTATCCAACTAAGGATACATATTTGTATAAATAAGTCTTTCATTAATATTTTGGTTGGACTCCCACTTTTTACATCTACTATAGTCAATTGCAAATAACGCATTATACCAGCTAAAACAAAAATAGAAGTAACATATAAATAAGATGTATGCATACGCTCTATAACTTCATCCGACACTGTGTACATAATATAACATACCATTGTAACAGAAGCTATAATAGCAAGTGCCTGATTCATAAATTGTAAGTTATAACGATTTACATTTCGACGAACTTTCATACCCGTATCTTCATAGATAACAACATCATCACGCCGCTTTGCAAATGCTAAAAACAGAGCTAATAAAAACGTCATTAATACAATCCATTGAGAAATATAAATATTTGCGACTAAACCACCTGCAAAAATACGCAAGACAAATCCAATTGCTATAATAAAAACATCTACTATAGCTATCTGCTTCAATTTAATACAATAAGCAATATTTACTATTATATAAAAACATAAAATTTTCAAAAGGTAATGATGATTATCAATAGTGCCCAATATAGCTAAAAGTAACGATATCATAATACAAATTAAGGTTATCCAATACCCCTCCTTTCTTGATATCTTTCCACTAGCAATAGGACGTTTACATTTTTTAGGGTGTAGACGATCCGAAGCAACATCCCAAATATCATTAAAACAATAAACACTACTTGCTGCAAAGCAATAAGCAACAAAAGATATTATGCAAGGATAAATATACTCCCAGTCAACTAAATGCCGACTAAAGAATAAAGGTAAAACACTACTGTCCCGTAAAAGTGGATAATTAGTTCTTTGAAATTATTGAAATATAGTCAATTACGCGGTTTTTTAAAATGAAACGGACTTGATTTTGCAACTTTGCAGTCTAATACAAATGGCTGCTATGTTCCAAGACAAATACGTATTCTCTCAATTAACCGCTTTTCTGAACAGGACTCAGTTCAACAACTATGTTCGCAAGTATGATGGCAACAGATATGTGAAACATTTCACTTGCTGGAATCAGATGCTCGCGATGATGTTTGGACAACTGAGTAACCGTGAAAGCCTGCGAGACTTAATCGTTGCTTTCGAGGCGCATAGGGCCAAGCAATATCATCTTGGTTTAGGTCGTGAACCGATAGCCAAAACAACTCTTGCGACAGCCAACCAGAACCGTGATTACAGAATCTTCGAAGACTTTGCATTCTATATGATGAAGGAAGCCTGCGAGAAGCGGACGACCAACATCCTTGACATTTCCGGAAAGAAATATGCGTTTGATTCAACAACGATTCCGTTGTGTCTTGCAACATTCCCATGGGCAAAGTTCCGAAGCAAGAAAGGAGGGGTGAAAGCTCATGTCTTATACGACATTGAAGCACAAGTTCCTGCTTTCTATACCGTAACCACTGCTTCAGAGCATGATTCCACAGCAATGTCTTCAATCCATTATGAACCAAATGCTTATTATATATTCGACAGGGCTTATGACTCCTTTAAAGAACTCTATAGGATACATCTTACAGACTCTTTCTTTGTTGTCAGAGCCAAGACAAACTTAAAGTATAAGACAGTCAAATGGAAGCGAAGAATGCCAAAGAACATAATGACAGATGCGGAAGTGAAACTGACCGGATATCTCTCCGAGAAAAAATATCCTGAGTCATTCAGACTCGTCCGATATTACGACGAAGAGGATGACCGTGAGTTCACTTTCTTGACGAATGCAAAACAACTTTCTGCACTGGATGTCGCCAATCTTTATAAGAAAAGATGGTTAATCGAGCTGTTCTTCAAATGGCTCAAGCAGCATCTCAAGATAAAGAAATTCTGGGGCACAACAGAGAACGCTGTTCGCATACAAATCAGTGTGGCTATTATCACGTACTGTCTTGTGGCTATTGTCCAACATGATATGAAGTTGAAACGTTCAACCTATGAAGTTTTGCAAATTCTCAGCATATCATTGACTGACAAAACCCACTTGCGTGACCTGTTCGACAAGACTAATTTCAATGATGTCAAAGATCTAAATGATCCCCTGATTCCGGGGCTTTTTGATTAATTGTTTAACTCGTCCCATTTTAACGGGACACTAATGAAGGTAAAAATATAAATAAATTTTTGAGCCATTGATGTGGACGAAGAAGAGTAATAATATTTCTCATATAAGCCATAGTGATAAAATATAAAATTTTACAGTAAACATTTTAATGATATACATCTTATATCCAGTATTTTATTAAAATACATACGAATACACCTATAATATTTCTTTATTATTGAATTATAATTCATATTAAATTGGTAGTCTTAAAATGGGGAAAAGAGATTTGTTCTAGTAAGAAAGACTATCTTCTCTTAACCCTTATGAATATTATGCCATAAGTCCTCACCCCATAAAATCCATAATACACCTACCATAAATCCTAGAAATATAAATGCAATAAAAATCAAAGGTTTATTAGGACTGGAAGCATGTAATGGAACTGTTGCCGGCTCAACAACAGCAAATACAGGCTTAGCTTCCTGCACCTTAGCTCTAGCTACTTGTAATTGAGTTTCCACCTGACTGTACACTTGGTTAGTAATTGAAGTAGCATTTTGCAAACGTTCACTTTCTATTTTTACAGACTCTAGACTCATTCCCCGATTAGCATCCATAAATTTAGCATACCTCATTTGTGCATCATAATATTCTTGCTTCCTTTCATTACAAAGTTTTTCCAAATACTCACAATCCTCTTTTGCTTTTTTTATCCTGTAATTTGTTATATATTCCTGCAATTTGGCAACTGCAGTATCAGCTACTATTGCAGCCACCAAGGGATCTTGAAAAGTTACAATTATAGTAGTCATTTCTGACTTTTTATCAATCTCAGCTTTTAATGCTCCCCTCAAAAAATTTAATTTTCCTTCTTGTTTTGGAGTAAGATGAAATGGATTAATAGATGATTGAACAGAGTCTTGAGATTCTGTTTCAAATAATAAAGATTTCACTCCACTTATAGCTAAACTCGGAATTCTCATAATATAATTCCACCATGGACTTTTTTGTGTATCAATATAGTCAATAAGAGACTCTGAACGAACATCATCAAGTGTTTTTACACGGACATTAAATATCTCTAATAAAAAAGGACTTGATTTTATAATTTCGGGAAATAAGGTTACATTTAAAGCATCTTGTTCAATTCCAGCACTCAATCCACCTAATCCTAACATAGATGCCATTCCCGCCGCCATATTATTTCCTCCTGCTTTCCCTGATTCCGGTGAAAGAGTAACCTTAACTTGATATGTTTTAGGAATACTAAATGCTACAACCAATCCTAATATAGATCCTATACCAATGATTTTATAGAGCACTTTACGCTTTAACAATAACCGCTTTACTATAGCTGTGAAATCTATCTTTATTATTTCTTGCTCACTTCTTTCCATAATAGGGAATCTGTTTAATTATACAAAAAAAGAATTTGACATTACTAATCAATATCGTATTTTACTCTTTATTACTTCTATAATCTTATAAAAATATCTTAATGATAAAATCAATCTATTTGTGTAAATACTATTTTCTTTACATGCTTTTAAATGTTCTTTCATTATTAATATATTCGAGCTAATACCAGAAGTACTTGCCCCTCCAATACGCATAGTTACCATATCAATTGGTAAATATAATGTTTTTATTTTACCTACGAAAATAATCCGTAAAAGGAACTCAAAATCTGCAGCAATACGATAATCCGTTCTATATTTACCGTATTGATCAAAATATTTTTTTCTTAAATAAAAGGAAGGATGTGCTGGCATAAAACCTAAACGCATTAGATAAGGTCTAAATATTTTAGATGAGTAATACCTGATACATTTATGAAGATTATTTGGAGAAACAAAATGGACGTCACCATATACTGCATCTAATGTCTTGTCAGACAAAAATGATTGAGCAACAATCTGCAAAACAGAATCACTCGTAAAGAAATCATCGGAGTTCAATATACCAATCACATCACCACTAGCCATATCAATACCCTTATTCATTGCATCATAAAGACCTTTATCTTTTTCCGAAATATATTTAATCCGATCTCCAAATTGAGATTCATACATCTTCACAATATCAATTGTATTATCATTGGAAGCACCATCAACAATAATATATTCTATATTTTTATATGTTTGAGCCAAAACAGAAATAATAGTATCAGTCAGTGTTTCAGCACTATTATATGTTACAGTAATAAGCGATATCTTCATATACTATACTTTTTCATTCCATGCTTTATGATACAGCTCTACGACCTGATCATACATTCGCTCCCATGAAAAACGCTGAGCGTTAATAATTCCTTTATTAATTATTTGAAGACGCATAATATCGTCTTCTAAGATTTTTAAGCACCTATGTATCTCATCCACGGACAATTCGTGTATCAATAAGGAGTCATCTCCTATAATTTCAGGAATAGACGAAGCATTATATGCAATGACAGGACAACCTGCTTTTTGAGCTTCTAAAACAGGTATTCCAAAACCTTCATATTTAGATGGGTATAATAATACATATGCACAATTATAAAAAACATTTAGCTGTACATTATCAATTCTTCCTGTACAAAACACCCTAGTCATATCTTCAAAATGTTCTTTCAAAAAAGACTTTTCTTCATTAGAAAGAGGAGCACCTACAATAACTAAATTCAATTGAGAAGACGCAATAGCTTTAACCGCTAATGAGAAGTTTTTATATCCGTCTCTAGCTCCTACAAATAAAGCATAACTTCTAATAGGAAAAGGTAATTCATTCTTTTTTAAAGATAAAGTCGAAATTTTATAGTAATCATCAGAAACTCCATTATAGATTACCTTTATCTTTTTTTCATCAAATTCAGGTATAAAATGTAATAAGTCCTTTTTTGTTGCTTCTGATATACAAATTACATAGTCAGCTCGTTTTATCGCTCTTCTTTTTTGTAAGGAATGTACCCACTTTGATAACCCATAATTATAGTATTCATAAGTAAAGTCATGTACTGTAGTTATATTTATTGCTAAAGGATTAGATGAGGTACGATAATATGAAGAATGAAATATAAACTGTTCTTTTTCATTCGGCAAACGTAGATTTAAATATCTCACAAAAGGATTTCTCAAAATTCCTTTATTAATCATTTTATCTTCAATATATGATAATTTTGTAGAAAATATATTCTGATTATCATAATGAATACACGATATTAAAAAATGATCTCTAAATAAGCGAGAAAGTAGCTCATACCAAACGACTGAAATACCACCTGATTTTTGAAGAGAAAAAACAATATTATCAAGAATTATTTTCATCATAACTAACTTCTATTGATTTTTTACACAATAGTTTTTCAATGCTAAACAGTAAAAATGGAAATAATAAAAAATTATAGAATAACATTTTATTAACAATTGGAATACTATCTCGAAATAATTGAAAAGGTATTATACCGCAAATACAATAATAATATGTTTTAGTAAATAAAGTTCGTCCATTCAATCGCAAACTAGTTAAAAAAAAGCCAAGCAAAAATAAGACAAAACAACTACCTAAAATACCAAAATTAGCTATCAACGAAACTAATAAACTAGTAGCACCAAATGGATTATCATAATTAAGAGTTATTGGCTGAATAAATTCCGCTTTATTAGGAAATAATAGAGTAGGAACAAAATTCAAAAAAGAAGAAAAGAAATTATAGGGCATAGCAATAAGCGGTAATTCATTTGAAGAAAACATAGATTCCACACTTATCCAAGTAAAAACAGGCTCTGCAATACCGATATATAAAAAAGAATCTATAGAAAATCCACTATCTCCTAATCTCCAAATGCCAATAAATAAAAAAAACAATACAGCAATAAGCCCACCAACCAAAACTTTTTTAATAGAAATGACACCTTTATCCAAAAAATACAAAGTACAAGTTACACATGGAATTAATATATACATTCTTGATCCCATACCAAGTAATATAATAGAAAATTCTACCAATGAAGAAACTAAGTAAAGGTCAATAAAATAATTTTTTACATTTAATTTACCTTTACTATAAATATATAGAAAAAGAAAAACCATATTGATAGTAGAAATAGTCCCCATAAACCCATCGTCATATTCCACTAAATATCCTTGAAATAAATTACCAGCATTAGCCATTATTGTATATTGTCCTAAGAAAAAAAAGGGTAATGAAATAATGAATAAGTCTCTACTACTTATTATTAAATCAATAGATGGTTTACTCCTCTCCTTCTTTATAAATTTAAGAGGCAAAAAACTACCTAAATAAAAAGAGATAAAAAATATTGTAACAATAATACAATAACTCAAAACATAATCAAAACTAAAATATTGATATACAGATTTCATACCAGGATAATCACCAAACGCTCCTTGCACTACAATCCATAGAGGCAACAATAAATAATAGATAAAGCCTATCAAGAAAAGAATATTATGATATAATCTTATTTTCATAGAGGAATTATTAATTTAGCACCATAAAAAGCGTAAATCATGGTATTTAACTGTACATTTTATTGCAAAATAAAAATACTGTAATTGTGCCAATAAATACAGTAGCATTCCGCGAGTTTTCATATGAGTAAGACGTCCAAATTTCATCGCTTTAAAACGATTTAGTTTGCTATTAACCGAATCATCATAAAAGCCTAATGAATGATTCATTTGACTTGATAAAACAAATAATTCTCTATTCTCTCTACAATATTTATACATAAAATCATTATCCGTTTCATAAAACTTTAACTCTAAATTGTATCCTACGAATTTATGTTTCAAGTATTGACATCTAATAGCCATACCGCTATTGATCGCAGTAATATGCTTAGCTGGAAGAATCCCTAAATTAGGTCTTTTCCAATAAATTCCCTTAACGCCATAATTTTTTGATGGGCTAATTATCAAATTATGATGCTTAACTATAGGAAGAAATAAATTAATATCAGGATTTTCTGAGATTGCAATTAATAATTCCGAAAAATAGCCTTCAGGTATTATTGTATCATGATCAAAAATAAGCAATATATCATCATCATCACAATCCTGGTATATTCTAGTATATATTTCAGATAATGAAGTATTACATCCATCATTTCCATAAATTTTATGAGAGACAAATGAGCTTAAGAAATCCAACTCTACATTAGTAATCTTTATTGATGAATTATTCCATAATAGCAGTTGAACTTCAATTGCTATTTCACTAATATAGTTTTTTATAGATAAAATTGTTTCTGAGTCAAATGCCTTCTTATTATATAACACTACTAATATTCTCAACATATATATTTAGTTATTTCATTTTACTTAAAACAAACCTTATTGGAGCGAGTAATAATTTTCCCAATTTATATTCTCTAGAATTTAACAATTGTAAATATTCAAAACTATCAAGAGGCGAATAGAAATATCTTTTATATAAAAGAGAGTGATTTAGCCAAAGCTGTTTCCTTAAAAATTTATACTTAGTATCATCTAATTGTCTAGCCATAGATCTTTTCCTTATTCTATAATAAAATAGAATTTCATCTATTTGACAAACACTACATGTTGGATACCTTTCTAAAATTCCTAACCAAAAATCCCAATCTTCAAATCCATATTTCATATTTGTATTATATCCACCAACCATATTAAAACTATCACGATGATATAAAGCTGAACAAAAAATACAATTCACACCCAACATTTTCTCTAAAGAATATTTAGGCAATAACCATTCTCCTGTCTGCTTACCAAACAGTTTAGCCCTACAATACACAATCTTCACAGTAGAATCATTTGCAAAAGCATTTATAGCCCTCTCCAAATACGTTGGAGCTATTAAATCATCTGAGTCTAGAGGAAGAATATATTGCCCATTACTATTAACAATCCCATAATTTCTTGCAGCGCTCAAGCCTTTGTTTTCTTGTGAAAGATAGATAAAACGACTGTCTTTCTTTATATATTCTTGCGCTACTTGCTCTGTATTATCGTCAGAACCATCATTCACTATAATACATTCCCAATATGGATAAGTTTGTGCACTTACACTATCTAATGTCTCTGCAAGATAATTCCCCTGATTGTAGCAAGGAATAATAACTGATATTAATGGAAAAGTATTCATTATCTAAAAAAATTATTAGATCAATATTTTTTTAATAAATCAAAAACAACGCGATAAGGTAAATTCAAAATATAAAATATAAAACGAAATAATAACTTTCGCTTATTCATGCCTAATTTATCCAAAACATATCGTATCTGATAATTATATCTATTAATAAATCTAATATAAAAAGGGGCAAAAGGCTTTATATATAAAGAATATACTAAAGAGTCAACTTTAAAAAAACGTTTGAATAGTAAATCACTAGTTGTTCCTCCAAATATAGACCCTGAATGAATTCTATATTTTACAGTATATATATCCATATAATAAATCTTTTCCCCATGCAAAGTTACTTTCAACCACATAGGCCAATCTTCACACATAGAAATATTCTCATCAAATCCATCAAGTTGCTCCCACATTTTTTTACTCATCAACACAGATGGAGCTATGACTAAATTGTTTATACACAAACATTTATACTGATCATATGCTGTAATATTCACATTATCTCTCATTATTAAAGGTAAACTATAAGTATTCTCAACTCTACATTCCTCATCAAAATGGTTTATATAAGCCTGAACTCTAGACTGACAAATTCTAATATAAGGATGCTTAGCTATAAAATACATATAATTCTCTATACAATTCTCATACAAACAATCATCTGCCGCAATGCACTTAATCCATTCTCCCTGTGCCTCTTGATATCCTCTATTACAATTAGCGGACACTCCTGTATTATGAGGAGTAATAATAAGCTTAGTTCTTATAAAGCCATGTTTGTTTACATCAAGCCAATCTTGACAAAGAACAACAGTATTATCTTTAGAACAATCATCTGTTATTATCAATTCAAGATTTTTATAAGTCTGCTGTTTGATACTCTCTAATGTTTCTAAAATATATTTAGAAGAATTATATGTAATAACAACTATTGATACTAATGGATAATAATCACTCATGACAAATAATTTACTTATTTTTTAATCTTATAAACTTCAATCTTTTATTCAAATGAAATAAGCAAAACAAACTACACATAAAAGTTGACAAACCCATAAACACATAAGAAAAAAAAGTATCATTCAAAAAGCTAAATAAGAAAGTTAGTGAAATGAATATTATAAGCACAGCAAGTATTTTATATGTATTAGTACTAAGTTCAAACTCATACAATCGTTTAGTTATAATATTATAGAGCCCTCCCCAAAGAATATAAGTAATACACAATGATATACCCATCCCCATAAGTCCCCAAATAAAATAGCTTATCATACCTAATACCAACGACATTAAATTTCCCATAACTCCTTCAAGCCAAAAAAAAGTTTTTCTATCCCCTTTTGCAAAAGATATATATCCTAGTGGAAAAGCAAATGCTTTAAAAAACAAACCAATCCCCATCCATCTAATCAAAGAAATAATGCCCATAAATTCCTTCGTTAACAGTACTTCTATAACCAATGGGGCTAATAAAATCAGAAAGCAACACAAAGGAGCCATTAAAAAAAGTACCACTTCTATTTGTTGGTTTACCATTTCTTTCACTTTAACATTATCCTGAGATATAGCAGCCAAACGAGGGAAATAATCTAATCCCATTGCCGTAAAAACAATTCCAATATATTGATTAGTAATGGAATTAGCAGCTTGATACATACCAACATCATTTAAAGAGCCATACCTTCCTATATAGGTATTAAGTATATAATTTGCTAAAGTTCCTAATAGAGATGCAATCATTAAAGTAATACCCAATAATAACATTTTTTTAATTAACGGAGAATGTTCTTTCCATTTAAATATTATACTTTTAATGGTAAGCTTATAACTTGTATATCTGTAAAAAAGAAAATTTACAAGAGAAAGAACAATCATAGCTGGAACTATTGCATCATATCCAAACCAATAATATAAAGGGACTCCCACAAAAAGCCCTGTAAAAGACCCTATAATAGAAGCATACGCTAGTTTCTTAATAGCCCTATATCCTTGAAGAATAGATAATTCTCCATTAGACATTGTAGTAAAAAACACCGCAATAGATAATAAAATAAAATACCAATAGTAATCTACATTGCCGAAAGTTATATTACTCAAGAAACGGCTAAATAAAATGGTAAAGAGCGCCCCTATTATTGCTGTTATTCTAAGTAGAGCACGAGCTATTGATATAACAAGTAGCAATTTTTCTTCTTTACCTGTTTCTTTTGCCTTTGATATTTCTTTTACAATTGATAAATTTAGTCCTAAAGAACTAAATTGCTGAATTGTATTCATAGAAGACATCATTAATGAAGATATTCCCATACCCTCTGGCCCAAGAAATAATGCAACAAGTTTTCCTCTTATAAGATTAACTAAAATTGCAAAAAATTGAGTACCGCCAAAAATAGCAGTACCTTTCATTATCGATTTATATGAATTTGAATTTGTAGACATTAAATTATTATCTTGAGGCATGGAGCATTATCAAACATAAAAGTTTGTGTATCATCTTTCGAAACTAAAACCATTTTTTCTTTATTCATCCCCAACAATGCACCGTACTTACCTAATGAGCCTTTACTTGTTATTTGATGTTTACACATACTTATAAGAAATAAGTCTATATATCCTTTTTCTGAACCATTTTGAACAACCTTATACTCTATTTTAACAGGGATAATAGGTAAAAGTTCTTGCTCTACATAATTTCTATCATCCGAAAAAAAATAAAAGACAGGATCTATAGTTTTTTCCTTGATATATTTTATAGCCTCTACAAAGTAATTAATTGTGACAGGATATCCATAGGCTATGTTATATTCAGCTAAATCTCCTCTTCTAACATGAACAGCAATAGAATTATGATTTTCAATCATTGTACATATATGCTGATTCTCAAAGTCTAATATATCCTTTGAACAAATATGAAATACTTTTTGGAACAAAGGATAATACAAATAAGAAGGATCAGCATAATAACCAGACAATATCCGTGGTGGCAATAAATCAACCCAATTTGTACTTAGTTCATAAGGATAATTACCCACATAATTATAAACTAAAGAATAAAAATGAGATTTAAAAGAAGAAGCAGATTTAAAATTTAGATATGGAAAAGCTTTTAATAAATCAAAATTTCTAACATGAACGCCATTAATATCTTTTCCATTATATTTAAAAAAATCTAATTCGTATTCAACATTAGTTCCTCTTTCTTTAAAAATTTGACCAATTAAATACTGATGCATCTGAGAACAAATTCCTCCATCCATCCGAACTACAATTGTCGGTGAAGCAATCCCTATTTTAATGCATAGTTTATAACTTAAATGAAATAGTAATCTGATCAAAGACTTAAATTTTTCCTTTACCATATTTATTTCATTTTATAAACATTAATGGTATCAACAACCTCTTTTACCTCTTCCATAGTCATTACAGGGCTCATTGGTAAGCTTAACTCTTCATCATGTATCTGTTCAGTGATAGGAAATGAAAGATCATTCCATTCTTTATAGCACTCTTGTTTGTGCGGAGGAATGGGATAATGAATAATTGTTTGAATTCCATTATCTACTAAGTATTGCTGCAATTCATCTCTGGATTTACATCGTATCGTAAATATATGAAACACATGAGCATCCCAATCCTTCACTACCGGAACTGTTATTAATGAATTCTTTATATTCTCAATATAATATTTAGCAACTGCTTTACGCAATATTACATCCTCATCCAAATGTTTCAACTTCACATCTAAAACAGCAGCTTGAATTTCATCCAAACGACTATTACGACCAATATATTTAAATACATATTTACGAGTAGAACCATAATTGGCAACAGCACGAATAATTGTCGCTAATTCTTCATCATTGGTTGTAACTGCACCCGCATCTCCAAAAGCTCCTAAATTCTTTCCCGGATAAAAGCTATGACCTGCCGCATCTCCAAGTGAACCAGTCTTTCGACCATTGTACTTACATCCATGAGCTTGTGCATTATCTTCAATTAGCTTCAAATTATATCTCTTACAAAGATCTCCTATTTTTTCAGTATACGCACATTGTCCATATAAATGCACTATTAAAATAGCCTTAGTGCGTTCTGTTATAACTGCTTCTATTTTATTTTCATCTATCTGATAAGTGGTAATATCCGGCTCTACTAATACTGGTTTCAGTCCATTTTCCGAAATTGCTAAAATCGATGCTATATAAGTATTAGCCGGTACAATTACTTCATCACCCGGTTTCATTATACCCATTTCTATATAAGCCCGAAATATCCAAATTAATGCATCCAATCCATTTGCACACCCTATTGTATATTTAGTACCTATATATGCAGAATAGTTTGCTTCAAACCGCTCATTCTCTGAACCTTGTAAATACCATCCAGAGTCTACAACACGATTCACTGCTTCATGTATTTCATCAGCATATTTAGCTGTTATCTTTTGTAAATCTAAGAATTTTATCATAATAAATCTAGTATATGTGTATTTCCTTCTTTATCTTTATAATTAATATCCAGTAAAACACCCTCTTTGGTTACATATCCTTGGTGTTTTGCCGGATTTCCAAACCACACTGTGTAAGGAGGTATATCTTTTGTTATCACACTTCCTGCTCCTATAAAAGCATATTCCCCTATAGAATGCCCCGCTATAATTGTACTATTGGCACCGATAGAAGCACCTTTTTTGATTATTGTCCGAGCAAATGATTGAGGATAAACTTTTGACCGTGGAACTAAATCATTGGTAAAAGTTACATTAGGACCAATGAAGACATTATCTTCAATCTCAACACCATCCCATATTTGCACACCTGACTTGACTGTTACATTATTTCCAATTATAACATCATTCTCAATCAACACATTAGCACAAATATTACAGTTATCCCCAATTCTGGCTTGAGGAAACACAACACAAAATTGCCATATATTTGTCTCATTACCAATATTCTGAGACATTACATCTGATAGAGGATGGATTCTTGCCATTAATCTTTTTTGTATCTTATAAATTTATCATAATCTCTAATATAATCGTTCTCATCATATTTATGTGAAGCTAAAACCAAACATACCGACCCTGACGAAAAATCATCTAATGTTCTCCAGATTCCCGGAACAATATACAAGCCTTGATATGGACGATTCAATAAAAAAGTTCGTTTAACATTACCATCATCCAATGTTACTGTAAAACTTCCACTGGCAGCAATAATGAGTTGGCTAAGTTCTTTATGAGCATGTCCTCCACGACTTTCACCCCCCGGCACATCATAAAGATAATATGTACGTTTTACTTCAAAAGGAACTGTTTTTCCATTTTCAACCACTGTTATATTCCCTTTCTCATGATGATGTTTATCCAACTCAATCATCGTACAATCATAGACACTACTTTGCTTCATTTCTTCATGCTCTTAAATTGTTCATAATCATATATATAATCAGAAAGAGTATATGGAGTGGATGATAATACAAGAGCCAAAGAATTCGTTGAAAAATTATCCATACACCGCCACAAGCCCTTGGGAACATATAATCCATAGTACGACCGATTCAATGAGAAAATCTTTTGCTCTACCCCATCATCCAGCATCACATCAAAACTACCGGATAGAGCTACAATAAACTCCTGATTTTCTTTATATGCATGTCCTCCTCTGGCTTCTCCCCCAGGTACATCGTAAATCCAATAAGCACGTTCTATTTTAAAAGGAATATGGTTATTTTCTTCTATAAAAGACAAATTACCTCTTCTATCCAAGAACTTTGGAAGATTTATAATATGTGCATCCATCATATAATTAATCAGTTGTTACATTATTAATAGCTTTCTTTCTCTCAATCACTTTATCCATATACATATGCATCCCTGTCCAGGCTGCTACATCCACAATAAATAACAGTGTATTATCAATATAGCTAACTAAGAGGATATTACTTAAACTAAACAAAAAAGAAATGAACAAAATAGTTATCATCGCTTTTCTGACAGTAAATCCCATGGCAAGAAATTTATGATGAATATGCGTTTTGTCCGGCAAAAAAGGACTTTTACCATTACGCACTCTGCGGATGACAACGCGAATTACATCCAGACATGGAACCAGTAATACGCTGAATGCAACCAATATGGCACCATTATAATTGAAATTCATCATTACATATTGGTTCATTGTATATTTAATTGTCAGAAAACTGAGAATAAAACCTAAAGTCAAACTGCCGGTATCTCCCATGAATATCTTTTTGCCACGCTCTGCCTGACCAAATACATTGTAATAAAAGAAAGGAAGTAACACACCGATAGTAGTAAAGGCTAAAAGGCTGTATAGCCAAAGTCCATTATATATAAATAAATTACCATATACAAACAGGGCGACAATGCTAAGCCCGGAAGCCAAACCGTCTATACCATCAATTAAATTGATGGCGTTTGTAATAAATACAACTAGCAAAATAGACAAGGGTACTCCGATGTATACAGAAATGGAATAAATACCAAACATCCCATAAAAATCATTCACATATAAACCTGCCAATGGGAACATAGCTGCCGCAAAAATCTGTACCAGAAACTTCTGACGCCAGCGTACTCCTACTAAATCATCGGCAATACCGACAATGAAAAGCAGGGTCAAACCGCTACACAACAATAAAAGTTCCGGAAATTGAGTGGTACCATCCATCCAGAAAAACCATCCCGCCTTCTTGCATAATGCTACCAAAAATGTAACAGCAAAAAGTATGGTGGGGAAAAAGCAAACTCCGCCCAAGCGCGAAATGGGACGTCTATGAACCTTTCTTCCATCAGGAAGATCAAACAATCCTTTCCTTCTCGAAATGATGATAATATTGGGAATAATAATACGTGCCAAACTGATAGCCAGCACGAAGCCTATTAAGATTATTACCAAATGATCCATCATAATTCAAATTATAAAACCAAAGAATAAGTATTCTCACTACGAGATAAATCATAATTCAAGCAACAGATATGATAATACCTACCATTACCCCATCTTTGCGAAATTACGTCCATTCTTTTAGTTTTTGTGTCTAGTTATTAAGTCTTTCTATATATCCTATGGGCATCTCTACACAAGCAAATCCCAACGCTGCAATGCGAACGGCAACCTTGGTCTTCCCGTCTACAGTAACCAACTCTCCTTGTAGTCCCGATAAAGGTCCTTTTATTACCTGCACTTTTTCACCGGGTATCAAAGAAGGATCGTTGAGCGAAATAGTACTGTCCGAATAATCGAGCATAAACCGAAATCGCTCCATTTGTTCATCGGGTATGACCAACGGCACACTTTCGCCACGATTCACCATATACCGATTCACCGAATATAATTCAAGCACTTTCTTCCGTTCCAAAGCATCTACATGAACAAATACAATCATAGGAATCAATACCCTGGATATTTTTTTCCGGCGGTCACTCCATTGATGTATTTCTTCTTGTATCGGAAGAAAATTTTCAATTCCCATAGTGTTTAGGCGAGCACTTGTTTTCTTCTCGTGATAAAGGCGAACGTACACAGCCAACCACTGCTTTGGGTAGGCTTCGCCGTTACCTGTCACAATAGCAGGTAAATCAAGCGCTTCTTTTTCTGAATTCATAAAACTCATAATTAGCATTTTAGTACATATCTATTATCATAAATTTAATAATAGACACATCCATGATACTAAGACAATGCAAATATAGCGTAATACTGCGTAATAAAACAGTTTTTTTTAATTATTTATCCTATTTTTTCCGCATATCAGCAATCATATTCAAAAAAAATATTTTGCAAATGAATTAACATTATCTATGTTAGATAGATACTTATGTTTAACAGAATTAAATGTAAATTGTTTCGGCTGTATCCTATTATCACTGCTACCCCTCCGGATTATATCAAAAAGAAGACCGGCTAACTCATTTCAAGTTAATCGGCCTTCTACTATTTTTTTTAAGATAAATACCATTGATACATCTTATGCACCCCTTCCTCAATATCAATCCGATGGTGCCACCCCAATGCGTGCAGTTTACTCACATCAGTCAGTTTTCTCATGGTACCATCCGGCTTGGTCGAATCAAAAATCACCTTGCCCTGATACTTCGTTTCCTTCACTATCAAATCGGCCAGGGCAGCAATGGTGATTTCTTTGCCTGTGCCAACATTGATATGGCAGTTCCGAACATCCTTTGTGCCTTTCTGATAAGTATCTTCAAAATTGACATGTTCCATTATGTAGACACTGGCATCCGCCATTTCCTCACTCCACAAAAATTCGCGAAGCGGTTTACCGGTTCCCCACAACACGACCGATGGTCCGGTGATACCGTATTTATGTAAAACAGACAGTATTTCACCCTCGCTTGCAGTTCCATCTACGCCCTCTACCGGTCGAAGACTCAGGTCTTTACGTATGGCTCCCCAATCAGACTCATTCAAACATTTAGCCAAATGAATTTTACGAATCATAGCAGGCAGAACATGGCTGTTTTCAAGATGGAAGTTGTCATTCGGTCCATACAAATTGGTAGGCATCACTGCGATATAATTTGTTCCATATTGAAGATTAAAACTTTCACACATTTTCAATCCGGCTATCTTGGCTATGGCGTATGGCTCATTAGTATATTCCAACGGAGAAGTCAGCAACGCATTTTCTTTCATGGGTTGTTCTGCATCGCGGGGATAAATACAGGTACTACCCAAGAAGAGCAATTTCTTCACTCCGTGACGAAAACTCTCTCCTATCACATTCTGCTGAATCTGCAGATTCTGATAGATAAAATCAGCCCGATATAGGCTGTTCGCCATAATGCCTCCCACATGAGCTGCTGCCAAAATAACATATTCGGGCTGTTCTCTGTCAAAAAAGGTTTTTACAGCAACTCCATCAAGCAAATCCAATTCTTTATGAGAACAACCTACTAAGTTAGTATATCCTTTCTTCTGTAAATTATTCCATATAGCGGAACCCACCAATCCATGATGGCCTGCCACATATATCTTGGCCGTTTTCTCCATTATTTCCCGATTTGCTCCTTCAAATACAATTTTTTCACAAATTTCATATCATGCTGCACCATAATCTTCACCAGCTCCGGAAAAGAAGTTTTACGTGGATTCCACCCCAGCATTGTTTTCGCTTTGGTGGGGTCGCCCAACAACTGCTCTACTTCGGCCGGACGGAAATACTTGGGATCAACAGCCACCAATTCTCTGCCTGTGTTCACATCGATTCCTTTTTCTTCCACCCCTTTTCCTTCCCAACGCAGTTCTATACCGACTTCCTTAAATGCCAATGTACAGAATTCACGCACCGTATGGTACTCTCCGGTTGCTATCACAAAATCTTCCGGTGTCTCATGTTGAAGAATCAGCCACATACATTCCACATAATCTTTGGCATATCCCCAGTCGCGCAAGGAATCGAGATTTCCCAAATACAATTTATCCTGAAAGCCTTGAGCAATACGAGAGGCTGCCAACGTTATTTTACGTGTCACGAAATTCTCTCCGCGACGTTCGCTTTCATGGTTAAACAAGATGCCGTTCACGGCAAACATTCCGTAGCTTTCACGATAGTTCTTTGTAATCCAAAAACCATACTGTTTGGCAACTCCGTATGGAGAACGCGGATAAAACGGAGTTGTCTCTTTTTGAGGCACCTCCTGCACCAGTCCGAACAATTCGGAAGTAGAAGCCTGATAAATCTTGGTCTTTTTTTCCAGCCCCAAGATACGAACTGCTTCCAGCATACGCAATGTGCCTATCGCATCAGCTTCAGCAGTATATTCGGGAACATCAAAGCTTACTTTTACATGGCTTTGCGCTGCCAGATTATATATCTCATCCGGTCGGACAGCCTGAATGATTCGAATTAAAGAACTGCTGTCTGTCATATCTCCCCAATGTAAATTTATCAGACGGCTCTTCTTCATATCTCGCACCCACTCATCAAGATAAAGATGCTCAATACGCCCTGTGTTAAACGAAGAAGAACGGCGCAAAATACCGTGTACCTCATAGCCTTTGTCAATCAAAAACTCTGCCAGGAATGAGCCGTCCTGCCCTGTAATACCTGAAATCAATGCTACCTTTTTCATGCTTATAAAAATTTATTTAGTTTCTTTTCTCTAAAAAGAATAATTTAGTCATTCAGCTGAAAATTCCTTAATACGCTGTTCCTCACTCAGTCTGCAAATAAGAAGTGTGTCGTCTTTTTCCGCTACGATATATCCGTCAAGCCCTTGCACCACCACCTTTTTCTCCTGCGTGGTATGGATAACACAATTCCGTGTCTCATATAATTTTATATTTTGCCCTATCTGTGTATTATTATGAGCATCTTTAGGCAAATTTCCGTGTAAGGAGCCCCATGTGCCTAAATCACTCCATCCAAAGTCGGAAGGGAAAACAAATATCTCATCCGCCTTTTCCATAATGGCATAATCGACAGAAATGTTTTCACACAGCGGAAAATTTTGATTAATCATTTCCTGTTCCTGTTCCGTATAATAGTAAGGAAGTAATCTTTCGAAAATTTTCGAAATGGCCGGTTGATACACCCGCAATGCGTTTACAACCGTACTCACATTCCATACAAAAATACCGGCATTCCAAAAGAAATTATTTTTCTTGATATATCTCTCAGCTGTCTCCAAATCGGGCTTTTCTTTAAACGAATACACTCGATACACTTCTTTGTTGGAAGTGGAAGGTATAGTTAAATCTGCCTCTATATATCCATATCCTGTTTCGGGACGGGTGGGTTTCATACCCAAAGTCAGAATTGCATCCGAATCGGCAGTGAACTTCATAGCAGCGTCTATCACCCGTTGAAATTCGGTTACATCCATCACAATATGGTCACTGGGTGTCACCACCATGTTGGCTTTGGGATTACGCGCCTTTATTTTCCAGCTCACATAAGCAATGCAGGGAGCCGTATTGCGACGGCAGGGCTCACGCAAAATATGGTCATCTGCTATTTCAGGCAATTGTTCCTTTACCGTTTCTGCATACTTCTCTGAAGTAACCACCCAAACATTTTCAGGCGGACAAATACCTTTAAAACGCTCTGCCGTTAATTGAATTAATGTACGTCCACAACCTAATACATCTATAAATTGTTTAGGATAATCGGGGGTGCTCATCGGCCAAAATCGGCTGCCTACGCCTCCTGCCATAATAACGAGGTGATTATTCTTAATATTCATACACTTTCATTTTACATTGTATAAATGCAAAGATAACCATTATTTTCAGAAAAAGACATTGTATATTAATTTATATACTCTATATTTGCATGAAATCAACAAATTTCTGTCTACGGACAATTATAAAATTTACCATAATGAAAGGAATTGTATTGGCCGGCGGTTCAGGCACACGCCTTTACCCCATAACGAAAGGAGTTTCCAAACAACTGCTCCCTGTATTTGACAAACCGATGATATATTATCCCATATCTGTGTTAATGTTGGCAGGCATCAGGGAGATATTAATCATCTCAACCCCGTATGACTTACCTAGCTTTCAACGGTTATTAGGTGACGGAAGTGATTTTGGAGTTCGTTTCGAATATGCAGAACAACCATCTCCCGACGGTTTGGCACAAGCTTTTATCATCGGTGAAAAATTTATCGGGGATGATTCAGTATGCCTTGTTTTGGGAGATAACATATTCCATGGAAACGGACTTTCTGCTTTACTGAGAGAAGCTGTACACTCAGCCGAATGTGATAACAAAGCAACAGTATTCGGATATTGGGTAAGTGACCCTGAAAGATATGGAGTAGCAGAGTTTGATAAAGAAGGAAACTGCCTGTCCATTGAGGAAAAACCGGCTCAACCCAAATCCAATTATGCCGTGGTAGGGCTGTATTTCTACCCCAATAAGGTCGTAACAATTGCCAAAAACATCAAGCCATCGGCACGCGGAGAGTTGGAAATCACAACCGTAAATCAATGCTTTTTGCAGGAGAAAGAGTTAAAAGTACAAACACTGGGACGTGGATTTGCATGGTTGGACACAGGCACCCACGATTCTTTGGCAGAAGCAAGTACTTACATAGAAGTCATTGAAAAGCGCCAGGGCTTAAAAGTGGCTTGCCTGGAAGGTATAGCATTAAGAAAAGGCTGGATTTCGACAGAAAAGATGCGCGAACTGGCTCAACCGATGCTTAAGAACCAATATGGACAATACTTACTTAAAGTAATTAGAGAATTAGATAAATAATGGAAGTTATAAAAACAGCAATAGACGGGGTTCTTATTTTAGAGCCCCGCATTTTTAAGGATGCAAGAGGTTACTTTTTTGAAAGTTTTTCTTCTCGCGAGTTTGAAGAGAAGGTGTGTAAAACCACTTTCGTGCAAGACAATGAGAGTTTTTCCGGATATGGTGTCGTGCGAGGATTACATTTTCAGAAACCTCCTTTTACGCAAAGTAAAATAGTACGTGTCATAAAAGGTTCTGTACTGGATGTGGCAGTGGATATCCGCAAAGGTTCTCCAACATTCGGACAACATGTGGCAGTGGAATTAACCGGAGAAAACCATCGGCAGTTATTTATACCAAGAGGATTTGCTCATGGCTTTGCCGTACTTAGTGATGAGGTCTTATTCCAATATAAATGCGATAACTTTTATGCTCCGCAAAGCGAAGGAGGTATTGCATGGAATGATCCTGATTTGAATATTGACTGGCGTATTCCGAAAGATAAAATCATTTTATCAGAAAAAGATAAAATGCACCCTACTCTAAAAGAACACAAAACTGTCTTTAAGTACAATTAATCTTATATAAACAGTAAGAGACTACCCAAAAGTATATTACGTTATTTTTTACTCTATCATTCTGAGCACAACAAAGAATCCGTAAACTATCAATGAATATATTCAGATTCTTCACACTACTCATAATGATAAAATAACCGAGGGATATTCAGTAAATCCTATAAAATTAGCCAACTAACTCATACTTAAAGTCTTGCGAATTAGTTGGCTTTTTTGTATCTTTAGTTAGGGATATTTCTGAATATTCCTAACCGATTTTTTGGGTAATCTCTTTTTATTTTAACCTTTCAATCCTTATTTCAATATATTAGCAATAGACGCCGCTGTTAATCCTAATGAACCTATAGATGAAGCTATTCCCAAAATTGTTTGGAAATTCATTCTTCCGTTCTTATCTTTTATCGGTACAATAATCTCGCACCCCGGCTCAATCATATTTCGCCCCGAACCTTTGACTTTGGCAACCTGACCGTTCATATAAATGATAAATGCTCTGCTCTTACGGGCATTGTTTGCAAATCCACCGGCCTGACTAATATAGTATTTCACTGATTTATTATCTTTATAGGCTACGGTATTAGGCAACATCACCGCACCGTTTATCTTTACAGT
The DNA here is from genome assembly GCF_000382445.1 of Phocaeicola massiliensis B84634 = Timone 84634 = DSM 17679 = JCM 13223. Lineage (GTDB taxonomy): Bacteria > Bacteroidota > Bacteroidia > Bacteroidales > Bacteroidaceae > Phocaeicola > Phocaeicola massiliensis. Next base: position 904,813 of record NZ_KB905472.1, on the reverse strand, counting down.
ATTACTCAACTCAGGAACAACCAACTTATCACCGGCACGAAGCACCACATCCGCACTGGAACCCGGATTCTTCATTGCCAATTCCAAATCAATACCCACCGAATAAACACTGTCCAAATCCAACTTCAATGAGTCCATATTGGCTTGTCCCATTTCACGGCGCATCATCTTAAACACATCTTCCATACGCTTCAGCTCCTCATCATTCGCCTGACGAATCAGCTTGGCACCTTTCACATAAGCAAAAGGAGTTACACCACCGGCCTTTTTTACCAAATCAGAAAGACGTTCACTTTTATTGGTCAGTGCATAAGTACCGTCATAAAGCACCTCACCCGTAATGTCTACATTGGCCTGTTCCTGATAACCCGGACTTCTTCTGACATACACCTGATCATAAGGCTGCAACACAAAACCGGGCTCACCATCAATTACAAATCCATCCTTCAAAGAGAAAGAATACATTTTACCAATAGTAGAAGAAACATCCGTACTCTTATTGTCCTTGATACGGCGTGAGACATCCACACGAACGGTAGAAGCCGACTCTTTCAAGCCACCTGCCTGAATAATGATATCTTCCAGCGTCGTGTTGTCGGCGTACGGCAACTCCCCGGGACGGGCTACTTCACCAAACACTGTAATTACACCCATATCCTGCAAATCGTGGATACTGGGAATATATAGAACATCATTCTTCTGTAAAGGAATATCGGGGATAGTGCCATCGAGCACCTTCTTTATGTCGACAGAAATCACCTCACGTGTCAAATTATCACGCTCACGATGTAACACGGCACGGGCAGTAAACGCATCTCCCATCAAACCGTCTGCTTTTTCCACCAACTGGCGAACCGTATTCAATGAGCCTCCAAACTGATAGATTCCCGGACGGTAGACCGCACCCTTAATCTCCAGCTTATTTTCAAAACGATTCAAGATAGCCTCAGCCGTTACCTTGTCACCATCTTTCACCGGGAAGACTGAATAATCGATATCATCAATCGTATATACTTGATATTCTCTGCCATTCTGACGAATCATACGCAAGGCACGGGTGTATGCATCTCCCGAAAAGCCACCGGCATACTTAAGCAGGGTCTTTACATTTTCGCCATCCTTCATTTCGTATTTCATGGGGCGTTTTACATTTCCTTCAATCGTCACCAAGGCTTGATAAGGAGGCACAATGACAACATCCCCCTCCTGCAGACGAATGTCATCAGTGGCTTTGCCACGCATAATAAAATCGTACACATCGATTGTAGCAATAGGCTTACCGCCACGAACTAACTGAATGGCACGCAAACTACCAATATCATTTACTCCGCCTGCACGGTAAAGAGCATGGAAAACAGAAGAAAAAGAAGAAAGCGCATAAGTACCCGGAGTCAGTACCTCTCCCATCACATTTACCTGAATGGTGCGACTGTCTCCCAGTGTCACCTTTATCTGTGAAACAGGTTTTTCACTGTCTATGCCGGCATAAATCCGGTTCAGCTCCTTGCGTAAATAATCCGTTGCCTCGCTCACCGTCATGCCGTTCAGATACACCAAACCAATATCTTCTATATTAATGTATCCATCAGGAGAAATATTATCGCGTATGGTAGCTTGATTAGTTCCCCAAATATCTATAATCACTTCGTCTCCGGGCCCCAAATGATAATCCACCGGAGTAGCCAGATTCACACTAGGCTCAAATGTCAAATTCTTGGTATTGAAAATATCACGTCCGAAGACCTTTTTCTCTTTCTTCTCTTCTTCTTCCTGCAAATAAAGGATCGTGTTATTGTCATATACAATATTTCCATCTCTATCAATGGTATAGGTACCCATCTCCTTGGGTTCCAACGGTTCTGTCGTTACATATTTATAAACAGGAACTTCTTTTTTCTCCGAAGAATCATCAAAATTAAAATTTTTATCGATGTAATCACTGCCGTCCTTTCCGTCTTCCTTTTCCTTAACCCCGTTCTTGGTACGACTGCGCCCTTTCGTGTTGTCTAAAGTAGAAGACGATGAGTTTTTTCCATTCTTCTTTTGCTGTTCGTACAGTAATTTGACACGTTCCGCCTGTTCCTTGGTCACTCCCCTACGAGCAAGCTCCGTACTAATCTGCTGCTGGCTTTTACCTTGCAACAAACCATTCTGCACATATTCCACCACTTGCTTATCGGTCATACCACCCCCCATCTGCGCAACAGAAGTGACAGACAGGCAAATTAATAGCAATACAAATGTTACTATTTTTCTCATCATAAATCCTTCAATAGTTCTTTTAATTTATTTTTTCGACTAGTTTAGTATAAACTCCGCAAAAGTAAGCAATCTTTTTGATATAAGCATTAAAATATTGCTAATAAAAAAGTATGTATCATACTTCATTATAAAATCGTTATCTTCAGTTATCATATCAAAAAACTCAAGAGAGAGCAACAAAACAGCCAAGACAGTTTTCATAAACAAGGGTGACTACTTTTGAAAACAATAGAAACATCTTTTTTGTTTCTCCGGATAATCCAATTATTCATCCCCCTCTCCTTTGGATAAAAATCTTGCTTTTGTCCTAAAAAGGATAATTTATTTCCCCGATAATATCCTCACTGACGATAATATCAACAAAAAAACGACTTATGTTCCCAAAATTAATCGATTTATATTGCTTAATACCAATATTTTTCCTTATTTTTGCCAAACATAATAAAGAATGATATGAAAAAGAGAATATTGATTCTGGACGACAAAGAAACAATAGCAAAAGTACTGTCTATTTATTTAATGGCTGAATATGACTGCATTTGGTTGCAGGACGGAGTTCAAGGAATGAAATGGCTACAAGAAGGGAATCTGCCGGACTTAATAATTTCAGACATACGCATGCCGGAAATGAGAGGAGACGATTTTCTGGAATGGATTAAGGCTAACGAACTGTTCAAGCACATTCCCGTCATTATGCTGAGCAGCGAAGACAGCACCACCGAACGAATAAGACTACTCGAAATAGGTGCGGAAGACTATATCGTAAAGCCCTTTAACCCGATGGAACTTAAGATCAGAGTAAAAAAGATAATCGAATAGGTTATGACAACTAATCTGCTTTATATAGGAAAAAGCAAGTCTTTTTTGACTCAATTCGGAAAGTTGGAAGATGTGCAATTAATTTATGCCAAAGACCATAAAGATGCCATTACCATTTGTATCAACCTTAAAACGAGAGAGAATATTATCATCCTCTATGAACAGGGTAACTTGAAGGAGGATGTGGAAAACATCACTCTTTTCAGGAAAAAATTCTATCAGGGTTATGTAGTGCTGGTCACCGGCGGCTTAAAAAAAGAAGAAAGCGCTGCGTATCTGAAAAGCGGAATCAACGATACAATCAGTCCCAATATTTCAAAAGAAGAGCTGATTCAGAAGATTGACTTAATAAATAAAAGACAAGAGTTGCTCTACATCAGCAACAGAAAGAAAAAAGTGGTAAAGCGTTTCATACTGCCTCGGTGGAAACGCTTTTTTGACATCACTTTTGCCGGTATAGCGCTCATCGTTCTGTCACCGGTCTTCCTTATTATATCATTGGCAATTAGATTGGAAAGCAAAGGTCCTGTTATTTATAAAGCAAAAAGAGTAGGAACGAATTACAACATCTTTGACTTTCTGAAGTTTCGCTCCATGTATAATAACGCGGATAAGCATCTGAAGGAACTGACAGACTTAAACCAATATAAATCTGAAGATGGCACCGCTACCGAGCCCAAAGGATTCTCTGATGATGACCTGGATGGTTTTCTAATTGGAGATGACGGCGTTATACTGGTTTCTGATGACTTTATCATCCCTGAAGAAGTGTTCGCATCCAAACGCAATAGTGAACAGGACCAACCGTTTGTAAAAATAGAAAAAGACCCTCGTGTCACAAGAGTAGGACGCTTCCTACGTAAATACAGCTTGGACGAACTACCACAACTTATCAATATATTGAAGGGAGATATGTCTGTGGTAGGCAACCGGCCTCTTCCTCTCTATGAAGCCGAGCGCTTGACGAACGACGACAGCATAGACAGGTTCATGGCTCCTGCAGGACTGACAGGCTTGTGGCAAGTGGAGAAACGGGGAGACCCTGGGAGGTTGTCTGCCAAAGAACGAAAAGAACTGGACTTGAAATACAGTAAAGAGTTCTCGTTCGGAATGGATATGAAAATTCTACTAAAAACATTTACCGCTTTCATTCAAAAGGGAGATGTATAAACAATAATAAAAAATGATTTAAAGGGGAAAAGACATTTTATGAAACAACTATATGCTATTATCATTCTCATATTTCTGTTTGCAGGCTATGCCAAATCTCAGGAAACACACGGAACACAGCAATCTGTCACAACACAGGATGAAGTAAATTCAAGTATAAATATAGATATAGCCAAAATCAAATTACCTCCACTGAGTGTGTTATACGAAAATGCACGCAGCACTCCAAGCATCGAAATTCTGGAAAAAGAGAAACAATTACAAAAAAAATTGTTAGCTAAAGAAAAAAGAAGCTGGATGAGTCTTTTTAATGCTTTCGGAAATGTTTCGCACGGCATTGCCGATAATATCGGCTCGTCTACCGACCCTACCACTCCTTTAATTTATCGTTATACGGGAACAGAACAGACTTCGTGGAGTGTGGGAGGTTCTGTCACACTACCGCTCGAAACGTTATTCGACCTACCTGGCAAAATAAAACGACAACGCATTCAGGTAGATATCGCAGAATTGAGAAAACAACAGGCATATGAGGAATTAAAAATACAAATAGCCCATCTGTATGTCCAGATTTTATCGAATATCGAAACCTTACAACGTTCGGCAGAACACCTTGCTTTATATAAAGGTGCATCTGCCATTGCCGAACAGGAATACAGAAACAGACGCACGACAATAGATGCGGTAGCCCAAACGAAAGAAAAAGAATTTGGAGCCAATCAGGGGTTTGCATCTCTGCGCTCGACTATCAATGACCAATTGTTAATGCTCGAAATTATTTCTCATACACCAATTCTTACCATTCAGGAAGAGTTAAGTGTCACCGAAGGAATTGACAAAAATGAAAATACTGAACTGAAATAATATGGAATTATTCAAATATATAGTAAGATTTTTCTATCGCATTCGCTGGTGGATGGTTATCTTTCCGTGTATTGCCGGTGTTATAGCATGGTTTATGACCCGAGACCTTGAAAAGACATACGATGTAAAAACAACTATTTTTACAGGGATTATTTCAGGATACAATGTAGATGTTACCGACTCCCGCAATGCAGGAGTACATCTGAGCAATCTGATGAACATCATCACAACCGAACGTACCTTGAAGATTGTCTCTCTCAAGTTGCTTGCCCGTTGCCTTGTATATGGGGATGCCGAGAAGAATACAAGCTACATCTCGGCAGAACACTATCAACAGTTAGTGGGTAGCGTTCCCAGAGAGATGAGAGCGCTCATCGACAAGCAGAATGAGGAAAAAACTTACAATAAGCTGGTTGCTTTTGAAAGGCCGTCTGTTAATAATTTTATTTACAGATTACTTAACTATACGCATCCTTACTTTAGCATACCGCTTCTTTCTCAGAATATCAAAGTGGCCAGATTGGGTAACAGTGATATGATAGAAATAGCATACAGTTCCAATGATCCCGGAATTGCTTACAATACACTTGATATATTGAATGAGGAGTTTGTCAAACAATATCATGAACTGCGATATGGAGAGACCGATAATGTTATTAAGTTTTTTCAGGAAGAGCTGGCTCGACTAGGTAAAATGCTGACCTCTGCCGAGGACTCTTTAATAGAATACAACATTGAACACCGTATCATCAACTACGGCGAACAAACCAAACAGGTGGCGGGAATGGATGCCAGTTATCAGATGATGGATAATGACTTGCTCATCACTTACTCCACCAGTAAAGCGTTAATTGATTTTTATGAATATAAACTGGGAGATATTGCCAAAGCAATCCGTACTAATAACCTATTCTTAAACAAACTTCAGCAAATATCACAATTAAATACAAAAATCTCTACTATGGAGATTACTCCCGACCAAAAAAATCAACAAGTACTGGAAAATGAGAAGGGGGTGCTTAATGATGCAGAGAAAAGTATTAATGACATTGCAATGCAATTGAGTGCCGAATCAGCTTCAACCAACAATGTACCATACGAAACCTTGATAAGTCAATGGCTGGAGCAGGTCGTATTGATGGAAAAGACAAAAGCACAGATGGATACCCGCGATATCATGAGAGAAAAGATAGACCGGGATTTCCTGTACTTCTCTCCTATCGGTGCTACACTCGGACGTAAAGAACGGCACATCGGCTTCGTGGAAAGTAATTATATGTCAACAATGGGGGCATTGAATGCCGCTATCTTACGCCAAAAGAATCTAGAGATGACTTCGGCCTCACTCAAAATCATGAATCCGCCATTGTTCCCTCTTACTTCTTCTCCCACCAATGCACGGATGATTATACTTTCGTCCATATTGGGTACCTTATTGTTTATCATTGGTTATTTCCTGATTATCGAAATCTTAGACCGTACCCTCAGGGACAAGATACGCACACAACGCATCACCGGAAGTACTGTTATCGGGGCTTATCCCAAAGACAGCGCCCTACGATACAGAAGGTATAATAAGGCAATAGACGAAATGGCCATCAAGCAGTTAAGTACTAGTCTGCTACCCCATCTAAGTGTCAGCAAACAACGAATCATCAACCTACTGAGCACGGAAGAGAAAGATGGCAAGACGCATATAGCATTAGCTCTGGAACAATATTGGACAAGCATCGGACTGGACGTGAGACGCATCACGTATGACGAAGATTTCTTAAGTGAAGACAGCCTGTACGTTCAGGCTAACAACATAAAAGACTTGTGTCCTGACCTTGGAAAAGATGAAATTCTTTTAATAGAATATCCGGTACTAAAGAGTAATCCGATTCCTCCCACACTATTAAATGAGGCTTCTGTCAACCTGATGATTGTACGTGCAAACAGAACATGGAAAGACATTGACCAACTGATGTACAAGCGTTTATTGCAGGCTAAAAATGAGCAAATACCCTTGTTCTTCTACTTGACACAAGCCGGCAGAAATACGGTTGAGGAATTCACCGGACAACTTCCTCCGTATACGAGATTTAAAAATATGGAATACAGACTCTTTCAATTGGGGTTGACTGCTGTTGAATATAACAAGAAATAAATGATAGTTAAGGAATATAACATCTTTGAAAAAGGAATCAATGCAATTGTCGTGACTGTCGGATTATTGCTTTGTATCTGGACTGCCACTACTATGAAAGCGACAGTAGCAACCGCAATCGGTCTGATTCCCTTCCTGCTTACTTTTATTTTTATCTGCATCAAAAGGCCGACTATTCTTCTATGCATCACCTTTATTATCAACTATATTATAATGGGAATCAACCGATATTATCCGATTCCGATTCCCATCACCAATATCTTCGACCTATTATTCGGCATTATGTTGACGCTCATCATACTCAAACAAGTATATACGGATGACGACAACAGAAAGAACGCAATGAATGCTTACACATTCGTCTTGTTAGGATGGCTGTTATACTGTATCATCAATGCAGGAAACGGCATCACGGGAGAGTTATATCCCGAAGCGTGGCTCAGAATATTAAGACCTTGGGCCATCTATCCGTTGCTCACATGTTTCATTCTATCCATACATTGCAACCGCTATTCTTTTCTGCATTATTTTCTGATTCTGTGGGGAATATTCACCTTGTTGGCTGCTGCAAAAGGTTATTGGCAAAAGAACAAAGGATTTGACAGCACCGAACTGGCATGGCTGTGGGCATACGGTGCACGCACTCACTTCATACATTCGGGCATCCGTTATTTCTCGTTTTTTACAGATGCAGCCATATTCGGATCTACTATGGGACTATCATGCACCACCTTTTTCTTGTCGGCACTATACTCCAAAAACCGATACCTCAAGCTATTCTATTTTGTAGTCAGCATGGCAGGATTCTATGGTCTGCTCATTGCCGGAACACGAGCCGCCATTGCCATACCGATAGCAGGATTGGGTGTTTTTCTCTTCTTATCAAAGAACTGGAAAATCGGTATGCTATCATTCCTTTTGCTTGTAGGCGGAGTGGGAATGTTGAAATACACAAAGATTGGAGAAGACAACCGGTTGATACGTCGTATGCGCACTGTCTTCGACTCGAATGACCAATCACTGCTCGTACGTTTCGAAAATCAGAAAGCACTCAAAGCCTATATGTCAGAGATGCCCTTCGGAATAGGAATGGGCGTACAAAACGGAGTCATTTCCCCTCAAAACAAATACTATTTTGTCTCCATCTGTCCTGCCGACTCAAGCCTTGTAGACGTATGGATACAGATGGGCGTAGTGGGTTTGAGTGTTTTTCTGGGCATGCACGCCGTATTATTCATATTGGGTGCGTATATCATACTGTTTCGAATCAGCAACCCCGAAATAAGAGGACCGCTGACAGGTATGTTATGCGGATGTGCAGGCATGCTTGTCGCCTCGTATGCCAACATGGTTTATTTTCAGTTTCCTAACGGAATCCTGATATATTCTTGTTTTACGTTTATCTTTCTGGGCCCTCATTTAGACAGATTATATACCAAAGAACATGAACAGCGCACAACCTGACATATCAGTTATAACTGTCAATTACAACGGTTATCATGACACTTGCGAATTCATTGATTCATGGGTGAACACCGTCACGTCTGTCCCCTATGAAATCATTGTCGTAGACAATGGCTCAACCGCCAATGAAGGGCTCTTGCTGCAACAGAAATATCCTTCCGTCCATGTCATACGAAGCGAACAGAATCTAGGTTTTGCAGGCGGCAATAATCTGGGTATAAAAAGTGCCAAAGGAAACTATCTTTTCTTATTGAACAATGACACCCTTATTGTAAAAGATACTGTATACCTGTTAATCAAACGCCTGCTCTCCTCAAAAGGTATTGCCGGTATTTCCCCGTTAATACTTAATTACACGGAGCCGCACACCATCCAATTTGCAGGATATACTCCTCTGTCCTCCATTACACTCCGAAACCGTACTATAGGTAGAGGAAGCCGAGACAAAAGCTGTTATCCGGCAAGGAAGACATCTTACCTGCATGGTGCTGCCATGCTCCTCAAAAAGCAGGTTATAGACCAGATAGGACTTATACCGGAAGAGTATTTCTTGTATTACGAAGAACTGGAGTGGTGCACCCGCATGACTGCGGAAGGATATGAACTTTGGTACGATCCGGCTTTTGAAATATGGCATAAAGACGGCAGTTCCAGCGGAAAAGGGAGCCCCTTGCAATGTTATTATTTAAGTAGAAACAGATTATTATATGCATATCGCAACCTTCCCGGTTGGAGACTGTATCTTGCTTTACTCTACCAACTGGTCATTGTATGTCCTAAAAACATCATCACAGCATGGAGCAAAGGGCAAAAAAAAGCAGCCAAAGCACATCGGGAAGGCACAAAAGCATTTTTCAAACTTAGAAACAAAGACAAACAGCTATGATATTTATTGGATATTTAGATTTAGTATTATTCGCATTATGCGCTTTCACTGTTGTCTATCTGCTGATATATGCCATAGCAGCAACAGTCAAACGCACAGACAAATATTCCGAATCGAGAATAAAACATCGTTTCGCCATTCTCATCCCTGCCTACAAGGATGATGAATACGTCTTTTATGCCATCCGGTCTTTTCTGCAGCAAGACTATCCCATCGACTGTTTTGACATCATCGTCATTTCCGACCATTTGAAATCGGAAACCAACCGACAGTTGGCCCAACTACCCATCATATTATTAAAAGCCAACTTTAAGAAAAGCTCCAAGACCAAATCCATTAAAGCAGCTATGTCACAACTCGCAGACAGCCAATACGACATTGCCCTACTGATGAATGCCGACAATGTGGTAGAGAAAAATTTCCTGAACGAAATAAACAATACTTATGCAAGCGGTTCTAATGCCATACAAAGTCACCGAATACACTAAGACAGACCCAACAACATCATTGTTTTGGACGCAGTAGCAGATGAAATCAATAATTCCATTCTGCGGGCCGGTCATGTCACCTTCGGGTTATCCGCCTCACTCAATGGCTCCGGAACAGCCATTGACTTCAACTGGCTTAAAGAAAACATCAGAAAGTTGAGCGATGAAGATGATGAAAAGACCATTGAATCATTACTGCTAAGAGAGCGAATCTATGTGGAATACCTGAACCAAACCCGCGTATACGCCCTCAAAGATGGTGGAAAGAAACGGTTCTATGCCCAACGCAACAGTTGGATAAAAGCACAATATTATTCCCTGTTTACCAACATAGGCAACCTGCCCCATGCCATTTTCAGCGGAAATTTCGATTATGCCGACCGCATCCTGCAATGGTTCATTTTCCCGCGCACTATTTTGTTGGGAATCATCCTGCTCTTTGGCACAATAATGGTATTTTTTGACTGGGTAGCCTGTGTTAAATGGTGGCTATTACTCTTCTGCTTGTTGTTCACAATGGCTTTGGCAATCCCTAACTACCTAGTAGACGATAAGTTCAACAAAGCGATGAAAGCCATTCCGGTCATGGCTGCAGGAATGATTGTCAACTTCCTTTTCGGGAAAAAGAAAAAGTAAATCAATATGCTGTCGGGAGCGATACATATCATTGAATTTGTACTATATATCTATTTTGCCGTCTGCGTAGGATATATAGTTATCTTCTCTGTTGCGTCTTGTTTCTTCAAGTCACAACAATATCCCCAAAGCCATGATTTCAAACGCTTTGCCATACTCATACCCGCTTATAAGGAAGATAATGTAATCCTTGACTGCATCCATTCCGTATTACAGCAAACATACCCTGAACAGCTATATGACGTCATTGTCGTCTCTGACGGAATGGACGATGCAACCAACCATCTGCTCTATCTGGAGTCACGCATCACTTTATTGAAGATACAGGAACAAGAAAGTTCCAAAGCCAAAGCTTTACGCCTAGCAACAGAACATATATCCTACCTCCGATATGATTATGTCATCATATTGGATGCTGACAACCTCATTCCAACCGATTATTTATACGAACTGAACAAAGCGGTATCCCAAGGCGCAAAAGCCATACAAACACATCGAAAAGCCAAAAACCTGAACTCTGATACAGCCATACTGGATGCAGTCATAGAAGAAATGAACAACACCATATTCAGAAAAGGACACATCCAATTAGGATTCTCCTCAGCACTCATCGGCTCGGGAATGGTCTTTGATTTCCAATGGTTTAAGCAAAATATCATACATACACACAGTGCCGGTGAGGATAAAGAATTAGAAGAACTGTTACTCAGCCAAGGCATCCACATAGAATATGCCGATAGCATAGAGACCTTGGATGAAAAGGTACAAAAAGCAGACAGCATGCGCCACCAACGCCGCCGCTGGATGGCTACTCAACTGTTCCTTGCTCTCAAAATGGGAAGTAACCTGCCTTCAGCCCTCCTACATGGGAATCGGGATTATCTATTAAAAACAATTCAGACATTTATCCTTCCGCGCAGTATCCTTATAGCAGTACTGAGTACCATCTCACTCATTTGTAGTATCATTTCCCCGTTTTCGTCCGTCAAATGGTGGATTTTATTTATATTGCTGACTCTATCACTATACATTGCCATCCCCCCCGACATGAGACATAAATATGCAGGCAAAATAATAAAACAACTACCTTATTTTACAATCATTATGACACTTAATTTATTTCATTTAAAAGGAATGGCAAATAAATTTATTCATACGCAACATGGACAGTTATGAATCTAAAGAATTATCTACATAAAAATCCCAAGTTAAAGAAACGGATTCATCGATTCATCATGCATCCGGTGAAAACGCGCCCCTATTGGTGGATACGGATACTGCAACCTATCTATATTAAAAAAGGAAAAGGGGCGGTAATCTATCGCAGTGTCCGAAAAGACCTTCCCCCCTTCCACCAATTCCGGTTAGGTAAATATTCTGTCATTGAAGATTACTCCTGCCTGAACAATGCCGTAGGAGATATCATCATCGGCGATTATTGCCGAATCGGACTGAGCAATACGGTTATCGGCCCTATCCAAATAGACAACGGAGTCAATATTTCTCAAAATGTGGTCCTCATCGGCTTGAACCATAACTATCGCGACATCACCAAAAACATCATCGAACAAGGCATCACCACCTCTCCTATCCATATAGGAGAACATACCATTATCGGAGCCAACGTGATTATACTGCCCGGTGTAAACATTGGGAAACACTGCTTTATCGGTGCCGGCTGTGTGGTAACTAAAGACATCCCTGATTACTGCGTCACGGTGGGCAATCCGGCACGTATCATCAAGCGGTTTAATCCACAAACACAAATGTGGGAAAAAGTCAACTGAGCAATTATGGAAAAAGAAATCAAAATATTAGTCTGTGCACACCGGGAAGCAGCCCTCCCGCCACATAAATACTTCTACCCCATCCAGGTAGGAGCCGCCCTCACCAACACCCGGTTCTACCATGCGCAAGACAATACCGGTGACAACATTTCTGACAAGAATCCCCATTTTTGTGAGTTGACAGCACATTACTGGGCTTGGAAAAACATAAGATGCGACATCATCGGACTGAACCATTACAGACGTTTCTTTGATTTCTACCGATCGTTTGCTTCCTTTTCACCCGACAGAAGTTTCATTAATCGTGATTCGTTTCTGAAAAAGAAATATTGCTTTCCCGATTTAGAGAAGTTATTGAATGATTATGACATCATACTTCCTTCCAAACGTCATTATCCTTACAATGTGGGCACGCAGTATGCCGTTTTCCACATTGTCAACGACCTCCATATATTAAAGGAAGTGATTCATGATGTCAGTCCCGAATACTCCACCGCTTTCGATACACTGATGTATCACAGAAATGCCTATTCCGGTTATAATATGTTCATAACCCGATGGGAACATTTCGACGGATACTCCGAATGGCTATTCAAGGTTTTATTCGAACTGGAAAAACGTGTAAAGCTCTCCGGTTACCCCGACCAAGCCCGGCTGTTCGGCTATTTATCCGAACGGCTCATCAACATATATTGCATCCGAAACCGGTTGAAGGTGAAGTACATTCCTGTCATCATGCCTCTGGATGAAGCATTTCGAAATCCCGGCAACCTCCGTTACACCCTGCGCCGCTTAAAAAACGACTTGATATATAAACTTACAAAAGTATAAAGTATGCCACTCATATCCGTCATCATCCCAATATATAACACCGAACGACTTCTGCCCAAATGCATAGAAAGCGTTTTGGCACAAACATTGTCGGACATCGAAATAATTCTGATTGACGATGGAAGTACAGACGAGAGTGGAAAAATATGCGACAGCTATGCTTGTAAAGACAAAAGAATACATGTGACACACATCCCCAATCACGGAGTAAGCCATGCACGGAATAAAGGAATAGAACTAAGCCAAGGAAAGTACATCCATTTCATGGACAGTGACGACCGGATGGAGCCCGAAATGTTATCGGAACTCTATCGTCTCATCCTCCGATATCATGCAAATATGTCTACATGTGGTTACTTGATCGAGGACGAGAACGAAAATATCATTTACCAAATAAAAGAGGAACAAACCTACGTTCTGAATAATCAGGATGCCATATCTTCTTTGTTTCATGACTCTTACTACAGATACAAAGGCAATTTATGGGATAAGTTGTACGATAAAAAGATTATTGACAAACATCAATTAGCATTCAACGAAAACATATACTATAATGAAGACCGACTATTCATCTTCCAATACATGATACACTGCACATCAATAGCTTGCACCACCATTCCTTATTATCACTATATCATTAGAAATGCAAGTGCCATGCACACATTCGGAAAGTCATATCGTGCCCATATGTGTACATTTATGGATGCTTTTGATATCATGACCACCCTCTCCGCCTCTTTTCCCGAGTCTGTCAGGAGAACCTTGTCTCAAGATTACATCCACAGTTCGATTTCATTCTTCAAAAAATATGCTACTCAAATGCCCATGCATGAAATACAAAACCGGATTCGCACTATCAAAAGAAACCAGTATACCTGTCTCTCCGTATGTGAGAAAATAAGGTACACATTATCTTTTGCCCACATACTGGTTCTTAAAAAATTCCATAGTCAGCCAATCCAGTGATAGCAGCGCAGCAAGAATTTCACCAGCCTGTAAACCATCCTATGAAATCCGGCCGTCCTGTTCAATTCCGGAATCAATTCCAACAAAGGAGAGTCTGCATATTTATATTTTTCATAATCCTTCAACACCCTTTCAGGGAAAAACGCCTTCAACACACGATACCTCTCCTCCCTCAGCAAATCAGTCTGCATAGTACTTAATCCAGACATATCGTAATCTGAAATAATTTTATCCAATCTGCGATAAGAAGTGTGCTGAAAAATCAACCTGTCCACAAAAAAAGACCAATCTGCAACCAGCACTAAAGACTCATCAAACCCTCCCTTTTCAAACAGTGCCCTCCTGATGAAAGCCGCCTGATGAGGAGGATGATTTCTAAATAAATCCATCATAGACAAATCATTACAGGGAGGCACTTTAAGCCCGCCGGTTCCTACACACTCCACCGTTCCAATGGCGATATCCACATCAAGTTTCTGCGCCGCTACCCATTCCAAAACAGAAGAATCATGAAAACAGTCTCCCGAGTTCATAAACACCAAATATTCGCCATGAGCCTGCGCAATCCCTTTGTTCATCGCATGATAGATACCCTTATCGGACTCGGACACCCAATAACTCAGTCGGGCAGCACATTGTTCAATCACCTCTTCACTGCCATCCGTAGAGCCACCGTCAATAATAATGTATTCGTAATCTCCAAAAGACTGGTCAAACACACTCTTAATCGTCTTCTGCAGACCAACTTTATTATTATAATTTATCGTTATAATGGTAAATTTATTCATCGCTTTATCCAATCAAAAAAACGAAGCACAGTGCCAACCGCCATTCCAGCCATGCCCAACACCAAGCGTACTCCCATCGATGGCTTATTGTGGGGATGGCACATATTGTATTCCGTCATACAGTTCAACATTCTTTTGAAATAAGCCAACTTCAAACTTGTATAATTTCCTTCCCAATACTCCCTACCATTGGTACCTGATATTCCACGCCACAAAGGACGTATTAAGAAAGGATAAAAGACAAAATCTTTTTGTTCATCAATGCTCGTAAAAAGAATATGCTCAAAGTTACATCCCTTGCTGTCATCTATCCTCTCCTTACGCGCCAAAAACGAATGTTGCAAGAAACCTTTATCGGTAATAAGCATTCTGCTGTCCGAATACCTCTCCCTCCTATCCATCTCACTCTGAATATCACAGTGAGGAAGGATATACCGATGAAAACCTATCATGCTATTTACATTCAATAATTTTAATCGTCCTGTTATCTTCACCAAAAAGTCACATTGGTGCACAAACAAGGAATGCTCTAATGCATACTCCAGGATGAGCGCCTCCCCATATCCTTTTCCTTTCTTCCTGTCAAACTCCTCATTTCCCTGAAATGTAACAAATTCCAAACGCCCACAATCTACAAACTTCCGAAAATCCCCACTGATATCAGTCCCCGAATTCTCAACAAAAACAATCGGATAATCCGTCTGTAAAAGATAAAACTCCAGTGCATCCTCATACTGCCTCCTCCGTATATCCACATCCGTAAGAGAAGTATGAATCATCTTCCCCGGATTAATACAAGCAGTGAGCACAATGACATATTTATTTCCCATACCACTATTCTTCCACTTTTCGCAAAAAGTCCAACCAATCCTCTCTGAACAGCGAACTCTTGATATTAAGATGTTCGCAAAAACGATTTCCGAAAAAAGAACTGCCAGGAAGAACGGTAAAGTACAAATTAGACTTCTCGGTGGTATAGCGTTTTACATTCCGTTCAGCAATATCAAAAACGATATGATACCCTCCATCGGACAATGTATAAGGAAGAATGACAAACTTAAGTTCATAAATACCGGGAGAAAGCGTCGTCAAATTCTGCGAATCATTATAATCCGTCCGTGCCAAAGGATACCCCCAAGAACTGTATAAATTAAAGCCAATTACCAACGAAGATATCTGCTTGGCCACCTTCACTTTCATGTACACTCTTATTTCAGAATCAGTATAAAACATACCGTCGTGATTTGAATCAATCGAAGCATACAACAGCTGAAGCACGTTGGGATCGCCATCCATACTTGTAAATTCCCGCTGCGTAACAATACCTCTTTGATAAGCATTTATCACCTCACCCATAATGCCTGAAAATGCAACGCTGCCATTCTCCAGCAAAACACCTTTGCGACACAACTGCTGCATACTTCCCATATTATGACTCACAAACAACACCGTTCTTCCCTCTCCTTTCGCCACATCCTGCATCTTGCCGACCGCTTTCCGTTGAAACTCCGCATCACCCACCGCCAAAACCTCATCCACCACCAAAATCTCCGGTTCCAGATGAGCAGCCACAGCAAACCCCAGTCTCACTGTCATCCCCGAAGAGTAACGCTTGACCGGTGTATCAATATATTTCTCCACACCGGCAAAATCGACAATCTCATCCAGCTTGCGAGTGATTTCGTGTTTCGTCATGCCCATAATAGCACCATTCATATAAATATTCTCGCGTCCGGTCAAATCAGGATGAAAACCTGTTCCCACTTCCAGTAAAGAAGCGATACGCCCCTTCGCCCTGATACATCCCGTTGTGGGAGAAGTGACACGAGACAATATTTTCAACAAAGTAGACTTGCCCGCCCCATTCTTGCCAATGATACCCAACACCTCTCCTCGCTCTACCTTAAAATTAATATCTTTCAAAGCCCACACAAAATTTCCCATCGCTTTCTGAGAACGATCGTTCACCTCGCCGATACGCAGATAAGGGTCTTCCTTTCCACGTATCCGTGCCCACCAGCGATTCAGGTCACGGCTCAATGTGCCCGTACCGATAGAGCCCAAGGCGTATTGTTTACTCACATTATCAAATTCAATTGCTATATTACCCATACTACATATTGTCAAATTACATCCATAAAACTACGCTGCACTTTATTGAAAGTGATCATTCCCCACACTACAATCAGGACCGTGAAAAGGAAACTATATCCCAAATACCACCAGCTAAAAATTCCTTCACCCAAAAATCCGTATTTAAACGTTTCGATAATGGAAGTCAACGGATTAGCTATTATCAACCACATATATTTTTCATGACTTTGCTGCATCACCGACAGAGGATAAATGACCGGAGTGGCATACATCCACAACTGCACCCCGAAAGTAACCAAGAACCTCAAATCACGGTATTTGGTGGTAAGCGAAGAAATCAGCAGACCGAAACCAAGTCCCAACCCTGCCAGCATCAGCACCAATAAAGGGAACAGACAAGCGTACTCATTTATCGAATAACTATTTACATCCGTCGCACCACCATCAAGCACACAGTACAGATAAATAAAAAGAAACAGTATAAACTGGATACCCATTTTCACCAAACTGGACACCACAATAGACAACGGAACAATCAACCGCGGGAAATACACTTTTCCGAAAACATTCTGATTGGCATTGAACGTATCCGAACAACGATTCATACACTCGGCAAAATAATTCCAACACAGCAACCCCGCCATATAAAACAATGGCCGGGGAAGCCCGTCTGTAGAAATACCGGCAATGCCTCCAAACACAAACATAAACATCAGAACAGTAAACAACGGTTGCAATATAAACCACAACGGACCTAATATTGTTTGTTTATAAAAAGTCACAATATCACGCCGGATATACATCACCAATAAATCACGATACCGCCACAACTCTCCCAAGTCCAACTTGAAAAATCCTGTTTTCGGCACAATCACCAATGTCCATTTCTCCTCTTCCATCATCTTTCTATTATCTCTTTCCACTCTTTTATTATGTTATTTATACTAAACTCGCGAGCATACTCCATGGCAATCCTACCCCTTTCGGCCAAATCCGTACTTGTTGCCATACCAACCATCCGTTCAGCCAGTTCCGCTATATTTCCATTTTCAAAAAGTACTGCGGCACGGCTCTCACCCAACAGTTCCTCCACAATGGGCAGATTTGAAGCAATAACCGGTAGACCGTGTGCCATTGCCTCCATCAATACCAACGGCATCCCTTCCCACCTCGATGCCAAAACATAAACCCCGGCTTGAACATAATAAGAATTTACATCGTTGGTAAACGGTTCTATCCTTATCCTGTCTTCCAGCCCATTTTTCGCTATCAAAGAACGATACAAAGAGTCTTCGGGCCCCTCGCCCACAATAACGAGATGCCATTGCATATTCCGCTTGGCAAACAAGGCAAACGCCTCTATCAACAAATCAAAACCTTTATGATTCTTAGAGAACCGCCCCACCGACAAAAAAGACTTATTATCAGGCCGGGCAGTTCTCTTCACTTCCATTGTCAGCGGATTGTATATCACTCTCGTTTCCAGTCCCAACTCCGTCTTATATCTCTGTTGATCCCTCCGGCTCAGGACAATAATCCGTTCAATATCAACCATCCGATTGCAGAAAAACGCCTTCAACCGGGGAAGATACGGATGCTTCTTTTCAAAAAACGCTTCATAAGAATTGTGCATCCAGCCCACCGTTCTCGGTACATTCAACTTAGACCGGACAATAGCCAAATGAAGACAACAATAGGCATGCACCCCAATCGCCACATCATAGTTTCCACCATTTATTTTCTCTATCAGTTCGTCCTGATAAGGCAATAAGAAGAAACTCCGTGCATACAGAGAACAAGTCCATTCATTCTTCGGAAGTAAATATTTACACACAAAACTACAGCACTTCTGTCGCAAACGCCGCCAGATACTGACCGGAGCATAGATGAGAGACACAAACCTGACAGAAGACCGATGGTAATCATACCGGCGGGTCTGCCTAATGTCATCCGTGGTCAATATCGTAACCTCATACTCCTCCGAAAGCCGTTTCGCCACTTCCGCCAGGACACGCTGCACTCCGCCAACGCCGAAAACCGTATCACAATAAAAAAGAATCTTCTTCATCACTCATCAGCTTCATTAAATGACAATTCCCTCCGAACAAAGAATCTCGGGATATCTCTCAGAATAAAGTTCCGTTATCCGGCAAGTATTCATTTTAAACCTTGCCCTGTCAAAAAAGCCACACACCGTTCTTTTTAATTTATTCGGATTATACCCGCATCCTATCCCCAATATCCGCCGCTGATAAATGCGGAGATGGTTGTGATAGCAGAACAAGGGCAATAATATTTCCCCCATAAATCCAAAAACACGCTGCGCGTAGTGATAAGGAGACAAACGAAGGTGTTTCTCCACCTCGTACAATATGGAAAACAACCATTCGGCATAACAATGAAACAATTCCTTTTTCATGATGAACATATTCCGCTGGGGAATATAGTTTTTCTTATAAAACACGTCCAGCACACTGTTTCTGTAAGCAGGATACAGCTTCAAAATAACCTGCTCCAATATCATATAATCAATGAAACCGGAGTTGAAAATATGCTCATCGACAACAGACCTGTCAAACACACGGGCAGTAGGCAATATCACATCATATTGAGTAAAGACATCAGCAAAATCAAGAGTAGAAGGAGTTTTTACAAAACATTCCCACGTAATACTATCCGATTCGATATGTTTGAAAATATATTTCTTCGGCGAGAGATCAAAATAACGCCGGTAATGACACAACCCTATATAATCGACATCTTTCAGATTCTTCCAAGCCCAATACAAACCGGTCAATTCACAATAAGTTTTATTCTTACCGCTTATATTGTCCCCCACATCATCTCCCTGACAGCCCAAATCAATAGTGGAAGCCGATTTACCTACCTGAACAGGCATATAAATATCGTCATCTCTTACAGGGCCTTCCTTATGGGTACAGACCAAGATTCTTACATTATGTTTTTCCATCATCATTTTTTATTATTGCCGTGTGTAGCACATATACAAAGATAGTCTTTTTTTTAGAAATTCGACTATTTAAGCATGATGTTTAAAAAATATTCCTACTTTTACACCGACATCCCTTACACAGAAAACAATGAAGACAGAACACTTTAGACAGCCCCTTTCGCTGATGCGTTTTCTGGCAGTAATATTAATTACCAATTCGCATATCGGGCCTTTATATCCTCCTCATCTGCAATTCCTATCTACCGGAGGGGCATTGGGCAACTCTTTATTCTTTTTTTGCTCGGGATTTGCACTGTATCTGAGCAACCGTGACACCGGATTTGCTCCGTGGGCAATTAGGCGGTTTACAAGAATCTACCCCAGTTTATGGATATTCATGACAGTGTGTTTCCTCGGAGGGATACAGTCTTTCCGTCTGCCGGACATTATTATTCCTACCTTTTGGTTTCTGCAAGCCATCTTTGTATTCTATGTTTTCTTCTTCTATTCCATCAAGTTTTTTGAAAGGCAGTTGTGGAAAGTCTGTGCCGCCTTTATCTTTCCGTTACTCGTCACCTATTTCTATGTGCCCCATCATGAATGGATTATCGAAAACACCGAACACAACCACTTTTTACATTGGTATTTTTATTACATCATTATGCTGTTTGGAGCCATCGCCGCCCAACGGCGGACAAATACAGAAAGCCCTTCTTCCATCGCCCGACCGCTGTCGGCTGTCCTATTGATTGTCACCGTCTACTACAGCTTAAAAATATATATACTTCACTCAGCCAGTCCCATCTATGATGTACAACTCTGCATTCCCATACTGCTGACACTCTTTAGCATTTATATGTTCCGACTTTTTGAAAGACTCTCCAATATTGGAACAAAAAAAACGGCAGCGATTGTAAACTATATTGCAAGTCTTACATTAGATATTTACATCGTACAATTCGTGATTATGGGCTACTTCACCC
Organism: Phocaeicola massiliensis B84634 = Timone 84634 = DSM 17679 = JCM 13223; assembly: GCF_000382445.1. Classification (GTDB taxonomy): domain Bacteria; phylum Bacteroidota; class Bacteroidia; order Bacteroidales; family Bacteroidaceae; genus Phocaeicola; species Phocaeicola massiliensis. The sequence continues at coordinate 883,673 of NZ_KB905472.1, read as the reverse complement.
GATATACTTTTCCCTTTGGATACTTCGGTTCTATTGCTGCAATCTTATTGGCCGCCGGCATACTGAATTACATTTCGAAATACGCAACCTCCTTCTTAAGAAACAGCCTGTCAAAACTTATCATATAGACTCCTTGATCGACAGTCATATATGGATGCAATTCTTTTCTTAAAAAGTTCAATTCTGTCAATCACATATCTTTTTATCGGAATCCCCAACAATAATACACCTACAACTGCAAAGAACACCAAATAAGGGAAAACGACAGAACAAATAAAGAGAGATAACCATCTAAAAAATAAACAAAACGACCAAAATAAAAAGATGAAATATAAATATCCAGTCCATAAAAGGACACATCTGCCTTAAGTGCGGCCATATTACACCGATAAAACATTCGGAGTGCAGCATTACAAAAAACATTATAAGTAAAGAGACATACTTTCAGAAACATCTACTTATCTTAGAAAAGAAGGAAGAGTTTCAAAAAAAGAATAAGGTCTTTAAGCAAAACAACAAGGTCTTTGAATAAAACATCAAAGTCTTTTTCTAAAAGGCCTTAGTCTTTTGAGGATTTTATGTGAAAGCAGCTCTCTATTTTTCCCTTCACACCGAAATACCGATTAATAAAGGGTTTCAATAGCCGCAATGTGTGAAAGCTATTGTAAACTAAACTTATAGAATAGCAGAAAATGACAAGAAACAAAGATACTTTTAATACAGAAGCAAAAAAACAGAAAAGCGTATCCTGCTTATTTTAAATAATTTCTTTTTAACTTTATACTTTCCAGTCATTTCCGTTGCGTTTTTATTTGGGATTCTATCAGGAAAAGCTTATTTTTGTGGGAAATAATATGAAGGATGAAAATAGTGTATGTCTATGACGCCATCGCGCGAATCGGAGGCGTAGAAAAGATTTTAGCAGACAAAATGAATTATTTTGCCGACGTATGCGCGTACGACATTTATCTCATCACTGCAGCACAGGGAAATCACCCCTTCTCTTTTCCTATATCCGCACGAGTCAAACATATCGACCTCAATGCCCGCTTTCACCTGCAATATCAGTATAAAGCTCCATTGCGATGGTGGATGAAGTGGCGGCTGGATTGCGACTTCGAAAGGAAAATAAAGAAACAAATAGCACAAATAGACCCGGACATCATCATTGCTACCACTTACTATAAAGCAGATGTGGTGTGTCGGCTGGAATGCCGCGCCAAAAAGATAATCGAATCGCATTGCGTCAAGTCGCATACCGGCATCAATGATGGAATCAAACGTAGCAAACCCATTCAGCTTTTATACGATTATTTACTTAAGAAGAGCTTCCTCACCATCGAAGAAAAGAGCGATGCCATCGTATCGCTCACCGAAGGAGACAGTAAGGAATGGAATGCAGACTGTAAACGAAAATTTGTCATACCCAATTCCATACCCGAGATTCCACCCGCCACCAGTCCCCGCACGGCACAGCGCGCCATAAGTGCCGGCCGGCTCACCAAAGAAAAAGCATTCCACCGGATGATTGCCGCATGGATGAAGGTGTACCGCATACATCCCGAATGGCAACTGGATATTTACGGAGAGGGTGAAGAAAAGAAAGTTTTATTACATACAATTAAAGCGTTAGGACTGGAAGGAGTAGTGAGAATCCACCCTTTCAGTACCGACCTTGAGCAAGAATTCCTCGACAGCTCCATGTTTCTGCTATCTTCATTATATGAAGGTTTCGGACTGGTACTCATCGAAGCGATGGCCTGCGGACTCCCCTGTATCGCGTTCGATTGTCCATATGGCCCGGGCGAGATAATACATCACAACAAGGATGGGGTGTTACTACCCGATTTTGACAAATTGTCGACAGATGCCCATGAGTTATGGACAATGGCATGGTCTGTCAACAAACTGATTTCGAACCCATCTTTGAGAGAAAAGTTAGGCAACGCGGCAAGAGAAAATGCCAAACGTTTTCTGCCCGACAAGGTGATGACAAAATGGATTGATTTATTTAACCAACTCGCAGCACGATGAAAATAGTATATATACACGAAAGCATCGCCCATAAAGGCGGACTGGAACGGATATTTGTCGACAAGATGAATTATTTGGCAGACCGGTTACAGTATGAAGTATATCTACTCACAGCCTCACAGGGAAATACACCTGTCAGTTTCCCCTTGTCCCCCCGGGTCAGGCATTTCGATTTGGGAGTCCGATTTCATTCGCAATACCAATACCGATATCCCAAACGTCTGTGGGAAGCAAAAAAATTGGATAATCTGCTCAAAGAACGCGCCCAAATGATGATAGACAATATTCATCCTGATTTTATCATCTGCACCACGGCCTGGAAGCCTGAAGTAATCGGCCTGTTGAAAGGAAAGGCAAAGAAAATAATGGAATCGCATTGTGCTAGAGAATATATGGCAATATCGGACAATTTCAGTCGGGGCTGCGTCCGCGATTTGTTTGACCGGTATGCCGCACGCACCAAGTTCTGTGCTGTGCGGAAATATTGTGACGTGTTGGTAACGCTGACCGTAAGCGATGCACGGTCGTGGGCAAAAGGATGCAAGCAGCCGATACGTATCATCCCCAATTTCACATCGTTCGTTTCTTTGGAAGACTGTCCCAACTATAATGTGCCCCGTGCCATAGCCGTGGGGCGGCTCACTTATCAAAAAGGATTTGACCAACTGATTAAAGCCTGGGCGGAGGTCTATAAGATATATCCCGCCTGGAAGCTGGACATCTTTGGCGAAGGAATACTGAAGGACGAGCTGAAAGCACAAATAAAAGCTTATGGACTGGAAAACACGGTGACTATCCGCCCCTTTACGGACAACATAGCGGAAGAATATCTCAAGAGTTCCTTCTTCGTGCTCAGTTCCAATTATGAAGGTTTCGGGCTGGTGCTCATCGAAGCAATGGCGTGCGGATTACCCAGTGTGGCATACAACTGTCCGCATGGACCCGCTGATATCATCTATAACGAAAAAGACGGTATGTTGGTGGAGAAAAATGATTTAAAATGTTTTACCCGGAGTTTGATAAAAATGATCCAATGTAATGAAAACAGAGAGTGGATGGGGCAAAATGCCAAAATCGACATGAAGCGTTATTCGCCGGAGAACATCATGGCAAAATGGAATAACCTATTCAAAAAAATGACATGAAAATTATATATGTATATGACACAATAGCCGTTGTGGGCGGGATAGAACGAATATTTGTCGACAAGATGAATTATCTGGCAGACCACTTACACCACGAGGTATATCTGATTACTTCGTCACAGGGAGAACATCCAATCAGTTTCCCTCTATCACCCAATGTGCAGCATATCGACCTTGATATACGTTATCATGTGTGCTACGGCTATCCGCTGCCCCAACGCATATGGATGAAGTTCAGGCTGCAACAACTAAGCAAAAAGCGTCTAAAAGATACAATAAAAAAAATAGATCCAGATATTATCATTTGTACTACAACCTACATGGTGACTGAGATATGCCGGCTGAAATGTCGCGCCAAAAAGGTCATCGAGTCACATGGGGCGAGAGACTTTATCCACCTTACAGATGATTTCAAGATGGGGTTCTTTAAAGACTTGAGAAATGAATGGAACACACGCAGACGTTTCCGACAGATAGAAAAATGCAGCGATGCTGTGGTGGTAACGCTTACGCAAGCGGATGCTAAAGCATGGAGCAAAGCACCGCATGTGCGCGTTATTCCCAATTTCACAAAATTCATCGTTCCCCAAAGCAGTTCATGCGAGGTACACCGCGTAATAGCGATCGGACGACTCACCTATCAGAAAGGATTTGACAGACTGATTGATGCGTGGACTATCGTCAACAGGCGGCATCCCGACTGGAAATTGGATATCTTCGGCGAAGGTATCCGCCGGGAGGCATTGAGCAAACAAATCCGTAACAACGGTTTGGAAAAGTCGGTTACCATTCATCCTTTTACGAAGAATATAGCACAAGAATACCTCAACAGTTCCATCTTCGCCCTAAGTTCCAATTATGAAGGTTTCGTGTTGGTGCTGCTGGAAGCAATGGGCTGCGGACTGCCGTGTGTCGCCTTTGACTGCCCTAACGGACCGGCAGAAACAATCCGAAACGGAGAGGATGGTTTCTTGGTGGAAAATGGTAATATAAAGGAATTTGCCGAAGCTCTGTGCCACTTCATAGAGCATGAAGAGGAACGCAAATCATTTGGCCACCGAGCACGAAAAAACATTGAACGCTACGCACCGGAAGTTATCATGCCGATGTGGGAAAAACTTTTCAACGAACTGAAGGAGAAATGAAAATTGTATATCTATATACGTCCTTGACCACCGTAGGTGGTGCTGACAGAATCGTCATTCAAAAGGCAAATTATCTGGCTGACGTAATGGGGCATGAAGTGTATGTAATCACTGATTCGCAGACAGGAAGGGCAGTCATCTTTCCGCTGTCACCCAAGGTTAAGCATATTGATCTGGACATCAACTTCGACAGACAATACCGTCACGGCTTGCTGCTCAGAAGTCTTTACTATTTCATGCTCATGTTTGTTTACAGAAAGAAACTCGGCAGATTACTGGAACACATCAAAGCAGACATTGTTATCAGTACATTGGGACGTGATATTGACTTCCTGACTCAACTGAATGACGGAAGTAGAAAAGTGGGAGAAGCCCATACCACCCGAATGAACTTACGCAAAACACAAGACTTGCTGGAAGGCGGATTCGTACATCGTATGATAGGAAAACGACTTAAAAAAAAGATAGATACTGCTGTAAAACAACTAGACGCTTTCGTCGTACTCAATGAACACGAGAAAGAAGAATGGGCAACCGTCAGACCCGCCGTTATCATTCCTAATTCATTGCCATTCTATCCCGCCGTTCCAAGCACATTGTCAGCCTCCAGAGCCATTTGTGTGGGCAGATTGGAATGGGAAAAAGGAATAGACAGGCTGATTGATATCTGGTTGTCGGTGCATAATACACACCCCGATTGGGTATTGGACATTTACGGACAAGGAATGCTTCAAGACGAACTGCAGCAAAAAATTCTAGCTGCAAATGCAGGAACTTATATACACCTCAAAGGAAGCAGTCCCGATATTATGTATGAATATCTCAACTGTTCCCTATTGGTATTGACATCCAGATACGAAGGATTCCCAATGGCACTGCTCGAAGCTATGGCCTGCGGAGTGCCCTGCGTAACATACGATTGCCCTTTCGGACCACGGAGTATGATTACGAATATGAGAAACGGTATTCTTGTCGAAGAAGGAGATAAAAAGGAAATGGTGGATAAAATAAATTATCTGATTGAGAATGAAAAGAACAGAAAAAAAATAGGAACCAATGCGCGAAAATATGTATTACAGTATTCGCAAAAGAATATCATGGATAAATGGAATATCCTTTTTAACAATTGCCTAACCCTCACATCATGAGAATTATTTTTTTATTATATCACGGTTTCTCCGAGAGCAGCGGCATCAGCAAAAAGATTCTATGCCAGATAAAGGCATTGCGCGAGCTGGGACATAGAGTGAACGTCTGCACATATGACATGAATAAAAACCGACACCGGGTGCGCATGATGGATGAAGAGATTATAGAAGATTATGGCACGGGAAAATGGGCAGCCGTCAGGAAAAGGATTTCATACGATGGCATCTACCGCTATGCCGTTGCTCAGGAGGTCAACATGATTTATGTGCGTTCGTTTCACAATGCCAATCCGTTTACGGTCCGCCTGTTCTACCGGTTGCAGAAAGCCGGAATAAAGATTGCAATGGAAATCCCCACCTATCCATACGATTCAGAGTATAAAGGCTTTCCGTTCTTCACCCGATGCGGATTACAAATAGACAGACTCTTCCGCAAGACGTTAGCAAAGCGAGTCAACGGTATTGTCACATTTTCAGACGAAAAAACGATATTCGGCCAACGCACTGTCAGGATATCCAACGGGGTGGATTTCGATACTGTTCCACTCCGAAAGACAATAAACAATAATTCGTCCCCTACTCTCCATTTAATAGGAGTTGCGGAAGTCCACTACTGGCACGGCTACGACCGACTGATACACGGACTAGGAGAGTATTACCGACAATATCACGACAAAGAAATTTATTTCCATATTGTAGGCGGAGTATGGAAATCAGAAATGTATCATTCGCAACATGCTCCGGGTTTTCATGAACTCATTACCCACTATCACATCGAGAAACAAGTCATTTTTCACGGACAGAAAATGGGAAAAGAGTTGGATGAACTATTCGACCTGGCAGACTTTGCCATCGGTAGTCTGGCACGCCACCGCAGCCACATCGATAAAATAAAGACACTCAAAAACAGGGAGTATGCAGCTCGCGGCATACCGTTCATCTATTCGGAAACGGATGAAGATTTTGACCGTATGCCTTACATTCTCAAAGCACCTGCCGATGAAAGTGCCATCGATATCACAAAGATTATCCGGTTCTGCTCAACTCTCGATATTCCACCGAAACAAATAAGAAACTCCATCTACCATCTATCTTGGAAAAATCAAATGGAAAAGGTGATAAAAGAGTTATAAAAATTTTAATATCAAAGATAAAAAACTTACATTTGTCAAACAACATACAAGAAGGGGCAGTATGGATAGAAAACCGGTTATCGTTTATTGTACGCCGTCTCTTTATATTCCCGGAGGAATAGAAAGAGTCTTAACAACAAAGGCTAATTATCTGGCAGATGTGGCGGGATATACAGTCTACATCATTTTGACAGATGGTCAAGATAAATCACCTTATTATCCGTTGTCTTCTCAAATACGGCTCATCCAACTGGGCATTGAGTTTGAAGAGCTATGGGATTTGCCTTTGTACAAAAAAATAATAGTATACCTCCAAAAACAACGCATATATAAATGTAAACTGAGAAATGTCTTGTTCAGCATTAAGCCCGATATTACCGTCTCTTTGATGCGAAGGGAAATAAATTTCATCACTTCTATAAAGGATGGCAGCAAGAAAGTGGGCGAACTGCATATCAATAAAAAGAATTATCGCAACTTTAAAACAGAGACCAACAACTTCTTCAAAAAAATGCTCTCTACTTTTTGGAGTAAACAATTAATTCATAAATTACAAAAGCTCGATCAATTCATTGTTCTTACTCAAGAAGATAAAGAAGATTGGAAAGAAGTAAAAAAAATCAGTGTCATTCCTAATCCTTTACCATTTTACCCGGAAACCTTTTCACAATGTACACAGAAAAATATCATTGCAGTTGGTCGGTTCTCGCATGAAAAAGGATTTGACTTATTAGCACAAGCTTGGAAAATCGTCTGCCGGAAACATAACGACTGGCATTTGCAATTATACGGAGGAGGAGATAAAACGTCCTTATACAAATTAATATTACAATTAAATATTACCGACAGTTTTCAAATAAACGAAGCGACTACCGATATTTTGAAAAAATATACTGAGAGTTCTATTTGTATACTAAGTTCACGTTTTGAAGGCTTCGGAATGAGTATCGCAGAAGCAATGTCCTGCGGAATTCCTGTAGTTTCTTTTAACTGTCCGTGTGGACCTCGCTATATTATTCGAGATGGAGAAGATGGTATCTTAGTAGAAAACGGGAATGTGGAGCAATTGGCGGATAAAATATGCTATTTAATTGAAAATGAACACAGAAGAAAAGAAATGGGACGCAAAGCGCATATCAATATAAAAAGATTTGAAACAGAGCAGATTATGTCTCAATGGATAAAGCTGTTTGAAGAATTATTAAGAATATAGAGAGTCATGAAATGGTATACCGATTATTTATCCGCATATGAAAAGCCATACAGTGAGTTGCCTCCCCCACTCACCAACAGAGTCAAAAAAAGAATCAGAGAGTTGAAACATCCCAATCCTTTGGTTTCAGTGGTGGCTATCGCTCATAATGAAGGAAACAGAATTTTCTCTTGCCTATGGTCGATATGCGAAAACAACTGTCACTTTCCCATAGAAATCATAGTCGTCAACAACCATTCTACAGATAATACGGAAAGTATATTGAAAAAACTAGGTGTGACTTATTATAATGAAGAACAGAAAGGACCCGGATTTGCCCGACAATGCGGACTGAATCATGCCAAAGGAAAATATTGTGTTTGCATTGATTCGGACACGATGTATCCTCCTCTCTATATCACAACAATGACAAAAGCATTGCAACAAAAAGGAGTCATGGCAGCGTATGCCCTTTGGAGTTTCCTTCCCGACAAACATTATTCACAAACAGGACTTTTTTTCTATGAAAAACTGCGTGATGTTTATTTCAACATACAGCATCTACGAAGACCTGAACTCAATGTACGAGGAATGGTCTTTGCTTTTCAAACAGACACGGCACACAAAGTAGGTTTCAGAACCGACATCATTCGTGGCGAGGATGGTTCGCTGGCATTGGGACTGAAAAAATACGGAAAAATAAAATTTGTCAGAAGCCGTAAAGCACGTGCTGTCACAGGCTATGGCACTATCTCTGCCGATGGTTCACTTTTCAACAGCTTTTGGAAGAGGACGGTCAAAGGAATTAACAATTTTACCTCTTTGTTTCATTACAAAGAAAAATATGAAGACGAGGATTCAAACTTGATAAAATAATCAATACATGAAAATAGCAATAGAAGCTCAAAGAATATTTAGGAAAGAAAAGCACGGCATGGACTATGTAGCCCTTGAAACCATAAGAGAAATACAGAAAATCGACCGCCAAAATGAATATTTCATCTTGGTGAGTCCGGGAGAAGACAGGTGTCTGCAGGAGTCGGACAATATGCATATCGTACAGATAGATTACCCATCTTACCCTTTATGGGAGCAAATCGGACTGCCGTCAACCCTGAAAAAGATACAGCCTGACTTGTTGCATTGCACCGGCAATACAGCTCCCTTGTGGTGTCATACCCCACTGATACTAACCCTGCATGATATTATTTTTCTTGAGCCGAAGCAAGGTAAGAACCAATCTGTATATCAGAAATTAGGACGATGTTACAGAAGGTTCGTAGTTCCCCGAATCTTGAATAAATGTAGAAAGATCATTACCGTATCTAATTTTGAGAGGGAGCATATCTGCAAATTCCTACATTTGGAACCGAAAAAGATAACCACTGTGTATAATGGCTATTCTTCGCATTTCAGGCCCATCACGGAATATCAAGCCGTGACACAAAAATACATCGGAACGAAACATTATTTTTTCTTTCTCGGCAATACCGACCCCAAAAAGAATACAGCAAGAATACTACAAGCCTATCGGCACTATCTGAACACTTCGTCTCAACCCCTACCGCTTCTCATCGCTGATTTAAAAGAAGAAGTTATCAATAATTACTTACGTACATACGGTCTGACGGATATCAAATCCATGCTTTATTACCCGGGTTATATCCCTAACAAGGATTTGCCTGCCTTGTATAGCGGGGCTACTGCATTCATTTATACTTCGTTACGCGAAAGTTTCGGTATCCCTATCTTGGAAGCTATGGCATGTGGTACACCTGTTATCACCTCACAAACCTCTGCTATGCCCGAAATTGCCGGAAAGGATGCTATCTTGGTAAATCCTTACAATCCAGAAGAAATAGCTCAGGCTATGGTACGGCTGGAAGAAGACCCCGAATACCGTCATTCACTGTCACAATATGGTTTGAGAAGGGTACAGCAGTTTTCTTGGAAAAAAACTGCGCTTAAAACATTAGAATTATATAATGAAATAATACAACAATGAATACACTTGAAATCATATTCTTTATTCTTCTGTCCATCGTTTTCTATACTTATATAGGATACGGAATCATACTTTGGATATTAGTCAGAATAAAACGGATTTTTATAAAAGAAAAGAGTTATCATACGATGGAAGAACTTCCCGAAGTAACTCTCTTCATCACAGCCTACAATGAAGAACAGGTGGTAGAGAAGAAAATGCAAAATTGCCGCGAACTGGATTATCCCAAAGAGAAGTTCCAAATAGTATGGGTAACGGACGGAAGTTGTGATGCCACCAATAAAAAACTGAAAGCATATCCCGATGCAACTGTGTACTATTCTGCCGAACGGAAAGGAAAAACTGCAGCCATGAACCGCGGAATAAAATTTGTCACTACTCCGATTGTGATTTTTACGGATGCCAATACTTCTATTAACTCCCAATCGATCCGCGAAATGGTACGTTACTTCAATAACCCGAAGGTGGGATGTGTGGCGGGAGAAAAGCGCATCAATATGCACACCAAGGATGAAGCAGCAGTGGGAGGTGAAGGAATGTACTGGAAATATGAATCTTTTCTGAAAAAATTAGACTCACAACTCCATTCTGCCGTAGGCGCAGCAGGAGAATTATTCGCCATTCGCACTTCCTTATACGAACAAATGCCCAATGATACGCTATTGGATGACTTTATCCTTTCCTTAAAAATCGCCATGAAAAAATATATTATTGCATATTGTAACAAAGCATACGCCATGGAAAACGGTTCGGCAAACATGAAAGAGGAAGAAAAAAGAAAAGTACGCATTGCAGCAGGAGGAATTCAAGCCATTTATCGGTTACGAAAGCTACTCAATCCATTCCGTTATGGAATACTCAGCTTTCAATATGTATCTCATCGCGTACTAAGATGGTCCATCACACCAATTGCCTTGTTTTTGCTCGTACCTCTGAATGTATTATTGATCATTTACAATGAGCATTCCCGCTTCTATATCATACTCTTGGTGCTGCAATTATTATTTTATGCAGGAGGGAGCTATGGATATTATTTATCCACAAAATCAGTAAAAAACAAATTGCTCTATATTCCTTATTACTTTCTGTTCATGAATATAAATGTCATTAAAGGCTTTTTCTATTTCATAAGAAAAAACAAAAATGACGGTACTTGGGAAAAGGTACGCAGAGCCGTATGATTACCCCAAATATGAATGTATCATTTCGCGAAGTTTGGCTGCCATAACAGGCTTTGCCATATAGTTATTACATCCGGCAAGATATGCCTTTTCACGGTCACTGTCGTATGCATTAGCAGTAAGGGCTATAATAACAATCTCTTCATTGAATGTACGAATCACTTTAGTAGCTTCCAAACCATCCATTACGGGCATCTTTATATCCATAAGTATCAGGTCCGGATGCTCTGCACGACATATTTCAACAGCCTCTGCACCGTTAAAAGCACGGAGTATTTCATAATCCTTCCGCAAGATAATAGACAGTAAAAGGAAATTACTTTCCGTATCTTCTGCAACTAATATTTTTTTCATCTCACTATTTTGCTTGTTTCTCCATGCAAAATTACGATATAAAATGATATAAGCAATATTTTTTTTGTATATTTGCTGAGATTAATAAAAACATTACGACTTAATATTAAGTTGAGTACCGTAAGATTGATATGAAGGCTTCTAACAAAATATTACACGAAAAACAGTATGCCGAAAGAATCCTAGAGATTACCGGCGATACAATGTTCTTTGTATACAAAGACGGGACCTGTCTTGACTTTAAGCCTAACCGACCGGACTTCTATATCAAAGAGGAAGAAGTGGTAGGCAAAAATATTTTTTCATATTTCCCTTTGGAGACAGCTCGGAAAATGCACAAGGAATTTAAAAAAGTCATTGATGGAAAGGTGTTGTCCTCGGCAGAAAACTATAAGCTCATTTTGGGAGAAGAAGTGAAATATTACAAATGCATTATTTCGAAATTTAATGAAGACCATCTGATATTTCAATATCGAGACATTACGGGGCGCAGTGTAGTAAGGCTGAAACTGGAAAAGAAAATAAATGACTTACGTGAAGTAGAAAAAGCAGCCCATATCGGCCTGTGGACTTTTGACTCACTCACCCGAATTTTCACTTACTCAGGCTATACCCAGGTGTTTTGTGATAATGAAGAAGAAAAAACAATTACTTTTGATGAATATATCACCTATATCCATCCCGAAGATAAGACAAGAGTTGAAAATTGGATAGAGAATTATTTGCATGGAAAAGAAAGTCAAGATACCATTTCATATAAATTGCTGATAAATGGCAAGATTGTAGACATGCGACTGAAAATCTATAATCGGGAAGTATATACCAACCGTATTTTGCTGGAAGGATATATACAGAATACATCGGAAATAGTATGGAAAGCTGAGCGTTCCAATCAACTAAAATCAGCGTTTCTTGCCAATATGAGTCATGAAATACGTACCCCGCTGAATGCCATTTTAGGATTTTCACGTATTATTGCCGAGACAGACAACTCCGAAGAAAGATTACAATATTATGATATTGTAGAGAAGAACAATATGCGCTTGCAAGAGCTGATTAACGAAATTCTGGACTTATCAAAGATAGAATCCGGAATGATGGAGTTCAACTATGCGCCTGTCAATCTCTATAAATTATGCGATGATGTTAAAAACACTTATCGCTTCCGTTGTCAAAGCGGAGTAGATTTGATTTTCGAACAGTCAGACCGTTCTCTTTACATATCTACCGATAGAAACCGGCTCTTCCAGATATTCTCCAACTTAATAGGCAATGCCACTAAATTTACTCAAAAAGGACATATCAGTTTTGGATATAAAAAAGTGGACAACCAGATTATTTTTCATGTGACCGACACCGGCACCGGTATTCCGGCCGAAAAGCTTCCCAAGATATTCGACCGCTTTATGATGGCCAATGACAATGTTGCCGGTACAGGACTGGGACTTTCCATCAGCAAAATAATTGCCGAGAAACTAGGAGGAAAAATTTGGGTAAACTCCAAACCGGGGAAAGGGACGACATTTACATTCACCATCCCCTATATATCTGTCAACGGCGAAGTAAAAAGAGAAAGTCATACTTTCACACGCTACACAAACAACAAAGAATCTACACATAAAGAGATTGTCATACTAGTAGCTGAAGACAACCAAAGTAATTATGACTTAATAGAAGCCATGATTGGTAAGACCTATAAGCTAGTACATGCCCTTGACGGTATGGAGGCCATCCAATTGTATGAAAAATATAGCCCCAACCTTATTCTCATGGACATAAAAATGCCTAACCTCGACGGTCTGGACGCCACACGCATCATCAGAGAAGTATCCCCCAAGATACCTGTTATTGCTGTTAGCGCCTACGCTTACGAAAAAGATAAAGCAGCCGCAATAGAAAGTGGATGCAATGAGTTTTTGACCAAACCCATATCTCCTGATTTATTAAAAGATACAATTAACAAATATTTAAAAAACACATAAATTATGGGAAGACTAGCCGTATACAAATTTGCATACCTTTTATCCATCATATTCACTCTTCTGATATTAGGATTATCCGTTTTCGCTTATTTTGCAGGAAGAATAGACCCAGAAAGCAATATGTTTGCAGCCTATATTGCATTTGGAAAGCCTATCTTAGTCATTATCAATATCTTGTTATTTTTTTATTGGCTTATCAGATTCAGGTATTGGGTATGGATTCCGCTACTTGGTTTATTGATAAATTACGGATATATTACTTCCATGTATCAAGTTTACAATTCGACCAAATATGCCAATGATACCCAACTGAAAATCGTGACTTATAATGTACATTCATTCGGAGGAGAAATCACCGGTTTCTCGGCTAAAGAATTTGCTGACATCCTGAACAAAGAAGGAGTAGACGTACTATGCTTTCAAGAGTACAGGGGCAACGGAGATTTCACCACCAAAGACTTATATAATACTTATTCCAAAAACTTTCCTTACTCATATCTCCCGGAAGGACGCGCGCAAGCTATTTATAGCCGCTACCCCATCAAACAGTCTCAGATTATTGAGTTTCCAAACACTAACAACGGAGCTATTTGGACAGATATAGATGTTAAAGGAATGACTATCAGGGTAATCAACGTGCATATGCAGACCACTAACCTTGACCGAATGCGTTCGAAAGCCGCACAAGCCAGAGAAGTAGGAGATGAAGAAAAAGAAAATCAAATTTATACACAGTTCACAGATAATATGGAAGCCAATATCATTCAACGCGCAAAGCAAGCCAAAGATATCGCCTCATTGGTAAATGCCACCGAGACTCCAGTTATCTTATGCGGTGATTTCAATGATACTCCGGGAACATTTACTTACGAAACACTGAAAGGGAATCTGCAAGATGGTTTTCTTTCTGCCGGAGAAGGATATGGAGCTACTTATCGCGGGCTGCACAATCTGCTCAGAATCGATTACCTGTTCCACTCCCCTTCTTTATTGGCCCTCAAATATGGTACAATGTCATACGATATGAGTGACCATAACCCCGTTTATTTGGAAGTAGGACTCTAGTAAAAAACAACCTTCTTATAACTCATAATGCACCCCTCTATTTTAACCCTATATTGTGATAAATCAAAGCTAAAATAAAGGGATGCTCTTTTTTAAAGTTTTTTATCTATAAGATACTCGGCTTCTATCTTACGACCACTGTCATGCCTTCAACGGGTAACCATTCTATTTTCCGCTACGACAATTTTATCGGCTGTTTTTCAGCCGATAAAATAAAAATGTCCGTAAGAAAATAGTTTAGTTTTAACATTCCGATTTATAAAAACATGGCAGAAGAGCCTTCTTGTCGCAGTCCTTACCATGAAGAATACATTCAAACAAGTGCTTCAGGTAATCCTGAGGATCTATATCGTTCAACTTACAGCTTTCTATCAGGGAGAAGATGAATGCCGAGTTTTCTGCGGCTGCCTCACTTCCTATATTCATACAGTTCTTGAGCAGCAGCTTTACAGGTTTCATTCTTTGCTCACAGAGATTGTTGGATATTTCCGCTGAACCGTCCTTGAGGATATTTCTCAAGGATTTCCACTGGTTTATCGTGTAGTTCGCAGCCTTTCTTATCAGTTCGTTAGCCATGATCTTCGCATCCTGCATCATCATGACCACCTTATGATGTATACGTTCAAGAACAGGTCCCGTAAGTTTAAGTCTTTTTTCCTTTATCTTCTCACTGCTGAGTTTCATTGTGCGGAACAGGTCTTCATTCCTGAATAAATCACCGATAGAATCTATTATGTCCATCGCCGTCCTGTCTGATGGCAAAGCATCAACCCACAACCTCCTGCAGTGCGTCCAGCATCCTATATGAAGCACCTTTGAGCCTTCTCCGTCATACATTCTGTAAACCGTATATCCGTCTGTAGATATAGATCCCATAAAATGATCAAGGAAGGTCTTTGCCACATCAGATGCTCTGCTGCCGTTATTGTAATGATAATAAACCAACTTGACATGCTTTGCAAAGAAAGCCCATAAGTACTTTCTCCTGTAAGCCTTACCTTCCGGTGTTTCAACTCCAACGAGTTCGGTAGTCTCATCAACCATAAGGTATTTTGCCTGTTGTACAAACTTCTTGAAGACATCTTCCATAAACTCCCTAAGCCTGGAGATTCCGTTGTGGATATAGCTGTTCAGCGTGGTATTGCTTATATGGATGCCTTCTCTTGCAAGCAGTCTTATCTGTCTGTTCTCAGGCATGCTGAAGTCATATTTCAGACAAAGCAGACGGGCAAGCAGTTCAGGAGAGAAGATTCCTCCAAGGTTTTTCAAGGGATGCTCCATCGTGTTAGTGAAAGTGCCGTCTGCAAGCTTTACCCTTGCCACCTTGTACACATGTTCCACGTTATGGGCACGCACATGTTCTATAAACCTGTATTCCCACACATCAGCCATTCCGTTGCGGTTCATAAGCCTTGCACCATCCGGGAGTTGGTAATAGTCTTCTATTTCATGTACCACTACCTTGTCCACCTTCAGCCTGGTCTTTTCCGCACGTGGTGCGGTTTCCTTTCTTCTTGAAGGCTTGCTGTTCTGTGCTGTTGCGTTATCGGAAGAGGTATTGCCACCAGCTTCGTTACCATTGGCCTTATTATCATCATCACCTTTCTTGTCAGAACCGTCATATTCGGACTTCTCCATTGCAGACTTGTCAATGTTACGGTTGTTCAGCAGCCTTCTTTGCTCAGATGTACGGCCGAAACGGTGTTTCCTGCTGTCTTCAAGCTGAAGTCTGAGATTGGATATCTCGTTTGCAAGCATCATGTTCACCTCGTCTTTTGCTTCAAGCTGCTTCCTCATAAGTTCCATTTCTTTCCTGTAATGTTCAACCGTGGTTGATTGCTTTTCGAGGGATTCTTTGAGGTCATTGATTGTATCAATCAGAGTTTTTGAGTTCTCCTTGTTGGATTTTTCAATAGACTCAAGCCTCGCAATCAGTTCTTTATTCTGTTTGCGAAGCCCTGCTTTTTCCTCATTCGCCAGACCCAGCTGGCAGCAAAGTAACTCGTATGCTCTTTCATCAATCATGATATAAAGGTACGAAAAATCAGGCAGTTACGCAAACTTTTTATCGATTATTTTTGTATTATTCCATTGTAAATCAACGCCTTATTATTCATTCTTTAGGAGTTACATACATTCTGTCGACTACGATACTTTCCGTCAGGTAAGCCATGTCAGACCACTGTATCCGGTAGCATTTTGACACCTCGTCAAACACAGGTTTCTTGAACTTTCCAATGACAGGACGTTTCTCGTAAAGCACATAAAAACCGCGTTCGTAATGAAGTATCTTGACGACCTTCCGGTTACGGGACATGAACATATATACATTGGACGCATCACTAGGGTCAAGTGACATCTCTTGCCTTATACTTTCACACAAACGGAAGATGCCTTTCCGTAAATCCACATTACCGTTGAACAGGTAATAGTTCAGGTTAGCACTCAGTCCAAGCATATCATCCTATCATTTTATTAAGCAACAGACTCAGATCAAGAACGCTGGTGTTTCTCAGAAACAATGTCGCTCCAGATGTCAATTGCAGTTTCACCCACTTAATAGGAGGTTCGCCTTCCGGTTGTTTCACTTCCATCTTAACAGTTGGACTGTTGCAAGGTTTACCGGTTATCTGGACTTTAGCAACCTTGGGCTGATCAACCTGAACTGTCTTGCCTAACTTCTCGCTCCAAAGCTGATGACGTTGCCAGTTCATGAACTTGTCGTAGTTTACTCCATAATCCGCACAGAACTCGCGAAGATCCTTGGTCTCGCTGCATAACTGGTAGAGGTCATATACCTCCTGATAGTTTACTTTTTCTTTCGCCATAATCATTGTTGTTATTTGGTTATGGCGCAAAGGTAGGTTTGTGAATAATGTGCGTCAAGGCGGAAAATAGAATGCTTACCTTCAACGGAACCGAAAAATAAAAGGTAGAACCTTTCCCCTCTTCCGATTCAAACCAAAGACGCCCTCCATTCTTAACGGCAAAATCAAGGCACAACAACAGTCCCAAACCGGAACCCTCCTCATTATTCGTGCCATATTTACTAAAGTGAGTCTCCGTATTCAACAACTTCCGCTGGTCCTCTTCACTCATCCCCTTTCCGCTATCCCTGACACTGACCACCACACTGTCGTCTACTATCCGGGCACCGACCACGATTTCAGAATCATTATAACTAAACTTAATCGCATTGCTCAATAAATTACGCATAATGGTCTTCATCATATCGATATCAGCATGAACCTCTATCTTATCATCTCCCAGATAACGCAATTTGATATTCTTTATGCCTGCCACCAGATTAAAAATCTCAATGACTGACGCAATATTCTCAACAATATTGAAATCCTGATACACCACATTCAATTTACCAATCTGACTTTTTGTCCACTTCAAAAGGTTATCCAACAAAGCAAACACATCCTCGGTACTTTGGTTGGCCATGCTCAACATCTGATACATTTCTTCTCCAATCTGAGAAGGAGGCAAACTCAGTATCAACATATTGAGTACCATTTTAATGGAACCCATAGGAGAACGCAGATCATGAGCAATCACAGAATAAAGCTTGTCTCGCCCCATGATTGTTTTGCGCAATTCTTCCGTTTGACGCAGAATAATTCTTTTAGCCGCCACCAGCGAAATCTGGTGAGTAACACGAATCACCAATTCTTCCTTATTGAAAGGCTTTGAAATAAAATCGTTCGCCCCCACCTTGAACCCTTTCACGATATCGGAAGTCGTGTTCAAAGCAGTCAGAAAAATAATAGGTATATTCTGAGTCACAGGATTCGCTTTCAGTTTCTCTGACACCTCAAAGCCATTCATTTCCGGCATCATAACATCTAACAGAATCAGATCCGGCTGCTTTTCGGCTGCCTGCACCAACGCGTCCTTACCATTATTTGCAGTAACGACCTTAAACTTCTCGTTTGTAAGCAATACCTTTAATAGCAACACATTAGAAACCACATCATCCACTACCAAGATGGTGTATTCCGAATGATCTATCACTACATTAACATCTGCTGTCATATTCGCCACTATTTAGAGAGAATTTGTTTAAAATAATTAATTACTTCTATCAACCCTTCCTCCAACCGTACAGTTGGTTTCCAGTCCAATTTTTCCTTTGCCAACGTAATATCAGGCCGACGCTGACGCGGATCGTCATAAGGAAGAGGTTGATAAACTATTTTTGACTTTGAGGCCGTCAGTTTCAACACCAATTGTGCCAGTTCCAACATAGAAAACTCACGCGGATTTCCAATATTCACCGGTCCCGTAAAGTCATCCCCCGTGGCCATCATACGCACCATTGCCTCAATCAAATCATCCACATATTGAAAGCTGCGGGTCTGCTTTCCGTCACCATAAATCGTGATATCTTTATTCTGCAAGGCTTGCACTACGAAGTTAGAAATAACACGCCCATCATCGGGCAACATATGGGGACCATATGTATTGAATATTCGCACTATTTTTATCTTCACCCGGTGCTGGCGATAATAATCCATACACAATGTTTCGGCACACCTTTTCCCTTCATCATAACAAGAACGGTAACCGATAGGATTCACATTACCCCAGTCAGACTCCTGCTGCGGATGAGAAATCGGATCACCATACACTTCGCTTGTCGATGCCTGAAGCATACGTGCATTGTTTTTCTTTGCCAGTCCTAACATATTAAAAGTTCCGAAAACAGCAGTCTTTGCTGTTTTTATCGCATCATATTGATAATGAATGGGGGAAGCAGGGCATGCTAAATTATATATCTCATCCACATCCGCACAATACGGATTCACCACATCATGTTCCACCAACTCAAAACACGGATGTCCTATCAGATGCTTTATATTATCTTTGCTTCCGGTAAAAAAGTTATCAAGACAGATAACCCGGTTACCCTCGTTTATCAGACGCGTACAAAGATGCGAACCTATAAAGCCCGCACCGCCACTTACCAGGGCTTTCTTCATCCTTCTATCATTTATATTATATTTTCTTTCGTAAAGCAAAAATAAGCGATTAGTTCCATTCCTGCAAACTTTAAATACAATATTATTACTTATATTTGCAGACATGATAGTTAATCCGACCAATAAATGAAAAAATATCCAACCATTATGAGCATAGCCGGCTCCGATTGCAGCGGAGGCGCCGGCATCCAGGCCGATCTGAAAACCATCTCGGCATTGGGCGCTTATGCAGCCACCGCCATCACCGCTATCACAGTTCAAAATACCACCGGCGTACGTGCCATCCACCCTGTACCCCCTGTTTTTGTACGCGGACAGATAGAAGCCGTCATGGACGACATACGTCCCGATGCCATAAAAATAGGAATGATAAATGACATTGAGATTGTAAAGGTTATCTCTGCCTGCCTGCACAAGTACCGACCCGCGTATGTGATTTTCGATCCCGTCATGGTATCTACCAGTGGGCACAAGCTGATAGAAGATGACGCCATTGCAGCCCTTACCGATGACTTAATGCCCCTCACCTCCCTCATCACACCCAATCTGAGGGAAGCAGAAGTGTTGACAGGCCATCCTATTAATAATGTAGAAGAGATGAAATCGGCTGCCCTCGAACTATTGAAATTCGGTTGCAAAGCCGTCCTCCTGAAAGGCGGTCACCTGGAAGGCGGACTAATGTGCGATGTGCTGCAGATAGCCGGAGAAAGTACTCCTCACCTGTTCACCTCCACCAAAATAGAGAGTCCGAACACCCACGGAACCGGTTGTACCCTCTCTTCTGCCATCGCCACATTCCTAGCTTTGGGTTATGTGATGCCGCAAGCAGTGGAATGTGCCAAACGCTACGTCACCCATGGCATAGAGGCAGGGAAAGATATCCGCATCGGTGAAGGACACGGCCCTTTAAACCACTTTTATCATCCTGTCCCTATGAATATTAAGGAAGAATAGCACCTAGTTTCCAAAGAAATAATTACCTTTGCAACGTTTTTAAACCAAAAAAGGAAAAATATGAAAGCATTTGTATTCCCCGGACAGGGAGCACAGTTTGTAGGTATGGGTAAAGACCTGTACGAAAACTCGGCTTTGGCCAAAGAATTATTTGAAAAAGCGAATGACATTTTAGGATACCGCATCACAGACATCATGTTTGAAGGTACAGACGAAGACCTTCGCCAAACCAAGGTCACTCAGCCTGCCGTGTTCCTTCACTCGGTTATTTCAGCCCTCTGCATGGGTGATGATTTCAAACCTGAAATGACAGCCGGACACTCACTGGGTGAGTTCTCTGCCTTGGTTGCCGCCGGAGCCTTGTCGTTCGAGGACGGATTGAAGCTGGTATATGCACGCGCCATGGCTATGCAGAAAGCCTGCGAAGCACAACCTTCGACAATGGCTGCCATCATCGCATTACCTGATGAAAAAGTAGAAGAAATATGCGAAGCCATCTCTAAAGAAGGCGAAGTGGTGGTTGCCGCCAATTACAACTGCCCGGGACAAATCGTTATCTCCGGTTCCATCGAAGGCATCAATAAAGCTTGCGAACAACTGAAAGCTGCCGGTGCAAAACGCGCTCTGCCTCTGAAAGTGGGTGGTGCTTTCCACTCTCCGCTGATGAATCCGGCCAAAATAGAACTAGAAGCCGCCATCAACGCAACTGAAATTCATACACCAAAATGTCCTGTTTATCAGAACGTAGACGCTTTACCTCACACCGATCCTGCTGAAATCAAGGCTAACCTGGTAGCTCAGCTGACCGCTTCTGTTCGCTGGACTCAGACAGTGAAGAACATGATTGCCGATGGAGCCGACGAGTTTACAGAATGCGGACCGGGTGCTGTATTGCAAGGCTTGATTAAGAAAATAGACAAAGACGCAAACGCTCACGGAATAGCATAAATAAATATACACCGTCATTCTTCCTCAAAAGCTCAAGAGAATTTTTCCAAGCAATGGAGACATCTTCGGGGAGGAACGACGGTGTATTTTTATCCCATCTTTTTTCCATATCTCGTTAAAAATGATTATGTTTGCCCATGTAACAAACGAGATAAATTAATGAATACATTCAAATACAACATAGGGTATGCCCTGAGCGGAGGATTCATCAAAGGATTTGCCCACTTAGGAATCATGCAGGCACTACACGAACACGGCATAACACCGAACATACTTTCCGGAGTAAGTGCCGGTGCACTGGCTGCCGTATTCTATGCTGATGGCAGAGAACCCTATCACATCATTGAACTCTTTGAACACCATTCATTTACCGAACTCACAACCTTTTCCATTAACAAACAAGGATTGCTGAAGCTTGACAGTTTCATTGATTTCCTGGAAAGCAACCTGCGAACCAAACTGATAGAAGAACTTCCCATCCCCACTATTATCTCGGCCACCGATTTGGACCACGGAAAAACAGTTTCTTTCCGCAAGGGGAAAATTGCTGAACGGGTAGCTGCCTCATGTTGCATGCCGGTACTGTTTGCACCACAGAAAATCAATAATACTTATTACGTAGATGGAGGAATATTAATGAACCTCCCGGTAACTCCCATCCGCGAAATGTGTGAAAAAGTGATTGCATTCAACGTCAGTCCATTGGTGGCAGACGAATATAAAAAGAACGTGGTAACAATTGCTTTAAGGGCCTATCATTTTATTTTTCAAGCGAACACTCTGTCACAAAAGCCTCTGAGTGATTTGTTGATTGAACCCTACGGACTGGAAGGATACAGCAACCGAGAGCTGGAAAAAGCCGAAGAAATTTTTGAACAAGGATACAATACGGCGAATGAAATTCTAGACCATTTGTTACGAGAGAAAGGAACTATTTGGAAATAAATAAAAAATAATATAATGAAAACACAAGAAAAAATTATCATCTACCAGGTGTTTACCCGTTTGTTCGGAAACGGAAACCCTCGTTGCAAAACCAATGGCTCTTTGGACGAGAACGGCTGCGGAAAAATGGCTGACTTTACGGCCAAGGCTTTGGGAGAAATCAAGCGTCTGGGTGCCACACACATTTGGTATACAGGTATCATCGAACACGCCACCCAAACCAATTACAGTCGCTACGGCATACGCCCGGACCACCCTGCCGTAGTCAAAGGAAAAGCCGGCTCACCATACGCCATCAAGGATTATTATGATGTAGACCCCGATTTGGCAACCAGCATCCCCGACCGGATGAAAGAATTTGAGAACTTGGTAAAACGTTCACACAAGGCAGAACTAAAAGTAATCATTGATTTTGTTCCCAACCACGTTGCCCGCCAATATGGTTCAGACACCAAACCGGCAGGAGTGGCTGATTTGGGCGAACAAGATGATGTAAACCTAGCATTCAGCCCGAATAATAACTTTTATTACATTCCCGGCACAAAACTGGAAGGCAATATCGATCTTCACCGCGGTGCCGCCGAACCCTACATAGAATTTCCTGCCAAAGCCACCGGCAATGACCGTTTTGACGCATGGCCCGGCATCAATGACTGGTATGAGACAGTGAAGTTGAACTATGGCGTGGATTACATGAACGGACGAAGCACACATTTCGACCCCATTCCCGACACTTGGAACAAAATGCTCGACATATTGTTATTTTGGGCATCAAAAGGCATCGACGGATTCCGGTGCGATATGGCAGAAATGGTCCCTGTCGAATTTTGGGGATGGGTCATTCCACAGGTCAAAGCGCAATACCCCAACCTGATATTCATTGCCGAGGTTTATAATCCGGCAGAATACCGCAACTATCTTTTCAATGGAAAATTCGACTATTTATATGATAAGGTAGGCTTGTATGATACGCTGAGAGCCATCACTTCGGGTTGGGAATCGGCTACCTCCATTCCCAGTCGCTGGCAAAGCCTGAGTGGAATAGAACACCGTATGCTCAACTTCCTTGAGAACCACGATGAACAACGCATTGCTTCCGATTTCTTTGCCGGAAACGGTGCTCGCGCTATCCCTGCCATGATTGTTTCTGCTTGTATGAATGACAATCCGGTCATGATTTATTTCGGACAGGAAATAGGCGAACAAGGAATGGATACGGAAGGATTCAGCGGACGAGATGGACGTACGACCATCTTCGATTATTGGAGCGTGGACAGTATCCGCCGTTGGCGCAATAACGGCAAATTCGATGATAAGCTGCTGACCGAAGAAGAGAAGAAACTACGTACTTTCTATTCCAGACTATTAAATTTATGCAACACGGAGAAGGCGATACGCGAAGGAGTATTCTTTGATTTAACATACGCTAACCTGGCAGGATGGGTATTCAACGAACATAAGCAGTATGCTTTCATGCGTAAGCTGGATGATGAGTTGCTGCTGATAATGGTCAACTTTGACAGCATTCCGGTGCGGGCAGCAGTCAACATTCCGCAACATGCTTTTGATTTCTTGGGAATACCTTATAACTTAGAATATAATGCAGTGGAATTGCTGACAGGAAATACAGAGAAATTGGTATTGTCACCCGACAAGACGACGCCTGTTTTATTGGATGCCATGAATGGAAAGATTCTGAAGTTCAAGCTGTAAACACGAAACAGACAATGAATAGCAGAGGAATGCCAAAACTAAACCAATCTATCGAAAGGGGTGTGTCAAAACGTGGATAATGCTGTCGTTTAGTTCGTAGGGGCAAGGTCCGCTCGCCCGAAAACAGTTTGCTTTGTGTCTTCGGACTAGCAAGCCCTGCCCCTACTGACAAAATAACAATATTATCATTACCCCTACAGTCGCAAGAAATATCTTTCGCCCGAATGCAGATAGAATAGAGCGTCTCATGCCGGCACACTCTCTCTGCTGCATTATCTTATCGTTTCACCAAACCGATTTTTGCGTTCAGCTTAAAATAATAGACTCCATTTTCGCGCTCCAAATAACCATATTTATCTTTTTCGGTAGAACCTTTTTCAAAACGAGAGTTATTGAACAGAAAATCGGCAAAGGTCTGACGGTCTGCCTTTTGATAACACAATATTTCACCACTGCCGTCCACCAGTAAGAAGCCGGATACAGCCGAATCAACTCCGGTAAAGAGCTTTGCCGGACGCATTCCCAAGGCAAGTGCCAGCAGGAATTGCTTCATCTTATATTCGTAATAATGATGCTTGGTAATCAATTCCTCTTTAATCTTCAACGGATTGACTTGCTTCATCACCTCCGTCAGCTCGCTCACTCTGGTGATGCCGTCCAGATGCATGATGCGCAGCATTTCGCCCAACATGCGGGGAAAATGCAGGTCTATCATACTCAAATTGCTACGGAACACTTTGTCGGCCACATCGCTATACTTCAAGACACCTCCCAGACGTTCTATCATCAACATACGTCCCGCCACATCGTCTTCCTCGCCAAATGCATTGATTTTATTGACTGTGGGAGTGGCAAACTTGATGCCGGTCTGCTCAAACTTCAGGTTAGCAGTTCGTCCACCGTCTAGTAAAGGAAACATGGAGCTGAGACGAGAACGGACACAGAAACCCGTCAAAGGCGCATCCGCACTGTAAAAAGCAACATAAAAATCGGTACGGTCATCCGTTTTTGCTTCCAAATCAAAGATAGCCACCTCATCCAAAAACTCCTCCACCCCATCGGGTGACATAACATCATTTTCACGACTCGCTTTCACAGCCGATAAAATCAGTTCCGCCACAGCAGAAAAGTCCTCACGTGCCACCAGCTTATCAATTTTTTCTCCACAGATATGTATATTTTCCTCACTTTCAATAATATATCGGCGGGTTCCGTCGTGTTCCTCCCGCTGAATCATGGCAACGGGCAATCGTTGCGCCTCATTCTTCTTCACTTCAGGAGTTCCCGCATATACATAACCATCCGCCAGCAAGCGGAAAAAGGCGTAAAGTTCGCCCCACTCTCTCTTTGTTGCTTCAAATGCCATATCGATTACTGTTTAATGGGTGCAAAGATAAGTAAAAGAAGTATTAAAAGATGCCTTTTTAAGAAAAGCAAATCTTAAACAATGTTATGCAACATGTTTTTTAGCTTCAATTATTTGCTATTATCCCAAAAGTCCGTACCTTTGCAATGTGTTTTTCATAGTATTAGATTTAAGGTTAACAAAGGTTGGAGCAAGGCGTTGCTCCTTTTTTTATTTTGTACGGTCAGTATGCGAATGTACATGAAAAATATACTTTCTTACACAAAGAAGGGAGCAAGTCAAAAAGTGTATTAGCATAATATTTTGAAAAAATTCGGGTCACTTATTTATTCTTGGGGATTTAAATATCACATCATATCACAAACTAAGGGAAGAATAAACCGTTTCCTATGGCCGGTCAAGGTCTTTTAAACGGAAGATTATTACAGTCTGCGGCAATGGACTGTACAGTCTGCTACAGTGGACTGTACGGTCCACTGCAACGAACCATACAGTCCGCTGCCGGAGACTGTAGTAATCCGACGGACAGACAGGCATAATCGAAAGGACGAAAACGCTTGGTCCGGCTAATGAAACGGCTTAGGAAACTCAAAAACGCATGCAGGGGTTGAAAACCGGAGGAGACAACATCAGGGGACAGGTATTTGATTGATATGTTAAATCCCCAAGAATAATGACTGCTCCCAAAGAAGCTACTGAACAGTGCCACAATACTCACTCCCATGTTTTTACAGGTGGTTTTATATTATCCGATGATTTACTTATTTTACTGCCTCCGCCTAAACAAGCCACACCCGATATCTGTTTTATGAATAAACAATAATCTTTTAATATAAAAAAATGAGAACAAAAAACATTGCGCTAATCGCATTAACCATTATGCTATCCATTCACATACAGCGGATAGAAGCGTGCACCCGGGCTGTATACATCGGACCCGACAATCTGATTGTCACCGGACGTACCATGGACTGGAAAGAGGATATCATGAGTAATCTGTACGTCTTTCCGAGAGGTATCCAAAGAGCAGGATATAACAAGGGAGAGACGGTGACATGGACTTCGAAATACGGCAGTGTCATCGCTACAGGATATGACATCGGCACATGTGACGGAATGAATGAAAAGGGATTAGTAGCCAGCCTTTTATTTCTTCCCGAATCAGTGTACAAGCGTCTCGGAGACAAACGTCCGGTAATGGGAATCAGTATCTGGACACAATATGTGCTCGACAATTTCGCCACTGTGCGGGAGGCGGTAGATGAACTCAAAAAAGAGATATTCCGAATTGACGCACCTCAAATGCCCAACGGCTCAGCCTCCACTTTACACCTGGCTATCACCGACAATACAGGGAATACGGCTGTGCTGGAGTATCTGGACGGAAAGTTGGAAATACACGAAGGAAAAGAATATCAGGTTATGACAAACTCGCCCAAATATTCATCACAACTGGCCATCAACGACTATTGGAAAGAGATAGGAGGCTTGCAAATGCTACCTGGTACAAACCGTTCAAGTGACCGTTTTGTGCGTGCATCATTCTATATTCATGCCATCCCGCAGACTCCCGACGCACGCATTGCCGTCCCAAGTGTACTGAGTGTGATGAGAAATGTATCTGTTCCCTTCGGCATCACCACTCCCGGTAAGCCTCACATCTCATCTACACGTTGGCGTTCGGTTTGCGACCAAAAGAACAAGGTGTACTATTTTGACAATGTATTGACTCCCAATCTGTTTTGGCTCGACTTGAAAGAAATAGATTTCAGTCCGAAAGCGAAGATAAAAAAACTGTCTTTGACACACGGAGAAATATATGCCGGAAATGCCGTCAAGGATTTGAAAGACAGCAAGTCTTTCGTATTCCTATTTCAGACACCCACCTTATAGAAATTAAGAAAAGACTCAAAACAGCCGGTCTTTCCCTTTCAGACACGGGTTTCACGATTTCCTCTTCCCCACTGCGTGAAATCCGTGTCACTCATATCTTCCTCCAAAGAAAACACTTTGTTTATTCCTTTTCACAAAAAAATGATTTATCTTTGGCGAACTAAATTCAGATTCACCATGAAAACCAATATTACCGATAACATAACGATTCGGGAAGTACGCATAAGTGATTCACAAAAAATATACAATGCCATTCATTTGCACCGCGAGTACTTGCAGGAATGGCTCCCGTTCGTCACATTTCTGACTGCGGAAGAAGAAAAAGCATTTCTGAGCTCCGTGCTCCGAGTTCCGCGTGCCCGTCGGGACTTCATTTATATCATTGAAGAGAAACAAGAAGTGTGCGGACTGATAGGTTTTCATTATTCCGATGCAGCAAACTTGCGTACAGAAATTGGTTACTGGCTTCTGCCCAAATACCAGCACCGGGGAATCATGACCAAATGTGTGCGCCATCTCTGCCGGATTGCCGTCGAAGAACGAGGCATGAACCGCATCCAAATCCGTTGCGCCGAAGGAAACACTCCCAGCAATGCCATCCCGCAAAGACTCGGCTTCCACCTGGAAGGAACTGAACGCGACGGGGAACTGATGTATACAAAGAAGTTTGTCAACCTCAATGTATACAGCATCTTAAAGAAAGAAATAAAGCAATGGAAGGATTAAACAAAAACAATAGACAGAAATATCCGGCAAAAGCACATTATCTTTGAATATCCAAACACAATAAAATAAATTTATTATGGAAATAAACCAAGCAGCTCCCAAATTTCAGGATGCATCCATCGCCCCCATGCATACCACGGAGCATATCGTAAACAGAACAATGGTAAACCTCTTTGGCTGCGAGCGTGCAGTGTCGGCACATATCGAACGCAAGAAAAGCAAATTAGATTTCGCATTACCTACCTGCCCCACCAAAGAGGAGATAAACCGCATAGAAAAAATTGTGAATGAGACTTTAAAAAAAAATCTGCCAATCACCACGGAATTCATTACACAAGAGGAAGCCGTGGGACGGTTTGACCTAAAACGTCTGCCCGACCATGCCTCCGAAACCGTGAGAGTGGTGCACGTGGGCGACTATGATGAATGCCTCTGCATCGGTCTGCATGTGGAAAACACTTCGCAAATAGGTATATTCAAAATCATCAGTTACGATTATAAAGAAGGTATTTTCCGTATGAGATTCAAACTTACAGAAGCCCAATAGCTGCCAATATGTCCTTGAAAATTACATTTTGGCAGCAGCCTGTCGGTGTCAACGTTTAAATAGTTCTATCCTCTCTTAAAGTCTTACCCCTGACCTTTAAGAAAGGTTTTATAGGTTTAAAAGAGCGGAATATAGCACACGGGAAATCGAACTAAAGGTATGGTGTTTGCATTATGAGTAGTGAACGACGGAATCGAAAGAAGCCGGAGTTCAAAAGTAACTAAAATGTTTAACCATAAACCAAAAGGAGATTAAGATTATGATGCCAGTAAGAAGAGCCAACCAAACTTGGTTGCCAAGTATTTTTAACGATTTCTTGAACAATGACTGGATGGTAAAAGCCAACCCGACAGCACCGGCCATTAATGTTATCGAAACAGAAAAAGAGTATAAAGTAGAAGTTGCCGCTCCGGGAATGAAAAAAGAAGATTTCCAAATCCATATCAATGAGGACAATGATTTGGTCATCTCTATGGAAAAGAAAACAGAATCTACAGAAGGCGACAAAGGAGGCAAGGAAGAAAGCCGTTATCTGCGCCGCGAATTCTCTTACTCTAAGTTCCAACAAACCCTGATTCTGCCGGATGATGTAGATAAGGATAAAATAGACGCCAAAGTGAATGACGGTGTCCTGACTATCGAATTACCGAAACGGACTCCTGAAGAAAAGGAAAAAGCAACAAAGGTAATCGAAGTTAAATAAACGATAAAACCAAAAACCTCCCGAAACACAGCTGCAATGCCATTCGGAAAGTAATAAAGAGGTGTGTCAAAATTCCAAAGCAACTGTTACGTTGTTATCATAGAGGAATTTTAACACACCTTCTTGTTTATATATAAAAATAACCAAACATAAAAAAACGTACTCCATCCTTATCTACAGACACGCCTACCTTAAAGGCAGCCTTTTCGCCCTCCCGAATACAAAAGTTTAAAAGATATACTTAATTTTTTCTTAAAAACCTGCCTGTTTATCAATATTACGCTTTATCTTTACCGAATAAATTAAAACAATATTCTAATTTAATCATAGTTTATTATGAAAAATACCACTAACCAACACCACAAAGGGAAAAAAGCGGCACTACTTGCCTTGGCATTTCCACTTGTTCTGGCAGGTGCACCCGTGCAGGCTGCCCAACGAACGTATGTCGCAAGTGAAACTGCTCTTCCGAGTCCTCAAATTGTGGGCATCAAAAGACTCAATCCGACAGCTGTCGAAGTTTTGTTTGCCAACAACCAACGCATGACACTGGATTTTTACGGTGATAATATCTTCAGAGTCTTTCAAGATAATGCCGGTGGAATCATCCGAAATCCGGAAGCCAAACCCGAAGCACAGATATTGGTAGACAATCCCAGAATGTCATTGTCAAAGTTGGACATTGACGACAATGGAAGCACAATCAGTATCACAACCGGGCATATCAGCATACAGATTGACAAAGCCACTTCGTTACTGAAAATCACCAACCTTAAAACCGGCAAGGTAGTAGTGGAAGAACTTGCTCCCGTTTCGTTTGAGAAAGATAAAGTAACCATCACCCTGAAAGAAAATCCGAAAGAATATTTCTACGGAGGTGGTGTGCAAAACGGAAGATTCTCACACAAAGGGAAAGCAATTGCTATCGAAAACCAAAATAGCTGGACAGATGGAGGCGTAGCTTCTCCTACTCCTTTCTATTGGTCTACCAACGGATACGGCGTGATGTGGCATACCTTCAAGAAAGGTAAATACGACTTTGGTGCAGAAGAAAAAGGAAAAGTAAAACTATCTCACGAAACAGATTATCTGGATGTCTTTTACATGGTGAGTGACGGTGCCGTTGCTTTATTGAACGACTTCTACCAACTCACCGGTAATCCGGTATTATTACCCAAGTTCGGCTTCTATCAGGGACACCTGAATGCATACAACCGCGACTATTGGAAAGAAGACGAAAAGGGAATCTTGTTTGAAGATGGAAAACGTTATAAGGAAAGCCAAAAGGACAATGGCGGTATCAAGGAATCTTTGAACGGTGAAAAAAACAATTACCAATTCTCGGCACGGGCTGTGATAGACCGTTATAAGAACCATGATATGCCTTTGGGCTGGTTGCTCCCTAATGACGGTTACGGAGCCGGATATGGACAAACCGAAACATTGGACGGCAATATCCAAAACCTGAAAGAACTGGGTGACTATGCCCGCAAGAACGGAGTGGAAATCGGGCTTTGGACACAATCCGACCTCCATCCCAAAGAAGGAATCAGTGCATTGCTTCAGCGTGATATCGTGAAAGAAGTAAGAGACGCCGGTGTGCGTGTTCTGAAAACAGATGTTGCATGGGTAGGCGCAGGCTATTCATTCGGCTTGAACGGCGTGGCCGATGTGGGTAAAATCATGCCTTATTATGGCAACAACGCACGTCCGTTTATCATCTCATTGGACGGATGGGCAGGAACTCAACGCTATGCAGGTGTATGGTCGGGCGACCAGACCGGCGGCGAATGGGAATACATCCGCTTCCATATCCCGACTTATATCGGTTCGGGCCTTTCGGGACAACCTAATATCACTTCCGATATGGACGGTATCTTCGGCGGAAAGAACCCGGCCGTGAATATCCGCGATTTTCAGTGGAAGACATGGACACCGATGGAGCTCAATATGGACGGCTGGGGCAGCAACGAAAAGTATCCTCATGCCTTGGGTGAACCGGCAACCTCTATCAACCGTATGTATCTGAAGCTGAAATCAGAGCTGATGCCATATGCTTACAGCTTTGCCAAAGAAGCTGTAGACGGAATGCCTATCATCAGAGCCATGTTCCTCGAATTCCCGAACGACTATACGATGGGCAGCGCCACCAAATACCAATATATGTATGGAACCGACTTCCTGGTGGCACCTATCTATCAAAATACCAAAGCAGATGCCGAAGGCAATGATATCCGCAACGGTATCTATCTGCCCGAAGGCGAATGGATCGATTACTTCACCGGCGAGAAATATGAAGGCGGACGCGTTATCAATAACTTCGCTGCTCCTCTGTGGAAACTCCCCGTATTTGTCAAGAACGGAGCCATCATCCCGATGACTAACCCGAACAATAACGTGAGTGAAATCAACAAGGGTCTGCGCATTTATGAAATGTACCCCAATAAACACACCATGACCGTGGAATATGACGATGACGGTATCACCGAAGCATATAAAGACGGTAAGGGTGTAACCACTTTCATTGAATCGAACGTTACTCCCAAAAACGAAGTGCTCATCACCGTACACCGCACTCAGGGTAACTTTGACGGTTTCGTGAAAGAAAAAGCCACTGAGTTCAGAATCAATGTAACCGAAAAGCCCAAAGCTATCTCTGCCAAAGCAGGAAAAAGCAAGATTAAGCTGACCGAAGTTGCATCTCTGGAACAATTCCAAAACGGACAGAACGTATACTTCTACGATGCTGCTCCCAACCTGAATAAATTTGCTACTCCGGGAAGTGAGTTTGAAAAGGTAACCATCGTTAAGAATCCTCAACTTCTCATCAAGCTGGCTCCAATGGATGTTACCACTAATCAGATTAACGTAACAGTCAGCGGATTCCGTTACGCACCGGCCGATACTTACCGCGTCACTTCGGGCTCGTTGACAGCTCCGAAAGCCGAAGTAACCGCCGAAAATACGGAAGCTTATACGCTGAAACCAACATGGACTCCGGTAGCCAATGCAGACTATTATGAAATAGAATTGAATGGTATTCTTTACAGCACCATCAAAGATACAGAACTGCTATTTGAAGGATTGGAAGCCGAAACAACTTATGACTTCAAGATTCGTGCCGTAAACAAAGACGGTCAATCAGACTGGGCAAGCTTTACAGCCAAGACAAAATCTAACCCATTGGAATTTGCTATCCGAGGCATTAAGGGTGAAGTGACAGCCAAATCACAAGAAGGATTTGAAATTGATCGTCTCTTCGACTTTGCCGAAATGGGTGATATGTGGCACACCAAGTACAGAGCCAATGCTTTGCCGTTCGACATGATTATTGACTTGAGAAGTGTCAACCAATTGGATAAATTCCACTATCTGAGCCGTAAGGACGGAGGCAACGGAACATTGTTGAAAGGAACCGTTTCATATAGTATGGACAAAGAACACTGGACTGAAGCCGGTGCATTTGAATGGAACCGCAAGGATGAGGTGAAAGTATTTACATTCACAGAACGTCCGACTGCACGTTACATCAAACTTTCTGTAACAGAAGGTGTTGGCAATTATGGCTCCGGTCGTGAACTGTATGTATTCAAAGTTCCCGGAACTGAAAGTTACTTGCCAGGCGACATCAACAATGACGGTAAGATTGACAACAACGACTTGACTTCTTATACCAACTACACCGGTTTGCGTAAAGGCGACGGCGACTTTGAAGGTTACATCAGCAATGGTGATATCAACAAGAATGATTTGATTGACGCTTATGATATCTCGGTAGTAGCCACTCAGTTGGAAGATGGTGTAGACGAAAGCAATGAAACTGAAAAAGTAAGCGGAAGAATCGAAATGAGCACTGCCAAACGTAGTTATAACAAGGATGAAGTCATTGAAGTGATAGTGAAAGGTATAGACCTTAAATCTGTCAATGCACTGAGCTTCGCTTTGCCTTATGACCAGCAGAAGTTTGAATTTGTCGGTGTACAACCGGTTAGCATGAAAGAGATGGAAAACTTTACTTATGACCGCCTTCACACCAATGGCACAAAAGCATTGTATCCAACTTTCGTCAATATCGGCAACAAACCTTCACTCGAAGGAACCAATGACTTGTTTATCTTGAAATTAAAAGCTAAACAAAGAGTAAACTTCAATCTGAAGATGATTGACGGATTATTGGTAGACAAGAAACTGAACGTTTGTAAGTTCTAAGAGACTTCACTGCCCCCAGCAGTAATTAAAAAAAGCTATATCAATACTCAAAACAGAGTGTGATATAGCTTTTTTATTTTGTGGAGGGTTCTAGTTCCTCTTTCGAAAAGGCTTACAATGAATACTTATCCAATATCTTCTCTATAGCTTCCTGCGATACGGGCTTAGTTAAATAATCGTTGCATCCCGCCTCTATTGCCCTTTCCCTGTCCGACTCGAAGGCAAAAGCTGTCAACGCAATAATAGGAATATCCTTCGAATAACCGCGAATCAGACGAGTAGCTTCCAAGCCATCCATATAGGGCATCTTTATATCCATAAATATCAAATCGGGATGATTCTCCTTATACATATCGACAGCCTCACGACCATCCCGGGCACGTATCAGCTTATACTTCTTGCCAAGAACAGTGTTCATGAGTAAAAAATTACTATCCACATCTTCCGCCACTAACAGGGTGCGCAATTGCAATGACTTAATGGCCACTTTCAAGTGCTGTTCTCTTTCCGCATTTTTTTTAAACTTCTCCTGCTTGTTATACATATCATACGGAATAGTAAAGCGGAACGTAGAACCTTCATGAAGTTCAGATTCCACCGTGATAGCGCCCCCCATCTTTTCTACAATCATCTGACAAATAGCAAGTCCCAGTCCGGTTCCTTGAACAAAAGAATTCAACTTGACGAAACGACCGAAGATATGAGATAATTTTTCTTCAGAGATACCTATGCCGGTATCCTTCACATAGAAATCTATATAATCCTTCTTCAACTTGAAACCAAAATGAATCTCACTTTCATAAGTAAACTTAATCGCATTGGTTATCAAATTGGTAATGAGTTGCAATATGCGATTCTTATCCTCGTTAATCATCAAGCTGTCATTCTCATTATCCAAAGTCAGTGTCACCCCTTCCTGCACACGACCTTTATGGATTTCATAAACATTACGGCACATCTCACCTAAATCCATAGGCTGCTTGATGTATTCAAATGTCCCTGCCTCTATTTTAGACAAATCAAGAATGTCATTAATCAGCTGCAACAATACGTCTGAATTCTGATTGATGATTTCGGAATAAAGCTTCTCGTCCTCCCGATTGTCGGTAGTAGTCATCAATCTTGAGAAACCTACAATGGCATTCAGGGGAGTGCGTATTTCATGACTCATATTAGCCAGAAAAGCACTCTTCAGACGGTCGGACTGCTCTGCCTTGATACGTGCCTGAATCAACTCCTGTTCTATATTCTGCACATTAGTAATATCCCACGAAATGCCTATAATAAGAGGCACACGCCCTACAAGCGGAATATGCGTCTTCAGAGTCTGAACAATGCGCGTCTCACCGGCAGCGGTCACATAGGTTTCCTGCATCTCCAGCCGCTCTCCGGTACGCATCAGTTCCAAGTCATCCTGATGAAATTTCTCCGCATCCGACCTTTCCGGAAATATCTCGAAATCGGTACGTCCCAAAGCACGCGATGCCGGAATTTTGGAATGATTGGCGAGTGCCTTGTTCCAATACAAATATCTGAAATCATCTTCCGGGTCTTTTACAAACATATATACCGGAATATTATTCAAGATGGCATCCAGCAGATAATTCAGTTCGCGCAATTCATCCCTATTCTTAATTACATCCGTAATGTCCTGAGTGAAGAACCATACAATCTCTTCCTGCCCATCTTCCATTATGAAAGTGGACACCTGATGCACACGTTCTTTTACTTCCCCCACCCGGGTATACCGGGCATGATATCCCATGTTGCCCCCGTTATCACGTATTTCCTGCACTCGTTTTTCAAATATCTCTTTTGTATGAAGAGAAACCGGCAAATCATAGACTTTCTGTACACCCAGTTCGCCTTTCACACCATATTCTTCAATGAATTGCTTATTGGCATACACCAAAGTGCCATCGGTAGAAGCAGCTAGAATGCTGTCACTCACCTTATCAAGCACGCGCTTAAACACTTCCAGATTCTTTTGTGTAACCACCCGCTCGCTGATGTCACGACACATGATTAACACATACTCTTCATCCAAAGGAAAGATACGGTTTTCGTAATAATGATGTGTACCATTAACATCCAGTTCGTGATGGGCTGTAGAACCTTTGCCCGTCGCAATCACTTTCTGAAGATTATTATAAACATTGTGATATGCCTCCTCGGGTATCATGTCGCGCATATGCATACCGGCAAAAGCACTATTGGGAACTCCCACATGATTGGTTTCTTCACTGGACACCACCCCTATACCTGTCCCTTCATGATTAAACACTGTGAGCATATCCGGCAAAGACTCCAGAATCCTCACTGCATACTTCTCCTTAAAACTCTGATTCGTTTCTTTTTCTTTCAAAGAGGTCAGTTCCTCTTTGAGCCGATGATTTTCGTTTCGTAACCTCTCAAGCTCCTGCTCCAATAATTCCCTTGTTTTCTCTTGCCCCAACATACCAAATAAGTTTATAATTACTTATGGGTCAAATATAAACACTTTCCATGAACAAAAGAAAGAATCATCGGAATATTTACCGTTAAATTCAATCTTACTAAATATCCACCGCAGCGGTAGGTATAATTACCTGACGCTACGATGGATAAATAATGGACGAAAAACTGATTACTTGTATTCTTCCCAACTCTTGATGGCAATGTCGTCTATGGTCATGGTGCAGAATGCATTGATAAACGCACTTGCCAAACGAGCATTGGTTATCAAGGGAATATTCAAGTCGATGGCAGCACGACGGATTTTATAGCCGTTGTCCAGTTCGCCGGCAGTCAGGTTCTTGGGAATGTTGACCACCATATCTATCTCCTTCTTATGAAGCATATCCAGTGCTTGAGGCTGTCCTTCTTCGCTGGGCCAGTACACGCGGGTATTCTCCACACCGTTCTCGGTCAGGAACTTGGAAGAGCCACCGGTGGCATAAAGTTTATACCCTTTCTTCTGCAACATACGGGCAGCATTCAAGGTATCGGCTTTCTGCTTGGCATTACCGGTGGACAGTAACACGCCCTTTTCGGGAATGCGATATCCAACGGAAAGCATGGCTTTCAGGACAGCACACGAGGTATCAGAACCGATACAGCCCACCTCACCGGTAGAGGCCATATCCACACCCAGCACCGGGTCGGCTTTTTGTAAACGGTTGAATGAGAACTGACTCGCTTTAATTCCGACATAATCCAATTCAAAAAGATTTTTGTTAGGCTTCTCTACCGGAAGGCCGAGCATGACTTTCGTTGCCAGCTCGATAAAGTTTATCTTCAGCACTTTGCTCACAAAGGGGAAGCTTCGCGAAGCGCGGAGATTACATTCGATTACCTTGATATCGTTATCCTTTGCCAAATATTGAATATTGAATGGTCCCGATATATTCAATTCTTTGGCTATCTGACGGGAGATGCGCTTGATGCGGCGAACGGTCTCCACATATAGTTTCTGCGGAGGGAACTGAATGGTGGCATCGCCCGAGTGCACTCCGGCATATTCAATATGCTCACTGATAGCGTATGCCACAATTTCGCCATTTTGTGCCACGGCATCCATTTCCACTTCCTTGGCGTGCTCGATGAACTGGCTCACCACTACCGGATGCTTTTTCGATACATTGGCAGCCAGTTTCAGGAAACGTTCCAACTCTTCCTGATTAGAACATACATTCATGGCAGCTCCACTCAGCACATATGAAGGGCGAACCAATACCGGGAAGCCCACTTTGTCAATAAAGGCATTAATGTCTTCCATGGAAGTCAATGCACTCCATTCGGGCTGGTCTACTCCGATACGGTCAAGCATGGCCGAGAATTTATCACGGTCTTCGGCATTGTCAATGCTCTTGGCACTTGTTCCGAGGATGTTAACTCCTTGTCCGTCCAGGCGGAGAGCAAGATTATTCGGTATCTGACCACCGGTGGAAACGATGACTCCATGCGGATTTTCCAGTTCGAGAATATCCATCACACGCTCGAAAGTCAGCTCATCAAAGTAGAGGCGGTCACACATATCATAGTCGGTAGATACCGTTTCGGGATTGTAATTAATCATCACGCTGCGGTAGCCTTCCTTACGGATAGTCTGTAATGCCTGTACGCCACACCAGTCGAACTCCACCGATGAACCGATGCGATAGGCTCCCGAGCCGAGTACGACAATTGATTTATGGTCACCCTGATATTTCACGTCATTGGCAACACCGCTATAAGTAAGATACAGGTAATTGGTCTGTGCCGGATATTCGGCAGCCAGCGTGTCAATTTGCTTCACCACCGGAAGGATACCCGCCTGCTTGCGGTGAGTTCGGACATACAGGCTGCCCTCTTCCATGTCGCCATCAAACCCGATGGCACGAGCAATCTGGAAATCAGTGAAGCCCTGCACCTTTGCTTTACGAAGCAAATCAACAGGCATATCGGCCATCTGCTTATGGTTGTTTCCCCATTCATGCAATTCCTTGGAGGTATTCATTATGTTCTGCAATTTTTGCAGAAACCATTTATCTATCTTGGTCAGCTCATGGATTTGGTCTACGGTATAACCCGCACGCATGGCTTTGCTGATGACGAAGATGCGCTTGTCGGTCGGCTCGCGCAAAGCCTTGTCCACATCGGCTATTACCAGTTCTTTATTCTCTACAAAGCCGTGCATACCCTGACCGATCATGCGCAATCCTTTCTGAATAGCTTCTTCAAAGGTACGTCCGATTGCCATTACTTCTCCCACCGATTTCATGGACGAGCCTAATTCACGGTCTACACCGTGGAACTTGCCCAAATCCCAGCGTGGTATTTTACATACCACATAGTCCAAGGCCGGTTCGAAGAATGCGCTGGTGGTCTTTGTCACGGAATTCTTCAAATCAAACAGACCGTAACCCAAACCAAGTTTGGCGGCAACAAAAGCAAGCGGATAGCCTGTGGCCTTGGAAGCCAATGCAGACGAGCGCGAAAGACGGGCATTAACCTCTATGACACGGTAGTCCTCCGATTCGGGGTCGAACGCATATTGCACATTGCATTCTCCCACGATACCGATGTGACGGATGATGCGGATAGCCAGCTCGCGAAGTTTATGATACTCCGCATTGGTAAGAGTCTGCGAAGGAGCAATGACGATGGACTCTCCGGTATGAATGCCCAACGGGTCAAAGTTCTCCATATTACAAACGGTGATGCAGTTATCATAACGGTCACGGACCACTTCATATTCCACTTCCTTCCAGCCTTTCAGACTCTTTTCCACCAGCACTTGCGGCGAGAAAGAGAAGGCTTTTTCGGCCAGAACATTCAGTTCTTCTTCATTATCGCAGAAACCTGAGCCCAAGCCTCCCAAGGCATATGCAGCGCGGATAATCACCGGATAGCCCAGTTCCTTGGCGGCACGGCGGGCATCTTCAATCGTTTCCACTGCCTCACTTTTGATGGTCTTGACATCTATCTCATCCAACTTCTTTACAAAGAGTTCTCGGTCTTCGGTATCCATGATGGCTTGCACCGGAGTACCCAACACGCACGTGTTATATTTTTCAAAGACACCGGCTTTATAAAGAGCCACACCGCAATTCAAGGCGGTCTGCCCACCAAAAGAAAGGAGCACACCGTCGGGACGTTCCTTTTCAATCACCTTTTCTACAAAGTAAGGAGTGACAGGAAGGAAATAAATCCGGTCGGCCACCCCCTCGCTGGTCTGCACCGTCGCGATATTGGGATTTATCAGAATGGTTTCGATACCTTCCTCCTTCAACGCTTTCAGAGCCTGCGAACCTGAATAATCGAATTCTCCGGCTTCACCAATCTTCAAGGCGCCGGAACCTAATAATAATACTTTCTTTATTTCGTCTTTCATATATGTTCTTTTTTATCGGGTGCCCGATGAGGGCAACCGGTTTTATAATAGCTTCACGAATTCATCAAACAGAAATTCGGTATCTGTAGGTCCTGACGCAGCTTCGGGATGGAACTGTGCCGAAAACCAAGGCTTGAATTTATGTCTGATACCTTCATTCGAACCATCATTCATATTGATAAACAGCGGTTCCCAGTCATTTCCCAACGTATTATTATCGACTGCATAACCATGATTCTGACTGGTGATGAAGCAACGCTCCGTTCCTACCATGCGTACCGGTTGGTTATGGCTGCGGTGTCCATACTTCAGTTTATAGATGGTGGCACCTCCCGCTTTGGAAAGCAACTGATTCCCCATACAGATACCGAAGATGGGCTTGTCGCTCAGAGCCATCGCCTTACGAATATTCTGTACAGCCTCATCACACGTATCCGGATCGCCCGGTCCGTTCGAAATAAACAATCCATCGTATTCCATTCCTGTGAAATCATAATTCCAAGGCACGCGAATCACCTCCACGCCACGCTTCAGCAGGCATCGGATAATATTGGTTTTCACGCCGCAATCCACCAAAACCACTTTCTTTTTGTCCGCTCCCTCATTGTAACGAATCACTTCTTTGCACGAAACCTTATCCACATAATTAATGCCTTCGTAACGGGCTTCGGGCTGATTATCGGGATCGTCATCAAACACAATTTTCCCCATCATCACCCCATGTTCGCGAAGCACCTTTGTCAGTTCGCGGGTATCAATGCCGGTAATGCCGGGCACTTGCTCGCGCTTCAACCAGTCGGCAAGACTTTCTTTTGCATTCCAATGGCTGTACTCCTCACTGTAGTCACTTACAATAATGGCTTCGGCATGTATGCGTTCACTTTCCATTAAAACAGCAAGTCCGTTAGGCCCGACAGTGAAAGGAGGAACACCATAATTACCCACCAACGGATAAGTCAAGGTCATCAACTGTCCCGCGTATGAAGGATCTGTCAAACTCTCTGGATAACCGGTCATAGCGGTATTAAACACCACTTCACCCGCTACCGGTTTCTCATAACCGAACGACTTGCCCGAGAAACGGCTCCCGTCGTCAAGAATCAATGTTACATTTCTCATTTAATCTATCTTGAATTTTGTTCTCTTAGAATTGATATATCTTTTCTATATAGTCTATAAATGCCTGATTTACCAGCTTTACACCGCCCGGTGTGGGATAATCTCCACTGAAGTACCAGTCTCCGGTGTGCGACGGACAGGCTTCGTGCAATCCATCCAATGTCTGATAAACAATCTCCACCTTTGCCCGTGTTCCCTTCGGAGTGAGCAATTCCACCATCTTGGCAGCAATCTCCTCATTAGTGAATGGTGCGTAAATTTCTTTCACATAATTCACCATCTGCTCTTTGGGCAACCCCGTCTGATTCTTCGACTTATGGTAAGCACGCGCGATGACATCTTTCATATCGCGCTCCTTCAAGAGTTCGATGGCAGCCTTGAATGCGATAAACTGATCCATGCTCGCCATATCGATACCATAGTAATCGGGATAACGCACCTGCGGAGAGGAAGATACAATCACAATCTTCTTGGGATTCAGACGATCAAGAATACTGATGATACTCTGTTTCAGCGTTGTTCCGCGCACAATGCTGTCGTCTATAATCACCAGATTGTCCACATGAGGTACCAGGCTTCCGTATGTAATGTCGTACACATGAGCTGCCAAGTCATTACGGCTGTTACCTTCGGCAATGAATGTACGCAACTTGATATCCTTTATCGCCACCTTCTCGCTGCGGATGCGCCAAGAAAGGATTTTCTCCAATTCCTCGTGACCAGGATTATGCCCCAATTCCTCTATCTTTCTTACCTTCAGCTCATTAAGATAATTATCGAATCCTTCGAGCATACCATAAAACGCCACCTCCGCCGTGTTCGGAATGAAGGAGAACACGGTGTGCTCCACCTCATAATCTATCGCTTTCAGGATAGGGTTCACCAACTTCTCACCCAGCAATTTCCTTTCCTTATAAATATCCATGTCACTGCCCCGGCTGAAATAGATACGCTCAAAAGAGCATGCCTTCTTTTCCTTTGCCCGGTTGATTTGCGCCAGACGCATCTTTCCGGCTTTATTCAGCAGGATAGCCTGCCCCGGCTGCAACTCGTTGATGCTTTCGACAGGCACATTGAGTGCTGTCTGAATGACCGGACGCTCTGAAGCCAACACCATGATTTCGTCATCCATGTACCAAAATGCAGGACGAATACCCCATGGGTCGCGTACAGCAAAGGATTCTCCGCTTCCTGTCATTCCGCAGATGACGTAGCCTCCGTCCCACTCCTTGCTCGATGTCTTAAGCACATTGGCCAAATCAATACGCTCCTCAATGGCATGAGTAATGTCCACGCCTTTCAATCCTTCGGCCTCGCACTGCACATAGAGGCGCTCCACTTCACGGTCGAGGCGGTGTCCCACTTGTTCGAGCATGATATAAGTGTCGGCATACTTGCGCGGATGCTG
This sequence comes from Phocaeicola massiliensis B84634 = Timone 84634 = DSM 17679 = JCM 13223, assembly GCF_000382445.1. Lineage (GTDB taxonomy): Bacteria > Bacteroidota > Bacteroidia > Bacteroidales > Bacteroidaceae > Phocaeicola > Phocaeicola massiliensis. The sequence goes on along the minus strand of NZ_KB905472.1, from coordinate 841,916 downwards.
CCCGTCAGCAGTGATGCGTGCAAAGATTTCATCCACATTGGTCATATTGAAATTACCACACAACGCCAGATTCTTGGCACGCCAGTTATTGCGGCGCAGGAAAGGATGCACATACGATATACCACTCTTCCCGGTGGTGGAATAACGCAGATGCCCCATATACACTTCCCCCGCAAAAGGCAAGTATTTCTTGGCATATTCGGCGTCATTCAATTGTTCGGGAGTCAAATCCTTGAAATTGCCCTGCACATTGCCAAATATCTCTGTTATCGCTCCCGACCCCAAGGCCCTTTCGCGAAACATATATTCTTCACCGGGGTTGGCTTCCAACTTCACGCACGCCAGTCCCGCACCCTCCTGTCCCCGGTTATGCTGCTTCTCCATCAGCAGATATAGCTTGTTCAAGCCATACATCCAAGTTCCATACTTCTCCCGGTAATACTCCAACGGTTTAAGCAATCGTATCATTGCCACGCCACATTCATGCTTTAACGGTTCCATTCTCTCTCCTTTAACCTCATTATTTTATACTAAAAAAACTCTCGTTACTCTTTTCCAAAGATATCTCCATTGTTTACCATTGTCCTCCGCACTTTTCCCGCTTACCGGTACATCTTGATTTTATCAACGGTTTCGGACAAGCGAATGTTTTCTGCTGTCCGGATACGATAAAAAACAAAAATAAGTCTAAGTAATGGGAAATACGGAAATATTCAAATAATAGAATCAAAAAGACGGAATTGGGACTACGGCTGAAGATAAATCCCTGTTGTTGAAGTGTTTTTGAGCGGAATGCGTAGTTTTGTGTAATACTTAACCTTCTTCCTATGTCAATCAATGCAATGCCTGCACTGCCATAGCCCCGATGTTCCCACCGTTTCGGGCTTTTTATGAAGGCAGAGTAAGCATTTCGTTTCTCAATGCAGCCTACTGTTCCACACATAATCTACTAAAATATATGTTCTGATTCGGCTGCAAAGATACAAATATCAATTAACATAAATGCAATAAAAAACCATAAATAACTGACGAAAGCAATAAAAAAGCAAGAATAAAAATCGAAAAGAAATATTTTACTCATTTTATTAATAAATATGAATACTTACATTCTTAAATACATGAAGAAGTCTACCAATAAATCCGACATCAATTGACATAACAAAAGCGGATAACTGAAAAATTATCCGCTTTTAGTTTCTTCGTTTCAAAAGAAAGATATATATTTGCAACGCTTTTTCAGAAAAGCACCCCGCGCTTGCAGAAAAAACAGTTGCCGAAATGGCTCAGTTGGTAGAGCAATTCATTCGTAATGAATAGGTCCCGGGTTCGAGTCCCGGTTTCGGCTCATCAAAAAAGCACTGATTATCAATAATTTAATCAGTGCTTTTTCTTTCCTAAAACGCTGAATGAATAAATAAAACTATATTTCTACAAATATATTTGCTTAACATACCCTTTAGATTGAAAACTGTTTCCTTGTCCATTATTGCAAGACATAGCTGTTTCTCTCCGGAATGCTTGATAAGAAAGCAAGTCAGAGAACCAACAAGCTCTTCTTCGACGCGACTCATGGTATAGCCTTTTGTCCTGCTTTTACCCTTCTCTTCCTTAATTAATCTCTTCTTTGTATTTTATCACCGCCCTATAATGCAGTTTATGTGCCAATGCTATAAACTCATCATTTAATCTTTGAGGTATACACGACTCACCGGTAATATTATCTGTGCCATCACAATAAATACTGACCCGCCCCACCAGATACATGAAGTGCTTTACGTCTATATCCTCACTACCCAGCGTTCTGACAAAAAAATCACTTGAGTAGTACTCAGGGTCTTCCATTCCTTCCATATTTTCCTTTCTATATTATATGTAACAAAGGTCGGGATTTAATTGGAATAAACAAATAAAATCTCCGATACTATTTCCCTTTATCAGAAAATTGTATCGGAGATTCACCAAAGCACTCCATTAAAAATAATGCAGAATTTACTTCACTATAAAGCCTCTTTTATCCAAATAAGCCTTAAAACGGCGAAGGTATTCTTCATCGGGACCGGCAAAAAAAGAAACGCCCGAAGCTCCATTACCATAGGCTTCATCCAATGCTTTCTCAAAATCATCTTTGATGTCGCCAAACATTAACCCTGCATATACCTTTGCCCGACCATTGACGGTTTGCACGCTTTCCTGCACCGAACGACCGATCCATTCTGCTCCTTCGTAATAGAACTTATTATAAATCATCGGGAAATAAGCATCCAACGACCAGTTGCCCCAATCCTGACGAACCATCTTCCGTGCCATGGACGGTCCCGGGAATACGGCTGCCGAAATAAACTTATGGTCGGCTTTTACAGCTTTCGTTATGGCTTCTACCACATGAGTGACCGCATCCAAACGGAAGTTTATCCAGCTCTGATTCTCCATCGGATATTTCAGTTCCAAAGGATCTTGCCCTGTTTTCGCCTTGAACAGCGCCCGACAAGTATCACAATAGCAGTAGTCGTATTCGGGCAATTCTTCTTTCTGTTCGATGCCATAGTTTTTCCACAAGCTGACCGGCAGCACGACATCCGGCATACGGACGTAATCCAAATGAACTCCGTCCACATAGGGTTTATGAGCCTCTTTCACGTAATCTTCTGCCAAATAGGGAGCCACTCCCGAATGATTGGGGCAAAGGAAACGATAATAATCCACATAAGCAGGCTTATCGTGACTCGACTCTCCCTTGCGGTTGACAGCATACCAGTCAGGATGCTTGTCCAGCAGTTCCGCACGGTTCATCGTCCACTTCCAATAGTGGGCTTCCAAGCCGGCTTCCTTGCACATGCGGTAAATGTTTTCATCATAACCTTCAAAAAGCACACCCGAAATACCACATTCTTTCAACAGTTTGAACCACTGCTGCCAGTCTGCCGCCGAACGACCTTTAGGAAAGCCTGTCCATACCCAGTTCTTCACTTCGCGCGGAGCTATTTTCTCTATATGGAAACGTCCTTCATTATTAATGACATAACGCACTCCCTCTGCCGGATTCGATATAGCGATGCGATATGTGTTCCGGGTAGCCTCCACTGTGATTTCCGCACCGGCAGGAAGGTCTTTCAGCTCCTTTTCCGTAAGAAAGAAACTGTCTTTGGTGCGCAGATAGTTATGCTCCTTTCCGTAATATTCCTGTTGGGCATAGAACATGGCCCACAGCAACTTATACATGGGTTGGTTGTAAGGATAGACAAACTCCGTCTTGTCCGTTCCCACCCGAGAATCGGAAAAGTAAAGATACCCCCAACGGTCGGGCATGTGCATGTCTATTTTGCCGGTAGCACTCCACACCCAGTTTTCTTCAGGTCCGTTCGGCTTCAGCCACTGCACGCGCGAGAAATTGATACGCCACGTATTTCCCGCCTTCAGGGGATTATTGAAATTCATGGTCAATGCCTGATGAGGAATGGCCATTTCCACACTCCAATATTTGTCCTTATCCTTTGGCTTATTCAATGTTCCCTCGCAATGAACAGCCATCTGCATCCCCGGACAGTCCCACTGCACCATGAAGTTACCACCGGAGCGATAAGGTTTGTCCAACATCAAGTCGAATATCACGCCACGGGCATTGGTCTCGATTTCAAAGTAATTATGTCCGTCACTATCCGGGTCAATAAACACCTCGAAGTCATTATCATAGTAAATAATGGTATCGCGCCGGGTCAGACGCGCCTTTATATCTTCTTCTTCAAGAACGGCACCAATATACAGATAATCGTCATCCCAAAGCATTTTGGCCGTTGTCTCATATTTGGGAGCGGGGAATCCCTCTCCGCTGATGTCGACAAAAGGAGCGGTAGCTTCCGCCTTCTGCCAAGAGCTTTCGTTCAACTTACCGTCCATCTTCAGTTTGCCATCCGCACGATAGCAAACATACGTGCGGGGAGTTGTCAGGAAACGTTCATATTTCTCATACAGGCTCTGGGCTCCGGCAGGGAGACAAGACAGCAACAGCAGGAGCGGATAAAAGTATTTCATTCTTTTCATTATTGTTCCAAGGCTTCAGATTAATTACTTTCAATCACACGCCCCACGCCTCTGTACAGTTTGACAGGACCGTCCAAAAGAACTGCCAATACCGTGATTTGGCTGTCCAGCACTTGTTCGGGCACATTGATATACAGATTGCCGGGCACATCACTCCAGTAGTTTTTATTATGCACTTTATAACTGAGCATGGCTCCGTTGCCCACCACCCACACACGGTTCACTTTATTGACCAAGCCTTTCACTTCCACCACTCCGTTCGGTTTGTAAGGCAGATACAGATAAAGAATATCTCCTGCTTTGTTCAGCGTCGTGTAGCCTTGGAAATGTTCGGCCGGAATACCCGCACGGGTATCATAAACCGCTTCTTTATGCTTCTTTGTCCAGCGGCCGAATTCTTTCAGTACAGCCACCTGCTCTTCGGGAATGGTCCCGTCTTCTTTCGGACCGATATCCAGCAAGAGATTGCCTCCGTTGCTCAGGCAATCGACAAACGTACGAAGCAAGATGTAAGGTGATTTATAGTTGCTGTCGGTATGCTGATATCCCCATGAGTCGTTCATGGTCATACAAAGTTCCCAATATTTGTCTTCCGGACGAACCACCGGCACACCTTGTTCGGGAGTGGCATAATCACCGTATCCCTGAATGCGGGAGTTGATAATCACATTCTTATTGTCCGAACGAAGCAAATCCACAATACCTTTTGAATTCCAAGCTTCGGCACTCTGCTCCCAGTCGCCGTCAAACCAATAAAGGTCGGGCTTCCATGTCTTGTTCAGCTCAGCCAACTGACCGAAATTGAATTTATTGAACTTTGCCCAACGTGCAGGGTCGTCCTTATAACGTACCTCGGTGCGCGTCTTGTTAGGATAATCGGGATGCGACCAATCCAGCAAGGAATAATAAAAGCCGAGATGCAAGCCCTGCTTACGCACCTCTTTCACAAACGGTGCTATCAGGTCACGTCCGGCAGGAGTGCTCTTTACGGTGCTCAAGTCTCCCACTTTGGTATCCCACAAAGCCACACCGTCATGATGCTTGGTCGTGATAACCGTGTACTTCGCTCCACTCTCCTTTATCAAATCCACCCATGCCTTCGGGTCGTATTGGGAAGCAGTGAATCCGCCCGCCTGATTCATATACTCATCGTATGGCAGGTAATTATTAAAGAACGACCAGCTTTCGGAAACTCCTTTGACGGCATAGATTCCCCAATGAATGAAAATACCCAGCTTTGCCTGTGAAAACCATTCCATACGTTTGTCTTTCTGTTCGGATGTTTCTTGCTGAACAGCTGCCTCCTGCGCACGCAATGGAGACAATGCCAGGAGCAGACCAAGAAACGGCAGTGATAATCGATAATTTTTCATATACATACTAGTTTTAATTAATATCGGTTAGCAGGATAGTTAGTATAATCTGTAACTTTCTGAACAAAGATAACGCATTTTGCCCTTTCAGGCTTAAAGTTTACAGACTTTTTCTTTTAAATTCCTATCTTTGCAGTGCTATAATCAAAACTTATGAGAACAAAAAAGAAAAAACAATCTTCCAACAAGACATTGCCTCTGCTCATTATCGCAGTACTGATAGGACTGATGGCCTACAAATACCGGCTGTTGGACGAAAAGTTCTTAAAAGGTCTGCCCGATATCATTCCTACGGAGCAAACCTCTGCCCTTCCGTCCTCCGCCCCGGCCGATGCTTTGGAAATTCCGGTCATGCAATCGCGCACCGGAGGCCAGCTTATCAAGAGAAAAGGATATACGCTGTCATACAATGCCGACTATAAGACACCGCAATGGGTAGCCTGGGAACTCACCGGGAAGGAAACAAAAGGGAAAGAAGAAAGAACAAACAAATTTTTGCCCGACCCCGATGTGCGCGGAGCGAAAGCATATAGCAACGATTATACCAAATCCGGCTACGACCGCGGGCACATGGCACCGGCCGCCGACATGAAATGGAGCAAGCAAGCGATGGCGGAATCTTTCTACATGAGCAATATCTGTCCGCAAAACCCCAACCTGAACCGCGGAGACTGGAACGACCTGGAAGAGAAATCGCGCCAATGGGCTAAAAAGTATGGAGCGGTCTACATCGCTTGCGGACCTGTATATGACCACGGCAAACCCAAAAGAATAGGAAACAATAAAGTCGCCGTTCCCGATGCTTTCTACAAAGTAATCCTCATCAACGACTCAAAGACCCCGCAAGCCATCGGCTTTCTGTTCCCCAACAAAGCGGGACATAAGCCATTGAAAAAGTACATTGTCACGGTAGACAGCGTGGAGAAAAGAACAGGCATTGACTTTTTTCCTGCATTGCCGGATGAGGTAGAAAACAGGATTGAAGCGGAACCGGCAAAAAAGCTTCCTTAAATAAATACGTCTGTTCCACCCGGGGAGGCATTGCCACCTCCCCATCTTAGTATAAAGACAATGCAACCTTTGAGTGGTAATAAAATATGCCGGCAAAAAGCTATTTGTTCTTTCAGCCGGCATTCATACTTATTTTTAGGATATCAAATAATATCAGTTATTGTTTGGCATCATAAATGCTTTTTATTTCAGCTGCCGAAAGACGGCGAGTGTCATAAACGCGGAAATTGTCCACTGCCATGTTGGTTCCATTCAAGGTATTGCTATTAGACAGTTTTATACTGCCTCCCATTATGAACTTGGTTCCTGAACCATAGCTGTTACCTGACGATTCGGCTTCACTGAAAGGATTAGCGTCTTCTGTTACGACATCTACAAGCTGACCGTCCACATAAAGGTTAGTTGTAATAGTGGCATACGTTGTTTTATTGAAGTCCGAAGTCAGTGCCACGTGATGCCATTTCCCATCTGTAAGCGTGGGATGCATAAATGTACCAGATTTTGCATATTGATAACCATTATTATAAAGTGTAACAATAAATTTCAAGGCACCTTCCTTCATACTAAGTGTAAACATCGGTCCGTTTTGATGAGAAGACACCATATAGAAGATGTTGCCATCGCCGAAATCTTTACCCCAAAAACTGATGGTCATGTCGCGGGAGTCGATAATAGGCTTAGCTACTACGAACGAACTATTGTTGGTGCGGTTAAACTTCACTGCTTTAGAACCTGCCGCAACGCCTTCGACAAAGGTCGGGGAGTTGGAACCGAAGCCGTGAATGGCATTCTCTGTAGCATCGTTAAAGTCATCGTCGAACTTGTAATAAACGTACATACCTTCGGGAATGACTATACCGTCTGTAATGCTACCTTTCACGGCAGTTACCGCCACTTTTTCTTCTTGTACACCGTCAGAAACCGTAATAGTGGCATTCAGTGTTTGTGGCATAATAGAGCGGTTCAGTTTCACCGTTACTTCCGATGAACCTTGTGCCGGCACTTTGCCGGAAGTTGTGGAAACGGAAAGGCATTCATCAGACACATTCGTGATGCTCCAACTCAGTTCCGCGTTGCCCGTATTGCCGATGTTCAGTACCAGTTCAGCCAGCTCTTCGCCAAAATCCAGTTTTTTCGGAGAGATGGAGAGTGTAGCCTTTGCCTTGACTGCCTTCAGGGTGACAGGCTCTTCTTTCGTTCCGTCCGAAACGATGAAAGAGGTGTTCAAGTCACCGGTCATCTTACTTCTATCCAGCTTCACCTGCACCACCTTTTTGCCGGCAGGGGCTACTGTACCTTCACTTTCGGAGACGGTGATGCAGTCTGAAGTGATACCTTTAATCTTCCAGTCAAGGTTAACCTCGCCTGTATTCTTTATCTCTAATGTCTGCTCCTGTGCAGTATCTCCGAAGTCCAGCGTTGTGGGAGACACGCTCATTTCGGTTTTTTTTTCGCCTTTAGGCGAGCAAGAGACAGAGATGGGGAACGAATTGCCGAAAGCGGAGAGATTCACCACCACGGATTTTGTTTCCCCCAACTTGTCACGATTGACAGAGAAAACGATGCTCTGTGTCTTGTTGCTGCCGATTCGTCCGGCTTTCGGATTGGCAGACAGCCAGCTGTTGCTACCTAATTCCAGTGTCCACTCCGTTTCCGTATTTCCGTTGTTAGTGACGGTGACCGACATTTCTTCCTGGGTAGTTCCAAAGTTCAGAGAAGAGGGGGTTATCGTAATTTCCGCATCCTTCTTTTCAGGTGTAAGGTGTATGTCTCCAGAGGTAGCCTGCCCCGCCAACACATTTACCGATTTGGTATTCGTTGTGTATCCCGCTTTCTGTGCCTGCACCTGATACTGCTGTGCTTCGAGTCCAAGGAATTCGTATGTGCCGTCACTGCCCGTAGTGCGTGCCAGTCCGCCGGGCGTCAACGTGATGGTCCTTAAATCCGCAACTCCATTCCCGAAGTGCTACCTACAAGAGAAATGGACTTTTGATTCGTAAGACAGCCATTAAGTCCTCGCGTCCGTTTCAATGCGCATACTATCCCCTTACCCCATAAAGCGACTTGAGGCAATACGCAATCAGTGGCCATCAAGTGACGTAAATCATCCGGAAGAAGTTTTGAAGGCTTCTGCATATGCATGGTTGTCGGTGTAGATGTTCAGCACACATTGCCTTGCGGTCTTAATCCACTTGGCAGGTACTGAAATGAATTTGAAGACAAACGTCTTGATACGGCTGGTTTCCTTGAGCCCGAACTTCTTCACTTCAATCCTTTGCATGATGGCCTTGTAAAAATTGCGTATCAGTGCCGTCAGGAGCAGGAACACGGTATTTTCCGCCATGAAGGATTTAGGCAGTCTGCCCCATCCAAACCCATTGTTCATGTCATCAAAGATGCGTTCCTTGCCTCCACGCATGTTATAGAACTCCACGATGTCGCTCATGGATGATTCGTAATCGTTGGTCAGGATGCAGCGGTATGTATATTCCCCCTCCCACAGGTCAAGTCCACTGCCCATGCGTCTCTGTCTCTGGATTATCAGGCGATACGGTTTGCCTTTCCACTTCTCAACGAGAATGGAGTTCAACTCAAACACAATGCCGTTTATTTCTTCCCTCTTCCACCCCCTGAGCGCGAAGATGTCATCATAGAGCGAGCAGCAGCGGTTGGCACGTATGTAGAATGTCCTGCAATGCTTCCTGACCTCATCCACAATGTCTTCAGAGCATGAGCCGCAGTCGGCCCTGAAGCGGTTGACTGCCATTTTCTTTTCTTCAAGTCTCCCCAAAATCCTCTTTAGCGTGTCACCCTGGTGAAAGCGTACATTGGTGTTGCCGTCGCTGTTCTCTATGCCGACAATCATGTCGCCGATAACGGCCACACCGGGCCTGTAACCAAGAAATTTCTTGTACGTGGGCTTTGCATCGTACTTCTCCGTCTCAATGAACTGGTGGTCAAAGTCAACGTCATACTCCCCGCCCTCTTTCAACTGCCCTGTGGCCAACAGGCAATTCAGGAGCAATGTGTTGAGTGTGTCTGCCGTATTGAAGTCATAGGACTTTCCGGCATCAGATGTGTATGAGATGTTTTCCCGGGCCAGTTCGTTTATTGCCCTGAGGATGGTGTCGGCGCTACAGGTGCGGAGTGTGGGGTGAAGGGAAAGATGACTCATTAAGTGGGCGGTGACATCCTCAACGCAAGAACCGCCGCAGAAGTAAACGCATAGGAGGGAGCGGATGATTTCGCTGTATTGATAACCATAGAGTTTGCATCTCAACCCAAGTGTTGAGTCAATTGTAGAGGAGAGAAGGGAGGTAAATTGCTCCATGATTGGAAATATGCCTCCAAAAGGAGTGAGTCTTTCGGATTTTATTGCTACATTTGCCATGCTTGTTACGGTTTTCTTTGTCTTTGGATTCGCAACACTAAGGTAAGTGAAAACGCTGACATGGCAAAAACCTGGGCAACAAAATGTTGCTCAGGAACTTATAAAAATAATTATCAATTATGTTGCGGAATTAAGGATGGTTACTCCTTGCAGCACTTCGCCGTTTTTGTTGTCAGTCACTTTTCCGTAGATGGAACCGGTAGTGTCTTCTTCACTACTGGTACATGCTCCTATGGCCAACAAAAGGAGCATTACTACTGTCTTTGCAATTAGTTTGTTCATCATTATTTCTGTTTTAATTGATATTGTTATTCCATTGCCGGGTATACTTTACCCTCGCTGTTTTTCTTATATATCCATTTGCGGTAGAGGGTAGGGGCATTGTCGTTTACCCATTCGTTGAGAGCGTCAACAAGATCTTTGTTATCCATCGTAATAATAGGGCAATTAGTAGAATGACGTGTATAATAACCACAATCTGTTTTCTCCCATCTTCCATTACTGCCTGTTGGATTTTCCGTACCGACATTATCGGAAGAAACACTATTCAAAGGTTGTTTGGTATCTGCATCCGTAACAATGCCCGAGAAACTGCCGTATAAATCTTCTTCTGAGCTGGTACAGTTCATCAATAATCCTATTGATAAAAAAAATACATCCCACTATGTACTGAGTCATCTTTTTCATAATTGAATGTTTTGAAAATAATAGTTATTCATTATTTTAGTTTGACAATCTCTATCGGCATCCCCACCAGCTGTGGCATTCCCATTCCCAAATCAGCACCGATGTACGTGGGGTCGCAAAGCAGATACTTCGCACCGTCCACGGTAATATAGTCACCCTTCGTATCCGGATTGCTAAAACGGACGGCCGTTGCCAGATGCCTGCCCGGATAATAGACAAAGACTACCGGCATTTTCAGCAGATGACGTACCAGCTGTGCAAACAAGATGGAGCGGTCTTCACAATCGGAATGAGAAGAAGCAATGATCTCTTCGGCAAAGAACCATTTTTCATAGCCGAACTGTTCTTCATCCGTTTTGTATTGAAACGCATATTGCACAAAGTGCAACAGATGATTGACGGCTGCTTCCTGTGTCATACTCTGGATGGCAGGAGCCAATTGCCGCTCCACGCTTTCCAAGAACTCAGGATCCGGGGCAGCTTGTCCGTAGACCGCAAAGCTGACACAAGGCAACGTGGCGTAAAAGTCCACTAAGTTCTTATTATATGCCAGGCAGTAATCGTTCCGGTGGTCATTCAGCGTCTTGGTGCGTACATCGGCAGTCAGACGCGGAGATTCCGGCAAGGAAACATCTACTGTCCTTCGGGCAATGGCATGATTCAGCGTATAGCATTTCACTGATGAAAGAGAGCGGTGCTTCCGGTCAATGACCGAGTAGCGAATACCTTGCTCCGTGGGGAATGTGAAGTAAAGTGCATTGTACGCCTCACAATTGAAGGCCATTAAAGGGAGCAACTCCTGCCCTATCCGTCCTATCTTGGCCTTGCACCCCAGCTGATTGAGTGTAAACACAGAAAATATCACCCGCTCGTTTTCACTGTCTTGCGGGCAGTAAGCCTTGAAAACATCTTCGATAAGCAAGTACAGCCCCCAACCGTTCAGTCTCAATAGGGATTTCAGTTTTCCGATATGGGTGGTCCACACCTCGTAGGGCATGACGGAGAGCGCATTCCAGTAAGAGGAAACGTGCGGTTCGTCTGCACCGGTCAGGCGGGGAAAGCGTGTTGTAATCTTAGGCAATGGGATGATAGTCCCGAAGAAAGAAGCCTCCACTTCCATTCCTTTACCGCCTTTGAAAGGATTTTGCGGCAGAGGAGGATTCTTACCCACATCCGGCAAAGGCAGAGGAACTGGTCTAGGAATTGGCGGAAGTCCGGTTTCCCCTCTTACCGGCTGCTTCATTGGGGTAGGACGCCGCTTGGAGGGGTCGAAAGTCTCGGGCGGAACAGGATGCCTGATGGGTTGTTCGGGCTTTATCAGGGGACAGTCCGGCCATGCCTCCGCCAAGTAGCGACCAAACTCTCGGTTGACAGAATCGGAATAGGTTTTGAAATCGGCTTCCTCCTTGTCCGAATAGGCTTTGAATGCAGCTTCTTGTTCAAGGGCATATCGTTCAAAGTCATTCTGCCCGCAGAGGTCGTTCCACACGGTGAGCAGCATTGCCAGCAGATAGAATCTTTTTTTCATAGCTATTGTTTTATACATTAACTTGATTTAGAAACGGAGTGCCAGAGCAATGCCTCCGCTTTGGGGCGATGCATAGGGAGCCATGCGCAATTGGGCATCTCCTAAGGCAATTCCTTTCTTCTTGCCTTTGGCGGCAATACCGTCTATCACGTTCCATACGTAGAGCACGGCGGCACCGGCAATGAATCCATTTCGCACGTTAGCACAATTGTCACGTTTGTCGGCATAGCTGCGGATTTTCCCGGCATCGTGCGTGGATTTTATCTTGGAGTCGTAGGAAGCACGCATACACTCCGTTGCTACGATTCCGCCTACACAGGCGGCTTCGCTTATGATAAAAAAAAGCCCCTTCCCCATACTGCCTTTGTGCAGCTGTGCCATGCCGGGCACAAAGACGCGGGCCGAGAAGGGATAACGTCCGGTGAGCTGGGCATTGTAGCCCTTCATCTTCTTGTTGAACGATGTATCTTTGAAGTTTGCGGTGTTCAGCGAATAGAAGTCATCCGGACCGTTCACGTTACGCTGCACTTGTATTAGAATGTATATCTTCACCCGGTTGGCGGACAAGACAATAGGTTCTGTAGAAGTTACGATACGTCTCTTCATACGGTTGAATTTTACTACGGCATTGATTCCGTTCATTGCCACGGCATTGATATCTTGTGCCGTAATGCCTACTACGCCCAGTTCATGCAAAGACTTCTGCAGAGCATCTGCCCAAGCCATGTTGGTGGCTTCTGTCTCTGTACGGCCTTCGCCTACGCCCCAGTTCACAAAGTAATTGGCTCCTACGGGTATTTGAGGCACTTGTTTTACCCAGAAGGGGCGAAGTTCTGTTACGGCTTGGGAAAAGGCATTCATGCCAATCAGCATGAGTGCCGTGAGGAATGCAAGTTTTTTCATTCTTCTTTATTAGTTATACAGTTAAATGATTTGAAAGCCGGAAGCGTATGTACGTCATTGGCTACCTGACACAATACATAAACTCGATAGCCGCGCCTGGTAACAAGCGATTCGGTGCATTGGCATACCTTGTTTATGGGGATTTTCACGTAACGAGAGGTCTCCATCAAGAGACTGTCACCTTGCAGTTTTTCCAGTTTCTTCACATCTACAGGAATTCCTATGGCAAAAGCACTCTCCATGATGGCCATGACAAAAGCTTTCCTCCCGGCCTCTTCCTCCGTCAGCCCTGTCCCTTGAGACACTCTGTAATAATAAGTATGTGTGCGTGCGGGAGGCGACAGTACCCAGTCGGGAAGCTGCTGGGCATAGCCGAAAAGGGTCTTGCTCAGCAGCAACAAAAAGAGCAGATAGCGTTTCATTATCCTGATACTATTTCATTGCATCCACTTCTTCCTTCTGCTTGGCTGCACTGGCTGCCAATTCCTTATCCATCTTCTCGAAGAATTTTTTCTTATCGTAGTCTACCTTGCGGACTTCCAACTCTTCGGCAAGCCCTTTCTTGGCATCTTCCAACAATACATGTACTGCTACATAGCCCACATACCCACCGGTAGCACTTTGCGTAAACTTGCGGCATACGGCATTAGCATATTTGTCTATCACTTTTGTACCTATGGCTTTAGCACCGCCTTCCAATGAACTTTCATACATTTTCTTGCTACTCGGAACATTGGTATCCTTACTGTAATCTTCTATCGCATTCTTTATCATGCCCACATAGCGAGATGCAATGTCGGCAATGGCTACGCGGTTGGCGTCGGTGATGGCTCTTGCGCGGTCGGGACGATCTTCAGCAATGCCAAGACCTGCCATATATTCGCCCGGTTTATCATAGGCATCATCAATACAAAATGTGGTAAGTTCTACTTCACCATTGGGCAATCTGGGGGTAGTAGGTGCAGAAACAGTTGTGTTTTGGGCAGGTACATATACCTTTTTCGTACAAGAAGTCATAAACATCGCCAAAGTGCAGGCACAGCATGCAATTGCAGAAATTAAGCCATTGTGTTTCATTTTTTCCGGGGTTTAAAGTCCACCCTTTTGTAGACTGTCTTATAAATGTGTTGAGAGCTTATAGACTCCCCGGATTCAGCAATACATAAAAAAAGCGTGGGAGTCTGTACTTCTGCTTATCCCACGTTCAGGCCTTCGCATTGCCCACCTTCAAGGATAAGCAACGCAGCTAGCCCACGCCAAGATGGATATACAGAACACCGCGCAGAGCACAATGTTTAGACACTACACCTTTAGTGGACGTTCCCCGTTGCCGTATCATCTTGAAGGTTTCAAAGTTGCGAAGTTTGAACGTAGACGATAACGTTTGGTAAACGCCTTTTTCTTAATATCAAGATCCCACCAAACCCCACTGGGCCAGCTGGATGTTGCAAAGATAATACAAATTTCTTTAAGGTATATGGTAAAAGCCTTTTTTTTGCATCCGTACCTCCTGTTTTTTAGGGAGTTTCCACAATCATACACAAGATTTCAGCTTAATAACCCAAACGAATCAATAGATATTTCATCCGACAGGCTGATACATTCTTCACAGCCGTCCGTTGTCTTCATTAATCATCGGCATTGACCTGATAAACCGTGCCACTGATTTATGAATTTCCGGCACCGATTAATAAATCAGTGGCAGAAATTCATAAATACATCAAGAGTCGACCGGCTTTATGTATGGAAGCCAATTGCTTTTCAAAGGTAAAGATGACAGAGTATCATCTGACGACCGGACTTTTTTCTATAAACTCTTACACAGAACTCACGTATATTTACCTATCTTTGCACCGAAAACAAATTGACAGCAATGGATAAAAAGAAACGTAATATTTTAGTAATAGTTATATTGATAATTATGCTTGCCGGAGCAGGAAGTGCCGGAACGGTTTACTATTATTTCTTCTCCCGACAGTTCAACTTATCAAAAACTGCTTATATCTATATTGACAGAGATGATAATTTGGATTCCATTTATAGCAAAATAGAGTCGACAGGACATCCTAAAACCATGTATGGCTTCAAATTCCAGGCAGAAAGAGGAAATTACGGAGAAAACATACGCACAGGACGGTATGCCATCCGTCCTGAAGACAATATGCGCTATCTTTATCGCCGCCTTTCGATGGGATATCAGACTCCGGTCAATCTCACCATCCCCAGCGTACGCACCTTGGACAGACTGGCACGCACTGTCGCCCGCCAGCTCATGATTGATTCTGTGGAAATAGCCCGATTACTTGCCGACAGCAGTTATTATACTCAAATGGGATATACCAAAGAGACCCTCCCTGCCCTTTTCATTCCCAATACATACGAAGTGTATTGGAACATGAGTGCTGACGCTTTTATGAAACGTATGCAGAAAGAGCATGCCGCCTTTTGGAACAAGGAAAGACGGGGCAAAGCAGCAAACATCGGTCTCTCGCCCGAAGAAGTGGCAACACTTGCCTCCATAGTGGAAGAAGAAACGGCCAACAACGCGGAAAAGCCGATGGTTGCCGGACTTTACATTAATCGCTTGAACAAGGGTATGTTGCTGCAAGCAGACCCCACCGTGAAGTTCGGGTTGCAGGAGTTCGGATTAAAACGTATCCTCAACAAGCATCTGGCTGTCGATTCTCCTTATAATACTTACAAATACGCCGGCCTCCCTCCCGGACCGATACGCATACCGTCTATTCAGGGATTGGAAAGTGTATTGAATTATACGCACCACAATTTCATTTATATGTGTGCCAAAGAGGACTTTTCGGGTACTCATAACTTTGCTGCTACCCTGTCACAGCACATGGCAAATGCCCGTCGATACCAACAGGAGCTTAATAAAAGAAGGATAAAATAAAAACCGCCCTACTTCTTTAAGAATCTTTTATATTGCCCTTTAGCACGTGTTGCCTTACCATATTGCACCGCGTGCAAAGGACAAATATGATAGCATCCCAAACATTGGGTGCAGTTATTGCCCCATTGGGGCTTATCGGTTACTTCTATATTATGTACCGGACAAACTTTCTCGCATTTTTTACAAGCAATGCAGGCATCCGTTGCATAAAAAGGTTTGGGAGACATTAAAAAGGTATTGAAAAGCGGTCTAAGTAGATATGTCTTGGTAAACGGCAACGCTCCTTCGTGGCAATTGAAATGTTTCATGTGTATCCTACCGGCCAGTTCGCCATTGATAAAGTCAAGACGTGCCATTGCATTCTGTACTTTCTGTTCCTCCACATCCTCGGCATCAACATCAAATCCCGGTAAGGAAACATAAGTATTGGGCATCGTAACAGAGTAGCCTGCCACGCAGTGCCATCCTTTTCTCCGAATAGCAGATGAAAAAACCTGGGCAGTACGCCCCGTATCATCTCCACAGGTGCAAACAAAAAAAAGATACTCCGGATTCTTCATCTTTAATTGACGGATAAAACGAAGCACTATTCCGGGAGGACCCCATGCATACACAGGGAAAACAAAGCCGACTTTCTCACCGTCTTTTAAGGCATACTCTTTATTTTTATTTATTTCTTCAGCAATGGCCAACAACTCTTCTTGCTGAGCTTTTGCAATTTGCCGGGCAACCCAAGCCGAATTTCCCGTACCGGAAAAATAAAATATCATAAGCGTTTACATTAATCTTTCAGACCATTTATTTTATAAAAAAGAAGCGATGCTAATCTTTTGAATTAGCATCGCCTTATAATGAAGCCGCACCAGTGATGCGATGAAACTCCGAATGACAGGTTTTGAGTGCTCTCTCCCTTTGTAATCCACCGGCATAAATGCTACCCGAAGGCGTGGCCCGCCATTGGAAGATGAAGCGTTGTCTCGGTTTTCAGATTAGTTTGATGAGTTTCCCAATCCAACTAATGCGGCTCGCTTTTCATCTCTTTCTGTATGACAAATATACAGCCTTTTTATGATATAACCAAGAGTAAGAAGAATTTTCTTTGTTAAAATTCATAAGGAATATAGTAACTATCTGTCATTCCGATTGATTGGCTATTCATCTCTATTTACCATAGTCGGGAACTGATTCTCCCTGTCACATATAAAAATAAAAAAAGAGCCACCTCTTATGAGATGACTCTTTAATTATAATATGTCTTGTAATAACAATCTTACCGACAGTTATATTTAAGCAGCTTTTGCTTTAGCAACAACAGCCTTAAATGCTTCCGGATGATTCATAGCTAAATCAGCCAACACTTTGCGGTTGATTTCAATACCTGCTTTATGCAATGCACCCATCAATTTAGAATAAGACATTCCTTCCAGACGAGCAGCAGCATTGATACGCTGAATCCACAAAGCACGGAAATTGCGTTTCTTGTTCTTACGGTCACGGTATGCGTAGGTCAAACCCTTTTCCCAAGTGTTTTTTGCTACTGTCCATACATTCTTTCTTGCACCAAAATAACCTTTGGTAAGACCTAAAATTTTCTTTCTTCTTGCTTTTGAAGCAACATGATTTACTGATCTTGGCATAGTTTTAATTCTTTTTGAATGTTAGCGCCCCTGTTTCACACAGCGAACTTAAAGCTAAAGACATTCGGTTAATACTTAAAATAATACGATTACGCTTTTTTCTTTAGATTACTTCATGCAAAGAAGTTCTTTCACCTGATCCAAGTTAGCATTAGCTACTAAGCCTGAATGTACAAGGTTTCTTTTTTGCTTTTTAGTTTTCTTAGTCAGAATGTGACTGTGAAAAGCGTGCTTTCTCTTGATTTTACCTGTTCCGGTAAGAGCGAATCTTTTTTTAGAACCGGAGTTAGTCTTGATCTTTGGCATCTTGTTTTAATTTTAAATAATTATTATTCAAATAAGGTGGTAACGCACTATACCGGCGCGTTACGCACTCTTTTTATTCTTGTGTTCCTTCCGCTTTCTTTGGAGCATCAGCTTTTTTTAGGAGAGCCTGCTTTCTTCGGAGCCAAAGAAATTGTCATTCTCTTACCTTCCAACAATGGCATCTGCTCTACCTTGGCATATTCTTCCAGGTCATTGGCAAAACGAAGTAATAACACTTCTCCCTGTTCCTTAAAAAGAATGGAACGACCTTTGAAGAATACGTAAGCTTTAACTTTATCTCCATCCTGCAGAAAACCGATGGCATGTTTCAACTTAAAGTTATAATCATGGTCATCTGTCTGAGGTCCGAAACGGATTTCTTTTACGTTTACTTTTACTTGTTTAGCCTTTTGTTCCTTTTGACGTTTCTTTAATTGATAAAGAAATTTAGAATAATCAATAATTCTACAAACCGGAGGAACAGCATTGGGTGAAATTTCAACTAAATCGGCTTCATGCTCTTCAGCCATCTTTAATGCCTGAGCTATCGGATATACTGCCGGTTCTACATCATCGCCCACTATGCGGACTTCTTTGGCACGAATCTGTTCATTGATTCTGTGTTGCCCTTTTAAACTGTCATTCTTCATTAAAAAACTATTAGTTCCTGTTTGTTTCTTCTTATTTAAATTAGTTATTTCTTTATCTTAACGCAAAAGTCCATACAAAAGTTTAATCATGTATTCTTTTGCAAACGGCTGCAAAGTTACCATTTATTTATCATATTAGAAACTTCTTCGGCAATATTTTTTCCGAATTCTTCAATTTTCATGGTTCCTTTATCGCCTTCGCCCTGTCTGCGAACCGAAACTTCACCGTTAGCCGCTTCTTTTTCACCTACAATCAGCAGGTAAGGAATGCGCTTCATTTCATTGTCACGAATTTTACGGCCAATCTTTTCGTTACGACCGTCCACAATAGCGCGGATATCGTATTTTCTCAACTCGGCTTTCACCTGCTCGGCATAGTCATTGAACTTATCCGCTATAGGCAGGATAACGACTTGTTCGGGAGTCAGCCACAAGGGGAATTTTCCGGCTGTATGCTCAATCAACACTGCTACAAAGCGTTCCATTGAACCGAAAGGTGCGCGGTGAATCATTACCGGACGATGCTTTTGGTTATCAGAGCCCATATATTCCAATTGGAAACGTTCCGGCAAGTTATAGTCTACCTGAATGGTACCCAACTGCCAACGGCGACCGATAGCATCTTTTACCATGAAGTCCAGCTTAGGTCCATAGAATGCGGCTTCACCATATTCTATCTTTGCAGTCAATCCCTTTTCCTCACAAGCTTCAATAATAGCCTGTTCAGCCTTTTCCCAATTCTCGTCACTACCGATATATTTTTCACGGTTCACTTTGTCACGCAAAGAAATCTGAGCTTCTACGTTTTCAAAGTTCATGGACTTGAACACAATATTGATGATGTCCATCACGCGGAGGAATTCCTCCTTCACCTGGTCGGGGCGGCAGAACAAGTGAGCATCATCTTGTGTAAAGCTGCGCACACGAGTCAACCCGTGCAACTCGCCGCTCTGTTCGTAACGGCATACGGTTCCGAATTCTGCAATACGCAAAGGCAAGTCCTTATAAGAACGCGGGGAGTTCTTGTATATCATACAGTGATGAGGACAGTTCATCGGTTTCAAGAAGTATTCTTCTCCTTCTTCCGGTGTATGGATAGGCTGGAATGAATCTTTACCATACTTGGCATAGTGACCGGAAGTGATATACAGATTCTTGTTTCCGATAGGCGGGCACATTACTTCCTGATAGTCGTAACGAGCCTGGATACGGCGCAAGAAATCCTGCAAACGGATGCGCAGTGCAGTACCTTTCGGCAACCACATGGGAAGTCCCTTACCTACCATATCCGTAAACATGAACAAATCCATTTCTTTACCTATCTTGCGATGGTCGCGTTTTTTGGCTTCTTCCAACATTGCCAGATATTCGTCCAGCATCTTTTTCTTTGGGAAAGTAATACCATAAATACGCGTCATTTGTTTGCGGTCTTCCTGCCCTCTCCAATAAGCACCGGCTACCGAAAGCAACTTAATAGCTTTGATAGGTGCAGTAGACACCAAGTGAGGACCACGGCAAAGGTCAGTAAACGCACCTTGTGTATAAGTAGTAATGTGACCATCTTCCAATTCGGAAATCAATTCACATTTATATGTCTCACCTCTTTCTCCAAATTTCTTCAAAGCGTCTTCTTTGGCAATACTTTCACGCACCAAAGTCTCTTTCTTTGCTGCCAGTTCAGCCATCTTTGCTTCGATAACGGGCAAATCCGAGTCCTTAATGGTAGCTTCTCCCGAATCTACATCATAATAGAAACCATTTTCGATAGCCGGACCGATACCAAACTGAATACCCGGATAAAGTTCTTGCAATGCTTCTGCCAGCAAGTGAGCACTTGTATGCCAAAAAGCATGTTTACCTTGTTCATCTTCCCATTTATAAAGAACAAAGTTTGCATCTTCATTGATAGGACGTGACAAGTCAATAGTCTCGCCATTCACACCGCAAGCCAAAACATCTTGCGCCAGGCGTGAACTGATACTTTCTGCAATCTGCAGACCTGTTACTCCTTCGTTGTATTCACGAACAGAGCCGTCGGGGAATGTTATCTTTATCATAATTATTACGTTTAATTCTTCCTTGAGGATGCAAAAATAACGAATTCTTTTTGACTTCCTCTCTTTTTTGCAAAAAAATGTTATTCTTTTCTCTCTGTGAAACGTTTAATAATATTGTACGCAGAGAATAAGCCTAACTCACCGGCTTTACTCAAATCTTGAATTCCTTGACGGTTATTACCCAAATAGATATGGGTTAATCCGCGATTATAATATGCTTCGGCAAATTTGGAATCCAGTTCTATCGCCTTGTCATAATCGACAATGGCAGCACGGTAATCTTTCAGTGACGAAAGCACATTGCCTCTGTTATAGTAAGCGTAGACAAAATCGGGAGCCAACTCTATCACTTTATCCAAATCGCGTTTCACCATTTCATAATCACCGGTCTTGGTCTTCTGTTCTTCCGCATTTTTGTCATTGTATTCTTTCGCCACCTTTTGATACTCCAGCTGTTTGAAACGAATCAAAGCACGGTTGAAGTAAGCCGGGAAGAATTTGCTTTCGCACATAACAGCCTGATTCAAATCCTCGATGGCATTGTCAAAGTCTTGCACAAGATAGAAGTCCAAAGAACGTGCAAAGCGCTTCGTCACATCATTCGGACTGGCTACAATAGCAGCCGACTGCTCATCGATGGATGCAAAATGTTTTTTCACTTGTTCTTCCGTCAATGGTGCTTCCTCATTCGTGATAAGCAAACGTTCAGGCAATACCTTGTTTGAGTTCAGCTCTTCTATATATTTATGATAGTTAACCTGACGCTTCACATCATTATGTTTTTCATAATAAGTAAGCACGAACATAGGTTGCGGAACAATGGTCACGTTCTTATCCTGTACACGTCCGCGATATTCACTTTTATACTTTTCTTCACCTTCTTCGTTATCGGCAACTACAATCTTTCGATAATTGTTCATATTTTTATCAGACTTCTTGCGTGTACGGTTTCCGCTCTCCGAATTATCCGCTGTCTGATTATTCTGACTTACACCGTTTTGTTTATCCAACTGAGCTTTGAGAACTTTAAACTCATCGGCATCAGCTCCTTTTATATCTCCCACCTTCTTGCGCGCCTGAGCTCTATACTGATAACCAATCACAAAGTTAGGATATTCATTTATCACCGTAGAATAATCCTTAATCGCCCCTTTATAATCCCCCGTCTGGTCACGAAGCAAACCGCGATTGAAGATAGCCATCATATTGTCAGGTTCCATATTGATAACAAAATCAAAGTCCTCGATGGCACGATTGTCATCACCTACCTGGGCACGTAGCAAGCCTCGGTTATAATGACCGATAAAGTTATTCGGATCTATTTCAAGAGCAATATCGTAATCACTCATTGCGCCCCTCAGGTTTTTCTGATGATAACGCGCCAAAGCACGATTGATATATACACCTGCATTACGTGTCGAAAGATGAATAGCATGGTCAAAATCGGCTTCGGCATCTTTATATTTCTGTTGCTGAAGTCTGAGAATCGCACGGCTCGCCCATGTATCCGGATCATAACGGTCTATCTCGATGGCATGCCCGAAATCCTTCTCGGCAGCAATCGTATCTTTTTGTTTCAAATCAACTTCCCCACGCATCAAATATGCCTTTGTGTAACGCGGAGAGATGGTGATTAATCGATCCAAGTCATTCTTTGCGCCCGAGTAATCTCCCTGCTTTATCTTACACAAAGCCATATTGTGCCATGCACCTATATTTTCGGGATCAAACTCCAGTGCTTTCATATAATCTTCAATGGCACCGGCATAGTTATCCTGACGGATACGTGCCAATCCCCGCACCTGATAAGCGCTGACTACAAACGGATTCCGTTCTATAGCTTCCGAGCAATCGCTTTCCGCACCTTGAAAGTCATCAAGGTTTATCTTAGCCAGCCCCCGATAAAAGTAAGGATCGGCCAAGTAAGGTTTCGCATTGACTACCTGATTAAAATACTGAATGGAAAGGACATAATCCTCAAAATAGAGAGCATTGCGTCCAATTGCCATTACACGGTCCGTATTAATCTGGGCAAAAGCCAGACCGGGACACATTATTAATATATATAGGTACAGAATCCGTTTTATCATCTTATTTCAAAGTTTTCACCTTATAAGAGCAACGTGCCTTGCCTTTCAGCATAGCGCCCAACTTGCCTTTTATCATCTGCTTACGCAGCGTAGAAAGGTGGTCGATAAACATCTTACCATCCAAATGGTCGAATTCATGTTGCATCACACGTGCCGGATAACCTTCCACCCACTCATCATGTTCTTTCAAATCTTCATCCAGATAAGTGACATGAATACGGTCCGGACGCTTTACTGCTTCATGGATACCGGGAAGACTCAAACATCCTTCCTCCATCGAAACTTCCTCTTCACCCACTTCTATGATATGCGGGTTGATGTATGCATGACGAAAACCTTTCAGTTCAGGATATTCATCCGACATTACATCAAGGTCTATCGTAACCACACGAATGGGAAGTCCCACTTGAGGAGCTGCAAGCCCCACTCCGTCTGCACGTCCCATTGTCTCAAACATATTTTCAATTAACTCTTTCAAATTAGGATAATCCGGTGTAATATCTTCCGCTTCTTTGCGCAATACCGGTTGTCCATAAACATAAATTGGTAATATCATTTCTCTTTTATTTTATATATTTCTTTGATTCCAAATAGGATTGTAAAATAATGGTAGCACTGATTTCATCAACCAAGGCTTTATTCTGTCTATCTTTTTTCTTGAGTCCGCCATCCAGCATGGCCTGATGCGCCAAAACAGAAGTGAACCGTTCATCAACCAGTTCGACAGGTATATTGGGAAGTTTTTTCTTTAACTGATTAATGAACGGAACAATGTTACGCATATTCTCAGATTCCTGATTATTCATTTGCTTGGGATGCCCTACAATAATTCTTTCTACCGGTTCACTCTCCACATACTTCAGAATAAAGTCCATTAACTGATGGGTGGGAACAGTAGTCAGGCCATTCGCAATAATCTGCAAAATGTCTGTAACCGCCACTCCCGTACGCTTTTTACCATAATCTATTGCTAATATTCTACTCATATTGAGCACAAAAATACAAATTTATTCCATACCTGTCTGATATATAAAGATAAATTATAGAAAAAGCCTTATCAATAGACCAGCTTCACATTATCTACCCAAAAAGTATTTCCGGGAGAACCTACATATGCTCCACCGTGACTTGAAGAGAACTGCAATAGCATGTGTGTAGGTTTTTCATCAGGTGAAGCCCATCCCGTTTCTTTAACAAGGACACTCTCCCCTTTACTGTTACGGGCATAACCAACCGATCTCAATCCCATAAACTCAGGATTATATCGAGGGTCTTGGGTTATATCACCATATAGAATCTCATAAGTAGCATCATTTTCCCATCCTTCAGAATCCTTGTCATACTTCACAACCATCGTCCCCACTCGTTTTGCTGTGATATTCCCTTGAGCATCCTCTGTACGCTTTTGAAGATAAAATACAGTAATAGCACAGTCCTGACCTTTCACTACTTCTTTTTTGCTAAAGCCCGTCAAACGGATACGATTTTTCTCACCGGACATTTTAACTTTATAATCATAACGAAGCGCTTTGGGCTTTTCTGTAAACGGTATGCCCCAATTCATGTTTTTCACCCCTTCTTTCGTACTCGTAATAGGCTCTTTCATATCACCCAAATAAATGGCTCCGGCAGCCAATACGGTTATATTGACCATGCCCAGCACTTTCATTCTTTCAATATGCGTCTCCAAGCGGGCACAATAGCCATGATAACGTTTTTCCTTATATACCGTGTTATTAGTTTTGACAATTCCCATCACCTTCGCCATCACATTGGATGTCCCCCAAGGAGACCCTCCCATATTTTCATAAGCCACATTGCCATCAACCTCCTGAGTCGGAGCTATCTCATAAAGAAGTCTGGTATTTCCACCTATAATCGATGACTCATGAATCTTACGTGTCACCCATTGTTCCATATCACCATATTTAATAGGAACTTCTCTTTCTTGAGAGAAACCATTAAACGGTATGACAGCCAGCAAAGCAAGCAATGACATTCTACTGTAATACTTCATATCCAACTAGTTTTTATTGTTGTTTTAGAATTAACAAAGTTATAAAAAAAAGCGGCAACTTCGCAGTTACCACTTTTAATAAAGAAGAATAGACTATATTTTCTTCTTAATTTACCAAAAAGAAATTATTAATATACTCTATAAAGTAACCATGCCTTCTGGAAGTCGTCACGGTTAGGATATTTCGCTTTAAATTCTTCTTTAGCTTGTGTAGCTTGTGCGCGGTCATCAAAAGAAACTGCAATTACACGATACATGTTTCTTTCGGGGTTGTAAACCACTTTAGCACTATAACCCTGCCCGTCCAGATATTGTTTCAGACCTTCAGCATTTGCTTTTACGCCAAAGCTTCCACAAACAACACTATAAGCCTTCAAACCATCACCTGAAACCAGCTCCACTTTTTCTTCACGAACCGGGCCGGCTACCGGAGCAGGAGCAGGTGCAGTTGCAACAGGAGCAGCTACTACAGGAGCAGCCTCTACCTCTTCGGCTGCAGCAGGAGCCTCAGCCAATTCCTGTTGTTTTGCCTTTTCGTATGCTTTTTTGTAAGCGCTTTCGCTTGATTTACAAGAGGAGAATGCCAAAGCTACGCACAATCCCATACCCAACACAACTAATTTTTTCATGATTATTCCATCTTTATAAATTAATACTCTAGTTTAATCCTATAATAATTGTTGCAAAAGTAGCAATATATCAACAGCATTCACATCTAATACGCAGTTAAATTAAGTTAATCAGCCTATAATCGTCAATTTCTTACTAAGAAACATCCCCAAATAGCAACAACTTTCAATTTTATTTGTTAGTTTTGTAATGTTCAAAAATTAATAAGACTATGAAAAGTTTAAGTATTTTAGCTGCATTTCTGGGCGGAGCCGTTGTAGGTGCAGCAGCCGGAGTTTTATTTGCTCCCGAAAGAGGAGAAGATACTCGTAATAAAATTGTTGACGCTTTGCGTAAAAGAGGTATCAAACTGAGCCGTACCGAAATGGAAGACTTGGTAGATGAAATTGCTGCAGAAGTAAAAGAATAATAAGGTATCATACAACTTGCCTTGTCATTCTAAACAAAATTGAAGAATCTATATACATATATTATATGTCTATGGATTCTTCATTTTACCTCTTTACCGATTGACACACAGCCATCATACACACATAAATGGCAATATTTAATGTAAAAAACAACAGCGAATGTTTGCAAACGATAAGAATATAGACAACCTGCAACAACTCTTTGTAGAACTGAAAAAATATGCAGAGCTGCAAAAAGATTATGTAAAACTGCATTTAGTAGAAAAGCTGACCATATTGGTATCCTCTCTGATTCTGGTATTGGTATTGGTTATTCTAGGTATCATTGCCCTCTTCTACCTTTCTTTTACATTAGCTTATGTATTGGCTCCTCATGTAGGCGGATTGATGGTTAGTTACGGCATCATCACCGGATGTATCATCCTACTGATTATATTAATCATATTCTTCCGTAAACGTTTGATTATGCAACCTATGGTTAACTTTCTCGCCAATCTGCTTTTAAACGATGACTGATTATGAACAACAACGATTCTAAACATACACCGATTATCACCCTGGAAGAGATAGCCCGGCGAAAAGCCGAAAAACGGGAGGAAGTGCTCAAAGCGAAGACACAAATAACCGAAACTTTGCGCGAATTATTTGTACCTGAAGAAAATAAGGGTGGTATAGAAGGGATTATGCAACATGTAAATACCGGAATAGCCGTTTATGACGGAGTAATGACCGGCATCAAAATAATGCGGAAAGTAAGAAGTTACTTCACCAAAAAGAAGAAATAGAAAATCTATAAATTAACATACCTATTAAACAAATCAAATGAAAAGACAACTACTGGGAGTGGCAGCTTTTATGCTGGCATTATCTGCACATGCACAAGACAATCCGTTGTGGATGCGTTATTGTGCCATTTCACCTGATGGAACTTCCATCGCATTTACTTACAAAGGAGACATTTACACAGTACCGGTCAACGGAGGCAAAGCTGCACAGATTACAACCAATGCAGCACACGACACTCATCCGGTATGGAGCCCCGATGGAAAACAAATCGCATTTGCTTCCGACCGCATGGGCAGTATGGATATATTCGTGGTAGACAGAGAGGGAGGCATCCCAAAAAGATTAACCACTCACTCCGGCAACGAAACACCCGTAGCATTCAAGGATGCAGACCATATCCTGTTTCTGGCAAATGTAATGCCGTCAGCCGAAGATGCCCAATTTCCATCAGGACAATTCCAACAGGTATATGAAGTTAGCACTACAGGCGACCGTCCGGTCATGTTCTCCTCCATGCCTATGGAAGATATCAGCATCAACAAAACCGGCAATGCTTTACTCTACCATGATAAGAAAGGTTACGAAGATCCCTGGCGCAAGCATCACACTTCTTCTATCACACGCGACATCTGGCTGTGTTCATTGGACGGAAAACGCAGCTATCGCAAGCTAACCTCTTTTAATGGTGAAGACCGTACTCCTGTATGGGCTTCGGACGGAAAGTCATTCTATTATCTGAGTGAAGAAAAAGGTTCATTCAATGTATTCAAACGTGCACTGGATGGAACAAGTTCCACTCAGCTCACCCACCATACCAAGCACCCGGTCCGTTTCCTTACTGCTGCCGACAACGGCACACTCTGCTACGGATATGATGGAGAAATCTATACAATGAAAGAAGGAACCGAACCTCGGAAAGTACAAATATCCATCTTAACGGACAAAAATGACAAAGACCTGATTCGCCAAATCAGACGAAACGGTGCAACAGAAATAGCTCTGTCTCCCGATGCTAAAGAAGTAGCATTCATTCTGCGCGGCGATGTTTACGTCACTTCAGTGGAATATAAGACAACAAAACAAATCACCAATACTCCGGAACAAGAACGCGACATCAACTTCGCTCCCGATGGAAGAAGTATCGTGTATGCTTCGGAAAGAAACGGTTTGTGGCAAATTTATCAGGCAAGCCTGAACAAAAAAGAAGAGAAACAATTCACTTATTCTACAGATATTAAAGAGGAGAAACTGACCGGTTCAGCCATTGCTTCTTTCCAGCCCCAATTCAGTCCTGATGGTAAAGAAATAGCGTTTTTGGAAGACCGTACCACGATTCGTGTGCTTAACTTGAAAAGTAAAGATGTCCGCACTGTAATGGACGGTAAGTTTGAATATTCATACAGTGATGGTGATCAATGGTATCAATGGAGTCCGGATAGCAAATGGATTCTCACCAACTATATTGGCATAGGTGGATGGAACAACCAAGATGTGGCTTTGGTTAACGCATCAGGCAACGGAGAAATCCATAACCTGACCGAAAGCGGCTATACAGACACGAATGCCAAATGGGTGCTCGACGGAAAAGCAATGATGTGGTATAGCGACCGTGCCGGATACCGCAGCCACGGCAGTTGGGGAGCTGAAGCGGATGTTTACATCATGTTCTTCGACCTTGACGCATACGAACGTTTCCGTATGAATAAAGAAGAGCTTGCCCTTATCGACGAAAGCAAGAAAAAAGAGGATGATAAAGAGAAAAAAGACGAGAAGACCGGCAAGAAGAAAGACGATAAAAAAGACACAAAGAAAGATGAAAAGAAAGAAGAAGTCAAACCTTTGGTTTTCGACCTCGAAAACTGTCGAGACCGAATTGTCCGCCTGACTGTCAACTCTTCTCATTTGGGAGATGCTGTTCTCACACCGAAAGGAGATAAACTATATTATCAAGCTGCTTTTGAAGGCGGATATGATTTATGGGAACATGACTTAAAAGAGAATAAGACGAAGATTGTGATGAAATCTGTCGGTGGCGGTGCCATGTATCCCGACAAAAAAGGTGAAAATGTATTCCTATGCACAGGCGGAGGCATCAAAAAAGTCAGCGTAAGTACCGGAGAGCCTAAAACAGTTGAATTTGAAGCTTTCTTCGATTATCAACCATACGGCGAACGCGAATATATCTTCAACCACGTATGGCAACAAGTAGAAGATAAATTCTATGTAAAAGACCTGCACGGGGTAGATTGGAAGGGTTATCGTGAAGCCTATTCACGCTTCTTGCCTTACATCAATAACAACTATGATTTCCAAGAGATGTTAAGTGAATTGTTAGGCGAGCTGAACGGTTCTCATACCGGTGCCCGTTATTATGGTTCAGGGGCCTCTCTTTCCACAGCCGCTTTAGGCGTATTCTATGACGAGACTTACAATGGAGACGGCTTGAAGATAAAAGAGATATTGGCCAAAGGGCCCTTTGCCATCAAGAAAACTGACGTTACTCCGGGATGTATCATTGAAAAGATAGATGGCAAACCGATTTTAAAAGGCCGGGATTATTTCCCGCTACTGGAAGGTAAAGCCGGTCGAAAGGTATTGCTTGCCATGTATAATCCTGCCAATGGAAAACGATTTGACGTGACCATCAAAGCCATCAGTAGTGGCGAACAGAGCAATCTGCTTTACAAACGCTGGGTAGAACGCTGCCGTAAGAATGTGGATAAGCTGTCGAACGGTCGTATAGGCTACGTACACGTCAGAGGTATGGACAGCCAAAGTTTCCGTGAAGTATACAGCGAATTGCTCGGACGTTGCCGCAATAAAGAAGCCGTAATTGTAGACACACGCCACAACGGAGGCGGTTGGCTACACGATGATTTGGCTACCTTATTGAGTGGTAAAGAATATCAGCGCTTTGTTCCACGCGGACAATATATCGGTAGTGATCCATTCAATAAATGGCTCAAACCTTCCTGTGTATTGATTTGCGAGGATAATTACAGCAATGCACACGGTTTCCCATGGGTATATAAAGAACTGAAAATCGGTAAACTGATTGGTGCGCCCGTTCCGGGAACCATGACTGCCGTATGGTGGGAAACACAGATTGATCCAACTATTGTATTCGGTATTCCGCAGGTAGGCTGTATGGATATGCGCGGACAATATGCCGAAAACCAATTGCTTACACCTCACATTGAAGTGTATAATGCTCCCGAAAAGGCACTCACAGGAGAAGACCAACAGTTGGAAGCAGCCGTACAGGAAATGTTGAAGACCGTAGGTGAAAAGAAATAAAAGCAACTTTCTACACGTTAGTACGTGTGACCTTATACATACGTATGTATAGCCTCACACGTACTAACGTATTAACTTATACATACTAACGTGTAACCCCACACATACGAACGTGTTTTTCTTTTTTATATATGTATTCCATACTCATGCTTCACTTCATCCATCACAAATGTACTCTCCAGCGAACCCAGACTATCTATGGTTCCCAAGACATTTAATATAAACTCCTGATAATATTTCATATTGGGGGCATGTATCTTGAGCAGATAATCATAACTTCCCGAAATATTATAGCATTCCGTCACTTCAGGAATACCTTGTATCATACGGGTAAACTCAGCTGCAATATCCCGATTAAGCCTCCTGAGTTTCACACTACAAAATACCACAAAACCTTGATTCAGTTTTTCTGCATCAAGCACTGCTATATACTTTTTAATGTATCCCCCACTTTCAAGACGCTTGAGTCGTTCAAATACCGGAGTAGAAGACAGACTGACGCGTGCAGCCAGTTCTTTAGTGGTAAGTCGTGCGTTTTCTTGCAATGTACGAAGTATCTGCAAATCTGTTTTATCCAATGTATCCATAGTGCAATATTCTTTTAAAGTATGACATCCAACAGTAAAACAATAATTTTATTCTATATATCACAACAAATATAGATATATTTTCCATTTTTCCACAATATATTGTTCGATATTACCATCAATTATAACTTTGCAGCCAATAAATCAATCATCAGTTTAACTAAAAAGAATACAACTATGGCAACTAAGAGATTACATTTTGAAACATTACAACTCCATGTAGGACAAGAACAGCCCGATGTAGCAACAGATGCGCGTGCAGTCCCCATCTACCAAACCACTTCTTATGTATTTCACAACTCAGCTCATGCAGCAGCACGATTCGGCTTACAGGATCCGGGGAATATCTATGGACGTCTGACCAATTCCACTCAAGGAGTCTTTGAACAACGTGTAGCAGCGTTAGAAGGAGGAGTAGCCGGACTTGCGGTAGCTTCGGGTGCAGCTGCTATTACCTACGCATTTCAGAACATCACTCGTGCCGGTGACCATATCGTTGCCGCCAAAACAATTTATGGAGGAAGTTATAATTTGCTGGCGCATACCCTACCCGACTATGGTATAACCACCACCTTTGTCGACCCGAATGACTTATCCAATTTTGAAAATGCAATTCAGGAAAACACGAAAGCACTGTTCATCGAGAGTTTGGGCAATCCCCATTCTAATATTATCGATATAGAAGCTGTAGCAGATATTGCACACCGTCATCAGATTCCTTTGATTGTAGACAATACTTTCGGAACTCCTTACCTCATCCGACCCATAGAACATGGAGCAGACATTGTGGTACATTCGGCAACTAAGTTTATTGGCGGACACGGTACTTCTTTAGGAGGAGTCATTGTAGATTCCGGTAAATTTGACTGGGTAACTTCAGGAAAATTTCCACAACTGACCGAACCCGATGCCAGTTATCATGGAATCCGTTTTATCGATGCGGCAGGAGCAGCGGCTTATGCCACTCGTATCCGTGCCATTTTATTACGAGATACAGGAGCAGCCATCAGCCCATTCAATGCCTTTATCCTACTGCAAGGCCTGGAAACTCTTTCTCTACGTGTAGAGCGTCATGTAGAAAATGCACTGAAAGTGGTGGAATTCCTAAATAGACATCCTAAAGTAAAAAAAGTAAATCATCCGTCACTGCCTGAACATCCCGACCATGCTTTATACAACCGCTACTTCCCTCATGGAGGCAGCTCTATCTTTACAATTGAAGTGCAAGGAGGGCAAACAGAGGCCCATAAGTTTATAGACAGCCTCGAAATATTCTCTTTACTGGCTAATGTGGCCGATGTAAAATCACTTGTTATCCATCCGGCAAGCACAACTCATTCACAGCTAAATGAGCAAGAACTTAAAGAACAGGAGATTTATCCGGGAACAGTACGGTTATCCATCGGAACAGAACATATTGATGACCTGCTGGCCGATTTGGAACAGGCACTTGATAAAATTTAAAAGCACGAAAGCAGACTTTGTATGAGGATGTGTCAAAATGAAAAGATTTATCGTTTTGCGTCAATAACAATAGAAGGATAACTTTATGATTTTGACACACCTCCATCTATCATGGATACATCATTTTTCTTTGTTCAAGTTGTTTAATATCTTTCTCCTTCAATCCTATTTTATCTAAAAGTTTAGGAAGATTATGGTCATTTAAGTAATAACGGGGGCGAGTGACATACCGCTTACTGGCGACAGACAAACTATCTTCTTTATAATCGGTTTGTATGCCACCCAACGACAACATTGAATGAAAAACAGATGCATTCCCTGCCACCGGCTTTTCACGATTCATACACACAGCCTCATATTGAACAGGATATCCTTTACGATACGCCTCAGACATCCAAATCAGGAACGGAACATGCAACTGATAGTATGAAGGTACCGGAGACGCATGCAAAAACAGTTTCCGGTCATCATCAAAAATATCCTCTCCATGATCGGAAGTATAAAGCATAGCCGATGAAGCATTCGTGCGTTGCAACATTTCAATCAGTGACGCCAAGAAGCCGTCTGTATAACAGATTGTGTTATCGTACGCATTCAATAAATATTCACGGTTCTCATATTTCGCATCGGTCAGGCTATCCGGCCTGAACACTGCCATATCCGAAGGATAACGTTCTTTATAATTAAAATGGGAACCATACATGTGCAGCACGATAAACAATTTCCGATGTCCGTCATTTAGTTGTTTATCCACTAACTTCAATAATTCATCATCTGATATATTCGTTTCCTCAGGTGCATCTTCTTTTATAAATTTCCATTCATCCGCCTCCATTCCGAAGAAATCAATAAAAGAATGATTAGGCCGCTGATTGGAAAAAAAAGCTGTATGAAACCCTGCTTCTTTAAAAGCAGTAATGATACCCTTTTCCCGATAAATACGATTGTAATTTTCAGCAGAAGCTCCCGAAAGGAGCATTGGCACACTTTTATGCGTTGTATTTGATTGGGTAAGTACATCTGTAAATGCGACCAAGCCTTCTGTTTTATCCAACAGCGGAGTGGTATTCCGTTCATACCCATACAGCCCAAAGTTACAAGCCCTTGCAGTTTCTCCCACTACCAACACATATATCTCTGCCTCATCTTTATCGTGTGTGGCTTGTGCACCAAAAGTAAAGTCCTTTGAACTCTCTTGATAACCGGCTGTTTCACCGGCACGCTCTATTGCCAAAGTCAGATTATAGCATACGTTGACCGGATACATATCGAGTTTCAATGCATAATCCTCATGGTCTGCATAGCACAATGCGGTCAGGATGACTCCTACTCCCATTGTCATCCGGGCATATCTCCGCTGGCGATATATAAAGTATTGATCCAGTTTCTTATTCCCTGTTATCGAAACAATACCCAAAGCCAAAGTGGGCAAATATACCACAAATACGCCAATCACAGCAGGCAACAAGTTATCCAGAAGCTCCATAGCCTCACCGGAATTGGTTGTCAGCAAATTCAAAAACATATCGACTGCTATAATGGACTGTCCGAAAAGATAAAGCAAAACCAATTGAAAAGCAGCAAAGAAAACAAAGGGAAACAATATCCATATTATCTTTCCGGGTTTCCGGCTCAGCGTCATCACCATCCAATATACCGATACCGGCAAAATAATATTACATATACGTACCAATAAAGGCATTTGCTCTGTGAAGAACAATGCCACATTAGGAATAGCTAATACAATTATAAACAGAAAAAATAATTGTCTCGGCTCACAACACCATTGATAGATCTCTTTAAAACGCTTCATTTATATTAAATAAGAACCCCGATTGTCCGTTCTTTCCAAACCCATAATCGAGGCGAACATTCACATTCTTTTTAAATTCCCAACGGTATCCGATACCATAATTAGGCAAAACGCGATTGACACGCAACGCACTGAACTTATTAAACACCGTTCCTGCACCAATCCAAGCCACTATACCATTACGTTTCCAAATATGTTGGCGTAATTCTATCTGCCCTTCCATTTTATGTTTATCACGATAGCGGCCCTCGTAATAACCACGCATCGAGTAAGAATTGCCCAACAAAGCCATCATTGACCAAGACGGGTTGCCAAAATTAAACATCCCCCTAAACTCTCCGGCAAGCAAACCTCCTTTCCAAACAGGATGATAATAGCTGGTACGCAAGTCGGTGGTGCTGAAAGCGTAATCATTTCCCATAAACTTGGGACGAAAACATTGCGATATATTCAGATAATATCCTTTATGAGGATTAGTCAATACATCACGTGAATCATACACCAAGGAGAATCCGGCACCATAATTAGTTGTAGTCAAATCCATTCCTTCCAACAATTCGGGACGTTCCAAGTTCTTTCCATGCACATAATCATAAGCTACCATCGGTCCCAAATACAAATTGTCTGTCAGTTTAAATAAAAAACTAGCTTTTATCTGTGCCTGCCAACGGTCCATATCCGTTTCGTTGGCATCTACATTTCCCATATCATATCCCATTCCCCAAAATTTGGAAGGGAAAGAATAAAAGTATAAGGTATAATCCAAACGGTATTTATCTTGTGGAAAAATATGGGTACCACGAATTCCCAGCAAATAAAAACCTACCGTAGATACATCGCCAAACAGGGAAACATTGGAGGGAGGAAGAATAGTATCATTCTTATCCGAACGGTAAAGCCCGGCAGCTACCAATCCAAGTCCCAACTTGGTATCTGTACTATAATGAGGTCCACCGATGATACTGAAGTCAAACTTCTTGTGCTTCTTATTCTTGTTCGCATCATTAAAGTAGTCAAGAAACTTATTGAAAAAGCTTCTTTTCCGTACAGTGCTGTCTTTGTGTTGTATCGTATCTGTTGGAAACTCAAACAACTCACTGTGTCTGGGAGTTGCAAAAGATATGCCCGCCATACATACGAATATCCATGTTAAAAGTAACAATCTCTTCATAATGTATTCATATATAAGAAAAAAGCAGATTTGGATGCAAAGATAATCCAAACCTGCTTTAAAGTGGCATTTTAAATTATAAGATTTTGGTCTGAAATTACTTATTTCTGTCCTAAATACCTTATACCGGTTGCTTTCCTATAATCTGCCAATGCTATTTTCTGCTCATAATATGATTGGATAAGATTTGTATATGCCTGTACCCAAGTCAACTGTGCAGAAAGTACATCCAAAATAGTCAGCCTACCTTCCGTATAACTAAATGTATTCAAATCCAAATTCTCTTCTGCTAACTTGCAGTTTTCCTTAGCAATATCTATCTGACGAGTATTTTCTGTCAGACTAGTCCATGCTTTGGCTACCTCTTTCGTGATTTGGTCTTGTTTATCTTGCAAAGCATACTGCTTACCAAGTAAAATCGCTTTTTGTGCAGCCGTCGACTTAAATCGCGCTCCCCAGTGGAACAACGGCAGCTTGACAGAAGCATACACATTACTATTAAACATTGTTTCGCCCGAAATGTTCAACATTTGTGTCCCCCAAGTCTCCTTAAAGCCGATAGACAAGGATGGATTATATTTTGCAGCAGCCAGTTTAACCTGTCTTTTTTGATAATCCACATCCAACTGAGAAATAGCATAATCAGGACGAACATTCAGTGCAGCATCAGCACCGACATAAGCTGGTAATGGTAACTCAACGAAAATAGAATCAACCAAACCTACTTCTTTATCCGGTTCCAATCCCATCAACACATTCATGTTCTGCAAAGCTATCTGATAAGACTGATAACTGCTGGAACGTTGTAACTCTGCCTCTTTCAGGCGAGTCTGCATTTGTATCAAATCTGTTTTACTGATATAACCGTCATCATACTTATCTTGTAACACTTTGGTCAACTGACTGATAATTTCCACATACTGACACATCGTTTTATACATCTCTTTCTGAGCCGCAGTACCCCAATAACTGGCTTCTGCAGCATAAATAAGATTATCTGTGGTCAAATCTACCGACTTGTCAGCTATCTGAGACTGAATTTGTGATGCCTTATAAGTATGATAAATACTTCCTCCTGCATAAATAGGTTGGACAACTCCCACTTCGGCACTGTAAGAATCATGCTCCATAGGAACAGCCATTCCGCCAAAATCCATATCATATTTATTTATACGATATTGATAACTACCCGTGGCATCCACTGCGGGGAAGAAAGCAGTTTTCGCAGCTTTCATTGCTTTCTGCATGGCTGTACGTTGTGACACACTCTGCTTCAAAGTCTGACTATAATCCAACACTTTCTGTTCGAACTCCGTATAATTTACGGTAGTCTGAGCTGAAACCGTGCCGGACAAGCACATCATTCCAAGTATATATATAAGATTCGTTTTCATTATCTGTCTGCTCTGATTTTAAAGAATATACAATAAGTCACCGGAAGCACGAAGATGGTAAGAATGGTTGATACGAACAAACCACCCATAATGGTAGCTGCCATACCTGCAAACATCGCATCACCCAACAAAGGAAGCATACCCAAAATAGTGGTTCCCGACGCCATAGTTACGGGAACAATACGTGTTTTGGTAGCCTCAACCACGGCAGGTACTGCCCCTTTGCCATCTTTCAGTTGAAGTCCGATTTCGTCTACCAGTACAATCGCATTCTTGATATTCATACCAATCAAGCCCAACAAGCCCAAAATGGCAAAGAAATCAAGAGATTTACCGAACAACAACAATCCCCATACCACACCGATGAACACCAATGGCAACATCAGCATAATCAATACCGGTTTGCGGTAATTGCTCGGGAAAAGGAATAATAAAACGACATAAATCAACAAGAATGTCAACGGAATATTCTTTGCCAAAGCAGCATTACTTACATCTTGTGTCTCCTGTTCACCAAAGTATTTCATCTTATAACCTTCGGGCAGTTGCATCTGTTCCTGTACGGCGGTCAACACCTGCTTAAAGGCAGCCATCGTATTGGCACCACGCTTCGGTTCACACTGCATCATCATGCAACGTTCACGGTTGAAACGACGCACTACGTTATAATCATAACCCAAAGAAAAATTATCAATCACCTGCTCCACCTTAACTGAATTTCCTTTAGTGCTGAATACCGGAACACTCTTCACATCATTCAGGTTCATATTTTCTGCATCTTCATCCTTCAATAAGATAGGAAGTGAAATATCCCCCTCACGATACTCGCCCAACGGCAAGCCATTGGTAGCAGTACGGAACGAATTGGCAACCTGTTGACGGGTAATACCAAGGCGCAAACCTTTCTGTTGTGAGAACATCGGTTTCCATACCGGCACTTTATCACCCCAGTTAGAACGTATATCCGTCACCATATCACATTCATGCGCAATCTTCTTCGCACGCTCCACCAAGGCGGTCAGCGTATCCGGATTTTCACCGATAAATCCGATTTCAATGGCAGCTTCGGGCACCGGTGACAACGCAAACAATGCCGAACGGGTAATGATATTCGGAAAATTCTGAGTCATGTGTTCATAGAACTGTTGTTCTACTTCGGCAGCATCTTCAGGGTCTTTTGTTTCCACCATCACATTGGCATAGTTAGACTTCGGACCGAAAGAAGAACTTGCCAGATAGTAACGCAAGGGAGTACCACCTAAAGTCACAGAATAAGATTTTACTTTTTCATTCTTCTCCAAATACTCTTCCACCTTCATCACGTCTTCGTCTACCGCATGAATACTGAAACCTTCCGGGAATACCAAATCGGCACGGAAATAAGGTTTATTCATCTTCGGAAAGAAACTCTGAGGCATAACTGCCATAATGACCAGAGAAAGCACCAAAGTAACAACAACAGTAGTCAGTGTTATAAAACGGCGCTTAATCAATAAAGTCAAGAGCTTCTCAAACTTATGATAAATTTTGGTATCGTATGGATCCTTACCTTCACTACCGGGAGTAGCCTCTTGCAAAATAAAGTTACCGAAAGTTGTAGTCTGGCATAAAGCCAAGATCCAACTTAATCCCAATGACACGGCCAACACGATAAACAACGGTTTTACAATTTCAGCAACCGATGCAGGAGCCAAATACAACGGCAAGAATGAACAAATAGCAATAAAGGTCGCTCCCAGCAATGCCCATTGAGGCTTGATAGCACCTTCTATCAAAGAAAGATAACGGGATTTTCCGCGCTTGATTCCGATTTGGGCATTGTCTGTCACCACAATGGCATTATCCACCAACATACCCATGGCAATGATAAATGCAGCCAAAGAAGTACGGTTCAAACCCACTCCCCACATTAACATGATAAGCAAGGTACCTCCTACAGAAAACAATAGCGAACTACCAATCAGCATACCGGCACGCGATCCCATCACTACAAAGATAATCAAAATCACGATGACCAATGACTCTATCAGATTGAGAATAAATCCATTATTAGCTTCATCCGCAATCTTGTCTTCGGGATAGAGAGAAGACAATTCTATACCGATAGGCAACAATTGTTCTATCTCTGCCAAGCTCTTATCCACGGCTTCACCAACAGCAACCACATTATCCTTTGCACCACTGGCTACACCAATGCCGATAGCACGTTTGCCATTGACACGCATCAATGTTGAAGGTGGATCATAATAACCGCGTTCCACTGTTGCAATATCCCCTAAACGTACTTCACGTCCATCTTTGCTAACAATCAGCTGGTTCTCGATATCTTCAAGACTAGTATAAGTACCTTCTGTGCGCAAGCGTAACTGATAAATATCGGTAGCGATATCTCCCGTATTGACTTGTACATTCTGTTTTTGCAAAATCCCCATGATAGAAGTCGGGTCAATACCCAAAGATGATAGTTTGGAAGTAGATATCTTCACATTGATTACTTCTGTCTGCTCACCATAAAGCATCACTTTCTGCACACCCTCAATCGGAGTAAGCTGCGTACGTATATGCTGTGCCCAGTCACGCAAGTCTTTGTATGAAAAACCTTCATCGGCTGTCAATGCATAATAAATACCATATACATCACCAAAATCATCGTTCACCGTGATAGTAGATGCACCGCTAGGCAGCTTCGGCTGGATATTTGCCACCTTACGACGCAGTTCATCCCATTTTACCGGCATATAATCAGGGTCGATAGTAGGCTGTAACTCAATAGAAATCTTAGACAGCCCAAAATAAGATTCCGATTTAATCTGATATACATCAGTCATTGACTGAATCTCACGTTCAATCGGTTCGGTTATCAATTTCTCCACTTCATGCGGATTCGCACCCGGATATTGGGTAACAAGAACCGCCGTCTTTATCACGAAAGGAGCGTCTTCTTTCTTTGGCAATTTAAAAAAGGAGATAACTCCACCTATCAACAAAATAGCCAAAAAAAAGTAGACAACCTTCTGGTTCTCTAAAGAATATTTTGGAATATTCATGATTTGTACTCTCCTCTTTTATTCGGTTAATATTTTGACTTGCTGACCGTCCACTAGATAAGAAGCTCCCGCAGCTACTACTTGTTCACCGGCCTTCACCTCTCCGGTCACAATTAAATCATTACGTCCCACAATGGTTCCTTCGTCATAAATCTTACGCTTCTCTACTTTTTGGGTAGAAGGATTATAAATGAATACAACCTTATTATTCAGATTGTTATCAAATACTACAGCAGATAACGGAACGGTAATTCCTCCTTTTACCGTTTCATTTTCAATATTAACTACCACACGGCAAGAAAAGCCCACCGATACCTTATATTTCTTCAAGTCAAATTCGGGGTCATCAATATAAAGGAATACAGGAACTCCGGCACCGTCTTGCGATGCTTCCACATACTCTTTTACCTTTGCCTGAAATAACTTGCCTTTATAAGCATCAAATTCTACAAAAATACTTCCGTGAGAAGTCACATAGGCAATATTTGTTTCGGGAATGGTAAATTCCACTTGCAACTTTGCCGGGTTAATCAGACATACCACACCTTGTCCCGGTTGTACACGCTGATAATTTTCCACATATTTCTTTTGGATAAATCCATCAAACGGTGCACGCAACTTTGTATCATTCAATGTGTTTTGTGCATTTTCAAAAGCAGATTTAGCATTGGTATAAGATGCCTGAGTCGTTTCAAACTCCTGCATAGATATGGCATTTTTCATCAATAGCTTCTCTGCACGTTGCATTTGCGATGACGCTTTCTGGAAGGAAGCTCTCTTTGCGTCATAATCCAACTTATAATCTGTCGGGTCAATTTCAGCTACCACCTCCCCTTTTTTCACTCTCTGTCCTTCGAGTACATTCATTGCCACCAACGGACCGGACATTTTAAACGCAAGATCACTGAATTGATCGGGCGACACTACGCCTGAATAGGATTTTTCAATTTTATTTAACGACGCAACTTCCGCCAATTTCACCGGACGGGGGCCTCGTTCCTGAGCAGGTTGCTGTCCGCATGAACAGAACAATACCACACTCACTGCCACAATAGACAATTTTCTACATTTCATACTGTTAATCTTCACATTAGTTTTCGAATGCAAAGTTCTCACATTTATTAAATGTGCACAAGTGCTAACAGTAAGATATATTAGTCTA
The DNA here is from genome assembly GCF_000382445.1 of Phocaeicola massiliensis B84634 = Timone 84634 = DSM 17679 = JCM 13223. Taxonomy (GTDB): domain Bacteria; phylum Bacteroidota; class Bacteroidia; order Bacteroidales; family Bacteroidaceae; genus Phocaeicola; species Phocaeicola massiliensis. The sequence continues at coordinate 801,559 of NZ_KB905472.1, read as the reverse complement.
TTTTTAAGCATTTTCTTTGTAATCTGCTTAAACTGTCCTATATTTGTGGTGTATAACCAAAGTCTTCTTTATTTTTATGAAGTACACTGACGACATTAACATCTTTAAACTGAACAAAGATTTCACAGCTGAAATTGACATAACCGGTACTTTCGGACATATCTACCACTACCCTCAGCGCATGAATGGTTGTCTATTTATTCTTTGCCTGCGTGGTGAGTGTGACATAACTATCCACCTGTCTGAACACAAGATACAAAAAAACGACATTGTTACCATACTGCCCGAAACATTCGTCCATGTTCACCGGCAAAGTCCCGACTGCCGTTTATACTTAGCCGGATTCAACAAAGAATTGCTGAATGGAATAAACTTTTTCAATTCCACCAAGAATTATCTTTCGGCCCTGATTGATACACCTGTCACCCCTCTGCGTCCCGAAACATCCGAATTGTTCCAAGACTACTTTATGTTATTGATAAAAATGAAACACATAGAAGCAAAGCCCAATAAGGACTTGCTCAGCTCCATGCTGCTCACCATACTGCATGGCGTAGGCAATATTCATCAAAATACCAATGTGACCACCCGCGCTTTCAATCGCGGAGAAGAGATTGTAAAACGTCTGGTTCAATATATTATCAAACATTATACGCAAGAGCGAAGTGTAGCCTTTTATGCCGATTTGCTCCATATATCACCACAACACCTCAGCACCACCGTAAACAAGATAACCGGGAAAACGGTTACTGACATTATCGCCAAACTAGTGATAACCGATGCGGAAGCAAAACTGAAGTCCACCGACCTCACTATTCAGGAAATAGCGTATTCACTGAACTTCCCCGATATTTCATTCTTCGGGAAATACTTTAAAAGATATACAGGAATGTCACCCAAACAGTATAGGGAAAATGTAGAATGAATTTGTCTGCCTAATTGTATTCACAAAAAAGACATGTCCGAGGAAGGGGGGGGAAATGCTACCCCCTAAAAGAAAGAGAAACGAAGACCGGTCAATACATAATAACTATACCTGTCGGCACCTCCCACAGTATGATACCTTAATTTCAGTTCGGTAAAATGCAGCCTTCATAAAGTGAGTACATTGCTTTCATCAGCAGACAGATACTAATATGGCAACACTTTTACTTTATCCAGGCAGGAATATACCGCAACTGTAAATATTGCTCGCCGGTCTGTATATAATTCCCCTCAAATGCCCAATCCCGAATTCGGTAAACTTTCAATCTCTTCAATAAATAGTCTTCCACTCTGAAAGATTGTTTCTTACAGAAAGAAAGAACCTTCACACTACCATCGGCAAACACATTGGCACGCACTTTCACTGTCCTGATAGCAACTCCGGCAGGGATAGAACGCCCTTTTTTATAGTCTACCCACAAAATAGCTTTTGCCTTTTCGCCCTCACAACCTCCGGCGCCTTCATCTTTGCCGGAGGCTGTGGTAGAAACTCCGTTTTTACATGCAGAGGCTACCAATAAACACAATACCAGCAATAAATAGTTCAGTCGTTTTTTCATAAGTATATTAATCTTTAATCTCTTCAATAGGAGTCACATCCTCTATAATAGGAGTCTGAATATCTTTCTTTTGGCGGAAACGAATAATGTTCACCAAATCCGAAAGTCCATAAACGATACTGCTGACCCCCAATATAATAAAAGGCACAGTAGCAGCCGTAAACGGATTGAACAAAACAACAACACCAGCAATAAGCACCAGCACGGGAACGACAAAGAAACCTCCCGGCACAACCGTCCAACTACGGGCAGCAGACAGGTTTACAATCTGACTGATACCTGCCAACACAAGAACAGCTCCCAACACATACATCAGAATACCGACAAAAAATGCCGGCATAATCATCAGCCAAAGACCAAACAGCAGACTACCCAATCCGGCTATAGGAAAAGACATTCCATTCTGCTTTCCACGAGTAAGATAACCAAAGACAGAGAACAGACCTGGTACCAAAAACAAAGCTCCGATAGTAATCACCAAATACAGGATAGCAGCTTCGGGCCATGCTACCAATAATACGCCCAATACTAATGCACAGATGCATCGGATTATAGAATAATTCATTGTTTTCATTGTTACATATTATTTATACTATTACACTTTTTCAATAATCAATAAGCGAATATACAGAATATTTCTGAAAAAGAATAAGAAAAGGCAGGGAATTAATCCACTGCCTCTATTTGTTCTGTTTCCGGTAAGCCCTGATCATTCTCGTCTTCGTCAATCAATATAGCCCAAAAGAGCCACCACAACAATAATGCAGCCAATACCACCGCTCCTATTCTTATCCAAAGTTTACGTTTCATCTTATTTCCTTTTTAATGATTTATTAACTGATGCATTAAGAACCATCCACACAGCCGAAATGTTCATAGATAAAACCCAATTAAATGAATAAGATTATGAATAATGGAAAATTTTTCGCAGGACTGGCACTAGGTGCGTTGGTCGGCAGTGCATTGAGTTGTTTCGCCCACAGCAACAGAGGACGCAAACTGAGAAGAGACATTTATGACACCATTCAGGACTTGGAAGAAGATGCGTATGACTTTGCACATCGCGCTAAGCATAAAGCAGAGAAAGTAAGCGGAGAAGTGGTGGAAAAGATGAGTCAACAGGCCGAAGCTGTGAAAGGCAAATTGAACGAAGTTACCAATAAATAGAAAAAAAAGTAAGTTTTTCTTTGGAGATAAAATCAAAACGATTACATTTGCACCGAAATAGAAACAGAAAAAGATGAAAAGAATATTAGTAAATACATGTTGGTGGCGTCTCTTGCAACTGAATAAGTCGTAAGAGAACCAGTCCATGTGTATATACTTAACATTCTAAAAGGATATTCAGAAAAGGTCTGTCGTACTTACGACAGGCCTTTTTTCGTTTATGCAATATACAAAAAATAGATACTCAATCACAATGAAAACTTATCAAGTAAACAATGAAGGTTATTACGGCGAGTTCGGAGGAGCATATATCCCAGAAATTCTTCATCGCTGTGTAGATGAACTAAAAAACGCTTATTTAAATGTATTGGATAGCGAAGACTTCAAACAAGAATTTAATGACTTGTTGCATGACTATGTAGGACGTCCTTCTCCACTCTATCTTGCCCGTCGGTTAAGCGCAAAGTACGGCTGTAAAATCTATCTGAAACGCGAAGACCTGAATCATACAGGAGCACACAAAATAAACAATGCCATCGGGCAAGTATTGCTTGCCAAACGTATGGGAAAAAGTCGTATCATTGCCGAGACCGGAGCCGGTCAGCATGGAGTGGCAACCGCAACCGTTTGTGCACTGATGAATATGCAATGCATTATTTATATGGGTAAAACTGATGTAGAACGCCAACATGTCAATGTAGAGAAAATGAAGATGCTAGGGGCTGAAGTCCGCCCTGTCACATCGGGAAACATGACACTGAAAGACGCCACCAATGAAGCGATTCGAGACTGGTGCTGTCATCCAGCCGATACGTATTATGTAATCGGCTCTACGGTAGGGCCTCATCCTTATCCCGACATGGTGGCAAGACTGCAATCTGTCATCAGTGAAGAAATCAGAAAACAACTGAAAGAGCATGAAGGACGTGAGTATCCCGATTATCTAATGGCTTGTGTGGGTGGGGGAAGTAATGCTGCCGGTACTATTTTCCACTATATCGATGACGAACGTGTACAAATCGTATTGGCCGAAGCCGGTGGAAAAGGTATAGAAACAGGAATGTCGGCAGCCACTATCCAACTGGGAAAGATGGGAATCATCCACGGAGCAAAAACATTGGTCATCCAAAACGAGGACGGACAGATAGAGGAACCTTATTCTATCTCTGCCGGACTGGATTATCCGGGTATTGGCCCCATGCATGCCAATCTTGCCCGACAAAAGCGGGCCATTGTTCTGTCCATCAATGATGATGAAGCTATACGCGCTGCATTCGAGCTAACCCGTTTGGAAGGTATTATTCCGGCATTGGAATCGGCTCATGCATTGGGTGCACTCAATAAAATGCAGTTCCGTCCCGAAGATATAGTGGTACTTACTGTCTCAGGACGAGGAGATAAGGATACAGAAACTTATTTGAATAACAAACCAGAAGAAACGAAATTATGAAAACATTTATCTATACAACTAAGCACAAAACTATGTTGGGAGACCTTCATACTCCGGTAAGTACTTATCTGAAAGTACGGGACATCTTCCCTCAAAGTGCACTGATGGAGAGCTCTGATTACCACGGAAGTGAAAACAACCGTTCCTTTATCGGACTAAACCCTGTTGCCAGCATCGGCATTAACCACGGAGTCGCCACAGCCACTTACCCTGACGGCAGCACAGAAGAGCATACCATTACTGCCGATTACAAAGTAGATCATGCCATAACCGATTTCCTGAACCATTTTAAAGTACGCGGAGAATATAATCATTATTGCGGTCTGTATGGATACACCACTTTCAATGCAGTACGTTACTTTGAGCACATTAATGTAAAAGACAGTTGCGACCCCAAAAATGACGCTCCCGAAATGCTCTATATCTTATATAAGTATCTGATTGTCTTCAATGACTTCCGCAATGAAATGCTTCTGCTCGAAATGCTTCAGGATAATGAAGAAAGCCATCTCGACTATGTAGAAAAAGCTATCCATAACCGCAACTACACTACCTATGATTTTCATGCTGTAGGCGAAACAACGAGCACGCTGACCGATGAGGAGCATAAAGCCAATATCCGAAAAGGTATAATCCACTGTATGCGCGGGGATGTATTCCAAATCGTTCTCTCACGCCGATTCATCCAACGTTATGAAGGTGATGACTTCAAACTCTATCGTGCGCTGCGGAGCATCAATCCTTCACCTTATTTATTTTACTTCGACTTTGGCGGATTTCGTATCTTCGGTTCATCCCCCGAAACACATTGCAAAATAGAAGGGGGGCGTGCTACCATCGATCCCATTGCAGGAACAACCCGCCGCAGCGGAAATAAACAAACAGATGACGAACTCACAACTGCCTTACTTGCTGACCCGAAAGAAAATGCCGAACACGTGATGCTGGTAGATCTGGCACGCAACGACCTGAGCCGTAACTGTAAAGATGTGCAAGTAGAATTCTATAAAGAACCTCAATATTATAGTCACGTCATCCATTTAGTAAGCCGAGTCAGTGGTGAATTAAACCCAAATGCTAACTCTATCAAAACATTCATCGACACTTTCCCGGCCGGTACCCTGAGCGGGGCTCCTAAAGTAAAGGCAATGCAACTCATCAGCCAATACGAACCTCACAGCCGTGGAGCCTACGGTGGCTGTATCGGTTTCATCGGACTAAACGGCACACTCAACCAGGCAATCACCATCCGCACCTTCGTCAGTCGCAACAACGAACTTTGGTTTCAAGCCGGAGGTGGTATTGTAGCAAAAAGTAATGAAGAATACGAACTACAAGAAGTAAACAATAAGCTGGGAGCACTTAAAAAAGCAATTCTCCTGGCAGAACAAATGTAAAAAAACACTCTATTATGAAAATAGTAATTATAGACAACTACGACTCATTCACTTACAACCTGAGTCATTTGGTAAAAGAACTCGGTGCAGAAGTCACCGTCATGCGCAATGATTCCTTTAAACTGGAAGAATTAAAAGTATTCGATAAAATAATTCTTTCACCGGGACCGGGAATCCCCTCTGAAGCCGGACTACTGCCGGATGTTATCCGGACTTATACAGGGAAAAAACCTATTCTCGGTGTATGTCTGGGAGAGCAGGCCATCGGAGAGGTATTCGGAGCCAAACTGATCAACCTGAGTGAAGTTTTTCACGGAGTACAAACACCGATAACCATAGAAAAAGACGATTATATATTTAGAGGGTTGCCACAGGAAATACCCGTCGGAAGATATCACTCGTGGGTGGTAGATACAGACGAATTCCCCGACTGTTTGGAAGTAACAGCTATGAGCCGGGAAGGATATATCATGGCACTCAAACATAAAAAATATGATGTACATGGAATCCAATTCCATCCCGAATCTGTGCTGACACCGAATGGAAAAACAATAATTGCTAATTTCCTAAACGCATAAAACAACAATTCAAACGATATGAAAGCTATATTATCACGCCTCTTCAACCATGAAGAACTGAATCGTGAAGAAGCAAAAAACTTGTTACTCAATATCACCAAAGGCAGGTATAATGACTCACAAATAGCTGCTCTGCTCACAGTATTCCAGATGCGTGGCGTCAAAGTAGAAGAACTTATCGGTTTTCGTGAAGCACTGCTTACAACACGAGTACCCATAGACTTTTCTGCCTACAAACCTATTGACATTGTAGGTACGGGGGGAGACGGAAAGAATACATTCAATATATCTACTTGTGCTTGCCTTATTGTTGCCGGTGCCGGATATCATGTGGCAAAACATGGAAATTACGGTGCAACCTCAATAAGCGGAGCAAGCAACGTAATGGAGCAACACGGAGTGAAATTTACCAATGACCCATCGATACTTACTCGCAGTATGGAAGAGTGTGGCATGGTTTATATGCACGCCCAGCTGTTCAATCCCGCCATGAAAAGCGTCGGTCCGGTACGCAAAGCCCTACAAGTGCGGACTATCTTCAATCTTCTCGGACCATTGGTCAACCCTTGCCTACCTTCCTACCAATTATTGGGTGTGGCAGATCTTCCTCAAATGCGCCTTTACACCAATGTATTCCAAAAGCTTGGCATCGGTTTTGCCGTAGTCAATAATCTGGACGGATACGATGAAATCTCCCTTACGGATGAGTTTAAAGTAATGACCAACCGTTACGAAACTATTTACAAGCCATCAGAACTCGGCTTTTCTCTCGCCCGCCAAGAAGAGCTCTATGGCGGAACAACCCCTCAGGAGGCTGCCTGCATCTTCGACAACGTATTGCAGAACCGTGCAACCAAAGCACAGACCGACTGTGTGTTGATTAATGCCTCTTTTGCCATCCAAGCTATGGAACCGGCCAAACCAATAGAAGAATGTGTCGCCATAGCCCGTGAATCATTGGAAAGCGGCAAGGCTCTGAAAACATTAAAACGTTTTATCGAATTAAACAGTTGACAACCCGGTATAAAAGTAAAGCTATGACAGATATATTAGATGAAATCATCGCCCACAAACGGTTAGAAATCGAACAACAAAAAGCCGCTATCAGCCAAGAGTTGCTGATAAACAACTGCAATGAGCCTATGCCGAGAAGGAGCATGCGCGCCAGCCTTTCGGCATCACCTTCCGGCATCATTGCCGAGTTTAAACGCCGTTCACCATCCAAAGGATGGATAAAAGAAAACGCACAGGCTGATATCATTCCTCCTGCCTATGAAATGGCAGGAGCTTCCGTTCTCTCCATCCTGACAGACGAGAATTTTTTTGGCGGCAACCTAAAAGACATCCGTGCCGCACGTCCCCAAGTGAGCCTTCCCATTCTACGTAAAGACTTCATCATTGACGAATATCAACTTTACCAAGCCTGCATCGTAGGGGCAGATGCAGTTCTTCTGATTGCTGCAGCACTCAGAAAAGAGCAATGCAGTATGTTAGCGGCCAAAGCGCACGAACTGAAATTGGAAGTACTTCTCGAAATTCATAGTGAACAAGAATTGGAATACATAGAAGACAACATTGATATGGTGGGAGTGAACAACCGCAATCTGGGAACTTTCCATACAGACGTGGAAAACTCCTTCCGACTGGCAGAGAAGTTACCTAAAGAAATGTTACTTGTTTCCGAAAGTGGCATTTCCAGCCCACAGACTGTCCGACAATTACGTGCAGCCGGCTTTCGGGGTTTCTTGATTGGAGAGAATTTCATGAAGACACCTCAACCGGGAAATGCTTTGAAAGAGTTTATCAGTAAGTTATAAAAATCATATTGACAAAATGATTGTAAAAGTATGTGGCATGCGCGATCCCGACAACATTCGCGCCGTAGAACAGATCGGTCCGGACTGGATGGGATTTATCTTTTTCCCCCATTCCTGCCGTCATGTCTCTCTCCGTCCGGCTTACCTGCCGGAGCGATGCAAGCGTGTAGGCGTATTTGTCAATGAAGTAACACCCGCCATCCTACAAAAAGCGGAAGAATTCGACCTTCATTATATCCAACTGCACGGAACAGAAACTTCCGAACAATGTCTCAACCTGAAACGTGCCGGACTGGGGGTTATCAAAGTATTCCCTATTGCCTCAATGAGTGATTTGAAATCTACTGCCTGCTATGAAAATGTCTGCGACTACTTCCTGTTCGACACAGCCTGTACCGGTTATGGCGGTTCGGGAAAAACATTCGATTGGCAAGTGCTTACGGCGTATCATGGTTCCACTCCTTTTCTGCTAAGCGGCGGACTAAAGCCCGACAGTCTGCATTCTCTGAAAGAATTCCACCATCCTGCATGGGCAGGCATCGATCTCAATAGCGGATTCGAAATCTCTCCGGGCAAAAAGGATACAACGCTATTAAACACATTTATCAAACAAATCAAATCTAACATAGAATGAACAGAATTAATAATTTATTCAGCACAAAACAAAAAGATATTTTATCCATTTATTTTTGTGCCGGCTATCCTACCTCAGACGGTACTGCAAACGTTATCAACACACTGGCAAGTAAAGGAATCGATATGATTGAAATAGGTATTCCTTTCAGTGACCCGATGGCAGACGGCCCCGTTATCCAACATGCAGCAACACAGGCATTGAAAAACGGCATGACACTACAACTCCTTTTTACGCAACTGAAGGATATTCGCCACAAAGTACAGATTCCTCTTATTTTAATGGGATATTTAAACCCTATCATGCAATTCGGCTTCGAAAACTTCTGCCGTACCTGCAAAGAGGTTGGTATCGACGGAGTTATCATTCCCGACCTTCCTTTCAAAGATTACATGAATGAGTATCGCCCCATTGCAGAAAAATATGATATAAAAGTGATTATGCTGATTACACCTGAAACAAGTGAAGAACGCATCCGGCTGATTGACGAACATACAGATGGATTTATCTATATGGTATCTTCGGCAGCCATTACCGGTGTACAGAAAGATTTCGGTACACAGAAGCAGGCATATTTCCAACGCATTGCAGCTATGAAGTTGCGTAACCCTCGAATGATAGGTTTCGGAATATCAAATAAACAGACATTCGAAACAGCCTCTGCCAATGCAGCAGGAGCAATAATCGGAAGCAAGTTCGTTACGCTACTTGGTGATGAAAAAGGAGATGCTGAAGCAGCAACCGACAAGTTGCTCAAAGCATTAAACAACGAGTAGGAGAAGCACTATTTAAACAAATGCATGGAGAAACAGCAAAAACATTTTGTTATTTCTCCATCTTAATTTTGCCATATTTCCACATATTCCGTATCTTTGTGCCATAATCCAATCAGATATACTTATGATAAAGAGTGAATATCCTTCCGTTTTGCTAATATATACAGGTGGTACAATCGGTATGATTGAGAATCCCGAAACAGGTGCTTTAGAAGCCTTCAATTTTGATCAACTTCAAGAGAATGTTCCGGAGTTAAAACGTTTCAATTACCGCATTTCTTCCTATCAGTTTAATCCTCCCATCGATTCTTCCGACATGGAACCTTCTTTATGGGCAAAACTGGTAAAAATCATCGCTTACAATTATGATAATTTTGACGGTTTTGTCATTCTTCACGGAACAGACACCATGGCATATACCGCTTCTGCCCTTAGTTTCATGTTGGAAAATTTAAGTAAGCCGGTCATCTTGACAGGTAGCCAGCTTCCCATTGGCATGTTGCGTACCGACGGCAAAGAAAATCTTATCACTTCCATTGAAATTGCCGCTGCCAAACACCCCGATGGTACAGCCATCGTTCCCGAAGTGTGTATCTTCTTTGAAAACCACTTGCTTCGCGGCAACAGAACGACAAAAATTAATGCAGAAAACTTTAATGCTTTCCGTTCATATAATTATCCATCACTTGCTACAGCCGGTATTCATATCAAGTATGAATATGACCGTATTCATAAAGCAAATCCCAATGTGGCTCTAAAGCCCCACTATCTGTACGACACCAATGTCGTCATCCTGACACTCTTTCCCGGTATTCAGGAAAATATGATACGAAACATACTTCATACCCCCGGATTGCGGGCAGTGGTGCTTAAAACATACGGTTCGGGTAATGCTCCACAAAAACCTTGGTTCATCGACTTACTGAAAGAAGCTACCGACCGTGGTATCGTCATTATCAATATTTCCCAATGTTCTACAGGAAGTGTAGAGATGGGAAGATATGAAACCGGACTTCATTTGCTCGATGCCGGAGTTATCAGTGGATATGACAGTACAGTAGAGTCCGTTCTTACAAAACTAATGTTTCTTTTGGGTCATGGCAAAAATGAAAGTGAGATACGGCATCAAATGAGTATTCCGGTTGCCGGTGAGTTTACCATACCTACAATGTAACACATTTGTAATATTTGTTTCATTAAATAGTAATAAAAACGCTCCATCTTTGCAATGCGAAACAAGAAAAGATTAGTTTTGTAGTAAATAAAAAGAGGAACGACATGAATGATTACCGCATTTTAGTAGTTGATGACGAAGAGGATCTCTGTGAGATTCTTAAATTCAACTTGGAAAACGAAGGATATTTGGTAGATACTGCCAACTCTGCCGAAGAAGCCTTAAAAACGGATCTCACTAAATACGATCTCCTTTTATTGGATGTCATGATGGGTGAGATCTCAGGTTTCAAGATGGCAAGTATGCTCAAAAAAAATAAAGCCACCGCCACTATTCCTATCATTTTCATTACTGCCAAAGATACAGAAAACGATACCGTGACCGGCTTCAATTTGGGAGCTGATGACTACATTTCAAAACCTTTTTCCCTGCGCGAAGTAATGGTACGTGTCAAGGCGGTGTTGCGTCGCACAGCATCGGGTAACGAAAAAGAAGCTCCGCAACAACTGGTTTATAAAGGATTGATACTTGATATGACCAAAAAGAAAGTAAGTATTGACGGTATTGAAGTCTCTCTTACCAAAAAAGAATTTGAGATTCTGCTGCTCCTATTGCAAAATCAGGGACGTGTGTTTTCCCGCGAAGATATTTTAGCAAAAGTCTGGCAAGAAGAAGTATACGTACTCGACCGCACCATTGATGTGAATATCACCCGGCTACGCAAAAAAGTCGGAGAATATGGAAAATGTATCGTAACACGTCTGGGATACGGATATTGCTTTGAATATCAATAAATAAAGTCTGCTTTATCATGACACTTGAACTATCCAGCCATGTATTATCGTTCAGCAAGAAGCTTTTTCTTTCTGTCATTGTATTGTTTCTTGTCTTTGCCATTTGCTTTATGGCATTTCAATATCGCAGGGAAAAGGAATACAAAATAGAACTGCTCAACACTCAATTACAGAATTATAATGACCGTCTGAATGACTTTCTCCGTGGAAAAGACACATTGAATTTGAGACTTTTAGATAAATATGTACACGAACATACGTTGGATGAATTGCGCGTCACCCTTATTGATAAAGAAGGGAAAGTGTTGTATGATAATATCGAACAGAATCCGCTGTACTTCAGCAACCATCTCAACCGGGAAGAAATAAAGGAAGCTATCAGCCAAGGAAGCGGCTATTCCATTAATCGCCAATCCGAAAGTTTAGGAGGAGAGTTTTTCTATTCAGCCCAATATTATCCGAACACTAATTATATAATCCGTTCCGCATTGCCCTATAGTGTCAGCTTGGTGCGTCATTTAAAAGCAGATTCCCATTTTGTATGGTTTACGCTTATAGTAAGTCTCGTGCTGATTTTTATCTTTTACCGTTTTACACATAAATTGGGGATGTCAATCACACAGTTGCAACAATTTGCTTTGAAAGCTGATCGTAACGAACCGATAGACACCGACTTGCAAGGAGCATTTCCGAAAAACGAATTGGGTGAGATTTCCCAACATATCATTCAGATATACAGACGACTGCATCAGGCAAAAGAAGATTTATATATCGAAAGAGAGAAACTGATAACCCACCTGCAAATATCCCGTGAAGGATTAGGAGTTTTTACCCATAAGAAACAAGAAATACTGGTTAATAATCTCTTTACCCAGTACGCCAACCTCATTTCGGACAAAAACCTGAGTTCGACAGAGGAAATCTTCTCTATTCCGGAACTTCAGCCGATTACTGATTTCATTGCCAAAAATAAAGAGCGCACAATCAGCAAAGAAGAGAAACGAATGTCGATTGTTATAGACAAAAACGGTCGTATTTTCTCGGTAGACTGTATTATTTTTCAAGACGACAGCTTTGAAATTTCTATCAACGATGTCACTCAGGAAGAAGAACAGGCACGGTTAAAAAAACAATTAACTCAGAATATTGCCCATGAATTAAAGACCCCGGTCAGCAGCATACAAGGATATCTTGAGACAATAGTCAATAACCCGGGACTGCCACGAGAAAAAATAAATACGTTCCTCGAACGCAGTTATGCTCAAAGTAATCGCCTGGCACATTTGTTACGTGATATTTCTGTCTTGACACGCATGGAGGAAGCCCCCAATATGATAGAGACTGAACAAGTCAACCTGACAGTTATGATGCAAAACATACTGAATGAAGTTGCCTTGGAATTGGAAGAAAAACAGATAACAGCATCCAATTTTCTACCCCATGGACTGACTGTATCCGGCAATGCTTCCTTGCTCTATTCCATTTTCAGAAACCTGACAGACAATGCCATCGCTTATGCCGGTACAGGAATATCAATTACAGTCCGTTGCTTCCGTGAAGACGAACGTTTCTACTATTTCAGTTTCTCGGACACCGGTATAGGAGTAGCTCCCGAGCATTTAAGCCGCCTGTTCGAACGCTTCTACCGAGTTGATAAAGGACGCTCACGCAAATTAGGCGGCACAGGACTCGGACTTGCCATTGTAAAAAACGCAGTCATTCTGCATGGCGGGACTATCTTTGCCAAGAATAATCCCGGTGGGGGGTTGGAATTTATCTTTACGTTGTGTAAAGAATAAAAGGACGCCTTTCCTATTATTTGAAAAGCCTTGCCCAAAAACCTTTAGGAGCAGGGCGTTTTTCATTATGCAGATTTTGATATACCTGCTCATAACTTAAGCGATTGTGCACCATTTCATAAATCACCCCCCAATCAGGCAACCCGCCCAAATTACGGTCATCAATAAATAAATCCGCCTTCAGTTTACGCGAATAATACCGGCTTTTATCTTTCTCTTCGGCATAATTGCTATTGACTGCATAAAATTCCAGTCCCCGCTGACGGCAAAACTCCACCGCTTCTTCCAATAAACGACCTTCACGAACGCTCCATAATATAAGGAAATGACGTTCTTGCTGCAATTTTTTCAATGTTTCTATGGCAAAAGGAATTTCTTTACCTATTGCGGGATACTTATGTTCCACGATTGTTCCGTCAAAGTCTACTGCTATAATCATAGTTACTCTAAATTATGTCACAAAGATAAGGCAAAATTTCTATTCCTCCCTTTACAAAAACCAAAAGAATTAATTGTTTTTCTAAAGATAAGCAGTATATTTGCAATGTATTGGTTTGTTTATCTTTAGTCAAAGATAAATGATTAAAAGGGAATCAGGTGAGAATCCTGAACAGTCCCGCTGCTGTATGTTTCACAAAACGCATAAGCAAACTCCATTAACCACTGGAAAGCATTTCCGGGAAGGTGCTTATAGCGGAAACAAGTCAGAAGACCTGCCTATACACTTTCACATCCTGAAGCTTTCGAGGAAAGAGCTTGGAACATTGAACATAAAGGATGATTAGCATCCGCTATCTTCTCCGTTTCGCTATCCCAAAAGAGATGATCAGGTAAAAGAGATTTTTTATAAGAATAAACTCTGCCAAGTTTATTTGAGTGCCAGCCTGATGGGAATCACGTTGGCATTTTTTTTATAGTCCAAGTAAGCACGAAATCGGGATGAGTCAGATAACGCACCCGATAATGCCACTGTTCCTCTGTCCGATATTCCTGCGCTTCCAAACACCCCTCCTCTTCCATGACAAAAGGAAAAATATGCAAATGCCGGATAAAGTCTACACCTTCCACCCCCATCACCTTGAACAATGTTTCTTTGGCAGACCAGTGAAGAAGCAATACATATACTTCATCACCTTGATTCATCGTTTTTTCTTCGTCCGGCCGCACAAAACGAGAAACAACCCTACGAACCCTTACCCCATATCTCTCAATATCGATTCCTACTTCTTCGGTCGGATGCAGGGCAACAGCCACATAACCATTCGTATGAGATATGCTGATATGTGCACTTCCATCTGCCAGATATGGCTTCCCGGAAGGAAGATAAACCACCTTCTTTTCTTCTCCGCACAATGTTTTCAGTAATACACGTACAGCCAGCCATTCATATTTCCGCATATCAGAGGTAAAATGCTCCAAGTCTTTCTCGTACATAGAAATATTGCCAAGCAAAGCCAATAACTGCTCCACCGTTTCCTCTGTTTTCCAAACCCCGACCAGCAGTCCGTTTTCTTGAATTTTCCGATATAACGGCATAATGATTACTTCGTTTCTTCCGCCACTTGGGGTTCGTCAACAATCACTTTTACTTTCAAGATTCGACGGGTGTTCATTTCCAACACTTCAAAATGATAGTTTTCATAATCCAAATGTTCATGCAACACCGGGAACTCTCCCTTTATCTCAAGTAAAAGACCGGCTAAGGTATCGGCATCTCCTTCCACTCTCTCAAATATATTCGAGTCTATCTTCATTATCTTATAGAAATCAGACAGAAGAGTTTTAGCCTCAAAAATATAAGTGCGGTCATTCAGTTTCACATACGTGCGTTCTTCATCATCATATTCATCATTGATTTCTCCTACAATTTCCTCAATGATATCTTCCATGGTTACAATGCCCGATGTTCCTCCAAACTCGTCAACAACAATGGCAATATGAATTTTATTTGCCTGAAAGTCACGCAGCAAATCATCAATCATTTTTGTTTCAGGAACAAAATAAGCAGGACGGATCAGTGTTTGCCAACGGAAATTATCCATCTTGTTAAGATGAGGCAACAAGTCCTTGATATAAAGAATACCTTTGATATTATCACGTGACTCGGCATATACAGGAATACGTGAATATGCATTATCTACAATACACTTCAGCACCTCGGCATAAGGAGTATTGATTTCCAAATCCACCATATCAAGACGCGGTGTCATCACCTCCTTGGCAGTCTCTCCACCAAAACGGATAATTCCCTCCAGAATGTTGCTCTCCTCCGATATTTCATTCTTATCGGTCAACTCCAACGCCTGCGACAATTCGTCGACTGAAATATTATAGTTCTTCTTCGCCACACATTTATTAATTAAGAATGAAGAGCGAACCAACAGGGCAGACAAAGGAGAAAATAATGTTTTCAAGAAAGAAATGACAGGAGCAGCCTTACGGCAAAACTTCAAAGTATGCTGTGCCGAATAAATTTTGGGCATTATTTCTCCAAACAGAAGTAATAAGAAAGTAAGAATGACCGTTATAACCAGAAATTCAAGTATGACAGAATTTCCCCAATGGATGGTGCTGGCAAAGAAATAATTGCACAGCATGATTATCGTCACATTCACAAAATTATTAGAAATCAGAATAGTGGCTAACAAGTGTTCAGAATCGTCCAGCAGAGCACTGATACGCCTGTCGGAAGAAGTCTGCCCTTCCTCTATTTCACTCAAGTCACCGGGAGACAGAGAGAAGAAAGCAATTTCCGAAGCAGACACAAAGCCTGATGCATACAATAATATAACAGCTAATACAATAGCTATAATTGCTCCTATAGTAGGAGTAGTCACGGTCACACCGTCAAACAAATCCGCCAAGCGGCATAAATACGAGTCAGGGTCCAAGGAATCTGGTTTTAGTTAAACATCCGGTTCTTTAAAATTAAAACGGTAAATCATCTGTCACGCTGCTATTGGCGGCAGGCTGTTGCGATGCCGGCTGTGAAGTAGCTTGCGGCATATATCCTCCTTGCTGCTGAGAAGCAGTACGGGGAGTCAGCATTTCCATGTTATCAGCAAAGATTTCAACGATAGTACGTTTGATACCATTCTGATCATCGTAAAAACGGCTGCGGATTTTACCTTCGATATAAAGCTTATCTCCTTTGCGAACATACTTTTCAGCCGTTTGCGCCAATCCTCTCCACAAAACAATATTATGCCATTCGGTACGTTCAGGAACCTGAGTCCCATTTGCCAAGGTATATGCACGGTCTGTGGTAGCCAAAGAAAAAGTAGCTACAGCAACACCATTATCCAAATATCTCACATCAGGGTCTTTACCTACGTTCCCTATCAATTGCACTTTATTTAATGACATTCTCTTCTTCCATTTTAATTATCAGGCTTCAAAATTAGCGAAAAAAACTGATTTACCAAGCGAGAAACAGCAAATTTATGCAAATCTTCTATCCTAATTCTCTGATACTGTGCAAAAGAGGCAGAATCTTCGGGCAGAATAACCTCATAAAAATTTGCATAAATCACCCGATGGGATAAGACATGTTTCACTCCTTTTTGTACCAGCCGGACCAAGGGAGTCTCGCCTTCAGCCAACATTTCCCGCCACCGGGATAAAGCATAGAACTTTTCTTCGGGCACTTCATTCTCCGTTTCTATCAAAGGAAGCTCATACAGATTCTTCCAGATATCATTCCCTGTCCGTTTATTGATTAATGTATGCGCGCCCATGCGTACATAGATATAATTAAAGTAACGATTTGCCACCTTTGTCTTATGCTGTTTCACAGGCAGCGTATCCACCACCCCCTTTTGCCGGGCGACACAAGTATCAACAAAAGGGCAGAACATACAGTTGGGCGAAGCAGGAGTGCACTGCAACGCGCCAAAATCCATTATCGCCTGATTATAAATCCCCGGTTGCGCTTTATCCAATAACTCCGCCGCCACTTCCGCAAAAATCCTCTTCCCTTCTGCAGAGTCTATGGGCGTTTCAATCCCCAACCAGCGCGAAAGCACCCGATAAACATTCCCATCCACCACAGCATAAGGCATTCCATAAGCAAAAGAACAAATGGCAGCCGCAGTATACTCTCCCACTCCTTTCAAAGCCAGCACCTCTTTATATGTTTTAGGAAAACCTCCGGCACCGGCCATACTACGCGCAGCAGCATGTAAATTACGGGCACGAGAATAATAGCCCAATCCTTGCCAATATTTCATGACCTCGTCTTCATCGGCAGCCGCTAATGAAAACACGTCAGGGAAACGTTTTACAAAACGTTGATAGTAATCATAACCTTGAGCGACGCGCGTCTGTTGCAATATAATTTCCGAAATCCATATTAAATAAGGATTCTTCGTCCTGCGCCAAGGCAAATCACGCTTGTTATCTTGATACCATTTTATTAGTATTTCTCCAAAATTATCCATGTCTAACGTTACAAATCAGCACAAAATGTGCGTTAATTCTGCAAAAATAAGGCAAGAAAACCAAAGCTGACATTTTTTTTAGGAAATTTATTCTGAATATATTTCTTAAAGAGCTAGAAAAGCTATATATTTGCAGTCCAAAAAATTAAGATATAAGTATAACAATAATTATTAGCGAAATGACTAAAGCAGATATCGTAAACGAAATTACGAAGAAAACCGGTGCTGATAAACAAGCAGTGTTGAATACACTCGAAGCTTTCATGGATACAGTTAAGGAATCTTTGTCAAGAGAGGAAAATGTATACTTGCGTGGTTTTGGAAGTTTTATTGTGAAGAAGAGAGCTCAGAAAACAGCTCGTAATATTTCAAAGAACACTACGATTATCATTCCGGAACATAATATTCCGGCTTTTAAGCCAGCAAAGACATTTACATTATCAGTAAAAAAATAAACAACTAGAGTATTAACCCATAAAATTTGAAGCTATGCCAAGCGGAAAGAAGAAAAAAAGACATAAAATGTCAACGCACAAGCGTAAAAAAAGACTAAGAAAGAACAGACATAAAAGCAAAAAATAATTTGTAGTCTGTCTGACGACAAATAAAGAACAAACCTTGCAAAGCAACAAAATGTCTTTCAGGTTTGTTCTTTGTTTAATGAGAAAAGTGAATAATTTAAGAATACAAAAGTGACAAGCGAACTAGTAGTAGACGTACAACCCAAAGAAATTTCCATTGCGCTCCTGGAAGATAAGGCGTTGGTGGAATTCCAAAAAGAAGGAAGAAGTGCTTCTTTCAATGTGGGAAATATGTATTTGGGACGGGTAAGAAAACTAATGCCCGGACTCAATGCCTGCTTCGTGGATGTCGGTTTCGAAAAAGACGCTTTTCTTCACTATTTAGACTTAGGACCTCAATTTCATTCTTATCAGAAGTATCTGAAGCAAGTTTTAAGCGACCGCAAAAAACTTTATCCAATTTCAAAAGCTACTATGCTGCCTGACATTGATAAAGAGGGAACTGTTTCAACCACCCTCCAACAAGGTCAGGAAGTAATTGTGCAAATCGTAAAGGAACCTATTTCAACCAAGGGCCCCAGACTGACCTGCGAATTATCTTTCGCCGGGCGTTATTTGGTTCTTATCCCCTTCAATGACAAGGTTTCCGTATCTCAAAAAATTAAATCGAGCGAAGAACGCGCCCGCCTCAAGCAACTGTTGCAAAGTATCAAACCGAAAAACTTCGGGGTGATAGTTCGCACTGTGGCAGAGGGAAAAAGGGTGGCCGAACTTGATGCCGAGCTTAAAGTCTTGCTGAAACATTGGGAAGAGACCATTACAAAAGTACAAAAAGCAGCCAAACTTCCTGCACTGGTTTATGAAGAGACCAGCCGCACGGTAGCCATGTTGCGCGATTTATTTAACCCTTCATACGAGAACATTTACGTAAATGACGAAACAGTGTTCCACGAAATCAAGGATTATGTATCTCTCATTGCCCCTGAACGGGCAGAAATCGTGAAATTGTACAAAGGACAGCTTCCTATCTTCGACAATTTTGGAATAACCAAACAAATCAAGTCCTCATTCGGTAAAACGATTTCGTATAAGAGTGGAGCTTACCTGATTATTGAACACACTGAAGCGCTTCATGTGGTGGATGTCAATAGCGGTAACCGTTCCAAATCCGGTAACGGACAAGAGGCTAACGCACTGGATGTCAATCTGGGAGCTGCCGATGAATTGGCGCGCCAGTTGAGGTTGCGTGATATGGGTGGTATTATTGTCGTTGACTTTATAGACATGAACCTGGCTGAGAACAGACAAAAGCTGTATGAACGCATGTGCCAAAATATGCAGAAAGACAGAGCCAAACACAATATTCTCCCTCTCAGCAAGTTCGGACTGATGCAGATTACCCGCCAACGCGTGCGTCCGGCCATGGATGTCACTACAGATGAAACCTGTCCCACCTGCTTCGGGAAAGGTAGCATCAAACCATCCATTCTTTTTACAGATACATTGGAGAGTAAAATTGATTACCTGGTCAATAAACTGAAGATTAAGAGATTTACACTGTACATCCACCCGTATATTGCTGCTTACGTTAATCAAGGCCTTGTGTCGCTAAAGCGTAAATGGCAAATGAAATACGGATTCGGAATAAAGATTATCCCCGATCAAAGTCTGGCATTCCTGCAATATAAGTTTACCGATATGCATGGAGAAGAAATAGACATGAAAGAGGAAATCGAAATCAAATAAAAAACGGGGAGCGAATAAATGAAGTCGCTCCCCGTTTTTTTATTCCCAATATTAATTGGTATCTTTGCTTACAAATACTAAAGTCATGATTATAGAAGATTTACAGCATTTATATCAAACATACACAGGTGTAGCTGCCGAGACAATTACCGAATTGCCTTCTTCCGGTTCCAACAGACGTTATTTCAGACTCACCGGAACACAGAATTTAATCGGCGTTTATGGTACTTCCATCGAAGAGAACAACGCTTTTCTCTATATGGCCGCACATTTTCGCAAAAAAGGTCTTCCTGTTCCCGAAGTCTATTGTGTTTCCGCAGATAAGACATGCTATCTACAAGAAGACTTAGGTGACACATTATTATTCAATGCCATCGAAAAAGGGCGCACCACCAGTGTATTCTCGGAAGAGGAGAAGGAACTTCTCCGCAAAACTATCCGCCTACTGCCGGCCATCCAATTTGCAGGGGCCGACGGATTTGATTTTTCCCATTGTTACCCGCAACCGGAATTCAACCAACGTTCTATTCTTTGGGATTTGAACTACTTTAAATACTGTTTTCTGAAAGCTACCGGACTTGAATTTCAAGAAGACAAACTGGAAGACGATTTCCAGAAGATGAGCGATGTACTGCTCCGCAGCTCTTCAGCCACTTTCATGTATCGCGATTTCCAAAGCCGGAATGTAATGATTAAAGATGACAAACCATGGTTCATCGATTTTCAGGGTGGACGCAAAGGCCCGTTCTTCTATGATGTCGCCTCTTTCTTATGGCAGGCCAAAGCCCAATACCCTGACACTTTAAAAAAAGAACTCTTGGAAGAATACATTGACGCGCTTTGCAAATACAAACCGGTAGACAGAGAATATTTTTTCAGCCAACTGCATCATTTTGTACTTTTCCGCACCTTGCAAGTATTGGGAGCCTACGGGTTTCGCGGATATTTTGAGAAAAAGCCTCATTTCATACAAAGCGTACCTTATGCCATAGAAAACCTGCGGCAGTTATTGCGCGATGAGTATCCCGAATATCCTTACTTATGCTCCGTCTTGCGCGAGCTGACTGAATTGAAACAATTCAAGGACGAGCTGAAAAAACGCCAACTGACGGTTAAAGTGATGAGTTTTGCATATAAAAAAGGCATACCCGACGACCCTACAGGTAACGGAGGCGGTTATGTATTCGATTGCCGTGCCGTAAATAATCCCGGTAAATACGAACGCTACAAACCCTTTACCGGACTGGATGAACCTGTTATCCGCTTTTTGGAAGAAGACGGAGAAATCTTTCCTTTTCTGGAACATGCATACGCACTGGTGGACGCGTCGGTCAAACGATATATGGAGCGAGGGTTCAGCAACCTGTCTGTATGCTTCGGCTGTACCGGCGGACAACACCGGTCGGTCTATTCGGCCCAACATACAGCTGAGCATTTAAACCGGAAATTCGGTGTAAAGGTTGTCTTGATTCACCGCGAACAAAACATAGAACAAATATTCGAATCGACTTTATGAAAGCTATGATTTTTGCAGCCGGCTTGGGAAGCCGGCTCAAACCCCTGACAGATACCAAACCCAAAGCGCTGATAGAAGTAGCCGGAAAGCCCATGCTGGAACATGTCATATTAAAACTGAAAGCTTCGGGCTTTAATGAAATAGTGATTAACGTACACCATTTTGCCGATCAGATTCTAGATTTTCTGCAGGCTAATCATAATTTCGGTGTCGACATCCATATTTCTGACGAGACAGAAGAATTACTGGACACCGGAGGAGGACTGGAAAAAGCCGGCAAGTATTTCATATCCCCCTGCCATGAAGATAAAAACGGTATCCTGCTGCATAATGTAGATATTTTATCCAACTGCAATTTACAAGATTTAATCCGCTTCCACCAACAAACCCCTGATGTATACGCCACCATGCTGGTAAGCAGACGAATCACCTCCCGCTACTTGCTATTTGATGGCAACAATCTTTTGTGCGGCTGGATAAATAAAACCACAGGCGAAGTGAAACCTGCCGGATTAAAATACGAAGAAGGAAAGTACCGGGAATACGCCTATAGCGGTATACAAGCAATCAACCCGCTATTGCTGAACAAAGGCATGAAACCGGGGAAATATTCTATTATCGATTTTTACCTGCAAGTTTGCAAAAACATCAGGATTCAGGGCTATCCCGTCGACAACCTACAATTGATAGATATCGGAAAGCCGGAGACGCTCATCAAAGCAGAAGAATTTCTAAATCAACTATAAAAGGACTTTAATAAAAAGCACGTTTCACGCATAACAGGGCATTATTCCACTCATGTTCAACGATTTGCGGTGAAACATCAAATAAATTAAAAGGCGGAAGTTTTTCGTGACAGCAACCCTCCCAAAAGACCTTGTTCTTTTCAAAAAACTCTTCCGTCTTTTAAAAAAACTTCAAGTTCTTCTAAAAAAAGACCTTGAAGTTTTTCAATTATTCCCTAAATACTTTGAAAGATAAATCTTCTTACCAAAGGTTTAACTTATTCTTTTGTGCCTCTTCCAAAGAAACAGTCTTCACCTGTTTTGCACTATTCTTGCTGCGAAGTTCTTCATACTCTCTGTTTATTCCCTCCACAAATTCTTGGCGAGACTCAGCATTCAGCAAACGGGCTGCCACCAATGCATTCTGTGAAGCATCTTTCATGTGAATAACCGGCCCTCCATAAACAGGAGCAATCTTCAGAGCAGTATGAAGTTTGGAAGTCGTAGCACCACCAACCATAATCGGAATATCCAGTCCTGCACGTTGCAATTCGACAGCCACATGTGCCATCTCCTCAAGAGACGGAGTAATCAATCCACTCAAGCCGATGATATCCACTTTCTCTTCTATGGCTTTTTGCACAATCGTTTCGGCAGGAACCATCACCCCCAAGTCTATAATTTCATAATTATTACAAGCCATCACCACCGATACGATATTTTTCCCGATATCGTGCACATCACCTTTCACAGTTGCCATCAACACCTTTCCGGCACTGCGCACTCCTTCCTGCTTATCGGCTTCAATAAGCGGTTGCAAAATACTCACAGCTTTTTTCATGGTGCGGGCAGTCTTCACCACTTGAGGCAGAAACATTTTTCCGGCCCCAAAAAGCTCACCCACTTTGTTCATTCCATCCATCAACGGCCCTTCAATGATATCCACCGCTTTTCCGTATAGCGGCAACGCCTCCGCCAAATCTTCTTCCAAATAATCACCGATGCCTTTTATCAACGCATATTGCAGACGCATCTCCACCGTTTCCTCACGCCATAACTCCTGTTCCGCCGGTTTGCCGCCGGTTTCGGTATTCTTTAAAGCTTCCGCTGTTTCAATCAGCCTTTCGGCAGCATCGGGACGACGATTCAACACCACATCCTCTATCCGTTCCAGCACATCGGCAGGAATATCGGTATAAAGCACCGAAGTGGCCGGATTCACAATACCCATATCCATGCCCTGCCGAATGGCATGATAAAGAAATACGGCATGCATTGCTTCACGGATATAATTATTACCACGGAAAGAGAATGACAAGTTACTTACCCCGCCACTGACATGTGCTCCGGGAAGATTCTGCTTTATCCAACCGGTTGCTTTGATAAAATCAACAGCATAATTATTGTGTTCCTCAATTCCCGTAGCCACAGCCAGCACATTAGGGTCGAAAATAATGTCATGCGGATTAAAGCCGACCTGCTCTGTCAAGATACGATAGGCACGCGAACAAACTTCAATCTTCCGTTCGAAGGTGTCGGCCTGTCCTTTCTCGTCAAAAGCCATCACGACCGTTGCAGCTCCCAGTTTTTTAATCAGACAGGCATGCTCGATAAATTTCTCCTCTCCCTCTTTCAGCGATATGGAATTTACGATAGATTTACCTTGCAAACACTTCAGCCCGGCTTCTATCACCTCCCACTTAGAAGAATCAATCATCACAGGAACACGTGCAATATCGGGTTCGGACATCACCAGATTCAGAAAAACAGTCATTTCTTCCTTGGCATCCAGCAGCCCATCATCCATATTAACATCAATAATCAATGCACCGTCTTCTACCTGCTTACGTGCAATGCTCAATGCCTCTTCGTATTTCTTTTCGTTTATCAAACGAAGAAACTTACGCGAACCCGCCACATTGCAACGTTCGCCCACATTGATAAAATTAATTTCGGGTGTCTGTTCAAGCAGCTCCAATCCCGAAAGCCACATCCGCTCAGGCTTACCTGCCGGAATGTGAGGGCGTGCCTTCTGCACCAATGGAACATATTCGGCAATATATTCTTCAGTCGTGCCACAACATCCGCCGATAATATTCACCAAACCCTCGTCTATGTATTCCTTCACTTCCGAAGCCATATCTCCGGGAGTCTGGTCATACTGCCCCAAGCTATTCGGGAGTCCTGCATTGGGATACGCACTGATATAATAAGGAGCACGCGCAGCCAGCCCTTCCAAAAAAGGTTTCAACTGTTTGGCTCCGAAAGAGCAATTCAAGCCGATAGAAAAAACAGGAGCATGCTGAACAGACGCAAGAAAGGCATCCAGAGTCTGACCGGAAAGCGTGCGGCCGGCAATATCCGATACCGTCACCGAGAGCATCAAAGGCACTTCTCGTCCCACCGCCTGCATTGCCGACTCAGCCGCAAAAACAGCAGCCTTGGCATTCAGTGTATCAAATATAGTCTCTATCAGGAGAGCATCCACTCCCCCTTCCAGCAATGCTTCCATTTGCTCCCTGTAGGCACCGACCAACTCATCATAAGTAAGTGCACGCATTGCAGGATTATTCACATCGGGACTCATTGAGCAAGTTTTATTGGTGGGACCGACAGACCCGGCCACAAAGCGCGGTTTATGGGGAGTCTTTCGGGAATATTCGTCCGCCATTTCACGAGCGATTCCGGCAGCCGACAAATTTATCTCACGGCACATATCCTGCATATGATAATCTGCCATCGACACCCGCTGAGCATTAAACGTGTTTGTCTCGATGATATCTGCACCTGCTTCCAGATACTTGCGATGAATATCTTTTATCACATCAGGACGGGTAAGGCACAGCAAGTCATTGTTGCCTTTCATCTGACCGGCAACTTGTGCAAACCGTTCCCCTCTAAAATCCTGTTCCGATAAGTTGTATTTTTGTATCATTGTCCCCATCGCTCCGTCGAGGATGAGAATTCGTTCGTCAATAATTTGCTTCAATGTAGCCATTCACAATATATACTATCTCTTAAACATTCTATCCATTTCACGCCTGTCATCCTTTTCTCTCAAAGATTCGCGCTTATCATATTGTTTTTTACCTTTTGCCAAAGCGATAACTAATTTTGCCAGTCCTTTTTCATTCAGGAACAAACGGACAGGAACAATAGTAAAGCCGGGATTCTTTCCTGCCTCTTCCAATTTACGCAACTCTTTCTTGCTTAACAACAGCTTACGTTCACGGCGGGCTGTATGGTTATTATACGAACCATAGAAATATTCTGCAATATGCATATTCTTTACCCACAACTCACCATGCACAAAGTAGCAATAGGTATCTACCAGGCTGGCTTTACCCATACGGATGGATTTTATCTCAGTTCCGGTAAGCACAATACCTGCTGTGTACGTATCGATAAATTCATAATCGAACGACGCACGTTTATTTTTTATATTTACAGGAGTCGGTTTCATCAATTCAAAATAACAGATAACTCATTAAATACCGCCGCAATAAGCGCCGGACAAACAATTACAATCACCGAAGCAATCAATGTGTATCGGGTCAGTTTGGCTTCTTCCACTTTCATCAGTGTGCGTGCCCCTTCATATACCACAAACACGGTATAGAACTGGAGTATCCAATGCAAAATGGAGATTGAAAACAAACCGCTGATAATATCAAGCACAAATGTCACCACCATGGCATAACCCACAAACTGTTGGTTTAGTTCATACTGTTCGCCTCGGTTCAGCAATTTCTTTCCCAATTGATTTACAGCATAAGCAGCCAAGAAATATCCTCCAAAGAGAGAAACAAAAATGGCGCAACAACGGGTCATTGCTATCTGAAAAGCAGATACACCTGCTGTATTTCCAATAAAAGTACCTATAAAAACGGACAAGCCGCACAATCCTATCATGGGATAAACAAATGTGCCAAGCACTTTCCGCCTATCCTCTTCTGTATTGATTTCTGCCCAAGCCTTAGCCGGAGAGGAAATCAGCAACACCACTCTATTAAATAAATCTTTGTAGTTCAATGCTTAATCTATTTACCTTTGTTATACTTCAATGAGTTGCAAAGGTATAAAAAATCCCCTTTTCCCAAAGGGAAAAGAGGACTTTTCTACTTGCAATATAATGATTTATCAGTATCCGTAAGGAGCTCTAAAATCTTTAGTAGCCATTCTTACTTCTTTTTTTACATAATTTTCACCACCTCTATCCTGCATAGCTCTAAGAACTACATCTATAGAATCTGTTTCAGAGAAATGGCTATAAAGTTCTGACGAGAAAGGAAAACTGCATAATGCACGAGTAGAATTATAAGAATCGCTTTCCCCATTGTCATAATGGAATGTCAACGTCAGTTTTTCATTATCAACAATATCTTCTTCTCTATAACTCATATTAAAATAAAAAGGTGAAGATGAGTTATAATTAAGTTGAGGACTAAATGTTATATATCCCTTGTAAATAATAACTCCCCCATAAAAATCGATAACAGGATCTTGATTCTTATACAAAGTATCAGCTGCTTCTACATCTCTCGTAGTATTAATCATATTGGCACCTCCATGTAATGGAGCAGCAGAAACAATTTCAACCTTATACTGTGTATTTTCTGACGGCTCAGGCAACACTTCATCCAAATGTTTAAATGCCACTTGAGCACGCTTCACCTTACTCCAATCACCAAACTGTTTCATATTAGCAGCTGTAGGAACCAAGATTCCACCTCCATCTGCGTATAATTTATAGCCAAGAAACTCATCACCTGTAACAGTTACAAGCACTATACCGTCATAAGCACTTTCACTGTTAGTGTCCAAACAAGAACTAAAGGATAATACAGATACCAATGCAGCAAAGAACACTGCCAACTTCATTTTTTTCATTTTCTTCTCTTTATTATTAGGGTTTGCAAAATTAATTAAAAGATTCGAGTCGTAAAGGGAAACTTCAACTCTTTTTTGTTGTTTTAATGATTAAATGAGCTCCAAACCCAAATACTGCACAACATTCTTCCATATTAACCTTTATTAATACATAAACAAACTCACTCCACTATTTCAGCAAACTGTTCTATATTATTATCCACATACTCGGCAATCTGTGCTGTGACAAGTTCCTCCATATCCATAAACTGCTCTTCCAGTTCATCAAATACCTCGTATTGCTCATACATAGCCATAAATTCTTCATCATCGCAGTCTTTTTCCAAGTCTGCACGGTTTTCATCATAAATTTTCTTGGCAGTATAAATCAACTTTGAGAATTCCTTCGCCCCAAAAAGACGCATTGATTTAGCAAAAGGATTATCAAAAAGATACGGCCCATAGCCATTTTGAATCAACTGAATAAAGCCCCCTTCATTAATCTCTTCACGAAAAAAATGATAGCCTAGCAAAGAATGTTGGTAACCATTGAGCAAGGGCATTGTTTCAGCATTAATCACACCGCCCGTCACTTCCAAATACTTATCGGTAAAAACTTTAATAAATTCGTCCATACCTTCCTCAGCACCCTGTCGAAGCACTTCGTCCTTAATTTCTATTTTACTCGTTTCCATCTTTATATAATATATATAGGTACAAAGATAAGTGATTCGGTGGAAAGAAAAAAGATTTTGGCAACTCTAGTTTGCAAAATATTGTCTCACAATAAATTTATTTAATTTAATATCAAAAAGTGGCACGCAACAGGTTGCAGAAAAGAATAAAAGGACTAACTTTGTAGGCGAAAAAGGTAACTAACCTTTTTCACGTGGTTACGAATATTTATTTTATTACCAAAAAACGTAAAGAATATGACTTATTCACACGAAGTAGAACACATGTGTGTTGTGAAGAAAGGTCCTAATCACGGACCGGCTCCTATTCCTGAAGAAGGAAAGTGGGTAAAATCAAAAGAAATCAAAGACATCTCTGGTTTGACACACGGTATTGGCTGGTGTGCTCCTCAGCAGGGTGCTTGTAAACTAACCCTTAACGTAAAAGAAGGTATCATCCAGGAAGCATTGGTAGAAACTATCGGTTGCTCAGGTATGACTCACTCGGCTGCCATGGCTGCCGAAATCCTTCCGGGCAAGACTGTATTGGAAGCATTGAACACCGACTTGGTTTGTGACGCTATCAACACAGCAATGCGCGAACTTTTCCTTCAAATCGTTTACGGACGTACTCAGTCGGCTTTCTCGGAAGGTGGTCTGATTATCGGTGCCGGTCTGGAAGACTTGGGTAAAGGTCTTCGCAGCCAGGTAGGTACTTTGTATGGTACTTTGGCTAAAGGTCCCCGTTACCTTGAAATGGCTGAAGGTTACATCAAGAACGTATTCTTGGATAAGAACGATGAAATCTGCGGTTACGAATTCGTTCACATGGGTAAGTTCATGGACGAAATCAAGAAGGGTACTGATGCTAACGAAGCGTTGAAGAAAGTTACAGGTACTTACGGACGTGTAACTGAAGAGCAGGGAGCTGTTAAGAAAATTGATCCACGTCACGAATAATTATAAGGAGGAAAGAATATGATTAGAGAAGTAAAATTCGAAAGCCAAGACCGTCGTATCAAACAGATCATTGCTGCTTTGAACGAAAACGGCATCAAAGACATCGAAGAAGCTAACGCAATCTGCGAAGCTGCCGGACTTGATCCTTATAAAACTTGTGAAGAAACTCAGCCTATCTGTTTCGAAAATGCTAAGTGGGCTTACGTAGTAGGTTCTGCCATTGCATTGAAGAAAGGTTGCAAAAACGCTGCCGAAGCTGCCGAAGCTATCGGTATCGGTCTGCAGGCATTCTGTATTCCGGGTTCTGTAGCCGACGACCGTAAAGTAGGTATCGGTCACGGTAACCTGGCTGCTATGTTGCTGCGCGAAGAAACTAAATGTTTCGCATTCCTGGCAGGTCACGAATCATTCGCTGCTGCCGAAGGTGCTATCAAAATCGCTGCAAAAGCAGACAAAGTACGTAAAGAACCTCTGCGTTGTATCTTGAACGGTTTGGGCAAAGACGCTGCACAAATCATCTCTCGTATCAACGGATTTACATACGTTCAGACTGAATTCGATTATTTCACAGGTGAACTGAAAGTAGTTCGTGAAATCGCTTATTCTGACGGTCCTCGTGCAAAAGTAAAATGCTACGGAGCCGATGATGTTCGCGAAGGTGTAGCTATCATGTGGAAAGAAGGTGTAGACGTATCTATCACCGGTAACTCTACTAACCCGACTCGTTTCCAACATCCGGTTGCAGGTACTTACAAGAAAGAACGTGTTCTTGCAGGTAAGCCTTATTTCTCAGTTGCATCAGGTGGTGGTACAGGTCGTACTCTTCACCCGGACAACATGGCTGCCGGTCCTGCTTCTTACGGTATGACAGACACAATGGGTCGTATGCACTCTGACGCTCAGTTCGCCGGTTCTTCATCCGTTCCCGCTCACGTGGAAATGATGGGCTTCCTGGGTATCGGTAACAACCCGATGGTAGGATGTACAGTGGCTTGTGCGGTTGACGTGGCTCAAGCTTTGAGCAAGTAATATAATACATTGCTAACATATAAATCCCTGTAACTGTAATGGTTATGGGGATTTTTGTTTTAGTTATACTGTAATGCTTATCCCCTATTCTGACACTCATTTCCTCTTGCTGTTTTTCTTATAATTGGCTGTGATTGAATGATGGAATTGAAGCAAATTATAGCTTAAATGGAGCTTGAATCTCTAAGGGTAAACGTGGCTGATTATCCTTAATTTGGAGCTAAATTGAGGCTATTTTGTGTGCAATCTGTGTGCAATTTGATGTTTTTTCAAAACTGCACACAAAAATCAATTCATCTATCTAATATACAGAAAGATATATCACATTTTAAAGGACTTCCCAATGTCTAATTTTAAATGATTAAACTATGGTAAGAAGTTCATTTGCTATCTTATTCTTCATAAGAGATAGCAGAGTTAGGAAAGATGGTACAGCTTCAATAGAGGTAGTACTCACAGTTAATGGAGAAAGATGTGCTTTTTCTACAGGTAAAAAAGTAAAATCCTGTAATTGGGATAAAACCAAACAACAAGTAAAAGGCAAGGATAAAGAAGCCCAAAGTCTAAACAACTATCTAAAGGCTATCAGAGCCAAACTCTATCAAAAAGAAGCAGAATTGTTAGATAGAGGTTTTGTAATCACAGCGGAACTATTACGTGACGCTTATTTTGATAAAGTAGAATCTCTAAAAGAGAAAAGCCTATTTGAAGTCTTTGAAGAACACAACAAAGAACAAGAAAAACTTGTTGGCAATGGAGTTTCTAAAGCCACTCTTTGGGTATCTGTCTATACCATCAGATTATTAAGGGAGTTTGTTCAACAGAAATACAAACGTGACGATTTATATTTACGTGAACTGAACATTAATTTCATTCAGTCGTTTCATTCGTTCTTAAAAATTGATAAAGGTATGGCACAAAACTCATGCACCAAGCATTTAAAACTATTGAAGAAAATTATCAACCTATCCGTAGCCAATGCTTACATTAGTTTCAACCCATTCACTACTTATAAAGTAGAACGTGAACCTGTGGAAGTTGATTTCTTGGACGAAGAAGAATTGAGGAAGATAATCAACTTTGATACTCCCCTGCCACGATTGGAGAGAGCTAAAGATATGTTCCTCTTTGGGTGCTTCACAGGGCTTAGCTACATTGACATTAAGACCTTGACACCAGAACACTTTGAGAAAGATAACACTGGCAGAATATGGATTAAGAAACGTAGGGTTAAGACAGGGGTTCTATCACGCATTCCCCTACTCCCCATCGCCAAACTGATATTGGATAAGTACAAAGGTGGAGAGAAATTACTCCCTATTCAAGACCCTGCGGACATCAACAAATATCTAAAGGATATAGCTATACTTTGTGGAATTAATAAACGAATTTGCTTCCACACAAGTAGGCACACCTTTGCAAGTACAATTACTTTAGCCAATAACATATCGCTGGAAGTTGTTTCTAAGATGTTAGGACATACCAATACACGAATGACTGCCCACTATGCAAAGCTAATAGACAAGTGCATAGGCGAGCAGATGGATAAACTTATGGATACGTTTACAGGAGATTCTGATTACTAAAGTATATCCCTTTATAACATAATAATCCCTATGCTCTAATTTTATTGAGTAATAGGGATTATTGCTTTTATTTCCTCTTTAAATCACCTCAAACTCTTATATATGAGAAAATAACTTGAAGCATTATTCATGCACCATTAAGATAAGGTGCGTAGCTTCAAGCATATATAAAAAATAATTTACCGGGTCACACTTATTTTCAGACGATGGATAAGATGGAGATTCGATGATGCGTAGCAATTTTAGTATATGGACAAGACATAGTTCCCCACGAAAGAATGTATGCCGCATGATAGGCCAAGTAAATGCGAGGAGCTATTTACAACGGTTCAACTATCACAACCAGTCGAAAGATTGGTTTATTTTTTCTCCCCATTTCCTTGATTTCCCCTCAAAGCCTTATATATGAAAAATGTATATAAGAGAATAGAAAACAATATTATTAACAAACTAAAATTTAAGAGAAATGGGAAATTTAATGAAAGGAATTAAAATCGCAGCGTATGTAGCTGAGATTATTGTTGCAGGTTCGGTAGTAATTGAACTTGTTGAGAAGTATGGCAGCAGATCCAAGAAAAAATCCGCTGCAAGTAAAGTGGCTGTAGATAATGCAGTTACTGAAAACTGATAAAATGTCCGTGAATGGATTATGACAAGACACAGGACATAATAATAACGGTATTGGAGGTAGCAACTTCGATACTTAAAGGCATAAAGAAGCTAAGAGGAATATTTGTAAAAGCAAAGAAATGACCTCTTGGCTTTTTGTTTTTATCAGATTTTATCAACCAACTAAAAAATAACAGTAAAATGAGAACAACAAAAAGACAAGCAGCCGATTCTATCAAAGAACAGGCAGCAGTGATTACAGGTATTGAAGATACAGCAACAGTATCAGAAGAAAATCAGAAGTTTCATCCTAACTTCATCGAGAGCAACACTTCCGGTATCACATTGGAAGAACTTACAGAGAAGAACGTAATTCCAACGTTCTGCGACAACAGCCTGACCATATCGCACCAGAATTTCATCGGTGCTGTAACAGAAGCGGCAGGACAGATATTCGGAGAAATGACACCTGTTGAATGCAGGGTATCACACCCCATTATCGGGAGGGTTCCATCAGCTCAGCACAAGAAAGCAAGCGAACTAAGAGAAGATGAGAAAACCATATTCTATCAGCGTCTTGCATGGGTGACACATATAAAAGGACTGGTTCAGACCATCAACGGACAGAATGTTAATCTGACTGTCGGAGGTGTCAGAAGTTACAGTGAAGACAAGCTATACAGAGGGCAGACCGCAATGAAGTTTAAAATCTTTGTTGGTTGGAAAGTAAAAGTGTGTTCAAATCTCTGCCTGACGTGCGATGGATTTTCAGGAACGATAGAATGTATGACTGAAGCGGACATCACGCAGAAGGCTCTGGAACTGTTCAGCGGTTTCAATCCTCATAAAGAAGAAACACTCAATCTTCTGGAGAATTTGCAATCAACAGCAATCTCCGAAGAATTGTTCTGTAAAATCATAGGCAGATTAAGATTATATCAGTTTCTACCTGTAAACGAACAACGAAACCTGCCATCGCTGGAAATGGGTGACCAAGCCGTAAATGCGATGGTGAAAGGATATGTTTCCAATCCTAATTTCGGGAAGAAGGAAAACGAGAACATAACCTGTTGGAACCTGTTACAACTCGCCAACGAAGCGGCCAAATCAGCTTACATTGACCGTTGGCTTGAACGCAACCAAAACTGCACCGATTTTGCTTTGGGAATCCAAAGAGCCATAGAAGGTAACGATACCGAAGGCTATTCATGGTTTCTCAACTGACAACTAACCCTACTTTTTAAAAGGGGAGGTACACATTATCAAAGTTTATTCATCAAACCAAGATTCTGTGTATCTCCCTTTTTTTATTTTATCGGATTATCAACCACTAATTTTTTATCATTATGTGTAAATTCCAAAAACCTGTCATCCCGGCAAATGCTACGGATGACGAAAGAAGAGCCGTCATGTTTGATGCGCTTTATTCATTAGACCTCAGCGACAAAGTTGAGAAGTACAACGACCTGACTTATTTAAGCTGGGCAAACGCTTGGGCAGAGTTTAAGCGATGCTACCCTAGTGCAACGTATAAGATTGTCAAACATCCATCAACAGGACTTCCTTATTTTGCGGATCCGTTTGTGGGGATTGTCGTATATACAGAAGTAACCGTAGATGGAATCGCCCATGAAATGTGGCTACCTGTAATGAATGGTGCCAATAAAGCCATGAAGTTTGAACCCTATACTTATAATGTATATGACAAGTTCAAGAAGCAGTATGTCGAAAAGAAAGTAGAAGCTGCCACTATGTTCGACATCAACAAGACCCTGATGCGATGCCTTGTAAAGAACCTCGCCATGTTCGGGCTGGGATTGTATATCTATGCCGGAGAAGATGTGCCGGAGAATGAAAGTTCGGATGCCGGCCAAAATGCAGAAACAGCATCAAAGAAAACAACAACCCGTAAAACCAAAACGACACAGCAACCATTGGAGAAGTACGCTGGGATAAAAGCAGCCCTAAACGCTTGTATTAATCAGCAGGCACTTATGGGATTGTATCAGCAACATAAGAACGAAGTGGATTCTAACAGTGAAATCAAGGCTCTCTTTACGGAGCGTAAGTTACAACTTAACCAAGTAGCATGATTATGGCAACAAAAAGAATTGAACTGAAAAACAGTGAGGTAATCTTTTTAGAAGAACCTCACGAATACTGGCTTGGTGACAAACAGCTGAGCGGTATAACAGGAATGATTCAAAGACAATTATTTCCTGACGAGTATGATAACGTGGACGAAGCTGTTCTCAATGCAGCAGCTACCTACGGAACAAACGTACACGCTTCCATTGAAGATTTCGACAAGAACTGGAACAATGATGGAACCGTGGAAGTAGCGGATTATATTGAAATCTGTAAAGAACACGGACTGGTTCATGAAGCCTCTGAATATATTGTTTCAGACAACAAGAACTGGGCTTCCATGATTGATAAGGTATATAGAGTTTCTGATGACACTTTCAGTATAGGCGATATTAAGACCTATGGCGTAATGACCTCAGAGAAACTCGAAAAAGCAAGATGGCAACTCAGTCTTTATGCTTACTTCTTTGAATTACAGAACAAGAAGGCTAAGATTGACAAGCTTTTCATCATCCATCTTCGTAACAAGATTAAGAAGGATGGAACTGTTGACCATATCAATGAAGTTATCTTCGTAAACAGAATACCTTCCGAAATCTGCAAGGAATTGTTAGAAGCAGATCTTAAAGAAGAAAATTTCAATAACCCTTTTAGCATTCCAGAAGAGTATAAGTTTATGGAAGATGAAATCAGATCCCTCATCCAAACCAAGAATGATGCGGAGGAAAGACTGGCAGAAATCAAAGCCAAGATTCTCTCCGATATGGAAAGTTCAGGAGTAAAGACCTGGACTACCGAAACGATGCGTCTTACCAGAAAAATGCCAAGTACACGAATCTCTCTCAATACCAGCAAACTGAAAGCTGAACACCCTGAGATTGATTACTCTCTTTACGAAAAGACTTCCAATGTCGCAGGAAGTCTTATGATAGCGGTATAAAAGCGACAGACCCACTTTCAACAGCGGGGAGGATTTCTGAAATAATGAAGTTCTCCCCGCTTTCTTTTTATATAAAACTTAAAACGATGAAATACGAAATAGCAATCAGTCAAATAGTTAAGGGAGAAAATGATATTACTCTTACACTTAACACAGCTAATGGTGGCTCTATCGAAATCAAATCTTACGGAGCCAAAATGAATTACGAAGAGTTTACAGAGTTTGCAGACGTAATTGAAGGGTTGCGTCAGAAATTCACAGTCATTAACGAACAAAAGCAATAAGCAATATGGCAACAAATATCAACGTGGAGCTATTCAAAAGATACGCTCCCAAGAAGAAACTGGAGATTATAAACTCTCTCAGTGAAAGCGAATTACTCTCAATCTCCTACACTACCATCCTCAGAATAATCAAGGAGGCTGGAAAAGGAGATTCAGGAAAAGCGAGAAATAAGTTCAAAACGCTATTCCTTTCTGATACCGGCAACAACTGGAACAGCAATGTAACTTCAATCTGGAATAGCGAAAAGGATGAAATATATCTCTCAGTTTACATCCAAGGAGACGATACAGACACCTATACGGATTATAAGCTAAAGTATTTCTTGGATAACAGATCTGAAAATCAATGTCTGGGAAAGCTACACGAGTCTTTTAGAAATAGTTATGAGCATGATGTTCCAGCCAATTACGACCGGGCAGACAGAGCTAAGGTTATCAAAGCTATTCTGACCGCCTACATAAAAAACAAGTATAACGATAAACTGAATGACAATGGCAAAGAAGAAGATAACTAAGAAAAGTAAGATAACGGTTTCCTATTCCGGAACACCGTTAATGGAAGTCGCAAGATATATGCACGAAGAAGTGGTAAGACATTGCGATTATTGTGGTAAACCTATGAGCCGTAGTGATGTAAACGACTATGGTTCTTTGTGTGAAACCTGTTATATGAAAGAATACTATGGCTGAAGAACTGGTTTATAATGAAAACTTGATTATTCAGTTTTCTACAGCAGATTTTCAAGCCTTTGCACTCAATGACGATGACGAAGTAGAAACCAAACATTTTCAGTCTTTGGATGCAGCAAAAAGATGGATTGATAATAAAACAGCAAAAAAATGAAGATAACAACAGAAATGGCGAGATACATTTGGAGTATCATTGCCGCTAACCCTTCCCTTTCTATGAGCTGGGGAGTCGATACGGACAGCTTTGTTTGTAGTGACGATGCTTTAGAGTTCCATATACAGGGTTTCCTTCATATAGGGAATGTCAGAGTTACATATATTGAAGGAGTGGATCTATTTCAAGTTTCTCTCTATGATGAAGAAGGGAATGAGGTGAAACGAATTGATGATGTGTATTTAGATAATCTGGCTGAAGTGATTGACCAAAATGTGGAGAACTATTTGGTTGAGGACTACAATGCCAAAGTTATGAACTACATCTTAGGACTTTGACTTATGAACGAAAACGAGAAAATAGCAAAAGTAATCTGGCATGATGCTTTGCAAAAATCCTTTCTCCCCTTTGGTTGGGGATTGGACTTTAATGACATAAAGGTGACAGATAAAGGTACTGAGTTTTACCTTTTCAAAACCGAGTGTTGGATTGAGGTTCGTTACTTAGCAGAACTGAACCTTTATCAGATAACAGTTAAACCAGAAAATGAGGAAACAGAAATCACCTATGATTGTGTGCCGCTTGATAAGATAGTGGCTGTAATAAATGATACCGTCAGTTATGGTTTAGCCTCCTATGATTTTATCTGCTCCAAATACGGAGTTATATATAAGGTAGCCGTATAAGGCAGACGATAATTTATGTTATCGGGGAATATGTGAGAATTCAGATTATAGAAACTCATGTATTCCCCCTTTTTTATGCCCAACCGACATGGTTCCAAAGATTAGACGTCCATCTAAGCAGTGGAACTATTGTTAAAAAACGAATAACAATGAAGAATGAAACCCAATATGTGGCTTATCTACGGGTAAGTACACAAAAACAAGGATATTCAGGACTGGGACTTGAGGCACAGAGGGAGATAATACATAAACACCTTCAAGACAAAGTTCCAGTTGCTGAATATATAGAAATAGAATCCGGCCGTAAAAAAGAGAGACCCAAACTGAAAGAAGCGTTGAGCCTTTGCAGAAAAGAAGGCGCGACACTTATCGTAGCCAAGCTGGACAGGCTGGCGAGAAATGTTTCCTTCCTGTCAAACCTTTTAGAGAGTGATGTGGAGATTGTTTTCTGTGATTTCCCACAAGCAAATAAAATGGTACTTCATATCTTATCCGCAATATCCCAATACGAAGCGGAACTGATAGCGGTAAGAACCAAATCTGCATTACAAGCCAAGAAAGCAAGAGGTTTTAAATTGGGTAATCCTGAGCACTTGATGGATAAGCATAAACAAGCCATCCGGAACAGTATCAGAAGTTGTAAGGAGAAAGCTGACAACAACCCTAATAACAAAAGAGCCGTTGCGATGCTTCGGACATTAATCAAGGAAGAATACACCCTGAAAAGCATGGCGGACACTTTGAACAGGGAAGGTTTCGTTACTTCTCAGGGATGTAACTTCTCAAAATCGACTGTATATAAATTAATCAAAAGGTATAACTTAAAATAAGATTGAAATTATGGAACCAAGATATGTTTTAATTTTAGACTTTTGTGTGGGCTGTTTGAATATCATAAAGCTGACGGATGAAGAATTAAGAGAATCGGAGGAATATGAGGACTTTGAATCTTTCCTTTCAACTATCGAAGAAAAGTACGGATTCAGGCTCAGTAACTGCCAATGGATGACAACTGAGGAATTGAATATTTGCAGATACGAAAACGGAAGGGAGGTAGAGGATTATGCCTAACTGGTGCGATTGTACTTATAAATGTGTCGGTGACTTGAAGGAAGTAAAGTCGTTGTATAAGATCTTGAAGTATATTGATAGACGTAAGACCAGCATTGAGAAAAATGGCTTTGGCAAGTGGTGGCTGGGAAATTTAGTCACAAAACTAGGAAGTAACTGGGAAAAGTATAGATGTCGTGGCGAAATCACTTATTATGAACTGAATAATAATATTCTCACTATCTGTCAATCCACAGCTTGGTGTGAGCAGGAAGGAGTACGAAATATTATCGAAGAAAAATTCCCATCCATTAAAGTATATTTTCAAGAGGAAGAATCGGGATGTTGTGTATATTCCACGAATGATGCAGGTGGCGAATATTTCCCGGAACGTTACTACTTGGATTCGGGCAATGATGATTCGGAGTATTTTACAACTATCGAAGAAGCGGCTCAATGTGTTTCTGAGATAGTAGGCAAGATGGTAGAGCCGGATAAGAATGTAATTGAAACTGCATTGGAAGAATATATGGACGAACAAGAAGATGATGATGTTTGGTACTCTTTTCACGAGTTTACGGTAGTGGAATAGACAAATAAAGAAAAAGAGAGGCTAAGGTAATGCTTGGCTTCTCTTATTTTTCTTTTTCTGCAATATTTCTATTTGTTCATTAGGAGGGTATGTGAGTAAACGGAACGCAACAATATTTTTCCTTATGCAATCTATTCTTTTTAAGTAATAATACCGATTCTGACAAAAAAAGTTGCATAAGAAAAGTTTCATTGTATTCTTTCGTTAGTTGTAGGCTCACGCCGCTTGAGTGGATTAATAACCTTGGTATAGTTCTTATAAAACCAGCCTTCGGTTAACCCATAGATGATTATGATGTAAAAAAGAACGGAATATTACATTTGATTTCATTTCAAAGCCCGCCGTTCAATGATATTTTCCTAATTTTACCGTCCCGAAAACATTGTTTTCCTTATATTTGAAGAAATAATACTCATAATAAGAGCGTCAATATTAAAACAAAAACGTATATTTGCAAAGTCCAATCGGAGAAATGGTTGGATTTATATGGAAAGCGTTTTTTGCTTCATCCCAAAACTGAAAATTCGCCAAATTTTTACCATAAGGGATAGAAGGCAATATTGACGCTCATTTCTGTTTGTATATGTATGCGTGTAGTTTTATGCTATACTCCTTACATATCATTCAGCGTGAGGAGTATTGTTTCTTCGTTCATTTTATGGTAGGGTGTTTGGCGATACCTCAGTTTTGATGAACATAGACAAGCCTCACGCTTTCTTTTGAATATAAAAATTACTACTCGGAGGCTTGTAGTAATAAGAGATTAAACTATGAAGCCTATCTTTCCCAACCCCAAAATGCCACTTAACCAAAAGTGTCTTCTCTTATGCTTCTTTCAGAAAATAATAAAAGAAGATATTAAAAATTCCCAATCACAAAATGATGCTGAATGGAAAGAACTTTGGTTTGAAAAATGGGAAAATCAAGTCAGACATTTTCTGGAGAAAAAGAAAAACTCCATCGTAAACTTGCAAGTTATGAAAGATCCAGATAACAAAACCATAGATATTTGGGATAATCTAGATATACAGCTTTTATACAATAATATTAGAAATGAGAAATCGAACTTACGTAAATCTTGGGAAATTGAACTTTATGGGCAATGCGATAAATTTACACCTTTTGATTGGGATGATTTACTTCAAAAAGAGAAACGAAGAGAAAAAGGATGGCATAAGAAACTATATGATAATTGGATTAAGCCATTATGCCCTAATTTGCAATTAGATATAACTAACCTTAAATCCGCAACTCCATTCCCGAAGTGCTACCTACAAGAGAAATGGACTTTTGATTCGTAAGACAGCCATTAAGTCCTCGCGTCCGTTTCAATGCGCATACTATCCCCTTACCCCATAAAGCGACTTGAGGCAATACGCAATCAGTGGCCATCAAGTGACGTAAATCATCCGGAAGAAGTTTTGAAGGCTTCTGCATATGCATGGTTGTCGGTGTAGATGTTCAGCACACATTGCCTTGCGGTCTTAATCCACTTGGCAGGTACTGAAATGAATTTGAAGACAAACGTCTTGATACGGCTGGTTTCCTTGAGCCCGAACTTCTTCACTTCAATCCTTTGCATGATGGCCTTGTAAAAATTGCGTATCAGTGCCGTCAGGAGCAGGAACACGGTATTTTCCGCCATGAAGGATTTAGGCAGTCTGCCCCATCCAAACCCATTGTTCATGTCATCAAAGATGCGTTCCTTGCCTCCACGCATGTTATAGAACTCCACGATGTCGCTCATGGATGATTCGTAATCGTTGGTCAGGATGCAGCGGTATGTATATTCCCCCTCCCACAGGTCAAGTCCACTGCCCATGCGTCTCTGTCTCTGGATTATCAGGCGATACGGTTTGCCTTTCCACTTCTCAACGAGAATGGAGTTCAACTCAAACACAATGCCGTTTATTTCTTCCCTCTTCCACCCCCTGAGCGCGAAGATGTCATCATAGAGCGAGCAGCAGCGGTTGGCACGTATGTAGAATGTCCTGCAATGCTTCCTGACCTCATCCACAATGTCTTCAGAGCATGAGCCGCAGTCGGCCCTGAAGCGGTTGACTGCCATTTTCTTTTCTTCAAGTCTCCCCAAAATCCTCTTTAGCGTGTCACCCTGGTGAAAGCGTACATTGGTGTTGCCGTCGCTGTTCTCTATGCCGACAATCATGTCGCCGATAACGGCCACACCGGGCCTGTAACCAAGAAATTTCTTGTACGTGGGCTTTGCATCGTACTTCTCCGTCTCAATGAACTGGTGGTCAAAGTCAACGTCATACTCCCCGCCCTCTTTCAACTGCCCTGTGGCCAACAGGCAATTCAGGAGCAATGTGTTGAGTGTGTCTGCCGTATTGAAGTCATAGGACTTTCCGGCATCAGATGTGTATGAGATGTTTTCCCGGGCCAGTTCGTTTATTGCCCTGAGGATGGTGTCGGCGCTACAGGTGCGGAGTGTGGGGTGAAGGGAAAGATGACTCATTAAGTGGGCGGTGACATCCTCAACGCAAGAACCGCCGCAGAAGTAAACGCATAGGAGGGAGCGGATGATTTCGCTGTATTGATAACCATAGAGTTTGCATCTCAACCCAAGTGTTGAGTCAATTGTAGAGGAGAGAAGGGAGGTAAATTGCTCCATGATTGGAAATATGCCTCCAAAAGGAGTGAGTCTTTCGGATTTTATTGCTACATTTGCCATGCTTGTTACGGTTTTCTTTGTCTTTGGATTCGCAACACTAAGGTAAGTGAAAACGCTGACATGGCAAAAACCTGGGCAACAAAATGTTGCTCAGGAACTTATAAAAATAATTATCAATTATGTTGCGGAATTAAGG
>NZ_KB905472.1:632073-760433 GCF_000382445.1 Phocaeicola massiliensis B84634 = Timone 84634 = DSM 17679 = JCM 13223 | reverse complement strand
GGTAAGTGAAAACGCTGACATGGCAAAAACCTGGGCAACAAAATGTTGCTCAGGAACTTATAAAAATAATTATCAATTATGTTGCGGAATTAAGGACTAATAAAAAGAAGACATTAGGGTGGATTGCTACATATTTAAATGTCGTTATACCTTAATCGAATTGGAAGAATAAATATTAATACTAACAAAAGATTTAATCATGAAAACAAAATGTGTTTTTTTTCTAGGAATGATAATATCATTCTTTTTATCAGCTTGTGATAATACTGGTGCTAATAGAAATCGTGAAGGCATCACACATTTAGCTTACCAAGAAACAGAAAATGGTAAATGGGGATTTGTTACAACAGAAGGAAAAATTGTTGTACAACCAACATTTCAAGGTATGCCAACTTCGGTAACTGATGATATGTTTTTTGTACCTAGGCAAAATGGTACTTATGAATTGCATAATATAAATGAACCTGAAAAAATTATAGATGTAAATTACACTAGTGTTGGAGCTTTT
Organism: Phocaeicola massiliensis B84634 = Timone 84634 = DSM 17679 = JCM 13223; assembly: GCF_000382445.1. GTDB lineage: Bacteria > Bacteroidota > Bacteroidia > Bacteroidales > Bacteroidaceae > Phocaeicola > Phocaeicola massiliensis. The sequence continues at coordinate 759,925 of NZ_KB905472.1, read as the reverse complement.
TACGGTGGATTAGCTCCTGTTATAAAACAAGGTGAGAATATTTCATATATCAATAAACAAGGTGAGAAAGTATTTGAACTACCTAATGAAATTATACAAGCATCTAGTTTTCAAGATGGATTAGCTGTTGTTATAAACGAAGATGATCAATTTGGATTTATCAATATGCAAGGAAAAATAATAATTCCACTTCAATATCGTTTTGCTAGTCCACATCAAAGGGGATATGCTTTAGTTATGAATGATAAAAAGGATATATATTATATCAACAAGAAAGGAGAGAAAGTTTATACTATAACTGATGCAAATGGAGAAAATGAAGATTATATAGGAAACACTTTTGAAATTTGGATCAATGGTATATATGAGAATTTAGTACCTTATGTTACTTCTGAAGGAACTTGGGGCGTTAAAAATATTAACGGACAAATATTAGTTCAAGCAAATGACGAGTACAAACTAACCTTTATAACAGAAAAAGGATATCCTATATTTGTAACAAATCAAGGTTTTGGAATTATGAATAAAAATGGAGAAATAGTTATAAAAGATAAATATGAACGAATTACGTATTGTAATGGGAATTTTTTTATTGCAAAACAAGGAAATGAATATACTCTTCTATCTATGAATGAAACAAAACTTATACCTCAGACATTTACACAAATATCATCAATAAATGAAAATTGTATATATGGAATTTATAATGGGAAAAGTATTTTATTAAATAAGGATTGTAAAATATTAGGAGAATATTCAATGCTTTCATACAAAATATCTATGTGGGCACAACGTTATTAATTTATCATAGTAATGTTTATTTCTATAATCATCGGAATTATCATCTTCTATAAGGTGATAATTCCTTTTATTCATAATCAATATCACTCATCTACTGAAAAAAGAATAACTAAAGGTTTGTTATCTATGTCCTTTTGGCAGATTCTTTTTGGTAGTCTGGTATGTGTTTATGCCTTACAAGTCGAACCAGTATATAAGCAAACGGATGAAGATGTAAGTTCTTTCGTTCAAGAATATTCAGTAGTTGGTGATTTAGTAAATGAATATACTGGCATCAATACTACTTCCAATTTCAACTATTTAATGAGTGAAGCGGACAGTTTGCATACATTCGCTATTATCTTCATCATAATAACTGTTGTCTTTTCTTCGGCAACTGTAATTGGTAGCATTGGGAGAAAACTTGATAGACGGATTGTTGAGGGATTAGCTATATTAAATACATTGGCTTGTTGTTGGATTGCTAAATCAAGTACCGACCTATATGAAATGATAATACGTGATGGAGTAACCTTACAAACGGTAGCATGGATAGGAAGATTATTAGGTACAGACATTTATTCTACAATGGATTTGATAATACGAAGTGTTTGGATATTGCCATTAATACTGATTATAAAACATTTCTATTATCATAAAACATTGAATGAATATTATGCTTGGGTGGTACTGCAATCAAGATTTATCAAGCAACAAGACGAAAACAAAGAACAAGAACAGCCTAGCCCACAAACAGCGGCAAGCAGTATAAATCCAATAGAATATTCTAACACGCCAACAGAAGGAAACAATTCTGAGCTTATAACAGGAGATATTTCAAGTACCAATCAGCAGTCCGAAGTAATAAAATCCCCAAATGAAACTATAACATCATCAGATATTCAGGAGAGTACTCCACAGACGAATGAGAACGTATGTAACGATTCTATTAAAGCCAGTGTCAAAAAGCAATCTAAATCCTCCTATATTGGATTTGCAATTGGAGGTATTGCAATTATCATTATAGCTATATCTGTAGTGTGGCAATGTACTAAAGATGAAGATGTAATGCCAACACTTCAACAAGAGAAAATGAATACTATTACCGGTGCTACCCAACAGCATAGTACGCAATCGACATCGGATATATACAAACAAAGATCAAACGCTATTATTCAAGAACTGACAGCCAAATATGGTAATAAAATACAAGTTGATCATAAATATCCAGAATTATCCCAATATTGCACTTTTAGGTTAAAAGGTGAAGACGATTATGGCTTTCCCTACCTTTTAATATATGACTTGGATAGGAAGGAACTAAAACAGTTTGACACAGAAGCTTTACCAACAAATAATGCCGGGGAGGTATTGTTGATTAATTATGATGTACTGATTAATCAAGAAAATAATACATTACTCATTTCTGGTAATAATGGTGCTAATAGTATTGGACATATAGAGTATGTATTAGAACTAAATCCTTCTAACTGGCAAATTAGAGAGCTTTGTTCAGGAAGAGCGATAACTAAAAATGATGATGGATATATAGCTCATAGAATGGTAATGACTAAATTTATAGATTGTAATGCTACAAGTGAATATGCCTTTGTTGATATTCATTACGACTTACAAGGAAGATTAATCGCACCGTCTTATAATGGAAATACTTATTATCTGAAAGGTCAAATTAATAACAAATACCCTATTACAATGCAGCTATCAATGCAAGGCGACAAAATCTATGGTAAATATTACTATGATAAGAACGGTAGTGATAGTTGTTTACATTTATATGGTGGTGTATCAGATAGTGGTGATGTTGTGTTGCTTGAATTTAATAATAAAGGAGAACAAACGGGTGATTTCAAAGGAAGATTTACTAGTGATTCTTTCTATGGTACATTTGTTAACTATAAAGGTATTGAAATGCCTTTTGAACTGCAAAAAGACAATCACAATGTAGTTCCACAAGAAACTACACTAAAAAAATACCATAATTCTCGTTTTGGCTACAATGTCTTATATCCATCTTCTTTTAGCAATATATATGAATCTGAAAATGGGGATGGTTGTAGATTCTCTAAGGATAGTCATACCTGTTTAATTGTATATGGAATGCATAATGTCTTAAATGAAACTATTGAGGATAAATATAACGAATATAGATCCAAATCTCCTGTTTATTATAGATTAAAAGATAACTGGTTTGTCGTATCTGATTATACGGAAAATGGGGATATATTTTATTTAAAGACTGTCTTGAAGGATGGAGTATTTATAACGGCAGAATTACATTATCCTAATAATGAGAAAGAGTATTATTCAAAATTGATTTCCAAAATCTTTACAAACTTCCCAAATTGAAAATAACCCGAAAGTATCAAACGCACTAGGACACAACAAATCTTAGTGCGTTATTTTTTGTCCTAACCTTAAAAACGCGATTCTTGCCGCCTCATTTCCTAATATCTGAAACATAAATAGCGTAATCATTATGTTCACCGATTTTATAAACAGAATATTAGGTGCCGAACGAAGACCTTCGGTTTCTAATCGCTTGGAAAATAATGCTGCGCCGAGTGTCATCGTGAAAAAAGGCAGCAATAAGACATCCCCCAAATCTATCCCTGAGAAATACAGAAAAGACGTAGCATTACTCCAGAGCAAATATGGGGATGCTTTTAAAACTGGATTCTGCATTGATCTAACTTTGCAAGAAGCACTATCACTTATGCAGAGAGAGCGAAAAAGAGTAGATGCTTATTCTGGTCTAATCTCATATCTGAAAAGAGAACTAGGAATTACACTAACAATCACATCACAAAAAACTAAATCTAAATCATTATGAAAAACTATTTTATAGCAAACGGAGAAGTGCTCAATACAAATATGAGCATTAAAGAAATGGAATCACGAGTACAGGCAACATTAGATGAGAACACCTCTGGAATGGCACAATTCAGAATCAAGGAAGTCAGCGAGAAAGAAATCAGAATGTTCTTTGTCAGGGATTTCGACTATAACCCCGACAAACCGATTATCTACGATTCGGATATGGCCTTGATAACCGGAGTGGGAATAGGAGCCTTCCAACTTCAGACTGTTGGTGGATACCCAATGATACATCCGCTAAAATTTGCCGGGAAGAATTTTTACACGGATATTACAAGCTTTATCAGGTTCTATAAATTCCAACTGTTTGAAGAGATAGGGCAGACAGTGGAACACATCGGCTTAAGATGCTATTCGGATCGCATCTTAATGCAGATAATATTTTAGCTCATACTCCTATGAAATATATGGGAAGTAAAAGGCGCATCTGGAAATATATTGCGCCTATCATATTGAAAAACAGAGAAGAAAAACAATACTATGTAGAACCTTTCTGTGGTGGCTGTAATAGTATCTGTCAAGTAGATGGTTTAAGAATAGCTGCCGACATCAATCCTTATCTGATAGCCATGTGGAAAGATTTATTGCATGGAGAAAAATACCCGGAAACAATAAGTAAAGAAGATTATGAAAAGGCAAAAACGGCTTATAAGACCAATGACAGCACGACTTATTCTATGGGAGAACTTGGCTGGACTGGTTTTATGGCTTCTTACAATGGAATCTTTTATCATTCTTATTCTGGAGTGAGCGCATCGGATGGCAAGGATTATGTTCAAGCTAGCATAGCCAACATTTACAAGCAAATTGATTCCATGAAAGGATGTGAGTTGATATGTTGTTCCTATGAAAATCTTGAAATTCCAGACAATTCTATAATCTACTGTGATCCTCCCTATCGAGGGACGGAAGGTTACGGTTTAGCATTTGATTACCCGAAGTTTTATGAATGGTGTTTTCTTAAAAAGTCGGAAGGGCACCGGATCTTTATTTCCGAGTATTCCATGCCATCCGATTTCACGTGTATTTGGGCTATGGAAGTAGCAAATTCTTTAGATAGGTATTCAGAGAAAAGAGGGAGAAGAATGGAAAAATTATATACAATTAATTAATAAATAGTATGAAACAGAAAAATAATAAAGTTGCCAAATCCCCTTTGGCAAAGAAGATTTTTGTCGTAGGTAAAGTTTACGACACCGCTATTTTAACGGAAAAAGAGATTGAAACATCCGTGCAATCTGACATTGATGCTTGGATTGGAAGAGATAAAGTGATATTCAATATTGGAATTACTGAAAATCGAATAAACCTCATATTCAGGAGAAATGTAGATTATGGAATGGCTAAATATGATACTGAGATTTTGGATGCAGATGCGTATATGGTTTGCGGCATCGACTCAAACAAATTCCGATTGCCGGTAATGTGGTATGAACCTCCTTTGGACTATCCTTATCATTTCGAGCAGTCCGTATTCAAGAAGTGTTATAAGGCAAGTGCATTAAAACTTGGAGCGGATAAGGTGAAATGGTCGAAACTGGAAATCGGAAACCATTCCTTGATACTGAGGTTGAAGTGACAATAGAAGATATTTTAAAAGAGTCGTCGTGCATCATTGCATGGCGGCTCTTTTTTATCCTCAAAAATGACGTTTTAGAAGACCCTAAAATCCTTACCATTGTGAAAATAACCAATTTATTAATTTTAAAAATTGAATAATGAAAATAACATTAACAGAAAAGATTAATTGGACAAAGTACAATTTGGCTTATCTAAAACTAGGAGATATTATAGAGATGATTCGTACAGGAAACATGCAATTACATGACAATGAGTTTAATAGCTATACATTGAAGCAAGCAATAGAGCATATCAGAAGTGTAGCTCCGAGGGATAGGCAGAAATGGAAAGCCAGACTCCTGCCCGCTGTTGCCTATAACGGTACATTCAGGGAACTTAACAGTGCAGGGCTGATTGAATACTCGCATGTGACAGCATTGGATTTTGACCATATAGCAACGCCATACGATATGTATAGCTTGGAAAACAGACTGAAAATAACACCATGCGTTCTAAGTGTTTTCATTACACCCAGTGGAAATGGACTGAAAGCTTTGGTTTTGCATGACAATACAGATCCGACCAAACATGGAGATTTATACGATCAGTTACTAAACAAGTTCTATGTGGCTAACAGAAATGATGCAAGTTGTAAAGACCTTGCACGCAGAAATTACCTGAGTTACGATCCTTATATTTGGGTTAACCCTTCTCCTGAACCATTCCATTATGTTCCCACCATAAAGCCACAGATGCAGATACCACAATCATCCGGAACAAGAACAGTGTCGGACAAAAGCATCATCAGCATTATGAACTCCCACTGGAAGAAGAACTATCCGGAGTATTGGAAAAAAGGCAATAGGGGAAACAGCATCTTTATGTTAGCTTGCTGGATGTGCAAATGGGGTGTTGACGAAGGATTGGCTACAGAGTATTTCATTGATGGCTGGGAAGATGACACAATGGATGAAAAGGAAATCAGAAGCCATGTAGGCAATGCCTATAAGACCGAAGAGAAGAACTTTGGAACATTGATATTTACAATACACTGATTTAATTAACCCTTAAAAAAACAATTATGGCACTGACAAAAAGCTGGGGTAACATGTATCCTTTTGTTACCCACACGTGGAATGCAATAAAAGGGATATGTTTTCATGACTGCCCCTATTGTTACATGAAAAAATTCGATGGTCTGTTTCCGGTACGGATTGACCCCAAGGAACTGAAAGTGAACCTGGGTAATGGTAATTTCATTTTCGTAGGCAGCGGAACAGACGCATGGGCTTTCGACATACCTTCGGACTGGATTACCTGTTTTTTGGATTATTGTAACCTGTTTAATAACAACTATCTTTTCCAATCCAAAGACCCTTCACGTTTTTTGGAATTCATTAGTCATCCTGTAATGCAAAAATCGGTTTTGTGTACGACCATAGAAACCAATGTCTTTTATCCGGACATCGTAAGGAATGCTCCAAATACCCGGAAACGTGCCAAAGCCATGCAAAAACTGGCGAGCCTTGGAATGAGAACCTATGTGACCTGTGAACCTCTGATAAAATTCGACTTGCCCAAAATGGTTGAACTTATCAAAATGTGTTCTCCTGTACAGGTCAATATCGGCAAAAACTCACGACAGGATATCACTCTTCCCGAACCGACAAAAAATGAAGTACAGGGATTGATAACCGAACTTCAGAAATTTACCAAAGTGGTAGTCAAATCCAATGCCAAATGCTGGATTTGAGAATGTCTTGACTGACTGGAAAGATAAAGGAGATGCTGTATAAGCTCTCCTTTAAAATTTCGTCAAAGCCAATAAAGAATCTATATGCTAAAGATGTAGGTAAAAAGCATTGCAAAACAACACCTTGTGAGTTAACCGAAGGCAAGTTAATTATACATATACTGCATGTTTTATTATAATACCCACTCAAGCGGCGTGAGCCTACAACTAACGAAGAACAAGAATGAAATATATTTTATGCAACTTTTTTTACCAGAATTGGGAATATTACTTAAAAGAATAGATTGCATAAGGAAAAAATATTGTTGCGTTCCCGTTGACTCGCAAACGTGTAAAATGGAGATAAGAAAAGTTTCAAACCTTTATAGATGAAACAAATAATTAAAAGAATTATGAACAATATTATTACAATTGACATGCCTAAAGGTTGTAGGTATATGAGTGATTATGCCAATCTTTTAAATGGAATTTTGCCATTGGATAGAAAGTTTATCCTCAACAAGACTGTAACCGGTTGTGGTGGTACATCCCTGTTTCTCAACTCAGACTTTCCGGTAGTGGTAATTTCGCCACGACTTCAGGTGTTGAAAGAGAAGCACAGACAATACCCCGATAGTTTTCACTTTCATGTCCCATTGTGCAATAACAGAGGGCAAGCAATAATTCAAAAGATGCAGGATCTTGATTCGTACTTGAATTATCATCATGGGAACACACCATTTGCTCCCTTGTCAAAACCTGCCAAGACACTGGTTACACTGGATTCATCGGACAAGGTTCTCGATGTCCTTAAAAGAAATAACATGTTGGATTCATGCCTCTTTGTGGTTGATGAGTTCCAATGTCTTATGGGTGATGCGACATTCAAGGGTAGTACGGATATGAATTTTCTCGCATCCCTTGACAATGAAGTGAAACGCATCTGTTACTTATCCGCTACCCCTATCCCTGACATCTATCTGAACTATATACCTCAATTCGCCAACATTCCTTACTATAAATTGGAATGGGATCCTGATGTGATTGTGGAGCCGACATTGAAGGAGAGGCAAATGAAGAACGGTGAAACTGCGGAAAAACTATGTGAGGAATTGATACAACGTTACAGAAGGGACGGATATTTTGAAAGGAAAATAGTGAATGGAAATATTGTCTATTCCCGTGAAGCCTGCATATTTCTCAATGAGGTTAAGTCAATCATAAGAATAATCAGGCAAAACAGTTTGAAGCCGGATGAGGTGACTATCTTGTGTTCTGAAAGCCAATTCTCAAAGCTGCCTAAAGGATTCACGATAGGCGGGTTGGATACGGACAGGAACAATCCCAAAAACAAACCTTTCACTTTCTGCACGAAGTCATCTTTTGAAGGTGTGGATTTCTACTCGGATAATGCAAGTACCTATATCTTCATCAATGCAGGGAAGGAGTGGCAGACCCTTGACATCATGCTGGATATACCTCAGATACTCGGCAGACAGAGGCTTGATACAAATCCGTTCCGGCATGATGCTACGATATATTACAAGACCTACCCTACCACTGTGACGAAAGCAGAGTTTGAACAAAAGCAGAAGATGATGGAGCAGAATACATATAAGATTCTTGACACTTTCAACAATGCTCCGGAGGAAGCCAAGACTTTATTGGTGCAACTCTATAGAGACAAGGCATTGGAGAAAAAATTTGTGGATGATTATGTTGACCTCATACGGAAGAACGGGCAAACAACGATAGGTTACAATCATCTGGTAATGGCGGCAATGTGGAACAGGTGGTACCAGAGAAGTTACTATTATGATAACTCCTGCCAATTGTTGACGAGCATTCAGTCTGCGGTTGGGATGTGGAAGAAACCGGATGAGGTGAAACAGTTTGAGCAGTGGTTCTACAATGCAGCTGACAAGGACAGGCTTGCAGGATATGCGAATTTCAGAAACCAATATCCGCAATATGATTCACTACTCTTACAAAATCCGTTCATTGATTTCAGATTTCACGAGTGGTATGGAACTCTTGGTTATGATGCCTTGTCAAGTTTTGGTTTTCGTGAGGTTGATGTTGAGGGTGCCTATAATAATTTATGCGCACAGGCTCCGATAAGGGATGCTTGCAGACAGGAGTTCGTTTCCGGCATGCTTTATTCCAAACAGGAAGTAAAGGCCAAGTTACAGAAGATATACGACAACTTGGGACTTTCAGGTAAAACAGCCAAAGCAACAGAACTGGCACAATACCTTTCTGTTCGTGAAAGGCAAAAATTGAATGATGAAGGTAAACGGGTATTCTTTATCGAGATTCTGGAATAATAATGAGAAAGCAGTACACACTATTTTAGGGCGGTACTGCTTATTTGTTTTGATGTGTATTGGCTACTATGGACTGTGGCTTGCACATTTCTAATTAGGTAGGGAGGGAGGGGGACAAATTGAATATACACCTATTATTTTTTATTATATTGCAAATCAATAAATTACAATTTGTCCTAATCAGTTATTCCAAGGTATTTGTCCCCCCCTGATTCCAACAGAATGTACCGATTTCTGCCAGTGTATCTTATCCTATTTATGTCAAAGTGTTCTTACGGGCACGCTGTATTCTTTTTTTTATCATACTCTTCTTTATTCCGTAGGATGCCTCAATTTCTGCGTATGTACATTCTTTAGCCTGTACCATATCATATAAGACCATAATTTCATCAAGGCAATATTCGGATTTTCGCCCGGGAGTTTGCTTTACATCACAACTCTTTTGCTCTGTAGATGCTTCTCCTAAATCTTCTTTGCTTCCTTTACCGGCGTAACGAAACTGATCTATTTCCGTCCCCGCATATTCCAGGATTGAAAGGGTCTCTTTATTTCCATGTTTCAATTTCATATAACCAAGTACCCTTTTGTCAGATCCATGTTTGCAATAGGTAAAGTACACAAAATTGTTTGTAAAATTAACATTCTTCTTGTTTCCCCTTACACTTGCCGGAGTCAGCGGTTTAGTTGGATTCCAGTCTGGTTTGGCATGATATACCTTAAATGGGGTTATCGGCCTCCCTACTTTCAAACTTTGGCTACACAAGTCATCCAGTTCCTCACAGAACTGTTTCATGGCTTTGACACCAGCCTTGTCTTCCAGTTTGGAATAATTGTCAACAAAAACGTAACCATTCTATTTTCCGCTACGACAATTTTATCGGCTGTTTTTCAGCCGATAAAATAAAAATGTCCGTAAGAAAATAGTTTAGTTTTAACATTCCGATTTATAAAAACATGGCAGAAGAGCCTTCTTGTCGCAGTCCTTACCATGAAGAATACATTCAAACAAGTGCTTCAGGTAATCCTGAGGATCTATATCGTTCAACTTACAGCTTTCTATCAGGGAGAAGATGAATGCCGAGTTTTCTGCGGCTGCCTCACTTCCTATATTCATACAGTTCTTGAGCAGCAGCTTTACAGGTTTCATTCTTTGCTCACAGAGATTGTTGGATATTTCCGCTGAACCGTCCTTGAGGATATTTCTCAAGGATTTCCACTGGTTTATCGTGTAGTTCGCAGCCTTTCTTATCAGTTCGTTAGCCATGATCTTCGCATCCTGCATCATCATGACCACCTTATGATGTATACGTTCAAGAACAGGTCCCGTAAGTTTAAGTCTTTTTTCCTTTATCTTCTCACTGCTGAGTTTCATTGTGCGGAACAGGTCTTCATTCCTGAATAAATCACCGATAGAATCTATTATGTCCATCGCCGTCCTGTCTGATGGCAAAGCATCAACCCACAACCTCCTGCAGTGCGTCCAGCATCCTATATGAAGCACCTTTGAGCCTTCTCCGTCATACATTCTGTAAACCGTATATCCGTCTGTAGATATAGATCCCATAAAATGATCAAGGAAGGTCTTTGCCACATCAGATGCTCTGCTGCCGTTATTGTAATGATAATAAACCAACTTGACATGCTTTGCAAAGAAAGCCCATAAGTACTTTCTCCTGTAAGCCTTACCTTCCGGTGTTTCAACTCCAACGAGTTCGGTAGTCTCATCAACCATAAGGTATTTTGCCTGTTGTACAAACTTCTTGAAGACATCTTCCATAAACTCCCTAAGCCTGGAGATTCCGTTGTGGATATAGCTGTTCAGCGTGGTATTGCTTATATGGATGCCTTCTCTTGCAAGCAGTCTTATCTGTCTGTTCTCAGGCATGCTGAAGTCATATTTCAGACAAAGCAGACGGGCAAGCAGTTCAGGAGAGAAGATTCCTCCAAGGTTTTTCAAGGGATGCTCCATCGTGTTAGTGAAAGTGCCGTCTGCAAGCTTTACCCTTGCCACCTTGTACACATGTTCCACGTTATGGGCACGCACATGTTCTATAAACCTGTATTCCCACACATCAGCCATTCCGTTGCGGTTCATAAGCCTTGCACCATCCGGGAGTTGGTAATAGTCTTCTATTTCATGTACCACTACCTTGTCCACCTTCAGCCTGGTCTTTTCCGCACGTGGTGCGGTTTCCTTTCTTCTTGAAGGCTTGCTGTTCTGTGCTGTTGCGTTATCGGAAGAGGTATTGCCACCAGCTTCGTTACCATTGGCCTTATTATCATCATCACCTTTCTTGTCAGAACCGTCATATTCGGACTTCTCCATTGCAGACTTGTCAATGTTACGGTTGTTCAGCAGCCTTCTTTGCTCAGATGTACGGCCGAAACGGTGTTTCCTGCTGTCTTCAAGCTGAAGTCTGAGATTGGATATCTCGTTTGCAAGCATCATGTTCACCTCGTCTTTTGCTTCAAGCTGCTTCCTCATAAGTTCCATTTCTTTCCTGTAATGTTCAACCGTGGTTGATTGCTTTTCGAGGGATTCTTTGAGGTCATTGATTGTATCAATCAGAGTTTTTGAGTTCTCCTTGTTGGATTTTTCAATAGACTCAAGCCTCGCAATCAGTTCTTTATTCTGTTTGCGAAGCCCTGCTTTTTCCTCATTCGCCAGACCCAGCTGGCAGCAAAGTAACTCGTATGCTCTTTCATCAATCATGATATAAAGGTACGAAAAATCAGGCAGTTACGCAAACTTTTTATCGATTATTTTTGTATTATTCCATTGTAAATCAACGCCTTATTATTCATTCTTTAGGAGTTACATACATTCTGTCGACTACGATACTTTCCGTCAGGTAAGCCATGTCAGACCACTGTATCCGGTAGCATTTTGACACCTCGTCAAACACAGGTTTCTTGAACTTTCCAATGACAGGACGTTTCTCGTAAAGCACATAAAAACCGCGTTCGTAATGAAGTATCTTGACGACCTTCCGGTTACGGGACATGAACATATATACATTGGACGCATCACTAGGGTCAAGTGACATCTCTTGCCTTATACTTTCACACAAACGGAAGATGCCTTTCCGTAAATCCACATTACCGTTGAACAGGTAATAGTTCAGGTTAGCACTCAGTCCAAGCATATCATCCTATCATTTTATTAAGCAACAGACTCAGATCAAGAACGCTGGTGTTTCTCAGAAACAATGTCGCTCCAGATGTCAATTGCAGTTTCACCCACTTAATAGGAGGTTCGCCTTCCGGTTGTTTCACTTCCATCTTAACAGTTGGACTGTTGCAAGGTTTACCGGTTATCTGGACTTTAGCAACCTTGGGCTGATCAACCTGAACTGTCTTGCCTAACTTCTCGCTCCAAAGCTGATGACGTTGCCAGTTCATGAACTTGTCGTAGTTTACTCCATAATCCGCACAGAACTCGCGAAGATCCTTGGTCTCGCTGCATAACTGGTAGAGGTCATATACCTCCTGATAGTTTACTTTTTCTTTCGCCATAATCATTGTTGTTATTTGGTTATGGCGCAAAGGTAGGTTTGTGAATAATGTGCGTCAAGGCGGAAAATAGAATGCTTACAACAAAAACGACCATTCCTGTACTGGTAATTATATCCTTCTTCTCCTTAATGATATCAATAATCTTCTTTGGCGTTATTTGGGAACCTGCATATATTTCAAGCATAGGCAGATTATTAATAACGGAGCCATAATATGTATTAATTTCCTCATAGCTCTGTTCCAAAGAAAATAGGAGAACTGGTGTCGGTGGTATGTCGTACCACTCAGGAGCTAATTTTATGTCACATTTCCCTTTTGCTATCGCAATGACATTTTGCATGACGAAAGATGTTTTTCCACAGTCGGTCGGTCCGACCAAACCTGTATCAAAACCTTCACGAACCCATGGAAATCCCAATGCTTTTCCTACGTTCTTGCCTACCGTACCATTTCTCATAGCTTCACGATAGCTCTCAATTTTATCAGTTCCGTCGCCGTCAACAAAGGTAGAAACGGCTTTTGCAGCATCTCTTTCCTTGCGCAATTCATTCCGCAGTTTCATTTTTTCAATATCTGCCTCTTTTTGCGCATTAATCACTTCTATTTTCTGATCTGTCTGCAAACGTTCTTCTTCTTTACGATGGGCATGGAGTTGCTCGATTTCTTGCTTTTTAAAGTTAGAAGCTGTTTCAATTTCCTCTATTTTATTTTTTGATGCGTTATTTTGCTCTTCAGTTTTACTGCTTCTTTTAATCCAGTTATAAACATAATAGGCTCCTCCAAAAATCCCTATAGCTAAAAGGGAATATCCAGCCGCTTTCTTGGGACCTAACTCTTTAATCTGCTCGATTGTTTTATTGATATTTACCATTTTAAAAAATAATTAATATTTTTCTTTTGTGGTCGTGATAGCAAGCTGTAAACTGACACTTTACCACCTCCTATTATTGAACAAAATGCCCAATATTAGAGACTACAGCTTCTGTCTCTTAGGATATCGCAAAGATATGAGGTTAAAATGAAACTAAAATATCCCTTAAATAGCTTAATGAATAATTTTATAAGTATTTGAAAATTAGCTATTTTATAATATATATGGAATTAAGGCTATTAAAAGCCATTGTTACTTGACGGCATTTTTCCCTCAATTTCTTCTTTAGCCTTGAGTAACTGATTTTTTATATCTTCATATTCTTGGTCTTTCTTAACTATACTTTGTTTGTATTTCTTATATCCAGATTCATCTCCTATCTCTCCAAATTCTTTTTGGGCTTCTTTAAAAGATGGAGTCACTTTCAATATTTTTATTTCAAATGCAGCGGCTATCATAAACCCAACTTTCTTCCCTTTTCCACCTTCTGCAATAGCTTTAAATTTTTCTATATATTTGTTCTGAATGTCATTATCGTTGCTATAAAAACAATCTCTGAATGGGCGTGGCAGACGACCTCTTTGGGTAACTTTCCGAACATTATCATCCGGCATTTTATGGGGCTGTTCCTGTGGAGTTATTTCAATTTTAGACGGTTTTGGAGTGGTATTATCCAAATGTGTCTTTATTTCCGAAGTCTCTTTTATTACTTCCATAGATTCCCAAAGGATACTGGTCGCAAAATAATCATCCGGCATGATTAATCTCTCTCCTGTTTCCATCTCTGCTAATGTTAAGTTCTTCTGCACACGCTCTTCAAAACTTAAACCATCTTTTGAGTCCTCACTGCATTTTGCATATACAGAACAATCCCACCATAATGAGCGAAAAGTTTGAATATACTTATAGTCTATATTATTTATAATCCATTTGTCATTTATTGTTCCCGATGCCGTTAGTTTGTCTAAAGCTATAATATAGCAAAGTGCTAAAGGGTAATCCATTCTATCAAGAACAGCTTCACGAGATATTTTTCCTGATTCTGTTACTACCTCAACGACATTGCCTTTTACACATAGTTCATCATATAAAATTTCAACCTGATAATCTTCAGTAAAAACCTTTCGATATAAGGAGAAATATGAGGGTAATATCAGGGAACCTAATTTGAAAAAGTGGAAATATTGGAAAATTTTGTTTTCATAAATATCCTTACTTACATATAATTCTTCATAATCTACAGATAAAAAATCCTCTCTTGATATTAAAGACTGCCATTCAAAATTATCTTGGTCAAAATTTCGGATATTTCCTTTATTGGAAGAATACTTGTTTAATAAGTATCTAAGTTCGTCTAACAATTTAAAATCTTCTTTTGGTATCATAGGATAATTCTGACTCTCTTCAATATCATACACACTACATAAGGTATCATTAATTAAAGATTTAATATCCTTTGTTTCAAGTAAAGGAATCTGAGACAGTAGTAAGGCAATTTCTATAAATAATTCCACGCTCAAATAGTCAGTTTGAATTCTTTCTTTCAGTACTGGTACAATCAAATGTAGTAATGGATGGTTCTGAAAAAAATCTAAAGTGCGAGGCGTAAAATCTTCGTCTATAAGGACTGATAAACCATCCTTGATTTCTTTTAAATCAGCATCTGTTATCCGTCGGATCTCTGTACGAATCTTTTTTTGGGGGCGACAGGTTTGATTTAATGCAGACAAATCAATATGCCCTATAACCCATCCACCTTTAGGTAAATTGGATTTTTTATTTTCCATGATTGAAAATCTTAAAGTTAGTAACTACAAATATACATATTTTGATTATTTTCAAAAAACAGTATCTTTGCATTGTTGAATAATCAACATTATCAGAGATTTATAACATATTGACAAGTACTGAATCTCGCTAAATCGTCAAGGATATTCCGGTTCTGAAAGTCGTGCGTTTGAATTATCAAAGATCCTAAAAAGAAATCACAAACAACTCTACTAATAAACTATTTAACAACTTCTTTTTGCTAATACGAACAGAAACCACTATTTTTGTTATATCAATAAACGCTTTATGAAGCTGATAGAAAACAACATACAGACAATTATCACTTTGTGTAAGAAACACAAGGTAAACAAGTTGTTTGTGTTCGGTTCTATCCTTACCAATCGCTTCAATGACGACAGCGATGTGGACTTGGTAGTCGATTTCAAAAAAGCAGAAGTGGAAGACTACTTTGATAACTACTTCGATTTTAAATATTCATTGGAAAATTTATTCGGAAGAGAGGTTGATTTATTAGAAGAGCAAACCATAAAGAATCCATATTTGAAAAAAAATGTGGATGCAACAAAAGCATTGATATATGGATGATTTAACCAAAAAAACATTTGCAAGACATGCTGACAGCCATTGAAGATATACTTTGGAGTATGGTTATTAATCATTTACCAAAACTAAAAAAATGAAGTCATTGCATTGCTAAATTCATAAGGTTTGTGACTTATTCACGACCACTTAACAATATAACAGTAACTAATAAACTGGAGAGTTCTTTAATATACTTGAATATCTAACTGTAACACAGCTATCTATAATAGATTAGTAAGTGGTTATGGGGATGCTGTGTCGCTGCTTCTTACGGTATGACAGACACTATGGGTCGTATGCACTCTGACGCTCAGTTCGCCGGTTCTTCATCAGTTCCTGCTCACGTGGAAATGATGGGATTCCCGGGTATCGGTAACAACCCGATGGTAGGATGTACAGTGGCTTGTGCCGTTGACGTTGCTACTGCTTTGAGCAAGTAATATAATACATTGCTAATATATAAATCCCTGTAACCGTAATGGTTATGGGGATTTTTGTTTTAATACTCCACTTTCCCGTTATCTGCTTATGCTTTCCTATGGTTCTTCGTCTTATATCCTTTGTCAGAGACAAACCGTTCAATATTGCTTTGCCACGTGGGTGGTTAAGCCTAGTCACCTACGTGGTTAACATTAACCACCCACGTGGTTAGACTTAACCACGACCGTGACGAAGTAGCTCCGTACTTAAATGACCTACTTAAACAACGAA
Source organism: Phocaeicola massiliensis B84634 = Timone 84634 = DSM 17679 = JCM 13223 (assembly GCF_000382445.1). Taxonomy (GTDB): domain Bacteria; phylum Bacteroidota; class Bacteroidia; order Bacteroidales; family Bacteroidaceae; genus Phocaeicola; species Phocaeicola massiliensis. Next base: position 743,160 of record NZ_KB905472.1, on the reverse strand, counting down.
CGCATGAAGATAAAAGCATGTACTTATAAGAACTTCATAGCTCCATTAACCGATTCCTCCCCCAATTGCAAATCATCTATTAGTACATCAAACAAATTCTTGTTTAATACCAATACATTAATTATATTTGCAGCAACTTAGAGCAAAAAGAATCATGGAATGGCAGAACACAAAGCCACAGAAAGCTAAATTATCAAATAGATGTATGACCGGGCTTTAAAATGAATTACCCGGATGAGTTTCATTATGAAACTTATGAAATATGCTATGCTATTCCTAACAATGTGCTTTATGGTATAAATAATGATATTTATTTTGTTGATACGCCAATCAGATTAAAAGAGTAATAGTTCTTATCCGATTTGCATGTTCTCAATCCCATCAGGGATTTCTCTTAACAGAACTGATATTAGTAGTTAATCTATAATACAGTTTTTATAATGTATAATAAAAGAATAAATATTTGGAAAAGCGTTTCCATTCTTATACTTATTAAAAAAGATATTTGAGCTTTTAGCTCTTATTCTCACAGTCTGAAAACCGCCAATTTGAAGCACACGAGAATAAGCAGATGAAAGTTTACGCTCTATCGGGCGTGAACTATTCATGCTTATTTGTGTGCAAGGTGCTTGGCGGTTCCTCAGACTGAAAATAGGTTATGAATGGTTCCGCCTTTTTTTATTGCACTATGATACACATCGGAAAACTTATCGAAGAGGAACTTCACCGCCAAGAACGCTCCGTTACCTGGTTCGCCAATAAACTTTATTGCGACCGAACCAATACATATAAAATTTTCAAACGACAAAGTATAGACACCGAATTGCTTTTACGAATTTCTCAAGTCCTACACGTTAACTTTTTTGAATATTATTCGCGAGAATGCCAAAACCGTGAAAAACAATCAACACTTATGTAGTATCCTTGGCTACGGGAATAATAACTACTTCACACAAGAAAGACATACCTTTGCCCCGGAATCATAAATATAGAAATCATGGAAATTATTATCGGACTCATTATTGCTTTCATCCTATTAGCTTTTTTATATGGCATACTATGCCTTATCATTAAAAAATGGCCAGTGTTGATATGGATTGTCGGCATCGGAGGCGGAGTCATTCTTGCTATAATCACTTCCTGGTGGATAGGAGCAATCGGAGGTTTCATCCTAATTGGTTTCTTAGCTGCGGCAGAGGCATCGGGAGGTCATAAATGCGCTCATTGCGGAAGCTATGACACAGATGTTACCAAAAAGGAAGACGGTTTTGAATATTGGCAATGCAACAAATGTCATGGGATAACATACGATTATATAACAAAGTAACCGCCTTCCGCAAATGAGGTTTACACAACTTCAATATTGAAGAAAAAAACAATATTATAAAAAAACATCATAGATTACAGATATTATATATCGAACTATGACAGCTAACATCCTATAAGAACCATGCAAAAGAAAGTCTTCAGATACGAAAAAGAAAAAAGATGCACCTGCACACTTTACATGACGGAATCTTGCAATTTGAATTGTGTCTATTGCTATGAACACATCAAAGGCAAAGCTATTATACCACTAGAGATTGCTCAAGAAGCCATAAAGTCTACCTTCAAACGTGCTGTAAAAGAACAGATAAACTATGTTGAAATATTATTCCATGGCGGAGAACCATTTATGGCATTTCAACATATCAAAGTGATATGCGAATGGCTATGGCAACAAGCATGGCCTACTAAATACATTTGTTATGCAACCACTAACGGCACCCTTATACATGGAGAAATTAAAGACTGGCTCAACGAAAATAAAGAAAAATTCATTGTCGGATTAAGCTTGGACGGAACACGTGAAATGCATAATCGGAACCGTTCTAATTCTTACGATAAGATCGATATAAACTTCTTTAAAGACAATTGGCCTGACCAAGGTGTAAAAATGACTCCCTCTCCCGGCACCTTATCTTCATTGGCAAAAGGAATTATCTATATACATGAATTAGGATTCAAACGCAATAATTGTACTTTTGCCAGTGGTGTAGAGTGGGACAAAGACGAATTTAGACAAAATGTAGATTACAAGAAAATATTACAAGAGCAATTAATGGAAATCGCCCTGTACTATTTGGATCATCCTGATATACAACCGGTAGAAATGATAAACATGAAATTTATAGCCGTGGCAGCAGGTGTGAATAGCATGGTCGATAAATTATGTGGAGCAGGTACAATCATGCGATGCTGGACACCGGACGGTCAATGTCTCCCCTGCCATTTATTCTATGAAGTAAGTAAAGAAAAAGGAGAAAAGTTAGGGCACATAGATCTGTCTTCTCCTTGCCATCTATCAGATACACGATGTAAAAATTGCATTCTTGAGCCTATATGCCCAACTTGTTACGGTGGAAATTATATAACTTATGGTGATGTAACAAAACGTGATCCATACACGTGTGTAATTACTAAAATACGTGCCTTAGCCAGTTCGTGGATGATAGGTCAAATGTTAGAAAATCCTGAAAAGTTCCGAGCTTTAAGCGAGCTTAGCAATGAAGAGTTGGCGATGACTGCCAAAGGAGTGATATTAACGCAATCCTTCTTGGAAGAAACAGGATTTATGAAAGAACTTCAGAACGGTTAATTGTCCTTCCCTGAAATAGGACAAATCATTTAAATACTTAAATTATGAACTTTAAATTAGCTAATTTGTCGACCATTAATCAAAAATATGGCAAGACAATAGAACAAATGAAGGACGCAACTTGGGAAATATATGCCAATAGTTGCGGATGCTCAGGAGATTGCGGTTCCAACTGGATGCAGTCATAAAACAATGAGCGTGTCAAAAGTCAGACAATTTATCTTCAAGGCTATCAATAATAAGCTTAATAATATTATCCACCTTTTGACACAGCTCTATATACTTAATCAACTTTAAATCTAAAAACAAATGAAAGAGCAAGCAGATCGGGCTAATGATTTCATTGACTTTATAGCCAAAAGTCCAACCAAGTATCACGCTATAAACAATATAAAATCAAAACTACTGAAACACAATTTCATTCCTTTGTCTTTCGACAATAAATGGGAATTGAGCCCAAGTGGAAAATATTTTATAGAGCAAGACAATTCAGCATTAATCGCCTTCTGTATGAGCCCTCACGATTTTAAAGAACAATCTCTGTTCGAGGATGGGATACGATTAGTATGTGCTCATACAGATTCACCGACATTTAAGATAAAACCGGTGGCTCAAATGATAACCACACCGGGTCACTACATGCAATTAAATACTCAAGGGTATGCATGGCCTATCCTGTCAACTTGGTTTGACCGCCCTCTGTCATTAGCGGGAAGAGTTGCCTTAAAAAGCAAGTCTCCTTTTAAACCGACCATACGCCTAATCGACATACAAGACCCTATATTATTGATTCCTAATATAGCTTTTCACCTGACGAAAGGGAAAACAGAAAGCGGCATATCCAAACAAAAAGAAATGTTGCCTATAATGGGAATGGCAAATAGAGAGACAAATGAAAATGAGCTATTCGAACTTATGGCCAAGAAACTGAATATTGATAAAGAGAATATCCTTGACTATGAATTATATCTTTATCCGGTAGACAAAGGACAACTAGTAGGAATAAATGCTGATTTCATAGTCACTCCCCGTCAAGATGACTTGATAATGGTATATGCTGCTTCAGAAGCATTAATAAATTCCCCTGCAAATGATACAACAAAGATGATAGCTTTTTTCGATGCCGAAGAAGAAACCAATTCGACACAAGGAGGAGCCGACACACCTTTCCTCAGAAATACGCTAACAAAAATAGTCAAAAGCATAGGAGGAGATGAAGAAAATCTGATAAGACTGATAAGCCGTTCATTTGCTGTATCATTAGATTCTTCTTTTGCAATGCATCCCAACTACATGGAATGCAGTGACCCGACATGTACTCCTATTATGAATAAAGGAGTAGTTATAAAATACGATGCAAATATGCATTATGCTACAACAGCTTTTTCTTCGGCTGTTTTTCAGGAGATATGCCATAAAAACAATATTCCCTATCAAAAAGCAGCCGCAAACTCTGACTTAAGAACAGGAGGAACAATAAGTGCCTTTATGCAAACGCAAGTAGAAATGAACTGCGTAGAAGTAGGGATTCCCACTTGGGCTGTGCATTCTGCATACGAAAGCTGTGGCACAAAAGATTTCTATAATTTGATTCGCTCACTGATTTCTTTTTGGAATCAGATAAAAGAATAAGGTTAATTGTCCTTCCCTGAAATAGGACAAATCATTTAATTTTTTTGATTATGAATTTCAAATTGACTAACCTGTCAGCCATTAATCAAAAGTATGGCAAGACAATGGAACAGCTGAAAGGCTCGATTTGGGAAGTATGCGCAAACAGTTGCGGATGCTCAGGTGATTGCGGTTCTAACTGGATGCGCAGTTAAACGGTTCCAGCACCAAGCTAATTAAAGGGGGATGTCAAAACCAAAATGGTCTATCACATCATTAATGTTTAGACACCCCCTTAATAAAGTAATCTTTTATAAGTGATTAATAATATGGAAACCGATATACCAATCGGAGCAATTCCCCCCCCATTCCACTCTCCATAAAAAAACAGGAAATCTTCCGGGCCAATTAATATGATTTCCCAAATAAATTCATTATATTTGCAATAATCCTATGGCGATAACCTTAAAACAATATAATCATGAAAAAGATTCTATTACTATTGGTTTTATGCCTCAATATAAGTATTGTTCTCGGGCAGGAGTACAAGGCATGGGAGAAGCATGATATAGAAGGTATTTATATCATGGCAAAATCTAAAGACGAAGCAAAGAATTATAATAATGTGCTCAGAGAAGGAGCCGATTATTATATTCCCACCGAACAAGAAGACCAAGTGTTGTTCATCAGAGTCAGCAAAAGAATCACTCCGAAACTTTATAAACTAAAGGATGGAGAAATGTATATTCTGTTCAGCTTCCCGCCCTTTCTTTTTGATTCTGACGAAGGAATGATGGAAATAAAAGGGAATAAAGGGATATTTTATAAAAAGCCTGCACTGTAAAAACCGATATATGATTTTCAATCATTATCTTTACAGGGTTCAAAAACTCCGTGAATATGAATTTATTAAATAAGTTCATACAAAGGATATGCTCGATATCCCGATATGGTCGCTCTAGTGCGGCCGGCACAAAATGAAGAGGAGAAAGTTAAAAAACGATTCACCGAAATGGCAGTCCTCAGCTTCAGTGTGGCAGCTGTGAGTTTCTTAATCGGCTATGCCCTGAAAACAGTTACAGGAATAGAAGCTTAAGTAAGCTGCATCAGTTTACAATCTTTTTCCCATAATTTTCATATATATCTTAAAAAACATAGAATTCCACTGCACTATCCGAATTATTATACTAATTTTGAACAAATTTCTAACCTTAAGAACAAAACTTAATATGCAAAAATTAGCATTCAGTCTATTACTATGCTGCTTTACATTACAAAGCTATGCAAAAGTAGAACCTCTGAAAGGCTTTCATTATGCCTCGGAACAAGCTCCAAAAGGGAATGAATGGGAATCCCCTGAAAATCTGGCGCTGAACAAAGAACAACCTCATGCCTATTTCTTCTCTTTCCAAGATAAGGCAAGTGCCCGGAAAGTATTGCCGGAAAACAGTGCTTACTGGCAATCACTGAATGGAGACTGGAAATTCAATTGGGTTCCAAATCCCGAAGAACGGCCCAAAGACTTTTACAAAACAGAATTTGATGTCTCTGGATGGGATAATATTCCGGTTCCTTCAAGCTGGAATATTTATGGTATCCAAAAAGACGGAACACAAAAGTACGGAACTCCTATTTATGTGAACCAACCGGTTATTTTTCAACACAAAGTAGCTGTGGATGACTGGCGCGGAGGTGTGATGCGTACACCGCCCAGCAATTGGACTACTTTCAAGGCCCGTAATGAAGTAGGCTCTTACCGCCGCGAATTTACGATTCCCGAAGATTGGGACGGAAAAGAAATCTTCATTAACTTTGATGGTGTGGATTCATTCTTCTATCTTTGGATAAACGGCCAATATGTAGGTTTCTCAAAGAACTCACGCAACACTGCCAGTTTCAATATCACCAAATATCTGGTGAAAGGCACTAACGTGGTAGCCGTTGAAGTATACCGCAGTTCGGACGGTTCTTTCCTCGAAGCTCAGGATATGTTCCGTTTACCGGGTATTTATCGCACAGTTGCTTTGCAGGCTGTACCTCAGTTGCATGTACGCGACTTGGTTGTAACTCCCGACTTGGACGCAACTTATACCGACGGTGAACTAAAAATCAATGCAGATATCCGCAACCTCGGAAAGAAAGCTGCCAAAGGCTATTCTATGGTATATTCATTGTATGCCAACCAGCTGTATTCCGATGACAATACCGAAGTGAACAATGCCGGCATCTCGACTCCGGTAGCTGTGGTGGAAGCCGGTCAGGAAGTAACAGCCGAAACTACTCTGAAAGTACAGAAGCCCAATAAATGGTCGGCTGAAAAACCATACCTCTATACATTGGTGGGAGAACTGAAAGATAAAAAAGGACGTACCCTCGAAACTGTTTCTACTCATATCGGTTTCCGTAAAGTGGAAATCAAAGATACTCCCGCATCGGAAGATGAATTCGGATTGGCCGGACGTTACTATTATGTAAACGGTAAAACGGTAAAACTGAAAGGTGTCAACCGTCATGAAACCAATCCGGGTGTGGGACATGCCATCACCCGCAAAATGATGGAAAACGAAATCATGATGATGAAACGTGCCAATATCAACCATGTACGTAATTCTCACTACCCGGATGATCCGTATTGGTATTATCTGTGTAACAAATACGGTATTTACCTGGAAGATGAAGCCAATATCGAATCACACGAATATTATTACGGAAAGGCATCTTTGTCTCATCCTATCGAATGGAAAAATGCTCATGTGGCACGTGTAATGGAAATGGTTCATGCCAATATCAACAATCCATCCATCGTTATCTGGTCATTAGGAAATGAAGCCGGCCCGGGTCAAAACTTCGTAGCAGCATACGATGCATTGAAAGTTGCCGACAAATCTCGCCCTGTTCAATATGAACGTAACAACGACATTGTAGACATGGGTTCTAACCAGTATCCTTCCATTTCATGGGTACGTGGCGCTGTGAAAGGGGATTATGACATCAAATATCCTTTCCACATCTCGGAATATGCACACTCTATGGGTAATGCTTGCGGTAACTTGATTGATTACTGGGATGCTATCGAATCTACCAACTTCTTCTGCGGTGGTGCCATCTGGGATTGGGTAGACCAGGCTATGTACAATTACACCAAAGATGGCAAACGTTATCTGGCATACGGTGGTGACTTCGGCGATACTCCAAACGACGGACAATTTGTAATGAATGGTATCGTGTTTGCCGACCTGGAACCGAAACCACAATATTTTGAGACTAAGAAAGTATACCAGCATATCGGCGTAAAAGCTATTGATGAAAAGCAAGGTCGCTTCGAAATCTTCAATAAGTACTATTTTAAAGATCTCTCGGAATATGAAATCAGATGGGCTTTGTATGAAAACGGCAAAGAAGCAGAAAACGGTGTTCTAAATACTGAAAATATCGCTCCGCGTACCCGCCTTCAGGTTACAATACCTTACAGATATAATAATCTGAAAGCAAATGCCGAATACTTTGTGAAGGTTCAGTTTGTATTGAGAAACAATATGCCATGGGCTGAAAAGGGTTATGTTATGGCTGAAGAACAGCTTCCCGTTAAAACTGCCACAGGTATAGCTCCTATCAATGAAGTAACGGACGGAAACGGAAAGCCTGTAATGGCAAAACAGTCAGATCCGCGTTTCTCTACCATCAAGGGTGAAAACTTTGAAGCTAAGTTTGACAACGAAACTGGAACTATTTACAGTTTGAACTACGGTGGTGAAACCATTATCGCTGACGGAAACGGTCCGAAACTTGATGCTATGCGTGCTTTCACCAACAATGACAACTGGTTCTATGCCAACTGGTTTGAATGTGGTTTGCACAATTTGAAACATCAAGTCACAGCTTCTAAAGTTATCAATAGAAAAGACGGTGCTATTGTATTGTTCTACACTGTGGAATCTCAGGCTCCTAATGGCGCCAAGATTCTTGGCGGAACTTCAAGCGGCAAAAACAGTATCAAAGAATTGACCGAAAAACCGTTTGGTGAAGACGACTTCAAATTCACTACCAATCAGGTATGGACAGTTTACCGCGACGGTTCTATTGAATTGCAAGCAAGCATCACTTCCAATCGTCCCAGTCTGGTATTACCACGTTTGGGATATGTAATGAAAGTGCCTCAACGCTATGAAAATTATACATACTATGGCCGTGGTCCGATTGGAAACTATCCTGACCGCAAAGTGGGACAGTTTATCGAAATACACAAATCTACTGTTGCCGACCAATTTGTCAACTTCCCGAAACCTCAGGATATGGGCAATCACGAAGATGTACGCTGGTGTGCATTGACTGACAAAGCCGGCAAGGGAGCCATCTTTATTGCCACAAACCGTTTGTCGACTTCTGCTTTGCAGTATTCAGCACTCGACATGATATTGGCAGGACATCCTTATCAGTTGCCGAAAGCCGGTGATACTTATCTGCATCTCGATCTCGCCGTGACCGGTTTGGGTGGTAACAGTTGCGGACAGGGTGGCCCGTTGATGCATGACCGCGTATTTGCCGGACAAAATAATATCGGTTTCATCATTCGCCCCGCTGCACAGGATTTATCGGCTGCTGCACAAGTAGCTCCTGCCGGTGATATTCCTTTGACCATCACTCGCGGTCGCACAGGTATGGTAGAGCTTTCTTCCATCGACAAAGATGCTGCTATCCTTTATACTATCAACAAAGGAAAGAAGGCTAAGCAGTATACCGAACCGATTTCAATGCGTGACGGAGGTACAGTTACAGCTTGGTTTGCCAATAATCCTTCTATCAAGACTACCACAACCTTCAAGAAATTGGAAACCATCCAGACTGAAGTAATCTACGCCAGCAGTGAAGAAGTGGGTGATGGAGATGCCAAGAATCTGGTGGACGGTGACCCTGCTACATATTGGCACAGTATGTACTCTGTAACCGTAGCCAAATATCCTCATTGGGTAGACCTTGATGCCGGTGAAGTAAAAACAATCAAAGGATTTACTTACATGCCTCGTCAAGACAGCTATAACGGTAATGTCAAAGAATACACTATCCACGTAAGCATGGATGGCAAGAATTGGGGTGAACCGGTTCAGAAAGGAAAGTTCGCCGGCAACAGAGATGAAAAGAAAGTCATCTTCAGCCAACCGGTGAAAGGACGCTATATCCGGTTTACTGCATTGAGCGAACAGTATGGACAAGATTATGCATCGGGTGCTGAACTTACCATCCTAGCTGAATAACAAATTACGTTCCGATTAATAAAGAAAGAGATGTGTCAAAATGAAAAATTGTTTCAGTTTTGGCACATCTCTCTTTTTTGATTAACTTCCATATCTATTCTACGTAAACGAATTGGTACAATTCAACCGATTATCTACATTGGCAGGTACCTACTTAAACAAATAAAAATGAAAACACACATCATTATACTATGGATTACCGCTTTTGGAATGACAGCCTGCCATTCCCGTCCGCAAGCTGATACCGCTGAGGAGACAATCCCACAAGATACCATAGCGATACTGGACTTTGCTTCAGCAATCAACAAAGAAGTTCCAGATACGTTCACATGGAACAGTGTGGCAAAGAAGGTTACTTATATCCCCCTCTCCTCCTCCCATCTTATGGACGGACACCCCGCGATAAACTATCTTGGTGACGATATGTGCATCCTTTCGGAAGGGAAGGAACAATGGATACATCGTGTAGATTTCAAAGGCAGCTTTTTAAGCAGTTTCCGACACGTCGGGAACGGTCCCGGAGAATATGTTTACCTATCTTCCGTGGTCTATCACCCGAAAGACTCCACTATTCGCGTTTTTGATAACGGAAGCCATAAATACATTATATATAGTAAGGAAGGAAAACTGTTCCGTGAGATTAATTTGGTCGACTCCGAGTTGAACTACCTGCTGCATGCGGAAGGAGACACTTACTTTTGTAGTGGCAGCTTCAGCAATGGAAAATCGGAAATCATCGTATCGGACACGGCACTGCGAGTGAAGTCTTCCATTCTGCCCTTTGACCCAACTGACGATTACGTCACACGGGGAGGCATCATGCTGACAACAAGCGTACAGCGGTGTGGCCCCAAACTTTGCCTGTTCAATCATATTTATAGCGACAGTGTTTTCCTGCTGACTCCTGACGGGCTGAAACCGGAATTTATTCTGCGCAAAGGCAAGTATGCACCGTCTCTGGACGACGTAAAGCAGTTTATGAAGTGGAATAAAAATGATTCTTTCGCCAAAGGCTTCTCCATCAAGACTTTTCCCGGATATTACCTCGTGCAGTACTCGTACAAAGACAAGTTTTTCGGCGAGATATGGAGCAAAGAGACCAACCAGATTGTTTCAAGAACTGTCCTGACCCGACCCGATATGTTTTCATCATACAGGGGAATCCCCTATCGTTTCCCTTCGGGCACAACCATCAAACTATTGCCGGCCTATATCAATGGAAACAAAATAGCTTTCTTTATTCCGGCAGACGAAGCGGCAGGCGAAATTCCGGGCGTCAAGATAAGCGAGGATGATAATCCGATAGTGATGATATTGGAACTATAATGATTCGCTTTCCATCGGCTTAACGTGAGGACGCATCGTTGATGGCTGCCTCCAACTCATCATAACCGGCCAAAGGATTGTCGGTAAAGACACTTCGGATGGTCAATTCCGCATCAACCACATAGATACGCGGTATGCCCGACTTGGCAAAGAGATGGTAAACCGTCCGGTCTTCCTGAGCGGCATAAGGAAACGTGAAATGCTGCTCCTGCCAATAACCGGCAACAGACGCGGCATCTTCCGCCCGGCTGATGGCTATCAAAGGCATGTGTGGATGATGCTCATAGATTTGTTGTATCACGGGAAGTTCCCGGCGGCAATCTTTGCAACCGGTGTTAAAGAACACGATGAAGGAAACCTTCCCCCTCAAACTTTCATGGGTCACTACCCTTCCGTCATTCATGGTGACGCTGAACGCAGGCAACTTGTCTCCTGCAACCAACTCTATACTTCCTGTATCGGAATCATCACCGTCCGAAATACAAGAAACCATCGCCATACAACTGCACAACGCTATAAAGAATACACTATTTATCAACTTTTTCATCGATTTTCTTTTCTGCAAAGATAAAAGGTTTTTCATGAAATCACTACTTTTGCATCATGAAACAAGAATTGAAAGAAAATACAGGACTCCCCTCTTCTCTATTATGGATACTTGCCATCATTGCCGGTATCTCCGTTGCCAATTTATATTATAACCAGCCTTTACTGAATCTCATCAGTCATGATTTGAAAGTGTCCGAATTCTCTGCCAACCTGATTGCCATGACTACCCAAATAGGTTATGCACTCGGATTATTATTCATCATACCATTAGGCGATTTATATAAAAGAAAAACAATTATTCTCATCAATTTCTCGATACTGGTCGTGTCATTACTCACCATTGCCACAGCCCCGAATATCTATATCATTTTGCTTGCTTCACTACTGACCGGTATATGCTCTGTGATGCCTCAGATTTTTGTTCCCATTGCCGCACAATTCTCTACTCCTGAAACCAAAGGAAAAAATGTGGGAATGATTATCTCCGGACTGCTGACCGGAATTCTAGCTTCGCGGGTCGTGAGCGGCATCGCCGGTGAATATATGGGTTGGAGATTCATTTTCTATGTCGCAGCTGTGTTAATGGTAGTTTGTGTCATTATCATTATGCGAATATTGCCCGATATTCCTTCCAACTTCAGAGGCAAATACAGCGACTTGATGAAATCACTTCTCTCCTTGGTGACGGATTATCCGCAGCTGCGCATCTCGTCCCTCCGTGCCGGCATAGCATTCGGCTCTTTTTTGGCTTTATGGAGTTCATTGGCTTTCAAGATGGAGCAAGCCCCTTTCTTTGCCGGCAACAATGTAATAGGCTTGTTGGGTTTATGTGGCATTATGGGAGCTTTGACGGCCTCTTTTATCGGCCGGTATGTGCATATCCTGGGGGTAAAACGACTGAACTATATCGGTTGCAGCCTCTTGTTTATTGCATGGCTTTCACTCTATATCGGACAAAATTCGTATGCAGGCATTATCTCCGGCATCTTACTGATAGATATAGGTATGCAATGTATCCAACTCAGTAATCAAACTACAATTTTCGCACTCAATCCTAAGGCTTCCAACAGAATCAATACCATCTTTATGACTACCTATTTTGCAGGCGGTTCATTGGGGACTTTCCTTGCCGGAACGTTTTGGCATTGGTTTGGATGGAGTGGAGTGGTAGGAACAGGCATTGCATTGACTGCCTGCTCACTGGTCATCAATATCAGAGCAAAAAAATAAATCAGGAATCCATATCACTCAAGTGAATTTCCAATGCCTTGACCGAGATATAAATCTCACGGACAGAAATGCCCAACGATATAATGAGTAATATAAGTGCCAAACCAAAAATATAAACCGACACCATATACAACTGTATATACATTAAAAACATACTCACCACACATAATAACAAACTGCCAATACCGGTTACTTGCATAGCACGGGTCAGATAAAGACGTTTTCGCAAATTAATGATTTGAGCGGCCGTGACTGCCGAATGATTCTCACGATACTGGTCTTTCAACGTGCGGACAAGTTGGGCATACGACAAAAAACGATTGGTATATGCCAACATTATCAATGATATGGCAGAGAACAGCAAAGCCGGAGTGGTTAAATCTATTTCCATTTTTTCAATATTTCAAAGTTTGTATGATGCAAAGTAAAGCAAAAACGGATATCTTTGCAATGAAACCAAATAAATAATAGAATGCAAAAAGCAAACTTGTACATAAAAGACTGGCTGTCTATCCATCCATATACCCGACAGCAGCCCTCTGACAACTATTTTGTGCAACTGGCAAACCGCCTTTTCCATATTTGTCCTTTAAATGAAATACCCGAGGCATTTAAAAAGAAAATCTGTCTGTATACCGCAGCCTATCTGGAAGACGTCATTTCGGAATTGGGACTTTGGCGGTCTTTCGTCAACAAACATTCGGAACTTTACGGAACCGCACTCCCCTTCTATACGCTGACTCCCGATTACACCAAAGATGAAATCAATGAAGAGGATATACGTTTCATTATCTGGAACACGCTTCAGAAAGCTCCCTACCCACATTCTTACATTCATCCGATGACAACTTCTATCCGGCAAACCGCCAAGATGTTCTTCGAGATATTGGATGAAGAATACGAAACAGCACCTGCGAATGATGCATTGACGGAGTATTTTATGAAATTCAGAGACAGAACTGAAGCTGAGCACAAGCTATTATGGCTGTTCGGACACAATTATCTCACCGAACCCTCTGTACAGGAGTACATCGCACAAGTAACAGCTTCCGATAAATACATCATTCCCTGTGGCCCGATGGCACTCTTTTTATATGAATGGATTGATTTATTAACCGGTCATCAAACCGAAAACTGGCAGCAGATAGAGGGACTTTACCCTGATACTCCAACCTTATCGGATGAGATAAAACAACGAAACCAAACCACTTACGAACTTTTTACCAAAGGTACAAAAGGAGCACAGATAATATACTTGAACGGCTATAAAGAACTGCATCATTTCCTGACTCAAGTATTGCAATGGCCGGATGACGACAATCATACACTCCCACAAATGAAAGGAAACCGGAACTTCATCATGATGGTCAATCCGGAAAAAGGTATTCTATTAGCCAATGATATATGCGAATGCATCACCGACCCATTAAACAACCTATACAACCGGGAAATTGCTGTCAAAGAAGCCTTTAATCTGCTGACAGTGCCAACTAAATGTCCACCGGATTTGCTAGAATATCTAATCAGCCACCATTACATTCCTGATGCACAGTTACCGGAATATGGAGAGAAAGAATTAGTGGAAAAGAATGCTGACTTTATAGCTCGTCATGCACTATTGTATTACTATAGGGGAGATTAACTTCTCCCCCTCCCATTTCTATCAGGAAGCAACCACTTCATTTACCAACGGTCTGCCTTCTGCAAAGTCTTTGACATTCTGTAAGGTAGTATGTGCAATATTTGCCATCGCTTCTTTAGTAAAGAAAGCCTGATGCGAAGTAACAATCACATTATTGAAAGACAACAAACGGGCTAACGTATCATCATCAATGATTTTATCCGATTTGTCTTCGTAAAAGTACTGCCCTTCTTCCTCATATACATCCAATCCGGCATATCCCACTTTCTTTGTTTTCAATCCTTCAATCAGTGCATTGGTATGAATCAACCGGCCTCTTCCTGTATTGATAATCATCACCCCGTCTTTCATCTTGCTGATGGAATAATCATTTATCAAATACTTTGTCTGTTCTGTCAACGGACAATGTAAAGAGATAATATCAGAACTGTGATAAAGCTCCTCCAACGAGCAATACACCACCTGATGCTCACGGGCAAAATTATAATCGGGGTAAAGATCATAAGCCAATATATTCATCCCGAACCCACGGAGAATCTGAATCAATATCTTTGCAATCTTGCCGGTGCCGATAATGCCGGCAGTCTTGCCATGCATATCAAATCCCATCAACCCATGCAATGAAAAGTTTCCATCGCGGGTGCGCATCGTTGCACGAGGTATCTTGCGATTGAGCGAAAGCATCAATGCCACCGTAAATTCGGCAACGGCATAGGGTGAATAAGCCGGAACACGCACCACTTTCATACGGCCGACCGTAGCAGTCAAATCTACATTATTATATCCGGCACATCTCAAAGCCAGCAGTTTAACGCCATTATCCGCCATTGCCCGGATAACCTCGGCATCAGCCGTGTCGTTTACGAAGATGCAGACTACATCTGCTCCTTTGGTCAACACCACATTATTCATATTCAGATGGCCCTTATAGAATTTTATATCAAAGCCAAATTTCTCATTAGCCTCCGTAAACGAGCGTTCGTCGTAGGGTTTCGTGTCGTAAAAAGCAATTTTGTAAGCCATAATTTTTCTATTTACTATTTAGTATAATAACAAAAATGGCACGTGTTGGGTTCAATTTACAAGTTTATAGTTTCTTTAGCTCCTTATACAAGCGCTGTATAGGCAAGCCCATCACATTAAAATAACTACCTGTAATGCCTTCCACTCCCACAAAACCAATCCATTCCTGAATGCCATAAGAACCGGCTTTATCCATCGGCTTATACTTCTGTACATAATAATCTATTTCCTCTTCTGTCAATTCGGCAAAAGTAACATCAGTAACAGTAGCAAAGCTTTTCTGAAATTCGGTTGTGGTAAGACACACTCCGGTTATCACTTGATGAGTTTTCCCTGAAAGGCAACGAAGCATACGCCTGGCATCCTCTTCATCTTCAGGCTTTCCCATAACCAAACCATCTAGCCACACAATTGTATCTGCGGTAATAATCAACTCATCCGAATGCATGGTTTGCCGATAAGCATCCGCCTTTTCACAAGCTATAAAGACGGGGATTTCTTCTCCAGAAAGAGTATCGGGGTATGATTCTTCTATGCCGGGTAAGGTTTTTACTTCATAACAAATTCCCAAACCGGATAGAAGCTCCTTACGTCTGGGTGAGTTGGAAGCCAGTATTACTTTATATTTCTCCAGATTTTTCAACATAGCATACTTACCATCCAAAGGCTTTTTCGTGAGACATCCATTTTCCTTGCGCTCTCAGTACTTGCTCCACCACATCACGCCCACAACCAAAACCACCATTACGATGAGAAATATAAGCAGCTATTTCTTTTATTTCGGGAGCCGCATCTGCCGGACAACAAGGCAAACCACACAAACGCATCACTTCATAATCGGGAATATCATCGCCCATATAAAGTATTTCTTCATCTTTCAAATTGTATTTTTCTTTCAGATGTGCATATTCTTTTGTCTTCACAGCAGCACCCAGATATACATCTTTCACACCGAGACCTTCATAACGTTTACGTACCGCTTCAGTATTTCCACCTGTAATAATGGCTACATGCAAACCACATTTGACAGCCAGTTGCAGGGCATAGCCATCTTTAATATTCACAGAGCGCATCGGTTCGCCATTCGGATGAAGATAGATGGTCTCACCACTCAATACGCCATCCACATCAAACACCAATGCCTTTATCTTGGTTAAATCATAATTTATCATATCTATTTCTGTTTATAAATGCTTTTACTTATCTTTTCATATAATTCCTGCATATCAGGAACATCAGCCAGCAAGTCCAAATGCCGGTTGATTACATTCTCGTCATAACGAATGGCAGGTCCTGTCTGGGCTTTTGCCGGAGGCAGTTCATGCACTTTCTTAGCCGTTTCATCTATCAGAGACAACATCACTTCAAAAGGAATATGATGTTTTTCCAGAATCCGGGCACTCAGTGCATACATGTGATTTGCAAAATTACAAGCAAAAACGGCTGCTATATGCAGATACTTCCGTTGTTCAGAGGTTGCTTCGTATACCTTAGGGCTCAGTTTTCCTGCCAGCTCCTTCAGCATCTTTAATTCTGTCTCTCCACCGGCTTCTACAAAAAAGGGGACTGTGGCAAAATCTACAGCACGCTGTTTACTAAACGTTTGCATAGGATAAAAAACTCCGTAATGGGATAAATATCCCTTCCAAATGTCCATAGGCATACTGCCCGCCGTATGTACAAAGAAAGCCTGTTCCCTGCCTTTCACCAACATAGGCAACAATTCCTGCAAAGCAGAGTCCTTCAACGCTACAATATACATATCGGCATCACACCGAATACCATCAACAGAAACAGTATATTCGGCCGAAAGTTTATCAGCCAATTCCATAGCCGACTCTTTTGTCCGACTGTATACTTGCACCACATCACAGCCTGCCCCACACAACGCACTTCCCAAATGAGTAGCCACGTTTCCGGCACCTATCAAAACTATCTTTTTTATCATCGGGTAGAAACCAAATATAAAATCACTCCTATAATCAACAAAGCTGCCGGCAACAGATAGGCAGACATTTGTCCCAGCAAAGCTATCACAAGACCAATATTCAATATTAACCAGATGCCTGCCAAAACAATACCTACCGACTTGTCAGTTTTAAACCATAAAAAAATAACTGCCGCATATAGCAATAAGTTATCCTTCTGCATCACCCAAGGCAATCCGTATGAAGCAAAGCCTATCAACTTATCAACCAAATAAAGTATTCCCATTACTATCAGGAATATTGCAGAAGCCTTATAAGTATCCTTATGATTTACAGCCACTTCTATTTACCTCCGTATTTGTTGATATGAACTTTTTCCCATTGCAAATGCTCTTCATTAAAAGGTTTACGCTCCATGCCTTTATGTCCGACGGCAATAATAGAAACAACCTGCAACTGCAAAGGAATATCCAATACCTCGTGTACATATTCTCCGGAAGGCATCCCGGTAGCAGTGAAACGCTCACGGACCTGCACCCAGCAGCTTCCCAATCCCAAGTCTTCCGCTTGCAACTGAATCATAATAGAAGCTATTGCAGCATCCTCAATCCAGACATCACTAGCCAAAGGGTCAGCCATTACTACGATAGCCAATGCAGCCTCTGCCAGGAAAGCAGCCCCCATCTCCTTGCAATGAGAAAGTTTCTCCAATGTTTCTTTATCGTCCACTGCTATAAACTGCCAACAATTACTGCGCTTGGACGATGGAGACATCAACGCTGCTTTTAATAAAGTTACAACTTCCTCCTGATTCACTTCCTCGCCTGTGAACTTCCGCATACTACGCCTGTTCTTTATTAAGTCACTAAATTGTTCCATAATCTTTTCAGTTATTTATTTTTCTGCACAAATATACAATTAGAATATGGATTGCTAAACAAAAAATAATAAATTTGCGAAGAAGATGCCGATAAGACTAACCACATATCGCAAAGGAAATTCCATTCCGGCATTGCCGGGATATACAATTTTCAATTCTACGGAGCTATTTCGTGTGTACGAATTAACCCGTGGGTATGAACCTATACTCATAGTTGCCTATTTAGAAGAACGTCCGGTAGCCAAACTACTTGCCGTCATCCGAAAAAGCGTACGCCTTTTCCCACCTTCCATCATCAAGCGTTGTGAAATATATGGCAATGGAGAATATTTTGATGAAACTCAGAATCGGGAAGAGCTCTTCAGCTATATATTAGAACATCTTACCCATGAAGTATTGCAAAAATCTTTTCTGATAGAGTTTCGCAATTTAGACAACCCGCTATTTGGCTACAAAGCATTCAGGAAAAACAAATATTTCCCCATCAACTGGTTAAGAGTATACAATTCGCTACATAGCCGGACTCCGTTGGAGCGACTGAGCGTCTCCCGTAAAAGACAAATAAACAAGGCTTTAAAGAACGGGGCTTATATAGAAGTGGCAGACAATGATAAAGATATCACACTCTTCTCCAAAATGCTGAAGAAAGCCTACTCTTCTCAAGTAAGAAAACACTTTCCCGATCTTAACTTTTTCCGTCTTTTGACATGGCAACGCCCCGACAAAGAAATGGCAAAAATCTTTTTGGTCAAATACAAAGATAAAATTATCGGAGGATCGGTTTGCGTATTTTCTAATGGCAATGCATATCTTTGGTTTTCAGGAGGCATGCGCAAGACATACGCCTTTTTATATCCCGGTGTATTAGCAGTTTGGGCTGCCCTCACCTATGCCCGGGAAGAAGGATATGAACATTTTGAGTTTATGGATGCCGGACTCCCATTCAAGAAGCACGGTTACCGTGAATTCATCCTCCGCTTCGGTGGCAAACAAAGTAGTACCCGCCGCTGGTTCCGCTTCCGTTGGAAGTGGTTAAACAAGCTTTTATGCCGCATGTATATTTAGCTGCAAAACAATTAAGACTTACTTTTTGCTTAACCTGCTATGAAGCATCCCTTCCAAAAGAAATAAAATTGAAGAAATATTTCTTTATTTAGCCCGAATTTACTTTCTTTGTGCAGTTTTATCTGAAAAACATTAGAATTATACCAAACATTTAAATTATAAGATCATGAAAATCTCACACATCGAACATTTGGGTATCGCTGTAAAGAGCATCGAAGAAGCCCTACCGTATTATGAAAACGTATTAGGCCTGAAATGTTACAACATCGAAACTGTAGAAGACCAAAAGGTAAGAACTGCTTTCCTGAAAGTAGGTGACGTCAAAATAGAGTTGCTAGAACCAACCAGTCCCGAAAGTACTATTGCAAAGTTCATTGAAAAAAACAATGGAAACGGTGGCATGCATCACCTGGCTTTCGCAGTAGAAGACGGTGTTGCCAATGCTTTGGCTGAAGCTGAAACCACAGGTATACGTTTGATTGACAAGGCGCCGCGCAAAGGTGCAGAAGGCTTGAACATTGCCTTTTTACATCCAAAGTCAACGCTTGGTGTGTTAACAGAACTTTGTGAGAAACCCTAATCGGTGTGATAACCGCAGATTAGGAATAACAATACTCTCCTCAAATAATAACTTAATCAGTAAAACAAAGATGAGTAATCAACTTGAAAAAATTAAAGAGCTTATCGAACGCCGCGCAACAGCACGTCTCGGCGGTGGTGAAAAAGCGATTGCCAAACAGCACGAAAAAGGAAAATATACAGCCCGCGAACGTATTGCAATGTTATTAGACGAAGGAAGCTTCGAAGAAATGGACATGTTCGTTGAACACAGATGCACCAACTTCGGTATGGAAAAGAAGCATTATCCGGGTGACGGTGTAGTTACCGGTTGCGGTACCATCGAAGGACGTTTAGTTTATATATTCGCTCAGGACTTTACTGTTTCTGCCGGTTCTTTGTCAGAAACAATGTCTATGAAAATATGTAAAATTATGGACCAAGCCATGAAAATGGGTGCTCCGGTCATCGGCATCAACGACTCGGGTGGTGCACGTATTCAGGAAGGTATCAATGCACTTGCCGGTTATGCTGAAATATTCCAGCGTAATATCATGGCATCAGGTGTTATTCCTCAAATTTCGGGTATCTTCGGTCCGTGTGCCGGTGGTGCTGTTTATTCTCCCGCTTTGACAGACTTCACACTGATGATGGAAGGCACTTCTTATATGTTCCTGACCGGTCCGAAAGTTGTAAAGACCGTAACAGGAGAAGATGTAAGCCAGGAAAACTTAGGGGGTGCAAGTGTACACTCTACTAAATCCGGTGTAACTCACTTTACTGCTCAGACAGAGGAAGAAGGTTTGGCCCTGATTCGCAAATTATTGAGTTATATTCCGCAAAACAATCTTGAAGAAGCTCCTTATGCAGACTGTACAGACCCAATCGATCGCTTGGAAGATTCCTTGAACGAGATTATTCCCGACAGCCCCAACAAACCTTACGATATGTACGAAGTAATCAGTGCTATCGTGGACAATGGCGAATTTCTTGAAGTTCAACCTCATTATGCCAAAAACATTATCATCGGCTTTGCCCGTTTCAACGGTCAGTCTGTAGGTATTGTTGCCAATCAGCCGAAATACCTGGCAGGGGTACTTGACAGCAACGCTTCTCGCAAGGGCGCACGTTTCGTTCGTTTCTGCGATGCCTTCAATATTCCCATTGTATCACTGGTAGACGTTCCGGGCTTCCTTCCGGGTACAGGACAAGAATACAATGGCGTTATCTTACATGGTGCCAAGTTGCTGTATGCTTACGGCGAAGCTACTGTGCCCAAGGTAACTATTACGTTGCGTAAATCATACGGCGGTTCTCACATTGTAATGAGCTGTAAGCAACTTCGCGGTGACATGAACTATGCATGGCCCACAGCCGAAATTGCAGTAATGGGTGGTGCAGGCGCAGTAGAAGTATTGTTTGCACGCGAAGCAAAAGATCAGGAAAATCCCGCCCAATTCCTGGCAGAAAAAGAAGCTGAATATACCAAACTGTTTGCTAATCCTTATAATGCAGCTAAATATGGTTACATTGATGACGTGATTGAACCGCGCAACACACGTTTCCGCATCATTCGTGCTTTACAGCAGTTGCAGACTAAGAAATTAACTAACCCGGCTAAGAAGCATGGAAATATTCCATTGTAATCAGGCTTTTTACATTAAAACAAGAACGATTATGAATAAAACTAAAATCGGAATATTCCTTTCTCTGCTGCTGATGGTGGGATTAAGTTCTTGTGGAGAACGAAAATCAAACAGTAAGCTGTTGCTGAATGAGGTGCTGATTGAAAATGAAAGCAACTTTCAGGACGACTATGGGGTACATAGCGCATGGATTGAAATATTCAACAGGTCATTTGGCAGCGCAGACCTTGCCGGTTGCTTGCTGAAAGTCAGTAACCAGCCGGGTGACACTGCCACCTATTTCATCCCTAAAGGTGATGTCATGACATTGGTTAAACCTCGCCAACATGCTTTGTTCTGGGCTGACGGTGAACCCAACCGGGGTACTTTCCACACTAACTTTACACTGAATGCCGCAACAGAGAATTGGATCGGTCTTTATGATTCAGGGAAAAAGTTACTTGATCAGATTGTAGTACCTGCCGGTGTATTGAGTGTGAACCAATCATACGCACGCGTCAGTGACGCTGCCGAAGAATGGGAAGTAAAAGGCGGAAGTCCCGAAAAATATGTCACTCCAAGTACAAACAACAAGACCATCAACAGTCATGCAAAGATGGAAAAATTCGAAGAACATGACGGTATCGGCATCGGTATGGCTATTTCTGCTATGAGTGTAGTATTCTTTGGTTTACTGTTACTCTTTATTTCTTTTAAATTAATTGGAAAAGCTTCTGTCAGCCTCAGCAAGCGCAATGCAATGAAAGTAAAAGGAATCACAGATAAAAAGGAAGCTAAAGAAAAGAAACTGGGTGAAGCTCCGGGTGAAGTTTTTGCTGCTATTGCCATGGCAATGCACGAAATGCAAAGCGATGTACACGATGTGGAAGAAACTGTTCTTACCATCACCCGTGTCAAACGCAGTTATTCACCATGGAGTTCTAAGATTTACACCTTGCGCGAAACTCCCCACAAAAAGTAAATCACCAAATAAAAAGATTAAACGATGAAAGAATATAAATATAAAATCAATGGTAATGTATATAAGGTAGCCATTGGAGATATAGAAGACAATATCGCCCATGTTGAAGTAAATGGCACTCCTTACAAAGTTGAAATGGAAAAGGCTCCTAAAGCCGTTGTAAAACCTGTAGTCCGCCCTGTAGCTACAACACCGGCTGCTCCTACCACGACAGTTGTTAAACCGGCTGCTCCTTCCTCCGGAAAATCGGGTGTTAAATCTCCGCTTCCGGGTGTTATCCTCGACATTAAAGTGAATGTCGGCGATGCGGTGAAGAAAGGACAAACCATCATTATCCTTGAAGCCATGAAGATGGAAAACAACATCAATGCTGACAAAGACGGTAAAATTACCGCTATCAACGTGAGCAAAGGAGAATCCGTTCTCGAAGGTACTGACCTCGTAATTATTGAATAATATGGGAGAATTTATTAATTTTATTGGAAATAACCTTGCCGATTTCTGGACCTATACGGGATTTGCCAACGCTACGTTCGGCCATATCGTCATGATCTTTTTCGGCTTGTTATTTATATACTTGGCAGTAGCCAAGGAATTTGAGCCGATGCTGCTGATTCCTATCGGTTTCGGTATCTTAATCGGTAATATTCCTTTCAACATGGAAGCCGGACTTAAAGTCGGTATCTATGAAGAAGGGTCTGTACTCAACATTCTGTATCAAGGAGTTACTTCGGGATGGTATCCGCCGCTCATCTTCCTCGGTATCGGTGCAATGACCGACTTCTCGGCATTGATTTCCAATCCCAAGCTGATGTTGATTGGTGCTGCCGCACAGTTTGGTATCTTTGGTGCATACATGATT
Source organism: Phocaeicola massiliensis B84634 = Timone 84634 = DSM 17679 = JCM 13223 (assembly GCF_000382445.1). Classification (GTDB taxonomy): domain Bacteria; phylum Bacteroidota; class Bacteroidia; order Bacteroidales; family Bacteroidaceae; genus Phocaeicola; species Phocaeicola massiliensis. The sequence continues at coordinate 719,989 of NZ_KB905472.1, read as the reverse complement.
GCGTTGGCCATGGGCTTCGACCCGATGCAAGCCGGTGCTATCGGTATCATCGGTGGTGCGGACGGTCCGACTGCCATCTTCCTTTCATCCAAACTGGCGCCTAACCTGATGGGGGCGATTGCGGTATCAGCCTATTCGTATATGGCGTTGGTACCGGTCATCCAGCCACCTATCATGCGTCTGCTCACTACCAAGCACGAACGTTTGATTCGTATGAAACCACCGCGTGCCGTGTCTCATACAGAAAAAGTAATGTTCCCTATCATCGGTTTGTTACTTACCTGTTTCCTGGTTCCGTCCGGCCTGCCTTTGTTGGGTATGCTTTTCTTCGGTAACTTATTGAAAGAAAGCGGTGTAACCCGTCGTTTGGCAGAAACTGCCCGCGGTCCGCTGATTGACACCATCACCATCTTGCTGGGATTGACAGTAGGTGCTTCCACTCAGGCTTCAGAGTTCCTTACTCTTGACTCTATCCTGATTTTCGCACTGGGTGCATTGTCATTCATCATTGCCACTGCTTCAGGTGTTATCTTCGTGAAGATATTCAATCTGGTACTGGGCAAGGATAATAAGATTAATCCGCTTATCGGTAATGCCGGTGTATCTGCCGTTCCCGACTCGGCACGTATCTCTCAGGTTATCGGTTTGGAATACGATCCTACCAACTACCTGCTAATGCACGCCATGGGACCTAACGTGGCCGGTGTAATCGGTTCTGCCGTAGCAGCAGGTATTTTACTTGGATTCTTGATGTAATTCATTGAAATACAATATAGGAAATCCTCTTCTACCTATGGGTGGAAGAGGATTTTTTTATTGACATAGATTAAGAAATGAATGATTTATTGTGAATTTTGAACGATTAGTTACATAAAGTATGCTGAAAAACATATAAATTTGCCGCCGTAAAACCAAACCAAATTAAAAGAAGATGGAAAAGAAAACAGTTAAGTACCACATTCCCCAACACGGAATATACATGTACGCACGTACTAATTCTGGGAAAACTGAACTCATTGTCCTAAACAGTACAAACACTGAACAAGTAGTAGCCAACAAATACTATCGTATGATGACTAACGACTCAAAAAGCGGAAAAGAACTTGTCAGTGGTAAAAAGATTGACCTCACACGGAATATGACCGTAGGTGCTCGCCAATCCCTTATTATCGAATTATAATTTATTTTTAAGGTAAAAAGGTAAACGAGAATGAACAAAGGCGGCTTCTTTTTGCAGGAGCCGCCTTTCTGATAGAAATAATTCGTATCTTAACTTTTTGTGATTAATTGCGGGAAACAATGGTTCCGGTAGCCTGATAAGTAGGCATCACCAACATTTCGGCAATCTGCATATACTCGGGAACCGAAGCTGCAAAATAAACAGTTTCTGCAATATCGTCACCGGTCAATGGACGAATACCTTTATATACATTATCTGCCTTATCTTTATCACCACGAAAACGGACTACCGAAAAATTAGTTTCGACCAATCCCGGTTTAATATTAGTCACTCGCAACGGAGTATCTACCAAATCAATACGCAAACCATCGGACAGTGCTTTCACGGCCGCCTTTGTTGCACAGTAAACACTACCTCCCGCATAAGCAGCGTCTCCCGCTATCGAACCGATATTGATGATATGCCCCCTGCCGCGTGCCACCATGCCGGGCACTACCAGCCTGGTCATAGCCAATAATGACTTGATATTCGTATCAATCACGATGTCCCATTCATCCAAATTACCCTCATGTTCTTTATCCACTCCGATAACCAATCCGGCATTATTAATCAGAATATCAATCGCTTTCCATTCATCGGGTAATGAAGCCAACGCCTCAGCCGCCGTTTTACGGTCGCGCACATCAAAAGGAAGCAAGCATACTCTAGCTCCATACTGCTGCTCCAACTCCTCTTTCAGTGCTGACAATTTCTCTTCATTACGGGCATTTAAAATCAAGCTTGCCCCCTGTGAAGCAAACTTACGGGCGCATCCGGCACCGATACCGCTGGAAGCTCCTGTGATAAAAACAATCTTATCCATCTCTTATTTTGATTTATTAAAGAATTTCTTGAAAAACAAAACCTGATAGTCTATCGCGTTATTCCAATATCGGGGATTATGCGCTCCGGGCCGTATGATAAAGTCATGCCCGATTCCCCGCTTCAATAATGCTTCGTGAGCAGCCTTGTTTACCTGTAAAAAGAAATCATCCGCACCACAGTCGATAATAATGGCCAGGCTGCCATCTTTCAGTCTATCCAACTGATTGATAACGGTATGATTATCCCATACTTCTTTATTAGAAGCATATTCACCGAGCCGGGCCTTCATGTTCCAACTATCGGGAAACGGACGGATATCCAGTCCGCCACTCATGCTGCCCCCTCCGCCAAAAATATCTTGATGGCGGATGGAGAGCCACATTCCCCCATGACCACCCATACTCAATCCTGTGATGACTCGTCCGCTTCTATCGGCTTTTGTGGCAAAGTTCTTATCTATATATTCCACCAATTCTTTGGCAACAAAACTCTCATACCGATAATCCTTATTACGAGGACTATCCCAATACCAACTGTTTTTACCATCAGGACACACAAAGATGATACCTTCCCGGTCGGCTATTTGAGGTAAATCAGGTTTTATCGTCATCCATGTAAAAGCATTTCCACCGTGCCCATGCAACAAGTAAATTACCGGACACTTCTCTCCGCCCACTGCCTTATCGGGACGTACCGTCAACACTGTTACATTCTTGTTCATAGCATTGCTGCGCACAGACAGCGTATCCACTTTTGCCGCCTGCGCCACACTTCCTGACAGACACAAAAGACCGGCCAATAGAGTAAAAATTTGTCTTTTCATATCGCTTTATATAAATAACGAGGTAAAGATAATACATAATTTGCAAATTAGTTGCATCTTATTTTTGCTATCTTTGTTTCATCAATAAAAACACTATGATGGACGAAAAACTATATTTAAAGAAATTAGCGCTACGGGAAATAAAGCCAACCGCCATACGGCTTTTGATTCTGAAAACAATGATGCAGCACAAAGAAGCTTTTTCCTTATTGGATTTGGAAAACGATTTAGATACCGTAGACAAATCTACCATCTATCGCACTATTACCCTATTCCTGACACACCATCTCATTCATGCCATAGATGACGGTTCGGGCTCTCTGAAATATGCCGTTTGCAGCAATGACTGTAATTGTGAAGTAGACGACCTCCATACCCACTTTTATTGTGAAAAGTGCCATCGCACCTTTTGCCTGAAAAGTATTCATATTCCTATGGTTACACTTCCACAGGGATTCACGGTCAACTCGGTCAATTATGTATTGAAAGGATTATGTGCAGATTGCGCCGGCCGGCATTCCTTGAAGTAAAAAACATGAGGATGAAACCCTTGAAAAAGATGCCCGGCATGCAAAAAATCACACGTTAGTACGTGTGGCATTATACGTACGTATGTATAGGGCTACGCATACGTACGTATCGCCTCACACATACGTATGTATCGCCTCACGCGTACGTACGTGTAAATCCATACCTCCAACGATGATTTTCGAAGAGAAAAAACGAGTTATAATCCTTTACTTTTCGCTTTATTCCAAATGGCATCCATTTCCTCCAACGTCATATTCTTCAGCTCTTTACCTTGCTTGATGGTATGCTCTTCCAGATAATTAAAGCGACGAATGAACTTTTGATTCGTATGTTCCAACGCATTATCCGGGTTAATCTTATACAGACGGGCAGCATTAATCAGGCTGAACATCACATCGCCAAATTCCGCTTCCGCCTTCTCCTTATCCATATTCTCCACTTCCGCCTCAAACTCAGCGATTTCCTCCTTCACCTTCGTCCACACCTGCGAACGCTCTTCCCAGTCGAAACCTACATTGCGCGCCTTATCTTGAATGCGGTAAGCCTTTATCAACGAAGGCAAAGCAGAAGGAACACCACTCAGTACCATCTTATTGCCATCCTTTTCCTTCATCTTCAACTGCTCCCAATTCTCGGTCACTTTCTCTGCCGTATCCGCCTTCACCTCACCGAAGACATGAGGGTGGCGGAAAATCAGCTTATCGCAAAGGCGGTCGCACACGTCCTTCATATCGAAATCGCCCGTCTCGCTTCCTATCTTGGCATAGAAAGCCACATGAAGCAATACATCGCCCAGCTCCTTGCAAATATCCTTTTTATCATCCTTCATCAAGGCATCGCAAAGTTCGTAAGTCTCTTCAATCGTATTGGGACGCAAGCTTTCATTTGTCTGCTTCCGGTCCCAAGGACACTTCTCCCGTAATTCGTCCAAAATATCGAGGAAACGGCCAAACGCTTCCTTTTGTTCTTCTCTTGTATGCATAATCAGTTTATTATTATAAGTTTTTATATTTCTTGCAAACAGGTACCTCCCAATGACAGGATGATACCCTTTAACGCAACCTCAGATAAGATGCATCCGCAAACCAATCTTTACCGCTGCCGCGGTATTGGTCACATTCAGCCGAATCAGAATGTCCTGTCGGTGACGACTTACCGTATTCACAGATATACACAGCTTCTCGGCTATTTGCTTACTGCCTTCTCCTTTAGCCAACAATGTAAGGACTTCGAGCTGACGGACACTAAGCAACTGAATGTCATATTGCTCACACTGCTGCGAACGTATTGTTTCCCCTGTCCTTTGGTTTATAATACATCCTTCAAAACCTTGAGGAATATCCGTAAAAGGCACATAGGTGCAAAGCCCTAGCCACACACTGCCACCGGGCAAAATGCGAACATACCTTGTACAGTGTAACACCGGCATGAGGAAACCATTGTCCTGATTGAAATGTATAAGACTGACCATCTTATAATCGGACTTGTCTTTTATACCGTTTGCTTCCAGAAACCGGTAGAAACGCAGTTCCAATATGTGACGTTCCAATAATTCCTCGGAGGGAATTTTATCGAATATATCCTGCTCAAATGATGAAGTTGCATCTTTTGAGAAATCATCCAAGCCTAACGTGCGCCCCAACAATCCTGAGTAGATGTAGCTTACATTTTCATAAAAATCGGACAGAACAGCTATGCCATTGCTTGCCACAGCATACGCACGAGCCATTTCCTTGCTTTCTTCCAGCTTTTGAAATAGTTGGTCCGACTCCTCAAACTTCTGTCCCGTAAGCAGGTCTTTCAGCATCCGTTCTTGTTCATTCATTGTAAATTGGTTAAATTTGACCATTGCACAAATAACCGCGCAATTGTAATTTTGCGGTAAAATTACTAATTAACAAACAATTCTGATTATGAAAAAAAGATTTTTTTATTCATTCGCTTTCATCGGAGCCCTTTTATTAAACGGTTGTAACGGAAAGAACGCCAATGCTCCGGAAACAAACAGCGTCCGCTCTTCACAGAACTTAACCGAATGTAAGGTAACTGTCAACGGTTTGACTTTTGATTACGCGCTTAATGAAGCAGACCAATTGGTAACCGTACTTGAAAATGGTTCTATAAAAATAAAGTGCCCGGAAGGAAAGGACTTCTTCTGCGACCCTAATGATGGAAAACTTTCCAACAACACACTCCCCATGCTACTGAAAAAAGTGGATAATACCCAGCCATTTACACTCACGGCAAAAGTCACCCCTGAATTTACTGAAGAAGGCCTGTATAATGCAGCCGACCTACTGGTTTATGCCAATGACACTGTTTTCCAAAAATTCTGTTTCGAACAGGATGAGCGCGGCAACCACCGCATCGTTACGGTAAGAACACAAGGCACATCCGACGATAACAACCACGATGTTGTCAATGAGCCAAGTGTTTACATGAAAATATCATCCGATACTCACACCATTGCAAGTTATTATTCCACCGACAAGCAAGAATGGCACATGGTGCGGCTTTATAAAAACAACTATCCGGCGGTGCTTTATGTGGGCATAGCCAGTCAATGTCCTGTAAAGGGTGAGTGCACAAGCCTTTTCGAAGAGATAGCATTGAACCACAACAATGTTACCGATTTTCGCATGGGAGAATAAGCAATTCGTTTCGTCTGTCACCGGACACACTTCACTAACAAGCTATCCGGTGACATTTCCACCTTTTTGTGCAGCTATTCCAGAGATTTTTATTAATTTTGCAACCAATTATGCGATAATCAATTAAATAAACAGAATATAAAAATGGAATTAGCAAGTAAGTACAATCCCGCTGACGTGGAGGGAAAATGGTACCAGTATTGGCTGGACAACAAACTCTTTAGTTCAAAACCCGACGGACGTGAACCTTACACAGTCGTCATTCCGCCCCCTAACGTAACGGGAGTGCTCCACATGGGACACATGCTAAACAATACCATTCAGGATATATTGGTACGCCGTGCACGCATGGAAGGAAAGAATGCCTGCTGGGTGCCGGGAACAGACCATGCTTCCATCGCCACCGAAGCCAAAGTGGTGAACAAACTGGCTCAACAAGGCATTAAAAAAACCGACCTCACCCGCGATGAGTTTCTGAAACACGCTTGGGACTGGACTGACGAGCACGGAGGCATCATCCTGAAACAGCTCCGCAAGCTGGGTGCATCGTGTGACTGGGATCGCACAGCCTTCACCATGGATGAAGAACGCAGCAAAAGCGTTATCAAGGTGTTTGTCGACCTTTACAACAAAGGGTTGATTTATCGCGGCGTGCGTATGGTAAACTGGGACCCGAAGGCACTGACCGCCCTCAGCGATGAAGAAGTGATATATAAGGAAGAGCACAGCAAACTGTATTACCTGAGATATTATGTAGCCGATGACGACATGTCGGGCGAAACCGGAGCCGAAGGCGAAGTTGTTCACCGTGACGAACAAGGCAGACGATATGCCGTAGTAGCAACCACCCGTCCCGAAACCATCATGGGAGATACCGCCATGTGTATCAACCCCAACGACGTGAAGAACCGTTGGCTGAGCGGCAAAAAAGTGATTGTTCCGTTGGTAGGCCGTGTAATTCCGGTCATTGAAGACGATTATGTAGACATTGAGTTTGGTACAGGATGCTTGAAAGTTACTCCCGCACACGATGTGAACGACTATATGCTGGGAGAAAAGTACAACCTGCCCAGTATCGATATCTTCAATGATAACGGAACGCTGAGCGAAGCTGCCGGACTATATGTAGGCATGGACCGTTTTGATGTCCGCGCTCAAATCGAAAAGGACTTGCAGGAAGCCGGTCTAATGGAAAAGGTAGAAGCTTATACCAATAAGGTAGGATTCTCCGAGCGCACCAATGTAGCCATCGAGCCGAAACTGTCTATGCAATGGTTCCTCAAGATGCAGCACTTTGCTGATATGGCATTGCCGCCGGTGATGAATGATGAACTGAAATTCTATCCTGCCAAGTATAAAAACACATACAAGAACTGGTTGGAAAACATCAAGGACTGGTGTATCAGCCGCCAATTGTGGTGGGGACACCGCATCCCGGCCTACTTCCTGCCTCAAGGCGGCTATGTGGTAGCCGAAACGACCGAAGAAGCCGTGAAACTGGCTCAGGAAAAAACCGGCGACGCCAACCTGAAAGCGGAAGACCTACGTCAGGATGAAGATTGTCTGGACACTTGGTTCTCTTCATGGTTGTGGCCTATCTCGCTGTTTAACGGCATCAATGATCCGAACAACGAAGAAATCAACTACTACTATCCCACCAGCGATTTGGTGACCGGTCCGGATATTATCTTCTTCTGGGTAGCCCGAATGATTATGGCAGGCTACGAATACAAAGGCGACATGCCGTTTAAGAATGTTTACTTCACCGGTATCGTTCGTGACAAGCTGGGACGCAAGATGTCCAAGTCATTGGGTAACTCACCCGACCCGTTGGACTTAATTGAAAGATATGGTGCCGACGGTGTGCGTATGGGTATGATGTTGTCTGCTCCTGCCGGAAATGATATTTTATTTGATGATACACTTTGCGAACAGGGACGTAACTTCAACAATAAAATATGGAATGCATTCCGCTTGATAAAAGGATGGGAAGTAGCCGACATCGAGCAGCCCGAATATGCACAACTGGCAACCAAATGGTTCGACAGTCTGCTCGTCAAGGTATCTGCCGAAATAGACGATTTGTTCAGCAAATACCGTCTGAGCGAAGCACTGATGGCGGTGTACAAACTGTTCTGGGACGAATTCTCAAGCTGGTATCTCGAAATGATTAAGCCGGCTTACGGACAACCGATTGACAAAAAGACCTATGAAGCGACGTTACACTTCTTCGATGTATTGTTGAGACAACTTCATCCGTTCATGCCGTTCATCACCGAAGAGTTGTGGCAACATATTTACGACCGCAAGGAAGGTGAAAGCATCATGACTGCACAAATGGAATCATACGCAGACAGAAATCCGGAGCAGAGCATTCAATTGTGCAATACGTTCGACCAGTTAAAGGAAGTCATCTCAGGCATCCGTAACATCCGCCTGCAAAAGAACATTGCCCAAAAAGAAGCATTGGAAATGCAGGTAATGGGTGAAAATACATTCCTTATGTCTTATGCCGAAGTCGTGAAGAAAATGGGTAACCTGACCACCGTCAGCATTGTTAATGAGAAGCCCGAAGGCGCTGCTTCATTCATGGTGGGAACCACAGAATACTTCATTCCGCTGGGAGGCATGATTAATGTAGAAGAAGAATTGGCCAAACTGGAAGCCGACCTTAAATATCAGGAAGGTTTCCTGCAAAGCGTATTGAAGAAGCTGAGCAACGAAAAGTTCGTCAGCAAGGCTCCGGCAAATGTCATCGACATGGAACGCAAAAAGCAGGCTGATGCCGAAAGCAAGATTGCTTCATTGAAGGAAAGCATAGCCGCTCTGAAAAAATAAACGGCAGAGCAAACTGTTTAAAATAGGGAGGTGCACTCTTCGGAGTCGCACCTCTCTTTTTTTAATTTATCTGTTAATAAATCATTTCAAAAAGAAAATATCACAAACTTATTCTTACCTTTGTTACAATCACTTTAAATTAAATACTTATGAACAAACTGACAAAACTTGCATGCTTGTCGTTGTTTCTTCTGTTTTCGGCAAGTATCAGTAGCGCCGCTCCCAAGGACTATCGCTACACCACAGTCCCCAATGACCCGTTAAAAGCACGTATCTACACATTGGACAATGGACTGAAGGTCTATATGACCGTAAACAAAGAGACTCCGCGTATCCAAACCTACATTGCCGTACGCGTGGGCGGAAAGAATGACCCGGCGGAAACCACCGGTTTGGCACACTACTTTGAACACCTGATGTTTAAAGGAACCACACACTTCGGTACACAGAACTATGAAGCAGAACGTCCGTTGCTCGACCGGATTGAACAACAATTTGAAGTGTATCGCAAAACAACGGATGAAGCTCAGCGCAAAGCCATCTATCATGTTATCGACAGTCTGTCATACGAAGCTTCAAAATATGCCATTCCCAATGAATATGACAAACTGATGGCAGCCATCGGAGCCAACGGAACCAATGCATATACCAGCTTCGATGTAACTTGCTACACCGAAGACATTCCTTCCAATCAGGTAGAGAATTGGGCAAAGATACAGGCTGACCGTTTCAAGAACAGCATTATACGCGGTTTCCATACCGAGCTTGAAACAGTTTACGAAGAAAAGAACATGTCTCTCACACAAGATCCCCGCAAGGTGAGCGAAACCATGTTGGCAGCACTCTTCCCACACCATCCATATGGTACACAGACCGTGCTAGGTACACAGGACGACTTAAAGAATCCTTCCATCACCAACATCAAGAATTATTATAAAACTTGGTATGTGCCCAACAATATGGCCATCTGTCTGTCGGGTGATTTCAATCCTGATGAAATGATTGCCACCATCGACAAGTACTTCGGCGATATGAAGCCTAACCCCAATCTGCCGAAGCTGACCGTCAAACCGGAAACACCGATTACCGAGCCCATAGTACGCGAAGTGCTCGGTCCCGATGCCGAATCTGTGACATTGGCATGGAGATTCCCCGGTTCGGCAAGCAAAGAATATGAAACACTGCAAATTGTCAGCCAGATTATGAACAACGGCAAAGCCGGTCTGATGGACATCAACCTCAACCAGCAACAAAAAGTATTGGGAGCCTATGCTTATGTTTATAATTTGTCGGACTACTGTGCTTTCATCATGCAGGGACGTACCAAAGAAGGACAGACCCTGGACGAAGTGAAGGATTTGTTCTTGGGCGAAATAGCCAAACTGAAATCCGGTGACTTTGATGAAAATATGTTGCAAGCCAACATCAATAACTTCAAGAAATACCAGATACAGCAACTGGAATACAATAGCATTCGTGCCGATATGTTTGTTCAGTCCTTTGTGAACGGAACCGACTGGACAGACGAAGTGACCGCACTGGAACGCATGTCAAAACTGACCAAAGCCGACATTGTTGCCTTTGCCAACAAGTACTTCACAGACAGTAATTATGCCATTATCTATAAAAAGACAGGAAAAGACCCGAACGAAAAGAAAATCTCTAAGCCGGAAATCACTCCTATTGTCATGAACCGCGATGCTGCCAGCAATTTCCTGAAAGAAGTGCAAGGAAGCAAAGTGCAACCGATAGAACCTGTGTTTATCGATTACAACAAAGATATGGATCAGTTCGCGTGGAACAAGGATGTTCCTGTTCTTTACAAACAGAACACCACCAATGACTTATTCTATCTGCGCTATATATTCGAAATGGGTAACAATAATGATAAGAAACTGGGGACAGCAGCACAATATCTGAGATTCCTCGGCACTTCGGATATGACACTGGAACAATTAAACAGTAAGTTCTATGGCTTGGCTTGTTCATTCAATGTGTCTCCGGGTGACGACCGCACTTATATCACTCTTTCAGGATTGAACGAAAATCTTCCTCAGGCTATCGAATTATTCGAGAAGATATTGGCTGACGCACAACCCGACAAGACGGCTTACGACAATATGGTGAAGAACATCCTGAAGTCACGCACGGATGCCAAATTAAACCAAATGCAAAACTTCATACGCCTGCTGACATACGCTGTTTATGGTAAAGAATCAGCCACACGCAATTTGTTGTCTACAGAAGAATTGCAAAATATGAATCCATCGGAACTGACCGACCGCATCCATAAACTGACTTCGTTCAAACATCGCATCATGTATTATGGGCCCAGTTCAGAACAAGAGTTGACCGATGTATTGAATAAATATCATAAAGTTCCTGCACAGCTACAAGATATTCCTGCCGGCAAGAAATTTGTGATGCAACCCACTCCTTCCAATAAGGTGTTGATTGCTCCATACGAAGCAAAACAGATTTATATGGTACAGTATTCCAATCGCGGGGAAAAATTTAACCCGGAAGTTGAACCTATCCGTAGTTTGTACAATGAATACTTCGGTGGCGGCATGAACTCCATTGTCTTCCAGGAGATGCGCGAATCACGCGGTTTGGCTTATTCGGCATGGGCAGGAATCGTGACAGGTGGCAAAGTCATCTATCCATATACCGTGCAAACCCAGATAGCTACCCAAAATGACAAGATGATGGATGCCATCAAGACTTTTAATGATATCATCAATAATATGCCGGAATCGGAAGCTGCTTTCAAACTGGCAAAAGAAGGTATCATTTCCCGTCTGCGCACCGACCGCATTATCAAGGATAATATCCTTTGGTCATACATTTATGCTCAAGATATGGGTATGAACGTCGACAAACGCATCAAACAGTACAATGATGTACAGAAAATGACTCTGCAAGACGTTATCGGTTTCCAAAAGAAATGGATGAAAGACCGCACCTATACTTATTGCATATTGGGTGACAAGAAAGAGCTGGACATGGAAGCACTGAAAACCATAGCTCCAATTGAGGAACTTACTCAGGAAGAGATTTTCGGATACTAACCCAAGGTGACTCTGTTCCGGTCTAAAAACGAGGAGTTAAAGAATAACCTTTAAAAAAGGGGTTGTGTCAAAACGTTGATGATGCTGTCGTTTAGTTCGTAGGGGCGAGGTTCGCTCGCCCGAAAACAGTTTGCTTTGTGTCTTCGGGCAGGCAAACCCTGCCCCTACAGCTGACGATGGGATAGGTCGGTTTGGTTTTGACACACTCCCTTTTTTAATGTGTTGTGTTGTGCTGTTCCTAGCTCTTATTTCTTATTCATGTTCATTTCGACGACAAAAGCCACCAATAAACCTACACCTCCCAACAAAAGGACACAGGCTCCATAAATAAGTGAAGCGACATCATTCATTCTGTAACCAATATCTACAGTTCCGGTATAACCGTTTATAGTAGCGGCACAAATCACATAACCGACCAGTAGTCCCAGTCCCATTCCTGTAAGCAAACATCCCAACTTCAAAGCCGAAAAAGAGAAGTTTCCAATCGAAGAAAAGTTAATCTTATGCTCCAGCATATCGGGAGTAAACTTCTCTCCCATCTTTTCAATAATAGTCAAACGTTCCTTTTTGCAGACAAACAGTTCAAACAGCTTGTAAATTCCCAAAGTGATAATGGCCAGAATAGTAGGCACCATAATAAAATCCATCATAATCGTTTCTATTTAAGTTATTAATTTTGTTCCTTGTACCCTTTAGACGCCGCATCTCCGGTCAGGTTACAACTTTATGGCAAAAAATATTTTTTATTTCAAAAGTGTAACCTTATCTATATGCATGCGTCTAAAGAAGTGAAATGGAATACGACGAAGCACATATCATTCAAGATGTATTGGAAGGAAAAACTTCCCGCTATGAATATTTTCTGGACAAATACGGTCAGCAGGTATTTACCTTGATTGTTCGTATCGTTGCCAGCCAGGAAGATGCAGAAGAGCTTACACAAGATACCTTCCTCAAAGCCTTCCGGCACTTATCTTCATTCAAAGCGGAAAGCAACTTTTCGACGTGGATATACCGCATCGCTTACAATACTGCAATTTCAGCCGTACGAAAGAAAAAATACGACTTATTTGACATGGATGATACGCTGCTTGCCAACATTTCGGACGAACAAATAGATGATACGCTGAATGATGAGAGCGAGGTACAGATAGCCAAACTGAACAAAGCCATGAAAAAGCTTGATGCAGACGAACGGGCCGTCATTACTTTATTTTATATGGAGGACAAGCCTGTCAGCGAAATTGCTCTCATACTGGGAATGACAGAAAGCAACACAAAAGTGAAATTGCACCGTATACGCAAAAAATTGTATGTACTTATAACCAATGAAAAACTATGAACGAAGGACTAAAAGATAAAGGATTGAAAAGGGCAATAAAGGAACAACCTCAGTTTCGGCTGTCCACCAACTTTACTTTCCGCACCATGCAGAAAGTAGAAGAAGCCGCTCGACTTCATGAAAAGAAAATAGAACAAAGAACATTATGGGCAACTATTATCGCCTCCTTGCTCTTACTGACCAGTGGCATCGCAGGAGTGATTTATTATTTGGGTGATAGCGTGACAGAGTTTATCCAAGCAATGCTTCCTTCGGTAACTCACGACATACAGATTCCTTTTTTCTACTTCTTGTTTGCCATAACTATTTTCTTATTTCTGTTATTCGACAGATGGATGAGGAAGCAGTATTTCAAACGGCATTCTTCCTGAAAGAATTTCTTTATACAGGAAAAAAGACCTTGGAGTTTTCCGAAAATACAAAGGTCTTTTTGGAAAACTCCAAGGTCTTTTCTGAAAAGATGAAAGAGTTTTTTTAGGACTATTCCTTATGATAAGTAAGATTCACATCCTACGTTTCACACCAAGCTATTGTAATACAGATTATTACCCTCCCGATAAGTGTGAAACATACTTTCTCATTACTAGTCAGTAGGAATGCCCGTCATTTATAATCGGTTATTTCTCAAGTAAATCTTTCAAAAAGGCATCCAGTTCTTCGTCTAATCCTTTAAGCAGTTCATCGTTTAATAACAATGTGTCTTCATCATCCACCAACAAAAGTTCGGCTACCGTTTCTCTATCTTCATCTACCAACACAAAAGAATACGGCTTCATGATACAAAGATTATCCAACTTTCCGGATTCCTGCAAGCAATTGAGCTCTCCTCTCAGAATCCGTTCGGCAATGGCATAAAAATCATCTCCATCATAATCCACCCACTCTTCGATTATGGTACGCGACAATTCCTCGTCATCATCATTAAATAATACTAGTTCACCGCTATCCTGTTTAGGCTGCAAATGAATATCGGTAACTACTGTTTTCTCTCCGTCAGCAATAAATTTATCGATTGCTTCCTGAAGGGATGATACAATAGAAGCATGTGACTGTGCACTGAGTTTCATACCAAAATCAATTTTATTTAATTATTTATATTCAAAAGTACAAAAAAAATCTTTCCTGCAACATTTATTCCTTAAAAATTATCCTTGAAACGATTCATTTGTATGTTTAACTGAGGCAATTGGACCTGACGCTCCTTCAATTTCAATAAATAGAAAGCAATAACAGTAGCTTCTGTCGTACCGGCTTTTGCCAGTTTATCTGCTTTTTCCACCCATTCTATAGCAGTTGCAGGATTGTCTTTCATTTCATAATATAGCCCTATATTAAAGGCTGCACGCATTTTTTGGCGCCCTTTACCCTTATCGTATATCTGCTTCCACAACTCAAATGCACTATCCCAATTATTCTCGCGTACATACACTCCGGCATCGCGCATCCTCACATTGCCTCCGTCAAAATAAAAACGGGATACCTCCCTCCAATGCGGAAGAAGATAATTGACAGGCATGGTAGCAGCGTATTCCGAAGCCTCCTTTACGATTTTTTTATCTGATAAGGTAGGCTCAATTTCCCATGAAATAGTATCTTGCTTACTAAAACTGAGCATAGGACGCTCCCGAGAAGGTATATATATTCTGATAACGGGAGCCACAATGCCATCCACAGCATCTACCGAAAAACCTCCATCAAATGTATCTATGAATAAAGCTCCCCGTTTGGTGTGAATATCCAATCTGTCGAAAGAGAATATTAAATCAACGCCCAAATCGGCAGCCAATTTCTGTACCTCATCCTGAGTCAGCATCACATCTTCACGAAGTTCGGTATCCTGCCCGCGCAAAGCAGAGTCGCAAATAATGACTTGCTCAAAGTAATTAGCATTCGCTATTTCCTCCGCCAAAGCTTCGGCAGCTGTTTTGCCATCTCCTTTCAGTTCCATACTAATCACATCATGACTGTCTCCCACTTTATAGGCAGGCATGTTGTTCACCACAGCCACATTCCGCACTGCATCAGGAAAACTGACATCGGCAGCCTGCAACTGTTCAAAAGAAATCGTTTGCAAACTTCCGCATGAAGTCAAAACCAAACCGGTTACTATCGCTATTAATGAAATCGTTTTATTCATATCTGACCAATATTACTTGTTAGGACAAAAATAAGCTATTTGCAGGAACTTATTAGTTAAAAGGAATAAAAAAACGTCTAAGCAGAAAATTCTGCTCAGACGTTTCTATGAAATTGTCTATTTATCAGTCATTTTTTCCGTGGCAGTTCTTATACTTCTTACCACTTCCGCAAGGACACAGGTCATTACGGCCTACTGTCTTTTCTGCACGTACCGGCTCACGCTTTACTTCACGAGTATCGTGACCGGCTGCTGCCTGCTGATCGGGGTCACTTAAGTCACGCTTTTCCTCTCTATATTGCTGACGGGGAGCTGCCGGTTCGGGAGCTGCTTCACGCACTTGCTCAGGCTCCTGTACAGGTATCTGTCCGCGAGTCAATACGGAAATGGTATTGTTATTAATCTTATTGACCATATTATCAAACAGGTTCACTGATTCCAATTTAAAGATTAACAACGGATCTTTCTGCTCATAGCTTGCATTTTGCACAGAATGTTTCAACTCGTCAAGTTCGCGCAAGTTTTCCTTCCAGGCATCATCGATGGTATGCAGCAGGATGGCTTTCTCGAATGACTTCACAATTTCCTTACCTTCTGTTTCATAAGCAGCTTTCAGGTTAACAGAAATATTATACAAACGTTTACCGTCTGTAATAGGAATCATAATATTTTCATACATGTGTCCTTGCAATTCGAATACTTGTTTGATAACAGGGTTGGCAATCTGTGCCATACGTTCTGTCTTGCGTTTGAAGTTGGCCATTGCTGCCTCGAAAGTCAGTTCTGCCAAATCTTCCTGCTTCTTCGCATTGAATTCTTCTTCTGTGAAAGGAGGCTCCATTGCCAAAATCTGCAACATTTCCATCTTCACATTATCATAATCGCCCAATTCGACTGCATACACACAACGATCCCAAATCATATTCACAATATCCATACCGATACGTTCACCCATCAAGGCATGGCGGCGCTTCGTATAGACAGCGACACGCTGCTTGTTCATCACGTCATCATATTCAAGCAAACGTTTACGGATACCGAAGTTGTTTTCTTCTACTTTCTTCTGAGCACGCTCGATGGAATTGGAAATCATCTTGTGTTCAATCATTTCACCTTCCTTGAATCCAAGTCTGTCCATGACACCGGCAATACGGTCTGACGAGAACAAACGCATCAGGTCGTCTTCCAATGAGACAAAGAATACAGAAGATCCCGGGTCTCCCTGACGACCTGCACGACCACGCAACTGGCGGTCTACACGACGGCTCTCGTGACGTTCCGTACCGATAATAGCCAAACCTCCCGCAGCTTTCACTTCAGGACTAAGCTTAATATCGGTACCACGACCCGCCATATTGGTTGCAATGGTCACGATACTCTTCTGACCTGCCTGAGCAACGATGTCGGCTTCCTTCTGGTGCAACTTTGCATTCAATACATTGTGCTCAATCTTACGCATTGAAAGCATCTTGCTCAGCATTTCAGAGATTTCTACAGAAGTAGTACCTACCAGAACAGGACGTCCTGCCTTTACCATTTCTTCAATCTCTTCGATCACAGCTTTATATTTTTCACGCTTAGTCTTGTAAACGCGATCGTTCATATCTTTACGTGCTATCGGACGATTGGTCGGGATGACAACAACATCCAATTTATAGATATCCCAAAATTCGCCAGCTTCCGTTTCGGCTGTACCGGTCATACCCGAGAGTTTGTGGTACATACGGAAATAGTTCTGCAAAGTAATAGTGGCAAAAGTCTGGGTTGCCGCTTCCACTTTCACCCTTTCCTTAGCCTCGATAGCCTGATGCAAACCATCTGAGTAACGACGACCTTCCATAATACGACCGGTCTGTTCGTCTACAATCTTCACCTGTCCGTCAATCACCACATACTCATCATCCTTTTCGAACATGGCGTATGCTTTCAAAAGCTGGTTGATGGTGTGTACACGTTCCGATTTGATAGCATAATTAGTCATCAACTCATCCTTCTTGGCCAATTTCTCTTCTTCCGACAGTTCGGTCTGGTTTTCTAAAGCCGACAACTGAGAAGTGATATCAGGCAACACAAACAATGTAGGATCTTCAGCATTTCCGGTAATCAAATCAATACCTTTGTCTGTCAAATCCACACTGTTCTGCTTTTCATCGATTACGAAGAATAAAGGATCGGTAGCTTCAGGCATACGCTTGTTGTTCTGCTCCATATAGATTTCTTCGGTCTTCAGCATACCGGCCTTAATGCCCGGTTCACTCAAGAATTTAATCAACGGCTTGTTCTTAGGCAACGCTTTATGACTGCGGAACAAAGCAAGGAACCCTTCTTCCTGATCTTTCTTGTCATCGGATGCAATCAAGCGTTTGGCATCGGCAAGGTATTGGGTAGCCAGCTTTCTCTGAGCTTCAAACAGACGTTCAACCAATGGACGGAGTTGTTCAAACAATTGATCCTCACCTTTTGGAACAGGACCGGAAATAATCAACGGAGTACGCGCATCGTCAATCAATACTGAGTCGACCTCATCGACAATAGCATAATTATGTTTACGCTGCACCAAATCCTTCGGGCTGACAGCCATATTGTCACGCAAATAGTCAAAACCAAACTCATTGTTCGTACCGAAGGTAATATCGGCCATATATGCTCTGCGGCGTGCGTCAGAATTAGGCTGATGCTTATCGATACAATCGACACTCAATCCGTGGAACTGATAAAGTGGTCCCATCCATTCCGAGTCACGTTTTGACAAATAATCATTGACTGTCACCACGTGCACACCGTTACCGGTCAAAGCATTCAGGAATACCGGCAGAGTAGCCACCAACGTCTTACCCTCACCGGTTGCCATTTCTGCAATCTTACCCTTATGCAAAACGACACCACCAAACAGCTGCACATCATAGTGCACCATTCCCCATGTCATATCGTTACCACCGGCAAGCCAATGGTTCTGCCAAATAGCTTTATCGCCTTCGATACGCACAAAGTCTTTTCCCTGCGCAGCCAAGTTACGGTCGAACTCAGTAGCAGTCACTTCGATTTCAGGATTCTCAGAGAATCGGCGGGCTGTATCTTTTACGATGGCAAAAGCTTGAGGAAGCACATCATCCAATGCTTTTTCATACTTTTCAAGCACTTCTTTTTCCAACTTGTCAATCTGCGTAAAGATGCCTTCACGATCTTCTAACTCAGTAGTTTCGATAGTAGCTTTCAGCTCTTCTATCTTTTTTTGTTCTTCCGTAGCCGAATCGTGGATATACTTTTTCAGTTCCTCTGTTTTGGCACGAAGTTCATCATTGCTCAGTTTGGCAATTTCCGGATATACAGCCTTGATTTTGTCTACCCACGGCTTTATTTCTTTCATGTCACGGGTGGCCTTGTTTCCAAACAATTTGCCGATAAATTCATTAAATCCCATTGTATTTTTGTTTTTATTATTTTCTAATTTGGTTAATTTTGAAAGTGCAAAGTTAAAATAAAATGCTGATTTATTTGCACTTCTCTCTCTAAATATTATTTGCGGATGTCAGTCATCGGAGCCAAAGTAGAGGCATTGGGCGCCCGAATGCGCATGAAATGGGCTACAGTAGGTGCAATATTGCCAATCTTCACAGGGGTGTGAATAATTTCGGGCTTCATATTCCATCCCACTAAAACGAGGGGTGAAGAAGCATAAGCTTCACGCACTACTCTTTTATCTAAAGAATGTTCACGGACAACCGACCAGCCGGGCAAAACCTCTATCCACAAGTCACCGGAACACGCCGGATTATAACTGTTCTTTATTTTATCGATAGTAGGAGTCCAAGAGCCCAACTGCAAGCGTTGTGAAGAATAGACGTCCTTCACACCGCTAAACTGCACCAGGAATTCCGACGAACGAGCCAAAATCTCGGTATAGTTAAGTTGTTTCTGCTCAATAAGCTTATGATTCAAATAAATTTCCTGTTCGTGATGAGCTTCCACATACTGGCCTTCGCCATAGATCGCAGCCAGATAAAGATTCAACAATGCAGAACAACGCTGAATATAAAATTCTCCACTGGGAATCTTATATTGAGGAGGATCAGCCGGTTCGGGATCTGTATATCCGGTGGAGGTAATGAAGAAAAGAGTGTTATGTAAACCTACTTTTCTATCAATCATATCCAACAACTCGGCAATACTATTATCTAAACGGACATAGGTATCCTGCATCTCCAAAGGTAATTCAGACGGAGATTTGTGATCATAATTTCCGGCATAATAAGCCAAAGACAATAAATCCGGCACATTATCCTTACCGATGGAAGTAGAATTGAGGCAAGCATTTACCAAACGATTCACCTCGTCATTGGCATAAGGACTGGTTTTCAGCCTTCTGTATTTCTGCTTCCTTTCATCATCAAAATTATGTTTGAAAGTCAGCTGCTTGGTTTCTGTAGTCAGATATTTATAAGCGGTAACAGGCAGATAAGGTCCCCACACCATATCACTGATGCGAAAATCAAGTCCCTGATAATCGTTATAAGTAGAAATCCAGGAAGGAAAAGTGCCATAATATGTACTTCCACTCCATTTTCCTGTTTCATCATTAATCCAGAAAGCACCTTTGGCTGCATGACCGGCAGCCAACACTGCCATTTCCCGGGTAGGAGCAATGGAATAAACTTCTGCTACGCCTTGTGTGGCCACTGCCAGCTCATCTGACAGGTTTGATACTTTCAATTTGGCAGGAGAGGTGGACTCGGAAGTATAAATCCCCATAAAGTTATTGTCGTCCACACAATTGATAACGCGCAGAGTTGCACGATCCATCCAGTTATCCCCTACAATACCATTGGTATAAGGAGTAGTTCCCGAATAAATAGCGGCCACAGACGATGATTTATCAACATTGATAAAATCATATTCTGCATTCAGGTATATTCTGCCTTCCTTCCACAACCGTTTGAAGCCCCGTTCTCCATACAAAGCCGAGAAAGCTTCAATGTAGTCTGTCCGCAGTTGGTCGATGGTAAGCCCTACCACCAACTTAGGAACCGCAGGAACATTTTGTGCCTGAAGCCCCGTTAATACTATAACGGTCAGAAGAGAAGTTAAGATGCGTCCTTTCATTTACTGTTTTGTCTGTAATATAAAAATACGTGGCCTGTAGAGCATACAAGCAAACACAGTGCCAAAGGTAATACCGTTACGTTGAATTCTTGCTGTATAAATGGCATTATCATTATAAAAAACGTTAAATAAGCCATATTTATTAAATGATAGAGGTCTTTTCGACCTTTTATCGCCTTATAAATCATCACCGGCAAGTAAATAAGGGGGATGGGATTGAACAAAACAATCAGCCAATTGGAGCCGACTGTCGGATGAATGGAAAAGAAAAACAAAAAAGCAATGATACATCCGGCTAGCCCCTGCGCTCCGAACAAGAGCAAATCCCAAGCCCAAATCACCTTCTTCCATTTCAATTGAAGCCATACAATAATGCAAGTCACAACCAACAATATGCATACACACGACAGAGGAGACAATGGAAAACCCGGTTCTGCTTCTTCCGGCTCTACATCCACCACTTTCGACTCACTGAGTACCAACGGACGAACACTGTCTCCTTGCATAATGACCGCGCCCCTTGCCGCTTCCAACATATTAAAAGGAGCAAACATTTGCTTTCGTCCGTCAATGGGAACATCCGCCTCGCTGCCAAGACAAAGATCAATTCCTAACTCATCCCATTCATTCCCTTTCGTGCACCGGTGAACAATATCCCTGAAAGTGACCCCTTCTTCCGCCTGCGGGTAAACTACTTTTCCATCGATACAATCTTCTATCTTGTCACGCGCACGCGTAGTACAATTATCATAAAAGTAATTATAACGATAAATCCGGTTCCCTGGACGATAATTTTCTTCAAGCAAATCCCATATCTTTTGTTTTTCTTCGTCGGTAAGATTCAGTGTTTGCTGATAGACCGAAGAGCCGCGCACGGCATATTCTCCTTCAAAATAAGAATAAGGCACCACTCCCAACCGATAATCAGTTTCACCTTTCACAAAGCGCAGCACAAAATTAGGAGTATTGAAACTGAAGATACCATAATTAAAAACCAAGTCCTTCCCCTCTGCCGGATTTTCGTAACGAATAGCCGTATGACCGAACAATTCATATATCTCGGTTCCCGGCGCACAAGTCAGCAAACTCACCCTTACACTATCCTGCTGAGCACGAACACTCCAGGAAGCCAATATTAAATAAAGTAGAACAAGCAGTTTCTTCATATTAATCAATGTTTTGATACCACTGAATCATTGTTTATCCGTATCAAAATTACAATTTACGCTGCAAAAGTACACCTAAATATTAATTAATACCTCACAAATACCGTTTTTTATTGCAATTCCTATTTATTTTTTGCGTTACTTTGCAGCCATAAAAGCAAAGTTGTGAATTTAATAATTGATATAGGAAATTCAGTAGCCAAGCTGGCTATCTTTGACAAAGACGAGTTGGTAGAAGTATTCCGTGGCTCCAATCATTCATTGGACAGCCTGCCGATGCTTTGCTCCCGATACCCCTTGGAACGAGGTATCATAGCCTCTGTCATCACATTAAGCAACACGATCCGCCGACAACTGGACAAGTTGCCCTTTAAAATCATAGAGCTAAGTCACGAAACTCCGGTTCCCATCACCAATCTGTACAAGACACCTCAAACACTGGGAATGGACCGACTTGCCGCCGTTGTAGCCGCCACATGGCTGAAACCCAATAATGATATACTGGTTATTGACGCCGGAACATGTGTCACATACGATTTCATCGATGCACAACACCAATACCACGGTGGCAATATATCTCCCGGAATGCGCATGCGCTTCAAAGCACTCAATATATTTACGGACAAGCTGCCTAAAGTCAGTGCCAAAGGAGACATCCCCCTTTATGGACAAACGACAGAAACTGCTATCCGTGCCGGAGTTATCAGAGGTATGGAACTTGAAATGAGCGGATACATCTCCCTTATTCAAAAGAATTACCCCGGAGTTTTGGTTTTTTTAACAGGCGGAGATGATTTTTCTTTTGATACAAACTTAAAAAGTATCATCTTTGCAGATAGATTTTTAGTATTGAAAGGTTTAAACAGAATATTAAGCTATAATGATAAATTATAAAAGACTGATTAGTGCGTTAATTATACTCACATTCACTGGGCTGACCATAGCCCAAACAAGCACAAACTCACCTTATACGCGCTATGGATTTGGTTCATTGGCCGATCAAGGCTTCGGTAATAGCAAAGCGATGGGTGGAATAGCCTATGGATTAAGAAACGGTTATCAAATCAACGCATCTAATCCGGCGTCATATACGGCAGTTGATTCTTTGACGTTCTTGTTTGATGCCGGCATGACTTTGCAAAATGCCAACTTTAAGGAAGGCAATATAAAGACTAACGCTAAAAATTCAAGTTTTGATTATCTGGCCATGCAATTCCGTTTATGGAAACGTATGGGAATGGCTGTGGGATTTCTCCCTTTCTCTACAGTAGGATACAGTCTGAGCAACACTTCCGAATTGACTAAGGACGAAGACGGAACCGTTATCAACAAGACTGCTTCTTACGCTGGTGACGGAGGTTTGCAGCAAGTATTTGCAGGTGTAGGTTTCAAAGTCCTCGACAACTTGTCAATCGGTGCAAACATCTCTTATATATATGGTGATATCACACATTCTGTAACAACTGCTTTCAGCAACTCAAGTTCATTTAGCAGTGTCAGATTGGACAAGATATCCATCAATGATTATAAACTGGACTTTGGCTTGCAATATAGTTATAAATTCAATAAAAAACACGTTTTGAACTTTGGTGCCGTATATTCACTGGGACATTCAGTGAATGGCAAAGGATATAAATACAATCAGAAGTGGTTGAACGGAGCTGATTATCCTTCTACCCAGACAGGTGATACGATTACCAACGCATTCAGTTTGCCACATACCTTTGGAGCCGGTTTGACTTATGTATATGACAACCGACTGACTATAGGGGCCGATTTTACCTATCAACAATGGGAGGATGCAAAATTCTATAATGAGAAAAGCTATTTCAGCAACCGTACAAAAATAGCCGCAGGTGCTGAGTTTGTTCCCAACCCCTACAGCCGCAATTATCTGAAACGTGTCCGCTACCGTGTTGGTGGATATTATTCAGATCCATACACCAAAGTAGACGGTCAGGACGGTACTCGTGAATATGGAGTAAGTGCCGGTTTCGGCTTCCCGCTGTTCCAAAGCAAGTCCATCCTGAATATCTCGGGACAATATGTAAGAGTAAGTCCGAAAGTAAAAGGAATGCTGGAAGAAAACTATTTAAAAATCAACATCGGACTGACCTTCAACGAACGTTGGTTTATGAAGTGGAAAGTAGATTAACAAACAACAAGATAGAGTTTTAATAATAATAATAACTAAATTTATATACGATGAAAATGAAGATGGTAACAGCGCTGTTCGCTCTTTCTTTAAGTGCAACAGCTTCTTTCGCTCAAACCGGAGCGTCAGACGGTTCAAGGTATGGTCATGGTCAAGACAGTATTAACTGTCTGCAAAACATCAGTATCTATTCTGAGTACGTAAAAACAAACAACTTCAAGGATGCTTATACCCCGTGGAAGAGTGTATTCAATGAAGCTCCTATTGCTCAGGCAGGTACTTACACAAACGGTGCAAAGATTCTTCGTTGGTTCATTGCCAATGAAAAAGATGCAGCTAAGCAAAAGCAATATTTTGAAGAACTGATGAAAGTACACGATCAACGTATTAAATACCTGGACATTTTGAACAGCTACGTTAAAACTCCTGTAACTAAAGGTTCTATTATCGGAATGAAAGCTCACGACTATTTCACAATGGGATGTCCTGACCTGAATACTGCATATAATTTGTTCAAAGAAGCCGTTGAATTAGAAAAAGATAACGCCGATTACTTTGTACTTCAAGAATTTACCGATGTTTCCGGACGTAAGGTTAAGGCTGATGAAACACACAAAGAACAGTTCATTCAAGACTATATCGCTGCTGCCGGTTATGCAGACGCAGCATTCAAAAAAGAGACTAAAGCAAAGACTAAAGAACTCTTGAAAGTTGCCAAAGACAACATCGATGCATTTTTCATTAACAGTGGTGTGGCTACTTGCGATAATTTGCAATCTATTTACGCTCCGAAAGTTGAACAGAACAAGACTAATCTGGATTATTTAAAACAAGTAATCAGCGTAATGCAAATGTTAGGATGCACAGAACAGGAAGCATACTTTGCTGCATCCGAACATGCACATGCTATTGAACCGACTTCAGAAACAGCTATCGGTTGCGGATATATGTATTTCAAGAAAGGCGACTTGGACAAATGTATCACATACTTTGACCAGGCAATCGAACTGGAACAAGACCCTGTGAAAAAAGCAGATTATTGCTATAAGACTGCTGCCATCCTGTTTAATAAAAAACAATTGAGCAAAGCTAAACAATATGCACTGAAATCTATCTCATTGGATGGAAGCAACGGTAAACCCTATATCCTGATAGCTAATATGTATGCATCAAGCCCCAACTGGAGCGATGAAAATGCATTGAACAAATGTACATACTTTGCCGTTATTGACAAATTACAGAGAGCTAAGAGTGTAGATTCAAGCGTAGAAGAAGAAGCAAACAAGTTGATTGGCACTTACTCACGCTATACTCCGAAAGATGAAGACTTATTCTTCCTCGGATTGAAGAAAGGTGACAGTGTAACAATCGGCGGATGGATTGGTGAAACAACTACTATCAGATAATTATGTCAGTTGTAAAAAAACGAAATTCACACCTTATATTTATGAACATAACAGTTGTCGTTTGGACAACTGTTATGTTTGTTTTATTCCCCGCATGTTCGGGAGACAATAAGAACTTGGCAGAAGCCATAACCGAACGTGATTCTCTCCCTACCATGAAAACGCTGGGAGTGACTACCTTAATATCCGATTCGGGCATCACACGCTACAAAATTATTACCGAAGAGTGGGAAATATACGATAAAAAGAACCCACCTTATTGGGCTTTTGAAAAAGGAGTCTATTTGGAGAAATTCGATTCTCTGTTTCACATCGATGCCAGCATCAAAGCCGATACAGCTTATTATTACGAGAAAAAGAAACTTTGGGAACTGAGAAGCAATGTGCACATCCACAACCTTCAAGGGGACAAATTTGATACACAACTTCTGTTTTGGGACGAAGCAAAAGAACAAATTTACTCTGACAAGCCTATCCGTATCGAACAAGCGGACAAAAGCATTATAAATGGACAATATGGATTCAAGTCGAACCAACAACTGACCGAATACGAAATATACAACAGTGGCGGTGAGTTTATTGTAAAAGACACAACCCCGGCAGACAGTACAAAAGTTGCTGCTTCGGACAGTATCAAGACCGACTCGGTACATTAATCAATTTATCATTATGGGCATCATCATAGAAATACTTATCACAATGGCTTTTTCCGCATTCTTTTCAGGTATGGAAATAGCCTTTGTTTCCTCAAATAAACTACGCTTTGAGATGGATCGTAACAGCCAGAGCCTTACCTCTCGAATCCTTTCCATCTTCTTTCATGACCCGAACAATTTCATTTCTACCATGCTGGTAGGAAACAATATAGCCCTTGTCATTTACGGTATATTGATGGCTCAGGTCATCGAACAAAATATCTTGGCAGGTCTCATCGAAAACGAGTTCCTTCTGGTACTGATTCAAACCATCATCTCGACATTAATCATCTTGGTAACCGGTGAATTTCTACCTAAAACACTATTCAAAATCAATCCCAACTTAACATTGAATATATTGGCTGTTCCTGCATTCATTTGTTACATAGTCCTCTATCCTATCAGCAAATTTGCATCAAGTTCATCCAACCTGATATTACGCATTTTCGGCATAAAAGTGAATAAAGAAGCAAGTGACAAAGCATTTACAAAAGTAGATTTGGACTATTTCATTCAAAGCAGCATCCAAGACACTGACAATGGAAAAGAAATTGACACCGAAATCAAAATATTCCAAAATGCACTTGACTTTTCCAATATAAAAATCCGTGACTGCATGGTTCCTCGTACCGAAATAGTATCCATCGAATACGGCACTTCACTCGAAGAATTAAAAGCACGTTTCATAGAAAGTGGAATCAGCAAAATTATTGTATACAAGGAAAATATAGACAATATTGTCGGTTACATCCATTCATCAGAAATGTTCCGCGAAGTAACAGATTGGGCTGAACATATCCGCCAGCTTCCCATTGTTCCCGAAACGATGGGCGCACATAAGCTGATGAAGCTATTCATGCAGCAAAAGAAATCATTGGCAGTGGTAGTCGATGAATTTGGCGGCACTTCGGGCATTGTGGCACTGGAAGATTTAGTAGAAGAAATTTTTGGCGAAATAGAAGACGAACATGATACCACATCTTACATAGCCAAAGAAATCGGCGACAATGAATACATCCTTTCAGGACGTCTGGAAATAGAGAAAGCGAATGAACTTTTCTCACTCGATTTGCCCGAAAGCGATGAATATCAAACTGTCGGCGGTCTCATCCTGCACCATTACCAAAGCTTTCCCAAAATGCATGAAGTGATAAAATTCGACAATTTCCAGTTCAAAATAATTAAAGTTACGGCTACTAAAATTGAGCTTGTGAAGCTGAAAGTGACCGAATAACAGATTTTTTTCACAATAAAATAGATTGTAAACCGCATTTTTTGTATCTTCGTGCGCTAAATCTATAAAGTATAGAAAAACAATAAACAAAATAGTATAATTTAGAAATGGCAACATTACAAACAATTAGAAGTAAAGGCCCTCTGTTGGTCGTTGTAATCGGTCTTGCTCTTTTCGCATTTATTGCGGGTGACGCATGGAAAGTACTCCAGCCACATCAGGGAAAACAAGACGTAGGTGAAATCAATGGAAAAACACTCACCGCACAAGAGTATCAGAAAATGGTTGATGAATACGCAGAAGTTATTAAGCTCACTCAAGGCTTGAACTCTCTTAACGATGACCAACTGACTCAAGTGAAAGACCAAGTTTGGCAATCTTACGTAAACAATCAATTAATTGCAGCAGAAGCCAAAAAATTAGGTCTGACTGTAAGCGATGCTGAAATCCAAGCAATTATCGAAGAAGGCACTCACCCGTTGTTAATGCAGACTCCATTCCGCAACCCGCAAACCGGTGCTTTCGACAAAGACATGCTGAAAAAGTTTTTGGTAGACTATGCCAACTTGGGCAAAAGCCAAATGCCTGCACAGTATGTAGAATACTATCAGAAAATGGGTGCTTTTTGGAACTTCATTGAAAAGACTCTGAGACAAACTGCTTTAGCTGAAAAATATCAGAACTTGCTGGCTAAATCATTAATTTCAAATCCTGTTTCTGCCGAAGACGCATTTGCTTCACGCACAAATCAGACTGATGTATTGCTGGCTGCTGTTCCTTATTCTTCTATCAACGATTCTACAATCACTGTTTCAAACGAAGAAATCAAAGCGCTTTACAATAAGAAAAAAGAAACTTTCGAACAACCGGTAGAAACTCGCAACATCAAATATATCGATGTTTTGGTTACTCCTTCTGACGAAGACCGTAAAGAAGTTTTAGACGAAGTTACAGAATATTCTACTCAGTTGGCTAATGTTGCTGATATGAGCACATTCGTTCGTTCTACCAACTCTGTAGTACCTTTCTCTGAAGTGGTTGTAAACAAGACAGTACTTCCCAACGACATCGTAGCCCGTTTGGACTCAGTGAAGCTCGGTGAAGTTTACGGTCCTTACTACAACCAAGCTGACGACTCATACAACGCTTTCAGAATCTTAGCAAAACAAACAGCTCCTGACTCAATCCAATTCCGTCAGATTCAGGTATATGCCGATACAGAAGCAAAGACTAAGACCTTGGCAGACAGTATTTTCACAGCTCTGAAAGGTGGTGCGGATTTTGCCGAGCTTGCTCAAAAATATGGTCAGACAGGTGAAGCAAGTTGGTTGACAGCACGCAATTATGAAGGTGCTGCTCTTGATGCTGAAAACGCTAAATTTATCAATACCTTGATTAACAGCGGTATTAAAGAACTGAACAATTTGCAAGTCGGTCAGGCTAACGTCATCCTTCAGGTAATGGACAAGAAAGCCATGAAAGATAAATATCAGGTAGCAATCATCAAACGTCCGGTAGAATTCAGCAAAGAAACTTACAATAAGGCATACAATGATTTCAGCCAGTTCGTAGCACAGAACACTACTATGGATAAGATTGTAGCCAATGCAGAAGACAACGGTTATCGTTTATTAGAACGTGCTGATTTCCGTAGCGGTGAACACTATGTAGGTGGTGTGAAAGGTACTCGCGACGCATTGAAATGGATCTTTGCTGCTAAAGAAGGTGAAGTATCTCCCTTGTATGAATGTGGTGAAAACGACCACTTGATGGTAGTTGCACTTGAAAAGATAAATCCTGCCGGCTACCGTAACATCAATTTGGTGGCAGATATGCTGAAAGCCGAAATTATCAAAGATAAGAAAGCTGAAAAGATTATGGCAGAATTGAACGGTGCAGACATTAATAAAGCCAAGAGTGCTGCAAATGCAGTGAGCGATACTGTAAAACACATCACTTTTGCAGCACCCGCTTATGTTTCTATTACTCGTGCCAGCGAACCTGTATTAGGTGCTTTTGCTAGTAAAACTGAGGTAAACAAGACTACTGCTCCCATCAAGGGTAATGCAGGTGTGTATGTAATGCAGATTATCAATAAAGACAAGAGTGCCGAAACATTCGATGCTAAAACAGAAGAAGGCAATTTGGAAAATATGGCAGCACGCTATTCAAACAGCTTCATCAGCGACTTATATAAGAAAGCAGAAGTAAAAGACGACCGCTACTTATATTTCTAAGTCTATCCTCGTCTAAATCATAAATGGAAAGGGAGGTGTGTCAAAACTCCCTTTTTATCGAAATCACCCTCGCCACAGGTCGTTGTGGCGAGGGTGATTTTTAGTTTATGAGAGCTTCGACATACCCTCCTTTTTTTGAGTTTACAAGAAACATAATCATCACACTATTATAATATAAAAGGGGATGTGTCAAATAATAGGTCACCGACCTTGACACATCCCCTTTTCCACTTAAGGCGGAATATATTAATTATTCTCAGGGCGAAGTTTACGAACTGTAACGGCAGTCTGCCACATTTCACTTTCGCGCAATGCTTTCAACTCTTCTTCCAACTTTTCGCGATAATCGGGTTTAGAGTTAGAGTCGATAGAAATCTGAGCTTCGTTACCGGTCTTCACGCTGTGATACAGTTTTTCAACCACAGGCTTGATAGCATCGTGGAACGGAGTCATCCAGTCCAATGCACCGCGCTGGGCAGTAGTAGAACAGTTAGCATACATCCAGTCCATACCATTCTTTGCAAACAGCGGCATCAATGACTGAGTCAGTTCTTCCACAGTTTCGTTGAATGCTTCAGAAGGAGTATGTCCGTTTTCACGCAACACTTCATACTGTGCCAGCAACAATCCCTGAATAGCACCCATCAATGAACCGCGTTCACCTGTCAAATCCGAAGTAGCTTCACGCTGGAAAGTAGTCTCAAACAAATAGCCGGAACCGATACCGATACCCAAAGCGATAGTACGTTCGTAAGCCTTACCGGTTACATCCTGATAGATGGCGTATGAAGAGTTCAAGCCGCGACCTTCGAGGAACATGGTACGCAATGAAGTACCCGAACCTTTGGGGGCAACCATGATTACGTCAACATCGGCAGGAGGAACCACACCTGTACGGTCGCTCCAAGTAATGGCAAAACCATGAGAGAAATAAAGAGCCTTACCCGGAGTAAGACAAGGTTTAATAGTGGGCCATACAGACATAACAGCTGCATCAGACAACAGACACATAATAATGCTTGCTTTCTGGCAGGCTTCTTCAATGCCGAACAGAGTTTCTCCCGGAACCCATCCGTCAGCAACCGCTTTTTCATATGTTTTTCCCGGACGCTGACCAACGATTACATTAAAACCATTGTCACGCAGGTTCAAAGACTGCCCCGGACCCTGTACACCATAACCGATTACAGCGATTGTTTCATCTTTCAATACTTCACGTGCTTTTTCCAAAGGAAATTCATCGCGGATAACTACAGTTTCTGTAACACCGCCAAAATTCAATTGTGCCATTTTTAAAACTAATTTTTACGGACAGCACTACGCCATCCTATTATTATTAAATTAAATCAATATCACTTTACTGCGAACGACTACTTCCGTACCGTTCTTTCTTACTTCTATGTCATACTCTCCCTCTCCCACTTCCTCACGATAGAAACTCAAAGTATCGCCATAATAACTTTCGGCCACGTATGCCATTTCAAAACGCTTTACCCGCTTTTCCTTGAATACTTCGATGGGAAACAAATCGAGGATGTGTTCGATATACTTAATACTGTTTACATGCCCGTTGATGTCGATATCACTGTATTTTGTCCGATACTCCACAAGAGGCGTCTTCTCGGTCACTTTGATGCGACCGGGCTTGGAGATAGGGCAATCTTTATCACACACATAGTCGGTGATGCTCCCTCCGTGAAGAGTCAGCAGATCGGCAGGTTTACGAGTTTCCATACTTATCATCGCCCACACCGAACGGGCATAGCCCACTGCATTCCCCTCGTGGTCAAGAATGGCAAAGTTACGGTCGGTAAAAAGGCGATAAACATTCTCCACCCACGTCTGAATACTGAAAGACTCATACTCGCAAGGCATCTCCTCCAACTCAATAGCCAAACGGGAAAGTACCCATGTATAATGGTTCTCATTCAATGTGGCAATACCGAATCCACGGTCGGCGGCATGAAATCCGGCACAATTCAACAGATGATTCCCCAATACACTCATTGTCAGTTTTCCGGTGAAATCGCAATGAAAAGGCTCTGCCACAAACTTGTACGTTCCAACTTTATTGTCACTCATTACAGCTCCTTTCTTTCCTTCTGTTGACGATATTTTTCCTCACGCTGTGTAAGATACTCATTGACACGCTCAAAGCAGCTGGTAGTGATAGCCACACGCCCCGAACGGACAAACTGCAATACGCAACCCAATGCCTGCAACTCCTCATACAGAGAAGTGATTTCCTCTGTCATTCCTGCCTTCTCGACAATAGCAAAGACAGGGTTCACTTCCACAATGCGTGCATTGTAACGGCGGATTACTTTCGATGCGATGGGATTGGACTGAAACTCAGGTATGGACACCTTATAGAGTGCTATCTCATGCAGAAAGATTTCGTCATCAGTGAAATAATGCGCCTGCAATACATCGATTTTCTTTTCTATCTGCTTCACCACCTTTTCAATAATATCCTTGGTAGTCCACACTGTAATAGTGTATTTATGTACTCCTTTGATAGAAGAAGCCGAAACATTGAGACTTTCTATATTAATCTGCCGGCGGGTAAACACAGCAGTAATCTGGTTCAGCAAACCGGCAATATTTTCCGAATGAACGATTAATGTATATAATGTCTTATCCATAAGCTTACTCTTTTAACATTCTAACAACATCTGGTTTACCGAACTTCCCGGAGGTGTCATCGGCAACACATTACCTTCCTCTATCACACAAGCTTCCAAAAGGAACGGACCTTCGGTGGTCAGCATTTCATGGATGGCATCCTGCAACTCTTCCCGCTTCATCACACGCCGGGAAGGAATCTCGTAGGCTTCGGCTATTTTCATGTAATCCGGATTCAACATCGGTGTAAACGAGTAGCGGCGGCCGAAGAACATCGCCTGCCACTGACGAACATTGCCCAGATAATTATTGTTCAGCAAAATAATCTTTACCGGAGCTTTCTGTTCCATAATGGTCCCCAGTTCCTGAAGATTCATCTGCAATCCTCCGTCACCCATAAACACGCACACAGTGCGGTCAGGATGACCGAAAGTGGCACCGATTGCAGCAGGCAGACCGAACCCCATGGTTCCCAATCCACCGGAAGTAACAATACTACGATTCTTGCTATACTTAAAGTAACGTGCCGCCATCATCTGGTTTTGTCCTACATCGGTCACCAAAATAGCTTCGTGATGCGAAGCCTCGCTCACAGCACGAACCACCTCGCCCATATTCAGCGCACCTTCACAAGGATGAATCTCCTTCCTGATTACCTGTTCATATTCCGTCTTTTCATATTCGGCAAAGCTGTCAATCCATTCGGTATGTTCATTTTCGCCGATAAGTTGCGTCAATATGGCAAGTGTCTGCTTGCAATTACCCAAGACAGGCACATCCACCTTTACATTCTTATCTATTTCCGATGAATCGATATCCAGATGAATGATCTTTGCTTGTCGGGCGTATGTATCAAGTTTGCCGGTCACACGGTCATCAAAACGCATTCCCACGGCTATCAACACATCACATTCATTGGTCTTGACATTCGGACCGAGATTACCGTGCATACCCAGCATACCTTTATTGAGCCTGTGGTCGGTAGGCAAGGCAGAAAGTCCCAGCAAAGTGCATCCGCAAGGCATATCGGCTTTCTCGACAAAGGCACGCAATTCATCTTGTGCATTACCAAGCTCCACTCCCTGACCGACCAAAACCAATGGTTTACGAGCACCGTTTATCAGTTCGGCAGCTTCCTGAAGACACTCTTTATCCGGGTTGGGCTCAGGATCATAACTACGGATAAAATCAAGCCTCATCGGTTCATAGTCCACCATTTCTACCTGAGCATTCTTGGCAAAGTCCAGCACAACAGGACCGGGACGTCCGCTTTTGGCAATATAAAAAGCGCGTGCCACTGCCCAAGCCACATCCTCTGCCCGACGAATCTGATAGCTCCATTTGGAGATAGGTTGAGTGATACCCACCAAATCAACCTCCTGAAACGCATCTGTTCCCAAGAACGAAGCCCCCACCTGTCCGGCAATCACCACAATAGGCGTACTGTCAATCATGGCATCAGCAATGCCGGTGATAGTATTCGTGGCACCGGGACCGCTGGTAACCAGACAGACTCCCACTTCACCCGACACGCGGGCAAAACCTTGTGCCGCATGAGCAGCTCCTTGTTCGTGACGAACCAATATATGATTTAATGTATCTCGATGATGATATAAAGCATCAAAAGTAGGCATGATGGAGCCTCCCGGATATCCGAAAAGAGTCTTTACTCCCTGATACTCCAAGGAACGCATCAAGGCCTCTGCTCCTGTTATTTGTTCTTTTGCCATATAATATCTATTCTTTTTTATTAGTCAATGATTCTCACACCGCCCTTGTCTGCCGAACTCACCATGGCGGCATAGGCTTTCAGACTCTTCGGTACATAGCGGTTGCGGGTCACCGGAGTCATGGGACGCGCCGCAAGCTCTTCATCACTCAGTTTCACATTGATACTGCGGTTCGGAATATCGATTTCGATAATATCGCCATCCACTATCTTTCCGATGTTGCCGCCTGCGGCAGCTTCAGGAGAAATATGTCCGATACTCAATCCTGATGTACCTCCGCTGAAACGTCCGTCAGTAATCAAAGCACACTCCTTTCCAAGATGTTTTGATTTGATATAAGAAGTAGGATAAAGCATTTCCTGCATACCGGGACCACCTTTCGGCCCTTCGTGGGTAATTACTACGACATCACCACTGACCACCTTTCCTCCCAAGATACCCTCGCAAGCAGCATCCTGTGAATCAAACACCTTGGCCGGACCCGAAAACTTCCAGATACTTTCGTCCACTCCGGCTGTTTTCACCACACAACCGTCCTGAGCGATATTTCCCTTCAGTACAGCCAACCCACCGTCCTTGCTGTAAGCGTGTTCCAAGTCACGGATACAACCATTGGCACGATCGGTGTCGAGTTCTTTGTAAGCAGCATTCTGAGAGCCCAAAGTAATATTGAACTTATTACCCGGTGCACTAGAGTAAATACGTTTAGCCTCAGCATCCGGTTCATCTACGGTCACACTGTATTTTCTGATAGCATCGGCCAGTGTCATACCATCCACACGGTTCACATCCGTTTTCAACAGACCGCCTTTGGCCAGTTCACCTAATATATTAAGGATACCTCCCGCACGATTTACATCCTGAATGTGGTATTTCTGTGTATTGGGAGCTACTTTGCAAAGACAAGGCACACGACGTGAAAGCATATCGATGTCATCCATTTTAAAGTCCACTCCGCCTTCGTGGGCAATAGCCAACAGGTGAAGAACCGTATTGGTAGACCCTCCCATAGCTATATCCAACGTCATGGCATTGAGGAAAGCATCACGCGTGGCAATGCTTCGCGGCAACACGCTGTCATCCCCTTCTTCATAATATTTATATGCATTCTTCACAATTAATGCGGCCGCATCTTTAAACAGCCGGGTACGGTTGGCATGAGTAGCCAGAATCGTTCCGTTTCCCGGCAGTCCCAATCCGATAGCCTCATTCAGACAATTCATAGAATTGGCGGTAAACATTCCCGAGCAACAGCCGCAACCGGGACAAGCATTATTCTCTATTTGAGCCACCTCTTCATCACTGACCGATGAATCTGCCGATTTAATCATCGCGTCAATCAAGTCGAGATGCCGGTTGTTCCATTCTCCTGCTTCCATCGGTCCTCCCGATACAAACACAGTGGGAATATTCAGCCGCATGGCCGCCATAAGCATACCCGGAGTAATTTTGTCACAGTTACTGATGCATACCATCGCATCCGCTTTATGGGCATTGACCATATATTCCACGCTGTCGGCAATGATATCCCGGCTCGGCAGTGAATAAAGCATCCCATCGTGCCCCATCGCGATACCGTCATCGATGGCAATGGTATTAAATTCGGCAGCAAAGCATCCCAACTTCTCAATTTCAGCCTTCACCTGCTGACCTATCTCGTGCAAGTGCGTATGTCCGGGGACAAATTGCGTAAACGAGTTTACTATTGCAATAATGGGTTTTCCCATCATTTCTTTCTTCATGCCATTTGCCACCCAAAGGGCCCTTGCCCCAGCCATTCGGCGACCTTGTGTGCTATAAGAGCTTCGTAACTGATTTTTCATTTTATTCTATTGTCTAAAACGTCCTAACTTTCTTTTACTAAAAAAGCCTTTCTCATTCATGTGAGAAAGGCCTTCAAATATATCTTTATATGTACAACTACACATACACAACCTTTCTCACTCTCCCGGTGTAATCACCACGAAGCGAATAATATGCAGGACTGCCAGGTTATTTAGAGTAGTAACGTTCATATATCTTTTTTCTTTGTTGCTTTGATGAGTGCAAAGGTAAAGCGTTTTTCGTAACAAACAAATAAAATGAAGATTTTTTTTCTTATAAATTATTATTCGTAACCAAACAGGCTTTTAAATAATCATTTTATCACAAAGCCGTGCGTTTTCTTATTAAGACCTCCTGAATTTTCAAAAGGAACATATACTGTATACAGGCTGCTTTCTATCAATCTCTTGTTTAATGCGATAAAAATCATAATTGCTCTTATGATTAACTTTACAGCCATAAGCTTCCAAAGCCATCATTGCATATCCAATTTTAGCTTCTGAATTATCACCATCATATTTCAATACCAACAAGAACATGATTATTATATATAAAAAGGCAAACCTGAAAATCACACAAGTTACACCGGCCATAGAAAAACATATACCAAAGTCTATTAATATAAATAGAATAACCCGTCGGGATATGAATTAATTTGTATCTTTGCACATCGGGAAAGCAATTCCCGCACATAATTCAGTACATTTATAATATAAAAAACATGGAAAATAAGTACATCACCGTAGCATACAAACTGTACGTTATGCAAGACGGTCAAAAAACATTAGTAGAAGAAGCAACCGCAGAGCACCCTTTCCAATTCATTTCGGGATTGGGAACCACGCTTGAACGTTTTGAAAGCGAAGTTGCCGCCCTGAACAAAGGCGATAAATTCGATTTCGTCATTCCAAGCGCAGAAGCTTACGGAGAATATATGCCCGAAGGTGTACGCACTGTATCCAAAGATATGTTCACCATCGATGGTGTCTTTGATGCAGAACGTATCTTCGAAGGAGCCGTTATTCCTTTGCAAGACAATGAAGGACATCATTTCTATGCCACTGTGGGCGAAGTGACTGCCGACACAGTGACTGTAGACCTGAATCATCCCCATGCAGGTAAAGACCTGACATTTGTGGGTGAAGTAACAGAATCACGTCCGGCCACAAATGAAGAAATTCAGGAAATGCTGAATGCAATGAGTGGTGAAGGTTGCGGATGTAGTTGCGGAGACTGCGGAAACGGTTGCGGCAGCCATGACGAAGGTTGTGAATGTGGACATTGTCATTAAGACAACTCGGAAAAGATTCTGCAAAAAACACTAAAGTGTTTTACAAAAAGACCTTGGAGTTTTTTTTAAAGACCTTGAACTTTAACAAAAACTCCAAGGTCTTTTTCGCAACGTACCGAAAGCAAACACCACTCTCGGTCAAACATGCGAAACCGCCCATCGGAACAAACAAATTAACCATCTGATTTTTAAATATATAGCTCTATTTTTAGGACCACTAGGACCAGGGCCCACCTTTATGAGTTTTTGAACCTGCATTTATAGAAATTGCAACGTATATTCACCTATCATTCAACAATTTACACCTTAAAAAAACGGACAAGGCTTTTGGGTAAGATTAGAAAAAGAATTAGAAGTAGGTATTCATAGTATAATAGTCCGTTAATTTTTGAATTAACATTTATGCTGCAATGGCTGCAAATCTAATCCCTTCTTCCCATAGCTTTCGATTTATTTCCTTGTCAGGCTCAATTCCTAAAATGGAAATAAATCGTCGCATAAGAAAAATGTTGTGGCACAACACTTTTACCGACATCATAGAAAAAAGTAGCACTTCAAGCATGAACTTCTCACGCCATTTGTTTATCTTTGCCATTTAATCAGACAGAGCAGCGTTAATTATCGCATATATTAGTCAAGTTCGTTTCTATTCATTATTATAGATGTAGGAAACCTTTAATATAATGAATCGGGAGGACTTGACCTACTTTTTATTTAAAATTTAACAGGCTGTTGTATATGCATAAAAAAATCTTCTTTGGGTTATTGATTTTATATATAGTTCTGCCATTGCAAGCTCAATATGTTGTGAAAGGTAAGATAGTTGATATAAATAAGGAGGAAGTGCCTTTTTCTACCATTCAGTTGTTGGGTACGGATTCTGTTTTGGTAAAGGGATGCATTTCTGATAGCTTGGGCATTTTTACATTTCCTAATGTACAATCCGGAAAATATATTGTAAGAATCAGCAACGTTGGCTATTCCACTTTGTATAAAGACATACAAGTGTCGGATTCTGACAATACTTTAGCTTCTTTTGTGTTGGACGGCGATGATGTCTTGCTGGATGAAGTTATTATAAGAGGAAATTCTTTAATACGTAAAAAAGATCATGTTGTGGTAATTCCGGATAAAATACAAAAGAAACATGCTTATTCCGGCTATGATTTGCTTTATAACTTAATGATTCCGGGACTTAATGTAAATGCCAACAAAGGAGTTGTTAAAACGGCAAGAGGAGAGGCAACTCTTTATATAAATGGTGTTAAGGCAGAATTGCGTGAAATACAAAACCTACGCCCGAAAGATATTGAGAAAGTAGAATATTATGATATCCCTTCGGGCATTTATATCGGGGATATAGCTTCCATTAATTATGTAACGAAGACATATCAACTGGGCGGGTATGTCTCATTGGACGGATGGCAGAATATTGGCTATCTTTCCGGTAATTACAATTTGGGAGCGAAACTGGATCGCAACAAATGGAGCTATACCTTTTTTGGTGGATATGGCATGAATAAATATAATGGCATTCAGGAAAACAAAACGGAAAAGATGAATATATCAGATTCCTATATCCATAGAACATTAGTCAATCAAAACGCTCTTTTGCGCGATAATCAGCAATATGCACAGTTTAAGGTAAATTATAAAGCGGAGAAGTATAATATCTATGCTCTTGCAGGACTGGTGGGCAAATCTACTCCTGAGAATAATCAAAGTAATCTGCTGCATTATGAAAACAATACGTATGAGGATGTCTTGTCTTTGAGTTCGACAACAGAAAAGAACCTGAAACCTTCTGTGTGTGTGGATGGCATATTCTATCCCACTTCCCGGCAGCGTATTCATATAAACATAACGGGAAATTATGCACACAATACGTATAGTAGAATTTATACGGAAAACAAACTGAAGTCTTTTACTCATGCCGATGAAGACTTATACTCTTTCAGGGCACTGGGAGTATATAATATGACATGGAAAAACAGTTCGTTAGGAGTCAGTTTTTTGCATGACCACCATATATCCTCATCTTTATATGAGGGTGACTACCGCTCATGGCAACATTTGTGGAGAGGGGAGTCTCTGCTTAATTTAAGCTATATGCAGCATCTGTTCGACAATAAGATAACTTTGATGATTAATCCCGGATTCTCTTTATTAAATTATAAATTACATACTCAGCCTAAATGTCAGGATTGGACATTCCGCACAAATTCTTGGATTCGGTATCAGTTGCATTCCAACCATCAGTTTTCCTTGGGATTTGCTATGGGAAATTTCCAGCCCGATATCAGTTATGTGAATACTGCCGATCAGACTATTGATTTTTTGCGTATTCAGCGTGGTAATCCGAATCTTGCCAACCCGACTATTCAGGAGTACTTTTTTACTTATGACGCAACGCTTAATCCTGTAAATCTGCAAATAAACTCTTGGCACACCCGAATTAAAAATAATGTATCTGTAGATTATTATTCAGAAGGAGAAAAGCTGATAAGCAGTTATTTGTCTAATACCACATACGATAAATGGAAACTAGAGTTGATAGCTTCGTGCCGTATATCCGACAAGCTGAGAATCAATTCAACCTTAAAGTACGAGAAATTTAAAGTTGCCGGTGGGCAAGGATTGTCAACTGATAATTTTATGGCATCTTTGCAGGCTAATTATTTTATAAAATCATTTACATTGAGCGCATGGAGCAAAAGACATTGGATAGCAGGAAGTTGGCAGTCATGAAATCTCCGGCTCTATATGGGGTCTCATTACGTTATAATAAAGCTAACTGGATGGCAGAAATGGGAACAGAGAATCCGTTTACTCATAAAAATAATTATCGTGAATACTCTTGTACAAATGCTTATCAGTATGAGCAATCAAGAACCAGTCGTATATACCAGCAAACCGCTTATGTGAAACTGGCTTATACTTTCGACTTCGGCAAGAAAACCTCTCGTGAGTTCAATAGTGTGGATAGAAGCATTAACAGCGCAATATTAAAAGCGGAATAAAGAAATGAGCCCTTACAGCGAAATCACCATCCATTACCAGTTTTCTTCTTTGGTACAGAAAGAAAAATACCTGTTGTCTTACAACGGGCAATATTATGAAGCCAGCCACGCCTTTGTGAAACTGGTGGGAGGACTGCAACAGCAAGAGAAGGAAGAAGCGATGAGAAAGTAGCCTATGTTTATCCTTGTTTAAAATGATTTTCATGAAAAAAAAGATTTTTATAAAGACAGCAAATTGGAGAATATCAAGAGAGAATTTTAACGGAGCCGTGTTCTACTATAAATAAAAAATAAAGCCTTTATAAACCGATTCCGAAAGGCAGAAAAACGACCGGAAGGCTTGTACGCCTAAAGTCTTTCATTATCAAGTTGTTATACCCTGTATTTTAAGACCGGAATCACACATAGGTGGTCCTTGGTCCCAGTGGTCCTAAAATAAAATATATTATACTGATAATCAGCCACATTCATTCAATCAAGACAGCGATATCCGATACCCATTTTTTAAGAGGTATATCCGGATGAATATCTATACTGATAATCGATTATTTCATTTATTTAATAAAGTCTGTACCTATTCCCCAAACAGGTTCGGCAGCGATAGATATTCTGCAAATATTCATACGGTTCCATTTTATTTCTACCCTGCCGGAAGGAATGAACATACATAAGTATTTCTTAATGAAGCTTGAAAACCGAAAACAAGAACAAGCGGATAAGTTCCAATAGAACTATGTTTTTCAATAAATTTTAGATTAACACCGCAAATATACAATATTTTTAAGAAAACAAAGAAGAAGCACTTCGTTTTTCTAAAAAAATATCATTTTTATAAAATATCAAATAACAAATATAAGCAATAGAATGCTATTCAGCATACCTGAATAACCTTTTATATCCCAATTTCATCCTTATTCTAAGGTAAACTACTATTAAATTGGGTAGAATATAAGGGTCTCAGTTAAAACATTCTACTCCTTTTTCTGCTCAAACAGTCTGTTTATCATACTATTTTTTCCCATTATTCTTAAAAACATAGTTCTATTGGAACTTATTCCGCTCATGGATTCACATGTTTTTCACAAACAATTAAATAATAGTAATATGTTAAAACATCTCAAATCAGTCGGTATGTTACTATTCCTCTCAACTATCAGTGGAGGAGCAGTTTACGCATCATCCGGGGAAAGAGTGACGGGTATTGACGCTGTCCAGCAAAACGGCACATGTACCGGAGTCGTAAAAGACGGAACAGGTGAAACCGTTATCGGTGCATCTGTGGTAGTAAAAGGAAGTACCAACGGTACCATTACAGGTATAGATGGAGACTTTACCTTGAACAACGTTCCCAAAGGAAGTACATTGGTGATTTCTTTTGTGGGATATGAAACGATGGAAGTAAAGTGGACAGGAACTCCCTTGAACATCATCTTGAAAGACGACACACAAATGCTAGATGAAGTCGTTGTAGTGGGTTATGGTACACAG
Source organism: Phocaeicola massiliensis B84634 = Timone 84634 = DSM 17679 = JCM 13223 (assembly GCF_000382445.1). Lineage (GTDB taxonomy): Bacteria > Bacteroidota > Bacteroidia > Bacteroidales > Bacteroidaceae > Phocaeicola > Phocaeicola massiliensis. Next base: position 678,581 of record NZ_KB905472.1, on the reverse strand, counting down.
AAAAAAGTAAATGTAACCGGTGCCGTGAGTATGGTCGACTCCAAAGTGTTGGAATCACGCCCCGTACAAAATGTGGCACAAGCCTTGCAAGGTCAGATTCCGGGGTTAAATATGTCAGTGGGAAACAGTGGTGGTGCATTGGATGCTTCTCTTAATATCAACATCCGTGGTGCAGGTACCATCGGTGACGGTTCCAGTGGTAACCCCTTGATTTTGATTGACGGAATCGAAGGTGACATGAATACGGTAAACCCTAACGATATTGCCAATGTGTCAGTACTGAAAGATGCCGCCTCTTCTTCTATTTATGGTGCGCGTGCTGCATTCGGTGTTATTTTAATTACTACCAAAAACGGTATCAGTGGAAAAACAAGAGTCAACTATTCAGGTAATCTCCGTTTTTCGGATGCCATCCAAAAACCTAATATGACCAACTCATGGGATTTTGCCACCTATTTCAATGAAGCTCAACGCAATGCATACGGAACAGTCATCTTCGATGAAGACGATATGAACCGCATCAAGACATACATGAGCGGAGGTTACACCGACCCCACCAAACCGGAGTATTACGGTACGGTAGCCGGTAGCAACGGACGTTGGCAGAACTATGGAGGCGCATTTGCCAATACCAACTGGTTTGATGAATTCTATGAAAGTTGGGTACCTTCACAAGAACATAATTTAAGCATCAATGGTGGTAATGAAAAGATTACCTATTTGTTAAGTGGCAGCTTCCTTGACCAAAAAGGTCTGTTACGTCATGGTAGCGACAAGTTCCAGCGTTATACACTGAATGGAAAGATTTCGGTGAAACTTGCCGATTGGGTTACCATGAACTATAACAACAAATGGACACGCGAAAACTATGACCGTCCGACTTATATGACAGGACTGTTCTTCCACAATATCGCACGCCGCTGGCCGACTTGTCCGGTTGTCGATCCCAACGGACACTGGTCTGCCGATATGGAAATTATACAAATGGAAGAGGGTGGAAAACAAACCAGTGAAAAGAACTGGATAACCAATCAGATTCAATTTGTATTCGAACCTATCAAGGACTGGCACATCAATGTAGAAGGCAGCTTGCGCCAATACAATGAAAAATACCATTGGGCTGTACTGCCCATCTACGGTTATGATACCGACAACAACCCGTATCCGTTGTCTTGGAACGGAGGCGCTGCCGGTTATTCGGAAGTACAAGACTATCGTGCCAGCGAAGACTACTTCTCAACCAATATTTTCAGTGATTATTCAAAGACCATAGGCGACCATTATTTTAAAGTAATGGCAGGTTTCAATGCCGAGCTTTACAAGAAAGGCGGTCTGACCGGCTTCGGTACAGACCTTATCACTCCCAGCGTGCCTGAACTGAATACCACACAGGATAATAAAAACGCTTACAACAGTGCATCCGAACTGGCCATTGCCGGTTTCTTCGGACGTATCAACTACAATTACAAAGAACGCTATTTGTTGGAAGCCAACCTTCGCTACGATGGTTCTTCACGCTTCATCGGTGACAAGCGCTGGGGACTGTTTCCATCGTTCTCTGTAGGATGGAACATTTCACGTGAAGAGTTCTTCAAGCCGCTGTCAAACATAATTGGTACTCTGAAGCTGAGAGGCTCATGGGGTCAATTAGGAAACAATGAAACCGAAGCCTGGTATCCATTCTTCCAAAGTATGCCTACCGGAACCACCAACTCGGGATGGCTGATCAATGGAGTACGCCAAAACACAGCCGGACTTCCGGGCATTGTCAGCAGTGTACTGACATGGGAAACCGTAGAATCATGGAACGTCGGTGTAGACTTCGGACTTTTTGATAACCGACTGACCGGTTCATTTGACTACTACCAACGCTATACTTACGACATGGTAGGTCCCGCTCCCACCCTTCCCGGTATTTTGGGTGCATCTGCTCCGAAAATAAACAATGCCGACATGAAATCTTATGGTTGGGAAATGGAATTATCATGGAGAGACCGTATCGAAGACTTCAACTACGGAGTACGCTTCACTTTGGCCGACGGACAACGTAAGGTACTGAAATATCCGAATGAAAGCGGTGATATCTACAGTTGGTACAACAACAAGCTGGACGGAACCATCTGGGGATACACCACAGTAGGTATCGCACAGACTCAAGAAGAGATGAATGCCCATTTAGCCAACAACAAACCCAACTGGGGTTCAAATTGGGGCGCCGGCGACATTATGTATGCCGACTTGAACGGAGACGGAGAAGTGACTTCCGGTTCCAAAACCCTTAACGACCATGGTGACCTGAAAATCATCGGTAACAGTTATGCACGTTACAATTTCGGTTTCACAGTAGATGGCTCGTGGAGAGGATTAGACTTCTCTATCTTCCTGCAAGGTACCATGAAACGTGATTATTGGCTGGACGGTCCGTACTTCTGGGGAGCCAGCGGTGACGAATGGCAGTCAGCTTGCTTCACCGAGCACTTGGATTATTGGACACCCGAACACACCAATGCTTATTATCCGAAACCATACTTCGGAAATATCAAGAAGAATCAGGAAGTTCAAAGCGGATATTTACAGAATGCAGCATACCTGCGCGTAAAGAATGTACAAGTAGGTTATACTTTACCCAAAAGCTGGACTAAAAAGGCTGCCATGGAATCTGTACGTTTCTATGTTTCCGGTGACAATCTGCTCACTTGGACAGGTATCAGCTCCATATTCGACCCCGAAACATTGGGCGGCGACTGGGGACCGGGTAAACTATATCCGTTGCAAAGAACCTTATCTGTCGGTGTAAATGTTAACTTCTAAAAAAATACGAATATGAAATTAAGTTTAAAACATATCTACATCTGCTCACTTATCGGTCTGGGAGCATCCACATTGGCTTCCTGCAATGACTTTTTGGATCGTGAGCCGATAACCAATGTAACCCCCGAAGCCTATTTCACTACCGTAGATCAAGTGGGTGCATACGTTATCAACTACTACTCTTATCTGCAAAACTCTCGCCAGCAGTCTCTTTACCATGACAAGAACTGGCGCAGCGGTATGACACTCAATGACAATAATACCGACAACCTGTTTTCACAAACAGGTGACTTGGACTATTTTGCAGGAGAAAAACAAGTACCTTCGGGAAAGAACTTTCAAACTTACACTTCCCGTGCCCGTGTATGGAACTGGCTTCTTGAGCAAATTCTACCAAAAGAAGAAGCGGGAAGCATACAAGGTGACAAGTCTATTCTGAGCCACTACATCGGCGAAGCTTATTTCTTCCGTGCATTGGCATACTATCAGGCATTGGTCCGCTATGGCGATTTTCCCATTATCGACGAAGTGCTACCCGACGATCAAGCCATCCTGAAGGAACTGAGTCAGCGTGCTCCGCGTAATGAAGTGGCACGCTTCATCCTGAAAGACCTTGATACAGCCATCTCACGCCTGAAAGACCAAGGTTTCCAGAACAACCAACGCATCAACAAACAAACTGCACAGCTACTCAAGTCACGTGTGGCCTTGTTTGAAGCCACCTTCGAAAAATATCACAAAGGCACCGGACGTGTTCCGGGCGATGATACATGGCCGGGAAAAGACATGGAATACAATCAGGGAAAAACATTCGACATTGCAGGAGAAATAAACTTTTTCCTGACTGAAGCCATGAGTGCTGCCAAAGCCGTTGCCGACCATTGCACACTGACAGGCAACTCTCATCAGATGAATCCCGTTTTGGGACAAACCAGCGGATGGAATCCCTACTTCGATATGTTCAGCCAAGAAGATTTAAGCAGCATTTCCGAAGTATTGCTTTGGAAACAATATAACCTGAGCATCGGTTATACCCACGATGCAGCTTACATCCTATCTGCCGGTGGTGACCAATTGGGACTTTCACGCAGCTACATCACTTCTTTCCTGATGAAAAACGGACTTCCCTACTATGCCGACGGTTCGGGTTACAAAGGCGACCTGAGCGTATCAATGGAAAAAGAAGGACGTGACGAACGTCTGCAACTCTTTGTATTCGGTGAAGAAGACATTGTTCGTTCCGATCCTGCCGACCCTGCTGTTGCCAAAAATAATGAAGTTGTGATTCTGGATACCATTCCATTGGTAACAAGCAGCGTAGAATTGCAAGACTTTACAGGATACCGTCCTCGTAAATACTACAACTATGATTACGACCAGTACAAGAGTAATACCATCATCTGTACGACAGGAGCCGTAGTGTTCCGTGCTGCCGAAGCCTACCTGAACTATATCGAAGCATGCTACGAAAAGAACGGTTCATTGGATAATGATGCCGCCGGTTATTGGAAAGCTATCCGCCGCCGTGCAGGTGTGAGCGAAGATTATGAACTGACCATAGCCAACACCAACTTAGACAAAGAAGCTAATGTAGTGAGCGGTACCGTATATGGTGATTTGGCAGTCTTCTCCGGCGACCAAAAAGTAGACGCAACACTCTACAACATCCGTCGCGAACGCCGTTGCGAATTTATCTCGGAAGGTATGCGTTGGGACGACCTGAAAAGATGGCGTTCATGGGATCCTGCCATTACCGGACACTATATGCTGGAAGGTATGAACTTATGGGACGAAGCTTACAAAAAATATGTAGATGCCACCGGCAAATCAACTTTGATAGCCGATGGAACAAGTAATGCTAACATTTCAGCCGCTTCTGTCAGCAAGTATGTCCGCCCAATGGGACGTACCGAAATAAACAACCAATTGTTCAACGGATATACATGGAAAAAGGCATTCTATCTGGAACCTTTCGGTGTACAAGACTTCACATTGAGCGCCAGTGACCCCAATGATGTCAAAACTTCAACCATGTATCAAAATCCATATTGGCCTATGACAGCCGGACGTGCATTGGAATAAGTTGGTAAATAGGTATAACGATAAGAAAATGTTAATGATAATCATTCTGAAAACAGAATAATCGTCTTAACATAACTGTGATGGGAAAGGGGGTTCGAGAGAATACCCTTTTCTTTATTCTTTTTCAAAGACCGACTCATTTTTACCTTAAAAAATCGGATTCAACGGAGAGGACAGAAAAAGAGATGAGAAGAAGAACGGTCTATTGGCAACCCGACATAAAGATAAAAAAGGGAAAAGCAGATATTATCTTTACGGCTCCTCCGCAAGCCCCCCCCTGTTAATGGTGATACAGGGCATATCCGCCAATGGGAAACTGATAACAGCAAACAAAATATTATAATCATTTAAATAGTATCGATTTATGAAAAACCTTTATTTAATTTGCCTTTTATTTATCATTTCCGCCTGTGGAACACCTACCACAGAAGATCGGATTACATTTACACAAGTAGACCCCTTTCTGAAAGTATTCAGAGAATCAAACTTCTTCCCCGAGTATAACGAGACAGAAGAAGTGGCTGCAGGCGAGCACGCCACCTTCCAGTTTGCAGTGAGAGCCGCACTGCCATTGAAGGAATTGTCGGCACAGGTCACGGCGTTCACCAACGAAAAAGGAACACAGTTACAAAGTAGCCCGCGTACGGGTTTTGTAGATTATGTGCGGGTGGGCCGGCAGACACCCGACCGTGCCAAAGACGCCATCACCTCTCTCTCACACTACTATCCCGACCCCATTATCGAGCAAAACGGACAATCCGTGACACGTGATGTGGCGCAACCCATCTGGATTTCCGTTCCCGTTCCCACCAATGCGGAAGCCGGAACCTATAAAGCCACATTCAGCCTCAAAGGAAAAATGGGCAACCAAATCTTTGAGTTGAAAAAAGAAATCAGCGTAAAAGTTTACCCCATCGTAATGCCCCAACCGGATTTATGGGTAACCAATTGGTTTGGCACATCACCCGACAAAATGAAAATATTCAATGGCGGGAAAGAGGTGGAACCTTACTCGGACGTTTACTGGGAAATGGTACAAGAACTGGCCGACAAAATGAAAGAATGCTATTCCAACGTTATCCTGCTCTCACCGCTGGAACATATCGAGTTTGAAGAAAAAGACGGAACCTATACTTTCGACTACTCGCGATTCGACAAAATGATAGACATCTTCCACCGGGCCGGTGTATTGAAAATGCTCGAAGGCGGACATATCGCCGGACGTACGGGAGACTGGAGCAGCCAATTCGCACCCTATGTCCCTCGGTATGAGAACGGCAAGAAGAAATTGGTGCAATATCCTATGGAATCGGAACAGGCTGTCAACTTCTATCGCCAGTTTATTCCCTCGCTTGCCGCCCATCTGAAAGAAGCATATCCGGAAGTACTGTATGCACAACACATTGCCGACGAGCCTACAAGCGACAATATAAAAAGTTATGTAGCTATCGCCCGATTTGTGAAACAGCAGTGTCCGGACATCAAAATCATAGAAGCTTGCCATACTCATGATCTTGAGAATATTCTCGACATCTGGGTGCCGCAACTCAACTTCTACAAGGAGGGATATGACTTCTATCGCGAAAGACAAAAACAGGGAGACGAAACGTGGTTCTACACCTGCCTTGCTCCTCAAGGCGACTTTGCCAACCGTTTCTTGGAGCAACCGCTCATCAAGACCCGCCTCATTCACTGGCTCAACTTCAAATATGGGGCAACAGGGTATCTGCATTGGGGATTCAACCAATGGTTTACCGGCAATGATCCTTACAAGGAAACAACCCGCATGAATGAGGAAGGAGGCAATACACTACCCGGAGGAGACAGCTGGATAGTCTACCCTAACAACGGAAAACTGTATGGTTCCATCCGTCTGGAAGCTATGCGCGACGGTATTGCCGACTATACGCTTCTGAAAATGTTGGAAAAGAAGAATCCCGAACTGGCACGGGAACTATGCCGGCTGGTTGTATTCCACTGGACACTGTATGATACCGAGAGCGACCATTTCCGCAACATCCGGCATCAAATGTTGGAAGAGTTAAGTAAGTAAATTTACAGATGCCAGATTAAAACTGTGGGAGTGTGTCAAAACTAAACCGACCTATCCCATCGTCAGCTGTAGGGGCAGGGTTTGCCTGCCCGAAGACACAAAGCAAACTGTTTTCGGGCGGGCGGACCTCGCCCCTACGAACCAAAAGACAGCATTATCCACGTTTTGACACACCCACACACTATTATCATGGTAATTATTCCGGCTACTTCTCTATAATGATGCTGTAACTCACATCAAACACCTCTTTGCTTCCCAATTTCTGAATCCATTCCCTGTCTTTCAGCTCTCCGTCAAACCCGACGGCATCACAACGACCATACCACGGTTCAATGCAGACAAACGGACAATCGGGATGAGCTTTGGCAGGCGACCACAACGCCACTAGCGGAGTGTCAAACTCCAGACTGATATGAGGTTGCTTCTTCCTGTCCAGCAAGGTCACTTTCTTGAGTTGCGCATCCTGAAAGATATATGTATCACAGTCAAACGTATGTGTATCTATTTTCATCAGTCCGTCCACATCCCGTTCCAATGTATGAAGCTCCGGTGACACGCACCCCTTCTCCACCGGAACAATATACCGCAGTTCCTCTTTACTGTCGAAAGCAAAGAATCCACGTTCGTCTACCGATGCATCAAATCCGGGGAAGTTAAAGGCAGGATGAGCACCGATTTGGAAATACATATCCAACTGCCCAAGGTTCTCTACACGCCATTTGACTGTAATCCGATTGCCTTCCAGCAGGTAGCCAATCATCAAACGGAAGAGAAAAGGATATTTTCCAAGCGTTTCCGGAGTCGACTCCAACCAGTAAACTATTCCGTCCTCTCCTTTGTATGTCACTTTGAAATCCATATCACGGGCAAAGCCGTGCTGCCCCATCCGGTAAGAATTGCCCGCATAGCGGTAAGTGTCTTCCCACACACGCCCCACGATGGGAAAGAGAACAGGTGAACGGCGTCCCCAAAAACGGGTGTCTCCCTGCCACAAGTATTCTTTTCCATTTTTCTGAATACTTTGTAATTCAGCTCCGTGCTCACTGACACCGACGGTAAGGACAGAATTAGATATTGTTTCCATTTTATTCTTTTTTTTACTTAGATGTTTATTTTCGGGTAAAGGTAAGGATGTTTCATGATATGACAAAACGAATATGGAAGGATTATTTTCAGGAGTCTTCGCGCAACATATAACCTTTTCTCATCAGTGAGTCTATCTTGACTGTATTGTCATTGCGAAGTGCCCTCCGCAGATAACTAATCTGCACGTTCAACGCAAGAGAGTTGGCATACGAGGATGCACCCCATACTTTGTTAAGCAGACTGTCACGGTCGACAGATACATTCACGTTTTTGGCAAGCATCCGGAGTATCTCTGCCTGACGCGAAGTGATGAGAGTCTTGTTATTGCCGGTGCGTATTTCGTTAGTAGTATAATTAAACACTGTATTCCCGAAACTATACATTTCCGTCTGCACCATATCATCGCCGCACTGAAAACGCTCGCGGATGCGGGCAAGCAGTTCCTCAGGATAGAACGGCTTGGCGAGGTAATCATTGGCACGAAGGTCGAATCCTTTCAGACGGTCAGCTTTATCACTGCGGTCGGAAAGAAAAAAAAGCAACACATTACGGTCTAGGGCACGAATGTGTTCAGCCACTTCAAAACCGTTCAGTTCGGGCATATTGATATCCAGCAAAACAAGGTCGGGCTTCACGGCAGGAAACTGTTCAAGAGCGATGCGACCGTTTCCGGCATATGTCACTTCGTACCCTTCGGCTTCTAGAAAACGTTTCAGGAGCATGGAGTATTTCAAGTCGTCATCGGCAAAAAGTATTTTTAATGCTTTCATTAGTGTCAGGGTTATGGGGTGAAACAGTAGTTATTGAGGAAAGCAAAGCACAAAAGTAGTGCCTTTCCCCGGTTGGCTGGTCAGGGTTATCGTTCCGTGGTGAGCTTCGGTCAGCAGTCTGACATAGCTCAAGCCCAGTCCGATACCCGGAATATTACGGTCGGGAATATTATTCCCGCGATAGAATTTATCAAATATTTTACTCTGCTCCGAAGCAGGGATACCTATTCCATTGTCGGATATGGCAAGGGTCAGTGTGTGTGCCTGCAAGGTGCACGAAATGCTGATAGCGACTTCACTGCCCGAATATTTAATGGCATTCTCCAACAGATTGCTGATGATGTTTGCCAAATGTACGGGGTCTGCCGTAACCAGCTGAGTGGTCATGTCAAAATGCGGAGTAATCACGACATTCTTTCCTGCGGGAATGTTGCAGAGACGAATCAGTTTTTGTATCGTTTCACACACATCGAAAGTACGGATATTGAGTGGTGTATGTTCATAATCGGCACGCGTCATATCTCTTACTTTCGCCAGATAAGCAGACAGGTTGTCAATCTCAAACATGGAGTCCTTCAGCACTTCGTCCATAGCGGCCTCATCTGTGCGCATGGATTTATTGTTGAGGAAGGCAACACACATTTTCAGTGTCTGCACAGGACGTTTCAACTCATGTATCATCGTGTTCACAAAACTCTTCCTCATTTCATCTATCTTCCGCTGTTTCAGTATCGTCTTGATTTGGTAGACAAGGCAGCAGACGAGCACCAGCACCAGCAAGATGCTTCCGGTGAGTTGCCACATCATTTGCTTAAGTAACGGATTGACAGGTACGGTAACAATAGCCGTCATTGCCTGCTTCACCAAGGGATTGTAAGGATAAGTAACAAGCATACGAGGAGGAAACAAGTTCTCCAGCGAATGGTAAGTGCCGCGCCACAGGGTGGAATCAATGTTCACCTGCCGTATATCGGTAGCCGTGATATGATTGGCTTCAAAAAGAGAATCGAGCCTTGTAACGGTGAGAGGAAAGCTCAGTTCTGTAGAGAAACGGCTCGTCGCCTCAAAAATAAGTTCGCTGGGAATATTGTAGGTCGGCACACTGAATGTATCGCGACGTATCTCTTTTTCCTTAAAGGCATCAACAGCTCCCGCCGCCAGCGAATCACCCTGACTCTGCGTAAATTTCTCGTAAAGGGTAATGACACACCGTGAATTTCCTTTACTGTTGGTCAAGTCGGGCATTTCGATGCTGTAACTCAAAGTCATCGGAGTATTGACGGTACGCTGCTTGTAACGTGCCTCAAACTCGGCATTCTCCAGTTTCAGAATTTCTGCATGAAGATTACGCATGTGTTCGTCCGCCGAATATCCATATTGATTGTAAAGCCAGTATGCCTGTCCGCCTATAATCAGCAAAGCCGTGATAATGGTAAGTATCCAGACCGTTTTTATTTGCTTTTCCATATTCTTTTCTTTTCGGCAAAGGTAAACGGTATCGGCGGATGTACAATGTACGCGAGGAGTTTTTTTAGACTGCGTAATATTTCAGTAATAACTTCCGACCTGCCAAAAGAAAGGAAAAGGATAGCTTTGCAGCATGAGAATCATAAACCTCAAACTTTTGTAATATGATGAAACTGAACAAGAAAATCCTGACCCTGATGCTAGTTTTCGGAGTCTGTGCCACGGCTGCCGTTGCACAAATCACAGTCATCACCGGTGACAATATCAAGAAGAGCGAACCGATAGACGAACTTGTCTTCCGCGCCCAGTATGAATTGAAAATGCTTGAAGACACCACCCGGTCAGACAGCAAACCCAATTCGGAAACCATGATGCTTGAAGTGGGAAAGAAATCATCTCTTTTTTACGGCTATACCACCTATCTCCGCGACTCTGTCCTTATGGAGGACGTGAAGAACAACGTGTCTCAAGAACTCATGGCCGAACATACCTCCGCATACGGCAATGCCCGCATCACCTATCGCATCTACAAAAACCATCCTGCCGGAAAAGTAACAACGCTCGACCGTATCGTGACTACCAACTTCCGCTGCGAGGAAAAAAACGACAAGCCGCAATGGACTCTCCTGCCCGATACTGCCACTATCCTGACTTATCGGTGCCAGAAAGCCTCCTGCCGTTTCCGCGGGCGCAACTACACGGCATGGTACACGACGGAAATCCCCGTCAGTGAAGGCCCTTGGAAACTGTGCGGACTACCGGGACTGATTCTCAAAGCAGAGGACAGCCGGGGACATTATTCGTTTCTCTGCACCGGCCTGCAACAGTTCAAAGAGTCCAAACCGCTTCTTTTCAATGCCAAAGGCTATGAATCCATAAGCCGCAAAGATTTGGATAAAATCTACGAACGTTACTTCAAAGACCCGGTGGGATATGTTGCCAGCACAGCTCCCAACGTGAAAGTCACTGTCAAGGATGAACATGGAAATCCAATCAAGAATTACACGATACCTTACAATCCGATAGAACTCCCCGATAAATAAAATTCCAACACATGCGCTCCACCATGAAAACAGCAATCATTCTCTCTATGCTGGCACTGATGTGCAACATCGACACAAACGCACAAAACACGATTGAGGGGCGGGTGACCGATAAGGAAACCCGCCAACCTCTCGAATCGGCTACTGTCATCATTCAACATACTGCCGATGCAACGGTCATCAATTATACCTTGACGGATACCGACGGACGATTCCGCCTTACGGTTTCGTCGCCCCAAAGTGTCAAGCTGGGTGTGCTCTATATGGGCTACAAAAAAGTACTCCTGCCTATCACCTCAACTCACCCGATGGAGATAGCGCTCGAACCCGAAACCATTTTGCTGAAAGAGGTTCAAATCCGCCCCGGGCGTATATGGGGCCGACAGGATACGCTGAAATATGACCTCACACGCTTTACCTCTTCTCAAGACCGAAACGTAGGCGATGTACTTAAAAAACTGCCCGGCATCAATGTCGAAGAGAACGGAACCATCAAATATAACGGAAAGGAAATCAGCAATTTCTATGTCGAAGGGATGGACGTGAGTGGAGGACGTTATAATCAGATAAACAATAATTTGAAAGCAGATGCCGTGCAGTCTGCCGAAGTGATAGAAGGACACCAGCCCATCAAGTCCTTGCGGGGAAAGACCTTTACAGATGACGTTGCACTCAATCTGAAGTTGAAACCGGAAGCGCGCTCGCAATGGATTTATACAGCCAACGGAAGCGGGGGGTACGGCGAAGAGGTACTATACGATGCCTCACTCAGCGCCCTGCAACTGAATCGTAAACAGCAGACTATTTATAATTACAAGACCAACAACACAGGACGCGATATGCAGTCCGAACAAGAAGTGTTGGCGGCAGGCAACAGTTTTGATCGTATCACAGACGATGGAGCTCCCTCCTTTCTTCCACTACCCGGCATCACAATGCCTCTATCCCGCCAACGGTTGTTGTTCAACGACACCCATACGACCTCTGCCAACCGACTTTACCGACTGACGGAAGACAAGCAGCTGCGCCTGCTCTTCAATTACACCCACGACCGTACTACCCAGCAACAAGGCAGTGACGAGACTTACTATTTCGCTCAAGACACCGTCCGCACACTCCACAATCAGAATTACCGGCTGCTCACAGACTGTCTGAACGGTGAACTGAATTACGAAAATAATGCCGACAACCGTTACACACGCGAAAACTTTTCTTTCACAGGCGATTGGCAAAACGGCTTGTCAGCCATTTCAGGTGACAAAAGTGTCACACAACAGATAAAGCATTCAGGACTAGATATGAAAAACTACTTCAGTCAACTCCATACCCGGGATAAATATACATGGGGAATCCGCTCTTTTTTCCGTTATAGCTATCTTCCCTCATCACTGAAACTGACATTTGATGACGACCGGCAAAGTTCCACCCCTCTTCGGGAATATCAAGAAATGAATGTCAGCAATGCCTATACCGACAACTCCCTGTACTGGATGAGAAAGAAAAACGGAGTGAATTACCAACTCACGGGAGGTTTTCGGGGTGAACTTTCTTCCGTGACCGGCCCATATTCCGCCAACCGCTATATGTTCTACGCCACTCCCCATCTGGAGTGGAACCGGGAAGATATACTTCTGACAGCCGCACTGTCTGCCCAATGGAGCCATCTGCCTGAACAGTCCTGTCATTATCTGTTCCTGAATCCTTCCGTGTTCTTCCGCTACACACTCACTCCCCGCTGGAAAATGTATCTGTCAGGCAATATCACCCGTTCTACCGGAAGATTGGATGAAATATATCCGGTTTCGTATCGAAGAAACTACAGGACTATCATAACCAATCCGGGCAATGTCCCCGAAAACACACGCCAACTCTACTCTTTCTATCTGGAATATAAAAATGCCGTCAAGGAGTTCTTTTGGACAGCATCGTTCGCCTATCTTCACACAGACCATAACTTAATGACACGGAGTGATTATAAAGATGGCATCTTCTATCTTTCTCCTTATAAAAAAAGCAACTCTGACGAAAATTACACGCTACATTCTGTCCTGTCCAAAGGAGTATATGACTGGAATCTGAAATCGTCCGTCGAACTGACCATGAGCCGTACAAAAGGAAAACAATGCAATGACGGAGTGGTTCAAGACTACCGTTATGACTATCTGTCGGTTGAACCCAAGATAATATGGGCACCTTCCCGACTGTTTGAAGCTGCGTATCAAGCCAAATTGAGTTGCGGGAGTTCAAAAATAGGCAACGACAGACAGCTGGATGCTCTGTGGAATCTGTCACAGCGCCTGATCCTGAGCATAGGATGGGGCGATACTGATTTACGGCTTTCGGGAGAACATTTTTATAACGATATCGACCGCACAAAGCATCTCAACACATGGTTGGCAGACGCTTCACTGGTACAGCGTGTGGGAAAATGGTGCTTCACAGCTTCCGTCACCAATTTATTAAACAAGAAAGAATATAGTTATACCCTCTATTCGGCTGTACAAAGCTCTACCTCATGGATAAAACTCCGCCCACGCGAATATCTTCTTTCCATCCAATATCAATGGTAGAAACTTAAAAGTAGGACATTTGTGCTTCAATTTCTTTCTTTTTATGTATGTTTGTAAACAAACTATTAGCACACCTACTATGAAAACACGAATAAAGATGCCGATTGGCTTTTGGAGTGTAATACTGGGAGCTATGTGTGTCATTTCTTGTGGTGAAAAACAGAAAAGATCATTCAATGCTTTTGACACATATCTCCAATTCTATCAAGAAGTCAACGATTCTTTGTCCAAGAATCCCCGATATGTTTGTGCCGAGGCACAGAAGCGTATGACTGCCACAACCGACAGTACCACTTATTATCACTATGTGATGTTGCTGGCCAAAGCCTATATGTTTCGGTCGGATATGGACTCCGCTGCTGTATGCATGAATCAGGCAGAAGCTTATTGCCACCGCAACGCACCCACGCCTCAAATATCCGATTTGTATGCCGATATCTATAATATGCGCGGAAACGTACTCGCACGTCAGGCATTGGTAGACTCTGCGGTCATTTGTTTCAGCAAGGCACTCAACTATCGATTAAACGGAGACAGGAAAGAAGTACTGCCCGACATTTCGATAAACCTGGCCGATGCTTACGTGCGCACAGGACAATATGATAAAGGCGCTCTGTGGTATCGGAAATCCTTGTCTTTTTTTGACTCGCTGGGCACTCCCGAAGCCAAACGTTTTCCGGCATACTACGGATTGGCACAAGTATATATGGAACTGCGCGACTTCGAATTATGCGATTATTATTACGACATGGCTGCCCAATGGTATAGCGAAATGATGCCTTACGAAAAATGTATTTACCTCAACAATCGTGGAAACTCCTATTACTTCCGCAAGGATTATCCGCATGCACTCGAAATGTTCAGAAAAGAACTCGCGTTTGCCCGCAGTTATCCCGATATGGCTTTCGAAGTTCATCTGAGTGAGATGAATTTGGGAGAAACATTCCTACTGATGAATCAGACAGATTCCGCTGCTTTCTATCTGGCTAAGTGTGAAGATTTCTTCCGGTCTATCGGAAACATCAGTGCGCTCTATTATCTGGATACACAACTGATAGAACTGGCACTGAAACAGAATAATCTCGCATTGGCGCGCAAACGTCTTGCCGAAGCCGTGAAACCCGATTATGTGGAACCCAACATGCTTCACATCCGTAACCGGTATTTACAGCATTATTACGAGGAAACGGGAGATTATAAGAAAGCTTATTATTATCAGCGGGAAAACCAGCGCATTGACGACTCCACCCGTAATGAACGCATCAAGATGCGTACCGCCGAAATCGACTTGAAATACCGGCAGGACACTACGCTGATGAAGCAAAAGATATTCATCCAGCAGAAAGAGAACGAGGTATTGGGACTTCACCAGCGTATGTATGTGTGGATGTCCGTCTGTTTCCTGATATTAATATTGGCCGTCTTTATCTATCTTTATAATAAGAAGCAACGCCACCTGTTTAGAATGCGCAGCCAACATATGATTAACACGCTGCGCATGGAAAATATCCGCAACCGTGTTTCGCCTCACTTCATCTTCAATGTGCTGAGCAGGGAAATAAACAGCCATAGCAACGGATACAGCGAAAATATGCGGCAGTTGGTGAAGTTGATGCGCCGCAACCTTGAGCTGACCGAACATCTCTGTGTCACATTGGATGAAGAACTAGACTTTGTACATACTTACATTGATTTAGAACGTAAATCAATGGGAGATACCTTCGCACTTTCTCTCCATGTAGATAAAACAATCGACCTCACTCGCGAGATTCTTCCTTCCATGATGATCCAGATTCCGGTAGAGAATGCTATTAAGCATGCACTGAGGGAGAAACAGGGGAAAAAGAACCTGTGGATTGACATCAGGCGTGAACCGACAGGAGCTATCTGCATCAAGATAAGAGACAACGGAGGAGGATATAAGGCAAACAGCCATAACCGGGGTACGGGAACCGGTATGAAAGTGATTCTTCAAACAGTTCAGATGCTCAACAACAATAACAAAAAGCATATAGATATCTCTATCAATAATGTGCCATTGGAAGAAGGAGAAACAGGGTGCGAATTTGTTGTGATACTTCCCCAAGGCTACGATTACAACTTTTTAAAAGCTGTTTAATAGCTATTTTCACACGAATAGTTCCTGTTTGACGCCTAATATCCATAAATACAGAATTGTCGGTTTGTATCTTAACAGATGTTTCTCTACTTTTGTTTTATTAATAATAGCAAACAAATTATATGGACAGGCTTTATAAAATATTGATTATAGATGATGATGAGTATTCGGCGGATAACCTTTGTTTGGAGCTAAAACGTTACGGTCAGTTGGTGGTAGAGGGAATTGCCCGTAATGGTTCTAACGGAAAGAAAATGATAGATAAGCTTCGTCCCGATATCTTATTTCTGGATGTAGAGTTGCCCGACATGAAAGGAATAGAACTGTTAGAGCAAATCAACAGTTGTGTCACGTGGAATATGCAAGTGATTTTTTATACTGCCTACGACAAATATATGATTAATGCCATCCGTGAATCTGCTTTCGATTATTTATTGAAGCCGATAGACCGTAAGGAACTGGAATGCATTATTACCCGGTTTCTGAAAAAGATGGACGAACCGGCTACGCCGATGGCTATTCCACCCCAAGTATATTCTACCGGCGAACATACATTTATGATTTCCACTCCCACCAATGATCTGCGTGTTCTCCGTTCTATTGATATCGGATTCTTCCGCTATAACTCCGACCGTAAATTATGGGAAGTAGTATTGAACAATCAGGTTCCCCTGCTACTGAAAAAGAACACCACAGCACATCAGATAACAGAGTACGCTCCCTGCTTTGTGCAGATACATCAATCTTATATCATCAATATTAATTATCTGATAATGATAAAGGAGAATCGTTGCGTCATGTACCCTCCTTTCGAGAAGATAACAGAGCTGATTGTTTCAAAGAAGTTTAAGAAAACATTGCAAGACTCTTTCTATCAGTTATGAAAATTGCAAGGAAGAATCGTATGGAAGTGTGTCAAAACTAAACCGGGCTATCCACGTTTTGACACAACTCCATAATTATGTGAGTATCATTTCTTTTTCGGATAGTTAGGTCCGTAGAGCATGGTCTTTTCACGCACCACCAATTGTCCGTCTTTCACAAACTCCTCGCCACGTTCGCTCAGATGGCGCACCATTTCAGAACGCATCTCTGCCAATCGTTTTTTATATTTTTTGTCATTGACAGCATTATGCAGTTCTTTCGGGTCTTTTACCATATCGAACAGTTGTTCTTCCCCGGTATGGAAATACCAAACGTATTTAATCTTACCGTCTGTCAGGGCACACCAATAATTATCGGCACTATAACATGTAGCATGTTCCAAATCGATATATTTGCGCCAGTTGGTTGCTGTACCTTTGGCCAATGCCAGCAACGGACGTCCGTCCATATCAGTGGGAACAGTTACCCCGGCTGTTTCGAGGAAAGTAGGAAGAAGGTCGCGAAGTTCTACAGGAGCATCCACCTTTCCCGGAAGTACCTTCTCTGCTGCAGGCCATTTCACGATATAAGGAATATGTGTAGAGCCTTCATACGGATATGTCTTTCTCCAATGATAATGGTCTCCCATCATGTCACCATGATCGGAGACAAAGATTATCAAGGCATTGTCATACATACCTTTTTCTTTCAAAGCCTTAATCACGCGACCTATCTGCTCGTCTATAAACGTGATATTGGCATAATAATAACGTTTTGAATTACGCGCATATTCGTTACCGAAGTTGCCGTAAGGAGCATCTTTAGCAGCCTTTTCAGGAGCAAGTTCCTTTGCCCATTTACCACACCAATCACCGATAAACGGATCGGGCACCTGAGCATCTTTATACATATCTATATATCGCTGCGGCGGATCATACGGACTATGAGGACGTGCAAAAGATACCTTCAAGAATAATGGTTTCTCACTATTATCGTAGTTTTGGATAAGTTGGCAAGCCATCTCTCCCGTCCAATAGGTGGGATGAAGGTTTTCCGGCAACTTATAGTTGGAAGCACTGTGGTCGTTCCAGCCGATACCGGTCTCATCGGGATTCTTTCCGGGAGCCTGTATTTGGAACCACTGGCGATAGTCACTGGTAAAGTTAGGGTCTTCTATACGTCCACTTTCATCCAACAGGGTTCCTTCAAAACCGTGTTTGATGCGCTGCGGATGCCAATGCATCTTTCCAATACCGAAAGTGTAATAACCGGCATCTTTCATCATCTGGGGCATCTCATATTTATATTCGGGAGATACTTCTCCATACCCCAACAAGCCGTGATGCCAGGGAGAAAGTCCGGTGAGCATTCCCGCACGGGCAGGAGTACTGCTGGGGCAAGAAGAATACCCATTCATAAACAGTGTTCCCTCGCCGGCCAACCGGTCCAGATTGGGAGAGATGACAGCTTCATTACCCATACAGCCCAAGGCATCGCCCCGTTGTTGGTCAGTCATTATCAAGATAACATGCGGATGTTTTTGCGCGTAAGCAAACGAAGAACATAATCCGGCTGTGACAGCCAATGTACATTTCAAATTGGTTACAATACTCATATTTATTTTGGTTTTTCATGGTGTTATGCAGCAAAGATAATAAATTATCAGATACATTGAGCTACAAATTAGAACGGAAAAGGTTTGATATGCATCAAATTGTTTTATAGAAAGCTTTATCGTATCTTTGTAACCGTTTAATAAACCTATAAAAAGATGAAAAAGAAAACTTTACTGAAAAGTATTTGGATTTTATTGGTGATGTGTGGGGTGTCTGCCAATGCCGGAGCTCAGGATTTGAAATCTATATTGTCGGGAGTGGCGAAAGCTGTTGTCGGAAATAAGGCTACGACAGCTTCTTCCGTTATCGGCACATGGACATACTCCGGTCCTGAATGTCAGTTCGAAAGTGAAAACCTGTTGGCAAAAGCCGGTGGTGAAATGGCTGCCAAGGAAGTGGAAGAGAAAATGATAGCCGTATATAACAAAGTGGGTATGAATAATATCCGGTACACCTTCAATGAAGACGGAACTTACTCGTATCAGATGAAAAAACGTACGGTCACGGGGAGTTATGTATTTGATGACGCCGCGAAGACAATCACCATGACAGGCAAGCTGGGACTGAAGACAGTGGCTTATGTTACGGTAACAGGGAATGACATGAGTATGGTATTCAAAGCAGACAAGTTAATGTCCATTCTAAAGACCATTACCGGAGCAGCATCGAAAGTGAACTCCACCGCAGCTACCATCAACAGTGTGGCGGAAGCTTATGACGGTCTGATGCTAGGCTTTGAGCTGAAGAAATAAACCATGAAGGCATTTATAGTTTAGGCATGGATTCCACGGAAGATTAGTTCCATAAAATTCATGCCTAAACATATAACAAAGTACTTTATTCTTTATCCTTCAGTGCGGCAAAGATAAGCCCTTCCAGTTCTTCCGCCAATTCCGGATTGTCCTGAATCACCTGTTTGGAAGCATCACGACCTTGTCCCAGTTTGGTATCATTATAGCTGTACCACGAACCGCTTTTCTTAATAATGCCGAGTTCGGCTCCCAAATCGATAATTTCTCCGGCTCTAGAAATACCTTCGCCAAACATAATATCGAATTCAGCTTTGCGGAAAGGAGGAGCCACTTTATTCTTCACCACCTTTACACGTGTCTGATTTCCGATAACTTCCTCGCCATCTTTCAACTGTGTGGCGCGACGGATATCCAAACGTACCGAAGCATAGAACTTCAAGGCATTACCACCGGTAGTTGTTTCAGGATTACCGAACATTACACCGATTTTCTCACGCAACTGGTTGATAAAGATACAAGTTGTGTTGGTCTTACTGATGGCAGAGGTGAGCTTGCGCAGTGCCTGTGACATCAAACGTGCCTGAAGTCCCACTTTATTATCACCCATATCACCTTCGATTTCAGCTTTCGGTGTCAATGCTGCAACAGAGTCAATAACAATAATATCAATGGCTGAAGAGCGAATCAATTGTTCCGCAATTTCCAATGCCTGCTCACCATTGTCCGGCTGTGAGATCCACAGGTTATCTACATCCACTCCCAGTTTGGAAGCATAGAAACGATCGAATGCATGTTCCGCATCAATAAAAGCAGCGATTCCTCCCGCTTTTTGAGCTTCGGCAATAGCATGGATAGCCAATGTTGTTTTACCGGATGATTCAGGGCCGTATATCTCGATGATTCTTCCCTTCGGATAACCGCCTACACCGAGTGCAGCGTTCAAGGCGATGGAACCGGTCGGGATAACCTCTACCTGCTGAACGTTTTCATCTCCTAATTTCATGATAGAGCCTTTACCGAAGTTCTTCTCTATCTTATCCATTGCAGCTTGCAACGCTTTCAATTTTTCGCTAGCTCCGGAACCCGGTCCTGCTGTGAATGGAATTTCTTCGTTATCTTTTTTAGCCATAAGATTTCTTTTTGGTCTGTTAAGTAAATTATAAAATTTGTTGGGCATGTTCTTTTGTCTTCACCTCTTTGGGAGAAATGACGCGCTCGATTACACCCTCTTCGTTAATAATAAAAGTAGTACGAAAAGTACCCATATATTTGCGTCCGTACATACTCTTCTCTCCCCATACGCCAAACTGCTCCACCAATTTCTTGTCGGTATCTGCGATTAAAGTAAAAGGCAGTTCGTTTTTCTCGATAAACTTCTGATGCGATTTGGCATCGTTTACACTCACTCCGATTACCTCATAACCTTTAGCACACAATTCGGAATAATTGTCACGCAAGTTGCACGCCTGTGCAGTGCAACCGGAAGTCATGTCTTTGGGATAAAAATAGAGTACTATTTTCTTTCCTTTGTAATTGCTCAAACGAATTTCTTCTCCCTTTTCATTCAGACCCAATATTTCGGGGGCTTTGTCTCCTACGTTCATATTCCATTCCTGTTTTTAAAGTTCCAAGTCTCCGTCCAACACTTCGTGCCAAGGCAAACCCTGCTTATTGAGCTGTTCCATGAACGGGTCCGGATCAAACTCTTCTACATTCCATACTCCCGGTCTCTTCCAAAGTCCTTTCAAGAACATCATGGCACCTATCATGGCAGGTACACCGGTAGTATAGCTGACACCCTGCATGCCGGTTTCCTTGTAGGCTTCCTGATGGCTACAGTTATTGTATACATAGTAAGTACGTTCTTTACCATCTTTGACACCACGGATACGGCAACCGATAGAGGTTTCACCTTCGTAGTTTTCACCCAAATCCTGCGGATTGGGCAATACGGCTTTCAGGAATTGCAAAGGAACTATTTTCACACCGTTATAATCTATTTCATCGATACGTGCCATACCGATATTCTGAATTACACGCAAATGAGTCAGATATTCCTGTCCGAAAGTCATCCAGAAGCGAGCGCGCTTGATAGTGGGGAAATTCTTGACCAACGACTCCAGTTCTTCGTGATACAACAAATATGAATCACGAGGACCGATATTGGGATAAGTCAGGTCCTTATGAAATTCCAACGGCTTGGTGGTCACCCATTTGCCGTCTTCATAATAACGTCCGTTTTGAGTGATTTCACGGATATTGATTTCGGGATTGAAGTTGGTAGCAAATGCCTTATGATGGTTACCGGCATTGCAATCCACAATATCCAAATAATGCATTTCATCAAAGTGGTGTTTAGCAGCATACGCCGTATAGATGCCGCTTACACCCGGATCGAAACCGCAACCGAGAATAGCTGTCAGGCCGGCTTCTTCAAAACGTTGCTTGTAAGCCCATTGCCAACTGTATTCGAAGTGAGCTTCATCTTTCGGTTCATAATTGGCAGTATCCAGATAATTCACTCCGGCTTTCAGGCAGGCTTCCATGATGGTAAGATCCTGATAAGGCAGGGCTACATTAATAACGATTTCGGGTTTGAAACTATTAAAAAGCTCTACCAGTTCATCTACATTGTCTGCATCAACCTGAGCTGTTTTAATAGCAGGATTACCGATTGCTTTAACGATTGCATCACATTTTGATTTAGTGCGGCTGGCAATCATAATGTCTGTAAAAACATCCGGATTCTGAGCCACTTTGTGTGCCACGACAGTACCTACACCGCCTGCACCGATAATTAATACTTTACCCATTTCTTCTCTTTAATTAAAAATAAATTGCCCGGCAAAACATACCGTTCACCGGGCAAAGATAACAAAATATTTTGGGTATTAGTTGATACGTTCCAGTTTCTTATAAGTAAAATCCAAGGATTTTCTTTGATAGTACCAAGTTTCATATCCTCCCGTTACCTTATGCACGCGGATGGGGTATCCCAAAGACAAGCGACATTCGTCTGTTGTCATGCCCTTGCGCACTTCACCGTGGCTGATTAGATCCCAGGTTTCTTCGGTCGTATCGGGATATTTGGCACGCAGGTCGCCAATGCCGAACACATCGGCAAAATAGCCATCATTACGCAAGGCCAGATTGGTGACACTTGCATGTACGAAAGTCGTCTTTATCCGGTAAAGCTTTCCGTCTGTGGCAGTCAAATCAAGCGTCACGGACTGACTTCCGTTTTCTACAATAATGTTTTTAATGACAAACTGCGTGTATTTGGGCAATTTGACTGTCATGCCGGCATCGTCTATACATTCTGTTTCTGCTTTCAGATAGATAGCCTTTTTACCATATTTTTCCATCAATGTTTGAGACTTTTTGGCGTTGGCATCACTGAAACCGAATGCATTGGGAAAATATTTATTTTTCTTTTCCATGATGAAATCATTGTCAAGCATCCCACAATTGGTCTTTGAAACAGCTACCGGCTGATAATACGTGTTTCCTTTGACATCGGAGAATACAATCTTCACCGGGAAGGCACGGCTGCCCACTCCTACGGCAATCACTGTCACTTTTTCATTCATCCCGATGTACACTTCCTTATAGCCAGAGGTACTGTTGGGGTCGTCTATACGCACTTTGTCGGTGCGCATATACAGCGTTTCACCTTCCAACAAATCCTTGGCAATATCCACATCACCCAAATAAGCAAGAGTAGGAATACCGGCTTTGGGCTTCATGCAATATTGCTCCAACGTGATATTCTTCACCTCATGGTAGTAAAGTTTACCCTCACAGTCAAAATTGAAATGCACGAATCCTCGGTCAGTCACTTCAGTACCCAAAAATTCCATAATCTTATTCTTCAGTTCTCCGGAATTCACATCCTTACCGTTCTCTGCCGATTTAAAGACCGGGATGACAAGGTCTTTACGTTCCGGAATGACCATAAACTTCATTCCCGGTGTCCAGTCGCACAGACTGTAATATTTAAAATGGTCATCGATAAACTGTTTTTCCGGTGATTCTACGAAAGTATTTGCCTGTCGGGACGCAGTGGAGACTATATAGCCGCTCTGTGCATAACTTATATAGCATCCTACCACCCCCAATAGCACACTTAAAAACATTTTCATATCATTTTTTGTTAATTTATAAAGTATGGCAAAGGTACAAAAAAATTGTTTATTATTACTGCAAATAAAGAATTATATATAGCTTTGCAGACTAAACTAAATGATTTAACGAAAAAAGTATGATGAAAAAAGTAATTTTTAAAATGACGGCAGTTTGCGCCAGTGCACTAATCTTAGCTTCATGCGGTGGCAGTAAGAATATGTTAACACTCTCTTCCTTGAACGGTGAATGGAATATCACCGAAGTGGACGGACAGAAAATCACGGATAAAAAAATGCCTTTTATTGGCTTTGATGTAGCTCAAAAACGTATCTATGGGAACAGTGGTTGCAACCGTATGATGGGCACTTTTGAAGCTGATTCGCTGACCCCCGGAGCATTATCTTTCGGTCCTATCGGAAGTACGCGTATGGCTTGTCCCGATATGCAGACTGAACAAATGGTACTGAACGCACTGAACAAGGTGAAGTCCTATGAAACCGTATCAGACCAGCCTGAAATCATTGCATTGTGCAGTGAAGACGGCAAAAAGATGCTGACGTTGCAGAAAAAAGACGAATCGCAGGTTTCACTGACAGACCTTTCAGGCGAATGGGCCATTGAGTTGGTAAACGGCAAAAAAATAGTGGGCACTACCGAAGTCACTCCGTTTATTGGTTTTAATACCGACGAGAACCGCATTTACGGTAATGTGGGTTGCAATACCATCAACGGTGCTTTGCTTCAGAATGAAAAAACAGCCAATTCACTGAAGTTTGAAAATATCGCCACCACCATGATGATGTGTCCCGACATGGAAACGGAAACCACTGTACTGAACGCGCTGAATGAAACAAGAAGTTTCTCAATAAAAAACGGTCAAGTATATCTGCTCGGAGAAAACGGTAATGAACTGTTAGTCTTGAAGAAACAATAAACAGACTACTGTAGATATCATTGAAATAAACGAAGGAGATGTGTCAAATTGCACACCTCCTTTTTTACTATACAAACAAGCGGTCACCCGTATCTCAGTAGACATTCATTAAACATAAATCAACACATACAGCCTACTGATAAACAACAATCAAACATTCATTCGGACATTCCTTCTTTATTGTATTCAGAAAACAAAGAGAAAATTCCCACACAAGGAGCTTTTTTTAAGCGGTAAACCCAAGGCCAACCATTGTTTCTATCGTTTTTCATACACCTCTTGAGATTTTTTCCATTCAAAAGCTGACAGTGTTTCTACGATTCTGCCTTTTCTGTCGGTCGGTAGCGAAAAAGGATACGCCATTTTGTCAGTTGTTCCTAACATCCCTGCCTTGGCATACTGTTTGCTTGATAAAAGACGTGCGATTGGTGCACGAAAAGAAAAATTTCTGTGAACCATTCGCCGGGAAATCAGTTTAATTGAAAACAAATAAATAAAAAATATACAATTATGGGAAAGATTATTGGAATTGACTTAGGAACAACAAACTCATGTGTTTCAGTATTTGAAGGTAATGAACCGGTAGTTATCGCTAACAGCGAAGGTAAACGTACTACTCCGTCTATCGTGGCATTTGTCGATGGCGGTGAACGTAAGGTAGGTGACCCTGCAAAGCGTCAGGCTATCACTAATCCGCAGCGTACTATCTTCTCAATTAAACGTTTCATGGGTGAAACATGGGATCAGGTACAGAAGGAAACTGCTCGTGTTCCTTATAAAGTAGTGAAAGGTGACAATAATACTCCGCGTGTAGATATTGACGGACGTCTTTATACTCCGCAGGAAATTTCAGCTATGATCCTGCAGAAGATGAAGAAAACAGCCGAGGATTATTTGGGACAAGAAGTTACAGAAGCTGTTATCACCGTTCCGGCATACTTCTCAGACTCACAACGTCAGGCTACTAAAGAAGCTGGTCAGATTGCAGGTCTGGAAGTGAAACGTATTGTGAACGAACCGACAGCTGCTGCTTTGGCTTATGGTCTTGATAAGGCTCACAAAGATATGAAGATTGCTGTATTCGACCTTGGTGGTGGTACATTCGATATCTCTATCCTTGAATTTGGTGGTGGTGTGTTTGAAGTACTTTCTACTAATGGTGATACTCACTTGGGTGGTGATGATTTCGACCAAGTAATCATTGACTGGTTGGTACAGGAATTCAAAAATGACGAAGGTGCGGATTTGACAAAAGATCCGATGGCTATGCAACGTCTGAAAGAAGCTGCTGAAAAAGCTAAGATTGAATTGTCTTCTTCTACTTCAACAGAAATCAACCTGCCATACATCATGCCCGTAGACGGTATGCCTAAGCACTTGGTTAAGACTTTGACACGTGCTAAATTTGAAGCTTTAGCTCACAATTTGATTCAGGCTTGTCTTGAACCTTGCAAGAAGGCTATGAGCGATGCAGGTTTGAGCAACTCTGATATCGATGAGGTAATCCTTGTTGGTGGTTCTTCACGTATTCCGGCTGTTCAGGAATTGGTAGAAAAATTCTTCGGTAAGACTCCTTCCAAGGGTGTTAATCCTGACGAAGTGGTTGCTGTAGGTGCTGCCGTTCAGGGTGCTGTTTTGACAGATGAAATCAAAGGTGTGGTATTGCTGGATGTTACTCCGTTGTCAATGGGTATCGAAACATTGGGTGGTGTAATGACTAAGTTGATTGATGCAAACACTACCATCCCGGCACGTAAAAGCGAAACCTTCTCTACAGCTGCCGACAACCAGACTGAAGTGACTATCCACGTACTTCAGGGTGAACGTCCGATGGCCGCACAAAACAAGTCAATCGGTCAGTTTAACCTGACAGGCATCGCTCCTGCCCGCCGTGGTGTTCCTCAGATTGAGGTGACATTCGATATCGACGCCAATGGTATCTTGAAAGTATCTGCCAAGGATAAAGCTACCGGCAAGGAACAAGCTATCCGCATCGAAGCATCATCCGGCTTGAGCAAGGAAGAAATCGAAAAGATGAAAGCCGAAGCTGAAGCTAATGCAGAAGCAGACAAGAAGGAACGTGAAAAGATTGACAAATTGAATCAAGCTGACTCCATGATTTTCTCTACTGAAAATCAGTTGAAGGAATTAGGCGACAAGTTGCCGGCTGATAAGAAAGCCCCGATTGAAGCTGCTCTTCAGAAGTTGAAAGATGCTCATAAAGCACAGGATTTGGCTGCTATTGATACTGCCATGGCTGAACTGAATACAGCATTCCAGGCTGCCAGCGCTGAAATGTATGCTCAGAGTGGTGCACAAGGTGGCGCTCAGGCCGGTCCGGGTGCAGGTGCAGGACAACAGGCTAATCAGGGTTCTTCTAATAATAAAGAAGATATTCAGGATGCTGACTTCGAGGAAGTGAAGTAAGTATCGGTAAACAACGATAACTAACGATAGAGAAGTAGGGTGTAGCTCAATGAGTTACACCCTACTTTATTTTTAACACTTTCTGATGGATTTGCTTGTTTCTCGGATTTTTATTGTATATTTGTACCATATTTGTGCCGCGATAAGAAAGTCGGAAATCTGCGACAAAATATAAACGGATTGAATACAAACAAGTAAAAATCAGCATTATGCCAGCAGCAAAGTTCGAGATAAAGCGCAAATGCCAGGTGTGTGGTCAGGAGTTCATCGCCAAGACCATAGAATCGTGGTATTGCTCCAAACGCTGTTCCAACATTGCCTATAAGCGCAGGAAAGACGAAGAGAAGCGGAATCAGCGATTGGATGAAATTGTAAAGAGCATCCCGAAGCACCAAGATTACATCAAGGTGTCGGAAGCTTATGCCATGTTCGGCATCAGCAAAGATACGCTGTATCGTCTGATACATAAAGGGACTATTTCGCACATAAATCTTGGAACTAACCAAATCCGTGTCAGCAAAGAAGAACTGCTGAAACTCTATCCGCTACGAAAGAAAGCTCTGACAAAACCCAAACCCGTTGCAAAACTATATAGCTTGGAGCCTAAAGACTGTTATACTATCGGCGAAATATCCAAGAAGTTTCATTTAGAAGACAGTACGGTCTATCTACATATCCGTAAATACTCTATCCCTACCCGGCAGATAGGTAACTTCGTTTATGTGCCCAAGAAAGAAATTGATAACCTATATAAAGGGATGAAGCAATGAAGAAAGCGTTGGCCAATACACGAGTTTCAGTAAAACTCCGCAAATCGGAATACCGCGAGGAATGGTACCTGTATGTTGAAGCTTATCCGGTTTTCCAAGCAGACAAACCCACTCCCCAAAGAGTGCGTGAATATCTGAGCCGTACTATAACCACTCCCATATGGGATAAGTCGCGGAATGCCCGAACCGACAAAGACGGCAAGACCACTTATAAGCTAAAGCGTGACTTGAACGGCATCATCCAATGCAAATCTCAATTAGACCAAGAATCGTGTATCTATGCCGACAAGGTGAGGAGCCTGCGCCAAAAGGAATACGATAACGCTTCGCTTTATTCTGAAACGGATGCAGAACAGGCAGAGCAGCTAGAGCGTTCACGTTGCAACTTCATAGACTACTTCGACCATGTGCAACGGTTACGCCACGCCCATAGCTCCGATTCCATTATCATCAACTGGAAGCGTGTACATGAATTGTTGAAAATCTTTGCGAAAGGAGATACCATCCTTTTCTCACAGATTGACTTGAAGCTGATAGAATCATTCCGTATGTTCCTATTGAACGCCCCACAGGGAGGAGGCAAGAAAGGTGTTATCTCGCAAAATACGGCATCCACTTATTTCTCCATATTCAAGGCTGCATTGAAGCAGGCTTTCATTGACGGCTATTTGACGGTTGATATTGGGGCAAAGATCAAGGGTATTCAAGGTCAAGAAAGCCGTAGGGAATACTTGACCATTGAAGAACTGAACCGCTTGGCTCAAACTCCATGCGACCCGTTGTTGAAGCGTGCCGCCCTCTTTTCTGCACTTACCGGGCTTCGTCATTGTGACATTCAAAAGTTGAAGTGGTCAGAGATAGAGGTATTCAATGGTGGTTACCGTTTGAACTTTACTCAGCAAAAGACCAAAGGCGTTGAGTATATGCCTATATCCGAACAAGCATTTCAATTATGTGGTGAAAGGAAGGACGGCGAACAATTAGTTTTTGGCGGACTGCCAGACCCGTCATGGATTAACCGTCCGATAAAGAAATGGGTTGCAGAAGCCGGAATAACGAAGCACATCACCTACCATTGTTTTAGGCACTCGTATGCAACCCTGCAACTCGCCGGAGGAACAGACATTTATACTGTTAGCAAAATGCTTGGTCATACGAATGTCCGTACAACTCAAGTGTATGCAAAGGTTGTTGATGCTAAAAAGGAAGAGGCTACCAAGACGATTAAGCTTGATTTACCGTATTATTGACTATAATTTTATATTCTAAATCAAATTATTAGGTAAATACGTAAATAGTTTTATGTCACAATAAAATATATTGTTGTTTTTCGAAATAATTTTGCATCTTTGAAGGTATAAGACAATAGAGTGTAATTATATGGCAACAAATAAAAACATTAATCGTATCAAAGTAGTTCTCGTAGAAAAGAAGAAAACGAACAAGTGGCTTGCTGACCAAATAGGTAAAGATCAGGCTACAGTGAGCAAATGGTGTACTAACACAACTCAACCCACTCTTGAAACTCTAGTAGAAACTGCAAGAATACTTGAAGTTGATATTCGGGAGTTGCTCGTACCTACAGACAATCAGAAAATTATGATGACGATCTTGTAATAACTAAATCTAATAGAATATGGTCAGCAAATCAATAATAGAAAAATTACGTGAGATATATCAATCTTTGCCTAAGGTTGAACTGGTTGACAAGGGTGATGGATGGGTGAACCAGTATGATTTCTTACGTGCTGTTGGAAAAGTAGGTATCAATTATAAGAATCTGGGGTACGATCATTTCTATGAATTTTTAACAGATTCTGGATTGTTTTCATTCTGGACAGATTTCTCGGGAGAAAAACCTATAAGGTATGTAATTGAAAAAGCTAAGCCAAAATCTCACGAAGAGCAAAGAAGACCACAATACAATCGTGCAGCAACCCAATACGTAGATTCCGAGGAGGTCGTTAAAATCAAACGCAGATTGCGTCTTGAGAACAATCAGTTTATTGGTCAGTTTGCGCCTCAAAGAAATGAAGGTTGGTTTACGATAACAGATATCCGTAATACTGATTTTACAAAGATTGAAGATAAGGAACGTGGTATAAAGAATCTGTCTATCTCATTCAGAAGCAACAAGGAGTTCAACCGCTATGCATACTACAAGTTCACTTGGGTATTGCTTGAAACCGATCCTCTCAAGTTCGGTATTGACTTGCATGAGGAAATAACACCAATTTACCCCAAAGACATTGTGAGCAGTCTTTACGAGGGCATTATGCGTTACCCTGCAGGTGCTGCAAAGAAGATTGCTCGTTCGCTTGATACTCTCAAAAAGCAACTTACACAAAGCGGTAAGGAAGTATTCATCTATGAGTTGCTGCAGAATGCTAACGACTATCCTCTTCGTACAAAAATTGATGGTAAGATTCAACCTTTGCCTGTTGATGTAGAGTTCCATATTACCGAGAACTACTTAACATTCGAGCATACAGGTGAATATTTCAATCCAAAGAATATTGCAGCTATTTGTGATATAAATGATGGCGAGAAGTCTGACAATACCGAAGCCATCGGCTACAAAGGTATTGGTTTTAAGACCGTTTTCCTTGACAACGACTATGTTCTCCTCAATACTGGTAATTACACATTCAGGTTCGACAAGTCTGCTACGGATGTAATCAATACACCGTGGCAGATATTGCCAATCTGGACGGAACATAATGAGATCGATAATGAAATCAAGTCTGTATTCCGTCAGCATCCTAACGAAGAGTTCAGAGTAAAGTTCGCTCTCCAACCACGAGATAAGGAAATTCTGACCGATGAAGACAGAGATGATAACTACATCGATTTGTTTACCGATGTATTTGAATCAGAGCGCGTCATATTGTTTATCCCGAACATCAAGAAGGTTAGCATCTTTATTGATGGTCAGGATGAACCGATTGTACGTGAGAAAGACAATAAAGACTGGTGTGTATCAGATTCTCTTGTAGATGATATTCCTGAGGATATTACAGATAAGATAAACGATGTCTTGGAAAATCCAGACTCTCTTCGTTCGGATGGTTATGAGAAAATACCTGAGAAGTACATGAACTTCCGTAAGACTGCGGTAAAGTTTGCGTGCAAGAAAGCTGAAAGAAAGTTGACGCCAGTTGATGATGCCATACTTTATTGCTATCTGCCAGCAAAGCGGGCTGATTGGGGCTTCAATTTCCTAATGAATACCGATATGGTGCCCAACGGACAGCGTGATGATATTGAGGATATCGAGCTCAATCACGTTATTGCTCGTATTGCAGGTAAACAGTTCTTTTATTGGATCAAGCAGCTTATTGAAAGCAAAAAATACGACCTTGACTCTATCTTTGCACTTATCCCAGACTTTGATGAGTGCAAGAAGAGACGCGTGTATAAGACGTTTATAGAGGAGTTCCAGGAAGAATTTGAAAAGTTCATAAAAGAAGAGCCTTTTGTTCCATGCGTGGATAAGGATGGTGAACAAACCTTTGAATGCATCGACAATATTATTAACGACATGACTGGCATGACAGCGAACGGAGTCATTTCAGACGAAGACTTCATAATTCTTATGGAGTTGGGTGACTACTCCTTGCCAGTTGACGAGTTAAGACAATCGGAGGCATTCATGGATTTCTTGTACAAGCATTCTCCTTCGAGCCTTGATGTAAAGGTTGATGCTGTTGTAAAGAAATGTGAGGAAACTGATTTCCAGACATGGTTGACAGTTCCCGAAAACAATACACGATTTATTAGACATTGGTTGAGTGAGGATGAACTAAACGAGTTTGCGAAGAAAAATATATTTATTGAATACGAAGGCGATTTGTTTACAGCAGGAAGTCTCTACTATGATTTTGACACGAATTGTAATGGAATAGGATTCTTGCGTAGATTTGTACCGCATCTTTGCGAGGCATCAAGAGCAAATTTTGAGGAAGATGAAAATTGGAAATCATTTGCAGACAAGTATTTCCTGTCTTTCTCTGCTGCGTCTATGATTACAGATTACATTCTATCCAATGAGGATGCTATGGCGTTGCTTAACGTACCAAGCAATTCTGTTGCATTCTATCGTTATCTTGCAGTAAAGGAAGTTGATTTAAAGGCTAACAAGACAAAGGTTCCGTACATTACCGAGGATGGTGGTGCAAGTACCGACTATACCAATTATCACTACTTCTTCAACGAAGAAGCTCATGGCTTAATACGTGAGAAATGGTTGGGCGAGAATCTTATCAACGTACTATCGCATATCTATTTTGACAGCCTGGCTGATGACGAGAAAGATAATATAACTGCAATATTTACTAACCTTGGATTCAACGAATTTACCAAGGACTCCTTCATCACGACTGTCATAGTTGGCGATGCCGATTTCCGAGCAAAAGTAAACGCTGCCATAGAAAACAATTATGCCGCCAACAAAGCATTTGTTGAATATGTGTATGGTTGTGAAGCGCAGTTGAAGGAAAACGTTTTCAAGGATTATGTCTTGCGTTGTGTTGACATCCACAAAAATGAGGTATATCTTTGCAACGATGACGTGCGATACTTCAATCAGGATGCGTATGCTCAGAACAGCACCTATGCTGACAATATCAATCATGCTTGGTTGCAGGATAGCATGATGTATGCTCTATCGAATGATTACTTTGAAGGTCGTGAGAAGGAAGAGGTAAAGAAACTGGAATCGTTCTTGCGTCAGCAGTTTGGCGTTAAGACCTTCACAGACAAGTCGTTCTTCACAGATGTTGTAATCAAGAATAAGGCGGTTATCTATGCCGGTCTTGTTGACGAGGCAACTATGCTCACATTCTTGGAGTACCTGAAGCGTGACGCAGACAGACTCTTTGATGATACTATGAGTTTCAACGACATCAAGGATATGCCTTTACTTGCCTATGACGGAACCATAGTAAGAGCAAGGGAACTGAATATCCAGTATATCGAATACAACGAGGACGCAAAGATTCTGTGCGAGAAAGCATGGTGTCCGAAGATGTATGTTGTGCTCTCACAGAAATATACCGATGATTTCTCTCAGGATATGCGTCAGCTGTTCAAGATTGTGAAGTTTGACATCAATACCACAACTGACATTCTTGCTCAGAACGCAAACTTGCGTCAATCGGTTAATGTTATAAACAATAACGTTGATTTCTGGCGATGGGTAAAGGTAAACCAGAAGCAAATTGCATCTGTTGATAAGTTTAAGACTATTCCGTTACTTGACAATAACAACGCGCTTATCAATTGTGTATCACTTTACATTTCTGACACCTATCAGCAAGAACAAATTGAGGCGCTGGTAACTAAGTATGTAAAGGAGGCGCAGTTTGTGTCTTCGTCTTACATCGAAACCGCCAATGAGAACGAGAAGTCAGAGTGGATGAAATTGTTCAGGAAACTCGGTCTTAAGTCCGATAACAAGGATATTCTTTTCTCAGACATCTTGCCTAAGCTTTCAACTATTGAAGTAGAGTCTTTGGATTCTGTTGTAGCGATGATGACCAAGCACCTTAAAGACCTGAAGGATAAATGGGCAGAAAGGAAATACCAAATTATGCAGTTGAGAGTTCGCACTCAATATGCTGGTTATAAGACTCTAGATCAGGTAATAATCGTCAATATGGATGAGGATTCTGTATCTGAGCCATTCAAGTACATCACTCTTGCCAACGAGGTTCATCCCGATATTCTAAAGGCAAATAAGGACTTGCTTCATGCTATCTCTGAAGAGTACGGTAATCGCAATCTCATTACCACAAAGCAAATGTGGATTGACGCAAAGGTTAAGGATTATCTTGCAAAGTTTACTGCCGATGAGAATAGCGTTGCAGACATTCACATTCAGTTTGTACGTGAAGTAGTCAAGATACAGAGTGAGTATGACATAAATGACACACTTCGTAAGCAGATAAAGTATCTGGTCAAGTCGAATGAAACGACATACAAGCTTGCTCATGAGCTGACACTTGGAACAGAATATTCTCCAACGTGCGACTTTGAGGCAAATGGTGTGGCTGAATTGTCGTATCTTTCAGACACTTACATCTTCGAAGGCAACAAGGATATCATCAAACAATATTTCAAGGCGGAGAACGTGCATCAGAATATGACGCGAGAGGACTTGAAGTATCTCGCAAACCGCACATTTGCTTGTTATTTCTGGTCGAAATGTTTCTCTCGTCGCTTGGTCGAATATGAATCCTGGGTAGAAGATGGATGTTTCAATAACCGCGTGTGCATACCAACAGAGAATTCTGTTCAAAAGCCGGAGTTGTTGTATACACCTCACATAGCTGGTTATGCTGTTCGTGCCAAGGTACCTCAATGGCAAGAGAAGGTTCCTTGCAAAGCTATTGTTGACTCTATTGACAATCGTGATGCTCGTGAATTATTTGAGAAGATCAACTTCTGTAAAGCTCTCTCTTTTGAAGATTGCCTTTATTACCTTGCTCGTGTTACGCATCCAAGAGAGGAAGAAACTAATTTCCGCAGTATAGTGATTAATTGGATGCTGTCTTCGCCTATTCAAGATGAGACTTTGGTTGACAACTATCGTAAAACGCCAACTGCAGAATGGCGTAATGGTAAGGGGCAGAAGAAGCATATTACGGAACTTTATGCTATCCATCCAGATGCGACACAGGAAAGGAATATCTTCCGTGGCGATGAGTTTGTTATGCAGACAAGTGCTTTCCCTTATGATACAGATTCGTTTGTCAAGGTCTGCAACATGCTGAAGATAAAATGTCTGACAAGTTCTGATTTTGTGGCAACACCTATAGGCAAACAAGATGAAACAGCTGATATGGTTGCCATACTCAGACCTCGTCTGCTTATCTTGTCGGCTATCGAGAACCCAGATCGATTCCAAGAACTCTACGAACGTTATAATACAAAGCTGTCGCAGTATCATTTTGTTGTATGTGAAAAAATAGACCTCGGTTATGACACTATACATAATGATGTGGAGCGTATCTATAACGATGACAACCACCTTTATTATGTAAGCTCATGGAAGCATAATCGTACCTTTACAAAGTTCTGTAGTAGATTGAAGCGACTGGTAGGTTTTGACGTGTATGATAATGTATGTGAAGACGTTCTTGATGATAGCGTTTCTGTAGAAGCGTGCATCGAAAAGTATTGCTCTTCACTTGCATACGATGAAAAGTTCCGCGCTTATCTCAGATCGTTGGATTTGACCATCAACGTTGAGCCAGAGGAAGAAGAACCTATCGAAACAGAAAACGATTACTATAGCAATGCTACGAATGAACCAACAGATTCTGCTACTGAAGCAACTACAGAGACATCAACAGAAAATCAGCATGTTGACGATACGAAAACTATTCGCGAGGATGACAAGCCTGGTGCACCAAATAAAGATGTAACGTCAAGACCTGTTAACGAACTTGAAGTTGGGGAAGAATCAGAGACATCACCAAAAGAACCTATTCAAACCGCATCGCAGCAGTCAACTTCTGACTCTCGTCCACAACAGCAGTCGCAACAAACTGAATCACTAGTTGGTCAAGCAACGTCATCTACAGCAGAGGAAGAGCCAGAAAATGACCTTGGTCAGTATGACACATATGAACAGGTTGATGAAGAGGATATTGAAGACTACGATGACACAGATGAAACAGACGATGTAGAAGCTGACGTTGATGAAGATGTTGACACAACGGATAATGCCAGCACAACGTCTTCTAATACTCATATGTCTAACACGTCTCACGCTTCATCAAACAAGCCTCATAAGGATTATGATCCTGACAGTAATGGGTACATGGGATCTGTTGATAAGGACAAGAATTATCAACCTGTTGGTGACAGACCTTACAAACCTCGTACACGTAAGCATCCGAAGATTTTCACCAAAAAGGAATTAGAACGCCTTCGCTCACATGGAACGCCTCTTGAACTGGAATCATTACCACCAACGAGGGAGGAAATAGACCTCTTAGCTCAATGTAACATCAAGCCAGAGCAGATTGCCGACACCAACTATCTTGCTCAGTTGCGTCTGTACCAGAACCTCAGAAATGAGATGCACGCAGAGCCTGAGGAAACAATGGAAGAGTTCGTGCGTAATGCGAGTGATGTAACTGTACACAAACTTAAAGATGGCAGATACATTCATGCTTGTAGTGCTGCTCGTGGCGTGATGTATATTTCTCCTTCTGTATGGAATAAGATGGTTGATGACAAGTGGAAGATTTGCGTTTATCTTGATGGACAAGGCAAGAACTTCCATTACATTAACAACGCCGAGGAATTCCTGAAACTCGTAGAAAAAGACGATGTTGTTATCAAGATTACCGGCAAGGAGAAGGTTGATGTAGTAAGGGCTCTTTATACAGGCATACTTGAAGATGCCAAAGGTACTGCATACACCTTGATTCGTGTGGCTGCTCGTACAAATATGGATGCCGTATTCGCTCACTATGTTGGTGCTATGGCAGAAGCGGAAGATGGTAACGATGATTACAACGATAACGACTATTGATTATGATTGACAATATCAAACTTGCAAACTATAAGTCATTCTTTGCTGACCAAGTGAAAGAGGCTATCGACGAGCAACAAAAGATCAATCGCTCGCAGATGCGGAACTTATTTAAGACAGGTGAATTATCGCTTGCTTATGTTGATTCCATTCAGCATGAGACAGGCATGATTATCCTCAAATGCCCTCGTCGTATGGCTCCACGTTTGAAAGTTCTGAAGGGCGTGTGCATAATTAAGAAAGGTGCTAAGCAAGCATTAGGTGAACACGTTACGGAGTGGATCTGCCGTTGGGATGAGTTCGTTGACAATAAGGATTTTCATTCTTCTGGTTCTGACATGACTCCAATGTACTATGTTCATACTGGTGATTCCAACTATGACTATGTTGCATGCTCTGGATTCAGTTTTAAGTTGTACGATATCTTGTCAAAGGCGTTGGTTGATGGCAAAAGTCTTTCACTTATCGTCCATAATCCATTTCCTCCTGTAGAGTATTTCCGCAACCTTGCCAGCTATATGGATGCATTCTCTTCAAACGATGAATTGAACCTTGAACCGACTATAGATTATGAGGAATGGACACCCGAGGAACTCGCATTTGATGAACAGAAGCCAACAGGCATTTCTGACACAATCATAGACACGCTCGCTAATGAACATTGTTGTATCGTACAAGGTCCTCCGGGAACTGGTAAGAGTTACACCATCGCTTCTGTGATTTCATCGTATCTTGATGCTGGCAAAACCGTCTGCGTCACCACCATGGCGAACAAGGGTCTTATCGAGTTGATAAAGCAGAAGCCTTTGCAGAAGTATGTGAAGGAAGGTCGTGTCAGCAAGACAAATCTCTCTATTGACGAACGCAAACAGGTGTCTGGTGTAAAAGCTGCCTCTGCCGACTTGCAGGTTCCTGGTGGCGAAATGCTCTGTGCGACAAACTATCAGTTGTCAAGTGTTTTTAGCGAAAAGAAGATGACTCTGTATGGTTTGCCACAATACGATTTGGTAGTCATAGAAGAAGCTTCTCAGGCTTTTCTCACGGCTATAGTTGCGTTTAAGCAGTTGGGGATTGATTGCCTAATTGTAGGTGATCCTATGCAGTTGCCACCTATCGTGAAACTTAACAATCCACAATATAATTCGTGGAATGTGGCAACACAAGTTGAAGGATTGAAGTCTATGGTGCTGGGGACATCGATAAAATCTTATCGTATAGTAACCACTTTCCGTCTCACGAGTCGATCAGCCTCCCTTACAAAATACTTTTACGGAAATCGTTTTGTGTCTGTGAAGCAAGACTATTTAGATTTTACCAAAGCGAATAGTGTCTTATTTCCACAAGATGGCGGTGTACTTTACCATTGTACACTAGATGTCCGCAATGGAGTTTATTCAGATAAAGCAGATGCTATTATACGAGATGTGATTGAAAAGCTGGAAAAATTTTACCCTGATCGTTCTTTAGCTATCATAACACCTTTTAGAGATTCTGTAAAGGAACTGCAGAAACGTTTCTGTACGTCTGACCTTGAACTGGATATAACTATCGAAACGATAGATAGAATCCAAGGTATGACTGTTGATTATGCTATTCTATACATTCCTGGAAGGAATCCGGGTTTCGCACTAGAAGATCGACGTTTTAATGTAGCAACAAGCCGTTCGCTTAGTACGACTCTCATTATTTCAGATATGCCTCTTAACGAATTTCACACTGTATCACCTACAGTATTACAGTTTATAGATAATTGTGATAAGTTTGATGGTAAAACAAATGTATGGAGAACTAATTTGCAAGAGTCAGAATCATCAGCCCCTATAGTCCAACCTATATCTGAAGAAAAAACAGTATCAACGGTCTCCTCCACAATAGGGTTGAGAGTTGTAGGTAAAATTGACCTTTCTCAATTTGAACGGAAAAAGAAGGAATTAAGTATAACAAAGAAAAACTATTATATCATTGATACTAATGTTTTTGTGGACTATCCCGATATTATTTCTAAGATTGACAGAAAGTATCCTATCATCTTGTCTGCAAAGGTGACGGATGAGCTCGATAAGATGAAAATCAAATTAACTGAAGAACGAAGACAAAACGCGGAGAAGGCTTTACGTAATCTTAATAATGAGTCACAGCATGAGATTTTATACGAGTTCTCAGATACTTCTTTATTGCCAGATGACTTTGATAAACGTTCACCTGACAATATGATATTATCAGTCGCATTAAAGTATAAAGAACAGAATCCAATTATGCTTACATCAGACAATGGGCTACAACTTAAGTCTAAGCTATTGGGTATAACTACAATCTCGCTTAAGAAATTTCTAAAAAATAATTTACGCTAAGTATAGAAAGCGACATTGATTTCTTATTCTGTAAGCCATCTGCATCTTTCATGTGGGTGGCTTTCTGTTTCTATACATTTTTATCTTCACAACCTTATGATTCGATGATGATTCCCTTATGTCGAGAGGCATAAACGAAAAAATCTAATAATGGAATTTGTCATTATATGCACTGATAATCAGTGCATATAGTTTATGATTCTTATGACCTGCTGATGTTTCTTTATGTGATATTTGCCATCCATAAATCAGTATTGAAATTTGCCATTACTTTGCAGCAAAATCAACTAATAACGATATGGAAGACATGAACATTACATTTGAAGATTTGCCTAAGGCAATGTCATGGATGATGGACAAGCTCAATAAACTTGATTCCAAGATTGACAGTCTGAACAACATCCCACAAGTACGGCCTGTCGACCAGTGGATGAACCTGAAAGAACTGTGCGAATACCTACCCAGCCATCCGGCGGAACAGACCGTTTACGGATGGACGAGTTGCCACCAGATTCCGTTTCATAAGAGAGGGAAGCGTATCATGTTTCTCAAATCGGAGATTGACGCATGGCTTCATGACGGCAAACGGAAATCGCAGAAGGAACTGGCGGATGAAGCCGCCCAATTCATAAAGTCAAAAAGAAATACCAGGTTC
This sequence comes from Phocaeicola massiliensis B84634 = Timone 84634 = DSM 17679 = JCM 13223, assembly GCF_000382445.1. Lineage (GTDB taxonomy): Bacteria > Bacteroidota > Bacteroidia > Bacteroidales > Bacteroidaceae > Phocaeicola > Phocaeicola massiliensis. Next base: position 639,541 of record NZ_KB905472.1, on the reverse strand, counting down.
TAATGGATTCAACCAATTTATGCAATGCACTCAGAATGGAATTTGAAGGGGTCTTTGAAAGCAAGATTCCTTTGGATGCTTTTCCTGCCAAAATTCAAGATATGATATTGGCTTTAGCACGGCAAGAAAATTATTCCATTGAGTACATGATGGCTTCTCTTTTGGTGGCAGTGTCAACCGCTATTGGCAACGCTGTCAATATCCGTATTCGTGGTGGATGGATTAGTAATCCTGCCCTCTATATGATATTGGTAGGTCGTCCCGGAATGGGCAAAACCCCACCTTTGGATTTCGCATTCCGCCCTATCCGAAAGCATGATGCAAAAATCATCAAGCAATTCAAATTGGATATGGAGCATTATAATAGCTTGATTGAAAACAACAAGGTCAAAAAAGACAAATCCTCTTCACTGCCGGACAAACCTGTTTTACGAAGAATCATCATATCCGATTTTACACCGGAGGCTTTAATGCGTGCGCTGGATGACAATCAGCGAGGTGTCGTGGTATATGTGGATGAAATCATGGGAATGTTTAATGCCGTGAATCAATATAGCAAAGGGCAACTCATTGAACAGTTATTGACTGCATTCAGCGGAAAGCCATTGGATATTTCAAGGTGCAGCATCCCTGTACCTATTCATATAGAGCATCCTTTTATAAATATTGTCGGCACGATGCAAACGACACGTATGCACGAACTAATAGAGAAAGGATATAAAGACAATGGGCTGATAGACAGAATAATTTTTGTTTATCCATCGTCTCAGGAAATTTCAGATTGGGGCTTGGATGAAGATTCTTCCGTATCAACTTTTGGTAAATACTCATCTATGTGGGATTCTATTATAAATAAGGTGATTAGTTTGCCATTTACAGAGAATGAAGATGACAGAGCCATACATAATGTACTGGAATTTTCTTCGGAAGCCAAAGCCTATTTTACAAACTGGCGCAATAATGCGATTCGGGCTGTTAATCAAATCCAAGATGATGGATTGGTGGATAGCAGAGTGATTAAGGCTCCCATGATTACGGCTCGTTTGGCTTTAGTCTTGCAGATTCTTCGCTGGGCTTGCAATGAAGCACACAAGGATTTTGTGGATATTGACTCAACCAAATCAGCTATTGCATTGAGTGAATACTTTGAGAACTGTTATACCAACATTCAAAGATATATGCTGAGAGAGAGCGTTGAACCACAAAAGAGAGAATTGCTTGATTGCCTTTCCGCAACTTTCACTACTGCCGATGCTATTCAAGCCGGAAAAGAAGTAGGGTTGTCGGAAAGGTCGGTGATGTACTCTTTGGTTAATCTTGCCACGAATAAGATTATCAAGAAGGTAAAGCGAGGTGAATATGAGAAACTGCAATAAACGACACCTTTTGCAGTTTGCAGTTGTTGCAGTTTGCACTTTGCGCTTACATAGGATTTCTGCAAAACTGCAATAAGTGCAAGTTGCATGGACTGCAATAACAAGACAAAGAAGTATGGCTGAATATAGATTTTCTCTTCAAAAATATAAGCGTGGTTCAAAACTTTCATGCCCGAAGTGTGGAAAGAAGCAATGCTTTGTCAAGTACATAGATAGTCAAGGAGAAATAACTTTTCCTGATTATGTAGGCAGATGCGACCATGAACAATCTTGTCAATACCATTACACTCCATCAGATTATTTTCATGATAACCCAATGGTGATGGATTACAAAAAGGATGATTTCGTTGAAGTCGACAAGCCTAAGTCTCATTTGCCATCTCCTACCTCTTTTGTTGACAATGAACTAATGGAACGTACTCTTACCAACTATGGCATGAATCCATTGTACATTTACCTATCCGGAGTATTGGGCAAAGACGAGACTTCCCGGATATTCCAACTGTATCATGTTGGTACATCAAAGAAGTGGGGCGGTTCTACCGTCTATTGGCAAATTGATTGGCAGGGTAATGTACGAACAGGAAAAATAATGTTGTATGATTCAAAAACAGGACATCGGATAAAAGAGCCAAGAAGTTATATAAGTTGGGTACATACGGAACTAAATTTCCAAAATTACCATTTGAAGCAATGTCTGTTTGGCGAACATCTGTTGTCTGATAATCCGATCAAACCAGTAGCTATTGTGGAAAGCGAAAAATCCGCTTTGGTAGCGACCCATTATATGCCGGAGTTTATATGGTTGGCTACCGGTGGAATGCACGGATGTTTCAAGCCTGATGTGATAAGTATTTTGAAAGGAAGGCCAGTTATGCTATGCCCAGACTTGGGAGCAAAAGAAGTTTGGCAAACCAAAATGCCTTTGCTTACTTCCGTATGTTCCAAAGTTGTATTGAGTGATAGTCTGGAACAATGCGCTACAGATGAACAACGAAAAAAAGGATTGGACATTGCAGATTTCCTTCTGATGAAAGATACTCCGCAAATAATACTCTCCAAAATGATACAACGTAATCCGGCTTTGCAGATGCTCATTGATGAATTGAAATTGGAGTTAGTGGATGTAGAACAGATGTAATAAAAAGATGAATAGGACAGCTCGCTGTCTTTGGGAAAGGGTTTGTAAAATCCCGTAGCTTATTAGGGCATTTTCACCGCTTTCACTCTCCTAGTGGCAGTAAAAAAGCCCATAAGCGGAGGGATACCCTCTCGACACCCGGATGCCTGTGGCACAAAAGGCGGGATTTTACAACCAAAGAATCAGTGAAAAGGAAATAAGATATGAGTAATACGCAATACGCAGTCTGCCACCTTCAACGTGGCAGTGGTAATGATTCTGGTATGTCATGCCATATAGAAAGGAAGGATGCCAAGAGGGAAAAATATGTACCCATCAATGCCGATGCAAATAGGACGCACCTCAATCGGGAACTGGTTGTATTTCCTGCCGGGGTGAAGAACCGGACGGATGCTATACAACATCGGATAGACCATGCCAGACTGCATCGCAAGGTCGGCAAGAACCAGACGAAAGCCATCCGCATTATCTTGACCGGAACACATGAACAGATGATGAAGATTGCCAAGGAAGGTAAGTTGGATAATTGGATAGATGCCAATCTAAAATGGCTGAAAAATACTTTCGGAAGCGAGAATCTTGTTTCTTGTGTATTGCACATGGACGAGAAAACTCCGCACTTGCATGCCACAATCGTACCCATTGTAACAACAGAACGACTTCGTAAAAAGCGTGAGGGTGAGAAGAAGTACGCAACAAAGTCCGGGGCACGCCTATCGGCAGATGATGTTATGCGACGTAGCAAACTGCACGAATACCAGAACAGTTATGCAGCAGCCATGAAGCCATTCGGATTGCAGCGTGGCATTGTCGGTTCTACAGCAAAACATCTGGCAAATTCAGAATACTATAAACAGCAAATAAATCGGTATGAGGAAGACATCGCCAAATTGCAGGCAGACATTGAAAAAGCACAAGAGGGGAAAAACACAATCCTTTCGTGGTTCGGCAAGGGGGATTTGGCTAAAGCGAAAAAAGAGCTTGCGAGTAGGGATGAGCAGATTGCCAAACTCAAAAATCAGATTAAAACCCTAATGTCTGAAAAGTCTCAACTGAAAGAAAAACATAGGGAAGAGATTGAACAATTAAGGAACGGCTATCAGAAAGAGATAGACAAGGCTATACGTATGGCAGAAAAAACAGGCCGACAATCCAAAGCAAAGGATTCTGTTATAGAAAAGTTGAATCTACGCATTGACCAGCTCGACCGTAAGGCTAACCCTCAGCGTTACAGTCTGTCATCCGGGGCGGAACTTATCCACCATTTCATTCCCAATTATAATAAGCCCAGTCTGCATATTTGGACACAGGTAGGTAATGAGAAATACGACTCTATAAAACATGTTGATTGGCTCAATCCGATATGGGAAAGTTTCACCAAAGACGAAGCTACCATCTATGAATTGATAAATGATGTGTTTGAGCCTCAGGAACAGGTCAATGAAGCACAAGCCAACCTACTTGGAGTGGCTTTTGAACTTGCCGCAGGTGGTCAGGCGCAAGTCCATGTCGGAACTGGTAGCGGAGGTTCATCCTCTGAACTCCCTTGGGGAGAACAGAAGACGAAAAACTCACAGCAACGCAGATAAATTGCCTTTACCAAGTTATAATCTTATCCACAATTTCCTGTTGCTCGGCACTGCTACGCCTCAAATAAATACGAGTGGTTTCAATGCTTTCATGCCCCATCAGGTCGGCAAGTAAAGAAATATCGTTGAACTTCTCCAAGAAATTCTTGGCAAAGCGATGGCGGAACGAATGAGGATAAACCACTTTCTCGTTCAAACCATATTTTGTGGCATAGTTTTTTAACTGTTGGGCAATACCTCTGGTGGTGATACGCTCGCCAAAGCGATTGAGGAATAGATAACCGCTTGTACGATTGGTGCTATTGAGCCACTCCGTAGCTTCCTTGCGGAGTGATTTAGGAATATAGATACGACGTATCTTGCCACCTTTGGTATAGATGTCAAAATAACCTATCTGCACGTGTTCCACCTTCATTTGTATTAGTTCACTGACTCGTGCACCTGTAGCAGCAAGGAAACGAACTACGAAATACCATTCTTGGTTTTCTTCCTTTTTTAGTTTGTTTTTCAGAAAAGCGTAGTCGGCATTGCTGATTACATTTTCCAGATAACTACGCTGTTGTACCTTGACGGATTTTAATCTCAAACGAGATTTATTCATATAGTCAAGATACTTGTTCATTGCCTGAATACGTAGATTTACGGTTTTAGGCTTGAATTTTTCAATGAGATAAGTCTTATAAACAAGCAGGTTGCGCTTGTTCAGTTCCTTATGTCGGGAATAATACTCTTTTACGGCATATAGATAAGCCGCAATCGTGTTCTCCGCCATATTCCCTTGACGAAGATACGTTCCAAAATTTTCAATGTTCATGTCTGATACATTATTAGTTAAACAATTCACTATCATTAATAATGTATGGTATTTACAAATTCATTGAGTTCCTATTATGAGAAGTTTCTCGCTACGGGGGAAGTGAAATGTATTGATGAGGAGATTCCGTTTGAGATTCCAAAGGGGTGGGAATGGGCAAGATTTGGGAATATAGTCAATCATTCGCCACAAGTTATCTGTGAAGATAATTTCGAAGTTGCTTTTATGCCAATGGCTTTGATTGATGCAGGTTATAGAAGTTCTTATACTTTTGAGAAACGATATTGGAGGAATGTCAAATCTGGTTTTACGAAAATGCAAAAGGGCGATATTGCTTATGCCAAAATTACTCCCTGCTTCCAAAATAGGAAATCGTTTATCCTTGGCGATGTTCCAAGCAATATTGCAACAGCAACAACAGAATTAAATGTTATCAGGATATATGCTGATACATTTGCTCGATGGTATCTTCTATATATCCTTAAATCAGACTTCTTTATCAAAGAAGCAAAATACAAGGGTACTGCAGGACAACAACGAGTTTTATCCGATTATGTAAAATCGAAACTTCTTCCGATACCACCACGTAAGGAACAAGATAGGATATGCGATAAATTACAGGAAGTCTTGCCAATCGTAGATAATTATGATAAATTTCAAAGCGAATTGAATTCTCTGAATTCAACTATTGGCGAAAGGCTAAAGAAAACAATTCTTCAAGAAGCAATACAGGGTAAACTCGTCCCTCAGATTTCGGAAGAAGGAACTGCACGAGAATTACTTGAGCAGATACGGCAGGAGAAACAAAAGCTCGTAAAAGAGGGTAAGTTAAGGAAGTCTGTCCTGTCTGATTCTGTTATCTATAAAGGTGACGATAACAAGTATTATGAGCAGGTAGGTAAAAAGTGCTTGGATATAACAGAACAGATACCTTTTGAAACTCCCAAGAATTGGGTATGGACAAGACTTTCTCATATTGCAAACATTTACACTGGCAACAGTATTAGTGAAACTGAAAAGAAATCAAAATTTACAGATGTTATAGGACGTTATTATATTGGAACTAAGGATGTTGATTTTAATAATCGGATTATTTACGATAATGGCATTGCGATTCCGAAACAATATGAACCTGATTTTAGACTTGCTCCCAATAACTCAATATTGATGTGTATTGAAGGTGGAAGTGCCGGAAGAAAAATTGCAATACTGAATCAAGATGTATGTTTTGGGAATAAGTTATGTTGTTTCTCACCATTTGTTGGAATCGGGAAATACATGTACTATTATCTACAGTCACCATCGTTCTTTGAACTATTTAACCTAAATAAAACGGGCATTATAGGTGGTGTAAGTATAGCAAAAGTAAAAGAAATATTAATACCATTACCTCCGATTAAAGAACAACAACGCATTGTTGCTCAAATAGAAAAACTATTTGAGCAACTGCGATAGTTCATTTATCCGTTCTGCAATACGCTGCTGTTCTTGATAAGGTGGAATACCAATAGGCAGATTGTAGAATAACTCTTTATTGAGGTGCGGAATAGCCGCACCTCTTTTTGAATTTCTCAAATCCTCTTTATAGAACAGAATGAAAGCCAAAATATATGGTTTCCATATAGCCGAAGAAAGCCATAACTGTTTGAATGTACTCCCCATATACCCATCTTGCGGAACAGTGAAAACTTCACCTGAATTTTCACCATCTACAAGAATGATGTTATCTCCGGCATAGACAAATTTTCCTTTCTCTACAATGGTAGCAGATGATTTACCACGTAGGTATTTTGCATCCAGACAGATGCCCTTTCCGTTTCTTTTTTCACCGTCTATCAGTTGGCATATGTCTTTCAAACGTAGCACAGACCAAATGTTAGGATATTCAAAAGGAAGCTCAATCTCAACGGTTTGCGCATTTATCCTCTCATAATACTTGCTAATTGCTCAATCTTTGAGATAATTCGGCTTTGCTCCATCAGAGGTGGAATCGGAACTAGATAAGTTTTTACTGTAGCAGTTGCAAGCTCCTTTTGTTTTGTACTACCATCCGATTTATCTTCTATTACAGATTGTACCGTATTGCTTGTGAAATAGTAATAAAGGTATTGTGGCAGAACAAACTTTTTCATTGCTCTTATAACAGTAACATGACTATCTGTCACAGCCAATTCATACGGGTTTAAGGTACTACAATAAATTGCCATTCGTCCTAATGTTCCCAATCCTGTAGAGTTCCACATTAAATCTCCGTCCTGTAAAATACGTTCTTCACCATACGATGATAAAGTATCTGGATCTATGAATTGGGCTTTATCTATTGAGAAACCACTCCATTGATTACACTTTTGCGCTACAACAGGGTATTTCTTTATCAGAGAGTATTTAGGTGACTTCCCTCTTTGGATATAAGAACATATATCGTTAAGTCTTACCCAACTCCAGCTATCAGGTATTTCAAATGGAATCTCGTCAGTAATATTCATTTCCGTATTTCCATTCTTCTCGAAGTACTTGTTATCGTCACCTTTATAGATAACAGAATCAG
>NZ_KB905472.1:436775-631548 GCF_000382445.1 Phocaeicola massiliensis B84634 = Timone 84634 = DSM 17679 = JCM 13223 | reverse complement strand
CCCTTTGGAATCTCAAACGGAATCTCCTCATCAATACATTTCACTTCCCCCGTAGCGAGAAACTTCTCATAATAGGAATTATCATCACCACGGTAAATGATAGATTCGTTTTTATCTTTCTTGATTTTCTTTTCCTTGACCAGTCTAGCTTTTTCGGCTCTGATACGTTCAAGAAGTACAGATGCCGGTTCGTCATTAGGATCTTGCGGTACAAGTTTGCCCTGTATCGCCCACTGAAGTATGCTGTTTTTTAATTGCTTTCCGTTCATTTTTTAATCCTCTGCTTGTACTCTATATGAGAAATACTTTGAGTCTATTTTTACTCCATTTTTAAGTTTGGAATCCATCTCCTTATTCATTGTTGGGAGGAAAGAAAAATAATTCTGAATAGCAGACATAATACCTGCATTGCAACTCTTGTTTTTTACCCAATTTTGAGGAATGAAACTTCTATTATTCTGCTCGCAATTGTTTTTTTCTGCCGAAATAGCACTGTTTAAACAGTTTGCCGCAATATTAATTATGCTGTCAACAAGATTGTTTTCAGAAGCAACTTTTAAGCACTCACTCGGTGATGGTACATTTGTTTGATTGTTACATTTAGCAAAAACCATTGATATGGCAAAAAGAAGATGGTATGGAGCATAAGCCTTCATTGTTAGTAGTTCCTCTTCCAGTCCTAATGGGTTTTCCTGAGTCCATGCATCCATTATTTTTCTCATCCAAAACGATAGAGCATAAGCATCTTCAGGCAAATAGTCGTTCTTGAACAATGTATTGAAATACTTGTCAAAAATCTTAGTTTCACCATAAGATAAATTAGGTCTTTGCATGTACCAAGCTGTAAGATTCTTTCCTAAATATGATAACTCTATGCAGTACTGTTTGTCCTTGTCGGCTGGAATAATTTCACCTCTTTTGGTTGCAAAGAATCCATTAGAATATTTTGCTTCGTATGCCTTTTTGAGTTTCAATATCTGCTTACTGTTACTGCGTAAATCTCTTGCCTTTACAGCACTTTGCGTGTTTGTGTTAATGCTAATAGAATCAGCCCTGTCTCTTTGTGGAATTTCATAAAATCTGAATAGAACATAAGCATCATCACGCTTTCGTACATTCTCACTACAACTTAAAATAGTATTCAATGATTGACATCCATTTACAACATTCAATCCATAAAGTTTAAACTCACCATTGCCACATTCTTCAATTTTGTTACAAATGGCAGTGATTCCATTATGAAAAAAGAAGAAGTCACCACATTTATTCGGATCGTTTATGGTTTTCTTGATCTTTTTATTTACGGTATTGTTAATGCCTAAACTCTGTCGTACATTTTTCTGGAACAAAGATCCATCTTTAATGCCAGGGAGTTTTATACATTCTTTCAGAGGCATGGCTGCAACTATTACGCTTGTCGCCCCTAATTCTGTCGTCATATATTTACCAGCTTCAAGCTTGATAGTATGGTTTAAAGTTGGATTCGTTTGTTCAATAACACAACTATAAGCATCTTCCAAACCTTGTTTATCAACTACGGAGAATTGTGTACTATAATTCAATTCAGCATCATCTTCCTCTGATAATTTGGTTTGGAATGAATGTATATCATCCATAGCCGCATCCGTAAAGATAGATGTTGTTATTAATTCAAAACATACGCAGTAAGAGTCATCTTCTAATGCTGTTGCTATTTCTGATATTTTAGTCTTTAATTTAGAATTAGCATTTTCCTGTAATTGAGCTAAGTTACTAAACTGGCTCCAAGCAGATATAACTTCTCTCACAGGAGTTGCATCAACAGATTCACCAAGGTAGTATTTCCCTTGTACAATATATATTTTTTGCTCGTCTTCATCAATGTATACGGCATCAATTTGTTTATCATTGGCTCCGTCTGTGATGGCATCTTTAGCTTGTCTTTGATCCAGAAGATGTATATTCCGCATATACCACGCAACGAAACGTTGACCATCATTTGGAAAATTATTTTTATAATAATCTTGCGTAATTTCGTTTTTTATGATTTCAAGTACATTTGCCATAATTATATTCATTTATTCGTAATCTTCGCCTTGTATTCCTAATTCTCCTTTGCTCATGGCATTGGCAATATCTATTTTCAGTTCTTCGTCATAATCTTTACTGGTCAAAAAGCTATTGACGATGCGTAGCAGCAAATCTTGGTCGATGTTCGATGCTGCCACGTGATAAATGATAGATTCCAATGTACGCATACAGATACAAGCGTGCCAATAGTAATTATTTTTGTGTAAGAAGTACGCACCCAAAGTCAGTGCAATACGCTTGTTCCCATCATTGAAGAAGTGCCCGGAACAAAATCTATACATCAAATAGGTCAGTTTGTCGGCAAAGGTAGGATAGTATAAATCGTTTTGCACAAAATCCAATGTAGCACGAATACCGCCTTCATCACGCACTCCTTCAAAGCCACCATCACTGGCATCAATCATTTTGCCATAGATGTTTAGGGCTTCATCGTAATCTATGTAAATAATTCCCTTACTCATCCTCTGCTTGTTTTAAGCGTTTAAGCACATCTTTATTGTCCGCTAAGATACGGTCAAAATCAATAGACTGGTCGCCGATGAATCGTTCAAACTCTTCTGGAGTAACAGCTTGCAGATAATCTGCTATATTACCATGATACGCATCCCGAAAGCTGAAATCTCTTGAAGCCATTTTTGTTCTGGCGTCATTTAGATAAGGTTTCTGCATGGGATGTTCGGCAAGTTCATTCACAATGCGCTCTACCTCGTCAATGGTAAGTTTTCTGCCGCCATTTTCCTTGAATCGTTCACTGATAGCAGCACCCACTCCGTTTTCAAAAGAAGAGATAACCAATAGAACCTCTGAATACAACGTGTGTCGAACATTGTCTTTTGAATCCAACTTTAATACTTCTCGGTATTCTTTAGCATTCTCTTTGAATACAGCTTTGTAGATAAAATCTGTAATCTGAGAATATTTGTATGTAGGATGCCCATCCACATATTGATTGATGGCAGAAGTAAGATTTTTCCGATAGTTTTCTTCTGTGATTGCGGCAGGAAGATAATTCACATCTCTACGATTAATATATTTTGTTCCTCCACCTGTCTTTTCATTGATGGTAGTAATCACAAAATCCAAGATAAGGCTACGGACTTTTTTAGCTTTCTCACTCTCTGTAAGCAGCATACCTATATTCAAGAAAGAGCGGAAATTAAATAATCCGAGTTGCGTTGTTTTGCTCGCCTCATTAATAAGGTGAGCAAATTCTAACTTAAACTCTTTCAATTGTTTACCCTTACATAAAATATATCCATTATGTTTCAGCTCATCAGAATTTGATTGCAGGTAACGATCTATTGTAGATGTGTCAACTTGATAAAAGTCGGCAACCATTTTTTTTGTAAAGCGGTATTCTCCCTCAAAGAGCATTCCTTCTATATCAAGATGCTCTTGTACTTTACTGACCGCAAAACGATTGTTAAGTACATTCTGCCGTTCTATGTTTGAGATGGTCAAATCTTTCATATCACTTCACTATTATCAGTTACACGATTTTATGTCTATGCCGAGAATTTTTTGAATCTCAGAAAGGGTTTTGTCTATTTCATGGTCGAGTGCAGCACGTTTCTCAAAATACTGTTTGAGCAGTTCTGCCGGAGGGAGTATTTCTTCTTCCTCTTTCGGGAACTTGCACTGGTCGAAGTTGCAATCCAAATCAATCAACTGTTGGGCAGTGAACACACGGCTCTTTTCTCCCACTTCATCATTGATAATTTCTTTCCTGTCTTTCCACCATTCCTGAATAGGTAGGGTATGCTCCACCTTCATTGGTTTGGTCTTTGAGAAGTGCTTGTAGCCTTCCGGCATATCCAAGCGATAGAACCATGTCTCTTTGGTCTTGAATCCTTCTTCGCAGCCCTCTGCTTCTTCATTATTAAAGAAAAGAATGTTGGTTGCAATAGAGGTATATGGGGAGAATATCGAACCCGGTAAACGGATGATGGTATGCAGATTGAACTTGCGGAGTAAATTTTCTTTAAGTGCAAATTTTGCTCCATCCGTACCAAACAAGAAACCATCTGGGATAATCACACCGCATCTACCACTAGCTTTGAGGCGGTACATGATAAGGGCTATAAACAAATCCGCTGTTTCACTTGAACGGTACTGCACCGGAAAATTGCTTTTTACACTATCTTCTGTGCTACCACCATACGGAGGATTCATACCGATAACATCCACTTTATCGCTTTCCTTGAAATCAGTGATATTTGTTCCAAGCGAATCACAGTTAGCTATATTGGGAGCTTCAATATCATGGAGTAACAGATTTGTTATACTCAAAAGATAAGGTAGCGGTTTCCATTCTTGTCCCACGACTGCATTTTGCAGTTTTTCTCCATCTTCGGCAGAACTGACGCTCTTACTCATATAATTGAGAGCAGAGGTAAGGAAGCCGCCTGTACCACTGGTGAAGTCACCAAAGGTCTCGCCCAATTTCGGGTCAAGCATCATCACGATAAAGTCTGTCAAAGCACGTGGAGTATAGAACTCACCTGCATTGCCTGCTGATTGCAAGTCTTTCAAGATTCCCTCATAAATATCTCCAAATGTGTGGCGGTCATCAGCATCGTCAAATTCGATTTCATTTACGATGTTGACCACTTGACGCAAAAGCGTTCCATTCTTCATATACTGGTTTAAGTCAGCAAATGTTTCTTGAACAATGCTTTTGGCTCTTGGTGTATTGGCGTCTATCGGAAGATTCTTTAAAGTAGGGAACAGTTTTTCATTGACAAAAGAGAGCAATGCTTCTCCTGTTAATGCTTCACCGTCTTTTTCGTCTACTGCCCATTTACGCCAACGCAAATCTTCGGGGATGATAGACTTGTAGTTTTCATCTTTGTATTCCCAAGTTTCTTCCTGAGTGTCATAGACTTTCAAGAAAAACATCCAAGTCATTTGTTCAATTCTCTGTGCGTCACCATTGATACCAGCGTCTTGGCGCATTATATTTTGGATTCGCTTTATGATGTTGTTTACTGCCATTTTTAAGCTGATTTATAAATTTGATATTCTAGTTCTCTGATGGCTTGCTCAAAAGCAACCTTACCGCCAAATAACTTTATGATTTTTGTTGGTTTCCCTATGCTATTGAATGGCGGTATCTCCAAGATGTTCGCCTTTTCAAAGTCGAGAATACCATTCTCTGCATATTTGTCAAGAAGAGCCTCCAATACTTCACGAGCTTTACCTTCGTACTTCCCGAAGTAATTACGCTTCTTTACATTGTTTGCTCTCTCTTTCCTTGTTAATGGCGGTTGGTCAAACGCAACGTGGCATATCACATCAAAGATGTCGGCATCCTTCAATGCCGGATTAGCTTCACGTACAGCATCTATCAGAATAGCATATTCCTTCAATTCATCCATAATGGCCTGTTTGCGTTCTGCCTCCGTCCACGTTTGGATAAAATCATCCAAAGTTTGGTAATGGCGTAATAATTGCTTTTTAGCAAACGACTGAACACTTTCCGTTCTCATCGTCTTACCATCTTCTCCTAACACTGAAACGATTTCATGGGCAATGCGAATATTCTTACCGCTGATAAGATATTTCTCACGATGCTCAGATACTATTGGAGTTTCTGGAGCATCAATGATTTTGTAAGGCTTTGGCTTTTTCCCTCCTCCTTTGGGTGGTTCCGGGTTGCCATCAAATGCTGGATCTTTGAATTTTGCTGTTGCATTGCGGAAGTCTAGGATTTCCAAATGCCACTTGCCTTTGTCTTTTCTAAGTCGTGTACCACGCCCGATAATCTGCTTGAATTCCGTCATAGAGCCGATTTCTTTATCAATAACGATTAAGCCACAAGTCTTGCAGTCCACTCCCGTAGATAGTAGTTCGGAAGTGGTAACAATGACCGGATAAGGTTCGTCAACACTGATAAAGTTGTCCAACTGCTTTTTCCCTTCTTTGTCCTCTCCGACAATGCGTGTTACATAATAAGGAGATTTTTTACATAAATCACTATTCATGTTGATAAGCAGTGTTCGCATTTCGGCAGCTTCCTCAATATCAGAACAGAATACTATCGTTTTTGTCATACGACCGATGTCTTGTAACATTTGAGTAATTCTGTGTGCTACCACTTTGCGCCTTAACTTGATAGCGAGGTCACGACCTATATTCTGTCTTTGATATAGTTTCTGCTCAATCTCTTTACCTAATAAGTCTGTTTCCCCTTCTTCGGGAGTCCATCCTTGCAAATCAACATTGATAAAGTCGGCTGTAACACGATAAGGGGCCAAAAAACCATCTTGGATTCCTTGGAGTAGGGAATAGGTATATACTGGCTCTCCAAAATAATCCAAATTGTTTGCTCCTTCATCTGCTTTTGGGGTTGCAGTCATACCAATTTGAGTAGCAGAACTAAAATACTCCAATACTTTGCGCCATGCAGAATCATCCTTTGCACTTCCTCGATGGCACTCATCAACAATAATCAAATCAAAGAAGTTTGGCTGCACTTCTAGGAATGGATCTGGCTTACCTTCTTTTCCGACCAGTTGATGATATAACGCCATATATACCTCATATGATGAATCAATCTTTTCTTCACCTTCTCCAACAGAAGTTATCTTGGTCATAAACTTTTTGAAGGGCTTGAAGTCTTGAACCATCGTTTGGTCAATGAGTATATTACGGTCTGCAAGATAAAGAATCTTTTTTTTAGATCCACTCTTATGAAGCCTATGAATAATTTGAAATGCCGTAAAAGTCTTGCCTGTACCTGTAGCCATCACTACAAGTACACGCTGTTGTCCCCTTGCAATGGCTTCCACGGTACGGTCAACCGCTATGCGTTGATAGTATCTTGGTTCGTGGCTATGGGCATCATAATAAAAAGGTGTTTCTACAATATTAAGTTCATTCGGTGCATAGTTCTTGGATGCAAGATAACGATTGTACAGCTCTTCTTCTGTCGGGAAGTTCTCTAACTTAATTTCGGTTTCTTTCCCCGTGATAAAGTCATGTTCCAAAAAAGCATCGCCATTACTGGAATACGCAAATTTCAAATCAAGAATTTGGGCATAATCCATAGCTTGTTGGATGCCACCTCCAACAGCGTGTTTATTGTCTTTGGCTTCAACAACAGCGATGGGCTTACCTTTATGATATAATAGATAATCGGCTTTTTTACCTTCTGCTACCGAATGTTGGTTGCCGACAACAAGTACTCGTCCATCAGTAAAATAATACTCTTCACGCATATTTACGCTTACAGCCCATCCTTTTTGTTGGAGTGCAGGAGTAATAAACAGAGTGCGTATCTCTTGCTCTTTTAACTCTTTTTTGTTTACTTCCATGACAGTAATTCATTAATGATTTGTACTGCTGACAATCAAATCTTTCACATCAATATTAAGAGCATTGGCTATATCATTAAGAGTCTTGAGGTCTGGTTGAACAGAATTACTACACCATTTGCTCACAGTACAATTAGATTTTCCTATCTGTTCCGCAAGCCATTTTCCTGTTTTCTGTTGCTCTGCAAGCACTACTTTTAGCCTGTTAAAATTAGCCATGAGGTAAAATGTTTTAATTCAGGAGCAAAATTATATAATTAGTCTGATAGTAGAGCAACTTCCGATAATATTTCTTATCTAGAAGCTAAAAAAGGCAGTAAAAAGACATAAATGTGCGATTTTGAGGGCATTTGCAATACTCTTACCATTCTTATATGATATTCTCGTCTATTTCAATTTTGTGTCGTCCTGTAGTCGTGCGCAAATTCTTCCTAATGGTGTCAATGGTGGAGTTGGCAAACCATTCATTGAATGTATGCAAGACGAATTTTGCTGTAACATCTCCAGAGATATTGTATTGGAAGGCAATATTCCATGCAAAGTTTTTTAGTGAGATTTGCGTAACGGAAGTTCGTTTCTTGATATGTATTTCCGTGGTGGTAAGAACTTGCCTATTGGTAACAAAGTATCTAACGCATTCGCAAATTTGGAAAATCTCTGTTTCGCCAAAGTTTAGTCGTTTGAATGTGGTTAGTGTGTATTTCATTATGGCATCAAGTTTTTCATCATCTTCTTTCTTTTTTTGCTGACGGTATTGCTGTTGCTCATGTTGAAATTCATAATGGAATAACTCCATTCTTTTCGTCATGATTTCATTATCACCTGCTCTTGAAGAAATTCCTTCAAGGGTACATTCATCCTTGTTCTGTTGTTTGGGATAAAAAGAAGAGGTCAGTTCGATGGTATATGCCGATAAAGATATACACAAGTGGTATATGGATTTTAATATGACATAGCACACCACAATAACTAATGGCAGTGCGCTTAGGCTAACACCGACAATATCACTCAATGGGAATGAAATTATTGATGCCAGTAGCACTATCACTACCTCTATTATTATTGATTGTAACGTATGTTGCCTATGCTTCATGCCTATTCTTTTCTATGATTGTTTTGCAAAAGTATAATAGTTTTCCATAAAAAACGAAAGGTAAAAATAGGCAGAACGATTGTAATGAGTTCATTCTATGCTGTTTGTGAAAAGAAGAGCTAAACAAGTGAAAATATCGAGCATCAAATGAAAACATCTGCAAATATAAATTTTAGTGTTAAATAATCATAAAACTTTCTTTCGCTGTTGTAAGTGCTCTATATAACTCCATTCTTTAATCAGTTACACGAAAATAAACCATATTTGTATCATAAGTTTATAACTTATTGATTTATATAATACATTATATTTGAGGAAGTCAAATAATAAGTAATTCAAAGTAGTAAAGTAAGAAATTACTGAATAGATAAATCATAAATGAGGCATAATTAATAGTAATTGTGTCTCATTTTTTTATTATAGCATATGAATAAAGAATTTATTAGAAAAACAAAGGAAAGTAAACCAGTTGTTGCAATATGTTATGACTTTGATAAAACATTATCACCAGATGACATGCAAGCGCAAGGGTATATACAATCTGTTGGGGATGAAGTCGAATCTTTTTGGAAAGAGTCCAATGGGTTAGCTGAAGAGAATGACATGGATCAAAATTTGGCTTACATGTTTACCATGATCCAGAAAGCGCATGGAAAAGTCATATTTAATAAAAAGGCATTAATGGATTATGGGGAGAAAGTACAATTATTCCCCGGTGTTGAAACTTGGTTTAAGCGCATTAGAGACTATGGCATGGAAAGAGGAGTTATTGTAGAGCATTATATCATTTCATCAGGTCTTAAAGAAATGATAGAAGGTACAAAAGTCGCTAATGAATTTGAAAAAATTTATGCCAGCTCCTTCTATTATGATAAAGATGGTGTTGCTCAATGGCCAGCACAAGTTATTAATTACACGAGCAAGACTCAATTCCTTTTTAGAATAGAAAAAGGGACATTAGATGTGAATGATTCAGGTGTCAATGACTATTTTAAACCAGAGGACATTCGTATTCCTTTCAGAAATATGGTATATATAGGTGATAGTGATACGGATATACCTTGTATGAAACTCATTAATTCTTATTCAGGTCATTCTATTGGAGTTTATAATCCCAAAACAAAAGATAAACGAAAAGTCTATAAAATGATGGAGGATAAGCGCATAAAATATTATACTCCTGCAGACTATACAGAAGGATCTGAATTGGACAAATTAGTCAAAACCATAATTGATACAACTGCATCGAATGAAAAATTGATGGCTGTCCATTACATAAATAAGCAAGAGCAGGTAAGCCATAATGAACAGATAGATAATAAGGAAGACAAAGAAAAAGAGAAACTTATTATGGATTTGGAAAATAGCAACAGTTTTAAACAAACTCATTCAATAATTTCAGAACTTAAGAAAATCAAGAACTGGACTTTAGAAGAAAAGAAGCAATTAAAGATTATAGCGGAGAAGAATAAGCAGATTTCTTATATAATGAAGGATGGTGATGTTGCCTCTTTCTACTCATCTCTTGAATAGACTTAAGATTTTTCTACCAACTGTCCTCCTGATTCAAAATAGCTGACGGCAAAAAGTCGTACCTGACGGAGAACCACGTTTCTCCATATAATCCAATTGAGTAAACATATCCGCAATGACAGGGTTACGCGCATGGACGGCACTTTGTATATATCTCAATCTTGAATCTGTGTACGTCACTTGTGCAGGCAGCGAATTCCACGTCATGTGCGTACCCTTTAATACCAACGAAAGAAGTTGTTATGAATGCACTCCACACTTTCATTACCGACTCGTGTATAAGCTGTACGTGTTCCCTCTTGATAATAGTAATAAGATGTCAGCATTCCTGCCTTTATTTTGACTTCAATCAGGATATGTCCTTCGTGTTCAATCGAACTAAGTTGTACTTCCGGGGCTGGGTCAAGTCGTGTCTTTATCATTTCACTGATAAAGTCGGCATCCGCTTGTGGATTCTCCAAGACTACAATCACTCAGTCATCCTTTACTCCATAGAATAAACTGCCACCGTCTGTATTAACAAAAACCGACACCGATTTGAGCCATGCCTTCACTTCCTTACGCCTCAGCATTGACTTGAAATCATAAGCCAAGCATTTGCTATCAATATATTGCTATGCATTTGCATAATTGGAGCCACTTATTATTCTTGGGGATTTAAATATCATATCACAAACAAAGGGAAGAATAAGCCGTTTCCTATGGCCGACCAAGGTCTTTTAAACGGAAGATTATTACAGTCTGCGGCAATGGACTGTACAGTCCACTGTAGCAGACTGTACGGTCCACTGCAACGGACTATACAGTCCGCTGCCGGAGACTGTAGTAATCCGACGGACAGACAGGCATAATCGAAAGGACGAAAACGCTTGGTACGACTAGTGCATAATTGTCTTTTATTATTCAGGTATAACACCGATATCATTTACAAAGGTAAATGATAAAACCAAGGAATCTGTTGAAAACAGATAATGAACTATAAATAAAAGGGGATGTGCCGTGAAACACATCCCCTTCTTCCTTAATAATTTATATAATTGAGTTATTCACCCCAATTCATGGCAGCCATACGCTGATAAGAAGCATAACGTTTCTTAGCCATTTCTTCGCAAGCAGCAAACAAGTCGGCAGCTTCTGCCGGATATTGTTTAGCTACAGAAGCAAAACGTACTTCGCCCTTCAGGTAGTCTTGGAATTCTTCCCACTTCGGTTCTTTAGAATCGAGCATGAACGGATTCTTGCCTTCTTCTTCCAAAGCCGGGTTGAAACGCCACAAGTGCCAGTAACCGCATTCTACAGCCTTAGCCTCTTCTGCCTGGCTCTTACCCATACCGGCTTTCAAACCGTGGTTGATACACGGAGCGTAAGCGATAACCAATGACGGTCCGGGGTAAGCTTCTGCTTCACGGATGGCTTTCAAAGTCTGAGCCTGGTCAGCACCCATGGCAATCTGAGCTACATATACATAACCGTAAGTAGTGGCAATCATACCAAGGTCTTTCTTACGAACACGCTTGCCCGAAGCGGCAAACTTAGCGATAGCACCCAGCGGAGTAGCCTTAGATGACTGACCTCCGGTATTAGAGTAAACTTCAGTATCAAGAACCAGAATATTTACATCTTCACCTGAAGCTATCACGTGGTCCAAACCACCGTAACCGATATCGTAAGAAGCACCGTCACCACCGATAATCCACTGGCTCTTCTTCACCAAGTAGTTCTTGAATTCGGCGATTGTTGCGCAGTTTTCACATTTATCTTTAGCAGCTTCCACCATCGGGATAATCTTTTCGGCAGCAGCCTTGCTCTTATCTGCATCGTCTTTACCGTCAATCCATTCCTGGAATGCTTCCTTGTATTCGGCAGGACAAGTATCGCTGGCGATAGCATTCTTCATGGCAGCTTCGATGCGTGCACGAAGTTTCTTGTCGGCCAAAGTCATACCCAGACCGAATTCGCAGAAGTCTTCGAACAATGAGTTAGCCCAAGCAGGACCCTGACCCTTTTCGTTCGTAGTATAAGGAGTTGAAGGTACCGAACCTGAGTAGATAGAAGAACATCCGGTAGCGTTAGCAACCATTTCGCGGTCGCCGAACAACTGAGAAATCAGTTTCACATACGGAGTTTCACCACAGCCTGAACAAGCTCCTGAGAACTCGAACAACGGAGTAGCAAACTGAGAGTTCTTCACGTTAGCCTTGATGTCTACCAAGTGCTGTTTGCTCTTCACGTTCTTAGAGCAATATTCCCAGTTGGCAGCCTGAGGCAACTGTCCTTCCAGGTGTTTCATGGTCAAAGCCTTGCCACCCTTCTTCGGATTGCCCGGACAAACATCGGCACAGTTACCGCAACCCAAACAGTCGAGCACGTCTACCTGAATACGGAATGTCATACCGTCAAATTGCTTACCTACAGCTTTCAGTGTTTCGAACTGAGCACCCTTCTGTTCTTCAGCATCGAGCACGAACGGACGGATAGAAGCGTGAGGACAAACGTATGCACACTTGTTACACTGGATACAGTTTTCAGCATTCCATTCGGGAACGAATGCAGCTACACCACGTTTTTCGTACTGAGCTGTTCCCTGATGCCAAGTACCGTCTTCGATACCCTTGAATGCAGAAACCGGCAGCAAGTCGCCATCCTGAGCGTTGATAGGACGAACCACTTCGTTGATGAAAGCAGGATCATTGTTTTCAGCCTTCGGTTCATCCGGCAGATTCACCCATGCAGGATCAACTGTCAGTTGCTTGTATTCACCGCCACGGTCAACGGCTGCGTAGTTCTTGTTCACCACGTCTTCACCCTTCTTACCATAAGACTTAACGATGAATTTCTTCATCTGCTCTACAGCCAAGTCAACAGGAATAACACCTGTGATACGGAAGAATGCCGATTGCAGGATGGTGTTGGTGCGGTTGCCCAAGCCGATTTCCTGTGCAATCTGAGTTGCATTGATATAATAAACAGTAATATTATGTTGTGCGAAGTACTTCTTAACCTTGTTAGGCAGATTCTTAGCCAGTTCTTCACCTTCCCAAATAGTATTCAACAGGAATGAACCGTTATCACGAAGTCCGCGAGTTACATCGTACATGTGCAGGTAAGCCTGTACGTGGCAAGCTACAAAGTTCGGAGTGTTTACCAAATAAGTAGAACGGATAGGAGTATCGCCGAAACGGAGGTGAGAGCAAGTGAAACCACCTGATTTCTTTGAGTCGTATGAGAAGTAAGCCTGACAGTGCTTGTCGGTGTTGTCACCGATAATCTTCACAGAGTTCTTGTTGGCTCCTACTGTACCGTCAGCACCCAGGCCGTAGAATTTAGCTTCGAACATACCTTCACCGCCCAATGCGATTTCTGCTTCTTGAGGAAGAGAAGTGAAAGTAACATCATCTACGATACCGATAGTAAAGTGATTCTTCGGCATCGGCAGAGACAAGTTCTTGAATACGGCAAGAATCTGAGAAGGAGTAGTATCTTTAGAACCCAAACCGTAACGACCACCCACGATAACCGGAGCATTTTCTGCACCATAGAAGCAGTCTTTAACATCCAGATACAAAGGTTCGCCGTTAGCTCCCGGTTCTTTGGTACGGTCAAGAACAGCAATAGTCTTGACAGTTTTGGGAACAGCAGCCAGGAAGTGTTTTGCAGAGAACGGACGGTACAAGTGTACGGCAACCATACCCACTTTTTCACCTTTGCTCATCAGGTAATCAATAGCTTCGCGAGCAGCTTCTGTTACAGAACCCATAGCGATGATTACGCGTTCTGCATCCTCAGCACCATAGTAATCGAACAAACCGTATTTACGGCCTGTGATTTTAGAGATTTCGTTCATATATTCTTCTACGATAGCGGGAACAGCTTCATAGAAGTTGTTGCAAGATTCTCTGTGTTGGAAGAAGTGGTCAGGATTTTCAGCCATACCGCGAGCAACCGGCTTGTTGGGATTCAATGCGCGTGCACGGAATTCAGCCAAAGCCTGTTGATCTATCAAGCCGGCCAAGTCTTCATTTTCCAGCATTTCAATCTTCTGAATTTCATGAGAGGTACGGAAACCATCAAAGAAGTTCACGAACGGAACACGTGACTTGATGGTAGCCAAGTGAGCGACACCGGCCAAATCCATAACTTCTTGTACAGAACCTTCTGCCAACATTGCAAAACCGGTTTGGCGGCAAGACATTACGTCCTGATGGTCACCGAAAATACACAATGCGTGAGAAGCCAATGTACGAGCCGATACGTGGAACACGCAAGGCAGGAATTCACCGGCAATTTTGTACATATTGGGGATCATCAGCAACAATCCCTGTGATGCAGTGTAAGTGGTAGTCAACGCACCTGCCTGAAGAGAACCGTGAACAGCACCTGCTGCACCGCCTTCTGACTGCATTTCCTGTACCAAAACTGTTTCGCCGAAGATGTTTTTACGACCTGCGGCAGCCCATTCGTCTACATATTCAGCCATAGTAGACGACGGAGTGATGGGGTAAATAGCAGCTACTTCAGAAAACATATACGAGATATGTGCTGCTGCCTGATTACCATCACAAGTGATGAATTTTTTTTGTTTAGTCATACAATTACTAATTATTAGGTAATTAAAATTATTCTCTATCTCTTAATATAAAAAGCCGAAAAGCCACAACGGAATCTGATTGCCGTGTCCCAATTCCAGTTTGTGGGGGGCATAATATACGTTCGGGTTATTCTTGAACTTGCATCCTTCGGCACAAATACGGAAGTGCAAGTTACCGTCTACCATAAACGAAGTGCCTTTATCGCCTTTATACAGCTTGTGGTCTTTGTACATTGTGTTCATAAAAAAGGTGTCCAGAACATCTTGTTCATCAACCTTTACCGGATAAATGGAATACATCAGATTGGTATTGTGCATCATCAATTTTGATGGTTTCTTGGGAAATTCCTCTCCCTTGGGGTAAACCATATTGATAAGACGTGCATCTGCCAGATACTTAATGTAATTCATCACGGTGGCACGCGAGGTTTGAATCTCCGCAGCCAGCTGACTGACATTCGGAGCCACAGGACCGTCCACAGCTAGCAAATATAGTAATTTTTTTATCTTCGAAAGATATTTCAATTCAATTTGTTTGATAAGAAGTATATCCACTTCTATCATCATGTTCATGGTTTTCAACAGATTCTCCGAAAAGTTGCGCTTCTCAAGGAAGAACGGATAGAAACCGTGATGCAGATAATCCTGAAAAAAATCAAGCGGTTTGACATTGCGCAGGATTGTTTTTGCTATCTGTTCATGATTCTCTAAGATTTCTTGTAAGGTATAAGCGCGGAAGTTATTGCCGCTTTGCAAGTTCAGGAATTCGCGAAAAGAGAAACCTCTCAGGTAATACACCTTCACGATGCCGCTCAGTTCGGGATTTTCTTCTTTCAGCCGCATCACAGACGAACCCGTGAATACTATTTTCAGTCCGGGAAACTTTTCATAGCATGCACGCAGGTCATGGCTCCATTCGGGGTATTTAAATACTTGATCTATCAGCAATACCTTGCCGCCGCGTTTGACAAATTCTCCTGCAAAATCCACCAGTGTATATTTGGAGAAATAAAAGTTATTCATGTTGATAAACAGACATGAACGATCTGTTCCGAACTTTTCTTTTGCATATTGCAGGAGGAAAGTCGTCTTCCCCACGCCACGAGTTCCCTTGATACCGATCAGTCTGTCATTCCAGTCTATTTCGTCCATCAGGTCCCGGCGAACAGGAGCATTTGTATGTTCCACCAGATAACTGTGTGTTCTGTAAAAGGTTTCCATGGTTGCTTTTTTATCGGCTGCAAATATAGCAATACTAATTCAAATTGCAAACTGGAGATAGCAAAATATTATTATTTTTCTTCTTTTAATAGACAAGGAAATGACTATCTTTGCACTGTAAATGAAAACTCTTTATCTGTTTAACCCTGAAAATGATATGGCATTGGCGTGTGGTGATTCTTATTACATGCCGCCGGCCAGTGCGCGACGGATGGCAGCCGATTTGTCGGTGCTTCCGGCATGGTATGCCGCACCGGGAGATGCGGTGCTGACAGATGCCTTGCTCCACGGCGAACAAGTGAAAAATTTATCTCCGCTGCTTCCTGCAGTGGAGTTTGTCACCGGATTATCTTCTTCCTATACTAAGATATCTCCCTGGGGATGGAACCCTTCCCTACTCCGTCGGTTACGCGAAGCAGGAATCACGAATCAGGCTTGCCTCACAGATGAAGAGATGAAGCGTATCCGTGAACTTTCGGGACGACAGACGGCCGTACACGTATTGTCGGCCATCCGCAAAAAGAAATGGTTACATTCCGCTTCTGCGGTATCGGAATATGATTGCGTGATGGAAGATTTTCTCACTCTTCCTGAAGACACGGATACCAACGTTCCGTTTGTTGGCGAATCTTTCCTGTTTCATACAGAGAACGAAGTCGAATCTTTTGTCCGTTCACATCCATCGGCTGTGCTCAAATCTCCGTGGTCGGGCAGCGGACGAGGTATCCAGTACACTTCCGGAGAATTCACCCGCCCGCTGAAAGGTTGGGTGCAGCACGTGCTCCACACCCAACAAGCAGTGGTGGGCGAGCCGTTTTATGATAAGGTAAAAGACTTTGCTATGGAGTTTTTCAGTAATGGAAAGGGTGAGGTGCGCTTTATAGGTTATTCTCTGTTTGAGACGGACAAGCGCGGCATTTATAAAGAAAATCTTCTGGCAACCGATGACGACATTCTGGGAAAATTGTCGGCATACGTCCCCGCATCCGTATTCCGTCTGCTTTGCAGAAGGCTGACCATCGAACTAGCACACACCATAGGCGAGTATGAAGGTTATCTGGGAGTGGACATGATGATATGCCGCACGCCTTTGGCGAAGACAGGCTATGCCATTCATCCCTGTGTGGAAATAAATCTGCGGATGAATATGGGGGTAGTGGCCCGAATGGTTTATGACAGATATGTGTGTGACCGTGTGCAAGGCCGTTACATAATAGAATATTACACCTCTCCCGGCGAAGCGGAACAAGCCGACCGGTCTTTACGTCTCCAACACCCTCTCCTGATAGAGGAAGGAAGGATAAAATCGGGCTACCTGTCCCTCACCCCCATAGGTCAACAGACTGCTTATCAAGCATATATTCTTATCGGAAGCACCTGACAATTCTCACCAGCTTCCGAAATAAAGAAATATCATACCGATAAGCACCAGTGCCAAGTCCACCGCCTTGCTTTTGAGGTTCTTCTCACGGAATACCATTGCACCGAAAATAAAAGATACAATCACACTACCGCGCCTCACCATCGAAACAATGGAAATCATGGCGCCATCGAGACTCAACGCATAGAAATATACAAAGTCGGCAGCCGAAAGGAAGATGGATATCAGTATAATGCACCAATCCCAACGGAAAGGAGTGCTCGCCTGTCGTTTCGGCCACCACAGCAGCATCAACACGGCACCCATCATAAACAACTGATAAATATTATACCACGACTGCACCACCATACGGTCCAGCCCGATGCCTCCCTGACTGACAGGCGCCATCAGATATTTGTCATACAGTCCGCTGACAGCTCCCAGCACAGCGGCCATCACAATGAAATATATCCATTTATTATGCCTGAAATCAATACCCTCCTTCTTTCCGCTTCGGCTCAACATAAAGAAAGAAAAGACCGCCATCAGCACTCCTATCCACTGATAGAGATTCAGCCGCTCGCCAAACACCAACAAGGCACCTACCAGCACCATCACCGGACGGGTGGCATTAATCGGTCCCACAATGGTTATCGGAAGATTCTTCATGCCGAAATACCCCAATATCCAGGAAGAAAGGACAATGACAGATTTCAAAATGATATATCGATGCACCTCCCACCCTGCCACGGGAACAAAAAAAAGTCCGCCTTCCAATGTATCGGGACGCCATGCCGACAACACAATGAAGGGAAGGAATATCAAACTGGAAAACAACGTATTCAGCGTGAGCACGGGAATTACCGCATTGTTCTTTAACGACTGCTTTTTAAATACATCATAGAATCCCAGCAATGCTGCCGAGAGAAAAGCTAAAAGTAACCACATCATCTTTTTACCTGTTTTTTTTAATCGGCTGCAAAGTTACAACAAAAGCCTCGAAAAGGAATATCCAATTTGATATAAATAATCAGAAAGCACTTGTCTGTTTCAAACACTATCCGTATTTTTGGCGAAAATATCCCTGTCGAAGATATGAACGAAAACGTCCTTGCCAAACTCAAGATACTGGCGGAATCCGCCAAATACGATGTATCCTGCTCCAGCAGCGGGACAGTGCGCCGCAATTCAACGGGCACACTGGGCAACACCGTCGGAGGTTGGGGTATCTGCCATAGTTTTGCAGAGGACGGACGGTGCATTTCGCTACTCAAAATCATGCTCACCAATTATTGCATTTACGATTGTGCCTACTGCATCAACCGCCGCAGCAACGACATTCCCCGTGCCACGCTCTCGGTGAGCGAATTGGTGGACCTCACCATCGAGTTCTATCGGCGCAACTACATCGAAGGGCTTTTTCTGAGTTCGGGTGTAGTGCGGAATCCCGATTATACGATGGAACGCCTCGTGCGGGTTGCCAAAGACCTGCGACTCATACACCGGTTCAACGGTTACATCCATCTGAAAAGCATTCCCGGCGCCAGTCGCGAGCTGGTAAACGAGGCGGGACTCTATGCCGACCGTCTGAGCGTAAACATAGAGATACCTAAAGAGGAGAATCTCAAACTTCTCGCTCCAGAAAAAGACCACCAAAGCGTGTACCGACCCATGCACTACATTCAGCAAGGTGTACTCACTAATAAAGAGGACAGAAAGAAGTTTCGCCACACTCCACGCTTCGCCCCTGCCGGACAAAGCACGCAAATGATTGTCGGAGCCACATCGGAATCTGACAAAGATATACTGTATCTTTCCTCTTCACTGTATCGGCATCCCACAATGCGACGCGTTTATTATTCAGGCTATATTTCGGTCAATACTTACGACAAACGGCTTCCGGCACTGAAACAGCCTCCCTTGGTGCGCGAAAACCGTTTGTATCAGGCGGACTGGCTGTTACGGTTTTATCAGTTTAAGGTGGAAGAGATAGTAGATGACTCCTACCCTGACCTCGATTTGGAGATTGACCCCAAACTAGGCTGGGCACTCCGGCATCCCGAGCAATTTCCGGTAGACATCAATCGGGCCGACTACGAGATGATACTCCGCGTGCCGGGCATCGGGGTGAAATCAGCAAGATTTATCGTTGCTTCGCGCCGCTTTTCGAAACTGGGATTCTATGAGTTGAAGAAAATAGGAGTAGTAATGAAGAAAGCGCAATATTTTATCACTTGCAATGAGCTACCCACCCGGACAGTAAACGAGCTCACTCCTTTAGGAGTGAGGAAACTATTGGTACCCAAGCCCAAGAAAAAGACAGATGAACGACAACTGATATTGGAATTTAAAGAACCAGAAAACGAATGAACATCTTTATCTACGACTATACCTTCGAAGGCCTGCTGACCTGCATCTTTGACGCCTACTTCCGCAAAACCTTCCCCGACTTGCTTTTAAAGGAAGGCGAGCCGTTACCGCTCTTTTACGATGAAACCTTCCACGTCAGTACTGATGAAAGAAAAGCAATGCGCGTGTGGCGCGGGTTGGAAAAGAAAATATCCCACCATGCCCTGTCCGCCCTCACCTATTGCTGGCTGTCGGAGCTGCCGGAAGTAGACAAGAGGTTGTTCCGCTATATACGAAAGGCTATCGACTCACCCCGTTCCATCGAGACGAACTTTGCAGATGCCGACGTACTCGAATTATCGAAAATCTACAAGAAAGTGGACGGAGAACGGGTACATCTGATGCAGTTTGTCCGCTTTCAGAAAGCTGCGGACGGAACATTTTTTGCTGCTGTCGAGCCACAGTTCAATGCCCTCCCTCTTGCGGTGGAGCATTTCAAAGACCGTTTTGCCGACCAACCGTGGCTTATCTACGACGTGAAACGGCAATACGGATATTATTATGACTTGAAGGAAATGAAGGAAGTTACTTTCGAGAATCCTCAACAAGCCCATCTTGTCACAGGTATGTTGAACGAAAGCCTGATGGCTAACGACGAGAAACTGTTCCGGCAATTATGGAAAACTTATTTCAAGGCCATCTGCATCAAAGAGCGATGGAATCCGAGAAAGCATCGGCAAGACATGCCTGTGCGCTATTGGAAATACCTCACCGAAAAACAATAATCTCTTCCTTACAAGACAAACAATTCTTCAGGATATCCCACATCGACCAAAAACAGGGCGTGTCCCGGCACTGAGCTTCCGGCACTGCATCTATCCTTTTTTTCTATAACCTGCCTGAAACCGTCTATCGAGAGTTTACCACGGCCCACTTCTATCAATGTACCTACCACAGCCCTGACCATATTTCTTAAAAAACGGTCTGCCTGAATGGTAAATACCCATTCTGTTTCACTGACCTGTGTCCACTCGGCATGCATTATCTTGCAATTATTCGTCTTCACATCGGTATGCAACTTGCTGAAACTGGTGAAATCGGTATAATCAAACAAAGTATGGGCCGCCTCATTCATCTTCCCGAAATCCGGCTCACTGAAAAGCCTCCATGCATATTGACGATTGAAAGGTTCTTTCCGAGTAGTTACATAATATTTATAAGTACGATAAGTAGCATCAAAGCGAGCGTGCGCATCATCCCTCACCCGTTTTACTCCATACACGGCAATATCGGGAGGAAGCAGACGGTTCAGCTTATCGGTTATCTGCTCCCCATCCAATTCTTTTTCAAAGTCAAAATGCGCCACCATAAGCCGGGCATGCACACCGGCATCCGTACGTCCTGCTCCCACCACCTCTATCTTTTTTCTCAAGAAAGTAGAAAGCGCACGCATCAACGCTTCCTGCACACTCATACCGTTGGGCTGGATTTGCCAGCCATGATAATTTGTTCCGTCGTAAGCCAGATATATAAAGTATCGCATTTTGAAATCTGAATAAAAAGTTTAAGAACAACAGGTTGGGTTAACGGGCAGTGATGTGAAAACATCCTTGCTTTAACTCATACTTAATGTAACATTTGTCCGCTTTCCGAAGGTCACGCAACACTTCAGCCAAAACAAGCTTCAACGTATCGGCACTCACAGCCTGCATAGGACGCCCGTCAGGGTCTTCCACCTTCTTAAAACGACGGTAACTCACATCAAATGTAGTTCCGAATGCATGGGCAGAGTTTGCGGAAGCATTTCCATTACGGCGACGCAAACGCTTGACATCATCGGAAGTACGAAGTACAGAAGTAACGATAATTTGATTCGGGTTCAACCCTTTGCAAGTCAGCGAATCAAGAAAATTGGCTCCGATAGTATCCAGTAATGCACCGGCTTTCGGCACCAAAAAAGGAATGGAGTGTGTGAGCGAGTCCATGGCATACCGCTCGCATGGAGCAACCTCCACCAATTTACCACCCAACCCCTCCGCCTCTGTACGAGAAGCCAGGGGACGGATACCAATCCGCTTTGCCGCACTCAGATGAGTATCATTCAAGTCACCGAAACTGCGCTTATAACTGATTACACCTTTTATATTACGAGGCTCATTCATCTTCATCGACATATCCTTTTCCTTACACCCCGAAGATACTGTCAAAGTAAAAAGAAGAGAAAACAGAGTGCAACATGCACATTTGATATAATTCATAACTTTAATTGTCTTTTTCATTATTGCCGGGCAAAGATAACCTAAAATCTTTTTTCAGGGAAAGCTTATGCAAATAAATTGCCCCGGAAAATGAAAACAATGAAAACCTTTCATTAAATTTGCACCCTATAAAATAGTACATCTGTACCTAAACTAGTTAAATGATAGAAAAACATATTGTTTTAGAGGATATTGATCCTGTTATTTTTTATGGCGTAAACAACGCCAATATGCAAATGATTAAAGCCTTGTATCCCAAACTGAGAATAGTGGCACGTGGAAATGTCATTAAAGTAATGGGGGACGAGGAAGAAATGTGTGCTTTCGAAGAGAGCATCCTGGCACTGGAGAAACACTGTGCACAGTATAACTCATTGAAGGAAGAAGTCATCCTGGATATTGTCAAAGGACGCAAACCCCAAGTGGAAAAGACCGGCGACACGATTGTATTCAGTGTGACGGGAAAGCCTATCGTGCCTCGCAGCCCCAATCAGTTGAAACTGGTGCAGGAGTACGAAAAGAACGATATGCTGTTTGCCATCGGTCCGGCCGGTTCCGGCAAGACTTATACCGCCATTGCACTTGCTGTGCGCTCTCTGAAGAACAAAGAAATCAAGAAAATTATTCTAAGCCGCCCGGCAGTGGAAGCCGGTGAAAAGCTCGGATTCCTTCCCGGTGATATGAAAGATAAGATTGATCCTTATCTGCAACCGCTGTATGATGCTCTGCAGGATATGATTCCGGCTGCCAAACTGAAAGAATATATGGAACTGAATGTGATTCAGATTGCTCCGCTGGCATTTATGCGCGGACGTACACTGAACGATGCCGTGGTGATATTGGACGAAGCTCAGAATACCACGACACAGCAAATCAAAATGTTCCTCACCCGCATGGGGATGAACACCAAAATGATTGTTACGGGAGATATGACGCAAATCGATTTGCCGTCATCGCAAACTTCGGGACTGGTGCAGGCCTTGAAGATTCTGAAAGGGGTAAAAGGCATCAGTTTTATCGAACTGAATAAAAAAGATATCGTGCGGCATAAGCTGGTGACAAGAATAGTGGAAGCTTACGAAAAGTTTGAGGATAAGCAGAAAACCGAGCGGATGGAAAAAGCTGCGGCCGACAAATCACAAAAGACTATCTGACCCTGCAAGAAGAAAAACAATTCATTTAATATAAAAAAGACATGAGTAAAGCATTAACAAGAACAGACTTTAACTTTCCGGGACAAAAAAACGTGTACCACGGTAAAGTGCGTGATGTGTACAACATCAATGACGAAAAGTTAGTAATGGTAGCTACAGACCGTATCTCTGCATTCGATGTAGTTCTGCCCGAAGGTATCCCTTACAAAGGACAAATGCTGAATCAGATTGCAGCCAAGTTTTTGGATGCAACCACCGACATCTGCCCCAACTGGAAAATGGCTACTCCCGACCCTATGGTAACTGTAGGTGTTATGTGCCAGGGCTTCCCTGTAGAAATGATCGTCCGCGGTTACCTTTGCGGTAGCGCATGGCGTGCTTATAAAAACGGTGTCCGCGAAATCTGCGGTGTGAAACTTCCCGAAGGGATGAAAGAAAACCAAAAGTTCCCGGAACCGATTGTAACTCCGACTACCAAGGCTGAGATGGGTCTGCACGACGAAGATATTTCCAAGGAAGAAATCCTGAAACAAGGATTGGCTACTCCTGAAGAATATGAAACTTTGGAGAAATATACATTGGCTTTGTTCAAACGCGGTACAGAAATCGCTGCCGAACGCGGATTGATTCTGGTAGATACCAAATACGAATTCGGTAAGCACAACGGCACTATCTACCTGATGGACGAAATCCACACTCCCGACTCAAGCCGCTATTTCTACTCGGAAGGTTACGAAGAACGCTTTGCAAAAGGTGAGCCTCAGAAACAACTTTCCAAAGAGTTTGTACGCGAATGGTTGATGGAAAACGGCTTCCAAGGTAAAGAAGGACAAAAGGTTCCCGAAATGACTCCAGAAATCGTAAACTCTATCAGCGAACGTTATATGGAACTGTTCGAGCACATTACCGGTGAGAAGTTTGTAAAAGCTGATACTGACAATATCGCCGAACGTATTGAAAAGAACGTTACCGAGTACTTGAAATAAATAACGTGGGTGTGTCAAAACGTGGATAATGCTGTCGTTTCGTTCGTAGGGGCGAGGTTCGCTCGCCCGAAAACAGTTTGCTTTGTCTCTTCGGGCAGGCAAACCCTGCCCCTACAGCTGACGATGGGATAGACCGGTTTAGTTTTGACACACTCCCATGCATCCGGGGCAGATTCAGTCCGCCCCGGATTTCCCCCTATATATAAAAGAAGCGTATGACTAACTATCCACAAGAAAATATCAAGCCCTATAACGATGACGAAAAGAAAAGTGTGCAGGTAGAGAAAATGTTCGACAACATTGCTCCCGCCTACGACCAACTGAATCATGCTCTGTCATGGAACATAGATAAAAGTTGGCGACGTAAAGCCATCAACTGGCTAAAACCTTTTCATCCGCAACGCATGATGGATGTAGCCACCGGCACCGGTGACTTTGCCATTCAAGCCTGTCGCATCCTTCAACCCGAAGAACTGATAGGCACAGATATATCGGAAGGCATGATGAATGTGGGTCGTGAAAAAGTAAAGGCTGCCGGACTGGAAAGCCGTATTTCTTTTGCCAAAGAAGATTGTACGGCACTAACCTTCCCCGACAAACGCTTTGATGCCATAACCGTAGCTTTCGGAGTGCGCAATTTCGAAGACCTGGATAAAGGTTTGCGTGAAATACACCGCGTACTTGACGACAATGGAAAATTAGTCATTCTGGAACTTTCGGAACCGGATTGGTTCCCCATGAAACAATTATATGCCATCTATTCCAAAGTAGTTATCCCCACCCTCGGAAAACTTCTTTCCAAAGACCAAAGTGCATACACTTACCTGCCCCAATCCATCAAGGCTTTTCCACAAGGAGAAATAATGACTGATATCATCCGCAAAGCCGGATTCAGCCAAGTAAACTTTAAACGATTGACATTGGGTATCTGTACACTTTATTTAGCAACAAAATAACTAAAAGCAAGAGTTTTATGAAAAAATATGGTTTGATAGGTTATCCACTCGGACATTCTTTCTCAAAGAACTTCTTCAATGAGAAGTTCCACTCCGAGAGTATCGACGCCGAATATGTAAACTTCGAGATTCCTTCCATCAAGGAACTGCCGGGCGTTTTGCTGGAGAATCATGATTTGGCAGGTCTGAACGTCACCATCCCCTATAAGGAACAAGTCATTCCCTATTTAGATGAATTAGATTCTGATGCAGCCGCCATCGGTGCCGTAAACGTGATTAAAATCATCCGCCCCGCTAAAGGGAAAATCAAACTGGTCGGATATAACTCTGATATTATGGGATTTACCCAATCTATTGAGCCACTGTTGGAACCGCAACACAAGAAAGCTTTGATACTGGGCACAGGAGGCGCTTCCAAAGCTATTTATCATGGACTTAAGAAGCTAGGAATGGAAGCCAGATTCGTATCACGCACTCCTCGCGAAGGAATGTTCACATACGAAGATTTAACCCCAGCAGTGATGGACGAATACAAAGTAATCATCAACTGTACACCGGTGGGTATGTATCCTCGTGCCAATGAATATCCCAATATTCCATACGAGTGCCTTACCCCCAACCATTTGCTTTATGATTTGTTGTATAATCCCGACACCACCCTATTCATGAAGAAAGGAGCCGACAAGGGAGCTATCACCAAAAACGGTTTGGAGATGCTGTTATTGCAGGCTTTCGGTGCTTGGGATATATGGAATAAATAAAGTATGAAAAAGAAATATCTCATCGGAACGGGTATTGTACTCGTTCTTCTCGCTGCCATTCTGCTGGGAGCCGGTCAATATATGCTCAACTACTCTCTTCGTCCCGATAACCGGGGAAGGGATTTGGCCGGCTCATGGCAGTATATGTTCGATACGTATCCTTATTTGAAGTCATGGAAAGACAGTTTGCAAAATGCAGGTGCTCTTAAAGATACATTCATCTATGCCCCGGACGATGTCAAAATGCATGCCTATTATGTAGCTGCTGCACAGCCGACGGCAAAAACCGCCGTCATTGTTCACGGATATACCGACAACGCTATCCGCATGATGATGATTGGCTACATGTATAATAAAGAGTTAGGCTTTAACATTCTCCTGCCCGATCTTAGAGACACAGGACTGAGCGGAGGAGATGCCATTCAGATGGGGTGGCTCGACCGCAAAGACGTCATACAATGGATGAACACAGCCAATGAAATATATGGGGACAGCACCCGTATGGTGGTACATGGCATCTCAATGGGGGCGGCAACAACCATGATGGTATCGGGAGAGCCTCAACCCGGCTATGTAAAATGTTTCGTCGAAGACTGCGGATATACCAATGTATGGGACCAGTTCTCCAAAGAACTGAAAGCCCAGTTCGGCCTACCCCGATTTCCGCTAATGTACATTGCCGACCGGTTATGCCGGATGGAATACGGATGGGGATTCAAAGAAGCATCCGCCTTAAAGCAAGTGGCCCGATGCCACCTCCCCATGTTCTTCATCCACGGAGACAAAGATGACTACGTACCAACCCGGATGGTATATAAATTATATGAGGCAAAGCCCGAACCCAAGGAACTATGGATAGTTCCGGGAGCCGACCATGCCCATTCCTACCTCATCCACACCAAGGAATATACGGAAAGAGTTAGAGAATTCACAAACCGATATATCTAAACCCATAAGGAATATTAAGCCGTTTCATACAGAAGACCAAGGTTTTTTGAACGGCAGATTATTACGTCCCATTGCAATGGAACGTACGTCCTGCCACGGTGGGACATACGTCCCATTACAGTGGGACGTACGTTCTGCTATGGTGGGACGTAATAGCCGGACGTAGGAAAAGACTTAGCCTAAAGGAAGAAAAACCTTAGCCCACCTGAAAAAGTGATTTAAGAAAACCGCAAAGAATATGCAAAAGCTTAAAACCGGAAAAGTAAAATTTTACCTGAAACATAGCCATTGTTTCAAGAAAATCGTTATCTTTACGAATAGAAACTTTTAAAACTACAAACAACATGTTCAATTCATTTGGTAATATTTTCCGATTAACGAGTTTCGGCGAGTCTCACGGTCCCGGTGTCGGTGGTGTAATTGACGGTTTTCCGGCAGGTATCGACATCGATATGGATTTTGTGCAGAAGGAACTGAATCGCCGCCGCCCCGGACAATCGCTCCTTACCACCAGCCGAAAGGAACCTGACACAGTGGAATTCCTTTCAGGCATCTTCGATGGAAAATCCACCGGCTGTCCCATTGGTTTCGTGGTATGGAACAAGAACCAACATTCTAACGACTACGAGAATATAAAGAATCTCTTCCGCCCTTCGCATGCGGACTATACTTATATGGAAAAATACGGCATCCGCGACTATCGCGGCGGAGGACGTTCATCAGCACGCGAAACAATTTCGCGCGTTGTGGCCGGTTCACTTGCCAAACTTGCCTTAAAGCAATTAGGCATCAGCGTAACAGCCTACACCTCACAAGTGGGACCTATCAAGCTGGACCATGACTACAAGAGCTATGACCTCGACCTGATAGAAAGCAACGATGTCCGTTGTCCCGACCTTGAAAAAGCAAAAGAAATGGCAGAACTCATCTGGAAAGTCAAAGGTGAAGGCGATACCATCGGAGGTGTGATTAGTTGTGTCATCAAAGGATGCCCCATCGGATTGGGACAACCTGTATTTGGCAAACTGCACGCCGCACTGGGAAATGCCATGCTGAGCATCAATGCCGTGAAAGGCTTTGCCTATGGACAAGGTTTCGACTCCATGGAACTGAGAGGCAGCGAACAAAATGATGTATTCTACAACAACGGCGGACGAATAGAAACAAAAACCAATTACTCGGGCGGCATCCAAGGCGGCATCAGCAACGGACAGGATATCTATTTCCGTGTTGCATTCAAGCCTGTTGCCACCGTATTAATGGAGCAACACACGGTGAATATCAATGGAATCGACACCACCATGAAAGCGAAGGGACGCCATGACCCCTGCGTATTGCCCCGCGCTGTTCCCATTGTAGAAGCGATGGCAGCCATCACTGTTTTAGACTACTATTTGATAGACAGAACCACTCAACTATAAAAAGTGTCTTTATCAAAAAGCCCAAAGAGCCAAACAGCCTGTCTGCTTCTCTTTGGACTTTCTATATATGCATTTTCCTTTATTTAAGTTTTATAATTTTTTTCTTTCCTCCGGGAAAGTTAACTTTAACCCGACAAAAATCATTCAGCTATGGAAATTAAACAATACATTAAAGAAAATGAAGCCCGCTTCATGGAAGAACTTTTCAGTCTCATCCGCATACCCAGTATCAGTGCATTACCCGAACATAAAGACGATATGCTTGCCTGTGCCCTGCGCTGGAAAGAACTGCTGCTGGAGGCCGGAGCAGACGAAGCCATGATTATGCCGTCTCAAGGTAATCCATTGGTGTTCGCACAGAAACATATCAGCGATGAAGCCCCCACCATATTAATATATGCGCATTATGACGTAATGCCCGCAGAACCATTGGAGCTTTGGAAAAGCCAACCGTTCGAGCCCGAAATACGTGACGGACATATCTGGGCACGCGGTGCGGATGATGACAAGGGTCAAGCGATGATTCAGGTAAAAGCTTTCGAATACGTGGTGAAACACGGATTGCTGAAGCACAATGTGAAATTTATCTTCGAAGGAGAAGAAGAAATCGGTTCACCCAGTCTGAATGCCTTTATCAAAGAACATAAAGAGCTGCTGAAAGCCGATGTTATCCTCGTTTCGGATACAAGTATGCTGGGAGCCGACCTTCCCTCACTGACTACCGGACTGCGCGGACTGGCATATTGGGAAATTGAAGTGACGGGGCCTAACCGCGACCTTCACTCGGGTCATTTCGGCGGAGCCGTAGCGAACCCCATCAATACCTTATGCAGCATATTGGCAAAAGTCATTGATGAAGACGGTCGCATCACTGTTCCTCATTTCTACGATGATGTGGAAGAAGTGCCTGCCGCAGAACGCGAGATGATAGCCCAAATACCTTTCGACGAACAAAAATATATGGCTGCCATCAATGTAAAGGCTTTGAAAGGTGAAAAAGGATATTCTACCCTGGAACGTAACAGTTGCCGCCCATCATTCGATATTTGCGGTATTTGGGGAGGATATACGGGCGAAGGTTCTAAAACCGTGTTGCCATCAAAAGCTTACGCCAAAGTATCCTGCCGTCTTGTTCCACATCAAAATCATGAGAAGATTTCCAAATTGTTTGTCGATTACATCAATGCTGTCGCTCCCGATTATGTAAAAGTAAAAGTAACCCCCATGCACGGTGGCGAAGGTTATGTCTGCCCCATTACCCTTCCGGCTTATCAGGCTGCCGAAAAAGGATTCGCCAAAGCATTCGGGAAGAAGCCGCTTGCCGTTCGCCGTGGAGGAAGTATTCCCATCATCAGCGACTTTGAACAAATTCTGGGTATAAAAACCGTATTGATGGGATTCGGACTGGAAAGCAACGCTATCCACTCTCCCAATGAAAATATTCCTCTTGATATCTTCCGTAAAGGAATTGAAGCAGTGGTCGAATTCCACTTGAATTACTAATCATTTATTAAAACGATGAATGTAAATACAATATTCAAGTTATTACCTGCTGTTGTTTTATCGGTAATAACGATGGAAAATTGTCAGAATATGGATAAAAACGAAAATACTAAAGAAGAAAAAAACGCCATCGAAATAATTATGGCACGCAAAAGTGTCCGCTCTTATACATCCCGCCCCGTGGAAAAGGAGAAAGTAGACATCATGCTGAAAGCTGCTATGGCGGCTCCCTCGGCTGTAAACAAGCAACCCTGGGCTTTTATCGTGATAGATGACAGAGACGTATTAAACAAGCTGGCAGAAGTATTGCCCTATGCCAAAATGACCGCGGAAGCACCCATGGCCATCGTGGTTTGTGGTGATTTAGCCAAATCATTGAATGGAGAATTCGGCAAGTACTGGATGCTGGACTGTTCTGCAGCCTCCGAAAATCTGTTGCTGGCAGCCGAAGCTTTGGAGCTAGGGGCTGTATGGACAGCCATCTATCCTGAAGAACAACGTATAGAGAACGTACGCAAGGTTCTGTCATTGCCCGAACATATCGTACCTTTCAACTTAATTCCCATCGGTTATCCTCAACGCAATGAGGAAGCCAAAGATAAATTCAAACAGGAAAATATACATTACAACCAATGGTAACACAAGAGAGTATATCAAAAACAACTCTTGTTATCGTTTCGCTGTAGAAATAAACCGAATCCGCCCAAAGTAACTTGCTTTAGTACTTGGGCGGAAACATTCCTCCTCTCAGGCACCGGCAGTTACATCGGATACCGACTGCCTCCCGCTCATATTTCATATTCTCGATATATCATAAACATTAACCGCCTTCTCCCTTCCTCTTCCCAATAAAATTTGTAATTTTGCCGCCATTATCAAAAATCACACAACCAATGAAAGCATTAAAAGAACGAATCTTACGAGATGGCAAATGTTTTGAAGGAGGCATCCTAAAAGTAGATAACTTTATCAACCACCAGATGGACCCCATTTTAATGAAATCCATAGCCGTGGAATTTGTACGTCGTTTTGCCTCGACCAATATCAATAAAGTAATGACAATCGAGGCCAGCGGAATCGCACCCGCCATCATGGTGGGATACCTGCTTGAGCTTCCTGTGGTCTTCGCAAAGAAGAAAAAACCCGTTACCATGGAAAACATGCTCACCACCAGTGTATATTCTTTTACCAAAGACCGTTCTTACGACGTTTGTGTAAGTAAGGACTTTCTCCAAAAAGGAGACCGGGTTCTTTTCATTGATGACTTTCTTGCCAATGGCAATGCCGCCAAAGGTATTATCGACCTGGTAGAGAAAGCAGGAGCCGAACTTGCCGGTATGGGCTTTATCATCGAGAAGTCATTCCAACACGGTGGTGATTACTTACGCAACGCAGGCATACGCATTGAATCGCTGGCTATCATTGACAGTCTGGACAATTGTGAAATCAAAATAAGATAATCGTATGGAGGAAAAAGCAACCTCAACTCATACAACAGGGCTGATTTACGGACTGAATGACCGTCCTCCTGTACGAGAAGCTATCTTTGCGGCCATACAACATTTATTAGCCATTTTTGTAGCCATCATCACTCCGCCTCTTATTATTGCAGGAGCATTGAAACTGGATTTGGAAACCACAAGTTTCCTGGTATCCATGGCATTGTTTGCCTCAGGCATCTCTACCTTCATCCAATGCAAACGCATTGGGGGTATCGGAACAGGATTGTTATGCATTCAAGGAACCAGCTTTTCTTTTATCGGTCCCATTATTTCAGCCGGTATGCTGGGAGGGCTCCCATTGATTTTTGGAACTTGCATTGCTGCTTCTTCTGTAGAAATGGTCATCAGCCGTATCTTGAAATATACCCGTAAAGTAATCACCCCTTTGGTATCGGGAATCGTAGTGACCCTGATTGGAATGAGTCTGATTAAAGTAGGTATAACCGCATGCGGAGGAGGTGTTGCTGCCCAAGGTAACGGTACGTTCGGCAGTTTTGAGAATTTAGGGCTGGCACTGCTGGTACTTGTTCTTATCATATTCTTCAATCGAAGTTCCAATCGCTACTTACGCATGAGTTCCATTGTCATCGGCTTGATGATAGGTTATGCAGTTGCCTGGTGCATTGGAAAAGTCGATTTCTCTGCCGTACAAAGCTTCGGAGGAGTCAATATCCCCCTACCTTTCAAGTATGGATTGGATTTTGACTTCTCTGCATTCATTGCCTTGGGATTGGTATTCCTCATCACAGCAATTGAAGCTTATGGAGACATCACAGCCAATTCACTGATTTCGGGAGAACCGGTAGAAGGAAAAACATTTATCAAACGTGCCTCGGGAGGTATTCTTGCCGATGGATTTAATTCTATGCTGGCGGGGGTTCTTAATTCTTTTCCCAATTCCGTATTTGCCCAAAATAATGGAATGATACAATTGACAGGAGTTGCCAGTCGTTATGTAGGTTATTACATTGCCGGTTGTCTGATTCTATTGGGGTTATTCCCCGGTGTAGGATTGATTTTCTCTTTGATGCCTGAACCGGTATTGGGAGGCGCTACCTTGCTAATGTTCGGTACAGTTGCCTCGGCAGGTATCCGCATTATTGCCGCACAGAAAATCAATCGCAAAGCCACATTAGTGATGGCACTCAGTTTTTCTTTGGGACTAAGTGTGGAGATGGTTCCCGACATCCTGTGCCACTTTCCCGAAACAATAAAAAATATTTTCTCTTCCGGGATTACTACAGGCGGAGTGACGGCCATCGTATCCAATGTATTAATCCGCATGAAAGAATAAAAAAAGAGTCTATCTTTCAACTCTTTGATCATACTGCTATTTTGCAAGTTAGGAGTGTGTCAAAACTCAAATGGCCTATCCGATTGTTGGCTGTAGGGGCAGGGGTCGCCTGCCCGAAGACACAAAGCAAACTGTTTTCGGGCGAGCGAACCTCGCCCCTGCGAACGAAACGACAGCATTATCCACGTTTTGACACAATCCTAAAACAGTTTGCCTTGTACATTTATTACTTCCAAGACTGTAACCGTTGGAATTATTTTTCCTTACCTTCCGTCTTCTCTTCTTTCTTTTCTTCCGGATTAATGATTCCCTTTACAGTCTCTCCAATAGGCAATTTATCAAGTACCCCAAGACTCGGAGCTACTGTCTTTACCAACGTATTCAAGAAATTACTTGTTCCACCGTTGCCTCCGTCAAACACTGTGATATTACCTAAATTGATATGTTCGAATGCTTTCACCTGTTCACCGGCAATTTCCTTCCATTGGTCTACCATCTTATACTGAATGGCGATTGCCGGATTCGATTCGGCAGCCTTCACCATAGCCTCGAAACCTTCGGCCTCGGCAAGCAATGATTTCTTCTTACCATCCGCTTCTGCTTCCAATTTCATTTTGATAGCCTGGGCTTCAGCCTGTGCCTGAGCCAGCAAAGCCTTCGCCCGCGCCTCTGCCTCGCGGGTAATCTTTTCTGCAACGGCATCTGCCTGCAAAACAGCTTCCTGCTTGGCTATTTCGGCAGGAACAATTTTATCAGCTTTCAATGAAGATTCTACTTTACGCGCCTTTGCTTCTTCCACTTCTTTTTGAGCGATTTCCCGGGCAGTCTGCACGGCAGCTTCCGAACGGGCAGCCGCTTCACCTGCCTGTTTATCGGCATTAGCTTGCGTCACTGCCAGTTCAGCATCAGATTGTGCAATGGCCTTTTGTGCTTCATTTCGTCCGATAGCCGCTTTTTTGGCAGCTTCCGCCTGTTTAATTTCCATATCCGAATTCAACTCGGCAATGCGACTTTCCTTTTCAGTATTGGCCTGTTCGATACGAATATTCTTTTCGGCTTCAGCTTTTGCCACCTGAGATTCTTTTTCAGCATTGGCAATGGCTACCTGAGAGATACGGTCTTTATCAGCATTGGCAACCGATATTTCCTGCTGCTTTTTAGTTTCGGCAATCGCAATATCTTGATCTTTACGAGTCTCGGCAACCTTTGTTTCACGTTCCTTAATCTGAT
This sequence comes from Phocaeicola massiliensis B84634 = Timone 84634 = DSM 17679 = JCM 13223, assembly GCF_000382445.1. Lineage (GTDB taxonomy): Bacteria > Bacteroidota > Bacteroidia > Bacteroidales > Bacteroidaceae > Phocaeicola > Phocaeicola massiliensis. Next base: position 598,006 of record NZ_KB905472.1, on the reverse strand, counting down.
TGGCTATTTTGATTGCACCCAGTTTCTCCTGTTCCTCAATATTTGCCTGCGCTTCATTCTGCGCTTTGCTCTCGGCTTCCTTACCTAAATTGACAATATAATTGGCGGCATCACGAATATCGCTGATATTGATATTCATCAGATAAAGTCCGAACTTACGAAGTTCCGTATCGATATTATCCTTTACCTTTGAAAGAAATTTATCACGATCCGAGTTCAGCTCCTCAATAGTCATATCGGCAATAACCAAACGCATCTGCCCGTAAACGACATCGGTAATCAGGTTTTGTTTGTCATCCATTGTCAATCCCAACATACGTTCGGCTGCATTTTGCATCACTTCGGGGTCTGTACTGATGGCTACGGTGATGGTGGTGGGTACATCCACACGAATATTCTGTGCAGACAAGGCACCGGTCAACTTACAGTCTATCTGCATCGGCTTCATAGACAGGAATTCATAGCCCTGTATAATAGGCCAAACAAAAGCAGCGCCACCATGATACAGTTTCGCCGACTTCTTATCATTGCCGGTCTTACCATATACAACGAGTACTTCGTCACTTTTACACTTACGGTAACGAGAAAGAATACCGATAAAAGTAAGCAAAATGACTGCTACCAATATAGCAGCCATAATCATCATTTCTTGTGTCATAGATTATTTCTTTAAAGTTTCAACTATTGAATATATAATATGCCATCTTTGTAAGCCGTAATGATGGTCCTGTCTCCGGTTTGATAAGTCTTTCCACTTTCCGAAACCACATCTATCTCACGAATAGCGCCATCGCGTTTTATCTGGACGGTATATTTTCCATCACCGTGTTTAAAATAAATGGTACTTTCCCTTCCTACCAATTGGTCTGTTTTTTCGCTACGGTTTACTTGTTGTAACCGATAAGCTTTCTTATAAAGAAACCAAACAGCCAACACAAAGAAAAGACCTATTAATATTCCTATGATGTAATTGGCTACATCCGTATGTCCTGCCAGATACATGTACCAGCCAAAGCCAATACCAAAATGGGTAAGTCCTTTAAAAGACACTACACTACTGATATCAGCGTCTACGTCTATCTCCGTATCAATGTCCCCGAAAAAAATAGAAAGAATAAATTGTATCACAAAGATTCCGGTTGTGATAAGAGCGATAATTAAGAAGATATTACTACTCATAATTGTTTGTGTTTAGTTTTTCAATCGATAGATCAGATATATAAGATTCAAATATACAAATTTGTCGGACACAGGCAATATTGCATCTTTAGTTTAACAAATTTTTCTTATCGAATATAAAAAAAGGGAAGTAATTACTTCCCTTTTTTATAATCGGTCACTATACCTTCTGCTATCCATTTAGCCAGTGCCTGACGATTATTCTGCAACACCAGTCTTTGTTGGTCACGCTTGTTTTGGATATTTCCAAGTTCCAAAAACACCGCCACCGGCTGCGTGTTGCGTAATACATAAAGGTTACGTCCGCTTACCGTCCCGGTAAATCCCCGGTTCGGCTGGTGCTTGTCGTATTTCTTATCAAAGGTGCGATGCAAATTATTCGCCAAACGTTTGCCTTTACTGCTACCCGGTGCATGATAAAAGAATACATCCGTTTGCTTTCCTTTGCTTCTGCTATCCACATGAATAAAGATTGCCCGCTTGTAATTACTCTTATCTTTCTTAAACAGCTTGTCAACCCACTTGCAACGTTGTTTCAACCGTTCCACCTGATTCAAAGGAATGGGATCTCCCATACAAGTTTCCCGCTTACTGTTCGACAAAATGTGACCGTCACGGATACCATCCTTCTTATCTCGGATAATAATGTGCACTTTTGCCCCCCGTGTCAGCAGTTCACGTGCCAAACGAAGAATGATATCATACGCATATTCATCCTCATGCAACTGACGTCCCTGATAAATACCTATTGCTCCCGGGTCGGGACCTCCATGCCCACTCACCAAATAAAAACAAGCCCCGCTAAGTTCGTTAGAAGTAATTTGATAAGTGGCCAGTTTCTTGCCAAAAAGAGATTCCTTACCGGTACGGGGCTTTTTATTCTGTGCAAACGATGAAAGGGATAAAACAAATAATGAAGTAATCAGTACTATTATAAATCTCATTCTTTATTACTTTTCAGCCAACATTTCATCTATCTTTTTACATAGCGAAGCAAACTCTTCTGTATTATAAAGACGAGTCAACATCACAATCTTCCCGGCCTTATCAATCAACACATTACGAGTAATACCGGCTTTACGGTCTGCATATTTTGCAAAAATATCCGCTCCCGGATCAAGCCCCAAAGGATAGGTCACGCCCGTCTGCTTGGCAAAAGCCACTACTTTATCAAGCGGCTCATCGCGATCTACCCCATAAAGAGCAAACGCTTCATTATCTTTGTGCTTTTGCCAAATATCCTTTTCGATAAAAGGCATTTCCTTACGACAAACACCACACCAACTTGCCGTAAACTGAAGCATAACCACTTTACCCCGTAAATCGGATAATTTCACCTTTTGCCCGTTGGTCAGCTCCATTTCGAAATCAGGGGCCATATCACCTACTTTTACTATATAACCGGCATCATCAGGAGTTACCTCCTTCTTCTGTGCCTGCATCGGTTGGCTGAGCAGACATGCGCAAACCAACATCATTAAACTCATCAGCTTTTTCATTGTATTCTCCATTTATAATTTGCCACAAAGATAGACTATTCAATCGTTTTTTTGTAATTTTGCCGCCCGAATTTAACCAATAACCACATACGAGATGAATATTTTTTGGGAAACAATCGCTCAATACAATGCCGGAACATGGATTTACCAACTAATTATCACCCTTGTCGGCTTATGGCTTACCTATTCATTATTCCACCATCCCACCCCTGCAAAGAAAAAGGGGATGAAACTCTATCTTATTTTTATCAATGCATGGGTAGCCGTAGTTTATTATCATATTTATTGCGATCCGCGCAGCTACAGCAATGCATTAGCTCTTTTTTGGGGAATAATGTGCGTCTTCTGGATTTACGATTTAATAGTAGATTACACTCCCTTCGAGTTGAATCACAAACATAAGAAACTAGCTGTTCTATTATGTTTCCTCCCTTTAGCTTACCCCTTGTTTTCTGTAGCCCGCGGCATGGATTTCCCCATGATGACTTCTCCTGTCATGCCATGTTCGGTAGCAGTATTCACCATCGGACTGTTATTGGCTTTTTCACAACGAGTCAATCTTTTCCTCATCTTATTCTTGTGCCATTGGGCGCTTATCGGTTTTACCAAAACTTATTTCTTCCAGATTCCCGAAGATTTCTTGCTGGCAAGTTCAGCCGTACCCGGATTATACCTTTTCTTTAAAGAATACATAGCAGCCAATCTGCACACTGCAACCCATTTAAAAGCACGCCTAGTCAACATTACTCTCCTTGTTGTTTGTGGAGCCATCAGTCTGTTATTTATGATTTCCATGGTATGCGAGCTGGCACAAGATGGAAGCTTATCGAAATAAAAATAAGTCTAAATGAGGTACTTTGCAAAATCTTTCGTATTTTTGCCTCCAAATTGAGTTAATGTTTTAACAGGATGAACGTATTAGAACTAAGTGAACAGGAGATTATCAGACGGAACAGTCTGAATGAAATGCGCGCTATGGGCATTGATCCATATCCCGCAGCTGAGTATGTAACCAACGCATTTTCTACAGATATAAAAGCCGAGTTCAAAGAAGATGAAACAGAGCCCCGCAAAGTATCGGTAGCCGGACGTATGATGAGCCGCCGTGTGATGGGTAAAGCATCATTTATCGAATTACAAGACTCAAAAGGCCGTATTCAGATATATATCACCCGCGATGATATCTGCCCGGATGAAAATAAGGATTTATACAATATAGTATTCAAACGTCTGCTGGACCTTGGTGACTTCATAGGTATCGAAGGATATGTCTTCAAAACACAAATGGGTGAAATCAGTATCCATGCCAAAAAGCTGACCGTACTATCTAAGTCCCTGAAACCGTTGCCTATCGTAAAATATAAGGATGGTGTAGCATACGACAAGTTCGAAGACCCGGAATTGCGTTATCGTCAACGTTATGTTGACCTGATTGTCAACGAAGGTGTAAAAGAAACCTTTGAAAAACGTGCCATTGTGGTTAAAACACTGCGTGCAGCTTTAGACGAAGCCGGCTACACAGAAGTGGAAACTCCTATCCTCCAATCCATTCCCGGTGGAGCAAGTGCACGTCCGTTTATTACGCACCATAATTCATTGGATATGGATCTCTATCTGCGTATTGCAACAGAGCTTTATCTGAAACGACTCATCGTAGGTGGTTTTGAAGGTGTATACGAAATCGGTAAGAACTTCCGTAATGAAGGTATGGACAAGAACCATAATCCTGAGTTTACCTGCATGGAACTTTATGTTCAGTACAAGGATTACAATTGGATGATGAGTTTCACAGAAAAATTATTGGAACGCATCTGTATTGCTGTAAACGGAAGCACAGATAGTATTATTGACGGAAAAACAATCAGTTTTAAAGCTCCTTACCGCCGCTTGCCTATCTTGGAGGCTATTAAGGAAAAGACCGGCTATGACCTCAATGATAAGACCGAAGAGGAAATACGTCAGGTTTGTAAAGAGCTGAAAATGGAAGAGATAGATGAAACAATGGGTAAAGGAAAACTGATAGATGAGATCTTCGGAGAGTTTTGCGAAGGTACCTATATCCAACCCACTTTCATCACTGACTATCCGGTGGAAATGTCACCGCTGACTAAAATGCATCGTTCTAAACCGGGACTGACAGAACGTTTCGAATTGATGGTAAACGGTAAAGAATTGGCGAATGCCTATTCTGAGCTGAACGACCCGATTGACCAGGAAGAACGTTTCAAAGAACAAATGAAGCTGGCCGACAAGGGTGATGACGAAGCAATGATTATTGATCAGGATTTCTTGCGTGCATTACAATATGGTATGCCTCCCACTTCAGGTATCGGTATCGGTATCGACCGATTGGTGATGCTGATGACAGGTAAGCCTTATATTCAGGAAGTATTATTCTTCCCGCAAATGCGTCCTGAAAAGATTACTCCAAAAGACTCGGCAGCCAAGTTCATGGAACTGGGTATTGCAGAAGAGTGGGTTCCCGCTATTCAAAAAGCCGGTTACAATTTAGTGAGTGATATGAAAGATGTAAACCCACAGAAGTTACACCAAGACATTTGTGGCATAAATAAAAAATATAAATTGGAATTGACCAATCCTACGGTAGATGAAGTAGCCGGATGGATTAGCAAAATCTAATTGACAAAACATGAAATTGCCCGGTAAAATAGCAATAATGGGTGGTGGCAGCTGGGCCACGGCTATTGCAAAGATAGTCTTGGCTCAGTCTGAATCAATCAACTGGTATATGCGTCGTGACGACCGAATTGAAGAGTTTAAACGTCTCGGCCATAATCCGGCTTATCTGACTAGTGTGCGTTTTGATATCAAGCGCATTAACTTTTCGTCGGATATAAACAAGATAGTCAAGGAATCGGATACCCTGATATTTGTGACTCCTTCTCCTTATCTGAAAAGCCACCTCAAAAAGCTGAAAACCAAAATAAAGGACAAGTTCATCGTCACAGCTATTAAAGGTATCGTCCCTGATGAAAACCTGATTGTTTCCGACTATTTTAACAAAGTATATGGTGTTCCCGAAGATAATATTGCCGTTATCGCAGGGCCTTGCCATGCAGAAGAAGTCGCTTTGGAGCGTCTTTCTTACCTGACTATCGGTTGTAAGGATATTGACAAAGCCAAAATTTTTGCCCGCCAATTGGCCGGACATTATATCAAGACTTCAGTAAGCCCTGATGTGGCAGGTATCGAATACGCCTCTGTCTTGAAGAATATTTATGCTATCGCTGCCGGTATTTGCAGTGGTTTGAAATATGGCGATAACTTTCAGGCAGTATTGATTTCGAATGCCATACAGGAAATGAATCGCTTCCTTAACACCGTACATCCCGTAGAACGTTCTATCGATGATTCTGCCTATTTGGGAGACTTGCTTGTTACTTCTTATTCCAATTTCAGCCGAAACCGTGTGTTCGGTACAATGATTGGTAAGGGATATTCTGTAAAAAGCGCACAAATAGAGATGGAAATGATAGCGGAAGGGTACTACGGTACAAAATGTATTAAGGAGCTAAATAAACATTTGCACGTGAACATGCCCATCGTAGATGCCGTTTATAATATATTGTATGAGCGCATCTCGCCCATGATTGAGATAAAATTATTAACTGATTCATTCAGATAAAATTCAGATACAATGAAGAATATTAGTTTAAACATCGACAAAGTAGCCGGATTTGTTTCAAAAGAAACGATCGCTGCTTATGCACCTCAGGTAAAAGCCTGTATTGAAACTCTGGAAAACGGTACAGGTAAAGGTAATGATTTCTTAGGCTGGCTACACTTGCCTTCATCAATTACTGCTGAACACTTGACTGATTTGCAAGAGACTGCTCAGGTACTTCGCGAAAACTGTGAAGTAGTCATCGTTGCCGGCATCGGTGGTAGTTATCTTGGTGCACGCGCCATTATTGAAGCTTTATCCAACAGCTTCCAATGGTTGCAGGAAAAGAAAAATGCTCCGACTATCATTTACGCAGGACATAATATCGGTGAAGATTACTTGTTTGAACTGACAGAGTTCTTGAAAGACAAGAAATTCGGTGTAATTAATATCTCCAAATCAGGTACTACTACAGAAACAGCTTTGGCTTTCCGTCTGCTGAAAAAGCAATGCGAAGACCAACGCGGTAAAGAAATGGCAAAGAAAGTAATTGTAGCCATTACCGATGCCAAGAAAGGAGCTGCACGCGTAACTGCCGACAAAGAAGGTTATAAATCATTCATTATTCCGGATAATGTAGGCGGTCGTTTCTCAGTATTGACTCCCGTAGGTTTATTACCTATCGCAGTAGCCGGATATGACATTATTAAATTAGTGGAAGGCGCACGTACAATGGAAGCTCTTTGCAGCAATCCCGACACACCTTTTGCAGAAAATCCTGCTGCTGTTTATGCAGCAACTCGTAACGCTTTATACCAAGACGGCAAGAAGATTGAAATTCTAGTGAATTTCCAACCTAAATTGCATTATGTATCAGAATGGTGGAAACAATTGTATGGAGAATCTGAAGGTAAGGAAAACAAAGGTATCTTCCCCGCTTCTGTAGATTTCTCAACAGACCTCCACTCCATGGGACAATGGATTCAGGAAGGCGAACGCACCATCTTCGAAACAGTAATCTCTGTTGAGAAGCCGAATCATAAACTTGAAGTTCCTTCGGATGAGGCAAACCTTGACGGACTAAACTTCCTGGCCGGAAAACGTGTAGATGAAGTAAACAAGATGGCAGAGCTGGGTACGCAATTGGCACACGTAGACGGTGGCGTGCCTAATATGCGTCTGATTGTTCCTGAACTGAACGAATTCTATTTGGGAGAAATTATTTACTTCTTTGAAATCGGTTGCGGTATCAGTGGCTATATTCTTGGCGTTAATCCTTTCAACCAACCGGGTGTGGAAGCATACAAAAAGAATATGTTCGCTCTATTAAACAAACCGGGATACGAAGAAGAATCTAAAGCAATCCAAGCTAGATTATAATCTATAAGATTTTTTATTCAGGCACGGATTTCACGGATACATGCAGTTTCATTAAAACTGTGAATCTGTGTAATCCGTGCTTCATTATGATACTATAAAATAATGTTTCAAGAAGCAATAAACAATTACCTCCAATCTCACGGATATAATACCATCAATCTGAAAGCCGTATTATTTGATATGGACGGCGTATTATTCAACTCCATGCCCAACCATGCCGAATCATGGCACAAAGTGATGCTCCGCTTCGGTTTCGGACTCAGCCGCGATGAAGCCTACATGCACGAAGGTCGCACAGGAGCCTCAACGATAAACATTGTAAGCCGTCGTGAACGCGGACATGACGCAACAGAAGAAGAAATAAAAGCAATCTATCAGGCAAAAACTGAAGAGTTTAATAAATGCCCTATGGCAGAAAGAATGCCCGGAGCTTATGAAGTTCTGACAAAAATCAAAGAAGAAGGTCTCATTCCGATGGTAGTAACCGGTTCGGGACAAACTTCTCTATTAGACAGATTAAACCATAATTTCCCCGGCATATTTAAAAAGGAACTGATGGTCACTGCTTTCGATGTAAAATATGGTAAGCCCAACCCCGAGCCCTACTTAATGGCTTTAAAGAAAGCTCACCTTCAACCCAATGAAGCACTCGTTATAGAAAATGCACCATTAGGAGTACAAGCCGGAGTAGCTGCGGGTATCTTTACGATTGCGGTAAACACCGGTCCTCTGCCCGACCAAGTGCTATGGGATGAAGGAGCAAACCTACTATTTCCTTCCATGCCTGCATTCAATGAGAATTGGGAAATATTGAAACAAGAGTTGAAAAATAAATAGAAAGAGGCAATCTCTCATTATCGCCATGTATGTGTCAAGGCTAAAATAACCTATCACTTTGTCATCCCCAACAAATTGAAGAATCTGTTTACATCTACTTTATGTTTACAGATTCTTCGCAAAATTCAGAATGACAAAACAAAATAATTACATTATTAATGTTTCGACATCAAAACAATAATTTGCCCGAAAAAGGCTAAGATTCAAACAATTTACTTCTGGAAAGCATACATGCACCGATAATACCGGCTCTCTCTTTCAATTTAGATTCCACAATCACAGAATCACGGTTCATCAAATTGAGCGTATACTTACGGATAGCCGTTGTAATAGGCTGTATCAGATAATCTCCTGTACGAGAAAGATCACCACCGATAATCACCAATTCAGGATTAAATATATTAATCAATCCGGCAACATGCCTTCCCAGCTTCACACCAATTTCTTCTACCAACTCAATACAAAGCAAATCTTCTTTATTCACAGCAGCAATAATATCATCAAGCGTTATTTCTTCAATATTCTTCCTGCTATTTGAAATAATAGAAGTCTCTCCATTCTTAATATGCTCCAATAAAATCCGCTGCAAGGCAGAACCCGAAACTTCAGTCTCTATACATCCTTTCTTGCCACAATGACAGATAATCTCATTTTCATATCCGTAATTATGTCCGAATTCACCGGAGAAACCGGATTTTCCTTTATAAAGCTTTCCATCAATGATAATACCCATACCCAATCCCCAACTAACGTTAATGAGGATGATATTCTTTTCACCTTTCACCGCACCCTGCATATACTCACCATATATCATTGCACGCGTATCATTATCAATCGACACCCGGAAACCGCCCAATTTTTCAGAAATAATATCCGAAAGTGGACGCTCATCAAAATTAAAGATACTATAGCTGTACCCCAAATCAGGATTTACACGTCCCGAAAGGTTTACATTAATATTCAAAACTTTATCCTGCTCTATCGGAAGTTTCTGAAGGAATTGTTTGATTATCTTGCACAACTCATCCAAACACTCAGGAGTATTCTTTGCCCTAAAAGGTACATTCATCTTTAATTGCATCACGTCACCTTTAAAGTTTATTAACCCCAAATGAATAGAAAACTGCCGCACCTCTACTCCGACAAAATAGCCGGACTCTGCATTCAATCCATACAGACTAGGATGTCTGCCTCCACTGGTTTCCAACTTTCCATAGTCATTAATGTACCCATCCTCACACATTTCATCAATGAACTTTGTGACAGTAGGCACACTCAAATCCATTTCTTTTGCCAAATCAGTAATGGTAGAACTACCATTATAAATATAATGTGTGATGATACGTTTCTTCATCACAGCCAACTTAGAGCCTTTCTCTATCTCTTTCAACAACTTATCACCCATACTAAAATATTCCGTTAATGCTCACAAATATAGTTATTTTTTTATGAAATCATATTTCATAAAGAGAGAATTTTGCAAAAAGTTTTTATAGAACCTAATATATTATATCTTTCTGTCAATTATTTCTAATTCATAAGAATTATTCGTCAACACCGTTTACGTACCCATAAATTAGGAGATTATTAAATAAGCTTTATTTAATAAATAAATTCACTTATCAAACTCTATTACTAAATGATTTATATATCAATACCGGCTACAACCTACATAACTCTTTATTTCTTTCCTATAAATAAAAAAGGCACTCCTCCTACCCTCATCTCTTTTTCATTTTAGACGAACCATTTTTTTATGTTATTTTTTATAAAAACGAAAGAGAATGCTAATAAAACAAAGAAAATCACTTTCTCAGAAAGAAAAAACTCATTTATTGAAGGGAATGTCCCCAATTTTCAGTAATATTGCAACTTGGGTGAACAGTTCATCCTAAAACAGACAATAAATAGAAAAAACGAATAGTTAACTTAAAACTTAAAAAAAGAACCATGAGAGTAATTATCGAACCTGATTATCAAAAACTGTCACAATGGGCAGCAAACTATGTAGCAAGTAAAATTAATGCAGCAAACCCCACTCCCGAAAAACCATTCGTACTGGGTTGTCCTACCGGTTCATCGCCACTAGGTATGTACAAAGCGCTGATCGAGCTGAACAAACAAGGAAAAGTATCTTTCCAGAACGTTGTTACTTTCAACATGGACGAATATGTCGGTTTACCCGAAGACCATCCTGAAAGCTACCACACATTCATGTGGAAGAATTTCTTCAACCATATTGATATCAAGAAAGAAAATGTACATATCCTGAACGGAAACGCAACAGATCTGGAAGCTGAATGTGCAAACTACGAAAAGCAGATTGCCGAAATAGGTGGTATTGATTTGTTTATGGGAGGTATCGGTCCTGACGGCCATATCGCTTTCAACGAACCGGGTTCTTCCCTGTCTTCTCGCACCCGTATCAAAACCCTGACCACCGATACTATCATTGCAAACTCACGCTTTTTCGACAATGATGTGAACAAAGTTCCCAAAACTGCGTTAACAGTAGGTGTAGGAACTGTTCTTTCAGCCAAAGAAGTGCTGATTATCTGCAACGGTCACAACAAAGCTCGCGCATTACAGCATGCTGTCGAAGGCGGTATCACACAAATGTGGACCATTAGCGCATTACAAATGCATCAACATGGCATCATTGTTTGTGATGAAGCAGCAACAGATGAACTGAAAGTAGGTACCTACAAGTATTTTAAGGACATCGAAAAAGCTAATTTGTAATTTATGAGAACAAACCTAAGCTCGCAGATTTCTCTTAACAGAGTATCTCCGAAGTATTATAAACCCGAAAATGCAGTGGAGCGTTCCGTACTCACTCGTTTTGAGAAGGTGCCGACAGACATCTACGAAACGGTAGACGAAGGAGTGCAACACATAGCCGATGAAATAGCTGCCAAAATCCATGAGCGCCAGCGCGAAGGAAAATTCTGCGTGATTGGTGCAGGAACTGGTGCTTCATTGCGTCCGCTATACGCTGAGCTCGTCCGTAAGCATAAAGACGAAGGACTAAGTTTCCGCAATGTAGTCATCTTCAACTTATATGAATACTATCCCTTGGCCGCCGAAGGTGCAGGAAGCAGTTTCGCACAACTCAATGACCTGTTTTTAGGCCAGATAGATATCGATAAGCAGAATGTGTTTACGATTGACGGCACTATTCCTCAAGAAGCCGTAATCGAATACTGCCGCCTGTATGAACAACGCATCCAGACATTTGGCGGTATGGATATCATTTTGATGGGTATCGGTCGTGAAGGCAATATTGCCATGAACGAACCGGGCTCAAGTCTCAGCTCACCTACCCGACTGATTCTGATTGACTCCACTTCACGTGCCGAAGCCGCACACAATCTGGGTGTGGACAATCTTCCTCCTTGTTCCATCACTATGGGCGTTGCCACTATCATGGCAGCTCGCAAGGTTTATCTGTTGGCATGGGGCGATGACAAAGCCGATATTATCAAGAAAGCAGTGGAAGATAAAGTAAGTGATACACTTCCCGCTTCTTACTTACAGTTGCATAACAATGCAAATGTTTGCATTGACCTGGCAGCAGCCTCCCACTTAACACGCATTCAACGTCCATGGTTGGTAACCAACTGCGAGTGGAACGATAAATTGATTCGCAGTGCCATCGTATGGTTATGCTTGAAGACAAAGAAACCCATCCTGAAGCTTACCAACAAAGACTATAACGAAAACGGATTAAGCGAACTGCTGGCACTCTATGGCTCTGCTTACAACGTAAACATTAAAATCTTCAATGATTTGCAGCACACCATCACCGGATGGCCGGGTGGCAAGCCGAATGCAGACGATACCTATCGCCCCGAACGTGCAAAACCGTTCCCCAAACGTGTGGTAATCTTCTCTCCGCACCCTGACGATGACGTCATCTCAATGGGTGGAACCTTACGCCGTTTGGTTCAACAAGGTCATGAAGTGCACGTTGCATACGAAACATCCGGAAATATCGCCGTAGGTGATGAAGAAGTAGTACGTTTCATGCATTTTATCAATGGTTTCAATCAACTTTTCGATGATAACTCTAATGAGACAATCAAGAACAAGTATGCTGAAATCAAGAAATTCCTTGCAGCAAAGAAGGAAGGCGATATGGATACACGCGACATCCTGACCATTAAAGGTCTGATTCGTCGTGGTGAAGCCCGTACTGCTTGTACCTTCAATCAAGTTCCTTTGAGCCGTTGCCACTTCCTCGACCTGCCGTTCTACGAAACCGGTAAGATTGAAAAGAATCCTATCAGTGAAGCTGATGTAGAAATTGTACTGAAGCTGTTACGCGAAGTAAAGCCTCACCAAATATTCGTAGCCGGTGACTTGGCCGACCCACACGGAACTCACCGCGTATGTACTGATGCAGTTCTTGCTGCCATCGATATTGAAAAGGAAGCTGGAGCAGAATGGTTGAAAGACTGTCGCACATGGATGTACCGTGGCGCATGGGCAGAATGGGAAATAGAGAATATTGAAATGGCAGTTCCGTTCAGCCCTGAGGAACTGCGTGCTAAACGTAACTCTATCTTGAAACATCAGTCTCAAATGGAAAGTGCACCGTTCCTGGGTAATGACGAACGTCTGTTCTGGCAACGTAGCGAAGACCGTAATCGTGGTACAGCAGCATTGTATGACCAGCTAGGTTTGGCATGCTATGAAGCCATGGAAGCATTTGTAGAATATGTCCCACTATAAGAAGTATAAGACCTAACCTAATTTATACTAACCTTTAAAGTAAAAGTAAATCCCCGGAGGATGTGATTATCCTGACCGGGGATTTTTATTTCCTACCCCCAAAAATAGAAATATAATCCATCATTTAAGCTAAAATATCTATGGGATTATACAACAATTATTATTTCTTTTGCAAATCTATTCCTCTATCAGGAATATTCATTCACCTTAATCTATACAATATAATGAAAAGAACTATTAAAACTATTTTTCTGGCATTGTGTTATAGTGCAGTTACAAATGGGCAAACTTCTACCCCAATACATTTACCGGCCATATTCTCGGACCACATGGTACTCCAACAGAAAAGTACTGTTTCTATTTGGGGATGGGGAGAAGCAAGCACTACGGTCAAATTAGTAGGAAGTTGGATGCCCAATGATACCATTTCAACCTCTGTAGATGACTGCGGACGTTGGAGAACAAAAATTCCTACCTGTGGGCACGGAGGTCCGTACACCCTGCAAATATTCACCGACAACAGAAAAGAAAACAAAATAATACTGAAAGATATCCTATTGGGCGAAGTATGGTTATGTAGTGGACAGTCAAACATGGAATGGAGTCCCAATAACGGAATCCATAACCGGCAAGAAGAGATTGACAACGCTAACCATCCCCACATACGTTTCTTCAGTCTGAGCAAACAAGGAAGCAAATCTCCGCAAGAAGATTGCTATGCACAATGGGAACAATGTACCCCCGAAATAATGCAGAAGAGAAGTGCCATAGCTTATTTTTTCGGCAAACGTTTGCAACAGAAACTCAATGTACCCATAGGATTAATTGTTTCCGCATGGGGAGGAACTCCTGCCGAAGTATGGACTCCGAGAGACACCGTCATAAACAACAAAGTCATTGCCGAAGCAGTAATAAACAAGCCTTACCCCTGGTGGCCGGTAACACCGGGAGTCCTTTACAACAGCATGATTCATCCGTTAATGCCATACGACATTGCCGGAGCCATTTGGTATCAAGGAGAATCAAACAGAGACAATCCGTCATCATACAATTTGCTCATGGAAAAAATGATTGCAAGTTGGCGAAAAGGCTTCGGCAAGAATTTTCCTTTTTATATGGTTCAAATAGCTCCATACAACTACCACTCTACCAATAACGGTCCCGCATTGATACGTGAAGCACAAGAACAAGTAGCACATAGAGTTGACAATGTAGGACTGATAACCACTACCGATATTGGTGACCCTGACAACATCCATCCTGCCCAAAAAGCCGAAGCTGGCTTTAGACTGGCTAATTTAGTATTGGGCAGAACTTACAAAGCATTAAAAAAAGGTTATGAAACACCTTTCTTCACACAAATGACCATAGAAAAAGGAAAAGCTATCCTCTCTTTTAGTCATACAGAAAAGAAATTAGTATGTCCCGACAAAAAAATCAGAGGAGTAACAATAGCCGGAAATGACGGAAACTTCGTACCTGCCAATGCACGTATCAAAGAAAACCGGCTGATAGTTTCTTCACCCAAAATAAAACAGCCGATTGCTGTCCGTTACTGTTTCGATGATGCGACTGTAGGAAATTTATTCAATGCAGAAGGACTGCCTGTAGCACCTTTCCGCACAGATAGATAATAAAAAATATCGGCAGGAGACAACATTTAATATATCATTAACCAAGTACCATAAACAATCAGATAGATGAAAATCAATTCTTTATTATTCTTATTCCTATTAACAGTTTCATGTTCACAACCTGAAAACCGAATTGACCTGACAGGCAAATGGCAATTTACTACAGACTCTACCAATTGGAGTGGTAGCATTCTATTGCCCGGTTCTATGACTTCCAATGGATTAGGAGAAGATATTAATATTAACACACCTTGGACAGGAAGCATCAACGATGACTCTTATTTTAAAAATGAACATTATGCAAAATATCGGAACTCCGATAACATCAAAATACCTTTTTGGCTGCAACCCATAAAATACTACAAAGGTGTAGCATGGTATCGGAAAGAAGTAAATATTCCAACCGACTGGAACCAGCAAGACATCTCTCTTTTTCTGGAACGATGCCATTGGGAAACACGTTTATGGGTAGATGATAAAGAAATAGGCATGCAGAACACACTCGGAACTCCCCATCAATATGACTTATCCGATGTACTCACTCCAGGCAAGCATACACTCACTTTACGTATAGATAACAGAATAAAAGACATTGATCCGGGAGAAAACTCACACAGTATTTCAGACCACACGCAAGGTAACTGGAACGGAGTAATAGGCGACATGTACCTGCAAGTCCGCCCACAAGTAAGCATAGTACACACAGATATTTATCCTGATATCAATGCTAAAAACATTCGCGTAAAAACATACCTGAAAAACAAAAAAAAGACAAAAGCCACCGCTATTCTAACCTTAAAAGCCAATGGGAAAAGCATACAACAAGAAATAGTGCTTCTCCCCGGCGAGAACAAAACTGAAACAATACTTTCATTAGGAGACAATATTTGTCTGTGGGATGAGTTCAATCCGAATTTATATACACTGGAAGCCAGCCTGACCGATAAAGAAAAAACAACTACCGATACTCATACAGAGCAGTTCGGTATGCGCGATTTCAGAGTAACAGACCGCCACATCACCATCAACGGACGTCCCGTCTTTCTACGCGGAACACTGGATTGTGCAGCTTTTCCCAAAACCGGCTACCCACCTACCGACCAAGCTTCATGGGAAAAGATATTCACAGCCTGCCGTAACCACGGTTTGAATCATATACGTTTTCATTCCTGGTGTCCTCCCGAAGCTGCTTTTTGTGCAGCCGACAAAATGGGAATGTATCTGGAAATAGAATGTTCATCCTGGGCAAACAGCAGCACCACTATCGGAGATGGGAAACCATTGGACGCCTTTATATTAAAAGAAAGCGAAGCTATAGTGAGAACTTTTGGCAATCATCCCTCTTTCTGCATGATGATGTACGGCAATGAACCTGCCGGCGCAGGAAGCAACAATTATCTGGCTGAATTTACCTTCTATTGGAAAAAACAAGATAAAAGACGAATTTATAGCACAGCAGGCGGATGGCCCAACTTGCCTGTCAGTGATTTCTTAAGCGACCCCTCACCACGCATACAGGGATGGGGACAAGGGCTGAACAGTATCATCAATGCCCAGGCACCACGTACAGACTACGACTGGTCTGAATATATTAACCGGTTCACCCAACCCATAGTAAGTCATGAAATAGGACAATGGTGCGTCTATCCCAATTTTAAAGAAATGAAAAAGTATACAGGGGTAATGCGCCCTACCAACTTTGAAATATTCCAAGAAAGTCTACAAGAGAATGGCATGAAAGCCCTTTCCGATAGTTTCCTGCTGGCATCAGGAAAGTTACAAGTACTTTGTTACAAGGCCGACATAGAAGCCGCCCTCCGCACTAAAGACTTCGGAGGATTCCAATTGTTGGGTTTATACGATTTTCCGGGACAAGGCACCGCACCGGTAGGTGTGCTTGATGCCTTCTGGGAAGAAAAAGGGTATATATCCCCCGAAGAATACAGCCGTTTCTGCAATGCCACCGTACCATTGGCACGTCTGTCCAAACTAATTTTCACAAACAATGATACTTTGAAAGCATCTGCCGAGGTCGCTCACTATGGAAGCAGCCCTCTGCAAAACGCAACTACCGGATGGACTTTACGTGACACTGAAGGAAACATTCTCCAATCAGGACAATGGAATTCAAAAGAAATACCTGTCGGCAATAATTTTACTTTAGGGGAAGTAGCAGCTCCACTCACTACTGTGACCACACCTCAACGTTTGATATTAGAAGTTTCAGTAAACAATAGAAAAAATGACTGGAACATCTGGGTATACCCAACAGTCCGACAAGCCATTCCCCATGAAAATAAAATCTGTATGACCGACCGCTTGGATACCATCACACTAAACACCCTTGAGAAAGGAGCCACAGTCTTACTTTCACTAAAGAAAGGAAGTTTATCCAAAAAACTGGGGGGCGATATCCAAATAGGCTTCTCCAGCATTTTCTGGAATACAGCATGGACTGCCAAACAAGCACCTCATACCTTGGGCATATTATGCAATCCCGCACATCCGGCTCTTAGTGAATTCCCCACAGAATATCACAGCGACTACCAATGGTGGGATGCCATGAGCCATTCCGGAGCAATTGAGTTCAGCAAACTTTCTCCAAAGATACATCCCATCGTCCGCGTCATCGACGACTGGTTTACCAATCGCCCCTTAGCCTTATTGTTCGAAGCTAGAGTAGGTAAAGGAAAAATATTGGTTTCAGGTATAGACTTTTGGCAAGACATGGATAAACGCCCCGAAGCCCGACAACTGTTATATAGCTTGAAAAAATACATGAACAGTCCGGCATTCCATGTTGATACGGAACTCAAAAGAGAACAAATACAGCAACTGCTATAAAGACTCTTTCATAGTAAAATTAATATCGTTATTTTCCATCATTAATTCCATAACCGAATAACGCAAAGTCCCCCAAACACGGGTCGTCCGGAAAAACCTCGGCAAGTGCACGGGTAATGGCCTTTGCGTTATTCAATGTATAAGATTTACTTCGAGTAAGATGAAGCCGATGAGCTACTTCACAGACATGAATATCCAACGGAATCAACAAATCACAAGGCGAAAAAGAAGTCCAAATACCGAAGTCTACTTCCGAGTCACGCCTGATCATCCAACGAAGAAACATATTAAGTTTTTTTTGCGGTGCCTTGTCCGAAACGCCCAACAAACGACATAGGCGTTGTATCGGAGAGCCCTCCTGACACGCCATTAAAGCCGCTTCCATACAGCCATATTTTGTATATATTCCATGTAACCAATGGAATAATTCCCCCATTTTATTCTTCGACACTGTGCGATAAAAAGATTCTTCCCCACAAAAATCCGATTTCCAATCTTTCGACAATACATAAACCAAAGGGTTATGCTGCATGACAGCATCCAGCCTCTCCGCTGCCTTCAGTATTTGAGGACGAGCACCGAAACTCAGATAGGCCGTCAAAAAACCGCTTATTTCTATATCTTCCTTCCGATGATAACGATGAGGAAACTGAACCGGATCAGATGATATAAAAGCGGAATTATGATACCTAAAAGCATATTTCCGAAGAAAATCGGTAACGGATGCTGCTTCATTAACACATTGCTGCTTAGTAATATAAGCAACAAACCTTTCTTGTTCCTTATTATTTTCTTTCATCCATTTCACTGTTTATACAGCTCAAAAATACAAAAAACTTTTCAATTACTTACCTTACCCCATCAATTGACGGCTTCAAACAATACCGGCAAAGTAAAACCGACCCGCCTACAAAATCATGGGGCTTGAGTTCTTAAAGAATTATTTTATTCTCCGGACAGGATATCACGAAACTCCCCCCATATTTTTCTTTTGACTTTATAACAGTTCGGAGAGATGACCGTATCAACCGATGTAAGAAGCACAAAGAGCGTAATTCTTCTCTTAATAAAAATCCCATAATATTCCTTATCATTTTTTTAATATTTCAATAGAAAAATTTAAATTTGCATTTAAATCATTTAAGGATTCGTCATGACAAATTTTGAACGGTTCTATATCACATGGTATTCACGTGCTATTTATTTCGCACGCGAATATGTATTGTCCGAAAGTGATGCCGAAAACATCGTTCAAGACGTGTTCCTGCATTTATACGAACACTGCGACCGGTTGGATGCATACACCAACCTTACAGCTTACCTGTTTACTTCCATCAAAAACAAATGTCTGGACTACTTACGCAAACGGGTGAACGAACAGGAAGCTGTGGCCGAAATGCAAAGCGAATTTGATATGACCTTACGCATGAAATATGATTCTTTGGAGATCCTCAATACCAACTTCCCCGATGAAACCGACATAGAAGAACGTTTGGAACAAGCTTTGCAGAAACTCCCCGAACGGTGCCGAAGCATTTTTGTCATGAACAAACTGGAAGGCAAAAAACAACAGCAAATAGCTTCAGAACTGCAAATATCCATCAACACCGTAGAATCACAAATGGCTATTGCATACAAAAAATTACGCGAGGAATTAAAAGACTGCCTGCCTCTACTTCTTTTTTTATTTACTCTTCCCTGATTTTTTTCATTTTCTTTTGGCGGATTCTTTCTCTTGCTTCGTTTACTATACAGAACAGATAAAAAATGGACCATCGAATTATAAAATATTACGCAGGAGAACTCAGTAAAGAAGAAAGGAAAGCTTTACTGCAGGAGGCCTTTTCCAACCAAGAACTGAAGAAGGAAATGATAAATTGCCAGCACTTGCAATCGCTGGTAAAACTCCACCCACAAGAAAAAAACGAATTATTAGGTAAGGAAAGCCTGAAGCGTTTCATGAAAGCCCGACAGATAGAAAAAAAGAAAAGATTGTCATTCCATTTTTTACGCTATGCGGCTATCATCATTGCCTGTATAGTTTCCACATGGTGGGTTACTTACTCGTTTATCAGTATGGATATACCACAGCCTGTCACTCAGAAACTCTCTGTCCCGGCCGGACAACGCGCACATATTGTACTGCCGGACGGCAGCAAAGTATGGGTGAATGCCGGTTCCACCCTCACCTATCCTTCCATATTCGGTGAGGAACGCCGGGTAAAGCTCAACGGAGAAGCCTTCTTTGAAGTGGCGAAAGGAACGTTGCCGTTTATTGTCTCTACCGGAAAGGTGGATATAAAAGCACTTGGTACACAATTCAATGTCTTCAACTATCCTAGCGAAGAACTTACCGTTGCACTGTTGGAAGGATCTGTACGCGTCTACCATCCCGAACAAGAACAACAAGGAGTTCTGTTAAGCCCTGAACAACAGCTAACCGCAACTGCCAATGGACGTTTCCTGGTGGGCTCCATCACTAAAGACCCCATCATCTGGAAAGACGGTCTTTATGCTTTCGACAAACAAAAGCTGAAAGACATATTGAAAAAACTGGAACTTTATTATGACGTGAAAATCATCGTCAAAGACACCTCTATACTGGAATACGAATACACAGGAAAGTTCCGCCAGCGCGACGGGGTAATGGAGGTATTGCGGATTATTCAGAAAATACACCCTTTCAAAATAAAACAAAAAGAGAATACGAATGAAATTACTTTATACCGTTAACCTATTGTCTAATCCATAAAACCAAAAAGAACCATGAAAACATAGAAAAACACACCACACACGCGTTTCCTTAATAAAAAAGTCGGCAGATGCGCCAACACCTGCCAACCCGACATTAAGCGTAACGTATTCCAAACCCTTTCAAAAATCTAGAAATTATTAACTTAATCGGAAACAAAGATATGAAAATAAAACCTTTGTTAGGGCATCTTTTATGCCTAAAAACGCAAAACAGGACATTAAATATTATGAAAGTAACTATATTTTTGACGTTTTTCTGTACTTTCCCCTTATTTGCTTCTACCGGTAAAGCACAAAACGCTGTAATAGAACTACCTTCAAACGCTGTAACGGTAGAAACCCTTTTCTCTGAAATAGAAAAACAAACAGACTACCTGGTAGTGTACAGCAACCGAGAACTGAATGTAAAGAACATTGTTACTTTGTCAAAGAAAAAAGCCAAAGTAAGCGACATACTGAAAGAACTGCTGAAAAGTTCCAATCTAAAATACGAACATACCAACAATTACATCGTATTTTCAAAGAAAAACGATGAAACTAATGTTACTCAGCAAACCAAAAAGAAAGTGACGGGAACAGTCATGGATAAAAATGGGGAAGCCATCATCGGTGCCAGTGTACTGGAAAAAGGAACGACCAACGGAACCATTACAGACATAGACGGACGTTTTTCCCTTGAAGTGGGAGCCAAAGCAACCTTAGCTATCTCTTATATCGGCTACGTTGACCAAAATATAACAATAGGCAATAAAAGTATGGTTTCCATCATCCTTCAGGAAGATTCACAAACTCTTGAAGAAGTTGTTGTGATAGGCTATGGCACCCAAAAGAAAGTCAACCTGACCGGTTCGGTAGCCTCCATCAATTCCGAAGTAATCGAAAATGTACCCGCTTCCAACCTTTCCAATGCACTAAGCGGTCGGTTGGCCGGAGTCAACATCACCCAAACAGCCGGTAAACCGGGAGGTGGTTCATCCGTATCCATACGTGCCGATGGTACCTGGAACAGTACCGCCCCCCTGTACGTCATTGATGGCGTAGTCCGCGACAAGTTTGCCTTCGACGGGCTGGATGCCAGCGAAGTGGAAAATCTTTCTGTCTTGAAAGACGGTGCCTCGGCTGCCATTTATGGTTCACGTGCCGCCAACGGTGTTATCCTGGTCACTACCAAAAAAGGCAAAATAGGCAAACCGACCATCAATTATACAGGCTCAATCGGTATTTCGGAAGCAACCAAAATACCGGATATGTTCAATGCATACGAACAAGCTTTATACACCAACGAGGCTTTGCGCAACCAACTGGTTCCCGAAGGAGACATGCAATATTATGCCGAAGACGAACTGGAATATTACAAGAACCACTCATACGACTGGATGGATGAGACATGGAAATCTCCCGTTGTCACCCGCCATTCGCTGAATGTAAACGGTGGTAATGATAAGGTGCGCTATTTTATCGGTGGAAACTATTATTACGAGACAGGTTCATTCGACAACCTTAATTTCAAAAAATACAGTATCCGCAGCAACATTGATGCCAATATCACCAAAGACCTGAAAGTATCTTTAAACTTAAGCATGGATACGCGCAACGACCATAAACCTTATTGGAAATGGGACAATGACAACGACAATATGAACAACCTATACAATGGATTGCTACGCCGCGGACTTTTTGCCCCTTATATTGACGGAAAACCCAACGGAACCTATTTGGCATGGCACCCGATGGAAGTAATCAATGGAAATAGCGGATACAACAAAAAACGTTATTCCAACTATGAAATAAACGTAGCTCTCCAATATGATGTTCCTTTCATCAAAGGCCTCAGCCTGAAACTGACATACAATAAATATGAACGACACACGTTCATCAAGCAGTTCAGCCGTCCTTACGACTTGTATGTTTTCAAAACTACAGGATCACACAACCACATACAAACCAATGAACTGGACTATGTGAAAACCAGAGATGACGGAGACTTCTTGTATGAAAAATACAATAATGACAACAGTTACCAACTCAATGCCATGGTGACTTACAACAATACTTTCGGCAAACACGATATCAATGCCCTGTTTGTATACGAACAGTATGAAGGAACTACCGACTGGATGGACGGACAACGCAATTACTTCATATCTTCGGCTGTAGACCAATTATTTGCCGGAAGTTCAGATCCTAAAAATTCGACACTCAACGGTAAAGGTTCAGAAAGCGGACGCCTCTCTTATGTAGGCCGCCTGGGATATACATACGACAACAAGTATTTGCTGGAAGCCTCTTTCCGCTATGACGGTTCTGTCAATTTCGATCCGAAACACCGCTGGGGATTCTTCCCGTCAGCATCGGCGGCATGGAGAATCTCAGAAGAAAACTTCTTCAAAAACAACGTCCGGTTCATTGATTACCTGAAACTACGCGCCTCCATAGGCTTACTGGGAAATGATGCTGTGGGAGGCTGGCAATGGATGCAACGCTACAACCTGAATACCGGTGCTTATTTCGGTTCGCTAAGCAACGGAGTTTCGGCCGATGTAATCCCCAATACCGAAATTACCTGGGAAAAATCATTGGATATAGATTATGGATTTGATATGCAGATATTACGAAACCGCTTATCGTTAAGTGCCGGTGGATTCTATAAACATACCTACGATATTTTAGGAGACCGCCTGGCCAGCCTGCCTTCAACTTTCGGAGGAGTCATGCCTAAAGAAAATTACGCGACGATTGACACAAAAGGTTTCGAAATAGAACTTTCCTACAAAGATAAAATAGGAAAAGACTTTACCTATAATATCAACGCCAACTTCGGTTACGCCACCAATAAGTTGATTACCAAAGACGAAGCCGAAAACTTACGTCCCTATAAATCAGAATTAGGATACAACACAGACCGCAGCATGGGATATGTGGCAACCGATATCATCCGCACACAGGCCGACCTCGACGCACTGCCCGAAGGATATACCATCTTTGGGAAAAAACCGGAACTGGGAATGCTCAATTACAGAGATATCAGAGGTGCAAACTCGGACGAACCGGATGGAAAGATTGACGATAATGATAAAGAATGGATTATAAAACATACCAAATCACCTATCAATTACGGTTTCTCTGTGGGCGGGGCATGGAAAGGATTAAGTGTGGACTTATTCTTCCAAGGTGTAGCCGGAGGTAAACGCTTTTATGACCAGCGTACAGAATGGGAAGGAATGGAAGCTTCCGCATATGCATGGCGGGCAGATTATTGGACACCGGAGAACACAGATGCCAAGTTCCCAAGGGCAGGAGCCGACAACGGAGCTTCCGAAGAATCGACTTTCTGGATTCAAGATACTTCATTCCTGCGCTTGAAGAATGTGAATATCACTTACCAGCTTCCACAACAACTGGTATCCAAATGGGGGCTTTCACAAATGAAATTCTTCCTGATGGGAACCAACCTGTTCCTGCTGCAAGATAAAATTAAAGCTTATGATCCGGAGAACTCAAGCATCATGAATTACCCATTGATGCGCACCTATTCATTTGGTATCAATGTCAGTTTCTAACTCTTTAAATATGAAAATATCATGAAAATAAAATATTTATTATATAGCGTATTAACAACCGCTGTCCTTTCGGGATGTATTGATGTTTTAGATAAAAAAGACTTATCTGCCATCACCGAGAAAGATGTTTGGAACAATGCCCAATATGCCACCGCCTATCTTAACAAATTGTATCGTGACAACCTTCCGGGATGGGATCAGGACGTAGCCGGATATTCGGACGAGGCTTATGGTGAAACTGGCATTTTATACGGTCATCTTACCACTACTTCAATAGATAACTGGCCCTACAAAGAAATACGCAACATCAATATCATGTTAAGCAGTATCGAAACCGGAAATATAGATAACGCAACCAAAACCTCATTAAAGGCCCAGGCACTTGTTTTAAGAGCTTGGAGATATTTCCAGATGGTACGTTTATACGGTGGAGTTCCTATGATTCTGGAACCGCAGGCATTAACCGATGACTTATATGTCACCCGTAACAAAACTTCGGAATGCATCAACTTAATCATCAAAGATTTGGACGATGCTATCGATGCCCTGCCCTGGAAATGGACAGGAGACGACGAAGGACGCTTTACAAAAGCAACCGTAATGGCACTGAAAGGCCGGATTCTGCTCTATTATGCCAGCCCGCAATTCAATCCTGAGAACAAGGCTGAACGCTGGGAAACAGCCTATACGTACAATAAAATGGCAGCCGAACAAATAGAAGCCAACGGATACGGGCTGTACGACAGTTATGAAAATATCTGGTTTGATGAAATGAATAAAGAAGTATTATTCGTTACACGCTATCAGGAACCCGACATTACCCACCATTGGGATGCTGCGACACGTCCTCTGTCGGAAGCCCAAAACTATTCGGGTTGCAATCAGCCTACAAAGGAAATGGTAGAATCTTACCCGATGATCACCGGAACTCCTATCACAGAATCACCTGATTATGACCCGCTTCACTTCTGGCAAAACCGTGATCCCCGCTTCACCAGCACCATAGCCTATAATGGATGCAAATGGGAATTGAGTGGTAAAAAAGACAGAATCCAATGGACATACCAAGGACACTCTACCCTGAACCCCAGCAGCAGCGGTTTCTATTGCCGGAAAGCCATCAATGTAAGCTATACTCCCTATTATACTGAAAGAAGCAGTACCGACTGGATAGAAATACGTTTTACCGAAGTCTTGATGAACTATGCCGAATGTGCTGCCGAAAATGGTAAATCGGATGAAGCTTACGAAGTTTTAAAACGCATTCGCCAACGCGCCGGAATAGAAGCCGGAAGCAATGGCATGTATGGTCTGAAAGCAAATATGTCACACGATGAAATGATAGCTGCCATCATGTTGGAACGTAAAATAGAATTTGCCTATGAAGGCAAACGCTACTGGGATTTGCGCCGACAACGCATGTTCGCATCCGAAATGAATGGAACCCGACGTCATGGTCTTTTGCCCAAACTAAAGATTTCCCCCGTCGAATTCGACAAAATAAAAGACAATATAGACATAGACAAAGACTATACGACCTATTTTAAAGATTCTGTGGTGGTATTAGACCAGAAATATGAAATCAATTTCCAAAATAACTATTATTTCTATGCCATTCCCAACAAGCATTTGGAAACCAATTCCAAGCTGGAGCAAACGCAAGATTGGGACAACGGAACATTCAATCCGTATGAATAGGAAATAGAAATACTAAAAAGAGAGAGTGTGTCAAAAGTAATGATTCACGATGCAAGTGTCATTTAGAGCTTTTGGCACACTCCTATCTCATCTCAAATCAATGGAATACAAAAACATAATCCATGTTTTAAACAAGAAAATCCATTGATTTATACATTTATTATTCTTTCCTTTGTTACATAAAAGCCATTTCTGTCCTTTTGTTGCAGTCCTGCCACCAAAAGACACCTGATACTACCATCAGGAATTTGTTCAACCGGAAAGGACAGATATTGGTAATAAATAGAAACACATTTAAAAGATTTATATGAATAAAAAGAATTTATTACTGACCACTGCCCTTTTCATCTGCTTAAGCGGGCAAGCCCAACATACGATAAAACTATCGGAACTAGACTTATCTCATATATGGCAAGAGTATGGAAAAGTACAGAACGGAAAATCCGTCACCGGAGAACAAGCTGCCGTCAATGGGAAAATATACAATGAAGTGATAGGTACCCATGCTAAAAGCATACTGAAAATAGACCTTCATGGGGATGCTACACGCCTGCGCTCCCAAATAGGCGTTGCAGACAGCAAAGTCGATATTTCGGACAAGAGCCTGGCCGTCCTTCCATTAGTAAACGGAACAAAACTTTATTTCCGCAAGGAAGGCAATGACAAGCAATTCCTGGGACTGGCCGGCACCAGTGGCAAAATAGACAAAGGTTCCGTTTGCTTTATCGTGAAAGGAGACGGCAAAGAGCTTTACAACAGCGGCATCTTGCACGGCAATGAATCGCCTCTATCCATGGATATAGACTTGAAAGGCATCCGTATACTGGAATTATCGGTAGAACCCACCGACGACGGTGCCAGCGGTGACAATGCATTGTGGATTACCCCAACCATTGAATATAAATCGGCCAAACCCGAAACCATCCATGCGGGATACGCAGGAAAAGGCCCGGAAATGACGACCGGCATTTCCCGCAAACTGGCAGATAAAATCAGCAAACTCCCTGTCTTATCCGTTCCCGCTTCTACGAAAACCGACTTTGATTGGTTGATTACACCCGAAAAAGCCAAAGCAGGCATTTATGCTTCGGCAGACGGTAAAAGTATTATTGTGGCCAACCCGATGGTATCCCGCACCTTCCGGATTTTCCCGAACCTGGCCACAACCAATATCATCAACCGCATGACCGGAGAAAGTATGCTCCGTGCTGTCAGCAGTGAAGGCAGCATACAAATTGATGGCAAGAAGCACTTAATCGGGGGATTGGCCGGACAGCCGGAACGGGCTTACATTGAAGACAAATGGATAGAGAACATGACTACCATTCCCGAATCTTTTTTGGTAGAGGACTTTGAAATAAACCCTATCAAGGAAGATATAAAATGGGCACGCAGCCGTTGGGCACTTAATAAGGAAGCTGCAACCGGCAGTGAAATCACCTTTACTTTGCGGGGTGACAAGGAACTGAAAGATGTCATTGTGAAACTCCATGTATCGGTATACGATAAAATTCCCGTCATCCGCAAACGGCTTGAAGTGATAAACCGGTCCGACCTACCTATCAACATCGACACATTCCAATTGGAATACCTGGCTTTTGCCGAACCTGAATCTCCCGGAGGAGGTGACCCGTCCAAGTTCCTCTTGCCCAATATCCATATAGAAAGCGACTATGCTTGTGCCGGCAGTTTCACGGAAAAAGAAACAGACATTACCGAAAAATGGGTAACCGATCCTGATTATACCTCGCAACGGAACTATTTGATGCAAACCCCTTGCATACTGGAAGTTTCCCCCAAAATGGGACCCGACCAAGCCATACCGTCCCAAGGCACTTTCCGTTCTTTCAGCGTATACGAAATGCCGTTCGACAGCTACGACCGTGAACGTAAAGGACTGTTTACCCGCAAAATGTACCGCACCATCGCACCTTGGACTACGGAAAATCCCATCTTCATGCATCTCACCTCAACCAATCCGGAAACGGTGTACCGTGCCATCGACCAATGTGCCGAAACAGGCTATGAGATGATTATCCTGAGTTTCGGTTCGGGTCTGAATGCAGAAGACATCTCGGATGCCAACATCGCCAAATATAAAGCATTCGTGGACTATGCCCGCAACAAAGGCATCGAAATGGGATGTTACTCCCTGCTTGCCAGCCGCTGGATAAGTGACGAAGTGGATGTCATCAATCCGAAAACAGGGAAACGCGGCGGCATGACATTCGGCAGTTCTCCCTGCCTGTGCAGTGACTGGGGTTATGAATATTTCCATAAGATAAAGACGTTCTTCGAGAAAACCGGAATGCGCTGCTTTGAACACGACGGCTCTTATCCGGGAGATTTCTGTGCCTCAACCGTCCATCCCCACCATAAAGGACTGAAAGACTCACAATGGAACCAATTCCATAAGGTAACGGAACTTTATCATTGGATGTGCGAAAACGGAATCTACCTCAATGTCCCCGACTTTTATTTTCTGAACGGCTCTACCAAAGTAGGAATCGGCTACCGTGAAGCCAATTGGTCATTACCACGCGACCGCCAACTTATCCATACCCGTCAACTGAACTACGATTGCACTTTCGAACGCATTCCTTCCTCATTGTGGAGCTTTGTCCCATTGGTGGAATACCAGGGAGGTGGAGCAGCAGCCACACTGGAACCGTTGAGTGAACATTTATACGAATACAAAACACTGATGTTCCAAAATTATGGTGCAGGAGTACAAGCCTGCTACCGCGGCCCGCGTCTGTATGACACTCCCGAAACAAAAAAAGCAGTAGTGGAAATCATCAGCTGGTATAAGAAATACCGGAATATATTAAACAGTGACATCATCCACTTACGCAAACCGGATGCCCGCGACTGGGATGGTATCATGCACGTCGCTCCTGCCGGAAAAGAAAAAGGGCTGGCCATGTTCTATAATCCTACCGACAAGGAAATGACACGTGACATCCAACTTCCGCTTTACTATACCGGACTGACAAAGACAGCCCGCATCCGCGAACAGGAAGGCACACCGGCAACTTATACCCTGAACAGGGACTATACGGTGAACCTTACCGTAAAAATTCCGGCTAAAGGATACACTTGGTATGTAATTGAATAACTCATTAAACCTATATAAATATCATGAAACTCAAAAGACTGGCTTATCTGGCATTTACTTTCTCCATCCCGTGCTTCCTTCAAGCACAACAAGCCAAAATGAACATCGGGATAGAAGCAGGCCAACTCAATTTTGACGTCTCGTTCAAAGGGCAACCCGTCATCCTTTCCTCCCCTTTAGGAATGAACATAGACAACCACCTACTGGGAAAAGAAGTAAAGAACAGCACCGTCAGCACAACTTCCGGAAAGTATAAAACATATACAATAGAACAAAAAGATGGAAATACCTATTACATAGACTCATGGGAATTCGATGACGGCGTAGCTCTCCGTTACCGTATTCCCTCCGATGGTCCCCGTTGTATTTACGGCGAACAAACCGCCTACACTTTCCCCTCCGGCACACACGTATGGTATGCCAGCGGCCCCTTCCAGTATGGATGGATACAAGCTTATCAGGACAGGAGCACCGACTCCATCAAAGACGAACTGCTGGCTCCTCCCGCCACATTCCTTTTACCGAACGGAACCTATGCTGCCATCACGGAAGCCAACCTTTTCAATTTCC
Source organism: Phocaeicola massiliensis B84634 = Timone 84634 = DSM 17679 = JCM 13223 (assembly GCF_000382445.1). Taxonomy (GTDB): domain Bacteria; phylum Bacteroidota; class Bacteroidia; order Bacteroidales; family Bacteroidaceae; genus Phocaeicola; species Phocaeicola massiliensis. The sequence continues at coordinate 568,574 of NZ_KB905472.1, read as the reverse complement.
ACGGAGCTGTTTTATTCGGCAAAGAAAACAACCGCGTACAATTTGGCTATGTAGAGAACAAAGGACACGTGGAAACAGGAATCATCACAGGTCTTCCCGACTCCAAGTTTTGGCATGAAGAGGTTCGTAACATACCGTGGATTACCTCGCCGCGCAACGGAGAAAATGAAATCGTCACCCCGTGGCGCGTACTGATGTTGGCCGAAGACCTGAACGGTTTAGTCAATAACCAAATCATTGCCCAAGTATCCGACCGTCCCAACCCCACCCTTTTTCCTAAGGGAAAAGATACGGAATGGATCAAACCGGGACGCTCTGTTTTCACATGGCTGACAGAAGGGAATGACCGCCTCAGCGTAGCCAACCATAAAAAATATGTAGACGGGGCAGCCGAACTGGGACTACAATCGGTTGTGGTAGACGATGGTTGGGAACTTTGGGAAGAAACTGAAAAGAACACCAACGGACGTTCCAAATGGGAACTTTTAAAAGAACTGACAGACTATGGCAAAGCCAAGAATGTAGACATCTGGGTATGGCGCCCTTCCTCTCCCCGTTCGGGCAACAAGACCGACATAGGGCTGGTAGATGCCGACGAACGCTCCGGCTTTATGAAGAAATGTGCCGAAGCAGGTGTCAAAGGGCTGAAGATTGACTTCTTCCACACCGAAAACCTTTTTACCGTCAATCTGATGGAAAACATTTTAAAAGATGCCGCCAAAGCCCATTTGATGGTTATTTTCCATGGAGTAAACAAACCTACCGGTGACAGTTATACTTATCCTAACCTGCTGGCAAAAGAAGCAGTACGCGGACTGGAAAGCGTAGGAGCCGAAAACAGCTGGGCACCCGGTCCGGCATGGCCTTACCATAACACTGTATTACCCTTTACCCGCTGGCTGGCAGGCCCTGCCGACTATACCCCTTTGAATTTCCGGAAATTTTGCCCTCCGTCGGTAACCTTTACACACCAATTGGCAAGCATTTACACCTTTACCTCTCCCATGCTGATTTTTGCCGCCGACATGGAAGATATGTTATCATGCCCGGGACGGATGTTTATCGAAGAAGTACCGGTGGTTTGGGACGAAACCAAAGTACTTCCCGAAAGCCGCATCGGAAAATTGGCAGCTTTAGTCAGAAGAAGTGGCGATACATGGTATCTTTCCGTACTTAACGGTGAAACACCCTATAAAGGCAAACTCCAGACCGACTTCCTTCCCAAAGGCACTTACCGGATGACCATCGCATCGGATGAAGGCTCGAACTATAAAAAGATAGTCATCAGCAACCGAAAAATCAAATCCGGCAAAACATTACAGCTTGACTTACTCCCGGGAGGAGGATATTTGGCAAAAATAGAAAAAATATAACCTTTCTTTACAGCCTGCCCGCCGGCATTACTTTTACTTCCCGACCCGGAATATATAAAAGGAATGCCGGCGGGTAGGAAAAAGAAAAAATCAGTCTGCCACATTTTCCAATTTAAGCGTCCAGGCATAGTCACATGGCATATCATCCATATACAAGGCCGGCATTTCCACTACAATATCATCTCCTTTTTGCTTCCAGTTAACCTTCTTCTCTGATCCCAGCAAGGAAATTTTGGTCTTACCGGTAGAACGGATATCCTTCAACTTGATGGTATTTTTCGGATACGCAGGCAAAATGGCATATACATTCTTTCCTTTCTTGGTAAAAAACACCTCTTTCACCGCATAACCCGGTTCCGGGTCCACTGTCTGCTTCAAAATAGCATCACCGCTCACATAATGTTTTTCCTTCGATTTCCATTCCCGGTTACCCTTTGTCCATTGACAAGGACGCACCCAGGCACGTGTCCCATAAATCGCTTCACCGTTTACTTTCAGCCAGTCTCCCATCTGAACCAAACGTTCCTGCATGATCGGCGGAATCTTACCATTCGCATTCGGTCCCACATCCAGCAACAGGTTTCCGCCATTACTTACAATATTAACCAAAGTCAAAACCAATGCCTTAGGAGAAGTATAATCTTCCAAATCCTCATTCTGATTATATCCGAAAGACAATCCTATTCCCCTGCATTCTTCCCAGGGCTTATCATAAGATGCACTTGAATTACTATATTCCCTGGTGTAATAATCTCCATGCTTCCGTCCTGTATTATTTGCCCAACGGTCATTTACCACAACACTGTCTTTCACAGGAGATTCTGAATAAAGCCATGCCAATGTTCTTTCCACCTGCCATTCTTTATCATTGATAGCATCAGGACCATCCGACCAGATTAAGTCCGGTTTATACGTATTCACCAAATCTTTCAGCTGAGGGAAGAAATGTTTTTCATAAAACAATCCCATCGTTTCTTTGGTATACAACGGATTCCCCCATTCGCGAAGCGAGAAATAACACCCCACTTTTATATTGGTCTTCCGCAACGCATCCACATATTCGCCCACCAAATCGCGATGAGCACCTATCACCATACTGTTCCAAGGTCTGCCATACGATGTGGAAGCCTCCTTGCTAGGCCATAATGCAAAACCATCGTGATGCTTGGTTGTCAACACCGCATAGCGGGCACCTGCACGTTCAAACAGCTTCGCCCACTCATTGGCATCATAACTCATCGCCTTGAACATGGGAGCAAAATCGGCATAAGTGAAATCCCTGCCATACATGGCTGTATGAAAATCATAGATTTCCGTACCGGTAAAATCACCGTTCCCCATCAATTTCTTGTTTTCCAACCAATACTTATACCATTCGGAATAAGTTCCTTTAGGCGACCATCCCGGCACAGAGTATAATCCCCAGTGAATAAAAATACCAAATTTGGCATCTTCAAACCAAGACGGAACCGGACGTTTATCCAATGATTCCCAATCCGGAGTATATACTTTTTGAGAAAACAAAGAAACTGAAATAAAATAGAAAAGAAGAGTTGAAATACTTTTTTTCATAGTACGCATCTTTTATTTACCAAAAAAATTATTCACAGCTGCAATATTAATCAGATACTTTCCTGCTTGTACAACACATACACCGCATGAGAATGCTTTCCTTTTTTGTCCAATCTCTTCTCCTCATACCAAGCCTTCAGTTCGTAAGCAGCCGTGGTACGCGCCACTCTCAGCCATTCCGAATAAGCCAGACGTGTAATGGAACCGTGTTCTTTCAGATAAGCCTCCAGCAACGTCCAACGCTCCTCCTTGCTACGCTTCTTCACCGTGGGCAGGAAGCCGAACTCGGCACGGAGGATGTCTGTTTCCTGCCGCACCCGCTTCACCAGTTCCGGCACCGGACGGAAGTTCACCTTCTTTATCTTCACGGATGCCGCACGTATCTCTTTCCGGTCTGTCACCTCACGCGAGGACAAGGCAAGAGAGAACGTACCCAGTCCGTCCAGCCGCACATTTTTTCCTTGCCGCAAATGAGCCACAATAGCATCGGATACCTCTTGCAGCACTCCCACCACACAGCCTGCCGAGTACGCACTGTGCTTGGACAATTCCTTCACTATGTGGTCGGTAGTAATCGTTTCCTTCACCACTACCGCCGGATAAAGCACCGGCTTGCCGTCCTTTTCCTTGAAAGGGTTAGCCTTGAAATCATATTCTATATCCATCTTTAAAAGATTTTGTCTGTATCCGTAAGCCCTTGCAGCTCTATGGCTAAGGGTTTTCTTCCTTTGGTGTTCTATCTCCATAACCTTTGGACTTAACTCCAAAGGCTATGGAGTCATCTCCAAAGGTTATGGAGTTAACTCCGCAACCTATGGAGATGGAACACATCTGTACAAAAGTACTTAATCTTTAGTGAATAAAGGCTTAATATAAAGGAAAAGATGGATTAAGGGGAAAGATAACCAGATTAATGACCGGATAGGTTTTGTTGTTACTACGCATCCATTCCGATGCGGCCATCAATAGAGGTCATCATGTGAACAATGATGTAAGGTTTCATATTTCAATGTTTTCTAATTCATCAGGCTTCAATCCCCTTAATAAAGCGAGCCGGATTACCTGCTACAACTGTCATCGGCGGCACGTCTTTGGTCACGACACTTCCTGCTCCGACAATCGCACCGTAACCGATGCGTACTCCCGGAAGAATGGTGGAATTGATTCCAATCCATGCCTTATCTTCTATGACTATCGGACGACCATAGGTTGCACTGCGGTTTTCCGGATTCGGGTCATGATTGATTGTTATCAGATTGACTTTCGGACCGATGAATACATCGTTACCGATTGTAATACCGCCACGACCGAAAAAAGTGCAGCATTGCTGAATGAAACACCCTTTGCCAATAGTGATAGGTTTGCCATAGTCTATATAGAGCGGAGGCAATACCGTTGTGCTCTTTTCGAGCGGTTTGCCAAGAATCTGCTTCATATACTCGCGTACTTCTTCGGAAGTGCGATAACCCGTATTCATTTCAGTCGCAGTCTTGATAGTTGCGAAAATATCGCTAATCAAAGCCTCATAACCCGGTTCATTGGGAGAAACCATTTCACCTGACAAATCTTTTTCAAAAATATTCTTCATACATTCCATGTTTTACGTTTTCTGATGCAAAGGTAAGGGGAATGCCGCACAATGACTTTGTTATATGGCTCAAGTTACTTTGCTGCAAGGTTCAGGAGTAAAAAGGGAGTGAGTCAAAACTAAAATGACCTATCCAATCATCAGCTGTAGGGGCAGGGACTGCCCGAAGACACAAAGCAAACTGTTTGCGGGCGAGCAAACCTCGCCCCTACGAACGAAACGACAACGTTATCCACGTTTAGAATTCAACCCCCATTCCGTGTTGCAGATTCCTTGTAGGGGGAGTACCATATTTTTCTTTATAAATCTTAGAGAAGTGCGATAAATTCTTGAAACCGACATCAAAACAAATCTCCGATACTTTGCGTTCTCCTTTCTGTATTAACTCGTGAGCGGCTTCGAGACGGCGATGAATCAGCCACTCCCGAGGAGAAAGCGTACTGCATTTTTTGAAATCCCGTTTGAATGTAGAAAGGCTGCGTCCTGTATAATTGGCTATTTCTTCTATTGATATGTCATTCATGTAATTGTTCTCCAAGAAATTCAGAATATCAATTTTCCATGGGTCGGTAAAATCGAAAACCGAAGCATACAGATTCTTGTTCGTATTAAGCAATACATACATTCCTTCAACCATTTTCAGTTGCAACAACTCTTCTGACGGTTGGATACCCGAATCGAAATAAGGTGTCATGGATTCGAACAGACTTACGATATCGGGACGGTTGGACGGTAGTTTACAAAGGCTTACGTTCTCCCTTCGGGCATCCTTTGGAATTGAGTCTGGTTCTAACTTATTGTAAAAGCCACGCAGGAAGTTCGGTGTAAACGTCAGGAAAATAGCTTTGAACTGCTCTCCGTTCCACGCCTGCTTAGTCATCTTCACACTGAAATCCTTGCGGATAAAGGCACAGTCGCCTCTATGCAGCCTTGTCGTTTTTCCTTTTTCCTCGATTAGCATTTCACCGGAATAAATATATAACAATACATGGGAATGATTTCGATGCGTACAGCTCATTCCACCGTCAAAATACATCGCAAAAAAAATGTCTGAATAACGCAATGTGTTAATTCCGTCTGCCATTTCTCTTATCTGATTATTAAAATGATTTATGGGGACAAAGATAACTCTTTATATCCGAAATCATTTTGTTGTACGGCTCAAAACACCCAAAAATGTTCAAAGTCTTCGCCCTTTATGTGATGATTTACGCCTTGATGTTGTCGAGGGCGAGATTGATGTCCCAAAGTGTTTTCATAATTGCGTTTCGCTTCGGGTAACGATTTGAAAACCTTTCTGCTTCATAAAACTGCTTCCCTTTGCATTTCCTGTTTTTTGCGGTTGGCTTCAATGGACACTGCAAACGCTTTATTGATACTCATTTCAGTGACATTTCAACCTTTTTTCTCGGTCATTCCAAAGATTTATCCTATTTTTGTGTTGGCAACAAACTAATACCATAATACACAGACTGATGAAAACCACTATTTTACTTGGCTTATTATTGACCCTTACTGTTTCATGCAAACACCATTCCAACCCCGTGACTACCGAAGAAAACTTCCACACCCAAGAAGCCAACCGTCTGGTAGCAGAAGCGAGGAACCTATGGTTGCCTCCTTTAGACAGCACTTTCTTCTTTAATAATGACAGTGAACATATATCTATAAACGACAAGGAAATATGGGCCAAACTTGACAGCGCGTTAGCCATTGACCCTACCAATATAAAAGTATATGTGGGAAGAATCAGTTATTTATCAGTCTGCAAAAAGTACCATGAGATTCTGTCTGTACTCCGGCAAGCCGAAAAACAATCCACCCTCAATGCCGACTTATGGTCAATGAAAGCGATGTTTGAAGATTATTTCGGAGACAGCCTTACCGCCCAAAAAAATTATCGGTCTGCCGATTCCGCCTATGCCATCCTCATAAAAGAATATGCTACAGACAGCCTCAGGTATGCCGGTTCCCGCATCAACCGCGCACTGAACATGGCATTGATGACTGATAATATTGCGATTCTTGAAGAAGAGGTGGAACTCACTAAAAAGATATTTCCTGAAATATGGAAAGGACCGGACAGTAGTTTTTCATGGAAAAATAAAAAAGACTTTTTCGACAAATGCTTTAACGTCCGCAAAAAGTAATCCAGCCTGCTACATCAAGAAAATTACAAATCATTGCATTTGAAAGAACAGACCTGTAATACCTACTTTAAATACAGAGGGTACTTAGCCGGATATTTTATTCCTTTGTACCCTCAATCAAAATAAAAAAGCACTTTATGTTTCAACTGTATCTGCTGCTTCGTCTGAAAAATTTTGGAAGAATAGTTATAGAATTGGGTATCTTCAGAATAGTCTTCCTTACCATCTTAACGGTGGCTGCCATCATGATATTATTCTTGGCAGAAAACCGTTTCGCTATTCCTGTGGTATGCGTTCTCTTATTAGCCGGTTATCATAATGTCCGGAAAGACAAAGAGTTTTTACGCACTTTAACGCCCCATCTTTCTGTGTTCCTGATAAAAGAATACGCCTTAATCGCATTACCTTTTGCCGGAATAGAAATAATAAAAGGACAATTTACCGACGCTATCGGCTTATGGCTGTTCGCCGTCTTATTACCTTTCCTGAAAGAAATAAAACCGGAACACAAGCCTGTCCGTCTTCCTTTTCTTTACAAAGGAAGTTATGAATATATACGAATGTTCCGCCAATCTTTTTGGGTCTATATCCTACTCTTTCTTTTTGCAACCGCAGGAGCCGTACACGGAAATATAAAAATAAACAAAATATGTCTCATACTATGGGGATTGGTACAGGCATCAGGCTATCTGCAAACAATGGACAACAGATATCTTCTTCATTTCAAAAATTTCAAGACTTTATGCCTTTTCCAACTAAAAAGCATAGCATGGAATGTTTTCATCACCTCCATTCCTTTCAGCTTAGCGCTTATAGCGTCTACCTATGACCAAGATGAAATCCTCTTTTTCTTATCTTATTATACTGCCACCTTAATTTATGCCATTGGCATCGGTATGTTGCGCCATATCATCCCATCCCCCCTATTGCTGTTTATTGTGCAATTAAGTATATTAATGCCTTTTTATTTAGGCTCTCTTTTTGTTCCAATTATTTTAATATCCGACATAGCACTTACAGCATTGCTGACCTGCCATGCGCACAAACACTTAAAAAGATTATTATGATAGAAGTGAATGATTTACATAAAAGTTTCGGTAAGGTCAAAGTATTAAACGGCATTCATTTGGAGTATCACCCCGGAAAAATATATGGCTTGGTGGGCGAGAATGGAGCCGGAAAGACTACTTTATTCAATTGTATAATGGGAATCTATGATTATACCGGAAGCATAACCAAAAGCAAAACTTTAAAAACAGGTTATCTGTCTGCATCCAGCTTCTTTTATTCCCAAATCACGGGTCTTGAACACTTGGAATTCTGTATGAAGGCCAAAGGTCTGCCGGTCAATACACCCACCATTCAACATTTAAATGAAATTTTCCAACTGCCCCTTGACAGGTATGCTGCCGAATATTCTACCGGAATGAAAAAGAAACTGGGATTTATGGCATTATTGTTGCAAGACAATGACGTATTTATTCTTGACGAGCCGTTCAATGGGGTGGACTTGAAGGGATGTATCCTGATGAAAAGACTCATCCGGCAACTGAAAGCAAAAGAAAAGACGGTGATAATTTCCTCACATCTCATTGCCTCGCTAAGGGAAATATGTGATATTATCCACTATCTGAACGAAGGGGTTATTTACAAAGAATACCATGAAGAAACAACAGAAGAGATAGAAGAAGATATATTATGCAATACTAAAAGCTGATTCATCTATCATGATGAAACAAACATAACAGTGGTTTTACCACTGAACTGCCATGAAAAAATAGAATGAAAACCTAAAGAAATATTTGTTCATAATGCATTGTTTTTATAATTAAAGAAAATCTCCTTTCACCGTAACAAATTGTAAATCAATAGAATTATAATCCGTTTGGTGTGAAAGGAGATTTTATAAAGTCCTGTTTCCGTTCTTATTCAGCCGGTTCTTACAAAGTATAAGTTCCTTCTACCAGCTTGCCCATTGCCCATACGGCACGGATATTCAAGTCCTGGTCAAGAATCAAGATATCGGCATCTTTGCCTTTCTGAAGTGAGCCCTTGCGGTCATATACTCCCATAATCTTGGACGGAGTTTCCGAAGCCATACGGACAGCATCTTCCAATGGGATTTCTGCCTTTTGCACCAAGGTACGGATCAAACGGTCCATGGTAGCCACACTGCCTGCCAAAGCAGAACGGTCGGCCAATTTGCACACACCATCCTCGATAATGACACGAGGGTCAAAAGCTACATTGCTTTCACTGGCGGCACATGCCAAAGCATCGGTAATAACACAAGCACGTTCCACACCCTTAATCTTATATATCAGGCGCAAGATAGTAGGAGGAACATGAATACCATCGGCTACCACTTCCACTGTCATATCGTCTATCAGATAGATACTTTCTACTGTACCTTCATATTTATACTCACGACGCTTATGGAAGCCCGGCATCGCATTATAGAAATGTGTAGCATGAGAATAACCGGACTCCCAGGCTGCACGGATATCTTCATATTCGGCTTGTGTATGTGCCACAGAAGCCAAGATGCCTTTTCCTGTGATATACTTACCAAACTGCATGGCACCCGGCAATTCGGGTGCAGCATCCCAACGCTTGATACAGCCCCACTTCTCTACAATAGGGATATATTCCTTCGGATCCGGGTCTTTTATGTTTTCAGGCATCTGGCCGCCTGCCATCTTCATGTTAAGGTAATGTCCTTCAAGATGAAGACCAAGTATCGGACTGTCAGGCTCTGCCATCAGCTTGGTACAGGTTTCGGCAGCCGCTTCAATCATCGGCACGGTAGATGAAGAAAGAGTTGGGAAAATACTGGTAGTACCGTGTTTCATGTGGGCGTTAACAGCTGTACGGAAAGCCTCTTCGGTACCTTCCATAAAGTCTCCGCCACCACCGCCATGAACGTGGATTTCCACACCGCCGGGAACTACATACATACCTTTGGCGTCAATCAGTTCAGCTCCGATAACAGCCAGGTCACAATTTGTTACTTCTAAAATTTTGTTGTCACGCATCAGGACCGAACCGTCCTTTAACCATCCCTGAGGGGTAAGTATCTTCGCGTTTATGATTTGGGTCAACATAATATAGTAATAAAATATTAAGATTTCTAAACAGCATATTAAATATGGGAACAAATTTAGCAACTTTTTCAGAGCTAACTGCAGATATCCCGAATTATTTTCTAACTATTTTAATATAAAAAGCCCCGCTTAATAAAATCAAGCGGGGCACAGATAGAGGGAATTTAAACAAATCTCTTTACTTACTCATTAAAACCAACTTACCTGATTTAAGTCCTTTACCGGTTGCGGTCAATGTTATTTCGCCCGGCTTATCGGTACTTTGGACAATGGCGGTCATCATTCCATTGAAAACTTTCATCTGTGGAAGATGGAAAAGCTCTATTGATGTAGGGTCGCCATTAGCTCCGGCACGATAAGTTCCTGCCCCTTTCACCGAATATTTGATAAGATGTTGAGCATCAGGGCACAAATTACCGTCCTTGTCTACTACTCTTACAGTTACAAATGACAAGTCCTTACCATCTGCCTTGATTTCGTTACGGTCGGCTACCAGTTCGATATGGTCGGGCTTGCCGGCAGTGTGAATTTCCTTTTCGGCAACAGCTTCTCCTTTGTCATTATAAGCCACTACTTTTACTGTTCCCGGTTCATACTTCGTATCCATCCACATCAGGCGATAACGTTGCTGGCGTTTAAAGTTGGCTGTAGATGCTGAATCAGCACTATTTTCAGGAGTAACGCTCAAGTCTTTGGTACGCTTACCCTGACTCTTACCGTTGATAAACACTTCTGCCGAAGGATAGTTGGTATAGACAAAAATCGGAGTAACTTCTCCTTCCCGTCCCGGCCATGTCCAATGAGGAAGGATATGAAGAGTCTCTTCATCCTTATTCCAATGGCTGCGGTAGAGATAGTAACGGTCTTTCGGCAGACCGGCAAGGTCAATGATGCCAAATAAAGAAGAGTGACTGGGCCAATCAGTATAATAAGGTGTCGGCTCGCCCAGATAATCAAAACCTGTCCATACAAATTCTCCGATAGCCCATGGTTTGTCATCATGCCAAATCCAGTCGTCTTCGGGCAAGTTAGACCATCCGCAGTGTTCCACATCGTATGATGAAGACTGATGGTCGTCATACTTCTTCATGGCCTGACGCGTCACAGGGAATTTATACACACCGCGAGAGCTGACAGTAGAAGCAGTCTCACTGCCCAAAACAATCTGTTGCGGCAGCTTCTTATAGTTTTCGGGATACTTGTGGGGACGATAATTGAATCCGGCTATGTCCATAGTAGCCGCCATATTATTGTTGACTACAGCATCTGGAGCATCCATACCCTGAGTGACCGGACGGGTCGGGTCTTCGCGATGACAGATATCCTGCAACATACGTGAAAGTTTAGGTCCGTTATTTCCATTCCATTGGTCGGGCACTTCATTACCGATACACCACATCACAACACTCGGATTATTGCGATAGTGACGAATAAGATTTACCAGGTCTTTCTCAACCCACTCATCGAATATCTTGTGATAGCCATTCGCCATTTTTGCCGATTTCCATTCATCAAATGATTCCGGCATCAACATCATACCCATTTCATCACACGCCTCTACCAGTTCAGGAGCAGGCATATTGTGAGAAGTACGGATAGCGTTACAGCCCATATCCTTCAAGATACGGATTTGGCGGCGGATGGCCGCATCATTTACCGCTCCTCCCAAAGGACCTAAATCATGGTGATTACAAACGCCTTTGAATTTTGTCAGTTTACCATTCAGGAAGAAGCCCTTGTCAGGGATAATCTCCAATGTACGGATACCAAAACGAGTCGTATATTCATCCTTCAATGTCTCTCCATCGTATACTTTGGAAACTGCGGTATACAATGCCGGATTTTCAGGCGACCATAAAGAAGGACGGTACACAACAAAATTCTGATTAAAGAAATTCCCGTCCAGTTTATCTCCCGGTCTGTCATCCGAAGAAATTCTCTTTCCTTCGGGGTTCAGAATTTCAGTTACAATGCGGTAATTACCGACGTTTTTTCCTTCAGGCATCACTAAATCGGTCTTCACATTAACTCTTGCGAAACCGTCCTCTACAACGGGAGTTGTGATAACCGTTCCCCATGTGGGAATATGTACATCTTCTGTCACCACCAAATGTACATTGCGATACAATCCTGCCCCGGGATACCAGCGTGAAGATTCACGTTCGTTTTCCAGGCGGACTGCCAGTTCGTTTTTCTCTCCCGGTTTCAGATAAGGAGTGGCATCCACATAAAACGAATTATAGCCATAAGGCCAGTATCCTGCCTCTTGTCCGTTGATATATACACGGGCATGACTCATGGCACCGTCAAATATCAATGTAGCTTTCTTGCCTTTCTCAAAAGAAGGAGCATCAAAATTGAGGCGATACCACCCTGTTCCCACAAAAGGAAGCCCGCCGGTACGTCCGGCATGTTCCATTGCTTCTGTTTGTCCGTCCTGGGTAATTGCCATCTCCTGCTTATCATTATTTATACTGAATGGCCCGTAGATAGCCCAGTCGTGAGGGACGGTGACATTCTGCCACTTGGCATCATTAAATCCGGGCTTCGCAAAGTCTGCATTGTCTTCACGAGTGAACTTCCACCCTTTTTCAAAGGTCTGCTCGGTTCTTACCTGCGCTTGCATGAAAGCAAGGGAACAGATAGCTCCCAATGCGGCACATAAAAATCGTTTAGTATTCATAGTTTTTCTTATTTATTGATATGGTCTGTAACAACAAAAGTAATCTCTCCCGCCTTTATCAAGTCATCATGAGAAATAAGGTATTTGTTCACTTTCTTATTTCCTAATCTGATTTCCTTGATGTAATCTCCATGGCCTTCTTTTTTGATAACCAGTTTATCTTTACCCCAATATTCAGGATCAAGCTTAATAGTTACCTCATCAAAAGTCGGAGTAGTTAATGTATATTCGGGTACACCGGGACAATCAGGATACAATCCCATCATGCTGAAGATAGCCCATGTAGACATAGTACCTGTATCATCATTTCCGGGAATACCGTCGGGTTTGGTAGTAAAGTGTTTGGCCAACAACTCTTTTACCAATTTCTGGGTACGCCATTCTTCGCCTTTGAAACGGCTGAATAAGTACGGATAAGCAATGTCGGGTTCGTTGGCGGGATCATAATTTCCTTCATCGAACACACTTTGCAGCTTATCTACAAACTTCTTGTCACCGCCCATCAATTTTGTCAGCCCTTTAATATCATGAGGAACAAAGAATGTGTAATTCCATGCATTTCCTTCATGGAAACCGGGACTGGGTGCAAAGTTTGCTCCTTCTTTGGGATCGAACGGTTCATAAAATCTGCCTTCCTTCGTAATGGGACGAAGAGTACCAAACTCTTTGCAGAAATAATTCTTATAACCCATGGAACGTTTGCGGAACAACTTGGCATCTTCTTTCTTTCCCAATTCTTCAGCCAAAGTAGACAACGCATAATCTGCCACATAATATTCCAGGGCATGTGAAACAGAATTATCATATTGGCTTTCCATCGGCACATATCCCTTTGCCATATAGTCATCATTATCCGGGCGCATCAGGTTATCCTTACCCGGAGTAGTGGCAGACTTATACATTCCTTTATATGCCAAGTTGATGTCGAAGTCCTGAAGACCTTTCATCCAACTGTCCACGATAACCGGAATAGAAGGATCGCCTTCCATTGTCAGTGTCTCACGTCCGTAAAGTTCCCATTTGGGAAACCATCCATGTTCCTTATACATGCCGAGCATGGTATGAATCATATCCATCTGGCGCTCAGGATACACTAATGTCATCAGTTGGTGTACGTTGCGGTATGTATCCCACAATGAAAATACAGTATAACGGTTACGGTTGGTAGTCAGAATCTTATCACCTTCCATCTGCGGATATTGACCGCTAACGTCCTGAAGGATATTCGGATGAATAAGGGTATGATACATGGCTGTATAGAATACTCCTTTTTGTTCTTCAGTTCCGCCTTTGACTGTGACACGTGAAAGGTCATCATTCCACATCTTACGCGCTTCGGCACGCAGCTTGTCGAAGGTGGTTCCGAACGGTTGCTCCTTTTCCAGATTCAAACGTGCATTCTCAATGCTCACAAAGGATACCCCCATGCTGACTTCTATCGTTTCGCTCACTGTTGAGTCAAAAGTAAACCATGCACCGACATCGTCACCACTCATTTCCTTTGTATAGGAAGTGTAAAGTTTATACTTGCCTGCCGTGTCATCCCACTGTGCTTCCACACCCATCGGACGCATCATTTTCCAGTAGCCGCGCTTTGCCGGAACTTTATTAATGCGCATCACAAAATATATCGGGAATACAGCTTGCGGATTATAACAAAAAGTACCCAGCAATTTGGTTCCTTCAATCTCACGGTCATTGACAAAACGCACTGTAGCACCACTCTCGTTTGTCAATCCTTCACCCAAATTTAATAAGATATTGCTTTGTCCTGCCGGAAAAGTGAAACGTGCCATACTGGTGCGGGGAGTAGCAGTCACTTCGCACTTCACATTATACTTATCCAATACATTGGTATAATAGCCGGGAGTAGCCGATTCATTGCTGTACACACTTCCGTAAGTATTAAAATCAACATTCAGCTTTCCGGTGGTCGGCATCAGCAACAAAGAGCCTAATTCGGGGCAACCCACACCACTCAGGTTGACATGAGCAAATCCCGTCATATACTTATTATTAAACTCGTAAGGAGTAGACCACCAGGTACTATCCTTGTTAATCTTATTTTCGGGAACAGCCCCCAACACATTGAGAGGTGTGACCGACATCATTCCCTGCGGACAAAGCGCACCGGGATTAGTTGTCCCATAATTAGTAGTCCCCACAAAAGGATTTACATAATCGGCCGGTTCTTTTTGCGCCATTGCAGTCAGCAAAGAAAACAATGCGGCACCGGTCAAAATACTCAGTTTTCGTATCATAGTCATTTATTTAATTACAACTTCATCTGTAAACAAGAAGCCACCAAACTCGCCGGAAGTTGCCTGATAACGTACATAACGTCCCTTCGCATTACCTTCCCAACCAAAATTAGTAAAAGTTACCTTATCATCTTTCACTACTTTATGCTCGATGTGCTTCAATTCTGTAAAATCTTTACCATCATCGGATATAGAAATTATCACTTCGGCAGGCATAAATACCTCCGGTCCGCAGACCTGCATAAAGTCTGCACCGATAAAATGAAGTTCCGTTTCTTTTTCCAAATCAATCGTAATATCCATTCTTTTCTTGCCAATGAAACCTTGCCAACGCTTATCACCATAGGTCCATCCGCCACGGACACCATCGACCAAGGCCGTATCTCCCCCCGCAGCATATCCGGGATAATAAGCCGCATCAAGACCATAAGTCACTTTTTTCCCTACTGCCAAATGTTCCACAGGCTTATCAGCTCCGGGACGATTACCGATTTCGTTCTTAAGTTCAAAAGGATTATAACCGGATTTTTTCAATTCTTCCACTGCTTTTAAAGCCCGTACATGGAAGTTTTCATAATTCTTCTTTGACGGTGCACTCCAGGCCACTTCCGCCAACGCAAGAACACGGGGATAAATCATCATTTCAGCATGCTCGGGTGTCGGAATATATTCTGTAAACAGATTTGCCTGCACACCATACACCAGTCCCACCTTTTCGGCACTTAATGTATCAGGAACAGGATTGAACGAATAGACTTTGGATAAAGGCAGATAGCCTCCGATAGCCTCGGGCTGCGAATCCGGTGCATCTTGATAAGAATCAAAATAACAGAATTCACCCGGAGTCATAATAGCCTTATGACCGGATTCCACTGCTTTCATACCTCCTTCCGTTCCACGCCATGACATGACTGTAGCATTAGGCGCCAGTCCTCCTTCAAGAATTTCATCCCAGCCCAACAGTTTACGGTTATGGCCATTCAGAAATACTTCAATGCGATGAATCAAATAACTCTGCAATTCATTCACATCTTTCAGACCTTCTTTTTTCATCCGTGCCTGGCATAACTTACAACTCGGCCAAGATGCTTTACCTGCCTCGTCTCCACCAATATGGATATATTCGGACGGGAATAATTCCATCACTTCCGTCAGTACATTTTCCAGAAACTCAAAAGTCTTTTCATTGCCCACACAGAAATCAGCCTGCTTATAGGGTTCATGTGTACAGGACAGTTCGGGATAAGCAGTCAATACTTCTTCCGAATGTGCCGGCATTTCTATTTCGGGAATGATAGTTATATAACGAGATTCGGCATAAGCTACCAATTCACGGATATCCTCTTTGGTGTAATAACCTCCATAAGCATTCTCACTACCTTCTTCACTGTATTGGCGACCATTGTTCCACCACTCTTTCCAGGTGGGGAATTCACGCCACGCAGCAAACTCAGTAAGACGGGGATATTTATCTATTTCAATACGCCATCCTGCCGCATCAGTCAGATGTAAATGGAGACGGTTCAGTTTGTAATAGGCAAAAGCATCAATCTGCTTCTTCACAAAATTCACATCAAAGAAATGACGGGAAACATCGAGCATCATACCACGATAAGCAAAGCGCGGCTCATCGGTAACGGTTCCTACCGGTAATTCCTTTTTTTCATTCACTATTTGCAGGAATGTCTGCACACCATAAAAAAGTCCCGCACCCGAAGCAGCCCGGATTTTCACCTGCTTCGGAGTTACTTCCAGCACATATCCTTCGGACGAAGTAATATCCGGCAAACGGTCTACTTGTTGAAGAATGACAACATTGTCGACTACTTCTTCCAAAGCAGCATCCAATTGAAAAGGAGAGCCGGCGATATAATCTGCCAGTCTCGTTTTATCCTCCTGAGGTGCATCTATCCATAATTTTGTTTGATCATTCAATTGAAAAGCACCCTTCTGCAAGTCTGCACTCAATGGAACGGGAATCACAGAAAGTGTCTCTTTCTGTTCCTTGGCGCAACCCGCCAGCAACAGGCTCACCGCCACACTTGCCAATAGTGTAAGTTTCCTCATTTTCTATTCTCTTTAATTCTATTTATTTCATTGGTACGAATACCCGGTTTCAATTCACCATTAATTATATAAGCATAAACTCCGTCAGCAACCAAAGCAGCTCCTGCACGTGCTCCCTGTTCATATTCTCCCAAAGAGCTCCATTCATCTTTTGCAGGATAATAAAGCAACAGATTCTTATTGAACTGATACCACTCCGCCGGATGTGACAGATATTCTTTTCCCGAATAAATGCCCTGCAAAGCTTTCAGGAATATATCCTTGTTGACACCGCCAATACATAAAATGGCTTCTTCTCCCCAAGGAACGGCTGCTCCACCTCCCAATGAAATGCTTTTTCCTTCTTTATCGACCGGAGTCGCTACCGAAGTCCACACTCTCGTCTCGGGCGAATATACATAACCGTCCACAGACAAGGTTGCTTCGCGCCCATCTGCTGCCGGGGCAAAGCCTCCCCAAACATAAAGTTTTCCCCCTTGTGCCGCGCACACCGGTTGAACTCTCGGCTCGCCGGGCACACCGGGCTCTTTCTGCCATCCTTTATCCATATTTGACAAATCAAGCGAATACATATCCGCAGAGGGAACACCATTAACGTTTCCTCCTACGATATAAAGCAAATCACCTATTAAAGCACCTGCCATATTATCGATAGTCATGGGTAAAGAAGGTAAAGTGTCAGTTACCAAGACGTCTTCTTGCAAAGATAAAAGAAATACATCAGATATACTACCATCAGCAGTAGTTCCTCCAACACAAATTAACCCTTTTTGTGTAGAAATAGTTACTCCATACGCCGATGCTACAGGCAAAAAGCCAACTTGCTTCCACCGGAAGGCTGTATCTGATGATAAAGGTGTAGCATAAACTTCATTATAAAAAACCTTTTTTCCGCCATCGGCAACAGGAATATCCGGGAAATTACATCCACCTGCCATTATTAAACGGTCTTCTGTTATTCCTGCATATAAAGCAGAAACTCCCTTGAGAAAAGCGGCATTCCCCGAAGGGAAGCCGTTCATTTTCTCAAGAGATATTTCAGCACCTGACGTATCAGTGTGGTGACATGCACTGCATACCAATAAGCCACCCACTAATACAGCCAGTAATTTTCCATATAGTTGTTTCTTCGTCACACAAGCTATGAATTAATCAGTTCAACGAAATCTCATCTACAAACAGAAAAGCAGGATTTCCTTTACCACCGTGCCAGGCAGGAATACTATGTTCCGTCAAAGCAGTCACTTTGACATAACGGGCTGTAACCGGTGAGAATGTCAAAGTATGGTTAAATACTCCGTTTTTGTCATCCTGCTTCATGGCCGGATATTTTTCCGAAGCAACTTCTTTAAAGTTCTGACCGTCTTCGGATACCGCTACAGAAAGAGCACGGGCATCAAATACCCAGTCACCCTTTTCTACACAGGTAGAAATAGAAGCACTTTGAATTTCGGTCGGTTCTTTCAGATCAATCACTGCCTCCATATCATTTTTATAGAAAGCAATCCAACGTCCTGTCTTGTAATTTCCATTACCTTTCAATCCATCTACCAAAGTGGGAGCACCGTTAAATTCATATTGTTTATTTACCGGTTGCAACATAGTAACAGGCTTCATGCTTGCCTTGTTGAAAGCTATATCCTCTTTCACAATGCGACTGTTTCCTGTAGGACGAACTGCCACAGCTTGGAAAGTACAGTTTTCTTTGAGTTTCAAAGGTTCTGTATACTGTGCCGATGCTGCGGTCGGTTCACTACCATCCAACGTGTAATAAATCGGACAATTATCAATAGTGGACAAAGTCACATCCAATGTTCCATCCTGCGGATTAGGAGTGAAAACAGCATTTACATCAAATACATGAGTAGCATAATTGTACTTATATACATCATATACATCTACCAATCCAGGCAAACGTTTCAAGAAGTCTTCATAATTCTTCTTCGCAGGCATTGTCCATTGCACTTCTGCCAGAGCAGCCATACGGGGCAATTCCATATATTCTACCTGACTGAAAGTAGGAATATATTCAGTCCACAAGTTAGCCTGTACACCTTTTATATACTTTTGTTCTTCAGGAGTGAGGGACTTAGGCATCGGTTCATAAGAATACACTCTTTCGATGGGCAGATAACCACCAATGGCCTCCGGCTCATTCTCAACATCTTTAGACTGATAGTAGTCAAAATACAGATAAGTATTCGGTGACATAATTACATCATGGTGCTGTTTGGCAGCCTCTATGCCACCTGATTCGCCACGCCATGACATAACAGTTGAGTTAGGAGCCAATCCACCTTCCAAAATCTCGTCCCAGCCTATAATCTGACGACCTTTATCATTCAAGAACTTCTCTGCATGAGTAATAATGAAACTCTGTAAATAAGCCTCTGCAGAATGCTTCTTATCACCTTTTATACCCAATGCCTTGATACGTGCCTGACATTTCGGACAAGTCTTCCAACGCACTTTCGGACATTCGTCACCACCTACATGAATATATTCAGATGGGAAAATCTCAATGATTTCACCCAACACATCGTCAATAAACTTCAGTGTCTCATCATTTCCGGCACACAGTACATCATCCGATATACCCCATATTTTCCATACTTCATACGGACCGCCTGTACATCCCAATTCCGGATAAGCAGTCAAAGCAGCCTGCATGTGTCCCGGCATATCGATTTCGGGAATAACCGTAATGTGCCGGTCGGCAGCATAAGCTACGATTTCTTTTGCTTCTTCCTGAGTATAGAAACCACCATAAGGCTGACCGTCATATTTACCTGTATTATGTCCGATTACAGTCTCTGTTCTCTTTGAACCGATTTCTGTCAATTCGGGACGACTCTTAATTTCAATTCTCCATCCCTGATCATCAGAGATATGCCAGTGAAAACGATTGATGTTATGCAAAGCCAACATATCAATAAAACGTTTCACCGAGTCAACCGGGAAGAAATGACGAGACACATCCAAATGTGCTCCACGATAAGAAAAACGAGGATAGTCACTGATTTCTACTGCAGGAAGGGCTATATCCATGCCTTGCACCACCGGAATAGACTTACGCAAAGTTTGGATACCATAAAATACTCCGGCTTCTGTCGGACCGGATATCACCACATTAGCATCCGTTACTTTTAATTGATAACCTTCAGGATTTTCCGAACTTCCCCCCAGTTGCAGAAGAATTCCCTTGCCTTCCGTACCGGCTTGTACGCTCAGGCTCTTTCCGGTCAAATCTTTGATATAACTTGCCAAAAACTCTGCATTCTTTTGCATCCTCTCATTACCTTCGGGATACATAATCTTTGTACCGTCCGACAAAATGAACGGAGCAGCCTGTTCCATTACCGAGATTTCCTGCGGTAACGGGATAACCTGATAATTTGCTTCTTTTACTTGTGTGTTGCAGGATACAAGCATTAAACCTGCCACAGACAGCCCTGCCAGGCTCATTAAATGTTTCATAATATATATAATTGATTAGTTAGTATCACTCAATTGATGGATACGAATATCCAATTTCCCATCTTTCATCAGTTCCTCCGAAGTAACTACCACTTTCTTCGTTTGTCCCGGCAACAGGTCGAAGAAATTATCAGAGAACCTTGCTCCCTGAAGAGAAGATACTGTCAAGGAATTGGAATCTGACTGCTTGGGGATTTCAATAAACACATCCCTTGCCAACTGTTTGGAAGACAGTGTTATCTCACACTTTCCATCCATTTGCTTTACCTTGTAGCGTATATCCGCCTTGGGCAAATCCTGGTCTTTGGCAAAATTGAAATAAAAAGTTTCTTCGGACAATACTTCTCCTTTCTTGTTTTTCAGTGTCATCAATAAGAAGGTATTCCTTGGATTAGGAGTCATTCCCTCGTACTTCTCCTTATGATATAAGGTAGAAGCATTAGCGGGCACTTCCCCTTTTATCTCTTTTTTCTTTAATACTTTTCCGTCAAAATCCATCAGACGCAACTGAAGGGTTACATCTTTATCGGCTTCCAGCTTGTCGGACATTACATAGATATTCAAATCATCCCCTTCTTTTATTGCATCTACCAATACCGGAGCGAAAGCCCTCTTTGCCTGATAGTGCATGGCTTTCCAGTTTCCATAATAATCGATGCTCGACCAAGAAACAACCGGCCAACTGTCATTCAACTGCCAATAAAGCGTACCCATACAATAAGGACGGTTGCGGCGATGGGCCTCCATTCCATGACGCATTCCTTGTCCTTGTAATACCAAGCCCAAATACACCAGTTGTTCAAAGTCTTCGGGAACTTTATAATACAGTCCCATGGTCTTTTTTATCAAGAAGTTACCGATAGATGCCTTCTGATGAGCATTCATCACTTCCGATTCCAATGCATAATCTTCGGGTGCAGCGAAAGTGGCAATGGTCTTCATTTCCGGGAATGCCTGAAAACCATACTCGCTCATAAAGCGTGGAATCTCGGTATCGAAACTCTCAAAAGGCTTCTGTCCATACCAAGTGCCCCAATTATGGCTGTCGGCTATCTTCCAACTTTCCGGACGCCCCCAGTTGGCTTCGTAAGGAGAGCCATGCATATAAAAACGATCCGGGTCAAGTTCCTGTACCTTGCGAGGCAGCAATTCACGGAACAGTTTGTCGTATCCTCGCTTCATACCTTCCATGATGGCAGGGTCGGTATATTTCTTGTCCCATCCCCAATAGCGCATTCCTTCATAGATTTCATTATTTCCACACCACATGGCCAAACTTGCATGATTGCGCAAACGCTTGATATTGTAGTCGGCTTCCGCCTCCACACGCTTCAAGAAAGCAGGATCCGACGGATAAGTGGTACAAGCAAAAATGAAGTCTTGCCAAATCAGGATACCGTGTTCATCGGCTTCCTTATAAAAAGCATCATCCTCATACACACCGCCCCCCCATACACGAAGCATGTTCATATTGGCCTCTTTCACATCCTTGAATAATCGGTGATAGCGTTCAGGCGTGACATTGGGTAACAAAGCGTCATCGGGAATAAAGTTCGCTCCCTTAGCAAACATCGGTTTACCGTTTACCTCAAAATAGAAAGATTCACCTTGGGCATCTTTCTCCTTCACTACACGGATATTGCGTAGTCCGATACGTTCCTGCTTGGAAGCAATCACTTTGCCATCCACCTTTACCTGAGCTTCAAAATCATATAAAGCAGGTTCGCCCCAACCATTCGGCATCCAAAGATGAGGATTGCCGATTTCCATAGGTATATTGATTTCATTCGCACCCGGTTGCAGAGTCACTTCTTGCTGCTTCGTTGTCTTTTCACCGTCTTTATAGGAATAACTCACGGTCACTTCCGCCTTTTGAGGAGTAGAAGTGATATTATTTATTGCCAACTGATTCTCAACCTTCGCCAATTCCTCTGTTACCGATGCTTGACGCACATAATAATCCTCAATAGCTGCCACATCATAATAAACCAAATGTACGGGACGCCATATACCACTGGTAGTCAACCGAATGCCCCAATCCCATCCATAACTGTAAGGTGCTTTACGGGTATAGATGCTGACACGCTTGTCACTATGGTCATTGTCTGCCGGATAGTCGAATCCGTTTGTTTCCCATTGCGGTAATGCCTGTTTGATGGGTGAATGGAAATAAACCTGCAGACGGTTTTCCCCCTTTCGCAGTACCTCTTTCACAGGAAGCGTATAACCGACAAACATATTGTCTGTACGTTCCAATAAAGAACCGTTCAGATAAATATCAGCATAAGTATCCAGTCCTTCAAATTCAAGGACGGCTGCTTCACGTGCCAGTTGCTCGTCCGTCACATTAAAAGTAGTCCTATAAGTCCAGTCTTCATTTTCCACCCACTGCACTTTCTCTTCATTCTTTCCATAAAAAGGATTGGGAATCATACCATGATTTATTAAATCCTGATGTACTGTTCCGGGAACTTTTGCAGGAAGCCACTCGCTTTTTCCGACCTGAGAGAATTCCCATCCTTTATTCAGGTTTATCTTCTCAGGCTCCTTATATTCCTCGGCACCTAATATCATCGGGATGCATCCCATCATCATTAACATTCGCAATTTTCTCATATCTTACATCTTTTTATCGTTCCAATGGGGAAGCACAAAGCTTCCCCTATCGTTATTTCACATCCGAACGGAACGTTGAAGCCGGCAACCCTGCACCATTCACCAAATTGGCACGAGTAAACGGTTGCCAACCATAACGCACTATTGTCGGCTCTTTTACTTTATCACTCCATACTTTTAACTCACCGTTCACAACGGCTGCTTTTGCCGGATAAAATATTTGATCGTCTCCGGACAGCTCAAAGGTACGAATTTCATTGTTATCTGATGCATGAAGACCCTCAGAATAATCAAAAGAAATATAAGCTGCCCCATTTTTAAAGGAAACAGACTTGAAAAGCGGTCCCGAAGGCACTACATTTTTATAATTATAAGTCTTGTTTAAAGCCCAAACAGCCAAACGTTCCCCTACTTCCTGCTTATGCGTAGGATGTACGTTCAAAGAGTCACCTTTATCTGAAGTCACTGCCATTCCCGTATGGGGTATTTGTGTCAGGAAACGACGTTGGCTGTCACGAAACCAAGGCCATGACGGACGGTCAATACTTGATAACTGTACATAATAAAAAGGTAACTCATTATCTTCCCAATTCTTGCGCCAACTGTCCACTAATAATTTAAACAGCTTTTCGTGCGCCTCACGATTATGCGCATTCGATTCTCCCTGATACCAAATAATGCCTTTAATGGGGAATTGTTGCAAAGGAAGAATACCCGATTCATACAGATAACAAGGTTCATAGGGATGACGCTGC
The DNA here is from genome assembly GCF_000382445.1 of Phocaeicola massiliensis B84634 = Timone 84634 = DSM 17679 = JCM 13223. GTDB lineage: Bacteria > Bacteroidota > Bacteroidia > Bacteroidales > Bacteroidaceae > Phocaeicola > Phocaeicola massiliensis. The sequence goes on along the minus strand of NZ_KB905472.1, from coordinate 544,928 downwards.
AACTTATCGGTTGACTTTTTAACATTGAGAGCAGCACGTCCACGCACCCAGTCTTGGATAAAATCATTTTTAGTCCAATTACGCAAAATAGCCGGGAAATGATATTCCAACGAACTGCGGTCTATCCATGCTTCAGTGGGTGAGCCACCGATGGCATTACAAATCAATCCGACAGGCACTTGCAAACTGTCCTGCAACATCTTACCGAAATAATAAGCCACAGCAGAAAAATTACCGGCTGTTTGCGGAGAGCAAACCGTCCACTCCGTATCCTTATAATATTGCAAATGATTCAATGAATCAAGAACGGAAGCATTCCATTCGACGGCATCCGTGCGCCAACGCGCTTTCATATCAAAAAGACGGATATTATCATTGGCAGCCTTAGCGACATCACACTTGGCTGTTGCACTCCAGTTTAAATAGAATTCCATGTTGGACTGCCCGGAACAAAGCCAGACTTCCCCGGCCAATACATTACCGTAAGTCAGTTTTTGTTTACCCGAAGAAACAACCAATGTATAAGGGCCTCCCGCTTTTAAAGGCGAAAGAGTGACCGACCATTTACCATCCATACCCGTTACAACTTTTTGTTTCTGATGCGCAATGGATACAGTTATTCTATCACCGGCATTGGCAGTCCCCTGAATAGTCAACGGTTTTCCGTGTTGCAACACCATATTGTCTGTATACAACGGACTCATCCTCAATCCGCCGAAATCGCCGGTAATACCTTCATATACGGTCTTAGCCAGTATTTCAGCTCCTTCTACATTGGGATGAACAGCATCCGGCAACATAAACGGATAAGGGTACAACGGTGCATGGAAATCAATCAACTGAACACCGGCATATTTAGCAATATTCTCGATAGCCAATTGTATTTCATCATGCCAATCACGTGTACCAGACTCAAAACGGGGATGGCGATCGGCAATCGGGGTAAGACGCGCAATCAAGATACGGCATCTGGAATTAGCCACACGAAAAGAATCTATCAACGCCCTATAATCTTGAATAAAGAAATCACGATAATTAGGCCAATCCCGAGGATCTGTATCGTTAATACCCAAATGGATAACAACGATATCACCGGCAAAATCAATAGCTTTATGATATTCCTCCTGCTGCATATAAGGGCGATGACCTTTGTTCAACAAAGTAGCACCGGACTTTCCAAAGTTACCAACCACATAATCATCCCCCAGCATTTTCTGTAACTTCGCCGGATAAGCATTGATTTCACGGTCGGGCAATGTATAACCATAAGTAATACTATTACCCACACAAGCAACTTTGATTTTTTTCTGTGCAAAAAGAGTAACACAGAAACAGAGACTTACAAAAAGTATCAGTATCTTTTTCATTTCTTGTTAACATAAGGTTTCACAATATCACGCCATAACAGGTAACCTTTTCCCAATAAATGCAGACCGTCATTGGTATATTGAGGATTCATCTTTCCGGTAGCTCCATCCACAAAGTGGCTATATAAATCGATATATGTAACCCTCTCCTTCTCTGCCAAAGGTTTCAGCAAATCGTTTATCTGCTTCACAACTTGCCAACGAGAGGTATGTCCGCCAAACATACCGTAACAATCATTGACAGGCAATACACTTTGCAAATATAATTCAGTTTTCGGAGATTCTGCCTTTATTTTCTTTACAATCATTTCGATTCTTGCAACAATTGTATCAGCCGATGTTCCTCTCGCTACGTCATTAATGCCTATTAAAAGAAATATTTTAGCCGGCTTTCCCTTTATAATAGGATCAAGACGATCGTATACTCCCATACAAATATCGCCACTGATTCCCCTGTTTTTCACATAAGTGTTTTGGAAAAGCTCGCCCCACTCGCATCCGTTAGTTATGCTATTGCCCAAAAAGATAATATCTCTCGAAGTAACCGGAAGTTCTTCGAATAAAGTTGCACGTTGCTCATAGAATGTAGAATATTTGCGTTCCTGGGCAAATTGGGGCAGTGCAAGGAAAAGCCCCAATAAAAGTAAAGCAATGTTTTTCATTTTATAGTTGTTTTTCAGGTGAATAAATTAATCCTTCTACTGCTTTTTCACCATCCGGAGTAACAAAGACGGTAGTAAACATCCATTTGACAAGACGCGTTTCGTCCATTCCAAACTTACCTATCGGCAACTTCAGGAGTACTTTGTTCCAACCTTTATTTAAGTGAACAAGCAATGGAGGACGCACCACACAATTTTCATTTCCCAAAGGTACTTCATTACTTTTTACCCGGTGAGTAGCTGTCCACACAGGAGGCATTATTTCTTTATCATTAATCCATATTCGACTGCCTTTATAATCCCACTTTCCCTGTAATGGAGCCAGGTCCATCTCAGAACGACTATAATTCTGAAACTCAGCCCACAGCCCCACTTCCTGGTCTTTGGGAGAATAAACCCATGTATAAGCATAGGAAGTATGATTTTCTTTAGGGTCTTTATAAAAGGCCGGTACCATTGTTCCCCAAACATGGCGCAGATAAATACCGGCACCAATAGCTTTGCGTGTTCCGTATGTTTTCCCTTCATACTCATAAGACTCCTTCAACTCCTGTTCCGGGGGGAATACTTTTGACAGGTCCCCACCGTTAGGAAAAGCATCAGTTATATTCCATTTGACATCAGTCTGTTTCACATAAGCAAAAGGATATCCTTTGAATGTATGTTCTTTATGCCATAACATACGATTTTCAAAATCAACAAATTCATGGAATGTCTCTGTATCTTCGGCAGGAAGCATCGTTCCATTCCCATCGAAATATTCTGTTCCGCCACCTCTCCATGCACGTTCTGCAATGGCAAGCATACTGGGATAAAATCCGTTTTGAACAATCATATCTTCTTCTTTTGAAATCATCCGATCGTTCCATATTGCCAATATAGTACCGGCTATATCATCACTCCCTTCCACCTTATTATATATACGGCTGTTATACAGGGCAACCAAATCGGCAAATGTATCAAAGTGATTCAAATAATGAAATTTGGAATCAATGGCAGGAATTCCCGGTTGAGCCTTTCCACGATAGCTCCACAAGTGAGTCATATCTATTTCTCCCGGCTTATAATGCCAACCGGGATTCCAAGAAATCACCTTCTTTCCTTTTGAACGTACATAAGATACCATTTCGGGAACAAAATCAGGATTAGTAAATGCTACTTCATCGGTACCTATATGCAAATAAGGTACATCAAAAGTTTCACAAACTTCATCTATTAAGAGTTTCAAGATTTTCATACCTTCAGGACTCTGCATATCATGACGGAAAGTACGAATAAAAGCTGCACTATGCCCCGGCATATCTATCTCGGGAATCAACATGACTTGATGTTGCTTACAAAAGTCCACCAACTCACGTGCTTCCTCTAATGTATAGTACTTACCCGGCATACGGACTGTATTAATACTGTCATTCAGCATCGGGAATATCTTACTTTCCAAACGCCATGCCTGATTTTCAGTAAGATGCCAATGAAACACATTGATTTTAAAACGAGATAATATCTCTATTTCACGCTTTAATTCTTCCACTGAAATATAACTGCGACCTACATCCTGCATAAAGCCACGGATTCGGAAAGCCGGCCAGTCCACAATCTCACAACCGGCAAACAGACTTTTCTTTCCCTTTTTCTTTTCTAACTGACGAAGCGTTTGCAAGGCCCAATACACCCCACGTTCCGTAACAGCCTCTATCTTTATCAATTTCCCGGACACAGACAGTCGGTACGCCTCATCCGGATTTAACTTAACTCCATCAATAACCGGAAGAAGTTCTACTTTTATCTCTGCGGCAGCTTTATCCGCCAATTCTCCACCGGCATTCACAATAAAAGCCTCCCACTCCGACTTCAGAACCGGAGTAGAAAGCTTTACCTTTCCCATTGCAAACGACTTATCCGTTACTTTATAATTCTGTGGCATAGGAAGTAACGGATAAGCATTTGTCTGTGCCATAGTCATGGCACAGACAAATATCATACCTATGAGACAGGTTAATCTACATTTCATTTATTTAGTCTTGATAATATCCTTCAGTTTAATAGCCTGAAAAGTCATATGAGCTACACTACTTTCATATAATATACCTACTGTTTCTTTATCAATCATAGTCAGGCAAGAATATCCCCAGCCCCAACCGGCATCCAACAACAATTGATTTTCGGGCAACCAAGTCACTCCACCATCAAGACTTGCCTTAATTGTGATACTATGACGATTCTTCGTATCGTTCGGATTAGAGAACAACAGAATATCTTTACCCAGCACATTATCTTTGGCTTTCACACTAATCAAACTCGCCATACATACCGGTTCCTGCAAAGAAGTACGAGAAGACACGTGTTCTTTCCAAGTTTTACCCATATCGGTAGTAGTAGAAACTGCACGACTTCCACCACGATTATCACGCATATTCAGCATTAATACCCCCGGTTCTATTTCAGCAACTTGTGATTCTGTCGTATTGGTACGCGCCAATGAACTGATATGCCAAGTTTTTCCATGGTCTTTACTATAGATAATACCTGCATTGGGAATTCTATCACTTCCGATATACTGGCTGGCAAATACCAACGTACCATCATCCATCGATATACCTCTACCCGGACCTTGCAACAAGAAATACCAAGAAGGATCTTTTACCTGTTCCGTAATATTTATCGGTTCAGACCAGGTTTTACCATCATCGTCACTCTTTACCAACATAAGTTGTGCTGTGTGGTGCATATCCATTCCCGGTTGAGAATTCCACCAAGCACGTCCGTTACCCATTCCGTGTGTCCATGCTGCTATAATCCAGATAGTACCGGTTTTCCTATCCACCAAGATAGCAGGATCTCCCACACCATTCTGAGCTTTTGGCAAACCTTCATGTTCGCCGAAAGACATCGGGATACGCATCTTTTCCCAAGTCTGTCCGCCGTCTGTACTTCTGCTCAACCCTATTTCTACATATTCTTGCAAGTCTGCGCTGTTGTTGTGGCGAACATCATATACACCAAGCAACGTACCTTTATTAGAAGTTGCCAATCCCGGAATACGATAAGCTGCTACCCCGTCATCGCCGGCATGACGAACACCAACTCCCATATAGTGGGTATCAGCTTTGCGCACAACCTTCACCGGAGCAGTCCGATTATCCATCGTTACTCCTGTCATTTCCACCGATACCTTTGCAAGTACAGAAGCTGTTGGTTTCATCTGCAAACTAACCCAAAAATAGTTCACACCCGGATACAGTTTCTGGTCTACTTTTAACACAACATCTCTTTTCGGAGCTTTCACTTCCGCTTTCAAAATAGAATAAGAAGGGTTAGCAGCCAATGTTTTACCCGGAGTATTACTTGGAATATAATCAACGGGAGCAAAATAAGTTTTTCCTTTTCTCTCAGAACTTTCTGTTCCGCCATAATAGAGTTTCACTGCCTCTATTTCATTCAGATTCACTTCTTTGCCGAAACTAAGTTTCACATCATTCAACACCTGACTTTGCGTAGCATCTATACGCAAATTAAACAGTTCATTGTCCTGCCGTTCAATCAATACCGGAATACGAGTTTCGCGCACTGCAACCGTATCCTGCTTTTGAGCACTCATCTGTAAAGGAGAGAGGAATAAAAGAATTCCTAACAACCAAGAAATTTGTTTCATAATATTATTATTTAATTATGCGGGTAAAAATAAAATATTTTATTGTAATATGAAAACAAAAAGGTGATTCTTTATCTTTTTATGATAAAAAACCACCTTTATTTTATTATTTAGGCAAGAAATACGGTCAATATCCCGGAGTTTGTTCCAAAGCAGGGTTATTTGTTAATGTATTCTTGTCGATTGGCCACAACAAACGTTGAGGGTAAGAATCATCTGCAGTAGTATACTCAAATACATATTCATCGCCAAAACGACGTAAATCATACCAACGTTTACCTTCGAACATAAATTCCTTATAACGTTCTCTCAATAAAACCTCATTGATACCGTCTTTATCACCTGCCATATTCGGATACCCCATTGTAGCCACATCATAATTAGCCTTATACGCACGGGCACGTATCAAATTGATTTCAGCTGTCGGATCTCCCCCGGTCAATGATTTAGCTTCAGCCAGCATCAATAATAAATCGGCATAACGATATACAGGAAAATCATCAGCAAAAAGTCTTTCTGAAGCTCCTGACGGAGTTGTTCCACGATATTTATAAGGGAAACATCCCACATAATCGTGTGGTGCATCCATTGTAAAGACAGCTTTCAACGTTCCTTGTTTTCTAGTGTCCAAGTTATCAAATTTATCGTATAACTCATTTCTAACAGGATAATACATATTACCATTGAAATTCAACTCAAACTGCCCATCTGTCTCCTTATCATAATAAAGACTCAATGTAGCTCTTTGAGGCACCAGATTATTTCTCCAACTACCGCCAAACAAATCGGTTTCGTTCTGTTTATTATGAATAGTAAAGATTATCTCCTTATTACCTTTATCGTCATAAGCAAACACATCTGTATAATTGGGCATCAAATCAAGAGTTTCTCTGGAGATATGGCTCTGAATATCGGTCAAGGCATTCTGAGCAACTGTAGCATCGGCACTTCCCCCTCCCATCCGGCGACCGGACCACAAATAAACCTCAGCCTTCAGCATCAGCGTTGCAGCTTTCGACCAAAATGTACGTGATTCACGAAAACTGTAATCTGTGCCAAAACTATCTTCCGAACTTTGAATATCCGCTTTAATCTTTTCCATTATTTCCGCAGCCGGACTGGCAGCCTTATCCAGTTTCCCTATTTCAAAACCTGTGCTCGGCTGGTCTGTCCAAACCACATCTCCCCATGAACGAAGCAAGTGGAAATAATAGAATGCTCTCAAGCCATACATCTGTCCCAAATAATAAGCTTTATCTGCCTCTTTCAACAAATTCGTATCAGCAGCTTTACTGATAAACAAATTTATCTGGTTGATATTACTATATAAACCTGCAAAGTTACTCAGACCCGGACGTTCCTGACTTAATATATTAGAAGTAATCTCCTCCACTTTATTACTCTCTCCTGTCCATCCGGTAGAAGGATTATAAATATCTGAACGCAATTCTCCTAAAACAAACATATTGAAAGAGTTCTCACGCAAACGACTGTGCACTCCATACACAAATGAAGTAAACTGTCCTTCACTCTCCCACATATTCTTATCGGTAATGCTACTTACCGGCTCCATATCCAAACATCCCGTCATTGTAAAAAGGGAAGCTGTCATAATGGCTAATGATATAATTTTATTTTTCATAAATCGTTATCTTCTTTTATTATAATAAACTTAGAATGATACAGAAGCACCTACCAACACAGTTCTTGGTGTAGGATAACGTCCGGCATCCACACCCGGATAAGTCAACGGGGCTTCAGGAGAAGAACCACTATAACCGGTAATATAGAACAAGTTCTGACCTGTGATATATACAGACGCATTTGTCATTCCCACCTTAGATATCCAGTTAACAGGTAATTTCCAATTCAAAGTTAATTCTCTTAAAGCCAGATAGTCCCCTTTTTCATAGAATCTGGAACTTCTATCATTAACAGAAGTAATATCACTGCCCTTGGTATCACGGTAGATATTCTTTTTATTAGTAGAATCATCATAATAAGATTTCGGCAGATCGGTATTTGTATTCTCTTCCGTCCAAGTCTTCAATCCTTCCTTTATTATATTTTTAAAACCAACAGACTGTCCCAAAGAGCGCATAGCCACCATATTCAAAATGGTATGTCCTAAAGCAAAATCAAATCGTCCATATAAAGATACATTCTTATAAGAAAGCGTGGTAGAGAAACCTCCTGTCCATTTAGGATAGATGTTACCCACCTTCACACGGTCCAACTGATCTATTTTATGATTTCCGTCCAAGTCCGCCCACAAAACATCACCCGGTTCAATGGGTTTGGTCAATCCATATTTTTTTTTATCAGCATCACTGACATTAGGACCATAAAGTCCGGCAATCATATCAATATAATTACCAGCCATGGTATTCACTTCATTCCAGTCACTAAGAATCTTCACTTGTTTATAGGCATAAATATCTCCCATGGTATGTCCTTCCTGATAACCGCCTACCCAAATAACCTGTTGTGTTTTAGGGTCGAAAACCTGAGTACCGCCCTGACGGTTGTTCTCATTTCCATTATAAGGAAGTTTAATAATCTTATTATGTACCAATGAAGCATTAAAAGAGAAATCCCAGTTAAAGCCCTTCGGATTACGAATCAAGCTCAAGTTACCTTCCACTTCAAAACCGGTATTACGGAGACTTCCCAAATTTGTTTTGAAAGAATCAAAACCGGTATAGCCCGGCAAATTAACATTAGTCAGCAAATCAGAAGTAGTACGGTTATAATAATCCAATATCAAGTTATAACGATTATCCAAGAATCCCAAATCCAACCCCAACTCAAAGGATTTACTCTTTTCCCATTTCAATTTAGAATTAATAACTCCTGTATTTAAAATACCGGTCGTTCCATTATAAGCAGTCTGCTTATCATAAATACCATATACATCATAATTACCAATACCATTTACATTACCATTGATACCATAGGAGATACGAGGTTTCACGGTAGATACTACTTTTGCCAGCTCGCTATCTTTAAAGAAAGCTTCTTCATGCACATTCCATCCGGCAGATACACCGGGGAAGAAGCCCCAACGGTTATCCGACAATTTAGAAATACCGTCATAACGCGCTACAGCAGTAAACAAATAACGACGTTCATAATCATAAGTCACACGTGCAAAACCAGAAGCAATACGATACCCCTGACGATATGAATAAGACCACATATTATCACGACCCGAAACATTCAATGTCGGTATCTGATCAAAAGGAGCACCATCGGCTGTACCTTTATATTGTAAATATTGATTTTCAAAGTACTCACCTCCCACCATAGCAGAAAGATTATGTTTTTCTTTAAAAGTATCAGTATATTCCAACTGCAAGCTATGTTGTTGCTGAATAGTACGTGTATATTCAAAAGATGCTTTACGCTCCGTATTTTCATTCCAGTAATCACGGTATGCCTTATCAAACGTTTCTTTGGTATAATCAGAATAATACAAAGAACTGTTTTCTCTCAAATACAATTTATCTTTTATCAACTCAAGATCAGCACCGATATTCAATGTAGTGCGGCGAGTGTTATTTTGATTGGTCAGCTTATCAAGCCAATACAAAGGATTACCATCTCGTTTGCCATAACCATAGTTAGGCGAGCCATCCGGCAGGTAAGGATTCCATGTCGGCTCCACACTCTGTAAACGCTCAAACAAGTCAGCCGTATCATCATAATATAATTCCGGAGCTTCCGAAGTAGAAAAATTCACCCCTCCCTTTATATTCAAGATGGGCAATACTTTATAATTACCGTTCAATGTACCGCTAAAACGTCTGTACTGAGTACCTTTTACAGTACCGTCTTCCGAATAATATCCTAATGATGCGGCAAAAGTACCTTTTTCATTACCGCCGGTAAAACTCAGATAATGGTCTTGAGTGAAAGCAGGATCTTTATATACTTCATCTCTCAAAGTAGTGCCATAATCCTTAAATACAATTTGCTTACCCGAAATAGGGTCAGTCATTTGTTTCCATCCTTCCTGCAACAAGTCTTCATTGCCATCCAGATATCGGATAGAAAATTGTTCAGGGTTATTCTGACCATACACAGCACCATAACCGCGCATACCATCAATTTGTGACAAGCTACCACCCGAATACTGACGTCCCAAACGTCCGTATTTTATGTAGTTTTCGGCATCCATGTATTCATATCCCTTACGGGCAAAGTTCAGACCACCCTTAAATTTATAAGAAATCTGGGCAACTCCTTCTTTTCCTTTCTTTGTCTGCACCAAAATGACACCATTATTGGCACGAGCACCATAAATAGCAGTCGAAGCTGCATCTTTCAATACTTGGATTGACTCGATATCCGCCGGATTGACATCATCCATCGAGCGAACAACTCCGTCTACTACCACCAACGGACTTCCGGCAGATTCAATACCGGCACCACCACGCAGCACAATAGTAGGCGAACTACCCGGAGCACCGGATGTATTCGTCACCCGCAAACCACTGACAGAACCCTGCAATGCTTGTGCCGCATTAGCAATCGCTGCATTCTCAAGTACTTTACTATCCATTTTCGAAATAGCCGTGGTCATAGTGGAACGTTTCTGCTTCACACCATATCCCACAACGACCACTTCATCCAATACTTCAGTATCTTCTTTCAACACCACCTTGTAATGGCTCTGCGCGCCCACCACAATTTGCTGTGATTTGTAACCAAGAAAACTCACTTCCAGTTTTGTACCTTCCGGAACCTGGAGAGTAAAGTTACCATCTACATCAGTTATTGTACCATTTGTTGTGCCCATTTCCAGAACACTTGCTCCGATAATCGGTTCTCCGATAGCATCTACCACCGTTCCCGTTACCGTCTTTGCCTGTGCTAATACACTAATTGAGAAGCATAAGCACATCATTAAAAAGAGAGCCTTCTTCATGAATCTCAGATTTAGTTGATAATTTAATGTTTAAATAAATAAGTTTAATTAATCGTCAGTTTCAAAACAATCACATAATTAAATATTTTAAATACCAGAGCGAATATATACTCATGTTTTTAATATACACAATTCATCAAATAAACAATATTATTTATTAGCATTATTTTTTAAGAAAAAGCTAAATAACAATAGTGTTTTTCAAAAGTTTCATAACTGAATAACTAGAACGAAGAAAAAAGGTTCACAGAAGGAAAGTATTATTTAGAAAAACCTCCTGACTGAAGTTGGTCAGGAGATTGCTAAATTCGTACACCCGATGAGAATCGAACTCATATCGTCGGAACCGGAATCCGGTATTCTATCCATTGAACTACGGGTGCGTTTTTTTAATGAACGCGCAAAAGTACAAAATATATTTTCTTTCTCCTAATAAAAAGCTCACTTTATGAAACAAAATAATATTTTGCTCTATAAAATAAGCTTAAAACAAACAATTTGACTATATTTTCAACGAAAACAGTAGCATTATCACAAATAATACCTATATTTGCGAACTATTAAAATAATTAGAATGATATATAATGAGTTACCTTATTAAACCTGCCAACTATAAACCTTTGCTGGATTTAAAGCAAACAGAGTTGGGTATCAAGCAAATAAAAGAGTTCTTCCAGCAGAACTTATCATCTGAATTGCGCCTTCGCCGTGTGACAGCACCACTATTCGTTTTAAAAGGAATGGGTATCAATGATGACTTAAGCGGAACCGAACGTCCTGTTTCCTTTCCTATCAAAGACTTAGGAGATGCACAAGCGGAAGTTGTTCACTCACTTGCCAAATGGAAAAGACTGACCTTAGCGGAATATAATATCGAACCCGGATACGGAATTTATACCGATATGAATGCCATCCGTGCAGACGAAGAATTGGGCAACTTACATTCACTCTATGTCGACCAGTGGGACTGGGAACGAGTGATTACCAAAGAACAACGCAATGTCAATTTCCTGAAAGAAATTGTCACCCGTATTTATGCAGCCATGCGCCGCACTGAATATATGGTATGTGAAATGTATCCGCAAATCAAGCCTTTCCTTCCTCACAACATCCATTTTATTCATTCGGAAGAATTGCTTCAGATATATCCGGACAAGACTCCAAAGGAGCGTGAACATGCTATTGCACAAAAATATGGAGCAGTATTTATTATTGGTATCGGATGCCGGTTAAGCGATGGAAAAGAACACGATCTCCGTGCACCGGACTATGATGACTATTCTACAGTCAACCCCGAAAATAATTTGCCGGGATTGAACGGTGACCTATTGGTATGGGACAAAGTACTCGACCGTTCGGTAGAACTTTCTTCAATGGGTATTCGTGTAGACAAGGAAGCATTGCTTCGTCAACTAACCCTGAGCGGACAGGAAAAACGTAAAGAACTCTATTTCCATAAACGCCTGTTGGAAGGCACACTGCCCCTCTGTATCGGAGGAGGTATCGGACAATCACGTTTATGTATGCTCTATCTGCAAAAAGCACATATTGGAGAAATTCAAGCCAGCATCTGGCCCGAAGAGATGAGAAAAGAATGCGCACAACTGGGCATGCAACTCATCTGATAAATTAATCAGTCCTATGTTAGAGCACGAATCAGATCGGTTCGTGCTTTTTATTTGTCACATTTACAAAATATTCTTATCTTTAGGGCATATTTAAACTAAAAAGTAATTGGAATGAACGTACAAATAGAAGAAAGCTGGAAGCAACATTTGGCTCCTGAATTTGAAAAGGATTATTTCGTAAGACTCACTAACTTTGTAAGACAGGAATATCAGACTACCACAGTCTATCCCCCCGGAAAATTGATATTCAACGCTTTCAACCTCTGCCCTTTTGACCAAGTGAAAGTGGTGATTATCGGACAAGACCCCTATCATGGTCCCGGGCAAGCACATGGCCTTTGCTTCTCGGTAAACGATGGTGTACCTTTTCCACCCTCCTTACAGAATATCTTCAAAGAAATACAGAGCGATTTGGGAACTCCTATCCCCACCACGGGAAATCTAACACGATGGGCCAACCAAGGAGTACTGATGCTCAATGCCACACTGACAGTACGTGCGCACCAAGCTGCTTCGCATCAACGCCAAGGCTGGGAGGAATTTACTGACGCAGCTATTCGGGCATTGGCAGAAGAAAGAGAGAATTTAGTATTTATCTTATGGGGAGCTTATGCACAGAAAAAAGGAGCATTTATCGACAGAAACAAACACCTGGTATTGGCATCGGCACATCCGTCACCCCTATCGGCATATAACGGATTTTTCGGAAATAAACATTTCAGCCGAGCCAATGAATATCTGATAGCACATGGGCAACAACCCATACAGTGGTAAATCGTCTTTTAATACCAAGTAACCGAGCTGCCCGTATTACTACGCTGGTCCCATTTCAGTGCATCCGTCAGCAAGTTCGAAGCTGCACGGATACTGAAATTATAAGAAGTAAACGGACCGAACACCAAGCCGCAACTCATATTGAAACAGTGCAAGTCACGACTGATATTCACTGTTGTCATAGACATCTCCTTGGTATTAAAGTCATAACCGGAAGAACAGTTAATATTCCAACGGCTGCCTAATTTAATATTACCCGATACATTCAATGAGTGACTAACCGCATAAGGATAACGCATAGTCTTCTTATTGATTTCCTTCGACCTATCTTCACTGATGCTGTAACTATAACTTAGACTCAAAGACCAAGGCATCTTGAATGCCATATAACCATCGGGATCAATAGCAGCCGCCTCTGTCTTGCGTAAACCGGATTTATCCTCCTCTTCACCATCAGTATTTTCATCATCGTATTGTTCAAGAGCCTCGTTCTCGTTTCCTTTATTCTTATCCTTGCCCGAGTTACTATCATCTTTCGGACCAAACCATTTCTTCCATGTATCATTATTCAATGTGTAAGAGAAAGAACCGCTATATCCCTTAAAACGTCCAAAACGTCCATAAGACCATTCTGTGCGATCATTATCTACCACATTTCCGTTTTCATCAAACTTATAACCATACGTAGCAAATGATGTATTCATACTGAAAGTATAACTCTTTGTCAGTTTCAGACGCAGATTCATACTCAAGTCACTCCACGGACGAGTCTCAGCCGCCGCATTATAAGTAAGCGATGCCGATAACTGATCAATGAGACTTACCTTCTTTATTGAGTCATTAGCCGTCTTTACTTTCATTTCCACATTATTGTCCAATGAGAAGGTAAAACTCTCCGATTTCCCTTTACCCGGGGGAGAGAATGCCTGACCGGCAAACGGGGAGTATTCCACGGTGCGTACCTCTCCGTTTTCGTCTGTATACTGATATGTTTTATAATATCCATAGCGAGAAGCTCCGAAATCAGGAGCATAATTGGCTGTAACAGATGGAGTCACGACATGGCGGATGGCCTCAATCTTATCGCCAAACAGTTTCTTCCAAGGCTTATACATACCATAAAGTTTCGTATTCACCTGAATCCCCATTCTGTAATCATATACACGACTAAAACCATTAATGGTATCCCTTTTTACATTTCCGGCAGCATTAGGGTCATAACTTTGCTCAATCTTACGTGTATACCAACGTTCGGTATAATTGAATGAAGGCACCACATTAAAGTATTTGAACAAAGTAAAGGTAGCGGAAACAGGAATGTTATGTTGCATACCATTATTCCATTTACTGATTCCCTGCTTCAGAATCAAATTATCCTTTGTATTGATACTATTGGTCAGATGTCCTGTATATTGGAAAGAAATCTTCTCATACCATCGTTCGTCTCCGGCAGCATTCTTACGTTTGAAAGGATAGATACGATTCAAAGAAATATTCAAGTCCGGCAACGTAACATTAATAGAAGAGTCTTTCGTATTCTGAGAAAGGTTGAACGTACTCGACAAGTTCAAACCAATTTCAGGAAAGTTGCGCGAATAACTCACACTTGATGTCTTAGTATTATTTGAATACTGATTAGGATCATACAAACTGCTGATGCTCCGGCGGTCGTAACTGCTGGTAGCAAAATTCACATTGGCAGAAAACGAACTGTTCGGACTTGCTTTTGCATCCTGGCGATGACTCCATGAAAGTTTAAAGTCTTTCGTCACACTATAGTCCGGCATATTTTTCTCACCGGTCTTGGTCACCAGATAACTAGCATTAAAGTTACCGCTATATTTATACCTCTTATTATAATTGGACTGTGCGGAAAGTCCCCACGATCCTTTCGTAAATATTTCACCCAAAAGTTTCAAATCCATGCGGTCACTGATGGCAAAATAATATCCGCCGTCACGCAAATAGAAACCGCGATTCATTTCATCACCATAAGTAGGCATGATAAACCCTGAAGAATAGCTGCTATTGAAAGGAAAGAAACCAAACGGCACAGCAATAGGCAGAGGCACATCTTCCACCACCAATTGTGCAGGTCCGAAAACCACATTCTTCTTGGGGCGTACTTTCGCCATCGAAAGTTTCAGATAAAAGTGAGGATGGTCATGCTGGTCACAAGTAGTATATTTACCGCGACGAAGATAAAGCTCATCACCTGCTCCTTTTTTGGACTCTTCACTGGTAACATATCCTTCACCCTGCTGAGTGACAATATTGTTGATAAACCCTTTTTTAGTCTTGAAATTATAACGCATGATTTTAGACTCGTATGGGGTTTCCCCATCCTTAAAGATAGGAGTACCGGTTTCCACGCCTACCGAATCAGGAACACCACGGGCATATACCGTACTGCTGTCCATATTCATGGTGATTACGGCAGAAGTCACTTCAATCTTTTCATAATTCACTTTTCCGTCACCATACAGATGCGCATATCCACCTTCGGTAAATACAATGGAATCATTCGCCTCATATGCTACAGGAGCATCCAACGGTTGTTTCTTTTTAGGTGCAACAGTATCCACCGAAAGCGTATCTACCAGTGTTGTATCTACGTTCAGGGTATCTCTACCGGATGCCGGGTTTCTCCTTCTGCGTTGTGCACCCGAACTTAACGAAAGCATCAGGCAGGCAAATAGTAGTAAAAATGGTATAAATCTATGTCGTTTTAGTGGCGTCATTCACAATACTTTTACGCTTTGAGGGGCAAAATTAAGCATAATCCGCCAATTATGAACTATTAAGCGGATATTTAATTTATTTTATTAGTTACTCAAAGCCTGTTTAAATTTTCCTCAACCATAATCTTACAGTTCCAATTTGACCGATACGACACCTGACATAATACCTATATAGGTGCAGGTTTATGCGTATATACGTGTAGCCCGATGCGTATATATGTGTAGGCTTACGCATACGTACACGCAGGCTTGTGCCACCGTATGTATAGACCAATGCGTATGTACACAAAAAGACTTTGATGTTTTTAAAAAAGCTCGGGAAGTTTTTTAAAAACATCAGCACCTTTTCATGTAGGAGCAGATTGAATCACCCTCCCCGATCCGATCATTTCTTCTTTTCCCTTCATCCTTACATTCCAGTCAAAACACACTGTTTATCAAACGGTTAAAAATGACAGCACTTCCCCTCATCCTCGTTTCAGCCGTGCTTTTCAAGTCCCTTCACAATTGCCTTCAGAGCACACAATGCAATTCTCGTGTTTTACGAATGAAAGGAGGCTGAAGGAGCGATGACGAGATGTTCTTTCATGACCGGAAGCCTATCAACAGGACGTTTCAACGGCTAATGAAAGGAGAGAGGAAGAAACGATTCGACTGATACGGAAACTTTATAATGAAAAGATTTCAGCCATTTTTAAACAAGCTCTAAGTCTTATCTATCACAAGAAACATTCACACCAATGCTTAAAGCGTATCACTCCATCTTCTCCATAACGCGAAATGCTTTTCAACGCCTTTTCTACGCTTTTCTCTCTATCAAGATGCGTTTTTGAAAAGAATTTATCTGCAAAACAAATAACCTGTTCTTCCATCGAAACAGGAACCATATCACGATGCGGAATCGGTAAATCCTGCTCTATGATGCTTTGTAATGACATTCCGGCCCCGGTGTGACGCTCGCAAACCAATGCATGGCGGGGATACCCTTCTTTCATCAGCAGTTCGGAACCTAAATAGCCGTGACAAATGTATGGATGAGTGCCAAAACACTGAATGCCGGAAGCGTCGGTCATAAAAATACCGATGTCGTGCAACAGGGCAGCTTCTTCCAAAAAGCCGGTATCCAGATGAAGTTCCGGGTGCTTGACGGCAATCTGCAACGCTTTGTCAGCCACCGAACGACTATGAGTGAGCAGAATATGTTTCAACTCGTTTTCTTCAGAATAATATTTATTAATGATAGCAAGTGCGTTCATCTTCAATTAAATTCTTATTTTTGTGCAATATTACAAAATAATCTGCATATAAACATGAAAACAAAATATCTTTTCCTTCTTTCTTCTTTGTTTATTATCAATACTTTGTTTGCTCAAAAGATAGTAAACGGAGCCGAGCAAATGGAAACCCTGCTTCCTTTGCTGAACAATAAACGGGTAGCATTGGTGGTAAATCAAACATCAATGACAGGCAATACACATCTGTTGGATACACTGCTTGCTTCAAATATCAACATAAAAAAAGTATTTGCTCCCGAACACGGATTCAGGGGAAATGCCGATGCAGGTGAAACGGTTAAGAACGGTAAAGATATCAGCACAGGCATCCCTATCCAATCACTATACGGAAAAAACAAGAAACCTACTCCACAACAGATGCAGGATATTGATGTGGTGGTGTTCGATATTCAAGATGTGGGAGCACGATTCTACACTTATATCAGCACCATGCACTACGTAATGGAAGCGTGTGCAGAGAACCATAAAGAGCTGATTATCACCGACCGTCCTAATCCTTGCGATTATACAGACGGGCCTGTTCGGATAAAAGGATTAAAAAGCTTCGTAAGTATGCACCCCATCCCTGTATTGCACGGCTGCACCGTGGGCGAACTCGCGCAAATGATAAACGGTGAAGGGTGGCTGGCGGGAAAACGAAAATGCAAGCTGACTGTCATTCCCGTAAAGGGATGGAAACACGGTGATTCTTACTCCCTTCCTGTGAAACCTTCTCCCAACCTGCCTAATGACCAAGCGATTGCGCTTTATCCCTCGCTGTGCCCCTTCGAAGGCACTGCCATCAGTGTGGGTCGAGGCACTTATCACCCTTTTCAAGTCATCGGCTCGCCGGACATCCGACTGTCTTCCTTCCGATTCAAACCGGAAGCTTTGGAAGGCTTTGATAAAAATCCAATGTATAAAGGACAGTATTGTTATGGAAATAACATGAAAAGTTTGTTGCCCCCTAAAGGGTTCTCTTTAAGATACATCATAAGTTATTATCAGGAATACAAGAATATGGGAAAAGCTGATAAATTCTTTACCCGTCCTCAGTGGTTTGACATGCTGGTGGGCAACAGGAAAGTCAGAAGGCAAATCACAGAAGGAAAAAGTGAAGAAGAAATTCGTGCCGGATGGCAAAAGGAACTGGAGGAATATAAAAAGATGAGAAAAAAATACCTGATTTACGAATAAAATACCTAGCTTTGCAAACCTAAAAAACAATATAAAATGAAATATTTACTACATACATTTTACTTGCTGACAACTCTATTTTTTATCACGTCATGCGGAGTAGACCGCAGTGGAGAATATTATGCGCTTGTAGGCGACGATATGTGGATAGAAGAAGTAATGAAACAACATTATCTATGGTATGACCAAATACCTGAAATTTCTGAAAAAGATTATTTTGCCGAACCGGAAGAATTTCTACAGAAATTACTCTATACAAAAGCATTGGATGGAAAAGGAGACCCGTTCTCGTATGTAGAAATGAAAGCAAATGTCAGCCGTTCTTTCCTCAATCAGACATCGACTTACGGATTCGACTTCGAACTCGTCACCGATCCGCTGGGAACGACCTCACACACCTATGCGCGAGTATTGTTTGTTCTTCCCGATTCACCGGCATCAGAAGCCGGTCTTCAACGCGGTGACTGGATTTCTGCCGTAGGAGATGCACAAATCAATGTCAACAATTATGGTTATCTGATTTCGGGAGACGCCACCACATTGACAAGAAAAAGTATAATTGCCGGTGAAGATGACTATATTTGGACAGATGTCGATGTGCTTTCTATCGGGGCATCACGTCCGGTGGAAATAAATCCGTTTTATATCAACAAAGTATTTAATGTAAACGGTAAGAAGATTGCCTACATGGTATATAATAAATTCAGTACCGGCCCCCTAGACAACGGATACGAAACGGACTACGCACAACAGATGTTGCAAATCTTCTCAGAGTTCAAGAGTGAAGCTCCCGATGCATTTATTCTCGATCTCCGCTATAACCCCGGCGGCTATCTGACTTGTGCCCAAGAACTTGCCAGCTTGTTGGCGCCGGAATCGGCACTCGGCAAACCGTTTTGCACCATGCAATATAATGATATCACGACTCCACAGGACACTACGTATAATTTCATTTCAACAACGTCTGCACAAAATCTTAACCTGAACAAACTATATGTCATCACCTCTACTTTTACGGCTTCTGCATCCGAAGCCGTAATCAACTGCCTGCGTCCTTACATGGGTGACGACAATGTGGTAGTGATAGGTGAAACCACAGTCGGAAAACCGGTTGCCATGTCCGGCTACACTAACGATGAGATAGACTTTATCTTATGGCCGGTAGTGGCATACGTACTCAATGCCGACGGCAAAGCGGATTATGTAAACGGTATCACTCCCGATTACAAATTGAACGAAAGAGGACTTATCTCTCCTCTTCTCCCGTTGGGCGATGAAAACGAATTGATGCTGAAAAATACCCTTTCATTAATCACTACCGGCACAATGCCCGATGCGGAAAAACCGGAAGAGACAGAAACTCAATCGGCAAAAGTACTTTACAACTCACTCAGCAGAAAGAAAATAAACGGGGTACTGTTACGCTGAAAACAAAAAAATTCACTCTGCTAAACAAAATAAGTCAGACAGGTGTTATTTAGCCAAATAACCATTAAAAACCTGACTTAATAATGAAAAAAGTATTTATTGCAGCAGCCTTGGCTGCCATGATTGCTTCTTGCGGCTCCAAAGGAAATAAATCTGCCGAAATGATAGCTGAAAGCGAAAGTGACTCTTTGTTTGCCGTTAATGACAGCACTTTGGGCGATTTACAAACCTATACTTACGAAGGCGTTTTACCCGGCGCTGACGTCTCGGGTATCAACTATCTGCTCACTCTGCAAGAAACAGGAGAAGACTCACTGGGTACATATAATCTGACTACCACTTATTTAGGTGCCAACAACGGACAAGATCAGGTATTTACCGATAGCGGTACCGTTGTAACCATTATCGGCATCCCCAATGACAGCACCGCCATTATCTACCAACTTGTTTCGGCAGCTCCCGGCCATGAAAAGACCAATTTTGTAGCCGAAGGCGACAGCGCACTGACCATGGTGGGCAAAGATTTCAAAAAAGCGATATCAAAACTGAACTATACGCTCAAAAAGAAACTTTAACAAGAAGCTCTGTCCTTTGAGAAAAAGTTCACAAAAAAAACGATTGTAGTGAACAAAAGCGTAACTCCTCCGTTTTTAGGAGTACAACAAACGAAAAAATCAGTATTAACTTAAACAAAAACTTGACATGAAAAAATTAATTCCTATCCTACTGGCGGTCTTTGCCTTGGTATCTTGCGAAAAAGACCCGGACATGGACAAACTGGACAATGAGTATCTAGTATTTACCAATCATGACACTAGTGCTAAATTCAACAGCTTCAGCACTTATTACGTTCCCGACAGCATTCTTGTAATCGGAGATTCTAAAGAACCGGAATATTGGAAAGATGATAATGCGCAACTGATTATCAGTGCATTCGTTGCCAAAATGGACGGTGCCGGTTACATGCGTACACCAGACAAGGAAGATGCCGACCTCGGATTGCAATTGAGCTACGTAGCCAGCACTTACTACTTTAACGGTTATTATAACAACGGTCCATGGTGGAACTATTATCCCGGTTATTGGATTCCCGGATACTGGGGCGGATACTGGGGAGGCGGATGGTACTATCCTTACTCCATCACTTATAGCTACAGCACCGGTTCATTATTGGCTGATTTAGTCAATCTGGGTGCGCCCGAAGGAGCTAAAGAAAAACTGCCTGTTGTATGGAATGCTTATATCAGCGGTCTGATCGGCAGCAGCGGCAGTCTGAATGTCAACCGTGCTACAACGGCTATCAATCAGGCATTTGCACAAAGCCCTTATTTGAAGAAATAAACAAATAAATCATTTTAATAAATTAGCAAGTTTATGAAAACCATAAAATATTTTACTTATAGAATAATGGCGGTAGCTGCCATCGCCATTGCCTTTGCTCTACCGGCAAAAGCACAAATTACTCCGATGACCTACTTTAATGTAGACTGGCAGTTCAGTGCTCCTATCAGCAACAACTTTTCAAACAAAGCAAGCGGCTGGGGTATGAACTTTGAAGGTGGATATTATGTTTTACCTGATTTGTCTATCGGTGCATTTATTAATTATCACACTAACAATGAATACATTCCACGTCAGACATTGCCTATCAACAGCTCGTCTGCACTGACCACCGACCAACAACATTCCGTATTCCAATTGCCTTTCGGTTTTGCCACTCACTATCGCTTTAGTGACGGTATCTGCCAACCTTATATCGGATTGAAATTGGGTGCCAACTATACAAAGATGTCCAGTGATTTCTACATCTACGAAGTAAAGGACGACACATGGGGCTTCTATGTATCTCCCGAAATCGGTGTAAATATTTACCCATGGCCCAACAGTATCGGCTTTCATTTGGCAGGATTTTACAACTATTCCACCAACAAGGGAACCGTGTTTAACTATGACATGGATAAATTGCAAAACTTCGGATTCCGCGTAGGTGTGGCTTTCTAAAGAAAACTAAACTATTCTGTAAGATGAAAGGGTTATCCATGCGTAAAAGCAGGGTTAACCCTTCTTTTTTTATTTAATAAAATTAAATTCTGCAGAGGTTCATAATATATTAATTACATTTGTATGATATTTATTCAGCTAATACAAATAAACGTATGGAGAAATCCGATAGCATCATTATTATACCAACCTATAACGAGAAGGAGAATATAGAAAATATTATCCGGGCTGTATTCGGTTTGGAGAAGTTCTTTCATATCTTAATCATAGAAGACAGCTCTCCTGACGGCACGGCAGCTATTGTACGCCGGTTGCAGCAGGAATTTCCCGACCGCCTGTTCATGATAGAGCGCAAGGGTAAACTGGGATTGGGAACTGCCTATATCACCGGGTTCAAGTGGGCGATAGAAAAAGGATATGACTATGTATTCGAAATGGACGCCGACTTCAGCCATAATCCCAATGATTTGCCCCGGTTGTATGACAAATGTGCCCGCGAAGGTTATGACGTAGCCATCGGTTCGCGTTATGTCAGTGGAGTAAATGTTGTAAACTGGCCGATGGGACGTGTCTTAATGTCTTATTTTGCATCGAAATATGTACGTATAATCACCGGTCTGCCCATCCATGACACCACAGCGGGATTCAAATGCTATCGCCGGCAGGTACTTGAAACTATCG
Organism: Phocaeicola massiliensis B84634 = Timone 84634 = DSM 17679 = JCM 13223; assembly: GCF_000382445.1. GTDB lineage: Bacteria > Bacteroidota > Bacteroidia > Bacteroidales > Bacteroidaceae > Phocaeicola > Phocaeicola massiliensis. The sequence continues at coordinate 522,593 of NZ_KB905472.1, read as the reverse complement.
GATTGGACAAAATCCGTTTCAAAGGTTATGCCTTCCAGATAGAAATGAAATTCACTGCTTATAAATGCGGATTCAAAATAGCCGAGGTTCCGGTCATCTTTGTCAATCGCGAATTGGGAACTTCCAAAATGAACAGCAGCATCTTTGGTGAAGCGATTATGGGAGTCATCCAACTGAAATGGTATAGCTGGTTCCATAAATATCCTCAAAAGAAAAACTTATGAAACGTACTTGGATAAAGAATGCGCGAATTGTGAATGAAGGAAAGACTTTTCACGGTTCGATTGTAATTGAAAATGACAGAATAGCAGAAGTGATAGCAGACGGCACTCTCCCACTCCATCCCTGTGATGAGGAAATAGATGCCGGGGGGTGCTACCTGATGCCGGGTGTGATAGATGATCATGTGCACTTTCGCGACCCGGGACTGACCCATAAAGCGGATATGCATACAGAGAGTACAGCCGCAGCAGCCGGAGGAGTGACCTCTTTTATGGATATGCCCAATACAACCCCGCAGACCACCAATCTCGAAGCGCTGGAAGCCAAGTTTGCCGATGCTGCAACGAAAAGTGTAGTGAATTACTCATTCTATTTCGGTGCAACCAACAATAATGCAGATATGCTGTCTCAACTGGACAAAACCCGTATATGCGGTGTGAAACTTTTCATGGGAGCCAGTACCGGCAATATGCTGGTAGACCGCATGGAAGTGTTGCGCAAAGTCTTTGCCAATGCCGGTATGCTGATTGCCACCCACTGTGAAGAACAAGCTATTATCAGTGCGAATACCGTTGCTTTCAAAGAAAAATACGGAGAAGACCCGGACATCAAATACCATCCCGAAATACGGAGTGCAGAAGCCTGCATGCATTCTTCTTCCCTGGCAATAAAACTAGCCGAAGAAACAGGAGCACGCCTGCACATTCTACATGTAAGCACAGCCGGCGAACTAGATTTGTTTGAAGACAAGCCATTGAGTGAAAAGCAAATAACATCGGAAGCATGTGTTTCACATCTCTATTTCTGCGATAAAGATTATGAAACGCTGGGAGCACGCATCAAGTGCAATCCAGCCATCAAGACTGCAACCGACCGTGAAGCATTACGACAGGCTTTGGCCACCAACCGTATCGATGTAATCGGCACCGACCATGCTCCCCATTTGCTGAAAGAAAAACAAGGTGGTGCTTTAAAGGCCGTTTCGGGTATGCCGATGATACAATTCTCACTGGTGGCTATCATGGAACTGGTACGGGAAGGAGTGCTGACCATTGAACAATTGGTACAGAAAATGTGTCATGCTCCCGCTGAATTATATCATATAGAAAAGCGGGGATTTATCCGACCGGGGTATTATGCCGATTTGGTTTTGGTAAACCCCGATAGTCAATGGACAGTAACTTCCGACTGCATCTTGAGCAAATGCGGATGGAGTCCCATGGAAGGACAGACATTCCACTCACAAGTAGAAAAAACGTTTGTTAACGGGCATTTGGTCTACCATAACCACCAAGTAGACAAAGCCCACAGAGGAAAAGAACTAAGATTTAAGCGATGATCGTACATTACAAAATACATCAAGTCAGTGAATACATAAACTGGATTTATTTTTTTCATGCATGGGGTTTCCAGCCTAAATATGCTGCCATAGCCGATATACATGGGTGTGACTCGTGTCGTGCCATGTGGTTGGCCGGTTTTCCCGAAAAAGAGCGACCGAAAGCTGCAGAAGCAATGCAACTGCTGAAAGAAGCCCACAGAATGTTGAATGAATTGGATGCCGACTTTGAGACGCATGGCATTTTTCGCTTAATGGATGCCAATGCCGATGGCGACAACCTATATCTGGACGGGAGCACACGTTTCCCACTACTGCGCCAGCAGGCAGTCAAATGTAAAGCAGACGAACCGTTTCTCTGCTTAAGTGATTTCGTACGTCCTCTGTCTTCAGGCATCAAAGATAAAGTAGGAGCATTTGCCACCACCGTGGATGCCGATATGGAGCATCTTTATGACAAAGATGACTATAAACGGATGCTGGTACAGACTCTCGCTGACCGTCTGGCAGAAGCAACCGCCGAAAAATTACACGAAGATATCCGCAAGACGACATGGGGATATGCACCCAATGAGAATCTCAGTGTAAAAGATTTGCATAATGAGAAGTATCAGGGAATCCGCCCTGCCGTCGGCTATCCTTCATTACCCGACCAATCTGTCAATTTTGTGTTGAATGAATTGCTGGACATGAAGCAGATAGGTATTTCTTTGACCGAAAATGGCATGATGAAGCCTCATGCCTCTGTCAGCGGACTGATGTTCGCCCATCCTGCCTCATGCTATTTTTCCATCGGGAAAATAGGTGAAGACCAACTGACCGATTATGCCAACCGACGTGGAATGAACATAAAAGAAATGAAAAAGTTTCTGGCTGCCAATTTATAGATTTCATTTTTTTATAAAGACCAATTGCCATGATGCTAATAAAACTCTTTACTTAAGTTTCGCAAGTAAAGTGTAGCTCCTCAGGCGGCTGGTGTCAGCCTGTCGAAAGCCTGCTTCACAGCTTTGATTTGTTTATCGTTTGATATTACTTGTTCAGTCAGAACCATTGCATCACAGTTAAGTACCTCGGCAATGACGTTTATAACTTCTACAATCAGCAGCCAGATTTTTTCTGCTACTGAAAGTTCAACAGAGTTCTTTGAAATTTCAGCAAAGAGTCCTCCGATAGTTTCGTATGACTCATAGCGTTTGACATAACTGAGAATATTGTATTGCAGTACGCACAATGATATGCCTGCAATCTGTCCGGCGAAGTCTCTGCACTGGTTCTTTCCGAGTTTAAGATTTTGCTTCATCTCTTTGTGAGCCACTTCGATAACCCATCTTCTTGAGTAAAGTCTGAAGGCTTCTTTCGCATCAAGTTTCAAATCCGAGGTAAGCAGAGCATTCCAATTGCCGTTCTTGCCTCTTCTGTAGAAGAACAGGCAGACCTTAATGCTGGAGATTTTAGCAGAGACAGTTGCTGTGTAGTAACCGATTGAGCGGCTATACTTTACGTTCTTGGATTTTTGGAGAGCCTTGATAAGTTCAGGCGCTGTCTTGTTTCCAAGATCTGTCTCATACTTTGTCTTGCCCATCTTTATCATTCCGATAAGGTGGCATCCAAAGTGCCTTGAGACCACGAACTTCAAAAGTTCAGAGCAGGTAAACCAACTGTCAACAAGAAGATAATCGAAACGTACACCCTCTATGATTGAGCGCTTGAGCATGCTGATGGCCGTCTCAATCTTACTTGCAAAATACTCAGCGCTACGCCTGGCAATACGCTCATCCCCTGAGTGTTCCTTACAATAGCGAGCCTCCGTCTGTTTCTTGAATAACCCCTGTGGCTTATCGCTTCGTTTTCCCTCCTCTCCATGGAGAGAAAAGTCAAGGAGAAACTGGGATACACCATCCGTAAAGCAGAGGAACATTGCCTTGAATCCAAGTATAGGCTTCATTTGGGTATGAGAGAATACCTTGCCAATCTTCTCGGTCTTGAATCCGGTCTTCGGAAGGTCTGTATCATCGATGATGACGCATCTGATGTCCGACTTCAATGTCGTTCTGCGTTTCACACGTGAATACAACTGCCTGAAAACCGAGTAGATTATACGTCGCCAATTGATGTTGCCGTCGTTCATGAAACGATAGAACATATCTTTGTGGCAGACAAATATCTTACCCAGGGCAGAAGACGAATAGTTGGCAGCATTCTTAATTGAAAAGAACGGGAACAGAACAAGCAGTTGTAACACCTGAAGACAGGTGAATTTGCAATTCGGATTCTTAACTGACCCGATAACTTTGCTTTGTATCCTTATGCTGTTCATAATGGTTGATATGCTGTTTATTGCCTTGCTGGAGTCATTGTTTGCAAAAAACTCTTGGAGTTCACCGATAATATGTCTATTTTTGTTCATGGCTAAAGGGTGCTATATGTTTGTTTGGCGACATTAATATAGTGATAATCATTGAATTATCAAACTCTTTAGCCTTTTTTTATTACATTATTTGAGTACTTGCGAAACTTGAGCTCTTTATATTTTTCTTATTACTGTTGATATTGCCCGACTGGTATATATACAGAGCTTACATCCATCGTGTATCACAAAAATGGATTCGCCGGGCTTATTGGATACCAACATTATTTCTGGTCACAGGGATGACGGTGATTTTCTCTATCCACGAGCCAATGCCCGATTCCATGTACCGGCTCAGCAATTTTCTGTTGATATTCCTATGCTTTGCCGTACCTAAAGCCATATTTGTCATCGTCATCCTTATCATGAAACTGCTTTTTCTCATTTCGGGACGAAGACTCTATGGAGGATATATTGCAGGTGTAGTGGCACTGGCATCATTGGCATACGTCGTATATGGTGCCACCGAAGGAAAACAGCATTTTCAAATCAGAGAAGTGACTATAACTTATAAAGATTTGCCGGATGCTTTTGACGGCTATCGCATTCTCCAACTTTCGGATATCCATTCGGGCAGTTGGACACGAAATGGAAAAGCAATACAAAAAGCTGTGGATATGGTCAATGCCGAACAAGCAGACCTGGTGGTTTTTACAGGTGACATTGTCAACAACATAGCCACCGAACTGGATGAATTCATACCTATACTCAGCCAAATAAAAGGAAAAGACGGAGTCTACTCAGTACTTGGAAATCATGACTATTCTCCCTATATCAAATGGAATACAAAAGCAGAGCAACAAACCAATCTCGACAGCTTATTAGCCAAAGAAGCACGCATGGGCTGGCAAGTGCTGAATAATGAACACACCATCATTCATCGGGGACATGACAGTATTGCTTTAGTGGGAGTAGAAAATAGCGGTAATCCTCCTTTTCCCAATTATGGCGATCTTCCCAAAGCCTTAAAGGGTACAGACGGAATATTTAAAGTATTACTCAGCCATGACCCGACACACTGGCGCCGCGAAGTATTGCCCGAAAGTGATGTGCAATTAATGCTATCGGGACATACCCACGAAATGCAATTCAGCATCTTCGGATTCTCTCCGGCTAAATTTGTTTACCCCGAACACAACGGATTATACCGGGAAGGCAATCAGGCTCTTTTTGTCAATGTAGGACTGGGATATCTGATGTTCCCCATGCGCCTCGGAGCATGGCCGGAAATAACAGTCATCACTTTGAAAAAAGAATAATCAAATGTTTTCCAATTATAAGTTATTACTGTTTGCCTGATAAATTATCTTTTTTTTCTATCTTTGTATGATTTAAAAATTGAGAACAATGAAAGCACTCTATATTTTATATCAGATTTTTATAGCACTTCCCATACTTCTTGTATTGACAATACTTACGGCCCTTGTCACTATTGTAGGTTCATGGATAGGCGACCCGCATGTTTGGGGATATTACCCCGGAAAAATCTGGTCACAACTATTCTGTTATGTATTGCTGATTCCCGTAAAAGTAGTAGGGCATCCCGAAGTACTGGACAAAACTTCATATGTCTTTGTTGCCAACCATCAGGGCTCATTCGATATATTCCTCATTTACGGCTTTTTGGGCCGCAATTTCAAATGGATGATGAAGAAGAGCCTGCGGAAAATGCCTTTTGTTGGTAAAGCATGCGAAGCGGCAGGTCACATTTTTGTAGATAAATCCGGACCGAAGAAAGTAAAAGAGACAATCGAACATGCCCGTAATGTATTGCAGAACGGAACTTCATTGGTCGTATTTCCCGAAGGGGCACGCACCTTTACAGGACACATGGGATATTTTAAGAAAGGAGCTTTCCAGTTGGCGGATGAGTTACAACTGCCGGTCGTACCGCTTACTATTGTCGGTTCATTCAATGTTCTCCCGCGTACCGGAGGTTTCGTCTCATGGCATCCGATGACATTGATCATTCATAAACCCATATATCCCCAAAGCCAGGGAATAGACAATATCAAAACAACCATGGAAGAAGCTTATAAAGAAATAGAAAAATCATTGCCGGAAGAATATCAGGGAAAAGTGGACAACCCCGATCAATAATCTTTAATCGAGGGGAACAGGTTGTGTACTCTTCAGTTTCTCCATATTGGCACGAGCTACCGTGATATACTCCTTCACCATCGGATTATTTTTGAAACTGTCGGGAGCATCTTTAACGATTTCCTCAATCATCGGAGTCATGACCGGATAATCAAAGTTACTGCATATCATGATAAATACCCCCGGTCCCAATACATTATCATAATTCTTTTTAATGAACTGCTTTGCCAAGTCATTCATCTCAGCAGCCAGTTTCTCACGTTCTGTCATAATAACATGGTGAATCTCATTGGGATCTTTTCCATCCATAATCATACGGCTTTCCTTACGCTCTAACTCGTAGGCACGGTCATCAAGCGAAGTTTTCTTTCCCACAAAATCATAAAGACGGTCATTGAGCGGAGTTCCGCTTACCACGATGCGGGCATTGTCTATGTTAATGGCTATCTTCCCTTTTTCGATAACAAAAGGCATGATATTTATATCATCCATATATAAAGAAGCAATAACGGACGAATCCAAAACTCCTTCCATTTTAAATATCCCATGAATAACCTCGGCAGAATCAACCTTCACCATGCGGTCACCATCGGGAACTTTTATAAACAGCATCTTTCCATCCAACCTCGAAACAGAAGAACTACCTTCTATTTTATATTCGCTGGCACACGAGGTCAAAGCCAATAAAGACACTACAGAGAAAAAAAGTTTATTCATGCTCATCTACACACCCTTTACTACTTTTTGGTGAGCAAAGGTACAATCTATAATCCACTGACAAAAATTTTTTATTATAATTTAAAACTTAATATAAGATTATCACTGTGATTGAGTTTTTTGACTGATACTTGCCGTTTTTTTTCTATTTTTGTAACCGATATAAGTATAAAGAAATAACATTTAGTACACAACATGAAAAGATTTAAACTCTTAATGCTCGCATTAATGTGCGTGGCATTCTTGCCATCAAAGGCAGACGAAGGTATGTGGTTGTTGCAACTCATGCAGGAACAGCACTTGGCAGACCGCATGAAAGCACAGGGTCTGAAGCTGGATGCCGACGACATCTACCACCCCAACAAAGTTTCGCTGAAAGATGCAGTAGGTATCTTTGGCGGAGGATGTACCGGAGAAATTATTTCTCCCGACGGACTTATCCTGACCAATCATCATTGCGGATATGCTTCTATCCAACAACACAGTTCAGTAGAACATGACTACCTGACAGATGGTTTTTGGGCAAAAAGCCGTAAAGAAGAACTCCCTACTCCGGGCTTGAAGTTCAAATTTGTAGAACGTATTGTGGATGTCACAGATAAAATAAATGCAAAGGTAAAAGCCGGAGAAGTGAAGGAAGAAGAAACATTCGGTCAGCCTTTCTTACATAAATTTGCCAACGAGGAACTGAAAGCAAGCGACCTGAACGGAAAGCCGGGTATCAGTGCACAAGCGCTTCCTTTCTATGCCGGAAACAAATTTTATCTGATTTATTTAAAAACATACAGTGACGTACGTATGGTTGCCGCACCTCCTTCATCTATCGGTAAATTCGGTGGGGAAACCGATAACTGGATGTGGCCCCGTCATACTTGCGACTTTTCTGTATTCCGTATCTATGCAGACGCTAACGGTGAACCGGCCGAATACAATGAAAACAATGTTCCTCTCAAAGCTAAGAAACATTTGGCTATCTCACTGAAAGGTATCGAAGAAGGTGATTATGCCATGATTATGGGCTTCCCCGGAAGCACCAGCCGCTACTTGACTCAAAGCGAAGTCAAACAGCGAATGACCGCCAGCAATGAGCCCCGTATCCGCATTCGCGGTACCCGTCAGGATGTACTGAAAAAAGAAATGGCAGCCAGCGACAAAGTGCGCATTCAGTATGCCAGCAAATATGCGGGAAGCAGCAACTACTGGAAGAATTCCATCGGTATGAACAAAGCTATCGCAGACAATAAAGTACTGGAAACGAAAGCGGCTCAGGAAGCCCGCTTTGCCAAGTTTGCAAAGGATAACAATCGGGCCGACTATGCAAAGGTGGTAGGAGAAATCGATGCCATTATCGAAAAGAGCAACCCTGTTCTTTATCAATTCACTTGCTTCAATGAAATTTTGAGAAGCGGCATTGAGTTCGGTACTCCTTATATTGTAATGGACAGCCTGAAAGTAGCGGTAAAGAACAAAGATAAAGCCGGTATCAAAAAATATACCGATATGATGAAGAGCGTTTATGAATCCGTTCACAACAAGGATTATGACCACGAAGTAGACCGCAAAGTAGCCAAAGCCCTGTTGCCCCTCTATGCCGAAATGGTAGAAGCTGACGCGTTGCCTTCTTTCTACCAGACAATCCAAAACGATTTCAAAGGAAACTATGATGCATATATCGACAATTTATATGATAATTCCATCTTCTCCAATGAAAAGAATTTCAATAAATTCATCAGCAAGCCCAATGTAAAAGCTCTTGAAAAAGACCCGATGTATGCTTTTGTCAAATCCAAATATGCACTGGGTGATAAATTGGTTAAGGAATTGTCAACTGCACTCAATGGATTGGAACTGCTGCACAAAACGTATGTACGCGGCTTATGTGAAATGTATTCTCCCGAACCTAAAGCACCGGATGCCAACTTCACCATTCGTCTGACTTATGGTAACGTGAAATCTTATAATCCGAAAGACGGTATACACTACAAGTATTATACGACATTGAAAGGTGTAATGGAAAAAGAAGACCCCACCAATCCCGAATTCGTAGTTCCCGCCAAACTGAAAGAGCTTTATACTGCCAAAGACTTCGGACGTTATGCATTGCCTAACGGTGAGATGCCGGCTTGTTTCCTCACGACCAATGACATTACAGGTGGTAACTCAGGTTCTCCGGTCATCAACGGCAGCGGTGAACTGATTGGTACTGCCTTTGACGGCAACTGGGAATCACTGAGTGGAGATATCAACTTTGACAATAACCTCCAACGCTGTATTGCCGTAGACATCCGCTATGTACTCTTTATTATCGACAAACTGGGTGGTTGCGGTCACCTGATTGACGAAATGACAATAGTAGAATAATGAAAAAGACAATCATATTATCACTTCTCAGCTTCACCACCCTTGCCGGCCATGCCGACGAGGGTATGTGGATGTTGACAGACCTGAAAGAACAAAATGCCGCCACCATGTACGACATGGGACTGGACATCGGCATTGACAAAGTATATTGCCCCGACAGTATCAGCCTGAAAGATGCCGTGGTACATTTCGGCGGAGGATGCACCGGTGAAGTTATTTCAGCAGAAGGACTGGTGCTGACCAATCACCATTGCGGATACGGATATATCCAGCAACACAGTTCGGTGGAGCACGACTACCTGACAGACGGATTCTGGGCGATGACCCGCAAGGAGGAATTGCCTTGCGAGGGGCTGACCGTTACTTTTATCGACAAAATTCTGGATATCACTCCTTATGTAAAAGAACAGTTGGCTAAGGACAAGGACCCGGAAGGCCTGAACTACCTCTCTCCTTCTTACCTTGGCAAAGTGGCCGAACGCTTTGCCAAGCAGGAGAACATAGAAGTCACTCCCTTCACGGCCTTGGAGTTGAAACCTTTCTACGGAGCAAACCGTTACTATCTTTTTGTAAAGACCATCTACAAGGATGTCCGCATGGTGGGTGCTCCCCCTTCTTCCATCGGAAAGTTTGGAGCCGACACAGACAACTGGATGTGGCCCCGCCACTGCGGTGACTTCTCCATGTTCCGCATATATGCCGCCCCCGATGGCAAACCGGCCGAATACAATGAGAATAATATCCCCCTGAAAGTGAAGAAACACCTTACGATCAATCTGGGCGGTGTGAAAGAGGGCGACTTTACTTTCGTAATGGGATTCCCCGGACGCAACTGGCGTTATATGATTTCCGATGAGGTGGAAGAACGTATGCAGACTACCAATTTCATGCGTAAGACAGTGCGTACGGTACGCCTCAACAATCTGCTCGAAGAAATGCTGAAAAGTGATAAAGTACGCATCCAGTATGCCAGCAAGTATGCATCTTCTGCCAACTACTGGAAGAATGCCATCGGCATGAACGAAGGACTGATTCACCTCAATGTGCTCGACACCAAGAAGCAGCAACAAGAAAAACTTCTGGCATACGGCCGCAAAACGGGAACAGATACTTATCAAAAAGCATTTGATGCCATCCGCGAAATCGTAAGCAAACGCCATGACGCTGTTTATCACCAGCAAGCCATCTATGAAGTTTGCAAACTGGGAACGGAATTCTATAAAATTCCTTCCACAGACCAAGTGCTGGAAGCACTGAAACAAGGTTACAAAGTGCCCCACGCTACCAAAGAAATCAATCCGCTGGATCATGCATTGAGCCGGTTGGGTAAACAGGCCGACAAGTTCTTTAATAAAGATTACAGTCCCGAAGTAGACCGCAAAGTCTCAAAGGCACTGTTAAAGACTTATGCCGAACTGATTCCTGCCGAACAGCGCATCAGCATATTCCGGGTGATAGACAAGAAGTTCAAAGGAGATATCGATGCATTTGTAGATGCTTGTTTCGATACTTCTATCTTCCGCAGTCGTGAAGCCTTTGACCGGTTCATGGCCAAACCGGATGCCAAAACCATAGAAAACGACTTGATGGTGCAATATGCCAAATCCGTAGACGAAGGGTATGAAAAGACCGACCAGGCTATGAAAGCAGAAACGGATGCATACAACCTTGCACACAAGACATGGGTGGAAGGTATGATGAAACTGAAACAACAGGAAGGCACACCCATTTATCCCGATGCCAACTCTACATTACGTCTCACTTACGGAAAAATCGGCTCTTACAGCCCGAAGGACGGAGTGGAATACAGTTATTATACGACACTGAAAGGCGTAATGGAAAAAGAAGACCCGGATAATTTCGAGTTCGTGGTGCCGGCAAAACTGAAAGAATTGTATAACAACAAGGATTTCGGCCGTTATGCCATGAAAAACGGAGAAATGCCTATCTGCTTTGCCACAGCCACCGATAATACGGGAGGTAACTCCGGTTCACCGGTCTTCAACAGTAAAGGCGAATTAATCGGTACCGGATTCGACCGTAACTACGAAGGTTTGACAGGTGATATCGCCTACAATCCGCAGTTACAACGTGCCGCTTGCGTAGATATCCGATATACTTTGTTTATCATCGATAAGTTTGCAGGTGCAAAACATCTGATAGATGAAATGACTATTGTGGAATAGTGGTAGTTTGTTTTCATTTTAGCACACTACCTTCCTCGTCTCTAAAAAAGAGGCTGTCAAAACGTGGATAATGCTGTCGTTTAGTTTATAGGGGCAAGGTTCGCTCGCCCGAAAACAGTTTGCTTTGTGCCTTCGGGCAGGCAAACCCTGCCCCTACAGCTGACGATGGGATAGACCGGTTTAGTTTTTTTGCCTTCCTTCCCCTCGAAATCCGGAAATTATACAATACGGGGTGACCGGTCATCTACTTTTTATCTGTAAACAAAAGGAAGATTAAGTTATTTCTGACCACTGTCTAAGACCTTTTAAGCGGAAGATTATTACAGTCTGTTATAACAGACTGTACAGTCCACCGTAACAGACTGTACAGTCCATTGCAGCAGACTATACAGTCCACAGCCGAAGACTATAAAAGTTTGCCGTACGCGAAGACTTAACCTAAAAGGAAAAAGAAGTTAATCCGACTGATGAAAGGACTTATCATCCGGTTATTCTTGGCTTATGTGCGGAGATGAATCAAAATAGAACAAAACCGGCATTTTATTCAAAAGATGAGAATGCTCTACTTGTTCTCTTTATCCAGTTCCTGCGGAATGCGGAATGCTGTATACAGTTCGAGTATGGCAGCAATGGAAAGACAGACAATCCACTCATTACGGTTCATCGTAAACATCAGTACTCCCGCAAAAACCAACGCAATGGCACCAAAGATTTGCTGCCTCCTCAATCGCTTGACGATAAAGTTCTTGCCATCATACCGATTTCCCATCACCTGTACATAGCCGAACATCACCGCACCCACTGTGTATATAAAAGGAGCAAAATCCCAACGGGTTATTTGCAATACTGCACCAAGCAGCAACAGCCCGGCACCTGCCATAAATATTATATTATAAAGATTCTTCATTGTTCAAAAACGTAAACATCCTCATTTGGTTTCTTCATCAGATACTTCTCACGGGCTATTTTCTCCAAAGCCTCGGGATTGCTGGTCAACTCTTTCAGCTTCTCGGTATCCTCCTCATATTGCTTTCTGTATTTTTCTATTTCACTATTTAACGTACTTATTTCATTACGGTGCTTTGCGCGCTGAATCAGACTGTTTTCATCCAAAAAACCAATAACCACAAGAAATACCAGCAGCGTAATCATATACTTATGGTGCCGGATGTAGTTCCAAATAGTCAGCAATTTACTCATATCTAACGTTCTTTTTTCTCCTTTGCGCAAAGATAGAAATATTTCAGGCAACCATACATAAAAACACCGATAATTTATGTACTTTTGCAGAACTCATATTTAGTAAAGGAACTCCGCTTATGGAAAATTATATCGTATCGGCACGAAAATATCGTCCCGCTACATTCGAATCGGTTGTGGGCCAACGTGCTTTGACCACTACCCTGAAAAATGCGATTGCTACCGGCAAGCTGGCACATGCCTACCTGTTCTGCGGTCCACGCGGTGTGGGCAAGACAACCTGTGCGCGTATCTTTGCCAAAACCATCAACTGCCTGTCTCCCACTGCTGACGGAGAGGCGTGCAACCAATGTGAATCGTGCCTTGCCTTCAACGAGCAACGCTCATATAACATTCATGAGCTGGATGCCGCCAGCAATAACTCCGTAGAAGACATCCGTTCGCTGATAGAGCAAGTACGTATCCCGCCACAAATCGGCAAATATAAAGTATATATCATTGACGAGGTACACATGCTGTCCCAAGCTGCCTTCAATGCTTTTCTGAAGACCCTGGAAGAGCCTCCTCATCATGCCATTTTCATCCTTGCCACTACCGAAAAGCATAAGATATTGCCTACTATCCTGAGCCGTTGCCAAATCTATGATTTCAACCGCATCGGCATTAAAGATACCACAGAGCACCTGCAATATGTGGCAAAGCAGGAACATATCAATGCCGAACCCGAAGCGCTGACCGTCATTGCCCAAAAAGCGGATGGAGGTATGCGTGACGCGCTTTCCATCTTTGACCAGGTAGTAAGCTTCACAGGGGGAAACATTACTTATAAAAGTGTCATCGAGAACCTGAACGTATTGGATTACGAATACTACTTTAAATTGACGGATTTATTACTTGAAAACAAGGTACCCGAAGCAATGCTGCTTTTCAATGATGTACTGAAAAAAGGATTTGACGGCAGCCACTTTATTACGGGACTTTCTTCACATTTCCGCGATTTATTGGTGAGCAAGGATGCCTCAACTTTACAACTGCTGGAGGTAGGTGCAAGTATCCGTGAGCGTTATCAGGCACAAGCCCGGAAGTGCGAGGCCAAGTTCCTGTACAAAGCCATGAAGCTGTGCAACGACTGCGATTTAAACTATCGCGCCAGCAAGAACAAACGCTTGCTGGTAGAGCTGACACTGATACAATGTGCGCAACTGACCTTGCCCGACGCTGACGATTTGGCCGGTGGGCGCAGCCCTAAAAAGAATCACATAAAACCCATATTTACACAGCAAGCAACTCCTGAAGTTGCCACGCAATCGCAGCCTCAGGCTCCGGTTGCCGCTGCACAGACCGGTGTTGCTCCGGCTGCTTCATCACCGACTGCAACACAAGGTTCTACAAACGGAATGAATACGGGTGGACGTCCCAACCCGCTGCCTACGACAAAGGAAGAAAAGAAAATTCCAGTATTTAAAGCGGGTACGTTGGGCATGTCCATACGCCGTCCCCTGCATGAACAAACAGCTGAGAAAACAGATGCAAAAAACACCTCTGCCGCCCATGCAACCGCTACATCAAGCAGTGCGTCGTATGAGGATTATATCTTTAACGAAAAAGATTTAAACTATTATTGGCGTGAATTTGCAGCTAATCTGCCGGTTGAAGAGAAAGCGAACTCGGCACGTATGATGAATATGCATCCGAAACTGCTGAATGATACTACTTTCGAAGTATTGGTAGACAACGAGATGGTAGAAAAATATATGACGCAGTTGGTTCAGGCAATTCAAAACCACTTGCGGGAACGTCTCCATAACCGAAAAATAACGATGACAATACGGGTAAGTGCCCCGACTGAAAACATACGTGCCTATAGCCATGTAGAACGTTTCCAGATGATGAGTAAAAAGAATCCCAATCTGCTAAAATTAAAAGAAGCATTGGGGCTGGAATTATCCTAAAGATATTTTGCTTCCACCGAAAGGAGTGAACGACTTTAAGTTCATCTTTCCCTTGGGTGGAAGCCCGCCGTTTATAAATCGTGGTTACGCAAACGATATTGCGCCAATTCTTCATATTTTGTTCCCGGACGTCCGTAATTGCAATACGGATAAATAGAGATGCCGCCACGTGGAGTAAAGATACCTGTTACTTCGATATATTTAGGCTCCATCAGTTTAATCAAGTCCTTCATAATGATATTTACACAATCTTCATGAAAATCGCCATGATTGCGAAAGCTGAACAGGTAAAGTTTCAGGCTCTTGCTCTCTACCATCTTCATGTCAGGCAGATAAGAAATACGAATCTCAGCAAAATCCGGCTGTCCGGTGATGGGGCAAAGACTAGTAAATTCGGGACAATTGAAACGCACCCAATAATCATTCCCAGGGTGCTTGTTAACAAAAGACTCCAGCACCTCAGGAGCATAATCCTGCTTGTATTCCGTCTTCTTTCCTAATATTGTCAGTTCATCTTTTCTTTCCATATAGTTATTATTTTTTAGTTTCAAGTAAATCACTTCTTACTTGCCAGATATTTTTCCAAACCTTCACGGCGAAGTTTGCACGCCGGACAATGTCCGCATCCATCACCCTGAATGCCATTATAACAAGTTAAAGTTTCCCTGCGAATCAAATCAAGAACTCCCAGTTCATCCGCCAGTGCCCATGTTTCTGCCTTGTCAATCCACATCAACGGAGTATGGAGAACAAATTGTTCGTCCATAGCAAGATTGAGTGTGACATTCAATGACTTGATAAAAGCATCCCGACAATCGGGATAACCGCTGAAATCAGTCTGAGACACACCGGTCACAATATGGTTAATGCCATGTTCGCGAGCATAAACAGCTGCAATGCTCAAGAAAAACAGGTTACGCCCCGGAACAAAAGTATTCGGGAAACTATCGGCCGGCTTATCCTGGTCCATTGCAATAGTGGTATCCGTCAATGAATTCTTACCCAAATGACCGATAAAAGAAACATCCATCGCTTCAAACTCTACTCCTGCCCCGGCAGCTATGGAACGTGCCAGTTCCACCTCTTTCACATGTTTTTGTCCGTAGACAAAACTCAACGCATATACTTTACTAAAATGTTTCTTTGCCCAAAACAGACAAGTAGTTGAGTCCTGCCCACCGCTGAACACAACCAATGCATCACTCCTATTCATGATTTATAGTTCTTTGATTTTTAATACATTGTAGGAAATATTCTCATCATAGACATCACTTCCGTCCACCTTCTTTATATAATTCACTACACGGATGGTAACAGGAAGGATAATGATTTCATAAACTGTTTTTAAAAGAGCTTGAAGAATCATCATTTTAATCAGCTCACTCACCGGCATCAACCCTCCGAAAGCAATCGGAAAGAAAATCAGCGAATCGGCACTTTCACCCACCAATGTAGAAGTGATGGCACGAAGTGAAAAATTCTTGCCTCCCGAAGCCAATTTCATCTTACTCATGACATAAGCATTGAGAAAAGAACCAACCAAAAAGGCAGTCAAACTTGCCACAGCAATACGCGGTGCCATGCCGAAAACAAAATTAAATCCTTCTTCCCCTTCCCAAAAGGGTGCTGCAGGCATCATAATGGCAAGTTGCCCCAACGCGACAACCATAAAGTTCATGGCAAAACCCATCCAAATAATCAGTCTTGCTTTACGAAAGCCCCACACTTCGGCTATGCAGTCATTGATGATATAAGAAATAGGGAATACGACAAGCCCGGCAGTTGCAGTAATTTTCCAAATCCGGACTACCTTGGTTTCCAATAAGTTTGCTGCAACGAGACATACACAGAACAGTATGCCAAGCAACATAAAAGATACAGATACAGTGTTATTATTCTTCATTTTTCCTGTTTTTTACGTGGTGTTCTAGAATACACGACCGCTATTCACGGCATCATACGTCTATTTTTTCTAATTCGGATGCAAAGATACGCACTTTTTTGAGAAACAGTATTATCTTTGTAACTAATTTAAATTAAAGACCTCGGGAATAAGTGAAGGACAATCATGAGAAAAAAAGAATTATATGATAAGGTAATAACGTATTTTCAAAATGCAATGCCTGTTGCAGAAACGGAACTGCATTATAACAATCCGTTCGAGCTGCTGATAGCAGTCATCCTCAGCGCACAATGTACAGACAAACGCGTAAACATGATTACCCCGCCTCTCTATCGGGATTTCCCTACACCGGAAGCCCTGGCAGCCTCTACGCCGGAAGTCATTTATGAATACATCCGCAGTGTGAGTTATCCTAACAATAAAGCAAAACATCTGGTCGGCATGGCACAGATGCTGGTTAAAGATTTTCATAGTGAAGTGCCCGGTACACTGGAAGAGCTGATAAAATTGCCGGGAGTAGGAAGAAAAACCGCCAATGTAATTCAAAGCGTGGTATTCAATAAAGCAACAATGGCAGTAGATACTCATGTTTTCCGCGTAAGCCACCGCATCGGCTTGGTACCGAAAACTTGTACTACTCCGCTGGCCACCGAAAAATATCTGATGAAATACATCCCGAAAGAAATCGTTCCGACAGCCCACCACTGGCTCATCTTGCACGGCAGGTATGTATGCATGGCCAGGACTCCCAAATGTGAAGAATGCGGGCTAAACGGACTTTGCCAATATTCATTAAAACCGACAGTCTAACCGACAGAAATTACTTCTCCGTCATAAGCAAAGTGCACATGAGGGGGAAGCAGTTTCTCAACTTCCGAATGTAATCCCATGTGATGGCTCATGTGAATAAAATAAGTTTCTTTAGCTCCGATACGCTTTGCATTGTCCAATGCTTCCTGTAGATTTTGGTGTGTGCTATGAGATTGGGGACGCAAAGCATTCATCACCAGTACATCCAGTCCATTCAGAAGCTCATACTCAGACTCCGGCATGGTCAGCATATCTGTAATCCATGCCATATTACCAATACGGTATCCCAAAATAGGAAGTTTGCCATGCATCACCCGAACGGGAATAATCTCTACCTTAACTTCCTTCGAGTTGCCAACCGTAAAAGGTGAATCCGGCACAATCTCCTTCAACAGGATGCGAGGTACTCCCGGATAAAGATGCTCTGCAAAACAATAAGGAATACGTTGACGCAAACGCTCTGCCGTATATCGTTCCGCATAAACCGGCACATCACGAAAGCGACAGAAGGGACGTAAATCATCCAAGCCACCCACATGATCATAATGCTCGTGACTGATGAATACAGCATCAAGGGGTTTAAAATCATTCAGACGTATCATCTGTTCACGAAAATCAGGACCACAATCCATCAAAATCCGCACTCCCTCTGTTTCTATCAGTCCCGAACAACGCAAACGGTTATCCCGAGGATCATTGCTGGTACAAACCGGGCATTTGCACCCTATTTCGGGTACTCCCGTAGATGTTCCACTGCCTAGTATTGTAATCTTCATATAACAGTTAAATAAAATTCACTTCAGGAGAAACAGTTATCCCGAATTTCAAAAAGACAGACTCTTGTATCTGCCGGGACAAATCTACGATTTCTCTTCCGGTAGCTCCTCCACAATTTACCAATACCAAAGCCTGTTTGGAATGAACACCTGCATTGCCTACCTGTTTACCTTTCCAGCCGCAACGATCAATCATCCACGCTGCCGGAATCTTGACCCTATCTTCTCCCATATTATAATGAGGTATCTCAGGATATTCTCTTTGCAATGCTTCGAATTGCAGACGCGATACAACAGGATTCATAAAAAAACTTCCGGCATTGCCTTGCACCTTCGGGTCCGGCAACTTTGCTTCACGTATCTCAATTACTGTATTACGCACATTGTCCAATGTTATCTCGCATCCGCGTTTCTCCAATTCACCTCTCACATTACCATATTCGAGATTAAAAAGCGGATGTTTTCCAAGACGGTAAGTCACATGAGTAACGATATATTTTCCTTTCAATTCTTTTTTGAATATACTCTCACGATAGGCATAGTGACACTCATCATTAGCAAACACACGTTCCTGCCCCGTAGAGACTTCCAGTGTTTCTACCGAAACAATCAAATCTTTGACCTCCGCACCGTATGCACCAATATTTTGCACAGCCGAAGCACCCACTTCTCCCGGTATCAAAGATAAATTCTCCGCACCATACCATCCGTGCCGCACGGCAAAAGCCACAAAATCATCCCATACCTCTCCGGCTCCTACCCTTATGTCGACAGTTTTATCATTCTCATCCACTACTTCATAACCATGAATGGCCGAATGCAGAACGGTTCCTTCATAATCTGCCGTAAACAACAAATTACTGCCCCCGCCAATATGCAACCATGACGGTTTTAAATAATCCTTATTTGATAATATAGCCTTCAATTCAGCAACCGACCCATATTCTACAAACACAGACGCCTTTACATCCATGCCGAAAGTATTATGCGGCAACAATGAATACTCCTTTATTTCTTTCATCAGTCATTAACAGGGTTAATCGCTTAAATCTTCAAACTGCACTAATTTCCACAACCCATTGCGCCGTTCAAAGTAAAGCGTATTATTAAATCCATTACCGAATCCTTTTATCTCAATTACCTTTGTATTCGATTTAGAATTCTCATTCTGTCCATAATTTACATTTGTCAGAAACTCGCGGGGAAGTACCGGCTGAAAAGCAAACCACTGTCCTGCCTCAAGGGTAGTTTCAATTATTTGAAATTCATCGTCCGGGTCTACCGTAACAAACTTCAATGGATTATGAAGGCGTGTTTGCTGGAAAAGAGAATCATTGGCAAAATGTTCATAGAACTCATAGAAGCTCTCCTTGCTGTCCTCATTCTCCGGCATATCTGCAAAATCAATGGCTTCCAACTTCCACAACCCCTTCAAACGTTCAAAATAATATCTCTTAATCTTGTTTGTCTTCAGATAAATCCACTCAATCTTCACACTGGTAGCAGTAGTATCCTTTTCCGCTTCCATATCCACCGCCTTGTCAAAAAGAACAGTATAAGAGTCCAATTGGCTGAACAACGGGTCGTGTTTCCAATCTTTCTTTTCGATATGTTCCTTCTTATCCATCGTATAATAAGGCAAGGGGAACACAATACGCGACACTTGCAGCTTTTCGTCAATTGCAAAATTGTAGATAAAGTCGGCAAAACTTTCATCTGCGGTAGCCGGAACCATCGGTTCTTCTTCCACCACTTCCATCACTTCCACCGTATCAGGAACGGCAGCCAGCGAATCAATCTCTTCAGTGAGCATCTCGAAGGGGTCTATTTTCTTTTTACCACCTCCACAGGAGCTAATCAGCACAAGCAGACAAACTCCGATAATCAGTTTCTTCATTTTCTATTTTTAGAAAAAATCAATGCAAAAGTATCTCTTTTTTTAGTTTTCAGCAAAATATTCGGTTTAATTCGCTAACTTTGCGGTCATTAAAAAAATAAAGAAGAAAGTATGTTAGCTAAAATAGAACAATTACTTCAGGAAATTGAAGGCTTACACGCTGCTAATGCAGAGGAATTAGAAGCCCTCCGTATTAAATATCTCAGTAAAAAAGGAGCAATTAATGAGTTGATGGCAGACTTCCGCAATGTACCTGCCGACCAAAAGAAGGAAGTGGGAATGAAACTGAATGAGCTGAAAAACAAGGCTCAGGAACGTATATCCACATTGAAGGAAGCTTTTGAAACACAAGACAACGGTGCCGCTGAAATGGATCTTACCCGCACGGCATACCCTATCGAATTGGGAACCCGCCATCCGTTAAGTATTGTCAAGAATGAAATTATCGATATTTTCCACCGTCTCGGTTTCAGTATTGCCGACGGACCGGAAATAGAAGATGACTGGCATGTTTTTTCTTCCATGAACTTTGCCGAAGATCATCCGGCACGCGATATGCAGGATACTTTCTTCGTTGAAGCCAACCCTGAGCATGTACAGGGCAATGTCATTTTGCGCACGCATACTTCATCCGTACAAAGCCGGGTAATGGAAAGCACCCAGCCACCCATCCGAATTATTTGTCCGGGGCGCGTATATCGCAACGAGGCTATCAGCTATCGTGCACATGCGTTTTTCCATCAGGTAGAAGCTCTCTATATTGACAAAAACGTGTCATTCACCGACCTGAAACAAGTATTGCTTTTATTTGCGAAGGAAATGTTCGGTGCCGAAACTCAAATCCGTTTACGTCCTTCTTACTTCCCCTTCACCGAGCCAAGTGCGGAAATGGATATCAGCTGTAATATCTGCGGTGGAAAAGGATGTCCGTTCTGTAAAGGAACCGGCTGGGTAGAAATTTTGGGTTGCGGTATGGTAGACCCGAATGTATTGGAAGCCAACGGCATTGACAGCAAAGTTTATTCAGGATATGCATTGGGTATGGGTATCGAACGTATCACCAACCTGAAATATCGCGTAAACGACCTGCGTTTGTTCTCTGAAAATGATACACGTTTCTTAAAAGAGTTCGAAGCTGCCAATTAATCAGTCTTTGTTTTGAATTTCATAAAACGATTAATAGACGGAACATTCTTTTGTCTGTTAATCGTTTCTTTATATGACAATATATGAAAGATAAGCTAGTAACAAAAAACTATATAGAAATTCTCGCAGCCAACTTTCTGCTCTACTTTGGTTTCTATTTACTAATGCCGGTACTGCCGTTCTATTTAGCCGAGATATTTAACAGCGAAAAAGGAACCATTGGTATTATCCTTTCATGTTACACAATAGCTGCCTTATGTATCCGTCCGTTTTCGGGCTATCTGCTGGATACTTTTGCCAGAAAACCGCTTTATTTATTAGCTTATTTTCTTTTTACGGCTGCCTTCGGCGGATATCTGTTGGCGGGCACCCTCACTTTATTCACACTTATCCGCATCTTCCACGGCTTAGCCTTCGGAACGGTCACAGTAGCAGGAAACACGGTAGTCATCGACATCATGCCCAGTTCACGGCGTGGAGAGGGACTGGGATATTATGGAATGATGAACAACACGGCAATGAGCATCGGCCCGATGGTAGGACTATTTCTACATAATGCATACTCTTTTGAAGTGATATTTTGGTGTGCACTGGTCAGTTGCGCTTTGGGACTGGTCATGGCATCATTGGTGAAAACCCCCGTCAAAGAGCCCGTGAAAAGAGAACCGATATCGCTCGACCGATTTATTTTATTGAAAGGCATTCCTGCCGGAATCTGCCTGTTACTACTGTCCGTACCTTACGGAATGACCTCCAACTATATTGCCATGTATTCGCAACAAATAGGAATTACGGCTGAAACAGGTTTCTTTTTCACATTTATGGCTTTTGGAATGGCTACCAGCCGACTATTCAGCGGACGATTGGTTGACCGTGGCAAGATAACACAAGTTATCGAAGCCGGACTTTATTTGGTTTGTTTCTGCTTTTTCGGGCTGAGTGCCTGTGGGTGGTTAATCGACTTCAGCCTACAGTGGACTACCTATTTCTTCTTTTTCATAGCTTTATTACTGGGTATCGGTTTTGGAACCATGTTTCCGGCATTCAATACATTGTTTGTCAATCTGGCTCCCAACAGCCAACGAGGTACAGCTACCAGCACTTACCTTACTTCATGGGATGTAGGTATAGGAGTGGGTATGCTGGCAGGCGGATATATCGCACAAATAGCCACTTTCAAAATAGCTTATTTATTCGGAGCAGTATTAACAGTTATTTCTTTATTCTACTTCCGGACAAAAGTAGCTCCACACTTTCATCAGCATAAGCTACGTTAGTCCTTGTACGTCAGCACCATAATATGAGAAAGACGGTCCTCAGAAATTGACAGTTGGGTAGACAGAATAAATGAATGAAATAAAGTAGCATTCTCTAAAATAAACGGCGGCAGATAAGGGCGAAAACGCTCAGGATTTTCAGAAACCTTATGCATATCGGCCACTAACATGAAAGAAGCGTCACGAGAAAGATTCGCCACACACTCGTCAAACAGTGTCCGACCACTACCGTCGTTTTCTTCTATTGCTTCATCCATATACCCGTTCATCGAATCTTTATTGCCCGAAATAACAATGCTGTCTTCCTTGACATCGGGCACTGACTGCATTTTTGCCACAAATTCGGAAGTACAGCTGCAAGTATCAGGCATAAAAGTATCCCCCGTAAGATATACCACATCACTATTCATATGAAAATCAAACTCACTCCAGCAACGATTATTATTCTGCAGGAAAGGCATTGAAGTCGTACGACCATATAATGTGAGGAAATTATGAGACTTCTTTTTCTCAAATACCTTCGAGAATACCTCATCATCACTCAATGCCGTTTCGTCCTCCTTGGCATCTATAACTTCTTCTATTAACCGCTTCTGATAACTCGCGACAAAGAAACCTGACCCACTATAAACAGCCAAAAATTCATTATTATTCAAAGGATAAATATAAATATTCTTTCCTCTATATTTTTCTTTCTTCGGCTGAAACTCACCCGGAGCACGCTCTTGCAACATATCGGCAAGTAACTTTTCGTCTCCTGCACCCATGCGGAAATATACAACCTGATCACGCGGAGACCCCGGAGCATGAAAACTTACCAATAAACGGCTCATCCGACTGCTCAGGCCATGTGCTTTCTGAGTGGCATACTCATTCAATCCCCCAAGAATAAAATTGAATAAACCGGGAAACTGAAAATCTCCCAGTTCATTGCTATAATTAAGTTGTGAAAAATCATTTAAAAAATAATTGATATTATCGCTTTCCAAAACACCAATACTGTTTGAAGGTACCAAGGAGAAGAGATTGAACTCCCGACCTCTATCGGTCATGCTCAATCGTGTAAATCCATAAAAACCAACTGCTATACAGAACAATACAACAGAAAGCACTACACCTAATTTTGCAACTGTCCGCAATCTCATACCTTACCTATATTTATATTTTTTTTGCAAATATAGCAAATTATTTAAGGAAACAAAAGAAACTCTCAAAAAAATGCCTGCGATTAACAATCTAGTCAGACACATTGGCAACCGGAAACTCTATGGCTCCCCAACCTATCATTGCATTAAACAATCTTACCGCCGAAAAAGATGACAGTTCTTCCTTTTTTATTTCTTTTTCTTTCAATACGCCTTTATCCAGCAATTCCGCCCGCTTGGTTCCCTTCAGCAAAGGATGCAAGGGAGTATACCAGTCATTCCCGTCATATAAAGCAATATTAGCAATTGAAGTATCTGTCAATAACCCATTCTTCACTATTAATATATCATCCTTATCCTGACGAATCTGAAACAAACTATTCAACTTTCTTCTGTCTGTGCTCTTGAAAGAATAGTCTATAGTATCCGAACACACCATACGCAAAGACCGGACAGGTCGCATCTCATAAAGAGAATAAGATACCTCCGTTATGCCTTCTTCCGTATATACCACCCTGCATTTCACACCATTCATATCAGCAGACAAGTGCAGATAATCTTCCAACTGCAAGGGTGCGCATTCCGGCCGGAAATACCTACGGACCTCATTTAACCGCCGATTATGATAAAACAGATTGCAGGCATTTCCTTTCTCTATCCGTATGGTTTCAATAAATTGGTACATATATTTTCTGTTTCATTTCATTGTATTCACTCTCCAAAACACTTTTGCCGGTAATGCCCCCACCCGCTTTAAAATAAAGATGTCCGTTCTCCTGTTCTATGAAACGTATCATCACGGCACTATCCAAATTCCGTCCATCGAAATATCCCATTACCCCGGTATAAAAGCCCCGTTCATAGTTTTCGGCCTCAGCAATAATTTCCATTGTTTTCGGCTTTGGAGCTCCGGTTATGGAGCCGGCAGGCAAGAGCCTGAAAAGAATATCTCCGATATGTGACAA
This sequence comes from Phocaeicola massiliensis B84634 = Timone 84634 = DSM 17679 = JCM 13223, assembly GCF_000382445.1. Taxonomy (GTDB): domain Bacteria; phylum Bacteroidota; class Bacteroidia; order Bacteroidales; family Bacteroidaceae; genus Phocaeicola; species Phocaeicola massiliensis. Next base: position 498,187 of record NZ_KB905472.1, on the reverse strand, counting down.
ATAATCTTCAGGCAACACCCCGCAAATTTCAGAACTTGTCTGAAGTATCGGTCCCTTATTAGTTTCAAGACAATCACAATAACGGTAACGGGTAACGGTCACCTGTTCCGATACCATACTCAAATCATTCCGAATTAAATCTACAATAGTGGCATGCTCGGCCGCTTCCTTCCTGTCATCCATCAAAAGCCGACATGCATCAGGCAGTGAAGCATCAATTGTACCCTTCATGGGAAACGACTTTATCTTTCCTTCTTCGATGCGGACAAAGATTTCGGGTGAGAAACAAACCAACGTATCTTTCAGCCATAACTTGTACTTTGCCTCGGAATACCGAAAAACAGCTTCAAGCGTCAAGTTAGTCTTAACCGGAACTTGACAAGTCAGATTAGTAAGATAACTATTACCTGCCAATATATTATTCTTCACCACATCAAAAGCAATGCGATACTCTTCCAAAGCCGGTGGAGCAGTCTCCCATATTAATATTCCGTCATATTCTTCGCACCTCTTTTCTACATTGGTTATCCCATTAAAACTATACTGACAAAAACTTGAATCAATCTCACTGATTTCCTCCACATAGGAATGTTCTTGTTTATAGTCTATGATAAAAAGAAACGGCCTACCCTTGCCGGCCAAGTCATTCATCCGTTCAATACTTTCCTTTCGGCTATATAACTGCATTGCAATTTATTTATTTCGAAATTCTAAAGGGAGATGATAATTTTATTTCCAGACCTCCCAATCCCTTCTCTACATAATAAATACCCGGAAGAACCGCTTTAAAAAACAATCCTTCGATATCAAAATTTTCTGATTGATAAACAGCCATCCAATATCCTTCTCCACATGAAGGAGAAGAAACAACTTGAGCAACCTTATCATTTTTAATAACTCTAATCATCTTTGGATCAAACTCTTCCACCTCCTTCTTTGTAGCGGCAGGAAGAACAATATATTGATAGGAAGCACCCGACGGTTTCACACCATGACGCAAATGCAATGCCGCCACTTCTCCATGAAGAGTAGCAGGCGTATACATTCCCATAAAATCGCTCCAACGTCCCTCGCGTTCTTCCGATTGTGCCACACATGTATCCCCGTCCAAAACAATATAACCGACAGCATCATGAAAAAAGCGCAAATCTTTTTGCCGGAACGCTTCTGCTCCTGTAATTGCACTCCATTTCTTCTTATTCCAAACATAAAGTTCTCCACTCTTTGAACGCTGATCTATGGAAGTTGTTACACACAAAGTTGTATCTGAATGAATATCGGCCCCCAAACAGAAAACAAATTTATCGGCAAATAACCATACTTTATGCGCTTCCAGTCCGTCACGATTCAACTCCATGGCTGTCATTCCAATTTTTCCATTACTCAAGCCACCCACTAAATCACTGTTATTCCCGGACCTTGTCACATTGACATTAGGCATCGGTGCAATATCCTCATACGAAGTGACACCCGGTATCTTCCGCCAGTCCCAAAAAGGAAATACTTCCAGATATTCATCTCCCCGAACATAATAATAAGTCGCTCCGTCTCCCAAGTAATATCCTTTCAGATTATCCTCATTTACCAACTCCGTACCAATCACCCTGCGAGAAGCCATTTTAACTGAAGACATCCAATCTTTGCTACGATGAACCGTGTAATCGGAATCATCAAAATGTTTATGACCTATCAACGTATTACCATGCGCAGGAAAACCTGCCAATCCCATATCTTCAGCAGCAAATGCCAAACTATATGCCTTATGTATCTGAGCATTATGAAAGAATTGCCGTCCCAACGAGCTGACATCCATATATCTGTTCCATATCACCCATCTATAACCTTTGTCAATCAACGAAACCAATATTTCCCTCTGCTGTCCGGTGAACTCGTAATCGGTATCTTTGAACAGCTGAAAGAAGAAACTCATTCCCGTGACAAAAGACAATCCGTAATTTCCGAATTGTTGCTGCGGACCATGCTGATGAAAGCTCCAATCATCTTTAATCCCTTCCTTTCTACCCAATACAATTTCCGAGGCAATAGCATCTCGCGCAGCCTTCACTAAATCTGCATCATTTTGCAAAAGAGCCCGAATCAAGACATTTCCGGCCAACCATACCTTATTTTGTCCCGTCATCCCGAACTTAGCATTCTCCATTACCGCTACAGCAGCCCGGTGCTCCTGGTCTGTCAACTGTTCTTCCAATAAAATAAAAGCAGCTCCCAGTGTTTTAGGAATACCAATCTGATTATACCACCAGTTCAGACAACGAGGCTTGGTATCAAACCAATATTTCAAAGCTAAATGAATTGCCTCTTTTACCTTTTCCGAATGATAATGCTCTGTAGTTTTTGAATAATACAGTTTCGACAGTTCCAATATTCGTTCCGCATGGAGTTTAGGTTCCCAGCCTGAACGCTTAGTATCTGCATAATTAATGTCAGTCCACGAACCGTCTGCCGACATCAATGACAGATAACCATCTATTTTTTTCAAATCAAAAGGATAAAGTTGGTGCAACTCCACTACTGCCTGATCAGACATCTCCTTTTCCGGTTTTATCTTTATCAAATCCGAAAGCAATGAATCCTGCTCTATGGATGACGGTATTAACATCTGCCTGTAGTTCTCTTTTATTTGTTTTAATTCTCCGACTCCGGCAGCTTTCCCCATCAAGACATGGAATATCAAACTACAGATTAAGGTCAACTTCAAAATATTGCTCATTGTTTTATTGCTATTATGCGTTTAACGAACAAAATTAATGTATTTTTTCGATTCAACGATAAATTAAAATCTAAAATAAAGCCAATCCACGGTTGATGAAAGATATATGGAAATTGAGTGCTATTATAAAAGGCTGTAGTGTACCTTTCGAAAAGACTTTGAAGTTTTCTGAAAACTCTTCCAACTTTTTCAAAAAGGTCTTGAAGTTTTTTACAAAGACTATGGTCTTTTTGGGAAAGCTCTTGGTCTTTAAAAAAAATGTCCTTGTCTTTTTGGAGGTACATGCGAACGTACATGTAAAACATGCTCCCTGACGGGGTAGATTTTGTGTGAAATGAACATTATCGGTCTCCTTTCACACCGAAACATTGATAAACAAAAGGATTCAATACATGCAATGCGTGAAAGCAACTTTTATCAACTTTCTTTTGAAGCCGAAACAACTTTTCGGATTGCCCCAAGTTTTCAAACTGAACCGCCCCCCAGAGCCCTTTTCAAACTGAGCCCCTACTACAATAAAAAAGAGGAAATTCTTATCGAACTTCCTCTTCTATCGGGGTGGCAGATGGGACTCGAACCCACGACATTCAGAACCACAATCTGACGCTCTAACCAACTGAACTACAGCCACCGTATTGGCTTTCCTTTCAAAAGCGATGCAAAGGTAAGGCTTTTTTTTATATCTGCAAACTTTTTGCCGAAAAATTATTCAAAAAAATATTCTTTTATTCCTCTATTGTATGTATCAAACAATATTCTAGCTCTCATAAGAAAACGTTTCATCGCACTAACCTCCTCATTTTTAATCGGTTTATCAAGGAAAGAAGCCGGATAAAGCTCAAATCCTTTTTTTCCACTTAAATTGGGACGTGAAGTCCAAACTAGAGAATATTCACAGTTAATCAAACGAGTTATTCTAAAAATACGCTGCAATTCCAATTTCACCATAGCTCCCCCATCCGTATCTTCTTTCGACATGTTTGATATAAAATTACCCAATGAATACACAACGACATGTTTGGCAGGAGTATGCTTATCTTGTATGACCTCCATGGGTTGAAGTACATGGGGATGAGAACCTATCACATGATCTACCCCCTGAGTTATCATCCAATCTGCCAAGTCCCGTTCCGAACGCTCAGGCAACGAACGATATTCTATCCCCCAATGCATACACGCTATAATGACATCGGGCATCATGCGGCGCGCCTTAAGAATATCTTTCTTAATTTGTTCCCGGTCAATGTAGTTCACCACATTGGGCGGAGTGACTTCAATGCCGTTTGTTCCATAAGTATAATTGAGCAGAACAATACGAAAATGATTCTTTTCTATCAACAAGGGATAGCCCTCATCCCGTTTGCCCTTATTTACATAAGTGCCCGCATGTGGAATATGCAAGGAGTCCAGCATCAGAATGGTGCGTTCCAATCCTTTTTTCCTTCGGTCAAGACAATGATTATTCGCTGTAAGCAACACATCAAAACCGGCCTCTTTAACAGCATACAAATATTCATCGGGAGCACTAAACGCCGGATAACCGCTATAGGGCTTGCCACCCAATGTCACTTCCAGATTGGCAACAGCCAAGTCTGCCGCACTTATCTCATCTTTTACATGCTTGAAACAAGACGAATAATCATAGGATGTCCCTACACGGGCAGCCTCTATTTGTGCCTGATGCTGCATCAGGTCTCCCACAAACAACAAGGTTATTTTCTCTTGCGCAGTAAGCGAAAGACTAAAGCACAAGCTGAACAGTATAAAGAGCTGCCGCATATTAAAGGTATGATTTACAACGTTAATAATCGGCAAGATAAAGAGAATATTCGGAAAAGCCAAAGATACCGGTGAAAAACGATGTTACAGGCTTACTATTTCCTGCAAGATGCCGACCGCTGTTTCTACTGTTTCCACATTCTTTATCACCATACTGCGTTTACCATTCTGCTCACGAAGATTGCAATAACGGGGATTCTTTCCCATGTAATCAATCACTTTTCCAAAGGCTGCACTCTGATAGTAAGGACTGTCAGGATTACTCACAAAGAACAGTGTCATTCGTCCGGCTTTCAGGAAAACCTTCTCTGCACCCAAGCGTTTTGCCATCCGGCGCAAGGGAACAATGCGAAGCAGTTCCTGACCTTCGCGCGGAACTTTCCCGAAACGGTCTTCCAAACGGGATTTGAATGCCAACACATCTTTATCCAGCTCCAAGCCATCCAACTCACGATAAAGTAACATACGTTCGCTGCTGCTGGGAATGTATTCATTGGGAAACAATAATTCCAAATCACTTTCCACCTGACACTCATCCACAAAGTTTTCACCACTTATTTTTTCCTCACCTGCCGCTTGCAGCTCTTCAGCATAAAGGTCTGCAAATTCATCCTCTTTCAGCTCTTTCACAGCCTCAGCCAAAATCTTCTGATAAGTTTCGTATCCCAAATCGGCAATGAAACCACTTTGTTCGGCACCCAACATATTACCTGCTCCACGGATATCAAGATCCTGCATGGCAATGTGGATTCCACTACCCAAATCACTAAAGTTCTCTATGGCCTGCAGACGACGTTTGGCTTCGGGAGTCAACGAAGTGAGTGGAGGAGCCAATAAATAGCAAAATGCTTTCTTATTGCTACGTCCCACACGTCCACGCATCTGATGCAAATCGCTCAACCCGAAATTCTGCGCCTGATTGATGATAATGGTATTGGCATTGGGGATATCAATTCCACTTTCGATAATGGTAGTCGCCAGCAGCACATCATAATCATAGTTCACAAAGTCGAAAATAATCTTCTCAAGTTTTTCCGGCTCCATCTGTCCATGACCGATGCAAACACGGCAGTCCGGGATGTTTCGTTTAATCATTGCTTCCAGCTCCACCAGGTTCTGTATCCTATTGTTTACAAAAAATACCTGACCGTTACGACTCATCTCGAAGTTGATAGCCTCAGTGATAATTTCTTCATTGAATGTATGCACCTCGGTCTGGATGGGGTAGCGATTGGGGGGAGGAGTCTGTATCACAGAAAGGTCGCGCGCACCCATCAGTGAAAACTGCAAAGTACGCGGAATAGGGGTAGCCGTCATGGTCAGAGTATCAACATTGACTTTTATCTGGCGAAGTTTCTCTTTTACGCTGACTCCGAACTTCTGCTCCTCATCTATAATCAGTAGCCCCAAATCCTTGAACTTAATGCTTTTGCCAATAATTTTATGCGTACCAATCAGAATATTAATCTTGCCTTCTCCCAATTCTTTCACGATGCGGGAACTGTCTTTGGCACTACGAGCCCGACTCAGATAATCCACTTTACACGGAAAATCCTTCAATCGTTCACGGAAAGTCTGAAAGTGCTGATAAGCCAATACGGTAGTCGGTACAAGTACCGCCACTTGTTTGTTGTCCGTCACAGCCTTAAAAGCAGCACGCACTGCTATTTCCGTTTTTCCAAAACCAACATCCCCGCACACCAGACGGTCCATCGGACGTTCGCTTTCCATATCAGCCTTTACATCCTGAGTTGTCTTCAGCTGGTCGGGAGTATCCTCATAAATAAAGCTGGCCTCCAGCTCATGCTGCAAAAAGCTGTCGGGAGTATAGCTGAAGCCCTTCTCCTGCTTTCGCTGAGAGTATAACTTAATCAAATCACGGGCAATATCTTTAATCTTGGTCTTGGTGCGTTCCTTCATTTTCTCCCAAGCACCGGTACCCAGTTTATTGAGGCGCGGAGTTTCTCCTTCCTTCCCTTTATACTTGGAAATCTTGTGCAAGGAATGAATAGACACAAAGACGACATCCTCATTTTGATAAACCAACTTGATAACCTCTTGCGTGGTATCGCCGTTGGGGATACGCACCAGCCCGGCAAACTTCCCTACTCCATGGTCAATGTGCACAACATAATCTCCCGGTTCAAATTGGCTCAACTCTTTTAATGTCAGTGCCACTTTGCCGCTACGGGCCTTGTCACTCCGAAGGTTATATTTATGAAAGCGGTCGAATATCTGATGGTCGGTAAAAAAACAGCTCCGAAGAGTATTATCGCTAAATCCTTCGTGCAATGTCTTATTGACCGGAGTGAATGCTATTTTATCTCCCCGCTCCTCAAAAATATCTTTCAACCGCTTAGCCTGTTTTTCACTGTCCGTACATATATATAATGTATAGCCCTGTTCCAGATAATCGGTAAACGTACTGCTTACCAAATCAAAGTTCTTGTGAAAAATCGGTTGCGTACTTGTATCAAAGGGCAAAGTGGCCTGCGGAGTACCCGTAGGCTTATTCCCAAATTCTATTCTTTTGAACTCTAACGCACGAACTGCAAACTCTGAACCATCAATCAACTTTGTCTCCAAACTCATCAATTCTGTCTTCTCCCCTTCATAAGCAGCCAAAGCCTGTGGAGAGAGCGCCTCATCTCTGACGGATTGTATTCTTTCGCGTACCCACAGGAAATCCTTCATTGCCAATACGGTATCCTTTGGTATAAACTCAAAAAAAGAAACACCGTTCCTGTCCGTCGCCTTTGTCAGTTCCGGCACAATGGCTATGCTTTGCTTCTTTTCCTTCGAGAGCTGATTCTCCACTTCAAAAGTGCGGATACTATCCACCTCGTCACCAAAGAAATCGATGCGATAAGGATATTCAGAAGCAAAAGAAAAAACATCGATAATGCTTCCTCTTACTGCATATTGCCCCGGCTCATACACATAATCCACATGCTCAAACCCATAGCCGGTAAGCACTTCTGCAATAAACTCAGTATCCACATGTTCACCTACACTCAGCTTCAATGTTTTATCAGTCAGTTCTTCTTGTGAAACAACCTTTTCGGCAAGAGCATCGGGATAGGTTACAACACACAAAGTATCACCTTTCTGCAAACGGCTCAATACTTCCGTGCGAAGAATCTCATTTGCCGCATCCTTTTGCCCGTATTTGATGGCACGACGATATGAAGAAGGAAAGAATAAAATATTCTCTTCTCCATTTACTTGCGTCAAGTCATGATAAAAATAACCTGCCTCTTCCTGATCTCCCAATATAAAAACAAACGTCTGTTTATTTTCTCTGATAAAGGAGGAAATAAATAAAGGTGTCGCTGAAGCATGTAAGCCTCCCAGGAAAATAGTCCTCACCGAGGAATCTTCCAATAACGCAGCCAATCCCGCAGTATTCGGGTGTCCGGCATATATACGTTGTAATTCCGAAATGTCCATATCTTCGTTTAAGATGGGAACAAAATTAGAGAATTTTCTTATTACTTCCTCTAATTATAGCCAACTATTTAAGATTTTACTTACTTTTGTGACTCAATGTTTAAATCATGGAAACAAAAGTAATAAGCACAATTAAAGGACACGCACGTGTAGATGTAGCCGATGTGCTACGCGGATTGGCAGTAATGGGAATCATCATTCTGCACTCCATTGAGCATTTTAATTTCTATTCATTTCCAGATACAACCACGCAGAGTGACTGGCTCAACTTTACGGACAAAGCAATCTGGAATGGATTATTCTTCATGTTCGGCGGAAAGGCATATGCCGTATTTGCCCTTCTCTTCGGCTTTAGTTTTTTTATTCAGAACGATAATCAGCGCATGCGCGGCAACGATTTCCGATTACGTTTCTGCTGGCGGCTCATCCTGTTATTCTTAATAGGCAATATCAATGCCAGCTTCTTCACCGCGGAAGTGCTGGTACTTTATTCACTGGTAGGTTTTATCCTACCCCTCACCTGCCGTCTGAAAGACAAATGGGTATTCCTTCTCGCTTGCGTGCTATTGATACAGCCTTTGCCACTTTACTATGTAATACGTGCCTGCCTGGACCCGTCTTTCATTACTCCGGCCATTCCCACCCGCAGCTTTTGGAATGCCACCTTTGCCGTACAAAGTCATGGTTCGTTTTTGGAAACAGTCCGGGTGAATTTATGGGAAGGACAAATAGCCAGTCTTGCCTGGGCATGGGATCACGGACGTGTATTCCAAACGGCAGCTTTGTTTTTGTTGGGTATGTTAATCGGACGACGCGGACTATTCCAAAAAGAGAACTTGAAGGTATGGAATAAAATACTTGCCGGTGCACTTATCGCATTCTTTCCTTTATACGGATTAGGCAATATGTTGCCGGCATTCATTGTCAATAAATCAATATTGACCCCTTTATCACTTATCATCACCTCGCTTTCTAACTTCTCATTCATGTTGGTATTGGTTTCGGGAGTTATCTTTGCATTCTATAATACAAATATGCATTATCTTTTAATGAAAATCACTCCATACGGAAAGATGAGTCTTACCAACTATATTACTCAAAGCATAGTAGGTTCTATGTTATACTATAACTGGGGATTTGCTCTTCACAACCAATATGGCATCACTGTCAGTTGCCTGGCGGGTATCGCATTCTTCATCTTGCAGTTTACATTCTGCCGCTGGTGGATGAGCCATCATTCACACGGACCGATGGAATACATATGGAAACGTGCCACTTGGCTGAAATGAGAACTTAAAAGGGCTTCCGGTTGTTTTACACATAAATAGAAATATAATTTATGGCTAATATGCATAATGAAATAGAATACGTTTTCAATTTACTCGAAAATCATCGTTTGAAAGAAGCATTGGTACAAATCCATGCCATGGCCAGCCAATGTTCCAGCTGGCAGCTGCGTACTGACGTAGAAACACTGCAAACGACATACGATCTGATGTTGCAATACAACGCAAAGGGCATAAAAGATCCCAAACAAAAGGATATGTATAATAAAATATTCCGATCGGCTTACGAAATGGCAGAACGGACACATATCATGAAAAACAGTACATCTTCTTTTGCTTTATATTATGATTTGATACGCACTTATGAGCACGCTAAACCGCATACTCTTTCCGAACTGCAAATGCAATTGGAAGCCTATACGGAAGATGCAGCGACAGCTCCTCTGATTTACAGTGATGCCAATCGCTGTAAATCAGAATTGGCAGGAATACGCGAACGTCATGAAAAAGCACTCAACGAGTTATTCGAAAGAACCTGGGTTTCTTTATATTGGACGGAAGCCGAAGTACAGGAAGCCCAGACACTGCTCAATTCACTTCTGGTACCGGTCAATGATCTTTGCGTCTTCATCAGTGCCGTCACGATGAGCCAATCCAGAATTTTTGATATACGAAAATATATGCTGCTCCTCGAAGCGTATAATCACCCTGATCCTATGGTGAACCAACGTGCTATCGTAGGTATAGTGATAACTGCACTTTTCCATGAACATCGTATCATGATGTATCCCGAAGCACGTGCAAAGCTCTCACTACTCAATGAAGATGCTGATTTTATTAAGAACCTGCATACCATACAGATTCAATTGCAGCTTTCACGCGAGACACAGAAAATAGACAGGAAGATGCGGGAAGAAATCATTCCCGAAATGATGAGAAATCCGCGCATTGGGAACTCCAACAAAATCGGGTTCGATGAAACAGAAGACTCCGATGATCTTAACCCGGAATGGGAAAACTGGATTGACAAATCGGGCATTACTGACAAATTACGTGAAATGGGCGAATTGCAAATGGAGGGAGCTGATGTTTATATGAGCACATTCTCTCAACTAAAGCAGTTCCCTTTTTTCCGCCAAATGTCACATTGGTTCTATCCTTTCGACCGCCAATTTCCCGATATTGTTACCATATTTGGAGATAATGAAGAAAAGAGAATGTCCTTATTGGACATTATACTCAATAGCGATTCCTTCTGCAATTCAGATAAATATTCTTTCTGTTTCAGCTTGATACAAATGCCTGAATCACAAAGAGAACTGATGATACATCAGATGAACGAGCAAAGCTCTGTATCGCAAGAACAGCTGGAACAGATAACAAAGATGACGAAGTCCACCTTGAAAAAAGAGAATATCAGTCGCCAGTATATTCATGATTTATATCGCTTCTTCAAATTATGGTCTCGCCGTTCCGAAGAAAAAGACATCTTCGAAAGCCGCTTTGAACTGTGGAAATATAACAGCCTTAAAAAAGCAATAACCCAACCTGAAGAACTGAAAAAGTTGGCAGATTATTTCTTCCAAAAAGATTATATGGAGGAAGCATTCCAGCTATACAGCATCCTGCTTGAAGAGAATAAAACCAACTCCGAGTTATGGCAGAAAGCCGGTTATTCCCTCCAGAAATTGGGAAATTACGATAAAGCGTTGAGTTATTATAAACAAGCTGATATCATTGCCCCGGATGCCTTATGGACTAACCGTCATCTGGCCTTGTGTTACCATAAGCTGGGCATGCCTGAACAGGCATTGCAATACTTCAAAAAAGTAGAAATTGTTCAGCCCGACAATTTAAACCTGTCCTTACAGATTGGTCAATGTCTAGTAGCCTTGAAAAAATACGAAGAGGCTTTGGGGTACTTCTTTAAAGTGGAATACCTGGAAAAAAATCCCAATAATGCACGCCGTGCTATCGGCTGGTGTTCATTTGTTATCGGCAAATATGAAGAAGCACGTAAATATTATGATCTACTGCTTCAGGCTACCAAGCCCAAAATGCAAGACTGGATGAATGCAGGACATTTATACTATACATTAGGAAATATCGAAACGGCTATCAACTATTATCAAAAAGCACAGAGTATGTGCGAAGACCGTAACATGTTCCTTACCTTCTATTTGGAAGACAAAAAATACCTTATTGAAAAAGGATTTTCGGAAGAAGATATCTATATCCTATTGGATGAACTACTTTAATGACTTATAAGACAATTCGATACGAGACAGAAGTTTTGTATAATTATACAGGACTTCTATCTTTATCGGAGATTCATCATCCAATCTATAGTTAGCATGCACGTTATAAGTCTCAGCACCATGATTTACACAACGTCCGATATCATTGGGCAAAACTGTATCTACCCTGAAATCTCCCAAGTTTAGTAAAAAATAGAAAAAGCCATCCAAGCCATCACTATCCATTACATAAGCCTGTATATTCAAATTTGCCCGATAATTAATATGATTATCATAATTATAATAACTATGACACACATAAGTACTGTCATTTAATTCATGATGTGAGGTAATGGATTCCATCAGTTTTCCATCATCACCAAATATATATTTCGTACAGACGCGTTTTAAGAAATCATTTCCTTCCACTCCAAAATAGTCCGACTTGATACACAATGTATCAGCTCCGTATTCATAAGTCGAAGTCTTAAAAACATCCCATGTTTCCGAACCTCTTTTCAACAAACAACGTGTACGACTTTCTATCGCCTTGCCTTTAGCCATTTTAAAAGTTACCGAGCAAAGCTTATTTCCCGAATGAAGGCAATCCATTTTTCCTATGGTTACCTTATCGCCCGCATACACTATCGGAGTATCACCATAACGTATTATTCTGCCGTCACCATCATACTCTATATCCGATATAACCTCTTCTTCTTCTGTCAGGTCAGTTACTTTTGCTATAAGTGTTTCGTCTTTATTTTCTTTACAACTCAAGTTTGCAAACAGTAAGAAGCTCACTACAATATATTTTACAATCGCTTCAATTTTCATACTTCAATCATCCTATCTGTGCAAATAAAACAAAAAATATTAGAACTATGCACAATTTGGATGATTTTAACTCAACTTTTTTTTATCCCTTCTGTTGTAGATTGCAATTATAAAAGAAATAAGAATATATGGAATGGGTAATACATCTATTAAGACAACATTCAGAACTGGCTATTTTTCTCACTATTGCCGCAGGATTCTGGATTGGTAAAATCAAAGTAGGACAATTCAGTCTGGGAATCGTCACCAGCGTACTTTTGGTCGGAGTACTGGTAGGTCAACTCAACATCACCATTGAAGAGCCGGTCAAATCGGTTTTCTTTCTACTATTTTTATTTGCCATCGGTTACAAAGTGGGACCGCAATTCTTTCGTGGATTAAAAAAAGACGGCTTGCCACAAGTGGGATTTGCCGTCTTAATGTGCGTTGGCTGTTTGGTTATAACCTGGATTTTAGCACTTATAATGGGATATAATGCAGGCGAAGCAGCCGGATTACTGGCAGGTGCACAAACCATTTCTGCTGTTATCGGAGTAGCAGACGACACCATCAATGGCTTAAACATCAGCACAGAGCAGAAAAACAATATGATAAATATTATTCCCGTAGCCTATGCTGTTACCTATATCTACGGAACTGCAGGGTCAGCATGGGTACTCTCTTCTTTGGGTCCGAAAATGTTGGGCGGACTGGAAAAAGTAAAAGCTGCCTGTAAAGAACTGGAAGCAAAAATGGGAACGAGTGAGGCTGATGAACCCGGCTTCGAACATGCTCGCCGACCGGTCGTATTCCGTGCTTATACCATAGAAAACGATTGGTTTGGAAACGGTAAAACGGTAGAGCAACTCGAATCTTACTTTATTTCGCAAGGGAAAAGGCTGTTTGTTGAAAGAATGAGGCATAATCATACCATTATTAACGAAATTCTTCCGGGACAATTATTACAAAAAGGTGACGAAGTAGTATTAAGTGGACGTCGTGAATTTGCCATAGGAGAAGAAGATTGGATTGGCGAAGAAGTGATAGATCCCCAGTTGCTTGATTTCCCTGTAGAGGTATTGCCGGTCATGATACATAAGAAACCGTATGCCAACCGAAAACTTGAATTCATTCGTAAGCAACCTTTCATGCATGGAGTGAGTGTAAGACGTATCAAACGTGCGGGTATTGATATTCCCGTGTTTGCCCAAACCGTGGTCGATTCAGGTGATACATTAGAATTGGTAGGACTGAAGAAAGAAGTAGAAACAGCTGCTAAGCAATTAGGATATATCGACCGGCCTACCAATGCTACCGATATGGTATTTGTCGGCATCGGCATCTTAATAGGAGGAGTTATCGGCGCCTTGGCCATTCACATAGGCGGAGTTCCCATCAGTCTCAGCACAAGTGGAGGAGCACTGATTGCAGGTCTGGTATTCGGATGGTTGCGCAGTAAACACCCCACATTCGGACAAATTCCGGAATCCTCTCTATGGGTATTGAATAATGTAGGATTGAATATGTTTATAGCCGTCGTAGGAATCTCTGCAGGTCCCAGTTTCATCCAAGGACTGAAAGAAGTAGGACCGATGCTTTTTATTATCGGCATCCTTGCCACTTCATTGCCTTTATTGCTAGGACTGATATTGGCCCGATATGTATTTCACTTCCATCCTGCACTGGCATTGGGATGCACAGCCGGAGCGCGAACTACCACTGCTGCACTGGGAGCTATTCAGGAAGCAGTAGACAGTGAGACCCCATCGCTCGGCTATACCGTGACCTACGCCGTGGGGAACACCCTTCTCATTATTTGGGGAGTAGTCATTGTTTTATTAATGTAATCATCTAAACCTTATAACATTATGGAATATTTAAGCGATAAGAGCAGCGTAGCGAAAATGGACAAGAACTTGGAAAAAATCAGTCCGTTTGAGCTCAAGAACCGTTTGATAGAAATGGCAGATGAAAGTGTGAAGAAGATGGCACACGTCATGCTGAATGCCGGCAGAGGAAACCCCAACTGGATTGCCACCGAAGCTCGTGAAGCCTTCTTCATTTTGGGATCTTTTGCCATTGCAGAATCTCGACGTGTCATGGATATGCCTGAAGGAATAGCCGGTATTCCTCAGAAAGAAGGTATTGCCCAACGGTTTGAGCTGTGGCTGAAAACCCATGAAGGCGAACCGGGAATCGGTCTGTTGAAGCGTACTTATAATTATATGTTGATGGAACATGCAGTCGATCCTGATTCCTTAGTACATGAGTGGGCCGAAAGTATGGCAGGCAACCAATATCCGATGCCTGACCGTATCCTGAAGTATACGGAAATACTTGTACGCGACTATCTGAATCGGGAAATGTGTGACGGACGTCCCCCTCAAGGCAACTTTGACCTTTTTGCCACCGAAGGCGGTACGGCAGGCATGTGCTATGTATTCGATTCGTTAGAAGAAAACTTCCTATTGCACCGCGGAGACAGCATCGCTTTGATGGTTCCTGCCTTTACTCCATACATCGAAATACCCGAACTGACTCGTTACGATTATGACGTACTGAACATCAGCGCTGACACGATAGACGAAAACGGCTTGCACACCTGGCAATACAAAGTAGAGGATATCAACAAGTTGCGTGACCCGAAGTACAAAGCCCTGTTTGTAATTAACCCGAGCAATCCGCCCAGCTACGAGCTGAACAAGGAATGTGTAGATGCCATCAAAGACGTAGTAAATCGTTGGAATCCA
Source organism: Phocaeicola massiliensis B84634 = Timone 84634 = DSM 17679 = JCM 13223 (assembly GCF_000382445.1). Taxonomy (GTDB): domain Bacteria; phylum Bacteroidota; class Bacteroidia; order Bacteroidales; family Bacteroidaceae; genus Phocaeicola; species Phocaeicola massiliensis. The sequence goes on along the minus strand of NZ_KB905472.1, from coordinate 483,141 downwards.
AACCTGATGATAATAACAGATGATGTCTATGGAACTTTTGTTCCCGGATTTAGAAGTCTGTTGGCAGATTTACCGTTCAATACCATCTGCGTATATTCATTCTCGAAGTATTTCGGAGCTACGGGATGGCGCATAGCCGTCAATGCCATCCACGAAAATAATGTATTCGACAAGCTGATTGCCGCTTTACCCCGTAAACGCAAAAGTGAACTTGCCAAACGATACGGTTCTTTGACTACAGATGTAGAAAAGATGAAATTCATTGACCGCATGGTGGCCGACAGCCGTCAGGTTGCTCTAAACCACACCGCCGGACTGTCACTTCCACAACAAATGCAAATGTCATTGTTTGCTGCTTTCTCATTGCTTGATAAAGAGGATAAATATCGTCATGCCATGCTTAACCTGATTCATAGCAGACTGAAAGCATTATGGGATAATACCGGATTTATTTTACCCGATGACCCGCTTCGTGCCGGATATTATTCGGAAATAGATATGCTGGTATGGGCAAAGAAATTCTATGGCGATGATTTCGTCCATTACCTGAAATCAACATATAATCCACTAAATGTGGTCTTTCGTCTGGCAACAGAAACCGGATTGGTAGTGCTGAACGGAGGGGGATTCGACGGACCTGAATGGAGCATACGAGTTTCTTTAGCCAATCTTAATGAGAAAGATTACATCAAAATAGGGCTGAGCATTCGCAGAATCCTGAATGAATATGCCGAAAAATGGAAGAGTGAAAACAAGTCTTAAGGCTAATAAAAAAGCGAGGAAGGTATATCACAAATGCACACCTCCCGGCGACTTGACCGGGCTCATCAAATGAGGTGACGGGAAACTGGAAGAGTATGCCGATGGCAGCAGCCATACTTATACCATCCGCCCCATACCGTGGTGGTGGAAATGAATGGTGCGGAAGAAGTGGACTTTTTAAGTTCTGATGCCATACGTAACTTATCCTTCCTGCACAAAAAACATATGCGCAGAAGGGTTATTCCCAATAGCTCGGTAGTTTTGTCATTTTGTCATCCTGAGCGTAGTGAAGGAAGTGTTTACATCTACTTTATGTTTGCAGATTCTTCGCAAAGCTCAGAATGGCAGAACTAAATGATAGCATTGTCAATGTTTTGACTTTACCCTATAGCCTAAACTTGCAGAAGTTCCCCTATGATTATCAACGGAAACACTTCCCGGAGTATAATGTTACTTCAATCTTCCTCTAGATTTTTCAAAATCTATCATTGGAGTATCTATTACTTTATTCTTAAATCCATTAATGTAAAAACTACTACAATCATTTAATTTAATAATAATTTTATTTTTATTCTTATTTATATTCCACCCATCAACATGCAAAGTATTCAAAAACGACTTATTCTTATTTTTCGTAAAGAAATCAAATAACCATTTATCCAAATCCATTAATTCAGCATAAGAATAATCACATTCCACAAATGAAACATAATTCAAATCAATTCTTTTAGATAAATCCTTTTTAACGAAATCCTTATCGGACTCTTTAGTTAAAAAAATGACCACCTTATCATCTTTTACATAAGCTCCTCCAAAATAATCAGGATACAAAATAGAAACACCATCTAACCCACGGGCAGAAACATCTTCAAATGAATTAATCAAATCCGTATACATGGAAGTTAAACTTCTTTGTTCCATATTTTGAGTAGTATTTTTACTCTCTTTATTTATAGAAGAATCAGAGCAGGAGAAAAAAAGAACTCCCATAAACAATAGTAACAATAACCTTTCCATAGTATATCCTATTTTAAGATTTATATTACTCTATAAATTAAGCAAACAGAATTAAAGCCAACAAATAAAATAACTTATTTAACACCCCAAATACACATTATTAATCAGGTGGATTTTCATCATTAAGATAAATTTTCTGAAGAAGGAATCACTATTGTATGTGTGAAAAAACGTATGTGCGGAAGGGTTATTCCCAATGGTTCAGTAGTCCTGTCATTTTGTTAACCGTAGGGGTGAGGTTATCCGGGGAATTGGGGTTTTAGCGAAAAGCGGTCATGTCATGCTCTAGATTGTGCCGATGTAAGATGAAAATGTGATAATTTGGACAAATAAATTCTGTTTTTCTTGCTTGTATTGTTTTTTTTTATAAGATTGCAACATCTTAAACTAATATGGGAAAAATAAATCCTCCTCATTTAAATTAAGGTGACTTTATAGATGAATTAATAGAGTATCTAGATTATTTTATTATGAGGAAAAATGAACATATATCATATTTAAATAATGAATATCCTTCTGTTAGGATAATGAATGTTTGTGGAAAAATATTTGTCTGCAATTGAAAAAATATATCATGTTATTAAATAGAGATGAGCTATATGAGAAACTAGAAACTGCTATACTTAATCTTCCAAAAAGAACTTTTTTAAATTATCGTGAACCATTAAATATTAGATTGTATGAAAAAGATTAAGACTTTAGAAAAAATTCGTTTGTCTGACAAGACAATAAAAAATTGAAGGAACAGGCTTCTTCCCTCCTTCATGCTTTTATGAGACAACTGGTCCAGAAGGATGCCTTTTCCCTGATCCTAATATGAATTATGGCAGTGGTTCCCCACTTCCACCGAGTTGTACATGTGGGTGCTCTGGTTGTATTTGGGATGATGGTGGTACTGGCTTTTCTCTTGGCATGAATATGAATAAAATCGGATAAATTATGAAAAAGACATGGTTGATATGCTTGGTTCTGGCTTCGTTTGTATGTGGATGTCAGAGTAAGAAGGAAAGTAATGCTGTCCTTTTTGAGAAATTCTTAGATAAGAATGTTGCGTCATTCGCTAAGGTCATGGCAGAAAGCGGAGTCGATACAATACAGGCCAAAAAGTATTGCAGATGTGTGTTTACCCAGCTGTATGGCATTGACTCTACATTCTTCAAACTTCCTAACGATAGTATCAATAGCCTAATCGATAAACATAGTCTATTGATAGAAGAGAAATGTGGAAATCTGAAGAAATGATTATCACTATTATTCCGCTCTACAGTCGGAAATCGGTTTCTCTCGTCATCCTTTCATTATCCGTTGAAACGTCCTGTTGATGGGGGGGGGGGGGGCCGGTAGTGAATAGGGACTCTACATTGTCCCCTCAGCCTCCTTTCATTCGTAATACTTTTGAGGGCGTGACACAAATACTGAAGGCAGATTTGAAAGGACGTGATAAGCCTGGCTGAAAGGAGGATGAAAGGGTATCCTTACATTCTTAACCGTCTGATTATATGAATGTTTTGATTAAAATGTAAGGATGAACGGAGAACGAGAATAACTGACTTGGTGAGGGGGAGTGATGCAATCTACCCTTACACAAAAAGATGCCGAACTTTGCTTAAAACCTCAAGGCCTTTTGGCAACGCGTATATACGCATCGGGTCACGCGTATATTCGCGTTGGGCTACACGTACGTACGCATCGGGTCACGCGTACGTACGCGTAAGCCTATACATATATATGGATATCCGATGGTGTGAAATATAAGGAATCTATTGTTAACTTCTTAAATACTGTTCTCATGAAGACATTTTTAAATTATTTATTTGTGTTATGTCCGTCCATTGTCATATATGGGTGCAGTAATGACGACAAAGATATGGTAATTTGTCCATATCCTTCCTTTGAATGTGAAAATGCAAAAGGAGATTTGATATATGACACAGAAAATAAACAATAGGAAATTCATCTTGCGCCTGATGGTGAAACTCTTATTTCTTCAATAGAAGACCACGGCTCTCATGTTTGGGGACCGCTATCGACTCAATTGGCCGTTACGGTCACGGGAAATGGAAATGGCAGCTTCTTCATGTTCGGTTTGAATTTTCTTCGCATAACTTCCATTACAGGAATTACCTGTATATTTCTCGCTACAGAATTCTTTTCATAGCCTAAATGGGCATCCATTTTACCTTCAAGCATTTTCTCCAATACCTGAGCATGTAGTTGCTTCAGGAAATTGCTTACATCGGCTTCTGTCTTAAACCGGCTAAGGAACTCCTTGCTTAATACCTCATCAGGCACTGCTTGATTCTTTGCTTTCATAATTTTCTTCATTTTGCAAATCTATAAAATAAAAAATACGGAACTCAAGCTGAATCCCGTATTTCACATTTACACAAAATATTTTATAGTGCCAAAAAAGAATTGAATACTAAAAAAAATCACTTTTTCAGCATCCTCGCTCATTACGGCACACCTTCTTTATACCTCTATCTTGAAAAAAATTATCTCGGAGACATATTATTCTCCATACATACGTGCACGCATTTCCTTAATATGATCCGAAGTGATGTATTCATCATATTCCATCATCTTGTCGATAATACCGTTCGGAGTTAATTCAATGATACGGTTGGCAACCGTTTCGATAAATTCATGGTCATGAGAAGCGAACAATATATTTCCTTTATAACTCTTCAAGTTATTATTGAAAGCTTGAATAGACTCCAAGTCCAAGTGGTTGGTAGGTGTATCAAGAATCAGACAGTTGGCATTGCGCAACTGCATACGGGCAATCATACAACGCATCTTCTCGCCTCCAGAAAGAACATTCACTTTTTTCAGCACTTCTTCACCCGAGAACAACATACGCCCTAAGAAACCTTTCATATAGACTTCGTTTCCTTCACCAAACTGACTTAACCAATCTACCAGATTTAAATCGCATTCAAAAAAATCAGTATTATCCAACGGCAAATAAGCAGTGGTTATTGTTACTCCCCAGTCGAATTTACCGGCTTGCGGCTTACGGTTTCCATTAATGATTTCAAAAAGAGCAGTCATGGCACGAGGGTCACGGCTCAAGAATACAATCTTATCCCCTTTTTCAACATTAAAGTTCACGTCATTAAACAAGACCACTCCATCTTCTGTCTCGGCACGCAACCCCGACACTTCTAGAATTTGGTTTCCCGGTTCACGGTCGGGAGTAAAGATAATACCCGGATATTTACGAGAAGACGGTTTAATTTCTTCTACATTCAGTTTCTCCAACATCTTCTTGCGACTGGTAGTCTGTTTACTCTTTGCCACATTCGCACTAAAACGACGGATAAACTCTTCCAATTCCTTTTTCTTCTCTTCGGCTTTTGCCTTTTGGTTCTGCTGCTGACGAAGTGCCAACTGACTGGACTCGTACCAGAAACTATAATTACCGGCAAACATATTCACTTTGCCAAAGTCAATATCAACCGTATGTGTACAAACAGAGTCAAGGAAGTGACGGTCATGACTCACCACCAATACGGTATGCTCAAAGTTGGACAAATATTCTTCCAGCCATGTCACTGTGTCCATATCCAAATCATTGGTCGGCTCATCAAGCAACAAGTTATCCGGATTTCCGTAAAGAGCCTGTGCCAACATAACACGCACCTTTTCTTTACCACTCAAGTCACCCATCTTCATATAATGCTTGTCCTCCTTGATACCAAGTCCGCTCAACAGCATAGCCGCATCGCTTTCGGCATTCCAGCCATCCAATTCAGCAAATTTCTCTTCCAACTCGGATACCTTCAAACCATCCTCATCCGTAAAATCGGTCTTGGCATACAGTTCTTCGCGCTGCTTCATAATATCCCATAATACTGTATGCCCCATCATAACCGTGTCCATTACAGTATATTCATCAAATTTGAAGTGGTCCTGACTCAATACGGACAGGCGTTCCCCCGGCCCCAGTGTCACAGACCCTTTAGTCGGTTCCAGTTCACCTGAAATTGCTTTCAGAAAAGTAGATTTTCCGGCACCGTTTGCACCGATTACTCCATAAATATTGCCATTGGTGAACTTCATATTCACATCATTATACAATACTCTTTTACCAAATTGAATGGCTAAGTTTGAAACTGTAATCATCCTTATATACCTTAGTTTATATATTATTTCGATTTTTGAAAGTGCAAAGGTAGGCATTTTAATTCAGAAAAGTATGCCAGTGTGACATATTTTCCCTACTTTTGCAAAATATTTGAGACAGGGAAACAACTAGGCACGAAATTTGTTAGCAATAAATTAACCTAAAAACCCTGACTGATTATGAGTAAGAATAAGAAAAACAAAAAGTTTAATAAGAATATGAACCCAACAGAGAAAAACCAACCTCAGGATGAGGAAGTTTTGAAAAAACAAGAAAAGACAGAAGAAGCTGCTCTTGACGAAGAGACTCAGAAGGAAGCAGCAGAAGAGCTATCTGCCGAAGAAAAGGTAAATAAGGATTTGGCTGACGCTCAAAAGACCATAGAAGAACAACATGATAAGTATTTACGTCTTTCTGCCGAGTTCGATAATTACCGCAAGCGTACCATGAAGGAAAAAGCAGAGTTAATTAAAAACGGTGGTGAAAAAACAATCTCTGCCATCCTGCCTATTCTAGATGATTTGGAACGCGCTTTGAATATTTCAGAGACCTCGGACGATGTAAAAGCAATGCGCGAAGGTATCGAACTGATTTATAACAAATTCTTAAAGGTATTAAATCAGGAAGGACTTCAGAAGATAGAAACTGACGGCAAAGATTTTGATACCGATTACCATGAAGCCATTGCATTGGTTCCCGCACCATCTGAAGAACAAAAAGGAAAAATTCTGGACTGTGTTCAAACAGGCTATAAGCTGAATGATAAAGTAATCCGCCACGCCAAAGTTGTAGTGGCTCAATAAAATAGTATCATAAAACAACATGGCAAAAAGAGACTATTACGAAGTGCTGGAAGTGGACAAGACAGCCACTATCGATGTTATAAAGAAAGCATACCGCAAGAAAGCGATACAATATCATCCTGATAAAAATCCGGGAGATAAAGAAGCTGAAGAGAAATTCAAAGAAGCAGCCGAAGCATACGATGTGCTAAGCAATCCCGACAAACGTGCCCGCTACGACCAGTTCGGGCACGCCGGTATGAGTGGAGCTGCCGGTGGCGGTTTTGAAGGATTCGGACAAGGTATGTCTATGGACGATATTTTCTCTATGTTCGGCGATATATTCGGAGGACGTAGTGGAGGTTTCGGAGGATTCAGTGGTTTCGGTGGAGGCGGACGTGCCTCTCAACGCAAATTCCGTGGTTCGGACTTACGTGTTAAGGTCAAACTGAGCTTAAAAGAAATTTCTACGGGAGTAGAAAAAAAATTCAAACTGAAGAAATATGTAGCATGTGATCACTGCCACGGCTCAGGCGCCGAAGGTGAAGGAGGTACGGAAACTTGTCCTACATGTCATGGAACAGGTAGCGTGACACGTACTCAACAAAGTATCTTTGGTATGGTGCAATCACAAAGTGTATGCCCCCAATGTAACGGTGAAGGTAAAATCATCAAAAACAAATGCAAGGTTTGTTCGGGTGAAGGCATCGTATATGGCGAAGAAGTGGTGGAAGTTAAAATTCCTGCCGGAGTAGCCGAAGGTATGCAACTGACAGTAAACGGAAAAGGTAACGCCGGAAAGCACAACGGAGTACCGGGTGACTTACTTGTTGTCATTGAAGAAGAATCACATCCCGACCTGATTCGTGATGAAAATGATTTGATATACAACCTTCTATTGAGTATTCCTACAGCTGCATTGGGTGGAACTGTAGAAATTCCGACTATCGACAGTAAAGTAAAAGTAAAAATTGAAGCAGGAACTCAACCAGGCAAAGTGCTACGATTACGAGGTAAAGGATTGCCAAATGTAAACAGCTATGGATATAGTACAGGTACCGGCGATTTATTGGTTAATGTCAGTGTATACGTACCCGAAACACTGAATAAAGAAGAAAAGCAAATAATGGAGAAGATGCAGGAATCTGACAACTTCAAACCTAACCTGAGCATCAAGGAAAAGATATTCAAAAAGTTTAAAAACTTCTTTGATTAACTATCTCATAGCCGTTGTGCTATGACCAAAAAGTTACTTTCATCCACTATAGAGAAAATGTTTTCATCTTTACAGTGGATGAAAGTGTATTTTACCTCTTATATCTGCCCATTTTTATCATATACTATCACAACGGACAATAACTTTTACGATTATGACTTACGAAGAAACACTGGATTATTTATATAATAGTGCCCCCCTCTTCCAACACATAGGAAAGGATGCCTATAAAGAAGGATTGGAAAACACTTATCTTTTAGATGAATATTTCGAACATCCTCATCGCAAATTCCATACCATCCATATAGCCGGCACCAATGGAAAAGGTTCATGCTCACACACATTAGCAGCAATTCTACAATCTGCAGGATATAAAACAGGCCTCTATACATCTCCCCACCTAATTGATTTTCGTGAACGAATCCGCATCAACGGAACTCCGGTTTCTCAAAAGTTCGTAATTGACTTCGTTGAAAAGCACCGTACCTTCTTCGAACCGCTGCACCCCTCTTTCTTTGAGCTTACCACCGCTATGGCTTTCCATTATTTTGCTACTCAACAAGTGGATGTAGCCATTATTGAAGTGGGACTGGGCGGACGCTTGGACTGCACCAATATTATTCATCCCGATCTCTGTCTCATTACCAATATCAGTTTTGACCATATACAGTTTCTCGGTAATACGCTGGCAAAAATTGCCGGAGAAAAAGCCGGTATTATCAAAGAAAACACACCGATCATTATTGGTGAAACAACTCCCGAAACCAAACCTGTATTTATTGAACGCGCACAGAGTGTTCACGCCCCTATCCTATTTGCCGAAGAAGAACATCTCTTACAAAGTTCTTCTGTCAACGAAACCGGTGAACGAATTTATCAAACAACAGACTTCGCCGAACTAAAAGGAGAATTGGGAGGACTTTGCCAACTTAAAAACACCAACACACTGCTTTCTTCCATTCGCCAACTAAAAAAGATAGGCTACCACCTCACCGAAGAAAATGTGCGCGAAGGCTTTGCCCATGTTTCAAAACTGACAGGACTGATGGGACGTTGGCAGAAATTGGAAGAACACCCTGCATTGGTATGCGACACCGGACACAATGTAGGAGGCATTTCCTACATTGTGGAACAACTGAAACATCAAAAATATGACCGCCTGCACATTGTAATGGGCATGGTGAATGACAAAGACATCAGCGGAGTGCTTAGCATGATGCCCAAAGATGCCATTTATTATTTTACCCGTGCCGATGTAAAACGCGCCCTGCCGGAAAATGAGTTGCAAGCGTTAGCACAACAAGTCGGTTTGCAAGGTCAGAGTTACCCCAATGTTAAAGCAGCAGTTGAAGCAGCAAAACAACATTCTAGTGAAAAAGATTTTATTTTTGTCGGCGGAAGCAGCTTTATCGTAGCTGATTTATTAAAATTTCACGTTTAGCAAGTTCACTTTTCCACAAAAAGTTTGGGAATACCGAAGAAAATCTTTTTATTTGCAATAGTTTTGTACTTACTATAAAAAGATTTTCAATAATATGATAAACACATCAACTTCCGATGAGAATTTGTGCGGTCTGAAACGGACCGACTTTCAAAAAACAGTAGATGGGAAACAAACAGACCTTTTCATACTAAAGAATGAAAATGGAGTTGAAATAGCTGTCACTAATTACGGTGGTGCTGTCTTAGCTATAATGGCTCCCGATAAAAACGGCAAATTTGCTAATGTCATCCAAGGACATGATAGTATAGACCATGTAATCAACAGTCATGAACCTTTTTTGAGCACGTTAATAGGACGCTACGGTAATCGTATTGCAAACGGAAAATTTCTTTTAGATGGGCAGGAATACTCACTGACAATCAATAACGGACCAAACTCACTACACGGTGGACCAACCGGTTTCCACGCACGTGTTTGGGATGCCGAACAAGTAACTCCGCAAAGTTTGAAGCTACATTATTTATCGGCTGATGGCGAAGAAGGCTTTCCCGGAAATTTGGATGTAACAGTAGTTTATACACTGAGTAATCAAAATGAATTCATCATAACCTACTCAGCAGTAACAGATAAAACAACATTAGTCAATCTCACTCACCACGGTTTTTTCAGTCTTTCAGGTATTGCCAATCCTACAGCAAGCGTTGAAAACAACATCGTAACTATTAATGCAGACTTTTACACTCCAATGGATAATGTATCTATCCCCACCGGCGAGATAGCCAAAGTAGAAGGTACACCGATGGATTTTCGTACTCCTCATGCTGTGGGTAGCCGCATCAATGACAAATTTGAACAACTAGAGTTTGGTGCCGGCTATGATCATTGCTATGTACTCAATAAACGCGAACAAGGAACCCTTAGCTTTGCTGCTAAATGTGTTGAACCTGAAAGCGGACGCAGCATGGAGGTTTACACCACTGAACCGGGTGTCCAAGTATATACAGCCAATTGGCACAATGGCTTTGAAGGCGCTCACGGTGCCACTTTCCCTGCCAGAAGCGCTATCTGCTTTGAAGCCCAACATTTCCCTGATACTCCGAATAAAGGTCATTTCCCTTCTTGTGTATTAAAACCGGAAGAGGTATACCAACAGATAACCATCTACAAATTCGGCGTAGAAAAATAAGCAAAACAATTTTAAAATAAACATAAAGAACGATTTAACAATGGCTCAAAAAACAAAACAATGGGGTGCTATCATCATCATGATTGCCCTTTTTGCAATGATTGCCTTCGTGACCAACCTGTGTACACCCATGGCAACAATTATCAAAAACCAAGGACCAATTTCAAATGTGCTTGCACAGATTGGTAACTATGGTAACTTCATCGCTTACCTCGTAATGGGTATTCCCGCCGGTATGCTTATCTCTAAGTATGGCTATAAAAAAACCGCCCTTATCGGTCTTGTCGTAGGTAGTGTGGGTATCCTTATCCAGTGGATCAGCGGTCTGATGGATGTAGATAATAATCTTGGTCTTGTATTTGCTGTTTACCTGATTGGTGCTTTTATCGCCGGTCTGTGTATGTGTATCCTTAACTGCGTGGTTAACCCCATGCTGAACCTTCTCGGAGGTGGTGGTAACAGCGGTAACCAGCTAATTCAGATTGGCGGTGTGTTCAACTCTACCGCAGCTGTAGCTTGTTATATTCTGATGGGAGCTCTCATCGGTGATGCTGCAAAAGCCAAAATTTCCGATGCAACACCTGCCTTGATGATTGCACTTGCTATCTTCGTTGTGGCTTTCATCGTAATTTCATTCACTAAAATTGAAGAACCTAAACAAGCTCCTGTACAGCTAGACCTTATCAAAGGTGCTATGAGTTACCGTCATTTTGCATTGGGTACTTTGGGTATTTTCGTATATATGGGTATCGAAGTAGGTGTACCTAACTTCGTACAACAGTACCTCATCAGTGACTACGGACTCCCCGCCAGCACAGTAGGTATGATTGTAGCCGTTTATTGGTTTATGATGCTGATTGGTCGTTTCGTAGGTGCCAGTATTGGTGAAAAAGTATCGAGCCGCACCATGATTACCGTTGTATCATCAGCTACTATCATCCTCGTTTTGTTTGGTATGTTTGCACCTACCATCACGGTAGCTTTTCCGGGTGTGAATTGGGGTACACTCGAAATTATTTGGGAAGAAATTCCTTTGGGCATCTTCTCATTCCTACTGGTAGGTCTTTGTACTTCAGTAATGTGGGGAGCTATTTTCAATATGGCAGTTGAAGGTCTTGGCAAATATACAGCCATCGCTTCCGGTATTTTTATGACAATGGTATTCGGTTGCGCTGTGATGATGTTTATCCAAGCTACAGTTGCCGACCTCGTAGGCTACATTCAGAGTTTCTGGTGTGTAGTAGCTTGCGCTGTCTACCTGCTGTTCTACGCCCTTATCGGCAGCAAGGTTACAAGAAGAGAAGCAGAATAATAATAAATGCGATATATTAACCTTTAAATTATAGAATTATCATGGACATAGAATATGTAAGAAGTCGCTTCATCAAACATTTTGATGGCACAACAGGTTCAGTATATGCTTCACCCGGTCGTATCAACCTCATTGGTGAGCACACCGATTATAATGGTGGTTTCGTATTTCCGGGTGCTGTAGATAAAGGTATGATTGCTGAAATCAAACCTAACGGAACAGATAAAGTACGCGCTTACTCTATCGACCTGAAAGACTATGTAGAATTCGGTTTGAACGAAGAAGATGCTCCAAAAGCCAGCTGGGCAAGATACATCTTCGGAGTTTGCCGTGAGATGATTAAGCGCGGTGTAAACGTAAAAGGCTTTGATACTGCATTTGCAGGTGATGTGCCTTTGGGTGCCGGTATGTCTTCATCGGCTGCACTGGAAAGCACATATGCTTATGCTATCAACGATTTGTTTGGCGACAACAAGATAGATAAATTCGAATTAGCTAAAATAGGTCAGGCAACTGAACACAATTATTGTGGCGTAAACTGCGGTATCATGGACCAGTTTGCTTCTGTATTCGGTAAAGCAGGTAGCTTAATCCGTTTGGATTGCCGTTCATTGGAATACCAATATTTCCCATTCAAACCGGAAGGGTATCGTTTAGTATTGGTAGACTCCGTAGTTAAGCACGAGTTGGCATCATCTGCATACAACAAGCGTCGTCAGAGCTGCGAAGCTGCTGTTGCCGCTATTCAAAAGAAACATCCACATGTAGAGTTTTTACGTGATTGTACAATGGAAATGTTGCAGGAAGCTAAAGCTGACATCAGCGAAGAAGATTACATGCGCGCAGAATATGTCATCGAAGAAATCCAACGTGTACTTGATGTTTGTGATGTATTGGAAAGAGGTGATTATGAAACTGTCGGCCAGAAAATGTATGAAACACACAATGGCATGAGCAAATTATATGAAGTTAGCTGCGAAGAACTTGACTTTTTAAATGATATCGCATTCGATTGTGGCGTTACCGGCTCACGTGTTATGGGCGGTGGCTTCGGCGGATGTACTATCAACTTAGTGAAGAATGAACTTTATGAAACATTCATCACTACTGCAAAAGAAAGATTCAAAGAAAAATTTGGTCGCAGTCCGAAAGTTTACGATGTAGTTATCAGCGACGGTTCTCGTAAATTGATCTAAACTCACAGATATGTGAACTTAACACAAAAGTCAAAATAAACTTAATCAGCCGCCATTGACCAATCAAAAATCAATGGCGGCTTTTTTCCAAAACAAAACTATATTATGAAAACCTTATGCACATTATTATTGGCTTTGGGAACCTTATGTTCCATACAAGCCCAAGAACGTAAAGTCAACCAGCCTCCGTTTATTGTTCGCAACACATCCACAGTGGAGATCAACCAAATCACACTTTCCGACACCGCTACCGTTTTGGATATCAAAGCATATTATCGCCCACACAATTGGATTAGAATCAGCGGAGAAAGCTATCTGTTAGCTGATAACGGTAAAAAATACCCCATCCGTTCGGGCAGTGGCATCACCCTTGACAAAGAATTTTGGATGCCCGACAGCGGTGAGGCTACTTTCAGTCTGATATTTCCTACCCTGCCGGCTACCGTAAAAACGATAGACTTTATAGAAAGTGACTGCGAAGACTGCTTCAAAATATGGGGAATTTCTTTAAATGGGAAATTACCCGAATTAGTGTTACCGGAAGAGGTAAAACAAAAAACAAATGCTGTAGAAATATTACCGGCTCCTCAATTGACAATGGGAAAGGCTACACTGAGTGGAAAACTTTTGGACTATAAACATAACTATCAACTCAACCTAAATGCCTACCTTTGTGAGTTATTGACCGGTAATGAAAACGAAATTCCCATAGAACCTTAAATCCGCAACTCCATTCCCGAAGTGCTACCTACAAGAGAAATGGACTTTTGATTCGTAAGACAGCCATTAAGTCCTCGCGTCCGTTTCAATGCGCATACTATCCCCTTACCCCATAAAGCGACTTGAGGCAATACGCAATCAGTGGCCATCAAGTGACGTAAATCATCCGGAAGAAGTTTTGAAGGCTTCTGCATATGCATGGTTGTCGGTGTAGATGTTCAGCACACATTGCCTTGCGGTCTTAATCCACTTGGCAGGTACTGAAATGAATTTGAAGACAAACGTCTTGATACGGCTGGTTTCCTTGAGCCCGAACTTCTTCACTTCAATCCTTTGCATGATGGCCTTGTAAAAATTGCGTATCAGTGCCGTCAGGAGCAGGAACACGGTATTTTCCGCCATGAAGGATTTAGGCAGTCTGCCCCATCCAAACCCATTGTTCATGTCATCAAAGATGCGTTCCTTGCCTCCACGCATGTTATAGAACTCCACGATGTCGCTCATGGATGATTCGTAATCGTTGGTCAGGATGCAGCGGTATGTATATTCCCCCTCCCACAGGTCAAGTCCACTGCCCATGCGTCTCTGTCTCTGGATTATCAGGCGATACGGTTTGCCTTTCCACTTCTCAACGAGAATGGAGTTCAACTCAAACACAATGCCGTTTATTTCTTCCCTCTTCCACCCCCTGAGCGCGAAGATGTCATCATAGAGCGAGCAGCAGCGGTTGGCACGTATGTAGAATGTCCTGCAATGCTTCCTGACCTCATCCACAATGTCTTCAGAGCATGAGCCGCAGTCGGCCCTGAAGCGGTTGACTGCCATTTTCTTTTCTTCAAGTCTCCCCAAAATCCTCTTTAGCGTGTCACCCTGGTGAAAGCGTACATTGGTGTTGCCGTCGCTGTTCTCTATGCCGACAATCATGTCGCCGATAACGGCCACACCGGGCCTGTAACCAAGAAATTTCTTGTACGTGGGCTTTGCATCGTACTTCTCCGTCTCAATGAACTGGTGGTCAAAGTCAACGTCATACTCCCCGCCCTCTTTCAACTGCCCTGTGGCCAACAGGCAATTCAGGAGCAATGTGTTGAGTGTGTCTGCCGTATTGAAGTCATAGGACTTTCCGGCATCAGATGTGTATGAGATGTTTTCCCGGGCCAGTTCGTTTATTGCCCTGAGGATGGTGTCGGCGCTACAGGTGCGGAGTGTGGGGTGAAGGGAAAGATGACTCATTAAGTGGGCGGTGACATCCTCAACGCAAGAACCGCCGCAGAAGTAAACGCATAGGAGGGAGCGGATGATTTCGCTGTATTGATAACCATAGAGTTTGCATCTCAACCCAAGTGTTGAGTCAATTGTAGAGGAGAGAAGGGAGGTAAATTGCTCCATGATTGGAAATATGCCTCCAAAAGGAGTGAGTCTTTCGGATTTTATTGCTACATTTGCCATGCTTGTTACGGTTTTCTTTGTCTTTGGATTCGCAACACTAAGGTAAGTGAAAACGCTGACATGGCAAAAACCTGGGCAACAAAATGTTGCTCAGGAACTTATAAAAATAATTATCAATTATGTTGCGGAATTAAGGTAGAAATCAAAGAAGACGGCAGCTTCTGCACAGCAATCGACCTCTCTGCTCCGACCAGCCTTGATTTAGTGATGGGAAGAGAGAAAATCAGTACATTGTTTATGACTCCCGGAGAAGACACCAAAATAATCATTAATTTACGGGAAATCAGCCGTTCACAAAGCAAATTATTGAAACAGAACAAACCGGAAGGAGAGAAACTATATTTCTCAGGCACAATGGCGCAACTCAACAAAACCCTGAACAGCAAATGGGCAACCGAATGGGAAGGAAAAGATTTTCTAAAAGAAATATATAATATGTCGGCAGAAGAATATAAAGCCTATTGCCTGAACAAATACCAAAACAGAAATTCAATCATACAAAATGCCAAAGAACTGGATAATGCATCCCGCCAATTATTGCTGATAGACAATAAATTTCAATGTACCGCAGCACTCAACAGTATCAACTCAAATCTGATGAATGCATATATATATTATAGCGGACTACCCGAAAGAGAAGCATTCAAAAGCTATAAAGCCCCCGACCTGCCCACCAATTATTATGACTATATAAGAACCATAGGAGCACTGAACAGCAATGAAATGCTTTACTGCAACGGCTATTCCAGAATGCTAAAATATTTAGGCTATGAAATACGTGTCCCTTTGGACGGCAATATGAAAGACATATTCAGCTATATTATTTCGTCAGACCGGACTTCAGCCGAAGATGCAGCAGTCATCAAAGCATATAAAGACAGTATTGATGCAGGAAAAAGCGCCAAAGCATTAGCCGGAAAGATGCAAGACTTGAGAAAGAAATATGACCCGCTGTTCATGGAATACAGCAAGAAAGTACGAGAAGCCGGTATGAAAGTAGTAACCAACTATATGGGTGCTGATAAAGGCCTTTTCTTTGATATACGCAAAGCTATGAAATATGCCGAAAAAATCACCGACTTCTGTCCGTTGACTGAAACCGATTTTCAGGAAATTCGCCTGATGGAAAACCCTTACTATCTGGAAAAACTGACTTCGATGAATAATAAGCTGATAGAAACGATTGAAGCCAATAAAAAGAAAACGGGCTTCACCATCAACGAAACCGGCGAAGTAGCAAATGAAGATTTATTCGCTTCCATCATTTCCAAATTCAGAGGAAAAGTCATGCTGGTAGATTTTTGGGCAACTTGGTGCGGTCCCTGCCAAAAAGCAATGAAAGATATGAAACCAATGAAAGAAGAATTGGCAGACAAGGACATAGTATATTTATTCATTGCCGGTGAGAACTCACCAAAAGAAACATGGGAGAACATGATTTCAGACATCCATGGAGAACATTATCGCCTCACCAATGCACAATGGGCTTACATCAACAAACAATTCAGCATTCAGGGAGTGCCCACTTATATGATTATTGACAAAGAAGGAGGCATCAAAAATAAGTTTACCGGCTTCCCGGGAGTAGATACGGTAAAAAAACAATTGCTGGAACTTTTATAAAGGAACAAACCATAAACCATACAAGTTTGTTAAACCGAAATATGAAAATATATTCTATAGAATATTCTTCATAGAGTTAGGAATGACATTATCAAAGATTTAATTATCTTTGCACCATAAATAACATTTTACGCTATGAATGATAAGAAACTAATGAATCGCGCAGCCGATAATATCCGTATTTTAGCCGCAGCGATGGTAGAGAAAGCCAACTCCGGTCACCCCGGCGGTGCCATGGGTGGCGCTGATTTCATAAACGTACTCTTTTCAGAGTTCTTAGTATATGACCCGGAAAATCCGTGTTGGGAAGGTCGTGACCGCTTCTTCCTTGACCCGGGCCACATGTCACCGATGCTTTACTCCGTATTAGCTATGAGTGGCAAGTTCACTATAGATGAACTAAAAGAATTCCGCCAATGGGGAAGCCCCACTCCGGGACATCCCGAAGTGAATATTATGCGTGGTATTGAGAATACATCCGGTCCTTTGGGACAAGGACATACATTTGCGGTAGGTGCAGCCATCGCAGCCAAGTTCTTGAAAGCCCGTTTGGGAGACGTGATGAATCAGACTATATATGCTTACATCTCCGATGGTGGCATCCAGGAAGAAATTTCTCAGGGAGCAGGTCGTTTGGCAGGTCACTTAGGCTTGGACAACCTCATTATGTTCTACGATTCAAACGATATTCAGCTTTCTACTGAAACGGATGCTGTTACCAGCGAAGATGTTGCTAAAAAATATGAAGCATGGCACTGGAAAGTAATGACCATTGACGGCAATGACCCTGATGCTATCCGTGCTGCATTGACTGAAGCCAAAGCTGTAACCGGACAACCGACGTTGATTATCGGTAAAACTGTTATGGGTAAAGGTGCACGTAAAGCGGATAACTCAAGCTATGAACGCAACTGCGGTACTCACGGTGCTCCTTTGGGTGGTGAGGCATATATCAATACCATCAAAAATTTGGGTGGCGACCTTGAAAATCCATTCCAGATTTTTACTGAAGTAAAAGAGCTCTATGCCAAACGCAAAGAAGAATTGAAGAAAATTGTTGCCGAACGATATGCATACAAGGCCGAATGGACAAAAGCAAATCCCGAATTGGCAGCTAAAATGGATTTCTGGTTCTCCGGAAAAATTCCCCAAATCGATTGGAATGCTATCGAACAGAAAGCCAATGCCGCTACCCGCGCCGCATCAGCTACTGTTCTCGGAGTATTGGCTACCGAAGTAGAAAATATGATTGTTTCTTCTGCCGACTTATCCAACTCTGACAAAACAGACGGATTTCTAAAGAAAACCCATGCATTCACTTACGGTGACTTCAGCGGTGCTTTCTTACAAGCAGGCGTATCCGAGCTAACCATGGCATGCTGCTGTTTGGGTATGGTTCTGCATGGTGGTATCATCGCCGCATGTGCTACTTTCTTTGTCTTCTCAGACTACATGAAACCGGCTATTCGTATGGCAGCTTTAATGGAACTCCCCATTAAATTCATCTGGTCACACGATGCTTTCCGCGTAGGTGAAGACGGACCTACCCACGAACCGGTAGAACAGGAAGCACAAATCCGCCTAATGGAAAAATTGAAGAACCACAAAGGACATAACTCCATGTTGGTACTCCGTCCGGCTGATGTAGAAGAAACAACCGTTGCATGGAAACTGGCTATGGAAAATACCTCTACTCCAACAGCATTGATCTTCTCACGTCAGAACATCAACAACCTGCCCACAGGCAACAACTACAGTCAAGTAGAAAAAGGTGCTTACATTGTTGCCGGTTCAGATACTGACCCCGATGTAATTCTTGTAGCATCCGGTTCCGAAGTATCTACTTTGGTGGCAGGTGCTGAACTACTACGCAAAGACGGTGTCAAAGTACGCATTGTCTCAGTGCCCTCAGAAGGTCTGTTCCGCAATCAGAGCAAAGAATATCAAAACAGCGTAATCCCTGCCGATGCCAAAGTATTCGGTCTGACAGCCGGTCTGCCTGTCAATCTCCAAGGTTTGGTTGGTGCAAATGGTAAAGTATGGGGATTAGAATCATTCGGATTCTCTGCTCCTTATAAAGTATTGGATGAAAAACTGGGCTTCACGGCACAGAATGTGTATAACCAGGTAAAAGAAATGCTGGCATGAAAAAAATAGGTTTGGCATCCGACCACGCCGGATTTGAATTGAAAGAATATGTAAAAACTTGGCTGAAGGCCAAGAACTATCCGTTTGAAGACTTTGGTACATACAGCACAGATAGTTGTGACTACCCTGATTTTGCACACCCGCTGGCACTGGCAGTCGAAGCCGGAGAATGTTATCCGGGTATTGCTATCTGTGGTAGTGGTGAAGGTATCAGCATGACATTGAACAAGCATCAAGGTATTCGTGCCGCATTGTGCTGGATGCCCGAGATTGCTCATCTTGCACGCCAACACAATGATGCCAATGTTCTGGTAATGCCGGGACGTTTCATCGACAATGAAATGGCAGACAAAATCATGAACGAATTCTTCTCAACCGATTTCGAAGGCGGACGCCATCAAAAACGTATAGAGAAGATACCTGTGAAGTAAATTTCACTCTATAATAATAAAAGTAAAAAAAGAGAGGCTTTATAGCTTCTCTTTTTTTTTATTTCTATCTTTGCTTACTATTAAAAACAATTAATATTATTACTATGAAGAAGTTTCTACTTTCAGTACTCATCTGTCTGCCTTTATTAGCCAAGGCACAAACCGATGAGAAATATTTGGCGGGAGCTATTCCCGTTGTTGATGGAAAAGTTTCTTTTACTACAGAAATGCAAGTTCCTGCCCTCTCACAAGAACAATTGTATGATGCATTGCTTGACTGGGCCAATACATACTTCAAGCCCGAAGGCAAACTTAATGCCCGGGTTCTTTATACCAATAAAGAAGAGGGTACGATAGCAGCCGGTGGAGAAGAATATCTGGTATTCACCTCTTCAGCATTGTCATTAGACAGAACACGCATTTATTACCAGCTCCTTATGACCTGCAAACCGGGCAAATGCGATTTGGAAATGACACGTATTCGCTATTGGTACGATGAAGCCCGTGACGGCGGTGAAAAATATGTTGCCGAAGAATGGATTACTGACGATATGGCACTTAACAAGTCAAAAACCAAACTGGCACCCATCTGTGGTAAATTTAGAAGAAAAACAATTGACCTGAAAGATGAACTGTTCAAATCTATCCAGTCATCATTAGGTAACAGAATGATTGCTTTGGGATTGCAACCGGCTCCTGTTACTCCGACTCCGGCTGTAACTGTGGCTACTCCGGGCGTAACCGTAACACAATCCAACACTGCCAATATACAGCCCACGGCACCGGTAGCCCCCACAGCCCCCATCGCACCTGTTGCACCTGTTGCTCCTACTGCACCTGTTGCTCCTACTGCACCTGTTGCTCCTACTGCACCAACGACCCAAAACATCGATGCACAAATACAAGCCGCTGTCCGTATGACCATCACCGCAGGCAACGACGAACAATTTGAAATCGGCAAAGAATGTTGGGGCGGATTTGGAAAGCTATTCGGCAAAGACGTAGCATTCTGTCTCATCGACACGCAAAAAACAATGGGAAATATGCTTTTGTCACAAAGCGACAGCTATACAGTTTCTTTCTATATGCAAGGAAACAACAAGCCATCCGTAGTGGTCAAATGCAAAAAACTGATGCAACAGAATATCACCGGTGAAGAAGCGAAAAAAATGAATCCGAACAACGATGGACAGAAAACATATAATATGTATGTAGGTGAAATCATAAAATAAAGTTTACCGAAATAAAAACAGTCGGATATGTCATGTCCGACCATTCATCGTCCCACGACTCTGAGAGACTCCTCTTCATAGCCGTGGGACAATTGTTTTCTTTAAGAATAAATAACAGAACCGGAGATCAATGGTTTCATTTGAAACTATTTCTATCATAATCAAATCATTAGGAAAAACAAAATAACATATCCACCCGTTTCACGGACATAAAGTTTTAAATGAATTTAGCAGAAAGTTCGTTTTTTCTACTCTAAACTTCCTGTTAATTACAAATAAAGAGTATCTTTGTATGCAACAAGATTATTACCATAAGCAATGGCAAAGCAATTATCAGACATAAAGAAACTTATAGAACGAGGAGAAACAGATACAGCGATTAACGCGCTAACTAATTTCATCGGAAACCATCAGGGTTCCAAAGATGAAGCCTATTATTTGCTGGGCAATGCCTATCGCAAAAAAGGTGATTGGCAACAAGCTCTGAATAACTATCTGGAAGCCATCGAACGAAACCCTGAAAGTCCGGCAGTCCAGGCACACACCATGCTGATGGATATTCTTAATTTCTATAATAAAGACATGTATAATCAATAATAACTAACCCTATGGCAAAAATTAAAGGTGCAATTGTAGTCGACACAGAACGTTGCAAAGGCTGCAATCTCTGCGTAGTGGCATGTCCGCTACATGTAATATCGCTCACCGCCAAAGAAGTGAATAAAAAAGGATATACGTTTGCCCAACAAGTATTGGAAGATACTTGCAACGGCTGTGCGTCTTGTGCTACAGTGTGTCCCGACGGATGCATCAGTGTATATAAAGTAAAACAACAATAAAATAAAGAAACATATGGCAGAAGAAGTCGTTTTAATGAAGGGAAATGAAGCCATAGCCCATGCCGCCATCCGCTTCGGAGTGGACGGCTATTTCGGCTATCCCATCACCCCCCAATCGGAAATATTGGAAACTCTTGCCGACGAAAAACCTTGGGAAACTACCGGTATGGTAGTGCTTCAGGCCGAAAGCGAAGTAGCAGCTATCAATATGGTATACGGAGGTGCAGCCAGCGGAAAAATGGTAATGACCTCTTCTTCAAGCCCCGGTGTGAGCTTGAAACAAGAAGGCATTTCGTACATTGCAGGAGCCGAACTCCCTTGTTTAATTGTGAATGTCATGCGTGGAGGTCCCGGCTTGGGAACCATCCAGCCCAGCCAGGCAGACTACTTCCAGACAGTAAAAGGAGGAGGACACGGTGACTATCGCCTGATAGCTCTCGCACCGGCATCAGTACAGGAAATGGCTGATTTCGTAGGTCTGGCCTTCGATTTGGCATTCAAATACCGCAACCCTGCCATCATTTTGGCAGATGGTGTTATCGGACAAATGATGGAAAAAGTGGTATTACCCGAACAGCGTCCGCGCCTCACCAACGAAGAAGTTATGGCACGTTGCCCATGGGCAACCTTCGGCAAGCTCAAACACCGAGGTCCCAACATTGTAACTTCACTGGAATTGGATCCTGCCGAAATGGAAAAACGCAATATCCATCTCCAACAAAAATATGCTGAAATAGAAGAAAAAGAAGTACGCTATGAAGAAATTCATTGCGATGATGCCGAGTATCTGATTGTGGCTTTTGGCTCATGTGCCCGCATTGCTCAAAAAGCAATGGAGGAAGCACGCGCAGAAGGTATCAAAGTAGGTTTGCTCCGTCCTATTACATTGTGGCCGTTCCCATCTAAAGCAATCGCCGAACGCAGCCGCCAAGTAAAAGGTATCCTCACCGTGGAACTGAATGCCGGACAAATGGTGGAAGATGTTCGTCTGGCAGTAGAATGTAAAGTGCCCGTCGAATACTTCGGACGCTTGGGAGGTATCGTTCCCGACCCGGATGAAGTAGTTACTGCGCTCAAAGAAAAAATTATTAAATAATAAACGTATGAACACGAATCTGATTAGAAACATATTGAATATCATATTCATGGTATTGGCACTGGCAGCTGTTCTTACTTACTTCTTTGTCAGTGACTTTAAAGTATTCATTTATGTTTGTGCCGCAGCTATCTTTACCAAGCTGATAGAGTTCTTTTTACGGTTCATGTGTTAAGCGATAGGAGGAGAAAATATGACAAGAGAAGAAATCATAAAACCCGAAAATCTGGTTTATAAAAAACCAACGCTAATGAACGACAATCCGATGCACTACTGTCCCGGATGCAGCCACGGTGTGGTTCATAAGCTGATAGCCGAAGTAATCGAAGAAATGGGCATGGAGGACAAGACCGTCGGCATATCACCGGTGGGATGTGCCGTATTTGCATATAACTATCTGGACATTGACTGGCAGGAAGCTGCTCACGGACGTGCACCTGCCGTTGCTACTGCCGTGAAGCGTTTATGGCCCGACCGTCTGGTATTCACTTATCAGGGTGACGGCGACCTGGCATGTATCGGTACAGCCGAAACCATCCACGCGCTAAACAGAGGCGAAAACATTACCATTATCTTTATCAATAACGCTATTTACGGTATGACCGGCGGTCAAATGGCTCCGACCACACTAATCGGCATGAAAACCGCAACCTGTCCTTACGGTCGCGACGTAACCATCCACGGTTATCCATTGAAAATGACCGAAATAGCCGCCACACTGGAGGGTACAGCATACGTCACCCGTCAGGCTGTTCATACAGTTGCCGCTATCCGCAAGGCAAAGAAAGCCATCCGCAAAGCTTTCGAAAACTCGATGAACGGAAAAGGTTCCAATCTGGTAGAAATCGTTTCCACCTGTAACTCAGGTTGGAAGATGACACCACAAGCATCCAATGACTGGATGGTGGAACACATGTTCCCCTTCTATCCGTTGGGCGATTTGAAAGATAAAGAATAAAAAAACAAAAGTGATGAAACAGGAAATAATTATAGCAGGATTTGGCGGTCAGGGCGTATTGTCAATGGGTAAGATATTGGCTTACTCAGGACTGATGGAAAACAAGGAGGTAACCTGGATGCCGGCATACGGTCCCGAACAACGAGGAGGAACTGCCAACGTTACAGTTATCGTCAGCGATGAACGCATCTCCTCTCCCATTCTCAGCCAATATGATACAGCCATCATACTGAATCAGCCTTCATTGGCTAAGTTTGAAAACAAAGTAAAACCGGGAGGTATTCTGATTTACGACGGATATGGTATTATCGAACCACCAACCCGTAAAGACATTCAGATTTACCGCATCGACGCTATGGATGCAGCCAATGAACGCGGCATTGCCAAAACATTCAATATGATTGTTTTGGGAGGATTATTGAAACTGCGTCCGGTGGTAGCTATTGAAAGTGTACTGAAAGCGTTACGCAAGACATTGCCCGAGCGCCACCACCACCTTATCCCCGTAAACGAAGAAGCAATTCACATCGGAATGGAGATTATTAAGCCTCAGTAAGTTAAAATAACTCTAAACGAATAATAAAAGGAAGAACTTTCCACAGTGGAAAAGCGCT
The DNA here is from genome assembly GCF_000382445.1 of Phocaeicola massiliensis B84634 = Timone 84634 = DSM 17679 = JCM 13223. GTDB lineage: Bacteria > Bacteroidota > Bacteroidia > Bacteroidales > Bacteroidaceae > Phocaeicola > Phocaeicola massiliensis. Next base: position 458,987 of record NZ_KB905472.1, on the reverse strand, counting down.
TCCTTTTATTTTTATATTGTATCTTTGCGGGCGTTATGAAAAGAATATTCTCACTCATTCTATTAATGTTTCTGTGCAGCCAAGTGATGTTGCAGGCACAAAACACACTGAATAATAACTTCGGTTCTTCTGCCAGCGGATTAAGCATGGGGCAGCGTGACCGTAATGGTAACCCTATAGATACAACTGCCGTGATCGATGCAAACACAATTCCCATCGGGCTTTATTCATGGAAAATAGACAGCCGGTTCGGTAATGTGACCTTCGTACCGGTAGATACCCTTACACACGCTTTCCAGAACACAAACGACACCGGAGGCATGACCGGACAATATAACTACTTGGGCAACTTAGGCTCTCCCCGCCTGTCGCGTCTTTTTTTCGACCGTCGGGATGCCAGTCAGTTCTTTTTTACCGATCCATACGACCTTACCGTACTCCGCCCGGAAGATATCATATTTACCAATACGCTTTCTCCCTTTACCAACCTGAGCTATTATAAAACTTTCGATAGCCGTAACGGTGAAGAGCGTTTCAAATCCTACTTTGCCATCAATGCCAACAAGCGATTCGGTGTCGGTTTTTATATTGATTATCTCTACGGACGCGGTCTCTATGCCAGCCAATCCACAGCATTCTTCAACGGAGGATTGTTTGCCAGCTATCGGGGAGACAAATACAACATGCACTTTATATTCAACAATGACAACCTGAAAATAGCTGAAAACGGCGGTATTGCCGACGACCGTTACATCACCAATCCTTTGGACATGGCAGAAGGAAAAAAGGAATACAAATCGTACGACATCCCCACCAACTTGAACAAAGTATGGAATCATAATACCAGCTATCACGTATTTATGACCCAGCGTTACAACCTTGGTTTTCACAAAGAAAAAACAGACAGCGTAACTAAAGATTCTGTAAGAATTATCCAAGAATTCGTTCCTGTTACCAGCTTCATCCATACCTTGCAAGTCGACCTGAACGGACGCAAATACATCTCTTATGATGACGAACAGAATCAGAAATATTTTGAGCACAATTACTTGGGCAACGACTCTATTGATAAAACCCGACGCTCTTCCATCAAAAATACCATCGGCATATCACTGCACGAAGGATTTAACAAATGGGCTAAGGCAGGTCTCACCGCTTTTATGAGTTATGAATACCGCAACTTTACATTGACAGATACAACAGATGTTCCCAAAGAACGCCGTTTGGGACATTATAAAGAAAGCGTGCTGTCCATTGGAGGCGAGTTATCCAAACGTCAAGGTAAGCTGCTACACTATAACATCTTAGGAGAACTGGCTATCGCAGGTGAGGATGCCGGGCAATTCAATATTGAAGGCAATGGAGATTTAAATATACCTCTATTTGGCGATACCATTCGGTTGGAAGCCAATGCATTTATCAAAAACCAGAATCCGGTCTTCTATTTCAGACACTTCCATTCTAAGCATTATTGGTGGAACAATGATGACTTGTCCAAAATCATGCGTACCCGACTGGAAGGCAAGCTAAGTTTCGATAAATGGGGAACAACTTTGCGTGCCGGTGTAGAAAATATCAAGAACTACACCTACCTTGCCAATACCAGTGTCCCCGTAAAAGACAATGAAGGCAAGATTCTTTCTTTTAAGAATAATGCCGCCGTAGAGCAATACACCGGAAATATTCAAGTATTAAGTGCCGTTCTGCAGCAAAAATTAAAATTCGGTATCCTTCATCTGGACGGTGAAGTAGCTTATCAGAAATCGAGCAAACAAGATATACTACCTTTGCCGGAGCTATCCATGTATGGCAATCTATATATCAAAACAGGACTTGCCAAGAAAGTACTCCAACTGGAACTGGGAGCCGATGTGCGTTATTTCACGAAGTATTATGCGCCGGACTATTCTCCTGCCATCGGTCAATTCTATAATCAGAATCCCGAAGACAAAATTGAAATCGGTTCTTATCCCATCGTTAATGTATATGCCAATCTACATTTGAAGCGTACCCGTTTCTTTGTGATGATGTATCATATCAATCAAGGTTCGGGAAGTTCAAGATACTTCCTCGCACCTCATTATCCTATCAACCCGAGAACCATTAAGTTCGGACTTTCATGGAATTTCTTTGATTAACGGCAGTGATGAAGAGATATTTGAAATATATCATAATGGGAATTGTGGCTGTTACCCTCTATACTCTCTTCTTTCCCGGAAAAGACAAAGAAAAGGGTAAACCCCGAGACTATCAGACTATCGTTGAATCGGGAATCCTGCGAGCTGTGACAGAATATAATTCCATCAGTTATTTTGCCGATGGGGATACTGTGAGCGGTTTTCATTATGAATTATTGAATGCGTTTGCCCGCAGTAAAGGACTGACACCCGAAATTATTCCGGAAATGAGTTTTGAAAAAAGACAGGAAGGCATATTAACCGGAAAATATGACATACTGGCAAACAGCACCATAGTAACCAGCGAATCGAAAGACTCATTGCTGTTCACCCACCCCATCCTTCTCAACAAGCAAGTGTTGGTGCAGCGCAAGCCCGAACAGGAAAATGACAGTATGTATATTCACAGCCAATTAGAACTGGCACGCAAAACCCTTCACGTAGTCAAGGGATCACCGGTCCTGCTCCGCATCCATAATTTGAGCAACGAAATCGGAGACACTATTTACATTCAAGAAGTAGAAAAATATGGTCCTGAGCAACTGCTGGCAATGGTGGCTCACGGAGATATAGACTACACAGTATGTGATGAAAGCATCGCCCAAGCTTCCATCAATGATTTTCCGCAACTGGATATAAAGACAGCCATCAGTTTTACCCAGTTTTATTCATGGGGAGTAAGTAAACATTCTCCCATCTTGCTGGACAGTCTGAATGCATGGCTCGACACCTATACCCTAACTCCCGAATTCAGAGAACTACAAAAGAAATACTATAATAAGTGATTTTTTATACGGTTTAAATTGCAAAATCTTAATATATTTGCAATCTGAATTGTTGTCATTTCAGGAGAAATGACGAAAATATTATAGTAATGAACAAACTGAAAACAGTTAAATGGGGTTTTATCGGTTGCGGTGAAGTAACCGAGAAAAAGAGTGGACCCGCCTTCGCCATGATTGAAGGCTCTCAAGTAGTGGCTGTGATGAGCCGCAACAAAGAAAAAGCAGAATCATACGCCAAAAGACACAATATCCCACGTTGGTATACCGACGTACAACAACTCATTGGTGATGAAGACGTAAATGCTGTCTACATCGCTACGCCCCCCTCTTCCCATGCCACCTTTGCCATCATGGCAATGAAAGCCGGAAAACCTGTCTATATTGAGAAACCAATGGCAGCCAGCTATGAAGATTGCGCCCGCATCAACCGCATCTCGCAGGAAACAGGAGTTCCGTGTTTTGTAGCTTACTATCGCCGCTACCTTCCTTATTTTCAGAAAGTGCGTCAAATGGTAGAGAACGGAGAAATCGGCAACGTAATCAATATACAAATTCGTTTTGCCCAACCACCACGTAATCTCGATTATAACAGTACAAACCTTCCTTGGCGCGTACAGGCGGACATTGCGGGAGGCGGTTATTTTTACGACCTTGCCCCTCATCAATTGGATTTATTACAAGATATGTTCGGCTGCATACTTGAAGCAGAAGGATATAAAAGCAACCGAGGTGGTCTGTATCAGGCAGAAGACACCATCAGTGCCTGTTTCAAATTTGATTCCGGTCTGCCCGGTTCCGGCTCATGGTGCTTTGTGGCACATGAATCTGCCAAAGAAGACCGCATCGAAATCATTGGCGACAAAGGAATGATTTGTTTCTCTGTCTTCACTTACGAACCTATTGCCCTCCACACAGAAAGAGGCCGTGAAGAATTCCTGCCCGAAAATCCCCCTCATGTACAACTGCCTCTCATCAAGGCTGTGGTAGAACATCTGCAAGGAAAAGCAATCTGTACTTGTGACGGAATCAGTGCCACTCCCACAAACTGGGTAATGGATCGTATTTTAAATAAACTCTAACATCACATTTATGACGAACGCCCGGAAAATCTGTTTGCTGCTCAGCTTCTTTCTTTATATCCTGAATGCTTCCGCACAAGAAGAGATAAAGAAGGATACAACAGCGCAAAACAGTAAAGGCGTTCTTGTCAATCTGACAGATGGTATTGCCACTACAGTGCGTCACACGGGGCGGAAAATCAGAAAGGTAGGAAAAGAGTTCAATGCTGTCGACACCACTTTCATCTCCCCCAACCTTTATAATCTGGCGTTTATGCTGGAACACAGCAGTTGGTATGAATATTACCGATTGGGAAGCAACAGCAACAACGGTGAACAAAGCATAAGTTTCTCACCGAATGCCAACTTCAAATTGGGAGTTTATTTTGGTTGGCGCTGGATATTTTTGGGATACTCTTTTGATGTAAAAGACATATTCGGCGGACATAAAAATAAAGCCAAGAAAACAGAAATGGCATTAAACCTCTACAGTTCCAAATTCGGAGTAGACCTGTATTGGAGAAAAACGGGAAGCGATTTCAAGATACGCTCGTACAATGGCTTCCAATTAAATACCCCGACCAAAAATATGGACTTCAACGGCTTTCAAAGTAAAATCAAGGGGTTGAACGCTTACTGGATATTCAATTACAAACGATTTTCCTACCCTGCCGCTTACAGCCAATCTACAAACCAAAGGAAAAGTGCCGGTTCTTTAATGGCAGGATTCTCTTACTCACAGCATAATATTTCTTTTGATTATGATAAATTACCGACCGAGATGCGTGATCAGTTACACAATGCTTTACTTTTCAAGAAAGTGAAATATTCGGATTACAGCCTTTGTCTGGGCTACGGCTATAACTGGGTCTTTGCCAAGAACTGGGTATCCAATCTTTCACTCCTTCCCGCCATTGCCTATAAGAAATCAAAGATAAACGATACTCCCCAACCCCATACCCACTGGATAAAAGATATCAATTTCGATTTGATTACCCGTGCCTCCATAGTCTATAACAACAGCAAATACTTCGCAGGTGCCGCACTGGTCATGCACACCTACGATTATCGGAAAGAAGATTTTTCACTGACTAACACTTTCGGAACACTACGTGTATATGTCGGACTCAATTTCTGGAAAAAGAAAGAATACCGTCATAAATAATGACATGTTAATAATCCTCTTTTAATCAAATAGCAAAGAAACAATCATATATCCCCTTGCGTTACAAAATCTTTCTCAAGCAATCCCCTCAATGCAAACTGCACAGAAATCAATCTTATTATATAAAGCAATAATGCAAAAACAACAAAAGAATTAGACAGCTTTTCCCTTTAGCCACAACATCCTACAAAAAAAAATGTATCAAGAGCAAGCTTCGCTCCTGATACATTCGCATTAAATTTAACTATATTAGACTCACAATAAATCCATTAAAAACGTGCTCCTACAGTGAACAACAACTGATGACGTGAGTTATCCACCTGTGCGGCTTTCAGCTCCACATCATCAAAAGGATAAAACTTAGACTTATACATATCATATTTATAAGCTAAATCGGCATATATCACGCTTCCGCGATAACCTAAACCGAAAGTAAACGTATTCTTTGACTCCGTATTGTTATAATCGGTATGTGTGCTATACAAAGCCAGTGCGTTATAAGAATCCTTAGCAAAAGCTGCCGATGTGTAGTTATATCCGGCACGAATGCTAAACTCGGGAACAATACGCGTTTCCATACCTACACGCAGATTGTGAACACCTTTCAGATAATCGTCCACACTTGACTGGTCGCCCAGCGGATAACCATCCACATCCTCCAATTTACTGGAAGAATAATCCTGATATTCATATTCTGCTCCGATAGCTACCAAACCTCCGACAGTAGTACCTGCGCTGACATTAAACTTCCACGGTGTAGTCAGATTATAATCATAAGTGAGATAATCATAATCACGTCCAATCAAGAAATCACCAAGATTCTGATTGTACGCCTCTCCATAATAATCAATATTTGAAGATAAATTGGCATTATAGCTCTCTCTCAAATCATACCATGTGGGAGTATGTACGGCAAAGCCCAAACGGAAAGGCGAACTTTCGAAAGGCCGGACAATCACACCCAGTTTCAAATCAATACCGGTTCCGTCCAAAGTATAATAATTATCCAAGGTATAACCACCGTTTTCTTTACCGAAATCATCATTCAAATCTTCCGTATAAGAAGAGAAACGATTATAGCTGACATCATATACTCCCAGAGTAGCTCCCAAGTACACTCTATCTTCGATATTGAAAGATACATTAAAATCATATTGACTGATACCGCCGGTCTCCTTGCTGAAGAAATTATTGCTATAACAATTCCAACCCATTACTCTATCCTGTCCGGTCGGCCAGTCCACCACACCGGTCTGGGCACCCAAGACTCCCAGCACCGGCAACTTATTCCAATATTTTGCATAAGGATTGTCCACACGGATAATCTTATCCTGAAACGATTCAGGTCCGGTAACCCCTACTCCTTCCATTCCTATGTCCATCAGTTCCGCCAATTGCATACTCTGCGAGAGACCGTTATCCAATATTCCTCCCATCGAGAACAAACGATTGAAATTCTTGCTCTTATGATAATTGAACCCAAAATTCACAAAACGCAGAGAAGTATTATTGCCAATCTTATTGCTATATACAAAACCGATTTGGTCGAAAGAAGCGCGTGTCCGGTCTTCCTTCATCGATGTGCCATAAAAATTACTCTTCGCTGCCGTATTATTAAAACCGAAAGACAATGCAACATCATTGCTGCGATAGATGCCGATACCAGCAGGGTTCGTGCCCATCACAGACATATCGCCGCCCAAAGCGCCCATTGCACCACCCATACCCACAAAACGAGCTGTTCCGTTCAAATCATTACCAAGCAACCGCTCGGCATCGTATGCATTTTGTGCACCTGCCGTTGCCATTGCCAGCAACGCACAAGCGGTTAATATTACTTTATTTTTCATATACCAAGTCTATTTAATTCTATCATCTGTCTAGTTTAATCTCTAACTCTTATCTTCTGCGAGAGCCTCCGCCACTTGAACGTGAACCGCCGCCACCGGAGCTTCGTGAAACACTGCTTCCACCGCTTGAATAGCTGCTGCGTGAAGATGACGAAGAGCTGTTGCTACGGTATGACGAGTTACTTCTGGAGGTTGATATATTATTCCGAGAAGATGAATTCTGCCGTGAGTAAGAATCCCTCCGTGAATAAGAATTACCGCGAGAAGAACTGCTGTTACTGTTACTGCGATATGCTCCGCGACCTACCGTACCGTCAGAATTTCTCCGATAAGAAGACGAACCAGAAACACTGCTGCGAGTGCTGCTTGGCCTGTTGTAAGAAGAACCTCTTCCTGCCTCGGGACGAGTGTAAACATTCTCATTACGTAAACCTGCCGACTGACCGACTGATATGTTTTCTCCGGTACGAGAGCGATAAGTCGTTCTTCCCGGACGAACCGAATTCGAACTGTTTGAACCGGAAACTACTCTTCCCGAACTGGAACCTCTACGAGCAGCCGAACGATAACTACTTGAACTGGTGCGTCCGCCTTCACTGCGTCCTACATAGGAACTGCTGTTAGTACGGCCATAGTTATTTACGTAATTATTACGGTTCGGGCGTGATGAGTTATAATTGTTGTTATATCTGCCGGCATGAATGCCCGGACGGTGAGCACTTGAACCATACCATCCATGTCCGCCGCCCCAATAACCGCCGCCCCAGCCATAGCCGGGATAATGATGGTGATGATGCCAAGCATGGTGTCCCCAATAGCCGCCACCCCAGTAACCGCCATACCAATAATTGGGATACCAACTGCTATAATACCATGGTGAAGTCCATCCCCAGCTGAAGCTCCATCCGGGTCCGTAAAGATAGTTAAAGCGCCAATCCCACCATAATCTATTTGTATAAGTGGGGAAAACGTATGCATACAATCCGTCATCATACACATTCCAATCCCAAGAGGGAAGTCCGTAAACCACATCCCAATACAACGGGCTGCTCACAGGGATAGCATATCGGGGATTTCTGAAGCGAACGATACGCATAGCGTATTCATAATCATCTTGAGAACCTTCGAAACCATTTACCCATTCACCTCTCTCATTCAAAGGTTTTTCCTCGATATATAAAGTATCATTCTCCATCGAGAACGTATTATCCTGTGAAGTATAACGACGGTTATACTCATCCACATCACGCATATTGCCTTTTACATCCTTCACAACAACCGTAGAACCGGGAGCTGCATAGACAGTGGTATTGTTCTGCTTCTGCGGAACTGCTACCTTTACCTCCTGCTTAACCTCTTCCTTCTTTTCGGCTTTCTTTTTCGGGATGAAATAAAGGTCGTCTTCTACGCTTTGTGCCACTGCCAGGAAAGGCAAGCACACCATCATAAGCGAAGTCAATACAATCTTTTTCATACTCGTCACTTGTTTATTTGTTATTTTATCTACCTTTTCCGGTACAAAGATAATCAGAGGTTTTACTCCATAACAAAGAAAATCCCTATTAGTTGGTAGGGATTTCCCTATTTTACCTTTGTCAGCAGAACATGGAATCGTTTCTTAAAAAACCGATTAAATACTTATAATATAATGAATATACAAAGAATCAGTCATTCACAACATAATGTCCATTCACAGGCTTATAAACCGGTTGTTTGGGAAGTCCTGCATTTTCCAACTTTCCCTCCTCGCACAAGCGATGTAAATGGGAGTTGGCCGTGGTTTGTGTCATACCACAAAGAAGTTGGAAACTCTTCCGCAGCACAAAATCATGGGTCACGAAATACTCCGTCAGCAGTGCATCTATTTCCCCAACCGTCAGTCTGGCCGAATGAAAAGGGAACTTGGTGCGTTGCACCTTTATCCTCCCCACCTCATCCAACAAAGCTTGGTCGGGTCGGTAGACAATCCCCTTCAGTTTTACCTTCGTATTCTTGTACTTCGTCTTTTCCGTCACCGGCTCGGTGCTCACCAGGTTGGGACGAAAAAACCCGATACCGTCCAAATGCACCTGCTTGCCGTCTGCCAATTCCTCGCCCATGGCGTGTGACAGCGCATCAAGCACGGCTATCACGTCCGTCTCCGTCAGCGTACAACGTTTCTGAATACGGGCACGGAGTTGGGCCGTGCTCATCTTCCCATTCAGCCGGAGACGCGGATGCAACGCATTCTCTTCTCCCTGTTGTTCAGAGCTTTGGGGATTCTCATACCAATCAAATAGTATTGCCATACTGTTCTTCTTTTATTAGTTAAAGTCAATTATTCCTTAACCACGAAGGTGGTTAACTTTCACCACGGACGTGACTAACTTTAACCACCCTTGTGGTCAGACTTAACCACCTTCGTGGTTAAGCATTTGCAAACATACAAAGATACGCAAAGAAAAGACGGAAAACAACAAATTGACTCGAAGATATTCTTCAATAAACCGGATATTCCCCCCAAAACCAATATCGGAGGAATCTGTATCATGGAACAAAGTTTACCTGTTGATATCCGACCGGAATGAAGAAGATAAATAGATGCCGAACAGTATAAGGAGAAAAGCAATTAACACCTATTCTACTCTTATTCTCATTTTTTCTCCCTATCTTTGCCACTACCCTTTTTAAGGGTATATAAACTTAAAACAAACAACCACATGAAAGCAGTGAAATTATTTTATCAGGAAAGATGTCCGTTTTGCAAAAAGGCATTGCGTTACATCGAAGAGCTGAAAGAAGAGTACCCTGAATTCCAACCGATAGAAATAGAAATGATAGAGGAAACACAACATCCTGATATAGCCGACCAATACGACTATTACTATGTCCCGACTTTCTATGTGGATGGTGTGAAAGTACACGAAGCCGGAATTTTCAAAAATGAAATGGAAGCATTACTCCGTAAAGTAATCGAATAAACAAAGACATATGAAATATTTAGAAGTAACCTTTACCACTCACCCCTGCAATGAAACAGTAAATGATGTAGTATCTGCACTGGCAGGAGATATCGGATTTGAGAGTTTTGTGGAATGTGAAGGCGGTATACAAGCCTACATCCAACAAGCCTTGTTCAATAAAGAAGTACTGGATGAAATGATTTCGGAATTTCCCATCCCTAACGCAAAAGTAGAATATACCGTAAAAGAGGCCGAAGATAAAAACTGGAATGAAGAATGGGAAAAGAATTTCTTCCAACCTATCGTTATCGGTGACCGTTGTTGCATTCACAGTACTTTTCACAAGGATACTCCGAAAACAGAGTACGAAATATTGATTAACCCTCAAATGGCTTTCGGAACAGGACATCACGAAACGACAAGTTCCATCATCAGCGAACTGCTGGACGCCGATTTAAAAGACAAATCTGTACTGGATATGGGATGCGGTACCTCTATCCTCGCTATCCTGGCATCCATGCGCGGAGCCAATCCCGTTACCGCCATCGACATTGACGACTGGTGTGTAAACAATTCCAAAGACAATATTATTCTGAATCAGATTAATAATATTACGGTAGAATTGGGAGATGCCTCCTTATTAAAAGGACGCAAGCCCTTTGATGTCATTATCGCCAATATCAACCGCAATATATTATTGGCGGATATGCCTCAATATGCAGCTTGTATGCATGCCGGTTCCGAGCTTTACATGAGCGGATTCTATGTACAGGATATTCCTGTCATCCGGGAGAAAGCGGAAAACCTGGGAATGAAATTTATTCATTACCGGGAAAAGAATAATTGGGCGGCTGTGAAATTCATCATGCTATAAAAGTCAGCACATACCGATAAAATTAAAAAGCCGACTGAATTTCTCATCATTCAGCCGGCTTTCTTATTTATATAATCAACCCTATTATATAAAACGTTTATAGGATTTTAATAACCGGGATTTTGGTCATCAGCCAAAAGCGGATTCAAGTCGATTGCAGTTTGAGGAATAGGTCTCAAGTGCATACGGGGATTCCAACTCATAGTGATAATATTATCGCCATCAGGAGCTGCAATTTCTACATTGTTGATATGTTTATTCCAATATTCATCACTGTAACGATACATATCGTCACTGCGAAACCCTTCTGCCGCCAACTCAATACGACGTTCGTTTGCAATCAGCTCCAACCCTTCTTCCTTGCTTAAGCTGGTCGGAACATCAGGCATACCACAACGATCACGCAATTCATTAAGAGCTGCCTGTGTCTGAGAATCAAATCCGGCAGTATGCGTATGCGCTTCGGCATATATCAACAATATTTCTGCATACCGAATGCAGGGATAGTCTCCTGTAGCTTGTCCCGACTGCTTTTTTTATTTGTTTTTCCATGCTCTGTACTTTATGTACATTACTCGTTCGGACGCTCTAAATCAATAGTAATGGGTTGATTATTAGCTATTTGTTTTCATTAGCGCAATATTAACCAACCCATACTCTTATTAAGATAATATTTTATATGCTTTCTTCAAATAGAACTGTTAATTTTTGACTTTAGCCCGATGTATAGGTTCTTCTATTGTTTCCAACAATTTTTTGCCAGTCTTTACAGGCGCCTTGATTAATTCCGGCAAGTTATAGGTATATGTAAAGGTATCATAAAAATCGGGCTCCTTCTGAGGTAATAGGAAAGGCTTACTAAAATGTCCTGTCTCGGGATCAAAATGCGCAAAAAACGGACGAGCCCACAACCCATCCAGACGTTTGCTGCTGAAGACCAGCCATCTTCCTGTTGAAGACCAGGTATGAAAACTGTCCACATTGTCACTGTTTATTTCCGCGATATTTCGTATATTACCTGTAGCCAAATTAAGCAGATATAAATCACTTTCAGGATGCCAGATGGAGAAATTGCCGTAATCAGACTGAGTAAATAAAAGGAACCTGCCATCCGGTGAAATTCTCGGAAAAGAGACAGTCTTACGAAGGGCTGATGCTTTATAGACACATTCCAATGTATGCAGTTTGGAATGTTCTGCGTCAAAATGTATACGATATAAATCATACCGGATACTGTCCAAAGACATTCCTTGACGATATCCTTCAGCACGACAGAAATAAATCTGTTTTCCATCAGGACTCCATGTTGGAAAAGTTTCCATATATTGTTCACCATAAACTAACGAATCAGTAAATGTTTCGTGAGTCTGTACATCATAAATCATTAAATCGGCAGCCAAATCAGATACTTCTATGGGCTTTTGTCCTGAGGAATGGAAGAACTGCTGTATCTCATTGGCAGAAAATGCAATATATCTGCCGGAAGGATGCCAGGCAGGATAAGTGGCTCCATGCCTGTATTCTTCAGGCTTAGGGTCGACTTTTTCCATCTCACCATTAAGGGAAATTAAAGTGCCCCCCTGTTTACCACGCACATGAACCATCATCGTATCGGGTGAATTTCGGTTAAACGTATGACAGTTAATGCATTGCTTCCCAAAATTTCTATTTTCAGCGATAGGAGTCTGCTCATACGTTGTCAGGTCACGTTGATAAATTCCCATTTCATTCCAAAGTTCATATCCGGGATAAAGCAGACGGTACGCTAAAAAAGGATCTATCGCATGAACGGATATACTATCCTGAATATCAGAATAACGTACCCATTTGCCATGCTGCTTAATAGTAATTCTGACATATATTTTTTTGCCGGCAGCTTTCTCCAACAGTACCTTCCACTCGCTTTCCGGTATACGGACTATTGGTTCGTCATCCTGAATAAGAATGTCATAATTTTCCTCTCCGCATCCTAATTCTGTCTGGAAAGCCTCTCCTTCCTCCTGAATTCTAAAATTAGGAGGTGCAATATTGATAGGGAAAGTCACATCCGTATAATCCGGATAAATTAACGGTAATCGGTCACTCATACTTTCTGCCTGATGATATTGCGTACATCCTGACAAAAAAATAATTAATGTATAGTAAAGCAGATTTTGTATTTTCATATAATTTCCCATTAATTAGCTATCACCTTATTACCATAAGGACTGATATAATTCAAATAAAACCAATACGTATTTCCGAACTCCTTTTGCAAAGTGCCTAACTGTTTGCTCTGTACAAGACTATAATATCGTTTAAACCGTTCTTCCGTTGCCGGACTTATTTTTATTCCTACCTTTGAAAACTCTTCTTCGCCAACACCTAATTTATAAATATAAAGAGCTTCTTCATAAATACGAGGAAGTTTTGTATAAGAAAAAGATGACATGAATTTCAAGTTATTCACAAAACGAACCACATGGTTACTCAGTAATAAGTTACTCATTAAATACTCAAAAGCCATTTTGTTGGTGCTGTCATTCTCACATAAATATTGCAATTCAGGCCCTATATTCAAGACATTGGCAAACCGTGCCGGAGTATCCACCTTTCCATCCAATGCATTTCTTAGTCCGGGAACTTTGCCTTCATTTATAATTTTTTCAAGTAGCAAAGCTTTCTCTCGATAGAAAAGAGACTGTTTTAGCTTATTAATAAAGCGTTGTGCCACTAACGGGCGGTGGTTTACAATGTTATATTGTGCCAAATTTATAAGGTGAGGTGCTGTTTCTCCCCATACTACCATTGACTCAAACTCCCAGCGTTGTGCCTCATTGATATACCCAAGTTCTTCATAAAGAATATGTCCGTATTCACTCTCACGACTGTCACTGTTCCACGGGAAGTAAAGTCCCTTGACTCCCTGTTTTTGTGGATAATCCAATAAATGATAAGGAAGCTGTCCTGTATGATAAAGTGCCAAATGATGAAAATAAGAAATGAGCTGATTATAACGTCCGGTATCTAAATATTTTTTTGTATACTCCAGCACACTTCTCCAGTCTTTGCTTTTTACAAACTGTTCGGCTTTTAACATTATACGCTCATTCCTATTGTAGTTATAAAAAAAATAGTGAAAACCATATCCTGTATATCCTAGTAAAAAGAGAGAAGTTAATAAAACACGTATTTTTTTATTTGATATATCAGGTAGACGAAAGAGGGGAAATACGTTTCGGTAACGTTGAATAAACAAAAGAAGCAAATAGAGCATCAACAGGCATAGCAGACTTCCTGGTAATATAGAAAGAGAATGATTCGCTTCCATTGTATAGAAAAAAAGAATAAGGGAAGGAATAATGGACAATTGCAACAGATCATTCTTTCCGGTTATTATTTTTATAATGCTATTTGTCAACCAATAGACTGATGCCAACAAGAATGCCAAAATAGTACTTCCTAAAATAGGATAATAGAAAAATTGAATAATAAAGTTAGTGATATAGTTTAGCCAACCCTCAGATTGAACACATTGCAGAAAATAAGATTTAGAAAAAAGGAAAAGATGATGTTGTTCGTGATAGTAAAGCACATGCGACAACACTCCTTGGTAACATATATAATAAAGGATAAACAAAGCTCCAAATAGGGTATAGACCAGTCGTTTCATCTTATATATTTATTTAATAAAGTAAGTGAGGACACTTACTATAAGACAATGCCCTCACTTAAATTATTGCTTGTAGATATTATAATGTTATTAATATCCCGGGTTCTGAGTCAGTTTAGGATTCAAATCGATTTCTGTCTGAGGAACAGGGAGTAAGTAGTTATGATCTTCATAATGACTACCCGCCAATTTTATATTTTCACCTTCATAAAGAATATAATCCACAATTGCCGGTTTGCCATCTACTACTCCTTCTACAGGTTTCATCTTCAATCCCAAGAACGGTGCATTCAAAACTTCTTTGGCAATGCCCCAACGACGAATATCCCACATACGTTTACCGCCTTCGAGTGCAAACTCTACACGCCATTCGTTTTGAATACGTTTACGAAGTTCATCTTGAGTAGCACAATATGTCGGTTTGCTTGGGTCTGTATTTTGTAAATCAGGCATACCTACACGTCTACGAACTTGATTGACAGCATCAAATGATTCTGCGCTCAACGGATGAAGCTCATTCATCGCTTCTGCATAAGTCAGCAGAACTTCGGCATAACGAATAACCACCCAGTCTTTACCCATATTCCAACCTTCGCTTTGAGGATCAATACTTGGGTCTAACCATTTTTGCTGATAATATCCGGTTGCTGTAGCATCACCGTGCTGTTCAATACCGGTTTTTCCACTTGATTTCAGCGGTTTGACTTTAATTGTAACACCATACATTTCTTCTCCGTCATGAAGTACATTGACTTCCAAACGAGGGTCGCGATTTTTAAACGGATCCTTTTCATTATAAATTGTAGATTTACTGATAGGAGCACCGTCTTTATCTTCGAATGCGTCAACCAAACTCTGAGTAGGATTCATACCTCCCCAACCTAAAGTAGGGAAACATTCCCAACCAATCAAGTAGTGAGTTTTATCAGGGTAGTTGAATTGTACATACAAGATATTTTCATCACATCCATCTGATTTTTCCCAAAACAACTCCTGATATTTACCGGTATTTCCGGCATCATAAAGTTCATATTTACCTAAATCCATTACAGCCTTAGAAGCATCTGCTGCAACTTGCCAGTTATTATAGTACAAAGCAGCTCTAGCTTTCATAGCCAAGGCAGCTCCTTTGGTAACACGAGGAGTATTTGCGGCATCCCATTCTTCAGGCAAATATTCAATTGCCTTGTCAAAGTCTGCCATAACCTTTGCATACACTTCTTCGCGTGGAGTACGAGTGATATCTTCTACATCCGTTAAGTTCAATGGTTTATCAATATAAGGAACATCACCAAAAGAACGGATTAAATTGAAGTATACAAATGCACGGAAGAAATAAGCCTGTCCTTCAATTTTTTTACGTGATTCGTCACTCATTTCGATATCTTTTACTTTTTCCAATACCAAGTTACATTGACGAATCGGAGTATAACTACCCGCCCAGCTTTGGTCCATCGGATCGTAAACACCTTTTGATATGTTACCGGCAGCCCATTTAATGCCATGAACTGCATTATCTGAATTGATATCTTCGTCTTGATCCCATGTAGGCAGGCAGCCATAAATATCAGTTACGGCCATCATCGCATCATTCTCTGTTTTCCAGAAACTGCTATCAGATAGCTCATCCAATGGATAACGGTCTAAGAAATCACTACATGAAGAAGTGAATCCTACAAATAATAAGGCCGTTGCTATATGTAAAAATTTTGTTTTCATGTTATTTATACTGTTTTATTTGAAATATTAGAATGAAAGTTTTACTCCGACAGACAGTTTTTTAACGTTACTGTAAGACCATCCTCGTTCATTGCTTTCTTCCGGGTCGATACCACCGTCCAAACCTGTAAAAGTAAATAAGTTTTCACCGGTTAAGAATACCTTTGCATTAGCGATACCGGCTTTAGTTAACCATGCTTGAGGTAATGTATAGCCTAAAGTAAGGTTTTTCAAACGAACGTATGATGCATCTTGAAGCCAGAAAGAAGATGTTACAAAGTTTGTTTGACTAGAACGTGTAACACGAGGATAAGAAGCATTGTGATTATCCGGAGTCCAACGATCCAAATGTCTTTTCAAAGCAGTTGCACCATTATAAAATGCATAAGCAGCTTCAGCGGTGTAGTATCCGTCTACATCAAATGCTCCTTGGAATAAAGCAGAAAGATCAAAATTCTTATAACCTACACTCAGATTCAAACCTCCGGTCCAACTTGGGAAATTCTTACCTATAACAGTACGGTCTTTTTCTGTAATTTTCTTATCACCATCCAAATCTTTGTACTTGATATCACCTAATTTTTCCTGACCGGCAGCCAAACGTTTCGGACAGTTAAGAAGGTCTTCTTCTGTATTAAAGAAGCCGTCGGCTACATAACCGTAGTAAGAACCGATAGGATATCCTTCCAAATTCCAAATCTTGTCGTTGCTTGTCGGACCTTCTGTACCTGCCATATCCGTAATCTCATTCTTTACATAAGATACATTCAATGATACAGAATAGTTCCAGTCCTTATTAATTTGCTTGTTATGGTTAATCAAGAAATCAAAACCGGTATTCTGCACACTACCAATATTCTGTGCCGGAGCATTCATACCGATAACTCCCTGAATAGGGGGATACAGCAACATATCATTGGTTTTCTTCTTATAAACAGATAATTCAAAATTAATCATGTTGTTTAAGAAACCGGCTTCCAAACCTAATTCATAGTTAGTAACCGTTGCCCATTTCAAATTATTGTTCACATAACGAGCTTCATATATAGCTGAGTACAAAGTATTGTTGAATAAATATTTAGTAGCATTGTCAGCTATATTATATGTATATGTTGGTACTGCCGGATAAATATCATCGGATTTCAATTCCTCATTACCGGTTTTACCCCAACCAAGACGTAACTTCAAATTGCTCAGCCAGTCTACATTGTCTTTAATAAATGCTTCTTCAGAAATTCTCCATCCTGCAGAGAATGCGGGGAATACTCCCCAACGATTATCTTTCGGGAAACGTGAAGAGGCATCACTACGTAAATTAGCTTCAAACAGATACTTACCTGCATAATCATATTGGATACGTCCGAAATAAGACAAACGAGCCATTTCATAACCTCCGTCTTTATTTTTTTGTGAAGACTGGTCTAATGTATTCAGAGATTCAGGCAACTCATCACTACCGCCACCTTGACGAGTAGCTTCTGTATACTTATAAATATGTTCATAAGATTCAAAACCCGCTAATGCACTGATATTATGTTTGCCAAAACTCTTATTGAAGTTAATCAAGACTTGTCCTGTGTAATAGTTGTGGTTATAATATTTATCATAGCCTTCACGCAAACCGGAATCATACGCATTGCTTCCGCTACCATAAGTGAAATGCTTTTTAAAACCATCTTGGTTACTGGTATAATTACGTACTGAATATACACCTTTAATACTCAATTCAGGTAAAATCTGTATAGTAGCATGACCCGTAAGATTTATTTCCTGCTGTGTATTACGTCTGAAACCTGACTTGTCTCCTTGTATGGCAACCGGGTTATCTACACCGGAATAAGTATAAGAACCATCTTCGTTATAAACTTTATTAGTCGGCTTTTCGCGAGTCACGCCTTGATAAACAGACACAAAGCCATTCCATGCATCATTAGAGACACCTCTATAACCGGATGCATTGATACCTACCTTTATATATTTATTGATTTCCGAATTCAAATTCATACGGGCATTGAATCGAGAATAATCATTATCGGCAGTCAAACCATCCTGATAAATATAACCTAATGAAGCATTGTACGTTGTTTTTTCAGTACCACCGCTGATAGAAACATTATGCATTGTTTCTATAGCACTCTTTTTAATAGCAGCTTCATACCAGTCTGTGCTGGGTAATGCTCCGGTACGATAGTCTTCTATTTCTTCCGGAGAGAACATCAATGTAGCATTAGGATTCTCATTTAAAGTTGCTTCATTATATAAAACAGCATATTCATAAGCATTCACTAATTCACGTTTTGCTACCGGAGAAGACCAAGATACATTACCGGAATAAGTTACGCGTGTCTTTTCTCCTTTTTTACCCTGTTTCGTAGTAATCAAGATTACACCGTTAGCAGCCTGTACACCATAGATAGCAGCAGAAGCAGCATCTTTCAAAACTGTAAATGTTTCAATATCATTTGGGTCAATTGTATTCATGCTACCCGGTACTCCATCTACAATAACCAATGGACTGGCTGCATTGATAGAGTTCTTACCACGAATAGTAATATCAGCAGTAACCATTCTATTTTCCGCTACGACAATTTTATCGGCTGTTTTTCAGCCGATAAAATAAAAATGTCCGTAAGAAAATAGTTTAGTTTTAACATTCCGATTTATAAAAACATGGCAGAAGAGCCTTCTTGTCGCAGTCCTTACCATGAAGAATACATTCAAACAAGTGCTTCAGGTAATCCTGAGGATCTATATCGTTCAACTTACAGCTTTCTATCAGGGAGAAGATGAATGCCGAGTTTTCTGCGGCTGCCTCACTTCCTATATTCATACAGTTCTTGAGCAGCAGCTTTACAGGTTTCATTCTTTGCTCACAGAGATTGTTGGATATTTCCGCTGAACCGTCCTTGAGGATATTTCTCAAGGATTTCCACTGGTTTATCGTGTAGTTCGCAGCCTTTCTTATCAGTTCGTTAGCCATGATCTTCGCATCCTGCATCATCATGACCACCTTATGATGTATACGTTCAAGAACAGGTCCCGTAAGTTTAAGTCTTTTTTCCTTTATCTTCTCACTGCTGAGTTTCATTGTGCGGAACAGGTCTTCATTCCTGAATAAATCACCGATAGAATCTATTATGTCCATCGCCGTCCTGTCTGATGGCAAAGCATCAACCCACAACCTCCTGCAGTGCGTCCAGCATCCTATATGAAGCACCTTTGAGCCTTCTCCGTCATACATTCTGTAAACCGTATATCCGTCTGTAGATATAGATCCCATAAAATGATCAAGGAAGGTCTTTGCCACATCAGATGCTCTGCTGCCGTTATTGTAATGATAATAAACCAACTTGACATGCTTTGCAAAGAAAGCCCATAAGTACTTTCTCCTGTAAGCCTTACCTTCCGGTGTTTCAACTCCAACGAGTTCGGTAGTCTCATCAACCATAAGGTATTTTGCCTGTTGTACAAACTTCTTGAAGACATCTTCCATAAACTCCCTAAGCCTGGAGATTCCGTTGTGGATATAGCTGTTCAGCGTGGTATTGCTTATATGGATGCCTTCTCTTGCAAGCAGTCTTATCTGTCTGTTCTCAGGCATGCTGAAGTCATATTTCAGACAAAGCAGACGGGCAAGCAGTTCAGGAGAGAAGATTCCTCCAAGGTTTTTCAAGGGATGCTCCATCGTGTTAGTGAAAGTGCCGTCTGCAAGCTTTACCCTTGCCACCTTGTACACATGTTCCACGTTATGGGCACGCACATGTTCTATAAACCTGTATTCCCACACATCAGCCATTCCGTTGCGGTTCATAAGCCTTGCACCATCCGGGAGTTGGTAATAGTCTTCTATTTCATGTACCACTACCTTGTCCACCTTCAGCCTGGTCTTTTCCGCACGTGGTGCGGTTTCCTTTCTTCTTGAAGGCTTGCTGTTCTGTGCTGTTGCGTTATCGGAAGAGGTATTGCCACCAGCTTCGTTACCATTGGCCTTATTATCATCATCACCTTTCTTGTCAGAACCGTCATATTCGGACTTCTCCATTGCAGACTTGTCAATGTTACGGTTGTTCAGCAGCCTTCTTTGCTCAGATGTACGGCCGAAACGGTGTTTCCTGCTGTCTTCAAGCTGAAGTCTGAGATTGGATATCTCGTTTGCAAGCATCATGTTCACCTCGTCTTTTGCTTCAAGCTGCTTCCTCATAAGTTCCATTTCTTTCCTGTAATGTTCAACCGTGGTTGATTGCTTTTCGAGGGATTCTTTGAGGTCATTGATTGTATCAATCAGAGTTTTTGAGTTCTCCTTGTTGGATTTTTCAATAGACTCAAGCCTCGCAATCAGTTCTTTATTCTGTTTGCGAAGCCCTGCTTTTTCCTCATTCGCCAGACCCAGCTGGCAGCAAAGTAACTCGTATGCTCTTTCATCAATCATGATATAAAGGTACGAAAAATCAGGCAGTTACGCAAACTTTTTATCGATTATTTTTGTATTATTCCATTGTAAATCAACGCCTTATTATTCATTCTTTAGGAGTTACATACATTCTGTCGACTACGATACTTTCCGTCAGGTAAGCCATGTCAGACCACTGTATCCGGTAGCATTTTGACACCTCGTCAAACACAGGTTTCTTGAACTTTCCAATGACAGGACGTTTCTCGTAAAGCACATAAAAACCGCGTTCGTAATGAAGTATCTTGACGACCTTCCGGTTACGGGACATGAACATATATACATTGGACGCATCACTAGGGTCAAGTGACATCTCTTGCCTTATACTTTCACACAAACGGAAGATGCCTTTCCGTAAATCCACATTACCGTTGAACAGGTAATAGTTCAGGTTAGCACTCAGTCCAAGCATATCATCCTATCATTTTATTAAGCAACAGACTCAGATCAAGAACGCTGGTGTTTCTCAGAAACAATGTCGCTCCAGATGTCAATTGCAGTTTCACCCACTTAATAGGAGGTTCGCCTTCCGGTTGTTTCACTTCCATCTTAACAGTTGGACTGTTGCAAGGTTTACCGGTTATCTGGACTTTAGCAACCTTGGGCTGATCAACCTGAACTGTCTTGCCTAACTTCTCGCTCCAAAGCTGATGACGTTGCCAGTTCATGAACTTGTCGTAGTTTACTCCATAATCCGCACAGAACTCGCGAAGATCCTTGGTCTCGCTGCATAACTGGTAGAGGTCATATACCTCCTGATAGTTTACTTTTTCTTTCGCCATAATCATTGTTGTTATTTGGTTATGGCGCAAAGGTAGGTTTGTGAATAATGTGCGTCAAGGCGGAAAATAGAATGCTTACATATCAGCAGCTTGACTACCCGGAGCACCTGAACTCTGAATAGCTGTTACACCAGGCATTTGTCCTGCTATAGCTGCAGAAACACTTGACACGGGACGGCTTTCCAATGCTTTTGCATTTACAGTTGCAACTGCTCCTGTTAAATTAGCTTTCTTTTGTACACCATAACCTACTACGACAACTTCTTCCAATGTTTGACTGTCCTCTTTCAGGATTACATTAAGTGGTTGACCGTTGAATTTTACTTCCTGGGTAACATAACCTACATAGGAAATAACAAGAATACTTCCTTCGGAAACTCCACTCAAGGTAAAATCACCATCGATACCGGTAATTGTACCATTGGTTGTACCTTTTACTACTACGGACGCACCGATGACTGTTTCACCCATAGCATCCTTTACAACTCCTTTACAGGTTTCGGTCTGTTGCTCAATAGCATTTGAACTTGCTATTGCAGGAGCTGAAACAGCATTCATGCTTCCTGTAGATGCAGCCATAAGAAATAGCAGCATACTGACCGACTTGACTCTCTTTAACATAAAGTATTAATTTAAAGATAATAAATAAGTTACTATCAACGTAGTTCTTCTAGAACTATTCCTTTTTATAATCTACTGATAATCAATGCTTGTATTAAATAGATCCTTGGATTATTTATACTGTAAATCACAATAAA
>NZ_KB905472.1:420762-433820 GCF_000382445.1 Phocaeicola massiliensis B84634 = Timone 84634 = DSM 17679 = JCM 13223 | reverse complement strand
AGAGAAAAACAAAGATAGTTTTCAAAAATGATTGGTCTTTTTTAAAAATATTATATATTTGCGCCATTAATCTAAATCATATTGAAAAAACATAGTTCTAGAAGAACTTATCCTTTTAGAACTTTGAATTTCAATCAAACACTTTAAAATTCAATATTATGTTAAAACGACTGAAATCAGTTAGCATGTTATTGTTCTTGGGAACATTCTCTACAGGAACCATTTCTGCTGTTACAGCTTCCGAAGTTAACACTTCTGCTATCGTACAACAAAATGAAACATGTAAAGGTATTGTGAAAGACGCCACGGGAGAATCCATTATTGGTGCTTCTGTAATAGTGAAAGGAACCACCAACGGAGCAATTACCGACTTTGAAGGTAATTTCGCCTTAACTAACGTGAAGAAAGGAGATATCATCGTAATCTCCTATGTAGGGTATCAAAAACAAGAAATCAAATGGAATGGTGGGACTCTCAATGTAGTGTTGAAAGATGACACAGAAGTCCTGAGTGAAGTTGTTGTTGTAGGTTACGGTGTACAGAAAAAGGCTAACCTCTCCGGTGCCGTTGCACAAGTAAACAGCGATGAGTTAACCAATCGCCCTATTTCGAATGTATCAAGCGGTTTGCAAGGCTTGATGCCGGGTGTAACAATTACTGCAGGTCAGGGACGTCCCGGTGAAGACGGAAGTAATATCAGAATCCGCGGTGTAGGAACGTTGAATAATGCATCTCCCTATATCTTGATTGACGGTGTAGAAAGTGGTTCCATGAACGACCTTGACCCTAATGATATTGAAAGTATCTCCGTATTGAAAGACGCTTCTTCTGCAGCTATCTATGGTTCTAAAGCATCTAACGGTGTAATTTTGATTACCACCAAACGCGGTAAGACCGGTGCTCCCCGTATCTCGTATAATGGATATGTCGGTATTCAAAATGCAACGGCAACCATTGACCGTGTAAGCTCTGCCGATTATGCCAGACTGTACAATCGCATTGACGATGATAATAATAACCCACATCGTTATTCGGACGAAGACATCCGTTTATTCGAGAATGGTTCCGACCCATACGGACATCCTAATACCGATTGGAATGATGCTGCCTATAAAACAGGTGTTCTGCATAAGCACAATGTAAGCATCAACGGTGGTACAGAGAATGCAAGATATATGGCTTCTGTCGGTTATCTGGGGCAGACGGGTATCCTTCCGAATTCAGAACGCAGCCAGTTTAACGGACGTATGAATTTAGACGTAGATATAACCAAGAAATGGCATGTGCGTATGAATTTGTCCTATATCAAGAATGATTATAAAGACCCTAACTCAAACTATGGTGGCGGTTCTTCAGACCAGATTATCCGTCAGCTCAACATCCTAAGCCCGATGATTCCTATCAAGAATGAAGATGGAACTTATGGTTCAACTAATGACGGTAACCCGATTGCATGGTTGGATTCAAAATCTACAGTAGATAAATATAACCAGAACTTTACCGGTATGTTGTCTGTTGATTACAAAATTTTGGATTGCCTTACAGCAACCGTATCGGGAGCTTATGTTAATGATGACCAACACTACAAGGCTTTCGTAAAGAAAATCAATAATGACCCGGCACAGGCCGCACGTCCTAACAGCTTAACTGAGTCATTTACAAACTGGACCCGGTATAACTTTGATGCTTTGTTGAATTTCGACAAGCAATTTGGTGATCACAACTTAAAAGCAATGTTAGGTTATCATGCAGAAGCATACGATGTACGCTACAATGATATGTACCGTGAAAATTTCCCAAACAATGAATTGGACGATATGAATGCAGGTGCAACTGCTACTCAAACCAATAGTGGTTTTACACGAGAATTGAATATGTTGTCATACTTTGGTCGTATCAACTACGATTATAAAGGAAAATATTTATTCGAAGCTAACTTCCGTGCCGATGCATCTTCTCGTTTTGCTCCGGGCAACCGTTGGGGATACTTCCCTTCATTCTCCGGTGCATGGCGCATCAGTGAAGAATCATTTATGGAAACCTTAAGAGACAGTTGGTTGTCAAGCCTTAAGATTCGCGGTTCTTGGGGTCAGCTGGGAAACCAGGATGCTTTGGGAAACGGTACTCCGACCGGAGGAGACTACTATCCATGGATGAATACATACAACCTCGGCGCCAACTATCCGTTCGGAGGTTCGTTAGTGACAGGATACTATCAAGGTTCATACAAAATGGCTTCTCTTTCTTGGGAAAAAGCTACCACTTGGGGTATCGGTATAGACTTCACTTTATTCAATAAGCTGACCGGTTCTATTGACTACTACAACAGAAAGACCACAGATATCATCATGAATGTCTCCGTACCTAAAGAATTTGCCTTGGGTGCATACAAAGATAATGTAGGTGCAATGAAGAATAGTGGTATTGAAGTTCAGTTGGCCTACAACGATACATGGAACGATTGGACCTTCGGTGTTTCAGGAAACTTTGCCTACAACAAGAATACCATTGAAAACTTGGGTGGAGTAGACCGTATGGCCGATGGCAGCTTCATGCGTGAAGTGGGTTCTCCTATTAATTCATGGTTCGTATATCGCACAGACGGATTTTTCCAGTCTGATGAAGAAGCTGCTGCATGGCAAGCCAAATACTCTGCAATGGACGGATATCCTTTCGGACAAGATTTCAAGGCAGGTGACTTACGCTATGTAGATGCAAACGGTGACGGTAAAATATCGGCTGATGACCGCGAGCTTTATAGAACCAAAGATCCGAAATTCACATTTGGCTTCAATATTAATGTCGGTTATAAGAACGTAGACTTGTCAATGAACTTCAATGGTGCTGCCGGTGTAGGATATGCATTTACCAAGGAAGCATTCGGTGAATTCTCCGGTAGCGCAGGACATCCGTCAACTGCCTGGTTGGATAGCTGGACACCCGAAAACAAAAATGCAAGCATGCCACGCATAGCAGAAGCACGTGTATCTCCAAGTGAAGCTTCGAATGTACTTTCCGATTTCTGGATTATGGACACAAGCTATCTCCGTATGAAAACCATACAATTAGGCTATACTCTTCCTAAAAATTGGATAGAGAAATGGGGTATTCAGAATCTGCGTGTATACTATTCAGCAGAAAACTTGCTGACATTTGACGATATGCCAATTAATGTAGACCCGGAAACAGTCAGTGAACGTTTGTCTAGTTACCCTTTGAATAAAACACATTCATTCGGAGTCAACATTACATTCTAAACTTTTTATAATCACTTAATTAATACAGAATAATATGAAACGTTTATCAACATATTTATTAGCAGGTATCGCATTGCTGTCTGCTTCATGTTCAGATTTTCTGGATACAGCTCCGAAAGATGCCCTTTCTCCTGCAACAACCTGGAAAACAGAAACTGATGCCGAGAGTTTTGTAGTAGGTTGCTACAATGGATTATTAGATCCATCGTCCATTCTTTATTTAGATTGCGGTTCCGACATAGGTTACAATAATTTTTCATGGGAAGGATGGCGTCCTTGGGGAGACGGTTCCTTATCCAGCGGTAACACAGGTGCTTCATTCTATGATTTTGCCATTATCCGCCGTTGTAATACAGTGTTAGAAAACATCGACAATGTAGAATTCACTACTGCAGGTAAGAAAGAAGAACTGATAGCAGAAGCCAAAGCCATCCGTGCCTATAGATATTTCATTATGAACTGGTGGTATGGCGGTGTACCTATCATCGGTTCTTATACTACGGCCGAAGAAGCACAGGTACCGCGTAATACGGAAGCGGAAGTACGCGAACAGATTGCACAGGACTTGGACGATGCACTTACAGCCATCAACACCACTCCGGCAGCACGCGGACGTATTGCCAAAGGAGCTGTTTTGGCTACCAAAATGCGCGAAGCACTATATTACGGTGACTGGCAGAAAGCAAAAGATGCAGCTCAGGCTATCATCGATTTAAAACAATACGAACTGGATTCTGATTATGAAAACTTATTCAAACTGTCAGGTGTAGATTCTAAAGAAATCATATTGGCAGATCAACGCCTCGAAAGTGTCTTCGGACTGGGCGTTATCGGTCAAATGTATAATAATGATGATGCAGGATGGTCTTCAATTGTTCCTACTCAAAATTTGGTAGACATGTATGAAATGGACAATGGTTTGACTAAAGAAGAAGCTACAGGCTATTATGATGCCAAACATCCTTTTGCCAATCGTGACCCGCGCATGGATATGACTATTCTTTATCCCGGACAAGAATGGAGAGGAAAGATATTGAATACACTGGATGAGAAGCTGGCAGACGGTTCAAAAAACAAGAACTTTCCTACTTATACAGACAATGCCTCAAAAACAGCTTTAACATGGGCCAAATATCTAGATCCATACGAACAGTATTCTAATATTTGGAATACGGCTGCCTGTGTTATCATATTCCGTTATGCAGAAGTACTGTTAAGTTGGGCAGAAGCCGAAAACGAATTAAACGGTCCATCAGATCAAGTGTACAACTATATCGACCAGATTCGTGAACGCGTAGGTATGCCTAAAGTAGTCAGAACTAAATATGATACTCAGGATAAATTACGTGAATTGATTCGTCGTGAACGTTGCGTAGAATTTGCAGGTGAAGGTTTACGCCGTGCAGATATCCTGCGTTGGAAAGACGCCGGTGGCAAGATGTTGGCAGAAACTTTAATGAGCGGTGATTTAAAACGTATTACCGGTGCTATCAATTACAGTGAAACCGATCCGTACAAACGTGCAGAAGTTACCGGCACAGCAACAATTGAAACACGTAAGTTTGCTCCGAAGAACCGTTATTTGCCATTCTCTCAAACGGACGTACTTGATAAGAATCCGAACATCAAACAGAATCCCGGATATTAATCTATCATAACAGAGAAAAATAACATTCATAGAAAAAGGGAGTGTGCCAAAACTAAACCGGCCTATCCCATCGTAGCTGTAGGGGCAGGGTTTGCCTGCCCGAAGACACAAAGCAAACTGTTTTCGGGCGAGCGAACCTCGCCCCTACCAACGAAACGACAGTATTATTCACGTTTTGACACACTCTTTTTCTATGACAGCACGACTTAAACTATCTCTTTCCCGAAAGGAGTAAGTGCCAGTCCAGCCAACTTGAAATGTTGCAAACCAAATGGAATACCGATAATAGTGATGCATAATAACAAACCAAAAGCTAAATGAGACAAACTTATCCAAATACCTCCTACCAATATCCAAAGTATATTCATCAAAACACTCAAGCAACCCTCACCGCCGGGGCAACTGCGCACCTGCATACCAAACGGACAAAGTGCCAAAACTGACAGCTTCAATGTCTGCAGACCAAAAGGAATTCCAATGATGGTGACCATTAACAACAGGCTCGCTATAATGTATTCTATGCAAATAAACAGTCCGCCCAAAACAATCCACAATATATTCATTACTATATTCATACGGCAAATATAAAAACATTATTCGTCTTTCAGTGCTTCTACAGGAGATATTTTACTGATATTATAAGCCGGTATCCATACTCCAATCCATGTTACTATCATCATGATAAGATATACAATCAACGACACTATCAGAAAATGAACTGTAAAATGATTAGTAATATAACGCATATTATCACCGGGCGTCATACTCGACAACACATAAAATCCATCTTTCAGCACCCATTGAAAATAAACAAGACAACCTATCAATACTGCTATGGTAGTCAACATACCGGCTTCACCCAATAATAAAAGACGAATATGTCCGGGAGACGCCCCATAAGACAATCTCACTCCCATTTCCTCCCGACGTGTACGGGTACTCAACCAAAATGTCCCGCTGACTCCTAAAAACAAATTCACCAGAAAGAAATAGCAAAGGGCATATTTAATACGAATCTCACTGGTAGCTCCTTCTTTTAAATCACTTTGCTCACGTACTTTACTGAAAGGTTCAATCTTGCTGATAAACAACCTCCCCACTGCCAAATACTCTTCCATCCAAGGAATAAAATCCTCAATGAAGCGAGTTTCCGCAACTCCGGGTTTTGTACGGGCAAAAACAGTCAAACCTCCCTCATAGGCCCATGACGGAATGCCGTCAGTACGTGCATTGAGACGAAGATAATAAGGCTGCATACAACTCTTCATTTTGACCGGTTGAATTAACGCCGTTACCTTCAGAGGAACACTATCTCTTGCATAAACCACACCTCCGGTCAGATCTTTATCGGGCGAAAGACAAGCAGCAGCATCCGAAGTCATCAAAATACTATTCACCGTATATTCGGCATTTTCGAGGCTTTCCCAAGTACCGTCTTTGACCGAACGTATTCGCCAGGTTTGAAAGAAATCGGTGTGCGGAACAAAATCCATAAAAGCAACACGAACACTCATTGTGTCCAAAGTAAGATTATTAAAACTGTTTCCACGCGAACAAGGATAGTGGTTATTGACTACATAAGTAGCCGATTCGATTTGCTCATGACTTCGAAGCCGTTCCATCAATTTCCGGAAATCTTCCGGGCGAATTTCTTCATCAGAAGGAACCACAGAAAGCTGAAGCCTGTACAACCCATCTGCCTCATAGCCATCCGGAATCGACTTATTATAGAAAATAACAAATAAGGGATCGATTACCATCCAACATACAATGGCAATAACAATCAACTCCAACAATATCCACACATTACGCTTACGCGAATTCCAAAGGTTTCTAAATATATGATGCCACATAACCTCTTATTTTTGTTTATTAATGGAATACACAATATCTTTTCGCAGAGAAAGATATGCCGGAATAACGGCTGAGAACAAATTTATCATCACACATATCAGGAAGGCAGCCATAAACAGAACAGGACTGAACAGCATTTGAGGAGTTATACTCACACCTACCCCATCAGGTAACGCCGTTACATTGTCGTCCAGCAAAGTAAGCAGCCAATTTTTAGATAATAACACCATTCCATAAGATATAATCAAACCCAGACAACCGCCAATAACAGTCAAAATCAGGTTCTCCCAGATTATTTGTGAAAATAAGACACAAGACGTTGCTCCAAATGCTTTTCTCACTCCTATCTCGGGCAAACGTTTTTCCATTCGTCCCGATATCATGCCCGATAAATTCAATGCCGGCACTAACAACAGCATCAGCAAAACAGCTCCTATCTGACGGAAAATCTTCATAAAATCCAAGTCCGTCATAGAGTCCACACGGAATAATGTTTTCCAGTAAGCATAAGGCTGTCCATGCCAAAGCAGTTTATAGCCATCATGAGAAATAGCATTAAACTTTCGGGTAAATTCATCTACCTGAGCTTTTATGCTGTCAAAATCGGAAGAGGAACGTGCCAATATGACTACTTCATAGGCACCTAGCGCATCGTATTGATTATACTTATCATACCCCGGAAAACAAGTATATGGAATCCATACTTGTGCATAGCTCAGTTCCGTGGCATAACTGGGGGTTTTGACAACTCCACATATTTTATACTCCACAAAATCTATCGTAAGATACTTGCCCACCACCTTCGAAGTATTAAAAATCCGTTGCGCCACTTCCTCTGAAATGACAATGTGATGAATGCCACTGGCAAAATCGGATTCGCTAAAGGGAGCTCCATCTACAAAGTCAAAATCGAAAACTTTCCAGAAGGCAACATCCACTGCTTTTTGAACTACCGGTATGCGATGTTTTGAAGAAGGCAACTGAGCATAACCATCTCCTGCCACATAAGTTCCTATAGCAGAAACCGCTTCTGTACCTTTCAGATTGTAAAAAAGGTCTTTCACTATATTGTAGGCTATCAGACCCGTCGAATTAGAATTGGAATTATCAACACTCTGCATGTGCACATCCGATATAACCATCATCCGCGCACGATTAGTCTCCGGATAAATTCCTGCTACCTTTATATAATAAATAACAACCAATAACATAACCATCGATATGGCCAATCCGGTTCCAAGTATATAGAAACCACTGAACAATGGATTCTGCCTGATTAAATGAAAAGCTTGATTAAAATACGTTCTTATCATAATATACACATACTTTGTTTCTTTATTCTCAAACACAAAGTATATGCCAAAGTCATATCATATTGATAATCAAACCAATAAAAAAACAAATCCAATGTCCGAAAACGAACACTTCACCTAAAACCGAACAGATAGTCTGTTTTTTTATGAAATGCCTCAACGGATAGTCATGCATTTCAATTCCTCCAATGAGCCATTGAATATGTTCAAATCCACCTTTTCCCTAATGCCGGGAAGTGTACCCACATCAGTGTGCTGCCAGAATTTCCAGTTGCCTTTATATTCCACCGAATCAACATAATAATGAGCAATCCAATAAGGATAAGAATCAAATATAGAATCATTAAGATAGCGGGTCTTGAATTTATAAGAAGTATAAAGAATAGGCTTTACTTTATAATGTCTCTCTATTTTATCCAGCCATATTTTTAAATCCCGACGAAGAGTCCGGACATCATCTCCACGCTTTTCGATATCGAGTACGGGAGGTAAATCACCTGTGTCCAACTTTACGGAATTGATAAAGAAATCAGCCTGACGAACCGGGTCTGTTTTCGGATTATAGAAATGGTAAGCTCCGCGAATAAATCCATAAGCCTTGGCTGAATCAAAATTTGCCTGAAAAACACGATCACCATAATCTCCGCCCTCAGAGGCTTTCATGAAGATGAAATGGATAGGGAATTGACTTTGACGGGTCTGAGTCAGTCGTTGCCAGTCAATATTTCCCTGATAATGGGAAACATCAATACCATGAATATGAAAACCCGCCGGCATGCATACACCGTATGCCTTCAGCCCATAACAAGGTTTCCAACGATAAGAATAAGGACGAATGAAGAAATAGAAGAAAGCACTTAAAAACACAACGGTGATTGCTCCCATCAGGATATAATAAAGCCCCGTCGGTATTTCCCATTTCTTGACTACCTTCTTTTTATGAGGCGAAGCATCTTTCTTCCGCGATTTGCGCGGAGAAGAAGATTTTCGGGAAGTTGTCTTACGTGGCTTATTTACCACCGATATGGGCGGTTGCTTACTCATTTAGTGCTGATATATGCCGAATTATTCAAAGCAGGGGCGAACTGAATCCCCCGAAAACACAACATGAAGTGCATCCGGACGAAAACAACTCGCCCCTACAATATTAATATTTCTATTTAGAATTATTTACCTTGTTCCAACTGCAAAGTCTTGGTCGGCTCGTCACAAACTTCTGTAGGACCGAAGTACTGGATAGGACCCGGATATACATAATCTGTTTCAGTAGCCCACTTGTCACGCAGTGAAGCGAACTTCTTGAAAGGAGCACCGTCCAGTTTCACCAATGCTTTCTGGATAACCGGTTTCATTTCGCCGTGACGACGTTCCATATTCATCATCATTGTGATAGGCACACCACCGGCAATCCATTCTGCAGCAGGAGCTGTCGTATTGCGAACTGAAGACATATAACCGGTCTTGCCGTTAGCAATCAACATAGATGCTGTGTAGCCCAATGAATAACAATAATCGGCATCGAAGTTTGACGGAGCAGCGCAACGTCCTTCGTAACCGAAGAAGTGGTGCTGAGCAGCAAACTTACCAACATACTTGCCTTCTTCTTTCCATTGTGCCAATTTGGTAGCTACCATTTCAGACAACAGTTTTTCTGTTTCAATCAATGATACCTGTACGTTTCCGTGCGGGTCACGGTCTAATGACAACTGGCGGGCTACACCTTCGGGCAGTGAAGCATAGATAGCCGAGTTTTCTTTAGACAACTTAGAAATGATATATTCACGTTGATGAGATTTCTTAATCAAAGCAAATTCCGCAGCATTAGCAGCCAGGAAGTCGTTCAATTCAGCAATCAATCTCTTCATGGCAGGAATAAACTCTACCAAACCTTCAGGAATCAATACTGTACCGAAGTTGTTACCCTGAGCAGCGCGGTCGGCTACAATCTGAGCGATGTAAGTTACTACATCATCCAAAGACATATCTTTAGCTTCAACTTCTTCAGAAATGATACATACGTTAGGCTGAACCTGCAAAGCACATTCCAAAGCAATATGAGAAGCAGAACGTCCCATCAATTTAATGAAGTGCCAGTATTTACGTGCAGAGTTACAGTCACGCTGGATATTACCGATAACTTCGGCATAAGTCTTACAAGCAGTATCGAAACCGAAAGAAGTTTCAATCATTTCGTTCTTCAAGTCACCATCGATAGTCTTCGGACAACCGATTACCTGTACGCCACAATTCTTGGCTGCATAATATTCTGCCAATACGCAAGCGTTGGTGTTAGAGTCATCACCACCGATGATTACCAATGCCTTGATGCCCAGTTCTTTGATGATTTCCAAACCTTTATCAAACTGTTCTTCTTTTTCCAGTTTGGTACGTCCCGAACCGATGATATCGAAACCACCCGTATTGCGGTATTCGTCAATGATATCAGCAGTAAGCTCCATATAGTTATGGTCAACCAAACCACCGGGGCCCAGAATGAAACCAAACAACTTGCTGTCTTTGTTCAGCGCCTTGATACCGTCGAACAAACCTGAAATCACATTGTGTCCGCCGGGAGCCTGTCCACCGGACAGAATTACACCTACATTGATAGCAGGCAGATTAACAGCTTCGCCTTCAACGAACTGTATCAACGGCATTCCGTATGTGTTAGGGAACAATGCTTTGATAGCTTCCTGGTCAGCTACAGACTGTGTAGGTTCACCTTCCTTAACTTTAACTGCGCCTTTCAACGCTTTAGGAAGTTTGGGCTGATAAGCAGCTCTGGCAATTTGTAATGCACTTTTAGTCATATTCTATTATTCTATTTAAAGGTGTATAAACTCATTTAGAAATCACGTGCAAATTTCGCTCTTTTTTCGCAAATATGAAAACGTATACAAATAAAAATGCTAACTTTACCGCGAAATTAGATTTTTGTATTAACTTAAAAACATTACAATTATGGCAAGTAGAAGAAATTTAAAGAAAAAAATAACCTATATAGCAAGCGATTTATTTTTTGCTACCTTGATGGAAGGTGTTAACCGTGAAGCAGTTATTCACGCAATACATAACGTGTTGGCATTGATTCCGCGTATCAGCCACACCGAGCCGGGCAATGTAAAAGGCTTCTATAAGAGATTGCATGAAGACCTGGACAAAGAAATAAAAATAGTGGCAGACGAAATGGAAAAAGCATCAAAAGCATAACACGGATTTAAAGAATGAAGAAAGCTATTTGTAGTTTTATCTACTACAAACTGTTGGGATGGAAGACCAAAGTCTCCGTTCCCGATTATGACAAATATATTATTTGTGCAGCTCCGCATACCACCAATTGGGATTTGTTTATCGGTAAACTGTTTATGGGGGCTATTGGCCGTGAAACCGGCTTCATGATGAAAAAAGACTGGTTCTTCTGGCCTTTGGGACCTATCTTCCGCTGGATGGGAGGTATTCCGGTAGACCGCAGCCGCAAGAGTTCATTGGTAGACCAGATGATAAACATTGCCAAGTCGAGCAAAAAATTTCATTTGGCCATTACTCCCGAAGGTACGCGCAAAGCAAATCCGAATTGGAAAAAAGGGTTTTACTATATTGCCCAAGGAGCCGGTCTGCCCATCATATTAGTAGCTATAGACTACGAAAAAAAATGTATCACTGCCGAAAAAGTGATTCACCCT
The DNA here is from genome assembly GCF_000382445.1 of Phocaeicola massiliensis B84634 = Timone 84634 = DSM 17679 = JCM 13223. Classification (GTDB taxonomy): domain Bacteria; phylum Bacteroidota; class Bacteroidia; order Bacteroidales; family Bacteroidaceae; genus Phocaeicola; species Phocaeicola massiliensis. The sequence goes on along the minus strand of NZ_KB905472.1, from coordinate 422,065 downwards.
AGCGGGGATATAGAGAAAGATATGCGTGAAATTAAATTGTATTATAAAGATTTCAAAGGAAAGCATCCTGAACTATTTACTATCGGGAATATTCAATAATCTTTCTTTTTAAAATAAAACAGCAAAAGGGGTGTGTCTAAACGTTGATGATGCTATCATTTTGCCGGCAGGGGCGAGGTTTCCTCTTCAAAAAAACAGTTTGCTTTGTGTATTAGTGACTGTTGGTTCGGGCAGGCAAACCCTGCCCCTACTGTTAAGATTTGATAGACCATTTTTATTTTGACACACCTCCTTTTAAATATTCCATAAGACAGGCCAAGCATTTTCGTCCTTCAGATTAAGACTTTTCATGCGGCAGATTATTACGTCCCACAACAATGGGATATACGTCCTGCTACAGTGGGACGTACGTCCTACTGCAATGGAACGTACGTCCTGCCGCAGTAGGACGTAATAACCGGACGTAGAAAAAGACTTAACCCAAAGGAAGAAAACACTTATTCTTCCCCAAGCTTGTGACAAGCGTCAGCCTGCAAGAAAGGAAAAAGAAAACAAAACAGAAGCATAACAGCTAATGTAAAGCAAAAATTAAAGATAATTCATTTCATTTAGATGAGCCGATACGGGAATACGGACAAATATTTCTAACTTCGCATCATCAAATAGAAGCAATTATGTTTATTAAGCCGGCAAAGAAAATAATAACGTCTTTTCTGTTTCTGGCGGTAAGTACCTTCTGGATATCGGCACAAGAACCGGACCGGAATGTGGAACAACGCTTAAAAGACTTTTTTACTAATTTCGAAACATCATACGCCAATATCGGCAAGTGCAGACTGGACCGCTACGAACTGAATCACAGTAAAAAAGCGCTGCATGTTTATGCCAATGCGAACTTTGGTTATCAACCTTTCACGCCCGAAAATACAGAAGCCATTTACAGGTTACTGAAACAAAGTCTTCCCGGTCCCGTCAATTACTACGACATTACCATTTATGCAGATGGAAAGCCGATTGAAGAATTAATCCCCAATATATTACAAAAGAAACAGGATAAAAGCAGGCTGTGGCAACGCATCGACTATAAAGGTGCTCCTTGGATACAAAATATGTCACGTCCTTATCTTGGCTCAGTTTGAAAACTTGGGGGAATTAGTTAAAAACACTATCTTTGTGGCATGAAACAGAACCTTCACCCCCCTGCCACTCCACTGGAGATGTTGAGCTTGTTCCTTCCTGCAGGCCTGCTTGACTATTTTGACCTGGTTAACCATGTCTCTCAAGAGACTTGCTTCATTTTTTT
>NZ_KB905472.1:257386-419539 GCF_000382445.1 Phocaeicola massiliensis B84634 = Timone 84634 = DSM 17679 = JCM 13223 | reverse complement strand
GAAATTAACAAATGTTAATCCCCCAAGAATTACAACTGAGCCCTTATCTTGCCTCTAAAGGATTGGAGGGCAGACACATCGCATTGTGGCAAAGCCATGGAAAATATTATAAAAACAACAAAGGAAGTTGGGAATGGCAACGTCCGCGCTTATTCTGCACCACAGAAGACCTCTTCACACAGTCTTTCGTCGTTCCTTATATCATCCCCATGCTGGAAAACGCCGGTGCCGTCGTCTATACGCCACGCGAACGAGACCGGCAGCGCAACGAAGTTATAGTGGACAACAACACAGTTACGGGAAAAAGCATTTATCTAGAAGAGAAAAGCCGGAAAGGAAAATGGAAAACATCTCCTTTGGCAGGATTCGCCCGAAAACGTTCTGTTTATACAGACGGACAGAATCCTTTCCGGGACGGCACGGCACGCTTTGCCGCAACGGAAAAAAAGCCTGAAAAGGCTTTTGCACAATGGATTCCCGATATTCCCGAAACAGGGAAATATGCCGTATACGTTTCTTATCAGACATTGCCGGGAAGTGTAAGCGATGCCAAATATTTGGTTTTCCATAAAGGCGGAGTGACCGAATTCAAAGTCAACCAGCAAATGGGCGGAGGTACATGGGTTTATCTGGGCACTTTTGAATTCGACAAAGGAACCAACGACTACGGAATGGTAGTATTAAGTAATGAGAGCAAACAAAAAGGAGTAGTGTGCGCCGATGCCGTCCGCTTTGGAGGAGGCATGGGAAATATTTCGAGAGGAGGAAGCATCAGCGGTCTTCCACGCTACCTGGAAGGAGCACGTTATGCAGCACAATGGGCGGGAATGCCCTACGGTATATATAGTCCCGCCGAAGGGAAAAATGATTATACCGACGACATCAACAGCCGCAGCCGGGTTATCAATTACATGAGTGGCGGTTCTGTTTACAATCCGCAGGAACAAGGTTTGGGAGTGCCGTTTGAAATGACTTTCGGACTGCACAGCGATGCCGGCTTCTCCAAAGAAGATGAGCTAATCGGGACATTGGGCATTTATACCACCGGCAGCAATAATGGGAAATTAAACGCCGGAATCTCCCGCTATGCTTCCCGCGACCTGGCAGACATGGTGCTGACCGGACTGCAACGGGATATCTCTGCCGGATTTGGTATTCAATGGCCGCGCCGCAGCCTGTGGAACCGCAATTACAGCGAGACACGCCTGCCGGGTGTTCCATCCATGATTCTGGAACTGCTTTCCCATCAAAACTTTGCCGACCTTAAACTGGGACACAATCCCCGGTTTAAATTCACGGTTGCACGTTCGGTTTATAAATCAATCCTAAAGTATACAGCCACTATGCATGGCACTGACTATGTGGTACAACCATTGCCGGTGAGCAATTTTTCAATAGCCGAAGGAAGCAAGAAGAACACATTCCGTCTGAGCTGGCAGGCAGTAGACGACCCGCTGGAACCTACGGCAAAGGCCCGGGAATACATTGTGTACACCCGTTTGGGACATGGTGGATTCGACAATGGTACGTTGGTTCGCGATACGAAATATACTTTCGAAGCCGAACCGGGACTGGTATACAGCTTCAAAGTCACAGCCGTCAACCGTGGAGGAGAAAGTTTCCCTTCCGAAATTCTGTCGGCCTATAAAGCCAAAAAGAGCAAAGGAACTGTTTTAATAGTAAATGCATTCGATCGCCTAAGCGGTCCCGCTACCATAGAATCGAATTTTATACAAGGATTTGACTTAAAGACAGACCCGGGAATACCTTATATAAGTACACCGGCCTATTGCGGTGCACAACAAAGTTTTGACCGAAGCCGCATCGGACGGGAAACAAAAGACGGACTGGGATACAGTGGCAGTGAGCTGGAAGGAATGCTGATAGCCGGAAACACGTTTGATTATCCTTTCATACACGGCAAAGCCATACAATCCGCCGGAGGATATTCCTTTGTCTCATGCAGCGACGAAGCAGTGGAAAACGGATTCGTCCGACTGACAGACTATCCGGTCACAGACCTCATTATGGGTGCGGAGAAACAGGCATTCTCCCCTATCATGCAACAACTTATCACGGATTATTGCCGCCGTGGTGGAAACATATTGGTCAGCGGTTCTTATATCGGCAGCAACATGAACAGTCCTTCGGCACTCGGCTTTACCGAGAACATACTGAAATACAGTTTTGGCGGAAGCATGGGCGGAAAAACATCAGGCACTATTTACGGTGCCAACACCCATTTTACAATTCCCTGCACCGTGAATGAAAAAACGTATGCCGTACCTGCCCCCGACTGCCTGACTCCTGTCGCACCGGCTTATTCCACATTTATATACACTCCCGGCAATTACAGTGCCGGCATTGCCTACAAAGGCAATTACCGCACTTTCGTATTGGGCTTCCCTTTCGAAAGCATCGAAGGAGTGCAGCAACGGACACGGATAATGAGTGCCATATTAGGTTTCTTCGGAAGCAAATAAGGATTTTCTATGAAAATAAAGAAGCAAATTAGAGGTTATTTCATAAAAACACCTAACTTTGTCCGTATAAACCATTAAAATAAGGACTATGTACACTATACAAACAAATGCCTCAGGCACACGTTGCATGGAAATTTCGGAAGAAAACCTGCAAACAATCGAGAAATACGCTCTATTTCAGCACTTAATAGACAGTAACGGCATTGTAGATGAGTCTGTACTGGAAAAATTAAAACTGAATATACGCTCACTGATTACCAGTGAAGAGGGAAACAACAAAGAGTTGCTCGACCTTTGCATAGATGTAATTTATCATAATAACATGAAAGCCTTCGGGCTTCATCAATTGATTTTGCTCTACATCCGCTGGGAAAAAGAAAAGAATCAGGATGATGAAGAAGGAGGCCAAAAAGAAGAATAAAAAGGATTTGAAAGAACATAAACTTACAGATTGGCTGCCGACAACAAAGAAAGAAGTTGAACTGCGTGGATGGGATGACCTGGATGTTATCTTATTTAGCGGAGATGCGTATGTAGACCATCCTTCTTTCGGACCGGCCGTTATCGGAAGATTATTAGAGGCACAGGGACTAAGAGTAGCCATCGTGCCTCAACCCAATTGGCGTGATGACTTGCGCGATTTCAAAAAGCTGGGACGACCACGTCTTTTTTTCGGTGTATCTGCCGGATGTATGGACAGCATGGTGAATAAGTACACAGCCAATAAACGTTTACGCAGTGAAGATGCTTATACACCGGACGGTCGTCACGATATGCGTCCCGAATATCCCAGCATTGTATATACACAGATTCTTAAAAAACTATACCCGGATGTGCCTGTCATCTTGGGAGGTATAGAGGCTTCCTTACGCCGCGTCACCCATTATGACTATTGGCAGGATTGTGTGCAGAAGTCTATTTTAATAGATTCGGGAGCAGATTTGCTCATTTATGGAATGGGGGAAAAGCCGATTACAGAACTTTGCAGAAGGATGAAAGCACTGACGGCTGCTGCCGGACAGACACACGGGTCTGCTCCTATAGCAGCCGGTCTTCCTGTTCCACATGATATCTTACAAACAGCCTACATAATCCGTAAGGGAGACCCCGTGTGTCCGCTCCAAAACATCAGCACATCATCCGAGCACAGTAAAGAAAAACCGGATATCATCCTCCACTCTCATGAAGAGTGTCTGAAAGATAAGAAGAAACAAGCCGAAAACTTCCGCTTCATCGAAGAGGAAAGCAATAAATACGAAGCTTCCCGCATCCTGCAGGATGTGGGAAACAAGACCGTAGTGGTCAATCCTCCCTACCCTCCCATGACACAGGGCGAACTGGATATGTCTTTCGACTTGCCATACACCCGGCTGCCCCATCCCAAATACAAAGGGAAACGCATCCCGGCTTATGATATGATTAAATTCTCCGTCAATCTCCACCGGGGATGTTTCGGCGGATGTGCTTTCTGTACCATTTCTGCCCACCAGGGAAAGTTCATAGTCAGCCGAAGCAAGGAAAGCATCCTGAAAGAAGTGAAAGAGATTACAGAAATGCCTGATTTCAAAGGTTATCTGAGCGATTTGGGAGGACCGAGTGCCAATATGTATGCCATGCACGGAATGGATGAAAACAAATGCCGCCGTTGCAAACGCCCGTCCTGCATCCATCCCAAAGTATGTCCGAATCTGAATACCGACCATCGCCCGCTGCTCGACATCTATCGCTCGGTAGATGCCATACCGGGAATAAAGAAAAGCTTTATCGGAAGCGGTGTACGTTATGACCTGTTGCAATACCAAAGTAAAGACCCGGCGATAAACCGAAGCACAGCTGAATATACACGCGAGCTGATAGCCAAACATGTGAGCGGACGACTGAAAGTTGCCCCCGAACATACCAGCGATCAAGTATTGCATATCATGCGGAAGCCTTCGTTCGCACAATTCTATGAATTCAAGAAAACATTCGATAAAGTGAACAGGGAGCTGAATCTGAAACAGCAAATCATTCCTTATTTTATAAGCAGCCATCCCGGATGCACAGAAGAAGATATGGCAGAGCTGGCAGTTATCACCAAAAGGTTGGACTTCCATCTGGAACAGGTACAGGACTTCACTCCCACTCCCATGACCATCGCTACCGAAGCCTGGTATACAGGCTATCATCCCTATACTTTGCAACCGGTCTTTTCTGCCAAGACGCAAAAGGAAAAATTGGCGCAACGAATGTTCTTTTTCTGGTATAAACCCGAAGAACGCCGTGCTATCATCAATGAATTACGCAAGATAGGCCGCAGTGACTTGATAGATAAATTGTATGGGAAATAACTATTCCCATACAATTTATTATTTTATCATCCGGATACTTAGATGAATCCGGGTAACTTTATCGCTTGAAACGGTAAAATTCTTCCGCTACCCGAAAAGCCTCCCTCAGGCACCTCCGGCATATTCCATAAACCTGATAACCCACAATATTCCAACTAGTTCTCTTTTTCCCTTAACAAATAAAAAAGTGCTCCTATACCTTTGAATATCACTTATTTTTTTTATCTTTGGGAAGTAACTTCTAAATCAATACTGCGTATGGAAACCTATCTTTTCTGGATTGTACCCATCGCCTCTTTATTGGCGTTGGTACTCGCTTGGTATTTCTACAAACAAATGATGCGTGAAAGCGAAGGAACTCCTACAATGGAGAAAATCGCTCTGTATGTACGTCAAGGCGCCATGTCCTATCTCAAACAGCAATACAAGGTAGTGGGAATGGTATTCCTGGGGCTGGTTATTCTATTCTCCGTTATGGCTTACGGCTTCCATCTGCAAAACGCCTGGGTGCCCGTTGCCTTCCTTACCGGCGGTTTCTTCTCCGGGCTTTCCGGTTTTTTGGGAATGAAGACCGCAACGTATGCTTCAGCACGTACCGCCAATGCAGCCCGTAGCTCTTTAAACAAAGGTTTGCGTATCGCTTTCCGAAGCGGAGCAGTCATGGGACTGGTGGTGGTAGGACTCGGCCTGTTTGATATTTCGTTCTGGTATCTATTGCTGGATAAATGTATTCCGGCAGACGTCATGAATCCATCTGCCAAATTGTGTATCATTACCACCACCATGCTGACATTCGGTATGGGAGCCAGCACACAGGCTTTATTTGCACGTGTCGGAGGAGGAATTTATACCAAAGCAGCCGATGTGGGTGCCGACCTTGTAGGCAAAGTAGAAGCCGGCATCCCCGAAGACGACCCACGCAATCCGGCAACCATTGCCGACAATGTAGGTGATAATGTTGGCGATGTAGCCGGTATGGGGGCAGACTTGTACGAAAGCTATTGCGGCTCGATTCTCGCCACTGCTGCATTGGGGGCTGCTGCCTATATAGGTACAAACGATACAACCATGCAATTTAAAGCTGTTATCGCACCAATGTTGATTGCTGCTGTAGGCATTCTCCTTTCCATTATAGGAATCTTCTCCGTCAGAACAAAAGAAAATGCAGGCATGAAAGAGTTATTAGGCTCACTGGCTGTCGGAACAAACTTAAGTTCTGCTTTAATAGTCGTTGCAACTTTCCTTATCCTTTGGATACTGAATTTACAAAATTGGGTAAATATCTCATTTGCCGTAGTTGTCGGATTGATAGTAGGAATTATCATCGGGCGTTCTACCGAATATTACACTTCTCAATCATATAAACCAACACAACGTTTGGCCGAAAGCGGAAAGACCGGTCCGGCCACCGTAATCATCTCAGGTATCGGGCTGGGTATGGTATCTACCACTATCCCCGTCTTGGCGGTAGTAGTTGGAATTATCCTTTCTTATTGGCTCGCATCAGGTTTTGATTTTGCCAATATTTCCATGGGACTGTATGGTATCGGAATTGCCGCTGTAGGAATGCTTTCCACCTTGGGCATCACTCTTGCTACTGATGCTTACGGTCCGATAGCCGACAATGCCGGAGGCAATGCAGAAATGAGTGGATTGGGTGAAGAAGTGCGCAAGCGCACAGACGCCCTCGATTCGTTGGGTAATACGACAGCCGCAACCGGAAAAGGATTTGCCATCGGTTCTGCAGCGCTCACAGGTCTGGCACTGCTGGCATCATACATAGAAGAAATACGTATCGGACTGACTCGATTGGGACAAACAATTTTAGAACTGCCCAACGGCATTACTGTTGAAGTACACAATGCAAGTTTCACCGATTATATGCTGTACTATGATGTAACACTGATGAATCCGAAAGTTCTTTCGGGAATTTTTATCGGTAGCATGATGGCATTTTTATTCTGCGGACTGACAATGAACGCAGTAGGACGTGCAGCTGCCCACATGGTGGAAGAAGTACGCAGACAATTCCGGGAAATAAAAGGGATTCTGACCGGTGAAGCCGAACCCGACTACGCACGATGTGTACAAATTTCAACCAAAGGTGCACAACGAGAAATGGTATTCCCATCTCTGCTGGCTATTATTGCTCCCATTGCCACCGGACTCTTATTTGGTGTTCCGGGAGTAATCGGACTGCTGATTGGCGGTTTGTCATCCGGTTTTGTTCTCGCCATTTTCATGGCAAATTCGGGCGGTGCATGGGATAACGCCAAGAAATATGTGGAAGAAGGCAATTTTGGCGGCAAAGGCAGTGAAGTACACAAAGCGACTGTCACCGGAGACACAGTAGGAGATCCGTTTAAAGATACATCCGGTCCAAGCCTGAATATACTTATTAAATTAATGAGTATGGTAGCCATCGTTATGGCAGGATTAACCGTAGCCTGGAGTTTGTTCTAAACCGATTACAGTCTCATTTGGTAAGCTTAAATTCCGGTTTTATTAGTATATCAACATATTTTTGTGAAAAAACGTGTTGATATATTATTTTTTTATACCTTTGCAGAATCACCAAAATATTTTTAAAAATGGGACTATCAAATTTAACAAAGAAATTCTTAATCTGTGCATTCTCTCTTTGCACAGTTAGTTCTTTTGCTCAGGAAGTGAAAGAAGAAGGTAAAGTGGTGTTCAACCCTCATTGGTTTATGCAAATTCAAGGCGGTGCCAGCCATACTTTGGGTGAAGCTAGTTTCTCGGATTTGATATCACCAGCTGCACAAGTTACAGGGGGTTACCAATTCAGCCCGTTATTTGGTCTGCGTGCCGGAGTAAGTGCTTGGGAAGCTAAAGGAGCATGGGCTTCTCCTTCCACCGTGTATAAATATAAATTTGTACAGGGCAACGTAGATGCTATGTTGGACTTAAGTGCTTTATTCTGCAAATTCAATCCCAAACGTGTATTCAATGCTTATGGTTTCTTAGGAGTAGGTTTCAACCATGCATTTGACAATGACGAAGCTGTGGCTATCAACGCACAGGGACATGAGTTAAGATATTTATGGAATGACAGCAAAAACTTTATTGTAGGACGCGGAGGTTTAGGCGCAAACATTCGTTTGAGCGACCATGTATTCGTCAACTTAGAAGTAAATGCCAATGCGTTATCCGATAAATACAATTCAAAGAAAGCAGGTAATGCAGACTGGCAATTCAACGGATTGGTAGGTTTCACATTCAAGTTTGGCAAGACTTACAAGAAGACAGAACCTGTTTATTATGAACCGGCTCCAGCTCCTGCTCCTAAAAAAGAAGAGCCTAAACCGCAACCGGTTGTAAAGGAAGAGCCCAAACCTGTAAAAGTTGAAGCATTGACAGAAAACATCTTCTTCGTTATCAACTCTTCTAAAATTAAAGAAGCCGAACTGGGTAAAGTAAACAGCATCGTGGACTATTTGAATAAATATCCTAATGCTAAAGTAACTATCACCGGTTATGCAGACGTTCAAACCGGTACTGCCGCTTACAACAAAACTATCTCGCAAAAACGTGCCAACGCCGTTGCAGAAGCTTTGAAAGCCAAAGGTATCACTGAAAACAGAATTAATGTAGATTACAAAGGTGACACAGTTCAGCCGTTCTCAACAGCTGAAGAAAACCGTGTTTCTATTTGTATTGCTGAATAATCAATAACCTACTCTGCAAAAAAGAGGCAGTCCCTACACAGCGAGACTGCCTCTTTTTCTTTTCCCAAACGAATATGCGGAAATCTTACAGATTATTTTTATTCAAAATATCACATTGACATTTCTCCAATACTTGCACGCATTTCTTCAAATCATTAGGACGTATAACCACATTTGCCGTATCACCCTGAGCAAAAGCATACATGTATTCAATAAAGATTTGTTCGACAGCCAGACATTCCAGGATTGCCGACAACGAACCTGCTACATTCGGGCAACTGATACATACCACATCGGTCAGCATTACAGCAAAGTTTTCTGCACGGAGCACTTCCACTGCTTTATCGACATCAGAAACAATCAGACGAAGGATTCCAAAATCTGTAGACTCAGCCATGCTGAACGCGTGCATATTAATGTCATACTTCGCCAACGTCTTTGCTACATCATTAATTCTTCCGGTTTTATTTTCCAGAAAAACAGATAATTGCTTAATTGTCATATTGCGTAAAGTTTTTATTTTAATACTCGTTTATCTATCACGTGCTTGCTCTTTCCTTCACTACGACTGATACTGTTCGGCTCCATCAGTTTAATATCCGCACTGATAGAAAGCACACTCTTTAATTTGTCACTCAATGTCTTTTTCATGGCAAGCATACGTCCTAAATCATCTGAGAAGAAGTCACGACGAACCTCCACCTGAACCTGAAGAATATCAAGATTATTTTGCCTGTCGACAACCAGCATATACTGAGGTTCAAATTCAGGCATTCCCAAAATAACACTTTCCACTTGTGAAGGAAAGACATTGATGCCACGAATAATCAACATATCATCACTACGTCCCATGATGCGGCTCATACGAACACTGGTACGACCACAAGCGCAAGTACCCTCCATCAACGAACATAAATCCTTTGTGCGGTAACGCAACAACGGCATTCCCTCTTTGGTGAGCGTAGTGAATACCAATTCACCCTGCTGCCCGCTGGGAAGTTGTTCCAATGTTTCAGGATTGATTATTTCAGGATAGAAATGGTCTTCATTGATATGAGAGCCATTTTGTTCCTGGCACTCGAAGGAAACGCCCGGTCCCATGATTTCGCTCAATCCATACAGATTATAACCTTTCAAGCCCAACCGCTCTTCTATTTCCTTACGCATATTGTCTGTCCAAGGTTCTGCACCAAAAGCACCGATACGCAATTTTATATCATCTTTGGTAAGCCCCATTCGTTCCACCGTTTCTGCCAGATAAAGAGCGTATGATGGAGTACAAGCGATACCGGTTATACCTAAATCACGAATCAGACGCACATGCTTTTCAGTATTTCCCGTAGACGCCGGAATAACCGTTGCACCTAAATTTTCCACACCATAATGAGCACCCAAACCACCGGTAAACAAGCCATAGCCATAACTCACCGAGAACGTATCTTCCCGGGTCACCCCATAAGCGGCAAGACAACGAGACATTACTTCCGACCACACAGATAAGTCACGACGGGTATAACCTACAATAGTAGGATTTCCGGTAGTGCCCGAAGAGGCATGTACACGCACTATTTCAGAAGCAGGAGCAGCCTGAAGCCCATAAGGATAATTATCCCGCAAATCCTGTTTGGTAGTAAAAGGAAGTTTCACGATATCATCAATGCTACGGATATCATCGGGAGACAAATCCATCTCCTGCATCTTATTACGATAGAACGGGACATTATGATAGACCAGTGCAACCAATTTCTGCAAACGCTTGCTTTGAAGCGCATGCATCTCATCCCGACTCATACATTCTTTATTTTTGTTCCAAATCATAGTAATAGATTGATTTTATTTGTGTTAGTCTTTCATCTATCATGGATGGTCTTCATGGAAAGCTTTCATACGTTCTTCCATGACAGGATACAGCTCCTCTCTCATTCTTGATGTGCAAGCCCGCACACCTTCCTGCTCACTTCCGGTAGTGGAAAGAGAAATACTGCTCACACCATAATACAACAATTCACGCAGCAACTCACCACCTTTCATCTTGCCATAACCGATAGTGAAGAAAAATCCGTCTCCAACCACCTGAGTCGCATCATAATCATAAACAATGTGGAAACCGTTGTCGGTAAATATCTTCTTCATGCGTTCGGCACGACGGGCATACTCACGCGTATCCTCCACAAAATTAATCTTACCTTCGGTAGACAAACGGAGCATCTCTGCATAAGCATATTGAGTAGATGCCGTACAACCTGAAGTTATCATATAAAGAATAGAAGCTATCAAAGTAGGTCCGAAGACACCTGCATCTTTATAACGTTCTGCCAATGCCGGATACTGTCGGTCGAACAACTTATCACTAATACATGTCAATGCCATACGCTGACCCGCATAACTGAAAATCTTGGAAGAAGACAACATCAGAATATAATTATCCGTATAATGCGCTACTGTGGGAGGATAAGGCGGCTCAAACGGATGTCCCAAATCACGACGGAAATCCATGCAAAAATAAGCCAAGTCCTCCATCACAATCACATCATATTTTGTTGCCAGTTCACCGATAATAGCCAATTCTTCCTCTTCCAGACAAATCCATGCCGGATTATTCGGATTGGAGTATACGATAGCAGCAATTTCGCCCGTGCTCAACATGCTTTCCAATTTATCATGCAAAGCAGCCCCGCGATAAGCATAAATATCAAATTCTTCCCACTGCACCCCTATAATGCGAAGCTGGGATTTCTGAATCGGAAATCCGGGATCGATAAACAATACTTTATTTTTTCCGGAAATGCGCTGCGTACAAGCAATAAACGAACCGAACGAACCTGCAACCGAACCCGTAGTCGGCACACAGGCACGCGGAGAAATTTCTACATTCATAAATGCCTTTACAAAACGAGAAGCTTCATTCTTTAATTCAGCCACACCCGCAGCGGCCGGATATTGTGAACCGACCCCCCGGTCGAGCGCTGCTTTCTCGGCCTCTATACCTATTTGATTGGCAGGAAGCCCCGGAGAGCCTTGATCCATCCGAATAAAAGGAATACCGGTTTCTTTCTCCAAATATTGAGCAACCAACAGCACATCGCCGATAGTTGCCTGTGAGAGGTCGGCAATATGCAGTTCCGACACAGCTCTTTCTACCAATTCTTCACTAAATATTTTCATAGCATCCTACCGATTCTTTGCCGCTTCCAAACCTATATCAAAAGCCCGCTTATTCATTTCCACTATCTTCTCACCTTTAGAAGCGAACACCCGACCGATACTTTCGCGCAGTTGTTCAGGTGACAGAATTCCAATAAATTTAGCAGCCATGCCCAACAAGATGACATTCGCACATTTCGGCATATTATTTTCCTTCGCTATATCTTCTATTTCCAGTTTGGCTACACGCGGAAGACTATTCAGCGTCTTCATCAATTCTTCCTCATCGGGATAATTGGGAATATTCTTAAACGGATTTGCAGAAGTAACCACCCATCCTTCTTTTTCCAAATAAGGCAAATAGCGCAAAGCCTCCATAGGCTCCATAGAAATAATCAAATCCGCTTCCCCCAATGAAATGAGATCTGAATGGATTGTTTCGTCCGAAAGACGGAGATTAGACTGCACATCACCTCCCCGCTGACTCATACCGTGCACTTCGGCCTGCTTCAAGTTAAGACCTGCAACAGTTGCGGCTTCGCCTATAATAGTAGCGATAGTGAGGATACCCTGTCCTCCTACCCCTGAAAGTATAATATCTTTTCTCATGCCTTTTCTACTCTTTTCTGTCTCAATTTACGATTTAAAGTCTGCACACATTCACGGCGCGGAATGATAACAGACACTCCTTTATATTCTATTTCTTCACGAATGATACGAGTTATTTCCTCCATATTCTTAGGCAACGGAACCACCACTCGCACATGTTCGGGTTCCACCCCCAATCCCAGACAAATAGCTTCAAACTTATTTGTACCTGCCGAATCCTGTCCGCCGGTCATGGCTGTGGTCAGGTTGTCGGAAATAATAATCGTGATATTCGCTTTATCATTGACGGCATCCAACAATCCGGTCATGCCCGAATGAGTAAAAGTAGAGTCACCGATAACAGAAATAGCAGGAAAAACGCCTGCATCCGCAGCACCTTTTGCCATAGTAATAGAAGCCCCCATATCCACACAACTGTCGATAGCACGGAACGGAGGTAATGCCCCCAAAGTATAACAACCGATATCACCAAAGATACGTGCACCGGGATATTCTGCAGCAACCTTATTCAAAGCATCATACACATCACGGTGTCCGCATCCCTGACATAAAGCCGGAGGACGAGGCATCACCACCTGCGGAGTGACAAAAGGAGATTTGGTAGCCCAACCGATAGCATTACCCACATTGTCAGGAGTCAATTCACCCGTACGGGGAAGATCACCGGTCAAACGACCTTTCACTGTATAATCGCTAGAAAGAAGAGCTTTCACCTGTTCTTCGACAAAAGGCTGTCCATCTTCTACAACCAGAATATATTTGCAACAATCAGCCATCTTCTGAATCTCTTCTGCCGGTAAAGGATATTGTGATACTTTTAATATAGGAACAGGTGAATCGTCTGTATCACATTCTTTCACATAATTATATCCGATACCGCAAGCTATAATACCAAACTCATAAGAGCTGTCAGGATTGAAATTTTCCAAACCATTGTATGGCGACTTTCTTGAAACCTTTTCCAGCTGTTCTTGCTTCTTTATCAAAGCAGCATATTGATTGCGCGCAATGGCCGGCAATAGCACCCAATGGGTACGTTCACTGTCAGGATTCAGTTGGTTTTCTTCCCCTACTTCCCCCACTTTCACACCGGCACGTGAATGTGCCAAACGAGTAACGACACGCATCAATACCGGCAACTTCAATTCTTCCGAAAGTGTATAGGCATCATGCATCATATCATAAGCTTCTTGTTGGTTTGACGGTTCCAAAATGGGAAGCATCGCAAACTTTCCATAAAAACGGGAGTCCTGCTCATTTTGTGAAGAATGCATGGAAGGATCATCAGCAGCCAACACCACCAGTCCGCCGTTCACTCCCGTAATAGCCGAATTGACAAAAGCATCGGCAGCCACATTCATACCTACATGCTTCATGCAGACCAAAGCACGCTTGCCTGCATAAGACATGCCCAAGGCAGCCTCCATTGCCGTCTTCTCATTCGTACACCACGTACTATGCAAATTTCTTTCCTGTGCCAGCTTATTATTTTGAATGAATTCCGTAATTTCTGTAGACGGTGTTCCCGGATAAGCATACACACCCGATATTCCGGCATGTATCGCTCCCAAGGCAATCGCTTCATCGCCCAACAATAATCTTTTTTCTGCCATTATCTATTTATTTTATTAGTTATTATTCGATTCTATCCGTTCTTTTTTATAGCAAGCTAAAAGAATCGGCATCATTCAGCACCGGAAATTTCTCACGGAATGCTGCTAATTTCTCCATATCTATCTCTGCAGTGACTTCACTTTCACAACTCCACGGACATTCGGCCATTGTCTTTCCGTATGGATCTATGATGGCGCTCCCACCCGAATATTCACAAGCCGGGTCAGTCCCCATCCGATTAACTCCTGCCACATAGCATTGATTTTCTATGGCACGGGCACGGAGCAAAGCACTCCATGCATCTACACGGGGAGTAGGCCAACTGGCCACATAAAGTATCATATCATAGTCGCCCAAATTACGAGACCACACCGGGAAGCGGAGATCGTAACATACTTCCAACAAAATACGCACACCCCGATAGTTTACCACCACCCTTTGCGTTCCGGCAGTAAACCGCTTATCCTCTCCTCCATAAGTAAATAAATGCTTTTTATCATAATGCTGCACCGAGCCGTCAGGATGTACAAAATAGAAACGGTTATAATATTTTCCATTTTCCTGCACTGCCACACTTCCGGCAACAGCACAGTTACGCTCGACCGCTTTACGCTGCATCCAATGCAAAGTTTCACTGTCCGCACTCTCGGCCACACCCTCCGGCTTGGTACAAAAACCAGTGGAGAACATTTCGGGTAAGACAAACAAATCGGCATCCGGCAAACGATTAATAGCCTCATCAGCTCTCTCTACATTTGCTTGAGGATTCGCCCATTCTATATTTCTTTGTAGAATTGTTATTTTCATTGTTTTTCATATTATAAGACCCACAAAGGTAACAATTATAATAAGATGGCAAACATTTTATCACCAACTATTTCCTTTACAGCACATTTTTCTTATATTAAAAACACGAAAATCCCGCAAATACATTATATTCATGTCCACTCCATTGAAGCATCCTATTTAGACAGCCATCCTCTTATAATTCACGAAACAACAAACCCACCACTATGAACCGACTAATATTTTTCATTTAAGATATTCACGGAAGAACCGTTCTATTCTGTCAAACGGAATTACGTTTAGATTATCATACAAATCCACGTGACTGGCATCGGGAATGATTAGCAACTCCTTGTTCCCGCCTTTCAACTTCTTGAAAGCATCTTCACTGAAATAACGCGAATGAGCTTTTTCTCCATGAAGCATCAGCACAGCACTTCGAATCTCATCACTATACGAAAGTATAGGCATATTAATGAAAGAGAGTGAAGAAGTCTTGTTCCACCCATTGTTAGAGTTAAGCGAACGCTTGTGATAACCGCGTTCTGTCTTATAATAACTATGATAATCCTTCAAGAATTGGGGAGCATCCACAGGCAACGGGTCCACCACTCCCCCGGCCAAAGCATACGAACCGTTCCTCGCATCTTCCGTGCGCTGAGCATTGAGCTGCTTACGCAATTCGTAACGTGCATCGGCATTCATTGAGTCAAAATAGCCATTGGCATTCACACGGCTCATATCATACATGGTTACCGTAACCGTTGCCTTGATTCGGGTATCGATAGCCGCTGCATTGAGTGCCATACCACCCCATCCGCAAATACCCAAAATACCAATACGCTCTGCATCCACATCGTCACGAATGGACAGAAAATCCACTGCTGCACAAAAATCTTCCGTGTTAATATCGGGCGAAGCCACATAACGGGGTTCTCCATCACTTTCTCCGGTATACGAAGGATCGAAGGCAATCGTCAGAAAACCACGCTCCGCCAAGGCCTGTGCATATAACCCCGACGCCTGTTCCTTCACCGCACCGAAAGGACCGCTTACAGCAATAGCAGGCAGCTTTCCTTCAGCATTGCGAGGGATATACATATCAGCAGCAAGGATGATACCATAACGATTACGAAAAGTCACTTTCATGTGATGCACTTTATCACTTTGTGGGAATACTTTGTTCCACTCCTGAACCAAACTTTGTTTTTGATCTATCATATAAACACTATTAAAATAATTATTATCTACCGCAAACAGGTTTCCCATGGCACAAAGACTTATCGTCGTTACTGCACATAAACTTCTTAATGACTTTTTCATGCTGTTTCATTATTAATTCTTACTGTAGCAAAAGTAGCAGTTTACATCATATTTCATTGTACCTCAATTACTGATGTTCCAACCTCAATTACAGTTTTCTTAACCTATGAGTTTCAACCTTACTCATTATAAGCTGTAAATCAGGTCATATAATCAGTAATCCGGGTAATAGGAAAGCCTGAATGATTATTTACTTTTGCAGAGCAAGAAACAGAAACCGAACAATGAAAAAGATTTTAGACTTCAAGACTGTATGCGAGTGCAATCGAAACTTAGGTTGCAAGACATGGCATCCGCGAGTAAGCATCATCAATTTGGAAAATCTCAATTTGAAACAGGAAGCCGTGAAGTTTGATTTCTATACCATCCTGCTCATTGAGGAATGTCCCAACAGCTGCTGTTGCGGCCGTAAGTATTACGACTTTTCCAATACGACAATGGTATTCCTCATGCCCGGTGAGATATTTCGCATGAGTGAAGAGAACACACTTCCCGACAAAGGGTATCTATTAGCCTTTCATCCCAATCTACTATCTCAGACTTCATTGAAAAGCCATATCCAAAACTATACCTTTTTCCAATACCGGAAAGAAGAAGCACTCCATCTCTCCCAACGCGAAACATCAAAAATAACCTGTTGCCTCGAAAATATAGAGGACGAGTTACATCATCCAATCGACACACACAGCAACACCATCCTCTCAAAACACATTGAGCTCTTTCTGGACTATTGCACACGCTACTACGAACGTCAGTTCATTACAAGGGAAAACAAAAACAAGGCTATTTTAAAAACAGCAGAAAAGATACTCGACGATTACATTGCTTCCGGTAGACTACAAAGCGGCAAGCTCCCCACGCCCTACCATATTGCAGGAAAGCTTCATCTCTCGGCAGCCTATTTTAATGACCTGTTGAAATTCGAGACAGGCAAGACCTGGGAAGAATACTTTCAATTCAAGCAACTGGAGAAAGCCAAGCATTTATTACAGAAAAACGACAATAGCCCTATTGCCGTAGCTAAACAGTTGGGTTACCCCAACGTACAATATTTTAGTTTCATCTTTAAAAAGGTGACAGGCTGTACACCGAATGACTATCGGCACTCACAAAACTAAAAGACCTTGAGTGTTTTTAAAAGATAAACCTTCTACTCATGAAAACTCTATGTGAAACCTCATTCATAACTACCCCTGAAATGATAAACAAGCTGCGAAAAATCTTCTGATCTTTCATTGTCTATCCACAATTCTGTCGGTGAAATATTAAACATCATAAACTGGCTATATATTTCTGCATCACCTCCAAAATTTTGAGAGAATTCTATTCTCACTGACAATGGAGCACCATATCCGCCTAAAATGACTATATTTTCAGGGTGCAGGACAAAGTTCATGACACCTTGATCCATCTGATGGAATTCATATCCTGCTTTTACTTCAACATCACCTATTTCCCTTAAGTGCCGTGATATATTCTCATCTTTAATCATCTCTGCAATAGGCGATAAAGGCAATTTAAATATTAGAGAATCTTTTGACACTGCTATTCCATCGGGAAAGGTTGCAATTTCCTTACCTCTATAATATGAAACTTCCACGGCACCCTTGTACGTGCCTTTCATATCAAAAAGTGCTTGTTGAATCTCAGTAGATGAAAATTCAGATTCATCGTCATTACACCCGGAAAATCCTATCACACAAAAGAATAATACTACTATCCTTAACAGTCCCTTTGTTTTCATATCATAAATCGATTAATTATTATGTTACCCCCAATACATACATATGCCTTTATCATTTAAAGCAAAACTACACAAATATTTTTTTAGTCGACGAATAAAAAGCAATTTTTTTATTCGCATTTTGCATTTCCTTGATACACGCTCAGTACTTCATTTCGTTTTGCGGTTTATAACTAGGGGGCTCAAATTGAAATGCGACAAATAGCACATCGGAGAAAACATTGGAAATGCCGATAAACAGGGCGTTTGAGAGAATTTAGCCATAAACGAGCATGCAAATCAAAATGTAACAATACGTATCAATCATGTAACATTGAACGGCCGATTTGAAGAGTTTGAACGGCTCAAATGCAACATCCACAATAGAAACCACATTAGACCCGCTCAAATAGCTGTAGAAAGCAGATTACAGCTATTTGAGCGGGTTTGTTTTACCATTTAAAGAACTGGCAAGGCAGAACGAAGATATGCGATGTGAGCTTTTTGAACTTTGAAATGTTAAAAACAGAGTTGGTTAGTCATTTGGTTAGTAAGTTGGTTAGTCATCATTTGTAAAATAAAATAATATCATACAAGGGTTGGTTAGTCATTTTGCGTGATTTTAGAGGTGTGTTTTATACCTGTTATTTCAACTTCGGCAATAAATACGCAGGATTAAACACTTGTTTGTAGGGGGATATTACGCGTTATTACGGTTCTATGGTTAAGCAGGCTAATTATTAGAACACTGGTTATTAGATAATTAATGTATTAGTAAGTATATTAGCACCACAAAAAGCGTGTGTGTGGCTTAATTATGACAGAATAGGACAGTTGGTAGTCTAGCAGATTTCGGGAATTCAGTCTGATCGTGTCAGTGGTTCGAGTCCACTTTCTGCCCCAATCCTAGAATGAAAGAAGTATCTATCAGGCGTATGAGTAGGGCGAAGATAGCGCAGGATGTGTTGCCGGACGTAAAAACCGGACGTACTCTATCTGAGAGGTGACACGAAAATATGCACGATGCTTGCGGTATTAGTTTTTTTTGTTTAGTTTGGCTCCCGGTGTTTCCGCCGGGAGTTTTTTATTATCTACGGAGTTCAACAGGTCCGAATAACATTCTATCTGCTTCATAATTAAAACATTCAATTCAGGAATATCTATTTCATTTGTTTCAATTTCAGAAAGTTTATCTAATAAATATTCAAGTCTATTTGCATAGGCTTTTTTTTGCTTATATGACGATAGAACATCATCCCAATATTCAGTACCTTCAATAAATGCAGAAAGAGAGATTTCTTTGATGCTCTTTTCATTAGATAATGGGTCTTCAATTATTCCTTTTAACAATGAAGGCATCCTGAATTTCATATATTTTCGAATTTCAACCATAGATGCTCTTTTAATCTGATTGTAATCAGCTTTTCGTGTTTCCTGTATCTCTTTTAGTGTAACATAACTTTGCGTAAACGGTTTTAAGAAGTGAGATACTCTAAAGTATCCATTATCATCATGGTTTGTTAAATGAAAAAAGGAATCAATAAACAGTCTGAAAGAATCCACGTAATTTTGCCTTGTGTCATTCTTTATAAAATCCACAAAAGGCGCGTCAGGAGACGTGTTATTATCTAACATTGTTTCTATTTCATTTCTGACATTAAGAGCTTCTTTTTTATTAGTAATATTACAGTTCTCAGAAGCATACTTCATAAGGGAATCAACTACAAGTGGTTTTAGACTAAATACATAGGATGAGTTTGAAGCTGGTTGGTTTTCTTTTGGTCTAACAGAGGCGGTTATACCAACTTCATTCAACATGTCAATGATATTATGAATATAATTTTCAAGTTTGCCAATATGGGACAACTCATTGATACAAGTATGAGACACATCGATTATTTTATCCCTCCTTTTCTCTTTGGCTGAGTTTGTCTTTAGTGTTTCCATCTCATTTTTCATCTTTTGGCAATATTGACTAAAGCATCTATATATATTACATGCTATAAATGGTTCATCATTAAAAGTGGCTGGGGATGTTATAAAGTCCAACTGAACTTTTGTTACATCTCGATTGTAATACATATTTTTATAAAACTCAATTCCATCATTGACAGCACTATTATACAGATATGTTTTGTCAATTTCCGCTAGTGAGGTCTTTAGATGTGATAATAAATCCATTCTTCCAACCAGCACATCTATATTTATGGTTGTTTCCATTACATGGATTGTTTCCAATGATTGTTTTACCCAAGTTCTAACGATATCGCCAGTTGCGTTTTTTTTATTAGAAGACACATCTTCTCTTTTTTTTCTTTTGCTGAACATACAAGCAACGACTACGATTAACAGCAAAACAGTCCATAAAACCATATTCATCCTCTCATCCTTCTTATATTCATTAAATCGCAATTATGGATTCCTCAAATTTATTTTTTTTAATACCATATTCATTTGTTCTTGTAGAACATCATACTTATCTTCCAGTTCCCCAACTTTTTTATAATATGTTTCATGGATATTCGGCATTTTGGCACTGATATAGAACTCGGCATACAGAATAGAATTTATCTCATTTTCCATGAGGTTAAAGTTCCCATAATTCACTTTGTCGGGATTGTCGCTCATGCAGGTGACAAAGCCGTGTTCATGAAACCGGTTCTTCAAGCGTTTGAGGTAGGAGCGTCCATCAAGGTCGCTGATGACATATACGTGCTGATCGCGGAGGTCTTCCCATTCGGCACGATCCAATAAGCGCACCACGACATAAGAACTGTCTAATATGGTAGGTGCCATACTGTCCCCTTTTACCCTGACACAATAATATTGCGCATGGCGATGCAGCATAGATGCTGGCAATTTTATCCCGTCCACTGCTTCTATATAATTCGGATTAGGAAAACCGGCAGTTCCAGCCGCTACGGATATTTCCACTATGGGGATGGTAACAGTATTATCTTCCGTGAAAGAGATTACCTCCACAGCCGGATCGGCTTTCTCCATAACGGACGGTACTTCTTCGGTGCGGAGCATGGAGCCTTTACCAGCGAGGAGCCATTCCGCATTAACATTTTCGCACTTTGCGAATATTAGTTCGCTATCATATGTATTACGGGACATCCATGTGCTAACACCTTGAGGAGTAATACCTAATCGCTTAGCAAACTGTGACTTATTACCATTATCATAATACTCAATCAATTGTTCGAGCATCTTCTTTTTATCCATATTCAAAGATATATAATAAACATTATGCGAAATATTTCGCAGAATGTTTGGTTTGTATTCGCGAAGTGTTTATATTTGCAACGTCTTAATGAATTAAGATAGCCCTCAAAGATATAAATAGCAACTCATAAATCAAAGAATATGGCAAAAAAAGAAAGGTACATCAAGCTAGACAAAGACAAAGTAAAGGAGATTGCAGACATCAAAGGAGTGTCTACGGTAACTGTGTATGCGGCACTGAAGTTTCAAACAGACAGTGCACTGGCGATGCTTATCCGCACGTGGGCTTTGAGTCATGGCGGAAAGCTGTTTGAGGAAGCGGAGAATCCTTATCAGAATGTAGTAACCCTATAAACAGAATAATTATGAACAAGATTGAAGAAGCCTTTAGAGGCTTAGGAAGAACAGAGAAAGTGAGATTCATTTCGCAGAACATCGAGTATGCAAACGCGGTCGTTGTAGCCAATTATGTAAAAGGTTATCTTTTCGACGTCCTTCAAGATGTAGGCGATGATAACTATGTAGCAATGTATCTTAGAAATAAAGGATACAAGGTAGTCAAATAAAAGCAAGTCTATGATATAGAAAGAAATGCACTCATAAATTTAAAGTTAATGTTTATTATCCGGCTACAAATGTAGCGAAACTATCCCGGTTCGGGATGAATAGGGATAGATTTTTCAGTAACAACCATTTAAAACATAGAAATAGATGAAGACATTCAAGTTAGTACAGAGAACAGCCGCAGCAGCAGGCCTGCTGATCGCACTGAAGATGGTGGACAACCTCCAGCCCTCGGACAACGAGCTGCTGGGCGGTATGATGCTGGTAGTGATGTGCGCCATTGTGCTGATAAGCGACCGCATCAGCCACGATCACCACGACGGAAACGGCGGAGCGAACCTCCAGGCAAGACCGGAGGCTTGACAAAAAACAGAACGGAGCAAGCAAAGAACCTTTCCGAAATATTCAGGATAACAACGCTTTCATCATAATAGATATTCTTGAAACCACGTGTTTTCAATAGGTGGTGTTCAACAAGAGGTAAGAAGTAAGAAGACGGAAAAGGCGGCTTTCATCCCCGGTCCGATGCCGGGGCTTGCACAAACAAAGACAAAGGAACAAGAATCATGGAAATGTACGGAAACGTAAAGTGCGTCACCCATTCCGAACTGGTGGACGGAGGCGTGATAACCCAGGCGCAATACATCAATTACACAAAGCGCAAGCAGTTCATTTTCCACCAACGCGGAGGGAACGGACGGATAGCGCTGATAGACTACAACTCGCTGCCTGCCCTCGTGCGTCAGAAGTATGACGAAATCCACCCCGATGCCGAAATCCGATTAAAGAACCAGCTTATGAACAATATCCTACGAACAGACAGTAAAGCGATCGACTTCTACCGCCGCCATACATTGGCGGACGGAAGCAGCCTCACAGACAAAAAACAGGCAGAATATATTCTAAATGCCCAGGTACTGAATGAAATGGTACGCGTGGAAGCGGAAGCAAGGGCCATGCAAGGCAAGCTGGGACACAGCCGCCCCAAGGTGGCATGGGAACTGGCGGAAGGCACCTGCGAGAAACTGCGCCAACTCTACGGGCACACCCTGCCGAAGAGCAGCCGCCTGCGCGAGAAGCTCAACGACTATAAAAAATACGGCTACATCGTGCTGGTCAGCCAGAAGAACGGCAACAGCTCCGCCCGCAAGATAGGACCGCGCGAAGCACGCCTGATACTGAGACTGAGACGCAGCCGTGTGCCTGTTTACACGGAAGCCCAGATATTTGAAGAATTCAACCGTCTGGCAGAAGAGAGCCAATGGAAGAGAGACAAGACACAGGCATTAAAGCCCATCAAGTCACCCAACACCCTGCGCAATTACCTCTATGCCCCCGAAGTGATGCCCCTGTGGTATGCAGCCGTATTCGGAATGCAGGCATGGAAAGGAAAATACACTTCCCTGCTGAAAACGGAAATGCCCACCATGCGCGACTCACTGTGGTACAGTGACGGTACGAAACTCAACTTGTACTATAAGAACAAGGACGGAAAGATGTGCACCACTTCCGTATACGAAGTGATGGATGCCTACAGCGAAGTGTTTCTGGGCTACGACATCGCCCCGAACGAGAACTTCGACAGCCAGTACCGTGCTTTCCGCATGGCGGTGGAGGTGGCAGGTGTCCGCCCCTACGAGATAGTGAACGACAACCAGGGCGGCCACAGGAAAGCCGCCGCACAGGGGTTCTTCGACAAGATAGCCGTGCTGCGCAAACCCACGATGCCCTACAACGGCAACAGCAAGACCATCGAATCAGCCTTCGGCCGTTTCCAGTCGCAGATATTGCACAAGATATGGCACTTCACGGGACAGAACGTCACCACCGTGAAAAAGAACAGTCATCCCAATATGGAATTCATCGAACAGAATGCCTACGCCCTTCCCACACTGGAGGAAGTGAAGCAGATATACAAGGAATGCCGCGAGCAGTGGAACAATGCCCCGCATCCCGCCACAGGCATCGCACGCATCGAGATGTACCGCATGAGCGAAAATCCCGAAACGCAGCCTGTCACCGCCATGGACCTGATACAGATGTTCTGGCTGAAAAAGCCTGAAACTGTGACTTACACAAACAAGGGACTGGCTTTCGACCTCAACAAGGAGTCCTACGAATACGATGTATATGGCAAAAACGGGCTTCGCAATGAAGCATGGGCGCTACGCAACACCGGACGCAAATTCCGTATCTTCTATGATCCTATGGATATGACCCGCATCGAACTGTGGGAAGTGCTGGCCAACAATGAGTTGAGATACAGTACCGATGCCACTCCGAAGGTATCCATCTGCCGAGGCACGCAGGAACGTACCGAGGAACAGACCAGCTATATGCGCCGCGCCATCGAACAGAGTAAAGAGACTATGGGATTGCTACAGATTGCCACTGAAGAATTTGATTTGGACGAAAAAATAGCTGCCGAACTGTTCGGGCTTTCTACTCCCCAGCCCAAAAACGTAAGCAAGGAGAAGATGGAACAGATACGGAAGGACTACGAGAAAGGCAGGCGCAAAGCCCCCATCTCCCTGCCCGAGAAACTGGAGCAGGAAGAAGACGAGGACGGAATGGAACTGGCCTACTCCACCCTGGGCGGACAGACCAAGGAACTTTCCAATCTCACCTTCGATGATGTGAAAGGCTACGAAATGATGTAACCCCCTCATTGAACACTATTTGAACGACATTAAATAACCATTAAAATAAGATTCAAACAAAATGAAAGAACTATCACTGCAAGACAAGGATACCATCCGCGACGCGCTGAACGCCTACTGCGACAACTACACTTCGCGTAACCGTGCGAGCGAATCCCTCAGCGGAGTATCCGCCGCAACCATCTCCACCATCCTGAACAGCAAGTACACCAGCATCAGCGATGACATGTTCGTGCGCATCGCCACCCAGATAGGCTACAGCTTTGAACGTTGGATGCTGACCGAGAGCACCGCCTTCAAGGAAATCAACTTCGTCCTGGCCGATGCACAGATGTACAAAAACGTCACGTGGGTGGTGGGCGATGCCGGATGCGGAAAAACCACCGCCGCCATAGACTACCGCAAGAACCACCGCAACGTGTTCTACATACTCTGCTCGGAAGACATGAAGAAAAGCGACTTCGTGCGCGAAATAGCCAAACAGGTGGGCGCACCCACCGACGGCACCAACCTGCGCGAGATGCTGGAATACGCCATCGGCATGATTGCCTTTCTCAACAATCCCCTGATCATCTTCGATGAGGGCGACAAGCTGACGGACAGTGTTTTCAATTACTTCATCAGTATCTACAACCGTCTGGAAGGTCACAGCGGCATCGTGTTCCTCAGCACCGACTTCATCAAACGCCGCATGGCGGGCGGCCTCCGTTACAACAAAAAGGGGTACAAAGAGATAAACAGCCGCATCGGACGCCGTTTCTTTGAAGTGCACGCCACCACGCAGAACGACATCTACACCATCTGCCAGGCCAACGGGCTGACCGCCGACTCCGAGATAAAGAAAGTGCTGAAAGACGCGGAAGCCAGCGAGAACGACCTTCGCCGCGTCAAGAAAATGGTGCACGCACAGAAACGCATCATCGAAAGCCGCAACAGGAAAGGAGATGCGGAATGATGGCGGAGCAGGTGAAGAAGAAAGGACGCCGCGCCCCCCAGCCGGAACAGCGCACCTTCGAGCGCAACGCCAAAGGGGTGCGTGAGATGATGAGTATCAAGTACGACACCTTCGACTTTGACGGCGACTGGTATCAGGCGTTCGGCCGTCCCGAGAAGCGCGGCGTGTGGCTCATCTGGGGACAAAGCGGCAACGGAAAGACCTCGTTCGTGATGCAGCTCTGCAAATACCTGTGCCGTTTCGGGCGCGTGGCCTACAACAGTCTGGAGGAAGGCGTGAGCCTCACCATGCAGAACTCGCTGAAACGTTTCAACATGATGGAAGTAAACCGCCGCTTCCTGCTGATAGATGCCGAGAGCATGGAGCAACTGGATATCCGTCTGCACCGTCAGAAAAGCCCCGACTTTGTGGTGATAGACAGCTTTCAGTACACCATGATGAGTTTCAAGCAGTATGTAGAGTTCAAAGAGCGCAACAAGAACAAACTGCTCATCTTCATCAGCCACGCCGACGGCAAACTACCTGCCGGACGTGCCGCCCGCAGCGTGATGTACAATGCCGACATGAAAGTGTATATCGAAAGCTACCGTGCATTCAGCCGCGGACGTTACATCGGACCGAGGGGATATTTCGACATCTGGCCGGAAGGGGCACGGAAGTGCTGGCCTGTTGAAGAGTAACAACATTTAAAAAGTCATAACAATGAAGACAACAGCAAACAAACCCGTATCGCCGCAGCAACTCAAAGCCCTGCACGCCAGTTTCCATAAGATGGGATACGATGACGACGACCGTCACGACTTCATCGCCCGGTTCACCGACGGACGTACCGACAGTACCAAGGAGCTGACCTTCGACGAAGCGCGCCTGCTACTGGAAAGACTGAACATCGACAGACAGCAGGCGGCCCGGAAGGAAGCGAAAGCCCTGTGCCGCAGTATCTATGCCCTGTCTCTGCAGATTACCTTCCTGAACAAGGACTACGCCTCGGACAGCGAAGCTGATTTTGAAATGAACAAAGCCAAGATCAACCTCTTCTGCCGCACACACACCAAGTTCCGCAAGAACCTCACGCTGATGACCCTGCCCGAGCTGAAGGAAGTGAAGAAGCAGCTGGAAGTCATCGCACGAAAAGAAAACCAATAACCCATAGAGGCGGACCCGTGTGTCCGCCCGAACACACAAAGAAAAGAAATGAGAACAAGACAAGAAATCCAAACCGCCCTCCACCTGCTGGACCAGTACGGAGGCGAACACAAGGATGCGCAGACCGACGTATTGCACAATCGCATGACCGAATCACAGGTGTTCGACACCTACGTATCAACCGCTCTCGGAGACGAAAGAAACGAAGCCCGCTTTTTCGCCGCACGCGATGCCGCACAATACGTATCCGGCCGACTCACGCTGGAAGAACTGATTCCCGACCTGCCGGACGGTGTATGGGAAAACCTGATGCGCCAAAAGGAAGAATACGAGGCGGAAGAAACCACCGCAACGGTGTCGCTGAAAGACTACCGCAATCTGTTGAAGCGGGTGGAACGATTGGAGCGTCGCCTGGGGCTTCGTGCCGAAATCAACAAGGCCACTCGCAAGGATGCTTCCGAAGCCCCCTCCGACCTCATCAGCCAGGCCGAAGCATGCCGCCTGCTGGGATGCGGCAAAAGCACCATCAAGCGATGGGCGGACAAAGGACTGGTAACAGGGTACTTGAAGGGGAAAAGAGTGTGCTACAGCAAGCACGGTCTGATGCACAGCGAAGTGGTGAAAGAATACAAACTATCAAAATCCGAAAACGCATGAACGAAGTAATCGAACAACTCAAGGAAGCCATCCGCCGCAAGGTGGAACGATTCACCAACCTCGACCAGATTCAGATATACAATGAACTGGTGGAATTTCTGGACGAAGAGATACGCATCAGCATGCAGCAGGAATACAACATCAGCGGCTGGGACGATGAATAGGAGAAGCCACAGAAGCCAGGAGACGTGTCAAAACCGAATCCGGCTATCATTTTGCTGTAGGGGCGACGTTCGGTCGCCCGAAAACGGTTCGCCCTGTGCATTCGGGCAGGCAGACCCTGCCCCTACAGTTGACTACTTGACAACTAGTAACTACTAATAACTACTTAACCACTAATTAAAAACAAGATTATGGCAACAAAAAGAGTAAAGAAAACAGTCATTACAGGCGTCACTCGCGAAGCCGCCGAACAGGCATTCGCCGACTATGCAGCAGCCGATGCCAAGGTACAGGGCATCACCGCCCGCATGGATCAGGAAATGACCCGCATCCGCGAGAAGTATGCCGACCAGCTGGCAGAGCTGGGCGACACCAAGGAACGCAACTTCGAGATTATCCAGACTTACGCCACCGAGAACAAGGATGCGCTGTTTGGCAAGAAGAAGAGCATGGAATCCGCTCACGGCGTGTTCGGCTTCCGTACCGGAACGCCGAAACTGAAAAATCTGAAAGGCTTCACCTGGGCGGCGGTAACCAATTTATGCAAGGAGCTGCTCCCCGGCTACATCCGCACCACCGAGGAACTGGCCAAAGACAAACTGCTGGCCGACCGCGCCATCGAGGAGGTGGCAGCCGTCTTCCCCAAGATAGGCGTGCAGGTGGTGCAGGACGAAACGTTTTACCTTGAACCCAAGAAAGAGAATGAACAGCCGACCCCTGCCTCCGCATCCTAAGTATACCATCAGCCGCCACTACAGCCGCTTCCGCATCATCCGGTGGCGGCAGGTGGCGGAGCACTGGGAGGGCAACGAGGTGGGCGAGTTCGCCGATTTCGAGACGGCACGCCGCGCCCTCTACGACCTGAACGGATGGAAGTATAAACCCAAAACTACAGACAACAATGGCCATACTCACCTATAAATGTAACATCGCAAAGGAGAAACGCCCCAAGTGGCTGAAGCTCCTCATCTGCGTGCTGGCAAACGCACAGCGATGTGACTACGAAGGCACACGTGATGACTTCGACCACCTGAAGTACTCGCTGGACCGATACCTGGACCAACTCCGGTTGGGGCAGACACTCACCAGCCGGGTAACCACGGAGATTATAGAAGACAGCGGAAACACCGTGCTGATTGTCAAGCGAAACGGCACACCGCTGCTTTCAGTCTATATTAAACAATAACCTATGGACAAACAGACCATCATAGACAAAATAAAGAAACTGATAGCCCTGCGCGACGGTGCGCAGGCCATCGGTTCCGAAGGCGAAGCCAATGCCGCGGCTGCTGCCATCCAGCGACTGTTGACCCAATATAATTTGGAAATGGCAGAAGTGTACCAGTCAGCAGCTACCGGTGAAAAAGAAGAAAGCCCCATCGGTCGCAGCAGCGGCCTGAACACCGCCGACCCTTACCGTTGCGGCTGGAAACAAGACCTGCTGAACGTGCTCTGCAAGCACTATTACAGCAAAGGTTTCATGGTGAAAGGCACCTGCACGATGTGCGTTTACGGCACGGACGTGAACCGCATGGCAGTGGAATACGCCTTCAACTTCCTCACCACCGTATTCTCCGGTCTGATGCCGCGCCGTTACAAAGAGCACTTTGCCGGATACCGCATCCTTCCGCGACAGCGTAATCTGTGGGCGGCATCCTATCTGCTGGGCTGCGCGTCCGGAGTACGTGACAAACTGGAAAAAGAGAAAGCAGCGGAAGAAACCTGCACCGCTCTCACCGTCTGTCATCAAACGATGATTGAACACTATTTGAAAGACCAGGGCCAGAAGGCCGGACAATGGAAATCCGGTGCCCGCCGCATGTTGGACGGAAACGCATACTCCATCGGCGAAAAGGATGGACGCAAACAACGGATTGCGAAAGCACTTAAATAACAACATTTTATTAACTCACTAAAAACAAAAAGATTATGGCAATGCACACATGGTTTGAATGCAAAGTACGCTACGAGAAGGTAGCCGAGAATGGAATGAACAAGAAAGTGACCGAACCCTACCTGGTGGATGCCCTCAGCTTCACCGAAGCCGAAGCACGTATCATCGAAGAAACGACCCCGTTCATCAGCGGCGGATTCACCGTGTCCGATGTGAAACGCGCCAATTTCAGCGAGTTGTTCCCCAGTAACGAGGATGCCGCCGACCGCTGGTTCAAGTTCAAGCTTTACTATATCACGTTGGATGAAAAGAGCGGTGCCGAAAAACGTGTCGCCACCAACATATTGGTACAGGCTGCTGACCTCCGCGACTCTATCGTAAAGATGGACGAAGGAATGAAAGGCACCATGGCGGACTACGTGATAGCTTCTGTAGCCGAGACACCCATCATGGACGTATATTACTACGAAGCCGGACCGGATGCTCCCAAACCCGAATTTTCCGATACAGACTCCGCGAACGATGAAGAGTGAGAAGAAGTACAAGCACCCTAAAGTAGCCTTGTGCCGCCACTGCGGCGGCACAGGCTTCCTCACCAGGCTGGATGAACGGGAAGAGAACGAGATCACCGAAATCTGTCCCGACTGCCGGGGAAGCGGACGCGTCGTGGTGAGTGCGGTGATAGACGTGGTGATAATCCCCTATATTCCTGAAGACAAAACAAAGGTGTCATGGAAGGGATAAGTCTCGACATCTTCGGCCCTCAACGCCTGGCGGTGCAGCTGGATGAAGCGCGGTGCGTGGAATTCCTCTCCTACTGGGTACGCTATGACCGCCCGATGTCCATCACCTTTCAAGAAGCAAACACCCCCGGACTGGTGGCGGTGACCTTCACCGTGAACCCCAAAGACTACAAGGCCATGGAGTTCATGGAGCGGGCGGTGAGCAAGACGGGAGGACGGGTTTGGAATATCACGAAACAGAAATGAGTCCCAAAATGATAATCCCCGACAGGCGGTTGTGTCTGCCGGGGATTGTTGTATCCGGAACAGCACGGCCACACTACGAAGAAGCCACAAAAAGACCACAAGATAACCACAAAGTAGCGACAATAATTGCGTAAACCATTCTTTTTTCGTTTATTTGTAGCGTGTTTCAAAATGAAGATTCCGATAGCTATTACAATTAAATATAAAAGTGCGAACCTTTTTACTGGAATATGGGTTTAAATATAAATCAATTAAGAATGGAGGCCAATATGTGTGTAATAAAAGAATTGAGTCGTTTCATAAAGAAAGGAACGTCTACATTCCGCGATGCTTCCAAAGGACGCTACCATAAAGAATCAAAGGAAATCCTTGAACTAAAAGAAGAAATGTTCGGGAAAGAAAGCCGTCGTTCGGATGACCGTCAGAATGTATTAAAAGACCGCAAAGCTATCGAAAAAGATGTACGTAAATCATTCGACAAACTAGCTTTAAGAAATGGGTAAGCAAGAAATCAAACAAAAAGAGACTCAGGTCTCTACCGAGCAAGGGGTCGGGAAACAATTGGAACAAACTTATACAGTAGATGATAATTGTCTGCCTTCCCCTCAAGAACTTGAAGCATACAAACAAATAGACCCCCGCATTGTAGATTATTTGATTGACGCTTCAATAAAAGAACAAAGCCACAGGCATAAGATGGATGAGAAGAAGCTCCAAATAATAAGCAAAGCGGACGGAAGAACAGGAAGAATGAACTGGTGGGGTATGTTTTTTGCGTTTTTATGTCTGATTGCGTTTCTCGCCGTTGCTGCTTACGCATTGTATCTGGATAAACCTTGGCTTGCTACTTTCTTAGGAGGAACAGCTATTGTCTCCATCATTTCGATTTTCGTCAATAAAGACAACAGCGAAAACAAGGCATCGAAAAAATAACAATATAACCTATAACAAGAAAATGATAATCCCCGGCAGACGGTTGTGTCTGCCGGGGATTATCATTTTGCTGACCTCCGCAAAAAGGTCTATTCTCCCGGTTCACCCAGAAACTCCACCACCGCCTCATGCTGCAACGGTGTAAGCACCCGCTGCCCTTTATGAAACGACAGTTCCTCCAGCCTGTGCTGCAACGGCACGCACAGCACCACCCATCGGCGCAGCTGCGTCACGGCACTCCGCTTGGTAGAACGCGGAAAATACTCCTGTGCCAGTTCATTCATATAAATTGCTTTCATACTTCTTGTCTCCTTCCTTCGTGTTTGCGGACAGACACACGGGGTCTGCCCTATGGTTCATACTAATAAAAAACTACCCCATAGTAGCCGGTCATCTACTATGGGGTAGTCGGTGAATCACTGCATGGTAGGCTGGCGTTTACCCCATGCTAGTCCTGCGCCTTGGCCGGTGCGTCCTTCCCGGCCGTCTTCTTGGGCACCTTCTTGAAGTTGAGCGTCTTCAGGTTCTGCGCCTCGCGCACCAGCGCGCCGGGGCGGAACTGGATATTCACCTTCTTGATGCTGTCGGCCGAGAACTTCTCTTCCGAGTCTGCGCCTTTGCTGCAAAGCTGGAACTGGAACGAGCCGAACTTCTCCATGCGGACAATCTTGCCCGCCGCGAGGTTCTTCTTCATCTGCTTGATAAGGGCGCGGAGCACGTTGAGCACGTCACCGTCGGTCAGGGTGGTGGCGTAGGATATTTCCTCGGCCATGTCGTCCAGGTCCACCACGCCGCTTGCCTGCATTTTGGCGTAGTATAGCGGCGCGGCTTCGGGTTCTGCGGGCTTCTTCATCGCCGCAATAGAATAGTTGATTTCTGCCATAATTCTGTCGTGTTTTAATGGTTGGTAAATAATAATCAATCGCATGTTGTGTCGCGAACACGGCGCAAATATACTATGGTTGCAGAATATAGAGTTGACGAACAGGTCATTTTATAGAATATCCATCTATAAATATAGGTACATAAAAGTGAAAATCACTATATTTGCATACATAATCAGATATAATCCAAGACGTTCGACAAATTATCGGTTTTCTTTCATTTTAAAGGCAAAAAGATGCGTAAACACAGGAAAATAGTAGGCCGCAGTTATCTGTACAGGGTGGATGACATCATCCGTATCTACGACGAGCACAGCCGTTCGGGGCTGAGCAACCGCGAAATACTGCGCCGTCATATCTGGCCGAAATACCACATCTGCGAAAAGACGTTTTACAACATCATCAATGCCAGTGCGGAGCCGCGCATCATTGAGGGGCTGAAAAGCATCAATACGCAGCTGTCACTGTTCTAGGATTCTATCATTTCGGTCTCGTAGACATGTTCGTACACCTTGACGCCTCCGGGCAGGGAATATCCGCGGGTGCTCTTCCGCTCCATCACCCTGGAGCATCCCTCAAATCTCCACAGGTGGATGTTCCTGTTCAGCTGCCGGGACAGCGACATGCGTTCCGCCGCCTTTCCTTCCTGCCCGCTGCCATAACGGGTGTCATCGTAGCAGTCGAAAGCCAGGCGCACGGTCATCAGGCAGGTGCCGCGCTGGGCGTCTCCGCCAAGGGAGCTCCATTTCACTTCGGGCATGCTTATCAGCACACAGGGAAAGGTGACGGGGTATTGGTCCTCGCCGTTCATCAGCGCCTCCAGCTGTCCGTAGTCCTCGTCTATCAGGATTATCTCGTTGCCCAGCTTCAGGGCTATATGCTTTTGCAGGTCGTTGAATAATTGTTCCATGTCTATTCTTATTTAGGGTTCATAATCTTTTCGATGTCAGCGTCCAGCCGGGTGTTGATTTTCCGCACCAGTTCCGGTCCGGGGATGTCGGGCATGAACTGCCGCCGGGGAATGCGGATGTTGAGTTGCGTCTTCCGGGTCAATGCCAGGCGTTTCCAGTTCTTGGCTTCCTCGCTTTCGTTCAGCTGCCGGTTCTTCCGTGCCTTGCCGCCGCGTTTCATCTTGCGGGTGATGCCGGTCTCCTTGTAGTACATCGCCCAGGCGAATTTCCGCATTTTGGGAGTGACCTTGGGGTGCAGCGTGCCACCACGGTTATGGATGGCGGCGTAGGGCACATCGGTGTAGACGGTTACCCGGCCCTCGCCGGTCTGCTTGTCGATGCTGTGCATCAGGTGGTTCCGTTTGCTGAGTAGGGGGCCGTATTGCGAGGATGCGGATGTTCCGCCCGACTGCTGGCGGCGTGTCTTGACCCATGGACGGAAGCCGTTGTGGGTCAGTCCGCCCCGGGCGAAGTCCTCGCGGATGTGGTTGATGGCGATATCGCCCACCAGCCGGGGAGCAGTGCGTTTCAGGTAATCGCCCAGCCGGGCGACACGTTGCTCCAAGGTTCGGATCAGTTGTTCGGGAGTCATGTTTTTCGTTCAATATAATTGGTTATTAAATAATTAGTCGTATATTTGCAAAACAAGGAGCTGATTTCCTAAAAAGGCTGCGGATTGTAGTTCCGCGGAACCCTTTTTAAGAGGTCGGCTCTTTTATTATTCTCAGAATATTAGAGCTGTCCGATATACTGTAAATTTCACATCTGGAAGGATTCAGCTCACGGACAATAATCCAAGATTTGTCCCCTACAATTTCAATTTCAAACAAATGTGCTTTTACGGACGGGTCGTGCTTGTCATTTCCATACCCCAGATACTTTGCCTTTTTCATCACGTTATTTATATCCAGTAGCAGTTCGTTCTTTTGGGCATAGTGCTCATGCGGCTGGTTCAGCCATTCCTTGATACCACGTCCTGTGATGTGCATTTCCTTGTGAAAGTCCTTGTTGACGAAAGACTCTTCCTTTAAAACGGCCGCCTCCTTTCTCAATTCCTTTGTGCGTGCCTTTATCTTCTCCTTTTCCAGAGCAGAGACCTTCGCCTCCACCTTTATCACCGTCCCCTCCTTCACCTTCTCCGCTATGAATTTCCGCACCGCCTTCTCCGCCCCCGGATAAGCCTTCGCCACATACGGATGCGAGTCACCGAACAGCTTGCCGTCCACGCCCGGGTTATTGTCCAGTCCCGGTGAGGGGCGGTCTTTCGGAGCGTCTCCACCGTCGGGCACTTTTGTCACCGGGGCATCGGTGTTTTTCAGCCAGCACTTGCAGTTCCAGCGGTCGCCGGGGCGGTGGCGGTTCCAGAAAGAATCGTTCACCGGAAGCACCGTCCCCCAGAAGAGGCGGTGGTCCGCTCCGGGATGCGCGCTGGTGCTGGGCATCCATTCCAGATTGGGCAGGATATCCGCGTCCTCCTCAAAGCGCTGCCAGTCCGCCGCCTGATGCATGCGGATGACCGCGGTGTCATACTCCGTGCGGAGCCACGAGTCTGTATGGTGGTCCAGCATAGGCTGCACATCGTTCAACCAACCTTTAAACGGTTTGAGAACACCGTTCGAATCATGAAGCCGGGCGGCGATATCATTCTGCATCCGGTGCACCTTGAAGGCACTGAACGCGGCTGTGTGGTAAGCCACCTGCCGGCGGAAGCCGGTGGATACCACCGCACCGCTCTCTGCCAGTCCGGTGTCCGAGGCTTCGGACAGGATGCGGTACACTTCCTGCCACAGGCCTTCCTCCACCTCGGAGGACACGTCCAGCTGTCCGCCGTAGATGCGCTTCAAGGAGGCAAGCAGTGTATCCTTGTCAAAACGGAAAGACGACGCTACGGACTCGTCGTCTTCGGCTTTCGCCTGCAGGGGGCTGACGGTGTCGCCCATATAATCCAGTTCGTCCAGGTCGGGAAGCCCGTACAGGTCGTTCATTACCAGTCTAAAGCCCCGTCTTCGGGTTGCGGGGCGTGGGCGAAAAAACGGTCTGAGCGGTTTTGGGGATGTGCTTTGACTTGAGTATCCGGGCGGACACATGGGTCCGCCCCTACGGAGGGAAAGGGCTGCCGGTTCTCGCTGCGTTGTGCCGCCTGTTCCGCTTTCAGTTGTTCGTAGTTGTCCGGCTTCTCCACCTTGAGCTGTTCGTACAGGTAGTCATCGCCCAGAGGCAGATGGAACACGGTCACGGCTTTCTCCAGCAAGGCGGCCTTGGCGGTGACATCGGCCGTATCCTCGGCTTCCACGTAGACAAACTCCCCGCCTTCGGTGTTCACGCCAAGGGCGGCGAACTGGTCGGTCATGTCATAGTTCAGCAGGTTGAGGATGAAGAGCGCGTCCTGGTCTGCCAGTTCCTGCTCCACCTTGTCGTGCACCGTGCCCAGTGCCTGTGTGCCTGTCTCGCTGGCTTCGGTGGTGAGGGTGTTGCCCAGCACGGCTTTGCTCATCTCGGCATTGCAGCGGTCCACCAGCGAGGCGTAGAGTTCGCTGCTGCCGGTCTTGTTGTTCGATTCGATGAATTCCAGATTGCTGTCCGACGGGCAGAAGTAGACATTCGCCCCTCCCTGGCCGGCGGCGGCATCCATGGCGGCGCTCACGGACTCGGGGTCGGAGGAGTCGTAGGTGTATTTGCGTATGGGCATGCCGAACAATTCGGAGAACTCCGCCCAGTCGTTCATGGTGCCGCGCTTGTAGAGCACATACGGGGCGGTGCGTGCCAGGATGCCCAGCGGTTCCTTTCCGCATATCATCAGCAGGTCGCCGTAGGCGTCGAAAGGCTCGCCGGTGATGTTGTCCTGGCGGTGCTTGATGAGCCGCCGCACCGGGTCCACATGCTTGCGCGGCACGCAGTAGTAATCTATCCAGCCCTTTTCGTTGAGGTAGAATTGCAGCAGGGTAAATCCCCAGAACTGTGCGTCCAGCGCATCCTCGATGAAGCGCAGGAACCACGGACTGGATATCTGCTCGTTCACCCGGTCGTCTGGCATGCCGTTCCGGCGGAACTCTATCTTGCGGCCCAGCACACCGGACTTCCGTTTTTGCGCCACGCAGAACAGGTGGGGGTCCAGCAGTGTGTCGTTATAGAGGTCGTACAGGCGGACGCGGCGGGTGAAGTCCACATCCTCCGCTCCGCGCAGGGCGGACTTGTAGGCGTCCATGTCAAAGGAAAAACGGCGCGGGGCGGTCAGGGTGATGGTAGTGCCGGGGCGGAAGTTGCCGCCCTCGGTGATGCGCCGTCCCTGTTTGTGGGAAGCGGCGGTGCGGTAGTTGCGCAGCAGGGGGATTTTATCGATCAGTTTCATACTTCTTGGGGTTGAGGATTAGACATTGAAAATTAAAGCCGGTTGCGGCGTTTGGGGTTGCTCCGCATCTTCCAGGGAAGTCCCTGCCGGGATTCCGTATCGGGCAGGGGCGGTGCGCCGTCTATGTTGATCTGGCACTTCGCCACCTGGCGCAGCCATTCCACGGCACGCTCGTACCGGTCTTCCCGCACTTGCGAGAGTTTCTGGGGGTTGTGGATGCAGAACAGGTGGTAGACGGTGATGTCCAGCGCCATCATCAGCACCAGCGGATGGCGTGCGCTGCCTTCCGCGCTGAAAAGGGTGTCCGTGTCGTAACGCGCACTGAGGTAGCCGCGCATCTCGGAGACGGCACGGTCTTCACATATCTCGACAAGGGTGTCGTCGTTCCGGGTCAGGGCGTCCAGTATCTCGCGGTGGATGCTGGCGTCATAGTCTTCGGGGGTGATGAATTTACTCATGGTTATGTCTTTTTTATAAATGTCATAGTCTCCGGCTGCCGTGCTTGCGGGTGTGCATCACCTGCACCGGTTCCAGTTGCTGTGTCTTTTTCTTCAATACGCGCAGGCCGCCTTCCACACAGTCGGGGCCGTCGGCGGGAAACTTCATCCGCAGGGTGAACAGGCGGAACTGGTCGTCCAGGCGTTTCATGTGCGGGTCGTTTTTCTCGGCCTCGTTCAGAATCAGGTTGCCCTCGCGGTTCAGCGGTTCCAGATTGGCCTCTATACGGGTTCCCTTCTCCGTCTTGCGGTCTTCGTCGGGGTGGATGTAGAGCTGCACGTCCCTCTCGCGGCGCACCTTGGACACCAGCGGCTTGAACACCTGCTGGAAAAAGGGGTCCTGCAGCTTGTTGTTCTCCATGTAGCAATACACGGGCACTTTGCCGTTCACGTACTCCAGCAGCTGCACGTACCAGTCGATGAACTCGGCATTCAGCCCGCGGTCCAGACGCACCTTGATGATGTAGAGCTTCTGTCCGGTCATGCCCATTAGGATGCAGCCCTTGGTGGAGGAGTTCCTGGTCTTGTTCTCGCCGGGCGCGGGGTCGCCGTAAACTACCAGGAACTTGAATTTCGTCAGGGCGGGCACCCGGCCGTAGGTCAGTTCCTTGAACACCTCGCCTTCGGTCACGGGGTTGTTGAAATACTCCGTCTGCTGGGCGGAGGTGCTGATCTTGGCCAGCACCTCATCTATCTGTTTCTCGGTGTTCTTCTGAGGCCATGTGCTGTGTCCGTCCTTGTCGCGTATGTTCACCACATCCCAATGATCGGCCATCGCTCCGGCCCGGGTCACGCAGCAGTCGCGGGCGATAATATTGCCGCAGAACACCACCAGTACGGGGTTGGCGGGGTCACGCGTGGGATAGAGCGCCTTTTCCCACCACTCCCAGTTCTTCTGCACGGTGTCGGGGTTGCGCACCGCCTCGTCGGTGTCGAAGTCGTCCACCAGCAGCACATCGGGACGGACAGCCCCGTTACGGCTGCCGCGCGGTGCATTGCCCGCCCCTACGGCACGGAAGGAACAGCCGCACTTGGCAATGAACTCCTCCGCCGCCCAGTTGCCCGGACAGACCTGTGCGCCGTAATAGGCGCGTATCAGTCCGTTGCATTCCAGCATCTCCTTGTAGGGTGCCAGCAGGCGGACGGCACTGTCCTGTGTGGCGCTCGCCATCATCACATTGCGTTTCCGTCCGGTCAGTGCCAGATAGAGCACGATGAACATCACCGTGGTACTCTTGGCCAGGCTTCGCGCCCAGCTGAGCACCTCGAACCATTCGTCGTGCTGAATGCAGCGGCGGATGGCACGGAGATGGAAGGGGGCGAACTCGTATTTCGCATAGTCGGGGAAAAAGAACTTGATCCATACAACCGGGTCACGCTCCAGCCGTTCCAGCTCTTTGGCGATTTCCGCCTGCGTGAGGTTCACGTCCTGATTGGTGCGGCGCATGCCTGCCTCGTAGAACACCGCCCACTCTTTCAGGGCGTCGCGGTCTTTCTGTGTCAGTTTCATAGGCTGTCCTTGATGAATGCGTCCCACAATTTCAGATACTCCTTGCTGCGGTCCAGGTCATACGGACGCAGCCAGTTGACGAACTTCATGCCCACGCTGATGATATCCGAGACACCTACGTCCGTTTCCAGTTTCTTGATGGCGGCGGACAGCTTGTTGATGGTGTCCGCCTCGGCGGCATTGGCGTAACGCTGTCCGTCCTCCCTCGAGGCGATCACCTTGTTTATTTCCGCCACCTGCCGGTGCAGGTTGGCTATCTGCTGTTCGCGGGTCAGGGTCACGCCTACCTTGTGTTCCTCCCATTTCTCCTCTTTCGCCCACCGGGCGACGGTCTGGCGGGAGACTCCCACTTTCTCGGCTATCTCCTGCTGGGTGAGGCTGTCCTTGATGTAGAGCATGCCCGCCCATTCCTTTTTCTGCTGTGATGTCAAATCTGCCATAATTCTCTGCTTTATGTTGTCGGGTGGACCCATGTGTCCGCCCCTACGGTGTATGTTGCCGGACGGGCCCCCCCGCCCCTACGGTCGGCGCAAAGTTTCATAGAATCGGCGGGGTACGGAAAAAAACGTGAAAGGCTTGCAAGGTTGTGCACATCCGTTGCGCGCTTGCGTGGAAGGGTTACACACTTTTTTGCGCGGCCGGGGCGGACACCCTAATTTCGCCGGAAAAGAACGACAGACCCATGACAGTATTCAAATCCATATTGAACGAAGACACCGCCTGCCTGCTGCTTTACGGCGAGGTGAACGACGAGGGCGGCGAGGGGAAAATCTCTAGCCGCGACGTAGTGAACGAACTGCTATACCTGGACGGAAGCTACCGCAACCTGAACATCCGCATCAACTCGGTGGGCGGCGACGTGTATCCCGGCATCGCCATTTTCAACGCCATCCGCCGGTGCCGGAGCAACGTGACCATCTACATAGACGGCATCGCCGCCAGCATAGCGGGGGTCATCGCCCTGTGCGAACGGAGGGTGGAGATGAGCCGCTACGCACGCATCATGCTGCACAACGTGAGCGGCGGATGCTACGGCAACAAGGATGACCTGAGGGATATGATACGCGAGTTGGAGAGCCTGGAGAACACCATCGGGGAAATCATCTCCCACCGTTGCGGAAAGACCCCGGACGAGGTGAAGGCCGAATACTTTGACGGCAAGGATCATTGGCTGAAAGCCGATGAAGCGCTGGCCATGGGGCTGGTGGACGCCATCTACGACGTAGAGGAGTCCGTACCGGACGGCAGCACCACCGATGACATTTACCGCATATTTACTAACCGGCTGGAGTCTTTCCGGCAACAGCCACAATCAGATAATGACATGAAATTAGAAGATTTTAAGAAGATTCCACGCTTCGCCAACTGTGCGGACGAAACGGCGGCCCTGGCCATGCTGGGCGAAACGGCGGCACGTGCCGACCAGGCAGACCTGCTGGAGACAGAGAACAGTACACTGAAAGAAGAGAACGGCACACTGAAGGCGCAGATGGAACAGGCGGAGGCGGAACGCATCGACACCGCCGTGGAAGAAGCCGTGGCGGACGGACGCATCGACGCCGGGCAAAAGGATACGTACAAGAACCTGCTGAAAGCGGACTTCAAGAACGGAATGACGGCACTGAAGGCTTTGAGACAGAAACGCCTGCTGAAAAACGAACTGGGCAACCCGAAGCCGGAAGCCGACTCGACGTGGGAACGAAAACAGGCGGAGATACGAAACCGCTACCAACACCGCTGACCATGAAGACACAACCCCCGAAAGGAGTGCGCATCGGCAGTACGGTGTCCTCCGGCAAGAATACGGGCGCTTATATCCGCCCGCGCCAAAGCATCAAAATGTGACGCTAGTTTTAATTTTCAACTTATAATTTTTAATCCGAGAAGAAATGGCTCTGAATGTAAAAAACACCAATTATAGCGGCGAGGTGCTGGAAACCCTCCTCACGCTGGCCGCTACCGGCAACGAGATCGTGGAGAAGGGACTGCTCTGCGTCATCCCCAACATCAACAAGGCTGTATCCATCCCGCGCATCAAATCGGGAAAGATGCTGCAGAAGCGCAACAAGAACCCGCAGCTGGCCAACAGCAAAGGGGATTTTGACTACAGCGAGAAACAACTGGAACCGCACGACATGATGGCTTTCACCGTGTTCGACCCCATCGCTTTCGAAGCGGTATGGCGTCCGTTCCAACCCAAAGGGCAGATGGTGTTCCGCGAACTGCCGGCCGAAGTGCAGAACAAGCTGCTGGAGGAACTGTCCAAACAGGTGACTTTCGAGCTGGGCGACCTGTACGTGAACGGTGAATATGGCGATGACGCCACGAAGCTGATGAACGGTATTCTGACGCAGGCGGCCAAGGATACGGACATCATTATCGCGGAAAGCGCCGAGACCACCATGCTGGGCAGGCTGAAAGCGTTGCGCAAGGCCATCCCTGTCGCCATCCGCAACAACCCCGCATTGCGCATCATCATGTCCATCAATGACTTTGACAAGTATGATGACGAGCTGACCGCACGTGAGGCGAAGAACACCAGCGAGACGGATGTGAACGCCATGCGCTACAAGGGTATCCCCATCGAGACGCTCGCCGCATGGCCCGATGACCTGATTGTGGCCACCCTCTGTTCGCCGAACGCATCCTCGTCCAACCTGTTTGCCGCCGTGAACCTGAGCGACGACGAAGACGTGATCCAGATAGACAAGCTGGCACCCGCCTCCGAACTCTATTTTTTCAAAATGCTGATGAAGGCGGATACCAACATCGCTTTCGGTGAGGAATTTGTGGTACTGGACAAGCGCGCGGTACCTGTGTTCAAGAAGGCGACAGCCGGAGAGGGATGACGCCATGGCACAGAGCAGAGGACTGAGAAACTGTAACCCGGGCAACCTGCGCCTGTCGAAAGACAAGTGGCAGGGGCTGCGCCCGGTGCAGGCGGACAAGGAATTTTTCCAGTTCACCGAAATGAGATGGGGCTACCGTGCTCTGATGCGCACCCTCCAGAACTACCGCCGCAAGCACAAGTGCCACACGGTGGCGGACTTCATCACCCGCTGGGCGCCCGAGTGCGAGAACAACACCGGAGCCTACATACGCAGCGTGTGCCGCGACATGCAGGTGCCTTCGGTCTATGTCCCCGACGTGGACGACAAGGCCACCCTGACCGCCATGGCGGCAGCCATCAGCAAGGTAGAAAACGGAGTGCCCGCCGACAGGAAAGAAGTGGAAGCGGGCTGGGACCTATTGTAAACAAGAAAAAAAGAACAGACCATGACAGCAGACGGAATTTTACAAGTCCTGAATTTCCTGTTCACGCCCGGATGCGTAACCGCTCTGCTGGTGTGGATAAAAACCAAGGACAACCGGAAGGCGGCGGCATCCAAAGAGCGCAACGATGCCTACAAACAGATGTACGACAACCTTTCGGACACCTTACTGGACTTACAGAATGAGAACATCAAGTTATACAAGGCGGTGCGCGACCTTAACCGCACCATTCAGAAGGCTGTTGCCTGCCCTCATTATCGCGACTGCCCTATGCGCGGCGAGCTGCAGGGGGCAGAAGAACCTGACCACGGAACGGACATCCGTCCGGTGCGACAGCCTGCAAAGCGTAAGAAGAACACTCACGTGGCAAGAGGCAATTCCCGAAAGCCGGGTCAGTCTGAAAGTGCCGATGGACAGTGTGCTCCGCCTCCCGGAAGGGGCACGCTACACGGCACGCAGCGGACAGGCCTCGGTGCAGGTGGGGCGTGACGAAGACAACAACCTCGTGGTGGAATCGGCCTGCGACAGCATACAGCGCCGCTGCCGGCAGCTGGAAGAGGAAATCATCCGCATCCGCAACGAGTTGCAGGAACAGGATATCAAGCCTCCGGAAGTGGTCGTGCATGAGCCTACAGGCTGGCAATGGTTCTGGATACACACCGGACGGATAGCGGTGGGCGTGTGCTGTTTGGGACTTGTTCTGACAGTCCTCAAGCGGCGTTTAAAACTCTATTTCTAATTTTAAACTCAAAGAATATGGCAGACAAAAGCAACGGAATCATCTACGGCGTGGCCGAGGTGAAATTCAAAGAAAAAGTGATAGGCTACATAGACGAACAGGGCATGCAGCCTGCTGGCAACGCGCCCTCCTTCATGGACGTGCATGCGGCACAGGTGCAGGACGGCCCGGTGGACAGTATCATGACCAATCCCGGCAGCGACGCCTTTACCTTCAACCTGATACAGCTGAAGGCCGAGAACCTCGTTGACGTCATCGGCGGCACCAAAGGCGCGGCGGATGACTCGTGGACACCGCCCGCTGTCATGATGGGCACAGGACCCATGGATATCAAGACGCATTCGGGACACACGTTCACTATTCCCAACGCCCGCGTGTCCAAGAACGGACTGCAGAACGGACTGAACATGAGCAACGTGCTGGCATTCGGATTCCGTGTGGACATGATGAAGCCCGCCACCGGTGGCGAACGGTACAAGATTGTTCCACCCGCCGATGCCGCTCCGGACGCGGGGGCGGAAGCATGATTGAGGCATGATGAGTCCCAAGGAAACTGAACTGCTGGGTGCCACCGCCCTGCTGGGAGGAGGCATCAGCCTGCCGTTGCAGACCCTGCTGGGCACCGTCCGCATCACGATGAGGATACCCAGCACGGAAGACCTGCTGCGCATCTCGCGCATGTATCTGAAGATGGGTGTCACCGCCGAGGAGCTGAACGGCTACACGTTCGAGCAGAAAGCCCGCTTCATGGTGATACACGGCAGGGAGGTGAGCCGCATGGTGGCATTCGGCATCGCCCGCCGCTGGCCGCCCCCGGGGGTGAAGAACCGCATCGTGGCATGGCTGCTCAGGCGGTACATGCACCCGGTGGCCCTGCAGGAGGCATGGATGCGGATACTCTCCCCGCTCACGCTGGGGGCTTTCGGCAACATTACCGCATCGGCGGAGGCCGTCAACCAGATGGCGCCGCTGACGATGGGCCAATGAAAAGGAAACAGGAGTCAGGGCATTACGAACCGCCTCATAGCCTGTTCGGAATCATCGGGGAAGTGGCACGCGCCACGGGATGGAGCGTGGACTACATCCTGAAATTGGACTACATCACGCTGATGATGATACAGATGGACATACCCCGCTATGTAGAGAAGAAGAAGATGACGCCCGACGAGATCGTGCGCCACTTCGAGGAGATGGACAAGCTCCGCCAAACCAACCGTCCGCCGGAGTCCGCTCCCGGAAAAGGAGTCAGTCCGCTGGATTTTTTCACTCATTACGCAGCCAAGTAG
The DNA here is from genome assembly GCF_000382445.1 of Phocaeicola massiliensis B84634 = Timone 84634 = DSM 17679 = JCM 13223. Taxonomy (GTDB): domain Bacteria; phylum Bacteroidota; class Bacteroidia; order Bacteroidales; family Bacteroidaceae; genus Phocaeicola; species Phocaeicola massiliensis. The sequence continues at coordinate 376,162 of NZ_KB905472.1, read as the reverse complement.
AAGTATATGGAACCTATCAAACTGGAAATATTCATGAAAGACCTGACCCGTGCGGGACTCCGCTCGGTGGCGAAGAACATCGACGGGGTGAAACAGAACACCCTGTCGGTCATCGCGCTGCTGGAGAAGGAACTGGCGGAGATGCAGGCAAAGGCGAAGCTGGCCGCGGAACAGGGCGTGGTGTCCCCGAAACAAATGGCGGACATACAGGCCATGACAGGCATGGTGAAGGGACTGAAGGAGGAACTGGCGGAACTGGAGAAGCAGAAGAAGGCAGGACACGAGACACTGGTGGTGGACGATAAGGCGACCGCCGGCATGGACAAGGCAGGCAGAACCGCTGCCAACCTGAAATTGCAGTTCACGCAGGTGGCACACGAGCTGCCATCGCTGGCACTGAGTCCGCAGATGTTCATCCTGGCCATCAGCAACAACCTGCCCATGCTGACAGAGGCTATCGCCAATGTCCGCAAGGAGAACGAGCTGCTCCGCGCCTCCGGACAGAAGGCGGTGCCGGTATGGAAGCAGCTGGGCAAAGCGTTGCTCTCCCCACAGACGGCACTCATTGTAGGCATCACCCTGTTTATCGCCCACGGGAAAGAGATAACGGCGTGGGTCAAAAAGATGCTCGGCGCCAAGGAAGAAGCCCTGTCCATGGCAGAGGCGCAGAAGAAGTTGAATGAGGGGTACCGTGAGAGCACGGGCACTGTAGCCGGGCAGGTGCTTGCCTATCAAAAGCTGAAGGACAAATGGAAGGAGCTTGGCACGGACGCCGACAAACAACAGAAGTTCATCCGCGCCTCAAAAGGCGAGTTCGAGAGACTGGGCGTCTCTGTCGATTCCGTCCGCGAAGCGGAGAACCTGCTGATAGGCAACACGGACGCTTTTATAGCGGCACTGAAAAAACGGGCGCAGGCAGGAGCCGCCGACGAACTGGCCAAGGATGCGTACAAGAAATACCTGCAGGCGGAAAGCCGAGGCGCGGAAGAAGCGCAGCGCGAAATGTCATTGGGCGATGTCATCCTGGCCGGTATAGGCACATACGATGCGGACACCATGATGGAAGACTTCGAAAAGCAGAAGGAAAAGAGGATACAGGGATACAAAGAGGAAGCGGCGGTATGGCTGGCCAACTACAATTCCTATTACGACAAGAGCCGCGAGCTGAACCGCCGGGCGGACGAGGACTTGAAAAAGGCCGGCATCCGGAAGAAGGTGACCGAAGACCCGGACCCGGAACGGAATACCGGCAAATCCGCCCTGGACTACCGGCAGGAACTGGCGGACGCACGCATCCGCGCCCAGCAGAAACTGGAGGCGGCACGCATCGCCGTCATGACGGAGGGGTACAAGAAACGGAAAGCCATCGCCCGCCGGGAACTGGACGAGGAAATAGCCGGCATAGACCGGACGGAACGCGAGACCCTGCAGAAGATGCAGGAGGCCCGGAAGAAGAAGGGTGTGAAGATCACCCCCGAAGAGGAACAGGGCGTGAAGGACACCGCCCGGCTGAACCGGCTCTTGGCTACGGAGAAATACATCAAGGAATATTACGACATCGAGAAGGAATGGCAGGACAAGAACATACAGTCATGGATAGACTATAACAAGGAATACGGCACCTACCAACAGAAACGTCTGGCGGTTACCCGCGAATACAACCTGAAGATGATGCAGGAAGGACTGACGGAAGGTGAACGTGCATCGCTGGGAAAGGAACTGGAGGCCGACCTGCGCGAGTTGAACATGAAGGAGTTCAAGAACAGCATCGACTTCGCCGGCATCTTCGGCGACCTTGACGCACAGGGCACGGAGGCACTGGCTGTTCTTCGCGACAAGCTGAAGGAGTTCATCAATAATTCCGCCAAGGATTTAAAGCCCGATGATTTAAAGAACCTTCAGGACGCCTTCAAGGATATCGACTTTGAAATAAAAGGCCGACAACCTTTCCGGGAGCTGAAAAAGGACCTGGCCGATTACCGCACCGCACAGGCGGAAGTGGAAAAGGCACAGACGGAGCTGAACCAAGTGCAGAAGTTCGGTTCGCTCATCATCGAAGAATACGACGAGGAGACAGGAGAAGTGACCCGCCGCCTGCTCACGCAAAAGGAAGCGGAAGACAAGCTGACCGCCGCACAGAAAAAGCGCAAGGAAGCCTTGTCGGGACTGGTCAAGTCCATGAGTGGCGTATCGTCCGAAATAAGCCGGATATCCGATGCCGCCAATTCCATCATTTCCACTTTCGACATGCTGGGTGTTGAAGTGGGGGAAGATATCCGCGGCATGGTGGAAGGGTTCGGCGCCATGAGCGAAGGCATCAACAACGTGGTGAGCGCGGCGCAAAACGGTGACATAGCCGGAATGATAGCGGGAGCGTTAGGCTCGGCAGGCGGTGTGATCAAGACGTTCGGAAGTTTGTTTGGTGCCGACTTTGGCGGTGAGAAGTCACGCAAGCGGTATGAAGAGGCAAAAGAAAAATACGAAAGCTACATGGATGTGCTGGACCAAGTCATCAGCAAACAAAAGGAACTGGTTGCTTCCATGGAGGCGGATGATTTCGCCAATGCGGACAACTCTTACGAAAAGGCGCGTGAACTGTTGAGGAAACAACAGGACTATGCGCGCGAAATGGGTAAGGCATATCTAAATTCAGGTGCAAGCAAAGGAGTATTTGGCATCGGTTCCTCCGCATCCGAAGGGACAAAACAGCGGAAAAACATTTCGTCTTCCGCTTGGGAGCAGGCACGCAAGGCACTGGGAAGCGATTTCACCAAGATTTCGGACGGACGCATGACGGGACTGTTCGACCTGACCTATGAACAACTGGTGAAACTGCGCGATGAAGCCTCCGTCTTTTGGGGAGAACTCCATCAGGACACGCAAGAATATCTGAATCAAATCATTGAGAGCGAAGAAGCCTGGCAGGAAGTGCAGGAATCACGCAAGGAGGCACTTACAAAAATGGATTTCGACAGTTTTTATGACAGCTTTGTTTCCACCCTGTCCGACTTGGACGCCACTTCGGAGGACTTTGCCAGGAACTTCGAGAAATATTTGCAGAATGCCATCTTCTCCGCATTAGTGGCGGGAAAATATAAAAAAGACATAGAGAGTTTGTATGCTTCATGGGCGGATATGGCTGAAAGTGACAAGGAACTGAACGATAAGGAAGCGGATGCGTTGCGTGAAACGTATGACCGCATAGTGAAGGACATGATGGAAGAACGCGAACGGATAATGAAAGATTTCGGTTGGTCTGCTCCTTCTTCTTCAAGTTCTCAGGCTGGAAGAAGCGGTGCCATAAGCAACATTACCGAAGAGACCGGCAACGAGCTGGTGGGTATCGGAAACAACATGCTGGACAAGATGATATCCTTCGGCATCCTGCTGGAGGAGCTGAAGAAGGGACGCGAGGCGGACAGTGCAGTCTTTGCCGAGATAGCCGCCAACACGGCGTACTGCAAGATGCTGGAGCCGCTGCTGGAAATCATGAAACGCTGGGAGGCGAACCGCTTTAAAATAACCATGTGATGTGACAGGATATGGAAGATATGACAGGATATATGACGATAAACGGCAAGGACGCGTGGACGGACTACGGCGCGTACCTCTGCGAGGTGTCGGCCACCGAGCACGTCAACATGGACGAGCTGCGCAAGATGCCGAAGATGAAACCCTACACCGCTGTGTCGTTTCGCGAGCGGAACGGAGAGCAGCTGCCCGACGTGCTGCCGGTCCCTTGTTTCGAGGCGATAGACCGAACCTTGCAATTCATGGTCACGGGTGATACGGAGGCATCGTTGGAGTCACGTTACTCCGCTTTGCTGACGGCATTGAAATCGGGCTGGCTCGTTTTCGGGCTGAAAGGTATGCGTGACTATAGAATGCACCTGTCCGAACCGCAGGTGCCCGCATGGTATCCGCGGCCTACGGCGCAGGGAAAATACGCATGTATCTTCAAGGCGAAGTTCCGCGAGCCGGAACCAAGCATTTAAACAATCTTCGAACAATGATTAAATAGCGTTTAAAATGGAGCTGATCATCTATGATATAGCAGGAAAAGTAAAAAAGACGGTAAGTCCGGACTCGTCCTCGCAGTGGGCGCAAGAGATAGGCGTGGAGAACACCGTCACGGTAAACTTCACCACCTGGGAGTTCTTCGTCCTGTCCGTGGGCGACTACATACGGGTGGACGGACAAACCTTCAAGATAAAGAAGGAGTATCGTCCCCGACAGACGGACAAGCAGAAGTACACCTACAACGTGAAGTTCCACGGACGGGAACATGATGCGGAAGACCTGCTTTTCTGCCGGTTGAATCAAGGAGAGGACGATCTTGAATCCGTCTTCGCCTACGACGGCACGCCCATGGACTTCCTGCAGAAGGCGGTGCAGAACCTGAACCGCAACACCGACGGGGTGGTGTGGAAAGTGGGCGATGCCATCGCCGGTGACCGCAAGGCCGTCAACTTCAACGGCCTCTATTGCCGGGACGCGCTGAACGAGATAGCGCAGGCGTTCGAGACCGAGTGGTGGGTGGACGGCGAATACCTGAATCTGTGCCGGTGCGAGCGTGGCGAGCGGGTTACGCTGGGCTATATGCAAGGGCTTAAAACGGGCCTGACGCAGCAGGAGAACACCAACGCCGTCAAGTGGTTCACGCGGCTCATCCCGGTGGGAAGCACAAGGAATATCGACCCGTCAGACTACGGATACGCGCGCCTGCAGCTGCCCTCACGGGACAAGTATATAGACCTCAACACACAGTTGGGGCTGAAGGAGCACCGCGAGGAGAACGCCTTCTCCAGCATATACCCCCATCGCATCGGGACGGTCTCGGCGGTGCGCTCCGAGGAGAAGACTGACAAGGAAGGCGGAAAATACACCGTGTACTATGTCAAGGACTCGGACCTGCCGTTCAACCCCGAAGAACAGATGCTGCCCGGGCTGGTGATACACATGACCTTCCACTCGGGATACCTGGCAGGCAAGGACTTCGAGTGCAACTGGTTGGCCGACACGCAGGAATTCGAGATTATCAATACCTACCCCGACGAGAACACCCAGCTGCCGGGCGGCAACCTGATTCCTGCCATCGGCAATAACTATATATTATGGAACATTCGGATGCCGGACTCCTACACCGCCGCAGCGGAACAGGAATACAAAATCGCCGTGAACAACTTTCTGGATGAATACGCTAGGGACATATCCATCTACACTGCTGACACGGATTATATCTATGTGGACAGCAACCGTGTGCCGTTATCTCCCGGCCAACGGGTGAGGCTGATGTCCGAAGAGTACTTCGGCCGGAACGGCGGATACCGCGACAGCCGCATGACACGGGTGGTGCGGAAGCTGGACAACCTGTCGGAAGCCACGATAGCGTGCTCCGATGCTGTTAATACTTCATGGAAAACATCAGTGGATTCGTCAATCAGCAACTTGGAATACACCATCGCCAAGGAACTGAAACAAGGGGCGATTCGGATACTGAAGAGCGGAGACACGGAAGCGCCTTCGGAATACAATGTATTCTCAGCCTTGCGGTCGTTCGGTGAATTCATATCGAAAAAGAAGGATGACATAGCGCAGGGAATCGTCACTTTCCTGAAAGGAATCAAGATAGGCAAGTTCGTTGCCGGATGGACGGGAAGCGGCGGTGCGATAACCGTCGATCCCAAGACCGGTAAGACCAGGCTGGAGGTGGACGAGGTACTGGCGCGCGACCGCTTCGACACGATGGAATACCGCTTCAACCGCGTCGATGTCATCGATGGCGAGCAGTGGAGCACGTTTGCGTTCGGCAAGATAAAGTCGGTGGACACGGAGAACCGGACGGTTCATCTGGACTTGGTGGAAGGCGAACTGATGAGCGCGCATGTGAATGACCTGTGCCGCGGCATCTTCCACAACATATCCTCCGACAATGCAGCGGGAAGCAAACCGGACGACTGCGGATTCTATACACATGCCGGATTCTCCACTGCCTACTTCACACCCACGGAGCTGCTCGAAGACGGCAGCGGATTCAAGTATGCGCTCCGTCCCGGAACCACGCAGCATCCGTGCGCCGGGATGAAGTTCGCCGCATACGGCAATCTGACCGACCCCGCCCGCCGCATGTCGAAAGTAACCAACACCCGGCACACACTATACCTGAAGGACGTGGCCACCTGGCAGATAGACCCGGACGTGCATTATGGAGCGGCCTACGGAGACCTGACGGGCATCACCATCAATGGGGTGGAGTTCAACGGTTATTCCAGCTTCCAGACCAACGGTTACTTTAAGGGGCACATCGAGTTCCTGCCCGACCAGATGGAGGAGCTCAAGGGCGACGGCGGCTATGCTGTCTCGCTCACGACTTATGATGCTGTGGTGGCTGTAGACAGTCTGGGAAGGATAGATTCGTCGGTGTATGACATCATCAATGTGGTGGACGGCGAAGAGCTCGTCATAACGGGAAACAGCGAGGTCGTCACGACCCGGTATAAGATACAGACAATGATACAGGCCTTCAAGGGGGCGGAACGGCTTGTATGGGCAACCACACCGGGAAAAGGCAGCTATTCCGCCTCATTCATTGCCGGAGGATGCACCTGCGTGCTGAATGAAGGGGTATTGACAGTGACCGGCATCACGGAAGACAAGGCGGAGGTAACGATTGAAGTGAACTGCGAGGGCGAAGTGGCCTTTACCAAGAACTTCACCCTGACCCGTGTCTACGGCGGTGTGAATGCCAACGGAGTGTCATACGTATTCAAGCAATCGGCCAAACAGCCCGCCACACCGACCGGAACCGATATCATTCCGCCCGGATGGAGCGACGGCCCTTCGGCCGAAGGCAAGTGGTGGATGTCCAAAGGGGATATCAACGGCACTACCGGCAAAGCCGGCAACTGGACTACGCCCATACAGGTGACGGGGCAGGACGGGAACGGCATGTATTACGAATATGCCGTGAACTCGTCGGAAACCGATGCACCCGCAAGAGGCTGGACCGCTTCCGTCCCCTCCGTGGCGTCCGGACAATATCTCTGGATGAGATGGGGAAAGATCGTCCCGCCCGCTACCTATCCCGCCTCATGGGACGGAACGGCACGTGTCACCGGCGAGAAGGGCGAACAGGGACAGCAGGGAATCCAGGGCATACAGGGGGAGAAAGGGGAACATGGACTGGAGGGACCTCCCGGCAGCAACGGACAAACCACTTATTTTCATATCAAGTATTCCTACAGTGCCGATGGCAACCCCATGACGGAGGACTCCTCTGCCCCTTACATCGGCACCTATGTGGATTATAATCCTACGGACAGCAGCTATTATTTCTATTACACATGGAGACGCTTTCAGGGCCTTCAGGGTGACAAGGGGGAACAGGGAATATCCGGAATGAACGGTGATGACGGATTGACGTATTACACCCATATCAAATATTCCGATGACGGCGGAAGGACTTTCACTTCCAACAACGGAGAGACATCGGGAAGTTACATCGGTTTCTGTGTGGACCTGAATGTGAACGATCCCTCGTATGTGGGGGCTTACAAATGGAGTAAAATCAAGGGAGATGACGGACAGGACGGACAGGACGCCAACCTGCTGGACTGGGTGGAGGAATGGAACGGGACGAAGACAACCGTCAACGGAACGAGTGTACTTTCTCCCAAAGCCTACTTCGGCACCGTCAGCGGAGGAAAACTCTCTACCGGTGTGCTGCTGGGTAATAATGTGTACGAAAGCGGGAAGGCGGGAATATACGGGTTCAGCGGCGGGAACCTGGTGTTCAAGCTCAACAGTGCCGGTGAGAATACCATAGGCGCATTCAATATAACCACGCAAGGGCTGGAGAACAACGCCACCCCTACCGCATATGTGGTCATAGGCAAGGACGGAGGAAAGTTCTTCCGGGTAAACCGGGACTCGGACTGCATGTGTGCCATACGGGGGGACAGTATCACCGCACTGCGGGTGTCCGGTTACGGCAACTATTCCACGGCGGTCAGCGTCACCGCGCAGGCGGGGACCGGCACTTATGCGATAAAGTCTGCGGGAAACGTGGAGCTTATAGCCCGAAATACAGAAGTAATCAAGGTGAACGGACTGTGTGTCAAGGTACGTACCCTGACAGGGTCAGGCAGCGTCGAGACCAGCGATGACTTTATCAGGATAAGCACTGCCTCCGACATTACCGTATCTCTCCCTACGGGAACTGCATGTACCGGCAAAATCATATATATGAAGCAGATATCGACCGGCAACTATACCGTGACGGGAGGCATCAGGCGCAGCGACCAGAGAAGTACGGAAAGCAGCTATAAATTCACGGACAACAAGATGCGCGGATTCATTTTCGACGGCAGCTACTGGAACGAACTATACATGTCAACTTAATAAACAAATGAAAATGGCAACAGACAGACAAACATTATCCATAAAGGACTTCACGCAGAAGTCTGCCGCTGCGAAACTGGACCGCATCCTCATGACCAACAGTCTGAATGCGCACTCAGATGCAGCCATCAGTGTACAGGATTTCTGTTCAAGCGTTATCCGCCCGCTGATAGAATCCCTGTCCTTGAACTATTCCGTGCTGACACCATCGGAATATGACGCGCTAGAGACGAAGGGTGCAGGAACATTTTATATCCTCAAGGAGCAAGGCAGGATTATCCGCACCTATATCGGGCAGAACCCGCTGACGGATGGGGAAACCTTCCTGCGTATCGTCGATGACTTCTGGCAGGTGTCCTATGACGGCGGGATTACATACGCCCATGTGCTGGACAACAATGGCATGAAGGTTTCAGCCAAGGGTGACAAGGTGATGCTCAGACTCACCGAAACCGGTATAGAATACAGGTATGAAAGCGAACCCGACACGAAGTATCGCGAACTGGTGTCGCTGGACAAGTTGAAGCTGAAGTTCACCGACCTGACTGTAGCCCAGAAGGAAGAGATACGCGGAAAGAACATATACCTGCAGAAGGGCGATACGCACATCCGGTGGCGTATCGGAGAGGATGGCCAATGGACGGACCTTGTTGCCCTGGCAGAACTGAAGGGTGACAAGGGGGATGCCGCTGTCCTCCGGCGGAACGATGACTACATACAGACAAAGAATGAAGGTGGTGTATGGGAGGATCTCTATAATATCCGCGAAGTTGCAGGAGCAGTGGAGATAGTCAACGAGCCGGGTGAGAGGACAGACGCGGCGGTATCCCAAAAACTGCTTACGGACTCACTTGCGGGGCTTTCGTCCTCACTTGGCGGATTGAGCAACGTGGACCCTGATGCGGACAACGAACCTGCCGAAACACGGCTCCTGGTACAGAAATACGGAAGTAAGACTTGGGACTTTTTTCCGTTCTCCAAATTGCCATCCGGTGGGGGCGGCGGAGAAGGTGGCGGGGCGACCACGCTGGGGGGACTGACCAATGTGTTGTCTGATGTGGACCTGACGCTTGATGACGACTTTGTGCTGGTGAAGATGGCAGGTATGGATATGTGGACCATGCGCAAGATGAGCGAGTTCGGCAGTGCCGGAGGCGGTGGCGGTGAAGGTGGAATCATGTACAACCTGTATATCCGGAATAATATGGAGTCACTCGGTTTTGCAACACAATATGGTGAGGAGTGCGTGATAGACTTCACTTTCGTGTCCCAATACCGTGAAACTTCCAACAAGCCTTACAAGCCTACCGGGGAAATGGGATTGTGTACCATCATGATTAAGAACGCCAAGTATACTGACTTCACCGTCATCAGGCAGATGGAAGTCTCTTCGGGGGTATCCATCCGGCAGGAGATATCAGAGTTCTTGTCCGCAGGAAGTAACAGCGTAAAGATTACCGTCAAGGGGGAGAATACGGATAAGACCACCGCCCCCGTGACCTATACCGTACAGCTCACCTCCCTGGGGGTCAGCGCACCGAATTTCGCCTGGTGGACGGCCTTCGCCGGAGACATCACCATCCCGATGATGATCAGCGGCAATGTCAGCAAGATGCTGCACGTCACCGTTACCGGCAAGGATTACAACCAGACTTATGACGTGTCCCTCGGCACGGCCATCTATACCGACACACCTTATAATTACGTCATCCCCCATCCGGGAGCGACAGGCATATATAACATATCGTTCTACCTCTCCAACTCGGACAACACCCTGCAGACCAGGGCCGTGTCCGTCAATGTGATGTGCACCGCCACCGCCGGGGAGTCGGTGAAGCTGATGTGCGTGAACAATGTGGCCGGCCTGCTCACCAACTGGCAGGACAATACCGTGTTCGACTACGCTGTCTACGACGGGCAGGCGGCAACTACCGATGTGCTGTTCTCTATCACAAGGGACGGTGAGGAGGTGTACAGCTCCGAGAACAACGCCATCCCCACCAATGCCAGACAGACGCTGACCTATCCCATGGAGGTGGAGACGGACGATGACGCTGATTTCCATGTACGGGTGAGCGCCACCGGAAGCGATGGCGGCGATGGTGGAACCATCCCCCTTATCGATCCGATCACCCTCCCGGTCAATAACTCGCTAGGATATTCGGCCACAGCCGGAGCGGTGTTCTATCTTAATCCGCGCACACGCGGCAACTCACAGACCAACCACGAGAGCATCATCAACGAGGCGGACAAGACAGTGGTGCCGGTGGAATGGAACAACTTCAACTGGGGCAACGACGGCTGGACGGCAGACGGCGACGGAGTGAAGGCGCTGAAAATCTTCGCCCGCAGCAAGGCTGTCATAGACTACCGGCCCTTTGCCACGGAAGCGGCCCGGAAGGGTAAGACGGTAGAGATAGACTTCCGGGTGGAGAATGCCTCGGACACATCGAAGGACATTATCACCATTGCCGGGGGGAACGTAGGCCTGCGCGTGTCGGGCGAGAACGTGTCCTTCTTCTCACAATCGAGGCATGAGAGCAGCACGCAGGATGTCCCCATTGACAACGGCGTGCGTATCCGCCTCACCGTGGTGGTGATGCCGGACGCGTATGGAAATGCGGGATTCAACCTGGTTGCCATTTACATCAACGGAAGGAAGAACCGCCAGTATGCCTACGAGAACAATGACTATTTCCGCAATGACGGACAGATCGTGCTGGGCAACGATTACGCCAACCTGTATCTGTACGGATTGCGCGTGTACGATGCCGCCCTCACCTCCGAGGCGGTGCAGAAGAATTACATCAACCAGCTCGTGACGACCGATGAGAAACAGGCGGAGAAGAGTGTCAACGAGGTGCTGGACGGCGAAGGGGTGAACATTGACTTCAATGCCACCCGGCTGTTATATAATGTATTTTTAATCGACAAGCGGTTCCCCAGCCTGATGAACCCCTCCGGTGTGGCAGGTAACCTGAAAGTCTACTTCAAGGACAAGCCGGAAAGGAACTTCACGCTGACCAACCTGTTGGTGGAGGGTCAGGGAACGTCTTCTAAGAAGTATCTGGAATGGAATATCCGCTTCAAGCTGAAAGGCTTAAAAGATGCCGACGGCAACAAGATAGCCTCCATAGCCACCTACGCTGACGGAACCACGGACAAGAACAAGGTGCTGATGTTTGACGGAGTGCCGAAGTCCGGCCGCCTCACCGCCAAAAAGAACTGGGCCAGCTCCATGCAGGACCACAAGGCGGGCAGCGTGGACGCCTACGACTCCCTGTACAAGGAAATGGGCATGAGGAACGAGGCGATGACCGCCGACCCTCAGATACGCGTGGCGGTCTATCAGGAACCGTTCATCGGATTCTCCAAGTCCGTGAACGAGGAAGGGCAGGACGTGTACACCTGCATGGGTGAGTTCACCTTCGGTCCGGACAAGGGGGATGACCTCTGCTTCGGCTATGACACTTCCGCCTTCCCGGAACTATTGTCTGTGGAAGGCTCGGACAATGCCCCGCTGGGCGCACTCTTCCGTGTGCCCTGGAACCGCAACAAGTCCTATTGGGCGTACAATCCCGATGAGGAAGCCTTTCAGTATAACGACACCAACTGCTGGGACTTCGATGCCGGGGAACTGAATGCCGATGAGACCGAACCGCTCTCGGCGCAGAGATGGATAGACGCCTACAATGCCGTGTACCTGTGCAGCAACCGCATCCGCCCCTTTACCGGCACATTGGCCGAACTGAATGCCGCCGTGGCGGAATACCGCAGCACGGGATATGAGTACTGGATAGCGAAAGCCGGGGATGCCGACTTGTATCATCTTTATTACTTTGAGGCGGCGGAAAGCCGGTTCATTCCTTCGGATACCGGTGCCGGGCCGATCAATCTTCAAACACAGCTCAAAGATTATTTGAACGATGATTTATCAGCATTCACGGCAGAGCAGTTGAACGAACTGTTCATCAACGCCCGCAAGCAGCTGTTCCGGGCCACTGTCCCTGCCCTGTTCGATATGGACGATACGGTATTCCATTACTGCTTCACTGAGTTCACCGCCGGGACGGACCAGCGGGCGAAAAACACCTATCCCTATAACTTCTGCACCGCAGGCAGCAAATGGCGCTGGCGCCTGGACGATGCCGACACCATCTTCCCCATAGACAACCAGGGGCAGGACCGTAAGCCGTATCATTGCGAAATGCACGACACATACAGCAATGGTCAGCCGATATGGAACGGAGAAACCTCGGTGTTCTGGAACATGCTGGAACTGGCGTTCAGTGCAGAGATCACGGCCGGCATGAGGAAGATGCTCTCCGCCATGGAAAGTTTGTGCGGACAGTCATCGGGCACACCCTACGATAAGGTATATGCCTTTTATAAGAAGTATTACCTAGGCGTGAAGAATTATTTCCCCGCCACGCTGGTCAATGCCGACGCGAAACGCTACGAGATAGCCAAGATAGCTTACAACAACGGCTCTTACACGAACGATACCGACCCCATCACGCAGTCGCATGGCGACTTTTACAGTGCCGAAACCGCCTGGGTGAAGAAACGCATCATGTACATCATGTCGAAGTACAACTACGGTCTGTTCAGCGCTGACGGCACGGACACCGTCATCGTGCGTGCCGCCGGTGACCTGATTGACTACGAGATAACCCCCGCATTCGACATGTACCCGGCTATTGCCAACGGTACCTCCATCGTACAGGGCGCGCGTACCAAAGCCGGACAGGTGTGCCGGATGACTATCGACCTGGGCGGCTCCGCCGACCAGCAGAATGCCATACAGGCCGCTTCATGGCTGCTAAGCATCGGTGACTGGCACAACAAGAACGTCAGCGGCACCATGGTGGTCCGTGGCAGACGTCTGACGGAACTTATACTGGGCAGCAAGACCGAAAGCGTCACCATTTCCATCACCGGCCTTACCCTTGCCGACTGCGGCAGCATGCAGCGGGTACTGTTGTCCAACATCTCCACCCTGCAAGGCACGCTCAACCTTAGCGCGCTGGAGAACATCCGCGAGGTATATGCCGACGGTACGTCCCTCTCGCAGCTCAAACTTCCCGAAGGCGGCGGACTGGAACGGATAGAATACCCTGCCGGGAACAGGTATCTTACGCTCCGCAACTTCCCTGTCCTGACGGCCCGGAACGTCATCATAGACCAGTGTGCATCTGTCATTACCGACTTCTTCATCACCGGATGCCCCATGCTGAACCCCATGGATGTGCTGGTGACCATTCTTAACGCGCAGGCATCGCAAGGAATCGGCCATGCCCTGAAGCGTATCCGTGCGGTAGGCTTCGACTCCACTTACACCGACACCGGCTCTCAAGTGCTGGATATGCTGGGCTCATTGACGGACGGTACTTACGAGGGCCTTAACGCCGACGGTCTTGCCGGAGAAGACCCTTACCCTGTCTTGGACGGCAAAATCACTGTCCGGGCAAATGCTTACGAAGACACTGTGAACGCACTCCGTGAAAGGTTCACCAAACTGACGCTGGTCATAGACGGTGCATGGTACATTCGCTTTGCCGACAAAGTCGTGCAAAATATAGTTGCGGCAAACTGGGGGGACGGAGCCGGAATCACCAAGGAACAGGCAGCCAAGGTAACCACCTTGGGGAATAAGTTCCAGGGGAACTCGGAAATCACTTCCTTTGACGAGTTTGAATACTTTACAGGAATAAATCCCCTTAAATTCGAAGCCTTATTCTATCAATGTACGACTTTAAGTAGTATTAGACTTCCAAAATCTATCGCCACTATTGGGAAACAGTGTTTTGACGGATGTGTCCAACTGAAGGATACTGGTGATATAAAACACTTAGAAATAATCTTAGATAATGGGTATCGCGGAACGGCACTGCAAGGGAATATAGATATTTCAGGATGTAAAAATATTGGTTATGGTGCATTTTGGAACTGCAAAAAGATTACTGAGTTTTCCTTCTCCAAATCATTGACAGAAATTGGTTCAAATGCTTTTTTGAATTGTACGAGCCTTAAAACCATAAACATACCTAATGGCATAGCCAAAATTGAAGAACAGTTATGCAGAGGATGCTCAAGCTTAGAAACCGTTACCATTCCAAACTCTGTAACGTATATAAGGAGATATGCTTTTAGAGACTGTGTCCAACTACAGTTTGTACGATGCGAAGCTGCTACACCACCAACTATAGAATATGATGTATTCTACAATACAAACAATTGCCCTATTTATGTTCCAACCGGTTCCATTACAACTTACAAGTCTGCAACCAACTGGAGCAATTACGCATCCCGAATCCAAGCAATCCCTGATTAAAAACACAAGAGGTTAAAGTTTATCGCTTTTTGATTTGTGTTAACAGATATTTATAAATCGCAAAATGATTTGAAAAAGTACTTCATTTCGTTTTGCGGTTTATATAACTAAGCCGAAACAATACAGAGAACTTAAATAAACTAAAAACACCCAATTTTACATTGTAGGGTGTAAAACTGGGTGTAATTCTTGTAAACTATTGATTTTCAATGTTTATTGCGGAGAGACAGGGATTCGAACCCCGGGTACCTCGCGGTACAACGGTTTTCAAGACCGCCGCAATCGACCACTCTGCCACCTCTCCAAAACTCCTTTGAGAAGTACTTTCTTCCTGAAAGCGGTGCAAAGGTACGCTTTTATTTTAAAACTGCAATACTTTTAGGAGAAAAAAAACAAAAAACACTATATTTTTTCTCTTAAGACCACCTATATCCCACTTTTTAAGTCTACTCTCCTCATAAATTATTATAAGAAAGAGACAATGCAGAATGAAAATCCCAAAATTATCATGTACATTTGCATCTACAATAGAAAAAACGCATGAAGATAACGTATCTCCTTTTAGTACTTTTCCTTTGGACACCCTTTTGCGCAAAAGCGCAAAAGAAGCCTTTTATTATCGAAAAGCAACTGGAAGTTATCAAAAAGGAACCTGAAAATAGTAATGCACTAAAATTTCTATGTCAATATTACCTCAATAAAGGAGAGTTCTCCAAAACAATCACTTATGCTGAATACATGAAAAATATAGCGGATAAGAGTAAAAATCCATCTCTCTATCTATATTCCTATCTCTTTCAAGGACAAGCACAAATGATGAGTGGCAGGGAGAAGGTTGCCAAAAAGAATTTGAATCTGGCTTTGGAGTTGGCAACCAAACTTCACAATGATTCCCTTCTATGCTCAGTGTATGGCAATTTAGGGCTATATGCTGCCAATATCGATACAGATTATTATCGTGCCATTCAATGGCTGTATAAGGGTATCACGTTGGCACAACAAAATAAATATCAAGAGCAATACGCTATCCTATTAGCTAATTTAGCTAATATCTATTATCTGAAAAAAGATAAAGCCGGCATCAAATATGCGTTAGAATCGTATGAACTCGGACATAGGCTCAACGACCCCTATATTATTTACACCGGAGCAATTAATACCGCTTATCTGTATTTCTTGATGAAGCAAAACGAAGAAGCCATAAAATATATTCATGAAGCAGAAAAGTTAATGCTGGAAAATGATTTTTACGATCAGGCACATACTTATAATCTTTTCGGAAATATCCTATGTGATTCAGGAGAATATGTACAAGCCATCGAATACTATAAAAAAGCAATGAAAGATAAACAGGCTGCACAAACTTCTTCCATTGTATATGCCCATTTGGGATACGCCCGTGTTTTAATGAAGGAAAAGAACTATGAAGAAGCTATCCTGTTACTGAAACAAGGATTGGCAATTTCGTATGCACGGGCAAATGCAATTCACCGCAATGCACTTTATGAAACTCTTTCTACCTGTTACGAACAACTTCATCAGTACCATAACGCACTGAATTACTATAAGGTGTTCCGCTTGGAGAATGATAGTCTTTTTAATAAAGATAAGGAAAGAGATTTAAGCGAGATGAGATTTAAATATGACACCGAGCGACAAGAGAATATGATAAAACAGAGTAAGCTAGATGTGATGCAGAAAGAACAACGCATCCAGCAGCAAACATTTATTCTTATCATTATCTTTATTGTATTGGGATTGCTGTACTACCTCTACCAACGTAAAAATAAACTTTATGTAAGTATCGTCAAGCAAAATCAAGAAGCCATCAAAAGAGAAACAGAACTGAACCGACGTATCAGAGAACTGGAACAAAACGGAAAGTCCGGTAATGCTCCCGAAAAATATGCCGGATCATCACTCACCGATGAGAAAAGTCTGGAACTTTTCAGAGCTTTAGAGCGAGCCATGCGTGAAGAAAAAATTTACAAAGACAACAGTATTACAAAGGATAAAATAGCCGATTTATTAGGCACAAACCGCACCTATCTTTCTCGTATTATCAATGAGCAGTCCAAACAATCCTTTACTCACTATGTAAACAGTTTCCGTATTGAAGAAGCCATCCGCCTATTATCCAATCCCCAAAACGACACCCCGCTAAAAGCAATCTCTGCCGACTTGGGGTTCAACTCCATTTCTACTTTCTACAACCTTTTCCAATCGGTGGTGGGAATGACTCCTTCTCAATACCGCAATAAAGTGCTGGAATTACAAAAACAGCAATAAGTCACTATATACCCTTGATTTTTCTTCCGAAAACAGCAATTGCCGATATTTATATAGGTATAAAGACTCTTTTTTTAGATTTTATCCCTTTCTTTGTATCATCAGAATATTAATAACGTAAAATACAGACAATGAAAAAGAAGTTTTTATTAAGCTGCCTCTTGATAATCATGGCATGGCTTCCGTCATTTGCCCAAATTCAAGAACCAGTCAAGTTTAAAACTGAGTTGAAAACAATTTCCGACACAGAAGCACAGATTGTGTTTACCGGTAATATTGATGCCGGATGGCATGTTTATTCCACTGACCTTCCTTCGGGCGGTCCTATTTCCGCTACCTTTAATGTGGAAAAAATACAAGGTGCAGAGCTGATGGGAAAGCTCACTCCACAAGGAAAAGAAATTGAAAACTTCGACAAAGTGTTCGAAATGAAATTACGTTACTTCGAGAATACTGCAACTTTTGTTCAGAAGTTTAAAATCACAGATGCTTCCTATCAAATTGAAGGCTATCTGGAATATGGTGCATGTAATGACGAAAACTGCTTACCACCGACAGAAGTACCGTTCTCCTTCTCGGGAAAAGGGAATGCCGCTACCGCTACAGTTGCAACATCGGAAACCAAAGCCGAAACAGTAAACCAACCTGCTGCTGAAAATTCTGTTGCAGAAGCAACTGCCATTGACAGTGCTGCTACTGTAGCCTTATCCGATAACGAAACCTCTGTACAGGACTATTGGACACCGGTTATCAAAGAATTGAACAGCTATGGTGAGACAACTTCGCAGCAAGATCGTTCTTGGATATATATTTTCTTTGCCGGATTCATCGGTGGGTTGCTTGCCTTATTCACTCCGTGTGTATGGCCTATTATTCCAATGACCGTAAGTTTCTTCCTGAAACGCAGCAAAGATAAAAAGAAAGGTATCCGTGATGCTTGGACTTACGGTGCATCTATCGTAGTTATTTATGTTGCATTAGGTTTGGCTATTACTTTAATTTTCGGTGCAAGTGCATTAAATGCTCTATCTACCAATGCTGTATTTAATATCTTGTTCTGTTTAATGCTGATTATTTTTGCTGCGTCATTCTTCGGAGCATTTGAATTGACATTACCTTCCAAATGGAGTAATGCAGTGGATAGCAAAGCAGAACAAACAAGCGGTTTATTGAGTATCTTCCTTATGGCATTTACCTTGTCATTGGTTTCTTTCTCTTGCACAGGTCCTATTATAGGTTTCTTATTGGTAGAAGTTTCTACCACCGGCAGTGTCATTGCCCCTGCTATCGGCATGCTGGGTTTTGCTATCGCTTTGGCTTTGCCATTCACACTGTTCGCTATGTTCCCGTCTTGGTTAAAATCAATGCCGAAATCCGGAGGCTGGATGAATGTCATAAAAGTAACATTGGGTTTCCTTGAATTAGCATTTGCCTTAAAGTTTTTATCCGTAGCCGACTTAGCTTATGGATGGAGAATTCTGGACCGCGAAACATTCCTTGCCTTGTGGATTGTAATCTTTGGTTTGTTAGGATTCTACTTGTTAGGCAAGATTAAATTCCCACATGATGACGATGACAATACCACAAGTGTACCCCGCTTCTTTATGGCATTGATTTCTTTGGCATTCGCCGTATATATGGTTCCCGGATTGTGGGGAGCACCGTTAAAAGCTGTCAGCGCGTTCGCTCCTCCTATGACAACTCAGGATTTCAATTTGTATAACAATGAAGTCCATGCCAAATTTGATGATTACGATGCCGGCATGGAATATGCCAAACGCAATGGAAAACCGGTTATGCTCGACTTCACAGGCTACGGATGTGTAAACTGCCGCAAGATGGAAGCTGCTGTATGGACAGACCCGAAAGTAAGCAAACTGATGACAGACGATTATGTATTGATTACATTATATGTAGACAACAAAGAGCCATTGCCGGAACATATCAAGGTAATGGAAAACGGTAAGGAACGTACTCTACGCACAGTAGGTGACAAATGGAGTTATCTGCAACGTTCTAAGTTTGGTGCTAATGCACAACCATTCTATGTATTAATAGACAATGAAGGAAAGCCGCTGAATAAATCGTATTCATATGACGAAGATATAGATAAATACGTGGATTTCCTTCAGACCGGATTAGATAATTACAAGAAAGAAAAATAAACCCCCGGATAAGAAGGCTGTCTCTAAAGACCCGGCAGTCCCATCATCTTGTCATTCTGAATAAAATGAATCGGACAGCCTTCTTATTCATAAAAATTCTAAAACTATGATTGCCAAGTCAGAAAGAGAGCAAATCATTGCCCTGATTAACCGCGAAGTGGTTCCTGCTATCGGATGTACCGAACCTATAGCTGTCGCACTTTGTGTAGCCAAAGCAACTGAAACATTAGGGAAAAGACCTGAAAAAATAAAAGCACTGTTAAGTGCCAATATATTGAAAAATGCCATGGGAGTGGGCATCCCGGGAACCGGTATGATCGGCCTTCCCATTGCCATCGCTTTGGGAGCTTTAATCGGAAAATCCGAATACCAGCTTGAAGTATTAAAAGACAGCACCCCCGAAGCTGTAGAGGAAGGAAAAAAGCTGATAGATTCACAAGCAATCTGCATCGGGCTTAAAAAAGACATAGACGAAAAGCTATATATTGAGATAATCTGTGAAGCCGATAATGACAAGGCAACGGCTATTATATCAGGAGGGCATACTAATTTTATATATGTATCTCATAACAATGATGTTATACTGAACAAACAGGCTACAAGCTCCTCTGAAGAAGAACAACATGAACCAGAACTTAATTTGCGGAAAGTTTATGACTTTGCCACGACTACCCCTCTCGAAGAAATCCGCTTCATACTTGAGACCAAACGTTTGAACAAAAATGCAGCCGAACGCTCTTTTCAAGGTAATTACGGACATCAATTAGGCAAAATATTAAAAGAAAGTAAAAGCGAAAAACAGTTATTAGGCAGCAATACTTTCACTCATATTCTATCTTATACTTCTGCAGCGTGCGATGCACGTATGGCCGGAGCCATGATTCCTGTAATGAGTAACTCCGGCAGTGGAAACCAAGGAATTACTGCTACTTTGCCTGTGGTGGTTTATGCAGAAGACAACCATAAATCTGAAGAAGAATTAATTCGTGCACTCGTTCTCAGTCATTTGACTGTTATTTATATAAAACAAAGTTTGGGGCGTTTATCTGCTTTGTGCGGCTGTGTAGTTGCAGCAACAGGTTCCAGTTGTGGAATAACCTACTTAATGGGAGGAAATTACGAACAGATTACTTTTGCCGTACAAAATATGATAGCCAATATCACGGGAATGATTTGCGACGGAGCAAAGCCCAGCTGTGCCCTCAAACTGACCAGTGGTGTATCTACAGCTGTATTTTCCGCTATTTTAGCAATGGAGCATAAATGCGTCAGTTCCGTAGAAGGTATTATCGATGATAATGTAGACCGCAGTATCCGCAACCTGACCAAAATCGGCTCACAAGGCATGAATGAAACAGATAAATTAGTATTGGAGATTATGACTCACAAACAGTGTGACTAAAATACGGATACCAAAGAAGGCAGTGTGTCAAAAACAAACCAGTGTAATAGTTACATTGGATTTCCAACACACTGCTTTTTCGTCTTTATACCAATAAATCCCCGTATTGCGAATGACGTATGAAATATGTTTTTGCAAATGAACAAGTAGGTTTTATCTTCAATTGATTTATTTCGGCATATCTGGCAGCAGCCGTTGTCAAATCTGCTGCTATTCCCATTCCTTCCAATTGTGGAGGAACCATGGTATGGAGTATATCCAGCACCCCGTCTTTTTCCTCATATTGCAGATAAGCAATCTGTCCCGATTCAAAAACCTCAAACCGATTTACCTTCTCATCATGTATGACTGTATGTTCCATTCTATTCTTATTTTAAATGTGATTATTACAAATAAAACAACTTCCAAATGGAATTGTTCTTATCATTCGCCTTGTTCTTGTTTTTCTTTCTCCTGATACACTGACGGAAGCATACCAAATTCTTCTTTAAAATATTTAGTAAAATACTTAGGATTATTGAATCCCACCTGATAAGCAACTTCCGATATATTCATCCGAGTCTCACGCAACAACTTAGCAGCATGCTTCAAACGAATAACACGAATAAACTCTATCGGTGTCTTCCCTGTCATAGCCACCAATCTCTTATATAAGTTTACACGGCTCATTCCCAGTTCACGGCTTAATTCTTCTACCGATAAATCGCTACGGGAAATATTACTTTCTACATATTTCATCGCGGCTCCCAATAGCTTCTCATCTACCGATTCATCATTACCACTATGGCTTACAGCTTTCTTCGTTCCTATCATCTCACTGATAGCAGGAGGGATAATACCATCAACCTTCTTACTTCCTGCAGTAATAATCACCTCCGGCAACTCATCTTCCGGTACTATATAAGTAGTATACTCGTCACTGTTTTCATCTTCTATAAGTTGGATAACTCTGGCCCTCTGGGTCTTGATGGTTGAAACGGTGTCAATTTCCTTTTTTTCCTCCAAAACAGATTCTATCGTTTTTATCTCTACAACCTCTTCTTCTTCAACTGCTTTCGAAACAACTTCATCCACAACTTCGGAAGATATTGATTCATCGTGAGCAAGTAAAACGGCACCGGATTCTTCTTCAGACGTCACCTTCTCTTCCGGTTTATAACTGCCGGGCTGTTCTAATTCTTCCGATTCCTCATCCGATTCATCCTCTCCTATCTCAGACTGCTCCTCTGATTGTCCGGATTTACGTTTGCCACCGCACATTTTACTGCACATTAACAACATAATGCCAACAAACAGAATAACATACAGTATACAAGCCCATGTAGACAGCCAAAACGGAGGTGTAACAACTATTTTCAGCGAAGCTTCTTCATTTCCACTGAATCCATCACTGTTTATTGCTTTTACCCTCAATAAATAAGTACCGGGAAATAAATTGGTATAAACCGCCTCTCCTGTCTTAGTCGTAATCCATTCATCACCGAATCCTTCCAGCTTATAGGCATATTCCACTTTCTCAGGAATAATATAATTATCTGAAGCGAACTGCACACAAAACATATTCTGCTTATAATCCAACTCCACTTGATCTACAAAATTCAAAGCCTTATCCAAAATGACTTTATCACCATATACTTCTCCTACTTCAACTTCTTTATTGAACAACAAGAAATGAGTAAAAAACACGTTAGGCAATACCTCGTTGTATTTAATCTTATCAGAAAAGAAACGATTAATTCCATATACTCCTCCTATTACGATTTCACCGGAAGACAACTTTTTCACAGAGCGTTGATTAAAACCGCTACTCTGTAAACCATCTCTTTCATCATAAATATTACAACGAAAATCATACATACCGGTCTTTGAGTCAAGCATCGGTATGATATGAGTCAATCCTTTGGCAGAAGTTATCCACATATTCGAGTTATCATCCTCCACAATTCCGACTGTCAACAGGTTTGACAAACCATTTTTCTCTGCAAGAATCGTCAATTCATCTATCTTCGGGTTATAAATATTCAATCCCTCACGAGTTGCTATCCATATCAGCCCACGACTATCTTCATACACCTGATTTATATTCTGGTTTGAGAAACGAGTTTTTCCCGATTTAGTTCCCGTCAAAGAAATAATCTTTTTTGTTGACAAATCCATGACAGACAGTCCCCGGGAAGTCCCTATCATTAAGGAGTTATCCCTAGTTATATACAATGAAGAAACAGTATTAAATGCAAGGTCAGACGTTGTGGTATTATAAGTATTAAATTCTCCTGTACGTGGATTGAGACTTTGCAGACCACCACCTGATGTACCTATCCAGACAATACCGGATTTATCTTCCGCCAACGCCACAATATTATTATCAGTCAATGATTTACTATTTTTCACCATATTCTTATAATGAGTAAATCGACCATTATCATAACAGTCCAATCCTCCTCCCAGCGTTCCTATCCAAAGCTTTCCGTCTCTGGTTCTCAATAAACAAGAGACAGCATCCGATGATAAAGAATTGGCATCGGATACCTCACGGACAAACAATTGAGGTTCACCGGTATTTATTTTCCAATGTATCAAACCATCATTGTTGGTTCCTATCCACAAATCCCCATTCTTATCTTCTTCAACAGCAGTGACATCACCCACATAATCAAGACTGAATTTGAAGATACTTTCATGATAATAAGATATTCCTTTCTTCCATGTGCCTAACCACATCATTCCATTAGGATCTTCATATAATGCAGAAACAGTATTATCTTGCAGACTGCGTTCATCGTCAGGTTGATGCATCAATGTTTTTATTTCCCCGGTAGACTTATTCAGGATATTTACCCCGTCATGTTCCCGTCCTATCCAAATACGTCCTTGCAAATCCTGAGCAACGGACAACACCGCACTCCGCGATTGCCGATTTATAAGGTCTCTTAACTTCTTTTGCCACTTCTTCTCTGCCGGATTATAAATCCAAAGTCCGGAAGGACTGTAAATCCAAATGTCATTCTCTTTATCTACGAAAAAAGAAAAAGTCTCATATTTATTATTTCCCAATTCTTTGGATATCTCCTTTAAATCCCAATTTATTTTATTTGTATCCCTGTTCAGACACACAATCATTCCCGTATTATACACAAGCAATACTCCATCACTACACTCTGAAATATCCGTTATCTCTCCTTCAGGCAATTGACCGGCATCAAACAAAAGCGGATAAAGCAACTGTGATTCAGGAATATAAAGATAGCAGCCTTTAGAAGCAATATAGAACCACATGTTCTTATTCTTATCAATATAAGTCAAAGCAGGGATTCCGTCAATACCGGCTTCCCACAACAAAGCATGCACATCACGATTAAAACTTTCTGTTTTAGAATCATAAATCGTATAACCGGCAGCGGTACGTATCCACAGTCTTTTCTTTCCATCTTCCTGTACCTTTTGAACACAATTATCCGGCAAAGGTCCCAAGTCAAGGTTATGGCTGCGATAAACTTTCATTTGGCAACCATCATAACGATTCAGCCCCGAAGCCGTAGCAAACCACATAAAGCCTTCTGAATCTTTAAATATATCGTTTACCCGATTACTAGACAAACCATCTTTTACTTCAAGATGCTTGAACATAAACCCACCTGCACTAACTGCCATAGAAAGACACAACAGCACAATGACAAGTCCCAATTTCTTCATATCCTTTATTATTTAAAAGCTAATTTCTTTTTCCTATGCAAATGAAAGAAAAAGCTTGATAATAACCAAGTTAATTCTTTCATTTTTATCATTTAATACCTATAATTTGTTTCATCCTTCCTCCTCCCTTTTGAGCATAAGCATTATTTTTCCTATTTTTGCAACCGAAATGAAGCCATTAACAGATACCCAATACATCCGGCAACTGGTCTCGGAGGGAGAACATTGCCATCAAGATTTTAAATTCGAAATATCGGATGCACGCAAGATAGCCCGAAGCTTGTCCGCCTTTGCCAATACAGAAGGAGGACGATTGTTGGTCGGCGTCAAAGACAACGGCAAAATAGCCGGCATTCGTTCAGAAGAAGAAATATATATGATAGAAGCGGCAGCCACAATGTATTGCTGCCCTAAAGTAGAAATCGAGACACGGACTTATTTGGTCGAAGGAAAAAGCGTATTAGAAGTTTCTATCGGTGAAATGGCAGTCAAGCCTGTCTATGCACTGGATGAAAAAAATAAGCCTTGGGCATACATCCGTATCAAAGATGAAAATATCCTTGCCACACCTGTACATCTGAAAATGTGGCAGCATACAAAAAAAACGGAAGGCGTATTGGTTGAGTTTACAGAAAGAGAACAACGGCTGCTTGACACACTGAAAGAACGTGGAGAAATATCTCTCAATCAGTGTTGCCGAATTTGTAACTTAAACAGGAAGACTGCAAGCGAACTATTAGCAGACTTTATTCGTTTTGGCTTAGTAGAGCCTGTATTTAGCGGACATAAGTTTTACTTCAGACTAAACCAAGAATAAAAACATCAATATTAAAACCTAAACTAAAGACAATATAAAGTAATGGATATTTTAACCCAATTAATTGGCAACGTAAATGATGTTATTTTGACATACATCTTAATTATAATGCTGCTAGGTTGCGCATTCTGGTTCACTTACAAAACGAAATTTGTACAATTCCGCATGATAGGCGAAATGGTACGCCTGCTTGGAGATTCCACCGGCAAGACAGAAGGTCGCGAACATCACATCTCCTCTTTTCAGGCATTTGCCATCTCCATAGCAAGCCGCGTGGGAACAGGCAATCTGGCAGGAGTAGCCACCGCCATTACATTGGGTGGTCCGGGTGCAGTCTTTTGGATGTGGGTAATTGCACTTTTTGGTGCCAGCAGTGCCTTTATCGAATCCACACTTGCCCAGCTATATAAGGTACATGGACATAATTCTTTTGTCGGTGGCCCCGCTTATTACATGAAAAAAGGATTAAAACAACCATGGATGGGAATTCTATTCGCCTTTTTGCTCATTTTCACCTTCGGGTTTGCTTTCAATTCCGTGCAGAGCAACACTATCTGTGCCGCATTCGAGGAAGCTTTCAATATTTCTCCGGCTCTGATGGGATGCATATTGACTGCACTTACATTAATTATTATTTTCGGAGGTATTCAGCGTATAGCCAAAGTCAGCAGCATCATTGTACCCATCATGGCCTTGGGGTATATTTTTTTAGCACTTTTCATCGTGATTATGAATGTCAAACATTTGCCGGGAGTCATTGAGCTGATTATTGAGAATGCTTTCGGTTGGGAACAGGCATTAGGCGGGGGTATAGGCATGGCATTGATGCAAGGCATCAAACGCGGATTGTTCAGCAACGAAGCCGGTATGGGTTCTGCACCCAATGTGGCAGCAACCGCCGATGTCACCCATCCCGTAAAACAAGGATTGATTCAAACATTAGGTGTTTTTACAGATACCTTGGTCATTTGCACATGTACAGCATTTATCATTCTTTTCAGCGGGCTGGCGTCTACAGGAGAAGCCAACGGAATTAAACTGACACAGATGGCGTTAAATAATGAAATAGGTGATATCGGAACAATTTATGTAGCAGTAGCAATTCTATTTTTTGCTTACAGTAGTATATTGGGAAACTATTATTACGGCGAAGCCAATGTACGATATATCACCCGCCAACGCTGGGCTATTCCGGTTTACCGCATCTCTGTATGCGGCATGGTAATGTTCGGTGCACTTGCCAGCTTGGACTTGGCATGGGGCCTGGCAGATATAGCAATGGGATTCATGACCATTTGTAACCTGATAGCCATCGTTCTATTAGGCAAATATGCTTTCCGCCTATTAGAAGATTATCGGATACAGAAACGTAGCGGAATTAAGAATCCTGTTTTCACGAAAGATAGAATGAAGGACATTGAGGAAGATTTGGAATGTTGGTAAAGTATTAAAAAAAAATAAGTATCTTTGCGGCAAGAACATAAAATAAAAAAGCCATGAGCATATTTTCAAAATTATTCAGTAAAAAACAAGCAGAAGGAGAAGAAAACGCCAAAGTAGGTGGAATGGAAGACTTCATGACGCTGATTCGTGTATATTATCAGTCTGTAATGGCCTGCAATATAGGTATTACCAATATTAATTTTCTGCCTGACATGGCAGTTTTCAAACGTACACTTAAAATCCCGACCCAAAACAATAAATTAGGAATTGCCGAAAAGTCACGCTGTAAAAAAATGTTAGTAGAACTTTATGGACTAAGTGATGATTTCTTCAAAGAAATAGACAATTCCATTAAAAAGAATTGTAAGAATGTAAACGATGTAAAGACATATCTTTTTATGTTCCAAGGATTCAGCAATGACTTGATGATGCTTATCGGCAATCTGATGCAATGGAAGTTCCGTATGCCCAGCGTAATGAAGAAGATGTTACGTAATATGACGGAAAAAACTATCCATGACATTATGACCAAAACAGACTGGAAAGATGACAGCGTACACAAAACTTGTATTGCTATCCGTAAGTATCAACACGCATTGGGATACTCTGAAAATTGGATGACCGAATACGTTTACAATATCGTTTTATTGGCTAAAAAAGAGCCGAAGCCAAAAGAATAAACTCGCATTGCGGTTTACTACTCTTGCCATTATAGCTTTGCTGTAGGGACGAATCCGAGTATTTGCCCCTATGGTAAGTACATATTTCGATATAGCTTCATAAACTTAATTTCCAAAGATTTCATGGATTCTCTATTAAATATCGAAGAACATCCATTAGAACCCTTTCTGCCGGCTAATGCTGTCCTGCTGATGCTTGGCAGTTTTCCTCCGCAAAAAAAACGGTGGAGCATGGATTTCTTCTACCCTAACCTGCAAAATGATATGTGGCGTATCGTCGGACTTATTTTCTTTCAGGACAAAGAGCATTTCCTGAACCCTGAGAAGAAAGTATTTGATAAAGACCGTATCATTGAATTCCTAAACGACAAAGGAATCGCACTTTATGATACAGCTTCAGCTATCCGCCGTTTACAAGACAATGCCTCCGACAAGTTTCTGGAAGTAATAGAACAAACAGATATCAGCCTGTTACTAAAACAAATTCCGATGTGCAAAGCCATTGTTACCACCGGACAGAAAGCAACAGACATTATCCGCGAACAAATAGAGGTAAAAGAGCCAACCGTAGGTACAAGCGAACCTTTCGAATTTGGAGACAAGGCTATGAAATTATACAGAATGCCTTCTTCCAGCCGTGCCTATCCTTTGGCCCTGGAAAAAAAAGCTGCAGCTTATCGGGTCATGTTCAACGAATTAGGATTACTGAACGAATAGAAAAAAAATATTTTTCATAAATAGATTTGTATATTTCAAATATTACACTACCTTTGCAGCCGAAAACACGGGAGTAGCTCAGTTGGTAGAGCACCGGTCTCCAAAACCGGGTGTCGGGAGTTCGAGCCTCTCCTCCCGTGCTAAAAAGTTGTATCAAATTGATACAACTTTTTTATATCGTGCAAAGCCTCAACTTTCCCCGTTCCGAAACTCCTTAAAATACGTACCTTTGCCTCACATAAAAAGAAACTTAACAGTTTATGAAATTGATAAGGCTATTATTTATTGCTGTTGGGAAATCGGTATTTAAAATTTTGAATATAAACAATAAAACTAATACTGAATCAAGAGCCTCCAAAAACTTCATCGGCTTTTAGAAAAAGACTTTGTTCTTTTTAAAAAAGAACAAGATGTTTTGCGAAAAGACCAAGGTCTTTTTTTCAAAACACTTTTCTCTGAATTTTCTCGCCGATTTAATGCATTAATTGAGTTTTGAAAAAAAAGTTGATAAAATGTCCTTTCACATTTCACAAATACCGGAAACTCACTGTTCATAAGAGTTTCCGTGTGAAAGCAATAAATTCACCTCTTAAAAATCCTTTTCACCCAAAAAGCCGATGAATAAAGGGTTTCAGAGAGCGAAACGTGTGAAAGCAACTTTATATCAACTTTTTCTTGAAAGCATTTTTATTGCAGAAAAAGACATCAGGGGATTTGTAATAACTTATGAGTTTGCAAACTCAATCGCCACTTGGGATACTTCAGAATATAAGCAATTACTGCCTCGGTATTGGAACAGGAACAAGGCTGTATAAAATAATACCGAGCAGGCAAATCCAAATAAACAGATACATCTTGTCCCACATAGACAATCTTCACCTCATCTATATGGTTCAATCTTACTTCCCCTCCTTCTTTTGGCGAACAAGTTACCCAGTCTACATTGCCTGGTAGCACACACGTACCGTTAGTTTCGACACAGACATATTTTCCTTCATTATGTAAAGCATCCACCAAACTTTCGTCAATCCATAAACCCGGTTCGCCTCCGGTAAGAACAACCATAGAAGCGGGGTACTTAACAACTTCCGATATTATTTCTTCATCGCTCATCATTATCCCGTCTTCATGTAACGTATCGCAAAAGGAACACTTCATATTACATCCCGAAAAGCGGACAAATATAGCAGGAATACCTGTATGATATCCTTCACCCTGCAAGCTATAGAAAATCTCATTAATCTTTTTCATATATCACAGTATTACCTTCCGATTCACGGACTTCAACTTTAAAACAAAAGGGTATTTGCTCACAAATCCAATGTGCAATATTTTCGGCTGTAGGATTAAAATGAAGTACCTCATTCAGATTTTGATGATCCAAACGCCCCATCACAGCCTCTTTGATATGGGTAAAGTCCACCACCATTCCATCTGCATTCAACACCTCCGAACGGCAATAAACTGTAATAATCCAATTGTGACCATGCAAATTCTCGCATTTACTTCTATACGAAAGATTCAGGCTGTGCGAAGCCGATACTTCCATTCGCTTAATTACTGTATACATCACTTTAGTTTATATTTAGAAAGAACTTACACCTAATGTCACCTCGGTGTGCAGATGCAAAGATACATTATAAAATCTAAGAATATAGAACAGTTATCCCTATTTTTTTCATTTTTTGGTCTATATTTGCATCCATGAAAATTTTCTATACCGTCACCGGAACGATATCACTGGTATTAGGCATTATTGGAATCTTTGTACCTCTTCTGCCTACCACCCCTTTTTTATTATTATCCGCCGCATTCTATTTTCGCGGTTCTCCACGTCTGTATCGTTGGCTAATCCAACAAAAACAACTGGGACCTTATATTAAAAACTTCCGCGAATACCGCGCTATCCCCCTACGTGCAAAAATCATTTCCTTATCATTGATATGGATAACACTCAGTTATTGCATTTTCCAAATAGCCCCCTACCTTTGGTTGAAAATAATATTACTCGCCATAGCTATTGGCACTACCTGGCATATCCTTTCATACAAAACGCTGAAAAAGTAAACCGACAGAAAGACATAAAAAAAGGAGTTGCAAAAGACTTAAAAAAAGTTTTTTTGGTCGGGATTGATAAATTCCTTTCAAAATATTTTCTTGTTTGCTTTCAATCCTATATATTTGTGTACAATTTTGGTATAAAATGACTGAAGAAGACAAAAAGCTATTAAGTACTTTTGAAGCAAGACTGAGACATTTTATGTATTTACACGACGAATTAACACGTGAAAATGCCCGGTTGAAGCAACTTCTCGCCGAAAAAGACGATGAGATAAAACAAGTAGAAAATAGTCGTAAAGAATTGGAAGCAATGTATACCAATTTAAAAATGGCGAGGACAATCAGTATCCACGATAATGATATCAAAGATACAAAACAAAGATTGTCAAAGCTTGTGCGTGAAGTCGACAGATGCATCGCTTTATTAAAAGGCCAATAGGATTTTAAAACAATAAAACGATAGTATGATGGACGATGTGATGAAAATACATTTGCTGATTGACAACGAAAGATACCCTTTAACTATTCGTCGGGAAGATGAACTGTTATATAGGAACGCTGCCAAACAGATTGATAATAAACTAAACAAATACCGTAGCCGCTTTCCTGATTTCAGCCCTACAAGGCATTGGGCAATGGCTGCGTTGGAATTAGCTTTTGAAAACATTTCTATGAAAGACAAAAATAATACTGAACCTTATCAGGAGAAGTTAAAAGAGCTAACAAAAGAGATAGAGCAATATCTTAGTAAAAACGGATAGTTTAAAATTTTAAATTAAAGATATTCACGCACAACTTAACTGTCAAGAGAAGAGTTCTTGGCAGAATGGTTGTGCGTTTTTTATTTATATAAATTAATAACAATGGTAACAACAGTAATAATAGCAATTGTGTGTTTCGCTGTAGGTGGTGGGTTATCATACATGCTTTTCAGATATGGCCTGAAATCTAAGTATGATATCATCATTAAGGAAGCACAAACAGAAGCTGAAGTAATTAAGAAGAACAAGCTTCTCGAAGTTAAGGAGAAATTCTTAAATAAAAAGGCCGACTTGGAAAAAGAAGTTGCATTGCGCAACCAGAAAATCCAACAAGCCGAAAACAAGTTGAAACAGCGCGAACTGATGCTGAATCAAAAACAAGAAGAAGTACAACGTAAACGTACAGAAGCTGAAGCTATCAAAGAGAATCTGGAAGCACAGATTGTTATTGTAGACAAGAAAAAAGAGGAACTTGATAAACTACAGATGCAAGAACGCGAAAAGCTGGAAGCACTATCCGGTCTGTCTGCCGAAGAAGCCAAAGAACGTTTGGTGGACTCTTTGAAGGAGGAAGCCAAAACACAAGCTGCTTCTTACATCAATGATATCATGGACGATGCCAAGTTGACAGCCAACAAGGAAGCCAAACGAATCGTTATCCAATCCATTCAGAGAGTTGCTACAGAAACAGCTATCGAAAACTCTGTCACCGTATTCCATATCGAATCCGATGAAATCAAAGGTCGCATCATCGGTCGTGAAGGACGTAACATCCGTGCCTTGGAAGCAGCAACAGGTGTTGAAATCGTAGTGGATGACACCCCGGAAGCTATCGTGCTTTCTGCATTCGACCCGGTTCGCCGCGAAATAGCCCGCCTGGCACTTCATCAGTTGGTGACAGACGGACGTATTCATCCGGCACGTATCGAAGAAGTGGTTGCCAAAGTGCGTAAACAAGTAGAAGACGAAATCATCGAAACCGGTAAACGCACCACTATCGACTTGGGTATTCATGGTTTACACCCTGAATTGATTCGCATCATCGGTAAGATGAAATATCGTTCTTCATACGGCCAAAACTTATTGCAACATGCCCGCGAAACAGCCAACCTCTGTGCTGTGATGGCTTCCGAATTGGGATTGAATCCGAAGAAGGCCAAACGTGCCGGACTCTTGCATGATATCGGTAAAGTGCCTGATGAAGAACCGGAATTGCCGCACGCACTGCTAGGTATGAAGATTGCAGAGAAGTACAAAGAAAAACCGGATATCTGCAATGCTATCGGTGCTCACCACGATGAGACGGAAATGACCAGCCTGTTGGCTCCTATCGTTCAGGTGTGCGACGCTATCTCAGGTGCACGTCCGGGAGCGCGCCGAGAAATAGTAGAAGCTTATATCAAACGATTGAATGACCTCGAACAGCTGGCCATGTCTTATCCGGGAGTAACAAAGACATACGCTATCCAAGCCGGTCGTGAACTACGTGTTATCGTAGGCGCCGACAAGATTGACGATAAGCAGACTGAAAGCCTGTCAGGAGAAATTGCGAAGAAGATTCAAGATGAAATGACTTATCCGGGACAGGTAAAAATAACAGTTATCCGCGAGACACGTGCGGTGAGCTTCGCCAAATAATATCAAATAAAACAGAATTTTATACAGAGGATGTTTCATCAAAATGGGACATCCTCTTTTCATTCCCTATCAAATGACCGCATGAAGTTACAGTCTCTCTCAATATTTTCCCTGCTCCTCTTACTTACCGCCTGTTCTGTACGAGAAAATGACTTATGGCTGCAAAAAGCTGAACAATTCTATGCAGATAAACAAATAGACAGCACGCTCACTTACTTAAACAGAATCATACCTGAAAAGTTGGAAGGAGAAGACGTCTATACCTATTGGCGAATTCAGTTCAGCACCTCACCCCAACCGTTCATCCGGCATTCTGCAGAGAAGATAGAGAAACTGTCTCAACATTATGAAAAAACAAAAGACACAATAAACCTGAAAGAGATAAACCACATCAGGTACAGACTATTCCTATACAATCAAGCATACGATAAAGCCGATTCCATGCTTCAAATAATTGAAAAAAGAGCAAGGGGACAACAATGCCCCCAGGAGCTTGTACGCACCTATATATATAAAACACAATTCTTTAAACAAATAGGGAAAATAGATTCTGCTTTGGCTTACATCAACAAAAGAATGGGCATAGACACCACTCATCTGCACCGCAAGCATTATTATCGGGAAAAAGCTCAGACACTACTCCAACTAAAAGAATTCGGAGTCGCAAAAGAAATGCTGGATTCCGCCAAAGCCTGTGCCATGAAAGATAAAGACAGCGAATTCGTCTATAGCCTTGCTAAAGAATATACCGACTTATACACAGCACAAGGACAGTTCTCCGAAGCCCTGCGAGCCCTACGACAATCCCGTCGATATATGAAGCGAAACGACATTCCTTTGCACAACATGTACAAAGCTCATGTTTACGAGCTCATGCACCGGGAAGACTCCGCCTGTTATTACTATAATCTGGTATCCCAATCAAGCAATATATTTTTGGCAAGTGAAGCCGCACTACGCCTCTCTCACCTGTACGAGCACATCGGCTCTCCCGAAAAGGCATTCCGCAAACATGAAAATGCCATTGCTTTCCTTCATAACATCTATTCAGCCTATAACCATCAAGCCAGTGCCAGCCAGTATAACGAACTAAAGCTGGAAACAGAAATCAATGCACTGGAAATTGTACGCCAACGTCATATCAACCTCATATTGCTACTTACATTCATCCTCTCCATGATTGTCTGTGCCTTCCTGTTCTATCTCCAATACAAAAGAAAAGAAGAAATGAAAAGGCTGCTTCAACAAGAAAGCGACCGACTGAAGCAAGAAAACAAACTACTGAAACAAGCAGAAGAATTAAGTGTCCTCAGAGAGAAGGCCGGCATGTTACGCGAAGAGCTGCTTCGTAAAATGGAAGTATTCAAAAAACTACCTTCTTTAGACAATGACACAGAAGAAGACAAGAACAACAACCGGCAAATATCATTGACAGACAATGAATGGCGGGAAATAAGAATCATACTCGACAGTAACTATGACCATTTCACAACACGCCTGAAACAGGAATTTCCCGCCTTGAGTGTAGCGGACATTAACTTCTGTTGCCTGATAAAAATCAATGTCAGCCTACACGACATGTCGAACATTTACTGTATAAGCCGAAACTCTGTCAGCAAGAAGAAGCTACGAATGAAAGAAAAACTCGGTATCACCTCCGATGAAGGAATTTCATTGGACGAATACTTGCAAAAGTATTAATTGTCCATCACATAAAACAAATAAATAGCTAATACACAACAATATAATATTTTTCAGTTGTCCATCACGATTTTACAATCAAATCCCTTTCATACCTAACTTTGCGGTAAATTTTAAAACTACAAAGTATGAGAACACATTTCTTTTGGGTTTTGGCAACCTTGATTATAACAGCCTGCAACAACAAACAAAAAGAGAACGACAACACGGCATCGGACGATTCAAAGATATGGAACGAATTGCCCACTGTAGCAGCCGAAGTGAAAACAAACGGAACAACCCTCATGGTATGCGACTGGACAGCCGTTAAAGATTCCATCCACTTGCCACTCAGTTATTTCATTGAAGACTTGGAAATTGTAAAGTTGGACAATAAGGACGAAGCACTGGTAAGAAACAGTAGCGTAACTGTATCGGATAACTACATTCTAATCCACTGTTCTCAAAACATACCTTTTAAATTATTCGACCGTAAAGGGAAATTCTTGCGTAACATCGGCTCAGTGGGAAACGGTCCCGGAGAATATACTCAGGTAGGGCCTTTCCAACTGGATGAAAAGCATGACCGCATCTACCTCATGCCATGGAATGCAACCAAACTCATCACTTACAATCTGAACGGAGAATTGCAAAAAAACATTCCCCTGATAGATGAAGCAGAAAAATGGATGCTCCCCAAATCCGTCTTCTATGCAGACGGAGACAAAGGGCGGATTACTGTAGCCACGCTGCCTTGGAAAAACAATCCAAGAATGATTTGGGTACAAGACCTCGAAGGTAACCGACTTGCCGAGCTTTCTCCCATAACAGAGATGAAGCCCGATTACAGCAACGACATTTACCATAACAACAACACGGAAGCCTTTGATTTCTCCTTTCTGGACTTTCATATAGAAAAAGCAGATACCTTGTATCATTACGATTATGCACAGAACAAGCTACAGCCGACCTTTACCATCCATTTCTCTGGTGGAAAAATCCCAATTCACTGGCAATACGAATACCCGACTTGCTTTATTGGGACTGTCGTAGGAAAAATGGAGCAAACAGACAATCACGGTGGCAGCGAAACAAGAGAGCACCGAAATTTTATTGTAGACAAAAAAACACTGAAAGGAGGATTGTACAAAGTACACAATGACTTTTTGGGAGGAGGAGATGCTTTTTGGTTCGCAAGTTGCCGGAACGGGTATTACATTCGCAACGTAGACCCCGGTGTGTTGAAAAAGGAGCTGGAAACAGCACTCAAGACAACCAACCTGTTACCTGAAATTAGGGAGAAGGTAAACACACTGGCAAGTTCCATCCAAGAAAATGACAATAATTACCTGTTGATCGGCCGCATGAAGCAAATGAACGATAATCATTAGAACCAGGGCATTACAACAAGGCATAAATAAAAGAGAGTGTGACAAAACTAAAATGGCCTATCCAATCATCAGCTGTAGGCACAGGGGTTGCCTGCCCAAAGACACAAAGTAAACTGTTTTCGGGCGAGTGCACCTCGCCCCTACGAACTAAACGACAGCATTATCCATGTTTTGACACACTCCCTTTTATTTATATCATCAGAAAGAATATCCAAGAGTCGCCCAAAATGTATTTCGGAACGGACAGTCATCCGATGCAAACAACCATGCAAAATCCAAATGTCCACCGTAACGGTTCATTCCTGCACCCACAGTGGCAAAGCTATGGTCGCCTTTTTCCTTGTCTCCATAATGGTAACCGCCTCTAAACATAAAATGCTCTGCCAACGTATATTCTGCTCCGGCACTCACATTCACAGCCTGCACATCCGAAGGAGCCAAACGATAACCTAAATCGGCCGTCATCATCAGACGGTGCATCTGTGAAAACGGCAAGTCTACCGAACCGCCTACTTTGGCCATCATCGGCAGAGACTCGCTGGATTTGGGATATTTAATCTTTGGCCCCAGATTGCTCACCTGCAATCCGGCAGACCAACTCGCCCCTTCCATCCTGGCAATCGCCTTTGTATAAAAAGCGCCTAAGTCAAAAGCAACTGTACTTGCTCCCCGGTCATTACCCACCTTTCCCATATCCAAATAAATATAACGGAAAGTAGCCGACACAGAAAGATTCTTGATTAACTCACGAGCATAACCCACCTCGGCAGCCAATTCCTTCGGACGTATACTCTCTCCTCCGGTCTCGAGCACACCCAATTTCGGATAATTATAATAACGAAATCCTGCCAGAATCACATTCTTTTCGTCTATCTTATAAAAACCTCCCAATGTATGCAACGAATAACCTGACTGATAATCGCGCATCCACGGAGCATACGTGTAAGAAGCACCTCCCCGGCAGTTTTTATCCGCTGCAATGGTCGCGCCATTCAAAAAGATGGCATTCTCATTTCCGGTGAGTGAAACACCTGCACCGGCCAATGCAGCGGTGCGAGCATCGGGCATGATAGTCAGGAAATTGGCAGCACCCGTATTGATAGCAGTTACCTCATCCTGCCCATAAACTGTGGCAACCGACATGCCAAGAGCTATTACACAAAATATCGTTTTCTTCATATTCTACTGTTTATTCTTCTACCGGATTAATATTTAATAAAGTTCTGTTTCATCGTGCGGCCGTTGCATTGATATTCCATCGTGTAATATCCGGCAGCCAACTTACTTACATCTATTTTTGTGATAGACATAGCCATTACTCCTCTTTTTGAGTCGAATACCTTTCCACCCGTACTATTATAAATAATGATACGTGCATTACCGGCCAACTGATAGTTTACCCAAAAAAGCAAGTTTCCATCACTCACTTTATTGTTTTTCAATGTCAGCGTCGGCATCTCATCCGTTACTTCAATTCCCAATGCCACAGTAGCGTCTACACAACCATAGCCGAGTTGTCCGGCATATTTCGGATTATAATTATCCACATCATAAGCACTCTTGAAGAGTATTTCTTTTAACCTGTCAGGAGTAAATCCCCGTTCGTTCAATCCATATTTCTGAATAACTAACGCAGCCACCCCCGACACCATCGGACAAGCCATAGAAGTTCCACTCATATCCCCGTAAGAAGAATTATGAATAGTACTATATACCATTCCATTACCATTCAAGTTACCTCCGGGAGCCGAAATATCAATGTATGAACCATAGTTGGAATAAGAAGCCTTTGTATAGTCCGGAGCAATGGCAGCCACCGACACCACCGCATCATAGTCTGCCGGAGAAGCCGTACCGGGATTAGACACATTATCATTACCTGCAGCAAAGATTACAATACCGCCTTTCATCGGACTATCGGGCAATTGATTGCCATCATTGTCGCATCCGGCATACTTGATAAAATAGTCAATTGCCGCTTTATCCGCAGGATCAATATACGAAACACTGGTAGTGGTCGTATTATAACCCCAGCTGTTCTGACTGATAACCGCTCCATTATCGGCACCATACTTAATAGCCGCAGCTGTATTATTTGAACTTGTAGCCCCCAGCACTTGGGTAGACATCAGTTTTACGCCACTTCCCGCCGTACCGTTTCCTCCTGCTATTCCGGCAATTCCCTTACCGTTATTTCCACTCGCCGCTATGATTCCCGCCACATGCGTAGCATGTTTCATGGGAGTCAGTTTACCGGAATCATACATAAAATTATAACCGTTTATATCGTCTATATAACCATTCCCGTCATCATCAATACCGTTTCCGGGTATCTCTCCTTCGTTCACCCATATATTATCTACCAAATCGGGATGGTCTACCTGAACACCTCCGTCCATCACGGCAACGATGATACGGGGGTCTCCTGTGCATTTTTTCCAGGCATCAGCCACCCGGATATCGGCTCCTAATTGTTGCCACGACTCCGTACCCGGATTTTCCAGATACCACTGCTTGGCAATAAAGGTATCATTAAAGTCGACGGCACGCCAAACCGGTTCGCCCGCCCCCAAAGATCTCACCTTCACGACAGGCGCGGCTATTTCTATCCCTTCCAGCACTGAAACTTCACCGGTCGCACGCGCCACAGAAACATCCTCCGAATACCAAACATCATACCACAAATGCAGTCCCTCACGGCGTGTACGTTCTTCATATTTCCCGGCATGAGGAAAAGTACGTTCCATGCGGGTTATTTTCAATGCAGAAGCAGAACGGCCTATCATTTTAATTCGTGCGGATATGCCGCCTTCGATACTCTTCTCGCTTAAATTTCCGGCAGGTTCTTCTTTCAGTTTAATGCGCATACGTCCCTGTACAACATCATTTTCAGACAGTCCCAACTCAGCAAGATTAATAACCGGCCCATCGGTCGGCAGACTGATTTCTTCCTCCTGATGACAAGAATAAAGAAGAGAGACAGATAGCAAGAATGGAATTATTCTTTTCATTGTATATTTTTTATGTATAATAATCTACGATAAGACTTATAGTTGAAAATTGCAAATATATGCTTTTTTCTTCACTCTTACGATTTTACCTATCAAAATAATTACGCTCATCCTATGAAACGAATTAGGAAGTCCGGCCGATATCAGCATAAACCCCAAAATATAATCAATAATTCAGGAAGAAAACAAAATACATAATATAAAATTAGCGTTATGACTGCCTCAACCATAACGCTACCTGAATATATTCATCAAAAGTTTTTCCGCTAAATTCACTTCTCCAGCAAGTGCTTTTCCTCAAATATCTTTTTCGCACAAGCATACCCTTCGTCATACAAATCGGTCAGCTTTTTTATATCCGTTTCAATCCGGTCGACTTCCATGGGTCTGTGAGGACGTATCACTATAATCCGGCCTTCATCTTCCAACTTCTCAACCAGTTCCAATTGTTCATTATAAACGCGGCAACGTTTACTGAGCACCACTCTCAAACGAGGATATTTTTTATAAATGAAATGAGGTATCTTGATATCCCTTCCCTTTTTACGATAACCACGATTACGGGTAAGCACCACCACATTCTTTTCATATCCCTGCTCAAAAGCCCGCATCACAGGAATAGAATCAATAATTCCGCCATCGAGCATAGGTATACCATCCACATATGCAACAGGACACACATAAGGCAAGCTGCTGGATGCCTTAGCTATGTCTATAATACGTTTCCGGTCGTACTTCTCCTCCAGATAACAGGCGCGCCCGGTATGACAATTGGTGGTCACCATTTCGAAACGTGCCGGATTCTTTGCATACGTTTCATAATCGTATGGCAGGATTTCTTTAGGGAAATGCTCGTAAAGCAATTCTTGGTCAAGGATGCTATGTTTGCTCCACAGATGCTTGATACCGATATAATGATACTTATCCAACAAATCGATATTGCTGAATTTTGCACGCCCTCGCTGACGGGACATATACGAAAGCCCGTTGCACGCGCCCGCCGATACTCCTACTCCGTAAGAAAACCAGATTTCGTTATCCATCAAATAATCCAGCACGCCACAGGTAAATACCCCACGCATGCCTCCTCCTTCCAATACCAATCCTGTTTTATCGTCTATTTTCATAATCAAAGTCAAGGAACAAACAGCCTCCTATTAAAGTTCGGCGCAAAGTTATCTTTTTCGATGAATATTCAAACATCTTTTCTTCAAAAATTATTTTGCTATAAAAAAAGGTCTTAACTCATTTTTATCCTTGTCGATGGGATAGAGTGCCTTTTCCATCTCTAATCTTTTCACCATCAGCCCAAACAATTCTTTGGCTTTCTTCCGCTCTGCTTTTGCCACATCATTCTTCTCATTGGGATCTTCTGACAGATTAAACAGCTTATAATAAGGAGCATCGGGATGTTCCGGGTTATAATAATAAATCAGCTTCCAGTCACCTTTGCGGTATGAAGTGAAATAACTGCCACGGTGTTCGTGAGGGAAATGCATCAGGAAGTCATCCCGATGTGCTTTATCCTTCTTGCCTGCTATCATTCTTTCAAGGGTGGAGCCGTCCAATATATGATTTTCCGGTACTTTTACTCCGGCAACAGACAATACGGTGGGATAGATATCCATCACTGTCCCCATCTGTGTCTGTATGGCATTTTGTGCAACGGGAAAAGCTTTCTGAAACTTATTTTCCGCATCAGGATGCGCCCAGGCAACAATGAAAGGCACTCTCACTCCGCCTTCATATTCCGAACCTTTTTTACCTTTAAAAGGTGCTGACGAGCCATAATCCGCAGCTCCCCCCAAAGGGGCATCACCTCCATTATCCCCCAAAAAGATAATCAATGTATTCTCAGCAATACCTAATTCTTCCAATTTATCCATCAAATCTCCCAATGATTTATCCATACCTTCGATTAAAGTGGCAAAGGCACATGCTTGTTGATTCTTCTTCGGGTCTGTGTAATGTCCTATAAACCGTTTGTCTGTCTCGAAAGGAGAATGAACGGCATAATGAGCCATGTTTAAGTAAAAAGGTCGTTTTTCGGCAACAGCTTTCTCTATTTCTTTATCCGCCTCCAATGTCAGTGCATCGCTCAAAAAAGTGTTGGTATGAAAATACTGCTCCAAACCGGGAACAGCGCGAGACTTTGCTCCTTTTATCGCCCCATAACCGTTTTCTCCATAATAACTGCCCGGACTGCCGATAGCAGAACCGGCTATATTAATGTCAAAGCCTAAATTCTTAGGATCAGCCCCTTCGCTGCCTATACAGCCAAAATGCGCTTTACCTACATGAATGGTCTTATAGCCCGCCTGTTCCAATACATAAGGATAAATGAGATTATTACGAGTCAGTCCTTTCCAATTCCAATCCAACGGTCCATAAGGAGTACGGTTGTTATTCTCCGGCTGAATCCAATTTGTAGTGCGATGCCGGGCTGCATTCTGCCCTGTCATAATAGAAGCTCTTGAAGGGGAGCTCACGCTCTGAGCATAAAAAGTAGAAAAACGAATACCCTGTTTGGCAAGGCGTTCCATATTAGGAGTGCGATACCATTCATTCAACGGTTGTTTTACCGCATTTCCATGATGGTCTGTTACAAAAGGAACAGAAGTATCCATCAACCCCATATCATCCACAATAAATACTACAATATTGGGACGGTCTTGTGCATTCATCACCGAAAAGCAAGCACTGCAAAAGACCCCCATCAGGCTTCGGCTTATCATTCCATTCATTTGGTTAGTTATTAAGAAATTAAAAGAAACAGATTTAATAAAAATCTCATTGAAAACATGCGGCAAGTTATTAAGAAATTCCCGTTTATACAAGAAAGAATAAAAAAATATACAGGGATAAATAAGGTCAAAGTCACTCCGCAGTGATTATTTTTTAAACTTCTGCGCATGAATTTAAAATTATAATTGTTACATTTGCAAACAGTTCATTAATATTCAATTAAAATCAAGTTAACCATGTTTGATTCTGCTATTTATAAAAACCGTCGGCAAGCACTGAGAAATAAAGTGCAAAACGGCCTTATCCTTATACTAGGCAATAACGAAGCTCCGGCAAACTACCCGGATAATACATATAAATTTCGTCAAGACAGTTCTTTCCTCTATTTCTTCGGTCATTCTCATCCGGGATATGCAGGAGTGATGGACGTTGAAGCAGGAGAAGACTATTTCTTTGGCAATGATGTCGATATGGACGATATTATCTGGATGGGACCTCAACCAAGCGTCAAGGACTTGGCCGCACAGGTAGGTGTTCAGCAGAGTTTTCCTTTTGCACAACTGAAAGAAATAGTGGGAAAAGCCATTGCACAAGGCAGAAAAGTTCACTTTCTTCCTCCCTATCGTTATGATAACATGATGCTGTTGGAAGAGCTGACCGGTATCCGTGCTTCTATCGTTAAAAAATATGCTTCACTGGAACTGATCAAAGCCGTCGTTGCTTTACGTTCTGTAAAAGAAGCCTGTGAAATAGAAGAAATTGACTTGGCTTGCAATATCGGCTATGAAATGCATACTGCTGCCATGCGTTTATGCAAACCGGGAGTAAAAGAACAATATATTGCCGGAGTATTGGACGGCATCGCTTCTTCTTATGGAAGCATGACTTCGTTTGCCACTATCCTGACTCAGCATGGTGAAACATTGCATAACCACGACCACAGCCACATTTTGGAAGTAGGACGCATGATGCTGACCGACGCAGGTGCAGAACGACTGAGCAATTATTGTTCCGACCATACCCGTACCGTTCCTGTCGGTGGAAAATTCCAAGGACGTCAAAAAGATGTATATAATATAGTATTGGCCTGCCACGACAAAGCATTGGAAATTGCCCGACCGGGCATCACTTACATGTCGGTACATCAAGAAGTATGTAAAGTATTGGCACAAGGACTGAAAGACCTGGGACTGATGAAAGGCAATATAGACGAAGCTGTTGCAGCCGGTGCACATGCCTTATTCCTCCCTCACGGATTGGGCCACATGATGGGACTGGATGTACATGATATGGAAGATCTGGGACAGATTTATGTCGGTTATGACGATGAAGTACGCCCTTCGTCACAATTCGGACTTGCTTCTTTGCGCATGGGGCGTCGTCTGCAAGAAGGTTTTGTTATCACAGACGAACCGGGCTGTTACTTTATTCCCGCTCTCATTGACAAGTGGAGAGCCGAAAAGATGCATACCGACTTCCTGAATTACGATGCGATTGATAAATTTAAAGACTTTGGCGGCATACGTCTGGAAGATGATATTCTGATTACCCCCGAAGGCTCTCGTTTTACCGGAGAAAAACGCATCCCCATCACCATCGAAGAGGTAGAAGCAATTATGAATGAATAATAATTTAATATCAAACAAAACTATTATCACTGAATGAAAAGATTTACATTACTCGCCGCAGCCGGACTCTTCAGCATGAGTCTGTCGGCTCAAGAAGCAAAAGAAGAACCTAAAGAAGAAGGATTTGTATTTACTACCGTAAAGGAACTTCCTATTACTTCTATTAAGAACCAAAACCGTGCAGGAACTTGCTGGTGCTACTCAAGTATGGCCTTTTTGGAATCAGAATTACTCCGTATGGGAAAAGGAGAATACGACTTGTCCGAAATGTACATCGTACATCAAACTTATCTTGACCGTGCCGATGCAGCAGTGCGCACTCATGGAGATGTATCTTTCTCACAAGGAGGTTCTTTCTATGATGTAATATATGGTATGAAAAAATTCGGTTT
Organism: Phocaeicola massiliensis B84634 = Timone 84634 = DSM 17679 = JCM 13223; assembly: GCF_000382445.1. GTDB lineage: Bacteria > Bacteroidota > Bacteroidia > Bacteroidales > Bacteroidaceae > Phocaeicola > Phocaeicola massiliensis. The sequence continues at coordinate 332,915 of NZ_KB905472.1, read as the reverse complement.
GGTGCCGGAAGAAGAAATGCGCCCGGGTGTGATGTATGGAGATACATTAAGTAACCATACAGAACTGACTGCCGTATCTGATGCGGTTGTTGCTGCCATCGCAAAAGGAAAACACCGTTCGCTCCAAACAGACGAAAACCGTAAACCGCTGTGGAAGAAAGCTATTGCTGCCATCCATGACATTTATTTGGGTGAATGTCCCGAAAAATTCACTTACAAAGGGAAAGAATATACTCCGCAGTCATTCTTCGAATCAACCGGACTGAATCCGGACGATTATATTTCATTGACTTCTTACACCCATCATCCGTTCTATGAACCGTTTGTTCTTGAAATTCAGGACAACTGGCGTTGGGGACAATCTTACAACCTACCAATTGACGAACTGATGGAAGTATTTGACAACGCCATCAATACCGGCTATACTATTGCATGGGGGTCTGACGTCAGCGAACAAGGATTTACCCGCGATGGTATCGCAGTGATGCCCGATGCTGAAAAAGTACAGGAATTAAGTGGTTCCGACATGGCACATTGGCTGAAAATGAAACCGGAAGAAAAGAAACTGAACAGCAAACCGCAACCTCAGAAATGGTGCACTCAGGAAGAACGCCAGGAAGCATATGACAACTGGGAAACTACCGATGACCACGGAATGCAGATTTATGGTATCGCCAAAGACCAGGATGGAAATGAATACTATATGGTAAAGAACTCTTGGGGCAAAGCCGGCAAATATAACGGTGTATGGTATGCATCAAAAGCATTCGTGCGCTATAAAACCATGAATATCGTTGTCAACAAGAAAGCACTTCCTAAAGAAATCGCTAAAAAGTTAGGTATTAAATAATGCTGTAATATACTAGTATTTAAAGCACTACCGTTAATTCCGTAAAAATATATACGGAATTAACGGTTTTTTTATTTGTTTTTTCCTAACTTTACGGATTAATTGGAGACTGCCCGAAACAAATAAAAGCGAAGCCTCCCCATGCGAGAAGAAAAAGAAAAAACAATATATAAAATGAATCACAAATGGAATTACCAACCTCCAAGCCAAGAACAGACAGAAGCAGCTAAAGCATTAGCTAAAGAGACAGGAATCAATCCCGTCCTCTGTAAGCTATTGCTAGAAAGAGGTATAACCTCAGCAGCAGAGGCTAAAAGATTCTTTCGCCCACAGCTTAGCGAACTACACGATCCTTTCCTGATGAAGGATATGAGCATTGCCGTAGAACGCCTAAACCAAGCTATGGGAAAGAAAGAACGCATATTGGTTTATGGAGACTATGATGTAGACGGCACAACAGCCGTAGCATTGGTATACAAGTTTCTCCAGCAGTTCTATTCGAACATTGATTACTATATTCCCGACCGTTACAACGAAGGCTATGGAGTATCAGTGAAAGGGGTGGATTATGCATACGAAACAGGTGTAAAACTAATTATCGTATTGGATTGTGGCATTAAAGCGGTGGAAGAAATTGCATATGCAAAAGAAAAAGGAATTGATTTCATCATCTGTGACCATCATGTACCCGATGATGTACTGCCTCCTGCCGTAGCTATTCTGAATGCCAAACGCCCGGACGCCACTTACCCTTACGAACATCTGTCAGGGTGTGGTGTAGGATTCAAATTTATGCAGGCTTTTGCTTTGAACAACGGTATCGAGTTCAACCAGCTGACTCCCCTTTTGGATTTGGTTGCAGTCAGTGTAGCCTCTGATATTGTCCCCATCATGGGAGAAAACCGTGTACTGACTTATCATGGGCTGAAACAGTTGAATTCCAACCCAAGCGTAGGACTTAAAGCAATTATTGACATTTGCGGATTATCCGAGAAAGAAATCACTGTCGGAGACATTGTGTTCAAAATAGGTCCGCGCATCAATGCTTCCGGTCGTATACAGAACGGTAAAGAGGCTGTAGAACTATTGATAGAAAAAGACTTCTCTTCTGCTTTGGAGAAAGCCAATCTGATTAACCAGTACAACGAGACCCGAAAAGACCTTGACAAAACCATGACTGAAGAGGCCAACCACATTGTGGACAGTCTGGAAGGATTGGCAGACCGTCGTACCATTGTCATTTACAATGAAGCATGGCACAAAGGAGTTATCGGGATTGTAGCCTCACGCCTGACCGAAATTTATTACCGTCCGGCAGTGGTACTGACACGCACGGATAACCTGGCAACCGGTTCGGCTCGTTCCGTTTCCGGTTTTGATGTGTATAAGGCTATTGAAAACTGTCGTGATTTACTGGAAAACTTTGGTGGTCATACGTATGCGGCAGGTCTTTCGATGAAAGTAGAAAATGTAGAAGAGTTCACCCACCGTTTCGAAACATATGTATCCGAACATATTTTACCCGAACAAACCAGTGCGGTGATAGACATCGATGCCGAAATAGATTTCCGCGACATTACCCCGAAATTTCATGCCGACCTGAAAAAGTTCAATCCGTTCGGCCCGGATAATCACAAACCGGTATTCTGTACACATAATGTATATGATTACGGAACCAGCAAAGTAGTAGGCCGTGATCAGGAACATATCAAGCTGGAGCTGGTCGACAACAAATCAAATAACGTCATGAACGGAATCGCTTTCGGACAAAGCTCACAAGCCCGTTACATCAAGACCAAGCGCTCGTTCGACATCTGTTATACCATCGAAGAAAACACGCATAAGCGCGGAGAGGTGCAGTTACAGATTGAAGATATCAAACCTAGTGAGGAATAGAAAAGGGTGACCTACAAAGAGATTCTAAAACAATACTGGAACTATGATAACTTCCGCGGTATTCAAGAAGAAATCATAGAAAGTATCGGAAAAGGACATGATACATTGGGGCTGATGCCTACCGGTGGAGGTAAATCCATTACCTTCCAGGTACCGGCATTGGCACAACCGGGATTGTGTCTGGTCATTACTCCTCTCATTGCGCTCATGAAAGATCAGGTGCGCAATCTTCGAGACCGGGGAATTAAAGCACTGGCAGTTTACTCGGGCATGACGCGCGAAGAGATTGTTGTTGCACTAGAGAACTGCATATTCGGTGACTATAAATTTCTCTATATCTCTCCCGAACGACTGGACACTGATATATTCCGCGCCAAACTGCGGAATATGAAAATCAACATGATTACAGTCGACGAGTCTCATTGTATCTCTCAATGGGGATATGACTTCCGCCCTGCCTATTTAAAGATTTCCGAAATTCGGGAGTTGCTTCCTACTGTTCCGGTATTGGCACTTACCGCCACAGCTACCCCCGAAGTAGTAAAGGATATTCAGACTAAATTAGGTTTTAGAGAAGACAGCCGCATTTTCCGCATGAGCTTTGAGCGAAAGAATCTGGCTTACATTGTCCGCAACACAGAAAGCAAACAGGAAGAATTGCTGCATATTCTGAACAGCGTGTCAGGAAGCGCCATCGTATACACCCGAAACCGGAAGCGTACCCGGGAAGTAGCGGAATTACTGGTAAACAATGAAATTACAGCCACCTTTTATCATGCCGGACTGAACAATGACGTCAAAGACCAACGGCAGAAAAGTTGGTTATCGGGCGAAAGCCGTGTCATGGTTGCCACCAATGCATTCGGAATGGGTATTGACAAGCCGGATGTACGTCTCGTCATCCATGTTGATTTGCCGGATTCACCCGAGGCCTATTTCCAAGAAGCCGGACGTGCGGGGAGAGACGGACAAAAAGCTTATGCCGTCCTGCTCTATGCCAAGAGCGATAAAGCAACACTCAGCAAACGGATTACCGACACATTCCCCGACAAAGAATACATCCGCAAAGTATATGAAGATGTGAACTACTATTTCCAGATGGCGATGGGAGACGGTTTGGGATGTACCTTTGCCTTCAATCTGGATGAATTCTGCCGTAACTTCAAGCATTTCCCTGTACAAGCAGACAGTGCCTTAAAAATACTGACACGTGCCGGATATCTGGAATATACAGATGAACAAGACAATGCTTCCCGCATTCTGTTCACCATCCACAGAGACGAGTTGTACAAACTCCGCGAGACCGACCCCGAAACAGAGAAACTCATCAATGTCATCCTTCGCTCTTACACCGGCTTGTTTACCGACTATGCCTATATAAACGAAGACTCTCTGGCCATCCGCTCGGGACTGACCCGCCAACGCATTTATGAAATTCTCCTGATGCTGACCCGCCGCCATATACTGCACTATATTCCGCGCAAGAAGACACCTTACATTATATATACCCGTGAACGGCAGGAGGCCGGCCGACTTGCCATCACCCGTGACATCTATGAAGAGCGCAAGGAAAGCTATATCACCCGAATCAAGGCCATGACAGAGTATGCCACTGCCGAAGACAAATGCCGCAGCCGTATGCTGCTCCGCTATTTTGGCGAGAAAAACGAGCATAACTGCGGTTTATGTGACGTATGTCTCAGCAAACATCATTCGGGTATGAAACTGGGGGAATTTCAAGAGATGGAAAATCAAATCCGCGAACAGCTCGAAACTTCTCCCCTCTCTGCCGCCACTCTGTTAAACCGCATAAACGGAGAACGCGAAAAAGCAGAAAGAGTGCTTTCATACCTCCTATCCGAAGAAATAATACAATCAAATGATGGAATTCTTTCTTTATAAGTATTATCTTTGCCACTGATTTATTAACCTTTTACCCCAAATAAGACATGAGAAAAGCGTATTTAGCAATTATTTGTCTGTTTACAGGATTCAATGCATTTGCACAACATACAGACATCCAGCCTGTTCCTCAACAGATTTCCGAATCCGGACAGCTAATCACTTTACCCGGAAGCTATCAATTCACGGGAGACACGGAAGCCAACCCCTATGCAGTACAACAATTAAAACAATTATTGGCAGGCAATCATTCTGCCAAAGAAGGTCTACGTATCTATATCGGGGAAAAGGGAGACAAAGCCATCCGCAAGTTTGCCCGCCGCATTCCCAATCAAAAGGAAGGCTACTATCTTTGTATCAACGATAAAGAAATCGTATTGGCAGGAAATGACGAACGAGGAACATTCTATGCCTTGCAGACTCTCAGCCGCCTGTTGAAAGACAACCAACTTCCGGCTGTCGAAATAAAAGACTACCCCTCCATCCGCTTCCGCGGTGTAGTGGAAGGATTCTATGGCACTCCGTGGAGCCATGCCGCTCGTCTGCGCCAACTCAAATTCTATGGCGAAAACAAGATGAACACGTATATCTACGGACCTAAAGACGACCCTTACCACAGTTCTCCCAACTGGCGTCTGCCCTATCCCGAAAAAGAAGCCGAACAATTGCAAGAACTGGTAAAGGTGGCTAAAGAAAATGAAGTCGATTTCGTATGGGCCATTCATCCGGGACAAGACATCAAGTGGAATCAGGAAGACCGTGACAACTTGCTGGCAAAGTTTGAAAAGATGTATGACTTGGGCGTGCGCTCTTTCGCTGTTTTCTTTGACGATATTTCGGGTGAAGGAACCAACCCTGTCAAACAGGCAGAGCTGTTGAACTACATCGACGAAAACTTTGTAAAAGTGAAAAAGGACGTGACTCCCCTTGTCATGTGTCCCACAGAGTATAACAAAAGCTGGTCCGACCCTAAAGGCGGATATCTCACCACACTGGGCGACAAGCTGAATCCGAGTATCCAAATCATGTGGACAGGCGACCGCGTTATCTCCGACATCACCCAAGAAGGCATCCAATGGATTAACGAACGTATCAAACGTCCGGCCTATATCTGGTGGAACTTCCCTGTTTCCGACTATGTACGCGACCACCTGCTGCTCGGTCCCGTATACGGCAATGACACCCGGATAGCTGACCAAATGTCCGGCTTCGTGACCAATCCGATGGAACATGCCGAAGCATCGAAGATTGCCATATACGGAGTGGCATCCTACTCATGGAACCCCGAAAAGTATGACAGTGAAAAGACTTGGAAAGATGCCATCAAAAACATTATGCCTGCATCTGCCGAAGAACTGGAATTCTTTGCGGCACATAATTCCGATTTGGGAGCTAACGGACACCGATATCGTCGTGACGAATCCGTTGCCTTGCAACCCGTTGCCCAAAGTTTTACCGACAGTTATATAAAAGGCGAGAAATACAATGAAAACGATTATGCCGCCCTGCAGGAAACTTTCGGCAGAATGGCAGAATCCGGTGATATCTTGCTGACTGACGCCGAAAACACTCCATTGGTAAAAGAAATGAAACCATGGCTGACACAATTCAAGCTGCTGGGCGAAACAGGAGAAGAAGTCCTGGCCATGGCAAAAGCATACGAAAACGGCAACCAGGAACTGTTTATGCGCAAATACAAGCATGTAAAAGCGTTACAGCAACAGATGTTCCAAATAGACCAGACTTACAATCAGAATCCATACCAGCCGGGCGTAAAAACTGCCACAAAAGTGATTAAGCCATTGATTGACCAAACTTTTGCCACAGTCACAGAACGCTATAACAAGAAATATAATACCCTACTGGATGCAACTACCGATTATATGCCGCATAAGCTTATCAGTGATGTGGAACAAATCAGAAACCTGCCATTACAGTTAAAAACCAACCGCATCCAAGTGTCTCCGGCACTGGAAGTAATCAAATGGCAAGGCAAAGGTTTTATCACCATCGAACTGGACAACGTTTATCCGGCACAAAGCATTGACATTGACTTCGGCAAACCCGAAGTGGCAACCTGGGGAGTACTTGAAGTTTCGACCGACGGCAAAGAATGGAAGAAAATAGATTACAAGCAGGAAAAGAATCGCCTGACAGCAGATCTGCAGAAAGCTCCCGTCAAAGCTGTGAGATTCAGCAACAGCCAAGACAAAGAACAAGAAATCTATCTCAGACGATTCGTTATTACTGTAGACAAATAAAACGATTATAAATTATGGGCTTTTTTAAATCTTTATTCGGTGGGAGCAATACCCCTGAAACAGAAAAAGAGAAAAACGATAAAAAGAACTTTGAGATTTTAAAATATGATGGTATCCGCGCCCGGCACATGGGCAAATTGCCATACGCCATCAAATGTTTTGAGGAAGCAGTTGCCATCAATGACGAAATGGAAACGCTCACCTTGCTTGCCAATGCATACATCCAGGCCAACCGCCTGGATGATGCACGCATCACCTTCAACCGCATGGCAGAAAAAGAGCCGGAACAGGTCAACACTTTTCTGTCATTAGCAAGTATCTGCTTCATGCAGGAAGACTATGAAGGCATGAACGATGCCTGCCAAAAAGCACTTGCTTTAGACGACAAGAATCCGCTGACCTATTATCTCACTGCCAAGGCAGCGGTGGGAATGAAAGAAGAAATCAATGCCATTGCCATGCTGACCAAAGCAATTGTCTTAAAAGAAGATTATACGGAGGCATACCAATTACGTGCTGAAGTATTATGGGGCATGAAGCAAGCAAAAGATGCCGCAGAGGACATTCAGAAATTACTGAACCTCAACCCCGAAGACGAACAAGCTCTGCTGTTGAAAGGAGAAATCCTTGCAGCAACCGGTGAAGAGGAACAGGCAGAGGAATGTTTCAATCAAGTATTGTCGCTCAATCCTTTTAATGAAAAGGCATATCTGCTGTTGGGAGAGCTTTTCCTTACAAAGAAAGACTTCGACAAGGCCATCGGAGTATATGATGAAGCCATCGAAATCAATCCCAACTTTGCACAAGCCTATCACGAACGAGGTCGCATCAAACTGTTGAAAGGTGACAAAGACGGCTCTGTGGAAGATATGAAAAAGGCTATGGAACTGGCTCCCGAAACAGAAGGAAACATCAGCGGGCAATATAACAATTACGAGAACATGACAAAGAACGTTCCCTTCTGATGAAATGAACATTATGCTCTGTTTTATTGTTTATCCACCAGGAGATATACAATAAAACATGAGCGTAAAAGAACAATACCGGAAATACTCCCTTATCACCATCATACTAGGATTAGGGCTTTTGCTCTTCTTGAAAATGACTCCTTTTATGGGAGGAATATTAGGAGCATGTACTATCTACATCATGGTCAGAGACCAGATGCTCTATCTTACCCAAAAGAAAAAAATAAGGAAAAGCATCACTGCCATTATCCTGTTGATAGAAGCCATACTCTGCTTTCTTGTTCCTCTCTCATTGGCTGTATGGCTGCTCATCAGCAAGTTACAGACCGTCAATGTAGACACCGCCACTTTTGTCGACACAATTACCAACCTTGCCGACTGGATTCGCCGGAAGACAGAATATGACTTACTAAGCAAAGAAAACATAAGCTCGATAGCATCCATACTCCCCGGCATCGGCCAATTTCTGATGGGCGGCATCAGCAGTTTTGCCGTCAATCTGTTTGTTTTGGTTTTTGTACTCTACTTCATGCTGATTGGAGGAACAAAAATGGAACAATATATTTATGAGCTTCTCCCCTTCAGTGACAACAACAAGAAACATGTAATGAACGAAATCAATATGATTGTCCGGGCAAATGCGATAGGTATCCCATTATTGGCAATCATTCAAGGAGCAATCGCTACGTTGGGATATTACCTGTTTGATGCTCCCAGTGCATTGCTCTTCGGTTTCCTTACCTGCTTTGCCACCGTCATTCCTATTGTGGGAACAACCCTTGTATGGTTTCCCTTAGCTGCTTACATGGCTATATCGGGTGATTGGCCTCATGCCATCGGCTTGCTTCTTTACTGTGGGTTAATAGTAACCAATATCGATAACCTCATCCGCTTTATTCTCCAAAAAAAGATGGCAGACACCCATCCTCTCATCACGATATTCGGAGTTGTCATCGGACTGTCTCTATTCGGTTTCATGGGAGTGATATTCGGTCCGCTACTGATTTCCATCTTCATTCTATGCGTCAATATCTTTAAAGAGCAATACCTGAAATAAACAACTATCCTGCTTCTCGCAGAAAAGGGAAGACCAAGCAACTCTTTACTGTCGGCTAAGCTCTTTCAAACGGAAGATTATTACAGTCCGCTGCAGCAGACCGTACAGTCTATTACGGCAGACCGTACAGTCTACTACGGCAGACTATACAGTCCATTACAACGGACTGTATGGTCCATTGCCGAAGTCTGTAATAATCTGCCCTATCAAAAGACTTAATCAAAAGGATGAAAAGGCTTAATCCGGCTAATATCGGGGCCAAGCATCGGAATAAATACAGACAGGAAGCAAAACATACCCCCGGATTTCTTTTTATTTTTGTAAAACTCAAGGCTATAAGCAAAATAATAGCTATTTTTGCGCATTCAATTGAACAAAACATTTAACTCATGAGTAATCAACGATACATGCAGCGCGGCGTGTCAGCATCCAAAGAAGATGTACACAACGCCATTAAGAACATTGACAAAGGTATTTTCCCCCAAGCTTTCTGTAAGATAATCCCTGATATTCTGGGCGGAGACCCCGAATATTGCAACATCATGCACGCCGACGGTGCAGGCACAAAATCGTCCTTGGCCTACCTTTATTGGAAAGAGACAGGCGACCTGAGTGTGTGGAAAGGCATTGCGCAAGATGCACTGATTATGAACATTGACGACCTGCTTTGTGTGGGTGCTGTCGACAACATTTTGGTTTCATCCACCATCGGACGCAACAAACTGCTCGTTCCCGGAGAAGTCATTTCTGCCATCATCAACGGAACGGACGAACTGCTTGCCGAACTTCGTGATATGGGAGTAGGCGTTTATGCCACCGGCGGCGAGACTGCCGATGTAGGCGACTTGGTCCGTACCATTATCGTAGACTCTACCGTGACTTGCCGCATGAAGCGCGCCGATGTCATCAACAACGCCAATATCCGTCCGGGTGACGTCATTGTCGGTCTGGCTTCTTACGGACAAGCCACTTACGAAAAAGAATATAACGGCGGTATGGGAAGCAACGGACTGACCAGCGCCCGCCACGATGTGTTCTCTAAATATCTGGCAGAGAAATATCCCGAAAGTTATGATAAGGCCGTGCCCGAAGAATTAGTTTACAGCGGAAACCTGAAACTGACAGACAAAGTGGAGGACAGTCCGCTGGATGCAGGCAAGTTGGTTTTATCACCCACTCGCACATACGCTCCGGTAGTGAAGAAGCTGTTGGATGCACTTCGTCCCGAAATTCACGGTATGGTTCATTGCTCAGGCGGTGCACAGACCAAGATTCTGCACTTTGTAGACAAAGTACGTGTAGTGAAAGACAACCTGTTCCCTGTTCCCCCGCTGTTCAAGACCATCAAGGAACAAAGCGGCACCGATTGGGAAGAAATGTACAAGGTATTCAATATGGGCCACCGTCTGGAAGTTTACCTGTCACCGGAGCATGCCGAAGAAGTAATCGCTATCAGCAAGTCGTTCAATATCGACGCACAAATTGTGGGACGCGTAGAAGAAAGCGACAAGAAAGAATTGATTATCCGCTCCGAGTTTGGGGAGTTTAAATACTAAATCCGGCAAAGAGAAGGCCATGGACGAAAACAAAGAAACAAGAAAAGGAATACCACCCAAAGGTTGCCTGCTGATGCTAGCATGTATCTTTCTGGGAGCAGCCTGTATAGGTCTGAGCGTATGGTTGGACAGTCTTTTTCTAAAAAACGTTACTTATATGGCTATAGGAGCTACGGCAGGCATCATTGCAGACGTGTACTTCCAATCCAAGAAATGGGTAAAAAAATACACAACATGGCAATGGATAGGATATGTCATTCTCCTACTCGCTATGGCCGTCATATTTACCTGGATTGAAACCAAGAACAAATAAACATATATGGCAGACAATAATACCCTACTTGAAAAATTAGAAGGGCTGGTAGCCCGGTTTGAGGAAGTTTCCACCCTCATCACCGACCCGAATGTGATTGCAGACCAAAAGCGTTATGTCAAGCTCACCAAGGAATACAAGGATATGAGCGACATTATGAAGGCCCGCAAAGAATATATACAATGTCTGAACGGACTGGAAGAGGCAAAGCAGATAATGACAACCGAATCCGACCCCGAAATGAAAGAAATGGCACGCGAAGAGGCTAATGCCTGCGAAGTGCGTATTCCCGAACTAGAAGAGGAAATCAAACTGCTGCTTGTTCCCGCCGACCCGCAGGACGACCGTAATGCCATCCTCGAAATACGTGGCGGCACGGGAGGCGATGAAGCAGCCATCTTTGCCGGCGACCTGTTTCGCATGTACAGTAAATACTGCGAAACGAAAGGTTGGAAACTGGAAGTCTCCAGTGCCAACGAAGGTGCTGCCGGAGGATTCAAGGAAATTATCTGTTATGTGACCGGCGACAAAGTGTACGGCACGCTGAAATACGAATCGGGAGTTCACCGTGTGCAGCGCGTTCCGGCTACCGAAACACAAGGGCGTGTGCATACCTCGGCGGCATCTGTTGCCGTATTGCCGGAAGCCGAACCATTTGATGTGGAAATCAACGAAGGCGAAATCAAATGGGATACTTTCCGAAGCGGTGGAGCCGGCGGACAGAACGTCAACAAGGTAGAATCGGGAGTGCGTCTGCGTTACAACTGGAAAAACCCGAATACGGGAGTAGTGGAGGAAATCCTCATCGAATGTACCGAAACCCGCGACCAGCCAAAGAACAAAGAACGCGCCCTTTCGCGCCTGCGTACCTTTATATATGACAAGGAACATCAAAAGTATATCGATGATATTGCCAGCAAGCGTAAAACTATGGTATCCACCGGAGACCGTTCGGCCAAAATCCGTACTTACAACTACCCGCAGGGACGTATCACCGACCACCGTATCAATTACACCATCTACAATCTGGCTGCTTTTATGGACGGTGATATTCAAGATTGCATCGACCATCTGATAGTGGCCGAAAATGCAGAGCGATTGAAGGAGAGTGAATTATAATAATATTAAGCTAAATAGTATAACTATGGACAAGCAACAATTATTTGAGAACATCAAAAAAAAGAAATCATTCCTCTGTGTAGGACTGGATACTGACATAAAGAAAATCCCCGAACACCTGTTGAAGGAAGAAGACCCTATCTTTGCTTTCAACAAGGCTATTATCGATGCTACAGCTCCTTACTGTATTGCATACAAGCCCAACCTGGCTTTCTATGAAAGCATGGGCGTGAAAGGATGGATTGCTTTTGAAAAAACAGTGAACTACATCAAGGAAAACTATCCTGACCAATTCATCATTGCCGATGCCAAACGTGGCGATATTGGTAATACCTCGGCTATGTATGCCCGTACTTTCTTCGAAGAGTTGAACATCGATTCTGTCACTGTTGCTCCTTATATGGGCGAAGACAGCGTAACTCCGTTCCTCACTTACGAAGGCAAATGGGTTATTCTGCTTGCTTTGACCAGCAATAAAGGTTCGCATGACTTCCAACTGACAGAAGATGCCAACGGAGAACGCCTGTTTGAAAAAGTGTTGCGCACCTCACAGAATTGGGCAAACGATGAAAACATGATGTATGTGGTAGGTGCCACCCAAGGACGTGCATTCGAAGATATCCGTAAGATTGTTCCCAACCACTTCCTGCTGGTACCGGGTATCGGTGCACAAGGCGGTTCATTGGAAGAAGTGTGCAAATATGGCATGAACAACACTTGCGGACTGATTGTCAACTCCAGCCGCGCCATTATCTATGCCGATAAAACTGAAAACTTCGCAAACGTAGCCGGACAAGAAGCCAAGAAAGTTCAGGCACAAATGGAAGAACAGTTGAAAGCAATCCTTTAATGAGTGAAAGAAAAATCATAAACGACCCCGTCTTCGGGTTTATCAATATCCCGAAGGGGTTGTTATATAATATTGTATGCCACCCGTTGCTGCAACGCCTTACACGCATAAAGCAACTGGGGTTATCTTCTGCTGTGTATCCGGGAGCGCAACACACCCGGTTTCAGCACTCGCTGGGAGCCTTCTATTTGATGAGTGAAGCCATCAGCCATCTTACAGCCAAAGGTAATTTCATTTTTGACAGCGAAGCGGAAGCTGTTCAGGCGGCTATTTTGCTTCACGATATCGGACACGGACCTTTTTCGCATGTTCTGGAGAACACACTGGTCACAGGAGTTTCGCATGAAGAAATTTCACTGATGCTGATGGAGCGTATCAACAAAGACTTAAAAGGACAGCTCAATCTTGCTATCCAAATCTTCAAAGACGAGTACCCCAAGAAGTTTCTTCATCAATTGGTAAGCGGACAACTGGATATGGACCGGTTGGACTATCTGCGCCGCGACAGTTTTTATACCGGAGTAACGGAAGGCAATATCGGTTCGGCGCGTATCATCAAGATGCTGGACGTAAAAGACGATCATCTGGTAGTCGAATCAAAAGGAATCTACTCCATAGAGAACTTTCTGACATCACGCCGCTTGATGTATTGGCAAGTCTACCTGCATAAAACATCCGTAGCCAGCGAAAAGATGCTCATCAGTACGCTGCTCCGTGCCAAAGAATTAGCCTCAAAAGGAGTCGAATTGTTTGCTTCCCCGGCTTTGAAGTTCTTCCTGTACCATTCCATTAGTAAAGAAGAATTTTATAATGATTCTAATTGTCTAGAATATTTTATTCAATTAGACGACAACGATATATGGACTGCACTGAAAGTATGGAGCAGCCACAGTGATATTATACTCTCTACTTTGAGTCGCGGACTCATCAACCGTCATCTCTTTAAAGTAGAAGTCACCTCTTCCCCCATCTCGAAAGAGAGAAAGGAAGAATTGCTTTCAAGGATATGTAATCAGTTATATATCAACAGGAAAGAAGCGAATTATTTTCTATCGATATCCAGTATAGAAAATGACATGTACAAAAAGGAAGACGACAGCATTGAAATCATCTACAACGACGGAAGCACCAAGGACATTGCCGAAGCTTCGGATATGCTGAATATCTCCCTACTCTCTCGAAAAGTCAAGAAATATTATGTATGTTACCTGCGCCCTGAAGAAGGCGGACATTAAATAATTAGCGAATTGTACGGATATATAAAAAAAAAATGCGTAATTTGCATAATTAATAGTGTGGTTACACAGATATGTAACGCGCGAGTAATAAAACAGAAACATTTAGAACATAAAGAATTAAAACAGTATTATGGAGTTCTCAGCTAAACAAATTGCGGAATACATCCAGGGAATTATTGTTGGTGACGAAAACGCAACTGTGCATACTTTTGCTAAAATAGAAGAAGGAATGCCGGGTGCACTTTCATTTCTTTCAAATCCGAAGTATACTCATTACATTTATGATACGCAGTCTACCATTGTGTTGGTTAACAAAGACTTTGTCCCCGAACAGGAAGTTAAAGCGACCCTTATCAAAGTGGACAATGCATACGAAAGTTTGGCAAAGCTGCTGACACTTTATGAAATGAGCAAACCTAAAAAAACCGGCATTGACCCGCTGGCATATATTGCCCCTACCGCCAAAATAGGAAAAGATGTATATATCGCCCCATTCGCTTGTGTAGCCGATGGTGCTGAGATTGGTGATAATACTTCACTCCACCCGCATGCAACCGTAGGCAGCCATGCGAAAGTTGGCAATAACTGTACATTATATCCGCATGCAACTGTATACCATGACTGCCGTATCGGTAATAACTGTATATTGCACGCCGGTTGTGTGATTGGTGCTGACGGCTTCGGCTTTGCCCCTTCATCCGAAGGATATGAAAAGATTCCTCAAATCGGCATAGCAATCATAGAAGATGATGTGGAAATCGGCGCCAATACATGTGTAGACCGTGCAACAATGGGAGCAACAGTGATACACAAAGGCGTAAAGCTTGATAACCTTATCCAAATAGCCCATAATGTAGAAGTAGGAAGCCACACCGTAATGGCTTCGCAAGTGGGAATCGCCGGCTCTACCAAAGTGGGCGAATGGTGTATGTTCGGCGGACAAGTAGGTCTGGCCGGTCATATCAAAGTGGGAGACAAAGTAGGAATCGGTGCACAGGCAGGTGTTCCCGGCAATATCAAATCCAATGAAAAGATAATGGGTACCCCGGCCATCAATGCCAAGAACTTCATGAAGTCATCGGCCGTCTACAAGAAGCTTCCCGAAATGTATGCAGCACTGAACAGCATGCAGAAAGAAATAGAAGAATTAAAAAAACAACTAAATAAATAAACCCCATGTTGAAACAGAAGACACTAAGAGGCAGTTTCTCATTAAACGGAAAAGGCCTGCATACCGGAGTAAACTTGACGGTGACATTTAATCCGGCACCGGACAACCACGGGTATAAAATCCAACGTATTGACCTTGAAGGACAACCAATAATTGATGCAGTGGCAGAAAATGTAGGTGATACCACCCGCGGCACTGTACTGATAAAGAACGGCATAAAAGTAAGCACAGTCGAACATGCATTGGCAGCACTTTATGCAGCAGGCATTGACAACTGCCTCATCCAAGTGAACGGACCCGAGTTCCCGATATTGGACGGTAGTGCCAAACAATATGTAGAGTGCATCCAACGTGTGGGTATCGAAGAACAAAATGCCGTTAAGGACTATTATATCATCAAATCGAAAATAGAATTCAGAGACGAAGCTTCCGGTTCTTCCATTATTGTTTTGCCGGATGAAAACTTCAGTGTCAATGTCTTGATTTCATATCAATCCAAAATTCTGTCCAACCAATTTGCCACTTTGGAGGATATGTCTAAATTCCCCACCGAAGTAGCTTCTGCACGTACATTCGTATTCGTACGCGAAATTGAGCCGTTATTAGGAGCCGGCCTGATTAAAGGCGGTGATTTGGACAATGCCATTGTCATCTACGAAAAAGAAATGAGCCAGGACAATTATGACAAACTGGCTGACGTAATGGGTGTTCCCCACATGGATGCCACCCAGCTGGGTTATATCAATCACATTCCTTTGGTATGGGATAACGAACCGGCACGTCATAAGCTGCTGGATATCATTGGCGACCTTGCCCTTATAGGCAAACCCATCAAGGGACGCATCATCGCAACACGCCCGGGACACACAATCAATAATAAGTTTGCACGCCAGATACGCAAAGAAATCAAATTGCACGAAATTCAGGCTCCCGGTTATAATTGTAACGAAGCCCCTATCATGGATGTTAACCGCATCCGCGAATTACTTCCACACCGCTATCCGTTCCAACTGGTAGACAAAGTGATAGCCATTGGTGCCAACTACATTGTAGGTGTGAAGAATGTTACTGCCAACGAACCGTTCTTTCAGGGGCATTTCCCTCAAGAACCCGTTATGCCGGGCGTACTCCAGATTGAAGCAATGGCACAATGTGGCGGGCTGCTTGTACTGAACTCGGTAGACGAACCGGAAAGATACTCCACTTACTTTCTGAAAATAGACGGTGTGAAGTTCCGTCAGAAAGTAGTGCCGGGAGATACATTGATATTCCGTGTAGAGCTGCTGGCACCTATCCGCCGCGGTGTTTCTACAATGAAAGGATATGTATTCGTAGGTGAGAAAGTTGTGTGCGAAGCAGAATTCATGGCACAAATAGTAAAAAACAAATAAGAAAAGAAATGATCAGTCCACTAGCATATATACATCCCGAAGCAAAGATTGGTGAAAACGTAGAAATCGGTCCCTTCGTATTTATCGATAAGAATGTGGAAATCGGTGACAATAATACCATCATGCCTAATGCCACCATCCTTTATGGTTCACGTATCGGCAATGGAAACACCATCTTTCCGGGAGCAGTCATAGGCGCTATACCGCAAGATTTGAAATTCCACGGTGAAGATACAACTGCTGAAATTGGTGACAACAACACTATCCGCGAAAACGTAACCATCAACCGTGGTACTGCCGCCAAAGGCAGAACAGTGGTAGGCAGCAACAACCTACTGATGGAAGGTGTACATGTGGCGCACGATGCACTGGTGGGAAACGGTTGCATTATCGGGAATTCTACTAAAATGGCGGGTGAGATTATCATTGACGACAATGCCATTATCAGTGCTGCCGTATTGATGCACCAGTTCTGTCGTGTGGGCGGATATGTAATGATTCAGGGAGGCTCGCGATTCAGCAAAGACATTCCCCCTTATATCATTGCCGGACGCGAACCGATTGCTTATGCAGGAATTAATATTGTAGGGCTACGCCGCCGCGGATTCTCAAATGAACTGATTGAGAACATACACAACACCTATCGCATTATCTATCAAAGCGGTATGAACGTGACAGACGCATTGGCAGAAGTGCGAAAAGAAGTTCCTATGAGCCCGGAAATAGAATATATTATTTCTTTCATAGAAAATTCTCAAAGAGGTATCATCAGATAACAAAGTTTTTTATAACTTTACTGCACGAAAAACAAGTTATATAGTATATAGTATATGGTATATAGATTTACACTCATCTCTGATGAAGTCGATGATTTTATAAGAGAAATAAAGATAGATTCTGAAGCTACTTTCCATGACTTTCACGAAGCCATCCTGAAAGCAGCAGGATACAAAAATGACCAACTAACCTCATTCTTCATCTGTGATGATGACTGGGAAAAAGAACAGGAGATCACACTGGAGGATATGGGTACCAGTTCGGATGAAGACAGTTACATCATGAAGGAAACCAAGTTAAGCGACCTGTTGGAAGACGAAAAACAGAAATTGCTTTATGTCTTCGACCCCTTGTCTGAACGTGTATTCTTTATCGAACTGTCTGAAATCATAACCGGCAAAGACCTTGACAATGCCATTTGCTCACGCAAAGCGGGAGAGGCCCCCAAGCAGACTCTTGATTTTGACGAAATGATGGCAAACAATGGTGGAAACCTTGACTTGGACGAGAATTTCTATGGTGATCAAGACTTTGACATGGAAGACTTCGACCCCGAAGGATTTGATATGGGAAGTGGCAGTGCTGCCGACCCTTACGAGCAAGATAACTATTAATCTGAATTGTAGGGGCGACTGATTCAGTTGCCCCTTTTATTTTTAAGCCTGATGTCTCACACCCTTATCGTCCTCATTGGCCCTACCGGTGTAGGAAAGACAGAATTAAGTCTTTCCATTGCCGAACATTTCCAAACCTCTATCATTTCGGCAGATTCCCGCCAGCTATATAAAGATTTGAAAATAGGTACTGCTGCCCCTACTCCCGAACAATTGTCACGTGTACCTCATTGGTTTGTCGGTACTTTGGAACTGACTGATTATTACAGTGCCGCACAATATGAGACTGACGTATTGAATCAGCTGGAATGCTTGTTCCAAACCCACGATACTGTTGTACTCACCGGTGGTTCCATGATGTATGTGGATGCCATCTGCAAAGGTATTGATGACATTCCCACCGTTGACAAAGAAACCAGGGAACTGATGCTTCAACGCTATGAAAAAGAGGGATTGGACAAACTCTGTGCCGAGCTGAAACTGCTTGACCCTGAATATTACAAAATAGTAGATTTAAAGAATCCCAAACGGGTTATCCATGCATTGGAAATCTGCTACATGACCGGCAAAACGTACTCATCTTTCCGCACCCGCAATTGTAAAGAACGTCCTTTCCGCATTATAAAAATAGGACTGACTCGCGACCGTGAGGAGTTATACGACCGCATAAACCGCCGTGTAGATATAATGATGCAAGAGGGATTACTGGAAGAAGCACGCAGCGTCTATCCCTACAAAGACTTGAACTCGCTGAATACAGTGGGGTACAAAGAAATATTCAAATATCTGGATGGCGAATGGACACTTGATTTTGCCATTGAGAAAATAAAGCAAAACTCACGCATCTATTCCCGCAAACAAATGACTTGGTTCAAACGGGATGCAGATATCGCTTGGTTTCACCCCGACCAACAAGAAGAGATTATGGAACATATTAAAAAACAATTATCATGAAAAAACTGCTCATCTTATTATTAATGTGCATGACACTCATCCCGGCATCGGGAAAAGAATCACAAGAACGCTGGCATCATAATAAATACTCCATGTTTATCCATTTCGGACTTTACTCCGAACTGGGCGGTGTGTGGGAAGGCAAACCTATCACTCGCGGATATAGTGAACAGATACAGTCTTTTGCCGGTATCTTCAGTGACTGGTATGGTGATACGGCACTCCGGTTCAACCCTACTCTCTTTCATGCCGATTCCATCGTTGCCTTGGCTAAAAAAGCCGGAATGCGTTCTATCATCTTCACAACCAAGCACCATGACGGATTCTGCATGTTCAAGACAGCAACTACTGACTATAACTCTTACGATGCCACTCCCGGTAAACGCGATTTCGTAAAAGAACTGGCAGAAGCCTGTAAACGGGGAGGTATCAATTTCGGCATGTATTTCTCTTTGATTGATTGGCACTTTCCACAAGCCTATCCTATTTCCAGCCATAACTGTGACTTTATTACTCCGCAACACCATGAGTTTACGAAACAACAGGTTACGGAACTGCTCACCAATTATGGCCCCATCTCCGAACTTTGGTTTGATATGGGTTCCAATACTCCCCAACAAAGCCAAGAGCTTTATGAACTGGTTCACAAACTGCAACCGGACTGCATGGTAAGCGGACGTCTCGGCAATGACCGTTATGACTTTGCAGTCATGGCTGATAATGCCTATCCTGAAGGAGCCCTCCAAACTGCATGGCAGTCGGCCGCTTCCATGTTCAACGAAACATGGAGCTATCGTTCATGGCAGGAAAGAGGAGATGTACATACCAAAGCAATGGAGAAATTGCGCAGCCTTATCAATGTGGTTTCGCACGGGGGCAACTTCCTGCTCAATATCGGACCTAAAGGAGACGGCTCCGTTGTTCCTTTCGAAAAGGAAGTATTGACAGAAATCGGTGCCTGGCTGGAAAAGAACGGAGAAGCCATTTATGACACGGATGCTTCTCCCTTCCGTGAACAGTATGAATGGGGAGCCATCACTCGAAAAGAGAATACACTCTATCTGATTTTGTCAGGAAAATACCCTCTGCACGGCGAAATTATCCTGAATACTCCGGGTTTCAAGCTGAAAGAGGCAAAAGGCAACTACACCCACATCAGTCAAAAGAAAGGAAATCTGCATATTACTGTACCCCAAACAGCGTACAACAATACTGATATAGAAGTTCTTTCTTTAGACATGGACGTGACAACACCTATTGCTGCCACTCATGAATATGTACCTAATTACAGCTACTCTTGTTTTGATTATTACAGCAATTATCGCAGCACAGTAAGCTATGAATGGGAAATTCCTAACCGTAATACCCAACTGGAACTGACTTATACACCCCAGGAAATCGGCAAAGAACTTGTCATTACAAATCCGACCGGAAATGAACAAAGAATAACACTTGACGGAGCCAAAGCCAGCCCTTTAAAAGTAAATCCTAAAACCAAATGGGGAAAACGCTACCTCTGCGGACCGGGCAGCAGTTTGTTTGACGCTCCTTCCACTATCAATATCAGTCTTGATAAGACTCCTGTAAGAAACGGACAATGGAAAGAAACGAACGAAGAAAAGATGATGTTCCCTGCCAATATCCTTGAGACTTACTTTGTCATGCAGGAAGTAGAATCACCGGTAGCACAAGATGTATTAGTGGACGTAGGCGCAGGAAACGGTATTGAAGTTTATCTGAACGGTCGTTCTGTCATGAAGCATTTGAATCCGTATCGTTGCAAATTCCGTGAAGAAAAGGTATTATTGCATCTGCAAAAAGGGTTGAATCAAATTGTCTTGCGCTTGTACAACCGGTTTGAAAAGGAAACAGGATATCTGCTCCGTCCTTCGGATAAACAAATTGTTTATAAACAACGCTATACATACACAGTTTCCGAAGAAGACAAAAAACAGCCTGCCATCAAGTTGCAGATTAAACAAAATAATCTGCCGACCCAGCATACCGATACAGAATTACATAACCTTACTGTCAGAATAAAATAGTAACAAGGAAGACTACTTTCACCCCAAAAGCCCATGAATAGAAGATTTCAGCAGCCGTTATGTGTGAAAGGAGATTGTATATCAACTTCCCGGACAGATGAAAACAAACAATAGGCTTTATAAAAAACAGGGGAGTGTGTCAAAATGTGGATAATGCTGTCGTTTAGTTCGTAGGGGTGAGGTTGCTCGCCCGAAAGTTTGCTTTGTGTCTTCGGGCAGGCAAACCTTGCCCCTACAGCTGACGATGAGATAAGCCGGTTAGTTTTGACACCCCCTGCTTTCAACATACAAAAGTCTTTTGGAAAAGCACACAGCCTTTCTAATTACTTAACCTGATTATACTGCTTTATCAAGATTTTCCAACCCTATAATTCATAATTACTCCTATCAATACCTGGATGGAAAAGACAAGCAAACCTACATTTAAGAAAATATTCCGCCATTCACTCTTTGTTGTAAATTGTTTGTAAAGCGGTTTAATGATAGGCGCATCCGAATGCTGTACTTTACAACGTGATTTGTCAATCGCTTTTTTATAATCCCCTATATCGAAAGTGCACCATTCATAGCATACCAACGAATCCTGCTTATCATGCTTTACGGCAACAACCCATGCTTTTACCTCCCTTTCTGCATATTTATGTTCAGGTAATGAATCCTCAAAAACCGGTGATACCGAATACCAATGCTGCTTCTTCTCCGTCCGATAAGAATGTCGGGATACACGTCGGGTATGTTCACGCCAAATACCGATAGTACTCCTCCTCTTATTATCCACCTCCAAACGATCAAAAGTAAAATACATAGGCTTATCTTTTTCCTTGTATAAATCTGTTATTGAAGCATAACGGACTATATCATCGGCAGAATGGAACAGCCAGTTTTGCAAAGGCACATTAAATGCAACGGAAGCCACAAACGTCCATAAAAGCAATAATCCCATCCAGCGCCCCCTGAAGCAAATAGCCACAATAATAGAAGAAACTAACGGAGCAAAAGAATAACATAGTATCTGTATCCAATTGGCAGTATATCCACGGAAAATACAAGTAAATATCAATCCCAACAAAGAGGGAATTATCAGTAGCAACAATAACTTTGATATCCGGTTGTGTCTCATCATAAAGCCATTCGTTTTTATCTGTTCCCACCCGCACATGACAATCATATACGGGCTGTGCCAAAGATACTCAAAAATCTGTTATTGCTTACCGGCAACCGTATCTTTCTTTATATCTATTTTCTTAGGAACAACAAAAAAATCATCAGGCGCTCCATTCCTAAAGAAATCTTCTTCCCTTATCTTCTTCACCCTTTTTTCGGCTATTTGATACATAGTAGTAGCAGATTCAATAATCTTTCCTTCTTCATCATAAGGGAAACGTTGATTCTTGGGAGTCAAAGACATAAACTTTTCATAAAAATGGATGGCATTCTCATAATCCTTGTTAGAGTCATAAGCTCTGGCAATACTATAGAACAGTTTATAATCTTTATTCAATTTATACAAACGGTTCATAACTTCTATCTTCTTATAGCTCTCACCGGCATAGCCATAACATTCCGCCAAACCTTTATAGAGACGCTCCAAAATACTATCACCGGGAGTAGCTATTTCTACAGCCTTTTCCATAAATTCTACCCCTTCCTTCTTCCATGAAGTGCGCGAACAGGATTTTGCATAATAATATAATACATTAATATCAGTAGAGTTTTTCGCATACGCTTCCTTCAAATTATCGTATGAGCCATAAAACCAATTGTCTCCATAATAAGATATACCTAAATAATAAAAGGTAAGAAAACTGCGGTCACCCATTCTCTTCAAACTTTCATAACGCTCGATTGCCTTCTTATAATCTTTCAACATACAATAAGCTTTAGCATTCTGGCGGTTGACATCCACACTTGTCGTATCGCTCAGTCGATAACACTCTGTCACATCAATAGCATCTGTAAATTGCCGGTTATTATTAAAGATATTGGCTATACGAGCGACGGTCTGGGCATCCAAGGAATCTCGACGATAGGCTACATTATAACTGAAAAAAGCATTGGGTATATCCTGCATTCCTTCATAAGCCTGTCCCAAATACTTATATCCGGTGGCAGAAACCGTATCTTGTTCCAACCAGCCATGGCAAGCATCGCGTGCCTCTTTAAAGTTCTCCGCATTCAACAAAGAACGTATATATTGCAATCGAAAGAACTTATTATTTGGGCGTAAACTCACCGCCTTCCGATAATAATCAGCCGCCTGACGCGGACTACCCATCAGTTTGTAACACTCTGCCAAATCTATCAATATTTTTGTATCTGTAGTATCCTTTACAAAAAGAGAAGTCAAATCAACAATGGCTTCAGGATAACGATTCATAGCCTTCAAAGCCTGTATCCTAGTCGATAACAATAACGAATCCTTTGTGCCAGGGGATATCAGATTGATTACTTTATCATAATCAAATTCTTCCATAGCCGAAGTAATTTCATCGTGTACCTGTGCAAAAGTTGTCATAGACAATAGACACAGCATGAGTGTTACAAATGATTTCATAGCATTATACTTTAATTTTATGGTTATTCACCCCATATCATTCTTACTTTTTTCTATTCTGCAAAGGCGTATTATCCTTCTTAGCTTCATCAACGACCAACCTAAACTTAACAGGCAGCGTGAACTGGGTACGCACCGCCACTCCCCGTTGCTTTCCCGGTTTCCATTTAGGCATGCTCATGATGACTCTCATAGCTTCTTTATCC
Organism: Phocaeicola massiliensis B84634 = Timone 84634 = DSM 17679 = JCM 13223; assembly: GCF_000382445.1. GTDB lineage: Bacteria > Bacteroidota > Bacteroidia > Bacteroidales > Bacteroidaceae > Phocaeicola > Phocaeicola massiliensis. The sequence continues at coordinate 309,193 of NZ_KB905472.1, read as the reverse complement.
AAATACTCGTCTACCCCTTGGGCAATCTTCGGATTGGAAATACTTCCGTCTTTCTCAATAATGAACCGGACGGATACTATCCCCTGAGCACCATTCTCTATGGATATTGCCGGATACTTTACGTGTCGGGCTATGTAACGCATGCACTCGTCTATGCCACCGGGAAATGAAGGCATCTCTTCTGCAATCTGAAACACTTGCCCTCCAGCAGACGGTTTTTCTCCGGACATTACAATGACAATATCCTGTTCTTTTTCATCTGCAGAGACCTTTACCTCCACCGTTTTATAACCGGCAAAAGAGATTTGCAAGACATTGCCCGCCTCCACCGGCAATTCAAAACGACCTTCTTCATCGGTAACAGTGCCTATAGTAGATCCTTTAATAAGCACATTGGCACCTATTATTCCACTACTATATTCTTCATCAAGAACTCGGCCTTTCACTTTTATTCCATCTTCCGACAGAATTTCTGCACTTTTAACCTCTTCGGCTTTCACAATTGCAGTCAAATCATTAACTTTGACGGCTGAAATCTCATCTAATTCCGTTGAGACTTCGGGGCGGGCAAAAGCAGTTATTGCAATAGCTGCCAACGGAAGTACATAAAGATACTTCAAACGTGCCCATGGGCTTGATTTTTCTTTTAACATCATAGTAATACGTTTTTTAAGTGAACTGTGATTAAAGCTGTTGGCCATAGAGTAGAGCCTTGTGCCGACAGCTTTTTTAATTAATAATAACTGATATTTTTTTGCATCGATGCCTTGATTGATAACACATTCATCCGCTTCATATTCATGAATGTTCTGTAATTCCTGTTTCAACAGCCATGAAGCCGGATTAAACCATTGAAAAAAGATACATATATCCGCCACCAATAAATCAATGGAATGACGTTTACGGATATGTGCTACTTCATGAACCAGAATCTCTGTACCATTTTCCAATAAATCCGTCTCGGAAATCAGCACAAATTTCATCCAACTAAAAGGAGCTATGTTCTTTCGATGAGCGATTATAGTAATACCGTTTTCCCGACTGACTATCCGGCTGTCCCTAATCAAATGCAACATACGGAATAAAGACCATACAGTGCGGATTAAAAAGAAAACAATGCCCGATAAATAAACTAACAACAGCATTTCCCTCCATGTAAAATCAGACACCAACATTATATTTCCGGCTTCTTCTACCGGGCTCACCCCCACCGTCAACAAAAGCTCTTCGAAGGTAAGGAATTGTTGGTGCACCTCAGTCGGCTCCTTTACCGTTACCTCCATGAACGGCACAATGCAAGACAAAAGTAAAATGCCAAGCAATGCAAATCTGTTGAAACGATGAAACGTTTCCTTGCTGAGCAACAGGCGATAAAATAAATAAAATACCGCCAGGCAGACCGATGATTTAAGTATATAAACGAAAAATGCTCCCATAGTTACTGTCTGTTGATTTATTTATTGGCATTCTCAACCTCACGAATCAACTGTTTCAGTTCCTCTACCGAAATATCTTCCTCTTTTACAAGTGATGATACAGCTCCCAAATATGAATTATTAAAGTACTTACTGATTACTCCTTTCAATGTCTTCTTTTTAAAATCATCCCGACTCACCACTGCATAATATTGATAAGTGTTTCCAAACACTTCATGATGCAGAAAACCTTTTTCCTCCAATCCGCGTACTATCGTAGAAAGTGTATTGAAATGAGGACGCGGTTCATCATAAAATTCAAGCAATTGCTTTACAAACAGAGGGCCTTTCTCCCAGAAATACCCCATGATTTCCTCTTCTTTTACAGTCAACGTTTTCATAAGCTTCTTTTGTTTACCGCAAATAAACTAAAAGTTTTAGTTTTAAAACTAATATTCATAGTTAAAGTAAACTAAAAGCCGTAGTTTTATTCCTTCCGCACAAATTCTATCGGGCCTTCCCAATCTGACGGAAGTACTTCCACTTCTATCACATTACTTCCACTACGGAGTGCATCAGTGATATCCACTTCATAAGGAGCAGTCCACACCGTACCGCAATTGATACTGTTGATACGGACTGTTGCCATTTCATCCACTTTTCCCAACCTAACTACAATACGTCCTTCTTGAGATGTCTTCCACATGAAAAGTCCTTTATAGAAAGAACGGCCAAAATAATTCTTTATCTGCTTATTCTCCTCCCGACTTCTATTAAAAAGAACAGGACGAGTAATGCTTTTATATATTTCCGAGAAATTGACTGTCCATTCGTTTATTTTCAGTACAACCGGCGTTACCAAAGTCGGCTCCACAATCTCAGCTCCGGAGTCTTCTTTCGGAAACACCACAAAGACAGAACCGTAAGCAGGTAAAGACAAAGTCACTTCCGTACGACCTTCCACTTCTTTCCAATTAGCAGAACGAAATATGGTTCCTGTAACGGCATTCCATAATTCAGGCATACGGTGAGTAACGGGAAAAGATACTGTAACCATACGCATACTGTCTGCCTGACTAGCAAAAAAATAAATATCCATGTCTTCACCATTGCGATGTGTCCAAAATATATCTGAGAGAATAGTTTTATCTACAAACAATAGAGAATCATTCACCTGACGCCCATACTGCAACAAAGTTCGGCACCGAGAAGCATAAGTAAGAAACGACTTGCTTTCTTCCCACCAATTCCGATTAGAATCGGACACGATACGAAGACTATCCATCCAAGCTTCATTCATTCTCTCATTTGCAAGTGTATCAGAGAGACTTTGTTCTTCTGCTTCTGCATTTAACGAAGTGTCCGCAGCCGCTTCACTCACACCATTATCTATACAAAAGAAAATACTGCCATTATCGGTAACAAAGTTGCGGTCAAGCAAAGGTTTCAACATAGCCGGACTTTCTTTCCAAGTCCCGTCAATCTTAACCAACCCATTGTTCTGAGGTACACCCTCTCCTATTATCCGACAATCATACTGACGAAAACAATCCGAGGCAACAGTACTGAATACATCTGTCAATAATTCACTGACAGTCAATTGTACATCCCGAGCTATACTTTCCACCCGGTCGGCACTCTCCATCGGTATCCCCGCCAATATGGGAAGATAGGGAATCAAGTCATAACCACGCCGTCTTTCAAACTCGGCGGGAAAGTTCTTCGTCCAGTTTTGATTATCCGCAGTCCAATGATTAACATAAACATACTTCAACATACGCCGAATCGATTCCGCATCTGCCTTTCTATATACATAGGTAAACCAGTCCGTCCATAATTTGTATACAGTTTCGGAGCTCAGCTTATCACACCTCAGTCCTTGTTCCTGTCCGGCAACACTATCGGCAGGTGCAACTGCTGTATGCCCCACACGCAATATACGCCATTTCCCTTCAGGCAACCGCGCAGTAAGGCGCCCCTGATACACAGGTAATTGCATGGATTGCTCCGGGCTGATGAAGTATGCTGTTTGTGAAGAGGAATCCCCGGAAACCGATAAGAGACCGGCATTATCAAGACTGGCAGGAAATGCATAAGCCGATATATCTTCATAATATCCTTTATAAGTATCAGGCTGAGGCAAGGCTAGATTACGTAAAGTCCCCCCATCTACAATTGTATCACTCCACACCAACCTCTGCATAGCTTCTGAAGGAGTAATCCGTATATCATCAGGTAAAGAACCATGGTCACTCATCTGCATTCCCAAATCCATGCCAAGACGGTCGGCTTCCTTCATTGTAAAATTAAACACCCGCCAATATCCGGGTTCCCGATAAGCATTGACAGCCAAAATACAACACCCTCCAAAACCGACTTTGTGCATCGTGTCCAACTTATCTCTCACTTCCTGAAAAGTGACATCTTTATTATCCCAACTCCAAACTGCCCACGGACGGTCTGCCACAGAAGGAGAAAGGAAACGTTTCTGCCAGTCATTGGGAACGGCAGCCAATGAGTACTCAAACATCAATAAAGAAAACAAAAGCAAATATTTTATCTTCATAATCATGTAAAATGTCTCTTTGATTACAACTAAACAATAATATATATCCAAGATATGAAAATAAAAATGACTCGCCAAAGATTGGCAGCAGATGAAATAAACTTTAACTAAAGTGAACTTTCAAGATACAAAAAACAAAAGAGTTTTTTCCAGAACAGTAGTAACAGTTTATGAAAACAATAATAATAACTTTTTTTGGCCGACACAGACCGACATATCCCGATTAGACTTGGGAACGCATCATATTGGGAGTTCCCCTGATACAATGACATTATAGATATTACAAAAGAAATAGCCAGCAAACCTGATGAATTTTAAATATGATTGCAAAGATAAACCGACCTTCCGAATAAAAAATCTTCCATGAAGGGATTTTCCCGCCTCATGGAAGATAGAATATATTTCTTCTTTTTAGAATTCGCTGGTAAAGTGGAACTTGATATGCTTAAAATCCATTTGAGCCATCTGGAGAACATAATTACTGTCGGCAAGGAAGACATCCCGTCCATCACGGTCTTTTGCCATATACTGATACTTACGTTTTTTGAAAGCCTCCAATTCTTCGACATCATCACTTTCTATCCAACACGCCTTATAAAGGCTGATGGGCTCCCAACGGCATTTTGCATTGTATTCGTTTTCCAAACGATATTGGATAACCTCAAACTGCAACTGTCCTACTGTACCGATAATCTTACGTCCATTAAACTGATTGACAAACAACTGAGCTACACCCTCATCCATCAATTGGTCGATACCTTTTGCCAACTGTTTCTGCTTCATCGGGTCGGCATTCTCGATATATTTAAACATTTCAGGAGAAAAACTGGGAATACCCCGGAAATGTAATTTCTCGCCTTCGGTCAATGTATCACCAATTTTAAAGGTACCATTGTCCGGCAAACCGATGATATCGCCTGCCCATGCCTCATCAACAGTAGTCTTACGCTGTGCCATGAACTGCGTAGGCGAAGAAAAACGCATCGTCTTATCATGCCGTACATGATAATAAGGTGTATTGCGAGAAAACTTTCCCGAGCACACTTTACAGAAAGCGATACAAGAGCGATGATTTGGGTCAATATTGGCAGTGATTTTGAATACAAATCCGGTGAACTTAGATTCATCCGGTTCCACCTCACGTTCTTCTGTCTTGGTAGGACGCGGACTTGGAGCAATCTCCACAAAACAATCGAGCAGCTCCTGCACACCGAAGTTATTCAATGCCGAACCGAAGAATACCGGAGCCAGCTCTCCTTTCAAATAACTCTCTACATCAAATTCGGGATAAACACCATCAATAAGTTCAAGCTCATTACGCAGTTTTTCTGCCAAAGGTGCTCCAATCCGATTGTCAAGCTCTTCGGTATGAATATCTACTTCCACCTTTTCAGTCACTACTTGCTTGGAAGGTTGAAAGAGGTTAAGTTTTTGTTCATAAATATTATATACGCCTTTGAAGCGGGGACCACTTTCAATAGGCCATGTCAAAGGACGAACACTAATGGCAAGTTCTTCTTCCAGCTCATCCAACAAATCGAACGGATCTTTAGCTTCACGGTCCATCTTATTGACAAATATAATAACAGGAGTGTTACGCATACGGCAGACTTCCATCAGTTTACGTGTCTGTGTTTCCACACCTTTTGCACCATCCACCACAATAATTACACTATCCACAGCCGTCAGAGTACGATAAGTATCTTCGGCAAAGTCCTGGTGTCCCGGAGTATCGAGAATATTGATTTTATAATCATGATAATCAAACTCCATCACAGAAGTGGTAACAGAGATACCACGCTGCTTTTCAATATCCATCCAGTCGGATGTTGCAGTTTTCTTTATTTTATTGCTCTTCACGGCTCCTGCCACTTGAATCTGTCCACCGAAAAGCAACAACTTCTCTGTCAATGATGTTTTACCGGCGTCCGGGTGTGCGATAATCGCAAACGTTCGTCTTCTTTCTATTTCGTTGTTCATATATCATTATACATTTAATTCCTTGATACACTGTTCCAGACTCTCTTCCCAATGAGGAATCTCGATGCCATACGTATGTTTTATCTTTGTCTTATCCAATACAGAATAGTGAGGCCGAGGAGCTTTTGCAGGATATTCATCTGTATGCAAAGGACTTACCTTGCAATTGCCAATACCGGCTATACGGTGAATGGACTTGGTAAAATCATACCAGGAGCAGACTCCTTCATTACTGAAATGATAGATACCGGGAATAATACCTTTACGGATAGCTGCAAAAACAGCAGACGCCAAATCGCGGGCATAAGTCGGCGTACCTATCTGGTCGAAAATAACTCCCAATGATTCCCTTTCCTTCCCTAAACGAATCATGGTTTTCACAAAATTATTGCCAAATACAGAATACAGCCATGCCGTACGGATAATCATTGCCTTACTGCAATATTCCAAAGCCTTTTTTTCACCGGCCAATTTAGTAACACCATATACAGAATTAGGACAAGTCGGTTCGGTTTCTCTATATGGTACATAATTGGTTCCGTCAAATACGTAATCTGTAGAAATCTGAATAAATTCCGCCTGATTCTCCTCTGCAGCCTTTGCCAGATAACCGACTGCCTCACTATTTAGTTTGGCACATAATTCCTGATTGTCTTCCGCTTTATCCACAGCTGTATAAGCAGCACAATTCACAATGACATCGATTTCATTTTCCTTGACGAAAGCCATTACAGCTTTTTCATCACAGATATCCAACTCGGCTACATCCGTAAAAAAATAGTTATATTCCTTATTCTCAAGCGAAAGCACACGCATTTCGTTTCCTAATTGGCCATTAGCACCGGTCACCAATATATTTTTCATTTTCATTTTATTTATTTTCTCTTCATTACAAAAGGCTGTTCCCAAAAAGCCCTAGTATTTTGTCATCTATGAATACCGTGAAAAATCTGAAATATCCACTTTATGTCTATAGTTCCTTCATTGCACTCGGAATAACAGAGCAAAAAAAACAGTGCAATATACCTTTAGGAGCAACCTTATCCTCAAGAAGAAATGACTCGCTAGAATTCCAATTCTCCTTTTTTGTCCTCTATATAATAATTGGACAACATAGCAAGCAAACCGGAAATAGCCTGCTGTGCCTTCTTTGTTTCTTCGCTGATTTCTTTCTTTTGCAACTTCAATAACAATATCCCATAAAGTGCCTCAAAGCAGGTTTCCAGTTCAGGTTCTTCTTTATTAGCACCTTTGGCACGAAGTTCTACTATATAAGGCAAAGCTTTATAATACGCTGCACTATAATAAGGAAACTTGGAAGAACGAAGCAACTGCAGATGCAAGTCGGTCAACCAAGTGATAATATTCTTGTTAATCTGCAGATGACCTTTCTCCATTACATTTTCACGACGCATCATTTCAATCAGGTCTATATACCATTGTGTCAATTCTACTTTCTGTTCTTCCGTCAGAGGGTAAGAGTCAACAATGTTTTTCTTTATCTTCTCCATATCACAGCCGTTGGCACGTATCATATCTTCCACTTGCCACATATATATAAGGTATTCGGCTATATTATTCTCTTTTAACTGTTTGGAAATAAACATTTCTTTATTTTTTAAGTTACAAATTGAAAATTATAAGGTTCAACGTGCTTCACACAAGATATGTTTTCCTGTCAGTACATCGTTTTTCCTAATATAGTATAAATGAAGCCGACTACAGACATCAACATCACTATAACACCGATAACACGGTTCAAAATCCAAATGCCACGTAAATTGAAACGAGTACGTACTTTATTGACAAAATACGTAATACCGAACCACCATAAAAGTGCTCCCAGTACAATGGCCAGATAACCGACCAACTGAAGCCCCAACGGACTACCCGGCATCACAAAAGAAAAACGGGCGAACAAACCGATAAATAGGAAAATAATCAAAGGATTAGAGAATGTCACAAAGAAAGCTGTGACAAAATTATGTAGATAACTGCCTGGTGTAGAAGATACAGGTCGGATAGAATGGACAGGATTGCTACGGAAAGTGTAAATACCGAACATTAATAACATGACGCTACCAACAATCTGTAAAAGCACCTGGTTCTTTGCCAGAAATTCATCCATGAAACTCATTCCATATCCTGTTATCAGAGCATAGCCTATATCGCTCAAAGCCGCTCCCAACCCGGTAACAAATCCATACCATCGTCCTTTGTTCAGTGTGCGCTGAATACAAAGTACCCCAACAGGACCTAAGGGCGCAGAAACCACTACGCCAACTATAAGTCCTTTCACCAGCAAATCGAGTATGGTTACTTGTTCTATCCAATTCATGCTGCAAAGATGGTATTTTTTTGCGAAAGTACCTATATTTACACACAAATTTCTTTCATAGCCCGGCTCTTTTATGTAACTTTGCACCTTATTAATAGACTCTTGATATTACAACCTAGTTTTCAATTAACAAAACAACTATAAAAGTGCTATGATTCTATTTTTCAGAACACCCACTAAAAGTGTAATAGCAACAGAAGTCAATCATGAACTGGCTTCTGAAGATATTCAAAAACTGAGTTGGCTTTATGGAGAAGCCACTGTAGAAAACGAAGAAAACCTGAAAGGCTGCTTCATCGGACCGCGTCGGGAAATGATAACCCCTTGGAGTACAAATGCTGTAGAAATTACTCAGAACATGGGGTTGACAGGTATACAACGCATTGAAGAATATTTCCCTGTGAAAGATGAAAATGCCGAATACGACCCCATGCTACAACGCATGTATAAAGGATTGAACCAGGAGATTTTCACTGTTAACATTAAACCTCAACCGATTGTTTACATTGAGAATCTGGAAGAATATAATGAAAAAGAAGGTCTTGCACTTTCTCGTGAAGAAATGGACTACCTGCTGAAAGTCGAAAAAGACCTGGGACGTAAATTAACTGACTCTGAAGTATTCGGCTTTGCACAGATTAATTCGGAACACTGCCGCCATAAAATCTTCGGCGGAACATTCATCATTGATGGTGAAGAGATGGAATCATCTTTATTTCAGATGATTAAAAAAACGACTGCCGAAAATCCCAATAAAATTATTTCTGCTTATAAAGATAATGTGGCTTTTGCAGAAGGCCCGGTTGTGGAACAATTCTCTCCGGCCGACCACTCCACTTCCGACTATTTCATTATCAAAGATATCAAAACAGTCATCTCGCTAAAAGCTGAAACACATAACTTCCCCACTACCGTAGAGCCGTTCAACGGTGCATCAACCGGTACCGGAGGTGAAATCCGCGACCGCATGGGTGGCGGTAAAGGTTCATGGCCCATTGCAGGTACAGCTGTCTATATGACTTCTTATCCGCGCACTGAAGAAGGACGTGAATGGGAAGATATCTTGCCGGTACGCCAATGGTTATACCAGACTCCCGAACAAATTTTAATTAAAGCTTCCAACGGTGCTTCCGATTTTGGTAACAAATTCGGTCAGCCGCTGATTTGTGGTTCTGTATTGACCTTCGAGCATCAGGAGAACGGTGAAAAGTATGCATACGACAAAGTTATCATGCTGGCCGGTGGCGTGGGTTACGGTACTCAACGCGACTGCCTGAAAGGTCACCCCGAAACAGGAAACAAAATTGTTGTTATGGGTGGTGACAACTATCGAATCGGTTTGGGTGGCGGTTCTGTTTCCTCTGTTGAAACAGGTCGATACTCATCGGGAATCGAACTCAATGCAGTTCAACGTGCCAATGCAGAAATGCAGAAACGTGCTTATAATGTAGTTCGTGCCTTGTGTGAAGAAGAAAACAATCCGATTGTTTCTATCCACGACCACGGTTCGGCAGGTCACGTAAACTGTTTGTCTGAGCTAGTAGAAGAAAACGGCGGATTAATCCACATGGACAAACTGCCTATCGGTGACAAAACACTGTCTGCCAAAGAGATTATTGCCAATGAGTCTCAAGAACGTATGGGGTTGCTGATTGATGAATCGGCTATTGAACACGTACAAAAGATAGCCGACCGCGAACGTGCCCCAATGTATACTGTAGGTGAAACTACCGGTGATGCCCGTTTTGCTTTTGAACAAGCTGATGGTGTCCGCCCATTTGATTTGGCAGTAGATCAAATGTTCGGTTCTTCTCCGAAAACTTATATGGTGGACAAGACTGTAGAACGCCATTATGAAAACGTAACTTACGAAACTTCAAAATTAAACGAATATATCCGCCGCGTACTTCAACTGGAAGCTGTTGCCTGCAAGGATTGGTTAACCAACAAAGTAGACCGTTCCGTAACAGGTAAGATTGCCCGCCAGCAATGTCAGGGCGAAATCCAGCTACCGTTGAGCGACTGTGGTGTCGTTGCCCTTGACTATCGAGGCGAAAAAGGTATTGCCACTTCTTTGGGACATGCTCCGCAAGCTGCCTTGGCTAATCCGGCTGCAGGTTCTGTATTGTCGGTAGCCGAAGCGTTGACCAATCTTGTTTGGGCTCCAATGGCAGAAGGAATGGACAGCATCTCCCTGTCTGCCAACTGGATGTGGCCATGCCGTGCACAGGAAGGTGAAGATGCCCGTCTTTATACGGCTGTCAAGGCGCTGTCTGACTTCTGCTGCGCACTGCAAATCAATGTGCCGACCGGTAAGGATTCCCTGTCTATGACTCAAAAATATCCAAACGGAGAAAAGATCATCAGCCCGGGAACAGTTATCGTTTCAGCCGGCGGAGAAGTATCCGATGTAAAGAAAGTCGTTTCTCCTGTATTGGTAAATGATGCCAAGAGTACCATTTATCATATCGACTTCAGTTTTGACAAGTTGCGTTTAGGTGGTTCTACTTTCGCACAGTCATTAAATAAAATAGGAGATGATGTCCCGACAGTTCAAAATCCCGAATATTTCCGCGATGCTTTCCTTGCCATACAAGAACTTATCAACAAGGGCCTGATTATGGCAGGTCATGATATCTCAGCCGGTGGTCTCATTACTACACTGCTCGAAATGTGCTTCTCAAACATGGAAGGTGGTATGGAAATCAACCTTAATAAAATAAAGGAAAACGATATCATCAAAATTCTGTTTGCCGAAAATCCGGGTATCGTCATTCAGGTGAAAGATAAAGACAAAGCCGAAGTCAAGAAGATATTGGAAGATGCCGGAATCGGCTACGTGAAATTGGGTACCCCCACAGACGAACGCCATATTCTAGTAACCAAAGAAGATGCCACTTACCAATTCGGTATTGACTATCTGCGTGATGTTTGGTATTCTACTTCTTATTTGCTTGACCGCAAACAAAGCATGAACGGTTGCGCCAAGAAACGTTTTGAAAATTACAAAGAGCAACCACTGGAGTTTGTATTCGATAAATCATTCACCGGGAAGTTCTCACAATATGGAATCACTCCCGAACGTCGTACACCGACCGGCATTAAGGCTGCCATCATTCGTGAAAAAGGCACCAATGGTGAACGCGAAATGGCATATATGCTTTACCTGGCAGGCTTCGATGTGAAAGATGTCACTATGACCGACCTGATAAGCGGACGCGAAACATTAGAAGACATTAATATGATTGTATTCTGTGGAGGATTCTCCAATTCCGATGTTCTGGGTTCTGCCAAAGGATGGGCAGGTGCATTCTTATTCAATCCGAAAGCCAAAGCAGCACTGGATAATTTCTATGCACGCAAAGACACCCTGTCACTGGGAGTATGTAACGGTTGCCAATTGATGATTGAATTGGGACTGATTAATCCTGAGCATAACAAGAAAGCCAAAATGCTGCATAACGACTCACACAAGTTTGAATCTAAGTTTGTCGGTGTAACAGTTCCGATGAACAGAAGTGTTATGCTCGGCTCATTAAGCGGCAGCAAATTAGGTATTTGGGTGGCACACGGAGAAGGCAAATTCTCATTACCATACGAAGAAGATAAGTATAATGTAGTATTGAAATACTCATACGATGAATATCCCGGTAATCCGAACGGTTCAGACTACAGCGTAGCCGGATTAGCAAGTTCAGACGGACGCCACTTGGCAATGATGCCTCACTTAGAACGCTCTTGTTTCCCGTGGCAAAATGCTTACTATCCTTCTGACAGAATAAACAAAGACCAAGTAACACCATGGATTGAAGCATTTGTCAACGCAAGAAAATGGGTTGAAATGAACAAATGATAAAACGATTTGTTATATTTACTAAAAAAGCGGTATATCATACTGATTGCCGCTTTTTTTACATATAATAGATTTTGAAATGACAAGAAAATTTGCGAGCTTTGTAAGGTTTTCGCGTCTAAATACCATTATGAAAAGGACTCTTTTACTTATATACTTTACGATTATTTTTATAACTTCTGTCTCTGCCCAACTTTACCAGTATCTAGATACTAACGATGGCTTGAGCAGTCGTAGAGTCCTGTCCATACAAAAAGACAATAAAGGATATATGTGGTTCCTCACCCATGAAGGAATCGACAGGTACAATGGCAAGCAATATGTTCATTACAGCTTATCAGCAGACGGTCAACCTAATATGAAATCTTTTCCCAACCTGAATACTTTGGAAATAGATACAGCCGGCGTAATTTGGGAAATAGGAAAAAACGGATATATTTTTAAGTACAATTCACTACAAGACAAATACGAGCTGGCCTATAATTTTGCCAGCAAAGACAAAAGCAACAGTGGGCTTCCACTCATCAGCACTTATTTGGACAACAAAAACAATATTTGGCTTTGTACCAAAGACAAACAATACATTTTTGATATCGACCAGGAAAAACTGATTCGCCTGACCAGTTCTATTCAGGAAGAGATTACCTGCATTACAGAAGCCGGAAATAACCAATACTTTTTAGGAACAAATCATAATATATTTTGCGTTGAACTAATTGATAAGCATCAACTACAGATACAAAAACATCCCCAATTGGACCAATTCCAAATTGTTACTTATCTGTATTTTCACAAAAGCACTCAGACTCTTATTATAGGAACACTGAGAGACGGTATATATCTATATAACATCAATACTCAACAACTAATGGATGTTCCCACAAAGTTGTTGGACATTACAGTCAATACAATCATAGCCAACCCCAAGAAAATAGACGAAGTCCTGATAGCCACTAATGGAGCAGGTGTTTACAAACTCAATTTATTCACTCGCGAATTATCCCCTTTTCTGATTGCCGATCACAATCATTCAAACAAAATGAATGGGAATATTGTGAATGACATATTCATTGATAAAGATGACAAATTATGGATGGCCATTTATCCTGTCGGAATTACCTTATTCTCGAATAAATATCCGGGCTATAAATGGATACAACATTCTTATGACAATCCAAATTCACTAATAGACAATCAAGTGAACTCTATTTTAGAGGATTCGGAAGGTGATATTTGGTATGCTACAAGTAATGGCATCTGTTTTTACAATTCTCAGAATAAACAGTGGAAGTGCCTTCTTTCCACTTATCAGAACGACACACAAAATCAGAACCATGTCTTTATTTCCATGTGCGAAACAGCCCCCGGCACCATATTGGTAGGAGGATATATGTCGGGAATGTATCAAATCAACAAGAAAGACATGGTGCCTAAATATTTTTCTCATCAATCCACTCTAGGATGGACCAATATCCGCCCTGATAAATACATACGTTGCATCTACAAGGACAATGATGGAATCATTTGGGCAGGTGGCTATTATAACCTGAAAAGTTATAATATACAAACAAAAGAAATTCAGTGCTACGGTATGGATTTTCCGGTTACCTGTATTAAGAACAAGGACCAATACAACCTGTGGATAGGCACCATCAATGGGCTATACCAATTCAATAAACGAAACCAAACACTGAAACCGGTCAATCTGGATTCTGAAATTGGATGTATCAATACGATTTATCAAGATACTGTTGCCCATATTACCTATATCGGTACTCATGGTTCGGGCATGTGGGTATATAATAATAACACTGACAAAGTCGTACGTTATCATATAAAAAACTCAGCGTTGATTTCCAATAATATCTATTGCATTTTGCCGGCTTCGGAAACGGATCTGGTTATCAGTACCGAAAATGAATTAACTCGTTTCAAAGTAAAAGAAAGAATATTCTCCAATTGGACAAAAGAACAAGGATTGATGGCTGTGAACTTCAATCCCTCATCGGGCATACACACCCGATCAGGATATTTTATATTCGGAACAGGAAACGGAGCCATTGAAATAGCAGACACCGTAAGTCTGCCCAATCGTTTCAAGTCTAAAATGATATTCAGTGATTTCAGCATCTTATATCAAAAGGTTTTCCCCGGTGAAAAGAATTCCCCTTTAACCCAAGATATAGACGATACAGAACACATCACTTTGGATTATAATCAAAATATATTCTCGTTAAATGTATCTTCCATTAATTACGACAATCCGTCTAATATTCTATACACTTGGAAATTAGAAGGATTTTACGATGAATGGACAAGTCCCACAGCAGATAATCTGATACGTTATACCAACATCAATCCCGGGCATTATAAACTGAGGGTGAGAGCCATTCTGATGGATGACGAGCATGTATTGGAAGAAAGAGCTATAAAAATAACCATAACTCCCCCTTTTTGGGCAACTTTTTGGGCCGGAATCATTTATCTTATTATCATAATATTAATTACAGTAAGTATTTTACGTTTCTTATGGTTAAGGAAAGACAGGAACAATTCTAAAGAGAAAATCCAATTCTTTATCAACACCGCCCATGACATACGTACGCCGCTGACCTTGATAAAGGCTCCGTTGGGAGAAATTCTGAAGAATGAACAACTGACAGAACAAGGGAAAATTAATATCAACCTTGCTATTCAGAATACAGACAATTTATCTGATTTGGCAAGTAATCTAATTAATTTCGAAAAAGAGGAACTTTATACGCCCAACGTTTATGTATCCAGATACGAATTAAATTCATATATTAAGTCTTACATTGAGCAATTCAAGCTATACGCAGAGAAAAAACAAATTGAAATTCATTTTGAATCCAATTTTACTTCTCAAGAAGTATGGTTGGATAGAAACAAGATGGATTCCATCATCAGAAACCTGATGACTAATGCACTGAAATACACTCAACAAGGAGGAAGTATCAAAATTCAGACTTCCAAAAGTAAAAGCCATTGGTTTCTGTTCATCACAGATACCGGAATCGGAATTTCATCCAATGACCAGAAAAAAATGTTCAAAGAACTGTTCAGAGGGAAAAATGCCACTAATTTACAAATTACCGGCAGCGGTATCGGCATGATGCTTACTTACAAGCTCATCAAGAACCACTGTGGCAAAATTAGTATGAGCAGCATAGAGAATATGGGTACTACCTTTAAACTATCATTCCCTATAAAAAGCAGAAAATATAATAACAAACTCTTCCCCAAAGCTGATGTCATCGATCCGCTTCCTATCGTGAGAGAAGAAAACAAAGAGGAGGTCACCATTCCCCCTATTCCGCAACTTAAACAGGCAGATAAAGAAGCTCCTTATATTCTGGTAGCCGAAGACAATGTGGAGTTACGTACTTTCTTATTACAGATATTATCCGATGAATATCAAGTAACAGGAGTCAGCAACGGACAAGAAGTGATTAATTCTATCAAAACCAAACAGCCCGACCTCATTCTTTCAGACATTATGATGCCGGAACTGAATGGAGAACAAATGTGCCGTATTGTGAAAAATGATGTAGAAACAAGTCATATTCCTGTCATTCTGCTAACTGCATTGAATGATAAAGAAAGTATTATCAAAGGATTACAGAGCAAAGCAGACAGATACATCATTAAACCGTTTGATGTCGGTGTCTTAAAAGCCAACATAACCAACGTACTTGCTATCAGGGAGCTTATACGCAAACGTTACAGTCAATTCCAGTTCACCACGGAAGAGGAAAATGTGCCTCACCCACCATTGGACTTAGATCAGGAATTTATTATAAAAGTAACCGAAACCATTAAAAAAAATCTGAGCAAAGAACTAAATGTAGACACTTTATGTGCTGCTTTCAATATGAGTAGAAGTAGTTTTTATAATAAAATAAAAGCATTAACAAATTATTCACCCAGCGAGTTTATCCGTAAAGTGCGTATGAATGAAGCTGCCATACTATTGAAAAGCAAGAAATACACGGTATCCGAAGTTTCAGATATGCTGGGCTTTGGCGACCCGAAATATTTTACAGATAGCTTTAAGAAATACTTTGATGTACCGCCAAGCGTTTATATGAAACAAAATTAAGACATGAATTTCTATTTAAAATCATTCGCCATCTTTTTAAAGATTGGCCTGTTTACCATCGGAGGAGGTTATGCAATGGTTCCACTCATACAAGATGAAATAGTGGAGAAAAGAAAATGGATTGATAAAGAAGACTTTATCGACTTATTGGCACTTACTCAGTCTGTTCCAGGCATATTTGCCGTAAACATAGCTATCTTTATAGGATATAAGTTACGCAAATTCAAAGGAGCTCTAGCCATGGCGCTCGGAACCATACTTCCCTCCTTCTTCATTATTTTAGCCATAGCCTTGTTTTTCCAACAATTCAAGAATTATGAAGTAGTAGAAAATATATTCAAAGGAATCCGCCCGGCAGTGGTCGCATTGATTGCCGCTCCTACTTTCTCAATGGCAACATCAGCAAAGATAAACCGCTATACAATATGGATACCTATAGTATCGGCACTTCTTATCTGGTTATTGGGTATATCCCCTGTGTATATTATCATCATTGCCGGAGTAGGAGGCTTTTTCTATGGTAAGTACAAACATAAACATGCATCAAAATGATATTCCTTTATTTATTCTATACATTCTTTAAGATAGGTCTCTTCGGTTTTGGAGGCGGTTATGCCATGCTTTCCTTGATTCAGGGAGAAGTAGTGACGCGTTATCATTGGATTAATGCCGGTGAATTTACTGATATCGTAGCTATCAGCCAGATGACTCCGGGTCCTATTGGCATTAATTCCGCCACTTATGTAGGATATACTGCCGTACTGAACGCGGGATACAGCGAAGCTTTCGCCGTCATCGGCTCCATTGTGGCAACATTTGCTGTTGTCTTTCCTTCCTTCATCTTAATGATTGCCATCAGCAAATTCTTTCTGAAATATCAAAAACACCCGGCTGTTGAAGCCGTATTCAGTGGATTGCGCCCCGCAGTGGTAGGCTTGCTGGCTGCGGCAGCCCTCGTTTTAATGAATAAAGAAAACTTCGGCAGCTATAAAGTAGATTGGTATCAATTCATTATCAGTATCATCATCTTCCTTGCAGCTTTCTTCGGAACACGCAAATATAAGATAAACCCTATATTAATGATTATCCTCTGCGGATTGGCAGGATTCTTGCTTTATTAGTCTATAAAGAAAGGAACGTGTCAAAACGTCGATAATGCTGTCATTTAACCGGTAGGGCGAGGTTCGCTCGCCCGAAAGCAGTTTATTTGTGCATTCGGGCAGGCAAACCCTGCCCCTACAGTTGATGATTTAATGTGCTACTTTAGTTATGACACATTCATGTGCTATATCAAGCATCTTCTCGGTTTTCAGAGCACTCTCCAAGCTCCTAGATACTCATATTTTTATTTGTCAGAGTCTGTCCTTTATACTGTCCGGTCAAAGTACGGAGAAAAGATACAATCTTATCCACTTCCTGCTGCGGAAGTTCAATGCCCAACTGATATTTAGCCATCGCACGCACGGCGTCATCCATTGTCTTCATGCTTCCATCGTGGAAATAAGGATAAGTCAATTCCACATTTCTCAATCCCGGCACTTTAAAACGATGACGGTCACGCTCTATCTTTGTTTGCTTAAACCGACCGTTGTCTTCTTCTGTCATTTCAGCCGCACGGTCTGCAAAATAATCATGTTGTACGCCAATTAACTCATATGACTGTCCTCCAAGGATTTCACCTACATGGCAAGTTGCACAATCATATTTCTTGAAAAGCTCATATCCGGCAAGTTCATCGGCAGTGATAGCATTCTTGTCACCTTTCAGATAAAGGTCGAAACGTGAATTGGGAGTCAGCAATGTCTTTTCAAATTCCTGAATCGCATCGGTAATATTCTTTTCATTCAGTCCGTCTGAATATACCTCTGTAAAAGCTTTTACAAAGTCCTTGTCTTCGGCTAGTTTTGCTGTTATCTGGTCAAAGGATTCACAAGCCATTTCAACCGGATTCAAGGGAGGACCTGCAGCCTGTTCTGCCAATGTGCCGGCACGACCGTCCCAAAACTGAACAAAATTATAAGCTGCATTATAAACAGTCGGAGCATTTACTCCGCCAAGCTGACCGCCCACTCCTTCCGAATACTGCTTATTGTCCACGCCGCCCATATCCAAACCGTGACAAGAGGCACAAGATACCGTATTATCAGCCGACAGACGAGTGTCGTGATAAAGCATATCACCCAATAGCACCTTGCGCACATCTACCGAAATAGAATCGGCAATCGGGCGAATAGGTTCATTGATGAATTCAGGAGCCACATTCGCATCGCCCATCAGCCTCATACGATGATTCTTCACCCAATTAAGAACCAATTCCTTTTTCGTATCGCTGATAGAAGCTCCCCAATGCACCAAATAGTATTTGGGCTGAGGCATCTTGCCATCCAGAATCACTTTTTCTACTTTTGCCAAAGCCACCTGATCGACCGGATTACCGGCTTTCAAGTCTGCCGCCATCCGAGTCATGTCAAAAGCACGATAAGCCTTGCTCACGTCCTCCATCACAATCTTTCCTGCCACGGGCATATTGGCATAGAACGGCAAATCGGGGTTTGAGGTGTGACATCTCAAACATCCGGCATCCGTAATGATTTGCTGCATCTGCGCATTTGCCTCCAAATCGGCAGAAGGCACACGGTTCATCAGCCGGTAAGTAACAGCTAATGCCGCCACTATAACCAACAGTGCCACCATTAATTTTGTACTTTTCTTCATGTTACGCTTGTTTTTTTGATTAGTTATTACGATTATATAAATGTATACTTTGCTGTGCCGCCGGAAGATAATTCACTCCATACCAACACATTTGCAACGCCAAAAAGGAAAAAATGAGCAACACATACAGTGATTTGCTGCCCACACGTCCGAACAGACGAAGGTGGATATATATCAAATACCCCATCCAAGTGATGACTGCCCATGTTTCCTTCGGGTCCCAACTCCAATAATTTCCCCATGCCTCTTTCGCCCAAAGAGAACCGAGCAACATACCGATTGACAGGAAAGCGACTCCTGCATAGACCAAATTATCGGCTGTCTGCAAATACTCCTCCTTGTGGCAGAACAGTCCGGTGACGGCAATAATGAATGCGCACCCCAACACCGAATAAGAAAACATATATACAGTAACATGAGGAATGAACCATACACTTTGCAAAGCCGGCATCAGCGACTGATCATGTATCTCCGGCTTTAACAAATTAATCACGACAAATACAGTAGACAATAAAGTAGAAAACGACAATATCCAACGATACTTCCATCGTATATATGTCAGAAGTCCGGCTATTCCCATGAAGAATGAATACCATAAACGCGTTTCTCCCATTGTCCGCAAAGGTGGGCGTTGCAGGTATTCCCATAATCCGGCAATAAAAATGCCCAATACCATAATTCCGGCAATGGTGAAACCAACAGCCATTCTGCTCCTCGTTGAAGAACGAAGTGCAAACACTGCCCCTGCCAGCCATAAACCAACAGACAGTGTCGCAAATACATAGAAGTTATCCCAATTTATCATACCTTTTTCAGATTAACACACTTTTTCGGACCATTAATAAATAAGAGAACAGCTCCCGCCAACATCATCAATATGCCGGCCACCATTATATATTTCCACGGTTGTATCACAACTTGTAAAACACAATATTTACTTTCATTGCCACTTGCCATGTCATAGCTTGTGAGATACACATCTTCTCCCAACCGATAACTGTATGGATGATTCACTTCCAACAGTGCCTCATCATCACCCAAGCGCACCTCGGCAGCAAAACGGGAAGGGCTTCCATTAGGATAGTATTCCACGGAAAAGGAACGCAGTTCCATCTCATAATCCAAATGATAGGAAACACCATTCATGTCAAAAGCCTCACGTGCCGGTTCTCCTTTATAAAGAGGAATACGCAATGTCCGGGTATCACTGCTTCCAAAGAATCCGGCGAAAAGTGCCAGCCATAATCCTGCATGGTTCAGCAGGAAACGCCAACGGGCAGTCTTTCGATGGTAATAAGCATGAAAAGTAATCATTGCCAAATTGCTTAACAGCAAAAAGAGAATGGCAATGAATATCCAAGAAGTCATAAAATTATAACAGCCCAACAAAGCCCAAACACCGGTGCGCATAGCAGCTTCCACATCAGACAACTGAGGAAATAATCCAATAATCAGACTACCTGCTATGAGCAGGAAAATAGATAAAATACTTGTTTGAGGGGAGTAAAGGAAGCGTGTAAAAGCCGATTTTCTACTTTCCTTATATAATTTCCACAATAAGAACAGCCAAATAACCGCAAAAACAATATTCAGCGGAAATGCCACAAACGACAATGGAAAATTTCCCATTAACAGTTGTATGATAGCAGCCAGTGATAGATAGCCCGTTACGTACACATATCGCATATTCGTGTTCCTTTTTGTTATCCGGCTACAAAGTAACGAAATAAAAATGAATTAACATATAAATTTCTTATGAATTTGTAACAGTTACAAGATAATAATCGGACAAAAGGAGGGATTTACTTCAAAAAGCCGAAGAGGTGCTTCAAAAAAAGAACTTGATTCTGTCACCGTGTGTTGTCTCCTCCGGTTTTCAACCTCTGCATACGTTTTAAACTCCCTAAGTCGTTTCATTAGCCGGGCTAAGCGTTTTCATTCTTTCTATTATGCCTGTCGGTCAGTCGGATTACTACAGTCTACGGCAATGGACTATACAGTCTACGGTAACGGACTATACAGTCCACCGCAACGGACTGTACGGTCCACTGTCGGAGACTGTAATAATCTTCCGTTTAAAAGACCTTAGCCAACCCTAAGAAACGGCTTATTCTTCCCTTTGTTGGTGATATGATATGTTAAGTGTTCAAACTATTCCCCCAAAATACAAAACCACGCATCATACCTGTCATGAAGATAATCCGTTGCTCTCGGCGGCTTGAGTTAAACCTTTCACCTTAAACACCTGTAAAACAACAAATTAACCCCATAACACGTGTGAAACGTGGTTCTTACTTACTAATATCTCAGTACTATTATGCTGTTTGTCTACAGTTTTACTTTCTTCTTTGCCCCTTTAGATTCGTTATGTAAACGATCGAGAGCCGTCACAACATAGTTGTATTTTGTCTTGCCGTTTTCATAAGGCAATTTATAATAAGTATCACGCGTGATAGCAACAATATGAGAAGGGTCCTCCAGATTCACTTTTTCTTTTTTATCAAAACGATAAACCACATATTGCACAGCCTTATCCATTTCCGTTTTCGCCTTTGGTGCCTGCCAGAAAAGCAACAATCCATCCTGTGTCCAAACATCTTTCACTTTCTTTACTTTATCAGGAGCCTTATCATCCATAAATGGCGATGTAGGCGGCAAAGCCGGATAACGGTGGTAATCTTTTACAAGCATGGTGCGATAGTTTCCTGCATTATCCACCACAGCCGAAGCATACCACTGACAACTTCCCTGCACAGTAGGCAAAGCACGTTGGAGTTTCATCTTAGCCGGCATCTGATTGATAAGCGGATTATGGAGGTCGGGCTTATTCACCGTACGCATCACATCCTGACCAATATACAAAGGACGGGCGGAAGCATTCTTCGCCCACCAACGGATCAATGTATCATAATCGGCAGCCGGATGACCGATTTCCCAATAAACTTGAGGGATATTATAGTCCACCCAACCATTGTTCACCCACATCAACACATCAGCATACAAATCATCATAATTTTGCAAACCGCGTGTGTTGCTGCCATTGGGGTCACTCTTCACATTACGATAAATTCCAAAAGGAGAAATTCCAAACTTCACCCACGGCTTGCACTCGCGCACCGTCTCATGGATTTCCTTTATCAACACATTCACGTTGTCACGTCGCCAATCGGCTTTATTACTGTATCCGCGACCATACTGTGCAAAACTGATATTGTCGGGGAAATCCTCTCCCGGATTAGGATAAGGATAAAAATAATCATCCATGTGAATGGCATCCACATCATAACGGGTAACAATATCGCGTACAATCTTACAAATATATTTACGATTCTCAGGTAATGCCGGATCAAAATACAATTGTCCGGCATAAGTCACAAAACGTTCAGGGTTCCTGTTGTAAGGATGAATGGGTGACAAGGCTACCGTTCCCTTTGTTTTGGCACGATAAGGATTTATCCAGGCATGAAACTCCATTCCACGCTTATGACATTCATCTATCATAAACTGCATAGGGTCCCAATAAGGTGACGGTACCCTGCCCTGCACCCCGGTAAGGAAGCGGCTCCACGGCTCGTAAGATGATTTATACAAGGCATCTGCTTCAGCACGCACCTGAAAAATAATAGCATTAATACCAGCTTCTTGTAAGCTGTTCAGTTGTCTGATTAATAACTGCTGCATCTTCTCTGCAGGCATTCCTTGAAACTGCCCATTTACACATTGAATCCATGCACCCCGAAATTCACGCTTAGGATAACGTGACCTGGCATTGACCGCCGATGTCAGAAGGAGCGTTATCAATAAAAGAAAAATCGTTTTTGCTCTCATTTTAAGTCTTCGCTATTTTAATAGTTTTCGCAGACAAAGATAAAGATAAAATATGAAACAGCGAGATAACGACAGGCAAAATAAAGATTTCATGCCTCTATCTTCAAATAAATCAATACGAACTCTTGAAGGATAATTTTAATTCTGTAAATTTACAACATCTTACGTATTCCTAAATAAACACCAGACCTACAGCATCCACAACATGATAAAAACAGCTTGAACTAAAGTTTAAACAAGAGTCAAGAACCGGCAAATAAGAGACTACATCAGCCAGTTCAGCACTGTTGCCACAGGTTTCATCATAATCTTTTGGAGAAGTGACCTAATTACCCCAAAACACCCGTCAGAAGAAAACTACTGAAAAATTTCTATAGAACAACATTTTTTCACCCTACGGAATGAAACGTATCCGAGCAGGATTGACTATCTTTGCATATCCAACTAAATGCAAAAAGAATGTCAGAAAGTAATTATATATCTATCAAAGGAGCCAAGGTCAACAACCTCAAAAACATTGATGTGGATATTCCCCGCAATAAACTGGTAGTCATTACAGGCTTATCCGGTTCCGGAAAATCATCATTGGCTTTTGACACGTTATACGCCGAAGGCCAGCGTCGCTATGTGGAAAGCTTATCATCTTACGCCCGCCAGTTTTTGGGCAGAATGAGCAAACCGGAATGTGATTTTATCAAAGGAATTCCTCCTGCCATTGCCATCGAACAGAAAGTAAACAGTCGCAACCCGCGTTCCACCGTAGGAACCTCGACCGAAATATATGAATATCTGCGATTGCTGTACGCACGTGTGGGGAAAACATACTCCCCCATCAGCGGACAAGTGGTGAAGAAACACAGTGCGGAAGACATCGTGAATTGTATGCTTTCTTTTCCCAAAGGGACTAAATATACCGTGCTCGCTCCACTACTGCCACGCGAAGGACGCAGCATTGCCGAACAACTGGACATTGACTTAAAACAGGGATTTACGCGCGTGGAAGTGAACCGCGAGGTTATGCGTATCGAGGACTTCCTGCAACAAGTGCCGGCCGAAGGAAAAAAACAAAATATCTACTTACTGATAGACCGTATGACGGCCGATGACAGCAAAGACAGCATCAGCCGACTGACCGACTCGGCCGAAACAGCCATGTATGAAGGTGACGGAGCCTGCATGCTCCGCTTTTATTCATCGGACGGCAGCACACAACTTTTTTCCTTCAGCACGAAGTTTGAAGCAGACGGTATTACCTTTGAGGAACCCAACGACCAAATGTTTTCTTTCAACTCCCCCATTGGTGCCTGCCCCAATTGCGAAGGCTTCGGCAAGGTAATCGGAATAGACGAACATCTTGTCATCCCCAATCGCGCTCTGAGTGTATATGACGGAGCTGTGATTTGTTGGCGTGGCGAAAAGATGGGCGAATGGCTGAAAGAATTCATCCGTGAAGCCCCGAAACACAATTTCCCCATCTTTACTCCTTATTATGAACTGACGCAAGAGCAGAAAGACTACTTGTGGCATGGTCCAAAAGAGAAAGCCTGCATAGACTCATTCTTTAAAATGCTGGAAGAGAATCAATATAAAATTCAGTATCGTGTGATGTTGGCACGTTACCGCGGAAAGACTCTTTGCCCCATGTGCCACGGAACCAGACTGAAAAAAGAAGCCGGATATGTAAAAGTAGGCGGACGCTCTATATCCGAATTGGTAGATTTACCCATTCATGACCTAAAGGAATTCTTCCGCACATTAGAATTGGATACACACGATACTGCTATAGCCAAACGTATACTGACAGAGATTAATAACCGAATCAACTTCCTGATGGATGTCGGTTTAGGCTACCTCACATTAAACCGCCTTAGCAATACATTGTCGGGTGGTGAAAGCCAACGTATCAACTTGGCAACTTCCCTGGGAAGCAGCCTTGTAGGATCGCTTTATATATTGGATGAACCAAGTATCGGACTTCATAGCCGCGATACCGAACGCCTTATTAAAGTATTACGCCAATTACAAGAACTGGGAAATACCGTCGTAGTGGTAGAGCATGATGAGGAAATCATCCGTGCCGCCGACTACATTATAGATATCGGTCCCAAAGCCGGACGCTTGGGAGGGGAAATCGTCTATCAGGGAGACATGAAAGACTTGAAAAAAAACAGTAACAGCTATACGGTTCGTTATTTACTTGGAGAAGAAACCATCGAAATACCCCAATCACACCGCCCCTGGAATAATTATATCGAAATAAAAGGAGCCAGAGAAAACAATCTGAAAGGAGTGGATGTACGTTTCCCTCTAAATATAATGACAGTAGTTACAGGTGTCAGCGGTTCGGGAAAGAGCACATTGGTGCGTGATGTTTTCTATAAAGCGCTGAAACGGGAATACAGTGAAAGCAGTGAGCGACCGGGAGAATTCGTTTCTATCAGCGGTGACATACAGATGGTTAAGGACATTGAGTTTGTCGATCAAAATCCAATCGGGAAGTCATCACGCAGCAACCCGGTGACTTATGTAAAAGCATACGACGAAATCCGTAAACTTTACGCAGAGCAACCATTGGCCAAACAAATGGGTTACACAGCCGGATACTTTTCTTTCAACACCGAAGGAGGACGTTGTGAAGAATGCAAAGGCGACGGAACGGTTACGGTGGAGATGCAGTTTATGGCCGACTTGGTGCTGGAATGTGAATCTTGTCACGGCAAACGCTTTAAAAGCGATACTTTGGAAGTGAAATTCCAAGATAAGAATATATATGATATACTGGAAATGACCGTGAATCAAGCTATAGAATTCTTTACCGAACACGGACAAAAAAAGATTGTGAAGAAACTCACTCCGCTGCAAGACGTGGGATTGGGATATATTAAATTGGGACAATCTTCGTCTACACTGTCCGGTGGTGAGAACCAACGTGTGAAACTGGCCTATTTCCTAAGTGTGGAAAAGACACAGCCTACTATTTTTGTCTTTGACGAACCCACTACCGGTTTGCATTTCCATGATATCAAGAAGTTGTTGGAAGCTTTTGACGCGCTTATCAGCAGAGGGCATACCATCGTTATCATCGAACATAATCTGGACGTAATAAAATGCGCCGATTATGTCATCGACCTTGGACCGGAAGGTGGAAAAATGGGTGGTAATCTGGTCGTTGCCGGCACACCGGAAGAAATAGCCCAATGTGCAGCCTCTTATACCGGACAGTTCTTAAAAGAGAAATATTTATAATCTTAAATAAATAAACAATGAAAAAACTACTTTATTTATCCATGTTCCTATGGCTTGTTCTCACAGGATGCACACAGGAAAAAAAGGAATTTACCGTTTTGCAATGGAATATCTGGCAAGAAGGAACCATGGTTCCCGGCGGTTATGAGGCTATTGTCGATGAAATTATTCGTCTTCGCCCCGATTTTGTAACCCTCAGTGAAGTGCGTAATTATAATAACACCAATTTTACAGCACGCCTCACCCGGTCGCTGAAAGAAAAAGGAGAAACTTATTATTCCTTCTATACATACGATACCGGTTTACTTAGCCGCTATCCGATTACCGACTCACTGACTGTCTTCCCCGAAAACGGTGACCACGGAAGTATTTACCGTTTGACAACCGACATGAATGGAAAGAAAATGGCCGTTTATACCTCTCATCTGGATTATCTGGATGATGCATATTATAATGTACGTGGATATGACGGTTCTACTTGGGAAGAAATTCCTATTCCCACTACAGTTGAAGAAGTTCTGGAAAGAAATGTCGCGTCACAACGTGATGATGCCATCAAGATGTTTATCGAGCAGGCAAAGAAAGACCGGGAAGCCGGATATACCATTATTTTGGGTGGTGATTTCAATGAACCCTCGCACCAGGATTGGACAGAAGAAACCAAGAACCTTTACGACCACCACGGATTAGTAATTCCTTGGACAGTGCCCGTCTTGCTGGATGAAGCCGGTTTCGTTGATGCTTACCGTTCTTTCTATCCCAATGTGCTTGACTATCCCGGCTTTACTTATCCTTCTGACAATCCGGCCAAACCTGCCGAAAAAATCACTTGGGCACCCAAAGCCGATGAACGCGACCGTATCGACTATATTTGGTTCTATCCCGAAAAAGGGCTGACCGTGAAAGATGCAGCAATCTTTGGTCCTAAAGGTTCTATTGTACGTTCTCAGCGTGTACAGGAAACTTCAAAAGATAAATTCATCGAACCGCAGAATGTATGGCCGACAGACCATAAAGGTGTTCTAGTGACATTCCAATACTAATATATTAACTACCTAAAAATTTATCTTATGATTAAGCAGACTTATAAAAAATGGATTGCTGCTTGCACCGTGACGAGCTCATTGCTGTTGGGTGCTTGTACTTCCACTCCTCCCTCTGTCAGAGACGTTTCTATCGTCCCGCTGCCGAACAATGTTCAACAAGACAGCAGCGCATTCGTTCTTCCTAAAAGTTGCACCATCGGCATCACTGATTCCCGGCTGGCTCCGGCTGCCGAATATCTGGCAGGAATACTTTCTCCTTCCACCGGATATAACATAAAAGTACAAGACGGAGAAGGAACCATCACCCTCTCATTGGGGGAAGTTGAAGGCAAAGAGGGTGCATACCAATTAAAAACCGACACTAAGAAAATCAATATAAAAGGAAACTCTTATGGTGGAGTTATTGCCGGAATTGAATCTTTACGCCAATTATTCCCTCCTCAAATTGAATCCAAACAAATAGTGGACGGTGTAGATTGGGCTATTCCGAGTGTGGAAATCAATGATGCCCCCCGCTTTACTTGGCGAGGCATCATGCTGGATGTTTCACGCCATTTCTATTCCAAAGATGAAGTAAAAGAACTGTTGGATGTAATGGCACTTTATAAGATGAATAAATTCCACTGGCATCTCACCGACGACCAGGGTTGGCGTATCGAAATAAAGAAATATCCTTTGCTGACCGAAAAAGGTGCTTGGCGCAAATTCAATTCTCATGACAAAGAATGCATCCGCCAATCAAAGGTGAACGATAATTCTGACATGGCTATTCCCGAAAGCAAGATTCGCATTGTAGAAGGTGATACACTGTATGGCGGTTATTATACCCAGGAAGATATCAAAGAGGTGATTGCATACGCTAAAGTACGTGGTATTGACATTGTTCCCGAAATAGATATGCCGGGACATATGCTGGCTGCCATAAGCAATTATGAAGGGGTATCTTGTTTCGATGAAACCGGTTGGGGAACCACCTTCTCCTCTCCCGTTTGTCCCGGAAAAGACTCGGCAATAGAATTTTGCAAGAATGTATATAGCGAACTCATCGAACTCTTCCCTTACAAATATGTACATATCGGTGGTGATGAAGTAGAAAAAACCAACTGGAAGAAATGTCCCGACTGTCAAAAACGTATGCGTGACAATAAGCTGAAGACTGAAGAAGAACTACAATCATGGTTCATTCATGATATGGAAAAATTCTTTAACGATAAAGGAAAAGAAATGATCGGTTGGGATGAAATTATCGAAGGCGGACTTTCAAAAACAGCAACTGTCATGTGGTGGCGCAGTTGGGCTAAGAATGCTCCTTCTAAAACAACAGGACAAGGAAATCCTATCATTTTCACTCCTAACGGACAGTTCTATCTAGACTATCAGGAAGATAAGAATTCAGTAGCCAATATTTATAATTATGATCCGATGAGCGAAATTCAAAACGCTGAAATGCAACCGTTAGTATTAGGTGTGCAAGGTAATGTTTGGTGCGAATGGATTCCTTCACGTGAACGTATGCAATATATGGCAATTCCTCGTCTGTTGGCTATCGCCGAATTGGGTTGGAGCAATCCTTCACAGAAAGACTGGAATGCATTTGCCCGGCGTCTTGCCAACCAATTTGAACGCCTCAACATTATGAATATCAATTACCGTATTCCTGATTTGGAGGGTTTTAACAAGACAAATGCCTTTATCGGTGAAGGTATTGTCAACATCACCTGTCTCGACCCAAGTGCTGAAATACACTATACCACAGACGGTTCTGTTCCCACTTTGCAGTCGCCTAAGTATGACGGTCCGGTAAAAGTAACTGAAACAACTGATTTCACATTCCGCACATTCCGCCCGAACGGTAAACCGGGAGATATCACCACCACTCGTTTTATCAAGAGCGAGTATACTCCGGCCGTTACAGCTGCGCCATCCAATCCCGGATTGAAAGCTACTTGGCATGAGTTCAAAGGAAATAAATGTACCGAAATTGAAAAGGCACCGGTAAATGGAAATTATTCTATCGAAGATGTAATGATTCCCAAGAAAGTAAAAGGTAATATCGGTTTGATTATCAAAGGTTACATTAATGCTCCTCAGGATGATATTTATACTTTTGCACTCTTGTCGGATGATGGCAGTACGTTAGTGATTGATGGCGAACAAGTAATTGATAATGACGGTCCTCATGGTCCTCGTGAAGTAGTAGGCCAAAAAGCTTTAGCTAAAGGATATCACCCGATTGAAATTCGTTACTTTGATCAAAACGGCGGTCAACTGAAAATGAAAGTTAGTGGAAATGATGGTAAAGAGATTCCGTTCACTCATTTATATGCCCACTAAATAAAGAAAAAAGAGAAACAAGCTCTGAGAATTTATCATTTACGGTAGGGAAGGTTTAAACCCCATTCCTACCGTATTTTTTTACTTCATACCTTGTATACTACTAAAAATAAAGACCGAATCCTATTTTGAATCCCAATTTGCTGTATTCAGAAGTATGATTAAAACTCAAATCATAATATACAGCAGGTTCTACTGTCAGATTTCGTCCTAAAAAGAATGCGTAGCCCACTTCCGGTGTCAGGCAAACAAGATTTTTCTTATAATCCCCACTAGAAAGATGTTTGTAAGCCATTCCAAGTCCACCGTATACTCCACAGCTGGATAAATAATAGCGTCCCTGCGCGCCAATACTAGTCTCATCTGTTCCATGTTCCACATACTGTCCTTTAAAGTTTAACAATACTGCAAAGTTATCGGCTACAAAAGCACCACCTCCCAATGTAAAACCAAAATTGGTTCCTTCATACTTACTATGAGAGAGGTCAAGTCCTGTCAGTGAGGCATTCACATACCAAACATCTTTTTCAAATTGTGCATGTGCACCCAATGTTGTTACTACCAACATCACCAAGCTGACTAAAAATTTCTTCATACAATTGTCGTTTAAGTAAATATTCTATTTTTTGTTCTCCATATTCTGACCTTCCTGTTCTCTGCGTTTCTCCTGCTTACGAAGAACAATCCAAAGCAAAGCAATAATAAGATAGGATACCCCTATAGTGACATATTTTTCTGCATTACCAATCTCCGTATTCCGCGGAATAAAATAAACAGCCATTATCGTGGTGTAAATAAATAAAGCCACAGGCAACCAGGTTGATTTCTTATATTTCCTCATATACTATACTATTTTGTTTTTTATACCAAGTTATAAATCCTATAACTGCAACCAGCGTACATATTCCTCCCAACACATAAGAGATATAGCCGGAAAGAGCCAATCCTTCGGGCGCAATGCAAATATAAGTAGAACAAACAGCTGTCATAAACAAAGCCGGCAACAGTGTGACATAATAATTCTTTTTCATGCGCACCAAATATACAGTTATCGCCCATAGAGTAAAGACAGACAATGTTTGATTACACCATGCAAAATAACGCCAAATCATATCAAATCCTGCCGCATCGCGCTGACTATATAGCAAAATACCAATAGTCACAGCAAAGATAGGAATACAAATCAATAAACGTCTTGTTATACTTTTTTGTTCCAAATGCATAAAGTCGGCAACAATCAACCGAGCTGAACGCAATGCGGTATCTCCACTGGTGATAGGCGCTGCAATCACCCCCAGCACAGCCAGCAATCCGCCAATGGTTCCTAACCATTCTTTTGTTATACGATCTACTATTATTGAAGCATTACTTTCTTCCATTCCATTCTGATGAAAGAAATAAGTGGCAGCCGCTGCCCATATCAATGCCACAATACCTTCTGTCACCATTGCTCCGTAAAAGATTGGACGACCATACTTTTCATTCTTCATGCAACGTGCCATCAAAGGTGACTGTGTAGCATGGAAACCACTAATGGCACCACAAGCAATAGACACAAACATGATAGGAAAAATAGGCAAACCGGCAGGATGAGTATTTTGTATACCGTCTGTTATTTCGGGCAAAGCCGGATGGTGCCATATCAACATAGCTAATATTCCAACTGCCATAAACAACAAAGCAATGGCAAACAATGGATAAATCTTGCCAATAATCTTATCTACCGGCAGCAGGGTAGCCAACATATAATAAATGAAAACAATAATAATCCAAAAGGTTACGTCCATATAATCGGGTGTTAGCTTGGCCAACAAACCGGCAGGTCCGGCAACAAACACAGCCCCGACCAATATCATCAGAACCACAGTAAAGCCACGCATCAACTGTTTGGTAGGAAGTCCCAGATAACGGCCGATTATTTCAGGAAGACTCTCACCGTTATGCCTTAAAGAAAGCATTCCTGATAAATAATCGTGTACAGCACCGGCAAAAATAGTTCCCAGTACAATCCATAGATAAGAGGCTGTACCGAATTTTGCTCCCATAATGGCACCGAAGATAGGACCCAGACCTGCAATATTAAGAAACTGAATCATGAAAATCTTCCAAGTGGGAAGGGGAATAAAGTCTACGCCATCCTCCATAGTCAGAGCCGGTGTTTTTTTATTTTTATCAGGACTAAACAGATGCTCTACATAGCTTCCATATAAAAAATATCCTCCTATAAGAACCAATAATGCAATAATAAAGGTTATCATATACTCTATTTAATTGTTTTATTATTGCAAAAATAACGATTTAAATGATTACTTCTTATCTTTGCAATAAAATTAAAGCGAATGCGAACACTATTTCTAACTTTATTACTGATAATACTAAAATCTTTACCTGTTATATCACAGCCCAAATACGAAATTCGCGCCACTTGGCTCACGACCTTGGGCGGAATGGACTGGCCGCGTACCAAAGCCGGAAGCGCAACAGGAATTCAACGCCAGAAAAAAGAATTATGTGATATACTCGACCGTTTGAAAGCTGCGAATTTCAATACAGTATTATTGCAAACCCGCCTACGTGGGGATATGATATATCCGTCCTCCATTGAGACCTTTGCCGAATCGCTGACGGGATATACCGGACGTAATCCGGGATATGACCCATTGGCTTTTGCTATTGAAGAATGTCACAAACGAGGCATGGAATTGCACGCTTGGATAGTGACTATCCCGGCCGGAAACACTCGGCAAGTGAAGCTGTTGGGACGAAACTCCATCGTACAAAGGAATAGAAAAATATGCAAACTATATAAAGGTAACTGGTATCTGGATCCGGGCAATCCTGAAACAAAAGAATACCTCTCTCGCATTGTGAAAGAAATCACTTCACAATATGACATAGATGGTATCCATTTCGACTATATCCGCTATCCCGAACAGGCAGATAAATTCCCTGATAAAGACACCTACCGCAGATACGGAAAAGGAAAGGAGCTGAAACAATGGCGTCGGGATAACATTACCGACATTGTACGCCGCCTTTATACTGATATCAAGTCTATCAAGCCATGGGTAAAAGTGAGTAGTTCGCCCATTGGCAAATATCGCGACACTAACCGTTATCCCTCTCGCGGCTGGAATGCTTATCATGTAGTCTATCAAGATGCACAAAGATGGTTAAAAGAAGGAATCCATGATGCCTTGTTCCCAATGATGTATTTCCAAGGAAACAATTTCTATCCCTTTGCTTTGGACTGGAAAGAGAACGACGGCAAACGTTGGATTATTCCCGGACTGGGAATTTATTTCCTCTCCCCTCGTGAACAAGATTGGCCATTGGACGAAATAGTTCGTCAAATCCATTTCACCCGTCAGATAAAGCTAAACGGACAAGCCTATTTTCGCAATCGCTTTTTACTTGATAACACAAAAGGAGTATTAGACGAACTGGAAGAAAACTTTTATACTTACCCGGCATTGATCCCTCCTATGACATGGTCAGATAGTATTCCACCTTCTGTTCCATCCCATCCTTCGGTGCAACAAATAGCGAACGGCAAACTTCGCATGAGTTGGCAAGCATCAGCCGATAACAGCAATCAATCTGTTGTATACCATTTATACGGTTCCGATACATATCCTGTTGACATTAAGCAACCTCAAAATTTAATAGCTACCCATCTAATTGCCAATGAGTATGAATATACAGCCAAGCTCCCTTGGTTACAAAAACGATACTTTGCCGTCACTGCCGCTGACCGCTTTGGCAATGAAAGCGCTCCATTAACTCTGAATACGGTTTCGGATATGGATATACCTTTATTAAATAAAGGAAATATGCTTTACCTGCCGGAAATAAAGGATGCACAAACTATTATCATCTATAATATGACCAACGAAGAAATATGGAAAACCGGTTATGTTCATAAACTATCTTTAGTATCATTGCCCAATGGCTTTTATACAGTAAAAATATTCAATCGACAAGGTAAAAGCCTATTTGCAGGAAGTATTATGAAGTAAATATTCACCAAATAAGGTCTTATTTCATCCTTTCTTATGTTTTCTATACTTGCTGGGAGACATTCCCATTATCTTAGAAAACAAACGGGAAAAATAATAGCAATCCTCTATTCCTATTTTATGGCAAACTTGATTTATCTTGATATCTGTACAGTCTATCAGATAACAAGCATGTTGTATCTTTAACAAATTGAAGTAATTGACAGGCGAGTGTCCTGTACGGTGATTAAAAATGGTAGAAAAATGAGAAACAGAATATCCCGTATGCTCGGCTATTTCAGAGATACTGAGTTTTTTTCCTATATTCTCTTTCATAAAATGAATAGCCGCATCTACTAAATCATTTGAAATATCATTGACTGTAGCATTTCTATATTCTTGCAAATAGCAAATGGTACCAAGAAAATGATGGAAAGCCGAACAAGAATACAACAGATTTTCTTTACTATATCCCAATTCCAAAGTATGATATATTTCTTCAAACAAATTCAAACGTCCATTAATACGTGAGTAAATAGTAGGTTTGATATCAATAGGGGTCAATAAACGTAAAGCATAATATTCTGCTAAGTCTCCTTTAAAATGTATCCAATAAATTGTCCATGGATCTGTGTCATCGGCTCCGTAACTATGAGGTACATTCGCAGGTAAAATAAAGCATTGATTACTCTTTATTTCATAACGTTCATCATTCACGCTAAACCATCCTCTCCCCTCCACACAATAAATAAATACGTATTGAGAGATGGGAGTTTCCCGTTTTCTAAAATGATGTTCTGCCCGTGGATAGTATCCTATGTCCGTAATATGCAGCGCATTGGCTAAAGGATTATTTTCCATCGTATGTATAATTGATGCAGGAAGTACTAAAGCTCTTTCACCCGAAAATCCATCTTTACGTTTAATCATTGCTGTAGAAGTTATAGTTAACAGTAACAAAGATAGTGATTTTTATACAGGCAGCAAAGTTATTATCATAAGATTATCCATCCAATTCAATAATTTATCTATTCCCTATTCCAGAAAAATACAATTCCTTTGCAGTATGATTTATATAATAATACACAATGAAAAACATTAATTCAAAGAATTTACTATTTATCTGCTTTATTTCTGCTATGGGTGGCTACCTGTTTGGTTATGATTGGGTAGTAATTGGCGGAGCCAAAATTTTTTATGAACCATTCTTCGCTATCGAAGATTCAGCAGCTTTACGCGGTTGGGCAATGAGTAGCGCCTTACTAGGATGTTTAGTCGGAGCAGGCTTCTCCGGTAGTTGGAGTGATAAATATGGTCGCAAAAAACTATTAATATTATCCGCTCTATTATTTTTGCTGTCTGCTGTCGGTACAGGAGCTGTCGATAATTTTTCCTGGTTCATATTCTATCGTATTGTAGGTGGACTGGGTATAGGAATTGCTTCCAATGTTTCCCCCATATATATAGCTGAGGTATCACCGACTGAGATACGTGGAAAACTGGTATCTTTAAACCAACTGACTATTGTATTAGGTATATTATCTGCACAACTTGCCAATTGGATGATAGCAAACCTATTTACAGAAGGAACCTCACAACTTCCTGCGGAAGGAATAGAACAGGCGTGGCGATGGATGTTCTGGGCAGAAGCATTACCGGCTGCCTTATTTTTTATATTAGCTTTCATTATCCCTGAAAGTCCACGTTGGTTAGCCGCCAAAGAGGTGAAAGAAAAATACGATTGGAGAGCATTATCACAACCAGGTGTACGGCGGGTATTAATACTGGGAATTGTTTTGGCTGTTTTCCAACAGTGGTGTGGCATCAATGTTATATTCAATTATGCCCACGAAGTCTTTTCGGCTGCCGGTTATGAAGTGTCAGATGTCTTGATGAATATTGTAATAACGGGAGTAACTAACGTAATCTTTACTTTTGTTGCCATTTATACTGTTGACCATTGGGGCAGAAGGACATTAATGTTAATCGGCTCGGCAGGACTTGCTGTTATCTATCTGCTGATGGGATGTTGTTACTTTGCAGGAATGAGTGGTTGGATAATGTTAATACTGGTAATGATGGCAATTGCCTGTTATGCCATGTCATTAGCCCCCATTGTATGGGTAGTATTATCCGAAATATTTCCACAACAGATTCGTGGAACAGCTATGGCTATCTCTACCCTCTTCTTATGGATAGCCAGCTTCATACTCACCTACAGTTTTCCCCTATTAAATGAATCATTACAGGCAGCCGGAACGTTTTGGTTATATGGTGGCATATGCTTAACGGGCTTCTTTTTTATTCGTGCCCGACTACCGGAAACAAAAGGGAAAAGTTTGGAAGATATAGAAAAAGAAATAACAAAAAAATAAAACTGATATGGATATAAAAGTAAATGTTTGGGAAGAAGATATTCTGCTTCCTACCTATGGTATTGGCAAACCGGAAAAGAATCCGATGTTTTTTGAAAATAGAGTTTATCAAGGAAGTAGTGGGGTGGTTTATCCTTATCCTGTCATAGAAAAAATTTCAGATACTTGTCAAGAAGAAACCTATCATGCTGTTTATCTGGAGAATGAGTATATCAAGGTTATGATTCTTCCTGAATTGGGCGGACGTGTACAAATGGCTTATGATAAAATAAAGAAACGCCATTTTATTTATTACAACCATGTTATAAAACCTGCTTTGGTAGGACTGACCGGGCCTTGGATTTCCGGCGGTATTGAATTCAATTGGCCTCAGCATCACCGACCCAGCACTTATCTACCTGTAGATTTTACAATTGAAGAAAATGCAGATGGAAGTGCTACCGTATGGGTGAGCGAACGCGAACGGATGTTCCATCAGAAAGGTATGGCTGGTTTTACCCTACGTCCCGGCAAAGCTGTACTTGAAATTCAAGGAAAACTATATAATCCGACTCCTGTTCCACAGACCTTCCTATGGTGGGCTAACCCGGCCGTCGCTGTCAATGAAGCCTATCAATCGGTTTTCCCTGCCGATGTCAATGCTGTATTTGATCACGGTAAGCGAGATGTATCAAAATATCCTATCGCTACCGGCATTTATTATAAAATGGATTATTCAGCAGGTGTAGACATCTCACGTTATAAAAATATACCGGTACCCACTTCATATATGGCTATCCGCTCAAAATACAACTTTGTAGGCGGTTATGAAAACGATACTCAAGCAGGAGTATTACACGTAGCCAACCATCACATCTCTCCCGGGAAAAAACAATGGACTTGGGGAAATGGAGATTTCGGACAAGCCTGGGATCGTAATCTGACAGACACAGATGGGCCATATATCGAATTAATGACCGGAGTTTATACCGACAATCAACCAGACTTTACTTGGTTGCAACCTTATGAGGAAAAAATTTTCACTCAATATTTTATTCCTTATCGTGAATTAGGGGTAGTAAAGAATGCCACTTCTGATTTACTAATGAATATAGAAACTGAAGACACAAAGAATGCAATACTCAAACTATTTGCTACATCCGCACAGAAAGGTTTACGAATTGTGATTAAACGCCAAGAAGACATCATTTGGGAAAATATTACAGATTTGACTCCAGAAGCGGTATTTACTCATACCATTAAAAATATATCGCCTGATGAAGCAGAGGTTTATATTTATTGTTCAACCGGCAAGTTACTACTTTCATGGAAGGCTGAATCAACTGAAATCAAACCAATTCCTGAACCTGCAAAACCTGCATTGCCTCCTTCAGAAGTACGCTCTACAGAACAGCTTTACCTGACAGGATTACATTTGGAGCAATACAGACATGCTACTTACAATCCAACTGATTATTATTTAGAAGCCCTACGTAGAGACAACAGCGATATACGCAATAACAACGCTATGGGATTATGGCTATTCCGTAAAGGACAATTCAAGAAAGCCGAACTTTATTTACGCAAGGCTATTAACACTCTGACAGAACGTAATCCAAATCCCTACGACGGAGAACCTTATTATAATTTAGGTCTTGTATTAAAATACCAAGATAAAACTGTTGAAGCATACGATGCGTTCTATAAAGCATGCTGGAACGCTGCTTGGCAAGATTCAGGTTATTACTCTTTGGCCCAATTATCGGCTGCACATAATGAGTGGGATAATGCATTGTACGAAATTAATCAGTCTTTGGTTCGTAACTGGCATAATCATCGCGGACGTCATTTAAAAGCAATGATTCTTCGTAAATTGGGACGAGAAAAAGAAGCCATAGAACTGATTAAAGAGTCACTCAATATAGATAAATTCAACTTTGGATGTCGTTTTGAAGCATGGCTTCAGTCCGGTGAAAAAGAAATGCCATCAAGTTTAAGAATATTAATGCGTGATGAATCACGTAATTATGAAGAACTAGCTACAGACTACGCCCAAGCCGGCAACTGGGAAGATGCATTGGCTGTGGTAAATGCAGCATTAACCAATATATCGGCTCCTTCAACAATGCTGTTATATTATAAAGCGTGGTTCCTATGTAGAATGAATCAACAAGACGAAGCTGTCTGTGTAGTAAGTCAAGCAGAAAACAGTCCGTTAGATGAATATTTCCCCAATAGTCTGGAAGCGATTTTAGCTCTTCAGTGCGTAACCAATTTACCGATACATGCACCGAAAGCTTTTTATCTATTAGGTAATATATGGTATGATAAACGTCAATACCAGGAAGCTGTCGATGCATGGGAACATTCTAAAGAAATGGACAACGGCTTCCCTACCGTATTACGAAATCTTTCATTAGCTTATTTCAACAAACTTGGAAAGAAAAAAGAAGCAGTACAATTACTTGAACAGGCATTTATGCTTGATGAAACAGACGCACGCATCTTAATGGAATTGGATCAATTATATAAACGCATGGATTATTCCCCGAAAGAACGTTTGCATCTATTAAACAAACATAAAGAAATAATAGCTACTCGCGATGATCTCTATTTGGAATATGCTACATTGCTTAATCTGACCGGAGAATACGAACAAGCCATGCAACTCATTGACCAACGCCAATTCCATCCTTGGGAAGGAGGAGAAGGTAAAGTACCTGCCCAATATCAATATGCACGTATACAATTAGCAAAGAAATCTCTAAAGGCAGGAGAATACGAGCATGCACTTGCCTTGATTGAAGAATGTTTTGTCTACCCTCATCATTTGGGAGAAGGAAAACTGTATGGTGCACAAGAAAATGATTTCCTTTATTATAAAGGATGCATTTTGGAAGCAATGGGTAATCATGATGAAGCACATTCATCATTCACAAAAGCTGCTTCGGGCAATGGACAACCCACAGCTGCCATGTACTACAATGACCAAAAGCCCGATAAAATCTATTATCAAGGTTTAGCTTTACGGAAAGTAGGAAAAGAAGCGGAGGCACGCGGAAGATTTAATTCCCTAATTTCCTACGGTGAAAAACATTTATATGATACTTTTGTAATGGATTACTTTGCTGTGTCTTTACCTGATTTACAGATTTGGGAAGACGACATGAATAAGAAAAATCGAATCCATTGCCACTATCTCATGGGGCTGGGGCATTTAGGACTAGGTAATAAAGAGAAAGCCGACAAGTGCTTCAGTTATATAAAAGAAATAAATCCTAATTTCCAAATTTGGATATAATACCATAAGACAAATACAATATGAAGTTATTAAATCAATTATTACTTGCTATTTTAGGCATGGTCTTTTTGACAGGATGTAAAGAAAGTACGTCAATTCTTTCTTTAGCCGGAGAATGGGAATTTGCCATAGACAGTATGGATATAGGTATTTCAAAACATTGGTATACCCAATCTTTTCCCGACAAAATAAAATTGCCCGGAACGATGGATGATGCAGGATACGGTATCCCCAATCGGTTATTACCCTCAATAAGCAAACCTCAAATATTGCATCTCACTCGCAAACACAGTTATATAGGACCGGCTTGGTACATACGTGAAATATCCGTTCCTTCAGATTGGGAGGGAAAGAACATAGAACTGAAGTTGGAGCGTGTTATTTGGCAAACAAATGTATGGATAGACGGTAAAGAAGTAGATGGAGAGCAAGAAAGCTTGATAAGCCCCCATTACTTTGACCTAACAGAATATCTGTCACCGGGGAAACATCGGATAGCCATTCGAGTAGATAACAGAAAAAAATACGACATCACTGCCGGTGATATGGCACATGCATATACCAATGAAACACAAATCATGTGGAATGGTATTTTGGGAGAAATCTCTTTGCGGGCGAAAGATGCTGTCTTTATGAAAGATATACAGATATATCCCGATATTCAAACCCGGGAAATCCATGTAAAAGGGAAACTACAAAACACAGGGAATAAAGCTTCGGGGACATTGACTGTTCATGTAAAAGAGAAAAACACAGGCAAATCTGTTACGGAAATAGAACAGCAAATGGACCTTTCGGCAGGCGAAACAATGCTGGACTTTGTTTGTCCCATGGGCGAGGACGTACGGCTTTGGAGTGAATTTACTCCGATAATGTATGAGCTGGAAATAAAGATGAAAACCAAAGAGAGTCTGGCGCAAGAGAAAATTGAATTCGGAATGCGCCAAATTAGCCGTAACGGAGCCGATTTATTAGTCAATGGTAAAAAAGTGTTCCTTCGTGGTACATTGGAATGTTGCATTTTCCCATTAACAGGTTACCCCCCAACCACTAAAGAAGGATGGTTAAAAGTCTTCCGTTCCGCTAAAGAATGGGGGCTGAACCACCTTCGGTTTCACTCTTGGTGCCCTCCTAAAGCAGCATTTGAAGTAGCGGATTCACTCGGTTTTTATTTGCAGGTGGAATTACCACTTTGGTCTTTGACCGTAGGTGAAAATCTTGAAATGAATCAATTCTTATATAATGAGGCAAAACGAATTTTATCGGAATATGGTAACCATCCCTCTTTCTGCTTTTTGAGCCTTGGAAATGAATTGCAACCGGACTTTGAATTTTTGGGAGGTTTATTGGATTCGGTAAAATCCCTTGATTCCAGACATTTGTATACAACGACTTCTTTTACTTTTGAAAAAGGACATGGCGATTGGCCTGAGCCGCACGATGATTTCTTTATCACTCAATGGACTAAAAAAGGTTGGGTGCGCGGACAAGGAGTTTTTGATGTAGAAATGCCAAACTTTAATAAAGATTATTCTGCTTCTGTAGATAGCATGCCCGTTCCGGTTATTACGCACGAAATAGGACAGTATGCTGTGTATCCTGATTTAAAAGAAATAGAAAAATACACAGGTGTATTAGAGCCTCTTAATTTCAAAGGAGTTAAACAAGAGTTGGAAAACAAAAATCTGCTAGAAAAGGCAGATGATTATTTGTCTGCATCCGGTCATTTGGCTGCCATTTTATATAAAGAAGAAATAGAACGTGCCATGAAGACTCCCGGCATCAGCGGTTTTCAACTTTTAGATTTACATGATTTTCCCGGCCAAGGAACTGCATTAGTCGGCTTACTAAATGCTTTTTGGGAAAGCAAAGGCGTAGCCAATGCCGAAGAATTTCGTCAATTCTCTGCTCCGGTGGTCCCATTAGCTCGCTTCTCAAAAGCCGTATACAAAAACAACGAGCAGTTTACGGCCGACATTGAGATCGCTAATTATAGTTCTGAGGAAATCAACAATAAGAATATCAAATGGGCATTAACCAATGCATCCGGTCAGCCATTACAAGAGGGTATTATACCTTTAACAAACATAAAAATCGGAGGCGGGAATATAGCCGGTAAGATTTCTTGTTCTTTATCAGAAGTTAAAAAAGCAGAACGACTGACTTTAAGAGTTTCCATCGAAAATTCCAGTTATAAAAACACTTGGAATATATGGGTATATCCGGCCACTTTAACGATAGAAAAAGAAGAGATTGTAGTAACAGACAAACTTACCGAAACACAAAAAGCTCTTGCAGCCGGTAAAACAGTATTATTCAATCCCCCTTATCAACTTTGTGCAGGTTTACAAGGCAAGTTTGTTCCGGTGTTCTGGAGTCCTGTCCACTTTCCCAAACAAGCAGGTACAATGGGACTGTTGTTAGATCCTACTCATAAAGCTTTTGCACATTTCCCAACAGAGGGACATACCAACTGGCAATGGTGGAGTCTGACAACCCAATCGCGCACTTTAGTAATCGATAGCATATATCAACACATTACTCCATTAGTGGAATGTGTAGACAACTTTGCCAATAACCGCCGATTAGCAACTCTTTTTGAAACTAATTGTCTAAATGGGAAATTAATAGTATGCAGCATGGACTTGCTAAACCATCAGGATACATTTCCTGAAAAAAAGCAATTGTTATATAGTTTGATTAACTATATGAAATCCAATGCTTTTGCTCCCGTGAAATCCATTTCATTTGAAGAACTTTGTTCGTTAGTAAAACCAAGCTCGAAAGGTAAAAAGGAGGAAACTCCCCAATCTGTCTATTAATAGGTTTAGTCAAAATAAGGACCCGAATATCGGGACATAGGACACTAGAATTCTACTGAATAAAACCGGCAAATTCTAGTGTCCATACAAACTTTGTTTTATACAAAAATGAAATACTATGAATAAAATAACGGAATATTCCCTTTGGGAAGTATTGGAACAGATTACATCAAGTTTAAAAAGTAAACGTCTGGCAGATGTCTTTCGTTTTACCTCCTTCTGTCCTTTCGAAACGTATGGTCCTCACAAACACATGCGCAT
The DNA here is from genome assembly GCF_000382445.1 of Phocaeicola massiliensis B84634 = Timone 84634 = DSM 17679 = JCM 13223. Classification (GTDB taxonomy): domain Bacteria; phylum Bacteroidota; class Bacteroidia; order Bacteroidales; family Bacteroidaceae; genus Phocaeicola; species Phocaeicola massiliensis. The sequence continues at coordinate 267,016 of NZ_KB905472.1, read as the reverse complement.
TGAGATTAATTATATAAAAAAAGGAAATTGCATATTGCATCTGGACAATGAAAGCATAAGTTTCCATGAAGGTGACATCATGATTATCACTCCACATGTAGAACATCAATTTGAAGCCGGTGCAAATGGCACGATATTAATGCAATTAGAATTTTTACCCGAAATATTTTCTCTTTTTCATTCAAATATCAAAGTTGGCACAGAACCTATACCTACACCTTCCTTTTTGTTTTCTAAAGAAAACAGATTGATTAAAATAGTGAACAATGTAGGTGTAATGAGAACTATACAACGCATTGTCAATGAAATGGAACATAAAGGACCGCATTATCGATACCTGGTAGTAATGTATTATGCAGAATTATTAATTCTTCTCTATAGATATATGCATGAGACCTATCTGTCTATCTGCACAAATGAGCTGTTAAAGAAAGCAGTTTGCTATATCCGGCACAACTACCAAACAGACATCAACATCAATGATATAGCCGAATATGCAAGTATCAGTGAACGTTATTTAAGAAAATTATTCTCACAGAACTTGAATCTTTCTCCTTTAGATTATCTGAATCAGATTAGAATCAATAAATCCATCGAACTGCTAAAGAATACTGAAAAATCCGTCAAAGAGGTTTGTTTTCTTTGTGGTTTTCAATCGCCTCAGTATTTTTCACGTATATTTAAGCAGCAAATGGGACTCTCCCCTCGGGAAATGGCTAAATCATAAAGAACCTTCCTTCCACTTACAATAATTAACACCCCATACTCATGATGAATACTAAAATCATTTCTTTTACCGGAATATTAACAACTTTATCTATAGCACATACCAGTTATGCTCAGCAAGCAGAACAACATCCTAATGTCATTATTATATTAGCAGATGATATAGGCTATACAGACTTAGGATGCTATGGAGCAAAAAAAATCAAGACGCCGGCTATTGATCAACTAGCCCGGCAAAGTATTATATTCACCAATGCCTATGCACCGGCCTCCACCTCATCCCCCTCTCGATATGCACTTCTTACCGGAGAGTATGCATGGAGAAAAAATGTAGGAATATTACCGGCAGATGCCCCATTGACAATTAGTCCTGCCACAACAACATTGCCGGAAATGTTTCGAAGAAACGGATATCAAACAGCTATCGTCGGTAAATGGCATTTAGGACTGGGAACAAAAGATATACCGGTAGACTTCAATAGAGAAATCAAAGAAGGACCATTAGCAATAGGGTTCGACTATGCTTACTATTTTCCGGCAACAAATGACCGGGTACCTTGCATATATATCAATAATGAAAAAGTAGATGGCCTTACTCCTAATGATCCTATAAATGTATCTTATAAACAAAAAATAGGAAGTGATGATACAGGCAAAGAGAATCCTGACAAACTAATCATGAAACCACATTTGGGACACGACGGGACAATTATAAACGGTATTAGTCGCATTGGATGGATGAGTGGAGGAAATTCAGCACGGTGGCAAGATGATAAAATGGGAGAACATCTGTTGAATAAAACGATTTCTTACATAAAAAAACATGCCGACTCCCCTTTCTTCCTATATTATGCCCCTCATAATGCTCATGAACCACGTGTTCCGTCCCCTGCCTTTAAAAACAAATCAAAAGCCGGAATTTATGGGGATGTCATTGAAGAATTCGATTACTATGTAGGCAAAATCATCCAAACATTAAAAGAAACAGGCATTTACGAAAATACAATTATTGTCCTGTCAAGTGATAATGCCCCAATGATAAAGGAAGGTTATCAAGACGGTGCTTTGGAAAACATAAATGGACACAATCCGTATGGCAATTTAAGAGGAGAAAAATATTCTTTGCATGAAGGAGGAAATAAAGTTCCATTCATATTTTCCTGGCCTCAAAAAATAAAAAGACCTTTCATTCAGACACAACCATTTATCTACTTGGATATGCTTGCCACTTTTGCTGATATGTTAAATCTTCCCATCACAAAAAAAGAACTAAAAGACAGCCGTAGTGGTGCATCTCTATTCACACAAGTCCAAGCTCCTTTATATCGTGAATATATCATGACTCAAAACAACGGAGGAGAGATAGCCATACGAAAAGGGAAATGGAAATTTTTACCGCAAAGAAAGAATAAAAATGCCGAACTTTATAATTTAGAGAATGACCCTTCAGAATTACACAATCTAATATTTGCATATCCCCAATTAGCTCAAAAGCTGAAAATCGAGATAGAACAAGTATATAATAAGAATAACTAAATTGGAGCCCTTCCGTAAAATAATCCATTCAGTTATTTATTTAATCTATTCTTTAATCAAGGAAAATAGTGTTTCTTTGTATCCACAAAGATATCTTAATCTAATTCTTTTAATCAAGATTATATATGAAAAAAAGTTTCTTATTCGCCGTGATGCTGTGCTGTGCGCAACTACTGTCTGCACAACAAGAAAGAATCGATTTATCGGGAACATGGCGTTTTCAGGCTGACCCCATGGGATTCGGAAAGACACCGGGCTCAGAACTCTATCAAGCAAAACTTACCGAATCTATCATGTTGCCGGGCAGTACCGACGAAGGCGGAAAAGGTATGTTGACAACCGCCCGATATGTAGACCGTCTTACCCGTAAATTTGAATACTGCGGCCAAGCATGGTATCAACGCGAAGTGATTATTCCCGAAGAATGGAAAGACAAAGAAATCACACTCAACTTGGAAAGATGCCATTGGGAAACAACTGTTTATGTAGATGGAAAAGAAATCGGTGCCAAAGAACACCTTAGTGTCCCAAACCGTTTTTTACTGAGCAAGCAAATGACTCCCGGCATGCATATTCTTACGATTTGTGTAGACAATCGCTTGAAATATCCAATGGATCAATGGAATCATGGAACTACAGAATACACGCAAACCAATTGGAACGGCATAGTAGGAAAAATAGAATTAACGGCATACGAAAAGACAAATATACATGCTTTAAAAGCATATCCAGATATAGAAACACGAACGGTAACATTGGACATCACTGTAAATAATACCACCGGACAACCGACTAATGGACTATTACAACTGATTATCAACGAAAAAGGTGGCAAAACTGTCAGTGAACAATCTTTTCCCATTACTTTAAAAGAAGGAAGCAACCAACTGATTAAAGAAATCAGCATGGGTAAAAATATAAAATTATGGAATGAATTTACTCCTTATCTATACGAAGTAAAAGCAATGCTTACCGCCGATAACAAACAGGACAGCAAAAATATAACTTTCGGTATGCGAGAAGTCACGCAAGGCAAACATCATATCCAAATAAACGGGCGCAATGTTCACTTAAGAGGAGCATTGGACTGCTGTGTCTTTCCCTTGACCGGATATCCGTCAACAACTATCGAAGACTGGAAACGTATCTTCCTGACCGTAAAAGATTATGGCATGAATCATATCCGTTTTCATTCGTGGTGTCCCCCCGAAGCCGCTTTCCATGCTGCCGATGAAGTAGGAATATACCTGCAAGCAGAATTGCCTATGTGGATTAAAGACGTCGGACAATATCCTGCACGACGTGACTTTTTCGAGAAAGAAATGTATGCCATATTGGAAGAATATGGAAACCATCCTTCCTTTATTTTAATGTGTAACGGAAATGAAAACGAAGGTAATTTTAATGTTTTGGAAGACTTGGTGAAGAAAGCTCAAAAGCATGACAATCGCCGACTCTACTCTGCATCTACCGCCCGTACGCACACCCCCTCCGATCAATATTATGTATCGCATGTGACAGAAAAAGGATGGATAACTGTATACGAAGGTAAACCATCTACAGACTGGGACCGTAAAAAAGAATCGGATATTGACTGCCCTGTCATTGCACACGAAACCGGACAGCGCTGCATGTATCCTAATTTTGCAGAAATGGAAAAATATACCGGAGTCGTATCTCCTCGTAATTTTGAGGTATTCAGAGAAAGATTGGCACGCAATGGAATGCTACATCAAGCAGATGATTTTTTCCGTGCAACCGGTGCCCATACAGTCTTACAATATAAAGAAGTAAACGAATCATTACTCCGTACTGCAAATTCGGGTGGTTTCCAATTGCTGGGACTTGCAGATTTTCCGGGACAAGGAAGTGCTTTTGTCGGTATTCTTGATGCCTTTTGGGAAAGCAAAGGATTGGTCAGCCCCGAAAAGTACCGCAAATCCTGTGCACCTACCGTTCTTTTAGCACGTATGCCGAAACGTACTTATATGAACAATGAAACTTTCACGGCAAAACTGGAAATTTATCATTATGGAGAACATCCGTTAAAACGCGGAAAACTGAATTGGGAACTGAAAGATGGCAAAGGGAACACTGTAAAAAAAGGAAATATCTCAACCCCTGCTATACCCTGTGCCACTGTTGACTCTTTAGGCAAAGTAAACATCAGCCTCAACAATGTGAGTCATGCCGAGAAATTGACTTTACATACCACCCTGAATGATACCTACCATAATGAATGGGACATTTGGGTATATCCCTGCCAACAAACAGCAGCCGATGACTATGTATATGCACGCACTTATGACGAAAAAGTAAAAACAGCTTTGCAACAAGGAAAGAAAGTATTGCTTATCCCCGAAAACGTTAAAGGGCGCAAAGCTAAATTTGCCAGCCACTTCTGGAATCCGATTATGTTCAACTGGAACCCTATGATTGTCGGGACACTCATAGACAGTAATCACCCGGCCTTTGGCGAATTCCCAACTACCTCTTATGCCGATTGGCAATGGTGGGACATTTTAAACTATGCCACCGCTATGGAACTTAATGATTTGACCGATATCACCCCCATCATACAAAGTATCGATACCTATGAATACAACCAAAAACTGGGTATTGCTTTTGAAGCACGTATAGGTAAAGGCAGCCTATTTATCTTATGTGCCGACCCGGATAAGGACATAGAGAAACGCCCTGCAATGAGACAGTTACTCCATTCTGTGAAAAACTATGTAGCATCAAAAGCGTTTACTCCTGCCAAAGAGTTGAAAATATATCAATTGGATGCCTTGTTTGAACCTCCTGTCAAGCACAAAAAGGGAGCAGAAGACAATGCAGCCATCAAACAATTATTGAATCAATGAATATAAAAAGTGTATTAACAACCTGTTTTGTGATTTGTGCCGTCCATGTGTCGGCACAAACTCCTTTATACAAACAATCTTCCGCACCTGTTGAAAGCAGAGTGAAAGATTTGCTGGGACGTATGACTGTAGACGAAAAAATCGGGCAGTTATGCTGTCCGCTAGGATGGGAAATGTATACCAAAACATCCAAGGGTGTAGTGCCTTCCGAACTATATAAAGAACGGATGAGTGCTGCACCCATCGGTTCTTTCTGGGCAGTGCTACGTGCCGATCCATGGACACAAAAGACTTTAGAAACCGGACTAAATCCCCAATCCGGTGCAAAAGCATTGAATGCATTACAGAAATATGCCATCGACAGTACTCGCTTGGGAATTCCCATTCTCTTTGCCGAAGAATGTCCACACGGTCATATGGCCATCGGTACTACCGTCTTTCCCACTTCATTGGCACAAGCCAGCACATGGGATAAAGAGTTAATGTACAAAATGGGTGAAACAATAGCATTGGAGGCACGTTTGCAAGGGGCTAATATCGGATACGGTCCGGTATTGGACATTGCACGAGAGCCACGATGGTCACGTATGGAGGAAACTTTTGGCGAAGATCCTGTACTAACCTCTACTTTGGGAGTTGCTTTTATGAAAGGTATGCAGGGAGAAGTGCAAAATGACGGAAAACATCTTTTCTCCACCCTCAAGCATTTTGCTGCTTACGGTATCCCTGAATCCGGACACAATGGTGCACGCGCCAATGTCGGTATGCGACAATTATTTTCAGACTATCTGCATCCTTTCAAGAAAGCAGTGGAAGCAGGAGCAGGCACAATCATGACTTCTTACAATTCCATTGATGGTGTTCCCTGTACGGCTAATAAATATTTACTCAGTGATATACTGCGCAAAGAATGGGGATTTAATGGCTTCGTATATTCCGATTTATCAAGTATTGAAGGCATAACCGGCGCCCGGGTTGCCCAAAATCACAAAGAAGCCTCAGTATTGGCTTTAAAGGCCGGAGTAGATATGGATTTAGGGGGAAACGCCTATGGAAAAAACCTTCGACAGGCATTAAAAGAAAAACTTATCGGTATGCAGGATATAGACAGGGCGGTTGCCAATATACTCCGTCTCAAATTCCGTATGGGATTATTCGAAAACCCGTATGTATCTCCTGAAAAAGCCGGACGGACGGTACGCTCCCGGGCACATAAGGAATTGGCACGCCAAGTAGCACGCAAAGGAGTGGTATTACTGAAAAATGAAGGTATATTGCCTTTAAGCAAACAACTGAAAAGCATTGCAGTCATCGGCCCGAACGCTGACAATATGTACAATCAGTTGGGAGATTACACAGCACCTCAGGAACGTAAAGAGATTACCACCGTTTTAGACGGCATACGAAATACCGTCTCAGCTTCCACACAGGTGACTTATGTCAAAGGATGTGCTATTCGTGACACCACCGCCCATCACATTCCTGCTGCTGTGGAAGCCGCACAAAAAGCAGATGCCGTCGTATTGGTAGTAGGCGGTTCGAGTGCCCGTGACTTCAAAACCAAATACATTGAAACCGGAGCGGCCACGGTTACTCAAGAAGAGAACCAACAATTATCCGACATGGAATGTGGAGAAGGCTATGACCGCAGCACTTTGAAGTTATTGGGATATCAAGAAAAACTGATGGAAGCTATAACCTCTACAGGAAAACCGGTAATAGTCATTTATATCCAAGGTCGTCCGCTCAATATGAATCTGGCAGCAGAAAAAGCACAAGCCTTATTGACCGCTTGGTATCCCGGCGAACAAGGAGGTGCAGCCATAGCCGATGTTTTGTTTGGAGATTACAACCCGGCCGGACGCTTACCGGTATCCATTCCTCGAAGTGAAGGGCAACTACCCCTGTTTTATTCACAAGGAGAGCAACGGTCTTATGTAGAAGAAGCCGGAACTCCACTATATGCATTCGGTTACGGTTTGAGCTATACTCAATTTGATTACAGTCACTTAAAATTGGAAAAAGGGAATTCTCCTGACATTTTGCAAAAAGTGAGTTGCACGATAACCAATATCGGTGACAGAGATGGTGAAGAGGTAGTGCAGCTCTACATCTGCGACAAAGTAGCTTCCGTATCACAAGCTCCTATCCTGTTAAAAGGATTCCGACGTATCTTTTTAAAGAAAGGAGAAAGCAAACAAGTAACCTTTACCCTGGGAAAAGAAGAGTTGTCACTTTATAATATGGAAATGAAGCAAGTAGTAGAACCGGGAGAGTTTAAAGTTATGGTCGGCACAGCTTCCAATGATATACGTCTGGATGGAGAGTTTACCCTTACGCCTTAAGGGGACTCTTCTTCTACACACAAACCGGTTATAAATAAAAGAAAGAGACTGTCCAAAGTAACTATCATTTCATCGTTCTATCATCGATGACCGGACAGTTACTTTGGACAGTCCTCCTTCCTTATTTTCTCATTGCTCATCATCAGAAACGATTGCAATTCACGTCATCACGTTATTGAATCTTCAAAATACTTCTTTGAGACAGAATGGCAGAAGAAGCGGCCGGAGTTCCCTTGCGAGTACAATAATCAAATTCCGCAGACTTATCGCCATCAAAAGATTTCCATTTCAACTTCAACTTCACTGTTTTACCCTGTGTATCCGGCAAATCACTCAAATCAAATGCTACAAGAGCATCTGCCAACTCTCCCCACATATTACCATGTGAATTGTGGCGGAATTCTACTTCATAAGGATTAGCCGGATCTTGGCTCTTCAACAAATTAACGAAATGCGGTTCAGTACGATCTCCCCATTCTGTTCTGAAGCGAAGTGTCAGATAACCATCTTCTGCAATAGTAACCCAGTCGCGCACTATTTCTACCGGATCAGTACCATACACGACATCATTTTCTTCTCCCAAATCAGGAGCAATCGGTTTAGTCAGGATACTGTCAATCCAGTTAATATGTACAGCCTTACTGTATCTGCCGCTAACCTCGTCCACTTCATCATAATTGACTAACGCTCTCACTTCCTTTTCACCAAAAGGAGATGACGCAACATTTATAGGCAACAATGTCGTGCTGTCGTCCAATTGCAGGAAAAACGAACCATCATCCACGTTTTTTACCGTTACCAATGCATTGGGTATTACTTTCCCATACCAATTGTCATTGTCATCATCCAAACAAGACTGAAACCCCATGGCAAACACAATGCCCATTCCCCAAACCAGCCACTTATTTACTTTCGAAAATACATCCATAATTATTTTTTTAAAGTTAACGAAATCAATAAACAATGTTTTCTTCTGTAATTTTAAAATGCATGCAATAAGGGAACACTGCACTCTAAAGTATTAATTTATTATAATCTCCGGTAAGAACGAAGAAGGGGCCAATAAAAATTCCCCAAAACCATGAAACTTCTCGAAAAAAGGTCTTGAGTTTTTCTATCAAAAATCGCAATGCATTCCGAGAAATTCCAATTCTTTTGAAGAAAAGATGAAATTATACCGGTGAAGGAAAGCTGCCTATCAGCAAAGTTGATACAATCTGCTTTCACACATAACAGGTATTGCAACCTCCTATCCATGGGGATTCCGTGTGAAAGTTTTTCAGACTCAGTCACCAAAAACAGGGAGGAGTGAGACCTGGCTTATCCGCCTCGAAACGTACGTAGAGGGCTATACGAACATACGTGCAGACTTATGCGTACTAACGTGAAATCATGCACCTTCCAAAAGACAAGGACGTTTTTGGAAAAGATAACGAGTTTTTTGAGTTTCCTAAATCGTTTCATTAGCCGGACTAAACGTTTTCATTCTTTCAATTATGCCTGTCTGTCCGTCGAATTACTACAGTCTTCGGCAGCGGACTGTATGGTTCGTTGCAGTGGACCGTACAGTCTGCTACAGTGGACTGTACAGTCCATTGCCGTAGACTGTAATAATCTTCCGTTTAAAAGAACTTGGCTGCCCCCGGGAAACGGCTTATTCTTCCCTTTGTTTGTGATATGATATTCAAATCCCCGCGAATAATAAGTGAGCCCAAGTTTTCAAACCGAGCCCGTTTTGACGGCTCAGTTGTAATTCTTGGGGGGGATTAACATTTGTTAATTTCCCTTTATGCATACACCTTTGCTAATCTATACAGAAAGAACCTCTTATCTACTACTCCACGAAATGAAGCCCTAAATGCTTTAATTTTTGCATTAAAAGCTTCCGCAGCAGCATTTGTGCTTCTGTTCACAAAGTAGTTTAATATCCGTTCGTAATGATTCTCAATGGAATTGGCAACAGTAGTGAACGTATCATAACCAAACTCCTCAATTTCATTATACCAAAGTGCCAGTTTGGCACGAGCCACATCTTTATCTGTATAGTCTGAAAATATCTTCCCTAATCGTAGTGCGTAATAGTACACGGATTTTATATCCGGGAATTGTTCAAAGAGTAGTTTGGCTCTTACCTTCTGGCTTTGCAGCCACTTGTC
>NZ_KB905472.1:211285-252078 GCF_000382445.1 Phocaeicola massiliensis B84634 = Timone 84634 = DSM 17679 = JCM 13223 | reverse complement strand
TCTTTCTTTGTAGCGGGACCCGGGATTGAACCGGGGACCTCATGATTATGAATCATGCGCTCTAACCAGCTGAGCTATCCCGCCATCATTTCTGATTTGCGGGTGCAAAGATAGAGCTTAATTTTGAATTTCACAAGCCTATTCTAAACTTTTTCTTCATAATAATGTTTTTTATCTCAATAAATACTACATTTCAGACAATTAAAAAGCAAAAAAACAATGTATTTATTATGTGAATATAGAAAATTTGGTTTATTTTGCCTGCAGAAACTTTAAATAAGCTAACACCTATGGGAAAAGAAAAAATTCGTTTAGAATACATGTTGAAAGCCGGCTCCGGTAATGTCGTCTGGTCCATAATAAGCACCCCATCAGGCTTAGAGACTTGGTTTGCAGATAAAATAACATTCAAAGATAAAGTATTCACCTTCAAATGGGGTAAAACGGAAAGTCGCGAAGCAGAAGTAATAAACTTCAGAACGAACAGTTTCATACGGTTTCATTGGCTGGATGATGAAGAGCCGAAAGCTTACTTCGAACTGAAAATGGTATATAACGAACTGACCGGAGACTATATGCTGGAAGTTACAGATTGGGCAGAACCCGATGAAAAAGAGGACGTTAAAGAGCTGTGGGACTCTGAAATAGAAAAGTTGAAACGAGTAAGTGGACTGTAATTCTTTAAAAATATTCAAAACATAACTCTGCTCTCCATTTTTTATGCTAATTTTGTACCTTGATAGTTGCACAAAATGGAATAATGCTACGCATAAAAAAATTAGATATATTTATCCTTAAGAGCTTTTTGATGCTCTTTATTGGAACTTTTTTCATTTGTCTCTTCATCTTCATGATGCAGTTCTTATGGCGATATGTAGATGAATTGGTGGGAAAAGGTCTGGAGATGAGTGTATTGGCTCAGTTCTTTTTTTACTCGGCCCTTACATTGATACCCTTGTCATTACCCTTAGCCATCCTGTTGGCTGCACTGATGACATTCGGCAATTTCGGAGAACGCTATGAATTGCTATCTATGAAAGCAGCAGGTATCCCTCTGCTGCGAATTATCCGTCCCCTCGTATTTTTCTGTCTGTTTCTCAGTTGTATCTCTTTCTACTTTCAGAATGTAGTTGCGCCAAAAGCCCAGATGAAATTGTGGACATTATTGGTATCCATGAAGCAGACTTCACCAGAACTTGACATCCCGGAAGGAGTCTTTTATGATGAAATCGAAGGATATAATATATATGTAAAGCAGAAAGACCGCAAAACAGGAATGTTGAAAGATATACTCATCTACAACTTCTCCGATGGATTTGAGAATGCACATATCATTTGGGCTTCAGAAGGCAAGATGGAAATGACTGCCGACAAACAGCATCTTTATCTTCATTTATATAATGGTGAACAGTTTGAGAATTTGAAATCGCAAAGCATTTCTTCGAATAATGTTCCCTACCGACGCGAAACTTTCAGAGAAAAACATACTATTATTGAATTCGACGGAGGTTTCAACATGGTTGACGGAAGTTTCCTTAGCGACCGTTCGGACAGCAAAAACATGGTAGAAATCAGTCATTCTATTGACTCTTTGACTTTTCGGGGAGACAGTATCGGACGAAGCCTCTATTCGGAAATTAAATCGTCTGCTTACCGAGACATTGATTTGACCAAGAAAGACTCTGTCAAAATGATAGAAAGCCACATGACCATTATTAACGCAGACAGTTTATTCAGCTCGTATACTTTATCCGAAAAGGATAAAACGCTGGGCAATGCTGCCGAGAGAGCTGAATCTCTTGCTTCGGAATGGAACATGAAAAGTTACCCTACCACGGATGTAGACAACAATATCCGCAAGCACAAAGCAGACTGGCACAAGAAAATCACTCTTTCACTTAGTTGTATGATTTTCTTTTTCATCGGCGCACCATTGGGAGCTATTATCCGAAAAGGCGGATTGGGTATGCCGGTGGTTATTTCCGTATTGATTTTCGTAATCTATTATATCATTGACTCCGGTGCTACGCGTGTGGCAAAAAGTGGTGAAATGGATATGGTATTGGGAGTATGGATGAGTACGCTGGTTTTGGCACCATTAGGTGCTTTCTTCACCTACAAGTCCAATAATGATTCTGTGGTGTTCAATGCCGAAGTATATATCAACTTCTTCCGCATGCTGTTGGGGTTACGTCCGTCACGCCATGTATTTAAAAAAGAAGTTATCATAGAAGACCCGGATTATCCGAATATCCTGGCCCGGCTCGATGACTTGTGTAATGAATGTCAGATATATGACACCGAACATAAATTGTCAGGTGCTCCCAATTATTATCGTATATTCACCAATAGCGGACATGACGATAAAATTGCCAGAATCAGCGAGAAAATGGAGCATCTCATAGAAGAACTTTCGAATAGTAAAGACGGCACATTGCTGAACTTTATGAATAAATACCCCATCCTGTCTACTAAGGCTCACAAGAGTCCGTTCGACAACCGATGGCTGAACTTGCCGGCAGGTCTCATATTCCCAATAGGTGTATTCTTTTATTTCCGTATCTGGCGCTTCCGCCTGAGACTGGACAAAGATTTGAAGAATATCATAAAGACCAGCCGCGAAATTCAAGATAGAATAAAAAATGAATCATTTATAATTTGACTATGGAAGATTTCAAACTGAATACCATTGAAGAAGCAATAGCAGACTTCCGTGAAGGTAAATTTATCATTGTAGTAGACGATGAAGACCGTGAAAACGAAGGTGACTTCATTATCGCTGCCGAAAAGATAACTCCCGAAAAAGTGAACTTCATGCTAAAAGAAGGTCGCGGTGTGCTATGCGCCCCTATTACATTGGAGCGTTGCGCCGAGTTGGAACTTGAAAAACAAGTTAGTAACAATACCTCTATATTAGGAACTCCTTTCACAGTCACCATCGACAAATTGGAAGGCTGCACAACCGGCGTCTCGGCTCATGACCGTGCCGCTACGATTCAGGCATTGGCTGACCCAAATTCAACTTCCGCTACTTTCGGACGTCCGGGACATATCAATCCTTTGTATGCACAAAATAAAGGTGTATTGAGACGTGCGGGACATACTGAAGCGGCTGTCGACATGGCACGTCTGGCAGGACTTCAGCCTGCTGCAGCCCTTATCGAGATAATGAACGAAGACGGCTCGATGGCTCGTATGCCTCAGCTGATTGAAAAGGCCCGAAAGTTTGACCTGAAAATCATTGCCATCCGTGACCTCATTGCTTATCGCCTGAAAAGTGAATCCCTGGTAGAAAAAGGTGTAGAAGTAGACATGCCTACCGAATACGGTCACTTCCGTCTGATTCCTTTCCGTCAGAAAAGCAACGGCTTGGAACATATTGCCATCATTAAAGGCGAAATAAAAGAAGGAGAACCGGTATTGGTACGTGTACACTCTTCATGCGCCACCGGTGATATTTTCGGTTCCATGCGTTGCGATTGCGGCGAGCAGCTGCACAAGGCTCTCCAAATGATAGAAAAAGAAGGCAAAGGAGCAGTAGTGTATCTGAATCAGGAAGGAAGAGGAATCGGTCTGATGGAAAAGATGAAAGCTTATAAACTGCAAGAAGACGGTATGGACACCGTGGATGCCAATATCTGTCTCGGTCATCAGGCCGACGAACGCGACTATGGTGTAGGAGCCGAAATACTACGCAGTATCGGCATCACCAAAATGCGTCTTCTCACTAATAATCCCGTAAAACGAGTCGGTTTGGAATCCTACGGCTTATCTGTAGTAGAAAACATCCCCATCGAAACAACGCCCAATAAATACAATGAACGATATCTGAAAACAAAAAAAGACAGAATGGGGCACACTTTACACTTTAGCAAATAATATTTCTACATATCGGGCAAAATCATATCTTTTTTAATATGATTTTGCCCGATTCACTTTCATAATTGAGATATAATAACTTATTTTGCAGCAAGTAAACTTAAACACATAAAAAACAATAGCAATGAACCAATTATCAGACCGCCTGAATCGTTTGTCTCCATCAGCAACGCTGGCAATGTCACAAAAAAGTAGTGAGTTAAAAGCTCAAGGAGTTGATGTAATTAACCTGAGCGTGGGTGAACCGGATTTCAATACCCCCGACCATATCAAAGAAGCAGCGAAGAAAGCAGTAGATGATAACTTCTCAAGATACTCTCCCGTGCCGGGATATCCTGCACTTCGCAATGCTATTGTGGCCAAGCTGAAAAATGAAAACGGACTGGACTATACTGCAACGCAAATTTCTTGTGCCAACGGAGCCAAGCAATCGGTTTGCAACACCATCATGGCTTTAGTCAACAGCGGTGACGAAGTTATCGTTCCGGCTCCTTATTGGGTAAGTTATCCTGAAATGGTAAAACTGGCAGACGGTACTCCTGTGATTGTAGCAGCCGGCATCGAACAAGACTTTAAAATCACTCCGGCTCAACTCGAAACAGCTATTACCCCCAAGACCAAAGCTATTATTCTTTGTTCACCGTCTAATCCGACAGGCTCTGTTTACAGCAAAGAAGAGTTGGCCGGCCTGGCAACAGTATTGGCAAAGCATCCTCAGGTATATGTAATAGCAGATGAAATCTACGAGCACATCAATTACATCGGCAAGCACGAAAGCATTGCCCAATTCCCTGAAATCCATGACCGTGTGATTATCGTGAACGGTGTGTCGAAGGCGTATGCAATGACCGGATGGAGAATCGGTTTCATTGCCGGTCCCGAATGGCTGGTCAAAGCAGTGAATAAACTGCAAGGACAGTACACATCAGGTCCTTGCTCTGTTTCTCAGAAAGCCGCTGAAGCTGCATACACAGGAACTCAAGCTCCGGTGGAAGAAATGCGTAAAGCATTCGAACGCCGTCGTGACCTGATTGTAAAGTTGGCTAAAGAAATACCGGGATTTGAAGTAAACAACCCACAAGGTGCTTTCTACCTGTTCCCAAAATGTGATTCATTCTTTGGAAAAGCAGCGGGTGACCGACAAATCAACAATTCGGATGATTTAGCCATGTATCTGCTCGAAGTGGGTCATGTGGCTTGTGTAGGCGGTGCTTCATTCGGTGCTCCCGAATGTATTCGTATGAGCTATGCCACTTCCGATGAAAATATCGTTGAAGCAATGCGCCGCATTAAAGAAGCATTGGCTGAACTGAAATAACCGTTCATATCCCCATCAAATAAAATGGCTGCTCTCATTGAGAACAGCCATTTTTCTTTTTAAACCTTGACGGATTGTATTATCCCTGGCTAATAGCTTCTGAAGGGCATACATCAGCGCAAGTTCCGCATTCTGTACACATGTCAGGATTGATAGAATACTTATCACCTTCAGAAATTGCTCCTACCGGGCATTCATCGATACAAGTACCGCAAGCGATACAATCGTCACTAATTACGTAAGCCATTTTCTTTAAATATTAAATTATTAGTACTAATTGATGGAACAAATATACAGCTTTTATCCATTAGTTGTCATATAGACATTACAATATTACACTAATTTGTATTTAATCTAAATACGTTTACTTTGTCATTGCCTGATACATAACTTGTTGGATACGTGGACGAATATTTAACCTCATCAACTGTTTATGGTCAAAGGGACGGGGATAAATACGATTACTCAGAAAAACAAAGACTAATTTATTCTTCGGATCAGCCCATGCACATGTACCCGTAAAACCGGTGTGTCCCACTACCTCTGCCGGAGCCTCGGCAGCACAAGGACTCTTTGCCTCATTTTTCTTGTCAGGTTTGTCAAATCCGAGTCCTCTACGACTTATCTTAGAAGTGTGAGTAAGGAACAAGTCACAAGTTTCCTTGCTCAGATAGCGTACTCCTTCATATACTCCACCGTCTATCAGCATCTGATACACCTTAGCCACATCACCGGCCGTAGAAAACAATCCGGCATTACCCGATACCCCGCCCAAGAATGCTGCCGACTCATCATGCACATACCCCTGCAACATACCTCCTTTACGCAGATAATCAGCTTTCACAGTAGGCACTATTTCATCTTTAGCAAAACGGCGCAAAGGCAGAAATAAAGTATGCTCCATCTTCATCGGTTTATAAAATTCTTTTTGAAGAAAAATATTCATCGGTATCTTTGTTATATTCTCCACTATCTCTCTCAGCAATATGAAATTCAAATCACTATAACGATACCTCCTGTCTTTCAAAGGCACTCCGGCTATTTGTTGCAACACCGAATCACGAAAAGAACGATGCAGATACATACTATCTGACACCAATAAAGGATAATCCGATGAAAAAACTTTCGACACCAGTTCTTTCTTATATCCGAAATGATCAATGACAAACAGGCGTGTATCTATCTGTCTATGATGGCCGGCATCCGGTCTCGTCCTATAAAAAGCTCCCGTATAGCTTTCTTCATCTATCGCTTTCTTATAGAACGGCCAAAATGCAGGTAGCCCGGACTGATGCATCAATAATTCTTCAATAGTGATACGCTCCTTACCTGTCCCCTTCAGCACAGGAATATAATCTGAGACACGATCAGTCAATCCGAACTTCCCGTTATCATACAGTTTCATGACAGCTAACAGAGTGGCGGTAGTTTTGGTCAGCGAAGCCAAATCATATAAATTATCAGCCTCAACCTCCTTAGACTTTTCATAAGTAAAGGTTCCGAAACATTTATCATATACCGGCACCCCATCTTTCAAAATCAAAATCTGACAACCGGGATAAGCCTTCGCTTTGATTCCCTCAAGGGCTATCTCGTCTATTCCCTTCAATACAGCAGAGCTCATGCCATAATCTTCAGGTTTGTAAATGCGAGAGACCTTAGGACTCATGGTTACTCCGTCACCCGGTTTGAATAAATCGGAAACTGCCACAGACAGACGTCCGTCCGCCACGGCTCTTCCCGCCATTACATCTGCCACCTGACGCTGAATTTCAAGCTCATCCGTATGTCCCAACACAACTGCTGCTGCTTTTTTCCAACATACCTCCATATCCGACATAGTCTTCAAAGGCATCAGATATACATAAACAACAGGCAGGCTGTCGGGCAGTTTTTCCAACATCGGCTTATACTTATTATAATCATTAGAGTTAATGACTACAATGACACGCTGGCTGTTTACCAACTCTTTCCTAATGGCTGACATCGAATCGGATGTTGCCATAATACGCCTCAGAGGTAAATACTGTTTCAAGCGACTGTAGAACTCAAGTCCGGAGGAAGGCTTTCCGATATTCAATACTGTAGTGCCGCGCAACTTGGCATCCAGAGGCAAAACCCCGCCGGTATTATTGACAACGGTAATAGCTGCTTTCTGCAAACGGCTAATTAATTCTGCCACTTCCGTACGATTCAATCGTTTATCAAGTCCCGATATCTGAACATGAGGCTTCGTCTTTAGCCCTAAAGCATATTTATAAGTTAATACCTTGCGACATTTCTCTGTTATCTCCTTTTCAGAAAGCCAGCCACTTTTTACGGCTTCCAATACTCCGTTCAGTTCTCTTTTCAGATTGCGAGGAGCCAACAACAAATCATTACCCGCCTTCAACGCTTTAGCACACAGGTTCTCATTTTGAGAAACCCCTTTCATTTCGAGTGCATCTGTAAACACCAATCCTCGGAAACCCAACTCCCGACAAAGCAGATTGTCAATAACATGAGCAGACAATGAAGCCGGATTCTTTCCCAATTCAGGAACTTCCAGATGACCGGCCATAATCCCTCCCAATCCGGCATGGATTACCTCCTTAAACGGGTAAAGTTCAATACTATCCAAACGGGCACGGTCAAAATTCAGCACAGGCAACGCCTTATGAGAATCCACTTCCGTATCTCCATGTCCCGGAAAATGCTTGGCTACAGAAAGTACTCCTCCATCCTCCAATCCACGAGAATATGCAACCACTTTTTGAGCAACGTTTTTAGGATCACCGCCAAAAGAGCGAGTATTGATGACAGGGTTGCGCGGATTAATATCCACATCGGCAACAGGAGCAAAATTAATCTGTACACCTATTTCTTTGCACTGACGGGCAACTTCCTTACCATATTCATAAAGCAATTGATTATCCTGAATACAGCCCAATACCCTGTTGCGGGGAAAACGGGGAGTATTCTTCAGCCTCATCGCCAATCCCCATTCGCCGTCAAAAGCAATAAACAAAGGTACTTTCGATAATTCTTGTGCGTAGTTGGTCAGTATTGCCTGATTCCCCACCTGTCCGCCGGAGAACAGCAAACCGCCCACCTTATATTCCTTAACAGCATTATATATGTTCGCCCGGTTAGACTGCGTATTGAGAGGAGCGACTGTATGTATAAATAACTGTCCTATTTTCTCTTTCAAACTCATTTCCGACAATTGCTTCTCCACCCATTCACGACATTCCGCACTGTCAGCCCCACCTCTTCTCAAAACATTAGGCACTTGCTGGGCATACAAAGAAAGCCCGAATATACATAATACATATAGTAAAATGATTTTCTTCATTCGATTACAGTTAAGTCACTCTTTTTTTATTATTTCACATTCTTCTTTACTCTACGCTTTTAAAGCGTTTATTGCCCAAATGTACTCAAAAAAGAAAAAG
Source organism: Phocaeicola massiliensis B84634 = Timone 84634 = DSM 17679 = JCM 13223 (assembly GCF_000382445.1). Classification (GTDB taxonomy): domain Bacteria; phylum Bacteroidota; class Bacteroidia; order Bacteroidales; family Bacteroidaceae; genus Phocaeicola; species Phocaeicola massiliensis. The sequence continues at coordinate 243,447 of NZ_KB905472.1, read as the reverse complement.
CTGCCAACTATATCAGATAAAAATATATGAAATTATATTTGGTTGTATGGCGAAAAACCACTAATTTTGCACCGCTTTCGCGCAATCGCTGTCAAAGAAGAGTTACTTGATATGTTGCGTTGTAACGATAAACAATTTAAAATCAAAAGAAATGGATTTAATTAAAATTGCTGAAGAAGCATTTGCTACTGGCAAACAGCATCCTTCATTCAAAGCTGGTGATACTATTACAGTAGCATACCGTATCGTTGAAGGTAGCAAGGAACGTGTACAGTTGTACCGTGGTGTTGTTATCAAAATCGCCGGACATGGTGACAAAAAACGTTTCACCGTTCGTAAAATGTCTGGAACTGTAGGTGTTGAACGTATCTTCCCTATCGAATCTCCGGCTATCGACAGTATTACTGTTAACAAAGTTGGTAAAGTTCGTCGCGCTAAATTGTATTATTTACGTGCTCTTACCGGTAAGAAGGCTAGAATTCAAGAAAAAAGAGTTAACGCGTAAGACTTATTATCCCTACATAAAAAAGGAACGTTTCCAACAGGAGCGTTCCTTTTTTATTTCATATAACTAAATCTCTTTAGCAGTGCATGAAACATCAAGGCATAAAAAAAGGAGCAACGCCTTGCTCCAACCTTTGTTAACCTTAAATCTAATACTATGAAAAACACAGTGCAAAGGTACGGACTTTTATGAAATAAGCAAATAAAACAAGAAAAAAAGTATGCTTTCTAACATGTTTTAATGTATTTCACCACTTTTATTAAGAAGTATTTTCATGTCAGGCAACAGGTGCCAATATTACAGTTTTATTTCTAAATTTATATTAAACAGAAGCCATTTTCAATATTAAAAGTTAAAACAACAATATAAAAAGCATGTTGCAAAACATATTTTGCTCATTTGGTGTTATCTTTGCAGAGTAATAAAAGAAAAGAAAAAGGTTTTAAGGATTAACCAGTTCTCCAAACGGGAGAACACAAAAGATGTAATTATGGAAATGAAAAGAACAAATGACACAATCGAGATGTTGCAGTATCAGTTGAAAAGATACAAAGCAATGAGAAAGGGAGCTGCATGCCAATCTTTGCAGTACAAACTTCACAAATTAATGAGCCAACAGGCTAATGCCTAATGGCTTTACCACTGAGAACACAAGTTTATAATTTATAATAATGAAAAGAATGTTTCCTCATTTCAGGGGAAACATTCTTTTTTTATATCTATCCCATTGATCCAATAAGAAACTCAGTCAGACCGGAGAAAGCATAAATAAGGCACAAACAAAAGAGACCATCCTGAATTCATATTCAGAACAGCCTCCTCTCCATAAAGTATACGTTAAATATATATTATTTATAAAGATGGAACATCCGATCCATCAACTGCCATTTTTCAGCTGAAGAAGCTCCGGGTTCTGCCTGTTGAAAAACAGACATATAGTTTTCCCATTCTTCCTGACGGGGCAATGTGGCCATTTTAGCCATAGCTGTATCCCAATCGAAATCAAGCGGAGTCTCCACTATCATAAACAAACTAGTGCCATGGATATAAATCTCCATTTCCAAAATACCCACCTCACGGATTGCTGCCAAAGTCTCCGGCCACACCTCTTCTTCAGAGTGACGTTTCCGATATTCTGCAATCAATGCCGGGTCATCTTTTAAATTCAACATCTGGCAATAACGCTTCACCGGACCGTGATATTCCCGAATTTTATATCCTTGTGTTTTGTTTTCCATCAGATATCTCTTACTTCCCAACCTAATGCACTTGCTCCCAAAACAGCAGCATCAGCATCTTTCAATTCTGAAATCAACAGCTTAGTCTTTCCGGCATAAATTTTCAGGATATTATCATCAATAGCCTTTTGAATAGGTTTCATGATATAATCACCCGACTTTGCCAAACCACCAAACAGAATAATTGCTTCGGGGCTGGAGAATGCAATGAAATCAGCCAAAGCCTCACCCAAAATGCGTCCGGTATATTCAAAGATATCCTGTGCCAGTTTATCACCTCTTACGGCAGCGTCAAATACGTCTTTCGACACAATTTCTTCAGCCGGAATATCTCTTAACAAAGAAGGTTCGGGACGTGCAACCAAGAATTCACGAGCTGTGCGTGCCACACCGGTAGCTGAGCAATAAGTTTCCAAGCAACCTTTACGACCGCAACCGCATTGGCGTCCGTTTTCACGACGCACGATAACATGTCCGAGCTCGCCTGCAAAACCATCATGTCCATACACCAACTGACCATTTACTACAATACCACTACCTACACCGGTACCCAAAGTAATCATGATGAAATCTTTCATACCACGGGCAGCACCGTATGTCATTTCACCGATAGCAGCGGCATTAGCATCATTGGTCAGGGCTGTGGGAACACCTATTTTTTCTTCAAACAAAGCAGCCAAAGGTATAACACCTCTCCAAGGCAAATTGGGAGCAAATTCAATGGTACCATTGTAGTAATTTCCGTTAGGAGCACCTACACCCATACCTTTGATTTTCTCTACTCCGCCAAAAGATTCGATTAAGGGGCGTAACTTTGTACATACAGCTTCTACATAATCTTCTATCTTGGAGTATGACTGTGTTTTAACTGAATCGGTAGCCAATACGTTACCACGTGAATCTACAACACCAAAAACTGTATTAGTCCCGCCGATGTCCATACCTACAACGTAGGGTTTTTCCATGCCTGTTACCATGATATGTATAATTTAGGGTTAGTTATTGGGAACAAATGTACTGAATGCGAAAAAAGGGAGCAATTTTTTTTTCAATTATTTCATGTATCCATGCAACTTTTCACAGAGCAGGTACGTCTAACTATTCAAACACGAATAAATTTCATCGGTTATGATACATTTAGAGAATATCAACAAAACCTATCACAACGGAGCGCCTTTGCACGTTTTGAAAGGCATCAACCTCGATATAAAAAGAGGTGAGTTTGTGTCTATTATGGGCGCCTCCGGTTCCGGTAAATCTACCTTATTAAATATATTGGGGATTTTAGACAACTATGATTCGGGCAATTACTACCTGAATGATGTATTGATTAAGAACCTTAGTGAAACAAAAAGCGCGGAATACCGGAATCGCATGATTGGTTTCATATTCCAGTCTTTCAACCTTATTTCTTTTAAGAATGCAATGGAAAATGTAGCTCTCCCATTATTCTATCAAGGCATGAGTCGAAAAAAAAGAAACCAGCTTGCCATGGAATATTTGGAAAAACTCGGACTGAAAGAATGGGCACATCACATGCCTAACGAACTTTCGGGAGGACAGAAACAACGTGTAGCCATCGCCCGCGCATTGATTTCAAAACCGCAAATCATTTTGGCAGACGAACCCACAGGAGCACTCGACAGTAAGACATCGGTAGAGGTGATGCAGATATTAAAGGATTTACATGAAAAAGAGGGCTTAACCATCGTGGTTGTCACCCACGAGAGTGGCGTTGCCAACCAAACCGACAAGATTATCCATATCAAAGACGGTCTTATCGAACGCATCGAAGAAAATCTCAACCATGATTCTTCTCCTTTTGGGAAGAACGGTTTCATGAAATAACAGCACACACATATGATAGACCTTATTCAAGAAATATACGGAACCATAAAGCGCAACAAACTGCGCACGTTCCTCACCGGTTTTGCCGTAGCGTGGGGCATCTTCATGCTCATTGTGCTGCTGGGAGCCGGCAATGGACTAATCAATGCCTTTGAGAGCAACGCCGGCGGACGGGCGCTGAACTCCATGAAAGTCTACCCGGGATGGACTAACAAACCTTTTGACGGGTTAAAGGAAGGCAGAAGTATCAAGCTGACAGAAAAGGATATGGAGATTACAGGCAACTTTAAAGACAATGTTACTGCCGTAGGTGCCACCATAGAGCAAAGCAGCGTAAACTTAAGTTACGGAGAAGATCACGTCTCTCTTTTGCTGGAAGGCGTAACGCCCGAATATCTGCATATCGATGCCATCTCTATAAAGACAGGACGTTTCATCAACGCCCCCGATATCAAAGAAAAACGGAAAGTAATCCTTTTGCATGAGAAGACGGTAGAAATGCTTTTCGGTAAGAAAGATGCAAATGTCATCGGAAAGTATGTAAACGCCAGTGGTCTGGCCTACCAAGTAATAGGAGTCTATACAGATATGGGCAACTACTCTCCCTCAGCCTACATTCCATTCACAACTCTGCAACTGATATACAATAAAGGCGATAAATTGGAAACTTTAGTATTCCTGACACAAAACTTACCCACCGAAAAAGCCAACGAAGATTTCGAGAAGCAATACCGGCAAGCCATCGGCAACCATCAGCGCTTTGACCCGACAGACCGCGGAGCAATATGGATTTCCAACCGGTTCACTCAATATTTACAGCAACAGAAGGGCAACAACATTTTGCACACTGCTATTTGGGTAATCGGCATCTTCACCCTGTTGAGCGGAATTGTGGGTGTAAGCAACATCATGCTGATTACAGTCAAAGAACGTACCCGCGAGTTCGGCATACGCAAGGCATTGGGAGCCAAACCAGTCTCTATCCTCTGGCTGATTATTGCAGAAAGCGTAGCTATCACCACTTTCTTTGGATATATAGGCATGGTGGCAGGTATTGCCGTTACCGAATACATGAATGCGGTAGCAGGAGAGCAAGTGATGGACATCGGTGTAGCTTCGGCTACCGTATTCCTGAATCCCACCGTGGGGTTGAATATTGCTATTCAGGCCACCCTTACCCTGATAATAGCCGGCACATTGGCGGGATTCTTCCCGGCACGTAAAGCCGTTATGATTCGTCCTATTGAAGCACTTAGAGCAGATTAATATGATAAGAATAGACATAGACAGATGGGAGGAAATACTCATCACCATCACGAGAAACAAAACAAGAAGCCTGTTGACCGCCTTCGGTGTTTTTTGGGGCATTTTTATGTTAGTTGCCCTGATGGGCGGCAGTCAGGGAATGCAGGACATGCTGGCATCCCAGTTCGACGGATTCGCTACCAATTCCGGTTTTATGGGAACCAACCAAACCAGCAAGGCTTATAAAGGCTTCCGAAAAGGACGCTGGTGGGATTTAGAAAATAAAGATGTAGAGCGCGTTCGCCGGGCAATCCCTGAAATTGACGTAGTAACCCCCACCATAGCCAAATGGGGCATGACAGCACTTTATAAAGAAAATAAGATTAATTGTACCCTCAAAGGTGTATATCCCGAATATACGAATATAGAGGAACCGGTCATCGTACAAGGACGTTTTATCAATATGGTAGATGTAAAAGAGCGTAGAAAAGTTTGTGTCATCGGCAAGCGTATCCACGAAACTTTATTCCCGAAAGGTGACAATCCATGTGGCAAGTTCCTGAGCATTAACGGAATTTACTATCAAATAATCGGAATCAGCACCACTGCCGGCAATATGAGTCTGCAGGGAAATGCACTTACCAGCATCACCATTCCTTTCACCACCATACAGCAGAACTATAACTTCGGACAGAAAATCCAATTACTATGCTACACGGCCAAACCGGGATATTCCATTTCCGAGATAGAGAAGAAGGTAGATAAAGTGATAAAACAAGCACACCTTATCCATCCCGATGACAAACAAGCCTTGGTGACTGTAAATGCAGAAGCAATGTTCAGCATGATAGACAACCTGTTTAAAGGCATAAAGATTTTGAGCTGGATGGTCGGATTGGGAACATTATTGGCAGGCGCCATCGGTGTAAGTAATATTATGATGGTGACAGTCAAAGAACGTACGACCGAGATAGGCATTCGCCGTGCCATCGGTGCCAAGCCCAGAGACATTATGAACCAAATTCTTTCCGAAAGTATGGTATTGACCATCATTGCCGGCATGTCGGGCATCTGTTTTGCCGTGTTTATCTTGCAAATGATGGAGATAGGAACTGCCCATTCGGACACGCCGGCGCATTTCCAGATTAGTTTCTGGATGGCCATCGGAGCCTGCATCCTGTTGATGATCCTCGGCACACTGGCAGGACTGGCACCTGCCTACCGCGCCATGGCCATCAAACCGATAGAAGCTATCCGGGACGAATAATCTGCCCGACAACCCGACACATAAATAAATCCAATGAAGTAAAAACAATAAAACAAACAGATATGAAAAAGTATGTAAAGATTGCGTTACTAGTCATCGTAGCCCTCATTTTCTTGGGAACTTTTGTCTTCCTCTATCAGAAGTCACAACCCAAAGAAACTGTGTACAACACAGAAAAAGCCGAAATAGCCGACTTAAAGAGAACCACCGTTGCCACCGGTAAGATAGAACCGAGAGATGAAATCTTGATTAAACCGCAGATTTCGGGCATCATCGACGAGGTATATAAAGAAGCCGGACAAACAGTAAAGAAGGGTGAAGTAATAGCCAAAGTAAAGGTTATTCCCGAACTGGGACAACTGAACTCTGCCGAAAGCCGGGTGCGTCTGGCAGAAATCAATGCCAAACAGGGAGAAATAGATTTTGCCCGCATGCAGAAGCTATATACCGACAAACTGATAAGCAGCGAAGAATTTGAAAAGAGCGAAGTGGCTGTCAAACAAGTGCGCGAAGAACTTCAAACGGCCAAAGATAATCTTGAAATCATTAAAGAAGGCATCACTAAGAACAGTGCTTCATTCAGCAGCACACTCATCCGTTCCACCATCGACGGATTGATTCTGGATGTGCCCGTAAAAGCAGGAAACTCAGTTATCATGAGTAATACCTTCAATGACGGTACAACGATTGCTACCGTTGCCAACATGAACGACTTAATCTTCCGCGGAAACATAGACGAAACAGAAGTAGGCCGTCTACGCGAAGGAATTCCAGTCAAAATTACGCTAGGCGCCTTGCAGAATATGATTTTTGATGCACAACTGGAGTATATTTCCCCGAAAGGTGTAGAGGAAAATGGCGCCAACCAGTTTGAAATAAAAGCAGCCATCACCGTCCCCGACAGCGTTACCGTTCGTTCGGGCTATAGCGCCAATGCCGAAATCGTATTGCAGCACGCCGACAAAGTTCTGGCTGTGCCCGAAAGTACCGTCGAATTCAGCGGAGACTCTACATTCGTGTATGTACTGACCGACAGCGTTCCGCAACAGACATTCACCCGCAAGCAGGTGACTACCGGAATGAGTGACGGAATAAAGATAGAAATCAAAAACGGCTTGCAGGCCAATGATATCGTACGTGGAACTAAAAAAGACAAATAAGGATGAAAGCTAAAATACTGACCCTGATAGTGGCTACCGCATCTTGCCTCCCCTCTTTCGCACAAGAGGAATGGGACTTGCGGAAATGCATTGACTATGCCATCGAACACAATTTAAGCATTAAACAACAGGAAGCCACACGCGACCAGAATGCTGTGGAACTGAACACTGCCCGATGGAGCCGTCTGCCCAACCTCAACGGAAATGTGGGACAATCATTCAACTTCGGCCGAGCTCTTCAGGCGGACAACACTTATGGCAACCGCAACACCCAAAACACCAATTTCTCATTGGGAACCAATGTACCGTTATTCACCGGTTTGCAGATACCCAACAACATAGCTCTCTGTAAGCTGAACCTGAAAGCTGCCATTGAAGACTTGAATAAAGCCAAGGAAGATATCAGCATACAGGTTACTTCCTCTTATCTTCAAGTTCTCTTTGATGAAGAACTGGCAAAGATAGCACACAGCCAAGTGGAACTGAGCCGTGAGCAATTGAAACTGAAGACCGCTTTCTTTGAGAATGGCAAAGCATCCGAAGCAGAAGTATATGATGCACGCTCACGTGTGGCACAAGACGAGATGTCTGCCGTACAAGCTGACAATAATTACCGGTTAGCCCTTCTGGATTTAAGCCAGCTATTGGAGCTTCCCACACCGGACGGTTTCCGCATCGCATCTCCCAAGGTAGATGATAATTTCAATTCGCTTTCGCTGCCTGAAGATATCTACGCCGATGCCGTTCTCACCAAGCCGGGCATAAAAGCTGCACAATATCGCTTGCAAGGTGCATCCAAGAATATACGCATTGCCCAGAGCAACTGGTATCCGCAATTAAGTTTCGGAGCCGGACTGGGTACCAGTTATTATAAGATTGCCGGAGAAGAAAATGTTTCTTTCAACAGTCAATGGCACCAAAACTTCAATAAATATTTCCAGTTCTCGCTCAGCATCCCGTTGTTCAACCGCTTTGAGACCCGCAACCGAGTAAAGATGGCACGCATCCAACGCACTGCCCTGTCATGGAAACTGGAAGAAAGCAAGAAATTATTATTCAAAGAAATCCAGCAGGCCTATTACAATGCCGTAGCCGCCGAAAGTAAATTCAAGAGTAGCCGCACGGCAACCGAATCTGCCGAAGCCTCTTTCCGACTGATGAGTGAAAAATATGCCAATGGAAAAGCAACTGCCACGGAATACAATGAGATGCGTACCAATTGGATGAAAGCCACATCGGATATGGTACAAGCTAAATATGACTATCTGTTCAGGAGCAAAATCCTGGACTTCTATAAAGGAATACCGCTGACACTGGAATAATTCAAATTCATCCACAAACAATCCATATTCTGCCACCTACGCTAACAAAAAGCAAAATATGGATTGTTTTCATAATTTTACCTTCCCAATTTATCCGATCGTGTACTCTAGGGACATATCTAACTTATCATTCAACAGGACATCCGCCATAAGCCCGCAGGTATATATGTATTCATATCCAAATTCATCGGGTTGGTATGAACAAGATCAGTGCAACTGCAAGCAGAAGCCCGGTCAGCACAAAAGCCCATATATTCATTACCCGTGACTCGGCCTGTAACCGGTAATTATCTGCCAACACCCGATAGGCATCCACTTTCCATACCAGCATTCCATCTTCGGCCGATACTGTATTGGAAGAGAGCAGTTCTCCCGGCATAGACAGTTCAAACTTTATCTGATATTCAAATAATTGTGTAGCGATGCATTTTTCTTCAAACAATTGCTCCATCTGCCGGGCATAGTCTTTATATAAGTTGCCGAAAACGGCAGTCTGATACCTTTTGTCCAGCAATCTGCATATATACTCCGGCGAGCATTCCATTTCTTTCTTCCTATTCCCATCGCTGCGGAAGATTTCCTCTTTGTCCTTCTCCAGTCTCGACAGATAGGTCAATTCAGCCGGGGTCTTTTTCAGAAAGTGTTCTACTATCCCATAGCTCATTTCAAACTGAGTATGATAGAACCATTCAAGGAAACGCTGCTCTGTGTCTTCCAAGCTGTTTATCAGCTCCACTCCATTCATTCCTGCATAACCGTCCGCTTTTCCCTGCAACAAAAAGAGCTGTTCGGCTTTACTCAGGTACTTATCCATCGGTATAGGTCCTTTATCTTTTATCTCCTGAAAATCACAGGTATAAGTATAGTAAGTATAAAACCAACGAAAATGTTTTTCCAGTTTTTCCTCCGGAACTGCCAATGGACGCATCCACTTTTCCTTTGCCGAAAAGAAATCCATGCCTTCCAAGCCGTTCCGTGTTTTGCATGCCTTAAGATTCAGTTTTCCGGTTTCTCCAAAGAAGTCCGTCTCGATGCATGAATCCAATTCTTCCACTTCCCAATCTTTTCCCAACCGAAACAAAAACGGATTATGGTTACTGTCTCCGGCCAAGAAAGCAGAATCGGCGAGTGCCCATACTTCCTTTTCCACCGTTCCGTCCTTGTGAACGCGCGTCACCATTTGATAATTGGTGGAACATGATGCCAATATCGTCAATAAGGCTACCATTACTATGTTCATTCTCTTTTTCATATCGCACTCATTTTAATGGTTGTTACTCATAAATTGATGTATCAATCGCTTTTGTCCGTGTTGCTTAGCCTTCCGTGCTTTCCACATTTCGGACAGACAGGCACTCTTTTCCTTTAGGCTCATGTCTGCGTTCCGGTCTGCCGGCCATTCTGATAAACGGCGGTACAAAGGAGAAGCATTTAACACGGCATCCCGTGTGCCCGCATTGGAAGAGACGGAATAGAAGACAGTCTCATGCACCATAAAGCAAAGCAAGAAACCGGCAGCCACGGCCGAAGCCCAAGCCATGAATTTTCTGTGCTCCTTTCTTTTCCGGGGAGTCCGGGCTACTTTTTGGAGAATATTCCGAGTCAAGTCATCCGGTCTTGTCAGTATCGGTTGCGTCTTTCTCACCTGTTGCAACCATTGTTCATATCGTTCGTTTTCCTCTTGTCTCATAAGTCTGTCTCTATTTGATGGATTTTAGCTCTTATTTGTTTTCGTGCCTGATAAAGATTATGCTTTATCTGTTCGGCGGTCATCCCGGTGATGCTTATTACTTCTGCAACATCCAGTTCTTCAATGTCACGCAATGTAAACACCAGCTTCTGTTTGGGAGGCAGATCTCCTGTGAAACGGAGAATCAAATCCTGCAATTCCTTATTGGCCAAAGCTTCTTCTATGTTTTCTTCCGACTTCCAATTCTCATTCGCCGGAGCAAAATCGGATGAGAAAGCCGAAGGCGAACGTTGCAGCACACGCAAACGGTCATAGCATGTATTACAGGTTATCTTGTACATCCAGGTAGTAAACCGGCATCTTCCGTCATACTTATCCAACGAAAGCCAGATTTTGACGAATATTTCCTGCACCATATCCCTCGTTTCGTCCTCATTGCAAAGCAAACGAAAAGCCAGTCTGAACACCATCGTCTGAAATTCAGAAACCAACTGAGCGAAAGCAATCGTATCGTTCTGTCTGCTACGGTCAATAAGTTCCTCTATCTGTTCTTGATTCATCATGCTATGTTCGTTTATTATATGATACGTGAGAAAACGTTGCCGGTCGAATGCAAGTTACAAAAAAAAACAGGCAAACTCCGGTTGTGGTATATTAAAACCGAAATTTGCCTGTTTGCTGCTTTTTATATCATAGCCATTAAATTACACTGTGCGAGCGTGTGTTGCACTTCTTCCTCCGGATTGATTCGAATTCTTGTCATTCCTTTTATTCTCTTTCTTTGAATCTCTTTTCGGAGAGACGGAACGCCTGTTTTCACGACGGTCTTTATCAGGACGGGAATTATATTCACGGCGTGAAGGACGCTCCTCGTGCTTATGGTTATTATCCCTTCCCGGTCTTCTGCCCGGCCGTGCCTGAGGCGTGGCAGGACGGTGATTGTCTTTCTTCGGCGGACGGACGTTGACCTGAAAATCACGGCGGCGATGATTGTCATAAGTCACCCTATCATGACGGATGCGATAATGTCCATCGTAGATATCGTGGTGATAGCGGTTATGGAAATGGGTGCGATAATAACTGACATTATTAAAATGAGTACGATAATGACCACCGCAATATGAAGCATAATGATGCGGTTTTCCGAAATAGAAAAAGTTGACGTTATTGTAAACCATATAAATACGGAACTGCCATTTATTGTTTTGCGCGTAAATAGGACGGTAGAAATATTCCGCTTTCAGGAAGCGACGATACTGAGAACCGGAAAGTATCCAGCGAAGGTCGTCATTGCGGACATCAAGAAAATCGTAATAACGCTCCAAAGCATAATCATACCCTCTTACCACATCATCCATCAGATAACGGACATTGTTGATAAAGTCATAATTCACTTCGTATACATCATCATACTGTTGAGGACTGAGTTTCAACTCATATGCCATACGGTCGGTAAGGAAACGCGTGTTCTGTCTCATCTTGCTGATACTCATTGCTCCCAACGCGGGAACCGACACGCCCAGCATCATAATCATTATCCATAGTGTGGTCCATTTCTTCATAATCATACCGTTTTTAGTTTGTTAATTCTTATGGCACAAAAATAGGGGAAATCCCTTTCCCCCACAATTGAAACTCCCCATTTATTCATAGGTTTTTTCCTATATTTGATAGGGAAAACTCCCGTCAGGCAAGACGGATTCCCCCTTCTTCCAGCACTATCAAACGCTTTTTATACAAATCGCCAACTGCTTTTTTGAATGTCTTCTTGCTCACGCCAAAAGCACTATAGATTTCTTCTGCCGCACTCTTGTCATTCAACGGAGTAAAACCATCATTATCTTTAATATATTTCAATAAGACTTCCGAAAAATCTTCCACCTTCTTCACACCGTCCTGTTGCAACGCCAAGTCTATCTTACCGTCTTCACGCACTTGTTTCACATAAGCCCGGAGCTGCATACCTGTCTCGACGGGCTGGAATATCTCATTCTGATAAAGCAATCCGCTGAACTTGTTCTCGACAATCGCTTTAAAACCCAAATCGGTTTTCTGCCATATCAAAATATTCACTTCCTGTCCCTGGTGATAGTCAGGATGCTCTTTGGATAAGTAACGCTCTACCTTGGCGGAACCGACAATGCGATAGCTGTCTTCGTCTATATGTGCATGTATCACATACTTACGTCCTTGCTGCATCTTCATTTTCTGTTCGCGGAAAGGTACAAACAAGTCCTTCATCAGTCCCCAGTTCAGAAAAGCTCCAAATTCATTGACCCATGCCACCTCCAGACAAGCGAACTCACCTACCTGAACCAACGGTTGCAGGGTAGTGGCTATTAATCTCTCTTCGTTATCCAAATAGATAAACACATTGAGCACGTCATCCGGTTTGCAACCATCGGGCACGTAACGGGCCGGCAACAGTATTTCACCATCATCGTCTCCATCCAGATAGACTCCAAAGTCTACTTCTTTCACAACCTTTAATTGATTGTATTTTCCGAGTTTTACGTTCATTAGCTAAAATTTTTATCAAAGATAAAGAAAAAACCCTATCTTTACGTTCTAAACAATAGAAAACCCAATAAAGATTATGAATAATTTCATTTTTTACAACCCTACCCGACTCCTTTTCGGTAAAGGAATGATAAACCAACTGACTCAGCAAATTCCTGCCGACAAGCGTATCATGATTACCTTTGGAGGAGGAAGTGTCAAAACAAACGGAGTTTACGAACAGGTAACCCAAGCACTCGAAGGACGTGATTATACCGAGTTTTGGGGAATTGAGGCCAATCCCGATATAGACACACTGAAAAAGGCAATTGCCATAGGCAAGGAAAAGAATATAGATTTCCTGCTTGCCGTAGGCGGTGGTTCGGTCATTGATGGCACCAAACTGATTTCCGCAGGTATCCCATACGAGGGAGACGCCTGGGAACTGGTGAAAAAAGGAAGCTCACAAGTGACTATTCCATTGGGAACAGTGCTGACTATCCCTGCCACCGGTTCCGAAATGAACAACGGAGCCGTGATTTCACGCCGGGAAACTCATGAGAAGTATCCTTTTTATGCCGACTATCCCGTCTTTTCCATTCTCGACCCGACCGTCACTTTCTCTCTTCCCGATTTCCAGATTGCCTGTGGACTGGCTGACACTTTTGTTCATGTCATGGAACAATATATGACTAAAAGCAATGAATCATACCTGATGGATCGCTGGAGCGAAAGTATTTTGAGAACCCTCGTGCAGATAGCCCCTCTCATCAAAGAGAACAAACAGGATTATCACTTGATGAGCGAATTCATGATGTCGGCTACCATGGCATTGAACGGTTTCATTGCCATGGGTGTATCCCAAGACTGGGCTACCCACATGATTGGCCATGAACTGACTGCCCTGCACGGCATGACCCACGGACAGACCCTTGCCATCGTATTTCCCGGAACACTACGCACACTTGCGGATAAAAAACGAGACAAGATACTACAATACGGAGAACGTATCTGGGGGGTGACTTCCGGTGTGCCGAGCGCACGTATCGCACTCACCATCGACAAAACCGAGGAATTCTTTAAAAGCCTGGGGCTGAAGACTCGTCTGGGCGAAGCCGGAATCGGTGACGATACCATCGAAGAAATTGCACGTCGCTTTGATGAGCGAGGTGCTGCATTCGGTGAAGACGGTGACGTGACGGGAGAAGTAGCTCGCCGGATTTTGCAGAATTGCAAATAATATTTCCAAAACATTTAATATTAGGAGGAAACAAATGATGAAAACAGTTATTCTTACTACCTTTTACAACAATGTGCAAGCGCACATGTTGCAAGACCTCTTGAGAAACGAAGGCATAGAGTCGATGCTCCAAGGAGAATTGTCCGCCCAAGTGATAGCCTCTTATATTCCGGGTCTGGGTATACAGGTTCTGGTCTTTGAAAAGGATTACGAACGGGCACGGGAAATTTTGAAAACCAGTTTTCCGGAGGAAGTAGAAGGATAACTTTCTCCCCTCTATATTCAAACTTTCTCATTTGCATCTTGTTATAGGGATTATTAAACCTAAACCCGAGATGTATATGAGAAAGTTTTTATTTTTACCTTTATTGTCATTACTCGCTTCGTGTGCAAAAGACGATGACTGTAGCCCTGCCAACGTCAATCCGGACAATCTAGTGTCTCCGGCACTTTATGCAACCCTCGAACAGCATAGCACCGACCCCTATACCGGACCGTTGGAAGTACTTCCCTGCCAACCCGATGGCAGTATCTATGTAGGCAACTATACTCCGACAGGACGGCAAGTCCCTTTCCCCGCTTACTATGCCATCAACAATGGTATCGGCCAGTCAAAGAATTATCCGTTAAGGCTTCCGGTAGGTACCTATAATATAATCTATTGGGGATATCCCAATTACTATAATACCACAGACGCTTACATAGCCGACCCTATCCTCATCGTTGGTGAAGAGCTGCACGGAACTTCTTTGGGACTGCGCAAGGTTCCTGCCGACACCGTCTGTTATCCGGTTCACGATTTAGTGTACGGCACTCAGAGCATAAACATAGGAGAAGAGGAGCTGCAGGCTCATTTGAGACGTGCTTCGGCAGCTTTGGAAGTCGTTGCCACGGAGACAAACGGCAATGCTTTCGGCAATGGCATTGATTCCATGTGGGTGTACATCGGAGGAATTTATAGTAATTTAAATTATTTCTCTGCGCAACCGGAAGGAACTTTCAAGACGGTTGAATTCGGCATGAGCCCCAGTACCGACCGTAAACAATGGAGCAAAGAATTCGTTTCTGTCTTTCCATCCGGCCCGACTCCGCCTTTCCAGATATTTGTCCGAATGAAAAACGGTAAAGTCAAACGGTATCAGCAGAAACTGTCCACCCAACTCACCGCAGGCACCAAAACCACCATCAATCTAAGCATGGACGGAGTTTTGCTGGAAGAAGGAAATACAGGCGGATTCCAAGTTGATAAATGGAAAGAGCAGAACGAAAATATCCATATACCATTACGCTAACGGTCTATGGATATCCTGCCGTCAACCATGTGAATAGTACGGTCGGTCAATTTGGCAAGCGTCTCATCATGGGTAACTATAACAAAAGTCTGCCCTAACTTATCCCGCAAATCAAAAAACAACTGATGAAGTTCTTCTTTGTTACGAGTATCCAGACTGCCCGACGGTTCATCTGCAAGGATAACCGCCGGGCTGTTTATCAATGCGCGCGCCACAGCAACGCGCTGCTTCTCTCCTCCCGACAGCTCCGCCGGCTTATGAGAAGCTCGTTCGGCAAGCCCCAGAAAATCCAATGTTTCTTTGGCACGCTTCATCGCATCTCCCGAAGAAGCTCCGGATATGAATGCCGGTATCATCACATTCTCCAATGCTGTAAATTCCGGCAATAACTGATGAAACTGAAAAACAAAGCCTATCTGCTGATTGCGAAAAGCCGACAGTTCTTTTTCCTTCAACCGGTTAACCTCCGTACCATTCAGTATCACCGTACCTGCATCCGCCTTGTCCAATGTTCCCATTATCTGAAGCAGCGTCGTTTTTCCGGCTCCGCTGGGTCCCACAATACTGACTATTTCGCCTTTTCCTATCAGCAAATCTATTCCTTTCAGCACTTGCAACGTGCCAAAGCTCTTGGTTATTCCACTTAATTCTATCATAATTACAATTTTCTTATCACATACTCTGCCAAGTAACATCCAAACACGGCAGGCATATAACTCACTGTTCCGGCTGTGGATTTCTTGTTCTTTTCATCATCCACCAAAATAACCGCATCCGCATTTGCCTGCTCTGTACTGAAAACAACCGGTAACTTGCGCTTCATACCCATTTTCTGCAAGCGCTTGCGCACAGCCTTACTTAAACCGCAATGATAAGTTTCCCACAAATCAGCAAATCTGATTTGGGTTATATCCGATTTCGCACCCGCTCCCATACTGCTCACAATAGGCAGATGACGTTGAAGCGCATTATATATAAGGTAACATTTGGGAGCTACCGTATCAATAGCATCAATCACAAAATCAAACTCAGCACTATCCAGCAATTCCGGAATGCGTTCATCTCTCAAATATTCCGACAACACATTCAGTTTCAAATCGGGATTGATATCTTTGAAACGCTCTGCCAATACTTCCGCCTTCGGCCGTCCCAGTGTGGAATGCAAAGCCGGCAACTGGCGGTTGATATTGCTTGGCTGCACCGTGTCGGCATCCACAATCGTCATTTGTCCCACACCGGCACGACAAATCATTTCGGCAGCATACGCTCCTACTCCTCCCAAACCCACAACAAGCACATGGGAATTTCGCAAACGTAGCATCTTATCCTCTCCCAGCAACAATTCCGTGCGTTGCTGCCATTCCGTATCAGTTCCGTTCATCACCTTTCTTAAACCATTTATAAAACCACTTACCAACATTATCATACATCCGGGTCTCCGACTGTCCGCGCGGATCGGAGAAAGACACAATCTCCTGCGGATCGCCCAGCTGATCGGGATATATGATTAACAAGCTGGCATCTGCAAAATATTTACTAACCTGAGACGGCAACCGCTCAAAAGAAGTCTGATAGGATATAGAGCCCTTACGAGCCGAAACAACGACAAATAAATGGTCAAAATTAACCTGACCGGTCAGCAACAGTAAATCATCCCACTCCTCTAATACAGAAAACTCCGTAAACGTATTTGCTTCCTGCTTCTCTACCACCGCACGCAAGTGTCTCAGGGTATCCTCCGTTGCAAAAAAATGTACACGGCATCCCAGTAACTTACCCATACGGCACAACTGCACCACCCATTTCATGAATCCAACCTCATATTCTGCTTTTTCGGGTACAGCCACTACAATACGCCTAAGCGTATTAACCGGCATCAACAGCTTGGCAATCATAATTTGCCGGTGAGTGCCTTTCAACAAATTCTCCGTCATTGTACCAAAGAATGAATCCATCAGATTAGTCTTTCGGTGCAAACCGATAACCACATCCGTCACCGCATATTCCTTCAGCGTATGAATAATGCCTTGTGCAATATTCAAATCATAACGGAGCACCGTCTTGACCGAAGCATCGGCAGCAGCAGCAACCATTGCCGTACGTTCCAGATTCCGTTTACCTATCAGTTCCTTCGTTTCCGAAGCGTTATTATCATTTATCACACTAAGAGCCACCAACGGTTCCTTCTGTTTAGGATGCCTCATCATCAGCGCCATTCCCACCAATCCTTCTATCGTATCAGGGTTTGCCACAGGTATGAGAATCCGTTCTTGCTCCTTATTATTTTTATCATCATTGCCGGTCAGGTTTTCTTGTGTAACCATCCGGCGCGCTGCCCTCTCCGTCGCAACCGAACTGATGATGCAGGTAAACAATATCATTACCACCGTTCCGTTTAACACATCATCATTCAATAAGCGCTCTCCGTTTTCCATGATAATTTCATGTCCAATCAACACGGCTGCCAACGTAGCTGCCGCCTGCGCGTTACTCAATCCGAATATCAGACTGCGTTCCACCTTCTGCATGCCATATATTTTTTGAGTAATCCATGCCGCAAGCCATTTGCTGAATGTAGCAACCACTGTCATGACAACCGCCACCTTAAGTGCTTCACCCTGCGTAAACAGACAGCGTACATCAATAATCATTCCTACACCAATCAAAAAATAAGGAATGAAAAGCGCATTACCTACAAACTCCAACCGATTCATCAACGGAGAAACATGAGGAACAAAACGGTTCAGTACCAAACCGGCAAGAAAAGCACCCAAAATACCTTCCATTCCTACCAGCTCCATCAGTCCACCCCCTAAGAACACCATAGCCAAGACAAAGACAAACTGCATTACCGCATCCTCGTATGTTCTGAAAAACCACCGACTGATGCGAGGCATAAGAAAAATAATCAAGCCGAACAAT
Source organism: Phocaeicola massiliensis B84634 = Timone 84634 = DSM 17679 = JCM 13223 (assembly GCF_000382445.1). Taxonomy (GTDB): domain Bacteria; phylum Bacteroidota; class Bacteroidia; order Bacteroidales; family Bacteroidaceae; genus Phocaeicola; species Phocaeicola massiliensis. The sequence goes on along the minus strand of NZ_KB905472.1, from coordinate 225,219 downwards.
GCAAGAACCTTTCCCAGCAAAATGGCCCAAAACAATCCTCCCACATCCTCTCCTTTATACATACCTCCAATCACGGCAAGCACCATCAAGGCCAATACGACAGTCACCGCCGTTCCCCCAATCGTTATGCTCACCGTACGCTGCCGGGACAAACCGTAACGACTGATAATGGGATAAGCTATCAAAGTATGACTGGCATACATACTGGCCAACAGGATGGAAGTGACAAGTCCGTAATCCAATAAACTCATACTGCTCCATATACCAAGCGCCATCGGTATCAGGAAAGTGAACAGCCCAAAGACCAATCCCTTTGTTTTGTTCTTTTTAAAGTCATCCATATCCATCTCCAGCCCCGCCAGAAACATGATATAATACAATCCCACTTTTCCGAATAACTCGAAACTGCTATCTCGCTCCAAAATATTAAAACCATATTTGCCAACCAATACACCGGCAAGAATCATACCGATGATATGAGGAATGCGCAAACGCCCCAATATCATGGGAGCAAACAAGATAATAATAAGTACCAGGAAGAATATCCAAGTAGGGTCAGTAACCGGAAAATGAATATTTAAACCGAATAATTCCATTGCTTTTATTTGAGGGTTATACCATAATATCGACAAAATTACGAAAAAAGTTTCTTTTTTACTGATTTATATTCCAAAATGTTCTAATTTTGCAATCTGAACCTGCTCGCTTGGCAGGTAAACAGATTAAGTATTACTAATTTATAAAATAAAAAAGCAAAATGAAAGTAGCAATTGTTGGTGCGAGCGGAGCTGTAGGACAAGAGTTCCTGCGTGTGCTCGATGAAAGAAACTTCCCGTTGGATGAGTTGATGTTGTTCGGTTCTTCACGCAGTGCAGGACGAAAATACACTTTCCGCGGTAAAGAGATAGAAGTAAAACTCCTTCAGCACAACGATGACTTTAAAGGTGTTGACATCGCTTTCACATCGGCAGGTGCCGGAACCACAAAAGAATTTTGTGAAACCATCACCAAACATGGTGCCGTATTAATCGACAATTCCAGCGCATACCGTATGGATGAAGATGTACCCTTGGTTGTGCCAGAAGTGAACCCGGAAGACGCATTAAACCGTCCACGCAATGTGATAGCCAATCCCAATTGTACAACAATCCAAATGGTAGTCGCCTTGAAAGCCATCGAAAACCTTTCACACATTAAGCGTGTGCATGTAGCTACTTATCAGGCTGCCAGCGGCGCAGGTGCAGCAGCCATGGACGAATTGTACGAACAATATCGCCAGGTATTGGCTAATGAACCCGTCACTGTAGATAAATTTGCTTATCAGTTGGCATTCAATCTGATTCCCCAAATTGATGTATTTACCGACAACGGTTATACCAAGGAAGAAATGAAGATGTTTAACGAGACACGTAAAATTATGCACTCTGACATTCAGGTAAGTGCCATGTGTGTACGTGTTCCTGCTCTCCGCTCTCACTCTGAAAGCATCTGGGTAGAAACAGAACGTCCCATCTCTCCCGAAGAAGCCCGCGAAGCATTTGCCAAAGGAGAAGGTTTGGTATTGATGGATAATCCAGAGAAGAAAGAATATCCCATGCCATTGTTCCTGGCAGGTAAAGATCCTGTTTACGTTGGCCGCATTCGCAAGGACTTGGCCAATGAGAACGGACTGACTTTCTGGATTGTAGGCGATCAAATCAAGAAAGGCGCAGCACTGAATGCCGTACAGATTGCAGAATACCTGATTAAAGTGGGAAATGTGAAATAATCCGCTGCTCACACAAGCTTTAATTCTTTAATATTATAATCTTTATCTTTGCGTCAATCTCCTTTCTAAGGGGTAGACCAAGATAAAGATTATTTTTTTAGAACCAAGCCTCTTCTTGCCCAAAGCTAAGCACTTTCATACCTCAGATTAACCCTTTTTATACGGAGAACCAGTACGTCCTACAACGGTGGGACGTACGTCCTGCTACAGTGGGACGTATATCCTGCTATAGTGGGACGTACGTTCTGTTGCAGTGGGACGTACTAACCGGACGTAGAAAAAAGCTTGGCCATATACAGAAAAAGGGTTAGCCTTGGGGCATGCAAGGCTTAGCCCGACAAACGGATAGCCAAACATGAAACAGCCTTTGCTGAACATATTCCATAAAAAAAAGAGTATCACAGAAGAACTGCAATACTCTTTCAAATCTTTTATGATAACCGCTTATTCAGTATCCAAAGCCGATTCTGCACTTTTACCATTCGATGCCAAAGGAATAAGTTTCACCAAATCCACATCAAAAAACAAAGTAGAATAGCCCGGTATCGAACCGCTTCCGGCTTCTTCATAAGCAAGTTCGGAAGGAATATAAAGTTCCCATCTGGAGCCTACGGTCATATTCATAAGAGCTGTTGTCCACCCGACAATCACATCGCCTACCGGAAATTCGACCGGAACAGCAATGCTCGGATTCAATTCTCCTTTATAGCTTTGGTCAAAAACAGTTCCGTTTATTAACTTACCCCGATAATTAACCGCCACAGTATCCGTAAACAGAGGTCTTTCTCCTTCTCCGTTGTTTATTATCTTACAATAAACATACTCATTCACCTTTCCCTGCTCATTCAAGCCCAAAGGAGGAAGTTTATAGGAACGGACAACTTTCCATTCACCCGGATTCGCCTTTGCCTCAGCCGCAATGGAATCCAAATATTTCTGATTACGCTCCTGCCAGTTTGCATAAGGATTTTCTTCTCCATCCGATTCACTACATGAAACAATTGCAAATGAAGCGGCAAACAACAGGCTAATCAGCCAAAGAATACTTTTATTCATACACTATTAATTATTGCAAAGTCTTCAACAGACTTGTTATACTTACTTTATCGGCAATGATATTGTTCAATTCCGAAATAGCGACACGCTCCTGCTGCATGGTATCGCGGTTGCGCAATGTCACACAATTATCTTCGAGTGTCTGATGATCCACAGTGATGCAATAAGGAGTACCGATGGCATCCTGACGGCGATAACGCTTACCGATGCTGTCCTTTTCATCATATTGGCAATGGAAGTGGAACTTCAGATTATCCATGATTTCACGCGCTTTTTCAGGCAAACCGTCCTTCTTGACCAAAGGCATGACAGCCAGTTTTACGGGAGCCAATGCTGCGGGCAATTTCAGAACGACACGAGTTTCACCGTTGTCCAACTTTTCTTCCGTATAAGCAGCACTCATGATGCTCAGGAACATACGGTCTACACCGATGGATGTTTCAATAACATACGGAGTATAACTTTCGTTCAATTCCGGGTCGAAATATTTAATACTCTTGCCTGAGAATTTCTCGTGCTGACTTAAGTCAAAGTTAGTACGGCTATGAATACCTTCTACTTCCTTGAATCCGAAAGGCATCAAGAACTCGATATCCGTTGCAGCATTCGCATAATGTGCCAATTTATCATGGTCATGATAACGATAATGGTCATCGCCAAATCCTAATGCTTTATGCCATTTCAAACGGGTTTCCTTCCAGGTTTTAAACCAATCAAGCTCGGTACCCGGTTTAACAAAGAACTGCATCTCCATTTGTTCAAACTCACGCATACGGAAGATAAACTGACGGGCAACGATTTCGTTACGGAACGCCTTACCAATCTGAGCAATACCGAAAGGTATTTTCATACGACCGGTCTTCTGCACATTCAGGTAATTCACGAAAATACCCTGTGCCGTCTCTGGACGGAGATAAATCTTCATAGAACCGTCGGCAGTAGAGCCCATTTCGGTAGTAAACATCAGGTTGAACTGACGCACTTCCGTCCAGTTCTTCGTACCCGAAATAGGACAGACGATTTCCTCATCCAAGATAATCTGACGAAGTTCATTCAAATCATTATCATTCAATGCTTTTGCAAAACGTTCGTGAAGTGCATCGCGTTTAGCCTGATGCTCCAGCACACGTGCATTGGTGCTGCGGAACTGTGCTTCATCAAAAGCTTCTCCGAACTTTTTGGCGGCTTTGGCAACTTCCTTGTTGATTTTATCATCGTATTTAGCCAATTGGTCCTCAATCAAAACATCGGCACGATAGCGTTTCTTAGAGTCGCGGTTGTCAATCAAGGGGTCATTGAAAGCGTCAACGTGTCCCGATGCCTTCCAGATAGTAGGGTGCATAAAAATTGCCGAATCGATACCCACGATATTTTCGTGCAACAGCACCATGCTCTGCCACCAATATTGTTTGATGTTATTCTTCAACTCCACTCCCATCTGGCCGTAATCATAGACAGCACCCAATCCGTCATAAATATCACTTGACGGAAATACAAAACCATACTCTTTACAGTGAGAAACTAATTTCTTAAAAACATCTTCTTGTGCCATTTTCCTTTTATGTTTATTCTTACACTTTTGTTGTTTTTCCTGTTGTCATCCCTTAATTAGGACGAAATAATGTGCAAAGTAAATGATTTTTTTCAATAAAAATCGTATTTTTGCGTGCATATCAGCAGAACATTAAGGAATTTAAATATATATGAGCGAAGATATTATCGATAAAGAAGAACAGAACGATGAAAATACTCCCGTAGCGGAAAACCAACATTCAGACTATAAGCCCGCAGATACCAAAAATGAATCTGTCAAGCATCAATTAAGCGGTATGTACCAAAACTGGTTTCTGGATTATGCCTCTTATGTTATTTTGGAACGTGCCGTTCCGCACATCAATGACGGACTTAAGCCGGTTCAAAGGCGTATTCTTCACAGTATGAAGCGATTGGATGACGGACGATATAATAAAGTGGCCAACATTGTAGGTCATACCATGCAATTCCATCCTCACGGTGACGCTTCTATCGGTGACGCACTGGTACAATTAGGACAAAAAGACTTGTTGATAGACTGTCAGGGAAACTGGGGTAACATTCTGACCGGCGACGGTGCGGCAGCTCCCCGTTACATTGAAGCCCGGCTTTCGAAGTTTGCCCTCGACGTGGTCTTTAATCCCAAAACCACCGAATGGCAATCTTCATACGACGGACGAAACAAAGAACCCATAACACTACCGGTCAAGTTTCCGCTTCTTCTCGCTCAGGGAGTGGAAGGCATCGCCGTAGGACTTTCTTCAAAGATTCTTCCGCATAACTTTAATGATTTATGCAACGCATCTATTGCCTATCTGCGCAAAGAAGAGTTCAAATTATACCCTGATTTCCAAACCGGAGGGTCTATCGATGTATCCCGTTATAATGACGGAGAGCGCGGCGGTGTGGTAAAAGTACGCGCCAAAATAAACAAGCTGGATAACAAGACGCTGGCCATCACCGAAATTCCTTATGGAAAGACAACCTCGTCACTGATAGAATCCATTTTGAAAGCAGTTGAAAAAGGGAAGATAAAAGTCCGTAAGGTAGATGATAACACAGCAGAGAAAGTAGAGATATTGGTGCATCTCGCTCCCGGAGTATCTTCCGACAAAACACTGGATGCCTTATATGCATTTACAGACTGTGAGGTGAGCATATCACCTAACTGTTGCGTGATTGATGCACGCAAGCCACACTTTCTCACTGTCAGTGACGTATTGAAAAAATCTGTAAACAATACATTGTCCCTGCTTCGTCAGGAATTGGAAATACGCAAAGGAGAGCTTCTGGAGAATCTTCATTTTGCCTCTCTTGAAAAGATATTCATCGAAGAACGCATTTATAAAGACGTAAGATTCGAACAATCTGAAAATATGGATGCGGCCTGTGCACACATCGACGAACGTTTGACCCCATTCTATCCGCAATTTATCAGGGAAGTAACGAAAGAAGATATCCTGAAATTGATGGAAATCAAAATGGCACGTATTCTGAAATTCAATAAAGATAAAGCAGACGAAAACATCGCCCGCATCAAAGAAGAAATAGAAGACATTAATGATAAACTGGCGCATATCATCGATTATACCATAAACTGGTATGAGATGCTGAAGGAAAAATATGGCAAGAATTATCCGAGACGCACCGAGCTGCGCAATTTCGATACCATAGAAGCAGCAAAGGTAGTCGAAGCTAACGAGAAGCTTTATATCAACCGCGAAGAAGGTTTTATCGGCACAAGCCTGAAGAAAGACGAGTTTGTGGCCAATTGCTCGGACATTGATGATGTGATTATTTTCTATAAAGACGGAAAATACAAAGTGGTTCGTGTAACCGACAAGATGTTTGTCGGCAAAAACGTACTGTATGTAAACGTTTTCAAAAAGAACGACAAACGTACCATTTACAATGTGGTGTATCGCGACGGAAAAGAAGGATTTCATTATATAAAGCGATTCAATATCACTTCGATTACCCGTGACCGCGAATACGATGTCACTCAGGGAACTCCCGGTTCGCGTATCGTCTATTTCACGGCTAACCCCAACGGTGAGGCAGAAGTCATCAAGATAACACTAAAACCGAACCCGCGTATCAAAAAGATAATCTATGAAAAAGATTTCAGTGATATCAATATCAAAGGACGCCAGTCCATGGGAAATATCCTGAGCAAATATGAAGTGCATAAGATTGCCCTGAAGCAACGCGGAGGCTCTACTTTGGGAGGACGCAAAGTATGGTTTGACCATGATGTTCTACGACTGAATTATGACGAACGCGGCCAGTACCTTGGAGAATTCCAAAGCGATGACCTTATCTTGATAGTTCAAGAAAACGGAGAATTCTATACCACCAACTTTGACTTGAATAATCATTATGACCCGGGAATTTGTGTGATTGAAAAATTCAATGCCAACAAAGTATGGTCGGCAGCACTCTATGACGCTGACCAACAGGGATATCCTTATTTAAAGCGATTCACCTTTGAAGCAACTTCCAAAAAGCTCAATTATCTAGGTGAGAATAAGGACAGCCGTCCTATTCTGCTGACCAGCATCGTCTATCCGCGGGTACAAGTTATCTTTGGCGGTCACGACAGCTTCCGCGAGGCCTTGGAAATTGATGTCGATGAGTTTATCGGTGTGAAAAGCTATAAAGCAAAAGGAAAACGAATAACCACGTATGCTGTGGAATCTATCAACGAGCTACCCCCTGTCCGTTTTCCCGACGAATCCTCTTCGGCAGAAGAAGATAACGAAAAAGAGAATGATGATGACAATGAAAAAGAGGCAATGATAGAAGATCCTGACCATGGCAAGAGTGAGACAGATATCATAGATGAGATAACCGGGCAAATGAAACTGTTTTAATCCATGAAGAAAATATTCTTACTATTATTGTTGCTTCCCTTTGTCCTTGGGGGTAAAGCACAAGAAGACAGCCTGCAGACAAACCGATACGTCATGCGGGCTACCCTTTATGGAGCAGGCTATACCAATATCCTTGATACTTATCTGTCTCCGATGGAATATACCGGTCCCGAAATCCGTATTCTCAGAGAGAGTATGAGAATGACCAAATTGCTGAACGGCAACGTATCTGCGCAAAGTCTGTTTCAGATAAACCTGTCACTGACAGACAATAAAGCCGAGACAGGCAGTGAACTGGCTGGATTAATCAATTGGAATTATGCTTGGCACTATCAGTTCAGGCTGGCAGAGAACTTGAAAATCCTTGCCGGACCCATGATTGACTTAAACGGAGGATTTGTATACAACACAAGAAATTCCAATAATCCTGCGCAAGCCAAAGCGTATGTAAATATTGCAGGGTCCGGTATGGTCATCTACCGTTTCCGTATCGGAAACTATCCCCTGATAGCACGCTATCAGGCCAACCTACCTTTAATGGGAGTTATGTTTTCACCCGAATACGGACAATCTTATTATGAGATTTTCAGTTTGAAACATGGAGGAAAAAATATCCTTTTCACCTCTTTACACAATCAGCCGGCGCTTCGTCAACTGCTCACACTCGACTTTCCTGTAGGCAATATGAATGTGCGGGCAGGATATATTTGTGATATCCAGCAGGCTAAAGTCAACCACTTAAAAAGTCACACGTGGTCTCACGTATTCATGCTGGGCTTTGTGAAAAACTTCTATCTGATAAAAAACAAAAAGAAAGTAGGAATGTCCCCAAAGGTCAGTCCATATTAAATCGTATATGATAAAGAAAATATTCAAAAAAACAGCCATCTTCCTTTTGATGATTCTCTCAGGCACTTCCTGCATCACCGAAGATACTTTCAATGATTCTCCCGATGGAAACTTCGAAGCTTTATGGAAAATCATCGATGAACACTATTGTTTCCTAGAATATAAGAATCAGGAATACGGATTAGATTGGAATAAAATCCATTCTGATTATAAGAAGCGGTTAACTTCCGGTATGAGTAATGAACAACTCTTTGATGTCTTATCGGAAATGCTGAACGAACTGCGGGACGGACATGTCAATTTGGTTTCAAAAGATCGTACTTCCCAATACCGAGAGTGGTACGACAATTATCCGCGCAATTTTGATGACAGCATACAAAGCCGCTATTTGGGAAAGGATTATAATACCGCTTCAGGACTTAAATATCAGATTTTAGAAGATAATATAGCCTATGTATATTGTGGAAGCTTCCAGTCGGGTATCGGTTCCGGCAACCTAGATCAGATTCTCAGCAAATTGGCCATTTGCAACGGATTAATTCTTGATGTCCGCAATAACGGAGGCGGCAACCTCACTACTGCCGAGAAACTGGCAGAACGCTTCACTAACGAGAAAAAGCTGATTGGCTACATGTCCTACAAAACCGGTCCCGGCCATAATGAGTTTTCCACTCCCGAAGCTGTTTATCTTGAGCCACCCATGGATCGTGTACGCTGGCAGAAACATACCGTAGTATTAACAAACCGCCGGTCTTATAGTGCCACCAACGATTTTGTGAACCGAATGAAACAATTAGACAGAGTTACCGTTATCGGCGACAAAACCGGTGGCGGTTCAGGGCTCCCCTTCTCTTCCGAACTCCCCAATGGTTGGTCTGTCCGCTTTTCTGCAAGCCCGATGTATGATCCTGATATGAAACATCTGGAATTCGGTATCGAACCGGATAAAAAAGTAGATATCACTTCCGAAGATTACAACAAAGGCATTGATACTATTATTGAAGCGGCACGTGAATATTTACATAATCACAAACAATAAAGGATTATATGCATTTTATAATGAAATAATTTGGTTATTTCAGAAGTAAGCATTACCTTTGCAACCGCTTACCGAAAGGATTGCCGCGCCTGTGGCGTAATTGGTAGCCGCGCCAGACTTAGGATCTGGTGTCGTGAGACGTGTAGGTTCGAGTCCTATCAGGCGCACACAACATTACATGTTGAAAAACAAAGAGGCTATTTCAAAATATACTTTGAGATAGCCTTTTTTATGTCTGCAAAAATTAGAAAAACCGAGCCTTGAGTCAACGCAAAAGAACGAACGCAAGGCTCAACGTAAAAACATTAATGCTATGACATCAAATATACACTGTTTTTTTCCTCACTACAACAAATAGGATGACAAGGTACTTCAATCCAAAATTTACTTCCTGCATTCAACTCCGATTCAACTCCTATACAACCTCCCATTTGTTCTACTATCGATTTACAAATAGACAATCCAATACCAATTCCCTGAACAAAAGAGTCTGCTTTTTCAAAACGGTCAAACACCTTATTTAATTTATCAGAAGGAATTCCGCAACCGGTATCTGTAACACTTAATATAACTGCTGCTTCCTTCACTTCATAAGTAATTTCAATATATCCCTGCGAAGTATACTTTAATGCATTCATCACAAAATGCTCCAGAACTTGAGTTATACGCTTTTTATCTAATTCAGCCCAATAATCATTCTCCGGTTTTTTTACTATAATTTTCACCTCATCACTCACTCTGGATTCACATTTCATAGCAATCTCCCGCACAAGTTCCGAAAGACTAAAAGAGGAAGTATGCAAACAAAGATAACCAGACTCAATCTTTGCTAAATCTAATATATTATCAACCAAATTAAGCAACAATTCATTATTTGCACTGATTATTTGTGCATATTGTCTCCTCTCTGAAACATCTTTTGACTCTATCAACAAATTAGAGAACCCGACAATGGCATTCAGAGGAGTGCGTATCTCATGACTTATATTAGCCAAGAAAGCCGCCTTGAGTTGATTCACTTTTTCTTTCCTTTCCTTTGCTGCATTTTTCTCGATAGCCAACTCTCGCCTTAATTGGATATTTTCTTTTTCCAATTTATCCATTTTTACTACATAAGAGTGGTATTCAAGCAGCGTCTTATCTAATTCTAAACGATACCGCCGATATTCTTTAACAAAATAAGTAAAAATTATAATTAAGAATAATATGAATAATAGACTCAGATACCACATAATTCATTTTCTACATCTAATAAGGTTATACATAGTTTCTGATGCAAAAAAACATAATCATGTACGAAAAATATGCTTAGAAAGACATACTCTTTATAAAGATTTGTTCAAAAGATATAAATAAAAGTTCTTTTCTACTGATAACCAATATATTATATGACCTATTCTTTTTGTACACTTTTAAACTCAAAAGGAGTCATCCCTGTTTTCTTCTTAAAGAGATTATTAAAAGTAGGCATACTGTTGAAGCCTGAATCTTCTGCTATCGCCTTCATCGTATAATTAGGATGCTCATTTAACAACTGAATAGCATGATTCAAACGCAAATTATTTATATATCCACTTAAGTTACCACCCGTATTTTCTTTTATCATCCTGGCAAAACGAGCATAATTCAAATGTACGATCCTCACCAAATCATCTCTTGATAAATTCGGTGACAAATATAATTTCTCATGAAGAATAGTTTCATTCAATTTACTAAACAGCTCTCTGTTCTCTGCCCATTCCATACCATTTTCCGATAAAATATCCTCTTCCCGGTTTGCAGCCGGTAAAGACTCAGACACGACATCAGTATTCTCTTTTGGAGATAATTGTTCATTTATAAGGCGTACAAGTACTTTATTCTTTGCCCTGATAATACGATTATACTTCCAGCTTTTCCAAAGGAAAAAAGACATCAACAAAATAAACCCAATTGCAAAAAGAAGAAATATGCCATGCATCTTTAATCGAAAGTCCTGCTTCGCTATCTGCTTATCCCTTTCGTTCACTTTATAAACTGCATCCAACTCCAAAGCTGCATTCCTTACTTCATCTCTATACATGTGAGTAACAATATTAAGAATTGATTCACGTAATTCTGCTACTTTCTTAAAGTTATTCAAACCTGAATAGGCCGCTACTTCTTTTTGAAGAACACTTAAATATTGTTGATTAAGAGTATCCTGACTTCTCAAGACATTCTTAAAGTCTTCACATTTTTCTAATACCTCCTTATAACGCTTAGTCAATAACAAATAAGGAGCCGCATCACATTTACCATCGGGAGTCAAAGCTGCCTTTGTTGAACTATATTTCCTGAAATAGTTATCAGCCTCTTCATATTTTCGCAATTTAAATGCTACATAGGCAAGTTTAATGTATACATACGAATATTGCAAGTCAATATATGAATCCGGATATTTTCGGGAATCAGCCATTTCATGTATCAACTTTTCACGCTCCAATCCTATAAAAAGAACTTCATCAAAACAACCATCAGAAAGAAGATAATTCATTTTCAATCCATAAAAATAAGAAAGCATTTGCATGGAAAGCATATCACTCTCTCCTTTTATCAAATCTATTGCTTGGTCAAAATAAGCATAACCTTCTCTTTTAAGCCCAAGCACCTTCTTATTTTCTCCCAAACAAAACAATAATTTAGCTTCCGATCCCTTATTTCCATTTTTACGCGCTAAAGCAATTCCTTCTGTAGCATATTTAACACTCTGCTCAAATCGACTTAACAAGAAAGATATTTCCGCTAAATCTATTGTCATTTCTAAAAGATGAGAAGGATCAGTACCTTGAATAGAATCAATGACATAGGCTTTTCGGGCATAAACAAAAGCAGATTTATTCATATACATATTCCGATAAGTCCTACTACGCAAATCATTTATCATATTCGATGGCATGCAGTTCAAGTTCTCTGCTTCGTCAAGTAATTGTAAAGCACGTTTAGGCTCTTCAATATAAATTTTCGCAATATATTCCTCAGTATAATATTCGTGAGTCGGCAATACATTTTCTTGTGCAACAACAGATTGCGCACCTGCAAAGAACCATGCATACACAAGTATTATTAAGTAATAGTAGTTCATTTGATGATGTTAGATTCTGAGACAAAGATAAAATATAATCCACTATACAACAAATGTGCTAAAGTTATTATATAAAAAATCTTCTTGCAAAAATATATCATTACTTTATTGGGCTATCTAACAATTAAAAACTACATTTGCATATAACCTAAAAAATCACACTCATGGATACACTTTTACCGTATGCATTGCTATGCTTTACTTCCTTTTTTACATTAACCAACCCATTGGGTACCATGCCGGTATTTTTAACAATGACTAAAGGAATGTCTGATGAAGAACGACAACACATCGTCAAACGTGCTACCATCATTTCGTTTATAACCCTCCTTGCCTTTACTTTCTCCGGGCAATTCCTCTTTAAGTTCTTCGGTATATCCACCAATGGTTTTCGAATTGCAGCAGGATTTATAATATTAAAGATTGGTTACGATATGCTTCAGGCCCGTTTCACTAATACAAAGCTAAAGGATGAAGAAATCAAGACCTACGCAAATGATATATCCATAACTCCCCTTTCTATCCCCATGTTATGTGGTCCGGGTGCGATAGCAAATGGTATCATGCTAATGGATGATGCCAATACCTGGAGTATGAAAGGTATATTAATAGGAATGATTGCTTTGATTTATTTCATCACCTACCTTATATTAAGAGCTTCAACTCGATTAGTCAATATTTTAGGAGAAACAGGTAACAATGTTATGATGCGTTTAATGGGACTTATCCTAATGGTTATTGCCGTAGAATGTTTTGTAAGTGGATTACGCCCTATATTAATCGATATTATACAGTTGAGTAGAGTATAAACACAAAAAAGCCTCCGAATCATTTGACTGACTTGGAGGCTTCCATCAAAAACGGCGGCTACCTACTCTCCCACTGTTACGCAGTACCATCGGCGTGACAAGGCTTAACTTCTCTGTTCGGAATGGGAAGAGGTGGAACCCTTGTGCTATAGCCACCTGAAGAAGGTTGACATATTGATAAGCTATTATCGTAATTTCATTTCATAGTAACCGCTAAACGTATACACCATCCGGCATATAAAGAAAGTGAACGGGCAATTAGTAATGCTCGGCTTTGATGTCTCCATCTTTACACCTGCATCCTATCAACGTTGTAGTCTACAACGACCCTGAGAAATCTAATCTTGTGGCCGGCTTCGTACTTAGATGCTTTCAGCACTTATCCGATCCAGACTTAGATACCCGGCAATGCACCTGGCGGCACAACCGGTAAACCAGAGGTCTGTCCAACACGGTCCTCTCGTACTAGTGTCAGAGCCACGCAAATTTCATACGCCCACGATAGATAGAGACCGAACTGTCTCACGACGTTCTGAACCCAGCTCGCGTGCCACTTTAATGGGCGAACAGCCCAACCCTTGGGACCTTCTCCAGCCCCAGGATGTGACGAGCCGACATCGAGGTGCCAAACCACTCCGTCGATATGAGCTCTTGGGAGGGATCAGCCTGTTATCCCCGGAGTACCTTTTATCCTTTGAGCGATGTCCCTTCCATGCGGAAACACCGGATCACTATGCTCTAGTTTCCTACCTGCTCGACTTGTTAGTCTCCCAGTCAAGCGCCCTTATGCCATTACACTCTGAGACCGGTTACCAATCGGTCTGAGGGCACCTTTAGAAGCCTCCGTTACACTTTTGGAGGCGACCACCCCAGTCAAACTACCCACCAATCAGTGTCCTCGTAT
>NZ_KB905472.1:60982-207620 GCF_000382445.1 Phocaeicola massiliensis B84634 = Timone 84634 = DSM 17679 = JCM 13223 | reverse complement strand
CGTTTATTCCCGTATAAAAGAAGTTTACAATCCATAGAACCTTCATCCTTCACGCTACTTGGCTGGTTCAGACTCTCGTCCATTGACCAATATTCCTCACTGCTGCCTCCCGTAGGAGTTTGGACCGTGTCTCAGTTCCAATGTGGGGGACCTTCCTCTCAGAACCCCTATCCATCGAAGACTAGGTGGGCCGTTACCCCGCCTACTATCTAATGGAACGCATCCCCATCTTACACCGGTAAACCTTTAATCATGCGAAAATGCTTACTCATGATAACATCTTGTATTAATCTCCCTTTCAGAAGGCTGTCCAAGAGTGTAAGGCAGGTTGGATACGCGTTACTCACCCGTGCGCCGGTCGCCATCGGCCTTAGCAAGCTAAGACCATGCTGCCCCTCGACTTGCATGTGTTAAGCCTGTAGCTAGCGTTCATCCTGAGCCAGGATCAAACTCTTCATTGTAAAAATATTATTTTTCAACACGTAAGTTGATAATCTGCTCAAGAACCAAATCTATCAATAATCTATAATTGACGGTTTCTGTTTTCATACACATTATATATTATATAACATGCAGACTTGTACTACTTGTTTGTTTATCTATAATCGTTTCAAAGAACTCTTCTTTATGTGCTTTCCTCATTTTATTCGGAAAGGTTTTGCAAAGATAAAGCGTTTATTTTAATCTGCCAAATTTTTATCGAACTTTTTCAAAACTTTTTTGTTTCTTCATCAGTAACCGATAATTATAAATCTGTCAATTAAAAACCAGCTCTCTTGCTTAGCGGATGCAAAAGTAGAACATTTTAGAATCCAATCCAAATATATCAAACACTTTTTTATTAATTTCTGAACCGACTTATGCTAACTAACTGATTTATAAACCTGTTGTAGAACATAAATAACAAAACATAAACAATAGGAAAACAAAGCATACACATTATTATATATATTAATGCAAATTGCGGTTCAAAGATATCTTCATATAACATTTATTTCTTCTCAGAACTGGAAGTAAATAAACGGTTGTATATCGCTACTCTTTATCTGAATAACCAAATAAATTAATGCCACCAGCAATAATGCCTTTCCCAATAAAGGCAGTCGCACCACTCCACGACAACAAGCGTCTTGCCAGTCATCAGGAGCAAAATGTAACAAATAACCTATTCCCATCAACACAAATACTTTCCAATATCCTTCAATAAGCTGCCCAAGCACTTCGGGATGAAAAGCTGTAAACACTTGCCTTATCATCGTGACTGATGCTTCAAAAGTACTGTTACGGAAGAATATCCAACAGAAACAAACAAAATGAAATGTAAGCATCACTGCAAAGACCTTTCGAATGCCATAGCTCACAGCTGTTTTAGGTTTGCCCAAAAGGTTACGCCAAAACTTGTGTGCAGCTAATGCCACTCCATGAAAGCCTCCCCAAATAACAAAATTCCAAGACGCACCATGCCACAGCCCCCCCAGTAACATTGTAAGAAACAAATTAATATAAGTGCGTATTTTTCCTTTGCGGTTACCGCCCAATGAAATATACAAATAATCACGCAACCAAGTAGATAAAGAGATATGCCAACGATGCCAAAAATCAGTAATACTATCTGCTTTATAAGGAGAATTGAAGTTCATCGGAAAACGAAAACCGAGTAATAAGGCAATACCGATTGCCATATCGCTATAACCTGAAAAATCGCAATAAATTTGCAAAGCGTAACCATAAATACCAAACAAATTCTCTACTCCTGAATACAAAGCAGGATTATCGAAAATACGCTCAACAAAATTCACACTAATATAATCAGAAATAACTGCTTTTTTAAACAAACCACTAACAACAAAGAATACCCCCGTACCAAACATCTCTCGCGAAACCATCAACGGCTCACGAATCTGAGGGATAAAATCACGTGCACGAACAATAGGACCTGCCACCAATTGGGGAAAGAAAGATACATAAAACACATAATCCAACAAACGTTCCAACGGCTGCAACTGTCGGCGATATACATCAATAGTATAACTCAATGACTGGAAAGTGAAGAATGAAATGCCTACCGGCAAAAAAATATCCAATGGTTCAAAGTTGCCATTCCACAATGGGGTCAGCATCTCATAAAAAAAATTAGTATATTTAAAATAGCAAAGCAGTCCCAAATTGACAAACAAACTCAACAACAGAAGGCCTTTCCTACCCCATTTACTTTCCGTCACAGCCATACGTCCTGCCAGGAAAAAGTCTGTAACCGTCACCACCCCTAATAAAAAGAAATAAAAGCCACTGCTCTTATAATAAAAATAATAGGAAAATAGAGAAACAAACAAAATACGCGCCGTGTCCTTCTTCTGCAATAACACATATATCAGGCTAAAGCCCAAAAACAGAAACAAAAACAATCCGCTACTAAATATCATCGGTTGTTTGGCATTATAAGTCAATACCTCTGCCAATTTATTCCAATCCAGTTGCCACATACTCGTTATACGCTTTAATTAATGCTTGATGTAATAAGTTACCTTGCAGCCGATACCCTTCGGGAGTAAAATGAATCCCATCTGCCCTCAACAGATGATTACGCGTCCAATTTTTGCAAGCATCGGTCTTCCCTCCCACCACAGTATACATATCCCACACAGCCATCCCATGTTTGCGCGCATATTCCCGGATGATGCGCGATACGGTCACTGTTCTCGGATTAATAACTCTGGAACGGCGACGCCCTACATACGCTCCCGGAGGAGTCGTCAAAAGAAACACGGTTTCGGGGCAAGCCTTTTTCAACATTGAAAGCAGACGGTCTATCTGCATTTCGTGTACCGGAGCCAAATAGCGACGGCTATGCGCTTCATTTGTTCCAAATGAAAGAATAATCAAATCAGGCCGGAGAGCAGCTATTTCTTTTATCTTATTTTCTGTAGTAAAGGTAACACAAGTAGCTCCGTTCACCCCCATTATATGATAAACAAGTCCGGGCTCGCCCGTCTCATGCGCCAATCCACCCGTACGGTAGGTTATACTATCAGGATAAACAGCCTCAGCACCGAAATCACTTTCCAAGCAACGACGGGTAACCAAAGGATATACATGCCCTCTCACATGAGAGTCACCAATATGAACGACACGTACCGGCCCGTTCATCTCATTCAGTTTTCGAAAAAAAGGAACCATCGAACGTGTACTGTCTTCTATCACATTATCTGCTGTATGTTTGAAACTTTCCGGCAAAGAATCGTGAAAAACAATAAGCCGTCCGAATGAATGCATTTCTTTAGTCTGCCCCGGCAAATTCAATGGTTCCAATACGCGGGCTATCGGAGGAAGTGGGTCTTGAGCATAAAGCCTTTCCAAAGACGAGCAAAGCAGAAATACCACCGTCACTGCCACAACAAAGCATCCGTTCGTTTTATTCCGCTTCATAAGCCTTCCGCTTTTCGTATTGTTCCTTACCATACATCAACGTTTCAAACAAAATGCCTGACAGATGTTTTCCTCCTTTAAAATTAATATGCGTGTAGTCAAGATTTGCCATCTTCCGGTCTATCATATCAAGAATACTTCCTTCACCGCCCATAGCTTCATACATATTCCAAAATGCAATCCGGCTATCGGCTGCAATAGACTGCTGATAACGAATCAAGTTCTTCACACCCGGCATGGTGCGCAATTCACCATTTCGTCTGTCATCCTTAAATTCTCGGTCGCCTACACTCACCAGCAGGATAGCAGCTTCGGGAAAAGCCTCCTTGAGATGAGCAATCACCGTAAGCATACCTTTTTTATAACTCTCGTAATTCACACCGCGTTCGGTTGCTACGTTCAGTCCGTACTGAAGAACAATCAAGTCATAAGGACGCACCCGTTGAAAAGCCTTCAATGTCTTCAAGGGGATACTTCGCAAATGCAAGCCACTGCTTCCGCGCACACTGAAATTATCGACAGCCACCCCTTGCTTGCCATCCATTGCTGCCCCAAAGAAAGTGACAGAATCGGATTGTTCCACACTCCATTTCACTTGTCCGATTCGCCCCTCCACAGAGAGCATCTGCAATCGGTCGTTCCCCGGCTCTTCATGCAGCACATCTGCTCCCCCGTTTATTTGAGAACGAATACCGGCAAATCCCTTGTTCAGGTAATAGAGAGTAGACACCTCACATGTATCCAAATGAGAAGCATACTTGGACTGCCCTTTCAGTTGCACGTATGCTCCCTCACGAGCAAAAAAGTAATGCCCGGAAATATCTTGCAGACTTCTGTCAAAACCTACAGAATCATTGCTCGAATGACTGTTCCAACCACCAAAAGAGTGACGAACAGTGGGGCGATAGCCACTAATAGAGCTAGTTATGGGCACATAACCTACTCCACACCCTCCAAATTCACTCTGAAACCTTTCGCGCAAATCAGCCGTGAAGATATCTGCTTCGATAAAAGAATCACCGAAATAGGCAATACGAACAGGACGTTTCATTGTCCTGATGGAAGAAAGTGCTTCATAAAAATGCTTCATTCCCCTCATAGTAGAATCCGAATAGTCTTCTATGCAGGTCATTCCCGTTTTGCAAGTATCTACAAAAATCGGCTTTACGGGAGGAGGAAGAACAATGGTATCAGAATCCGCCACTTCCTCCACATCCGGACGGATATCGGCCAGCAGGTCAACTTTGCGAAGCTGTTCACCATCCAGTTTCATCGACGGAAGAAAATACAGCCCCAATAAAGCTCCCACCGTCAGTAATGTGAGAAAGAATGTGGCTGATATATAATTTTTCATATTATGTTATTTGTGAATCAGACGCAAAAGTAATATTTTTTTAGACGAGAGCCTTTATGAAAAAGAAAAAAAAGATTGCTCAGCCCAATAATGCTTGTGCTTATAGCGCAAATACATAGTTTGCCGGAAAGCAGATTGTGATTGCTTAACCACGGGGGTGGTTAAACCTCTCCACCCGGGTGGTTAGACTTAGTCACGGGGGTGGTTAACAGATATTTTGCTTTCATGAATAAAAGAAGATACAGAAACATTGCATACCGGCAGAGTACGCATAAGTGGATGCAACTTATTGTTATAACATGAAGAACGGAAGCGTTTGGGAATTCTTTTTGTTTAGAATACCACATATAGAAGATAGAGAGGAGCATAGGAAAAACAAAGTGACGGCAGGAGAACAGAAAAAGGAAGTGTGTCAAAAGTAATATGATAGCAAAGATTACTTTTGACACCTCCCTCTATGGATATTTAAATCGTCTTTTCTACGTTCCACACAAAAGCACGAAGTCCCAATTGTTCGGTCTCCTTATCCATTTTGTGCAGAGCATCAAGTAAAGAATCTACTTTCGCATCATCCACAACAGTAATAATAGCCGAACACATACTCGGCCATGCATGACTGCCGTAATGAGGCTCGCCCTTGACACTTCCACGTCCCTGTACTTGCTGCCAATAGCTGAACCCACGACAGTTTTGACGGTCGAGCAATGCCAAAATACGTTCATAAAAGGCTTGGTCGAATGTGATGAATACTGATTTCATATTTTCAAATTTATGATTTATATATTTTTTCCTTTAGTCATCTCTTCTTTGTGTGACTGATAGTAATCGTTCAGCTCACGATTTGACTTCATCTTCTTACGGGCACGCTTAATGCCTGTACCGGCAAATGAACAATACAGCACAGGAACTAAAATCAATGTCAACACCGTTGATACAGTCAGACCACCTATTACGGAAACGCCCAACGGACGCCACATCTCAGAACCTTCTCCACCTCCGATAGCCATTGGCACCATACCCAAAATAGTGGTCAATGTAGTCATCAGCACAGGACGCAGACGACTCCGACCGGCTGTCACCACCGAATGGATAACCGCCATACCACGTTCACGGCACAGAGTAATGTAGTCTATCAATACGATACCGTTCTTTACTACGATACCAATCAACATAATACCACCCAACAAACTCATAACATTCAGTGTCGTTCCCGTTCCGAAGAGTGCCATCAACACACCACTGAATGCAAATGGGATAGAGAACATGATAATAAACGGATAGGTCAGTGATTCAAACTGTGCCGCCATCACAATAAATACCAAGATAATAATCAGTACTGCCAACGTACCCAAATCACCGAACGAATCCTGTTGGTCTTCATACGAACCTGCTATCTGAATGCTAATTCCACCGGGCAAGTCCATCTTGTCAATAATGGCATTACCTTCTGCCACCACGCTTCCCAAAGGAGCCCCCGATATTACCGCAGACACAGTAACAATACGTTCGCGGTCTTTACGTTCAATGGTAGGAGGAGCCGAACGTTCGACTACTTTTCCCACATCTTTTACACGAACAGCTTTCCCGGCATTATTATAAATAAGGATATTCTCCAAATCTTCAATACTGGTACGGAATTCGGGCGCATAACGCACTTTAATATCATATTCGTCGCCATCCTCACGATAATAGGATGACAAAGCACCATTCACGCGATTACGCAAATACATGGCAGCCGTAGAAAGATTCAGTCCTTGTAAAGCCAGCTTCTCACGGTCAAAATCCACTTGATATTCCGGCTGATAATCCTGACGGCTGATGTTCACCTCTGATACGCCTTTTACATTCAGCAAAGCCGCTTTCAAGTCAGCAGCAGCCTTATCGGTCGCCGTGAAGTCGTAGCCATAAATTTCAAAATCGGCTGTAGACTGCCCACCCATACCTCCACTGCTTCCGCCCAAAATCACCTGAGCTTTATCCAATTCGGGATATGCTTTCAAATCCTCACGCATACCGTCACAAACTTCCGCCAGTGTCATCTCACGGTCAGCAGGGTTATACAGATTAATATTAAACGAAATAATATGACTACCGTTATCCTGAATGGAAGCCCAAGTATTATCAGCATCTGCCTGTCCCACCGTGTAGTTGCAGACACGCATCACTCCATCGTACTTTTTCAACCAGTTCTCGGTTAACTCTTGAGCCAACGCCTGTGCACGCTCCACCCGTGCACCGATAGGCAACTGAAGCTGCACGGAAATACGGCTGTTATCCTGTGACGGGAAAAACTCCGTACCTATACCTTTTGCACAAATCAAACTGAGCACAAAGAATCCCAAACATCCTGAAATCACCGTCTTACGATGACGAACTGCCCAGTCCAAACGGTTCTGATACCAAGTATCCAACCCGTCCAACGAACGCTCAATCGGTTTATAGAAAGTAATAAACCACTTACTTTGCTTTTTCTGCAAACGAAGCATCTGTGCACACATCATCGGAGTGAACGATAAAGCCGAAATGGTAGAAATGGTCATAATCACACACATCATCCAACCTAACTGACGGAACAAGACTCCCGACATACCACTTACCATGGTCAACGGGAAGAACACGGCAATCATAGTCAACGTAGATGCAATAACAGAAATAGCCACCTCATTCGTACCATGAATAGCAGCCTGCTTAGGCTCGGAACCACGTTCGATATGAGTAGTCACATTCTCCAAAACCACAATAGCATCGTCCACCACATTACCAATAGCAATAGACAGACAGGAAAGTGAAATAATATTCAAAGACCCACCCTCTGTTATCGCCAGATAAATGAAAGAGGCAATCAATGACATCGGAATGGTAATACAAATAATTACCGTGGCGCGCCAACGCCCCAAGAAAATAAACACAACCAACACCACAAAGAGTATGGCATACATAATGGTTTCCGACAAACTGTCGATGGTATTCAAAATATTATCAGATGTATTGACAATTACCCCCAATTTCACGTCACTGGGAAGTGACTTTTGCAGCTTAGGCAGCTGTTCCATCACCTTTTTGGAAATATTTACCGAATTGGCTCCCGACTGTTTCTGAACAACAATCATGGCACCCTGCACACCATTATTATACGTTTCCTGCGCACGCTCTTCCACCGAGTCTACAATCTTTGCCACATCACGCAAATAGACAGATGCACCGTTGTGTGTACCCACTACAATATCTGCCATCTCGCGAGGATCTTTAAATTCTCCCTCCACACGCAATGAATAGGTATTACTACCCACATCAAACGTACCTCCCGGAGTATTTTTATTTTCGGCACCGATAATAGAACTGATTGTTTCAATAGTCAGATTATAAGCATCCAGTTTATTCGGGTCACAATAGACATTCACCTCTCTCTTGGGTGCACCGGCAATAGATACAGTACCCACACCTGGAACACGTGCCAAAGGATTCACCACATTATCATCCAAAATCTTATAAAGTGCAGGCTGGCTTTCTTCCGCCTGAACGGAAAGCAACAGGATAGGAATCATGTCCGTACTGAACTTGAAGATAATAGGTGTGTTCACTTCATCGGGAAGCTGTGAACTCACCATGTCCAACTTATCGCGAACATCATTGGTAAGCACATCGATGTCGTAGCCATATTCAAATTCCAATGTAATCACAGAGATATTTTCGGAAGACTTTGACGTGATATGTTTCAGATTACTCACCGAGTTCAGCGTATTTTCCAACGGGCGAGTCACATTATTTTCTATATCGGAAGCACTGGCACCCTGATAAGACGTCATTACCATAATGGTATTGGTATCAATATCCGGGTACAAGTCTACCGGAAGTTTCGACAGTGAGAAAAGACCAAAGATTGCTACCGCAAGGAAGCAAAGTGAGGTCATAATCGGTTTCTTGACTGCTCCTTCGTATAAACTCATATAATTATACTCTTAAATTATTTACTTACTTCAACTTCCACTCCATCGGCAAGGCGGGTCTGACCTGCAATGACTACCTGCGAGTTATCATCTACTCCCGAAAGCAATTCATATTCGGCACCCATACGTCGTCCAAGCTCTACCTTATTATAAGACACCTTACCTTCTTTGTATACATATACATAACGGTCACCCGAACCGGCACGTTTCACGATAGCCCGGTCAGGAACCACGACATGATTCATCGTACCGAAACTAAGTGTCACACGTCCAAACATTCCCGGACGTACCCGCTTGTTGGTATTGGTCAATTTCACTTCAACCGGAAAAGTATGGGTCGTCGCATCGATGGTAGGATACACCAAACTTATTTTTCCTTCGAATACTTCATCACCATAAACATCAAATTTTACACTTACATCCATTCCCTTTTTTACTCTTGGAAAATATGGCTCGGATACATTGATAAGAAGTTTGACCGGAGTTATCTGCTCAACCACCAATACAGGAGTAGCAACAGAAGAATATAAATCACCATTATCAAAATTACGCGCAGTCACTACACCATTCAGAGGACTCAGCAACTGAGTATTTTCGAGCAAATTATTATAAGAAGTACGACGCACATCCAATGTAGTCTTAGCGGCATCCCATTCCGACTTGGAAGCACCTCCCACTTTATACAATTCATCCACACGCTTAAACTCCGTTTCCTCATTTTCCAATTGCAGTTTCAACTGCTTCAAGCTAGCAGCATCCATCTGCACCAACTTTTGACCTTTGGAAACATAATCTCCTACTTCGACAAATATCTTATCTATACGTCCCGGAGAAGTCGGAGCTATATTATTTTTCGCTTCAGCTTCCACTGTTGCAGTATATTCTTCTATTTGTTCAACCTCTCGTGAAGTCACTGATGCCAATTTCACCACCGGTTTATTCAGCTGCGCAGCCTCTTCCTGTGTTCCTTCTTTCTTCTCTTCTCCGCCTGAACAAGCGCTCAGTAAAGCCACCACCAGCAAAGCTGCTATTTGAAAAGTTTTTCTCATACTGTTATCTTTATGTTATGTTGTTATTATTCCATTACCACTTCTTCACCCATCACCAAATCAAGATCAGCCTTTGCCACCAAGTAGTCATAAATGGACTGATTATATGTAAGTTTTGCCTCTGTCAAAGCTACCTCCGAACTATTTAATTCCAAGATAGTCCCTTTGCCCACTTCATATCTTTTTTCAGCAATAGTCCGTCCTTTTTCTGCCTGAAACACAGCTTCTTTATTACTAACAACTTGTTCAGAACTTGCTGCCATATTATCCAGATAGCTGGTAGCCTGCATGGTAAGTTGACGTTCTGTATTAATACGATTCTCTTCAAGCTGTTTCATCTGAATACGGGTTTGTTTCAACTTGGTAAAGTTACTTCCCTTAAATAAAGGAATAGTCAGATTCAAACCGAGAGTTGAATAAGGGCGCCAGTCATACTCCTTGAATTTAAAGTTATCATTCATAGAAGTGTACATGTACTGAAAGTTGGCAGACAGTGTAGGCATAAAATTGGTATATTGCAGTTTCAGATTTTGTTTCAGTTGCAATGCATTCAGTTCCAATTGTTTCAAAGTGCTGTTGTTTATCAGATTATTGGGTCGTGGCATTGCCTGGCGAGTAAACATAGACATTTCATAATCTTTCAGATTACCATCCACTGCTACATTTACTTCTGCTTCCATTCCCATCAAAACTTTCAGTTGCAGAGTAGCCAGATTTACACCGTTACGGGCAGACACAACCGTCGGTTTCAGACTGCGCATCTGCACTTCTGCACTGATTTTATCGTACTCGCTGACAGAGCCCTGCTCATACTTGGCTTTCACCACATTATAGTTGTCTTCGCTCTGCTTATAACTTTTCAGCAGCACCTCATAACTATCCTGTGCCAAAAGCAACTGATAAAAAGCTTTTGTTACTTGGTTTACCATATCGAGACGCGAAGACCGCGCTTTTTCCACAGCCAAATCCACATCTGTCTTTGTCAAACTGATACTCTTATAAAGTGCAGGTGCAAAGACAGGAAGACTCACAGACAGCCCCCCGCTATACGTGTTGTCTGTTCCCACTTCAATCACCTTCCCCTCCATAGCGAAAGACTGCTTCTTGATGGCTCGTGAATAACTACCCACTAAATTGGCTTCGGGAAACAGACCTGAATAGGCTTCCCGACGGGCTTCCTTCTTTAATTTGATTTCTTGACCAGCTACTTTAATAGTCGGATTCTCGCTCAACGCTATCCTGACCGCTTCCTGTAAAGTAACTTTTAACGTATCTTGTGCTTGTGCACTGTGTGCTGCTGCCACTGCCAGCAACAACAAGGCTAACTTAGGCTTTAAAAAAAACTTCATTTACTGTTTACTCTTTATTATTAGGTAACTAACTAGTTCTATCCATTCTTGTTATACTCCTCTCCTTTCTGGTTATGAAGGAAATTATCTACAATCTTCAATCCCTTTTCCGTAGAAATGCCCCGCATATGCATAAATACAACTGTCTCGTATATTTCAGCCAGCGAATAGGATTTACATATTTCAGAGCGAAGCAATATATCCATCTGCTCACCTACCATAACGCGAACAATAGCATAATTCACATCTTTGCGAAATATTCCTTGATTGACCCCCTTTTGATAAAACTCCATTGCGGCATCCAGGTTTTCTTTACGGCTTTCGGCAATATAAGCCACAACTCTAGGATACTTTTCCATATCCTCAAAGAACTTCCGATTTGTATTCTGGAAATCCTGTACGCTCTTCTGATAAAAACGAAGAATAACTTCCAAGACATTCTCTGCCTTGGAAGCTATTTCTTCCATTGATTTCTTCATCTCCTCCCGATGCAATCTCATCACATCAAGCAATAAGTCTTCTTTGTCATGAAATAACTCGTACAGCGTTCTTTTCGATATTGACAAATCGGCAGCAATATCATCCATTCTGACTGTCTTTACCCCTTTCCGGGTAAATGCTTTTGCAGCCGCTTGAACAACATGCTCTCTTACTATCGTTTTATCTGCTTTTTTCTTCTTAACACTGTTCATCATAAATAGAGAGGAGACAAAGATACACTTATTTTATAATACCCAACTTCGAATTTCGAACAAATTCCACCAAATGCACTATTTCAGGGCTGGAAGGCACTTGTTCTTCAATACGGCGCAATGCATCCTCAACAGAGGTATTCGCCTTATACAAAATGCGAAAAGCATGGGCTATGTGCTTAAGCACCGTTTCCGAAAATCCTTCGTGCTGCAATACCATTGTATTGATACTATAAAATGAAGTCGGCTCGTGAGCTGCCACACAATAAGGAGGAATATCTTTAGTAAAACGGCATCCGCCCTGCACAGCTGCATAAGTGCCCAAACGAGTGTGTCCCTGCATCAACACATTGGAAGTCAAAATAGCATAATCTTCGATGACACAACATCCCGATACCTGCGAACCATTACCAATAATGCAACCATTACCAATAATCACATCATGCGAGATACGCGCTCCCTGCATGATAAAATTATTGTTTCCGACCACTGTTTCATCGCCGCCAAAAGTGGCACGAATAATCACAGCGTTCTCACGAATCGTGTTATTATCACCTATACGGGCAATAGTTTCATCACCTTTATAGTTAAAATCTTGCGGAGCTGCTGCTATTACAGCTCCGTTATAAATCGTATTTCCGTTACCAATGCGTGCACCACTCATTAAACTGGCGTTAGGCATGATGACATTATTATCTCCTATTTCCACATTCTTATCAATGTAGACAAAAGGGTGAATTGTTACGTTTTTCCCAATCTTTGCTGACGGGTCTACATAAGCCAACGGACTAATCATATTCGTATCGTTTTTAAGGTTAATTATTCTCGTCCACCTCCTAGTGCGCTATACAAATTGATAACAGCCTGCATGCGCTGGAAAGTATCGGAAACTTCGTTCAACTGAGCACTTAGCAATGATTGCTGGGCAGTAATGATTTCCAAATAAGTGGCTTTACCCGCCTGAAACAAATCTTTGTTCATTTCTACTGCTTTCTGCATTTCCGAAACCTGTGCCTGATGTTCAGTCAGTTTCTTGTCTGCCGTGTCATAAAGGAACAAAGCATCACTTACTTCCTTACCTGCTTCCAGAATAGTTTGCTGATAGTTCATCTTGGCAATCTGTTCTTCTGCTTTCGACACTTTCAAATTGGCAACCAGTTTTCCACGCTGGAAAATAGGCTGAGTCAACGAACCAATGGCATTCCAAAGCATCACAGCCGGGTTGGAGATGACCGTTCCGTTAGAACCGTTCGTCCATCCCAATGTTCCGGTTATATTAACCCCCGGATAAAAAGCCGAACGTGCCTGATTAGTGGTATAGTAAGCACTTGCCAACGCCAGTTCAGCCGCTTTTACATCCGGACGGTTTTCAAGCAACTGTAAGGGTACACCTACTGCCAATTCTGTCGGCATTACTTGTTCTTCCAATGTTCCACGCTCTATATTTTGAGGAGCCTTGGCCAATAATACGGAAATAGAATTTTCCGTTTCGCGCACCTGACGTTTCAAGTCGGCCAGCGAAGCTTCAGTTTGATGATAAGCCCCTTTACTCTGTGCTACGGCAGATTCAGTAGTCATACCGGCTTCTTTCATAGCCTCCATGGTGCGAACTGTTTCTTTCATCAGAGCTACATTCTCTTCAGTTACACTCACCTGACGGTCAAGCATCAACAATGAATAGTAAGCATTGGCAATACCTCCAATCAACTGTGAACGTACAGCCTGCTGATAAGCTTTACTTTGCAAATAAGATGCTTTCTGCCCACGGTGTGCATTCAGTAACTTGCCAAATAAATCTACTTCCCAACTTGCAGAAGCGGGTAAAGTATAGTTCTTTACAGGAGTAGCTTTATCTACACTAGTCAACGAACCTTGCGGAGCAAGTGCCAACGAAGGCAGATAAGACAGGCGGGCAGAATTCAAAAGTGCTTTCGATTCTTTCACACGCAACACGGCAGCCTGCATATCCACATTATTTGCCAATCCTTCTTCAATTAAAGCCTGCAACTTCGGATCGCGGAAAATTTCCTTCCACGACAGGTTGCCCATATTAGTTGTATCATTAGCAGCCAACGTATCGTTAACTGCCGCCGGGTCGCGATAGATACCGCTGGCATCTATCGACTCGGGACGATCATATGATTTATAGATGTGACAACTGCTCAACAAAAGCGTTGCACAACACAGTCCTATTATCTTTTTCATTGTTTTTCTATTCATTTACGGGTGTATTGTTCTATTTCGGGTTCAACCTCTGTATCATCTACATTCTCCCATTCTATCGGTTTGAATTTTTCCTGCAACCACTGGAATACCACGAACAACACCGGCACGATGAATATCTGGAAAATCATACCAATCAACATACCACCAATGGCCGAGGCTCCCAAAGTACGGTTACCGTGCGCACCTACTCCCATAGCCAGCATCAACGGAATCAAACCGACAATCATGGCCAATGAAGTCATCAGAATCGGGCGCAAACGAGCTGCCGCTCCCAATACAGCCGCCCATGAAATACTCATACCTTGTTTACGGCGATCCAAAGCAAACTCTACAATCAAAATGGCATTCTTCGCCAACAGACCCATCAACATAATCAATGCAATCTGCATATAGATGTCATTTGACATGGTTCCCAAAATCATCTTCAGTGCCGGAATACTTCCCAAAGCTGCAAATCCGTTTACAAACAGGAAGCTACCTAACAAACCGAACGGTACTGAAAGCAATACGGACAACGGCAGAATATAACTTTCATACTGTGCACTCAACAACAAGTAAACGAATACAAAACACAAGATAAAGATAATACCTGTAGAACTGCCACTGGTAGATGCCTCTTCACGAGCCATACCTCCCAACTCATAACCGTAACCGGCAGGCAAATTCTCTTTTGCTACCTCTGCAATAGCCTGCAAAGCCTGTCCGGAAGTATAACCGCTGGCAGGAGCCACCATCACTTTGATAGACGTATAAAGGTTGAAACGACTGATAACGTCCGGTCCATACACCTTTTTGATAGAAACGAACTGGGAAATAGGAGCCATCTCATTTCCATTACGTATCTTAATACTATTCAAAGACTCCAGATTCTTGGTTGCTTCGGGTTCTGCCTGAATCATTACACGATACATCTTACCGAAACGGTTAAAGTTAGAAGCATACAAACCACCGAAATATCCCTGCATGGTAGTCAGGATATCATTAGGACTAATCCCTGCCTTCTTACAAGCGGCCGCATCAATATCCAACATATATTGAGGGAAATTCGGGTTAAAGGTAGTCTGGGCCGAATTTATTTCGGGACGTGCCTTCAACGCATCCATATAATTCAAAATCACATCATAAAAATGATTCAAGTCACCACCGGTCTTATCCTGCATATTCAACTCAATATCGCTGGATGCCGAATAACCCGGAATCATAGGAGGAGCAAAGAACAACACCTGTGCATCTTTAATGATTTTCTGCGCACGCATAAACAAAGTACCCACCACAACATCCGAATTCTGCATCATGGAACGTTCTTCCCAGTCTTTCAGTTTAATAATGATAGAACCGTATGAAGGACCCTGACCACCAATAAAGCCGAAACCGGAAATCACCGTACGAGAATCTACTGCCGGTTCGGCAGCCACCAAGCTGTCTACACGGTTTAAGATTTCCATTGCACGTTCCTGTGAAGTACCGGGAGGCAGTGTCACCGCACCCATAATGGTACCGGTATCTTCATTGGGCACCATGCCCGTCGGAGTAACCTTCATAAAGAATACCAACAGAATGATAGAAGCGGCAACCAACCCGAATGACAACCATTTCTTATGGATAAAGAACACTACATGCTTCTTGTACTTCTTCAATATAGAATCATAAGCCGCATTGAAAGCTGTATGAAAACGTTCTACACGAGTCATTTTCTTCGCTCCGTGTCCTTCATCATGCGGCTTCAGGAAGATGGCACACAATGCCGGTGACAGAGTCAGCGCATTCAAGGCCGAGAAACCGATAGCAATAGCCATGGTAATACCGAACTGGCGATAGAATGTACCGGCCGTACCTCCCATGAAACTTACCGGAATAAACACAGACATCATGACCAATGTAATAGAAACGATGGCACCGCCCAGCTCGCTCATGGCATCGATAGAAGCCTCACGGGAAGATTTATATCCCTGATCCAACTTAGCATGAACACCCTCGACGACGACTATGGCATCGTCTACTACAATCGCAATAGCAAGCACCATCGCCGAAAGTGTCAACAGGTTCACACTGAAGCCAATCAGTTTCAATACAAAGAAAGTAGCCACCAACGCCACCGGAATGGCAATGGCCGGAATCAATGTAGAGCGCATATCCTGCAAGAAGATATACACCACGATAAACACCAGAACAAACGCTTCAATCAAGGTTTTGATTACTTCATGAATAGAGGCAAACAAAAAGTCATTAGCATTTTGGGCTATATTGATGTTTAAACCTGTCGGCAATGACTCCTGTGCCTTTGCAAGCACCTCTTCCAAATTGGAGATTGTTTCGGTAGCATTGGTACCCGCCATCTGATAAACGATACAAGACACCGCCTTGTGACCGTTTACCATATTATTGAAAGTATAAGCCAAACGTCCCAATTCAATATCTGCCACATCACCCAAACGAAGCACATTTCCATCCGGCAATGCCTTGATGACAATATCTTCAAATTCAGTTGTTTGCTGCAAACGTCCTTTATAACGGATCGTGTATTGAAAAGTCTGATTACCACGTTCACCAAACTGTCCCGGAGCCGCCTCAATATTCTGTTCGGCCAAAGCTGCCGACACATCGGTAGGAATCAGTTTGTATTGCGCCATCACATCCGGTTTCAACCAGATACGCATAGAATAATCCTGTCCCAAGACATTGGCATCACCCACACCCTTCACACGCTTGATTTCAGGAATCAAGTTAATATTAGCATAGTTTTCAATAAACTCAATATTATACGAATCGGTTTCATCATACAATGAAAACACCATCAACATTGAATTTTGGCGTTTCTGAGTAGTTACACCCACCTTGGTTACTTCAGCAGGCAGCAATCCTTGTGCCATAGAAACACGATTCTGTACATTGACAGCCGCCATATCCGGATCTGTTCCCTGATTAAAGTAAACATTAATATCAGCAGCACCGTTATTAGACGCTGTAGACTGAATATACATCATATTCTCCACACCGTTTATCTGATCCTCCAACGGAGCGATAACCGAATTCAATACAGCTGTAGAATTCGCACCGGTATAAGTGGCGCGTACCTGCACCGTAGGAGGTGCAATATCCGGATATTGCGTAATCGGCAATGTAGCAAGTCCGATTACACCCAAAATAACTATCAAGACAGAGATTACTGTTGATAGTACCGGACGGTTAATAAATCTATCTAGTTTCATTCTCTATATACCTTATTTATATAAGTGAAATTAATCTTTTAAGTTATAGTGATTATTCAAAGGCCGTAGCAATATTACCTTCCTTTTGATCTTTCAGATGCTGTTGGTATTTAGCCTCTTTCTGTTCCGGAGTAATCGGAGTTATCGTCTGTCCGTCCTTCAGAGTCTGTACACCTTCAACTACAATTTTATCACCGGGTTTCAAGCCACCGGTAACAATATAATTCTTGCCATCATTCAAATTCGACACCTGAATTTCAGTATGTTTCAACGTATTATCCGACTGGAGTACATAAACAAATTTTTTGTCCTGAATTTCTTGTGTGGCCGACTGAGGAATCAGAATAATATCTTCCATAGTATAAGGGAAAATTACATTAGCCATACCGCCACTGCGCAACACAGACTGCTTATTGGGGAAAATAGCACGCATACTTACAGAACCGGTAGACTGATCAATAACACCACTGACAGCATCAATTCTACCCTCTTCCGCATATACTGTTCCATCAGCCAATTCCAATTTCACGGCCGGCATTTTTTCCAACTGGTCTTTCAATGTACCGCCTGCCTTAGTCATGGCAAGCAATTGTTTTTCAGTCATCGAAAAATAGACATACATATCACCGATTTCGCTTACAGTAGTAAGAGGCTGAGCCACCGATGGACTTACCAAACTTCCTACACGATAAGGGAATGTTCCGACTACACCATTAGAAGGACTTGTCACAGTACAAAAATCCAAATTCTGTGTGGCACTTGTCAATTGCGCCTGTGCCTGTGCCAAACTAGCTTTAGCAGAGAGCAACTGATCTACTGCACTTTGATATTCAAAATCACTGATGATATTCTTATCATGCAGATTTTTCTTTTGTTGTTCATTCAATGTCAAGGTATTAACATTCGACTTAGCCATCTCCACAGCCGCACTTGCCTGGCGTTTGGCAGCCGCATACTGTGTAGGGTCTATTTGAAACAAAGCCTCGCCTTTGCGAACTGTAGCACCCTCATCTACACACAGTTTCACAATAAAGCCCGACACCTGCGGACGTACCTCGATATCCTGAATACCTTTGATAGTGGCCGGATATGAAGTGGATTGCTGGCTGGCCGTAGAGTGTACCGCCATTACGGTAAATTCGTCATCACCCAATTTCATACCACTCTGACCGCCTCCGCAACTGCTTAACACGGTCATTGCCGCCATAATAATCGCTGTGCGGCTTAATGAAATGCATTTCATTTTGTTTACTGTCATCTTCATAACTAATATTATTGAACTTTACTTATTTAGCAAAAGAAGTTGGACTTATCAGAAAACTTTCTAGCCCAATTAAGTTTTTAATGGCGCAAAATTAGTTATTTTTTCGCCATTTATATCCTTATTCAGTGAGCTTTAACTATAAATAACTCGTAGCTAAAAAGTGTTTGGAAAGGTTTAAATAAGCAGTAGGTATAATCCGTCATACCGATACACAAAGACAGGGAAATTATCCGGAATTTTATATCTTTACTACCACAATGAAATAAGCCTGTGTCAAATATCGCATTTAAAATTTCAACAATTCGACATCATTTTACAGCACAAGAGCGTCATTTTATAATTTTATTTGTATTTTTGCCACCAATTTAAAACAATAACACTAATAAATAAGAAAATATTATGGTTAAGATTACCAAAGAGGCTGCCCTACTCTATCACTCACAAGGTAAGCCCGGAAAAATTGAAGTAGTACCCACCAAGCCGTACAGCACACAAACGGACCTGTCACTAGCTTACTCCCCCGGAGTAGCCGAACCTTGTCTGGAAATTGAAAAAGACCCGAAAACAGCATACGACTATACAGCGAAAGGCAACTTAGTAGCTGTTATCTCCAATGGTACTGCTGTCCTCGGACTAGGTGACATCGGTGCCCTCAGTGGCAAACCGGTCATGGAAGGTAAAGGACTGTTATTCAAAATTTATGCAGGCATTGATGTGTTCGACATCGAAGTCAATGAAAAGGACCCTGAAAAGTTCATTCAAGCTGTAAAAGCTATTGCTCCCACTTTCGGAGGTATCAATCTAGAGGATATTAAGGCTCCCGAATGTTTTGAAATAGAAGACCGTCTGAAAGCAGAACTAGACATTCCGGTTATGCACGATGACCAGCACGGAACAGCAATCATCTCTTCTGCCGGACTGCTGAATGCTCTCGAAGTGGCAGGTAAGAAAATAGAGAATGTAAAAATTGTAGTAAACGGTGCCGGAGCTTCCGCCACTTCTTGCACCAAACTATATGTAGCACTGGGGGCACGTAAAGAGAATATCCTGATGCTTGACAGCAAAGGCGTTATCACTAGCGACCGCCCCAACCTGACCGAAAGCAAAAAATTCTTTGCCACTGACCGCCGCGACGTGCACACACTGGAAGAAGCCATCAAGGGCGCAGACGTATTCCTTGGCTTATCCAAAGGAAACGTTCTCACACAAGACATGGTGCGCAGTATGGCCGATCATCCGATCGTATTCGCCCTTGCCAACCCTACTCCCGAAATTTCCTACGAAGATGCTATGGCATCACGCCCGGATGTCTTGATGTCTACCGGACGTTCGGATTATCCCAACCAAATTAATAATGTAATCGGTTTCCCCTACATATTCCGCGGAGCACTCGACACACAGGCAAAAGCTATCAACGAAGAAATGAAACTAGCTGCCGTCCGTGCTATTGCCAATCTGGCAAAACAACCCGTACCTGATGTGGTAAACGAAGCTTATCACGTAAATAACTTCACCTTCGGTCCCGATTATTTCATTCCGAAACCGGTAGATCCCCGCTTGATAACCGAAGTCTCAATGGCTGTTGCCAAAGCTGCTATGGATTCAGGTGTTGCCCGCAAAAACATTACAGATTGGGAAGCTTACAAAACCCGTCTGCGCGAGCTTATGGGACAGGAAAGCAAACTTACCCGCCAACTGTATGAAACAGCGCGCCGTGACCCACAACGGGTTGTCTTTGCAGAAGGCATCCATCCTACCATGCTGAAAGCTGCCGTCGAAGCCAAAGCAGAAGGCATCTGCCATCCGATTTTGTTGGGTAACGATGAACGCATCGAGAAACTGGCAAAAGAGCTTGATTTGAGTTTGGAAGGCATCGAAATAATCAATCTTCGCCATGATCGCGAAGCAGAACGCCGCGAACGCTATGCACGCATTCTTTCAGAAAAGCGTGCTCGTCAAGGGGCTAATCTTCAGGAGTCAAATGACAAAATGTTTGAGCGCAACTATTTCGGCATGATGATGGTAGAAACAGGAGAAGCCGATGCGTTTATCACCGGTTTGTACACCAAGTATTCCAATACCATCAAAGTAGCGAAAGAAGTAATTGGTATCCAGCCGGAATACAAGCACTTCGGCACCATGCATATCCTGAATTCAAAAAAAGGCACTTACTTTGTGGCCGACACACTGATTAACCGCCACCCGGACACAGATACACTGATTGATATTGCTAAATTATCAAAGAAAACTGTGGAATTCTTCAATCATACCCCGGCAATGGCCATGCTGTCTTACTCCAACTTCGGTTCGGACACGGAAGGCAGCCCTGCCAAGGTGCACGAAGCAGTGGACTATATGCAGAAGGAATACCCCGAACTCGCTATCGACGGTGAAATGCAGGTAAACTTCGCCCTGAACACGACACTTCGCGATGAGAAATATCCATTTACACGCCTGAAAGGTAAAGAAGTAAATACATTGATATTCCCCAACCTAAGCTCTGCCAATGCCACTTATCAACTGATTCAGTCTATGAGCAGCGAAACAGAAGTGCTTGGTCCAATCCAAATGGGACTGAACAAACCCATCCACTTCACCGACTGTGAAGCATCGGTACGCGATATCGTGAACATCACCGCTGTAGCAGTTATCGACGCCATCGTAGAAAAGAAGAAAAAGGCAAATAAATAATAACCTGTTTCAGAAAAGGGACAAAAGAACAAATTTTCTCAGTAGCGCAATCTGCATATACTTAATATTTGTTCTTTTGTTCTCCAACCTGATAAAATCTGTCACTAAAAACACCTGTATATTACCATGAGCCGAAAACCACTATCCCTCCCCCAAATCGTAATCCTTGCCCTTCTATGGATAACAATCTGCTATATCATCCTCACCGGAAGCGAACAAATAGACGGACCACTAATCTTATCCATTATCATTTCGGGCACTTTAGTCTTTATTCCTTTACTAAAGTTTTTAAAGAATAGGGAGAAATAATCTTTTATTCATGTTTTTGCTTACATTTTGCACAATCTGATATTTTTAATCGCATTTTATTTATATTTTGTTGCACAATCCAATTCTTATCTATATTTTTGCATCATCAATAAAGCAATAAAAACTAATTAGTAACCATAAAAGAAATAGATTATGAATGCAGCTAAGGTATTAGATGAATTAAAAAGAAGATTCCCTAATGAGCCTGAATATCATCAGGCAGTAGAAGAAGTGCTCGGTACAATTGAAGAAGAATACAACAAACACCCTGAATTTGATAAGGTAAACTTGATTGAGCGCCTTTGCATTCCCGACCGTGTATATCAGTTCCGTGTTACTTGGATGGACGATAAAGGCAACATCCGAACCAACATGGGCTACCGCGTACAGCACAACAACGCTATCGGTCCCTATAAAGGCGGTATTCGTTTCCACTCTTCTGTAAACTTGGGAATCCTAAAATTCCTTGCCTTTGAGCAGACATTCAAAAACTCACTGACTACCCTGCCTATGGGTGGCGGTAAAGGTGGTTCAGACTTCTCTCCACGCGGTAAATCCAACGCAGAAGTAATGCGTTTCTGCCAAGCTTTCATGCTGGAGCTATGGCGTCATATCGGTCCCGAAACCGATGTACCGGCCGGTGATATCGGTGTAGGCGGACGCGAAGTAGGTTTTATGTTCGGTATGTATAAGAAGTTGTCTCACGAATTCACCGGAACATTTACCGGCAAAGGACGCGAGTTCGGTGGTTCACTGATTCGCCCGGAAGCAACGGGTTACGGTAACATCTATTTCCTGATGGAAATGCTGAAAACCAAAGGAACCGACCTAAAAGGCAAAACTTGTCTGGTATCGGGTTCGGGTAACGTAGCTCAATATACCGTAGAAAAAGTAATTGAGCTAGGCGGTAAAGTAGTCACTATGTCAGACTCTGACGGTTACATCTACGACCCGGACGGTATCGACCGTGAAAAGTTGGACTTCATCATGGAACTGAAGAACTTATATCGTGGACGTATCCGCGAATATGCAGAAAAATATGGTTGTAAATATGTAGCAGGTGCCCGTCCGTGGGGTGAGAAAGCAGACATCGCGCTGCCTTCTGCCACTCAGAACGAACTGAACGGTGACGAAGCACGCCAGCTAGTCGCCAACGGTGTTATGGCTGTCAGCGAAGGTGCAAATATGCCTTCTACTCCCGAAGCTATCCGTGTATTTCAAGAAGCCAAAATTCTGTATGCCCCGGGTAAAGCTGCCAATGCAGGCGGTGTATCGGTATCCGGTCTTGAAATGACTCAAAACTCTATTAAGCTAGGTTGGAGTTCGGAAGAAGTTGACGAAAAGCTGAAAAGCATTATGAAGAATATCCATACAGCTTGTGTACAATACGGTACGGAAGAAGACGGATATGTAAACTATGTAAAAGGTGCAAACATTGCCGGTTTCATGAAGGTAGCAAAAGCAATGATGGCTCAAGGCATCGTCTAATAAAGCTCATGCCTTTATATTAGTCATAACATACAGAGAGGGTGCAGGAATTTATTTCTTGCACCTTTTTTTGCTTCTATACCATAAAAAAAAAAAACGACCAATTCATTTTATTGCAATAATCAGAAAAATTTCAGGAAAAGCCTTAACTTTGTAAACTATATATATGTTTATTATCAAAGAACTTATAAAATTACCAATTCATGAGATTGAAAGACTTACTAACCTGTACCATAGGCATATTCCTTTGTACATCGTGCATCAAGGACGAAGCACCTAATGCGGAAGCAGATATCGAAAAATGTATATTACCCGCCGATATTCTTTCAGGAACGGAAATCGACTACAACTTACCATTCGATGAAAGCCTAAATGCCTATCCCATTTACATAGAAGTAAACAATGGAACTGACCTGACCGCACAGGCACCAACTTTTGAACTGACTCCGGGAGCAACTATTAATCCGGCCAGTGGAACAACGCACAACTTTACAAAACCAGTGCGCTATACCACCACTTCGGAAGACGGAAAATGGCATCGTACTTATGCCATCAGTCTTCATTATCCGTCAACAACAAATATCCCGACTTCTTTCCATTTTGAGACAGTAAAAAAAGTAAGTAACTATTATGTTTTCTACGAAGAGGCGCCCGGACATGCCACCCTGACCTGGGCCAGTGGAAACCAAGGATTCGCACTGACAGGAGGAGGTAACTCTCCCGAGGAGTACCCAACTACCATCAGCTCAGAAGGACGTTCCGGCAATTGTCTGAAGCTGGTGACTCATACTACCGGAGACTTAGGTAATAAAGTAGGGAAACCTATTGCAGCAGGTAATTTATTTATAGGGAAATTTGAACTACTCAACGCATTAGGAGATGCTTTGGCAGCAACCAAGTTCGGGACAACATTTTACTATCAACCTACCAAACTGACCGGCTATTACAAGTATAAAGCAGGACCTAAATTTTACGAAAACGGGGAATATACCGACCGTAAAGATGTGTTCAATATATATGCTTTATTTTATGAAAAAGATGATAAAGTACAAACCTTAGACGGACATATTGCAACAAACAATTACGAACACCCCAATATGGTGGCTTTGGCAATAATAGACCAAGCAGATGCCGTGGAAACTGAAGAATGGAAACGTTTTGAATTGCCTTTCGACTACGAACGCTTTGGCAAAACCATCGACTTGGAAAAACTGGCCAAAGGACAATACAACATAAGTATTATCCTGTCCGCCAGCAAAAACGGAGACGAATTCAAAGGTGCCCCCGGCAGCACATTACTTATTGACGATTTGGAAATAGAGTACAAATAACTTAAAAGATTCTCGATATGAAAAAATATATATTGCTTTTGGCTATCACATTGGTAAGTGTCCACACATGGGCTCAAGAAAACAGGACAAAGACCTTGATAAACGCTGCATTGCACGGTTGGGAGTATGAATTGAAAGCCGGCTTCAACATTGGCGGAACATTACCTTTGCCTTTTCCCGAAGAAATACGCAACATCAAAAGCTATAACCCTACCCTTTCGATTACCATCGAAGGTAATATGACTAAATGGTTGGGAGAACAAAAGCGTTGGGGGGTAGTTACCGGACTTCGTCTGGAGAATAAAGGTATGCGTACAAAAGCAGAAGTAAAGAACTATGGTATGGAAATTATCGGTGAAGATGGCAATCGTTTAAAAGGCAACTGGACGGGAGGCGTACGCACCAAGGTACAAAACTCATACCTCACCATTCCTATTCTGGCTGCTTATAAATTGAACCAGCGTGTAAATCTGAAAGCCGGTGCTTATTTTTCTTATCTGATGGACGGTGATTTTAGCGGACACGTATATGAAGGTTATCTGCGTAAAGATGATCCGACAGGAGAAAAAGTAAACTTTAATAACGGAGCAATTGCTTCTTATGATTTCTCTTCCGATTTACGCAATTTTCAATGGGGAGCACAATTAGGAGTAGACTGGAAAGCATTCAAGCATTTAAAAGTATATGCTGACCTGAATTGGGGAATGAATGATATCTTTAACAAGGACTTCAAAACAATCACTTTCGATATGTATGCAGTCTATTTAAACGTAGGCTTCGGATATGCATTCTAAGCTTCATTTCTAAAAGACTTTCTTCTTTTTCCCAAAGATTCATCATAGCACAAAAAGGCATCCCGAAAATAGGATGCCTTCTTTTATATTATTATATTCTTCAGAAAGAACAATTATTGTTTTCTTCCTTCAAAATCAACAACGACTTTCATTGTAGCAACTGCAATATCCAAATCAAGCTCTTTACCATCAGCATCACCTGTAATAACTACAGCCAATTCTCCCATTCCAAGAGCACTCATATCAATCGTAGTTTGACCATTTAACTTCAATTCGTTTGTCGAAGGAACCACATCGCATGTCGCATCAATTGTCATAGGAACAGGCAATACGCCGGGAATAGTAAAGTTGGATAAAGAAACCTTCACTTTACTATCGTCCACTCTAGTTACAACAATAGATGCAGCAACATCTTTAGCTACTTCCGTTCCTGCAAGCGTTACATCCAAGTCACCGGGATAAGTACCTACAATATTATCAACAGTCAAAACTTTGTTATCATCATCATCGTCATCACTACAAGCTGTAAACAGACATACCGTACATATCACAGCAAACAAATAATAAAAAACACTCTTTTTCATTGTTACATCGTTTTAAATTAACACTTAGGTTTATAATAATTTTCAATCAGCTTTGGCTTTCCCTTTCTTGTAGTGGATTATTTTACCTGAGTTAAGTCCAAACCTATCTCCAATTGAGTCGTGTTTTTGATGATTTCAGGCAATAACTTCAAAGTGGGAACCATCATTCCCGCCATGCCACCAAACTGAGGATCGCTTTTCATCGCTTCAATAACCATATTAAGGAACTCTTCATCCTCAAACAACGGAGCTACAATATTCTTCATTAACGGCAATAATAGGTCGGTACCTAAGAATACCTTCATTCTGTTACCTTCTTTTGTATAAGTTAAAGGTACACCGTTAATCAACATAGGATATAATTCAGCTATTGCTTGTTGCAAGATAGCACCTACATCTACCGTTCTGACAGATTTCTCAACATTATCAACATTCGCCATAATAGCCTGCGGATTGAGGAACAAGAGCAATTGATTGTCACCGGTCACTACATATTGAGCCATATTAGAAGGAGATGTAACCCATTCAGTACCGCCATTAGCAGCATCCATATAAGTGGCAACAATATTACCATCTGCCCCTAATGTCACATCTTTTAAAACAGAACACAACATTTGTTCCACACTGACTCTGTCTCCACTTCCATCGTCAAATAAAGGAAAGCGCAACGCTAAGAGCAGTAAATCGTTTATCTCTATTTCTGAAGGATGACCGGGGAATATTTCAATAGCAGCCTTCGTGCCGGATTTCCAAACAAAATGAATCGGTTCGTCCATCCCGCCGTCTTCAGTATTTGCCAATGGAGTAGGCTTCCAAACAGTACCGGCCAAAGCTGTATTTTTCAAAGTAACATCAGTAAAGGACAAATCCATTGTGCCTGCAGTTACTTTACCTGCATAAGAAAATGTGCAATACTCTGTCTCTGAAACACCGGAAAAAGTACATTGATTTCCGTTGATAGACAAGTCGACAGACAAAGTAGTCACAGGACTACCCGGAAATACACCGGGACCGGTCGGAGAAGTCATGTTCGAGCGTTGTCCTTTCAAGATGCCGGTCAAGTCAAACTCTCCTTCTAAACGTAAAGTAGCTTTAGTCGCTTCGGTTGCATCAGGGGTGAAAGTTACTTTTTTACCCAACAGAGGCGCACCGTTATAAGTAAGTTGCAAACCATTCTCACTGTTAAAAGTTGTCTGTGGAATAGGGTTTACCACCTTTTCGTCATCATCGCTACAAGAGGTAAATAATCCTATTGTGCATATCACAGCAAACAAATAATAAAAGAGATTCTTTTTCATTTTCTAGTTAATTAAATTTATACTCAAAAATCGTGCAAATATACTAAAAAGTTAAACGTCCGACCACCTTTTTCGATATTTAGAACATATTTTGTGTTATTTGGAACACTATTCAGGCAACATCACCACTCCCTGTTTCTTCTTTCCGTCCATCTTCACTATCAAAGGGTTATCAAAACGGACATGCCTGATAAACTGAGTTTCCTCCACCGCCGGTTGTGCGTTGAGTATGTCCTGATTATATACACCATCATTCATATACGAATTAATTGTGAAATAACCCACTCCAAAAGAAGTCAGATTCTGGAAAAAATGAGTTCCCTGGCTCGGATCTACACGATAATTGGTCAAACCGGCTTCCACTATAATACGGGCAGCCGAAATATGAGGCCACTTCACAGGAATCCCCAACCAAGAATCACTGCTTCCCCAACGCCCCGGTCCTACCAATATATAATGTTTGCCTTCATCCAGAAATTTGCGGTTCATTTTCTCTATTTCATACGCAATGGTAGGATTGTTTGAAGCTGTATAACCTTCTGTTTTTACATAGATTATATCATGAATATCCTCCATAATGCCATGTCCCAATGAATTATTACTCCTTAATAAAACATTCTCATCCTTAATAAGGTTCAAGTCTTCATCCAAAACAGCCTTGATATCTACCATCGGACGAATTTGTAACAGATAAAATACACCTGTCTTCTTCTGTGCATTCAGCGTTACGGCAAACTCTATCTCGACAGGACGACGCATCTCACTCTGCCCATATTCTTGAGCCAATTGCAATATGCGAGGCAATGGAAAGACATCGTGCTGCAATACGTTGGCAAAAGTAATCAGTTTTCTGCCTCCCGGATAAATACCGTCACGAATCACCATATCGTATGGATCGTAAGTAGACGCAATAAAGTTCAACGCTCCGTCATTATCGGCTTCTTTCACCGGGAGTTTCAATAAATTAAAGCCATCATCCAAAGAGAAATTATGACCTGTATTCTTCAAATCGAGTGCGTAGAACCGGGTTTGGGTTTCGCGAAGCGCTATCTCCATCTCACTGGTTTGCAACACCTGATTCGGATGATACGGGCAGATACGCAAAGTCAGTCCTCCATCTACAATGTATTTGCCCAAGCCTAATGCCAGACTTACCGTACCTTCTTCCGCCGTCTCGTCGCCAATCGGATAATAATTGAGCGAACGTGCAACCCCGGAGATGGAAGGATAGAAACGGTCGCCATATTGTGTTCCCACCACTTCCTGCAAAATTACAGCCATCTTTTCCTGATCGATGACATTGCTGGTAGCCTGCATATAGGCTTTGCTGTCTCTATAATAAACCGAGGCATAAACACCTTTTATGGCATCGCTCAACATACGCAGCATCTCATACTTATCTTCCAAATAGGGAATCATATAGGTAGAGTAAATACCTGCAAAAGGTTGATAATGGGAATCTTCCAACAAACTGGAAGAACGGATGGCTATCGGAGACTTCACCACATCAAAGAATGCAAAAAAGTCCTCCACCAAACGGTCGGGCAGCTTGGCACGAAGAAAAGCTTTCAATATCGTATCGTCATCCGCATCACTCAAAGCCACCTGATACAGTCCGTTGGTATCCATGAATTCGTCAAAAATATCGGTACAGAGCACTACCGTTTTAGGTATTACGACAGTAGCATTTTCAAATTCATCGAATTCGATATGACGCTTTACCATATTGTCTATAAAAGCAAGTCCGCGTCCTTTCCCTCCCAAAGACCCTTCACCGATACGGGCAAAATTGGAATAACGGTCAAAACGGTCACGCTGAAATACCGCCACCACGCCTTGATTCTTCATCTTACGATACTTCACAATCGCTTCGAAAATTATCCGGCGATGCGCATCTATGTCCTGCAAAGACTTCCAAGTAATCTGTTTCAGGAACTCGGCAGGCGGAAACATGGCACGGGAGTAGAGCCAACGAGAGACGTGGTTGCGGCTGATGTGATAAAGCAAAGATTCCTTCGGAATGGAAAAGATGATATTCTGTAACTCTTTCAAGTTGCGGACACGCGCCACTTCTTCAAAAGTATCGGGATTACGGAAAATAAAATCCCCAAAGCCAAAATGCTCGGAAATGATTTCACGCAAGTCTATATTCATTTTTTTGGAGTTCTTATCCACAAAACTTGCATCGTATCTGCCGGCATATACCTTATTATCAACTTCCGATGATTGGAGAATTAAAGGGATGAACGGATCACGGGAACGAATTTCGGCAAGTAACTTTATACCTGCCATCGGGTCTACTACCCCACCGCGGGGATAGCGTGCATCGGTAATGATTCCCAATACATTCTTCTCATATTTGTTATATAAGTCCATTGCCTCTTCGTATGTGCGTGTCAGAACAATTTTGGGACGTCCCCTCATACGAAGTGTGCGCTGGTGGGCATTCAATGCTTCAGTGGCAAATTCCTGACTTTGTTTCAAAACAAACTTATATAAA
The DNA here is from genome assembly GCF_000382445.1 of Phocaeicola massiliensis B84634 = Timone 84634 = DSM 17679 = JCM 13223. Classification (GTDB taxonomy): domain Bacteria; phylum Bacteroidota; class Bacteroidia; order Bacteroidales; family Bacteroidaceae; genus Phocaeicola; species Phocaeicola massiliensis. Next base: position 178,109 of record NZ_KB905472.1, on the reverse strand, counting down.
TTAGGTAACACGGAAGAATAAAAACGGATAGAGTCTTCCACCAGCATAATCATCTGTACCCCGACCTCTTTTACATCATGCTCCAAATTCATCTTGTCTTCTATCAATTTAATGATAGACACCAGCAAATCAGTGTTTCCCAACCAACAAAACACATACTCAAAAATACTCAAGTCTTCGTGTTCCATACGTGCTGTAATGCCATGAGAAAACGGAGTCAGCACCACCAACGGAATATGGGAATACTTGTTTTTAATGCTGCGGGCAATCTCAAACGTATCACTGTTATCAGTACCCGGCATACAGATGACAAGATCGAATGTAGTATTCGCCAATTGCTTCCAAGTCTCCTCTTCGGTAGATACCTGTGTAAAACGAGGAGGATAACGAAGGCTGAGGTTCATGTATTCATTAAATATCTTTTCATCGATTCGTCCGTCATCTTCCAACATAAAAGCATCATACGGATTAGCAACCAAAAGGACATTGAATATTCGTTTAGTCATAAGGTTTACGAACGAAGTATCCTTGAAATACAATTGATTTAATTTTAACTTGCTGAGCATAATTCTTAGATTTACACAGATAATGTAATAGCAAAATACGTTAATAATATTGTCTTATGCAACTTATTTGCAAGAAAAAAGAACTTTTGGAAATAAAGGAGGAAAGCCCCCTATTAACTTTTTATTATAGTAACCCTAATTTTTCCGCAAAAATATTTTGCCAAGTCGGATAAAAACATACCTTTGCATCAGAAATGAATTTCATTTTGTCAAAACCTTAAATGCAAACTATTATGGATATCAATCAAATCATGGCTTCTCTTGAAGCTAAACACCCTGGTGAATCAGAGTACTTGCAGGCAGTTAAAGAGGTGCTGCTTTCTATTCAAGACATATACAATCAACACCCGGAATTTGAAAAGGCATCACTTATCGAAAGATTGGTGGAACCGGACCGTATCTTTACATTTAAGGTGCCTTGGGTGGATGATAAAGGCAAGGTACAGGTAAACTTAGGTTACCGCGTACAGTTCAACAATGCCATCGGTCCGTACAAAGGCGGCATTCGTTTCCATGCATCGGTCAATCTCTCCATACTGAAATTCTTGGGATTCGAACAAACATTTAAAAACGCATTGACAACATTGCCCATGGGCGGAGGTAAAGGCGGTTCCGACTTCTCACCTCGTGGTAAGAGTGATGCCGAAATCATGCGCTTCTGCCAGGCATTCATGCTTGAATTATGGCGTCATGTAGGTCCCGATATGGATGTACCGGCCGGAGATATCGGTGTAGGCGGTCGTGAAGTCGGCTACATGTTTGGTATGTACAAAAAGCTCACCCGCGAATTTACAGGTACATTTACCGGCAAAGGTTTGGAATTCGGCGGTTCATTAATCCGTCCCGAAGCAACCGGATTCGGCGGCTTATATTTTGTAAACCAAATGCTTAAGAATAAAGGTATTGACATTAAAGGTAAAACCGTAGCTGTTTCCGGTTTCGGTAACGTGGCATGGGGTGCTGTAACCAAGGCAACCGAATTAGGAGCCAAAGTGGTGACTATCTCCGGTCCGGACGGATATGTTTATGACCCGGACGGTATCAGTGGTGATAAAATAGACTATATGCTGGAATTGCGTGCGTCAGGCAATGACATCGTAGCTCCTTATGCAGAAAAATATCCGAATGCCAAATTCGTTGCAGGACGTCGTCCATGGGAAGTAAAAGTAGATATTGCACTGCCTTGTGCAACTCAAAATGAATTAAATGGCGAAGATGCTTGCAATTTAATAAAAAATTCCGTTCTTTGCATTGGAGAAATATCAAACATGGGTTGTACTCCCGAAGCTATTGACGCATTTATCGAAAACAAGATGCTTTATGCACCGGGTAAGGCAGTCAATGCAGGCGGCGTAGCAACATCAGGTTTGGAAATGAGTCAAAATGCAATGCACATGAGTTGGAGCGCAAAAGAAGTGGATGATAAATTGCATCAGATTATGTATGGCATCCATGAACAATGCGTGAAGTACGGAACAGAACCCGACGGATACATCAACTATGTGAAAGGAGCAAACATTGCAGGCTTTATGAAAGTAGCTCACGCAATGATGGCTCAAGGAATTGTATAAAGCATTCTATTAGCATAAAAAAATATCTCGTTTAGTTGTATTTGTATTTTGTATTGTAGCTTGCGCTGCCCGCCTGTGAAGGTATGGCAGCGTTTTTTATTGAAAATTCCAAAGTTTATTTATAAATTTGTACCAATTTGAAAAGCTCATAAATTGATATTCTATGAAAGTAATACAACTGAAAGGTCTGGACACTGATTTATACCCATTAATCGGTCCGTTAGTGATGAATCCGAAAGTACTGAAGGCTAATAACAATTATCCATTCAAGACTACGGCAAATCATCAATGGTATATTGCAGTAAACGATCAAGAAGAAGTAATGGGCTTTCTGCCTGTGGAAAACAAAAAAAGCACTTCTGTTATTAATAACTACTATCTTAAAGAAGACGACGGAGAATTACTGAAACTCCTTTTTTGCCAAATTGATATAAAAAAAGATATAACTGCGATTGTATTATCCAAGCACTTGGACATATTCAAGAAATTGGGGTTTGAGCCGGAACACCAATGGACCAATTATATTAAAATGATATATACCAACCACGACAAAAAATGAAGAAAAAGGGAACCAATACCGAAAATGTTTACGAACTGATACAAAAGCGACTTAAATTTATTTTTGACGAATTTGATAATATTTATGTCTCCTTTTCGGGAGGCAAGGATAGCGGGGTCTTACTCAACCTATGCATTGATTATATCCGTAAACATAATCTGAATAGAAAAATAGGCGTCTTCCACATGGACTATGAGGCACAATACAAAATGACGACGGATTATGTGGAAGAAACATTCAGGCAGAATTTGGATATTCTGGAAATCTATCATGTATGCGTACCATTCAAAGTCGTTACCTGTGCATCCATGTACCAACAGTTCTGGCGTCCCTGGGATGAAGAGATGCATGCCAACTGGGTGCGTCCGATGCCGAAGAATTGCTATAAGAAGGAAGACTTCCCTTTTTATAACGACGAAATGTGGGATTACAATTTTCAAGTGGAATTCGGAAGATGGTATCATAAAAAAAAGGATGCCGTACGCACTGCCTGCCTCGTAGGTATCCGAACACAGGAAAGCCTCGACCGCTGGAGGACTATTTACAGCAACAATCGCCTGTTCACATATCATAATTTAAAATGGTCACGCAGAATAGGATACGACCTCTTCAACCTTTACCCCATTTATGATTGGCGTACCGAAGATATATGGGTGGCTTATGCACGCTTCAAATGGCCCTTCAATCAGCTCTATGAACTATATTATAAGGCAGGAGTCCCCTTGGACAAGCAACGCGTTGCCAGCCCTTTTTTAAGTACAGCACAGGAAACCCTGAAACTTTACAAAGCCATCGACCCCAATACATGGGGAAGAATGTTGGGCCGGGTAAATGGCGTAAACTTCACCGGCATCTACGGAGGAACCCGTGCCATGGGCTGGCAAAGCATAAAACTCCCCAAAGGCTATACATGGAGAGAGTATATGTATTTTCTACTGGAAACACTCCCCGAAGATATGAAAAACGCCTATCTTGAAAAGTTAAGGGTAAGCAGAGAATTCTGGAAATATCGGGGAGGATGCCTCAGCTTGGAAACCATACGCAAATTAAATGAGTTAGGCATCAATATGCATGTACAGAAAACAACCAACTATAAGACAGATAAACTGCCTGTACAAATGGATTATCTGGACGACATAGATATACCCGAATTCAAGGAAATTCCAACTTACAAACGTATGTGTATATGTATCCTGAAGAATGACCATGTTTGCAAATACATGGGATTTGCCCTGACCAAAAAGGAAAAGCAGAGAAGAGATAAAGTAATGCAAAAATACAAAAATATCATGAGATGAAAAAAGAATACGAGAGTCCTGTATATCATGTACGCCGTGTACCGGTAGAGAAAGTACGTGCCAACAGTTATAACCCCAACCATGTAGCGCCCCCCGAAATGAAGCTGCTCGAGCTTAGCATTTGGGAAGACGGATACACCATGCCTTGTGTTTGTTATTATATCCCGGATGAAGATGTTTACGAACTCGTAGACGGCTATCACCGTTACTGCGTTCTCAGGACTTCCAAACGGGTATTCGAACGCGAAAAAGGATTATTGCCGGTGGTGGTTATTGAGAAAGACTTGTCTAACCGAATGGCAAGTACCATTCGCCATAACCGTGCCCGCGGCACTCATAGCGTCGAACTGATGGTCGACATTGTGGCAGAGCTCACTAAAGCCGGAATGAGCGACGAATGGATTAAGAAATATATCGGAATGGATGCCGACGAACTATTACGTCTGAAACAGATATCAGGACTGATGGAACTGTTTGCCGACAAGGAGTTTTCTATCCCGGAGGAAGCATGACAACAATCAGCCTAAACAAACGAACAAATTGAAATACACTCATTTACTATTGGGGTTATCGGCATCAGTCTTCTGCGCCTGTTCCGATAACCTTACTGATTTTATCCAAAGCGATAGAAGCATAATCACAGGCAACTGCTGCCGGTTTATCAATAATCCGACAAACACCACTTCATTGCCTTCAGGCAGCCGGGCAGTGCTGAATGCCACCGGAAGTCTGCAATTAGAGAACCAAATTTTCACCTATTCGGGAGATGTGTGGGAAAGCGACTTACCCATCGCATGGACTGATTTATCGGGGACGACCGATATTGTTGCCTTATACCCCACTTATAAGGACAATCTGTATGATGACCTGTACCCGGAAGGACGATTGGAAGACGTGCTCTACATAAAAGACAGATTCGAGGCCGGACGGGGAATCGGTTTTCAATTTAAGCATCTATTTTCCCGCCTCACCTTTCACATCAGTGAAGAATTACAAGGAGAAATAAAAGAAATCAGACTGACAACTCCTGTCATTGTCGACAAGATTATTCCTGCCACGGCAGACCTGAAACTTGATGCAGAACAAAGCCATACGACCATCACCCCCGGAGATGCTTCCGAAAGCTATTCATTTATCATTCCTCCGAGCGAGAATATCGGTTTGAAGGTCGAGATTATCACCAATCATGCGAGCTTTGTCAAAGAATTGAACCCACAAGATTTCTTAAGCAATTACGAATATACATGCAATATCAAGATTCTTGATGAACAATCGAATATTGGCATTTCCTCTGCTGAAGATTTGATTGCATTCAGTTTATTAATCAATAATAAAGAATACAATGGTAAATCGCTGAGCGACTTCGGCATCACCAAAGACGGCGTTACCACTTATAGGCTTCTGAATGATATTGAATTGACGGACGAGGATTGTAAACGGATGAAGCCTATAGGAATGGACGGTAAAACATTAGAATATAAAGACATCTTTGACGGACAAGGATTCAGCATCTGCAATCTCACTCTTCCCAATACCAGTTCGGGAAAAAGCGGACTCTTCGGTCATACATCAGAAAATGCTATGATTAAAAATCTTTGCATAAAGGGAGCAAAGCCCAATGCTCAAAGAAAGTCGGACGCCGGCATACTGGTAGGTTACAATAAAGGCTATATCATAAATTGTTCAATTCAGAAATCGACGGTAAAATCCAATGCCCGTTCCGGTGGTATAGCGGCTTTTTCAACCGGAACCATTGTAAACTGTTCTGTTGTGTCTTGTCACCTGGAATCGCAAAGTGCCGGAGGAGCAGCAGGAGAAGCAAGCGGGAAAATAATAAATAGTTTCTTTGTTAATGACACTATAAAAAACAATACTACCGGAGCCAGTGCCGGTGGAATATATGGTAAAGGGAATGCAAATTCTTTAACAGTCATCAACTGTTATGTGGATTGTTCTTCAAATCAAAGTTCATTTGGCATAATCACCGGAGAAGCCAATTCCAGCAGAACCGAACATTGCTTTTACAAATATTACAGTGGAAAAAAAACCGGACTCAAGGAAAGTCAAATGACAAATACCTACAGTTATGATGCAAACTTCATCGGCTCGAACGGCAAATCCGTTTTATCTTCCCTCAATGAATGGGTGGACACAAACTCCCTCCTCTACCCCGAATACGAACTCAAACATTGGACAAGCGGAAACAATGAGATTCCCGCCATCTTCATCGGCATCAAATAAAAGCAATATCCATATATACCTGTCTCACAACAAAGGAAAGAATAAGCCCTTTCCTACGGACGGCTAAGTCTTTTTGAACGGCAGATTATTACGTCCTGCGGCAGTGGAACGTACGTCCTGCTACAGTGGAACGTACGTCCCATTACAGTGGGATATACGTCCTGCGGCAGCAGAACGTAATAACCGGACGCAGAAAAAGGCTTAACCCAAGGTAAGCAAACGCTTACCCTGTCCGAAGGAACAACCTAGAAAAAATGCAAGGAAATGACAAAGGAAAGCAACCAAGGAGACAGGGATATAAAAAAAGAGACTGTCCGTTTTGCCAGACAGTCCCTTTTACTAATATATATTGTTTGGATTAAAGAGCACCTACTTCGTGCAAAGCAGCGTTAGTCTTACGAACAGCAGCAGCACTTGCAGCAAATTTAGCTTTTTCTTCTTCGTTCAAAGGCAATTCAACGATCTTTTCAATACCATTCTTGCCCAAGATTACAGGAACGCCACAGCAAATGTCTGATTCACCGTATTCGCCTTCCAAATAAACCGAACAAGGAACCATCTTACCCTGATTGTGGATGATAGATTCAACCACGAATGCACCGGCTGCACCCGGAGCGTACCATGCAGAAGTACCCAGCAACTTAGTCAGAGTAGCACCACCTACCATAGTAGCGGCAGCAACTTCCTGCAATTTTTCTTCAGACAAGAAGTTAGAAACAGGCATACCTTTGTAAGTAGCGAAGCGAGTCAAAGGAATCATAGTAGTATCACCATGACCACCGATTACCATACCTTCCACTTCGTTTGCATTGCAACCCAAAGCCTGAGACAAGAAATATTTGAAACGTGAGCTATCCAAAGCACCACCCATACCGATGATTCTGTTCTTCGGCAAGCCCAAAGCTTTCAATGACAAATAAGTCATAGTATCCATCGGGTTAGAAATAACAACGATGATAGCGTCAGGAGAATATTTCAGAATGTTCTGAGCTACAGATTTAACGATACCTGCATTAACACCAATCAGTTCTTCACGAGTCATACCCGGCTTACGAGGAATACCTGAAGTGATAACAACAACATCAGAGTTTGCTGTTTTTTCATAATCGTTAGTGCAACCAACAATGTTTGTGTCGAAGCCCAACAACTGAGCTGTCTGCATCATATCCATTGCTTTACCTTCCGATACACCTTCTTTAACGTCCAGCATTACTACTTCGTCTGCCACTTCGTTAAAAGCAAGAACATTTGCACATGTAGCACCTACGTTACCTGCGCCTACTACGGTTACTTTTGACATAATCTCTATTTTATTTAAAGTTGATAATAAAATCGTGTTCTTAAAAGCACTGCAAAGTTACAATGATATTCCGAATTAGGGAAAAATTTCCATAATTATTTTCGGGCAGTATGCACAAAATATTGTACTTTTGCCCAAAATTCAATGTAACACTATGGATAAGAGCAAAAAACTGATTATTGTCATTATTCTGCTGATTATTATCATCGGCGGAGTTTCTTTCTATGCTTTCCATCAGGCAAAGGAGAATAAAGAAATGAGCGAACTCTTTGCTGTCGAAAAGTTGGAAATGGAGAATGAGTACACCACTTTTGCAACGCAATATGATGAGCTTCAGGTGCAAATCAACAATGACTCCCTGCGCGAAAGACTGGAAAGTGAGAAATTGAAGACTCAACGACTGCTGGAAGAGTTGCGCCAGGTAAAAACAAGCAATGCCGCCGAAATCATGCGACTGAAAAAGGAGCTGAAGACTGTCCGCGCCGTATTGCGCACCTATGTCATCCAAATCGATTCACTGAACAAGCTCAATCAGGCTTTGGCAGAAGAAAACCAAGAAGTAAAACAGAAATATACGCAGGCAACCCGCCAAATCAGCAATCTGTCTCAGGAGAAAAAGAACCTGAACGAAAAGGTGACGTTAGCATCGCAACTGGATGCAACCGCCATCACTGTACTTCCCAAAAACAAGCGGGGAAAAACAGCCAAGAAGGTGAAAGATGTAAAGAAGATAGCTGTTTCCTTCACTATCGTCAAAAACATCACCGCCAAAACAGGCGAACGCACCTTATATATACGCATAGCCAAACCGGATAACGATGTGTTGACCAAAAATGCATCCAACACATTCCCATACGAGAACCGCGAACTGACTTATTCTATCAAGAAATATATAGAGTATACAGGAGAGGAACAAAACGTGACTGTTTACTGGGATGTGGAAGAATACCTTCCGGCAGGCACTTACCATGTGTATATCTTTGCCGAAGGAACCATGATAGGGCAACAGGCATTCAGCATGAAATAAATTCCTTTATTGTATTATAAAAAGGGAGTGTGTCAAAACGTGGATAATGCTGTCGTTTAGTTTGTAGGGGCGAGACTCGCTCGTCCGAAAACAGTTTGCTTTGTGTCTTCGGGCAGGCAAACCCTGCCCCTACAGCTGACGATGGGATAGACCGGTTTAGTTTTGACACACTCCTTTTTTTTATATCTTTTTATTCGGCTGATATTGCCTATTCACATTTTAGTCGTATCTTTGCATCGTTGCATAAGCAACTTTAAACACATTAGCAACAACACTAAGATGAAGAGAATTTTCGGTTTTGTCCTGTCTATATGGGTATCAGTAGGGGTTTCAGCCCAACACACACTGACATTGGATAGTTGTCGTGCTATGGCACTAAAGAGCAACAAAGAGCTACGCATATCCGCCGAGAAAATAAATGTGGCGCATTATGAAAAGAAAGCTGCTTTTACGAACTACCTGCCCAAGATTGCCGCTATGGGAACGTATATGCGCACCCAAAAAGAAATCTCCTTATTAAGCAATGACCAGAAAGGAGCTATCGGCAACATAGGAACCGCCGCACAAGGGTCTATCCAAGAAACTTTCCAACAACTGGCCGCTTCCAGCCCCGAACTGGGCGCCCTGCTCCAGCCGCTGGCTCCGCTCATCCCCGGCATAGGGAACAAACTGAATGGCATAGGGCAAGGGCTGGTCGATGCGTTGCACACCGATACCCGCAATATGTATGCAGGTGCCGTCACTCTCACCCAACCCATCTTTATGGGAGGCAAAATTGCAGCCTACAACAAGATAACCCGATATGCCGAACAACTGGCCCAATCACAACATGCCACCGGCATGCAGGACATCATTCTCGGTACCGACCAAGCCTATTGGCAGGTCATCTCATTGGTAAACAAGAAAAAGCTGGCGGAAAGTTATCTCCGACTGGTACAGCAATTGGACAGCGATATAGACAAAATGATAGCCGAAGGAGTGGCTACCAAAGCCGATGGTCTCAGCGTAAAGGTGAAAGTAAATGAAGCCGAAATGAAACTGACGCAAGTGGAAGACGGACTGAGCCTTTCTAAAATGGTATTGTGCCAGCTTTGCGGCATTCCCTTGAATGAGGACATCCGATTGGCGGACGAAGAGGTAGAGAACCTCCTGGTTGCTGATGAAGCACAGGCCTCCGACAATGTTGCCACTGCCCTTGCCAATCGCGAAGAACTGCGAAGCCTCGACCTGGCTGCCAAAATATATGCACAGAAAGTCAATGTCACCCGTGCCGAGTTCTTGCCCACTGTAGCCCTGACAGCCAATTATATGGTGACTAATCCTTCATTGGTCAACGGATTTGAGAACAAACTCCGCGGTATGTGGGCCGTAGGAGCAATGGTGAAAATACCCATTTGGAATTGGGGCGAAGGAATGTATAAGGTAAAAGCCGCCAAAGCCGAAGCCAATATTGCCCGCTATCAGTTGTCGGACGTAAAAGAAAAGGTGGAGCTGCAAGTCAATCAGGCCACCTTCAAAGTAAATGAAGCCGGAAAGAAACTGGCAATGGCTACCAAGAACATGGAAAAGGCGGAAGAAAACCTCCGTTATGCCAAGCTGGGATTCAGTGAAGGAGTTATCCCCACCAGCAACGTACTGGAAGCACAAACAGCATGGTTATCGGCTCAATCGGACAAAATAGATGCACAGATAGACGTGAAACTGACTCAAGTATATCTACGCAAATCAATGGGAACATTAAAATAAGAACAAGATATGGCAGAAAGAACACAACGCAGCAACATTTTGCTGGCATTCATTTCACTGACGGCAGTCATTGCAGTCGTGTCTCTGATAGGTTTCTTCACATTGGGCAAAGGTCCCGAAATTATTCAGGGACAAGCTGAAGCAGACGAATACCGTGTGTCCGGAAAAGTCCCGGCACGCATTCTTGAACTCCGTGTAAAAGAAGGAGATAAGGTAAAAGCCGGCGATACCCTGGTTATCCTCGAAGCTCCCGATGTGATGGCAAAGCTGTCGCAGGCACAAGCTGCCGAACAAGCAGCCCGGGCAATCAGCGAGAAGGCACAGCGAGGGACTCGCCGGGAACAGTTGCAAGCTGCTTTCGAAATGTGGCAGAAAGCCAAAGCCGGAGTAGAAATTGCCGAGAAGTCATACAACCGTGTGAACCGACTCTTTGAGCAAGGCGTGATGTCCGCACAAAAGCGCGATGAAGCCAAAGCACAATTTGACGCAATGGCAGCCACCGAAAAAGCTGCCCGTTCACAGTACGAAATGGCTAAGAATGGCGCCCGGCAGGAAGACAAAGCAGCTGCCGCCGCACAAGTGGAACGTGCCAAAGGAGCAGTTGCCGAGGTATCTTCCTACATGGATGAGACCATCCTCACAGCTGCTGCCGACGGTGAAGTGACCGAAATATTCCCCAAAGTGGGCGAGCTGGTCGGCACCGGTGCTCCGATTATGAATATCGCCCGACTGGATGATATGTGGGTGACTTTCAATGTGCGCGAAGATTTCTTGAAAGACTTCACTGTGGGAGAAGAAATCAACGCCTTTATTCCGGCATTCGATAAAGAAGTGAAATTCAAAGTGACTTACATGAAAGACCTTGGCACATACGCCGCTTGGAAGGCAACGAAAACAACCGGACAGTTTGACTTGAAGACATTTGAAGTGAAAGCCGTTCCTGTGGAGAAAGTAGAAGGCTTACGCCCCGGAATGAGCGCCATTATAGAGAAATAAATGAGAACAACGCATATCATCTTCCAGATAGCCAAGCGCGAAGTGTTCCGCATCGCCACAAGGCCGCTATACCTGTTTTGCATGGTCATAGCTCCTTTGTTCTGCTACATCTTCTTCACAACGCTGATGTGGAACGGACTTCCCACGGATATGCCGGCAGGGGTTGTCGACTTGGACAATACAGCAACCACCCGCAACATTATCCGCAACCTGGATGCCTTTCAGCAAACCAAAATTGTGGCACATTATGCCGGCTTTGCCGATGCGCGCAAAGCCATGCAGGAAGGAAAGATTTATGCTTTTTACTTTATTCCTGAAGGTACAACGGCAAAGGCACTTGCCAGTCGTCAGCCCAAGGTTTCTTTTTATACCAATTATTCTTATCTGGTAGCCGGCTCACTGCTTTATAAAGACCAACGCACCATGTCCGAACTGGCAAGCGGTGCCATCGGTCGCGCCACTTTGCGTGCCAAGGGTGCTACCGACGACCAAGCCGTGGCTTTCCTGCAACCTATTGTCATTGATTCTCACATACTGAACAACCCATGGTTGAACTATTCCGTTTACCTGAGCAATACCATTATACCGGGTATCTTGATGTTACTGATATTCATGACCACCATCTATACCATCGGAAGTGAAATAAAAGGCAATACCCAGAAAGAATGGATGCAAATGGCCGATAATTCCGTCACTTTGGCTCTATCCGGCAAACTGTTGCCACAGACCCTCATATTCTTTATCATGGCCACCTTTTATAATGTATACCTGTATGGATTCCTGCATTATCCGTGCAACAGCGGTATCCTCCCCATGCTCTTGGCAGGACTGTTGCTGGTATTGGCATCACAAGCCTTTGGCATTTTCTTGTTCGGACTGTTCACCACCATGCGGCTTGCTTTAAGCACAGCTTCGCTATGGGGAGTCATTTCCTTCTCCATTTCAGGAATGAGCTTTCCCGTCATGGCTATGAATCCTGTGTTGCAGGGATTAGCCTGTCTGTTTCCGCTACGGCATTACTTCCTCATCTACGTCAACCTGGCACTCAACGGCTATCCCTTGATTTATGCATGGCATTCGGTAGTAGCATTGATGCTTTTCATGCTATTGCCTTTCTTCATACTGAAAAGGCTTCGCACCGTGCTATTGCACTATGTATATATCCCTTAAAAAACTAACCGGTTATGAAAGAGAAGAGATTCAAAGAGATAGTTTCGGAAGGCATTGCAGACCTGTTCTATATCTGGTGGCAAGAGCTGAAGGCTGTGGTAAAAGACCAAGGTGTATTGATTTTCTTTATCTTGGTTCCATTGGGATATCCACTACTTTATACCTTTATATATACGAACGAAACCGTCCGCGAAGTACCAGCAGTGGTAGTAGACAATAACCGTTCCACGCTCAGCCGGGAGTATCTGCGATTGGTGGATGCCGGTCCCGACCTCCACATTGTTTCTCATTGTGCGGATATGGAAGAGGCCAAGGCATTGCTGAAGGAGGGAAAAGCATATGGCATCATTTATATTCCCGAAAGCTTCAGCCGAGATATTGCCAAAGGCATCCAGACCCGCGTCACACTTTACTGCGACATGAGCGGAATGTTATACTACAAAGCCATGCTGACTGCCAATACCAATGCATCGCTGACCATGAACAAGCAGATAAAGATAGAACGCTCCGGCAACACCACCGAGCGTCAGGACGAAGTCAGCTCCTCACCCATCGAGTATGAAGACATCTCTATCTTCAACCCGCAAAACGGATTTGCCGGCTTTCTGATTCCTGCCGTATTGATGCTCATCATTCAGCAAACCCTGCTGCTGGGTATCGGTTTATCTGCCGGAACAGCCCGTGAAACCAACCGTTTCCGCGACTTAGTTCCTTTAAGCCGCCATTATCACGGCACACTCCGCATTGTATTGGGCAAGTCACTTACCTATTTCATGATTTACGTCATCATGTCGGTCTATATGCTTTGTCTGGTACCCAAGATGTTCAGTCTGGTGCAGATAGCACAGGCAGGCACACTTTTCGCTTTTGTACTACCTTATATATTGGCATGCATTTTCTTTGCGATGACTTGCTCTATCTTTATCCACCACCGCGAAGCCTGCATGATGATATATGTATTCACTTCCGTGCCGTTGCTATTCATTTCGGGCATTTCATGGCCCGGTTCCGCCATTCCTGAGTTTTGGAAAGTTGTTTCATGGATATTTCCCTCCACTTTCGGCATCAACGGCTTTGTACGAATCAATAATATGGGGGCTACACTGCCCGATGTTGCCACAGAGTATCACACCCTATGGCTACAAGCGGGCATTTATTTCCTCACTACTTGCATTGTCTATCGCCGACAGATAACCCTCAGCCGTACACATGTATATGCAAGACTGAAAGAGATAAAAAACAGACATAAACCCAAAGAGGTCTGAATTTGTTTTATAAACCTAAAAAGAAAGACTTATGAAGAAAATTTTCATGCTGGCCTGCGCCTGCCTATTGATTGCTGCATGCAACAGTAACAAAAAGAGTACAGACAATACTACTATTGCTGCCGATACCGAAGTCACCGATATGCATAATGCAGAAAACGCATTGGACTACGATGGGACTTACACCGGAACATTCCCTGCTGCAGATTGCCCGGGTATCAACATCACCCTTACGCTGAACAAGGATAAGACATTTACTCTTGTCTCAGAATACATCGACAGAAAAGATGCCACCTTCACCGATAAGGGAAACTATACCATCGAAGGTAACCTGATAACTCTGCAGAATGGAACAGAAAAGAATTACTATAAAGTAGGCGAGAATACGCTGACTGCCCTTGATCGGGACAAGCAAGAAATAACCGGTGAGTTGGCAGAACACTACATATTACATAAACAACAATAATTGAAAAATTCTCCCAATAATGAGGGTGTCAAAGTCAACTTCAGAGAAAAGAAGTTTTAATCTGAAACCTGACACCCTATATCAATTCTTATATTTATCAGCTACAATCTATAACTTTTCAGGGGGCAAAGCATTGATAATAATGTTATTTTGCCGGTAGAGGCGAGGTTCGCTCGTCCGAAAACAGTTTGCTTTGCATATTACTCCCAAAGTTGTGACCGTTGGTTCGGGCAGGCAAACCCTGCCCCTACAGTTGACGATTCGATAGGCCGTTTTAGTTTTGAATACCCTCTTACAGTAAATAGGATAACAGTTACTCCGGATTTTTGGTACGCCTTCAGACAGATTTTTCCCCCTCCCTCCCATCTTTTATCACTTTCCTCCGTTTTATTCATGGCTTTTTACTACCTTTGCGCCCATCAATCAACAGATTAAACATGAAAGAATTTATACAGATACTCCGTCGGTTCGTACCTCCCTATAAGAAGTACCTAGCTTTAAGTACTCTATTCAATATATTATCAGCCGTTTTAAACATCTTCTCCTTCTCACTCATCGTGCCCATACTGAGCATCCTGTTTCAGATGGAGAAAGCCACTTATACTTTTATGCCGTGGAGTTCGGATGCTTCCATCAAGGACATCGTCATCAACAACTTCCAATATTATATCACAGAGCTCATCAATCAATACGGTCCCAGCACCACCCTGTTGCTGTTGGGACTGTTCATGGCGTGCATGACCTTCCTGAAGACAGGATGTTATTTCCTCTCTTCCGCTACCATGATTCCCATTCGTACCGGCATTGTCCGCGATATCCGGGTTCAGCTCTATAAGAAGCTGCTCAGCCTTCCTCTCGGCTTCTTTTCGGAAGAAAGGAAAGGTGACATCATTGCCCGCATGAGCGGCGATGTGAACGAGATAGAAAACTCCATCATGTCCTCATTGGACATGTTGCTCAAGAATCCTATTCTTATTATCTCTTATTTCACTACACTTATTATTATCAGCTGGCAACTCACCTTATTTACCATTGCCATCGTGCCCATCATGGGCTGGGTAATGGGAACAGTAGGAAAGAAACTGAAACGCGGCTCGCTCATCGCCCAAGGACAATGGAGTGACTTAATGTCACAACTTGAAGAAACACTCGGTGGTCTGCGCATCATCAAGGCTTTCAACGCAGAAAAGAAAATGAACACCCGCTTCACCGAATCCAACAACCTATACCGCAACACCATCAACCACGTCAACATCCGCCAGCAAATGGCACACCCGATGAGTGAGTTTCTGGGAACGATACTCATTGTCATCGTATTGTGGTTCGGAGGTACGCTGATATTACACAATAACAGCACCATCACCGCGCCTTCTTTTATCTTTTACCTGACCATCCTCTACAGTGTTATCAACCCGCTGAAGGATTTCTCAAAGGCAGGCTACAATATTCCCAAAGGGCTTGCCAGCATGGAACGTGTAGACAAAATCCTGATGGCGGAAAATAAGATGAAGATAAGTCCGAACCCTGTTCCCGTCGGTCCGCTGAAGGAGAAAATAGAATTCCGCGATGTCTGCTTCAAATACGAAAACCAATGGGTGCTGCAAGACATCAACCTCACCATAGAAAAAGGGAAAACGGTAGCACTCGTCGGACAGTCGGGCTCAGGAAAATCAACCATGGTAGACCTTATTCCCCGTTATTACGATGTACAACAGGGTGCAGTCCTGATAGACGGTATCAATGTAAAGGATACTACACTGCACGACTTGCGCAGCATTATGGGAAATGTAAATCAGGAAGCTATTCTGTTTAATGACACTTTCTACAACAATATCTCCTTCGGTGTGGAGAATGCCACCATGGAACAAGTGATTGAAGCTGCCAAGATAGCCAATGCACACGATTTCATCATGGCAAGCGAAAATGGTTACGACACCATGATTGGCGATCGGGGCGGTAAACTTTCGGGCGGTCAGCGGCAACGTATCAGCATTGCCCGGGCAATCCTGAAAAATCCGCCTATCCTCATTTTGGATGAAGCTACTTCGGCCCTTGACACCGAAAGCGAACGAATGGTGCAGGACGCTTTGGAGAAATTAATGAAAAACAGAACAACCATTGCCATTGCACACCGGTTGTCCACCATCCGCAATGCAGATGAAATCTGCGTTTTACACGAAGGACGCATTGTGGAACGCGGCAAGCACGAAGACTTATTAGCCATGGACGGATACTACAAAAAACTGTGCGATATGCAACAAATGAGCTAATCCTCAGCACAACAAACCATAAGTAGAGCTGTCCAGGCATCCCGCCGGACTGTCTCACCGGTACGGAAATAGACAATCACTAATTTAATGCACCCTCTTTGCATTAATTAACCCTCCTTGCATTGATTGATTACGATAATTTCGTAAGTTTGCGAAAACATCGTAATTAATTCATATACTTATGGAAAAACTAACAATACAAGAAGAAGAAGTGATGCTCTACATTTGGAGCATAGGAGATTGCTTTGTTAAAGAAATTGTTTCAAAATTTCCTGATCCCAAACCGCCATACACCACAGTCGCTTCCATTGTCAACAACCTGAAGCGTAAAGGTTATGTGGCTGCTCAACGCTTTGGAAACACCTACCAATATACTCCATTGATAAAACAAAGCGAATACAAGCGTACATTCATGGGAGGAGTAGTACAGAACTACTTTGCCAACTCTTACAAGGAGATGGTGTCTTTCTTTGCCAAAGAACAAAAGATTTCGGCAGATGACTTGAAAGACATTATCAACCTGATAGAAAAAGGAAAAGAAAAATAACCTCATCAACAAGTCAATACTATGACTCCCGAACTTATCTACATGCTGAAAGTGAATGTAGGCATTGCCTTATTCTATGCTTTCTACAAACTGTTTTGCGGCAGCGACACATTCTTTAAGTGGCGTCGGATTGCTCTGCTCAGCTTTCTTACGCTTTCTTTCCTTTACCCATTGCTCAACATACAGACATGGATAAAAGAACAGCCTGCCATATATGAACTGACAGACTATTATACACTTTTAATCACTGGCAACACAAACACAAATAATGAAATAGCAACCACCGCGGTTACTGCTCCTACTCCCACGCTAATGACCTTGTTTACATGGGTATATTTTATCGGAGTAGCGCTGCTCTCCGCCCGGTTCATCATCCAATTGCTCAGCATCTTCCGGCTCTCTTTGATAAGTAAGGAAGAAACAGTAAATGGAATTCGGATAAAAAACCTTCCTTATCCGAACAATCCTTTCTCATTCTGGCATTGGGTTTTTATCTATCTTCCGGAGCTGAAAGAAAATGAGAGACAGGAAATCCTGACACATGAACTGACTCATACACGTCAGCTCCATTCCATTGATGTCATTGCCAGTGAGGTAGTGAATATCATCTGTTGGATGAATCCTTTCATGTGGCTGTTGAAAGGTGAAATCAGGCTGAATTTGGAATACCTTGCCGACCACACGGTCATGGAGTCGGGAACCAACAGGCAACAGTACCAGTATCATTTGCTGGGACTTGCCAACCAACACAAACAAACCGGTTTATATAATAACTTCAACTTATTACATTTAAAAAAACGCATTATTATGATGAACAAAAGAAGAACCCGCACAGCAGGTCGTATCAAGTATGCCCTGTTTGCACCGCTGACCGCTGCTCTACTCTTGGTCAGCAACATTGAAACGGTGGCACGGACTACCGAACGTATCACCAATGAGGTGGTCGAAACGGTAGCAGCCATCCAAACACCCAAACCCGGAGCTGTAGACACACCAGCAGTTTACCAAGACAACGATCAGATATTTACCATTGTTGAGGTAATGCCTGAATTCGTTGATGGCGGAATGCAAGGATGTCTAAAGTTCCTTATGGATAACACCAAGTATCCCGAACAAGCCAAGAGAGATAAAATATCAGGCAAAGTATCGGTTAAGTTCGTTATCGAAAAAGACGGAAGCATTACGGATGCCAAAGTCGTAAGAGCTGACAACCCGGTATTCAATGAAGAAGCATTGAGAGTGGTTAACTCCATGCCCAAGTGGAAACCGGGTAAACAAAGAGGTAAGGAAGTAAGAGTATCCTACACTGTCCCTGTTATATTTTCATTAGACGGCAAAGGTTATCAGAAAGCAATGAGTACAGCTAAGGGTAATACCAAAAGCAATGCAACGCAAGCTCAATCCGGCTCCGATTTCGATGAAAACCAACTATTTCAGATTGTAGAAGAAATGCCTGAATTTCCCGGTGGTATGGGGGCTTGTTTAAAATTCCTCATGGCTAATACCGAATATCCGGAAAAGGCAAAAGCTCAGAAAGTGGAAGGAAAGGTATCTGTTAAGTTTGTTGTAGAAAAAGACGGTTCAATCAGTAATCCCCAAATTATAAAAGGTGGTAACCCATTGCTCAACGATGAAGCATTACGAGTGGTCAATTCCATGCCCAAGTGGAAACCCGGAAAACAAAGAGGTAAAGTTGTACGCGTAGGATATACTGTTCCGATTATTTTCAAGTTACAATAAAGAAATCTATCATTCATAAGAGGGTGTACTTCAAAATGTGAAGTACATCCTCTTTGATATCTGACATCTCAATATGTAGAATAACGTCTCTTACAACAGGTTATTTGATCCCAACACGGTCAACATGGAATATCCTAATATCAGTCCTATGATTCCCATTATAATACCCACTTTCTCCATATCCTTTTGCTGAATCATGCCGGTGGCATGTGCCAAAGCATTGGGAGGAGTAGATATAGGAAGTACCATGGCTAAGGAAGAACCTATGGCAATACCGATAAGCAACGTTTCCACACCACCTAAAGGCAACAAATTTTCACGCATACTGACACCTGCAATTGCCAAAATGGGGACTAACAAAGCAGCAGTAGCCGTATGAGAAATAAAATTGGCCATTGCATAGCAAATAAGACCGGAACCGACAATCATCAATATAGGAGGCCAAGTGTTAAACGGAATAGCCTCAATCATGTGTTGAGCCAAACCTGTTTCTTGCAAAGCAACACCTAATGCAAAACCTCCTGCCACCATCCAAAGCACACTCCAACTGATTTCTTCCAAATCTCTCTTTGTTATGATTCCTGTTACACAGAACACTGCCACAGGTATCATGGCTACTACATTTGAATTGACTCCCGTAAACTTGTCCGACATCCACAAAAGTACCGTTACGGCAAAAGTAATATAAACCAAGATAGAACGCCAATCTTTTTTTGCTTCACCTTCTATATGCAACTCAATAGTCTTCTGCTTGAAAGGGAATAATCGCAACAAAATAAACCAAGCAATGAATAATACCACAATAGTATAAGGCAGCATGAATCCCATCCACTCACCGAAACCTATGTTCAGATTCAAACCTTCAGGGTCATTCAAATACTTCAATGCAATAGCATTGGGCGGAGTACCAATAGGAGTAGCCATACCGCCCACATTAGCAGCAACCGGAATAGCCATAGCCAAACCAATTTTTCCTTTTCCATCAGCCGGAAGTGCTTTCAGCACAGGAGTCAAAAAGGTCAACATCATGGCAGCCGTGGCAGTGTTACTGAGAAACATAGAAAACACTGCAGTCACCAAAATAAAACCTAATAACACGTAGCGCGACTGAGTACCGAAAGGCCGTAGCATAACACGTGCCAACAACACATCCAATCCACTCTTAGTAGCGGCAATCGCCAAAATAAATCCACCAATGAAAAGCATAATAATAGGGTCGGCAAAACAGTGCATAATGGATTTATACTTCACTGCTTTTCCCAATTCCTCAGCAGGAATACCTTGCACGAAGAACCATAGGCTGCTGTCCGAAACAGTGAGTAACAATAAAACTACAATCAGCACAGAAGTAGTCCATGCCGGAACTGCCTCGAACACCCACATAAACGTTGCAAAAATAAATATGGAAATTAATCTTTGTTCAATAACAGTCAGCCCCTCCACCCCGAAGATTTCGATAGGCAGACACCATAATACAAGAGATACAACAATGGCTATTGCCAGCTTCACAAACCGTGATACACTTTTATTTTCAGCTAAACGTTTAGCTTTCTTCAAATTTTGATAGGCTTCCACCAAAGCGAAGCCATGAAATATTTTATACATAGTACTAGATTAAATGGTTATTCATTTCAAAAGAAAGTACAAAACAGACTTCCATTTAAAATTAAAGAATATAAAAAATGAAAATAAACAGGAGAATGTGCCCATAGCAATAAGCTTACCTCCAGCATATTCTCCTGTAAAAGTTCAATGCATCGTTACTTTTTCAACTCTACAATATGTGTCGGTGCTTGCTCGGCATTACGCTTCTCTGTCTGTTTCACTACATTTTCCGCCAATTCCAAGAAAGCACGTCCCGTGATAGTCGTTTCGTCCAAAGCAGCAGGAGTACCCTTATCACCATTCTCACAAATACTCTGTACGATAGGAATCTGCCCCAGCAAAGGAACATTCATATCTTCTGCCAACTGCTTCGCACCTTCTCTGCCAAACAGATAATATTTGTTTTCGGGCAGTTCGGCAGGAGTAAACCATGACATATTCTCTATCAATCCGAGAATAGGCACATTCACCTTATCATTGGTATACATATTAATACCCTTACGCGCATCAGCCAGTGCTACTTGCTGTGGTGTGCTGACAATCACAGCTCCCGTAATGGCAAGTGTCTGTACCAAAGTAAGATGAATATCGCTGGTGCCCGGAGGAGTATCAAGAATGAAATAATCCAATTCACCCCAATTAGCATCACCTATCAATTGCTTCAAGGCATTGCTTGCCATGCCGCCGCGCCACAAAGTCGCTTGGTCGGGATCTACAAAAAAACCTATGGAAAGAAGTTTGATGCCATACTTCTCAATCGGAATAATCAAATCGCGTCCGTCAATCTGCTCGGCGTATGGGCGTGCATCTTCCACCTGAAACATTTTAGGCATGGAAGGACCGAATATATCGGCATCCAGCAAACCTACTTTATAACCCAACTTAGCCAATGCTACTGCAAGATTGGCAGCTACGGTAGATTTACCTACCCCTCCTTTGCCTGAGGAAACAGCAATAACATTCTTCACCAAAGGAAGCATCTTTCCCGGTTCGGGGCGTGCCGCCTGACGGCTCTCCGTAGAGATAGTTACCTGAACATCAGGAGATACATAAGTATGAATAGCTGTTTCGGCAGCCTTCAACATAGATTTCATAAACGGGTCGGTGGGCTTCTCAAATATCAGAGAGAAACTGACAGACATTCCGTCAATACGGAGATTGTCGGCAACCATCTCCGCTTCAACCAAATTCTTTCCCGTTCCGGGATAACGCACCGTTGCCAGAGCGTCTAAAATCAATTTCGGATATAAGGTCATAATTTACATATTTATTATTTACTTGTTTGCAAACCGCTTCGCTTGCTGCGGTTGTAACTGCGATACTCGTCCAGCTCTATTTCCACATCGGGTTCGCGCAACTCTCCTTCCTGCGACAAACGGAACTTCATATATTTGATATTCAAACCACGGTCCAGCCATTGTTGTTCATAATAAGTGCGAATGCCCAAGATATCGTCCACAAGTCCCGAATGATACAAATCTTCGGTCAGGAACTCGACGGGAAGACGATTCTCCTCCACCATATAGCGAGTGTAAGTGAACATAAAATTGCTGTCTGTCTTCAAATGAATTAATCCGTCCGGTTTCAAGAACTTGCGATAACGGTTCATAAAATAAGTAGAAGTGAGCCGTTTGGTAGCCTTCTTCATCTGAGGGTCAGAGAAGGTGAGCCAGATTTCACTTACCTCGCCGGGAGCAAAGAAGCGTTCGATAATTTCAATATTGGTACGCAGAAATGCCACATTCTTCATGCCTGCTTTCAGCGCATCTGTGGCGCCTGTCCACATACGGGCTCCTTTTATGTCTACTCCGATAAAGTTCTTATCAGAATACATACGTCCCAATCCCACGGTATATTCCCCGCGTCCGCATCCCAGTTCAAGCACAATCGGGTTATCATTCTTAAAAAAGTCACGATTCCAGTTCCCTTTCATCTCAAACGGAACATTATCGACCACCGAATAGGGATATTCAAACACGTGCGGGTAGTCACGCATATCTGCAAATTTCTCCAGTTTTCCTTTTCCCATGCAAATTCTTATGATTATTGTTTTGTCGGGCAAAGGTAGGGAATATCTAAGAAAGAGAAAAAAATAAGGCTTGCAATTCGCTTGCAAACCTTATTATTCTTTATCTATTAATCGAGAATAGTAACCCAGTTATGAGTATCAGGTTCATCACCATACTGAATGGCACGCAACTTTGTGTACAGCTTAGTACAAATCGGTCCCGGTTTACCATCTTTCGAGATAACATACGATTTGTTGTTTTCCAAATCATCAATTCGCTGAATGGGGCTGATAACGGCTGCTGTTCCGCAAGCACCCGCTTCTTCGAAAGTCTCCAGTTCTTCTTCGGGAACAGGACGGCATTCCACTTTTATACCCATATCCTCTGCCAGTTGCATCAAGCTCTTGTTAGTAATGGAAGGCAGGATGGAAGATGATTTCGGAGTGATATACGTATTGTTTTTGATACCAAAGAAGTTGGCGGCACCGCACTCATCGATGTATTTCTTTTCTTTGGCATCCAAATAGAACTCGCAAGAGTAGCCCAAGTCATGTGCTTTCTTATTGGCACGCAGACTGGCGGCGTAGTTTCCACCTACCTTGTAACGACCGGTTCCATAAGGAGCCGCACGGTCAAACTCACGGATGATAACGTACGGATTAGTAGAGAAACCTCCCTTAAAATAAGGCCCGACGGGAGTTACGAATACCACAAACATATATTCGTTGGCAGGATGTACACCTACCTGTGCACCTGTACCGATAAGCAACGGACGGATATAAAGAGAAGCGCCGCTTTCATATGGCGGAATGAAACGCTCATTGGCTTTCACCACCTTCTTCACTGCTGCAAGAAAAGTCTCTGTCGGCAATTCAGGCATCAGTATACCGTTACATGTACTCTGCAAACGCTGTGCATTGGCTTCCGGACGGAAAATACGGATTTTACCGTCCTTACCGCGATACGCTTTCAATCCTTCAAAAGCTTCCTGTCCATAATGCAGACAAGTGGCTGCCATGTGAATGTTCAATGTTTCTTCCGAACAAAGTTCCAATTCTCCCCATGCACCGTCGCGATAGTAACAACGTACATTATAATCTGTCTTCATATAACCGAAGGACAGATTCGCCCAATCAATCTCTTTCATTGTGTATGCTTTTAATGTTATTATTTACGATTGCGAGCAAAATTAAGGTTTATATTTGCAAATTCCAACCAAATGAAAAGAATTGTTTATCATTTATCTTCCTCTTCCAATATTTTCTTGATTTCTCCGTCAGCCTTATAAAGCTTCTCACGACAGAACTTAATGAGTTCCTGCGCCTCCTTAAGGCTTTCGCCCAGACTGTCGATATCCAGTTCATTGCTATCGATGCGGGTTACTATCTCTTCAAGGCGCTTCATGGCCTGTTCGTATGTCTGTTTCTTTGCTGCCATATACTTTGAATGTTATTTATCGGTGATTACTATACTTTCTACTTCTCCTTTTGCAAAACGGGTGACGAGTTTGTCGCCCCCCTTCAGGCAGGAGGCATCCGTGACTGCTTTGCCTTCTTTAAGGGTAATGCTGTAACCGCGTTTCAGCAGATGTTCGGGCGAGGCTGCCTTTATCTGTTGCTCCAGGAACCGGAGACGATGATTCTCTTCCGTCAGTTTCTTCTGCAACAGACTGCCCAATTGCTTCTCAACCAATTCCAACCGATGACTTTCCCTCATCAACCGGGATTGCAAATTGACTTCCATCTGCCTGATTACACGTTCCTGCCGATAACGTTCTTCGCGTAAGCGCATCCGGGTTTGCATCGGTATACGTTCCACCAGGCGGGTGAGTCTTGTCTTTTCCCTCTCCATCTGGGTAGTGACCGCATAAAGAATGGACGAAGCATAATCTTCCAGCGTTTCGGCCGTGCTGCGCAGATGGTTGATGAGAAACTCGGCAGCAGCTGTCGGAGTTTTTACACGTGTATGCGATACACTGTCAAGAACAGTATCGTCGCGTTCATGACCGATGCCGGTAATGACAGGCAACGGAAACTGCGCGCAATTTGCCGCCAGGTCGTATGTATCAAAGCCCGAAAGATCGGAAGTGGCACCGCCTCCCCGGATAATGACCACCACATCCCAATCATCGCGCCGCGCATTGATGGTATCGAGAGCCGCAATGATTGTCTCCTCCACCCTGTCACCCTGCATGACGGCAGGAAAAAGACGCGGATAGAATACAAAGCCATACGGATTATGTTCCAACTGATTACAGAAATCTCCGTAACCTGCTGCCGTGGCCGATGAAATGACAGCAATCCGCTGAGTGAGCAAAGGGAGTTCCAACTCTTTATTCAAGGTAAGGACGCCTTCTTCGTCCAACTGTTTCAATATTTCACGCCGGCGACGCGCCATGTCTCCCAATGTATAGGTGGGGTCGATATTGAGTACGGTCAGCGAATAACCATAAAGTTCGTGAAACTCCACCGATACTTCCACCAATACCTTGATACCCGCCACAAATGCCTGTCCGGTCTCTTCCTCAAAGTAAGGTTTCAGCAGGCGATACACATTATTCCAAATCGTTCCCCGTGCCTTGGCTATCAGATTGTTTCCTCTCGGCTCTTTTTGCACAAATTCAAGGTAACAATGACCGGAGTAGTTGCTGCGCACATCGCTCAGTTCCGCCTGCAGCCAATAAGTATCGGGCATACAAGAGGTAATACTGCGCTTTACCAGCGCATTCAGTTCATATAAAGACAGAGGATGTGCATCCATTATTTTCTTTTCTTTAATTCCGTTTGATAAGCTTTCCAAATATTTGAAACGCCATAGCCATAAATATTATCGGGAGCATCTGCCCGGTCTGCCGAACGACGTACCGCTTCTATCACCTCCTTTGCCGTGAGCCACGGACATGCCTGCCAGAAACAAGCCACCAGTCCGCAAAATGTGGGCGATGCAAACGAAGTTCCATTGGCACGCGACACTGTCCCGTCATTTCCGGCCACCGCAGAACTTACCCCCACTGCCATTACATCAGGTTTTACGCGACCGTCTGCCGTATTACCGACAGAAGAGAAATCTGCATTCACCAGATTTTTATCCATGGCACCCACAGTAATGACATTCTCCGCATCTCCCGGAGGAGTCAGCTTCTTCCAAGTACCGCGACCGGAATTGCCGGCACTGCACACCACTACCAGTCCTTTATCGGCAGCCATCGAAGCCGAATGTGACATCAGAGAATAATGCCCGTCCAAGTCACGATAACGATAATTACACGTTTTATCGTCAAACTCATAATAACCCAACGAAGTATTCACCACATCGACTCCCACGCTATCGGCAAATTCCAAAGCCGCTGCCCAGTAATCTTCCTCCACCGGCTGCTCCGTATCATCGTCTTCACTGCGAAGCAACCAATATGAGGCTTCGGGTGCGGTCCCTACCAATACGTCCGGTTGGTTGGCAGCCAAACACGATAACACTTTCATGCCGTGATAGTTCTCGGCATAAATATCCGACTGCGGATTTACAAAGTCACGAATACCCAAAAGATGCATTTTCTTGAAAAACTTCATCTCGTCGGCATTATAAAAACCTGCATCGATGACTGCAATCTGCATTCCTTCCCCCTTGAACCCTGCGGCATGGAGGCTGTCTCCCCGGTGAACCGCAATCTGCCGGTAAGCCTGACCGTAATAATTATCTGTTTTCGAAAACTTGTTCGTCACCTCTTTCCTGCGCTCCGGGTTACGAGCCGGAATACTGTCGGGAGAAGTCCATACCTTCTTTGTTTTCGTGACAAAAGGCAGCCTCGCTATTTGTTCTATCAAGGTGGTGTCGACCACTTCTACCACCACTGTATTGTTCCATTTACTTTTTGTCACCACAGAGGCACCCTTACCGATAATGGCGTCAATATAAGTACGGCACACCGGCAAGTCTGTTTCATCCACCTTCAACCCCTGCCGTTCCCGGCGTTCCAAGGCGCGCTCGGAAAGATAAGCTTGCGGACTGCCGACAGAGTAAGCAGTTTCTGCCTTATCACGAAGATTGATACGATACTTATAAGTCTTTTCCGCCGATACTTGCAATGTGCATACCCCAAGCAGGCAACCTATTATAATTCTACTCTTAAAATTCATCTTAGCAACTCTTACTTATTATTTTTTTTCATCGCAAAGATACATAATCTTTTCCCTCAAGCTCAATTTTTGCGTACCTTTGCAACGAATTTCAGAATTAAACAGGTAAAAAGTAAAGAATATGGCTAAAGCAGGAACAGCAACAGAACTAGGCACAGAACGGATTGGAAAATTATTGATGCAATACGCAATCCCCGCAATTATCGCAATGACCGCCTCATCACTTTACAACATGGTAGACAGTATCTTTATCGGACACGGAGTGGGTCCCTTGGCTATTTCAGGATTGGCAATTACTTTCCCTCTTATGAATCTGGCAGCCGCCTTCGGTTCGCTGGTAGGCGTAGGTGCTTCCACACTTGTGTCTGTCCGATTGGGACAAAAAGACTATGATACCGCCCAACATATTCTGGGCAATGTCATCACCCTGAATCTCATTATCGGCATCGGCTTCACCATCCTCACACTCCTCTTCCTCGACCCTATTCTCTATTTCTTCGGAGCCAGTGCAGACACTATTTCATACGCCCGCGACTACATGTACATCATCCTTTTAGGTAATGTGGTGACACACATGTACCTCGGATTGAACGCTTTGCTTCGGGCATCCGGACATCCGCAAAAGGCAATGATAGCCACCATCACCACCGTTATCATCAATACACTGCTCGACCCTATCTTCATTTATATATTCAAATG
Organism: Phocaeicola massiliensis B84634 = Timone 84634 = DSM 17679 = JCM 13223; assembly: GCF_000382445.1. Taxonomy (GTDB): domain Bacteria; phylum Bacteroidota; class Bacteroidia; order Bacteroidales; family Bacteroidaceae; genus Phocaeicola; species Phocaeicola massiliensis. The sequence goes on along the minus strand of NZ_KB905472.1, from coordinate 150,901 downwards.
GGGTATTGAAGGTGCGGCGATTGCCACTATCCTGGCACAAATCATTTCATTGACATGGCAGTTCAAAACCTTCACCAACAAAAACGAATTGCTCCATCTGCGCCACGGCATTTACAAATTGCGCGGCAGCATCGTAAAAAACACCATTGCCATCGGTATGTCTCCTTTCCTGATGAATTTGGCAGCCTGCTTCATTGTCATCTTTATCAACAAAGGATTGAAAGAATATGATGGTGACCTTGCCATTGGCGCTTTCGGTATTGTAAACCGTATCGTATTCTTGTTTGTCATGATTGTGATGGGTCTCAATCAAGGCATGCAACCCATTGCCGGATACAATTTCGGTGCCCGTCAATACCATCGGGTTAACCAAGTATTAAAACTGACCATCTACGGAGCCACCCTTGTCACCACCAGCGGATTCCTTGTAGGCGAACTGATGCCCGAACTGGCTGTATCCGCCTTTACCACCCACGAAGGATTGATTGAGCGTTCGGCCACCGGACTGCGTATCGTAGTCATGTTTTTCCCCATTATCGGTTTTCAGATGGTTACTTCCAACTTTTTCCAAAGTATCGGAATGGCATCCAAGGCTATCTTCCTGTCCCTTACCCGCCAATTGCTTTTCCTGTTACCTTGCATCATTATTTTACCCATGTTCTGGGGTTCAAAAGGAATATGGATGAGCATGCCGATTTCCGACTTGGCAGCCAGCATCGTGGCAGCCGTCATGCTTTATCGGCAATTTCAGATTTTTAAGTCTCATGCACAGAAGCAAGTTTCAAATTAAATAATTATATTTGCCGATATACTCACTAATTTATTACGACTATGAACGAGAATTATGTCATAAACCTAGGCCGTCAGCTAGGCAGTGGTGGTAAAGAAATAGGCGAGAAGCTGGCAAAAGAATTCGGTATCGCCTTCTATGATAAAGAATTGATAAAACTTGCTTCCGATGAGAGCGGATTGTGTAAGGAGTTCTTCGAGAAAGCCGATGAGCGCGCTTCACAAAGCATCATCGGCGGTCTGTTTGGTACTCGTTTTCCTTTTATCAGTGACGGTGCCATCCCCTATGGAAGCTGTCTGAGCAATGATTCACTGTTCAAAATTCAGAGTGATGTGATACGCGAGTTGGCCGAAAGACAGTCCTGCCTTTTTGTGGGAAGATGCGCCGATTATATCCTTCGCGACCATCCGCGATGTGTCAATGTATTTGTATCTGCTTCAAAAGAGGCGCGAATAGAGCGGCTGATGAGAATCCACAACATACCTTCGGAGGCTGCCGAAGAGTTAATGGAGAAAGCCGATAAGAAACGCTCTTCCTATTATAATTATTACAGCTATAAAACATGGGGAGCTGCAGAAACCTACCACCTGTGCATTGACTCATCGGTATTGGGAATAGACGGAACTGTGCAGTTTATCAAAGAGTTTGTCAAGCTGAAACTGGGAATCCAAAAATAACACTCAAAAAGACCTTGGAAAATATGTCCAGACCAAACCAACGGTCACGGCCTTGGAAGTAATGCACAAAGCAAACTGTTTTCGGGCGAGGTTTGCTCGCCCGAAAACAGCAAAATATTGGAGATTCATGCCATCCACCGCAAATGAAGAATTCACCGGACTACAGCCGATTACGGTCATTCTTCTCTTTCAGATACTCATAAAATGCATATTGGGCGCGTACCGGTTCTTCATTCGGATTCTTTTTCAGCACATTCTTTAAGTTCTCATCCACCCATCCTGCCTTTTGGTTATCCCTCAACTGGATATGAAGCATATCAATCATCTCCTGTTTCAACTCTTCGTCCATGACAGGAGTCACCGCCTCTATCCGCCGATACAGATTACGCCTCATCCAGTCCGGCGACCCCATGAAAAGAAGCGGTTTCCCACCGTTCAGGAAGTACCAGATACGGGCATGCTCCAAGAAGCTGTCCACTATACGGGTGATACGGATATTCTTGCTGTATGCCTGGCCGGGTATCAAACAGCAGATACCACGGACTATCAAATCAATCTTCACCCCCGCTTCACTCGCCTTATAGAGTTCATCAATCATAGCCGGGTCTTGCAGTGCATTCATTTTCAAAATGATATGTGCCTCTTTTCCGGCTTTCGCCATATTTATTTCATAACCAATCCGCCTGCGCAACTCCGGCAACAGATTGAACCGTGCCACCAGCAGACGTTTGAATTTCGGTTCAGCCACCTCCTTACGCAACACACGGAAAAGCGTATGCAAGTCATTGACAATTACTTCATTCGAAGTAAACAAACCCGAATCGGCATATACCGTTGCCGTTTTCTCATTAAAATTCCCCGTACTGATATAAGCATAGCTGCGCACTTGCTTTCCTTCCTTGTTGCGGCGAAGCACCAATGCCACCTTCGCATGCACTTTCAGTCCCGGAATACTATATATAATGTGTATTCCCGCTTTCTCCATCAGTTCGGCCGTCGCCAAATTATTTTCTTCATCAAAACGTGCCTTCAGCTCCACAAAGACAGTCACCTGCTTACCGTTTTGTGCAGCAGCTATCAGCGTATTGATAACCTCCGAGTTTTCTGCCACCCGATACTGGGTAATCATAATCTCTTTGCAAGAAGGGTCGTGCACCGCTTCGTAAAGGAAATGGATAAAATGGTCAAACGAATGATAGGGAAAGTGCAACAGCAAATCACGCTTATTGACATATCGGAAGATGGATTCTTTTTCATCCAGATAATTCAGTTTCATGGGTACCGGCTTGACCGGTGCTTCATTACCACGATTAGGATTGGGCAAATGCGACAAGTCTTCAAGGTTGAGATGCTTGTCACCCGGAACCAGCTCATCGCGATTGATGTCAAAGGCATCCACAAGGAATTCCAGATAGTCCACAGGCATCTTGCGGTCATACACAAAACGACATACCGCCCCTATCTTGCGCTTCTTCACCTTCTTTTTCAGTTGCTCTACCATCTTTTCAGAACTTTCGGCATCATCGACAAAAATATCGGCATCACGCGATATCTTGCAACAATAGCTGCAATCCAACTCATAGCCGGGAAACATACGGTCAATATTTGCCTTGATGATATCCTCCATATACATCAGATAGAAATACTCACCCACCCGGGGAAGCTCGATGAAACGGGGCACTTTGCTATATGGCAGTTTGATGATATAATATTCCTTCTCATCGGTGTCACGACGGATGACACGCACCGAAAGATAAAGACGGTTGTCACGCAAAAAAGTCTTGATGCGATTCTTACATACAGGCACGGGCTGCAAATAAGGAAAAATCTCCTCTTTGAAGAAGTTCCTGATGAACTCCGTATGCACGGGCTCCACCTCCTGCTTGCTTTGGTAAAACACCACATGCTGCTGTTCACGCAAAGCAGGAATCAGCTTGCGTTCATAAATGCGAATACGGTCTTCCATCTGCTCATTCACCACCTCGGTTATCTGATGAATAAGATGTTTTGCCTCTTCCTGAGTAATATCATCACTGTGACCGCCCGAAGCAATCGCTTTATGTTCTGCCACACGTATCTTATAGAACTCTTCGAGATTGGAAGAATATATTGAAACAAAATTTATTCGCTCATATAGCGGAAGGGAGTCATCATCGGCCTCCAGTAATACCCGATGATTAAATGACAACCAACTGATATCACGTTTAAAATAATGATATTTGCTCTCCATAATATGCTAAGATTTGTGTCAAATATAGTACCTTTGTTGGAAATAAACAAACAAACAATGACTAGAATTGGATTATTATCGGATACTCATTCATATTGGGACGATAAATATTTAAAATACTTTGAGGAATGTGACGAGATTTGGCATGCAGGCGACATCGGCTCGGTGGAAGTTGCCGAACGGTTAGCTGCCTTCCGACCCTTTCGTGCCGTATACGGAAATATCGACGGACAGGAAATCCGTAAACTTTATCCACAGATAAACCGTTTTACCGTCGACGGTGCAGAAGTACTGATGAAGCACATCGGCGGTTATCCGGGCAATTACGACCCGTCCATCCGCGGCAGCCTGTTTGTAAAGCCGCCCCAATTATTCATCAGCGGGCATTCTCACATCCTGAAAGTGAAATATGACAAGACTCTCGGCCTGCTGCACATCAATCCGGGAGCAGCAGGCAAATCAGGTTTCCACACCGTTCGCACACTGGTGCGTTTTGTAATAGACCAAGGAGAATTTAAAGATTTAGAAGTAATAGAATTGGCAGAATAAGTTGGATAGTAAGAAAATCTTTCCGAACTTTGCCCCACAAAAACAGTAATAACTAAAAATATGAAGACTTATCTCGTTACAGGAGCTGCCGGATTTATCGGCGCCAACTATTTAAAGTACATTTTGGCCAAGCATGACGATATCAAGGTCGTTGTCCTTGACGCCCTGACCTACGCCGGAAATCTGGGAACCATCGCATCTGACATTGATAATGAACGTTGCTTCTTTGTAAAAGGAGATATCTGTGACCAAGCACTTGCAGACCAGCTCTTTGCTGAATATAAGTTTGATTATGTAGTGAACTTTGCTGCCGAGAGCCACGTAGACCGCAGCATTGAGAATCCGCAACTGTTTTTACAGACCAACATCCTCGGCACACAAAACCTGCTGGATGCTGCCCGCCGTGCATGGGTCACCGGTAAGGACGAACACGGATATCCCACTTGGCGCAAAGACGTGCGCTATCATCAGGTGTCTACCGATGAAGTATATGGCAGTCTGGGAGCCGAAGGTTTCTTTACAGAAGAAACACCGCTTTGCCCTCACAGCCCTTACAGCGCCTCAAAGACAAGTGCCGACATGATTGTAATGGCATATCGTGATACATACAAGATGCCTGTCACCATCACCCGTTGTTCCAACAACTACGGTCCTTATCATTTTCCCGAGAAACTGATTCCGCTTATCATCAAGAACATTCTGGAAGGCAAGAAGCTTCCTGTCTACGGCGACGGAAGCAATGTGCGCGACTGGCTGTATGTGGAAGACCATTGCAAAGCCATCGATTTAGTGGTACGCCGGGGACGCAACGGAGAAGTTTACAATGTAGGCGGACATAATGAAAAGCAAAATATAGAAATAGTCAAGCTTACCATTGCCACCATCCATCAGATGATGACCGAAAATCCCGAATATCGCAAGGTATTAAAGAAGAAGGAACGGAAAGAGAACGGCGAAATCAGCATTGACTGGATTAACGAGTCACTGATTACGTTCGTCAAAGACCGTTTGGGACATGACCAGCGTTATGCCATCGACCCCGAAAAGATTACAAAGGAACTGGGCTGGTATCCTGAAACAAAATTTGAAGTGGGCATCGTGAAAACAATACAATGGTATCTGGAGAATCAAGCTTGGGTGGAAAATGTAACCAGCGGTGATTATCAGAAGTATTACGAAAGTATGTATAAAAACAGATAATACATCAATAGACCGGAAGCGGTGGCAGCAGGTAATCAATGTATCGTGAATCTGCTGCCACCGCTTTCCGATTATTTTAACTTCAGCTTGACCAACACCGGAACAGTTCTATCCTAACCGAGGACTTGCATACAAGAATAAAGAAACAGCTAATGAAGTATGTCCTTTCATCAGCCGTAACAAGCATTCTCATCCGTTAGATTACCCCCTTTTATCAGTCGAAGTATTATAGTCTTCGGCAATGGACTGTACAGTCTATTACCGGAGACTGTATGGTCTACTACGGTGGACTGTACAGTCCGCTGCCGGAGACTGTAGTAATCTTCCGTTTAAAAGCCCTTGACCGACAGCAGGAAACGACTTAATCTTCCCTTTGGCCGCGGTTAAGCAGCAGGAGGCGATACAATGTGACTTTTACATTATTTCTTTTCAAGCTCTTGCAAGCTTTCCATCTTCTTCGTTTCCAGGAATTCATAGATGCCGCAAAGATGCTCTTTCACTTTCTTGTTGCCGAATTCATACACCTTGCTCACCAGCCCATCAAGGAAATCACGGTCATGGGATACCACGATAAGCGTACCGTCAAAATCAAGCAAAGCCTGTTTCAAGATATCTTTTGTCTTCATGTCGAGGTGATTGGTAGGCTCATCGAGAATCAGCAGATTGACCGGTTCAAGAAGTAACTTTATCATTGCCAGACGGGTGCGTTCACCTCCCGAAAGTACCTTAACCTTCTTCATCGAAGCCTCGGGACTGCCAAACATGAAAGCTCCCAGCAAGTCACGAATCTTATTACGGATTTCACCTTTAGCCACATCATCGATGGTTTGAAAGACCGTCAGGTTTTCATCCAGCAGCGAAGCCTGATTCTGTGCAAAGTAGCCGATCTGAACATTATGTCCCAGTGTGAGTGTTCCTTCGTGCTCTATCTCCTTCATGATACATTTCACCAGCGTAGACTTACCCTCACCGTTCTTTCCCACAAAAGCCACTTTATCACCGCGCTCGATAGTGAGAGACGCATTGCTGAACACTACGTGGTCGCCATACGTCTTGCCTACCCCGTCCATAATAACCGGATAATTTCCACTTCGGGGTGATGGGGGAAACTTAAGGCGAAGCGCCGAAGTGTCTTCCTCATCCACTTCCACCAGCTCCAGCTTTTCGAGCATCTTGACACGGCTTTGCACTTGCAATGTCTTGCTATAAGTTCCTTTGAAGCGTTCGATAAAGTCTTTTGTCTCCTGAATCATTTTCTGCTGCTCTTCGTATTGTTTCATCTGTTGCTCGCGGCGTTCTTTACGAAGGACAAGATATTGCGAATAGTTCACTTTATAGTCATAGATACGTCCCATGGTTACTTCGATGGTGCGCGTAGTGATGTTATCCACAAACTTACGGTCGTGACTGATGACAATGACAGCCTTTGCACTTGTTATCAGAAAATCTTCCAACCATTGTATGGACTCGATATCAAGATGATTGGTCGGCTCGTCAAGAAGAAGAACATCAGGATTCTGCAGGAGCAGTTTCGCCAACTCGATGCGCATACGCCATCCGCCGCTGAAATCACTGGTCTGCCGGTTGAAATCTTCGCGCGTGAATCCCAGCCCGAGCAACGCTTTTTCCACATCTTCCTCAAAATGGGTAAGATCGATGGCATAAAACTTCTCGCTCATGGTAGAAACTTTCTCGATAAGTTCCATATAAGAATCGCTCTCGTAATCGGTACGCGTAGCCAACTCATTGTTAATGGCCTCAATCTCCGCTTCCATGGCATGAAGATGGGCAAAAGCCTGAGAAGCCTCCTCAAAAACCGTACGACCGTCCTCCGTCATCAAATGCTGTGGAAGATAAGCGACTACACAATCCTTGGGGGCAGTCACTTTTCCGCGGGAAGGCTGACGGACACCCGCCAAAATCTTCAACAAGGTAGACTTGCCTGCACCGTTCTTTCCCATCAGGGCAATACGGTCTTTCTCGTTTATCTGGAAAGAAATGTCACTAAACAAGGTGGTTCCGCCAAACTCGACGGTCAATCCATCTACTGAAATCATATTTATTCTTTTTCTTTGTTATTATAATAAAGCAAATCAGGCACGGATGACACGGAGCCCACAGTCTGTCCGTAAAAAGAAAGAACCGTGTTTTCCGCGTAATCCGTGCCTGACTATATTTTCACTCACTAAAAGTTATGAAGCCAATATCAATATCAGCAACTGGGCTGTCAGGATGCGAAGGAACATGGACACCGGATAAACGGTAGAATATCCTACTGCCGGCGCATTGTTTCCCGCTGTCTGATTGGAGTAAGCCAATGCAGGGGGGTCGGTGTTACTACCTGCAATAAGACCCATCAGCATAAAATAGTTCATCTTATAATGGAAACGGGCTACGGCACCCATTATCAATAAAGGTATAACCGTTATCAAGAATCCGCAACCTACATATAATAATCCGTCACCGTCTACCACCGTGCTCACAAAATTGGCTCCCGCCTTGATGCCCACACTGGCAAGGAACAGGGCGATACCGATTTCACGCAACATCAGGTTGGCACTCATCGTGGTGTAAGTGACCAGCTTCATCTTATAACCGAAACGTCCGATCAAAATAGATACAATCAACGGACCACCGGCAAGACCTAATTTCACCGGAGTAGGAATGCCGGGGAATGCAATGGGCAGACTGCCGAACAGGATTCCAAGGAAGATACCTACGAATATAGTCACGATATTAGGATGGTCAAGGCGTTTCAACGAGTTACCCATCAAACCGGCAACACGCTCTACTGCATCCTGTGCACCTACCACCATGACACGGTCACCTACCTGAAGAGTCAGGTTTCGTGAAGCAAAGATATCCATACCCGAACGATTCACACGGGTCACATTTACTCCATACATACTGCTGAAATGAAACTCACCCAGTTGCTTACCGTTCATTTTGGGCTGCGTAATCAAGATACGGCGCGATACCATCGGAGTATCCTGCTTCTCCCAGTCTACTTCAATCTTCGGACCAATGAAAGCGATGATAGCTTCGGCATCATCTTCGGCACAAACCACAAACAACTGGTCACCGATGTGAAAAACAGTATCACGGTTCGGAATACTCACATGTCCGTTCTGAAGAATGCGGGAACATACAAAATCACGTCCCATAAAGTCTTTTACCTGGAGTAATGTCTTCCCTTCCAACGCCTCATTATGCACTTCAAGATGCATCATTCTGGGAGTAAGATGAGGGTTAGCCGCCTCTTCCCTGGCAATAGCTTCTTCTTCTTTTTTCAGATTAACACGGCAAATGTAACGAATGGCAATGATAGAACCGATAATACCCAACACACCAAGCGGATAAGCACAAGCATACCCCATGGCTATCTGCGGGCCGTTATAGCTCAGTTGCGACAAAGCTTCGTTGGCAGCACCAAGTCCGGGCGTATTCGTAACCGCACCGCAAAGAATACCCACCATCATGGGCAATTCGATACGTCCGTTCAACCCATAATACAATCCGAGGGCAACTGCAACGTTCAGACAAACAATGCCAATCGCTATCAGGTTCATGGCAACACCACCCTTCTTGAAAGAAGAGAAAAAAGACGGTCCCACCTGAAGACCAATGCAAAAGACGAACAAAATAAGTCCGAAATCTTGCAAGAATGTCAAAATCTGCGTGTTTCCCGTAAAACCGAAATGCCCACAGACAATACCGGTAAACAAGACGAAGGTTACACCCAGTGACACCCCGAAAATCTTAATCTTTCCGAGTAACACACCCACTGCTATCACAAAAGAATATAGCAGCACTATGTGTGCAATCGAGTTTTCATCAGTAAATAGATTTTGTAACCAATCCATAATATTTAATGTGTTTTAAAAATTGCCGCAAAATTAGCAAATTCATTCCACTCAGCCCAATAATCCGGGCATAATTATTTCACCTGCATGATTTATTTTGCAATATCCACATAGCAAACCCCACAGTTACCTACTTCTTTCCTTAACAAAATGACAGAAATCAGCAGTTGCTTGCTGCGAAAATAAGTAAAAAAGGGAATCTATTTAAAAGGAATTACTATATTTGCCCGAACACTTGAACAAGATACAAGATATTACTAACTTAAATATTAATACCAAATAAACTATGGCAGATAGTAAAGAGAAACTCTTTTCAGATTTTCCCGGCGTTTCTACGGAAGCGTGGATGGAAAAGATTACAGCAGACCTGAAAGGTGCTGACTTTGAAAAGAAACTGGTTTGGAAAACCAATGAAGGCTTTAAAGTGAAACCTTTCTACCGTCAGGAAGACTTGGAAGGTTTAAAAACAACAGAAGGGCTGCCCGGACAGTTCCCTTATGTGAGAGGTATAAAAAAGGATGACAACACCTGGCTGGTGCGTCAAGATATCCAAGTGGAATGCCCGAAAGAAGCAAATGCAAAAGCACTCGACATTCTGAATAAAGGTATAGACTCCCTTGGTTTCAAGGTCAATGCAAAAGACTTGAATGCCGAATACATTGAAACATTGCTGAACGGTATTTGTGCCGAATGCGTAGAGCTGAACTTCTCTACCTGTCAGGGACATACCGTGGAACTGGCTAAATTATTGGTGGAATATTTCCAAAAGCAAGGTTATGACTTGACTCAACTGCAAGGTTCTGTCAACTATGACCCGATGGGCAAGATGATGGCAAAAGGCAAAGACCTGAGCAATTTCGCTGCTATTGCCAAGGAATTGGTAGACGTTCTGGCTCCATTGCCCAAGTATCGTTGCATCTGCGTTAACGCAGTAGAGTTAAACAATGCAGGGTCTTATATTTCACAAGAGTTGGGATACGCATTGGCATGGGGTAATGAATATCTGAACAAACTGATAGAGGCGGGAGTTCCGGCTACATCGGCTGCAAAAAGAATCAAATTCAACTTCGGTATCAGCTCCAACTACTTCCTCGAAATCGCCAAATTCCGCGCAGGACGCATGTTATGGGCCAACATCGTGAACGAATATAAACCCGAATGTGAATGTGCTTGCAAAATGATTGCCCATGCAGAAACATCTACTTTTAACCTGACTCTGTTTGACGCTCACGTAAACTTGCTCCGCACCCAGACAGAAACAATGAGTGCAGCCTTGGCCGGTGTAAACTCTATTACCGTCACTCCGTTTGACAAGACTTACAAGACTCCGGATGATTTCTCGGAACGCATTGCACGCAATCAACAATTACTGTTAAAAGAAGAATGTCATTTTAATAAGGTAGTCGACCCGGCTGCCGGTTCTTATTTTATCGAAAACCTGACTGTCTCCATCGCCAAACAAGCATGGGACTTGTTCCTCAATGTGGAAGAAGAAGGCGGTATGCTGGAAGCTGTCAAAGCCGGCAAGGTGCAGGAAGCCGTCAATGCAAGCAACAAGGCCCGCCATGATGCTGTTTCCAAACGCAAAGAAGTATTGCTCGGCACCAACCAATTCCCTAACTTCAACGAAAAAGCAGGCGAAAAGAATCCGGTCGAAGCACAATGCTGCTGCTCCGGCAACAGTTGCGAGAAACCTATCGCAACACTGAACTTCAACCGTGCCGCCAGCGAATTTGAAACACTTCGCCTGCAAACCGAACGCTCAGGCAAACGTCCGAAAGCATTTATGCTCACCATAGGCAATCTGGCTATGCGTCAGGCACGTGCACAGTTCTCTTGTAACTTCCTGGCTTGTGCAGGTTATGAAGTGATTGACAACTTGGGCTTCCCCACTGTAGAAGAAGGTGTAGAAGCTGCAATGAAAGCAGGTGCCGACATCGTAGTGATTTGCTCGAGCGATGATGAATATGCCGAATATGCTGTTCCGGCATTCAAAGCGCTCAACGGACGCGCCATGTTTATCGTAGCAGGTGCTCCGGCTTGCATGGAAGACCTGAAAGCCGCAGGCATCGAAAACTTTATCCATGTACGTGTAAACGTATTGGAAACTTTGAAAGAATACAACGCTAAGTTAGGAATTAAGTAAGGAAGACAATGAAACCGAATTTTAAAAACATAGATATTTATGCCGGATTCCAGCCGCAGAACGGTATGGAATGGCAAAAAGCCAACGGCATTACCGCCGACTGGAAAACACCGGAACACATCAGTGTGAAGCCTGTTTATACGAAAGAAGACCTGGAAGGTATGGAACATTTGAACTATACCGCAGGTATTCCTCCCTATCTCCGTGGCCCATACTCCATGATGTATACATTCCGCCCTTGGACAATCCGCCAATACGCCGGCTTCTCTACCGCAGAAGAAAGTAACGCATTCTATCGCCGTAATCTGGCCTCAGGTCAGAAAGGTCTGTCTGTTGCATTCGACCTTCCGACCCACCGTGGCTATGACCCCGACCATCAGCGTGTAGTAGGCGACGTAGGTAAAGCAGGTGTATCTATCTGTTCACTGGAAAACATGAAAGTATTGTTCGATGGCATCCCCTTGAACAAGATGTCCGTTTCCATGACCATGAACGGAGCCGTACTTCCTATCATGGCATTCTATATCAATGCAGGACTGGAACAGGGAGCGAAACTTGAAGAAATGGCAGGAACCATCCAGAATGATATTTTGAAAGAGTTCATGGTGCGTAACACCTATATTTATCCGCCTGCCTTCTCTATGAAGATTATCTCCGACATCTTTGAATACACCTCTCAAAAGATGCCTAAGTTCAATTCAATCTCTATCTCCGGCTATCACATGCAGGAAGCAGGTGCTACGGCAGATATCGAATTGGCTTATACCTTGGCCGACGGTTTGGAATATCTCCGTGCAGGTGTTGCAGCAGGTATCGATATCGATGCCTTTGCTCCGCGCTTGTCGTTCTTCTGGGCTATCGGTATGAATCACTTTATGGAGATTGCCAAAATGCGTGCCGCACGTATGTTATGGGCAAAACTCGTGAAACAGTTCAACCCGAAAAACCCGAAGTCACTGGCTTTGCGTACTCACTCGCAGACTTCAGGCTGGTCACTGACCGAACAAGATCCATTCAATAACGTAGGCCGTACCTGTATCGAAGCAATGGCTGCCGCACTGGGACACACCCAGTCACTGCACACCAATGCATTGGACGAAGCAATTGCTCTTCCGACAGACTTTTCTGCACGTATTGCACGTAATACTCAGATTTATATTCAGGAAGAAACTTACATTTGTAAGAATGTAGACCCATGGGGAGGTTCTTACTATGTAGAGTCTCTGACAAATGAACTGGCTCACAAGGCTTGGGAACATATTCAGGAAATCGAAAGCCTCGGCGGTATGGCAAAAGCTATCGAAACCGGTGTGCCCAAAATGCGTATCGAAGAAGCTGCCGCACGCACTCAGGCCCGCATTGACTCAGGTGCACAGACTATCGTGGGAACCAACAAGTATCGCTTGGAAAAAGAAGACCCCATCGATATCCTCGAAGTAGACAACACCGCCGTTCGACTGGAACAGATTGAGAACTTGAAACGTCTGAAAGAGGGCCGCAACGAAGAAGAAGTGAAAAAAGCATTGGATGCTATTACCCGTTGCGTCGAGACCAAAGAAGGCAATTTGCTGGAACTGGCAGTAGAAGCAGCCCGTGTCCGCGCTACCTTAGGCGAAATTTCAGATGCTTGCGAAAAGATTGTAGGACGTTATAAAGCAGTAATTAGAACTATATCAGGCGTGTATTCATCAGAAAGTAAAAAAGATGCAGATTTCGCAAAAGCTTGCGAACTGACCGAAGAATTTGCAAAGAAAGAAGGTCGCCGTCCGCGTATCATGGTTGCCAAGATGGGACAGGATGGACACGACCGCGGTGCGAAAGTGGTTGCTACAGGTTATGCAGACTGTGGTTTCGACGTAGATATGGGACCGTTGTTCCAGACTCCTGCCGAAGCTGCCCGTGAAGCAGTGGAAAACGATGTTCATGCAGTGGGCGTTTCATCACTGGCTGCCGGACACAAGACTTTGATTCCGCAACTGATGGAAGAGTTGAAGAAGTTAGGCCGCGAAGATATTCTGGTTATTGCCGGAGGTGTAATTCCTGCCCAAGACTACGACTTCCTTTATAAAGCAGGTGTAGCAGCTATCTTTGGTCCGGGTACTTCTGTAGCCAAAGCAGCAGTACAGATTATGGAAATATTGCTGGAAGAATAAAAGTCTTCCTTACCACATTCAATTTATAAAAGGCGAACTTCGAACAAGTTTGCCTTTTATATTTTACCCAAACTACACTTCATCCCGATAATTGTCTCCCCAAATAAAATAATCCTTGTTTTTAAGCTTTTATTCCCATCTTTTATTCGTTATCAACGATTTTTTAATTACATTTGCTTGATTAACATCTTAAAATGATATGAAGGATTTAACAAAATGCGTGCTAATCACAGCAACGCTGTTCGTGTTATATAGTTGCATGGACAAAAACGGACTGAACGGTGCACCCGAACCGACTCCCGAACCGGAAAAACCTTCCGTAGAGGACTACTTTGACTTCAACACAATGCAAACTATTAAAGTGAACATTGATTATGGTTTCAATGACTATCTCGTACTTTTTGAACTCTTCGATGAAAACCCCACAGAAGAACCGGAGGATGGATCTATTATTAAAAAAGAGAATATAAAAGGGCTTTTTAAAGCCTCAACGGATAAATCAGGACGGTTCTCAGGCAATGTTACCATCCCGGCCCGAACCGAGAAAATATGGTTATACTCCGATTATTTGGGAACAGTTTCCCCCATAGAACTGACAATCAAAGACAAAAGTATCAGCTTCAATCAAAACGACTATATTGCCTCGCACAGAGACAGGACACGGGCAGTGACCCCCGTCAATGAATTTAAATATCCTGATGAATACAAGATATTAGGAGATTGGAGCGAAAGTGGAAAACCGACATATTTACTTCCCAAAGCAAATACGCCAGACTATATACTTTATAATATAAAAGAAACATACTCTACCATAAAGAATAAATACATATCCATAGTACATCCGGAATTTCTCGAAAACAACTTCAGCTCGGATATCATTTTATCGAAAGCAACCAAAATAAAATTGGTATTTGTGAATAGCGGAGCCGGATACAAAAATGTAGTTGGATATTATACTTATCCGAAAAATGAAACCCCTGAAGAAAATAAAATAACAAAGATTATTGCATTTCCCAATATCACCAGAACAGACCAGGCTTCTATATTTTCCCGTGACCAAGTAGAATTAAAATATTGGGATGGAACACAATTCCAAGATGAATTCCCGGCAGGGGTCACCATCGGATTTTTCCTTCAACCCAATGGGTTCTCCAACAATAACGGTACTATCGAAAACCCGGTAAAAGGAAATGCCTGGAATGCCACTAAATATTCAAGCCCCAACCTGAACTATCAAGGTGAAAAACGAACCATCGCTTTATTGGACGCCATTTCTACACAAATGGTAACTATCGGTTTTGAAGACGGTAAGGATAACAACTTTTCCGATGCTACATTCTATCTTGACATTGAACAAAAGGATGCAGTGGAAAAAAATACAATTCCCGATTTACCGGATGAAAACGCTCCAACTCCGGATGACAATGTACAAACGACTTTTGGTACACTTACCTATGAGGATAAATGGCCGGAAGAAGGTGATTATGACATGAATGATGTTATGATAGACTATGAATCCACTATTTACAAAACATTAGAAACCAATAAAATCACCAAAATTATCGATAAGTTTACCCCTCGTCATAACGGAGGTATTTATAACAACGGCTTTGGCTACCAATTGACAAATATTACTTATACAGATGTCAAAAGTATCACTATCGAGGGACCTGAACGTTCCACATTCATCGGCAACGACAATATGGAAAGCGGACAGACCTACCCTACTGTCCTCCTCTTTGACAATATCAAAAACGTGATAGGAAAGACCTATACTGTGACCATAGAAATAGCAAATGCAGACTATAATAAACTAATTCCGCCCTATAATCCGTTTATTATCTGCAGCACAGACCAAGGAAGAGGCAAAGAAGTGCACCTTGTCAATTACCCGCCGACCGATAAAGCCGACAACAACTTATGGAGTACAGGAGAAGATGCCTCTCAACCTGAGCACAATTTGTTTTATGTATCCAACGACAATATGCCCTTTGCTATCCATTTACCGGATGTAAAAGACTTCCCTGTCCCGGCAGAAAAGGTACGTATCACTACAGCATACCCCGGATTCGCTGAATGGGTAAGATCTTCCGGTGCACAAAACAAAGACTGGTATCTTCATAAAAACGAATAAAGAGAAGCAGGTAAAAAAATAACCGAAAAGCTGCAATTTGCTTCAAATTTCAGAATCTTTTTAGATTCTCCCTCTAAATTTGCCGCAAAGAAACCATAAAAATAAAACGATTATGAAAAAGAACTGGATGTTATTTTTATTTTTTGCAGCTATCAATGTATTTACTTTCAGCGCATGTAGTGACGACGACAATGATACTGCCGATGCATCGGCAGTATCCAATCTTGTCCGGGAAGCATTTAATTCCAAATATCCACAAGCCCGGTCTGTGGAATGGGAAGTAAAGGGTAATTATGCCGTTGCCAGTTTCCACAGCGAAGGAACATCGCATGAAGCATGGTATAATCCTTCGTCGGCAGAATGGTATATGACGGAAAGCGATATACCTTATGAAGCATTGCCACAACCGGTGAAAGAGACTTTCAAACAAAGTGAATATGCCGGTTGGAAAATAGACGATGTAGACATGCTAGCCCGAGCAGGCATGGAAACCATTTATGTAATCGAAGTGGAGCAAGGCAAACAGGAAGTCGATTTATATTATTCGCCCGAAGGTGTTCTGACCAGAACTGAAGTTGATAATGATTCGGACTACTATGAAGATTTCATTCCCCAACCGGATTTGGACGATTTCTCTGCCCTCATCAAAGAGATGTACCCCAATGCCCGTATTCTTGATATCGAAAAAGAAAAAGATTACATGGAAGTGAGTATTTGGGATGAAAATAAAGAAAAAGACGTTTATTTCGACAGTAAGAAGACATGGGTGGGAACCAGTTGGGACGTACGTGCTTCCGAACTTCCCCAAGCTGTGATACAGGCTGTTAATGCCCGGTATCCCGGATTTACCATCGATGATGCCGAATACGTACAAACACCCGTATCCGAAGAATGGTATATCATCGACTTGGAAAACAAAAGCACAGACGAGGAAGTGGAAAACCTGAGAATAAAAGCAGACGGTACATGGATTAAATAGCATATCAAGTACAGATAGCGGCTGAAAGCAGTTTCTAAATTCTCATAAATTAAAGAGAAAAGAGAGTTGCTTTCAGCCGTTTTTGTTACCTTTGCAATCCTATTAGACAGAACGAAAATTATGATAGTTTGTATTGCCGAAAAGCCTTCCGTTGCACGCGATATCGCCGATGTATTGGGAGCAAAAAACAAAAAAGACGGATACATAGAAGGAAACGGATACCAGGTGACCTGGACATTCGGGCATCTCTGTACCCTGAAGGAGCCGCATGAATATACTCCTTCATGGAAAGCATGGAGCTTGTCCAGCCTTCCGATGATTCCTCCACGTTTCGGAATCAAACTCATCAATGACCCGGGTATAGAGAAGCAGTTCCGCATAATCGAAAGTTTAATGCAGAAAGCCGATGAGATTATAAACTGTGGTGATGCCGGACAAGAAGGAGAGCTGATTCAGCGATGGGTGATGCAAAAAGCAGGCGCTCACTGCCCGGTGAAACGCTTGTGGATTTCATCACTGACCGAAGAAGCTATCCGTGAAGGTTTCCAAAACCTGAAAGACCAGTCCGATTTCAAGCCGTTGTACGAAGCCGGCTTAAGCCGTGCCATCGGCGATTGGGTATTGGGGATGAATGCCACCCGTCTTTACACCTTAAAGTATGGACAAAACCGACAGGTTTTATCTATCGGTCGCGTACAGACACCCACCCTTGCTCTGATTGTCAAAAGGCAACTGGAAATTGAGAACTTCACTCCCCAACAGTATTGGGTACTTGCCACTGTATATCGTGCTACGACCTTTACCGCCATCATCCGAAAAAGCGATGAAGAACTGGCACAAGAGGAAAGTGACCAAAAAGAATCGGCTAAAAAGAGCAAGAGGACTGTAGAAAACAGAGGAATACCTCCCATCACTGATCTCTCCACAGGCGAAGCATTGATGGAACGTATCAAGAATGTTCCTTTTACCGTGACAGAAGTGACCAAAAAAGCAGGAACAGAAGCACCTCCCCGACTCTTCGACTTGACCTCTTTACAGGTAGAATGCAATAAAAAGTTTGGATATTCGGCTGATGATACATTAAAACTTATCCAATCGCTCTACGAAAAGAAAGTTACCACCTACCCACGTGTGGATACTACTTTCCTGAGTGACGATATTTACCCTAAATGTCCCGGCATTCTGGCAGGTCTGAAACCATACGAAACACTGACAGCTCCGCTTGCCGGTACCAAGCTGAATAAATCAAAGAAGGTGTTCGACAATTCGAAAGTCACCGACCACCATGCCATCATTCCCACCGGGCAACCTCCTGTCAACCTGACGGATATGGAGAAACGTGTGTTCGACCTTGTGGCACGCCGCTTCATTGCCGCATTTTATCCCGACTGTAAGTTTTCTACCACAACCGTGATTGGCGAAACAGATGGAATAGAATTCAAAGTTACCGGAAAACAAATATTGGAACCGGGATGGCGTGTCATCTTTGCCAAACCGCAGACCAATCTGCCCGACGGCATGACCGACCCTGATACAGAACCGCGTGAAGGAGATGAAGAACGCACTCTGCCTACTTTTGTAAAAGGTGAAAGCGGACCTCATCTGCCCACATTGAACGAGAAATGGACACAGCCGCCCAAACCCTACACAGAGGCTACCTTGCTGCGTGCCATGGAAACTGCCGGTAAACTGGTGGACAATGACGAATTGCGCGATGCCTTGAAAGAGAACGGCATCGGACGTCCGTCTACCCGCGCTGCCATTATCGAAACCTTATTCAAACGTCACTATATCCGAAAAGAACGCAAGAACCTGATTGCTACTCCCACCGGAGTGGAACTTATCGGACTGATTCACGAAGAGCTGTTGAAATCAGCAGAACTGACAGGTATCTGGGAAAAGAAACTGCGCGAGATAGAACGGAAAAGCTATGATGCTTCCACTTTTCTGGACGAACTGAAACAAATGGTAGCGGAAGTGGTGCACAGCGTATTGAGCGACAACACCAATCGCCGCGTCACTACCATGGAAGAAACTGTCAAAGAAGAAGCCTCCAAGAAGACTGCTGCCAAAAGGAAAGCAAGTCCCCGCAAACCGAAAGCCGCCACCAAAGAAGAGAAGCCGGAAAATCCGCCTGCCGATGAATGGATCGGTAAACCTTGTCCGCTATGTGGAAAAGGAACGATTATCAAAGGAAAAACAGCTTACGGGTGTTCCGAATGGAAGAACGGCTGCACCTTTCGCAAACCGTTCTGATAGATGCCGGAAGGTATCAGTCGTCCCACACCATGCTAAGCACATCCGGCAAATAACCGCTACGGATACGCCACTCTTGCGGATATAGATTGTTGGCACGATTGCCTATATTCTTGGCAAAGCCTAACGGAATCTTTTTATAGGTAAGCAATATATAACCGCGGGGAATGGAAGAGTCCAAAACCACAGCCTCTTTACGCAAATAGCCGATAGCCTGTTCATAACTCAGTTCAGCCTGTAGAAACTTTCCTTGTCTCATTGCTATAGTCATTGCCAGAGAATGATCGGGCACAATATCTTTTCCCTTCAATTCGCCCAATGTCACACCGGCATGAATGACCTTTAAAACCTGTTGCAACAGCGCATACGTTTCACTATGTTTTTTGGGAAAAGCAACAATACCGGTACCTTTCACCTCGAACTGATAGTCTTCAGGGTGCTGCAACCAGTCTTTTACTTCTTTAGGAACGGTCATCACCTGCTGTTTCTCTCTTCCACCCTTCTTTTTATCTTTTCTGCCGCCGGCATGCTCTTTCAGGTAATCTCCTGTCCTTTCCTCTTCTCCTCCTTCGGTATCCTTGCGAAGTACAGCCAAGAAGAAACCTTCCCCTTTTGTCTTATGAGGTAAAAAGCGATACACCGGAAAATCCGCTTCGGTCAAGTTGCCGGTAATATTCCATTCCGGCCGGACAGGTACCTCCAGCACTTCAGCTCCCAATTCGCGGGCTATCCAGGCTACATTATCTTCATCTTCCTCCCTATTATACGTACAGGTACTGTAAATAAGCAGACCGCCCGGCTTCAATGCCGTCCACACATCCGCCAAGATGCGGCGTTGACGCTGCCGGCAGATTTGCACATTATCAGCACTCCACTCCTCTACCGCCACAGCATCTTTACGAAACATTCCTTCACCCGAGCAGGGTACATCCGTCAAAACGACATCAAACATCCCCGGCAAAGCGGCAAAATCCGAAGGGTCGTTATTGGTCACTACCACTTCCGTATTTCCCCATTTAATAAGATTCTCGGCTAAAATCTGCACCCTGTTGCGCATCACTTCATTCGCTACCAGCAAACTGCCATCAGGCAATACCGCCCGTGCAGCAGTGGACTTACCTCCCGGTGCTGCACAGAGGTCGAGCATCACTACCGGAGACGAGACATAGGTCTTCAACACCTGTTCCACAAACATAGAAGAAGCCTCCTGTACATAATAGCATCCGGCATGAAACAAAGGATCAAACGTAAAAGTCGGACGTTCTGCCAAATATATTCCATTGGCAGACCAGGGAACTCGCTCCCCTTTTACCTCTTTATCACATTTGGCACTATTAACACGGATGCTCACAGGCGCTTCGTCCTGCAAGGCATCCTCCAACTGTCTATAATCATTATCACCCAGTAATTCATGGGTTCTTTGGGAAAAATCAGATGGTAAATTCATTGTTGTCAGCATACATTATGCTGCAAATATACTCTTTTTCCCCATATTGCTAAGTCTATTTCGTACGTTTTACCGTATAAATTACTTTTCCCGTCTTGTCGATCATGTGCATATCCAACTCTTTTTTATCTACCGTGAAGATAGAAAAGCCCGGTTCGGGACTACAGAACTGTGTGCCTTCCACAGCCTTCACCTTCCGACTCAGAGAAGCAGAGGTATTCACCACGTAATCAATATCACTGCCCGGCACACGAATATGCTGGAAGTTATGAATATGTCCGCAGGCATAGATATCCACTTTATGTTTACGCAATATAGGGTCCAGACGTTTCTGCATATCACTGCGTTCACTGTTGTCTTTCGGAGTCTCCGCATAAATGGGATGATGACCGATCACCACTATCCAATCTTCTTTGGCAACAGTCAGCACAGAGTCAATCCACGCAAGCTGCTTGTCCATATCCTGTTTGCAAGCATCCGGATAAGTAGTGCTTTCGTTGCGGTATTTGTCAATCAACGGAGCCGTATCTATCATCACAAAGCGAACACTTGTTCCCTTTTTATCGAATACTTTCGTATAATAACGGTCCGGCATTGACCAACGGCGACTCACGTTCGTATAATCCAATACTGCCTGTGTATTCCCACGATACTCATGATTACCCAAAACCGGGAACCAGTCTATCATCAACTCGGGATGGCTGTAAATCAGTTCATAGTTAGTCATCCAAAGCGGATCATTCACACTGCGTACCCCCTCAAAGTGATGTACGTCACCGGCAGCAAACACACATTCGGGACCGATTGCATCAGCCATTTCGCCCATTAACTCGGCAATAGGTTTCTGGTCATAATAACCGTTTCTTCCCAAATCATTAGCCATATAGAAATTCAGTTGTCTTTCCAGCCCCTTCCACTCCTGCGGAGTCTGAGCGCATACATTCACACAGATAGCCGTACCGATAACGGCAATCCACACCCATGTCAATACTTCTTTTATTTTTCCTATCATCTTCAACATATTCATATTATTCATTTATTTAAAAACTTACTTTAAAACCTGCATTTACTTTCACTCCATAATATTCGGCCTGCATTGTCCGGTCTTTCATTCCCTGATAGTAACGAAGCGGCTGGTTCAATAAATTGTTTGCTTCGGCATAGAACGTCATTTTCACCTTTCTGCCAAAAGTATAGCTGGCATTTACATCCATATAATTCACAGCATCATAGAATCTGTCATAAAATGTGCTCGGTCCCATTTCATCGATAAAGCTGGATGCATGGTTATAGCTTAAGCGTACATTCAACCCTCCTTTTTCAAAATAGAGAGAAGCATTGGCAGTGTGTTCAGGAGACCCCGGCAGACTCAGTCCGCTTTCGTTTTCGCGACCTTCAAAGTTAAAGTCTTCTACACGTGAGTGGGTATATGTATATGTTCCGTAGAAACCTACACATTTCAATGCCGGAGCGATGAAACCGAAATCACGCTGATAAGAAAACTCCAATCCCCACAGATTAGCGTTTCCGGCATTTTTAGGCTGAGTGAAACGAGTATATTCTGTGCCTTGATATTCATAGTTGGTCAGCACCTGATCGACAATGAAGTCATCTATCTTCTTATAAAAGAATCCTGCACTCACCAAACCGATACTCTTGAAATAATAATCCGCACTCAAATCGAAATTATAAGAGAGAGTCGGTTTCAAGTCTGAGTTACCAATCTTTATCTCGTTGTCGCCACGGTTAATATTCACACTCGGAACCAAAGCCGAATATTTGGGCCGGCTCAAAGTTTGTGTGTACGAACCGCGAATCTTGAAATCATCATTTACATCCCATTTCACCAAGAGAGAAGGAAGGAAGTTCACGTAGCTGTTGGTCATACGGTCGGTCTTAGTGGTCTGGTCCGTTTCATCGTCATAGTTGCGCCCGGTATATCGAAGAGAAGTATGTTCCAAACGCAATCCTGCCATCAGGCTGATGTCACGGCTGAACCGATGATCGAAACGTACATAACCCGAACTGACAGTCTCACGCGCTTCAAAGTTCTCCGCCAATTCTGCCTGCACCTGCTCCTTTTCGAACTGTGAAGGGTCATTCAGATTCAATCCGCCGATATACTCTTTACCAGCAAACGAACCTACCTGATATTTATTGTCCGGCATAAACTTATCTGTACTTTGGTCGACTATATTCCGCAGACTGTTTTCCATAAAGGCATCCTCATCTATCGGTGTATATTCATAAAAGTCTATTTCTTTTTCTTTGGTTTTACGCACCACTTTCGCTCCGAACTTCAGTTTGGCACCATTATTCAGCGTTGCCTTGAAGTTGGTAGAGAACTTCAAGTCTTCTTCTTTTATATCCTCCTGTTGCTCGGTCAGTTCCTTTAAGCTGAATTTATCACTCAACGTCAGGGTAGAACCCGATTGAGGAGTAGCAAACGGTTGCCGTTCATCACTCAAATCCATATCAAACTGCTGCTTCTTTAACTGAAAATCGAGATAACGTTCATTCGGACGTTCTTCCGTAGCTTTGGCATAACTGGCGTTCCAGTCCATACCGATAGCTCCCCACAAATGTTCACCGCCCAAAGCAAAATCCATAGTGCGCTGACGTTCCAAACGGGCATTACGGTTATCGGGTGTACCGGCTTTAGTCTGAATACGGACAGTTCCCTTTCCGTTCTCATCCAAATCCTTTATAGTCGTGCGGTAACGGTTTTCCCAGTCGTTACGGTTATTGAAAATACCTTTGAAAGTCAATTTATGGTTCTCATTGATATCGAAATCAAATGCTGCCGAATAACTTTGGCGCTCACGGGTAACAAAGTATTGACGCATCTGGTAATCATTGACATACGCCTTTCCGTCTTCGCTTTTTTCCCACATAAACTCGGTATCATAAGAACCCGAAGGAGCATTTTGATAAGAAGCAGAAAGCAACATTCCCAGCCTGTCATGAAAGAAACGGTCACCATAAGTGAATCCTAAGTTCAGTTGGGCTTTCTCACTAATCCAGTTATAACCGCTTCCTGCTGTCGCATTGATAGTACGTTTATAAGGAGAATTCTTAGTCACCAAATTGATAGAGCCACCGATAGCATCACCGTCCATATCAGGTGTAACGACCTTACTTACTTCGATGGTCTGAATCATATCTGCCGGAATCAGGTCAAGCTGCACGTTGCGCGTATCCCCTTCGGCAGAAGGAACACGATTACCGTTGATGGTAACGGAACTCAAATCGGCGCTCGTACCGCGTACCTGTCCGAAACGGGCTTCTCCCTGGTCGTATTGCACATTGATACCACTGATACGCTTCAATGCATCACCGATATTCGAATCCGGGAACTTGCCTACCTGGTCGGCCGACACCACATTGGTGATTCCCATATTGTTTTTTTGCGTATTGATAGCTTTCTTCTGTCCTTGAAAAGCCCCTTTTACCTGCACAGCTTGTAACTCCAGTCCTTCACTCATCACAATATCCTTCTCCAATGTCTTGCCTTCGGGAACTGTGATGTTCATTTCGATAGGGCTATAGCCCACATAAGTTACCTTCACGGTATAAGTACCCGGTTTCAGATTAGGTAAGGTATAAAAACCGTTCACGTCACTAATCACTCCTGTTTTCAGATTCTCAATAAAAATAGAAGCTCCCGGAAGCGTTTGTTTGCCGTTGTCTATCACACGTCCGCGAATGGCACCTTGTTTTACCACCGTTTCATTGTTCCCTGCAAAAGCATTTCCACAAATACCTGCTGTCAGCAGCATACAAGAGACTAATCTAATAACCTTTTTCATATATTTTTTTATGCGTTATAAATCTGCCGCAAAAGTAGATGAACCGGATTGCGTGGGAGTTACACTGCATTAAAGGTTTTGTAACAATCAGGTTTCATTTCTGTTGCAAGGCTCCAAGCGGCAGGCTGATGGCGTCCTGACAAAGGAAATACCACCTTTTTCTCTGTTTTATGAAAAATATTTCGTCTATTTGCAACCAAAAGGAAGTCATCTTCCGTCTAACTTATAGAAAATAATAATAAACAGATAAAACGTATGAAACAGCTTTTTTTAATCTTTGCCTTCCTGATTGGATACAGCCTGACGGCTTCAGCAGAAAAAATAAAACTGGTTCCTTCGGCCGGTGACAGTACACGAATGGATACTGTAGTGATAAGTGAACTTAGCGATGCGGATGCTTATGCCCCGACCGATGCCCATTCAAATACCAATTTCAGTTTCTTCGGAGACAACATGTCAAACGATATGGGTGGGATTATTGTACTGATTTCCGTCATTATGATATTCGGACTGCCGCTGTTCATCGTCGCTATCACACTATGGTTCCGATATAAGAATAAACAAGCCAAATACAAGCTGGCAGCCGAAGCACTCGCTGCAGGGCACAGCATTCCGCAGGAACTCTTCAATGAGAGAAACCGCAACAACGAGATTATGACCAAAGGGATTACCCATATCTTTTTAGGTATCGGACTGGGAGTTTTCCTATGGGTTATGACCGGTGTCAAAGGACTGGCCGCTATCGGTTTCCTTATCTTCTGTATGGGAATAGGACAAGTGCTGATTGCTTATACCACCACTCCCCGCAAACAAAAAAAAGACGGCTCCTCCCCTACCCGGATGAGCGGTGACGGACACGAAGACACTCCACACAACGAACAATAAAGAATGGGGCAGCTCAACGACATATCGTTGGTAGCACAAGTGGTGGTCTTCAAAAACACCCGGGCGTTTGATACTTTGGTCAAAAAGTATCAATCGCCCGTGCGCCGTTTCTTCCTCCACCAGACATTGGGCGATGAAGAACTGAGCGATGACTTGGCACAGGAAACTTTCTTGAAGGCATACACCAATCTGAGCTCATTCAAAAACCTCTCCAGCTTCTCCACCTGGCTTTATCGTATTGCCTATAATGTATTTTATGACTATATTCGCGGCAAGAAAGAGACTTCGGGACTGGAAGAGCGGGAAATAGATGCCTCCTGCCAAGTGGAACAAACCAAGGTAGGCGAGCAAATGGACATATATCGGGGATTGAGCCGACTGAAAGAGGCAGAGCGAACATGCATCACTCTGTTCTTTATGGAGGACCTGCCGATAGAAAAAATAGCGATAGTAACCGGTATGCCTGCCGGAACTGTCAAATCCCACCTCTCGCGTGGAAAAGAAAAACTTTCTAACTTCTTAAAACAGAACGGTTATGATGGAAAATGATGATAAATTGATTAGCCAATTCATGCATGCCAACAAGCATGAAATAGAAGACAACGGATTCTCACGCCGAGTGATACGGCAGCTGCCCGAACATGCCAAATGGATGTCCGATGTACTCACTACAGTCTGTACCGTGCTTTGCTGCATACTGTTCTATGTGTTTGACGGTTTCAATTTCTTGTTCGGTGTCATTGTAGAAGTCATCACTTCGCAATCTTACAATCTGATGAGCAACACAAACTTCATTTCATTGGCTATTGCTACGGTGGTGGTCATCATTATAGGTGTCCAACGAGTAGCCAGTTTCCGATAAATTGTGTACTTTTGCAGTCTGTAAAATGAAAATCCGAAGATGAAACAATATTTAAACCTGTTAAACCGCATCCTGACCGAAGGTGTCCATAAAGAAGACCGCACCGGTACGGGAACCATCAGCGTGTTTGGCCATCAAATGCGCTTTAACCTCGAAGAAGGCTTTCCCTGTATCACTACCAAGAAGTTACATCTCAAATCCATCATACACGAACTGCTTTGGTTCCTGCAAGGAGATACCAACGTGAAATACCTGCAAGACAACGGAGTGCGAATCTGGAACGAATGGGCGGACGAAAACGGTGACTTGGGACATATCTATGGCTACCAATGGCGCTCGTGGCCTGACTATAAAGGCGGATTCATCGACCAAATCAGCGAAGCCGTGGAGACTATCAAACATAATCCTGATTCACGGCGTATCATTGTCAGCGCATGGAATGTAGCCGACTTGGGCAATATGAATCTCCCCCCCTGCCATGCCTTCTTTCAGTTCTATGTGGCCGACGGACGTTTAAGTCTTCAACTGTATCAGCGCAGTGCCGACACATTCCTCGGAGTACCCTTCAATATCGCCTCATATGCCCTGCTGTTGCAAATGATGGCACAAGTCACCGGACTCAAAGCGGGTGATTTTGTCCACACGCTGGGAGATACACATATTTATCTGAATCACTTGGAACAAGTAAAATTGCAGCTCACCCGTGAGCCGCGTCCACTCCCCCAAATGAAAATTAATCCTGACGTAAAGGATATATTCAGCTTCAAATACGAAGACTTCGAGCTGGTGAATTACGACCCGTGGCCTCACATTGCCGGAAAAGTATCTGTTTAACACTGTAATACCTCAAAAAGATGAATAACCTGTCTATCATAGTGGCCATCGCAAAAAACAATGGCATCGGAAAGGACAATCAATTATTATACTGGTTGCCCAACGACTTGAAGCGCTTTAAGGCACTCACCACCGGACACACTGTTATCATGGGACGAAAGACCTTTGATTCACTGCCCAAAGGTGCATTGCCCAACCGCCGGAATATCGTTTTATCACGTCAGGACGGATTGGTCTGTGCAGGTGCCGAATGTTTCACCTCTTTGGAGGAGGCCCTGGCTCATTGTAATGCCGAAGAGGAAATCTTTATCATGGGAGGTGCCAGTGTGTATAAGGAAGCACTGCCACTGACTCACCGTTTATATATCACATTGGTGCATGACACCGGCAAGCAGGCAGATGCCTTTTTCCCTGAAATAGATGAAAAAGTATGGAAAGAAACAGGTAGAGAAGACCATCATACCGATGAGAAACATCTCTACCCTTATAGCTTCATCAACTACGAACGAAGATAAAACAAAATATTAATCCTCGTCTGCCAAATTCAAAATAGGCATTTGTCTTTTAATCGCTTCGTTGAAAGAAATAATGGTCTCCGAACGAGCCAAGCCAAGCGGCTGAAGTTTATCATGGATAATGCTAAGCAAATGATGATTGTTCTTGGCATATATCTTGATAAACATATCATACTGCCCGGTAGTGAAGTGACATTCCACGACTTCCGGAATCTTTTTCAACGCTTCCGTGACAGAGTCAAACTGTTCGGGATCCTTTAAATAAAGACCAATGTATGCACATGTTTCATAACCTATCTTCTCCGGGTCGATAACATACTCCGAACCTTTCAGAATACCTAAGTTGGTCAGTTTCTGAATGCGCTGGTGAATAGCCGCACCCGACACATTGCACGCACGGGCAACTTCCAGAAACGGAATACGAGCATTATCGGCTATCAACTTCAAAATCTGCTCATCCAAACTGTCTAATTGATGATGTCCCATTCTTTTTAGTTTAATTTTCTGCAAAGATATGACTTTTCCCGACAATATTTGTACAATCCATAACTTTTATTGCATGAATATTTATAAATTAATAGAAAGTCGTATCTTTGTTCAAAATTAAAGAAAACATGAAAAAGACACTTATTTTCCTTTTATGCAGCGTTATGAACATCACTGCATTCGCACAGAATTTTGATGATTTTTTTGAAGACAAGACTCTTCGGGTGGATTACATCTTTACGGGAGATGCCGGGCATCTGGATATTTATCTGGACGAACTTTCCAGCCTCCCCGAGTGGGCAGGCCGCCGGCACCATTTGTCTGAAATTCCTTTAGGAGGAAACGGAGAAATAACCATGAAGGATAAAGCTACAGGGCAAGTTATTTACCGCACCTCTTTTTCCAGCCTTTTTCAGGAATGGGTGACCGAAGAAGAGGCTTCCCGCGTGAGAAAAGGGTTTGAAAACTCCTTCTTGCTTCCTTATCCCAAGAAAGAGGCAGTGGTTACCGTTGCCCTTAAGAATGTATATCATAAGGTAAGCACTTCGCTGACGCACGAAGTCAACCCGAATGACATTCTCATCCATCAGAGAGGATTGGCACGTATCACCCCTCATCGCTACTTATTACAAAGCGGAAGCTCCAAAGATTGTATCGATGTGGCTATTATGGCAGAAGGTTACACAGAGCAAGAGATGGATCTTTTCTATAAGGACGCACAGACAGCTTGCGATGCTTTATTCAGTCACGAACCTTTCAAGAAGTTGAAAAACAAATTCAATGTGGTGGCAGTAGCCAGTCCGTCGCAGGACAGCGGTGTGAGTGTGCCCGGCAAAGGTGAATGGAAATCGACGGCTGTCAGCTCTCATTTCAATACTTTCTATTCCGACCGGTACCTGACTACAAGCCGGGTAAAAAGTATTCATAACTGGTTGGCAGGCATCCCATACGAACACATTATCATATTGGCCAATACCGACACTTATGGAGGAGGAGGCATTTATAATTCGTATACACTGACCACTGCCCACCATCCGATGTTCAAACCGGTAGTGGTGCACGAGTTCGGGCATAGCTTCGGAGGATTGGCAGACGAATATGCTTATACGGAAGCTCCCAGCCCGCAATATCCTTACGAGGTAGAACCGTGGGAACAAAATATCACCAGTCTCGTTGACTTTGAAAGCAAATGGAAAGATATGATTCCTGCCCATACTCCCATTCCTACCCCGGTAGCAACTCAAAAGCCGGATATATACAACAAAGTAGGAGTTTATGAGGGAGCCGGTTATACCAAAAAAGGCATTTATCGCCCGGTCACCGAATGTAGAATGAAAATCAATGAAGCACCTGCTTTCTGCCCCGTTTGCCAGCGTGCACTTGAAAGACTGATAAACTTTTATACCGAGAAATAAGTTATATATTACATGACTAAACCAAGACAGAAATGATTGAAATTAAACAAGTCAAGACAGAAGACCAAGAACTATACGGTTTTGTTGAAGAGTTGATGCACACGGCGTTTCCTGCACAGGAACGCCGTGATACTCCCCAACAGCGTGAGTATTCGGACAGTAATCCCCTTTTCTGCAACAATGTGATAGTGGAAGACGGAAAACCCGTCGGTATGATCAGCTATTGGGACATGGGAGATTTCTACTATATCGAGCATTTTGCCATCGACCCCTCCCTGCGCAACGGGGGGTACGGCAAACGTGTATTAGAAAGTATCCAAACCAAACTGCAAGGTCCCATCGTTCTGGAAGTAGAAGAACCGACAGAAGAGATGAGCATACGGCGTATCAACTTCTACAAGCGATTGAATTTCACACTGCACGAAAAGCCATATATGCAGCCTCCTTACCGCACCGGCGACTCAGGCCTGCCCATGTTACTGATGACTTATGGAGATATAGATATGGAAAAAGACTTTGATAAAGTAAAGAACATGCTATATAAAGAAGTATACGGTCAGCCGGTCTGACCATATACCATGTAGAAACAAAACAAAAAAGGAAGTTGCCGAAAACAACTTCCTTTTTCATATCATGTATTAACTATTTTACTGACGTTGAGTAGCAGAGTAGTTAATATTCAAAGCATACGCCTGACGAAGAGCCTGTTTAACATCCTGTACAATACCCATTTTAGTTTCACTATCCACCTTCATAGATACTGTCATAAACGGTTGGTCTTCTTCTTTCATGTTTTCACGTTCCTGATAAATATAATCCTGAACTTCTGAAACTTCAGCGAACTTATCATTCAACTGAATACGGCTTTCAGCACCCATTTTCTTCTGGAATTCAGGCAATGGCTTACCGATATAGATAAAGGAAACCAAAGACTTCTTTTCCAGCTTTTCAAGTTCTGTAGCCTGCGGAACTCTAAATTGAACCTTCAATGTAACCTCACGCATTGTTGTTACAATCATAAAGAAGAACAACATAGTAAAGATAAGGTCAGGCAAAGAAGAGGTATTCAATTCAGGCATTCCACGTTTACCTGTTTTATTAAATTTTCCCATTACTTCTTACCTCCATACTTTTTAGGTTCAGCTTCAGAAATTTTCTGCTGATAATATTCACGAATCGCTTTCTGTTCGTCTTCGCTACATTCATTGTAAGCCTTGCCAAACTTAGCTTTACCAAGTTCGTCACGAAGTTCATTATATGCAGCAACCAATTCATTCTGAACATTGATATATGCCTGATAGCTGGTACCAACGTCATTCTGAACAGAAATTACATGCTGTTCTGTAACCATGCAATCACCCAACAAAGGAATATTCTTCTTATGTTTTTCCGGGAGATTTTCATCATCGTACGGATTGGCGATAAATTCTTTTGCCTTTTCTCTCAATTGCTTTATATCAATATACTCCTTACCACACATCAGTTGGTCGTCTTTATTCAGACGTACCTGGAGCACATTACGTTCTTTCTTTAAGATATTATCATCTTTCTGATTCTGTTCGGGGGGAGGCGGCAAACGTCTCGCCAAACCACGGTCAGTATCCATAGATGTAGTAATCAAGAAGAAAATAAGCAACATAAAGGCAATATCGGCTGTTGAACTGGAGTTAATCCCAGGAACTGCTCTTTTCTTTTTTGCCATTTTACTTATTTCGTTTTTTTATTGTTAATATCAATGTTTATTATTTCTTGAAGATACCGCTCAGGTTAAGGATAGTACCAACAGCAGCCACTCCAAACAAGCAATAGATAGAGTAAATCAACATATCGGTAATCTTCAACCAGAAAGCATCCGAATAAGGACCGTCACCGGTCATGATAGTAGCTTCCGATCCCATGCTGTAAGAAACCACCAATACAACAACCAATAATACGATACCTAACAAAGATTTAACAGCACTCATTGGATTATCTCTCAATGCAGCTCCGAATTGTGCAATGGCTCCTACAAGAGTTACAGCTACACAAACACCAAACATGCCATACATCAAGTAAATCAATGTTTCTGTATGAGCCGGTTCGTTATATTCACCGACCGGGTTATTATATCCTACGAAGTAGAACATGCCCAGCACCACCAGAATCAGTGCAAAACAGACATATAATGCATAGTAGGACATTTTATATGATAACTTAGCCATTGTTCTAATTATTTTTTGTATTTCAAGTTATATTTCATAATCATATCAAGCAAAGTGATAGAAGAATCTTCCATCTGGCTTGTGATAGCTTCAATCTTAGAAAGGATGTAGTTATAGAATACCTGAAGAATCAATGCTACAACCAAACCGAAGATAGTAGTAATCAAAGCCACTTTCATACCGCCTGCTACAACTGTCGGAGAAATATCACCTGCCTGTTGGATTTTATCGAACGCCATAACCATACCGATTACAGTACCCAAGAATCCCAAAGACGGAGCCATTGCGATGAACAATGTAATCCAAGAGCATCCTTTTTCAAGGTAACCTGCCTGAACACCACCGTAAGAAACAACCGAACGTTCAACTACGTCAACACCTTCGTCAATTCTCATCAAGCCCTGATAGCAGATAGAGGCAACAGGACCGCGAGTGTTACGACATACTGTCTTAGCAGCTTCTACATCACCTTTTTCCAAAGCAGCTTCGATGTTAGCCATCAACTTCTTTGTGTTCACTTCAGCCAAGCTTAAATAAATGATACGTTCAATACAGAAAGCCAAACCTAAAACCAATGCGATAGCTACCAAAGACATGAAGCTGGCATCACCTTCGATAAATTTGGTTTTAAGTTCTTTGTGGAGACCACCACCTTCTTCAACTACCGCTGTCTGTTCTGTTTGAGCCGGAGCTTCATCCTGAGCCATAATAGGCTGAACTGATCCCAAAGTAAGGACTCCCATCACTGCAAGAATTGCAAATAACTTTTTCATTGTGTGTCTAATTTTTAAGATTAATTAATTAATTGTTATTTTATTGTTTTAATTGTTTTCCACTTTTTGCCCTTTCACAGCAATGCGGAGAGAGCGGGATTCGAACCCGCGATACACTTTTGGCGTATACACGCTTTCCAGGCGTGCCTCTTCAACCACTCGAGCATCTCTCCTTTTAGGGGACACATTTACATCCTCGTTTTGAAATCGGGTGCAAATTACAAAGAAATTTGGGAATAGCAAGCGATTTCAGTCACAAATGTATCCTTTTTTTTCGTCTTACACAGAATTCGGCGCCTCAATATTGGCATATCCCCTCAAATTTAATAAACTTTAAAAACTTATTTGGCCATTTTGAACACTTTTAAAGCGTTATCGGTCGTTATGGCATCTATTTCTGACAAACTCATGCCATAAATTTCCGCCAGCTTTAACGCCACCTCTTTTATATAGGAAGTCTCATTTCTTTTCCCTCTGTTGGGCACGGGAGCCAAATAGGGAGAATCGGTTTCGAGCACGATTTTACTCAACGGGACATTCTTCAGTGTTTCGGGCAACGTACTTTTCCTGAATGTGACCACCCCGTTGATTCCAATTCTGAAAGCAGGATAGTCCGACAATTGCTCCGCCTCTTCCGCATTTCCCGTAAAACTATGAAAGATGCCGCTCAAATTCGTATTCTTATAAGGAGAGAGCACTTCAAACAACTCGGGGAAGGCTTCACGGCAGTGAATAATCAAGGGTAAGTCATACTCCAGTGCCCAATGTATCTGTTCGTCCAAGGCAGCTTGCTGCTCTTTGAGGTAGGTCTTATCCCAATACAAATCCATCCCCACCTCTCCGATGGCGATATAAGGGTGTCCTTCGGTCAACAACTTTTTCATCGGCATCAGGCGGGCTTTATAATCACCGTCCACCGATGTCGGGTGAAACCCCAGCATCGGATAACAAAAACCTTTATATACCTCACATACCTCCAACAACTCACGGATGGTTGTATCATCAATGTTGGGCATAAAAACCTTCCTGACACCGGCAGCCTTGGCGCGTTCTATCACTTGCGGCAAATCATCGGCAAACTCTTCTGCAAAAAGATGGGAATGGGTATCAATCATCACACTTTTCTATTCATTAAACGACAAACAAAAGACTTTAACTCTTCTTTTCTCTCTGCCGGCAGACTCACACCATCCAGCAAAGCCAGCCCTTTTGCGTAATATTCATTGATTTTTTCATCGCAGATTTTATCAATGCCAATCTCATTATAGATTCCCGTCACAGCTTTAATCTTTTCTTCCGGGCAATACTCCGCACACGAAATCCATCGGTCCAGCTCTTCCTTCTGCCGCGGATTGCCCAAGGCCAATGCGTTTATCAGCATAAAGGTTTTCTTATTACATAAGATATCCCCCCCGATATTCTTTCCAAACACCTTGGGATCACCATACACATCCAGATAATCGTCTTGCAACTGGAAGGCCAGTCCCATCTGAATGCCGAAATCATAAAGTTTGCGGGCATCCTCCTCGGAAGCATCCCCCAAAACGGCACCGATTTTCAATGCCGCCGATAACAAGACAGACGTTTTCAGACGAATCATTTCTATATATTCCGGTACAGTCACATCCGTACGTGTTTCAAATTCCATATCCCATTGCTGTCCTTCGCATATTTCCAAAGCCGTCTGTGTAAAGATATCCATCACCCGCTTCAAATACTTTTCCTGACAATCAGCCATCAGGCGGTAAGCCAATACCAACATAGCGTCTCCCGACAAGATTGCCGTGTTGTCATCCCATACTTTATGAACAGTAGGTTTATTGCGGCGCATATCAGCCTTGTCCATCAGGTCGTCATGCAATAAAGTATAATTATGATAAGTCTCGATACCTGCCGCCTGCGGCAAAATACAGTCCACATCTTCCTTATACATATTATAAGCAAGCAACATCAAGACAGGACGAATCCGCTTTCCACCCAACGATAATACATATTCAATAGGAGCATACAGCCCTTTCGGTTCACGCATATAAGGCATTTCAGAAAGATAGCCGTTGATCTTATCCGACAATTCGGTTGCTAAAAAAGCCATAAGAAAAAGAATTAAATATATTACTAAAAAAAGAGGCTACCCAATGAGCAGCCTCTTCATGATTTTTATCCAAAGATTACTGTAATTTAAAGATTACGGGCACGGTATAACTTACACGTACCGGTTTACCACGTTGTTTACCGGGTTTCCATTTCGGCATTGACTTCACTACACGCAGAGCCTCTTTATCCAAGTAAGGGTCTACACCGCGAACAACAACCGGATCAGCAATAGAACCGTCTTTTTCGATAACGAACTTCACTGATACTTTACCCTGCACACCGTTTTCCTGAGAGATGGTCGGATATTTTGCATTCTTCATCAAGAACTTCAAACATTCTCCCATACCGCCGGGGAATTCGGGCATTTCTTCTACAATCTGGAAAATCTGTTGTTCTTCCGGTTCTTCCTCTTCTACTACAACCGGTGTATATTTAACTTCCACAGCTTTTTCCGTATCATCTGATGCCTGAATAACGGTTTCTTCTACTTTAGCATCATTTTCTACGATTTCAATAATTTCTTCCGCTTTAGGTACTTCGGGAGGAGGAGCTTGTTGCTGTTCTTCCTGTTCTGTGATAGGAACCATTTCTTCTTCAAATACAACTGCGGCCATACCTGTATCTGTAGTCACCTGCTTATCGCGTTCAGTCCATTCGAAAGCGACAAACATAAGAGCTAAGATAAACACATAACCGATTAGCAGCCAGGTACTTTTTTTACCTTCAAGATCTGCTTTGGGCGATTTTTTAACTTCCATAAATTGTTGTTTAAAATTAAGTGTTTCTCATTCAAGGCAAATGTAGTACTTTTCTTTTAAACAAAAAGTATTTTCACCGTAAAAATTTGCTAATTCATTATATTTTAATTCTTTTTCATGGAAGGGCACCTAACTTTTCCCTATCTTTGAACCGCATATAGCAATATACTCATCTATACATTAATTATATATGAAAAAAATAACAATAGCCATCGACGGTTACTCGTCTTGCGGAAAAAGCACAATGGCCAAAGATTTGGCACGTGAAATAGGATACATATATATAGATAGCGGTGCCATGTATCGTGCCGTTACTTTATACTGCCTCGACAACGGGTTGTTTACAGACAGCGGCATCCGGGAGGAGGAGCTCCGAAACAGCCTGCCCGACATCAGGATTTCTTTCCGGCTGAACCCGGAAACCCAGCGTCCTGTCACCTTGCTGAACGGCGAAGAGGTGGAAGAACGCATCCGGACCATGGAAGTTTCTTCACACGTAAGCCCGGTTGCCGCCCTCGGATTTGTTCGGGAGGCATTGGTGAAACAGCAACAGGAAATGGGCAGGCAGAAAGGAATTGTGATGGACGGACGCGATATCGGAACCGTGGTTTTTCCTGATGCCGAACTGAAGATTTTCGTAACCGCCTCTGCCGACATCCGCGCCCGGCGCCGATACGACGAACTGAAAGCAAAAGGCCGGCCGGCTTCTTACGACGAAATATTGAAAAACGTGGAAGAGCGTGATTATATCGACCAAAACCGGGAAGTCGGTCCCTTGAGGAAAGCCGAAGATGCTATTTTGTTGGACAACAGCCACATGACCATTGCCGAACAGAAACAATGGCTGGCAGAACAATTCCAAAAAGCAACCAATGGTTAATGTAGAGATAGACGAAGGTTCGGGCTTCTGCTTCGGCGTAACCACCGCCATCAAAAAAGCAGAAGAGGAATTGGCAAAGGGCACCACGCTCTATTGCCTGGGAGACATTGTGCACAACGGACAAGAATGCGAACGTCTGAAAAAGATGGGCCTCATCACCATCAACCACGAAGAATTCGCCCGGCTGCATAACGCCAAGGTGCTGCTCCGCGCTCATGGAGAACCGCCTGAAACATACGCACTGGCAAAAGCCAACCATATCGAAATCATCGATGCAACCTGCCCCGTGGTATTGCGGCTGCAAAAACGCATCAAACAGGAATTTGACAACACCCCCGACAGCCACGACACACAAATCGTGATTTACGGGAAAAACGGACACGCCGAAGTGCTCGGACTGGTGGGACAGACACACGGGAAAGCGATTGTCATAGAAAAACCGGAGGAAGTGGTGCAGCTGGACTTCAACAAAGATATCCGGCTGTATTCACAGACCACGAAATCTTTGGAAGAGTTCTGGCAGATTGTGGAATATATCAAGGAACACATATCGCCCGAAGCCTCCTTTGAATACTTCGACACCATTTGCCGGCAAGTAGCCAACCGTATGCCGAACATCCGTAAATTTGCGGCAGCACACGATCTCATTTTCTTCGTTTGCGGCCGCAAAAGCTCCAATGGGAAAATCTTGTTTCAGGAATGTAAAAAGGTAAACCCCAACTCCTA
The DNA here is from genome assembly GCF_000382445.1 of Phocaeicola massiliensis B84634 = Timone 84634 = DSM 17679 = JCM 13223. GTDB lineage: Bacteria > Bacteroidota > Bacteroidia > Bacteroidales > Bacteroidaceae > Phocaeicola > Phocaeicola massiliensis. The sequence continues at coordinate 114,239 of NZ_KB905472.1, read as the reverse complement.
CCTCATCGACCAACCGGAGGAAATAGACCGCAACCTGCTGAAGGATGTCCATTCCATCGGCATTTGCGGAGCCACTTCTACTCCCAAATGGTTGATGGAAGAGTGTAAAAAGGTTATCCTAAACGAAAAACAGACCAATAAAAAATAATATTTTATCGCTGTCCAAGTGATAAATTGCTAACTTTGCATCATAAAAACATTAAAATGGGTATTTATGGGAACGATTAAAAGTATCGGTATTTTAACATCCGGAGGTGATGCTCCGGGAATGAACGCCGCCATTCGCGCAGTGACACGCTCTGCCATCTATAACGGCCTGAAAGTATATGGCATTTATAGAGGATACAAGGGCTTGGTAACAGATGAAATTCAGGAATTCAAAAGCCAAAATGTCAGCAACATCATACAAATGGGAGGTACTATCCTAAAAACCGCCCGCTGCAAGGAATTCACAACACCCGAAGGACGTGCACAAGCATACGAGAACATGAAAAAGCACGAAATCGATGCTTTGGTCATCATCGGCGGTGACGGTTCACTGACCGGCGCACGTATATTTGCACAAGAGTTCGATGTACCGTGTATCGGACTTCCGGGAACGATTGACAATGACTTATACGGTACCGACACCACCATCGGATATGACACTGCCTTGAATACCATTCTCGATGCTGTGGATAAGATTCGCGATACCGCCACCTCTCACGAACGTCTGTTCTTTGTCGAGGTAATGGGACGCGATGCAGGTTTTCTGGCATTGAACGGCGCTATTGCCGCAGGAGCAGAAGCAGCCATCATCCCCGAATTCAGTACGGAGGTGGACCAACTGGAAGAATTCATCGAACACGGATTCCGCAAGTCAAAAAGCAGCAGCATCGTGTTGGTGGCCGAAAGTGAACTTACCGGAGGGGCTATGCATTATGCAGAACGTGTGAAAAACGAATATCCCCAGTACGATGTGCGTGTCACCATCTTGGGACACTTGCAACGCGGAGGACGTCCTACTGCACACGACCGCATCATTGCCAGCCGCATGGGAGTAGCCAGCATCCAGGCACTGCTCGAAGGTCAGCGTAACGTGATGATTGGCATTGATGACGATAAGATTGTGTATGTGCCTTTTGTCAAAGCCATCAAAAACGACAAGCCCATCGACAGAGAACTGGTGAACGTGCTTCACGAACTCTCCATTTAAAGAGAATACAACTCCCTACAGGATTTAAAATATTCCAACACAACCTGTCTCAGAGATAACGAACTCCGGAACAGGTTGTTTGGTTTTACATAATATGCTTATTATCAGGCAAATAAGCATTATCTTTGGGACCACTGGGTCCAGGGCCCACCTTTATGCTTTCCCGGCCCCATAAAAACACATCAACACATTGATTATCAGACTAATAAAGCGTACAAGCCCAGATACTGTATTTTTCACTTCACCGAAGGATGAAAACAGGCTTAAACAGGGGGAAATGAAAGATGGAGGCATGGAATATCCAACAGCTAAAAAGTAAATTAATTCACCTTCTGTGGAGAAAAGAGTCCGATAACACAAGTAGAGGGTGTGCCAAACTGTAGATAATGCTGTCACTTTACCGGCAGGGGAGTATATCAAAACAAATGCGAGAAACATGATAATGTGATTAAAATGTATACTTATTTCTCATAAAGCCATTGCTTGTCCGTTTTAAACAGACATAACACATTGATAAACAATCAAATAACATCTTACAAGAGCACAATTCCGGGGCCACCAAAGCATAAAGATGGGCCCTGGTCCCAGTGGTCCCAAACAAAATAGTCAATACACTGTTATTCAGCACTTTGACCATATTACCACCTTGCAAACCCAACACCATTTTCCAACCAGGTAGAAACAAGCACCCAAAGCATTGCTTATCAATACATTAAGTTCATTTTTCAGCACTATAACACCCCTCAAAAAAGACCTTGGAGTTAAAAAAAAAGACTAAGGTCTTTGCTAAAAACTCCTTGCTCTTTTGATAAAACACTTTAGTCTTTCAGAGCCTGTTCAAGTTTCATTCGAAAGCTCTTTTACAACAGCTAATCCGAACATTTCCTCTGCCAAACCCGATTGTTGCATGTATGTTTTCGGCAGAAACTCCTATAATTATCAAATCATATTTTCGTTTTCTCTCTTGCACATTCAGGATTTTATTGATAACTTGCCGTAGTATTTCTTCCAAATCCGTCGAACATACAATTATTTTAAACTTGTTAACCCAAAATAATCATTTCCGAGGAAAGAGGAAACACGCTTTTCATTTTAAACTTTCATTTTCAAACAGTTCTTAAACATGAAAAAAAACATCTTTTTTTTATTACTTTGTTATCTCTTCATAGAATCCACCTTAGCACATGCACAAGGAACAATTGCAGTACGTGAGTTAATTCAGCGTGTTTCCCGGCAATCAGAAATTCCTGTCTCATTAAAACTGAAACCGGAAAAGAACTCTACATATTATCAGTATGAGGTGCAGAAAGGAATATTGCGTATTCAAGCCTCGGATAATGTTTCGTTGTGTCGCGGTTTTTATGATTACATAAAAGATAATCATTTAGGCATGTATACTTGGACAGGTAATAGTATTGCCATGCCTTCAAAGGAATTGCCGGATTTGTCTGTAAAGAAAACAATATCTCCTTTTGCTAATCACTACTATTTTAATGTTTGCACTTACGGTTATTCTATGCCTTATTGGGACTGGGAACGTTGGGAACAAGAGATAGACTGGATGGCTCTGCATGGTATTAATATGCCTCTGGCTTTGGTCGGTTATGAAGCCATCATAGCAAGAGTATGGAAGAAAATGGGGCTGACAGACGAAGAAATCAACCATTACTTTGTCGGTCCGGCTCATTTGCCATGGATGCGTATGGGAAATATAAGTGGTATAGACGGCCCTTTGAATGAGGATTGGCATAAGAAACAGATTGCTCTTCAGCATCAGATTTTGGATAGAATGAGGTCATTGGATATGAAACCCATCTGTCCGGGATTTCCGGGATTTATCCCCCGGGCATTTAAACGTATCCATCCGGAGTTGGAAATTGTCGAAACCCAATGGGGTGGGGCTTTTTCTAACTGGATGATTTCTCCTCAAGAGCCTTTATTCAAAAAAATAGGCACAGCTTTTATTCGTGAATGGGAGAAAGAATTTGGTAAATGTGACTATTATTTGGTAGACAGCTTTAACGAAATGGATATACCTTTTCCTGAAAAAGGGAATCCGAAACGTTATGAAATGGCAGCATCTTATGGAAAAAGTGTTTATGAATCTATCCGAAAAGCCAATGCCGGAGCTGTTTGGGTAATGCAGGGATGGATGTTCGGATATCAGCGACATATATGGGATTATAAGACTTTAGGCGCGCTGGTTTCGAAAGTACCTGATGATAAAATACTTCTGCTCGATTTAGCGGTTGATTATAATAAGCATTTCTGGCATTCGGAAGTTAACTGGGAATATTACAAAGGCTTCTATAATAAGCAATGGGTATATAGTGTGATACCTAATATGGGAGGTAAGGTAGGTATGACCGGCATACTTGATTTTTATGCCAACGGTCATCTTGAGGCATTGTCTTCTCCCAATAAAGGGAATCTGATTGCGCATGGATTAGCTCCGGAAGGCATTGAAAACAATGAGGTTTTATATGAATTGGTTACGGATGCAGGGTGGAGTAATCATAAAATAGAAATACGTGAGTGGCTGAAAGACTATTCGGAAAATCGTTACGGAAAGACATCTGCCGATATAATGAGTGCCTGGGATTATTTGCTCAAGTCGGTATATGGCACATTTACCGATCATCCTCGTTTTAACTGGCAGCTTCGGCCGAGTATGGTGAAGAACGGTTCCATCAACATTTGCGAAGACTATTTCAAAGGCTTGGAATGCTTTGTGAATGCAGCGGACGATTTAGGAAACAACCCGATGTATCAAATCGATATGGCAGAGATGACCGCTCAATATCTAGGTGGAAAAGTTGAAATTCTGACAAAGATGATTGACCAGGAGTATCTGCTGGGAGATACTTTACAGGCTGTTTTGCTTCAGAGCCGTTTCGAAACGCTGATGTTGGGAATGGATGCCCTTTTAAGCAAACACCCTACACTTCGTTTGAATCGGTGGCTGGATTTTGCCTCAAAAGTTGCCGAAACAGCCCAACAGAAAAAACAGTATGAAATGAATGCGCGGCGTATTGTTACTGTTTGGGGACCTCCGGTAGATGACTATGCAGCTCGTATATGGAGTGGGCTGATTGGAAGTTATTATCTGGAACGTTGGAAAAACTATTATGCCAGCCGTACCAAAGGAATTGATTTTAATATGGCTGCCTGGGAACGTAATTGGGTAGAGAATAGTAAAAAGACAGATTACGAATGGGGAACGATTGACCTTATTGATTTTTCCAAAAGAATGATGGCTTTGTCAAAGGATATTTCGGAAAAGGATTTAAAATTGAATCGGCCGGATATGATAGGTACATGGAATATAGGAGATAAAGAATGGAAAGAGGTTAAACTGAATATTTCTGCCCGCATGCTGAAACAGATGAATGGATTTTCATTAGAAACAATAAAAGGAAACGGAACGATAAAAATTTCCGGCTTCAAACTGGAAGCAGATGGGAAACTTGTGACCTCCTCTCATGATACTCAAACACTGCAATGTGGTAAAAAAGTAACTTATCGGTTCTCTTTACCTACAAATTTGCAGGCTAATAACGGATGCATTATGACTATTCGCCTCACTTCTTTGTCGGAAAAAGCTGCCGGTATTGTTGTGGTTGATAAATAAAAAAAAACGGTATACTGCATAAGATAAGGAAATGTGTCAAAACATGGATAATGCTGTCGCTTAGTTCGCAGGGGCGAGGTTCTCTCGCCCGAAAACAGTTTGCTTTATGCATTCGGGCAGGCAAACCCTGCCCCTCCAGCTGACGATGGGATAGGCCGATTGAGTTTTGACACACTCCCTTTTTACTTCAACGTATCATAATAAGCGTCCAGCAACTTCTTTGCCGCAACAAAAGAAGTCAGCTTTCCGTTCAACACTTCCTCTTCCTTCACAGCCAGCATGGAAGCTATTGTCTCATTATTATAAAAACTGTCGCGCAGGTGCTCGTTGATGGACTCGTACATCCAGTATTTTGCCTGTTCGTTACGGCGCTGTTCAAAATAGCCATTGGCTTTCACAAAAGCAAAATACTCATCAACCATGTCCCATATCTCCTTGATGCCCAAGCCATAAAAGCCCGAATAAGTCAGGACTTTGGGAGACCATCCCGAATCGGGTGCCGGAAACAGGTGCAGCGCATTCCGAAAATGGCTCGCTGCCAGTTTCGCTTTCTCTATGTTGTTGCCGTCGGCCTTGTTGATGACAATGCCATCCGCCATCTCCATGATACCCCGTTTGATACCTTGCAATTCATCTCCCGTGCCCGCCAGTTGAATCAGCAGAAAGAAATCCACCATGGAGTGTACCGCAGTTTCACTCTGCCCCACTCCCACCGTTTCGACGAATATCTTATCAAACCCTCCTGCCTCGCACAGGATAATCGTCTCACGGGTCTTTCGTGCCACTCCGCCCAACGAACCTGCCGAGGGGCTGGGGCGGATAAAAGCATTGGGATGGACGGACAGTTTCTCCATGCGGGTCTTATCGCCCAAGATACTGCCTTTGGAACGCTCACTGCTGGGGTCGATGGCCAAGACAGCCAACTTTCCTCCTTGTCGGAGCACATGCAGCCCGAAAACATCAATGGAGGTACTCTTGCCGGCACCCGGCACTCCGCTGATTCCGATACGAATCGACCTGCCGGAATAAGGGAGACATTTCTCTATAACCTCCTGAGCGATGGCCTGATGTTCGGGTTTCACACTCTCCACCAGTGTCACGGCCTGACTCAAGACGGTCACGTTACCTTTCACAATACCTTCCACATACTCTCCCACAGAAAACTCACGGCGACGCGGTTTCTTGCGGAATTTCAAATAAGGATTCACAATGGATGGTTGTTCAATGCCCGCATTGACGACCAATCCCTTATATTCTTCACTATTTTCAGGATGTTCCATAGCTATTTCTTTGAGGTTACTTTCACATTGATAATTATTTTCGGGCTGTTCGAGTCATTCGTTATCATCAATACACGAGGTGAGCCTTTCACTCTTCTGAGGTTATGCCCATAAGCCGTAATCTTCATCTTGGTCGTTGCCCCCGGCTTCAAGACACGTTTCTTCAACTGCACTCCCAAAGCAGAGTTGAACACTTGCAAATCACGTATTTCCAGATTGGATTTACCCACATTCTTCACTATAATCGTCTGCGAACGTTTCTCGTCATCTGCCAATTCTCCCATGACCAGTTCCTTGGCAGAAAGATGGATGGCAGGCGGATTCAGGCGTTCCTGCTGACTGATGCGAGAGAAATCAGGCAACAGCACAGCCGAAACCGGAATTTCATTTTCCTCACCCACCTTGTCTCCGGGGAACCGTGACAAGTATACCGAAGCAGTGGTCAACCCCAGCTTGGGAAGTTTTTCGGTATCAAGAGTCACCTTAATCTTTCCGGTGCGGTTACGCCCCAGCTTGTCGGGAGTGGCCACCGCACTCAAATAAGGAGGCAGATGCATCAACACAGGTGTATAGACCCGGTCCGAAGTATTGGCTATCAGCAGTTCGATGGTCGGTTTATCTCCCATGTTCGCATCGTCAAACTCTATTTCCTCTTTATTCAGGCGGATTGCACCGATTTGATAAGGATGGGTAAAGGTATAGTTCTTGGGGTCGGCGGTCACTTCTCCGCGAAAAGACAAATAAACAGGCTTGTCTGACGCATTGCAATAAACACCGATGCTTTTCCGGAAACGACCGAGAGCCTTGGCATCAAACGTAGAACTGACTTCACCCGTTTTCCCCGGCAGGATAGGAGATTTGGTCCAGTCGGTAACAGTGCACCCGCAGGAAGTGGTGACATTGGATATCACTAACGGCTTATCGCCCTTATTTGTTATTTTAAAGGTAGCCGTTACCGGGTTCTTCCATAAAATGGTTCCAAATTCGTGCATTGTCTTATCAAAAGAGGCTTTTGGCTGCGCAAAGACTGAAAGCCCCGATCCCAGCAACATACTTATTATCAACATTATGTATTTCATACCAAACTAAATTCTTCGTTTAAAGTAACAAAGGTAAGGAAAAAAAGCATTATCTTTGCATTAGAAGGTGTTAAAACAAAAAGATTAAAACTATAAACTGGAATATTATGAGAACATGGAAGAATTATCTATGTATGCTGGCCGCACTGGTTGTCACGCTCGGTTTCACTTCCTGTGAGAGCGATGAAGACATCGGTTTTGATTTATCGGGATTGTATGGAGTGACATGGTTCGGCGATATGGGTGCCGGTGATTCTTGGGGTGAACCTTTGGACAGCTATATCACATTCACATCCGGCTCTCGCCCCGACCACGGTGTAGGAACGGAAGACCTCTATTATACCACTCCTCCCTTCGAGTATTACGATACCTATAAATTCGACTGGTTTATTGAGAACGGACGGTTATATATAGACTATGATACCGGGGAATCCATCATTATAGATTATCCGCATGTCAATGGAAACTACTTCTACGGAACAATAGGAAACTTTGATTTCCGGTTGGAATACGATGGAGGCCGCAGCGTCAAAAGACAAGCGGATATCTCCAAATGAAAATAACCTGTCATTAAGTTGTAAGGGGGTATGTCAAAACTATCGTTTAGTTCGTAGGGGCTATGGAATAGCCCGGTTTAGTTTTGACACACTCCCTTTACAATTCTATTTCACCACTACTTTATATCCTCCTGTATGCCCGCCGAACTCGGGTGCATAAGCCGACTGAATCGTTGCTATCCCGGACCGGTATTCTCCCGAACGGGTCACATACACCTGATACTCTATCACATACATTCCTTTACGCATTTGATTGACAAAGAAAGAAGTGGAAGCATCTTTCGTTGCCTGATAATATCCCAGGTTTGCGCTCAGGCGATAACCTGACAATGCTGCCAACGGCTCCATACAAGCGGCACGCTCATCTTTAATCTGTACAAAATCCATATCCCGGTCTGCCTTTACCGTCAGACGGACAGTAATCTTATCACCTATATTCAATACAGTGCCTTCCTCTATGAGCGTCTCTCCTTTATAAAGGCTACGGCTGACAGACAAACCGCTACTTTGCTCACCCATCTTATCCATATTCTCCAGATATTGGGCATACACAGCTCCCCAACCCATACCGCTGCCTTCACAATCCACTGTCACCTTCTTCAGATTCAGGACATTGCCTTCAACCACCTTCTTGAGATAACCCACCGGCTCTTCCGCCGACGTCTGAATCACCTCTTTTCCCAAGGTAATCTTCACGGCATCAGAGTTTGCCAATAAGTCCGTTCCCGAATTCAGTAAGGCATATACAGCATTCACCGTAGCAACAGGAGTATCCCAAACCTGCGTTTGCTTCTCTTTCAAAAGCCAGCGTTTCATCTGGCTCAACGCCTGCTCGTCTTTGGTAACGTATTGCACCGCCTCCATTGCAGCCACTTCGGTCGGAATCTTATAACCGAACCAAGAATAATGTGCCTTGGGAGTATCAAAATAACGCCCCATCTTGTCTGTCACCACCGAATACTCCATAACAGACTGCACAAACTCTTTCGCCTTTACCGTCTCTCCGGCCTGTTGCAAAACAATGGCAGATAACGCCTTTCCGTAAACAGTCAGATCGGTCGCCTGTGCACTCAGCTTACTGATAAAATAACGGTTCATATCGGCATTTGCTCCGGCTTTGCCATTCAAAGCACATATATACAGATATTGAAGCGTCTGTTCTGAAGGACTGACATTCGTCACGCCTTTCTTTTCGGCTTCCTTCATTGCCTTGTATTCTTTCCCTGCCTGCACGGTAAGATAGTTTAATGCTTTCTGATACATGGCAGAGAGAGCCTGATTCAGTTTTCCACCGGTCATCACTTGCAGGCGGGTCAGCATTTCCGTTATCTGCGTAGTCATATAACGATTGCCCGGCATACCCTTGTACCAGCTCCATGCACCATCCCCATTTTGCAGCTCATTCAAATGTGCCACACAGACAGACAATTTATTACTCATCGTGTTCAAATCAAACAAGGTGGCAATACGTTGACGTTGTTCTTCTTCATTCACGGCTTCAGTCAGCCACGGTGTCTCTGCCAGCAATATGTTCTTCAACTCCTCATTCTTTTGCAACCGGCTCATGAAAGTTTCTTTAGTGCCTCCCTGTGCCAGCCAACTGTCAAATATCTGTTTGATACGCGGATTTGAACTCACAATGAACTCGGCCAACGCATTCGCATAATAAGCAGAAGCCCATGACAGCGCATCCTCTCCCTGCGGAACCGCAACCACCGGCAATGCCATGACAGCATACCATACGGGATTGCTCGTAAATTCCACTGTCATCTTCCGGCCGGATGCCGTACGACTGTGGTTATTAAACAGATGCTCCAATGAGAAGGTATAACTTCCTTTGCCGTTTACATCCAACGGCACACTCTCCGTCACCCACTGCTTATCCGTCAACACCGGGATGTAACGCTGTTCGCCATCACTGAACGTATCTCCTTCAGCCACCATGCGGCATGCCAATACAGTATACTTATCAGTGACGTCAAAGGTAAAGCTCACATTGCCCGTTTCTCCCGCTTTCACTCCGAACTTCTGCTTCTGAGTATAGAAGACCTTCTCTGTTTCAGGATTGAAAAGTTCCATTCTGACAGTTCCGGCAACAGCCTTATCCGACAGGTTAATCAGTGAAGCGGCAATATTTGCCTTATCACCCACACGGACAAAACGAGGCATATTGGGTTGAAGCATAAACTCTTTGGAGGCAGTAGCGGTTGCCTCTATCCGGCCGTAATCCACCTCCTTGGTATGTGCCAGCCCCATAAACTTCCATTTCGTCAGGCTCTCGGGCAGGATAAACGAAATGCTGACTTCGCCCTGCCCGTTGGTACGCAACTGCGGATAGAAGAAAGCTGTTTCGGCAAAGTTCTGACGCACCTGCACATTCCCTGTTTCTTTCAAAGCACCCGCATCCATTGCTTCCGCTCTCAACACAGGAATTATTTCTTCCTCAAACACCACATTTGTAATCGCCACATCTTGGACATCATCTGCCATTTTCGGTCGGGCAGCACGCGAATTCATTCCCCAACCGGCAGGCAAACTCTCCAAGACACAATGCCGTACACCCACGGACGGAACCAGCAATTCACTATAAGAGTACGAAGAGGTGTTCAGGCTCTTGAAGGGGAAATTGAGATAGATATATTCAGTCCGTGTATACCATTTGTTCCATAAGGAATGTGGAATGTTACGGGTGAAGTTCACGCGGAAGAAAAGGTCGTGCGTATAGAAGCGGTCCAAAGAGGCATCATACATCATCGCCAGCAGTTCGGCGTCAGCCGGACGGCCATCGGGATAGAGCACGCTCAGCTTCCATTCTTCCTGCTGACCGGGGCGAAGCTTATCACGGAACGTAGTCCACTTCAACTGCAACTCTTTATCCGGTTCGGGTTTGGTAATCCGTGCATAGTGACCATAGAGCTGTCCGTCTTTCACAAAGGCAACACTTACCATTACCCCGTTTCCATACTCCTGTTTATAAGTAAGCGGGAAACTGACGATGGAATCGGAGAACTGCACACGTCTGCTTTCCACCCGCTTATTGCCGGAAAAGACATCATAAAGAAGATAGATATTCTTTTCACTGCTGCCGACATAGATAGTAGCCGGAGAATCTCCCTCAAATTTCTCTCCGTCCTGATAGAACCAATCGGTGGTGGCAATCGGCGGACGTTTATCGCCGAGCGAGAACAACAGGAAACCTTGAGATTCCGTACATTCCCTGCCCTGCGCATCTTTAGCCGAAATCTTCAGGATATAAGAGCCGGAAGGAAGCCGGTATAATGCTTCGGGCACAAACTTATTATTGGATGCAACTGTAGCCTGCAACACTTTCTCACCGGGTTCATGGTTACTTTTATTTGGTTTAAACACCTGATAAATCACCTCTGTATCTACCGGTTCGCCCGATAAATTAGTAACAGAGAAGGTCAATTCCCGGGCTTTCTCTTTCACCATCTGTGCGGATAATCCCTCAATAGCGAGCACAACGGAAGTTTTACCCAAGGGCAACGACAGGTTGGCTTGTTGCGTTTCACCCGCACCGTCAGTCACATCCGCCTGTACCCGATAAGTATAATACCATGTCGGCAAATCCTTCACATCGGAATCGGCCTCCAGACGCACCGTGACGGTGAATTTGCCTTCGGCATCGGTCATCGTTTCCCCATCCCAAGCGGCAGAACGGCCCCCCCGGAAGCGCCAGAACCAAGAGAAAGAACGGGTGATATGATAATTCACCTTTGCATTCTGCACCGGAGCACCGGCAAATGTCCTCGCCACACCGGTGAGAAGCACAGAGTCGCCTATTTGATATTCGGTCTTGACCGGTTCAAAAGCAACATCGAAGGTAGGACGTTTATACTCCTCTACCCTGAAGCCACCGGAAGCAGAACCGGCCTGCAACCTGAAGTAACCGGTCAGGCAGGGAGAAGGCAGCGTGAACTGACCGCTGAAAGAGCCGAACGAGTTGGTTGTCACCTTCACCTCGCCCACCTTATTGTTATTGACATCATACAGAGTCACCGTATATTCTTTATCGGCCAACACCTGAGTATCATCCTGTTGCTGCCTGTACGCAATGCCCGAAACATAAACCGTTTGTCCCGGACGATAGATGGAACGGTCTGTAAACAGACTCAACACCTCCTGTTCGCGATTCTCCGAAGGAGCGTAATAGATTTGTTTCCACAAGTCTGCAATCGGCATAGCCGTATCGCTCATAGTGCGGGCATTATACATGATAGTTCTTTTCTTATCGGGAAACCCGAGTTTCAGCGTACCTTCTTTATCGGCCGTATAGGTTTGCGAAGGCATGAAACGTCCGTCCGTACCGGTATAAATCACCACCTCGGCATCGGGCACAGGATGTCCGCTTTCGGCATCCACCACAACCAGTTCCAGGTCATCGTCAGGCAAGGGACGATAAATCACCCTCAACGCAGTGACATACATCAATGTTCCACCCGGTTCGCCGACTTTTCCTTCCGGTACAGCTTTCAAATAATAGATACCCGGCTGCGGAGCCTGAATCTGAAGCGTAGTATCGACCGGCAAATAATCGGCAGTTCCTTTCAGCGAGAAGTTTTCCTCCTTTTGCAACTTACCATACTTTGCAACAAAATTCTTCATCTTACTTGCCCACATCACGGAAGTGACGGGTAAGTTTATCTTATACAGTTGCAACGTAAAGCCGTTCAAATTCTTATAGTTCACTCTTACCTCCTGCATCTTGCCCGGATAAGCCGCAGACACTTCCAATGACAGAGAAGGATTCAATATCTCCTTTTCTATGTTTCTCAGCCTGTTGACACCGACATAACGAGGGTATTTGGAAATCCCCTCACGTACCACTTTCAGGCGTTCCACCTGATTATTTTGCTTCTGCAAGTAATCCGACAGGGCCAGATAAACCTCAGCTCCGGCTTCCTCATCGGGATATCCGGCTATCCAAGAGCGTAATTCCTTTTGGCAATCCTCATTGGAAAAGTTCTGATTGAACGTGTTGAACAGATAATCCAACGCTCCGATGCCGGTCACCATCCATGCCGAACGATACGCAGGAGTATCATACAGTGTCAAAAGCGAACGATAATTCTGAAGAATTGCTGCCACGAAATCACATTCGGACACCGGTACTGCCGTATATGCCATAAAGCTTTTTATATCCTTCACCTGCGCCGGCAGACTGTTGGTCTGGTTCCCGACAGAAGCAGCTTCCCACCTGTTTTGCTTCATCAGCAAGAGGGCACGACGCGCCAGCAAATCATACAGATTATCATGAAAATAGCGTTTGCTCATTTCCCCGACTCTTACCATCGGCTTCAGTTTCTCCACCGGACAGGATGCCAACAGGTCTTTGTCCTTCAGTGAAGACTGCAAGAAATTGAAACCTTGCTTTACATCTTTCGAGATAGTCAACTCACCCAAAATGGAATAGAGCACCGCCCTGTCTTCCGCTTTTTCCGTTTGCTTTGCCCAGTTTTCCAATCCCTTCATATCCGTCTCCAGACTATCGGGAGTGACAAGAGTGCGATATTGCATGGCAGTCAGATATGCCTTCATCATTTGCGGCACATCACGCTCAGCCTTTGCCTTATCATAGATTTTCATCGATGCGGACACCACAGACTGAGGAAGGTCTTTCTTTTGAAGTTGTTCTACCTCTTTCCACATTTTATCGTAAGTTTGTGCATGCAATGGAGCAAATAAACTCATTGCCCAGAGCACTATCAGAAAATAATAACGAGTATTCATAAGCTTCGTCTTTAATTGTTCCTTTAACAAAGAAACGCATTATGTAGTTCAGCACTGCATCCTAATTGGTTAAATTAACAAAACAAGGGATACGGAATTTCTGCTTTTCTCAACGAAGCAGAAGCAAACGCTTCAAGATAAGACGCTTATACTGCTTCTTCAAATCATCCGCCAAAAACGAATTGTCAATCAAATCCATCCATTTAATAACAGACCGTCGAAACTTTTTGGCGATATTCTCTATCACCTTGCCACTGACCCCCGAAGCGACAATAGACGACTCGAAATCCTTCCGACATATTTTCCGCTTCTTTCCATTGAGTGTCAATGCCAATTCTTCAGTATCTTCGGGCATAACAAGGACGGTAGAGAGTAAATCGTATGCAGGTGTCAGACAATAACCAAGTCCTACATTATATAATGAGAAGTTTTTCAAATGCATATCCGAGTTTCCTGTTATCCACGAGAATATCACCAACTCCCAAAAGTTCACCAAGTCGAGTTGCGGAACAGCGGAATACTTCTTGATAGCCTTGGCTATCTGCTCATACGAACCTTTATATTTATATTCGGTCAACCGTTCGGTCAACTGACACATATCCTCCATCGCTATCTTACTGCCATCTGCCTTCCTGTCTATACGTCGGGTGATATAACATAGCTCTCCATCGGCAAAACGCACCAATCCATGAGGCACAACAGCTATTTTGGCTGCTTCCGCCATGTGCATTGTGAGATCCTCCAGCTCAGGCAAAGAGCGGTAAATGTCCGTTTGTGGCTTCAGGATAAACCGTCCCCACAACCCGACAATCGTAAAACGATCAGGTTCATTCTTTCCACCGGGGCGAACATCAAGCGACAATTTGGCCTGTGCACCGGTCAATGTAGTCCGGGCTCTGACCACTTGCTTGGCCAAATCCCCTATTTCGCTTCTCACATAAGGCAGATGAGGAACCTGCCGTGTACCATACAGTTTTTGAGCACAAGCCGGATGATAATCCACCTGACCTTCTTTCAACTCCTTATAGCAATATAAACATTTTCCCATCGCATCTCAATTAAACCGGTTCATCAAGTATCACACTTACTGCCCCTATGCAGTCTTTACAACACACCAGCAATAACGACATACGATCGCGCTGGTTTATCTTCCAACTGTTTTCTGCAATATTCAGAAGCCATCCTTCGGGAATCAAGCCATCAAAGAAAGGAAACAACACAGTGTCATGATACGGCTTATCCGTCAAGGGGAGTGTCAAGCTAATGGCTTCCGCCTTATCGGAGTTCAAGAAATCAGCGTCATAAACAAAAGTGAAACCATTTTCATCTTCCGTGAGCAGACCGGCATAGGTATCATAAAGAAATATCTTCCCTCTTTTCATTCTTCATCCTCCTTTCTTATGGGCACTGCCCCTACTTTATGCCCGAAAAGAGCAAGTACCTGATTGACTTTATCCATCCGCAAAGTTTCCTTACCTTGCTCCAATTCACGTACAAAACGCAATCCGACACCCGACTTAGCTGCCAAATCCACCTGCGTAAGCCCAAATTTTTTACGCATATCCTTTATAAACAATGGTAATGAATCGCTCATAATTATACCCTTTAAGGTGCAAATATAACAAAAGATTCCACAATTACACCCAAATGGGTATAATTGTTCGTGCTTCTTTTTAAAATATACCCGAAAAGGTGTAATTCATTTATCCAAAGCAAGCGCAGTACGTCCGTTGTCTTAAGTAACAAAAAACAAGACACAAATAGATTTGGAACTTTAAGCGATATCTCATACCTTTGATGACCAATAAATACACATACATTTCACAGGTTGGTGCGCTCTATCGGACGCTCTTTTATTATTCAACGAAAACAGCCTTTCGGAAACAACCGACTACGAAGGAATAAGCATGGACTTAATATCAAATAAGGCCGGACTCTAAGAATCCAGCCTTATCTGCAACTATTTTAATGAATTTATATTCTTTATTCTTTGACAGGCGTATTGCCCAATGTTGCCACTACAAAATCATAGAACTTGGCAACCGAAGGAATATAACAACGTTCGTCGGGTGAATGAGGAGAACGCAAGGTAGGTCCGAAAGAAATCATATCCAAGCCCGGAACAACGGCACCGATGATGCCACATTCCAAACCGGCATGAATCACTTTCACTTCCGGTTCCTTGCCGAACTGTGCCTTATACGATTCCTTCATTGCTTTCAAGATAGGAGAATCAACATTCGGTTCCCAACCGGAATAACCGCCGGTGCGTGTCACTTCCATGCCTGCCATAGAGAAACAGCTTTCCAAAGAAGTATTCAGATAATCCTTCATGGAGTCGCGCGAACTACGGGTCAGAATCTTTATTTCCGCTTTACCGCCACCGATAGTGACAATAGCCAGATTGGAAGATGTCTCCACTGTATCGGGAATGGTCGGAATCATGCGTGACACACCGTTCTGACAAGCATAGATGGCATCAACCAGATTGTCTCTGATTTCATCGGGAACCATCATTGCAGGCAGTTCGACACGCTCTGCCTTAAAGCTGATCGGAGTTTCGTGCACATGATATTCTTCGTTCCACAAAGTCTCGCATTCTTGTACATATTCCATCACATCTGCTTCTTCTTCAGCCGGAATGGTAATCACCACTTCGCACTCACGGGGAATGGCATTACGCATATTTCCACCCTGCCATGAAACCAAGCATGCCTCATCGTAAGCAATCACCTGATTCATAAAGCGTGCCATCAACTTATTGGCATTGGCACGGCCTTCGTTGATTTCAAGACCGGAGTGACCGCCGCGAAGTCCTTTCAAAGTCACTTTCAAAGCGATATCATCAGGGTCGGTTTCCACTTCTTTGTATTCCAAAGTAGCAGTCAGATCTTCACCGCCTGCACAACCGATATATAGTTCACCTTCTTCTTCCGAATCAAGATTCAACAAAATATCTCCATCTACCGTACCCGGTTTCAAGCCGAATGCACCAAACATTCCGGTTTCCTCATCAGCGGTAATCAATGCTTCCAACGGTCCGTGCTTCAGTGTGTTGTCCTCTAAAACAGCCATAATAGCAGCTACACCCATACCGTTGTCAGCTCCCAATGTGGTGCCTTTGGCTTTCACCCAATCGCCGTCGATATAAGTCTGGATGGGATCGTTTTCAAAATCATGTACTGTATCGTTATTCTTCTGGGGCACCATGTCCATATGTGACTGAAGAATTACTTTCTTACGGTTTTCCATACCGGGAGTAGCAGGTTTACGATAGATGATGTTACCTGCTTCATCTTGAAATGTTTCTACACCGATGCTCTTTCCAAAGTTCAGCAAGAACTCTTGAATCTTCTTCAGATGACCCGAAGGACGGGGAACCTGAGTCAATGAATAGAAATGCTTCCACACGTTCTGCGGAGCAAGAGAGAGAATTGTACTCATAACTTCTTAGTTTTATTAGTGAACGGCAAAGCCGCTAATCCATATATTCCCAACAAAATTAATAAAAAGGTTTGTATTCCATGCACTAATAGTGCAAAAATTCCTGCATCTTCTTTACCCACTCCATAGAGCATCATCATTGTTATGACAGCAAAATGCCACGGACCTGCCCCATTAGGGGTGGGGACAACGACCGCAATGCTACCCACAACAAACATCACCAATGCCGCCATAATGCTCAGATCGGCCGAGAAACCAAAACAAAAGAAGGATACGTAAAATTGCAGGAAATAACAGATCCAAATGGCAACGGTGTAAAAGATGAAAAGCGGCATCTGCTTCACATCTTTCAACGAAAGGATACCCACCCACACATTATGCAGAATGCCTCTCACCTTTGCAAAAACCGCCACATTCCTTATCAGAAAAAAGGCCAGCACACAAACAGCCGAAACACATATTATAATAATGTAAAAATGGGCAGAAGTCAACACATCGGTCAGCGCCCGCGTATCAGTTCCGGTTTCTTTGAAAAAAGTGGCAAACACACCGGCTTGCAGCAACAAGGTCACTCCTGTTATCAAAGCTACACAGAGAGTATCGATCAGACGCTCCGTCACCACTGTCCCCAAAGACTTGGGAAAAGAAGTGCCGTCATACTTTGCCAAAATGCCGCAACGGGAAATTTCACCCACACGAGGGACAATCAGATTAGCGGCATACGACACAAAAACAGCATACACGCAGTCTGATGTTTTGGGATACTCACCCAACGGAGCCAATGTAAGTTTCCACCTCCATCCCCGGAAGATGTGACTAAACACACCAAACACCAGCGAAAGCAGCATCCAACTATAATCCATCCCGCCATCCAATACTTCCCACACATGCCCGAAATTAAATCCGCGGTACATCCATATCATTATCGCAGCTCCCAAAACCAACGGAAGTAGTATTTGCAGGCTCTTTTTTACAATCTTTTTTATATGAGTTCCTTCCAAAATCAGCGTATTTTAAATTTATAATGTTTACCTTTGCACGATGCAAAGATACTATCTTAGCGAAATAAACCTATTTATTAACGATAGAAAAATAACGGAATGGGATTAGTCAAACCAAAAAAATTTCTGGGACAACACTTCCTTAAAGACCTGAGTATTGCAAAAGACATAGCCGATACAGTGGACGAATGTCCCGGTTTACCTATTCTCGAAGTAGGACCGGGCATGGGAGTATTAACCCAATTCCTGATGGAAAAAGGACGTGAAGTGAAAGTGGTAGAGCTTGATTTTGAATCGGTTGCCTATCTGCGTGAGAACTTCCCCGCTTTGGAAGGAAACATCATAGAAGATGACTTTCTGAAGCTGAAACTGGAGAAGCTGTTTGACGGCAGACCTTTTGTCCTCACCGGTAACTATCCTTATAATATATCCAGCCAAATCTTTTTTAAAATGCTGGACTACAAAGACCTGATTCCCTGTTGCACCGGAATGATTCAGAAAGAAGTGGCCGAACGTATTGCCGCCGGTCCGGGCAGCAAGACATACGGCATCCTGAGCATTCTGATTCAAGCATGGTATAAGGTGGAATATCTGTTTACCGTACACGAACATGTGTTCAACCCGCCCCCCAAAGTAAAAAGTGCCGTCATCCGCATGACACGCAACGAAACAAAAGAACTGGGGTGCAACGAGAGGTTGTTCAAACTTATCGTGAAAACCACTTTCAACCAACGGCGAAAGACTTTGCGGAATTCCATCTCTTCAATTTTAGAAAAAGGAAATCCGCTGAGCAATGATCCGGTATTCAACAAACGCCCGGAACAGTTATCGGTACAGGAATTTATCGAACTGACCAACCGGGTGGAAACCGCTCTGAAAGACAAAGCAGACATAGACTGCGGCAACGACATCGCCCGCAAAGGTGCAACAAGCCAAAAGGAATAACCTATTTATTTTATATTAACGGAAGAAGAATAGGATGAATAAAGAGGAATTAGAAAAAGTAGAGCAGCTCATCGAGCAAAAGAACTCCGAAGAACTGAAAGGACTGCTCTCCGGCTTACATCCTGCCGACATTGCCGAACTGTGCAATGAACTGGATGCCGAAGAAGCCCGGTTTATTTATCTGTTATTGGATAATGAAACAGCTGCCGATGTCCTCATCGAAATGGACGAGGACGCACGTAAGGATTTCTTAGAGATACTTCCTTCCGAAACAATTGCCAAGCGATTTGTAGACTACATGGACTCGGATGACGCCGTTGACATCATCCGTGAAATGGACGAAGACAAACAGGAAGAAGTCCTTTCGCACATCGAAGATATAGAACAGGCAGGCGACATTGTCGACTTGCTGAAATACGATGAAGACACCGCCGGCGGTTTGATGGGAACCGAAATGGTCATCGTAAATGAAAACTGGAGTATGCCCGAATGTCTGAAAGAAATGCGTATTCAGGCAGAAGACATGGATGAAATCTATTATGTATATGTAGTGGATGACGACGAACGCCTGCGTGGTGTATTCCCCTTAAAAAAGATGATTACCAGTCCTTCTGTTTCCAAAGTGAAGCATGTGATGAAGAAGGACCCGATCTCAGTACATGTAGACACTCCGATAGACGAAGTGGTTCAGTTAATTGAAAAATACGACTTGGTGGCAGTCCCCGTAGTAGACAGCATCGGTCGTTTAGTGGGGCGTATCACTGTAGACGATGTAATGGACGAAGTCCGTGAACAGGCCGAACGCGATTACCAGTTGGCATCCGGTTTGTCTCAAGACGTAGAAACGGACGATAGCGTATTCCGCCAGACCACAGCACGTCTGCCATGGCTGCTGATTGGAATGATTGGCGGTATCGGCAACTCCATGATACTGGGAAACTTCGACAGCACCTTTGCAGCCCATCCCGAAATGGCACTCTATATCCCGCTTATCGGCGGTACGGGAGGAAATGTGGGAACACAATCTTCCGCACTAGTAGTACAGGGGCTTGCCAACAGTTCGCTGGATGCCCACAATACATGGAAACAAATCGTTAAAGAATCCGTAGTAGCCGTTATCAATGCGACTATCATTTCCATGTTGGTTTATATTTATAACTTTATCCGCTTCGGAGCAACTGCCACCGTATCTTACTCGGTATCAGTCAGCCTGTTCGCTGTTGTCATGTTTGCTTCCATCTTCGGTACCTTGGTCCCCATGACACTCGAAAAGCTAAAAATAGATCCCGCCATTGCCACGGGACCGTTTATCTCCATTACCAACGATATCATAGGCATGATGCTTTATATGGGCATTACGGTATTACTATCGTAATTCTCTTTCTTCATAATGTGTTTCGGGCACGGATTTCATATTCTGTATCACCATATTAAGTGTGACAAAGGATGAGATTCGTGCCCGAAATACAACATTTATCGACCTAAAATAAAAAAAACAGGCAAAATAGTATGAAGTTCTAATTTATTTCTTTTAATTTGTAAACTGTTGCTATAATAAGAAAGCTCACTTTAAAAATCTATACGATGGACTCGAATGAAACTAATCGCCCTTTAACCGAAGTTCCGATGGACAAGACGCCCGAAACTTTGGTATCATCCCCCGCCCAAGCGGAAGAGAATAACACTATGTATGTACCTAAACAAACCAAAGAAGAGGTCATTAAACGTCTAAAAGAACTCAACGAAGATGCTTGCAATGCCGACAAACAAGAGTTGGATTTGCTGAAACAAACTTTCTATAAGTTACACAAAGCAGAACAGGAAACGGCTCGTAAAACATTTATAGAGGCCGGTGGAGCACCCGAAGCATTTGTAATGCCTTCAGACGACTCTGAAAGCCGCTTCAAGGAAGCCATGAGTTCCATCAAAGAGAAAAGAAGCGCCATGCTTGCGGAGCAGGAGAAAGAAAAAGAAGAGAACTTGCAGAAGAAACTGGCCATCATTGAAAAGCTGAAAGAGCTGTCTGAATCTCACGATGACGCCAACAAAGCCTACAATGAATTCAAAAAACTACAGCAAGAATGGAATGAAATCAAGCAAGTTCCGGCAGCCAAAATCAATGAACTATGGAAGAATTACCAGCTTTATGCTGAAAAGTTCTACGATCTGATTAAGCTGAACAATGAATTCCGCGAATATGATTTCAAGAAAAACCTCGAAATTAAACTGCATCTCTGTGAAGCAGCCGAAAAACTGGCAAACGAAGAAGACATCATTTCCGCTTTCCACCAATTACAGAAACTGCATCAGGAATTCCGTGATACAGGTCCCGTAGCCAAAGAATTGCGCGAAGAAATCTGGACACGTTTTAAAACTGCTTCAACAACCGTAAACCGCCGTCACCAGCAGCACTTCGAAGCCCTAAAAGAAAAAGAGCAACGCAACTTGGATGAAAAGACCGTTATTTGCGAAATTGTGGAAACAATGGAGTATGACACATTTACCACCTTCCAGGATTGGGAAAATAAAACACAGGAAGTCATTGCTTTGCAGGCCAAATGGAAAACCATCGGCTATGCTCCGCAGAAAATGAATGTGAAAATATTCGAGCGTTTCCGTTCGGCATGTGATGAATTCTTTAAACGCAAAGCCGAATTCTTCAAGTCTGTCAAGGAAAACATGTCCGGTAATTTGGAGAAAAAGAAAGAATTATGTGAAAAGGCTGAAGCGCTGAAAGACAGCACAGACTGGAAGACTACCGCCGAAGTATTGAGCAAATTGCAAAAGGAATGGAAAACCATCGGCCCGGTCCCAAAGAAATATTCGGAAATGATATGGAAGCGTTTCATCGGGGCTTGTGACTATTTCTTTGACCAAAAGAACAAGGCTACTTCTTCACAACGTTCTGTTGAACAGGAAAATATGGTGCTGAAAAAAGAGATTATCGAAAAGCTGAATGCAATCAACGCTCAAGAAACTCCTGAAGAAGATGCCGATAATACCATTCGTGAGCTGATGAAAGAATGGAATACAATCGGCCATGTCCCTTTCAAGGAAAAAGATAAGTTATACAAACAATATCACGCAATAATTGATAAGTTGTTCGATAAACTGAACCTGTCTGCTTCTCAGAAGAAGTTGAGCAACTTCAAGTCAAACATCGGTAAAGAAGGTAATATATACCGTGAACGTGAAAAGCTGGTTCGTGCGTATGAAAATATGAAAAACGAAATTCAAACGTACGAAAATAACTTGGGATTCCTGACCAGTTCGTCAAAGAAAGGCAGTAACCTGGTAACAGAAATGAATCGTAAAGTTGAAAAGTTAAAAGCAGATTTAGAATTAATACTGAAGAAAATCGAAATCATTGACCAATCAATGAGTAAAGAATAAAAAAATATTCTTATATCTTGATTCCGCCGTCTTAATCAGAAGGAGCATCCTTTTATATTGAGATGGCGGTTTTTTAGGGATATTCAGTAAATGTCTCTAAAAAATAAGATGGCATATGAAGATGATAGGGCATGATCACTTCATATGCCATTCTTATTGCCATTTTTCCGTGCTTTCTCACATAATTCTATCCGACAGGACATGACGTTCCGGAAGAAGTCTGATGACCTCTTCTGATTCTGTGAGTAAAATCATATCATGCTGCTTTAGCTGTTTTGTTTCTGATTTTTTCTATCATCAGTATGGCATTTGCCGTATGTATTCCAAAGAAAATCCACAGTATTTCCGTCTTCCTGTTTCCGGCCTTTATCCTTGAGAGCGAGTAATGTTGCTTTTGAGTGCCGAAGCTTCCTTCAAGCCGTGTTGCCCTTTCTTTTGAGAGTTCGCTTCTAAGCATCTTCCTCAAAGGCTCATCTTTGGCCGCCCTTCCCTTGCGCACAAAGGATGTGGATATCCCATATTTTGTACAGAACTTTCTGTTGGCATTATTGGCATATATGGAATCGGCAGCCACACATCTTACCCTTACATTCATAAGCTTCTGCTGCATACGGATACAGTCCTTCAAGCGTATACCCTCATTGAATGCCTTGAACGAGAGGTGTTCTATGAACGATATGCCGTCTATCTGTATATTATTGACCTTTGCACCAAACTCGACGGACTTGGTTTCCTTGCCTCTGACGATGGGACGTACATAATGACGGTCAATGCTGACGATGCGGTCACTGACTTTCCGCCCTTCAAACATTTCCTTTTCTTGTACAAGCACCTTTCTGATGATGGAAAGACGCTTATGATAATCCTGGGTATATCGGAGTAAAGCACCGTACTCGCTATGGATTCCATCCCTTTGACTGAGGAGCTTTTCAAGAAGCTTGATCATACGGCGCTTAAGCATTCTTGTCCTTGAAGCTCTCCTCTTTCTTTTCTTGCAGTAGGACAGATAGGATTCCGCCACATTCCTGTATTTGTTGCGCGGACGCCTTATGCCCAGCTCCTTGCAATGCCGGCATATATGCCTGTAGAGCCATTCGAGGCTTTCCCAAAGGAGTTTCATGTCCGTAGGAAAACGCATGTGGCTTTCATAGCATGTGGCATCGGTCATGCAGACGTGAAGGTTATCAAGATAAGGTTTCCAGTGTGAAGCCAGGAGCTCCTGGAAAGAATCAATGTCAAGGCGGGATGCTATCTCATTACGGATGGCACTGACTATCTTGAAGTTGGTTATGGGAAGGGACGGGGGAATCATAATTCCACAGAAAATCTGGTAGTGTATGTTCCCGTTCAGATGTTCCACCAGTTGCCTGTCGGAGAATCCGGTGTATGCCTTCAGGACCATAAGGGCGATCTTTGCGGAAGGACTGAATCTGTTCCTGCGTCCCAGGCGCCGGTCCGACAGGCCTGCGGCTTTTGCCATACATTCAAACGGAAAGACTGAATGAAGCTTGCCAAGCTCACTCTCATTAAAACTCTTGCGGTATTTTTCCAGAATATCAAATTCTGTAAAACCCAAAGTAGGGTGAATTTCTGAAATATTCACTATCTTTGCCATATCTTATTAGTTTGGATATTTCCCCCGTTTTGGCCGTCAAACCTTATTTTCGGGGGAATACCTAAAGATACAAAAAAGCCAACTAATTCGCAATAATTTGTGTATGAATTAGTTGGCTGATTTTGTAATATTTAATGAATGTCCCTTTTTAAATACATCTGTTCAATAGACTCGGAAAGGATGTTTCTTTGGGAGAATTGGCAATCCCGATTTGCCCCCGAATCAATGTCCCACTTTTTTCGAAAGACAAAATGAGAGCAATAAAAAAGCTCCTAAAACAATATATTTAGGAGCTTTTTAAACTTTAACAAGTAATTTCTTTGTTGGGATACCAGGATTCGAACCTGGAAAAACAGGACCAGAATCTGTTGTGTTACCATTACACCATATCCCAATGTCCTTTATCAAAAGCCTCATTTCGTTTTTGACGGTGCAAAGATACCGCTTTTTCTGAAACCTACAAACTTTTATATAACTTTTTTCTAAAAAAACTCCATTATTTTACTGTAAAGTGAATTGGCATAGAAGTATTATCATCATCCAACATACTTCTTCACAAGTAAAACCAAAGTCAACAAATCCATCTAATTTATTAATAATCAGAATATATTCATAAATATCCAATCTGACATCCGAAACAAACACATCCAACTCCGGCAAAACATTCAAAGAGCCATTCTGTTTGTCCGGTACGACCACCCTATCTTTCATCCTTTAATATATTTGAGGTAAAAACAGAGGTAAATCAAAACTTATCTAAGGGATTAACCTAATATTAAAAGGTTCTCTAACTAAAAAAAACAAAAAGAGCGCATATTTCAAGCACATTTTTTCGTTGTAATTAGAAAACCAAGTATCTTTGTACTTTGTTGTAAATGTAGACTATTGAGTAAAATTAGTATTAAATAGAATGAACGAAGCAAAGTATTTAGTAAAAAAAATAACAGAAGGTATTCAAGAAAAAAAAGGTAAAAACATTGTTATAGCAGACCTTAGTTCCATTGACGATACGATTTGCAATTATTTTGTTATCTGTCAGGGAAATTCTCCCAGCCAAGTCACAGCGATTGTCGACTCGGTAAAAGATTATGTCCGTATAGCAACAGATAATAAGCCGACTGCAATAGACGGACTCCAAAATGCACAATGGGTAGCAATGGACTATAGTGATGTCTTAGTACATGTATTCCTACCCGAGGTCAGAGATTTCTATAATCTGGAGCACCTATGGGCAGATGCCAAGCTTACCTACTTACCCGATTTAGATTAAACATTTGATAGAAAAAAAATGAGTGAAACTAATAATAACAACAAGCCTAAAATAAATATGCCACGCTTTAATTTAAGCTGGTTATATGTTATCATCGCAATGAGCTTTGGTATCCTCTATTTTTCCAATCAGGAAGGAGGAATAGATAAGCAAATCACTTATACCGAGTTTAAAGACATGGTGAATAAGGGGTATGCGAATAAAATCATTGCCTATGACAATAATACAGTTGAAATGTTTATCAAACCTGAGTATATCAAAGATGTATTCAAGAATGATTATAAGAGAGTAGGAAGAAGTCCCTCACTGAGTGTAGAAATCGGTTCGATAGAATCATTGGACAAATTTTTGGAAAAAGCTCAGGAAGAGGGTCATTTTACGGGCTCGATCAGTTACGAGAAAAAACGTGACTATTTCGGCGCTCTGTTTTGGAATATCGCTCCTTTCCTACTTCTAATCGGTATTTGGATGTTTGCCATGCGCCGTATGAGCGGAGGCGGAGGTTCGGGTGGCGCCAATCCTTTTAATGTAGGTAAAAGTAAAGCCCAAGTATATGAAAAGGGAGACAAGACCAACCGAATTACATTTAAGGATGTAGCCGGTCAGGCAGAAGCAAAGCAGGAGGTAGAAGAAATTGTAGAGTTTCTGAAACAACCACAGAAATATACGGAACTTGGAGGTAAAATACCTAAAGGCGCTTTGCTTGTAGGCCCTCCGGGAACAGGTAAAACCCTGCTTGCAAAAGCTGTGGCAGGTGAAGCAGATGTTCCGTTCTTCTCATTATCCGGCTCTGATTTCGTTGAAATGTTTGTGGGTGTAGGCGCTTCACGTGTTCGTGACCTTTTCCGTCAGGCCAAGGAAAAAGCTCCTTGTATAATTTTCATTGACGAAATTGACGCAGTAGGACGTGCACGCGGTAAAAACCCGAGTATGGGTGGAAATGACGAACGCGAAAACACACTGAACCAATTATTAACCGAAATGGATGGCTTCGGCTCTAACAGTGGCGTCATTATTTTGGCCGCTACCAACCGTGTAGATATCCTCGATAAAGCATTGCTTCGTGCCGGACGTTTTGACCGTCAAATTCATGTCGATTTACCCGACTTGAATGAACGCAAAGAAGTGTTTGGCGTACATTTAAAGCCTTTGAAGCTGGATCATTCGGTAGACATCGATTTATTAGCCCGTCAGACTCCCGGATTCAGCGGCGCAGATATTGCCAATGTATGTAATGAGGCCGCCCTGATTGCTGCCCGTCATGGCAGACCTGCCGTGGGAAAACAGGATTTTCTGGATGCAGTAGACCGTATCATCGGTGGTTTGGAAAAGAAAACCAAAATTATGACCGCTGCCGAGAAAAATACGATTGCTTTACACGAGGCCGGTCATGCCACTCTTTCATGGTTCCTGGAACATGCCAATCCATTAATCAAGGTCACCATTGTTCCGCGTGGCCGCGCTTTGGGTGCTGCGTGGTATTTGCCCGAAGAAAGGCAAATCACCACTAAAGAGCAGATGTTGGACGAAATGTGTGCTACTTTAGGCGGGCGTGCTGCCGAAGAGTTATTCACCGGACATATCTCAACCGGAGCAATGAACGACTTGGAAAGAGTGACCAAACAATCTTACGGCATGATTGCATACGCCGGAATGAGCGACAAGCTGCCGAACTTATGTTATTACAGTAATGAAGAATATTCTTTCAGCAAACCATATAGCGATCGCACAGCCGAACTTATTGATGAAGAAGTTAAACGCATGATTAACGAACAATATGACCGTGCCAAAGCAATCTTGTCCGAGCACAAAGACGGACACAACAAGCTAGCCCGCCTTTTGGTTGAAAAAGAAGTTATTTTTGCCGAAGATGTCGAACGCATATTTGGCAAACGCCCTTGGGCCTCACGCTCAGAAGAAATTATGGCAGCCGAAGAAGGTGCTTCTAAAACCATAAAAGAAACTGAAAACTTTGATGAAAAGGAAATAGAAGAAAAAAAAGAAGAAGCATAAATAAAAAAGTATTGCCATTCTATATTTTCAAGTCAAGACAGACAAAGAAAATATGGGATGGCATTAGTATATTTACATAATAAAATTACCATGAAAAACAATTTCATGCAACGTGCCATTACCGGGATTATTTTTGTAGCTGTATTAATCGGCTGCATACTAGGAGGTCCCGTCTCATTCGGCATCTTGTTTGCTATCATCAGTGCAGCAGCCATTAATGAATTTGGCAATTTAATCAACAAGCAAGAAGACGTGCAGATGAATAAGCGTATCTGCATATTAGGAGGTATATTCTTATTTCTATGCTTTTTCTATTATGGCATCAACCCCGCTCAAACAGGTATATTCGTTCCCTATTTGGCACTAATCATCTACCTAATGGTAAGCGAGCTGTATCTCAAGAAGAAAAATCCGTTGAACAATTGGGCTTACGCCATGTTCAGCCAAATTTATCTTGCATTACCGTTTGCCTTATTAAATGTATTGGCATTCCATTCTGATGAAACAATCAGTGTTTCACAATATAACCCTATTCTTCCTCTCTCCATCTTTATCTTTAACTGGGTGAATGACACCGGTGCTTATTGTACCGGAATGCTCTTCGGAAAGCACCGCCTATTTGAACGCATCTCACCCAAGAAGTCATGGGAAGGTTCTATCGGTGGCGGTGTATTCAGCATTATCGCTGCTTTTGTCATGGCTTATTTTTTCCCATTTATGTCAACAGGAGTGTGGGTAGGACTAGGATTGACTATCGTCGTATTCGGTACATGGGGTGACTTGAGTGAGTCACTGTTCAAGCGTTATCTGGGATTGAAAGATTCCGGAAACATTCTGCCGGGACATGGTGGAATACTTGACCGTTTTGACAGTGCCATCCTCGCTATCCCGGCAGCAGTAGTTTATTTATATGTGGTATCTCTATTTTAATTCCGGTAAATCGAATGGAGTAAATGAGGGGGAAGTCTCATCCGTCAGAGGACGTTCTACCGTTGCCATTCCTACAACCATAAAAGACAGATATCCCAACAAGAAATCCTGTCGCCAAAAAACTTTTTAAGTTATATTTCATATACTCCGGGATTTTGGTTCATTATTCCCGAAACGACAAAAATATCCCTTAAAAAGTTTATTTCTTCAATAAAGACACCATCTGTCGTGCCGCCTGCCGGGAAGCTCCTGCCGGTCCCAATATCTGGATAATACGCTCGTACTCAACCATCATTTGTTCTCTATACACCTTATTATATAAAACAGACTCAAGTTCCGAACGGATATTCGCAACAGTCATTGTATCAGCAACCAACTCACGGACAACTTCTTTATCGGCAATCAGATTAACTAATGAAATATATTTCACCTTCAGAATATGCCGGCGCAAAAATGCAATAAACTTTCCAAGAGGAGTATGATAGCACACCACCTGTGGAACCCGGAACAATGCCGTTTCCAATGTGGCTGTTCCCGAAGTCACCAACGCCGCCTGTGCCTGCCGCAACAATCTATAAGTTTGTCCAAAGACTATCTTAACAGGAACTTTCGGATTCAAGTATCCTGAATAATAAGAAGATTCCATGCCCGGTGCACCGGCAAGCACCAATTGATAATCCTTTGTAAAAGGTGCAGCCGCCTCCAACATTTTAGGAAGATTATCCTTAATCTCCTGTTTACGGCTGCCGGCAAGCAAGGCAATTACCGGCTTGTCATTCAAACCGTTTTCGGCTGCAAAAGCACCGAAAGTTTCCACATTTCCTTTGCAATATTCATCGACCGCATCCACACACGGATTTCCCACGTAATGAATAGGATAACGATATCCTGCAAAAAAATCGATTTCAAACGGAAGAATGGAAAACAGTTCATCCACATCCCGCTTAATGTTCTTTATTCTATATTCTTTCCATGCCCAAATCTTGGGAGAAATATAATAGTAGACAGGTATTTGAGTGTTCTTCTTGATATACTCGGCGATTTTTAAATTAAACCCGGGATAATCCACCAAAATAACCACATCAGGCTGCCATGCGACAATATCCTCCTGACATTGTCGCATATTACGAAGAATGGTTCGCAAATGCAATAATACAGGTATAAATCCCATATAAGCCAGCTCTTTATAATGCTTCACCCTGCTTCCCCCGACAGCACTCATTTTATCACCTCCAAAGAAACGGAAATCTGCCTGAGAATCCTCTTGCTGCAAAGCACGCATCAAATTGGATGCATGTAAGTCCCCTGATGCCTCGCCTACTATCAAATAGTATTTCATACGTCTAATTTCCAGTTTTTCAAGTCCTTTATTATGCTATAAGCCGTAACATCTATCTGTGTAGGCGTAATGGCAACATAACCGTGATTCAATGCCCAATGATCAGAATCAACAGCTTCAGGCTCATGATTCACAAACTGCCCTGTCAGCCAATAATATTCTCCGCCTCTGGGGTGTGTGCAAACTTTCCATTCCTTTTCCCAAGTACCGTTCGTCTGACGGCAAATACGTACTCCCTTAAACTCAGCGACATCCGGGAAATTCACGTTCAGACAAATACCGGCCGGCAAACCATGTTCAAGCACCTCTTCTGTTATTCTGCGGATATAAGGCAATAATGCTGAAAAATCAGCATCAGCCAAATGATTACACAAAGAATAGCCTATAGAGGGAATCCCTTTCAAACAACCTTCGATCACCACTCCCATTGTGCCGGAGTAATGTACATTCACAGCCGAATTGTCACCATGATTGATTCCACCTATCACCACATCAGGACGATGGGGAACAACAGCATGCAAAGCCAACTTCACACAATCAACCGGAGTACCACTACATTTATATACAGTCAGATCTTCTTCTTCGCGTACTTTATAATATCTGACAGGATGCTCAGAAGTGATTGAGCCGGATGCACCGGAACGCGGTCCGTCCGGAGCCATCACAATAATCTCCCCCAATCCGCGCAATGCACGAATCAGTTCATTCAACCCTTTAGCATTCACTCCGTCATCATTAGACAACAATATCAATGGTTTTTCTTTCTTCATACTCATTAAATCTCTATTTTTTCTTGGAGTGTAAAGATACAACTCTTTAGCCGAACTATCCCCCCTGAGAATAGAAAATTATCTTAATCTTCTACAACCCAATGCTAAAATTGAAATAGAATTAGCAAGAAATAATTATCTTTGTCCCAGTTGAGTTATTAACAAAACCAATGAGTTATCAACAGTTTTGCTAATGTCTGCTGATTTTAATAGGTGTGCTCATCTATTATTAGTTACTTCGCAGCGAGAAAAAACTGATTAATATGGGAAAAATTATTGCTTTAGCCAATCAAAAAGGTGGAGTAGGTAAAACTACCACCACTATCAACCTGGCTGCTTCTCTAGCTACACTAGAGAAAAAAGTATTGGTTATTGATGCTGACCCACAGGCCAATGCATCATCTGGATTGGGCGTGAACATTAAAGAGGTAGAGTGTTCTATCTATGAATGTCTTATCAACAAAGCCGATATACGGGAAGCAATTTATACCACCGACATCGACGGACTCGACATTGTTTCTTCTCACATTGACCTGGTAGGGGCGGAAATAGAAATGCTGAACCTGGAAGACCGTGAAAAGATAATGAAAAGAGTGCTTGGTCCAATGAAAAACGAATATGACTATATTCTGATAGATTGTTCGCCTTCATTGGGACTCATCACAATAAACGCACTGACAGCAGCAGATTCTGTAATCATTCCTGTGCAGTGTGAATATTTTGCCTTGGAAGGCATCAGCAAATTGCTGAACACCATTAAAATTATAAAATCGAAACTGAACCCGTCACTGGAAATAGAAGGTTTCTTGCTGACTATGTTCGATTCACGTCTTCGTCTGGCCAACCAAATTTACGATGAAGTGAAAAGACACTTTCAGGAACTAGTATTCAAGACGATTATACAGCGAAACGTTAAACTAAGCGAAGCTCCCAGCCACGGCATACCTGTCATTCTATATGATGCCGACTCAACCGGAGCCAAGAACCATTTAGCGTTAGCACAAGAAATTATAACACGTAACAATAAGTAAACGATGGCAGTACAGAAGAAATTTGCTTTAGGACGCGGACTTGACGCACTGATTTCAACCGAAGAAGTAAAGACCTCCGGTTCTTCTTCTATTAATGAAATAGAACTGAGCAAAATCTCCGTCAACCCGAATCAGCCGCGTCGTGAATTTGACCCGGTAGCACTTCAAGAGTTGGCAGACTCTATCGCGGAAATTGGTATTATTCAACCTATAACGTTACGTCAACTAAGTGAAGACTCTTATCAAATCATAGCCGGGGAGCGTCGTTACCGTGCCTCTGTCCAAGCCGGACTAAAAACCATTCCTGCCTATATCCGCACAGCCGATGACGAAAATGTGATGGAAATGGCATTAATTGAAAATATCCAGCGGGAGGATTTGAATTCATTGGAAATAGCCTTGGCTTATCAGCATTTATTGGAACAATATGAGCTGACACAGGAACGGCTGAGTGAGCGTGTCGGCAAGAAACGTACTACGATAGCCAACTATCTTCGCCTGTTAAAACTACCGGCACAGATTCAGGTAGCGTTAAAGAACCGCGAAATAGACATGGGACACGCCCGCGCATTGCTGGCATTAGATGACCCTAAAACCCAAATACGAATATTTAATGAAATACAGACACAGGGGTATTCGGTACGCAAAGTGGAAGAAATAGTAAAAGCACTGACAAGCGGTGAGACCATAGACAGCGGTGGCAAGAAAATAAAGCCGAAAGGCAGTAAACTTTCGGAGGAGTATGTTATCCTGCAAAACCATTTATGCGGTTTCTTCGGTTCAAAAGTACAGTTATCATGTACAACTAAAGGAAAAGGCAAAATCAGCATTCCTTTTAATAATGAAGAAGATTTGGAGCGTATCATGGAAATATTTGATTTGCTAAAGAAGAAAGAATAAAGCGTTATTACGACATTGGAAAAAAGAATATCTACATATAAACTACTGTCTCTTTTGCTCTTGTGTCTGTTATGGACCGGGAGTACGGATGTTTACGGACAAAAAGCACGTCAACGCCGAATGGGAGTACGTGTAGATTCGCTGGCTCTCAAACAGCAAGCAATCACAGACAGTCTGGCTACAGATAGTATAACGACCGACAGTTTGGCTATACTGAACCAAAAAGAAATAGAGAAGTTGGAAGCTCCGGTCGACACCGCACTGCTGGCAAAGAAAAACGACTCCATACAGAACGCACTTCCAACGGAAAAGAAAAGATTTATTCCCAATTCGAACCGTGCTACATGGTTGGCTTTGATTATCCCGGGAGGAGGACAGATTTACAATAGGAAATATTGGAAACTGCCTATCGTATACGGCGGGTTTATGGGCTGTGCCTATGCGCTGAGTTGGAATGGCAAAATGTACAAAGATTACTCACAGGCATATCTTGATATCATGGACGATGATCCCAATACAAAAAGCTATGAAGATTTTCTTCCGCCCAATGCGGATATTTCCGGTCAGGAAGAACGATACAAGGAAATTTTCAGAAAAAGGAAAGACCTATATCGCCGCCAACGCGACTTAAGTATATTCGCGTTTATCGGTGTATACCTATTGTCTGTGATAGACGCTTATGTAGATGCCGAACTTTCGGATTTTGATATTTCAAAAGACTTGGGTCTCAAGATTGAACCTGTTATTTTTAACGATGGTCGCAATAAAATCGGTGGTAATGCAATCGGTTTACAATGCAGCCTCAAATTTTAAATTGCATGAAAAACTTTTTAATTGGCTTATTCGCACTTATAGGAACGACAGGAATCAGTGCACAAACACAAAGTATCACTGTTCACTCACAAACAACAGGAAAAGAAGAAGTAATCGACATTCCTGAAAGTATGCAGTCAGAAATGGACAGCCTCTTTTGGGATTGGCAGTCAAAGAATTACATCAGTATGGGCGAGAACTGTAAAATGACTTCAGTCAACCCCATTGTCAGCGATTCTATTTATATGGATCGTTTGTCTCGTATTCCGTCTATCATAGAAATGCCTTACAATGAAGCCGTTAGAAAATTTATAGATATGTATGCCAGCCGTCTGCGCAATAAAGTCTCTTTTATGCTGGCAGCGGCAAACTTCTATATGCCTATTTTTGAAGAAGCACTTGATTTATATGATCTTCCCATGGAATTAAAATATCTTCCAATTATTGAATCTGCACTAAATCCCGTAGCAGTTTCCCGGCAGGGAGCTACCGGCTTGTGGCAGTTCATGTTGGGAACAGGAAAAATATACGGACTGAAAAACAATAGCTTGATAGATGAAAGGCGCGATCCTATCAAATCGACTTGGGCTGCCGCACGTTATCTAAAAGATCTTTATGCCATCTATCAGGACTGGAACCTCGTATTAGCTGCCTACAATTGCGGTCCGGGTACCATCAACAAAGCAATACGACGTGCCGGCGGTGCAACAGACTATTGGACTATCTATAATTACTTACCTAAAGAAACCAGAGGATATGTACCTGCTTTTATTGCAGCCAACTATATTATGACCTATTATTGCGAACATGATATTTGCCCGATGGAAACTCAGCTCCCATCGGCAACAGATACTATCCATATCCATAAAGACCTTCATCTGCAACAAGTAGCAGAAGTCTGCAACCTCAACATTGACCAATTACGCAGCCTGAATCCACAATATAAAAAGGATATCATTCCCGGCAACAGCGAATTATGCGTACTGCGTCTGCCCAACAATACAGTCAGTAGTTTTATTGACCGTCAGGACAGCATCTTTGCATATAAGGCAAACGAATATCTAAAAAAGAGGAAAGCCGTAGCCATCAAAGACAACACCGGCATCCGCACTTCATCCAAAGGAGCTGTGTATCATAAAATCAAATCCGGTGATACGTTGGGAGGAATTGCAGCCAAATACCATGTTTCCGTCAACCAACTGAGACGTCTTAACAATATAAAAGGCAATAATATCAGAGCTGGAAAATCATTGAGAATACGCTAATTAGTAAAAAAGAACGATTTAACACGATAGATTTACCGAAATCGCTTGCATAAAGATGTTTTTTGTATATTTTTGCATTATAGATTATATAGGAGGCAGATATGACGGATGAAAAACAACTTCAGGAACAAGCTGACGAAGAGATGATAAACCAAGGTTTTCAAGAACTTTTGGACAGTTATCTCGCAACCAAACATAGAAAGAAGGTAGAAATCATCACAAAGGCATTCAATTTTGCCAAGCAAGCCCACAAAGGAGTAAAACGACGTTCGGGTGAACCTTATATCATGCACCCGATAGCAGTTGCCAAAATTGTGTGTACTGAAATCGGACTAGGTTCCACCTCTATTTGTTCGGCCTTGTTACATGATGTAGTTGAAGATACCGACTACACAGTAGAAGATATTGAGAACCTGTTCGGCTCGAAGATTGCCCAAATCGTAGATGGACTAACTAAAATATCCGGCGGCATATTCGGTGACAGAGCTTCGGCTCAAGCAGAGAATTTCAAAAAACTGCTGTTGACCATGAGTGATGACATCCGTGTCATCCTTATCAAGATAGCCGACCGACTCCATAATATGCGCACATTGGGGTCAATGTTACCCAACAAGCAATATAAAATAGCCGGTGAGACCTTATATATCTATGCTCCGCTTGCCAACCGTTTGGGTCTTAACAAAATAAAGACAGAATTGGAAGATCTCAGTTTCCGATATGAACATCCCGAAGAATACGCTCAAATTGAAGCGAAACTGCAAGAAACACAGGCGGAACGTGAAGAGGTTTTTCGTGAATTTACGGCTCCTATCCGTGAGCGACTGGACAAAATGGGCATCAGTTACCGACTGATGGCGCGAGTCAAGTCTCCTTACTCCATTTGGAACAAAATGCAGACTAAGCATATCACGTTCGAAGAAATTTATGATATACTCGCTGTCCGCATTATCTTCACCCCCAAAGATCCCGAAGAAGAACTCAATGAGTGCTTTAATATATATGTGTCGGTTTCCAAAATTTACAAGCCACACCCCGACCGCCTGCGTGATTGGGTAAGCCACCCAAAATCCAACGGATATCAAGCTCTACACGTCACGCTGATGAGCAATAAAGGGCAGTGGATTGAAGTGCAGATACGCAGCGAACGTATGAACGACGTTGCCGAACAAGGCTTTGCCGCACATTGGAAATATAAAGAAGGAGGAGGCAGCGAAGACGAAGGTGAACTAGAAAAATGGTTACGTACCATCAAAGAAATTCTAGATGACCCGCAACCGGACGCTATGGATTTTCTAGACACCATCAAATTAAATCTATTCGCATCCGAAATCTTTGTTTTTACTCCGAAAGGAGAAATAAAAACGATGCCGCAAAACTGTACGGCACTGGATTTTGCATTCTCTATCCATACTTTTCTGGGAAGCCACTGCATCGGTGCTAAAGTGAATCATAAACTGGTACCCCTCAGCCACAAGCTGCAAAGTGGAGACCAGGTGGAAATTCTGACTTCTAAGTCACAGCACGTCCAACCGTCATGGATTAACTTTGCTACCACAGCTAAGGCTAAAGCCAAAATTATGGCCATATTGAAGCGTGAGCAACGCGGCATGCAACAAAGCGGAGAAGAAATACTACGTGACTTCTTCAATAAAGAAGGATTGGAATTTACTCCCGACAATATACAGAAACTCTGCACTTTACACAACCTAAGAACACAGGAAGAGTTGTTCTCCGCCATTGGTTTCAAAACCATTATTCCAGGCGATAACGATAAAAACGAGTTAAAAGACAAGCCTGCCACAAGCAATTGGAAAAAATACATTTCTTTTGCTTTCGGTGGCAACAAGAGTAATAAGGATAAGTCCGAAGAAAAAGAGCCGATACAAAAGATTGACAGTAAAAAAATCCTGAAGCTTACTCCTGAAGCTATTCAAAAGAACTATGTAATAGCCGAATGTTGTAAGCCTATTCCGGGAGATGACGTATTGGGATATATTGATGACAATAATCGAATCATCATTCACAAACGTCAATGTCCTTTAGCTACCAAACTAAAAAGCAGCTATGGTAACAGACTTTTGGCTGTTCAATGGGAAACAGGCAAGTCTCTATATTTCCCCGTCAATCTATATATCAAAGGAATAGACCACATAGGACTACTAAATAAAGTCACAGAAATAATTTCCCAGCAACTGAATGTAAATATTCATAAGTTGACTATAGAAACAAACGATGGTATTTTTGAAGGAAGAATCCAATTGTTTGTGCATGATGTAGATGATGTAAGAACCATCTCTACAAACTTACGGAAAATCAGTGAAGTGAAGACAGTCACACGCATCGAGAAATTTGAAGATCTACCTAATTAGGTATTGTGTATAATATCATATTTCGTCACTGTAGGGAAACTAAACCGGCTTCCCTACGGTGTATGGATAATAATGGCTGTTTGATAAATGGCAGGAGTATTATGTCAGATAATCTAATTCTTTTCGCATACTTGCCAGTTCCTCGCGCACAAGCAACAAACGGTCGATAATCTCCGTTGTACGGATAGATGTATCTTTGCTTACCTTCAATTTCTGCTTAGCTCCCTGAAGCGTAAGTCCTTTCTCCTTCACCAAATGATACACTAAACGAATATTCTCAATATCCTCTTTACGATACTGACGCACATTCCCCCCTGCTTTTTTGGGAGTAATGAATGGAAATTCTTTCTCCCAAAAACGCAATAGCGATTCGTTAACATTAAACATCTTTGCCACCTCACCTATTGAGTAGTAAAGCTTTAGCTCTTTATTCGGATTATATGCCATTTTATCAAGAATTTATTTAGCACACACTGCAAATCATAAATCAGTCGAAAACCTTACCATGATTAGCAGCTATCTGCACCATCTTATCATAATCTTCCGCACTCAAATCCATGAAATAATAATTCACCGGATTCTGCACTTTACCCTTCACATGCACCTCATAATGCAAATGAGGTCCCGTGCTCTTTCCTGTATTCCCCACTTCGCCAATTACTTCGCCACGCACCACTTTCTGGCCCGGACGAACTTTATATTTACTCAGATGTGCATACCAAGTCACATAGCCGAATCCGTGATCGACCTGAATCAAATTTCCATAACCGGTCTCCCACCCTGCCTTTATCACTTTACCGTCTCCGGTGGCATATACGGGTGTACCGATATTGGCAGAAAAGTCCATTCCGGCATGAAACTTAGGCGTATTGTAAATAGGGTCGATACGTGTACCATACCCCGAAGCTGTTTTCTTTAAATTCTTATTGGATACCGGCATAATAGCCGGAATACACTTTAACATTTCATCGTGTCCTTTACACAAATCCACCACCTCATCAAAAGATTTCGACTGAATATAAAGTTGGCGATTCAACATATCCATCTTTTGAGTGGTATTCATTACCAGCTCGGCATTTGCCATATCCATCAACTGCTCATAACGATTCGTTCCTCCATAACCTGCTTTACGAATCGCATCCGAAACAGGATCGGCCTGCAACACCACCCGATACAAGTTGTCATCACGCTGCTGGATATCCTGCATCACTCCCAGCGCCTCGTCCAAACGATGAGACAATACATTATACTGCGCCAGCAAACGTGCATTCTCTATACGAAGTTCCTTTTCGGAAGGTGAACCAAAAATGAACAATAGAATGATAAAACTGCCTGCCCCCAGACCCATCCCCACAAACAAACGGCGCAAGATGCTTATGGCACGTTGCCTCACTGTGGGGTAAATACGGTCGTAAGTTCTGGTTTTAGGATTATAAATATAGTAGACTTTACGCATCTATTTCTGCTTTTTGAAGTTTTTAATGCACAACACATCAATATTTTGCACAATTCTTGTCGACAAAAATAATAAAACCAATTATCTTTGCAAATCCTTTTTGAGAATATTAACTAGAAGACTATATAGCGACATGATGACAGCTAAAGAAATTAGAGATTCTTTCAAAAGCTTTTTCGAGTCGAAAGGACACCAAATCGTCCCATCGGCTCCAATGGTCATTAAAGATGACCCCACATTAATGTTCACCAATGCAGGTATGAACCAGTTCAAAGACATTATTTTGGGCAACCACCCTGCCAAGAACAAAAGAGTGGCGGACTCACAAAAATGTTTGCGCGTAAGCGGAAAACACAATGACCTGGAAGAAGTTGGACACGACACCTATCATCACACCATGTTCGAAATGCTGGGTAACTGGTCTTTCGGAGATTACTTCAAGAAAGAAGCTATCAGTTGGGCATGGGAATATTTGGTAGATGTATTGAAAATAGACCCTAAAGATTTGTATGCTACCGTATTCGAAGGAAGCCCCGAAGAAGGATTGGAGCGTGATAACGAAGCGGCCGGATATTGGGAACAGTTCTTACCGAAAGATCATATTCTGAATGGAAACAAGCACGATAACTTTTGGGAAATGGGTGATACCGGACCTTGCGGCCCCTGTTCCGAAATTCATATCGATTCACGTTCGGAAGAAGAAAAAGCTCAACTTCCCGGCAATCAACTGGTAAACAAGGATCATCCACAAGTGATTGAAATTTGGAACCTTGTATTCATGCAGTTCAACCGTAAGGCTGACGGTTCATTGGAAGGCCTTCCCGCAAAGGTGATTGATACCGGTATGGGATTCGAACGTTTGGTCCGTACCCTTCAGGGCAAGACTTCAAACTATGACACTGATGTATTCCAGCCTATCATCAAAGCAATTGCTGAAATGGCAGGCACTGCTTACGGTCAGGATAACCAAAAGGATATCGCCATGCGGGTTATCGCCGACCACATCCGTACCATTGCATTCTCTATCACCGACGGTCAATTACCGAGCAATGCCAAGGCAGGTTATGTGATCCGCCGTATCCTCCGCCGTGCCGTTCGTTATGGTTATACTTTCTTAGGTCAGAAACAAGCATTTATGTACAAGCTGTTGCCCGTCCTGATTGAGAACATGGGCGAAGCTTATCCCGAATTAAATGCTCAAAAAACACTAATAGAAAAAGTAATCAAAGAAGAAGAAGAATCATTCCTACGCACATTGGAAACCGGTATCCGCCTGCTCGACAAAACCATGGCTGACACCCAGGCTTCCGGAAAAAAAGAAATTAGTGGTGTGGATGCCTTCACCTTGTATGACACTTTTGGCTTTCCACTTGACTTAACTGAACTTATTCTTCGCGAAAATGGCATGACTGTAAACGAAGAGGAATTCAATGCAGAAATGCAGAAACAGAAAGAACGTGCACGTAATGCTGCTGCCGTTGAAACAGGTGACTGGATTACTGTAAAAGAAGGTGAAACCAATTTTGTAGGTTACGATTTTACCGAATACGAAACCAGCATTTTGCGCTACCGCCAGGTAAAACAGAAAAACCAGACACTTTATCAGATTGTATTAAGTGATACTCCGTTCTATGCAGAAAGTGGTGGTCAGGTAGGCGACACAGGTGTTATCGTAAGCGAATTCGAGACTATCGAAATAATCGATACTAAGAAGGAAAATAATCTTCCGATTCATATTACCAAAAAATTGCCTGAACATATCGAGGCTCCTATGATGGCGTGTGTAGACACAGAGAAACGTGCCGCTTCAGCAGCCAACCACTCTTGTACTCACTTGCTGGATGAAGCATTGCGCCAAGTATTGGGTACGCATGTAGAACAGAAAGGTTCTTTGGTAACTCCCGAATCTTTGCGTTTCGACTTCTCTCACTTCCAGAAGGTGACAGACGAACAGCTCCGTGAAGTAGAACATTTGGTCAATACCAAGATTCGTGAAAATATTCCTTTGACCGAATACCGCAACCTACCAATCGAAAAGGCTAAAGAACTGGGAGCAATCGCCTTGTTTGGTGAAAAGTATGGTGACGAAGTTCGCGTTGTTCAGTTTGGCAATTCTATCGAGTTCTGTGGAGGTACACACGTATCAGCCACCGGCAAAATTGGTATGGTCCGTATCATCAGCGAAAGCTCGGTCGCTGCCGGAGTGCGCCGCATCGAAGCTATTACCGGTGCCAAAGTAGAAGAGTTGATGGATGCCGTTCAAGATACACTGAACGACCTGAAAGCATTGTTCAACAATGCTCCCGACCTGAAAGTTGCTATCCGTAAGTATATTGACGAAAACGCCGGTTTAAAGAAGCAGGTAGACGAGTTCATGAAAGAAAAAGCTGCTGAAGTGAAAGCCAGATTAGTAGCTAATGCCAAAGAAGTGAACGGTGTAAAAGTGGTAAAAGCTGTTATCCCGATGTCTGCCGATGTAGTGAAAGATATTGCATTCCAGTTGAAAGGTGAAATTCCCGCCAACTTGTTTGTGGTTATCGGTAGTGTCGACAATAACAAACCAATGCTGACAGTAATGATTAGTGATGATCTGGTGAAAGCCGGACAGAACGCAGGCAAGTTGGTTCGCGAAGCTGCCAAGTTAATCCAAGGCGGTGGCGGTGGTCAGCCTCACTTTGCAACAGCCGGCGGTAAAAATGCCGATGGCTTGAATACAGCTGTTGACAAAGTCATTGAATTGGCCGCACTGTAATCCAATAAAAATCCATCCATATTAAATATGATGAACAGTCCTGGTATTTGACTAAAAAGTCAATACCGGGACCTTTTTTTATACAAAAGAAAATCCAATATTTCTCTTGATATATGCCCAAAACTTACTACTTTTGAAAATATTCATTTACCAGCAACACAAAACATTAAACAATATGATGAAAAAACAGTACTCACACTTAGTCCTATTCCTCTCACTTTGCACCCTCACCGCTTGCAACGACAGTAAAAATGAAGACAGTATCGACCCCGACCCGCTACCTCCTTCCATCACCTATCATGTGGAAGGCTATGCCGAATTAGGAGCTTTCGACCACAACAGCACTCTAACAGTATTTCCGCTAGATAAAAGTTTGGCTCACATAGAAGAACAAGCATATGGCGGTAAAGTGGAAACCGACTATGGCCTTTTCTCTGCAAGCGGCAATATGAAGTTCCAAGAAAGTCTTTACTTCGAAGTACAAGTCACCGGCAACTTCTTTAACGGGACCAAGGGAAGGCGCTCGGAACACAAAACCACTTTGCGCGCCATCAACCATGTGATTAATCACGATGACGAGGAACGCTCCATCAACCGATACATAAAACTTCCGGCTACTAATGTCAATATATTCACCCAACTGACAGCAGCCCGCATCTGCACCCTGCTGAAAAAAGCTGCGGGCTATAACGAAATGAGCCACACGATAACCGATATCTACCGGAATGCATCGGAACAAGCCCTGAAAGAAGTATTGACCGCTTTCAGCATCAGCGATATATATGTGTCCATGCTCAGCATTGACCCCACTCGGGCTTCTTTCAGCCAATACAATGCCCCGGCCTCCATGATGGCTGCCGTTTCCAACATCCTCTTAACTTCCGTAGACGAAGAATTATTAGATACTTTCTTCACGGAATGGGACAAAGATTTCGCTCCGGACGGCCGCATTGATAATGAAGATATCAAAGAAAGCATCCGCGACGGACAGCAGAGCCTGAAATACACCAATGTCTACAAACAATTGGATTCTTTCTACAAAGCAT
This sequence comes from Phocaeicola massiliensis B84634 = Timone 84634 = DSM 17679 = JCM 13223, assembly GCF_000382445.1. GTDB lineage: Bacteria > Bacteroidota > Bacteroidia > Bacteroidales > Bacteroidaceae > Phocaeicola > Phocaeicola massiliensis. Next base: position 72,394 of record NZ_KB905472.1, on the reverse strand, counting down.
ATGACTTCAAATCCGATTTCCCGGAATTTTGGAAGTTTGTAGACCGGAATGGAGACGGCATACTCGACAAACAAGACAAACCGGATGACTTCGAAATTACAGAAGAAGAACTTACCCCATCCAAACAACAATGCATCCAGCTGTTGGAGCAGGTTAATAAATATCTGCGCGACTTCCTGCAAACGGAGTGCGTATGGGAAGCCAACTTCTGTGGTGCCATCGGCCCCATTCCCGACTATCCCACTACGCTGGTTCCCACAGACAGCGAAGTGTACGAAATATGGACTGCCGCCTACGCTACTATCCGTCAATGCAATTATATGATTCATATATTGACAAGCAAAACCTATGATTATGACGTGAAACCATACGTGGGAACTGCCTATACCATTCAGTCGCTGATATATCAAAGTCTCACGCAATTGTTTGGAGACGTGCCATACGTCACTCCCGACAATTTCAATGATATCGATTACGGCAACCATGTAACACGCACCCCGGTCAAATTTATCTATGCCAAGCAATTAGAAGCTTTGGAAAAATATGCAGACGCACTGCCACCGGATGCCGCACAAACCAAGCCGGAGAGCCATCCGGTTTCCTTTGTCGCCGCCCAACTGCTCATGGCAACCATGTATGCGGAGATAAAGGACTACACCAACGCATCCAAGCATTTTGCTAAAATAGACAGCAATACATACCTCAGTGCTTATCTGTGGAAAATCAGCAATAACGAATCTCCGATGCTTGACAAGCCGCTTTACAAGAAATACTTTGAAGGACCTTATCATCTCATCTATCGCATTGCCAACCAAAACGCATTGCGGGTGGAACTATTACTGGCAAACAATCAGGTGGCAAAGGCTTCCGATGCCATGAAGAAGCTGGACAGAGAATGGAAAGGCAGTGATAAAGCCGATGAAATAAGAGCGCGTCTGCTGGAAAAAGGAGTCAATATAATGGGGCAGACTTTCGGATGCTTCTCTTTCCTCAAGCGCATGGGAGCAGCCAAAGAACTACTGAACATAAAAGATTATCAGCTCCTGTTGCCGTTGCCTTCATTAATAATAACCGAGACACCCGGCATTACGCAAAATACGGGATATTGATAAATTCATAAATGTTGACAATAGCGGGGAGGCTTTTCACCAGTCTGGTGTTATTGTCATTCTGAATGAAATGAAGAATCCGGAAGCATAAAGTAGATGTAACCAGGTCCTTCACTTCGTTCCCTTCCCTATTCCATCTGCTCCTTCGGCCAGTTCACCAGATAAAGGGTTTCGGTGGCACGGGTAAAGGCTGTGTAAAGCCAACGAAAATAATCGGGCGTCAACATATCCTCCGTCATATACCCTTGGTCGAGGAAGACACGTTTCCACTGTCCGCCTTGCGCTTTATGGCATGTCACCGCATAAGCATATTTCACTTGCAGGGCATTGTAATGAGGGTCAGCCTTCATCTTCTTCATCCGCTCCCGCTTGACGGTGATATCGGCATAATCCTCCAGCACCGCATAGAAAAGCTTGTCGTTCTGTTCTTTAGGCAACGCCGGAGTATCGGTATGGAGAGTATCGAGCAATAGCTTAACCTCCAATTCCACATCACCATAATCAGGAAACGCCAACACAACATCTGCAAAACGAAAACCGTATGCTTCACGCACCCGACGTACCCGACGCACTACGGCAATATCGCCATTCGCAATAAAGTCTATCTCCTTGCACTGCTCCGTCCAGAAATAATTATTCTTTGCCACCATCAATAAATCACCACTGTTCAATTCATCCTCACGATAGAGAATCATGTTACGAATCCCCCTGTTATAAATATTAGCCCGCTTATTAGAGCGACATACCACAATGGTTTCGTCCATCCCAGCATGGTCATAACTGTCATTGATAGCCTCTATCAGTTCATTCCCCGGAATAATACGAATATCCGGGAAGCCATCGACACGGATGGAAGGAAGCGCAAAGAACACTTCTTCCGAAATATAACGACGTAACTCCGTGGCATTCCACAAAATACCTGAATCGTGCATCTGGCGAACCACCTCAGTGAGTTGCGCTTCATACACCTCCAAACCATAACCTTTCAACACATCCGGAGAAAGCGCCGGACTTTGTTCTTCGCCCACCGGAGGAAGCTGTGCCGTATCGCCAATCAGCATCAACCGGCACCCTGTACCGGCATATACATATTGGATAAGGTCGTCCAAAAGACGTCCCGTTCCGAAAGCTGCCCCCGACAAACCATCATTAGCTATCATCGACGCCTCATCGACAATGAACAAAGTTTGCTGATGCAGATTGTCATCCAAAGAGAAGTTGTCCATGTCATTAGAATAGTTGCGCTGACGGTAAATCTTCTTATGAATCGTGAAAGCAGAATGTTTAGCATAATGTGAAAATACTTTTGCGGCTCTACCGGTGGGAGCCAGCAAAACACACTTCTGTTGCAACTGATCCAAAGTCTTGACCAATGCCCCGATGAGAGACGTCTTTCCGGTTCCGGCATACCCTTTTAAAAGAAAAACCGAATCCTGTTGGCGGGAAAAAAGAAAATCTGCTAAAGATTTAACAGCTTTTTCTTGTTCTAAAGTTGGTTTATATAGAAAATTTCCCTTAATTTGCTGCACTAAATAATTATTAATCATAATTGCGTAATAAAAAGTTCTCCGAACTGTGCGTTATTAGATTTATTTATTTTATTTTTGCGATGCGAATATAAACTAAAAAAAACACATATTTATCATGAAAACAGTTATTAATATTGTATTGGCTGCCTGCGTTATCGGTTTAATCTATGTATGCTATGGTAGCATCGTGGGACCGATCAACTTTGACAACACTAAAAAAGCTAGAGAAAAACAAGTTATTGCCCGCTTGATCGACATCCGTAAAGCACAGTTGGAATACCGTAATTTACATGCAGGCGCATATACTGCCAGCTTTGATACTTTGATTGATTTTGTTAAAACAGCAAAACTTCCATTCGTAAAGAAAGAAGGAGTTTTATCTGATGCTCAATTGGAAGCCGGTATGACTGAAAAGAAAGCTATGGCTATTATCAACAAGGCAAAGAAAACAGGTAACTGGAAAGAAGTAGAAAAAGAAGGTTTGATGAACTTCAAACGTGATACGATGTGGGTGGCTGTAACCGACACTATTTATGGTGCAGGCTTCAACGCAGACTCTATGAGATATGTACCTTTCGGAAACGGTGCACAATTTGAAATGGCTATCCGCAACGATACTACCAAATCAGGTGCTCCTTTGCACTTATTCCAGGCACAAACTCCATATGAAACATATCTAAGCGGTTTGAATGCACAGGAATTGGCTAACTTGAAAGACCTTCAGAGCAAACTTGGCAAATACTGCGGTTTGAGAGTTGGTGATATCGAACAGCCTAACAACAACGCAGGTAACTGGGAATAAGAATGACTGAACGTATCGATTTTACCAAATCGGAACAATATACATTATCCATCCGCCTCAGTGCGGATGGATTTTCTTTTTCTATCTACAATCCGTTGGGAGAGAACAGCTTCTGTTTCGACTCTTATACGGTCAATGCTTCCTGTTCCATGACTGCCAATATCAAAGAGATGCTAACAAGTACAGAAGCATTAAAGTATCCTTATAAACGGATAAACATTTTGGTAGACTCTCCCCGATTCACTCCTGTTCCTTTTGATTTATTCGAAGACGAACAGATAGATACATTATTTTATCATAATTTTCCAAAGGTTAATAATGAGATTGTGCTATGCAATGTATTGGGCAAAAGCAATGTAGTGATTCTGTTTGCCATGGACAAACATGCCCATCAATTGTTGACAGAACACTTCCCCACCGCACGTTTCTTCTCAACGGTCAGTCCGCTGACAGAATACTTTGCGCAAAAAAGCAGATTGGGCAATAGTAAAAAGCTCTATGCTCACGTCCGCAAACATTTGGTAGAAGTATACTGCTATGACAAAAGCAAACTATTATTAATAAACTCATTTCCTTGCAAACAAACAGCCGACTGTATATATTACCTATTATACATATGGCAACAGTTGGGCTACAATCAAGAAAAAGATGAATTGCAACTGACCGGAAAATTTAAAGACAAAGAAGGATTGTTGACCGGATTGCGCAAGTATCTGCGCCAAGTATTTATCATTAATCCGAAAGCTGAGTTCAACCGTTCTGAGATAAGCAAAATTGAAGATATACCTTTTGATATGCAAACTCTAATTTTATGCGAGTAATTAGTGGAATATACAAACGACGCCGATTTGACGTGCCCAACAGTTTCAAAGCACGCCCTACAACAGACTTCGCAAAAGAGAATCTGTTTAACGTACTAAGTAATAACTATTTTGACTTTGAAGATGGAGTAACTGCACTTGATCTTTTCGCCGGGACAGGAAGTATCAGCATCGAGTTAGTCTCTCGCGGTTGCGACAAAGTAATCTCGGTAGAAAAAGACCCTCAACACCTGTCTTTCATTTCTCAAGTCATGCGTGAAGTAAAAACCGATAAGTGTTTTCCTGTCCGTGCAGATGCCTTTAAGTTCATAGAGAAATGCAGTGAACAATTTGACTTCATCTTTGCCGATCCCCCCTATGCATTAAAAGACTTGCAAAGTATTCCCAGCCATATTTTCGAAAACGGTCTGCTAAAGGAAAACGGCTTGTTGGTATTGGAACACGGAAAAGATCAAAACTTTGAGGATGATCCTCATTTCATTGAACGCCGCATATACGGCAGCGTCAATTTCTCCTTTTTTAGAGCAACGGTGCCAGAAGCCGAATAGTAGATTCTTGTACCTTTTGATACCACGGACGCTTTATCCATTGTTTTCTCTGCAATAGGAAGGCGTCCTTTTGGTCTTTCAAGAAAATCTCTTTCAGAATTAGTGCAGAGATACGATCATACATAAAAGCATTGACCTCAAAGTTATGTTCAAAGCTTCGGAAGTCCATATTGGTAGAGCCAACTGTAGAAAGAGTATCGTCACTCACTATCAATTTGGAATGAAGAAAACCCTTCTGATAGAGATATATCTTCACACCGGCACACATCATATCGTCCAAATAAGAAAGAGAAGCCAAATGAGTCAAGCGCGTATCAGCACGCTCCGGTATCATGATGCGAATGTCCACACCGGCAAGGGCAGCCGTTTTCAGAGCCATCAATATAGGTTCGGTAGGCAGCAGATAAGGAGTCTGGATATAAAAATATTTGCGTGAACTGCTGATGGCTATCAACAGTCCCTGCATAATGTCCCGCCACTCCCCTACCGGATCGGAAGTCACAATCTGCATCAAAGCATTGCCATAACTATCCATCTCGGGAAAATAGCGGGAAGAAGTAATCAGGGTACGATCCACCACATACCAGTCTGTCAAAAAAGCCGTTTGCAACCCATACACAGCTTTCCCCTCTATCTTAATATGTGTATCACGCCAAATCCCCCATTGAAAACCCTTCATGTAACGCAAAGCAATGTTCATTCCTCCCGTAAAGGCAACTTTCCCGTCAATCACCACTATCTTACGGTGATTACGATAATTCACCTTGCTCGTAAAAACAGGGAAGCGAACCTTCAGAAAACCACGTGCCTCAATACCGGCACCTCTCATCTCATCATAAAAGAGATGAGGAACTTTCCAGCAGCCTACATCATCATACAACAGACGGATTTCAACTCCTTCACGAGCCTTATCAATCAATAAATCACGCAACAACCTGCCCACAGGGTCATCTTCGAATATATAGAACTCTAAATGAATATGATGCTTTGCCTTACTGATTGCTTTCATCAATGATTGCAGCATAGACAACCCGTCTGTATAGACCTCCGTTTTGTTACCTTCAAAGGGCAAGGCATTATTCACATTTCTGAAGAAGTGCATCAATTGGTGCTGATCTTCAGGACATTTAAAAGCTTTCTGAGCCTGATATTCTGCCATCGGACGCTTAATCAGACGGGTAAACCCTTTACGGCCAATCAGCTTTTCCTTACGTGTGCTCCGACCAAAAAAGAAATAGAAGATAAGTCCGACAATCGGAAGGAAAAAAAGCACAAGTACCCACGCCATTGTTTTAACCGGATTACGATTATCAAGCACCACTATCATAATAGTGCCAATAATAATCAAGAAGTAAAGCAGGTTAAAAGCAACAGTAAATATTTCATTAAATATGCTCCATTCTATCATAACTCTAATTTACACGTCAGCAAACATATAAAAAAAATCCCAACCTATAACAATATAGATTGGGAAAAGATTCTTCCATGCTTATTTTAGAATGGGCGTCCTCTATGTCCGCCGGGACCAAATCCCGGACCTCCGAAGCCTCGTCTGCTGTTCATCATTTTATCGCGTGCCCCCTTACTTCCAAAGATATTCAAACGATAAATAAAATGAAGCATACAGTAGCTATTGATACTATTGTATTCTGTAACCGAACGCATATCGGCAGACAATGAACGGCTGATATTGCTCTGTTGTTTCAAAATGTCATACATTTCAAAACTAATAGTTGCAGCCCCTTTAAGCAAGTTTTGTGCTATCTGAGCGTTCCATATCAACTCATTATTATTATAACTGGCATCATTATATCCTCTTCTTGACTGATTAGTGATATTGGTGGACAAAGTCATTTGCCAGGGAAGAGTGACATTAGTACTTGCTCCATAAGAAAATGTATAAGGGTTCTGATTGTTTTCCGGGCGTAATTTGCTGCGCTCTGCCGTATATTCGATAGAACCGTTCAAAGAAAATTCAAACCAGTCGTTACGATACGAACCGTTCAGATTCTCTGCCAGAGTTAAACCGGTAGTCGTGTTCTTGTCATCCATCTTTGTATCCTTATTATAAAGATAAGCCACCTGATTCTGGTAATTGGCACGTGCAAAAGAGTTGATAGTGAATTTCTTGTTCTTCAGCGCGGTATTGAAGCCGAACATACCGAAAGCATTCCAGTTACCATTAATGTTCTGCGGAGTAACAATGGTCCGACCGGTTTCCATATCATACTGCGTACTGTTACTGATACTGTTCTGCGTAGCGGTAAACATCAAGTGTGCCACCATTCCACGTTGTCTTTCAGCATTATATGTATTATAAAATGCGCGCATGGTATGTGCAAACGAAGGTTTCAAGCCGGGGTTACCGACACGGATATTCAGCGGATTTGAGTTATCAACAATCGGCAACAAGTTTTCCATACTCGGCTGACTGCTGCGTCCGCGATAAGTGATACGCAACTGACTCACTTTAGAGAAACGATAGCGGAAGTCCAGATTCGGAGCAAAATTAAAGACCGTACGAGTGGTATCTACCATATACGCTCCTTTTTTATAAGAAAGTTTGGTATTCTGCGGCTGCAAAGACATTCCCACACTCATCTGATACTTTTCGCGGATGAAACGCAAACCCAAAGAAACATCATGGTTAAAGTATTTATACTCGGCATCCTTGCTTAAACTATCCACATACGCAGCTTCATACCCTTCGGGCAGTCCGTCACCGATTTCCCAAGGAAAACCTTGCAAATCATAAGTAGACTTATCGCTCGTAGTATTTTTGTATTGAAAACGATAACTGAACTGCAGAAAAGTAGCCCGAGCAATCGGTTCGCTATACGTCAACTGTGCCGTATAGTTGTAATTCTTGGTCGGCATCGTTATATATTGATTACGATATTGGATAGAGTCTCCTCCCAAATAATTATGTATTTGATAATAACGAGTCTCCGACTGGGTATATTGATCATTGTCGTTATCGCCATAACCAAACGACCCCCGGAAAGTGATGTTACGTCCTTTATTGTTCAGCTTGCGGTTCACCTGTAAAGTCGCATTGGCAGACAGACTCTTAGTATCCGACAAGCCATGTTCATTGGTCGCATTGACGCGAATGTCGCGTAACGGATCACTGCCATCCATATCATTAAAATTAAGATAATCGTTTGGATTGGCAATATAATTATAAGGGTCATCATTGAAAGTACCTGATTCTTTCATTGTAGCCCCATCGGTCTTATTATAAGAGACGTTAGGACGAAAGATGATATTCGTCATTGAATCGGGTTTCCATTCCATACGGAAATCCGCATTAAAATCACTTACTTTGTTACGATTGTTTGAATTCGTGTTTGAATAAGAATTGCCGCTCTGCAAGAAACGTTGAGAATAACCGCTGCTGATGATATCTGCATCACGATAGTTATAGCGCATACTACCCCCCAATTCCAATTTGGACGTTTCCGTAGCAAAGTTTGCGCCCAACATTTTTGTGGCATTCAGCCCGTTATTACGTCTCCAGCGAGGACCGCCGCCTCCACCCGAAAATCCTTGGTCGTTCACATTATTGGCAGAACCGATAATAGAAAATTGAGTTTTATCATAAAAACGGTTTATCATAGCACGTCCCATATAGCGGTCTTCGGTACCTCCTGCCAAATCGACATTTCCAAACCAACCCTGGTTCATTCCCTTCTTGACAGTCAAGTCCAGTACCGTTTCCTCTTCACCATCATCAATACCGGTAATACGTGCCAAATCAGATTTCTTATCATATGTCTTCAATTTATCAACCATATCGACAGGCAAGTTCTTCAATCCGGTCTTCACATCACCGCCAAAGAACTCCTTACCATCCACCATGATTTTCTTCACCTCCTTACCATTGATTTTGATATTTCCATCTTCATCAACCTCGGCTCCGGGCAGTTTCTTCACCAATTCTTCCAGCATAGCTCCTTCGGGAGTTCGATATGCGGATGCATTATACCCGATTGTATCTTCCGAAATGGTAACTTGAGGAGCCTCAGCCACCACAATCGCCTCACCCAACATAATATCATCTGTGGGCAAAGTCACCGTGCCTACATTAACAGAAGGCTTGCCGGCAGTCAATTGCAACGGCTTCTCCTGAGTCAGATAACCGACAAAGGAAATCTTCAAAACATATTTTCCGGGGCGAGCCGCCACAGAGAAGACACCATTATTATTGGTAACATTTCCTACTGCCATTGTACTATCCGGCAAAGAAAGTAACTGTACGGTAGCCTGTGCTATCGGACTCTTGTCATCTCCATCAACTACAGTTCCGCTTACCGTGACCCGTTTGCTGCCCTGGGCCCAAGAGAGAGTTGTACCGGTACACACCAGTAGCAACAAAAGTATCAATTTCTTCATCTTTCTATTTTCCTAATGAGATTTAATGCCTAATGTCCTTTGGACACTTCCACACTCAAAAGGTTTAACGGAAAAGAAGATTATTTTTTAAAAAGCTTGTCTACCTTACTCTTTTGAATGCCAAACTCCAGACAAAGTACATTGAAAGCCATATAAACAATAGCAATAGAATTATCGGCTTCTTCAAGGTTTCCATCATAGACTCCCCTGACAAGCATCACTATATAATAAATGCCTAAAAGATAAATGGCATAACAAATGGCCTTAACACGGATTTTAGCTGTTTCCTCATTCTCGTTTTTCACCTTTGCCAGAAATATCATGAAAAGAGAAAACCAGATAAGTAACTTCACAGAAGCTTTGGTAAACAACAAGTTACTGTCGTTTATCATTCCAAACATAAACATCATCAATGGCAGGAACACACACAGGATTAAAAGAGTATATCCCATGGTTCTGCAATAAGTGGGTAGAATTCCTTTCATTATTTTAGCATTTAACGTACAAAAGTAATTATTTGCAAGCAAACTACGCCTATCTTTTTGCTTTTTTACCTAAATTTGCAGGCAAATATAAAAGTTATGAGTAAACAAAAGGTTATTATCTGCCACAGTATAAACGAGAATTTAGCTGATGCCATCAGCCAATGCACGTATGACAAATTATTCATTCTGGTTGACGAGCATACCCGCAAACTCTGCATACCGCTCATTCAAGAAGCCGGCTTCATGAAAGATGCGCAACTGATTTGCATCGGCGCAGAAGATGTCCATAAGAACCTCGACACCTTGGCCTATGTGTGGAAACAATTAGGCGACCGAGGAGCTACACGCCATTCACTGCTTGTCAACCTGGGCGGAGGAATGGTGACTGATTTGGGTGGTTTTGCAGCCTCAACATTCAAGCGCGGCATTAAATATATCAATGTCCCCACCACTTTACTTGCCATGGTAGATGCCTCCGTGGGAGGAAAAACCGGCATTAATTTCAATGGGTTAAAAAATGAAATCGGTGTCTTCTCTCCGGCTGAATCTGTACTGATAGACAGTGAATTCTTAAAGTCGTTGGATTTACACAATCTGCTTTCCGGTTATGCAGAAATGTTGAAACACGGACTTATCAGCACCCCGGAACATTGGGCTGAATTATTGAATTTCGACTTCAACAAAACAGATTATAAAGCATTGCAAAAACTGGTTGCCAAATCCGTTCAAATCAAAGAGAAGATTGTCGAATGCGATCCATATGAAACCGGAATACGCAAGGCTTTGAATTTGGGACATACAGTGGGGCATGCTTTTGAAAGTTTTGCTTTGGAAATCAATCATCCGGTATTACACGGCTATGCTGTTGCCTGGGGAATGGTCTGCGAACTATATTTCTCGCACGTCAAGACAGGTTTTCCCAAAGACAAGTTGCGCCAGACCCTCCAATTCATCAAAGAGCATTATGGCAAACTGGAATTCGACTGCAAACATTATGACCGACTTTATGAGTTCATGACACATGACAAGAAGAATATTGCCGACAGAATCAACTTTACTTTATTGTCCGACGTGGGCGACATTCAAATCAACCAGTCGGCCACAAAGGAAGAAATCATGGACATGCTCGATTTTTACCGTGAATCCATGTAATCAAGTATGATTTAAAGCTAAACAATAACTAACTGATACATAGGATTCAATAAAACAAAATGCTTTTTATTCTAAAAAAAAGTGCCGAAAGATTTGCTATTTTAAAAGAAAGCCGTACCTTTGCATCCGCAATTCGGGGTGTAGCTCAGCCCGGTTAGAGTACGCGTCTGGGGGGCGTGTGGTCGCTGGTTCGAATCCAGTCACCCCGACTGGTAAATATCAAGGAGTTAAGTCAATGACTTAGCTCCTTTTCATTTATAGCAATTACTTTTTGTTACACTTTGGGGGCACTTTCGGATAACTTAGGGCTCAGTTTGAAAACTTGGGGGAATTAGTTAAAAACACTATCTTTGTGGCATGAAACAGAACCTTCACCCCCCTGCCACTCCACTGGAGATGTTGAGCTTGTTCCTTCCTGCAGGCCTGCTTGACTATTTTGACCTGGTTAACCATGTCTCTCAAGAGACTTGCTTCATTTTTTTTCTTGAGGAAAAGCCTTCCATTCCTCAAGAGCATTCCCATTTACATCTACATTCCAAAGGTTTCTTCCCGGAAATAGAAGTGCAAGACT
>NZ_KB905472.1:0-55716 GCF_000382445.1 Phocaeicola massiliensis B84634 = Timone 84634 = DSM 17679 = JCM 13223 | reverse complement strand
CGATAAAATTGTCGTAGCGGAAAATAGAATGGTTACCTTTTAAACGGAAGATTATTACAGTCTCCGACGGCAGACTGTACAGTCTACTGCAATGGACTGTACGGTCTACAGTAGCGGACTATACAGTCCACTGCCGAAGACTGTAGTAATCTGACGGACAGAAAGGCATAATCGAAAGGATGAAAACGCTTACTCCGACTAATGGAACGACTTAGAGAGTTCCAAACGCCATGTATTCCAGCTTCGGGCAAACTCTTCAAAAAAACAGAAAGTTTTTAATCTAAATAAGACAATATTTCCTTAAATAGCTATATCTTTGTTTTATCCTCTCTTAACCTAAAAAACAGCAATATAACTAACCGGAAAGGGATCAGAATACTGATGAAAAAATGTGGCATCTCCCAAAAAGAAATGCTTCATATACTCGAAACACACGAAGTAGTTTATTCCGACGCTGCAGGTGTAATTCTTGTGGATGAAGACAGCCTGATTTGCGCTCAAGCAACTGACTCAAAAGGACTCGCCGGTAAATGTTCTGCAAAAAGCGCTTCGCTCTAAGAAAAAATTGAAAACGGACAGCACAACAAGAGGCCTTACACAAAAACTGAGCAAACAGGTTATAGCCGTCAACGAGATTGTCAGTCATGCACTGAGCATGTTGCTCGGAGAAAACGAACGTAAAGTATTCCTTGCGTTTGCCAACCAAACCGATATATATACTATTGCCCGGCTAATGTCAGTGAATGAAAGCACCGTCCTTGTCATATTGGAAAGTGCCATTACAAAACTTAACAAACAGTTCCACTCTTGGATTCACAATTTAGCCTCGAAATACGAAGACAGCTGTTATCGCAACCAACTATTGACAGCCCAACTCGAACGCTATACAAAAGTAGTCGACTTGTACAAGCAAATCGTAAAGGTATATAAAGATCAAAAAAGATGTGACGAAGAGCGTATAAAAACATTTCAAAGCATATTCGAACAAATGGAGAAGATATGGGGAGGGCAGGAACACACAAACCCATTCTTTCCGACAGAGTGGATGAGTGCGTTGACAAACAAACTCGTGGCAATGAAATCCCATGTGATACATTTTTTCCATCCGGCAAAAGATAAGGTAAACAGTCCGGCAAATAAACAAGACCAAAAGAAGAGCTGATTTTTCTTATTATATATTAGCCTATTTAGCAAGAAAGATATACTTTTGGGAAACAAAACAAAATAGAATATTTAGTTACATGAAAGCACACAAGTTTATCTTCTTTTTCACACTGCTATTTGCAACAGTGTGTACATACGCTCAGGAAATCACCCCTTCGGATACTCCGAATGAGACTCAAAAAGCCATGCTGAAACGTGGATACGGAATGTTTATACATTTTGGAGTGAACACGTTTTCGGGAGACGAATGGTCGGACGGCACTGTCCCCGTCAGCGCCTACAACCCGACCCGGTTGGACTGCGACCAATGGGTACGGGTGGCCAGAGATGCCGGTTTCCGCTATGTTCTGCTCATCACCAAGCATCACGACGGGTTCTGCCTGTGGGACAGCAAATATACCGACTACGATGTGGCTTCCTCACCCGTCAAGACAGATGTGGTGGGTGAAGTATCCAAAGCCTGCAAAAAATACGGTCTGCAATTTGCCATCTATTATTCATTGTGGGACCGCCACGAACCCTTATACAAAGGGAAAGATTTTGGCAAATACATTGACTATATGCAGAATCAACTGACCGAACTGCTGACCCATTACGGACCGGTGCAGGAAATATGGTTCGACGGAGGATGGGACAAGAAACCGGAAGAGTGGCAATTGCCCCGCATTTACTCACATATCAAGAAATTGCAACCCACATGTGCCGTAGGAGTCAATCACACCATTGTCCTGAAAGAAGGAGAACGCAAATTCGCACTCCCCGACTCCATGATTGTGGACAATAAATACACGTTCCAATACTTTCCAAGCGATTTCCGTTTATGGGACCCTAAAATTGCCCACAAAGCCGATAAAAAGCAATATTTGCATCAAGGCAAATCTTATTATCTGCCTTTTGAACATACCCTTTGCCTGAGCAAAGCATGGAACTGGTTCCAAAAGTCATCCATTATGCCTGTCCGCGATTTGGATGAACTGGAAGAACTGTTTTATTGGTGTACCGACAATGACAATACACTGGTGGTAAACATTCCGCCCGACCAAACCGGACGCATACGCGAACATGAAGCCAACACCATTATCGGACTAAACAAACGGTTAGGTATTAAAAAAGGGAAGCCTTTACCGCGCAACGGAAAGTTTATTTCACTGAACAGCAACGTAACTGCCTCTTCCACCTATGGCAATGACGAGGACAAATATGGTGCACAGTTTGCCACAGACGGAGGTATGCAAACCCGATGGGCAGCCGCTGACACGGTAGCGACATTGAGCCTGACGCTGGACGAAAAAGAGCCTTTCAATAAAATCAGCATCTTTGAATATTGCGACGTCAAAAACGGAGCGGACGGTTTCTCCAACTACAGAACGAACCGCATCAAGGACTATCAGATAGAAATATGGAAAGACGGGGAGTGGGAAACTATTTACCGTTCGGATGTGCCCATGGGCGACTGTAAGGTCATTCATTTCCCTTACAGTTACCGCACTTCACAAATACGCCTGAACATATTGAAAGCATCTGCACCGCCATCCATTTACGAATTCAATGTCATTTATAAATGATGGAGAAAATCCGGTAAATGTACGTTGCCGAATACACAATATCATAAAGAAGAAGCACTATTAAAACAGTAGTTCTTCCGTGTCTTTCCCTTAAATTACAGATATATTTTTCTACCTTTGCCACGCAAAGTCAAAATATGTCCGAACGTAAGATCATACATATCGATATGGATGCCTTTTATGCTTCCGTCGAACAGAGAGACAATCCGGAACTACGGGGGAAGCCGTTGGCTGTGGGCCATGCGGAAGAACGGGGCGTAGTGGCTGCCGCCAGTTACGAGGCACGCCGCTATGGAGTGCGTTCGGCCATGTCGTCCCAAAAGGCAAAAAGACTGTGTCCGCAATTGATATTCGTGCACGGCAGAATGGATGTATATAAAGAAGTATCGCGTCGGATACACGAAATCTTCCACACCTATACCGATATCATCGAGCCTCTTTCGCTGGATGAAGCTTTTCTGGATGTGACGGAAAACAAGACCGACATCCCTTTGGCGGTCGACATTGCCAAAGAAATAAAGAAGCAAATACGCGAAGAATTGGGACTGATAGCTTCGGCAGGTGTGTCATACAATAAATTCCTGGCTAAAGTGGCTTCCGACTATCGCAAGCCCGACGGACTGTGCACCATCCACCCCGACCAGGCTTTGGAATTCATCTCCCGGCTGCCCATCGAATCTTTTTGGGGAGTAGGGCCTGTCACCGCCCGAAGGATGCATTCCATCGGCATACATAGCGGCAGGGAATTACAGACCTGTACCCTTGAAATGCTGACACGCCAATTCGGTAAAGCCGGACAACTTTATTACGACTTTGCCCGGGGAATAGACCTGCGCCCCGTAGAAGCTGTACGCATCCGAAAATCCGTGGGGTGTGAACATACATTGGAAAAAGATATTTCCATCCCTTCGTCTGCCATCATTGAACTTTACCATGTGACCACCGAACTGGTGGAACGTCTCAAGCGCAACGACTTTGCCGGCAATACACTGACGCTGAAAATCAAATTCCACGACTTCAGCCAAATCACGCGCAGCATCACCCGACCGCATGAACTGCATACCCTCGACAAGATACTGCCGCTCGCCAAACAACTGTTGAAAGAAGTAGACTATTCCAATCATCCCATCCGCCTCATCGGTCTGTCCGTATCCAACCCCAAGGAAGAGAGAGAAGGGACGGTGGAAAAGGAAAGATGGGAGCAACTCTCCTTTGAATTTAGTGACCGGGAGTAAACAAATCGTTCTCCGCCATTGTTAAATTCATAATCAGTAGGTATTGATTATGAAAATAATGGCAAGTAACTTTGCCGATATCAGCCATACGATTTTAAGGTAGCAAGAAAGGAGAACCGAATATGAAAAGAATAGTATTACTCCGGCACGGAGAAAGTACATGGAATAAAGAAAACCGATTCACCGGCTGGACGGATGTGGACTTGACGGAGAAAGGAATAGCCGATGCCCACAAAGCCGGCGAACTGATGAAGGAAGAGGGATTCCACTTTGACAAGGCGTATACGTCTTTCCTGAAAAGGGCTGTCAAGACACTCAACTGTGTGCTCGACAAAATGGACTTGGATTGGATTCCCATAGAAAAAAGCTGGCGCCTGAACGAAAAGCATTATGGCTCGCTGCAGGGTTTGAATAAGAGTGAGACAGCTTCTAAATACGGAGAAGAACAAGTCCTGATATGGCGCCGCAGTTTTGATGTGGCACCGCATGCATTGGAAGAAAGCGATTCGCGCAATCCTATCCGCGAGCCCCGCTACAAGAAGGTTCCCGACTGCGACTTGCCCCGCACCGAGTCTTTGAAAGATACCATCGAACGCATTCTGCCTTATTGGAAGTGTATTATCTTCCCCACTCTGACAACGGAAGACGAACTGTTGGTGGTGGCTCACGGCAACAGCCTGAGAGGTATCATTAAATATCTGAAAAACATTCCCGATGAAGAGATTGTACACCTCAACCTCCCGACTGCCGTTCCTTATGTCTTTGAATTTGATGATAAATTGAATCTGAAGAATGACTATTTTCTGGGAGATCCGGAAGAGATAAAGAAGCTAATGGAAGCAGTGGCCAATCAGGGAAAAAAGAAATAACCAAACTTTAACAACAATTACTTTATGAATAAAATAATAGATTTACTTGGCAACCGGGCCGAATATTACCTGGGCCATACTTGTAAAACAATAGATAAGTCACTCATCCATGTGCCTTCGGCCGATACCATCGACAAGGTGTGGATTAATTCGGACAGAAATATCCGCACGCTGAACAGCCTGCAAACTTTATTGGGACACGGACGACTGGCCAACACCGGATATGTTTCCATCCTCCCTGTAGACCAGGGTATCGAACATTCTGCCGGAGCTTCATTCGCTCCGAATCCTCTTTATTTCGATCCTGAGAATATCGTCAAACTGGCCATTGAAGGCGGATGCAACGGAGTTGCCTCCACTTTCGGAGTTTTGGGCGCGGTAGCTCGCAAATACGCCCATAAAATTCCGTTTATCGTCAAACTGAACCACAATGAACTGCTGACCTATCCCACGTCCTACGACCAAGTGATGTTCGGTACGGTCAAGGAAGCATGGAATATGGGAGCGGTAGCTGTAGGCGCCACTATTTATTTCGGATCTGAACAAAGCCGCCGCCAGTTGGTCGAAATAGCCGAAGCATTCGAATATGCACACAAACTGGGTATGGCCACCATTTTATGGTGTTATCTCCGCAATAATGACTTTAAGAAAGACGGTGTGGACTATCATGCGGCAGCCGACCTCACAGGGCAGGCCAACCACTTGGGAGTCACCATCAAAGCGGACATTGTCAAGCAGAAACTTCCGGTCAACAATGGCGGATTCACAGCTATCAAGTTCGGCAAAACCAGCGATAAAGTTTATACAGAACTGACTTCCGAACATCCCATCGACCTCTGCCGTTATCAGGTAGCCAACGGATATATGGGACGTGTAGGGCTGATTAACTCCGGTGGAGAATCACATGGAAGTTCCGACCTGAAAGATGCGGTCATCACGGCCATTGTGAACAAACGCGCCGGAGGCATGGGACTTATCAGCGGTCGCAAAGCGTTCCAGAAACCAATGAATGAAGGAGTAGAACTGCTTCACACCATTCAGGATGTTTACCTGGATACCGGCATTACTATAGCTTAACTTTACTATAAATTATCAGCATGGGAGCTTTGTGAAAAGCATTATACTGACGGGCGGAATCTTTCCGCCCGATTTTCTTGCTCCATCCCGCTCCGGTTCCCCTTCTCCTTAAAAGAACATTCTTTTTATCCTCCAACGTATCAAGTATTAAGATAATATTCCTAACTTTGCACTCCGATACACATTATTATATATAAGGTATGATGCAAATAAAAGTAACGGCACCCGCTAAGATACATACAACTATCCAATTACCCTCTTCCAAGAGTATCAGTAACCGTGCACTTATCATCAATGCATTAGGCAACGGAACACACCATCCCGAAAACTTATCGGACTGCGATGATACCCGGGTAATGATACGCGCTTTGAACGATGACAAAGAAACCATCGACATTATGGCTGCCGGAACAGCCATGCGCTTTCTCACTGCCTATTTATCGGTGACACCCGGCACACGAATCATCACCGGAACGGAGCGTATGCAGCAACGTCCGATACAAGTGCTGGTCAACGCTTTACGCGAATTGGGTGCAGATATAGAATATGTAGCCAATGACGGCTTCCCCCCATTACGCATCACAGGGCGGGAATTAAGAAAAGACACTATCAGTCTGCCCGGCAACGTAAGTTCCCAATATATTTCCGCTTTATTAATGATAGCCCCCGTTTTGACAAACGGACTGACCATCCGGTTGACAGGCGATATCATCTCACGCCCCTACATCAACCTGACTTTGCAACTGATGAACGATTTCGGTGTCCGTGCGGAATGGACAGACGACCACCGGCTCAAGGTAGAGCCGCAAGCCTACCATTCCACTCCTTTCTATGTGGAAAGTGACTGGAGTGCCGCATCTTACTGGTATCAGATAGTAGCCTTGTCGAAAGAAGCGGAAGTCACGCTGCCCGGACTTTTCAAGGACAGCTATCAGGGTGACAGCCAAGTAGCCGGAATATTCCGCTCACTGGGAGTAGAAACCATATACAAAGACAAAACCGTCATTTTGAAAAAGAATGGCAAAAGTGTGGAAAGACTGGATTACGACTTTATCAACCAACCCGACCTGGCACAAACATTTGTTGTGACTTGTGCGTTACTAAATATCCCTTTCCGCTTCTCCGGCCTGCAAAGTTTGAAAATCAAAGAAACAGACCGCATGGCTGCACTGATAACGGAAATGAAGAAACTGGGGTATATACTCCATGAAACTGACGGCTCTGTTCTCTCATGGGAAGGAGAAAGATGCACGACCGAAGAACATCCTGCCATCGACACGTATGAAGACCATCGCATGGCAATGGCATTTGCCCCTACCTGTCTGGCATTACCCGAAATATTAATAAACAATCCTCAAGTAGTCTCCAAATCCTATCCCCGCTATTGGGAAGATTTGAGACAAGCAGGTTTCATAATAAAGGAGGTATAAAAACATGTGGATACTCATTATCGGATTAATCGTCCTGACCGCCATTGCCATGGCAGTAGGCTATGCACGAAACAAAAAGATTCAAAAGAAGATAGAAAGCGGTGAACTGCAGGCTGCGCCCGAAATAGTGGAAGCGGATGCCGAATGTTGCGGACAACATGAAATATGCGAAAAAGAAAGTCTGCTGGCCGCCGTAAGCAAAAAGGTAGAATATTATGACGACGAGGAATTAGACCGCTTCCGCGGACATTCTTCCGACGGATACAGTGAAGAAGAAATTGAAGAGTTTCGCGAGGTGATGTATACCTGCAAGGAAGACGAAGTGGCGGGATGGAGCCGCAGTTTACAGCTTCGGGGTATCGAATTGCCGGACGAATTGAAAGACGAACTGTTCCTGATAGTAGGAGAACGGAGATTCAAATAATCCCCTTCCCCACAGAATCGCCCCGACAGAAAAAGTTAATAAACAAACCCAAATGGATATATTAGAACTTTTACATTATACTTTCTTCCGGCATGCCCTGTTGGGAAGTTTGTTTGCCAGCATTGCCTGCGGCATCATAGGTACCTACATTGTGACACGCCGTCTGGTGTTCATCAGCGGTGGCATCACTCATGCCTCCTTCGGCGGTATCGGGCTGGGGCTGTATGCCGGTATCTCCCCTCTTCTGTCGGCTGCCGTATTTTCCGTTTTGTCTGCTTTCGGAGTAGAGTGGCTGAGCAAGCGAAAAGATATGCGCGAAGATTCCGCCATTGCCGTCTTCTGGACATTCGGCATGGCAGTAGGTATCATTTTCAGTTTCCTTGCACCGGGTTTCACCCCCGACCTTTCGGCTTTTCTTTTTGGTAATATCCTTACCATCACGCCGACAGATATCTGGATGCTGGCTACCCTTTCGGTCTTATTGATACTATTTTTCACCCTCTTCTTAAATCCTATTATCTATATAGCATTCGACCGCGAGTTTGCCCGTTCGCAACGCATTCCCGTCGCCATCTTTGAGTATCTGCTGATGATGTTCATCGCACTTACCATCGTCTCCTGTCTGCGCATGGTGGGCATTGTCCTTGCCATCTCACTGCTGACGTTGCCACAGATGACCGCCAACCTGTTCACTCACAGTTTCAAGCGCATCATTTGGCTTTCCATCGCTATCGGATACATCGGCTGCCTGGGAGGACTGGTCATTTCTTATAAACTACAAGTTCCTTCAGGAGCCGCCATCATATTTTTCTCTATTCTGGTGTATGCACTTTGCAAAGTGGGGAAAAGCATTTATCTTTGCAGACATACCCGATAAATAATAAAGAAGTTAAAACAAACAATCATATGGAAATCAAAATCAATTCTTTAGACTCTATCCACGAAGCTGCCCGACAGTTTATCGCAGCCATGGGAGACAACACCGTTTTCGCTTTCTATGGAAAGATGGGGGCCGGTAAAACGACATTCATCAAAGCTGTATGTGAAGAACTGGGAGTAACCGATGTCATCAACTCGCCTACATTTGCCATCGTCAACGAATATCGTTCGGAAGAGGCAGGCGAACTGATTTACCATTTTGACTTTTACCGTATCAAGAAACTGGAAGAAGTATATGATATGGGGTATGAAGATTATTTTTACAGCGGTGCGCTTTGCTTTATCGAATGGCCGGAGTTGATAGAAGACGTTTTGCCGGGCGATGCCGTGAAAGTTTATATCGATGAGCTGGAAGACGGAAGCCGCAAAATCCATTTTGAAACAGCAGAATAAAAAAGCTCCTTCGGGAAGCAGATAAAGCTAAAGATAATTATCATCTCGTCGGGGGGGGGGGTATGTCAAAACGTGGACAATGCTGTCATTTAGTTCGTAGGGGCGAGGTTCGCTCGCCCGGAAACAGTTTGCTTTGGGTCTTCGGGCAGGCAAACCCTGCCCCTACAGCTGGCGATGGGATAGACCGGTTTAGTTTTGACACACTCCCATGACAGAGTTCATAATAAGGAACCATGTGTTCCTTACTTACAATGACACTATACAAAAATGGGAATGCATTATATTATACAAGGAATATTCGTATTGGTAGGTTTACTTGCCATCCTAGCTTCCTTACTCAACTGGGAATGGTTTTTCACCGCACATAATACACAATTTATTGTCCACAACGTAGGCCGCCAACGTGCACGCTTATTTTACGCTTTATTAGGACTGATGATGATAGCCACCGGCGTTTACTTCTTCCTCAATGTACAAGGTATCGTATGATAAAGTTAAAGAAATACCTGAACCGCCCTACCTATGCAGTAGATAGACCATGGACACTTGCATTACTGAATGCCACCACCATAGGATTGATTCTTGCTATTTTCGAACCTTTTCATTATAGATTAAACAGTATCATTCAATTTGGAGTATTATGTGTTTTTATCGGGCTTACATTCATTGCTTCCGTTCTAGGATTCGTTGTAGCGCCTAAACTGTTCAAGCGTTTTTATGTTCCTGAACAATGGACTATAAAGAAAAACATCATACACTGCTTCTCCTTCTTATTGTTCATGGGAGTCTGCACCTTTATCTACGACCATTATTTTCTCATTAAAGCCAATTTTTGGGATGATTTGGGGACACCCGAATTCTACAAGATACTTTGCATTGATATGCTTGCGGCATTCACTATCGGTGCAATTCCACTTATTTTTGGTCTTTTCATTGTAGAAAACAATGCCTTGAAACGTAACTTGTTGGAAGCACAAAAGCTGAACAAAGCGCTTTCCGAACGACATAAAGACGAAAAAGGAAGCAATGAAATGATTACTCTTTCAGGAGAGACAAAAGACTCCGTCACCCTGTTGCCCCAAAATATTTTCTATATGGAAGCATCTGGGAATTATGTCGATATTTATTATAAAGAAGAAGGGAAAGAGAAACACAAACTTCTACGATCCACCATTAAACAGATGGAAGAAACAATGCAGCCTTTCGAATACTTCGTCCGTTGCCACCGAGCCTACATTGTCAATATTAATCATATCATACATATCAGTGGGAATGCGCAAGGTTATCGTTTAAACCTAACCGAAACAACCGAAGAGATTCCTGTATCCCGTACTTACCTGAAGAATCTGAAAAAGCTGAAAGATATTATAAACTAGCAGTAAAGACCTTGTCTTTTATCCCAAAAACATGGGATAGAACACATCAATAAGTGTTTTATCACTAAACATTGACGTATATCCCTCTTATTTGCCCTATTTCTTGTCCACTCTTACTTTTGCTGGAAATAAATCACGAAAATTATCAGCAAAATGAAAAAGAATGTAATTAAAGGAACAAGTATTTGTGTACTATTATTCTTGGTAACAGCAACCAATCTCATGGCTCAGCATATCTGTGGCACAGTAACAGATATGCAAAATCAACCGATAGGATTCGCCAATATCGTTTTATTATCAGCCCGCGATTCTTCATTCATTCAAGGAAGTATCAGCCAAGAAGACGGCAGTTTCGAAATAATTGCCCCATCTCCGAACACATATATAATAAAGGTATCTTCCATAGGATATCAAACCACATATCAAAAGACCCAAAACAGCAAAAAAGAACACATAGTTTTGTCCAATGACACGTTTATATTAGAAGGAGTGGTCATTACCGCCAAACGTCCCGACTATCAAATAAAAGACGGCAACCTTGTTACCCGCATTGAAAATAGCCTTTTAAGTAAATCGGGAACAGGGAATGATGTACTGAAACACATTCCGGGCATACAAGAAAAAGAAGGAAAATTCACAGTATTTGGTAAGGGCACACCAATTATCTACATCAATGGCAGAGAAATACGTGACCTTTCCGAACTTGACCGGTTAAGTTCAACAGAAATTCGACAAGTGGAAGTCGTCACGAATCCGGGAGCAAGATATAAAGCAGATGCAAAAGCAGTAATCCGTATTAAAACAGTAAGACAAAGCGGTGACGGAATAGGAATTGACATCCGTTCCACTTGGGGACAGTCTGAAAACAGCAGACTGAATGAGCAGTTAAACCTGAACTACCGACATAACAGCCTTGATATTTTTGGAACTTTCCAATATATACACAATGAATATTTACTCACCCGCCGCGTCACCCAAGATATTTTTGTCGATACCTTATGGCAGCAAAAAAATATCATGAAAGAAGCTTCCCTATACAACAATTATAAAGGAGAGTTAGGAATGAATTACCAAATCAATAACAATCAATCTGTAGGTATCCGTTATTCACTGTATGCTTCCCCTAAAGATAAAGTGTGGTATAAAGCAGAAAGTGAGATTCTTGCCAATGGAGATTATTATGACCACTTATTGAGTAGTAGCAACAGTGTAACAGTAAAAAAGCCGTCACAACAAATAAATGCATATTATTCAGCTACCTTCGGCCAACTGACTATTGACTTCAATGCCGATGCACTATGGAGTAAAGTAAGAACCACAAACGAAATAGAGGAAACCAGTCACAAACAGGCAAGCCGCATGATACAATCAACAAATAAAGCAGACAACAAACTTTATGCAGGAAAATTGCTTTTCAGCTATCCTATAGCTGAAGGTACATTCTCATTTGGTTCCGAATATACCCATACCCACCGTTATGACCTATTTGCCAACCCACAGGAAATACTTCCTACTACTGATAACCATATTAAAGAAACTCATACCGGATTCTTTGCGGAATACAACCGTTTCATAAAAATCGCATACCTGAATATTGGATTACGTTATGAACATATATCTTCGGAGCACTCCTATAGCAACTTCTTCCCTAATATCTCGTTAGCTACACAAATAGGCAAATTTCAAACCCAACTAAGCTATACTACTAAAATCAAACGCCCTTTCTACAACCAGCTATCCAGTAATATGAGATATATGAACCGATTTACCTATATGAGTGGTAACCCAGATTTAAAACCTGAAACAATCCATGACCTCACCTTATCCGGCAGCTACAAATGGCTACAGTTTATGATAAGCTACCAACGCGAGAAAGATGCAATTCTCTATATTACAGAACAATACAAAAAGAATCCCGCTATTACCACCGTTACCCACCGTAACTTCAACCGTATAGATAATTTCTCTGCATTCCTGACTGCTTCCCCTGCAGTCGGCAGCTGGCACCCCCAACTCACAGTAGGTGTACAAAAACAATGGGCAAAAATAGAGCATAACGGAGAAACACTTCAAATGGATACCCCCTTATTCTTCTGTACACTCAACAACGGCATCCAACTGCCATATCATTGGACTCTAAGTACAGACATAAACTTCCAAAGTAAAGGGGATTATCAGAATATCTATATGTATCAAAATGTATTCATGATGAACGCCACACTCACCAAATCGTTTCTCAACGAGCACTTATCCATTCATTTACAAGGTATAGACCTGACTCATGGCCGCAAGGACGGTAACCGAATTTATAATAAACACATGAATATGGATGTAGCCAACGTTTCTGACAGTCGTGAACTTCGTTTCACTATCCGTTACAAATTCAATACGGCAAAGAGCAAATACAAAGGGAAAGGAGCTGCAGCAGAAGAAATAAAACGATTATAATATACAGAATGGAGGTGTGTCAAAATTCCCTTTTTATCGAAATCACCCTCGCTACAACTACCTGTGGCGAGGGTGATTTTTAGTTTATGAGAGTTTCGACACACCCTCATTCACTTTTTTATTGTTCTATCAAAAAGGCAAGTATCAGTCTACTTGTCCCAAAGAATTTCCATATTCCATTTCACCCTGCACCACGAAGAACACATCATCGGCTTCATAAGGGCCCATACCGTCATTCGCAGCTTCTTTGACTACGTAATTCACGATTTCATCCTGATCGATGTTAATGTATCCTTCCGCATCCGGCTCTACATCCAGACAACCACTGGTGGTGTAATAGTCAACAATCACGTCGAGGATGTAATACAAATCATCATCCGTGAACTTGTTCTTCAATTCCTGAGGCAGATAGTTTTTGATAAATTCTATCGTTTTTGCATCATCCTCATCTTCCAATAAGAAATCGTCTTCAATTCCCATAGCCATAATGTATTAAAGAGGTGAATATTCTTTTTGATTAAAGTAAAGCTTTCAGCTTTTCTTCCAATTCTGCTTTAGTAACTGCACCGACAGTCTTGTCCTGCACCTTGCCATCCTTAATGAAAAGAACAGTAGGAATGTTGCGTACACCAAAGCGACCTGTCAATTCATCATTGTCATCAACATCACATTTACCGACAACCACCTGATCTTTGTACTGTTCAGCCAAAGCTTCAACATCCGGAGCAATCTTTTTACAAGGTCCACACCATGTTGCCCAAAAGTCAACTACCATCGGTTTTCCTGCATTCAGCAATTCATCAAAATTGCTATCTTTAATTTCTAGTGCCATAATTGTAATATGCTTATAGTTTAAACTGTTAATTGCGCAAATATACTAATTTATTTTATAGGAGAGCATTGGTTGGCTCTTTAAATATGTCATTATATCTTTTTGAACTGCAATCTTTACCACGCGAGACATCAAATTGACATACATCTGACCATCTTCATCCTGTACGTGGAAATAAAGTTCCGCATTACCGGGATTTGCCTTCACCAAAGCCGTAAATTCTTCAATCATCTCTTCATCAATGGCAGACAGAGGTGCTGTCACCGTCAACTTTTCAATAATCTTTTCTTTCACCTCAGGCAGAAGTTCAATTGAGTTTATCTTTATTTCCCATTCCTCCTGACGCCACTGCTTCGGCTGACATTTTCCTCTTAAAAATAAGAACATGCCGTTCATGAAAAAGTTTTTCTTTTCCACCCATTCATTACCGAAGAAAGCAAATTCGGCAGAACCACTATAATCTTCTATTTTCGCAATACCATACGGCTTACCGGTCTTGGTGTAACCCTCGCGGACTCCGGTCACAATCCCTCCCATTGTCACATCTTTGTTTTGAAGCGGAGTCAGATCGGTCAATTCAATCATGTGGGTATTGCATACATTCTCCAAGATAACAGCATACTCATCCAATGGATGGGCCGAAAGATAAATTCCTACCAAATCACGCTCCTTGTTGAGACGTTCCAAATCTCCCCATGTCGGTGCCGGAACTATTTCGGGAGTCGCTACTTCTATCTGGTTCTCACCGCCAAACAAAGAGTTGGATGCGGCAGCCTTATCCATTTGATATTTATTTCCATAGCGTACCAATACTTCCGTAAAGGTTTCATCTTTGGCATTCTTCACAAAGAAATCTTCACGCTTGATGCCGGGAAAACTGTCAAACGCACCTGCCAAAGCCAGATTTTCAATATTCTTACGGTTACAAGCCGAGAGGTTTACACGCTGAACGAAATCAAAGATATCTTTATATTCTCCATTTCTCTCCCGTTCCTCCAAAATAGAGTGAACAGCACTTTCTCCTACGCCCTTGATGGCTCCTAAACCAAAACGAATATCCCCCTTGCGGTTTACTGAAAACTTCAGATAACTTTCATTCACATCCGGACCTTTGGTCGTGATTCCGGTCGCTTTACTTTCGTCCATCAGCTTCGTGATTTCAGTAATGTTCGAAATATTCCGGCTCATGGTAGCCGCCATGTACTCTGCCGGATAGTTGGCTTTCAGATAAGCAGTCTGATAAGCTACCCACGAATAACAGGTGGCATGCGATTTATTGAATGCGTATGATGCAAACTTTTCCCAGTCCGCCCAAATCTTTTCAAGCACTTTCGGATCATGCCCATTCTTCTGACCTCCCGAAATAAACTTCGGCTTCATGTGATCCAGCTTGTCTCGCAGTTTCTTACCCATCGCTTTACGCAAAGCATCAGACTCACCGCGAGTAAAATCAGCCAGCAAACGTGACAGCAGCATGACCTGTTCCTGATACACTGTAATGCCATAGGTGTCCTTTAAGTATTTCTCCATGATAGGAATATCATACTCAATAGGCTTACGCCCGTGTTTACGGTCGATAAAGTCAGGAATATAGTCCATAGGACCCGGACGATAAAGGGCATTCATGGCAATCAGGTCTTCAAAAGTACTCGGTTCGAGTTCACGCAAGTATTTCTGCATACCGGCAGACTCGAATTGGAAAGTACCGATTGTCCGTCCATCACTATATAATTCATAAGTTACCGGATCTTCAATATCGACTTCATCAATATCCAACACAATTCCCTTACTGTGCTTGATATTTTCTACCGCCTCCTTGATGATAGACAAAGTCTTCAACCCAAGGAAGTCCATTTTAATCAAACCGGTATCCTCAATCACCGAACCTTCATATTGGGTAACCAGCATTTTCTCTCCGGTTTCTTTATCATCGGCCGTACTTACCGGAACCCAATCCGTTATATCATCCCTACATATAATAGTGCCACACGCGTGCACTCCCGTGTTGCGGACATTCCCTTCCAACATCTTGGCATATTTAATCGTATCGCGCAAAATGGGGTCGGGTGACACTTCTGCCGCCTGCAACTCGGGAACGTATGCAATGGCATTGGGCAGATTCATTTTTTTATCTGGTATTTTGTCGGGAACCAGCTTACACAAACGGTCGGACTCCGACAACGGCAGCTTCTGTACACGGGCAACATCCTTGATGGCCAATTTTGTTGCCATTGTACCATAAGTAATGATATGGGCCACTTTTTCCTGACCATACTTTTCCGTTACCCAGTTCAACACACGTCCGCGTCCGTCATCATCAAAATCCACATCGATATCAGGCAAAGAAATACGGTCGGGATTCAAAAAACGCTCGAACAGCAAATCATAAGCAATAGGGTCAATCTTAGTGATACCCAAGCAATAGGCCACTGCCGAGCCGGCAGCAGAACCACGTCCCGGTCCCACTGATACATCCAGTTCCTCACGGGCTGCACGAATAAAGTCCTGCACAATCAAGAAGTAACCCGGAAAACCCATGGTTTTCATAATATGAAGCTCAAACTTGATTCGTTCCTGCACCTCCTCACTCAGCACTTCTCCATAGCGTTTGTGAGCTCCTTCCAATGCGAGTTTTTTCAGATAATCCGCTTCCAGCTTAATACGGTAAAGCTTATCATAGCCGCCCAGTTTTTCTATTTTGGACTTAGCAGCATCCTCGCTCATCACCACATTGCCGTTTTCATCCTGCGTAAATTCATCGAACAAATCCTTTTCCGTGTACTTTTTCCTATACTCTTCCTCTGTTCCAAAGTCCTCCGGAATGGCAAAAGTAGGCATAATCGGAGCATGGTCGATACTGTAAAACTCCACCTGGTCACAAATATCTACCGTATTAGACAATGCTTCGGGTACATCGGCAAAGATTTCATTCATTTCCGCACGCGTCTTCATCCATTCCTGCTTGGAGTAAAGCATACGGTTGGGGTCATCCAAATCTTTTCCCGTACTCAAGCAAATCAAACGGTCGTGTGCTTCGGCATTCTCCTCGTCTACAAAGTGAACGTCATTGGTGCACACCAGCTTCACATTATATTTTTTGGAATACTCTATCAGTTTCTCATTAGCAATCTGTTGCAGTTTATACGCTTCGTGATTGGCACGGGGTACGGTGGCCTTATGACGCTGCAACTCCAGATAAAAGTCATCGCCAAAAACGCGTTTATACCATTGGATAGCCTCTTCAGCCTCTTCATACTTTCCGGCAATGATATTCTTAGGCACTTCACCGGCAATACAAGCCGTACAGACAATCAGTCCCTCGTGATATTTCTCCAATTCCACACGGTCGGTACGCGGACGCATATAAAATCCTTCCGTCCATGCCTTAGATACCAACTTGATAAGATTATGATAGCCTTTTTCATTCTTGGCAAGCACCACCAAGTGATAACCGCTTTGATCCGGTTTCCCCTCCTTATTAAATAGACGGCGGCGTGCCACATACATTTCACAACCAAAAATAGGCTTGAATAATTTCTTCTTCGCCGCTTCCAGTTGCTCCCTGCATACTGCCAATTCAGCTTCGGGATTCTCACATTCCACCGTACCTTTTTCCAGCCCGGCTATCTTCTTCTTCAAATCTTTTATCTCGCCGTTGGTTCCTCCATTCTTCTTATTTACATAGTTAAAGAATTCCTTGATACCGAACATATCACCATGGTCGGTGACTGCTATTCCTTTCATACCGTCAGCAATCGCCTTATCGACCAAACGCGGAATAGACGCTTGTCCGTCAAGAATAGAATACTGGGTATGGACGTGTAAATGGACAAAATCCTGCATAATTTCTTCTCTCCTAAAAATTCGGTTAAAGATACTCCGCTTTCACAAAACCTGCAAAAAGATAAAGAAGAAGTTATCAACATTCGCTTTTTTTATCTTAAAAGAGACAGAAATAGGCATTTCTAACAACTTTTATTTGCAGGGTTTTCAAAATAAGTATATTTTTGCACGATAATTGGTTTTCTTATATCATGAACCGACTGAAGAAATTAAAGAAAATAAGACTACATAGAGAAGGAACGGAGATTTTAATTGCAAGTGCTCTATTACTGGCAGGCATAAATGCATTGGTATTTTGGGCATTTGACTGCAAAATCCTGTTCTATCTATTGGCAACTGCAAGTATCATCATCTATTTGCTGATGGTGAACTTTTTCCGTTGTCCTATCCGCCTGTTCGAACACGATACCGAAAAAGTAGTTGTTGCACCTGCCGATGGCAGGATAGTAGTAATCGAGGAAGTGGACGAACATGAATATTTTCATGACCGCCGTTTAATGATTTCTATTTTTATGAGTATTGTGAATGTTCACGCCAACTGGTATCCGGTGGACGGAGTAGTAAAACATGTAGATCATCACAATGGTAAGTTCATGAAAGCATGGCTTCCGAAAGCCAGCACGGAAAATGAACGTTCCATGGTGGTTATCGAGACTCCCGAAGGACATACCGTTATGGCGCGCCAGATTGCCGGAGCCATCGCACGCCGTATTGTCACTTACGCAGAAGTAGGAGAAGACTGCTACATTGACGAGCACATGGGATTTATTAAATTCGGTTCACGTGTAGATGTTTACCTGCCACTGGGCACTGAAGTATGTGTCAAAATGGGACAAGCAACCGTCGGAAACGAAACCGTCATTGCTAAACTAAAATAAAAAGACCTAATGGCAAATTGTATTACACGCCACATACCCAACACTGTTACTTGTTGCAACTTATTTTCCGGCTGTATTGCCAGTGTAATGGCATTTAAAGGAAACTATGAACTGGCGATTACCTTTATTATAATAGGAGCAGTATTTGATTTCTTCGACGGGATGTTGGCACGTCTGCTTAAAGTTTCGGGACCATTGGGAAAAGAATTGGATTCACTGGCAGATGATATAACATTCGGTTTTGCACCTGCCGCCATTGTTTTCTCTTTATTTAAAGAAGTACATTATCCCGATTTCCTGTTACCCATAGCAGAATATATGCCTTACACTGCATTTCTCATAGCTGTTTTCTCAGCCTTGAGACTGGGCAAGTTCAATATCGACCCGCGTCAAAGCAGTTCGTTCATAGGTATGCCGACGCCGGCCAATGCATTGTTTTGGGGTTCCTTGGTAGTGGGTGGCCACTCCTTTTTGATATCCGATTCTTTCAATGCGATATACTTATTTATTTTAGTGCTAATCATGTCTTTACTGTTGATTGCCGAAATTCCGATGTTCTCTTTAAAATTCAAGAATTTGACATGGAGTCAGAACAAAGTGAGCTATATATTCCTGATAGTATGCATTCCTTTACTGCTTATTTTCAAAATCAGCGGCTTTGCAGCCGTTATTATCTGGTATATCATTCTATCTCTTTTAACTAAAAAAAGAGCGTAAACAATACGTGTGGCACACTTGTTGTACGTGATATACTAAAAAAAAGAAATTACTATGTTTGGATTTTTAAGTTTTCTACTTATTCTTTTCCTGCTGATTATCTTTATCGGCTTTTCTATTCTAGGCAATATTATGCGTGTATTGTTTGGTGGCGGCAACAAACGCAGCAATTATCAAAGCCATACATACACCAACCACGAAAATTTCAACAGACAGCAAGATGCCAATGACAGCTATGCTGAAACCGACTCAGCTTCAAACACACATCACAAGTCAAAAGGCAATAAAAAGAAGATATTCGGTGATGACGAAGGAGAATATGTTGATTTTGAGGAACAATAACTCTTCTCCTATCTCCGGTTATCATCGTCTTTTCTTAAAGAAGTCCTTCATCAATTGAGCACATTCATCTGCAAGCACTCCTTTGATTACTACAGTCTTGGGGTGCAAGGCATCAGGTGCATACTTTTGATAACCGCGTTTATCATCGGCAGCCCCGAAAACCAATTTACCTGTCTGTGCCCATGCTATAGCTCCGGCACACATTACACACGGTTCTACTGTAACATACAGGGTACATTCATTCAGATATTTGCCTCCCAAATTATTGGCAGCAGCGGTGATAGCCTGCATCTCGGCGTGAGCTGTCACATCATTCAACATCTCTGTCAGGTTGTGTCCGCGCCCGATGATACGGTCACGACAAACAACAACAGCGCCTACCGGCACCTCCCCCGATGCAAACGCTTTCTGCGCTTCCATTAAAGCTTGCTTCATATAAAAAGTATCATCTGCCATACAACTCCTTACCGTCTCATATCATGTTCATTGAATAATGTGGGATAATCTTCCTCCATCTTTTGATGAATAAAAGTCAACACCGTTTCACGAAGCCAACGAGCTTTATTTGTTATCTTATACTTCTTAAGATAACAATCCACTATTTTCAGCTCCTCTTCACTCATCAAGCACACCATACGTTGCTTTCTTTTGGGCGTAGATGAGGGGACTTTCACTCTCTTTTTTACGTTATTTGCCATATTCTCTGCAAAATTAGCTTTACTTCTGTAAATACAAAACATAAAAATGAGTATTTTTGTGCAAAATGTAACAGAATGGCAGAACACAACGAATTTGGCAAGGAAGGGGAAACCGCAGCAGCCGACTTCCTTACAGAAAAAGGCTACTCCATCCTTCATCGTAATTGGCGATGTGGCAAGAAAGAATTAGACATCGTAGCCAAATACAACAATGAGCTAATCGTTGTAGAAGTTAAGTCGCGCAAAGACATACGGTTTGGCAATCCGGAAGAGGCAGTTAACGATAGAAAAATCCGACATATTATAGCCTCAACCGATGCTTATCTCCGCAAATTTGCTATCGACCTGCCTGTCCGCTTTGACATTATAACGGTGGTAGGACAAGAAGCACCCTTTCAAATCGAACATATTGCCGATGCCTTCTATTCACCTATTTGGTAATACTATACTTATTTATATATGGATATAGAAACAATTCGAGATTATTGCCTCGCCAAAAAAGGGACAACAGAAGGTTTTCCTTTTGGAGAAGATTTTTTAGTATTTAAAGTAATGGGGAAAATGACCGCCTGCATCAAACTGGAATGCCCTGATTTAATTACACTGAAATGTGACCCGGACTATGCTTTGGAACTGCGTGACCATTATCCGGGGGTAGAAGGTGCTTATCACTTCAACAAAAAATATTGGAATCAAGTATCACTGAAAGGAGATATAGACGACAAAATGATTCTACATTTAATAGATCATTCATACGAAGAAGTCATCAAGAAATTCACCCGTAAACTAAAACAAGAATACAATGAATTGCCCGACTAACCCGACAGTCTCCATACTTAAAGAAAAAGAAACGGACTCTACCAATAACCGACTTGCGCAACTGTGCGATCGGGAAAATATCAAAGAATTTACCACACTACTGGTTGACAAACAAACAGCCGGTAAGGGGCAACGTGGCAATTCGTGGGAATCTGCCCCCGGCATGAACCTCACTTTCAGTACCGTACTCTACCCCTCAGCCCTAAAAGCCCGTGAGCAATTCACACTTTCCATGCTTATCGCCTTGTCCGTATATGACACTTTAAGCACCTATGCAGAAGGTTTCAGCATCAAATGGCCAAACGACATTTATTGGAAAGACAAGAAAATATGTGGTATTCTGATAGAAAATGAATTAGAAGGAACGTATCTGCTCCGTTGCATTGCAGGTATCGGCGTAAATATCAACCAAGAGCATTTTGTCTCCCCTGCCCCCAACCCTGTTTCACTGAAACAAATACTGGGACGAAAAACAGACAAGCAGGAAGTACTGGAAGGTATCCTGAAAAGATTGTTTTCCTACTATATTCCATTAATTTCCCAAAAGCCGAATATCAAAGAGACTATTCATTCCGATTATCTGAACGCACAATACCGCCATAAAGGAATGTATCCTTACAGGGATGAAAACGGAGAATTTAAAGCAAGCCTCGAAACAATAGAACCGGACGGACACCTCCTGTTGAGAGATGAAAACGGTATGCTCCGAAAATACGCATTCAAAGAAGTGCAATATATCATATAACAATATTAAGAGATGCAACTAAGCTACGGAAATAAAAAGATTCTTCAGATTGCCATTCCTTCCATCGTATCGAATATCACAGTTCCACTGCTTGGTCTGATAGACGTTACCATTGTGGGACATCTTGGTTCGGCTGCTTACATAGGAGCGATAGCCGTCGGCGGAATGCTGTTTAATATCATTTACTGGATATTCGGTTTTCTACGTATGGGGACCAGCGGCATGACTTCACAAGCATACGGCAGACATGATTTAAATGAAGTAACCCGCTTGTTGTTACGCTCTGTGGGAGTAGGCTTATTCATCGCCCTAATCTTATTAGCTCTCCAATACCCTATCGAGAAAGTAGCTTTTACATTAATCGATACCACAGACGAAGTGGCACAACTATCCGCCCTCTATTTCCGCATCTGTATTTGGGGTGCGCCTGCCGTATTGGGATTATACAGTTTTGCCGGATGGTTTATCGGTATGCAGAATTCGCGTTTCCCCATGTACATTGCCATCACTCAAAACATCGTGAATATCGTGGCAAGCCTTTGCCTGGTCTATGGCTTCAACATGAAAATAGAAGGAGTAGCCATCGGCACATTAACCGCACAGTATGCAGGATTAGTGATGGCATACCTGCTTTGGATTCGCTATTATGGCAATTTAAGAAAGCGCATCGAATGGCATTCCTTTTTCGACCGACAAGCCATGTACCGTTTCTTTAAGGTGAACCGCGATATCTTTTTCCGCACCATCTGCCTGGTGGCCGTTACCGTATTCTTCACTTCGGCAGGAGCTGCACAAGGAGAAGTCGTTCTGGCTGTCAATACACTGCTCATGCAACTATTCACTCTCTTTTCATACATCATGGATGGGTTTGCGTATGCCGGAGAAGCATTGGCCGGTAAATACATCGGTGCCGGCAACAGGCGAGAACTCCATCAGACCGTGCGCCGACTGTTTGGTTGGGGAATCGGCCTTTCCCTTGCTTTCACCTTATTATATGGAGCAGGCGGACAAGCTTTCTTGAGATTATTGACCGACGATGAAATAGTAATCACTACTGCCGGAAGTTATTTTTATTGGGTACTTGCCATACCTTTAGCCGGGTTTTCGGCATTCCTGCTCGACGGCATATTCATCGGCGCAACAGCCACCCATCTCATGCTTCGCGCCATGATAGTGGCATCGGGATGCTTCTTCCTTATTTATTACGGATTCAAGGGTACAATGGAGAACCATGCACTGTGGATGGCATTTATCACCTACTTACTGCTTCGAGGTGTGTTACAAGGTGTGTTGGGGAGAAAAATTTTAGGCTACTATTCTTTTCGGCAAAAGCAGCCAGCCAAGTGATCATTGATAAAACCCGAAGCCTGCAAGTGAGCATAACAAATCGTCGTTCCAAAGAACTTAAAGCCTCGTTTTTTCATATCCCTGCTCATGGCATCGGACTCGGGAGAAGATACCGGAATCTCACTTAACGAGTTAAAGGTATGAACAATCGGCTTTCTATCAGGAAAGAATGACAGTGTATAATTGTAAAAGCTGCCAAACTCTTTCTGTATGGCAAGAAAAAGCCTTGCATTGGTAATGGTCGATTTGATTTTCAAGCGATTTCTCACAATACCGTCAAATCGCATCAGCCGTTCCACATCCTCATCGGTCATTTGCGCCACCCGTCCGGCATCAAAATTACAAAAGGCCTTTCGATACCCTTCACGTTTTCTAAGGATAGTTATCCAACTCAACCCTGCTTGAGCACTTTCCAGCACTAGAAATTCAAACAAAGTATCATCATCGGTCACCAGTCTGCCCCACTCCTTATCATGGTAGTTCACATACAGCTCATCCGTTCCACACCAACCGCAACGTCCGTTTATTATATCTTGCATAGTCATCACATTTATAATCCGACACAAAGATAATTGATTCACAGCTCTTATTACAGTGCCAAGTATCAAATTATTTTTTTATCTTTGCCCAAACAATAAATAATAAATCACTATGGCAAGATTTAAAAGAATACTATTAAAGCTGAGTGGCGAGAGCTTGATGGGTGAAAAACAATATGGCATAGACGAAAAACGTCTGAATGAGTATGCACAACAAATCAAAGAGATTCATGAACTGGGTGTGCAAATCGGCATCGTTATCGGTGGCGGTAACATCTTCCGCGGGCTGAGCGGTGCTTCAAAAGGTTTCGACCGTGTGAAAGGCGACCAAATGGGAATGCTCGCAACCGTTATCAATAGTCTCGGACTGAGTTCCGCCTTGGGCGCAGCCGGAGTAAAAGCACGCATACTCACCGCCATACGCATGGAACCTATCGGCGAATTCTACAGCAAATGGAAAGCCATTGAAGCAATGGAAAACGGTGAAGTGGTCATCATGTCAGCCGGTACCGGAAATCCGTTCTTTACCACTGATACCGGCTCTTCACTACGCGGTATCGAAATAGAGGCAGATGTCATGCTGAAAGGTACCCGCGTGGATGGTATCTATACTGCCGACCCGGAAAAAGACCCCACGGCAACCAAGTTTGACGATATTACCTATGACGAAGTCTTGCGCCGCGGTCTGAAGGTGATGGACCTCACCGCAACCTGCATGTGCAAGGAAAATAACCTGCCGATTATCGTATTCGATATGGATACACTCGGCAACCTGAAGAAAGTAATGACAGGAGAAAGTATCGGTACTTTAGTACATAATTAATATTACATTTAGAGAGTGTGTCAAAAGCAATGAAGTGTTTCATTTTGATACACTCTCGTTCTTTATAAGCACAGAACGGTAACACCTCCGTTCAGAAAGATTTGTTGAAGAAGTATAAAAGGCCAATAGCACACTTATCAATTAAACAATTACAGCATAAACAGTCTCAACTCGGCATTATCCATCTTGGGCACACTACGTAAATGCTGTAAAGTTACTCCCTGAATCCGTGCCTGAACAGCACGGTTTATTAACCCATGGCCAACAGCCAAAAGTGTCTTTCCTTCATAATTCGCCTTTATATAATCAAGGAAACAGCCGGCACGCTGATAGAGCATCTCCTCCGTTTCCACATCTGCCGGAATGTGATGAAGATCTACCTCCTTGATACGAAGCCCCGTCCAGCTCCCCCAATCTATCTCACGAAGCAAGCTTGTTGTTTCCCATGGCAGTTCCCTACCCTCCATCACTATTTCGGCTGTATCCATACAGCGTTTCAAGTCACTGGAAACGACAGCATCCAATGGAATCCTTTTCAAAGAATCCCGTAAAACCTCCGCTTGGGAAATCCCTTCTACAGTCAACCGTCCGGGCAAATGTCCTTGAAATATACGCGCTATGTTTTCTTCCGTCTGCCCATGCCGGGCCAAATACAATGAAATCATACTCTATCCATAATTATGTCAGCAAATATACTCCAAAATAGTTGAAACGCACTGTATCGGAGTCCCAAAATACATACAATCTTTTTATTCATCAGGGGGAAAGAAAACAGAGTTTGGGAAACTTTATAAATAAATCCTCTGTCATATATTGCAGATAATCAAAAAATAAATTACTTTTGTTTCACTAAAAAACAACGTATTGATAATATATAACTTAAAATAAAAAAACAGTATGACAGACGCAAAGACTTGCATTAACGATGCACAAGAGAAAATGGATATGGCCGTTATGTATCTGGAAGAAGCCTTAGCCCATATCCGTGCCGGAAAAGCCAGCACCAGACTGCTTGATGGTATTCGTGTTGATTCTTACGGGAGCATGGTGCCCATCAGCAACGTAGCCGCAGTAACTACTCCCGATGCACGCAGCATCGCCATCAAGCCATGGGACAAGAGTATGTTCCGCATCATCGAAAAAGCAATTATGGATTCCGAACTCGGTATCACTCCCGAAAATAATGGCGAAATCATCCGTTTAGGCATTCCCCCTCTGACCGAAGAACGCCGTAAACAATTGGCCAAACAATGCAAAGGAGAAGGCGAAACAGCCAAAGTAAGTATCCGCAATGCACGCCGCGATGCTATTGACGCTTTGAAGAAAGCCGTAAAAGAAGGTATGCCCGAAGACGAACAAAAAAATGCAGAAGCCAAACTTCAGAAGGTACACGACAAGTACATTGCGAAGATTGAAGAACTGCTTGCCGAGAAAGATAAAGAAATTATGACCGTATAAAAGAACAAAGTGCGCGGATTAGTAATTAAAAATACAGGCAGCTGGTATCAGGTAAAGACGGAAGACGGACAGCTCATTGACTGTAAAATCAAAGGAAACTTCCGACTGAAAGGGATTCGTAGTACCAACCCCATTGCTGTGGGAGACTACGTAAAAATCATTATGAATAATGAAGGTACTGCTTTTATCAGCGAAATAGAAGACCGTAAGAATTACATTATCCGACGTGCCTCTAATCTTTCCAAACAATCACATATACTGGCCGCTAACCTTGACCAGTGTATGTTGATTATCACTATTAATTATCCTGAGACTTCGACTATTTTCATTGACCGCTTTCTGGCTACCGCAGAAGCATATCGTATTCCTGTCAAATTAGTGTTCAACAAGATAGACAAGTATGACGAAGATAATCTGCGTTATCTGGATGCTGTAATCAACCTGTACACACACATCGGTTATCCCTGTTTTAAAGTTTCCGCGCTGAACCATATCGGTATAGATGAGATTAAAAAGGACTTGGAAGGCAAAGTCACACTTCTTTCCGGTAATTCGGGAGTAGGTAAATCGACTTTAATCAATGCCATTCTTCCGGAAAAGAATCTAAAGACAGGAGAGATATCCGATTACCATAATAAAGGGATGCACACCACCACTTTTTCTGAAATGTTTCCTATAGGAAAAGACGGATATATTATTGATACTCCGGGTATCAAAGGTTTTGGAACCTTCGATATGGAAGAAGAAGAGGTAGGACATTACTTTAAAGAAATATTCGAATATTCTGCCAACTGCAAATACGGTAACTGTACCCATCGTCATGAACCGGGCTGTGCGGTTCGTGAAGCAGTAGAGAAACATTTAATCAGCGAGTCGCGCTATATTTCTTATCTTAATATGCTGGAAGATAAAGAAGAAGGTAAATATCGCGCAGCCTATTAACAATCATGACTTTATGAAAAGACATCTTATCTTAGCCGCACTTCTCACAATTGGTGCCGCAAACCTGAATGCTGCTTCTCCCAAGAAAACAGCACCGGAACAGAAAGGAGTAGAAACCATCAACCGTGCAACCGCCGAAGCGCATATCGAATTCCTTGCCTGCGATGAGTTGGAAGGTCGTGAAGCCGGATGGAAAGGCGGCCGCATCGCCGGTAACTATATCATTTCATGCCTGAAACAAATGGGCCTGCAACCTTTATTTGACGATTATGTTCAGCCTTTTGAGGTGTGTCATGCAGAACGCCAAATTAAGAATAAGCGCTGGCAAGTTCACCCCGACTCTATCGCCGCCCTGAAAAAGACAGTCCATCAGAAGCTGGACCTGCGCAATATCCTGGCCAAGATAGAAGGGAAGAATCCAAATGAGATTGTAGTGATCGGCGCACATTACGACCATCTCGGTTATGACCCTACTTTGGAGGGTGACCAAATCTATAACGGAGCAGACGATAATGCCTCCGGAGTAGCAGCTGTGCTACAAGTAGCACGTGCTTTTCTGGCAACAGGAGAGCAACCGGAACGCACTGTTATTTTTGCTTTCTGGGACGGTGAAGAAAAAGGGTTGTTAGGCTCACGCTACTTCACAATGACCTATCCCGAGTTGAAGAAAATAAAAGGTTATCTGAACTATGACATGATAGGACGCAATAATAATGAAGAGCAGCCCAAAGGGGTAGTCTACTTTTACACCGCTGCCCATCCCGCGTTCGGTGACTGGCTGAAAAAAGACATTGAAGACTACCGCCTGCAACTGGAACCCGATTATCGTGCATGGGACAATCCTGTAGGTGGAAGTGACAATGGAAGTTTCGCCAAAGAAGGGATACCTATTATATGGTATCACACCAATGGTCATCCCGACTATCATCTACCGGGTGACGAAGCGGCAAAAATTAACTGGAATAAAACAGTAGATATCACAAAAGCTTCTTTCCTTGCCATGTGGAAACTGGCAAACGAAAAAAAATATTAAAAAGAAGCGCGGCGTTTAAACTTAACACCGCGCTTCTTTTCTAACTTTACAACGATGATTGCATTCATCGGAAATCAGATATCAGAAAAGCACATGAATAAACGAATTAAATGGGGCATTATATTAACAATCGGAATCGGACTGTCCGGTTTAGGCATCTATCAATTCACCCCACACGAAAATGAAGAGTTAACGGCAGCCGATGCAC
Source organism: Phocaeicola massiliensis B84634 = Timone 84634 = DSM 17679 = JCM 13223 (assembly GCF_000382445.1). Classification (GTDB taxonomy): domain Bacteria; phylum Bacteroidota; class Bacteroidia; order Bacteroidales; family Bacteroidaceae; genus Phocaeicola; species Phocaeicola massiliensis. The sequence continues at coordinate 27,572 of NZ_KB905472.1, read as the reverse complement.
TGCCCAGAGAGAATAAATCAAAGACACTGAAGGTGAATGCCCAAGTCATTACACCTCACTTGCTGACTGATGAAATATTGGTAACAGGACGCTTAGTGCCTGACGAAGAAGTGAACCTCTCTTTTGAAACCTCCGGAAAGATTACCGATATTTTCTTCACAGAAGGCAGTTCCGTCAAGCGCGGAGAGCTATTAGCCAAAGTAAACGACCGGCAATTGCAAGCCCAACTAAAACGATTGGAAGCTCAAATACCACTGGCAGAAGACCGTGTTTTCCGCCAAAACGCCTTGTTGCAACGCGATGCTGTCAGTAAAGAGGCATATGAACAGGTAAAAACAGAACTGGCTACTCTGAATGCCGATATTGAAAATATAAAGGCTAGTATTGACATGACAGAACTACGCGCTCCTTTCGATGGAATTATCGGACTGAGACAGGTTAGTGTCGGAGCTTATGCCTCTCCCACTACCGTAGTCGCCAAACTGACTAAAGTAAGCCCGCTGAAAGTTGAATTTGCCGTGCCCGAACGTTACGCACGCGAAATAAAAAAAGGAATGAATCTGGACTTCAGAGTAGAAGGACGGCTCAACGCTTATCCTGCACAAGTATATGCCACAGAATCCAGTCTGGATATGGAAACTCACTCACTGAACATTCGCGCCATATATCCTAACCGGAACGGAGAGTTATTGCCGGGACGCTATGCTGATATTCAGTTGAAACAAAAAGAAATAGCAGATGCAATAGCTATCCCGTCAGAAGCAATTGTACCCGAAATGGGGAAGAACAAAGTCTTTGTGTATCGCAACGGAGTGGCAGAACCGACCGATGTAGTTGTCGGCATCCGCACCGAATCCGAAATCCAGATTGTTCAGGGTTTGGCTATCGGTGACACTATCCTGACTTCGGGTACACTGCAATTACGAAAAGGTATGCCGGTTGAAATCCAGGCTCTTAACTAACCACAAAAAAAATGCTTCAATGAATATATCCGAACTTAGTATTCGTAGACCGGTGCTTGCTACCGTACTTACGATTATCATATTACTTTTCGGACTGATTGGCTACAACACATTGGGAGTTCGTGAATACCCGTCTGTGGATAATCCTATCATCTCAGTTACTTGCAGCTATTCCGGTGCGAATGCAGATGTTATCGAGAACCAAATCACCGAACCCCTGGAACAGAATATCAATGGTATTCCCGGTATACGTTCCCTATCCAGCGTCAGTCAGCAAGGCCAATGCCGCATCACGGTAGAGTTTGAATTGTCCGTCGATCTTGAAACGGCAGCCAACGATGTGCGCGACAAAGTTTCCCGTGCACAACGCTATTTGCCGCGCGACTGTGACCCTCCCACTGTATCGAAAGCCGATGCCGATGCCGTCCCCATCCTGATGGTAGCTATCCAAAGCGACAGCCGTTCACTGCTGGAGCTTAGTGAAATAGCCGACTTAACGGTAAAAGAACAATTGCAGACCATATCAGATGTAAGTAGCGTTTCCATCTGGGGTGAGAAACGTTACTCCATGCGCTTATGGCTTGACCCGACTAAGATGGCAGGATACGGCATTACTCCGGTAGACGTAAAAAATGCAGTTACCAAAGAGAACATCGAATTACCATCCGGCAGTATCGAAGGAAATACCGTTGAACTGACATTGCGCACCATGGGACAGATGCATACAGCTAAAGAATTCAATAATATTATATTAAAGGAGGTAAACGGCAATGTCATCCGTTTCAGTGATATAGGTTACGCCGAACTTGGTCCTGCCGATATCAAAAGCTACATGAAAATGAACGGAGTTCCGATGGTAGGTGTCGTTGTGATTCCCCAACCGGGTGCTAATCACATCGAGATAGCTGATGCCGTATATCAGCGCATGCAGCAGATGCAAAAAGACCTTCCAGAAGATGTGAAATACAGCTATGGCTTTGACAATACCAAATTCATACGCGCTTCCATTGACGAGGTAAAGACAACTGTATATGAGGCTTTTATACTGGTTATCATTATTATCTTCCTGTTCTTACGCGACTGGCGTGTAACGCTGATTCCCTGTATCGTGATACCGGTATCGCTTATCGGAGCTTTCTTCGTCATGTATATTGCCGGATTCTCCATCAACGTCCTCACCATGCTGGCCGTCGTGCTCTCTGTCGGATTGGTGGTGGATGACGCTATTGTAATGACCGAGAATATCTATATCCGAATAGAACGGGGAATGAAACCGTTTGAAGCAGGAATCGAAGGAGCCAAAGAAATATTCTTTGCTGTAATATCAACTACCATCACGCTGGTTGCTGTTTTCCTCCCCATCGTATTTATGGAAGGAACCAGTGGACGACTGTTCCGCGAGTTCAGCTTTGTTGTAGCCGGTTCTGTCATCATCTCCTCATTTGCGGCATTGACATTTACCCCGATGCTTGCCACCAAACTACTGGTTAAACGTGAAAAGCAGAGTTGGTTCTACCGCAAAACAGAACCGTTCTTTGAGGGAATGAACCGCATCTATGCCCGTTCATTGGATGCTTTCTTAAAGAAACGTATATCGGCTATCCCTATCACGCTGTTAATGGTAGTTGCCATCGGCATATTATGGAGCTATATCCCGGCAGAAATGGCACCGATGGAAGACCGTTCGCAAATCAGCATCAATACCCGTGCTGCCGAAGGAGCCAGTTATGAATATATCCGCGATTATACCGAAGATATCAATCATTTGGTCGACTCCCTTGTGCCTGATGCCGAATCGGTTACGGCACGTGTGTCGAGCGGTAGTGGTAATATCCGTATCACACTGAAAGATATAAAAGACCGTAACTACACCCAAATGGAAGTAGCCGAACGTATCTCAAAGGCTATCCGCAACAAAACAAAGGCTCGTGCCTTTGTCCAGCAACAATCTTCTTTCGGCGGACGCAGGGGAAGCATGCCTGTACAATATGTATTGCAGTCCGTCAGTATTGAGAAATTGGAAAAAGTGTTGCCTGAGTTCTTAAGCAAGGTATACGATAACCCGACATTCCAAATGGCTGACGTCGATTTGAAATTCAGCAGCCCCGAAATGCGAGTCAACATTAACCGTGACAAAGCGGGCACAATGGGTGCCAGCGTACGCGACATCGCAGAGACACTGCAATACGGCCTCAGCGGACAGCGCATGGGGTACTTCTATATGAATGGAAAACAATATGAAATCTTAGGACAGATCAACCGTCAGCAACGAAACAAACCTTCCAATATCAAATCCATCTATATCCGAAATGATAAAGGAGAAATGATTCAGTTGGATAACTTGGTGGAATTCGTAGAGTCTGTGGCACCCCCCAAACTTTACCACTACAACCGCTTTATCTCGGCTACTGTTTCTGCCGGACTTGCCGACGGAAAAACAATCGGACAAGGATTGGAAGAGATGGATAAAATTGCCTCCGAAACCTTAGATGATACTTTCCGTACCGCACTTTCGGGTGACTCTAAAGATTATCGCGAAAGTTCGTCCAGCCTGATGTTTGCCTTTATACTGGCACTAGTACTTATTTACCTCATTTTGGCGGCACAGTTCGAGAGTTTCAAAGACCCATTCATCATTATGCTGACAGTGCCATTGGCCATTGCGGGAGCACTCATCTTTATGTTTGCCGGTGGCATTACAATGAACATCTTCAGTCAGATTGGTATCATCATGCTGATTGGTCTGGTGGCAAAAAACGGTATCCTGATTGTAGAATTTGCCAATCTGAAACAAGAATCGGGTGAAGACAAAATGGCAGCCATCCGAAATGCGGCCTTGCAGCGTCTCCGCCCCATCCTGATGACCAGTGTCTCAACCATATTGGGGTTGATTCCTCTGGCCTTTGCAACCGGTGAGGGAGCTAACCAGCGTATTGCCATGGGTACGGCCGTTGTAGGTGGTATGCTTGTTTCTACTTTACTCACCATGTACATCGTACCGGCTATTTATACCTATATTTCTACTAACCGAAAAGTCAAAACAGAAACCGTATGAAACGAATTATTATAGTAATGTGTATCTGCCTGGCAGGAATAACCGAGATATATGCACAATATCCTTATACACTAAAGAAATGCCTGGAAGAAGGACTTGCCAATAACTATTCCATCCGCATCACCCGCAATGAAGAGCAAGTGAGCCACAACAATGCCACACTTGCCAATGCCGGTTATCTGCCTACACTCGATCTGTCGGCAGGATACAGCGGTTCATTGGACAACACAGACAGCAAAAACCGCAGCACCGGAACCACTACCGGCGAACGCAACATCTACGACCAAACCCTGCAAGCCGGACTGGACGTAAACTGGACGCTCTTTGACGGATTTAATATCAGCACAACCTATAAACAATTAAAGGAGCTGGAACGGTTGGGTGAAACAAATACCCGCATCACATTAGAAGATTTCATAGCCGGACTGACCGCCGAATATTATAACTACGTCCAACAAGAGATACGCTTGAAAAATTTCCTGTATGCCGTATCACTGTCCAAAGAGCGTCTGCGCATTGTGGAAGAACGCTATCATATAGGTAACTTCTCCCGACTGGACTACCAACAGGCAAAAGTAGACTTTAATGCTGACAGTGCACAATACATGAAACAACAAGAACTGGTAGTAACTTCTCGCATCAATCTGAATGAGCTGATGGCCGTGCAAGAAGTCAACCGCCCTTTGCGCCTCAATGATTCTATCATTATAGTCAATGATGCACTGAATTATGACGAACTGTGGTCTGCCACCCTGTCGACTAATGCCGGACTACTCCGGGCAGACCAAAATACGACTATCGCTCAATTGGACTACCGAAAAGTATTGTCGCGCAACTATCCCTACGTGAAATTGAAAGCCGGATATGGCTACACATTAAATAAATATGAAACCAACGCCACCAGCCGAAGAAGCAACTGGGGACTGAACGGAGGTATCACGATAGGCATCAACCTGTGGGACGGCAACCGCCGTCGGGAAAAGCGCAATGCAAGTCTCGCCATTCGTAACTCCCAATTGGAACGTGAACAGCTAGAACTGGGACTGAAAGCCGACCTGAGTAACCTGTGGCAAGCCTACCGCAACAACCTGCGTCTGTTGAATCTGGAGCGTCAAAACCTGGTAGCCGCCCGCGAAAACCACGAAATAGCCAAAGAACGTTACCTGCTCGGTGACTTATCAGGTATTGAAATGCGTGAAGCACAAAAAAGTCTGCTCGATGCAGAAGAACGTATCCTTTCGGCAGAATATGATACCAAAATATGCGAAATATCTCTGCTTCAGATAAGCGGCAAAATAACGAAATATCTCGAATAATCGTTATAGACTTTACTACAGGTTTGTATTTCATGACGGTAATCCGTACCTTTGCACCCAATTATCACTAATTAGGTTATAAAAAGATATGGGATTATTTATTAAGAAACCTTTTTCCATGCTTCAGGCTGAAGCAAACGAATCGGGCGCAAAGACACTTAAAAGAGTGTTGGGCGCATGGAGTCTGGTAGCATTGGGAGTAGGCGTAATTATCGGAGCAGGATTATTCTCCATCACAGGAACAGTAGCCGCAGGATATACCCACTTTCGTTTGCCATTGCAGCCATCGGATGCTGTTTTGCCGGACTATGCTATGCCGAGTTTGCCTCGATGATACCCGTGGCAGGTAGTGCATATACCTATTCATACGCCACCATGGGAGAGCTGATAGCGTGGATAATCGGCTGGGACTTGGTTCTGGAATATACAGTGGCAGCCACCACAGTCAGCATCAGCTGGAGCAGATACCTCGTCGTCTTTCTCGAAGGAGTAGGAATCAACCTTCCGCATGCACTTACAGCCTGCCCGTGGGACGGAGGAGTGGTTAACATTCCGGCTTTCCTTATCGTAGTACTGATGAGCATCTTCCTGATTAGAGGCACAGAAGGCAGTTCCATTTTCAACGGCTTTATCGTATTTCTGAAAGTAGCGGTTATCCTCACCTTCGTAGTACTAGGCTGGAAATACATCAATACAGAAAACTATACTCCTTACATTCCTGCCAACACAGGGACATTGGGAGAATTCGGTTGGTCGGGCGTATTGCGCGGAGCAGCCATCGTGTTTTTTGCCTTTTTGGGCTTTGATGCCGTGAGCACGGCAGCCCAAGAAACCAAGAACCCCAAACGGGATATGCCCATAGGGATACTCATGTCATTGTTCATCTGTACCATACTTTATATGGTCTTTGCTCATGTAATGACAGGAGTTGCCCACTACACCGATTTTGCAGGTCAACAAGGTATCGCACCCGTAGCCGTAGCCATCGACCACATGGGACATGCCGATGCCGCCGGCATCATTCACCCCGATTATCCGTGGCTGAATCGCGCCATCGTACTTGCCATCCTTTTTGGTTATTGTTCCGTCATTATGGTAACCTTGTTGGGACAAAGCCGTGTTTTCCTCAGCATGAGCCGTGACGGATTATTACCCCCTTTCTTCTCACATATCAATGAGAAGTTCCGCACACCGGCACGCAGCAATCTATTGTTCATGGTCGTCGTAGGATTATTGGCAGCATTTGTTCCGGCACGCGTAGCAGGTGAAATGACCAGCATCGGAACACTATTCGCTTTCACTCTGGTTTGTGCAGCCGTGCTGATTGTCCGTAAAAGCATGCCTGAAGTGCACCGCGCCTTCAAAACACCTTTTGTGCCGGTCGTACCGATTCTCGGAATCCTGACTTGCCTGTGCATGATGCTTTTCCTTCCGGCGGATACTTGGATTCGATTGGTATTGTGGATGCTAATCGGTCTGGACGTATATGCCTGCTATGGAGTAAAACACAGCAAACTGGAGCAACACATACCGCGCCGACGCGGACTTACCATACTCAACATGACAGGTATTGCCTTATCTGTCTTATCTGTTATCACTGGATTATGGCATCAGCAGACCGTGGGTTGGGACGAAGATAAGACCTTACTCATTATCTCATTTGTCTTCGCTTTTACTCACTGTGCTTTCTATATGATACGCATCTGGAAACAGACCTCCCAAAAGAAATAAAGACCAAGAGAGATAGAATATCATAAAAGAGTTTCAAAAGAAATAGGCATCCGTCGTTAAAAAGCGGATGCCTATTATTATTTATAAAAAAAGGATATTGCTTATTTACAATTACCCAAGCAACGCGGTTTCAACTGCTTGAAGAAATCGTTACCCTTATCATCTACCAAGATGAATGCAGGGAAGTCTTCCACTTCAATCTTCCAGATAGCCTCCATACCCAATTCAGGATATTCCACACATTCAATGCTCTTGATATTGTTTTGTGCAAGGATAGCAGCCGGTCCGCCGATAGAACCCAAATAGAAACCACCATGTTTCTTACAAGCATCAGTTACTTGCTGGCTCCGATTACCTTTTGCCAACATAATCATGCTGCCTCCATGCTCTTGGAACAAATCCACATACGGGTCCATACGTCCTGCAGTAGTGGGACCCATAGAACCACATGCCATACCTTCCGGTGTTTTTGCCGGACCTGCATAATAGATAGGATGATCCTTGATATACTGAGGCAAATCTTCACCGCGGTCCAAACGTTCTTTCAACTTGGCATGAGCGATGTCGCGACCAACAATAATTGTTCCGTTCAATGAAAGGCGGGTAGCTACCGGATACTTGGTCAGTTCTTTCAAGATGTCTGCCATCGGCTGGTTCAGGTCAATCTTCACAGCATCACCTTCGCCAGCTTCGCGAAGCGCTTCCGGAATCAATTCACCCGGTTTGTCATCCATCTTTTCAATCCAGATACCGTCCTTATTAATCTTACATTTGATGTTACGATCGGCAGAGCAAGATACACCGAGCCCGATCGGACAAGAAGCACCGTGACGGGGCAAACGGATGATACGAACATCGTGTGCCATATATTTACCGCCAAACTGAGCTCCCAAACCAATCTTGTAAGCTTCTTCCAATACTTGCTTTTCAAGTTCCACATCACGGAACGCACGTCCGTATTCGTTACCCGTAGTGGGCAACTCATCATAATAATGAGTGGATGCCAACTTCACTGTCAGCAAATTCTTTTCAGCAGATGTACCGCCAATTACGAATGCGATATGATAAGGAGGACAAGCAGCTGTACCCAAAGTCTTCATCTTTTCTACCAAGAATGGTACCAAAGTAGCCGGATTCAGCACAGCTTTTGTTTCCTGATATAAATAAGTCTTATTGGCAGAGCCACCGCCTTTGGTTACACAAAGGAAGTGGTATTCCATACCTTCGGTAGCCTCCAGGTCGATCTGTGCCGGCAAATTACATTTAGTATTCACCTCATCATACATATTCAAAGGAGCATTCTGGGAATAACGCAGATTCTCTTCTGTATAAGTTTTATAAACACCTTCGGAAAGTGCTTCTTCATCACAATAACCGGTCCATACCTGCTGACCTTTTTCACCGTGGATGATAGCCGTACCGGTATCTTGGCAAAGCGGTAATTTACCTTTAGCAGAAACTTCCGCATTACGCAAGAAAGTCAATGCTACATATTTATCATTGTCACTGGCTTCGGGATCGTTCAGAATCTTAGCAACCTGTTCGTTGTGCGAACGGCGCAGCAAAAACGAAACGTCACGGAATGCGGCATTTGCCATTGCAGTCAAACCTTCTTTTTCAATCTTCAAGATAGGTTTTCCTTCAAACTCACTTACTGACACATAATCCTTAGTCAGCAAATAATACTCAGTTTTGTCAGGTCCCAAATCGAACATGGGCTGATAGTGGAACGGAGGTGTTGCCATAATGATACTTATTTTAGTTAATTAGTTATTAGTGACACAAAGGTAGTAACTATTATCGAAATTTTTCCTTAATTAGCGTAAAAACTTTCAGAGAATGTCCTTACCTTTGCCGACTCATTATTTAATAACCTAATATTGTATATGGAAAGAACAGGCAAATTACTTCTTATCACTTCTCTATTTTTATGCTTTTTCGGTCTGAAAGGATGGACCCGCGACAGAGCCACCAACCAACCGGACAGTTTGGAGCTCCGACTCATGGAAATCTATACCAAGCGGGAGGTTATGATTCCGATGCGTGACGGAGTGCAACTCTACACTGCTATTTACGAACCGAAAGACAACAGTCGGAAACACCCTACCCTGATGATGCGTACCCCTTATTCGTGCAGCCCTTACGGAGAAAGGTTTGATAATTATCTGAAAACCGCGCTGAAAAAGTATGTTGACAAGAACTATATCATTGTTTTTCAAGATGTTCGCGGCCGCCACAAAAGTGAAGGAGACTTTGTACAATTACGCCCGTTAAACAAAAACAGAAAAGGGAAAAAAGATAAGAAAAATATAGATGAAGCCACCGATACTTATGATACCATCGAATGGCTGATTCATCACACTCACAGCAATGAACGTGTAGGAACCTGGGGCATCAGCTATGAAGGCTTTTATGCCACCATGACCGCCTCATGTAATCATCCGGCATTGAAGGCCGTTTCACCGCAAGCTCCGGTCACAGACTGGTTCAGGGGAGACGACCGCCATCACAATGGTGCGTTTACCCTCCTGCAAACCACCAATTTTCTCCCCCGTCTGGAAGGCCGCAACATGGGAAAAGGCGTAATGCATCAGATTGTGAAAAACGATGTATATACCGACTTCCTGTCTATCGGCACATTTAAAGACATAGATAATCTGGTGAGAGATACAACTGAAACCATGTGGAACAATATCAAGAATCATCCCAACTTTGACGAATTCTGGAAAGAGCGTGATGCACGTACATCTTGCTACAATCTGAAACCTGCTATACTGGTAGTGGGCGGACTGTATGATTCAGAGGATTGCTATGGTGCATGGAACTTATACAAAGCAATCAAAGAGCAGTCTCCCGAAACCGACCTTTATCTGACTTTCGGTCCTTGGTGGCATGGCGCTTGGACACGCCACAGCTTCCAAAGTATCGGAAATGTTTATTTTGGCAAAAGTACTTCGGCTTATTATATGGATGAGATTCAGTATCCCTTCTTTCGCTATTTTTTGGAAGGAGAAGGAGAAAAGCCCAAAAATCGGGTAAACATATTCTATTCCGGCGAGAATGAATGGAAGACTTATGAAGAATGGCCTGCAAAAGAAATGGTTCCAACTCCTTATTATATCCATGCCGACGGTTCAGTATCCACTCAGGCACCGAAAGAAGAGAAATCATATACAGAATATGTATCGGATATGTCACGGCCGGTTCCTTATACAGCCAATCCGACTACTTACCGCACATTGGAATACATGATTGATGACCAACGTTTTGCCACTTCACGCCCGGATGTCATTACCTTCATGACCGAACCTTTGAAAGACACACTAACCTTGGCAGGTCCAATCGAAGTGGAACTCATGACAGCCATAAGCAGCACCGATGCAGACTTCATGGTGAAAGTGATTGATGTTTATCCCGAAAGATTCGAATATCCACAAGAAATACGCAAACAACTGAAAAGTAATTATCCCATGAGTGGATTCCAACAAATGGTTCGCGGCGAATTGTTCCGAGGACGTTTTCGGGAAGGGTTTGACAGCCCCAAACCTTTCAAACCGGAAGAAATAACACCGGTCAACTATACTTTATACGATGTAGCCCACTCTTTCTTACCCGGACACAGGCTGATGATACAAATTCAAAGTTCATGGTTCCCCATCATTGACCGCAACCCACAGAAGTTCATAGACACTTATCATTGCGGAGTGGAAGATTTTGTGATGAAACAAGACATTAAGATATTTCACCAACAAAATGCAGCAACCAGACTTCTACTTCCGATAGTGAAGAAGAAATAGAGTATACACTATTTCTTTTAGGCACAGAAAACATGGAGCTTACGGAATAAAAAATAATCCGTGTTTATCCTTGAGTTCTGTGCCTAAAAGAAATATTATTCCAAACACGCATCTAAGTCACGTACCAACTGTTCCTTATCCAAATGCTGACCGATAAAAACAATCTTCTGCATACGGTCACCATATTTATCGTCCCAATCACGCAGCAAGCCCGGTTCCCGGCGCATCACTTCCATCAATTCTTCTTCCGGCGCTGTGGCATACCACAAACCTGCTTCTTTCAGTTTCTTCTGCACACCGGCCTGTTCAAAAAGGAAAGACATGTCCGGGTTATTGCTAAAGTAACATACCCCCTTAGCACGGATAATATTACGGCCCCATTTGGTAGCAACAAAATGGTCGAACTTATGAATATCGAACGCAGGACGACGATAGTAAACAAAAGTACTGATGCCATATTCCTCCACTTCACCACCTTCATGATGATGGTGACAATGCTCATCGTGCTCTGCGTGATGAGTATCCCCTTCATGTTCTTCGTGGTGATGGTGATGTCCGCGCTCTTCCGCCTCCCGTTTCTGCTCTTCTGTTAGTACTCCTTCTATACCACGTATCCAGCCGGCAGAAGTGGCAGTCCGTTCAAAATCAAACAACCCCGTATTAATAATCTTATTCAAGTCCACCTCGGCATAGTCACATTCTACGATTTCGGCAGCCGGTTGCAAAGTACGGATAATTTGCTTGATACGCTCCAATTCATCACGCTTTACTTCCGAAGCTTTATTCAACAGGATAATATTACAGAATTCAATCTGTTGGATAATCAGATTTTCAATATCTTCTTCATCAATACCTTTACGAGTTAAATCATTACCGCAAGAAAATTCACTTTGCAAACGTAAAGCATCTACTACAGTTACAATACAATCTAACCGGCATGAACCGTACACAGTATTCATGCCTGAAATAGAACAAATGGTCTGTGCAATAGGAGCGGGTTCACAAACGCCGCTTGCCTCAATAACAATATAGTCAAAACGCCCCAATTTCATGATATCATCTATCTGCTCCACCAAATCCATCTTCAGAGTACAACAGATACAACCATTCTGAAGTGCCACCAAACTATCGTCTTTCTTGTCTACAATTCCACCTTTCTGAATCAAGTCGGCATCAATGTTCACTTCACCAATATCATTGACAATAACTGCGAACTTGACACCACGCTTATTGGAAAGAATATGATTGACCAGCGTAGTTTTTCCACTGCCTAAATAACCGGTCAGCAATAATATAGGTATTTCTTTTATTTTCATTCTATTATCCTTCTACTGCATTCACTTTCAGAAATTTTCACCTCTTCGGCTACAAAGAGACATCCGTTTCGTCATAAGTCTGATAAAGGAAATCATTATAAGGGTACTTCTGCACATGGAGTTCCCTTACCTTATTATATATGACCTCCTTCAGTTCTTCCAAATTAGTTTTCTCTTTTGCCGAGATGAAAATACAATTATCATTCAATTTAGCCATCCACGTATTCATCAACTCATCCAAAGTAATGTTTTCCTTGGTTTTAGGAGTCAAATCGTCTTCCGGTTTCTCGATATAAGTGTATGCATCTATTTTGTTGAACACAATCATAGTGGGTTTACCACCGGCACCTAAATCCGCAATGGTTTTGTCTACTACCGCTATTTGTTCTTCAAAATCAGGATGCGAAATATCTACCACGTGAATCAACAAATCCGCTTCACGCACCTCATCCAATGTCGATTTAAAAGAATCGACCAAATCTGTCGGCAACTTACGGATAAACCCTACCGTATCCGTCAAAAGAAAAGGTAAATTATCAATTATGACCTTGCGCACGGTCGTATCCAACGTAGCAAACAACTTGTTTTCTGCAAAGACTTCACTTTTTGAAAGCAGATTCATCAATGTCGATTTTCCTACGTTAGTATATCCTACCAACGCCACACGTATCATTCGGCCGCGGTTTTTCCGCTGAGTCATTTTTTGCTTATCAATCTCTGCCAAACGCTCCTTCAATAAAGACATACGGTTCAAGATGATACGGCGGTCCATTTCCAATTGTGTTTCACCCGGTCCACGCAAACCTACAGACCCTTTTCCACCACCGGCACCTGATCCACCGCCCTGACGCTCCAAGTGTGTCCACAAGCGTTGCAGACGGGGCAACATATATTTGTATTGAGCCAGTTCTACTTGAGTTTTGGCATTTGCTGTTTGCGCACGCATGGCAAAAATATCAAGAATCAGTGAAGTACGATCCAATATCTTCACCTTCAGTTCAGCCTCAATATTCCGTATCTGCTTTGCAGAAAGCTCATCATCAAAAATCACCATTCCGATTTCTCGTTCTTCCTCTTCCTCCCGATGAATATATTCCTTAATCTCTTCCAGTTTCCCTTTACCAACATAAGTCACAGAGTTGGCAGACGGTAACTTTTGAGTATACCTCTTCACAACCGTTGCTCCTGCCGTTTCTGCCAAGAACTCCAATTCGTCCAGATACTCCATTGTCTTCCGTTCATCCTGAGTCTGCGTAACAAGACCTACCAGAATAGCCGTTTCGACTTGTGCTTCAGATATTACAAATTCTTTCATTTATCTATGATTATAAATAAGTTCGCGACAAATATAACAAAAAAAGAGGATGAACGTTGAACGTTCATCCTCTTTTTTATGATTCTTCTGAGATATGAATCCTCCTGTTCAATTCTATAAAAGAACTAAAACATGGTATCTTTTTCATTAAAGAGTTTTTTCTCGTTCAGTCTTATTACTTTTCCAAATTTCTTCAACGCATCAATACTTATATCCTTAGGATTTCCCAAAACTCCGATTATAATCGGCTTGCCCTTGATATTCTTTTGATAATAATCCACAATATCCGGGAATGTCAAGGAATCAATCAAAGGTAGTTCCTCCTTATCCGGATCGTCAGTATAGCCCCTGCGTTTCCATTCCGCTATCCGGAGACTCAAGTTACGAGAATCAGGGTGATCGGTCAAAGCTGATTGGCGCAAGTAGCTCTTTATATTATCAATACGTCCCGGTCGTTCAGGCATATCCGTCAATAACTTCATATATAAATCAATAGCGTCAACAGCCTTGTCATTTTGGGTACCGATATAACCGGAGAAATAAGTCTGCGCTCCCGGAAGCCCGCGCGAAGAGGCAAAACCATAAGCGGTATACGCCATAGAATTCTTTTCACGAATCTCATTCATTATCAATCCGCTGAAACCGCCACTGATATACTGATTAAAAGCCTCACGCCTTACATTCTCTTCCCGATTATAATCTCCCATAGGAATATAGAAATAAATCTGGCTTTGTCGGGCATCACTGTTAGGAAGGAAATAAACCGTATTTTCCATCGGGCTTATCATATCCTTCATAACAGGAGAGGAACTCTGCTTCTCGCCCGCCACCAAAGGCAGTGAAGTACTCAGCACCTGATAGACGGTTTCAAAAGGCAAGGTACCCGAGTAGTGGATTTCCGACGCATAGGCCGTAGCACGATTGATATCACCGGTCAATTCCGAGAGGTTCAGCTCCGTCAGTTCCTTGTCGGTCAGCTCCGATTTATAATCAGACTTATCACCATACATAATATACTGACGCAAGGCATCTGCCAGCAAATTGACATTTTCCTTGCGGGTAATACGACCGCTTATCACATTCCCTTCCAGACTCTTCAACTGTCTTTCGTCCAGTTTAGGCATCAGTAACTGGCGGGTAAGCAACTGGCAGGCCTGTTGAAGTGCATTCTCATAACCGCGTAATGTCACATACAGATAACTGTCATCGGCATCCACGACACACGTCGCATTCAATTTGCTCAACTCTTCTTTCAGTTCTTGGGGCTCAAAGCTTCCCATAATACCGGCATTGTTCATCAGCGAAGCGGCATACTCAAGCCGAGGGAAAATCTCCGAACCGACACCGTATTTCAATAATAAAGTAAACACCTCATTCTCCTCATTTCGGGTATAATACACATGAGAATAGTCATTAAGCTTACGTTCCTGCACCCTACTCCAATCAACAAACTTTTCCTCTACCTTATTAATAGCCATATTCTTGAACTGACGGGCATACAGAGAAGACTGTCCGACAGGTGGCTCAATGGGCATATAGTCAGGCTTCTTAATCTTCTGGCTCTTGTCCGGCTTACCCTTCTCATTGTAAATAGCAAGGTAATTGCCTGTCAGATACTCTCTCGCAACCCGTTTGATATCATCAACAGATATTCCCATGACGACATCTTTATAATTCAATACCTGATTGATATCCCGCTCATTGACAAAGGCATCCTCCAAAAGGTGGGCCTTAAAGTTATTGGATTCCATACGCAAGTCAAAATCCCGACACATACCGGATTTGACGGTCTCCACAACCCATGGTTCAAAATCGCCTTGGGCTATCTGCCGAATAGCCTTCAGCAGCTTCTTTTCAACACTTTTGTTGGATTCAAAACGCCTTTGATTATTATCATAAGAAGGAACACCGGTAATAATATTTCTTCCCTGTTCACGAAATGTCACGGGCGAGGCATCCCCTCCCAAAAGTTCACCATCAATCGTCAGTTTGTTCAGCAGACCGGTCTGACTGCCATTACTGAGCAGTTGCATACAGATTTCCAACGCAGTTTCATCCTGATGACCGTTCTTCACCCCCTTATAGACCAGCATGACAGAGGGATACCGAGAAAACTTGGTGTTGTATTGCACACGCCCCTTGATGTCCAAATCAGGATAGACTTTACGCTCGGGAGTAGCTTTGGAATGTAACTTACCGAAAGCAGCGGCAATGCGTCCCATTATTTTCTTGGTATCAACATTCCCCACCAAAATAAGAGCCATATTCTCCGGGGTGTACCAATCATTGTAGAATTTGATAAGCTGACTCAGGCGGGGATTCTTCAAATGCTCCCCCAAACCAAGTATTGACCGTGAGTAAGGATGTCCGGCAAATGCCTGTTGCATCATAAACTCACCGGTTTGGCTGTTAGGATTATCTTTGTTGCGATTATACTCTTCATAAACAGTTTCCAACTCATGCTGAAATGTACGAAAAACAGGATTTACAAACCGTTCGGAAGAGATTTCCAGCCATTTGTTTATCTGATAAGGAGGAAAGGTATTATAGAACACTGTATAATCTAAACTTGTTCCGGCATTAAGCCCTGTTCCGCCCATTCCTTCAATGAGTTCGGAAAACTCATTAGAAAGGCTGATCTTACCTGCTTCAATAGTAAGGTTATTAATTTCCTTTCCGATAACTTCTTTTCTGACAGGATCATTCTCCCCGGCCATTTCATCATATTTAGCTATGATTTGTTCATAAATGGGAGCTTCCTTTTCCCAGTCGAGTGCACCGATCTTCTGTGTACCTTTGAACATGACATGTTCCAGATAATGAGCCAGACCGGTATATTGTTCCGGGTCATTGACTGCACCGGTGCGAACAACAACTTCTCCAAACACATCTGATTTGCCCGAATCTTCCCAAATAAAAACAGACATGCCGTTTTTTAACTTAAAAGTCTTGAGCCCCTGTGCTTGTACTTGAAAACAGAAACACATTGATAATAGAAGAAAGATATGAACGAAGTGTTTCATAAGATTGAGTTTTTGGTTATTATGTAGAGCCATATAACAATAGTGCACCCTTTTATAGGATGCACTATCATTTTATTGAGTTTTAGTATTTAAAATTACGTACTTTAACCACTCTTTGAGTATCGACCTTTTGTCCTCTTACATGCATAATTCGATAATCAGGAACAGACATTAATGAATTCCCTGCAAAAACAGACTTCTGCAAAGAGTTCCAATTAAATGTAGAAACCGACCTGTTTGTTTTTTGCAATGCATTCATGTCTATTTTCCAAGCGCCATAGATATTGGCTTTATACATCTTTTCACCTAAAACAATTGCTAAAGCCTCTTTCGGAAAAGTTATAATATTATTTTTATAAGTACCACATACTCCTGCAACCTTAACCTCTTCCAATGTCTTTCCTTCATCCAAATAATAACCAGCCATGGAATATATACCAATCTCTGCATCTCCTAAATCTAATCCTGTTGACTGAAGCTCTATATACACTCCTTCAGGATCTGTTGCATTAATTACAATATTATGATTCCCATCAGCAAATACTGCTCCTTCAACTTCTCCATAGAAACTTTCCGGTCCGTAAGGATTCTGCAAGCGGAACATTCCGGGTTGCTCCTTATTCTCATATATTTCTACAGGATAAGAAGCTACGTCATCAGCACTTTCAGTCTCAAAATAAGAAGTAAATACAAAATCGTCTGTATAGCCACAATTGCCTAATGAAACCCAAGGATTCGGTTTACCTGCCGGTTCAAAATCAAATATTAACGCATTATGGAGTTGCACTTCTTCATTTTCATTATAAGTAACAGCTACAACAGTGTATTTCCCAGCTTCAGATAATGGAAATGCTATGCTATTATTCCCTTTAACTTCTGCAGACTCAATACTTCCATCAATAATACCATTAGCAACTTTATCTATTTCATTATCAGACAATGCTCCGGCAACCAATACATATTTATAAAAATCCACATCCGTACCTGCAACGAAACCAATAACCGCATTGTCCTGTTTATCAAGGTCAATATAATTTCCTTTATTAGTCATTGTTATACTGTAATCATATTGTTTGAAACCATCCAATTGGAATGTTTCAACTCCTTGACCAAAATAACCAGCTCCAACATAATAAATCAAATTTAAAGAAAACAGTCCTGTTTCAGGATTAAAAGTACATGGATATTTTTCGTAACTTCCCGTTTTTCCCTCAATATTATCGATATAATAAACGATATCAGAAACATAAACTGCACCATATGTACTATGAGTAGCCACCTGAGTTTCTCTATACACTTTAGCTTGGTTGGTAGACTTATTATAGTCAATAATAAGTTCTGTATCTTTATTTGCTCCCCATGGAGAAATTTTAAACTGAAATTGGTTAGCATCAAGTAATGATTGCTTGCGATAAATATCATAACTATCTTTACCTCCCCAATACAATGAATATGTATAAACGCCAGTACCAAATTTTTCCCATGCTCCCCAGGGGGCGTACTGAACATTTAAAACCAACTCAGAATTACCATACTCCGAAAGTTCAGAGTTTCCGTCAATAGCAAACGAAATAGGATACTTCTTTTCAGGTTCTAACTTGTCAAAATCAAAACTTACAGGTATTTCAGCTTTAGTTGTCCCTTCAGCAAAAGTTACAGAAGACGGTATGGTGAAAATACCACTTTCATCCTGACTAGTGATATTTACTGTTAATGCCCCCTTGGGGGATATACGATAAATACTCACCATAAAAGATTGCTGACCTGTTTCCAATGAAACAGTCGATGCCTCATCAGTAGCGAAATAAACCTGCGCATTCTCCGGCTTTTGCGCCGGAGTATAATCAGCTTCCTCAGTACAAGATGTAATACCAACAATTGCACTCAGAAAGAATAATGCAGATAATAATGTATTAATAGATTTCATAATATTTCTTTTTATACGTTAGCTCAAATTTTATTCAGCTTTATAACAATCACTAGGATCGGGATTTTCATAACCAAGAAGTGCTTTGTTATTATTTTCCTCTGTTTGAACGATACAAATATTCATCCAAGCCGGGCGGGTTGTAGTATTAAAACGCCCTATTGCATGATGCATACTTCCTTCATAAGCTCGAGTAACAGGTAAATTCAGTCGTTTAATATCAAAGAAACTTTGTCCTTCTCCCCAAAGTTCCACTCGTTTTTGAAAAACGATTTCTTCTACAACATCATCCTGATTAGTTACTTTGCATTCATAAGATGGATAACGATAGCCCTTCATAAAACTATTGATTAAAGAGACACCATCTGAAGCATTTAAGTGAGCTGCTGCTTCCGCTTCGATAAAATACATTTCTTCTATACGCATTAATGGGAAAGAAGTTGCAGACCCTACATTATAGTCAGAAACATTTCCTGAACCCGGACGGAATTTTAAAGAAGCATATTCTGCCATATCTACCGCACTACTAGGATTGCAATATTCGTTCTGACTTTCCAAAGCACTACCTTTAGGAGCTTTCCATGAAAGTTTACGGAAGTCCTTGTCTGAAATCTTGTTGTAGAAGCGAACATCTGCCATCGGTACAGGACCAGCACCTGCGTATCCATAAGCAGCTTCACCCGACATCCATGAAGTCCAGTTTATAATACCGGATTTAACAACATCATCTTCTTTTTGTACACTTGCCCCCCACATCCAAGATGTAGCAGAAATATCATTAAAACCAGAAGTAGTATTAGTCCAATCGGCTTTATTTGTCGGTACATAATTACCGGTATCGATAGCTTTACGTGCATATTCTTTTGCTTTTGCATAATCTTCGACCCACATATACAGACGTGCTTTCAAACCATAAATACATGCCAAATCGGGTAACGTTTTCTTAGGACGACTGAAATACTTAATATATTCTTCTGCTTTATCCAAATCTCCTTCAATGAATTCGAGCATCTTCTCACGAGAGACACGAGGGTTATTTCGCGCTTCTTCCTCAGTAATAGATTCTGTAACAATAGGTACCGTCAAATGCAATACATCATTACCATTCGAATTAACAGATGAAATCTTGTCATTCTCCAAAAATTCAAACATACGTGCCATATCAAGGTAAATAAAAGCTCGATATCCATATGCAGCTCCCAAATATCCTAACAAAGTTTCATCTGTTGTATTAGGATCAACACCTGCAATTAATTTATTACTTGTTTGAACAAATTTCCAGAAGTAGTTCCAAATCCATTGTGTTGTCAAGTAATTCGGACCTATATACTGATTATGCTCCCATGCTGAATAGTGGTCATAATTACTTTCATTAATAACCATTTCTTCTGTCATAACATCACGGACATGCATAATAGAGCCATATCCCCAGTCATAATCTCCTGCATTCCAGGTTTTGTAATCATTGACAAAGGCTGGCATTGCCCATAACAAAGCTTCTGTTGCTTTTGAAGAAGAAGTTAATTGTTCGTCTGTTGCAGAGTTAGTAGGGAACGTTTCCTCAATACAACTACTAAGCAGTAATGAAGAGGAGCAACATATACCCAATATGATTTTTGATATTTTTTTCATAATGTATAAGTCTTTTGTCATTTAAAATGTAACTGTGATACCTCCCGAAATAGTACGGATAGGAGCATAATAGGATGCCGTTCCTGAACCACTGATGCTTTGACGCGGGTCTAATCCCTGACGTTTCGACCAAGTCCATACATTGTCACATGCCAAATAAATACGCAGCTTTTCCAATCCCATTGGACGACATAAATTAGAAGGCAACGTATAGCCCAAGTTTAAATTCTGCAAAGTCAAATAAGAAGCACTAGTCAGGAATCGGTCTGAAGAAGCTGCTGAATATGAATCTGCAAACTGGAAACGAGGTATGTTAGAATTAGGATTTTCAGGACTCCAAGCATTCAATAAATCTGCATGCATTACATTTCCTTTTCCCTGAGAAGTAGGAGAATTCATAGCACTTTGATAGTCTCCATCATAGCATTGACCTCCCAATTGATATGTAAAATCTACAGAAAGGTCGAACCCTTTATAAGTAAACGTAGTACCAAAACCACCGTATACATCAGGTAATGCAGTTCCACACAGATAAGTAGTGGCATCTGAATATTTTGTTGTGGTTTCACGCTCTCCATAAGTACCATCCTCATTCTTCTTTTGTATATAATACAAAGCTTCGCCATTCTCATTAACACCGGCATACTTTTTCAAATAAAAAGTATATAATGGTATATCCTCACCATAGAAGTAGTTTCCACTAGAATAACCTCTTGTTCCGTCAGGCATTGTCATAGTTTTGCGTTCTTCCGGTAAATATGTTACCTTATTCTTATAGTTAGTCATATTTAAACGAATATCCCATGTAATATCGTTTGTTTTGACAACAGTTCCATTCAACTCTAATTCCACGCCTCTATTGCGCATATCACCAATATTTGCATAATAAGAAGTATAACCAAATGTAGGAGGCAATGGAAATGAGAATAACATATCACTTGTTTTACGATAGAAGAACTCTACGCTACCCGTCAAACGGCTATCAAATACCTCGAATTCTATACCGGCATTAAAGTTACCATTAGTTTCCCAAGTAATATCTTTGTTACCCATTGTTTCCGGTACAGCTGCCGGGTTTCCACTAGAATTTCTGATGGTATATACATTTGCATAACGGTAATTACCAATGTTATCATTACCCTGAGAACCATACGAAGCCTTAAGTTTCAGCATATTGATCCATGAATAATCAAACCAATCTTCTTTAGATATCAACCAAGAAGCACCGGCCGACCAGAAATTACCCCAACGATTATCAGGATGGAAGCGTGAAGAGGCGTCGCGACGATAAGAAGCTGAGAAGAAATATTTTCCACCATAATCATACATAACTCGTCCAAAATACCCCTCTCTGTTCAATAAGGTAGTATAAGAATCCTGTGAACCATCAGTAACAGCTCCGGCTAACTCATGATTATTAGGGTCAAACATATTAGATTTGCTAGCATTCAAATTATAATATTCATATCTATTATATTCATGACCTAACATTACATTAATATTGTGTTTGCCTATTTCCTTCGTGTAATTAAGCAGTTGCTGGAAATTATATGCAAAAATACGAGCATGAGTCTTACTTACAATACCGTTAGATGAAGCATATGAACCATAATACGGATTGGTTACTGTGGTAGAACGCCCTTCATCCACATAAACATCATTAGTACTAGTAAATTTAAAATCTTTCAAAAAACGAATTTCTGCAAATACACTTCCACTAAAAGAATTACCGTTACCTTCTCTTGTATTTAAAATGGCATCAGACAACGCATTTGACTTAGTAAATGCGGGACGTTCCAGACCTGCATTTGTTTTATCACCATAGTCATACATTTTAAGTCCATTTTTATCATACATAATATTACCTTTTCCATCACGGATATACAATGGATAAATAGGTGCTATTCTAGTAGCAGCAGCAAATACATTACCGGAAGAAGCAGAACTACCATCTTCTCCCAAAGAATTTGAGTCATAGTGAGTATATGATGAATTAACCCCTATTTTTAACCATTTTGTTGCCTGATAATCGGCTTTTACACGTCCGGTTAAACGGCTATAATCTGAATTTGGAGAAATTCCTTCATTCTTTAAGTAACTGAATGAAGTATAAAAAGAACCTTTATCTGTTCCTGCCGCCACACTGAAATTATATTCTTGACGAAGACTAGTTTTATAAGCTTCATCCAACCAATTATCCGGAATAAGTAAATAGTCTTGCCCATTATAGTTAACCATATTGCCTAAAGTAGCATTAGGATTTAATTTCCCATTTTCTCCGATCATATACTGACCTGTAGGAATTGTATATACATTATACCCCAAACCATAACTATTTGAAGCACATAAATTTTGATTTGCCAATAAATGGGCTTGAGAAGGAGAATATGACTTCTCATTTATAAAATAATCCTTTAATCCCTTATAATACAGCTCATAATATTGAGCCGGATTATCAATGGTTTTATAATCTTGAGTTGCACGTGTATTCACCCCCCATTTTGCATCCAAAGTAACAGTAGCTTTTCCCGAAGTTCCTTTTTTAGTAGTAATCATAATAACACCATTGGCACCACGTGCACCATACAAAGCATTAGAAGCAGCATCTTTTAGTACAGTCATGGATTCAATATCCTGTGAATTAATGTTATTTAAATCACCTTCATAAGGAGTTCCATCTAAAATAATCAAAGGCGAGTTACCGGCAGTAATAGAAGATATACCACGAATTAAGATTGAGGGAGAGTTTTTACCCGGTTGACCTGAACTTGTTCTTATCTGTACACCTGAAACTTTACCAGTCAACGCTTCAGTAGCATTCGAGGTCTGTACTTTTCCAATCTCATCTGCTTTTATCACAGAGGCAGAACCTGTAAAAGCAGATTTTTTTGCTGTACCATAGGCTGTAACAATTACCTCTTCAAGAGTCTCAGTATCAGGTTTTAATGTAATATTCAAATTAGGTTTTATTGCTACTTCCTGAGATTGCATACCTATAAATGAAATTACCAAAGTTTTTGCAGAACTAAAATTATATATAGTATACTGATATATAACACTTTATTTTTTTAGATAAGATTTTACTTCTCCTTTACAATACCTTCAAATAGCGATATTATGAACTGTTTTCTACCTGGATTCTACCATCATATGTGATTCCGATACACTTTCTGTATGCAATTATTTGATGTCGATTTATTTACAAAAAAAATAAAAGAGACCATCTCAAAATATTTTTGAGACAGTCTCTTTTTTAAGTTAGTGAGTAATCTATTTTCTATATATTACCAATTACCTTCTATATTAGAATTGGCATTCATATCATTATTAGGAATTTCCCACAAGAAGCGTTTGTCAGAAGCCTCTTTGGTGAGTTCAGTATAGTCGGCTCCAATCATCAAAATAGCTTGGTTTTGTGGATCATGACGTTGAAGACCATCATGCCATCTTTTCAAATCATTCATTCGCTGACCTTCGCCAACAAATTCACGAATCCATTCATTCTTTATTTCCTTAAACAGAGCATCACCTGTCGCAGTTACTACGCTTGCACCACGTTGAGTTCTCAAATCGTTTAAGTATTTCAGGGCATTTACCTCATCATTAGCCTGATAGGAAGCTTCAGCAGCGATTAGATATGCTTCGGCTACACGGAATACTTTTGGCATTTGATAATATTCATACTCCGATTTCTTCAGTTTGGGATTGCCCGGATACTTGTTTAACATATAAACATCATCAACTGTTGTTTCAAGGCAGGTAATTTTATCCTTACGATAATATACTTCTTTTCTGATATCACCATCCTCATAAAGATCTAATACCCATTTTGAAGGAATAAAATCCGGGTTAAAACTTTCAGTTGTAGTACTATAAGAAAGGTATAATGACATAGAGTTAGCACGTTCATCTACAGATTGGAATGACTTAAAAATAATTTCAGAGCTTTCATCATTTAACCACATATTGCTAAACATGTTTGCATCTGCAACCAAAGGGTATTTATCAATCAATCCTTTTGCCAATGTAATGGCTTCAGCGTAATTGTGCATATACAAATCAACACGCGCTTCAATCGCATCAATCACATCTACTGTAAAATAAACGGAATTAGCTTCACCTTTAGTAGTTAGGTTAGCGCGTGCCTCTTTAATATCCTGTTTAATTTGCTTATAAGTATCTTCCAATGAAGAACGTGACGGCTTGCCCTGAGGATCCATTTCAAGAACCAGCGGTAGACCTTTAGCTGACGCAGCTGTTGCCGGTTCATAATCACTTGCAAAACGGGTTACTAATGTATTATAACAAATAGCACGCATTAAATAAGCCTCACCTTTAATCATATTAAGAGTTGCTTTATCCTCTTCTTTTTCAGCTGCAATTTTATCTATATTAGCTATAATATTATTACAATTATTAATTGTATAATAATTATATTGCCAAATATCTTCAACATCATATTGAGCAGCTGTAAAGTCCCAACGATGCATATCTCCACCACGGTTAGAATAGGAGATTGTTGCATTAAATAAATCTGACTGCTGGTCTGCAGTATAGGTATAAATTCCTCCATTGATAGATTTGAAGTAGGAATAAATACCGTTACGGAATTTAACCGCGTCGTCTACAGTCTCCCAAGATGTCTCTGTAGAGATACTATCATTAGGATATTGGTCTAAGTCACACGATGTCACAGTCAGGACAAGAGATGACGACAATATTATAGTTTTGAATATTTTACGTATCATAATTTAAATATTTAGAATGTTAATTCAGCACCAATTGTAAATTGCTTTGTATTAGGATAAGCACCATAAGTCAAATTAGTATCCAATTCAGGATCCGCACCTTTATAATTTGTAATAGTAAACAAGTTACGTGCTGTAGCCATAATTCTTACTCCCTGTATTACTTTGGTTGGCAGTAACCAATTTTTAGGCAAAGTGTACGACAATGAAATATTCTTCAGACGCAAGAATGAAGCATTTTCCAATAAGTGAGTATCAAATTGCATAACATTTCCATAAGCAGGAATATCAGTAATATCACCGGGTTCCTTCCATTCATTCAACACATCTTTTGATTGGTTATATCCGGCAAAATTATAAGGATTGGCTGCAAAATAATAGTCATTGTTTACCATATATTTTCCTAATACCCATGCAAAATCAGCATTCAGGCTCAAGCCCTTCCAAGAGACATTTAATCCAAAACCACCATTATGGGGTGCATAACGTTTTTTACCGGTAGCCTGCTGAAGTCGTTCTTCATCATACTCTTTGGTTGTCTCACCATCCGTTCCCGGTATATACCACATTTGCTGACCGTCAGCAGGGTCTACTCCGGCCCACTCAGCCATATAATATTGTACAGGTTCACCGACATTGTATGACACCAAATAATTGGGCATCGCCCATTCATCATAACCATAGAATAATTCAGTAATCTTATTCTTATTATATGCATAGTTCATATTAAATCCAACAAACCAATCTTTTGTTTTGAGCAAATCGAGCGAAACAGCTATTTCAACACCGGAGTTGGTCATTGAACCCACGTTTTGAGTAATAGAACTGAAACCTGAAGTATAAGGAACAGGTACATCCATTAACATATTAGAGGTCTTCTTATTATAATAAGTCAGTTCGATACGATATTTGTTCCAGAAGCTGGCTTCTATTCCGATATTAGCCAAAGTTTGTTTTTCCCATCCCAAATCTCCATTACCGGGAGTATTAATTTTCCAACCTCCTTGTGCATTATATAAATTAGTACCCACTAATGCCAAGTGATCATAGTTGCCGATAGAAGAGTTACCGGTAGTACCGATACTGGCTTTAAGTTTTAAATCAGACAAAAAGTTTACGTCCTCTAAGAAACTCTCTTTTTTCATATTCCACATCAAACCTCCTGACATAAAGATAGCATTTCTGTTGTCCTTACCAAAACGAGAAGAAGCATCATTACGGATGGAGAAATCTGCAAAATACTTGTCATTTAAAGCATAGTTGATACGTCCGAAGAATGACAAGAATTGATAAGTATAGAGATCATTTTCGTCAGCTCCTAATAAAGTAGCTGCTGTACCGGCTTCCAACATACTTAGACGATCATCACTTTGCCCGGTTGTTTCTGAACCGAAACGTTGATAATCGTTTTTAATACCTTCTTGACCTATCAAGATTGTAAAATCATGTATATCTTTAATCTTGAAGTTATATTCGGCAGTATTGGTAATTGTCAATTTAGCATTTCTTCTAAAGGCTTCATAGGTATATCCTCCCTGAGTAGCATTAGGATGTGAAGCCAAACGTTTAGAAGTTTGTCTGAAATCATAAGCTTCTATACCAAACTGAGAACGAATAGTCAATCCTTCAATAGGATTCAACTGTATGAAAGCAGTACCGTCCAATTGAGCTGTGTTTGAAGATGAAGGTTGCTTGTCTGACAAATAATATGGGCTATATCTGTTCAAGCCGGGAATAACATCCAGTTTAGAACCATCTTCTCCATAAGGATTATAATAAGTAGGATTCAAAATAGTACCAAAGATACCACCATTCAAATTATTTGATCCCTGATATGTAAATAATGAAGTTTGTTGTTCATCGTAAGTTGCACCGAAATTAGCTCCAAAACGCAACCAATCTGTTGGTCTTGATTCCAAATTAGAACGGAATGTATATCTATTATATTCTGAACGAGGAGTTATACCATCTTGAAAATAATATGAACCGGATACATAATACATTGTTTTATTACTACCACCTTGGATAGATAAGTTGGCTTGATAAGTCGGTGCGTCATCTTTAAAAAAGTAATCTTCCCAATTGGTATCGATACCCGAATTGATATACTTATCATAAGTTTCTTGTTTAATGATACCATGTGACAACTGGTAGTTAAGTAATTCTGTTGAATTCATTGGATTACTTACTCTTCGTGCCAATCTAGCCGTACCATAGTTACCGGATGCTGTAATCACAGCTTTTTCACCAATTTTTCCTCTTTTTGTAGTAATATAGATTACACCATTAGCAGCACGTGAACCGTAAATAGAAGTTGCCGAAGCATCTTTCAATACAGTAACACTTTCAAAATCATTAGGATTCATCATTACCATTACACTTGAACTAACCGGAGTTCCATCCAAAACATATAAAGGTTCATTATCTGCAGTTAGAGAGCCTACACCTCTAATATATGAACTTGAGCTAGAGCCCGGTTCACCAGAACTAGTATAAACTTGTAAACCTGAAACCTGTCCTTGTAAAGCATCCATAGCATTAGCTACAGGTTTTGCTGATAATTTTTCCGAATTTACTTTTGCAACAGAACCGACAATACTACCAATTTTTTTGCCGCTACCATAACCCAAAACGACTACTTCTTCAAGTGTTTCTGTATCAGGCTTTAGGATAACATTCATAGTCTGCTTTATAGGTAATTCCTGAGATTGCATACCTATAAATGAAATTACCAAAGTCTTTGCAGAACT